>NZ_OZ221288.1:0-2870764 GCF_965118125.1 Pararobbsia alpina
AAAGCGCTTCCGACGAGGCCTGGGTGCCCGTCGCAGAGGCCGCGCGTGTCGAGTCGTTCATCCGCAGCGGTGACGGTCTTGGCCTCGTTGAAGATCCCAAACCCGAAGAGAGCGCGCCGCCGTGGGAAGACCGGCAGACGCAAGTGCTCGAGTCGCTCGAGAACTATGCCGTGTACACCATGCGCGCCTACGCGCGGCGCAGAGGGCGGTCGGGATAAGTCGGAGAGGGTGCGACGATGCGCCGCGCGTCGCGGAGCCGGGGCGTTTCGACGCGACGCGTTTCGTCCCGGGCACCCGCCTTGGCTCGTGACATGAGTGCGGGGCAGGGGCGTTTCGATGCGACGCGGCTTGCTCCGAAGCAAGGGCCTGGCGTGCAACGTTGTTCGCCGTCGCAAGGACGGCTAAAGTAGGCGCTCATCGTCCCCCTTGACGCGCCACCGGGCCGTCCGTTCCGCATGGAGACCGCCAGCCTTCCGATTGCGACACCCACCGCCGATCGGCCTCCGCGCCGATTGCTCAGGCGTTTGCTGTGGGTCTGGGCGGTGTTCTGGCTGCTCATGCTGGTGACAGGTTCTCAGGAATACATGTGGACTGGCGGTCACAGGCTCTGGCAGCCCGTCGTCGATAACGGAACGGCCGCGCTCGCGGCGACCGGACTGGCGGCCTGGCAAATGAGGCGCGCCCGACGTTTCGACCATCTGCTCAATCAACCTTTGCGCTGGTTCGTGCATATGTGGGCGTGGATGCCGCTGCAGCTCATCGGCTTCGTCGCCGTGATGTATGCGATGCGCTTCGCGTTCTACACGCTGGTCGGCATTCCCGTGCGTCACGGGCCATGGCTCGAAGTCCTCACCTATGAAACAACCCGGTTCGTGCTGTTTTTTGGCCTGCTTGGCGGCGTGCATTTCGGCTTGCGTTCGTACGAGGGCTGGGCCGCCGAACGCCTGCGGGCTGAACGGCAAGCGCATGAGATGCGTCAGGCGCAACTCGCGCAATTGACTCAGCAGCTTCAGCCTCATTTCCTGTTCAACGCGCTCAACACGATCTCGTCGCTGATTCACGACGATCCGGACATGGCCGACCGTCTGCTCACGCGTCTTGCCAGTTTGTTGCGCGCGGCGACCGATGCAAGCCAGCGGCCCGAGCACGCGCTTCGCGACGAGCTGCGACTGCTCGAGTCGTATGCCGAGATCATGGTGTGTCGCTTTGCGGATCGGGTCGAGCTCACATGGGCGATCGGTGACGGCCTGGGCGATTGCACGGTGCCGACGCTTGGCTTGCAGCCGTTGCTCGAGAATTGTTTCCGGCATGTCGTCGAACAACGCAGTGCGCGCACGCGCATTGCGATCCGTGCGCAGCGTTTTGACGACGTACTACGTGTCGAGATTGAAAACGATGGTGACATCGTACCGATGCCCGAGCGTCGGGGTGTGGGTCTTGGCAACCTCGAACGCCGGCTCGAATCGCTCTATGGTTCGCGCGGACGGCTCGAACTGATTCCACGTCCCGAAGGCGGACTGGTCGCTCGCATGGAGGTGCCATGCGCGCCCTGATCGTCGATGACGAGGCGCCGGCGCGAAGCAAACTTCGGCGAATGCTCGGGGCCTACGACGACATTGAGATCGTCGGCGAAGCGGTGGACGGTGTGAATGCGCTAACTCTGGCCGAGACACTTCGTCCCGATGTGATGTTCGTCGACGTACAAATGCCCGAGCTCGATGGCTTCGACGTGGCCGCCTCATTGCCGGAAACCGGGCCTGCGCTGGTGTTCGTCACGGCATTCGATCAATATGCCTTGCGGGCTTTCGAGACGCACGCGTGCGATTACCTGCTCAAGCCCGTCGAACCGGAGCGCCTGGAACGCACGATTCAACGCTTGCGTGGGGTGATTGTTACAGCGGAGGCGACTACCAGGGCGGCTTCCAGAGCGGCTTCGCTTCCAGCCCGCACCGGGATTCCGCCGACGCGACTGGTGATTGCCGATCAGAAGCAGACGCATATTGTGCAATGCGCCGATATCGAGTGGCTCGAAGCCGCGGACAACTACGTAACGCTTCACGTTGCTGGCCGTTCCTTGCTCATGCGGCGAACGCTTGCCTCGTTGCTCGATGATCTGGGCACTGGCTTTATACGTGTGCACCGAAGCGCTGCCGTCGCACTGAGTGCAGTACAGGCCATCCGCCCGAAGGGCAAAGGCGATGCGATCGTCGTGCTGCGGAGCGGCACCGAGGTCGCGTGCAGCCGCCAGCATCGGGAAGCGCTTGTCGAGCGGCTGAACGGATCGTTGAGCGACGCGGGTCCACCGGGCCGGACGTGACGGCCAAGACGTAGCGCCTGACACGTAGCGTCCGACGTGTAGTGCCCAAGATGCAGTGCACTTGCTGAACTGAACGGAGGCCGGCGCCCGGAATCGGAAGTTCGGAAGTTCGGACGTTCGCGCCGTCCCGGACCCGTTTCGCCCCTCGCCAGACCCGTTTCGTCCCAAATCCATTGATCGGGCCCGGCGCGGGAAATAACCTCTCGGCATCCCATCCTCGTGGATCCCGCCATGCACGCGCTCTACACGATACTGAAGTTCGGCATCGCAACCGTCCTCCTGTCCTCGCTCGCCGAGGCGCTTGTCATGTCCATCCGGAGCGGATGGAAGGGCTACAACTGGAAGGCAGCCGGCATCTCGGTGGTCGACTTTCTGGTGCGCGAATATCCGTTGCATTGGCTGCTGCCGCTGGCGTTCTGGGCGAACCTGATGGACTGGTTCTGGCAGCATCGCTTCTTCACCCTGCCCATGGATAGCTGGATTGGCTGGCTCGCGTGCTTCGTGGGGCAGGAGTTCTGCTACTACTGGTATCACCGTAGCGCGCACCGCGTCCGCTGGTTCTGGTGCACCCATGCGATCCATCATTCGCCGAACGAACTGAACCTGTCGGCCGCCTATCGCTTTGGCTGGACCGGCCGCCTGACGGGATCGACTTTGTTTTTCATGCTCGCACCGCTGTTCGGCATGCCGCCGAAGATCGTGCTGATGCTGCTGTCGTTGAACCTGCTGTATCAGTTCTGGCTGCACGCGACCTGGATTCCGAAGCTCGGTCCGCTTGAGTGGATCCTCAATACGCCGTCGGCCCATCGTGTGCATCACGCATCGAACCTTGAATATCTCGACGGCAACTATGGCGGCGTGCTGATCGTGTTCGATCGCTTGTTCGGAACCTATATCCCCGAGCGCAAAGACCTTCCGTGCCGCTATGGCCTTGTCTCGCCGATGAAGAGCTACAACCTGCTGACGATCGAATTCGCCCACTGGCAGGGACTCTGGAACGACCTCAAGACCGCGCGTTCGGTCCGGGAGTTTGCGGGCTATCTGTTGATGCCTCCCGGCTGGCGCCCCGACGGCAATAGCGAAACCACCGAGGACCTCAGGCGGCGCGCTTTTGGGACGAGCTCCGTGCCAGGTTCCGCGGCGAACGCGCCTCATGCGGTTGCGACGTGTCAGCCGGCATCAGAATCTCGCGCCACGCCGTAAAGGCGGCCGTCTCGAAGCCGTGGCGTCGAATGAGCCACGTATCCATGCGCGCGATCGTGTGCGTCTGAAACTCGGGCGGGTCGCGCATCAGGTCGAGCACGGAGCGCGGCACGAGGCAGAAGCTGGAGCCCGAAGCCACGCACGCCAGCATCGCGTGATAGGAACCCACTTCCTGCACAACGAGCGTCGCCGCCGTGTCGCCAAGCCAGTCTTCAATGAGCGCGCGATAGCTGCAGCCCTGCGCGAATGCTGCCAATGAGCGCAGATCGAGATCGCCGGGCTTGCGCAGTGCGCGGTGCCCCGGCGGCGCAACGATCAACAATTCTTCCTTGAACACCCGTTCCGCATGCAGGCCGATCGATTCAAGATCGGCCGCCGTCGCAAGGTCGCTGCAAGGCGGTAGGGCCGCGAGCGCGCAATCGAGCAATCCCGAGCGGACCGACTCGATCAGTTGACGCGATGTCTGCGTCGACACATTCAGCTGCACGTCGGGCCAGCGCGTATGAAAACGCGCGAGTGGCCCCGGTAGGCGCGCCGCGGCAGTGCTGTCCATCGTGCCCACGCGCAATACGCCCATCGGCGCCTGCGGCCGCAGGACTTGCCGTGCCTCATCCGCGAGCGCAATCAATCGGTCCGCGTAGTCGACAAAGCGTTGGCCTTCACCGCTCAACGTCAGTCGGTTGCCGTCGCGCACAAACAGCTCCACGCCAAGCTCGGCTTCAAGTTGCTGGATCCGCGTCGTCACGTTCGACGGGACGCGACCGAGCCGCTTGGCTGCGCGCGTGATGCTGAGTTCGCTGGCCACCGCTCGAAAAATCTCGAGATTGATGTGATCCATGTAATTCTCAATTAAAGAATGATGGAGTGAGTATATTCTCAAAACGAGATACTATGCAGGCATCGTAATGGCCATCGTAGTCGTACTCGCAGCTCGGTCCGCAACGGCGGGATCTATCGGTTCGATGTCCGAGCCCGCCGTGGATGCCAGCCGCCGCAGATCGGTTCGCTCCGCTCTGCGCAATGGGTTGCGCCTGCCGCACAATCGTTTCGAAGGACGTGCCTGACATGCATTCGCAAACTTCCACGTTGAACAGCCCGCACGCTGCCGCGATGCCGGTGGCGACCTATGCCGAGCGCAACGCCACATACTGGCGCCGCAATCTGTTTGTCTGCGTATTCGGATCCTTTACGACGCTTGTCAGCTTGAGCATGCTGCTGCCGTTCCTGCCGCTGTATGTGCAGCAGCTTGGCGCGAGCACGCCGTCGGCGATCGTGCAGTGGTCGGGCGTCGCTTTTGGCGCGACATTCTTTGGAACGGCCATCACCGCGCCGGTCTGGGGACGGCTCGCGGATCGCTTCGGCCGCAAGCCGATGCTCGTGCGAGCTGCAGTGGGCATGGCCGTCGTGATGTCGCTGATCGGCATGGCGCACAGCGTGACTGAGCTAGTGGTGTTGCGCCTGATCGCTGGTCTGGTCGGCGGTTTCGCTTCCGCGTCGATCGTGATGGTCGGCACACAGGCGCCGCGCGAACGTGCGGGCTGGGCACTCGGCATGCTTTCCACCGGAGCACTTGCGGGAAATCTTGTGGGCCCGCTGGTCGGCGGCTTTTTGCCGTCTCTCGTCGGCATCCGGGGTACGTTCTTTGTCGGCGGCGCGATGATCACCGTTGCGGCGTTGCTGACGATCTTTGTCGTGCGCGAGGATTTCGATCCGCATACCGACGTCAAGCACCGCTCGAACGCGCAGGCATCGTCAACGGGCGGGGCCAGCCCGATCGTGATCGGCTCATTGCTCGTCACCGCGATGATGGTGCTGCTTGCGAACATGTCGATCGAGCCGATCATCACCATCTATATCGGACAGCTTGGCGTACCGACGTCGCACCTGGCTCGCACGGCAGGCTTCGTGATGGCTGCGTCTGCTTTCGGCAGCATGCTGACGGCCGCGCGCCTGGGTGCGCTCGCCGATCGCATTGGTGGCTGGAAGGTCATCATTGCCTGCCTGATCGCGACGGGCGTCGTGATGGTGCCGCAGGCCTTCGTCACGCAGTGGTGGCAGCTCGCGATCCTGCGCGGATTGATGGGCATGACGCTCGCAGGTTTGCTGCCGTCGATCGCCAAGCTCGTGCGACATTCGGTCGCCGAGCACAACTCAGGCAAGACGCTGGGTTATCTGCAGTCCGCGCAGTTCAGTGGGCAGGTTGTGGGCCCGTTGATCGGCGGCCAGATCGGTGCGCATGTGGGCCTGCATGCCGTGTTCTTCGTCACCGGTACGCTGCTGGTGCTATGCGCGGTGCTCAACCGTTTTGCGATGCAGCGCAGCGCGCATTGATGCGTCAGACCGTGCCATACAGGGCCCGAGGGCGGTCTTTCAGCGTCTGGTCGACGATACGCAGCGCCTGAACGAGTTGATCGCGCGAGCTCGCACAGGCCAGATTGATACGCACGCCATGTTCGGTCGCACTTCGATCGACCGCGAAGGCCGATGCGGGCATCACACTCACACCTCGTGCAAGCGCGTTCGCGGCGAAGTCATCGGAGCGCCATGGTTCGGGGACGTGGAGCCAAATGAACATACAGTCGGGGTCGCTGTTCAGATGCTCGGCAGGCAGAAGTTCGCGTGCGAGTGCGTGCCGCGCGCGAACTTCTGCACGTTGCGCTTCAAGCACGGAGCGCGCCGTACCGTCTTCGATCCATCGTGTCGCAATGAGCGCGGACAACGGGGCGGGCATCCAGGCAGTCGTGCGTACGGCTTCCGCGGCCAACGCAGCGCCTCCAGGCGGCGTGACGACGTAGCCCAGCCTCAGCCCTGGCGCCAGGGTCTTCGACATCGATGCGATGTGGTAAGTGAGTTCGGGACACATGCCCGCAAGCGTAGGTAGCCGTGAACGCACGAGCGGCCCATAAACGTCGTCCTCAATAATCGCCACGTGATGTCGCCGCGCGATATCGACAATGGCAATGCGTCGTTCGAGACTCGTCGTCACGACCGTCGGGTTCTGCAGATTGGGCACGACAAACATTGCTTTGACGCGATGCCGGGCGCAGGCTTGCTCGAGCGCGTCGGGAAGTAATCCCTGGTTGTCGCTCTCGACGCCGACGATTTCGAACTGAAAGACCGGCGCAAGCGCCTTGAGTCCATAGTACGAAAGACGGTCGGCAAGGATCACACCCTCGTGACCCATGAGACTGCTGAGTACGGCGTAAAGACCATGCTGCGCACCGCTCGTGACAACCAGACGATCGGCGGGCGGCGCGAATCCCTGCGCCGAGACCCATCGTGCGCCGGATTCGCGCGCCCAGAGCGGTCCCTGAGGCGGCTGATACTCCTGCAATTCGCCGAATCGCGGGTCGCGAGCGAGGGTCTCGAATGACTTCGCCAATGCGGCGAGGAAATCGCCCGTGGCAGGTCGGTTGACAGTCAGATCGATGACGCCCGGGGACGCGCCATCTTTAGCGGTCAGCGCTCGCTGACTCGCATCCGCGACGTTGGGCATCGCGCCTCCGGTCACCATCGACCCGCGGCGTTTGCTGCCGACGATCAGCCCTCGCGCCTGCAACTCCTTGTAGGCACGCGACACGGTCGAGACATTGATACCGAGTTCAGCGGCGAGGTCGCGTTGAGCGGGCAGCGTGCTGCCAGGCGGAAATACCCCGCTGCGCACTTGTTCTTCAAGCGAGCGTGAGACGGCGAGATACGTGGATTCCCGCGTTTTTGTATGGAGATTCTTTTTCGTCGTCACGTCGTCGCTACCCGAACTCATCAGTCAAATCTCCACACAAAAATCCTGTGCCGCAGGGCGAATCGTCGTTCTGAATCGGACATCCATTGCTGCTGCGCAGCGTCGAGCGTTTCTCCGCGAGCCTTACGTGAACGCGATTTCAGCAGCTTTCTCGTGCAATGCTACCGATGGTAGCGTGTTTGACCGGACGTTGTAAAAGCCTGCATGGGGTCGCCGGTGGCGACAAACCTGTGTGTCAGGGAAATTCCCTAAGTCCACACAAAGACAAACGCATTGCAGACAAAAATTTTTTGTGTGAGCATGGGTTCCGATGCGACGCAGTCCTGATCGCTCGCATCGACAGGCGAAGAACCGGCGACCGATGTCGGCGATCCGCCCTCTGAGCGATGCGTCATGCCGGAAAGGCCGACGCATGAGATGCGAGTCGCGACGCAATGGCGTCGCTTGCCGGGTGTGGGCGAACATGGCAAACGTGGCAGTGATCGGAGCGGGTTTTATCGGGTTGTCGTCCGCGTACTGGCTGATGCGCGACGGGCACCGCGTCACGCTGCTCGATCCACAAGGGCCAGGCGAAGCGACGTCGTACGGCAATGCCGGCACGTTCGCCCACTACGCATGCATTCCGGTCAATAACCCTTCGGTGTTTCGCGGTTTGCCGCGCTACCTGCTTTCGAAGTCGAGTCCGCTGCGCATTCGTTGGGGCTATATGCCGCGACTCGCACCGTGGCTGGGCCGGTTTCTGTTCAACTCACTCCCCAGCCGTTATCCGGCGAATGTCGAGGCACTCGCCACGATCCTTGCGCGTGCTCAGGACGGTTATCGCGAGATGCTTGCGATGCCTTCGCTCGCCGGATTCGTGCGCGAGCGCGAATGCCTTTACCTGTATTCGAGCCAGACGAGTTTCGATGCAGCGAGCCCTGCACTTGAGCTTCGGCGTTCGCTGGGCGTCGAGTTCGACGTACTGGATCGAGACGAGGTTCGGGCACTCGAGCCGCAACTTGCGCCGCTGTTCGAACGCGGCGTGCGCTTTGGCGGTAGCTGGTATCTGACCGACCCGCGAGGTTTTTTACGCGCGCTTCACGCTGCGCTGTCAGAGCAGGGGATGGAGCACCACCGCATGGCGGTGGACTCGATTGAGATACGCGGCCACGCGGTTACGCTCGGTACGTCGGGGAATACGTCGCGGAACACGTCGGGACCGACGCGTGGCTCGGGGACGATGCGTGAGGCTGCTGACTTCGAACATGTCGTTCTTTGCACCGGCGCGCATTCGCGCGAGCTCGCGCGTCAGTGCGGGGATGTCGTGCCCCTCGATACCGAGCGCGGATATCACGTGCAGTTCGCCGATACCGAAGGACTGATTTCCCGTCCGTGCGGCTGGGCCGAACGTGGCTTCTATATGACCCCGATGGCCGGCGGCGTGCGCGCAGCGGGCACCGTCGAACTGGCCGGTTTCGGGCCGAGACGCAACGCGTCGTTGCTCGATCTGCTGAGCCGTTCAGCGCAGCGTGCGTTGCCTGCGTTGTCGCAACACGCGAATACGGCCTGGCTCGGATTCCGCCCGACGCTGCCTGACGGCTTGCCGGTTATCGGACCTTCACGCGCGTCGCCGCGAGTGATCTATGCGTTTGGTCACCAGCATCTCGGCGTCACGCTCGGTGGCGTGACCGGGAGCATCGTCGCCGATCTCGTTGCCGGGCGCGCACCGCCCATCGACCTCGCACGCTACAGCGCGCGTCGGTTTTGACAGTACGCCACTCCATTCACGTTCCATCGGGAGTCACATCATGAAGCGCCGCCATGTGTTGATCATGTTCGGGACCGTCGCGCTGAGCGCAGCCTCGCCCACGTTTGCCGACGATGTGCAGGTCGTCAAGATCGGATTTGCGGGACCCCTGACCGGTGCCGTGTCGCGCGTCGGAAAGGATCTGCAATATGGCGCACAACTCGCGATCGACGAGGAAAACGCACGCAAGCCGACGATTGGCGGCAAGCCGGTCAAGTTCGAACTCGATGTCGAAGACGATCAGGCCGATCCGCGCATCGCGATCCAGGTCGCACAGAAGCTGGTGGACGATGGCGTTGTCGGCGTGATCGGGCACTACAACTCCGGTTGCAGCATCCCCGCGTCGGCGGTCTATCACCAGGCTGGCGTGGCGATGATCACGCCGGGGTCGACCAATCCGACGCTGACGCAGCAAGGTTTCAAGAACGTGTTCCGAACCATGGGGCATGACGGAATCGGCGGCGTGGTTGCCGGACACTTTTCGGTCGAGCAGCTCAAGGCCAAGCGGATCGGTATCATCGACGACCGGACCGCATTTGGCCAGGGGATCGCGGATGCGTTCGAAAAGGGGGTGAAGGCGGCGAACGGCAATATCGTCGATCGCGAATACACCAACGACAAGGCAGTGGACTTCCGCGCGATCCTGACGGCCATGAAGGCCAAGAACGTCGACGTCATCTTCTTTGGTGGCCTCGACGAACAAGGGGCAGCGCTCGTGAAGCAAATGCGTTCATTGGGTATGAACACACTTCTGTTCGGCGCCGGCGCGCTCAAGAGCAACGCTTTCCTGCAGATCGCGGGTCCGGCAGGAGAGGGTACGCAGGATCTTGAACCCGGCCCTGCGCTGGATAAGCTGCCTGCCGCGGTGGACTTTGGAAAGCGCTACAAGGCGCGATTCAATCAGGACGTGGAGTTGTATGCGCCGTTTGCCTACGATGCCGCGCTCGCCATGATCAAGGCGGTTCACGATGCGAACTCGCTCGATCGCGCAAAGATCGTCACCGCGCTTGCCACAGTGCAGGTCAAGGGCGTGACGGGTGATATCAAGTTCGATCCCAACGGCGATCTGATTACACCGCCCTATACGCTCTTTGAAGTCCAGAAAGGTCAATGGAAGAGCATGCGCACAATCGGCGGCGCGTAACACTGCGTGGTGCGTATATCGAACAACCCGGCCTGATTGGCCGGAATTCGAAAGCTTTTGACTCGCCGAACGAATCGCGGGCGATATGATGGGACCCATCAACGGATGGAGAACCTGACGTGTCTGATTCGCTTGGCGGAAAGGTGGCGGTGGTGATCGGCGGGACGGGTGGGATTGGCGCGGCGACTTCGCGGCAATTCGCTGCGGCGGGAGCACGCGTCGTAGTCGTCGCCCAATCGAGCCTCGAGAAGGCCGACGCCGTCATTCAGTCGCTACCCGGGTCCGGCCATATGAGCGCTGTCGCCGACATCACGGATAGCGCGGTGCTCAAGGATCTCGCGCAGTCCGTGCGCGAACGCATGGGCCGCACCGATGTGCTCGTCAATACAGCGGGCTTCACCAAGCCGATCCGTCACGGCGATCTCGATGCGCTCACCGACGAGCTCATCGACGAAATCCTCAAAGTCAATTGGCGCGCCCAGTTCGCGACGATCCGTGCGTTTCGTCCGTTGCTCGAAGCGACGGGCAACGGACTGGTCGTCAACGTCTCGTCGCTGGCCGCGACATCGGGCGTCGGCAGCAACGTCGCGTATTGCGCTGCGAAAGCCGGGCTCGACGTCATGGCCAAATCGCTGGGCCGCGCGCTCGCTCCGCATATCCGCGTGGTCAATGTGTCGCCTGGCGTGGTCGACACCGCGTTTGTGCCCGGACGTGCTGCCGGCTTTAACGAGCGTGTGGCCGAGACAACGCCGCTCAAGCGCATCGGCACGCCGGATGATGTGGCGGCCGCAGTCCTTGCGTGTGCAACGCATCTGACATTCAGTACGGGCGTGACGGTCACGATCGACGGTGGGCGCGGGCTGACTTGAGTCGGGCCGTGCGCTTTGGTATCGCCTGGCAAGCGACTATGCTGGATCAAAACGAGATGGACAGGAGACAAACGATGCAGAACGTCAACGAAGATACGATCACCGAGATCGTGCTGTCGCGCCACGCCGATTCGGGTGATGAGCGGCTCAAGCAGATCGTCACGAGCCTGGTGAAGCATTTGCACAGCTTCGCACGCGACGTGAACCTCACCGAGGAGGAATGGTTCAAGGGCATTCAGTTCCTGACCGACGTCGGCCATATCACCGATGACAAGCGCCAGGAATTCATCCTGCTCTCCGATACGCTCGGTTTGTCGATGCTTGTGACGGCGTTGAACAATCGCAAGCCCAAGGGCTGCACGGAAGCGACCGTGTTCGGCCCGTTCTTCGTCGAAGGCGCGCCCGAGTACGAGAACGGCGATGATGTGGCCAACGGTGCGAAAGGCGAACCGTGCTTTGTCAGTGGCAAGGTCACTGGCACGCATGGGGAACCCGTCGGCAATGCGCATATCGAGGTCTGGCAGGCGGACTCGGACGGCTTTTACGATGTGCAGCACGCCGAGCTTGCACAGAGTCAGGCGCGTGGTTCATTGCGCAGCCGTGCCGATGGCACGTTCCACTTCAAGTCGATTACCGCCGAGTCGTATCCGATTCCACACGACGGGCCGGTGGGGCGCATGCTCAAAGCCCTGGGTCGCCACCCGTGGCGCCCGGCGCATCTGCATTTCATGATCGAGGCACCGGGCTATGAACGCCTGATCACGCACGTGTTCCGTGCGGGCGATCAGTATCTGAATTCGGATGCGGTGTTCGGCGTACGCTCGTCGCTGATCGCGGACTGGCAACAACATCCTGCCGGCCGCGCGCCGGACGGCAGCGACTGCCCGACGACGTTCAGCACGCTCGATTTCACGTTTGTGCTCAATCCGGTCGGTGTCGAAACGTCGGGAGATGCGGGGAAAACTGCTGCGGTGTCGGCATCGTCGTGATGTGCGTTGGCGGCGCAGAGGCGGAACCGTCGAGGAGTGGTCACGTGAACGAAGCGTGACGGATAGGCAACCGACACGTGACTGGGATGTGACCGATACGTAATCCGCGCGCGCACAGTTGCGAGTGCATCGGTCAGTGCGCCGCCACATCTCTGGGTGTGACTATGGATTGCTCTGCACCCCAAACGCTTTAAGACCCTGCGCTGGCATAAAGCGGAACGACGGCGTCGGCACGAATTGGCCGGCGGTCTCGCCTGAGTAAACCTGTCCGTTTGCAATCGTGAGCTTGAGCACGGGCGCGCCGGGCTTCAGGTTCAGTTTCTTCAACGAGACCCAGAACGTGTCGGGCCGTGTCGACGAGTCGAAGTAGTAGACAAGGTTCTTCTGATCGGAGACGGTGCGCCAGATCGTCGACGACAGGTTCGGTTGGTCGGGCGTGCTGATGCCGAGTGGCACGCTGACCGAGCGCATCACGCTCATGACAGCGGCCACCGCCTGATACGAATACGAACGATTCGGGACGCCCACGATGTAGTTCGGATCAAGCTCCTTCGGAATGGCGTCAAGCAGGAACGATGCACGTACGAAGCGATCGGCAGCGCGATTGGTCCCTGGCAGAAACGTCAACCCGCCCACGCCGCGCCAGTACGTATCCAGCGCGAGCTGCTCGCTGTAGATCGGCGAATTTGTCATGATCTTGTACGCCTTGCTGTGGTGGATCACGAGCTTGCCATCGAGGTACTCGAGAATCGCGGAGTCGCCCTGCGCGTCGGACAAGGACAGATGGATCGTCAGTGCCTTGCCGTTGGGCAACGGCGGCGCGATCACCTGAAACGGCTCCCGGCTCAACGCATCGACCGCCTCGTCGACGGTGGCGAAATTGTCGAGCGCATATTGGGCCCACAGGCTGATCGACAGTGGCGGGCGCGAGGCGTCGGGCTTGCCGTAGTCGGTTTCGGACAGATAGAGCGCATTAGCCACGAAACCGCGTTCGTTCATGCCGTCGACGCTCCCGATCTCATAGCCCGACACGACAACGCTGCCGTATTTCGATGTCCACCGCGGCGAACGCGCACCGCCGGCGCCATCGCGCTCGATCCCGGCCGGGAACACCCAGAGATTCGACATCATGTCTTCGGACCAGTCCATCGACCGTCCTGTGATGACCTGGGTGTCGGCACCGACATAGAGCACGCGCGTGCACGCTTGGGCGGATGAGGCCGGCATCAGTGAGCCGAAGAACACAGCGCCCGCAAGCGCCACAATCGTTACAGCCAATGTCACAATCCGGCGGGCCCGAAGCAGTCGACTCATGGTGTGCTCCACGAATGGGTTGGTTAGACACCGATAGCCCGGCATGGTAGCGTGCCAGCGAGCATCACGCCGACACGATGTCATTTAAATCACGGAGCACCTTGTGCTGATCTTCCGGCAACTCTTCGATCCGCAGTCGTCGACCTACACCTACGTGCTTGCCGACGGGAATACCCATGACGCGATCCTGATCGACCCGGTGTTCGAACAGGTACGTCGCGATTCGGCGTTGATCGATGAACTCGGCCTCAAGTTGCGCGCGACGATCGATACGCACGTGCACGCGGATCATGTGACCGGCGCGTGGCTGCACAAGCAACGCAAGGGCAGCACGATCGTGATCTCGGCGGCCAGCGGAGCCGAGGGCGCCGACCGCTATGTCGGCGAAGGCGATCGCATTGAATTCGGTGTGCGCCATTTGTTCGTGCGCTCGACACCCGGCCATACGGGCGGCTGCATCAGCCTTGTTCTCGACGACCGGTCGATGGCCTTTACCGGCGATTGCCTGTTGATTCGCGGCACGGGCCGTACCGACTTCCAGCAAGGCGACGCGCACAAGATGTTTCATGCGGTGCACGAAAAGATCTTTGCCTTGCCCGATAACTGTCTGCTTTATCCGGCGCACGACTATCGTGGCCTGACGGTGACCAGCGTCGGCGAAGAGCGGCGTTTCAATCCGCGGCTGGGCGGCGAGCTGTCGGAAGACGATTTCAACGGCTATATGCGCAATCTGCGGCTCGCGCATCCGAAGCAGATCGATATCGCCGTGCCCGCGAATCTGTTGTGCGGCGCGGCGGCAAGCGAAACGGTTCGCGAGCAGGCTACCGAGCCGCAATGGGCGCCGGTCAATTACACCTTTGCGGGCATCTGGGAGATCCAGCCGCAATGGCTTGAAGAGAATCTCGATGCAGTGCAGCTGATCGACGTGCGAGAGCCGGACGAATTCGTCGGCCCGTTGGGGCGCATTCCTCAGGCGCGACTGATCTCGCTGGGCGAGCTTGCCGATCGGACCGGCGAGCTTGACGCACAGCGCCCGATCGTGACCATTTGTCGTGCCGGCGGGCGCTCGGCGCAGGCGACCGTCATTCTTCGACAGGCAGGCTTTGGCGAGGTCGCCAATCTCGCGGGCGGCATGCTGCGCTGGCGATCGGAAGGGCGCGTCGTCGAGAATGCAGGTGTCTAGTTCGAGGCGCGTCGCACACCGAGGCACCATAAGGCATTCAATCGACTCGCTGCAAGCGCGCAAGCCAACCCTCTCCATGTAGTGCCATGTCAAACCCATGACAGGACGACACGATGCTGACGATCGACGATATCCGGGCGGTACCGTTGTTTTCGGCGCTGACCGACAGCGAACTCGCGCATCTCGCGCAGACTTCGGCGGACATGAATCTGTTACCCGGCGAGTTCGCGGTCCCCGAAGGGGGTGAGCGTGCACTCTATGCGGTGCTGTCCGGCAAGATGGAGGTCGTCAAGCTGTTCGACGGCGTCGAGCGCCGCCTGGGCTTTCGTCTGCCGGGCACGATCTTCGGCGAGGTGCCGCTTGCACTGAGCTCACCGTTTCCGGGCGGATATCGGGCGGTCGAACCGTCGCGGGTCATGCGGGTCGATGCGCAGCGTTACTACGCACTTGCCGCGACCGCGCCGGACGTCGCACTCAAGATGGGCGCGCTGGCGCGCGAGCGCATCGGCGGGCTTCAGGGTTTGTCGTCCGAGCCGCCGAAGCTGCTCGTGACAATGATCGGTCACCGATGGGACGCGGCCTGTGTCGCATTGCGTCAGTTTCTCGCACGCAATCAGATCAGCTTCGACTGGATGACGCCGGACGCGCCGGATCTCGTCAAACGCTGGGGCGGCGAATGTCCGGGCGAGGCGCAGTGCCCGGTGTTGCGTTTCACGGACGGCACGACGGTCAGTCGCCCGGCGCCGCGCGAGCTGGCTTTGCGTCTCGGCTTGCAGACGCATGCGCGCCTCGACGAATACGACACGATGATTATCGGTGGTGGTCCGGCCGGCCTGGCCGCGGCCGTGTACGGTGCGTCGGAGGGCTTGCGCACGATCGTTGTCGAACGCGAAGCACCCGGTGGTCAGGCCGGCACTTCGTCGCGGATCGAAAACTATCTCGGCTTTCCAAACGGCGTGTCGGGCGATGAACTCGCGAGCCGTGCCTTGCAGCAGGCCCGGCGCCTCGGTGCTGAGGTACTGGTCACGCGCAGCGTCGCGCGCATCGACCTGAACGCTCGCGAGGTGCATCTCGATGGCGGTGACGTGATCCGGATCCGTACGCTGATTCTGGCGACCGGCGTGGCCTGGCGCCGGCTCGCGATCGAGGGCTTCGATCGATTGATCGGCAAGGGCGTGTTTTATGGTGCAGCACGCAGCGAGGCAAGCGGCACACACGGGCTCGATGTTCATTTGATTGGCGGCGGCAACTCGGCAGGGCAGGCCGCGCTGTTTTTCGCGAACCATGCGCGCAGCGTGACGTTGGTCGTGCGCGGCGACGCCCTTGAAAAGAGCATGTCGCGTTATCTCGTCGACCAGATCCGCGCCAAAACGAATATCCGCGTGCGTCTTCGCTCGGAAGTTGTCGGTGCTTTCGGTGAAACCCATCTGACCGAGATCGACGTACTGGATACGTCGACCTCGAATATCGAGCGAGTCGGTTGCGGTGGGCTCTTTGTGTTTATCGGCGCCGACGCGCAGACGGACTGGCTGCCGGCCGAGATCGCACGAGACGAGCGCGGCTATGTGCTCACGGGCGACGACGTCGTCAAGGCCGGGCGCTGGAGCCACACCCGTGATCCGTATCTGCTCGAATCGAGCGTGCCGGGCGTGTTTGCCTGCGGAGACGTGAGATTGAGCCCGGTCAAACGCGTCGCATCGGCGGTCGGCGAAGGCAGCATGTCGATCGCGTTTGCGCACCAGTTTCTGCGCGAGGACACCTTGCGCTGCAGCGGCGAGCACGCGGTGCGATGATGCGTAGAGCGCGTTGCCGAATTTCATGGATGACGACAACGACTGACGCGCTGCGATCAGGTGCTGCAATGAAGACTGCCATTCGAATCTTTTGCGGGGGCGCGTTAATGCTCGCGGCGGGGGCCGTCTGGGCTGCTGAACCGGCGAACGCCCAAACAGCGAACGCACACGTGGCGACCACAGAAGCCGCCGCACACGCGCAAGGTGACGCCGCGCCATTGCGTACGCGTCTCGCGCACGGGGTCGCCGAACCCACCGTCGATATGAACGGCTACGCCGTCAATCCCACGGTGCGCGACGAATTGATTCAGTCGTTTGACGAGCAGATCTCGCAGGCCGGGCTGACGATCGTCACCGACGGTGTGCCGACCCGGCTCGTATTCATCGACTACAAGGAACGCTCCGAAGTGGGCCGTTTGATCCTTGGCGGACTGGGCGGGCGCGACCACGTGACCGTCGAGGTCCATGTCGGCGAAACGCATTTCCTCATTTCGCATTCCGGATTCGGCTCAATGAACACGATGGACCGCGTTGCGCAGCGCGTCGGTTCCGATGCAGGTGTTCGCGTGGCGCGACTGGCCGGGAAGCCGACGAGCAAATAAATCGTGTGCTCCGCGCAACACGCGAGCTGAGCGTTTCCCTCGCATTTACCCGGATCCGGGAGTTTAGCGAGCCCTCATCGCGTGTTTAGCCACATAATCGATTGCACAACTAACAGGACGTTTCAGACCGCATCACACCGGCGCGCTCAGAGCGAGGCGCGACACCGAATCCATTGCCGGAGGTCTGAGGCGACGGGGTTCGCTCGTAGTCGGTAGGTGGATGGTCATGTCGGGTCGCCTTCGCGCACTCTGCGCGGTCTCTGTGTTTATCGGGTTTTCCGCATCCGTTGTTGCAGCGCCGGTCGAAGAAGCGACCGTGCCGGTCACCTTGTCGATCGAGCAAAGCTGCCTGATCCGTTCGTCTAATGAATCGAGTCAAGTCGAGCCGCCGGTCGTGCAATGCGAACACGACGAGGTGTATTCGATTTCGAACGTCGTAACAGATCCGATCGCGCCGGCTTCGGTGCGGCCGGCGCCGATACGATCTTCAAAGGAAGCGTCCGCGGAAGCCGGTGTCTGGATGGTCGCGTTCTGAAACCGCGCGTCATCGTTTAAAACGTGATGGTCGCCGTGATCGTGTCGCTATAGCGGCCGGGTTGTGGCGTCGACTGAATGGGCACGACGCCGTAGACGTTGATCGTCTGCCAGGCGCCGGTGCCCGTGCCGCTTGCGACCGAACCCCCGGTCGCATCGCCCCACGCAGTCGAATGCGCGGCATCGGTATAGAGCTGGTACGACACCGTCCCCCCTCCGCCTTGCCGGGTCATCTGCCGCGCATTGACATTGCCGCTGCCGCCGCCATTCAACGCAACCCGATAGGCGTCGCCGTTCGTGCACTGCACGTTGAGCGACCCCGTCGCGTTCAATGCGGACGTCAGCAAGCTCGCGGGCGAAAACGCCACGTCGTTTGCAGAGATGTTGCAGTTGTTCGTCACCGTCGCTTTGGCCGTGAAGCCAAACGAGCCGGCAGGACTCGTGTTGCCGGCGCAACTCGGCGAGGCCAACAGCGAGATCAGATAAAAGCCGACGTTCATCACGGCCTGAGCGGGCGTGAAGACCTGGGTATAAGCCGTATCGACATTGCCCACGCTTGGCACGAGCGGCTGGTTCGACGTGATCTGCCCGTAAATGGTCACGGTCGAATTGACGGTGATCGTTCCGCTGATCACGGGCTTTTGCAACGTCACGGAGATGGGCTGCGTGCCGGCCGATGTCGAACCCCATTGCACGTTGTAGCCCGAGTCCTGATAGAGGTCGTACTGCATGCTGTTGCTGCCGTTGGTCAGCCGGCGCGGCGTGCCGGTCAGATTCAGGCACACGAGCACCTGAGGTGTCAGTGTGTCGTATTGCCATGTGCACGACACGGTGAGCGTCGTGCTGGTGCGCACGGCGTTGCCCGAGATCGGGCTGACCGAACCGAAGTCGATGCCGGGCATCGAGACGGCGCAGCTGTCCGCATGCGCGGGACGCGCGACCATCATGGCGCCGAGCAGCACCAGCGCGCAGCCAAACCAATAAAAGCGGCGATGGGGATGCGAGGTCATGGCGTGGACTCCTTGAGCGGTTCGCATTCAAGTGGCCCGAACGTCGGAAGCGATCCGTCGCTCGGCCGCACATAGGGGAAGTGAACGGTGCATCGCGCGCCGTCCGGTTGTTCGATGCGCAGATGGTTGTCGCCCTGCAGGCCGTCGACGAAGGTCATGCCGTCATAGCCGACGATCGTCTGCTTGCCGGTGTCGGGATCGCGCACGCGCGACCCTGCGGGAATGGGCTTGCGTGCGGCGTCGACAAGAATCAGCGTGGCCGCCGAGTAGTGCTCGACCGAGAAGTGCGCAAGCACGCCCGATTCGCTTTGCGGCACGATATCGAGCGACGTGGTGCCCACATGCGCATCGGCCGGCAGATTCATGCTGTCGATTGCGAGCCGGTTGGTCTGATACGAATTCAGATCGGGCACCAGCAGGTGACCGCCATGGTCCGTCGTGCCGATCACACGGTTCTCGTGCAGTACGGGGATACCGGCCGCGCCGTCGGTCGACACCAGCGCGAACCCGTCGTAGATGCGCCGCGCGGCCTGCACGCTGCCATCCATCAGCACGAGGGCTCCGGTCAGGTCGAGCGATGTATTGGTCGTGCCGCCCACGTCCTGTACCACTGCGGTGGCTTCGCCATAGCGCCCGAGGTATTGCACCTGGGCCTGACCATAACGCGCAATGCCGTTGCTTCCGCCTTGCACGCCCCAGCCCCAGCCGCCTTCGTAGTTGGGCGGCCGTGTTGCCTGAGCGCTGTAACTGGCCTTGCCGTCCTGCTCGCCCGCATTCGTGCTGACAGAGATATTGTCGCCAAGACCGATATTGAGGCTGACGAATGCGCCGCTCGTGTTGTTCTGTCCGAAATCCTTGAACCCGCTGAGATTGACCGACACCAGTGTGCCGAGATTCAGCGAGTACGACACCGAGGCGATATGCGAATCGGGCGCACCCGGATACTTGTAGCCGAGATAGCTCAGGCCGACGGTTTGTGTATTGAACAGGGGTACAGATAGCGTGACGCGGTCCGAGGTCGTCGGCACGGGGGTGCCGTCGGCCGAGGCCAGATCGCCATATCGACCGAACGCGCGGATCGTCTGAAGATCGAGCGAGAAGTGTGGCTGGATCATCTGATACCCCGCGCTCACTTGCGTGCCTGCGAAATGGCCCGTGCTTGCCGCGAACGCGGTATTGACGACACCGACCGTACCCAGCCGAAGCAGCACGCCGGCACCGGCGTTATAGAGTCCGCTTGTCGCTTCGCCATGCGACTCGAAGGTGAGTGTGTCGGTGACGCCGTATCGCGCCGAGCCGCTGAATGCGGGATGCGGGTCGTAGTCAAAGGACTCGAGACCGTATTGCCTGCGCAAAAACCCCGCTTCGACGGAGTAGCTTGCGAGCCCTGCAGTCAACATGCGCGTGTCGATATAGAGCGGCACGGAGGTCACGATGCTTCGACCCAGCGCGTCGCGCGTGATCACCGTCGCGTTCCCGCCGCCCGTGATGCCCGGGACATCGTTGACCACAAATGGACCGCTCGGGACATTGCCGCTGAACTGCCTGACCTGGTTGATATAAAGGTCGACCGATGACGGCACCACCGCACTGCCCGATAACGAAGGTATGGGAAAGGTGACGAGGTCCGGGCGCAGCGAGAAATTGCTGCGCCATTGCAGCCCGGCTAGCCGGATTGAACGCGTCCACGCGAGCGACGACGAGATCGTGTCGCCGACCTGGGTCGTCGTCAGCGCATCGGGGTTCGAATGCATCCATGACGTGTCGTAACGCACGTAGCGCTGATCCTGGCGGTACAGATAGCCGATGCCAGTATTGCTGAGTACGCCGTAGGTGTCGAAATAGCGCTCTTCGCTCCATATCGCGAGGCGTGCGTCGGTGTTGGTCTGGGCGAACGCGTCGTAGTTGATCAGCAGACCGCGCGATGCGGTCGCCGGGGGCGTGCGCTCAGGGGTGCGCGAGTCGAACGTGAACGGCTTGCGGATCGCATCGGCGATGCGCAGATCCACGAGTTGTCGCCCCGTGTCATACGTATATTCGAGCCCGGGAATGGCATCGAGCGACACGCGTGCCTGCGGCGCGATATGAGCGCGTTCGATCGCAACGCCGATGCTGGCGAGGTCTTCGCCGGTGGCGGACAGTTTGCCTTTCGTTTCTACGAAGTGAACGATCAGCGATGTACGTTCGCCGTTGATCTCGACCTCGAGATAGACGTCGTGCGCGTCCGCATCTTGTCGCGCGGTATACGCAGGAGGCGGCACTTCGGCCGGAGTGTCGGGGGCTGAGGAAGCGGACGGAGCGGACGCGGCAGATCCGACGGGCGCGGACGACGACATGGGTAGGGCGGCCGATGCCGATGATGCCGGGGACGCTGCGCGCGAATGGGCGAAGGCGAGGCAGCCCAGCAGGGCGAGCGAAGTTCGAATGCGCGGGCGCCGCTGTGGCGCCGGTGGTCCTTGGCTCATGAATCCCAGGTGCACCGGGGCGCGACCCTGCGCGCGATGATGCACGTCGAAAGTCCGGCAATCAGTGGAGGAGGCTAGGGCGATGCGGTGACGTGTGCCTGTGCTTCGACCGGCGCCGCGTTGACCGCGGCGCGGACTGTCACCTCGTTGCCCAGCGCTGCATCCGTGGGCACGCTGACCTGCCATCGGCGGGCCTTGCCTGCGAGCGCGTAGCCGAGCAGCCCCTTGTTCAGCATATGGGTCTTGCCGTCGCGATCGATGAGTTCGACCGCACTGATCTGGGCGCGCCGCATGCCGTCGTTGGCGACGTTGAGTTGCCAGCCCTGGGGCGAATGCTCGAGCGACCACGCAAGCGCGGGTGCAGCTTGAGTGCTCGGTGGTTCGACAAACACCGGCACCGAATACCGCAGCCGGATCATCACGCCGTCGTTGTTACGCGCGTCGGGTTCGGGAAGTTCGTCGATCAGGAGCCGGTAGCTTTGCTCACTGCCGGGTGGTGCGGCATTGGGGCGCACGAGCCGTACGAGTTGCTCGGCGTGCGGCGGAATTTCAATCAGGGGAGGACTTGCAACGATGTCCTGCGTCGGCGTGAGCACGTCCTCGCCTTCCGCCTGTGTCCATTGGAAGACGCGAACCTGACCATACAACGGGCGGTCGCCCGGGTTGCGCAAGGTGAGGCCCGAGGCGTTTTCACTCGCGCCGAGTTCGACAACGACAGGTGAAATCTGCAGCGTTGCCGCTTCTGCGCGAAGCGGGAGAGTGGCCAGCAAAAGGAACGGGAGGCACGGGAGGAACGGGACGATCACGGCACCCAGGGCGGATGCCATGCTCAGCGTTGCCGGGTGCGTTGATGCGCGCTTTCGCGCGCCCCAGGTGCACCGTCGCGCACGCGTCGCCAGCAACGTGCGGATCCAGGTTAAGGATGTCGTGCGATGCCGATAGGTCATTCGCTCTGTCGAGTCATCAGAAATACACCGTCGCGGTGATCGTCGTCTGATACGTGTCTGGCTTCGGTGTCGTTTGTACCGGCACTTGGCCGTATACGTTGATCGTCTGTGCGCTCCCGTTCCCGGTGCCCGAGTACGTATTTGTACCCTGTGTATTGCCCCAGATCGTGGCGTGTCCGGAGTCCTGAAACAACTGGAACGACACGGTGGTTCCGGTATTTCCGGTTGCCGTGCCAGCCAGCAAACGTGCCGCGATCGTCGATCCAGTGACGGTGCCCTGATCAAGGCCGACGTTATACGGCGTCGTATTCGAGCACGTGACTGCAACCGTCGTTTGTCCATTGACGGCAGTCGTCAACACGCCGTTACTGCCAAAATTCAACGCATTCGCCGTGATGGCACAGTTCGCTGTCAAAGTCAGCGTGACATTGAATTGCGCGGTATTGGTTCCCGCTTGGGAATCGGCACTGGCGAGTGCGAACGCCGTCGCGCTCGCGGCGACTAGCGCGAGTATTCGAAGGGGCTTCATGGGGTGTCCTCCCGGACAGATCGTGTATCTCCGACCGTACTGCGCGTTTGAATCACCGCCTCGGCAGTCGGCTGGGCTTGCACGGAAACGCAATGTTCAACCCCAACCCTCGGTGCAAGGCCAGCGCAAAACCGGGAAGTAATCCCTGTGAAGCATTCGAATCCGTACTCAGTTTAACGGCAGTGCTGAAACTCAGCGTAATGGGTGAATACCATGAGAAAAAAATAACGAAAAATAAAAAATTACGCTTGCTTGAAAATAATTTTCTGAGAAGTGGAAAATAATTTAAATGCCTGTTTGGCAAATAATTCCTGGTGTGGGATTAAGGTTAATTTGAGGTGCGTAAATGAGCGAATCGGTATCCCGTATTCCAAGGGGATTTGGAGTATTTTTTGTTTTCGCGATTTAAATTTTCGCAAAATATGCCGATCTGTAAATAATGCCCGAATCGGCAGTATTGACACACGTCCGATCCAGGCGTCGCATTCGATATTCGACATTCAACATTCAATGTCTGACTGCGACGCCTGTTCGCTTCAATCAGTGTGCCGACAGCGATACCGATGCCGTCAACGCATTCGTGTCACGCGACGACGTGCCCGCCGTCAGCTGGTATGCGCCGCCGTTGAGCTTCCACACGTGGTTGGTCGCATCCCATGTCGACAGCAGCATCGCGGGGACGGCGACGCTGACCTGTTGCGACTGACCCGGCTGCAGCGACACCTTCTGCCATCCCACCAGACGCTTCGGCGGTTCGCCCAGTCCGGCGGGAAGCGCTGCGTAGACTTCGGCCGTTTCCGCACCCGCGCGCGTGCCCGTGTTCTGGACCGTGAAGGTGACCGTGACATTGCCGGCCGCGTCGGCTTTCGCACCCATGCCCGAATAAGCGAACGTCGTGTACGACAGTCCGAAGCCGAACGGGAACAGCGGTGTGATTTGTTTGCCGTCGTACCAGCGATAGCCCATCAGCAAACCTTCGCTGTAATTCACGGTGGTGTTCGTCGACGAGATGGTCGGCTGCGGCAGATCAGCATCCTGCTGCGGGAAGGTGATAGGCAGTTTGCCCGAGGGATTCACGTCACCGAAGAGCAGATCGGCGATGGCCTGGCCGCCTTGCACGCCCGGATACCAGGACTCGAGCACCCCATGCACGTTGGCGAGCCAGGGCATCAGTACGGGGCTGCCGTTCTCGAGCACGACGATCACGCGTCTCGCTTGTGCCGCGACCGCTGTGATCAGGGCATCCTGGTCGTAGTTTTCGTTGTACGAGTCGGTCGTTGCGTTGGGCAGCGCGAGCGACGAGAGGTCCACCCCTTCGGTTTCCCATTGTGTGGCGAACACGATCGCCACGTCTGCGCTGGCCGCCGCGGTTGCCGCTGCAGCTGCGTCCGTACCGTCGAAATACGTGACAGTCGCGCTCGGGGCCTTGGCCTTGATGGCTGCGAGCGGGGCAGATTTGTACCACGTCCCGCACAGGCTCAGCAGCGCGGACGTCGACTGGCAGCCCGATACCGCGTTGCCGGCTGCAGCAGGCACCGCGCCTGAGCCGCCGCCCGATAGCACGCCGGCGTCGGCATGACCGCCGATGACGACGATCGACGACAGCCCTGCCGCGCTCAGCGGCAGGACAGGCTGCGTCGAACCGGTCGGTACGGCGTTCTTGAGCAGCACCGACGATTGCTGGGCTACCTGCAACGCGAGCGCATTGCCCGCGGTCTGATCGACCGTGCCGCCGGGCGTCGGCGGCGAGTCGAACACGCCGTAGCGGATCATCGTGCGCAGCTTGCGTTGGACCATATCGTTCAGGCGCGACATCGGCACGCTGCCCGCGGTCACCGCACTCTTGAGCGCCGAGCTGAAGTATGAGGTGATCGTGAAGCCCGGGATCGGACTCGCTGCGTTGCCGATATCGCCAGGTTCTTCTTCGTCGAGGCCAGCGAGTGCGGAGGCCACCGTGCTGTGCGTCGCCGTCCAGTCGGATTGCACGACGCCCTTGAAGCCCCACTCGGTCTTGAGCACCGAAGTCAGCAGATACGGGTCCTCGCAGGCGTAGGTGCCGTTGACGAGGTTGTACGAGCACATCACGCTGCCGGGCATCCCCTGTTTGACGCCGAGCTCGAACGCGAGCAGTTCGGTTTCGCGCATCGTGCGTTCGTCGACGACCGAGTTACTCGTCATGCGATTCGTTTCCTGATCGTTCATCGCGTAGTGCTTGATGGTGGCGATGACGTTCTGGCTTTGTGTGCCGGTGGTCCGTGCGGCGCTCATCAGGCCGCTCAACACGGGGTCTTCACCCATGTATTCGAATGTCCGGCCGTCGCGGGGCTCACGCGTCAGATTGACGCCGCCGCCAAGGCCTTCCCCATACCCAAGTGTGCGCAGCTCCGTTGCGATTCGCGCGCCGTAGGCGTTGGCCAGCGTCGTATCCCAGCTCGCGGCGAGTGCGACCGGCGCGGGAAGTGCCGTCGCGTTCGAATTGGCGACGTTCACACCGCCGGCCGAATCGGCCATTGCGATGCCGGGAATCCCGAGCCGCGAGATGCCGGGGATATAGCCCGCGCCGGCAATGCCGGCCGGGAACGGACCGCCGAGTCCGGCGTTCGGCATGCCCACGCCGTGCACGATCTGAATTTTTTCGTCGGTCGTCATCTGGCCGACCAGTGCGGCCGCGCGTTGATCGGCAACGGTGTCGGGGTCGGTCGGGCCTGTGCTTGGGTTGCTGTTCCCGTTTCCGCATGCCGCGGCAATCAGCGCCGCGGCGCATGCAATCGTGGTCGTCGCAAAGGGCAGGGTAAAGCGTGCTTTCATCGTCTCGCTCCGATGTGTCGTTATGAGGACTGCTTGGCGTGGTCCCGCGAGTGCGCAAGCGGGGGAGGGCACGACGCGGCGCGACAGGGCACGCGTTCAGAGGGCGAGCGACATCGCGTTCGTCCGCATGGCGAACAAAACGTGGGGATGTAGTGATGACCCTGATGCTGGCCAGCTACCGACGCGTGATGTGTCCTGTTACGCTTGGCGTCAGAGAAACGCGCCGTAAGAAATTCTAGGGACGCGTTCGAACTGCATATGACCGACGGGAGCAACGCTTGACCGACGACGGCTCAGGAAAACCCCGATGCCGCGGTCATGCACAGGTGGAGAAGGTGGAGACAACATGGACTTGCGGCAGAAATCGGTGTCGGCACGCATCTATCGGCTGTTGCTCGATGCAGCGGAGCGTCACGGGCTCGACCGCGCAGAATTGACTCGGCAGATCGGCATCGATGAGGTCGATCTTGCCGCTCCGGATGCACGCGTGCCTGGCGACAAGCATCTCGCCATGTTGCGCGTCGCGAGCCGGTGCTTCGGTCGTGGCGAGGCGCCGCCGGGGGATGTGTCGCAACTGCTGTTACCTTTCCCGGAACTGGCAGGTGTCGTGTGCAATAGCCCGACCCTGCGTGACGCGCTTCGCCGCTTCATTGCCTATCGCGATCTGATCGGCAATGTGGATTGGCTGGTTGCACACGAAGACGCCGATCGCATGGCGTTCGACTATGTACTCGAAGGCGAGGAGCGGGATGCGTCGAGCGCGCTGGGTAACTTTGCGCTGCTGACGAGCATCGCGCGAATGTACGACCCGGACATGGCGGTGCGCGAGGTCGGCGTGACGGACCCGGACGATGTGACGGGTGCTGCATTCGATCCCGTATTCGGCCTGCATGTGAAAACCCGCCAGGGATCGAACCGGCTCGTGCTGGACTCGGAAGTCCTTGATCGACCCTTCGAGGTGTTCAACGCGCCGCTGGCAACGATTCATCTTTTCGCGGCGGACCGGATGCAGCAGCAGATCCGGGCGCGCGCGATGTTTGCGCCGACCGTCGAACGGTGTCTGCGCGACGTGCTGCGGGAGCATATCGATGCGATCGAATCGCGAAGCCTGCAGGCGCTCGTATGCGAACGCCTGTCGTTGACGCGGTGGACGTTGCAGCGCAAGCTGGCGGCCGAGCAGGTGACCTTTAGCGATGTACTTGCGCAGACGCGCGTGCAGGAGGCAAGAGACCTGCTTGCGCACACGCAAATGCCGATCAGCGAGATCAGCGAACGCGTGGGATTCGGATCGACGACGGCCTTTACCCGATTCTTTACGCGCGCCTGCGGTGCGCCGCCCGCGAAGTACCGTGACCGTCAGCGTGGTGTCGACGTGATGCCAGCGCGATGACACCAACCTGATGGGTCGGGCCGATCACACTCGGGAGACACAAGGAACACGATGAACAGCATGGAAGTCGGGCAGAGCGTCGCGCCGGAGAGCACGGCGGTGAGAGTGGCGTTATGGCGCGCGCTGCACCTCGAGGTCGATTCGCAGCCTCCGGTGTTTGACGATGCGATCGGACTCAAGCTGATCGCACCGGATGCAAGCTGGCGCGAACGGCCCGATATGCATCCGCAGGGCACGGCGGGCTATCGCGCGTCGATCGTCGGGCGGGCACGCTGGATCGACGATGCGGTCGCCGGGCACGATCAACGTGGTGTCGACCAGTACGTGATCCTGGGCGCGGGACTCGATACCTTTGCACTGCGCCGGCCCGATGTCGCTTCGCGCATGCAGATCTATGAAGCGGACCAGGCCGGACCGCAGCAATGGAAGCGCGAGCGCCTGATCGAGCTCGGGCTTGGCATGCCCGAGGGGTTGCACTTCGTGCCTGTGGATTTCGAAGTGAGCGGCACGTGGTGGTCGCAGCTGCAGGCAGCGGGGTTCGACGTACGTCGGCCCTCGATCGTCGCCTCGACCGGGGTGTCGATGTATCTGAGCCGCGACGCGATCGCGGCGACGCTGCGTCAGACCTCGACGCTCGCGCCGGGCTCGACTTTCGCCATGACGTTCTTGTTGCCCCTCGACCTGATCGAGGATTCGCAGGACCGTGCACAGCACGAGGCCGTATACGCACGTGCGCGAGCCGCGGGCACACCATTCATGAGTTTCTTTCGGCCCGAGGAGATGATGTCCCTCGCGCGCGAGTGCGGCTTCAAAGAGGCTGCGTATGTGTCATCTGCGGATATCGCACACCGATATTTCTCCGGGCGTTCCGATGGATTGAAGCCGGCCAGCGGCGAGGGATTCGTTGTCGCGGCGACCTGAGCCTGTCGAACACGGCGAAGACGTTGCACATCGCTGTCGGTGGCGGGAGAACGGTGGTTACCCTCGAACAACTGGCTTTGATAGCCATCTTCGCGGTGCATTGTCTTGTTCGCGTTGAAGATCCTTCAACGCCAGGACCCATTCTCAGGTGCCGCGCGCGCGCGGACAATCGCCTTAGTTTCAAGCAACCGAGCGCGACCAAGCGCAACTGAGGCGTGTCATGCAACTGGATCATGCAACCATCGTCACCGACGATATCGAGGGAACGCGCCGTTTCTTCGAAGACGTCGCCGGTCTTCACGCGGGGCCGCGGCCACCCTTCCGGGTAGACGGCTTCTGGCTCTATCTCGGCGGACGCCCGGCGATCCATGTCACGCAGGCAACGGTTGCGGCCACCCCGGGCCTGTGCGCACCGCGTATCGATCACATTGCATTGCGCATCGATGATGCGAACGAGTGGGGCGCACTGGTCGATCGGCTTCATCGGTCCAATACGCCCTACGACACTGCTGTCGTTCCGCTGTCTCAGGAGGTGCAGCTGTTCGTGTCGATCGGAGCGGGCGTCAACATCGAGTTCGTCACCGGAATTCACATCAGGTCCGCGGCGGAGGACGCTTTCGAGGTCTGATCATCGGATCGCGGCGCGGTAACATTTCGCTCCAGTGAAATCTGGCCAGCGAAAAATGGACAACCTTGGTGATATTCGATTGTTTGTGGAGGCGGCAAGCCTCGGCAGTTTATCGGCGGCAGGCCGCAAGCTTGGTCTGTCGCCTGCGGCTGCGAGCGCGCGCCTTGTCAAACTCGAGGAATCGCTGAGTGCGCGACTCTTCGAGCGCACGACACGCAAACTGCGCCTGACTGAAGAAGGCCGCATCTACCTGGCGCACTGCCAGCACGCACTGCAATCGCTCGACGATGCGCGCGCTGCGCTGCAAGAGGGTCGTGCTGACGTCAGCGGCAAGCTGCGTGTCTCGGCGACCTCGGATTTTGGCCGCCATGTGCTGCGCCATTGGCTCGATGCGTTCAACGAGGCCCATCCCAACGTCAGCATCGCGTTGAATCTCTCCGACAATCTCTCGCGCCTGCTTCACGACGATATCGATCTGGCCATTCGCTTCGGCGTACCGGAAGACAGTTCGATGATCGCCAAACCGCTTGCGCCCAATCGGCGCATCTTGTGTGCCTCGCCTTCCTATATCAAGCAGCACGGTGTACCTGACCATCCGGGCACGCTCGAACACCATCGTTTCGTCCTGTTGTCTTCGTCTTCGGGCGTGGCGAATGGATGGCGATTCACGCGAGGTGACGAGACGGTCGATTTCCTCGCACCGCCCGCGCAAGCCCGTGAGACCAATGACGGCGCCGTGGCCCGCGAATGGGCCATCGACGGATACGGCATGGTGATGAAGTCTGTCTGGGATGTCGGTGACGACTTGAAGGCCGGAAGGCTCATGCACATGTTGCCGGACTGGCGCTGCCCCGATGTGCCTGTCAACGCGCTGTTCCAGCGCAGTCAATTCATGGCGCCGCGCGTACGCGCGTTGCTGGACTTTCTGGGCGAGCGCTTTGCAAAGGAAGTCGAAGGGCTTGCACCGTATTTCGATTCGCCATGAGCGCGGCAGGGCGTTGTGACGTCGCGAGTGGCGTCGCGACAAAGTAGTACAGGGCGCCATCGCGCCCTGTACTACTTTTGAAGTCGGGAGCCTGAGGCCGACGATCAGATGGTTTCCGTTTCACGCAACGTCAGCGGGCTTTGAAGCGCGTAGTGCGCGATGTCGTCCTTGCGCATGAACGCGACATCCGGATGGCTCTTCGCATAGAGCAGGAACTCGTCCCATGCACGTGTCATCTGCGGCGTGCCGCTGATACGGTCGTGTGCGCTGATCGACATCATGCGGCGGCGCGAACCGCCTTCCTCGTACAGCTGGTCGAACTCGAGCTTGATCTGATCGAGGAACTTGCCCGGCGAATAGTTGCGGCCTTCGACCAGCAGGATGTCGTTATTGCGCAGCGTATAGGGCACGACGGCAAAGTCCTTGCCGTTGACCGTTTCAATAAAGGGCTCGTCGTGGCGCAGGTCGTCGATGTGATAGACGTAGCCGAGCTCCTGAAGCAAAGGCAGCGTATTCGGGCCGCGGCGCAGCCAGTTCGCGTTGAAACCAATCGGACGCTGGCCGGTCACGTCCTCGATCATCGTCATCGCCTGGATCAGAAACTCCTTTTCCTGGGCACGCGTCATTGCATATTGAGAACTCCAGCGCGGGCCGTGTCCTGATACTTCGTGGCCACGAGCCACGATTTGACGGGCGATGTCGGGGTGTGCCTTTGCGGCCTCGCCGATCATGTGTGTCGTGACTTTCACGCCATGTCGATCCCAGAGATCGAGCATGCGGGGAATACCCTCGCGATAGCCGTAGGCGAACCACGTCTGAGCAGCAAGATCGGCAGGTACGCTGGCCGGAAAGTCGACCTTCGGAAACGGGTTGTCCGCGCCTTTGGCAGGCTGGCCACCTGCCTCGAACTGCATGGAGATCGAGACGACGAGCCGCGCACCGTTGGGCCAGAACGCTCCCTGGTTCGGCGACACGCCTGCGGCTGCGCTGCCATTCGATTGCGCACCGGCGGCGTTCGATTGCGTGCTGGATTGCGCGCTAGCCTGACCTGCGAGCATGGCACCGACTGCGAGTGCACCTGCGCTGGCGCCGGCGCGGGTCAGAAACGCGCGACGGCTTGCTTGTTCGTTCGTCTGACGTTCAGTGGATTGAGCGGAAAGCAGATCGGTGGTCGACATGATGATTTCCTCGGGACGCCTGGGCGTCGATGGTGGTACCCGAACGGGGTACCTGGTTTCGAAGGTGGGCCCGTGCAGCGCTTAGTGGGCCGGTGAGGAAATTGTCGATTTATCGACCGCTTTCGAGAATTGGGCTGAACGTACAAGGACTTTCAAACGTCACCGAATAATCAAGCCATCAAGGCCCACCTCGTTCGCGAGTCGTTTAATTCGCAGCGGAGTATCCTTTCATCGGCCTTGCGGGCTTTGTTGGCCAGGTCGACAAGTCGGGCATTTCATCGCCGGCGCGCGACGCGGGCGACGCCGGGCGGGTTTCGTGTGTGCCGAATCAACAGGCGGCGTATATGGATGCGGTGTCGGATGTGCTACGTGTAGTGCGCCTCGGCGGGGCCGTGTATCTGCATGCGGAGATGACGGCGCCGTGGTGCCTGCTCGGACAGACGGACGGCGCGCTGTGCTCGATGTATTTGCCGCGTTCGGAACGTGTCGTCTCGTATCACCTGGTGACCGAAGGCACATGCTGGGCGCAGATTCCCGGTCGCGAGGATTCCGCGATCTGCCTGAATGCGGGCGACCTGCTCGTCGTGCCGCAGGGCGAGGCGCATGTCATGGGCAGCACGCTCGATATCGACCCTGTCCCGGCGGGTGAGCTTCTCGCGACGCAACTGAACAGCAAGCCCGGTGACATCATGAGACTGACGCACGGCGGCGGCGGTGCGCCGACGCGTCTGCTCTGCGGTTTCCTGGCCTGCGACGACACGACCACCAACCCGGTTCTCGCTTCATTGCCGCGACTGTTCAAGGTCGATGTCCGCCACGATGCGCAGTCGGCATGGCTCGAATCGTCGCTGCGCTTCGCGGCGCTCGAGGCCGCTGAATGGCAAGCGGGCAGTACGATGATCTTGTCGCGGTTGTCGGAACTCTTATTTGTCTGGGCCGTGAGACGCTACATCGATGTGCTGCCCGCCGACCAGAAAGGCTGGCTCGCTGGCGTCAGAGACCGCTTCGTCGGGCGTGCGTTGACGATGCTGCATGCTGCACCCGCTCGTTGCTGGACGGTCGACGAGCTCGCGCGCGAAGTCGGCCTGTCGAGATCCGCGTTCGCGCAACGCTTCAATGACTTGCTAGGGAAGCCGCCGATGCAGTACCTGTCCTATTGGCGGCTGAACGTCGCGGCACAGGAACTCGCACATGGCAGCAAACCCGTGGCGGCGATTGCCGAGCAAGTCGGATACGAGTCCGAGTCGGCGTTTCACCGCGCGTTCAAGCGCGAATTCGGCGTGCCGCCGGCGGGGTGGCGCAAACGGCATAGCCGGGCAGGCGGCGATGTACAAGCGGTTGCATTCGACGGTCAGGCTTGAGGCCGCGCGACGCGTCTCACGAAAGTGAGTGACCATCGACGCAGTGCCGCGTTCCAGATGAACGGATCGCACGAGGCGCGAACGCGTAGTGCGCGCCACGTCGACATCGCCGTGCCGAACTCTCGCAGGGCGCGCTCGTGCTCATCATAGTGCTGATGGAAAACGATCAGCCAGACCTCCCAGTCGAGCCGTGCATGCATGCGCAACAAGACGAACGCGATCATCGAAGGCAGCACGATGGATCCGCTGCAGAGTACGAATGCGTATGCAGTCCGACAGGTCGATGTGTTTCGCAATGGGCGCATGGACAGGCTCCTTTGTTCGCGCATCGCAGAAACTCGGGGCCGCCGCTGAACGACACTGCATCGCGGTCCGACATCGGGCAACCGTTCGCCGTCGACTTATCGGAAAGCGCGGCAAAGATAGGGATCGAGTGCTGCGAGAGATTCGGGTTGACTCGGCGGTACTGCGTACTTCCGCACTGCCTTGAGGGCACTATGCTTGAGGGATCGGGCTTGCGCCTTGCCCGAGCGTCGCGCGTTTCTGCTCAAACGTCCGGATATGGTGAATCGCCGCTCGCAACTTTGCCGCGCGTCCACCGCGTTTTGCCGGGCGTCCACGTTTGCCGCGCTCCGCTACAATCGCGTGCATCCAGGCGAGCCCATTGGAGCAGCCCATGAAAGGACGAGCGAAGTGGAGTCGTGCATCGGTCTTCTTGATGGTGGTGTGCTCGCTATGGACGGTCGCGCCGCGGGCGCAGTCAGTGGCGGCTCGGCCCGTGGTCTACGTCACGGACTTCGAACTCGATGCGGCAGACGTCAAGCCGGATGAAAATCGCGTCGATCGCGCGAGAGGGTTGTTGCAGGGCCTGCGTCCCTTGCGCGGATCGCAGTCGGAGTCGAACGATCCACAAGCGCATGCGCAGCACATTGTGAGCGCGCTATCGGCTCAGCTGATGTCCGATCTGACCAAGGCCGGGTTCGACGCACGCCATGTGAACGCCGGTGACCCTCCGCCGGCGCAGGGCTGGCTCGTGCGTGGCGTGTTTCTGAGCGTCGACGAAGGCAATCGGGTCAAGCGCGCGGTCGTTGGCTTCGGCGCCGGCCAGAATACGATTGAGGTCGCGGTGGCGATCGACAATGTGGCGGCGAATGCGCCGGCGCCGCTGTATCAAACGATCGAAGGACAATCGAGCGAGCACAAGCCGGGTGCAGCCGTCACGCTCAACCCCTATGTGGCTGCGGCCAAATTCGTGCTGGCCAAGGGCGACGAACACAAGACGATTGTCGACACCGCGCAGAAGATCTCGGACGAAGTCGTCCGGCATGCGAATGGCGAGACGGCGGCCAAGTAGTCGTTGGCCGCGCTACACCGTCACTTGGCAAACAGCTGGCCGATATCCTTGAACGCCTTGAATTCGAGCGCGTTGCCGCACGGGTCGAACAGGAACATCGTCGCCTGTTCGCCGACCTGTCCCTGAAAGCGGATATACGGTTCGATTGCGAACTGTGTGCCGAACGACTTCAGACGTTCGGCGAGCGCTTCCCATTGCGCCCATTCGAGCACGATGCCGAAATGCGGAACCGGCACGTCGTGCCCGTCGACGGGATTGCTGTGCACGCTTTCTTGCGAAGCGGTCTTCGGATGCTCGTGGATCACGAGCTGGTGCCCATAGAAATCGAAGTCGACCCACTGCTTGCTCGAGCGTCCTTCTTCAAGACCGAACACGCGGCCATAAAAGTCACGTGCTGCAGGAAGGTCGTAGACGGGAATGGCCAGGTGGAAGGGGGAGAGGCTCATGATGGAGAGGGTATCGGGCTTGGGGTATCGGGTAGCAACGACGGACTCAGGCACTCGACAAGTGGGTGACGCTGCCCATGATCGGGGCGGCCTCAACACTGTTCGACACTGCGCAAGCGATACATGGTACTCGATATGTCACCGAACACCGGAAGGCGGATCTATGTGTACCGCACGCCCTAATGCAAACCGGACGCACACCCAGTTGCAAGCCCATGGTAAGCACCTTGTTTTAAGGGGTTTTTGACTCAATTCGCCAACTCAAAGAAACCCTCTTCAAAAACGCATTCCTTTCATTGGATTCAATATCGAAAGCCATTCGATTCGTTGTCCTTTGTGAATGAAACAGAATGTACGATTTCATTTTTTCGTCGTAATCGACGCGCAGAGTACCCGCTGCTGTAACAGATCGTATTCAAAATCACTATCCCATGAGGTGAACGATGAGACGTCTCGGCAAGTGGGTAAGCACAAGCGCAGTCGCAGGGTCGATGGTATTGTCCGCCGCGGCTGCACACGCGGACAACGATCGGGATCATGACCGCGGTCACGATCGTCACGAAATCAAGCATGTGCTGCTGATCAGTGTCGACGGCATGCACGAACAGGATGTCGCGCGCTGTATCGGCGCCAACACGTGTCCGAACATTGCATTGCTCGCGCAGTCGGGCGTGAACTACACGAACGCGCATACGCCAGGCCTGTCGGATTCATTCCCGGGCCTCGCAGCGTTGCTGACCGGCGGCTCGCCGCGGTCGGCCGGCCTCTTCTACGATGTGTCCTATGACCGCACGTTGTACGCGCCGACCGATCCGACCTGCTCGGGCAAGCAGGGCTGGAACGTGGTGTTCGACGAAACGACGGGCATCGATGGGGAAAACGGCGGCGCGCTGATTCACCTCGACGGCGGTGGCAAGTTCAATCCGCAAGCCATTCCGCACGCAAAGATCCATGGCGCATGTGTGCCGGTCTATCCGCACAACTATATAAAGACCAACACGGTCTTTGAAGTCGTCAAGGAAAACATCCACGACTCGCGCACGGCCTGGGCCGACAAGCACGCGTGGGGTTATGACTGGGTCAACGGTCCGTCAGGCAAGGGTGTCGACGATCTGTCGCGCACCGAGATCAATTCGATCGACCCGGCAACGGGCACCTACTACCTCGACAGCTACACGCATACCGAGAAGTTCGATAACTATCACGTGCAATCGATTATCGATGAAATCGACGGCAAGGACTCGACGGGCAAGCAGACCGTTGGCGTGCCGACCGTGTTTGGTACGAACTTCCAGACGCTCAGCGTCGCGCAAAAGGCGACCGTCGCGAGCGGCGGCGGCTATCTGGATGCGAGCTTTACGCCGGGACCGGAAGTCGCAGCGGCGATCACCTATGTTGATGGCGCGATCGGCAAGATGGTGGCTGAGATCAAGAACCGCGGGCTCTCGGACTCGACGATGATGATCGTGACAGCCAAGCATGGTCAGTCCCCGACCGACCGCACGAAGCTCGTCAAGAACGGCGACACGCTGACCAAGTTGCTCGAGGCTAACAACTACCTCGACCCGAACGGCAATTTCGGCCAGTTCGCAACGAAGTCGGGCAATCTCAACGACGGCACGGGCCTGGTCGACACAGGGATGGTGCAGACGGACGACGTCGGCCTGATCTGGCTGCGTGACCAGAGCCAGCGTGATGCCGTCGTCGCGACGCTCAAGGCCAACCTGAGCTGCAACGCGCCCGGTATCTGCGCCAATGAGCCGGGGGCTTACATCCTGTCGGGTCAGCGTTTGATCGAGGCGTTCGGTAATCCGGCTCAGGGCCGCACGCCGGACATCATCGTGCAGCCGAATCCGGGTGTGATCTACACGTCGAGCACGTCGAAGGACGAAGAGCACGGCGGTAATGCACCGGACGACGGCCATCTCGGTCTGATCGTGTCGACGTTCGACGGCCACTCGCGCGGCCGCACGAACAATGATCCCGTGCTGACGACGCAAGTCGCGCCGACGATCGTGCGCGCGCTTGGGCTCGATCCGGAGCTGCTCAATTCGGTGCGGGCGGAAAACACGCATCTGCTGCCGGATCTGTTTGGCGGCGACCGGTTCTAAGCGTTTCGTCTAAAGGCGCCTTGTCTCGGGGACGTCTTGCCGGCAGGCGCCGAAGGTTCACTGCGACGAGTACCCTGGGGGGCTCGTCGCACTGGCCATCATTGCAAGCCCGCAACACAAGCCTGCAATACAAGCCCGCAATGCAGGCCCGGTAGCCGAGTCAATGCTGCGACACTGGCGCCGCAACGGACACATCAAACCCGCACCAAAGGCCGCCATCCGGCCGCAATCACGCCGGCGGAAACACCACCTCGAATGTGGTGCCTTGTTCCGATGACGCGTGCACGCCGAACTGCCCGAGATGGGCGTCGACGATCGATTTGCAAATCGCGAGTCCCATGCCGAGACCATTCGGCTTGGTGGTGAAGAACGACTTGAACATATTGGCGCTGGCCTCTGCGTCGATCCCTCCGCCGGTGTCGGTCACCTGCACGCGTACCCAACCATCCTCGCGGCGGTCGGCGCTCAGCGACAGTTTGTGGGCACGGTCCCGAACGCCCTTCATGGCATCGATCGCATTGAGCGAGAGATTCAGCAGCACCTGCTGAATTTGTACCGGGTCGCCGAGCACGGTCAGCCCGCATTCGACCTGGGTATGCAGCCGGACGTTGCTGCGGCGGAGTTCGGGGCCGAGGATGGCGATAGCGTCGTCGACGACGCCGGCGATATCGAGTTCGCCGAACACCGGGCTCGTCTTCGCCATCAGCGCGCGCAAGCCCGTGAGTACCCGCGCGGCACGCGTGCCGTCGAGCAGGATGCGCGAGAACGCGGCCTTGGCTTCGCCGATCGAAGGCTGCTCACGGTCGAGCCAGCGTTCTCCGCTCGCGGCATGCGTCGCGATGGCGGCGAGCGGCTGCGAGACCTCATGAACCACCGATGCGGCCAGTTCGCCCATCGTCGTCAGGCGTGACATGCGCGCAAAGTCGTCCTGGATCGCGCGGAGCTTCTCTTCGGCTACGCGCGTATCGGTGATGTCGACGACGGCGCCGAAATAGACGAGTTCGCCGTTCGCATCCGATTTCGGATGACCGAGCGTGCGCAGGTGGCGCAGGGTTCCGTCTTCCTGGATCACGCGATATTCCTGTGAGACGTCGATTCTTTGCGAGGCGGCCTTCATCGTGAGGTCGTGCAGCGCAGCGCGATCTTCGGGATGAACCCGCTCGAGAAAGCGCGCGTACGACGGTTGTTCCGTGATGTCCACGATACCCAGCAACTGGTAGGTCTGCGCGGACCAGCGCGAATGGCCGGTGCGCACGTTCCAGTACCAGCTGCCGGTTCTGGACGCGCGCTGCGTCTCCGTGAGTTCTTCGACGTGCTGGGCCAGGCGCGCGCTCAACTCGGCAACCCGTGCCTCGAGCGCGCGCACGCGATCGTCGGCATCGAGCAATGCCGCCTCGGGGCGTACACCGGCGCAGCCGGCGCTGGTCGCCGGAGCGGAATCGATGGCCAGGGTGTCGTCGAGGCCTTTGACGTAGGGCGCGCCAGACATGGGTGCGTGGACGCTCAGCGAGGAGGGGATAGGCGGCAGCATAGCCCATCCGCGCCAAAATTGGACAATCGGCCAAAATCACGAGTGCGCTATGGAATGACGCCAATGAGGACGCCAATGAGGACGTCGACGAAGCCAACAACGGGGACGTCGAGGCAGACATCGATGCGCACCACGATGGCGTGACAAGGCAGGCGAAAGGCGAAGAACGCCAACGAAGCGTGGGCGTGAACGTGCCGCCCCGACTCGAAACCGCGATTGGCGATACCATCGTCGGACTTTGATGAGCGGCCGCCGCTGTGGCGCGGGGGCGCCGCTTTCGTAAAACCGGGTGGAACGCGTGTGTTGTCGACTCAGCGCCTCGGCGCGGCCACCGTAGAAAGGAGTGCACCGTGTCCCAACCCGCCTTGTTCAAGCCGCTGCGCGTGCGCAACATGACGCTCGAAAACCGGATCGTGATTGCACCGATGTGTCAGTACTCGGCGCAAGACGGGTGCATGACCGACTGGCACGAAATCCACCTCGGGCATCTTGCCCTCTCCGGCGCGGCACTTCTGACGATCGAGGCGAGCGCGGTGTTACCCGAAGGGCGCATCACGTATGCCGACGTCGGCCTGTATGACGATGCGACCGAGGCCGCGATGGCGAGAACCATTGCTTCGGTACGCCGCTGGTCGACGATTCCCATCGCCGTGCAACTGAATCACGCGGGCCGCAAGGCGTCGACCGAAGTGCCATGGGCCGGCGGGGCGCAGATTGCGCCGGCGCACGCGCATGGCTGGCAAACCGAAGGACCGTCTGCGGTGCCGTTCAGCGAAGGACAGAACCCGCCGGTCGCGCTCGATCGTGATGGCCTGAAGAAGATTCGCGATGCGTTCGCGCAGGCTGCACAACGGGCAGCGCGTATGGGCATCGATGTTGTCCAGATTCACGGCGCGCACGGCTATCTGCTGCACCAGTTCCTGTCTCCGCTATCGAACCGGCGTGACGACGAATATGGCGGCTCGCTCGAGAATCGCATGCGCTTCCCGCTCGAGGTATTCGATGCGGTACGCGCGGCCTTTCCTTCGGAAAAGTCGGTGACTGTACGCGTGTCAGGTACGGATTGGGTCGACGGAGGCTGGGATATCGGGCAGACGATCGCGTTCGCGCAGGCGCTCGAGGCGCACGGGTGTGATGCGATTCACGTCTCGAGCGGCGGTCTGCATCCGGAGCAGCAGATTCCCGTGGGACCGAGCTACCAGGTCCCGCTTGCGCGCGACGTCAAACAAGCCGTCGGGATACCGGTGGTCGCAGTAGGTCTGATCACCGAGCCGCAGCAGGCCGAATCGATCATTTCGACCGGCGACGCCGATCTCGTCGCGCTTGCGCGCACGGTGCTCTACGATCCGCGCTGGCCATGGCACGCTGCCGCGCAGCTCGGCGCGCAAGTGCGCGCGCCCAAGCAATACCTGCGGTCGCAGCCGCGTCAGTACAAGGATCTGTTCAAGGATCAGGCCAAGGCGACCGCCGAGCCGCGCTGGACCGAGAACGATATGAGCCGGATCAGCGTCGAGGACGATGTTTGAGTGTCTCGGCGTGAGCCGGTCGCATAGCGGGCCTCACGCGCTCGCAGACTCGCGTCCTGGCTTCTGACCGGATGGTCGCGATGCAAGTGGTAAAGGTCGATGGCGCGTGCATCGCGAAACCGGGACGTTAAGAGTCAGATTGCTCAAAGCTGCGACTCGATGGGCAGCAGACCCAGGAACCAGACCTGAAGACGTCGCATCGACGACGCTTCCGGCTCCGAGTCGTATTGCATGACCGTGCCGTCGGCCGCCGTCTGCAGCCACACGGGGTGCAGGGTGCCGTTCGCGCTGGGTCGCAGTTCGACGCGCCAGGCAAGGCGGTCGAGCTGCGACCCGATGCCGTCGGCGACCTCCGCGGCAATATCGGGGCTCTCGCACAACAGGCCGATTTCCGTATTGAGGTCCATCGAGCGGGCATCGAGGTTCATCGATCCGATAAAGATCATCTGACGGTCGAAGACATAGGTTTTCGCATGCAATGAGGCGCGCGACGAACCAAAGGTCGATTTCTTCGTGGGGCCCTCGTCGGGGTTCGGCCGAAGTTCATACAGATGCACGCCCGCCGAGATCAGGGCCTCGCGATAGCGTCGATATCCGGCATGCACCGCCGCGACGTCGGTCGAGGCAAGCGAGTTGGTCAGCACCTTCACGCTGACACCGTCGTGGCTGAGCTTGCTGAGCCAGGCCACGCCTTCCTGACCGGGAATGAAGTAGGGCGATACGACGAGCATGTCGTGCCGCGGCTGAAGCATCAGGGCGCGAAACTGCGTCATCAGATGGGTATCGGTTTCGGTGCGAGACTGCTCGACCTTGGCCGGATCATCGTGCAACAACGCGGCGTGGCCCCATGAATACCCTGTCGCCCCGTTGGCCAGGTAGGGGCCGATGCGGTCCTTCGCGTGCTCAATGTAATCGCTGTTTTGCTCGCTTTTGAGGTACTCGTCGAGCTTCTTGCGCACCGCAGGCAAGGCGTCGGGGTCGGCCTTGTGTCCGATCAGCGTTGCAATCGGGTACGCCGAATCGGAATTCCAGAACGCATCGAAACTATCGGACACATCGTGCACGACCGGCCCGTGCACGAGCACGTCGAGATCGCCGAAGGCCACGGTCGTCGACGCACCGAAGTACTCGTCGCCGATATTGCGACCACCAAGAATGGCCGCCTGATTGTCGGCAATCATCGCCTTGTTGTGCATCCGTCGATTGATGCGCGCGAAGTGAAATAGCGCGGATAACTTTTTAAAGGTGCGATCCGCGACAGGATTGAACAAGCGGATCTGCACATTGGGATGGGAATCGAGGGCCAGCAGCAGTCGATCGTCGGCATTCGTGCCGAGGTCGTCGAGCAGGATACGCACACGCACGCCGCGATCCGCCGCGCGCAGGACAGCCGCACCGAGCTCGCGCCCGGTCAGGTCGTCGTGCCAGATGTAGTACTGGAGATCGAGCGTGCGATCGGCGGACTCGGCGAGCACCACGCGTGCAACGAGTGCGTCGACCGCATTCGGGAGCAAGGCGAACGCATCCTCGCCGGTATGGGCCTGTTCGCTCTCGCGGAATGCACTCCCCAGACGCGTGCTGGCCGTGTCGTCAGCGGCGTAGCTCGGTGTACGTCCTGAGAGCGGCGGCAGGCTCGCGCATGCGGTGACGAGCGTCGTGACGGCAATCGCGAACCCGATGCGCAACATGCTCATAGCGTTCGAGAGTCAGAGCCCGGACGGGAGAAAACTCAGGAGGGAACTCGGCTGCCGGATACCGCGGATCATCCCGGGCATGCACGCGGTTTCAATAGATGTAGGCGATAAAACGCGCAGGGTCAATGTGGATGCGTTCCGTTATCGCAGCGGGTTGCGCGCCGTTTCCGGGTGGGACGGCGTATGCTTGCGCGCGTTCTCGCCGCGTGCGTGGGGTTCCGGGTGAACCAGGCAACCGAGAACGGCTGCAGTCGCCAGCAAAATCACACAGACCGTTGTCGCGATATGTAACCCTTCAACGACGTGTTCGGGGGCGGAGCCGCCGACGAGCGCGCCGAATGCAGCGACGCCCAGCGCGCCGCCGGCCTGACGCGCCGTATTGAGCACGGCCGATGCCGTTCCCGCACGCTGTTTCTCGACCGAGGCGAGAATGGCAGTCGTCATCGCGGGCACGGCGAGACCCATGCCGGAGGGGATCAGCAAAAAGGCGATCAACATGCCGGGCAGCGACGTCGACGCGTCCACGTGCAGCAGCAAGGCATAGCCAATCGTGCCCGTGATGCCGCCCAGGACCATCGGCACGCGCGCACCGAAGCGCGCGATGACCGGACCGCTCGCGAGGTTCGAAATCAGAAAGCCACCCGTCAACGGCAAAAAGGCAAGGCCGGCGCCAAGCGGCGAATACCCGCGCACGCGCTGCAGGAACAGGCTCAACACGAACACCATGCCGTAGTAAGTGAGGTTGACGCATACGCCGAACAAGACAGCTGCGCTGAACGTGCGGATGCGAAACAGCTTGAGCGGCAGCATCGGTGTGGCGACGCGGGACTCGATGGCGACAAAGGCCAGCGTGGCGAGCACGGCGAGCGCGAAGCCGCCCCATACGAAGGGATTGGCCAGGCCGAGCGGGCGCATCTCGATGGCAGCGCCCGTAAAAGCCGTCAATGCGATGATCGCAAGCGCCTGCCCGGGCAGGTCGATGCCGCGTGCGAGTTCGCGGGGTACGGGCGCGGATGCCTTGTCATGGGCTTCCGCCCGGTTCGATTGCGCGTTCGACCGTGCGTTGGATTCCGCGTCGGTCTGCAGCCCGGCATGTGCATGCGTGCGCGCCGCTGCATGGCGCGCGACGTCATGCAGGGATTCACGGTCGGCATCCTCGCGAGGAATCCACCGCATCGTTGCCAGCAGACCCGCTGCGCAGATCGGCAGATTCACAAAGAAAATGCTGCGCCATCCGAAGGCCGCGATCAGCAGGCCGCCCAGCACCGGGCCGGCGGCGATCGACACTGCCCCGGTTGCGGTCCAGAGTCCGACCGCACGCGCACGCAGTTTCGGGTCGTGCGCGCAGGCATGGTTCAGCAGCGACAACGAGTTCGGCAGCATGGCCGCCGCGCCGACGCCTTGCAACGCACGCGCGGCCACGAGCGTCGTCGAGTTGGTTGCGAGGGCGCAGGCCAGCGAGGCGAGCGCAAATAACGCAATGCCCGACGCGAACATGCGGCGGGCGCCGAGCCGGTCACCCAGCACCCCCGCGGACAGCATCAGCACGGCAAAGGCGAGCGTGTACGCGTCGACGATCCACTGCAATCCGTCAACCGCTGTACCGAGGTCGGTCGCGATGCGCGCGAGCGCGATATTGACGATCGTCACATCGAGCTGGGTCACGACAAAGCCGACGCTGACCGTGGCGACGATGCGGGCGAGGGCGGGCGTGAACACCGCCTTGGGGGGAGAAGTGTGCGTTTCCATGGAACCCATACTGGACCTCAGCGCCGCAGTATGCTTCGGCGCGGCCCGAAATATCGGCCAATGTGCGTGGCGCGATGAACGGGGCCGCACGGTCGGACCCATGTGGGTCCTGGATGTGTCCGCACGTCGTGTTCCTGGGCGGCTCACCAACGAGGACGGGATGATGCTGCGCGCACTTCGCACCGGTCGCGCGCAACTCGCCGGCCTGAGCGTCGGCTGAACCTCGGGCCCCGTTACCCGGTCACGCCGACGCGAACCGATGCCGTGCTGCCCCGCAACACGAGTTCGGTCGGCAAGGTCACGCGCGGTGACGCGACGTCGATGCCGTTGATCTGCGCAAGCAGCGTATTGACCGCCGAACGGCCCATCCAGACGAGCGGCTGCCGCACCGTCGTCAGCGGCGGATGCGATTGCCCGGCCATGGGGATGTCGTCGAAGCCGATCAGGGACATATCGCCCGGCACGCTGAGCCCCGCGTCCTTGATGGCATCGAGTGCGCCGAAGGCCGCCATGTCGTTGACCGCGAAGATCGCGGTCGGACGCCGTTTGAGGGCCAGCAGGCGCCGCGCGGCCTCGAAACCGCCACGTTGCGTGAAATCGCCCTGCGAGATCAGCTGGGGATCGATGCGAATGCCGTGCTGCGCGAGCACGTGGTGATAGGCCAGCAGCCGGTCGGCCGCGGCGCCCGGTTCGTCGGGTCCGGTCAGAAAGCCGATGCGCGAGTGCCCGAGTTCGAGCAGGTGCTGCATCGCCATCGTGGCCCCTTCGTAATGATTCGACGCAATCGTGGGCAACTTGGCAAACTCACCCCGGTGATCGAGCATCACGATCGGCATATTGGCCGCGTACAGCGCCTGCACGTAGTCCGTCGCCCCGCGCGGCAGAATCGCGATCAGGCCGTCTGCAAATTGCTGAAGCAGGCGCAGCACCTCGTCGTGACTGCGCCGGCTTTCGTCGAACAGGGTGTAAACGAGCATTTCATAGTCGACCTTGCGCGCGGCTTCGCCCGCGCCGATCAGCAACTGCCCGATAAACTGGTTCGTCAGGTCCGGCGCGAGCACCGCAATGATCCGGCTGCGGCCATTTGAAAGCTTGCGCGCCGCAATGTTGACCCGATACCCGAGCTGCGTGGCGATGCGAACGACTTCGCGACGCGTCTTCGCCGACACACCGCTGCGGCCGTTCAATGCGCGCGAGGCGGTCATCTGCGAGACCCCGGCCCGCTCGGCGACATGCGCGAGCGTCACGGGGCCATCGACGATTCGGGGCTTTTCCATGGCAATCGATCCTCAAAGGTGGACCGATCATAACGTTAGCGATAACGTTAAACAATCTCCCCTAACGTCCGGAAAAGCACTGCAGCGTATGTGCAGAGCCATGATGCATAAGGGTTTTTCCGATGTCCGATTGCGCACCTGCACAGTTAACAAACACTACCAGCGCCACCAAATTTCATAATTGCGGCCGGCATCCGGCGGGCTGCATCATGTGTCACCCGAGCAATTCGGCATTCCCCGCGTAACCGGACACATTCCGCACATGAGTTATTTCGACAAGATTCCCGCAGTCAAGTACGAAGGTCCCCAGTCGACCAACCCGCTGGCGTACCGCCATTACGACAAGTCGAAGAAGATTCTTGGCAAGTCGCTCGAAGAGCATCTGCGCCTCGCGGTCTGCTACTGGCATACGTTTGTCTGGCAAGGCAACGACATCTTCGGTCAGCCGGTGTTCAACCGTCCGTGGCACCGTGCGGGCGTCGACGCGATGCAACTCGCGCACGAAAAGGCCGACGTGGCCTTCGAGCTGTTCCAGAAGCTCGGCACGCCGTACTACACATTCCACGACACCGACGTGGCGCCCGAAGGCGACTCGATCAAGGAATACGTCGAGAACTTCAAGCGCATCACCGACGTGCTCGCGAAGAAGCAACAGGACACCGGCGTCAAGCTGCTGTGGGGCACGGCGAACCTGTTCTCGAACAAACGCTACCTCGGCGGCGCGGCGACCAACCCGAACCCGGAAATCTTCGCGTACGCGGCAACGCAAGTGTTCCACGCACTGAACGCGACGCATGAGCTCGGCGGCGAAAACTACGTGCTGTGGGGTGGTCGCGAAGGCTACGACACACTGCTCAACACGGAACTGCGCAAGGAACGCGAACAGTTCGCGCGCTTCCTGCGCATGGTCGTCGATCACAAGCACAAGATCGGCTTCAAGGGCGCGATCCTGATCGAGCCGAAGCCGATGGAGCCGACCAAGCATCAGTACGACTTCGACGTCGCGACGGTCCATGGCTTCCTGACGCAATACGGCCTCGAGAAGGAAATCAAGGTCAACATCGAAGCGAACCACGCGACGCTGGCCGGCCATTCGTTCCATCACGAAGTTGCAACGGCGTTCGCACTCGACGCGTTCGGCTCGATCGACGCGAACCGCGGCGATCAGCAAAACGGCTGGGATACGGACCAGTTCCCGAATAGCGGCGAAGAACTCACGCTCGTGCTGTACGAAATCATCAAGCACGGCGGCTTCAAGACGGGCGGCTTCAACTTCGACGCGAAGGTCCGCCGTCAGAGTATCGATGCGGAAGACATTTTCCACGGCCATATCGGTGCCATCGACCTGCTCGCAGCATCGGTCGAGCGCGCAGCGAAGCTCATTGAAAACGACCGTCTGCAAGCATTCAAGGACGAGCGCTACAAGGGCTGGAACGGTGACCTCGGCCAGAAGATCCTGAAGGGCGAGCTGTCGCTCGAAGCACTGCGCAATGTGGCAGTCGAGCAGCAACTGAACCCGGCGGGCGTCAGCGGCCGTCAGGAATACCTCGAAGGCGTCGTGAATCAAGCGCTGTACGGCTGATAAGTCATACGCGGGTGATGCGGTCGGCCTGAATCGGTCGATCGCACCGCAGGACGGAAAGCAGGGGCATGAACGATCGGAACGCCTGAACGTTCATGCCGCGCGCATCAGGTTCAAGGCATCAGCTTCAAAGCATGGGTTTCAAAGCATCGGCTTCAAAGCATTCGCTTTAGCAGCAGCTTCAAAGCATCCGGTTCAAAGGCTTGCCACGGCCGCCGTGTGCGCATCCCGCGCGCAGGGCAAGTGGGTGTAGTGCCAATCAAATCAATAAATAGTTCAGGAGACGGCATGAAACAATTTCTGAAACCGTTGGCCGCCGCCGCGGTGTTCGCCGCATTCGCCGCGACGACCACTGCTTCGATCGCCGACACGATCACCGAGTGGGACCTGAAGACGGTTCCGGCCGAGCAAAAGGCCGTGGATGATGCCGTCACCCGCTTCAAGGCGGCAAATTCGGGCACGGACGTTCAATCGGTCCACACCCTTAACGACGCGTACAAGACAAAGCTCAAGATCGCATTTGGCGCGGGCGACCCGCCGTGCGTGTTCGCAAGCTGGGGCGGCGGCGTGCTGCATGAATACGTCAAGTCGGGCCAGGTCGTCGACCTGACGCCGTACCTCGACAAGAACCCCGAATTCAAGAACAAGTTCCTCGCGCAGTCGTGGACCAACGTCACGTTCGACGGCAAGATCTACGGCGTTGCTGCGGACAACACGTCGATCGCGACGATCTTCTATAACAAGGAACTCTTCGCGAAGTACAACCTGCAGCCGCCGAAGACGTGGGACGACCTCGTCAACATCATCAAGGTCCTCAAGTCGCATAACATCGCGCCGTTCGCACTGGCGAACAAGAACAAGTGGACCGGCTCGATGTACTTCATGACGCTGGCTGATCGCATCGGCGGCCCGCAACCGTTCATCAACGCCGTGAGCCGCAAGGGCAGCTTCGAAGACCCGACGTTCATCGAAGCCGGCAAGCGTCTGCAAGAACTCGTGAAGATGGGCGCGTTCGCGCCGGGCTTCAACGGTCTCGACTACGACACGGGTGCGCAACGCCGCCTGCTGTACGCAGACAAGGCTGCGATGGAACTGATCGGCAGCTGGGAAATCTCGGCGTTCAAGAGCGAAAACCCGGACTTCTACAAGAAGGTCGGTACGTTCGAGTTCCCGACGGTGCCGGGCGGCAAGGGTGATCCGAAGGACGTGATCGGTACGGTCGGCGACAACTTCTGGAGCATCTCGAAGAGCTGCAAGAACCCTGACGCAGCGTTCAAGCTGATCCAGACGCTCGACGACGAGCAGTCGGTCAAGGATCACATCGCAACGGGTCGTGTGCCCCCGATCAAGGGTGCACGCGGTGACGAGCCGATCGTGAACAACCTGCTCGACGAAGTCGCACAGGCACCGAGCGTGCAACTCTGGTACGACCAGCTGCTGCCGCCCCAACTCGGCGAACTGCACAAGGACACGACGCAGGCGCTGTTCGGCCTGACGATGACCCCGGAGCAGGCCGCCGCGAAGATGGAAGCCCTGGCCAAGACCGAGCTCAAGTAAGTTTGTGCAGAGCCTGACCGTACGTGCCCCGCGTACGGTTTGTGTGTGAAGTACCCCTGGCGGACCCGCCGTCCGCCAGGTTCCGTTCGTGAGACACCGATGACCGTTTCGCAACAGCCCCCCCTCCCGTACGTTCCCGGTCAGACGTCGGACGCACCGAACCGCTCGTGGGTTGCTCCGGCGCTGTTCCTGCTGCCTACCGTCGTCCTGCTTTCCGCGTATCTGATCTACCCGCTGCTATCGAGTTTCTGGCTGTCGCTGCTGAACTGGAACGGCCTCGGGCAGAACGCCAAATTCGTCTGGTTCGACAACTGGATCGCAATGGCGCAGGACCCGATGTTCCAGCGCGCGCTGCTGAACAATTGCATCCTCGCATTCGTGTCGGTCGTGGTTCAGATCCCGATCGGCCTGGGCCTCGCTGTCCTGCTCGACAAGGCGGGCAAGCGATCGCGGATCCTCAAGATCATTTACTTCCTGCCGCTGCTGATGTCGTCGGTGGCAGTGGGTGTGTTGTTCAAAAATTTTTACGATCCGAATTTCGGACCGCTGAATACCGTGCTGAACGCGATCGGACTCGGCAACTTCGCCGTGGACTGGCTTGGCGATCCGCACTGGTCGCTGATCTCGACTGCAGCGGTGGTCTGCTGGCAAAGCATTCCGTTCTACATGATCCTGTTCCTCGCCGGCCTGGCATCGATGCCGGGTGAGCTGCGCGAAGCAGCGGTGCTCGACGGCGCCAACGAGTGGACGATCTTCTTCCGTATCACGTTGCCGTATCTGGCCGGGACGATCCGCACGGCGGTCATGCTCGTGATCATCGGATCGCTGCGCTATTTCGACCTTGTGTTCGTGATGACCGCGGGCGGGCCGGACGGCTCGTCGGAACTGATGGCGACGTATATGTATCGGCAGGTGTTCAGCTCGTTCCAGCTTGGCTATGGCAGCGCAATCGCGTCGGGCATGTTCGTGATCGTCGTGCTCGCCGCAAGCATCGGCTTGCGTCTGTCCAAACGTTTTGAAACCGAGGTCTGAGATGCGTGCTTCTTCTGCCAACTCCATGGCGACGACGGTCGAAGCCGCTCCGGCAGGGCGTCGCATTACGATCGGCGGCGTCGTGATCGCCGTGCTCGCGATCTTCTGGCTGTTCGTCACAGCAACGCCGTTCCTGTTTCTCATCTTCACGAGCCTGAAGGACCAGAGCGACTATATGTCGACGGCCTCGTGGGAGCTGCCCAAGCGCTGGGCATTCGAGAACTACGGCATGCTGCTCGGCAATGCGACGTTCTATCACTACCTGTTCAACTCGCTGCTCGTGGTGATCGTCTCGACGACGGTCATCGTGATCGTGAGCTCGATGGCGTCGTTTGCGTTCGCACGGATTCAGTTCAAGCTGTCCAAGCCCTTGTTCGGCTTTGTCGTTGCGGCGCTGATCGTGCCCGTCCACGTGACGCTCGTGCCGATCTACCTGATGACCAAGACGATGGGACTCTACGACACGACTGCGGCGTTGATGGGGCCGTATATCGCGTTTGCGTTGCCAGTGTCGATCTTCATCCTGACGGAATTCATGCGTCAGATTCCGAAGGAGCTCGAGGAAGCTGCGCAGCTCGATGGCTGTGGTCCGTTCAAGATTTTCTGGACGATCTTTTTCCCGCTCTCGGGACCGGGGCTCGCGACGGTCGCGATCTTCAACGGCATCATGATGTGGAACGAGTTCATCTTCGCCTACGTGCTGACATCGACGCCCCAGCACCGGACGTTGCCGCTCGCGATCTGGGACTTCCAGAGCCAGTACGCGTCGAACATTCCGATGATGCTCGCGGTGATCACGTTGACGTCGCTGCCGCTCGTGATCGCCTACGCGTTCGGTCAGGAGCGCATCATCAAGGGCATGATGGCCGGTTCGGTCAAGGGCTGATCATGTGCCGCTTTCATCTGACCACCGCACGCGCGCACGGCTTGCGCCGCCAATGCCGGGCGCATGTCTCCGGCGCGAGACGCCATCGCCGGGCGCGCGTGCGCGCGCACCTCGATGACACCCGCGTCGACCCGGTGCCATCCCTCTCTTTTCGTCGCCCGGCATCGCCGTCGCGCACTTTTTAAGGTCTGAGGCATCCAGCATGTCGGTTAAGCAGCTTCCCTTGCGTGTGGCCGTAGTCGGGTGCGGCAATATCAGCGATATCTATCTGAAGACGATGCCCAAGTTCGCGGCATTGCGCGTCGTCGGCGTCAGCGATCTCGATTCGGATCGCGCCAGGGCGCATGCAGAAAAATACGGTATCGCACGCGCCATTCCGCTGGATCAGGTGTTCGACGACCCTGAAGTCGATCTGATCCTGAACCTCACGACACCCGAGTCGCATGCAGCGATCGCCTTGCGCGCGCTGGAATCGGGCAAGCACGTGTATGGCGAAAAGCCGCTTGCGCTGACGGTGAAGGATGGACGCCGCGTTGTCGACACCGCGCGCGCAAACGGCCTGCGCGTGGGGAGCGCGCCAGATACGGTGCTCGGAGCCGGGTTGCAAACCTGCCGCGCACTGATCGAAGCCGGCGAAATCGGCGATCCGATCGCGGCGAGCGCCTTTATGACGACGCCGGGGCACGAGCGTTGGCATCCGAACCCGGCGTTCTATTACCAGCCGGGCGCGGGCCCGATGTTCGACATGGGGCCGTACTACCTGAGCGCGCTGATCAACCTGATCGGCCCGATCGAACACGTCTCGGGCATGGCGCGCGCGACGTATGCCGAGCGCACGATCACGAGCGAACCGAAGCGCGGCGAAACGATTCAGGTGAATACGCCGACGCATATCGCGTCGCAACTCGGCTTCGCCAACGGTGCAATTGGCACGATCGTGACGAGCTTCGATGTCTGGGGCGCGAATCTGCCGCGCATCGAGATCTATGGGACGACGGGCAGCCTGAGTGTGCCGGACCCGAATACATTTGGCGGAGTCGTGCGGATCAAGCGCCGCGAAAGCGAATGGGAAGAGGTCGCGCTTACGCATCCCTACGCGGAAAACACACGCGGCCTCGGCGTGGCCGATATGGCTGAAGCCATCGCAAACGGCCGCGAGCATCGTGCCAACGGCGAACTCGCGCTGCACGTGCTCGAAGTCATGCAGGCCACGCTCGATGCGGCCGCCCAGCGGCGCACCGTCGCGATCGAAACGCAAGTCGATAAACCTTTGCCAATGGCGAGCGAGCCGTTCGCCGCGAATGTGGAGTCCATGAATGTCTGAGAATCGTCGCAAAGCCCTGCTTGTGTCGGGTGGCTGGACGGGGCACCAGCCCAAGGAAACGACCGCGCGCTTCGCGGCGCTTCTCGAAGAAAACGGCTTCGAGACGACGGTGCGTGAAGACCTCGACGCGTATCTCGACAAGGATCTGCTGATGCAGCAGGACCTGATCGTCAACAACTTCACGATGGGCGAGATCACGAAGGCGCACGAAGAGAACCTGCTGGCCGCGGTGTCGAGCGGTATCGGCTTTGGCGGGTGGCACGGCGGTGCGGGCGATTCGTTCCGCGCAAGCCCCGCGTATCAGTTCATGGTCGGCGGGCAGTGGGTCGCGCACCCGGGCAACGTGATCGACTACACGGTCCAGGTCACGCAGCCGGGCGACCCGATCATGGCCGGTTTCGGCGAGTTCGCAGTCAAGTCCGAGCAGTACTACATGCATATCGATCCGAGCAACGAAGTGCTCGCGACGACGACGTTCGACGGTGCATTCGTCAACGACAACGTGCCCTGGATCAAGGGCGCGGTGATGCCCGTCGTGTGGAAGCGCCGCTGGGGCAGCGGCCGCGTGTTCTATTCGGCCCTCGGCCACGTGAACACGGACTTCGACGTCGAGCCCGTGCGCGAGATCACGCTGCGCGGACTCTTGTGGGCAGCGCGATAGTCGCGACGCAATACGACAACACAGGCCGCGCAGCCGACGCGGCGAGGGAGACAGGCAAGCATCATGGCTAGCATTTCATTGACGAACGTCTACAAGTCCTACGGAACGAACGCACCGGTGATCCGGGACGTCAATCTGCAGATCGACAACTCGGAGTTCTGCGTGTTTCTCGGGCCGTCGGGTTGCGGCAAGTCGACGCTGCTGCGCATGGTCGCAGGGTTGGAAACGATCACGGCGGGCGACCTGAAGATCGGTGGCCAGACGATGAACCTCGTGCCGCCGTCGCGCCGCAAAGTCGCCATGGTGTTCCAGAACTACGCGCTGTATCCGCATATGACGGTGCGCGAGAACCTGGCGTTCGGGCTCAAGCAGGCGAAGAAGCCCGTCGACTACATCAATCAACGGATCGGTGAAGCGGCGCGCATTCTCGAGCTGGAGCCTTTGCTCGATCGCAAGCCCAAGGCGCTCTCGGGCGGTCAGCGTCAGCGTGTGGCGATCGGCCGCGCGATCGTGCGCGAGCCGGGCGTGTTCCTGTTCGACGAACCGCTGTCGAATCTCGACGCCGCGCTGCGTGTGCAGACGCGCACGGAGATCGCGCGTATCCACAAGGAATTCAGTCAGGCCAGCGCAATCTACGTGACGCACGATCAGATCGAAGCCATGGCGCTCGCCGACAAGATCGTGCTGCTTCACAGCGGCAAGGACACCGAGCAGTTCGGCAGCATCGCGCAGGTCGGCGCGCCGCTCGAGCTGTATCACCGTCCGCGCAGCAAGTTTGTCGCGGGCTTTATCGGCTCGCCGAAGATGAACTTTATCGAAGGTACGGTGGCCTCGGTGGACGCACAGGGCGTCGTGGTGCGGCTGCGTAGCGGCGAATCGATCCGTGCGGCCGTCGACGGCGCGGGCGTCGGCAACGGCGCTGCGGTGACACTCGGCATTCGTCCAGAGCATTTTGTGCCCGACGCGGGCAGCGCGGCGGCGCCGGATGCCCGCCAGACGATCACGCGGCAAGTGCGGCTCGTCGAGCGGCTTGGCGAGCACTCGTATGTGCATCTGGAGAGCGAACACAACGAGCCAATGATCGCGAAGCTGCCCGGCGATGCGACGCAGGCGGTCGGCGACCGGATCGCGCTCGGCGTGCCGGCCAGCGTGTGCCACGTGTTCGATGGCAAGGGACTGGCCTTGCCGGTATTGGCTCGGTAAAGGCTCGTTAAAGAAAAGTCGTTGGCGGGAAGTTGAACGTTGAACGCCGAGCGACGAAAGACGGTCGGACGTCCGACTTCAGGAGACGAAAGAGCGAAAGGGACTAGCCCGCGCCGCCTTCGGTGTCGGTTCGCGGGCTGTCCCAGATCACATTCTTCGGCACAGGGACATCGGCGAGCTTCGCCGAGTAGAAGCGGATGATCCGCTTGCGATACCACCATGTCCACATGCCCAGCAGGCCATAGGTCCCGTACGAAACCCACGGACTGATCAGCAGCACTTGCCCCGGTGTCAGCGTTTCGATCAGCGTCACTTTGATCGCGGCCTCGAACACGAGGCCCGCTCCCCACGCAGCATTCATCGTCACGAGCCACGGTGCACAGCGTCCGTTCTCGCGGATCGCGACCTGATCGAATTTCGTTGCGTGGTCGGCGTTCTGGCGCACGAGGGTGGCCCGAGCCAGATAGAACATCATCGGGCGGCGACCGAACATCGAGAGCAGGAACGCAAGGCCCACGACACCGCTGATCAGCGATTCGCGCATCAGCAGCATTTTCGGGCTGCCGCCGAGTGCCGTAGCAAGGATCGACAGCACGATACCGGCGAGGATGATGATGCTCACGGCATCGACGCGCCGGTGCTGGAGCCATTGCCCGATGCTCCAGAGCGTCGGCGGCACGCTCGACGCAATGAGCGCGCCACTCGTGCCCCAGTACGGTTCCGTCCAGTGATAGACGAGCCAGGGCAGCACAAAGTTGACGGCGATTTCGCCGCCGAGGTTCAGATGACGCGAATTCAGGCGTATCGGTCGCATGCGGGCAGGAGTGTCGGAAAGTCTCGGAAGGGGAGTCAGACGGCTTCGCCACGGTGAAACTGGCACGATTTTAACGCTCGTAAGGTATTTGTGGGCGGGCGGGATTTCGCTTGCCGCGCCGGGCGTTGCGCTCAGCGACGGTTCAGCCGGAGGGCGGTGGGTAGTCGCGTTCTTCGACGAGTTCTGCGAGAATCCCGGTCCGCTTGCGCAGTACGTGCGCCATTTGCAACCGACTCAGGACTCGAAGCTGGATGGATATCCGGATCAATGAAGAACTTCGCGCGTATATCGATCCGCTGACCGAAGACGAATTTTCCGCGCTCGAGCGCAGCCTGCTCGCCGAAGGGTGCCGCGATGCGCTCGTCCTGTGGGGCGACTTGCTGGTCGACGGCCACAACCGCTACACGATCTGCAAGAAGCACGATCTGCAGTTCCAGACCGTGCAGAACACGCGTTTCGAAACGATCGACGATGTGCATCTGTGGATGATCGACAACCACCTCGGTCGCCGCAGCGTATCGGACTTCCAGCGCGGCGTGCTGGCGTTGCGCAAGAAGGAGATCATGGCCTTGCGCGCGGCATCGGGCGACGCGGACGGCAATACCGGGCCGGACAGCACGGGCATCGACGGCGCAGGTGGGACCTCGGCACAGGACAGTCGCCCTGGCACCGGTAACGCCGACGGCGCAGGCGGCGAGCATGGCGCCGCCGCGGGTGCATCGGGTAGCGGCGAATCGCGTTCGCGCCCGGCCATCAAAAGCCGTGAAGCGATCGCACGCGAGGCACGCATCAGTAGCACAACGGTCAGCCACATCGAAAAGATTCAGAAGGCTGCGGCGCCTGAACTCGTAGCCGCAGTCAAATTGGGCACGATCTCGATCAACGCCGCAGCAGCAGTCGCCTCGCTGCCCGAAGACGAACAGATCGCGGCGGTCGCAGGTGGCAGAAAGGAATTACGCGAGGCCGCACGACGCGTCCGCGCGTCCAAGACGCCAACGCGGCGCGCACCCAGGGCCGACGACGCAGGAGCGAACGCCTCAACAGATTCGACGGCAACAACGGCGGACGGCGTCGCACCCTGGGAGGCCAGTCCCGAAACTGCATCCTCGGCCGAGGTCGCACAGCTTCGCGCCCGCGTTGCATCACTGACGGAAGAGAACACCGTCCTGAAGCAACGCATCGCGGAGCTGATGTCGCAACTCAACGAAGCGAACCCGGCTGTTTGAGCGACAGTCGGAGCACGGACGAATACGACGCGACTACGCGTTGAGACACGCATGTCAGTAGAGAGAATGGGCTTCCGGAAACTTGCTTCCTGAAATAGTGAGCGGTTTCTGGAAGCCCATTTTCGTACGGGAGCCGATAGTCGATCAAAAACCCAACAATGGGATATGATCGACATGCCAACACAGTTCAGAACACAGGGTTACTCTGTGATGATCTATTCCGACGATCATCGACCTCCGCATATCCACGTCATCGGATCTGACGGAGAGGTGGTATTTGACTTGAACTGCCCTGACGGACCGCTTGAGGTTCGTCGGAGACGCGGCAAGGTATTGATCACCGTCGTCCGAAGGCTCATTAACGACATCAGCCCGGAAATCCGGCGCTTATGTACGGTATGGAGAAAGATGCATGGCTATCACTAAACGCGACCTCGAGAAGGCAGATCGTGCGGACGCCGCGGAGGGACCCTGTGCGGTATCGGCGCGCTACCGACGTGCAAGCCACAAGATCGAGGTCGAATACGACAACGGGGTGACGGTTGCAGTTCCGGTCGGCCTCATTCAGGAGTTCACGCTGTTGCCCGAGTTCCCGACTGCAGCGGGCCTGTCGAGGGTGGAAGTGTGGGGGGGAGGACGGGCAATCTATTTTCCGAAGATCGATGCCTGGATCTATGCCCCTTCGTTTCTGAAAGGCATTTTCGGCACGAAGGCGTGGATGGCCGAGATCGCACGTGGATTGGGTTCGGCGAAATCGCCAGCGAAAGCGGCGGCGGCTCGCGAAAACGGCAAGAAGGGCGGCCGTCCGCGCAAGTCGACCGTCGCCACGACAGACAAGCCCCCGCTGCGCCGAAACTCTGCGGCCCGTGACTCTGCTGCCCGGACTGCATAAGCTCAGCTGGCCGGATCGTCTCCACTCTCCGGATTGAAACCCGGCGGAACGGGGCCGTCGATCGTCGTGACTTCGAACACGGGGCCGGCTGCGAGCGAGCGGAGGTCCGGGTCTTCGGGGATCTCGAGTGTCAGCGGCATGATCACCGATCCGCCAATGATTGCGCGCCGCGTGTTCTGCGCGGGGCGCAGACCCCAGATGTCCTGATAAACGACCGGTACAACGTGATCGTCGCGCGTCGTATTGCCGAGATACAGCATCACGTGCCCGCCGATATAGATGATCGTGCGCAGCGGCACGCCATGTTGCGAGAGCCAGGCGATGCGTTCAGCCGGCGTGCGCGAGGTCAGGTCCACATGCGTGCCCGCGGTCATCTGATTCGACGAATGACGCGGCAGCCACACGCCGAACGCGGTATAGATGCTCTGTAGCTCCGACGAGCAATCGTTGTAGAACCCCGTATTGCCCCAGCCATAGGGTCGGCCGATCAACGACTTCATCAGCATGGCGAAGTGTCGCGGCGTGGCGACCCAGGGCATCGGTATGATCGCCTGCTCACCGGCTGGCAAACGTGCCATGCGTATCGTCGCGTGCTGCTCGGCATCCTGAACAGGGACCAGCACTTCCGTACCCGATGCATCGCGCGACGCGATCGGCAGCACAGTTCCGGCCGGCGCCGCAAAGCGGAACACGCCATTGCTGTCACGCACGGGCACCGACGCAGCGACGACAGCACCGAGACTTTGCTTTGCCGCGCTTCTCCAGCGCGAGATGAACGCCTCATCGACAAAACCGACGTCCTTGCTCGGTATCCACCCCTGAACCTCAGTCGTCTGGACATACCGCCATTCGCCATCGACCGATGCGCCGAGCACATACAACGGTGTGCCGGGGCGGATTGACGAGATCTGCAGATTGTCGAACGGATAGCCTTCGCCCGCGATCTTGCTGTCGTAGAAGAACGGATCGGCCGTGGGCAGGCTGCGCACCAGCGCATTGTCGGTCGCGATTGCGCGCCGCACTGCCGCGTAACCGGCATTGCGCGAGAACTGGCCGACGTCGATATTGGCCGAGATCGCGTCGATCCAGGTCACGTCGTGCTCGCGCAGATTCTGTCCGTAGCCGCGATGTCTCGCGTCCTGCATCCGGTTGTCGAAATGTGCGATGCGGCGTCGCTGCAGTGCCGCAATATCGTCACCGCCATGCCGGTAGATCGCTGCCGTGACGAACTGAGGGTTCCATGGCGACGGATCCTGCGGACCCGTGCCGAAATAGCGCGCGAGCAGCGCATCGTACTGCGCGCGCTGATTGGCATCCGACAACAGCGGCTTGTCGTAGTCAGCCGAAGACGGATCGATCCAATGATCGACGTTCTGATCGTAGTGCTGCAGCGGGAAGGGCTCGGCCACGTCGACGTGCCGGGGAGCAGGGCTGAACGGCATGAGCCATGAGCAACCTGACAGGGCGGTACCGAGCAGCAGCGTCGACAACAGGGTCAGCAGCGGCGACACCCGAGGTGTCGAAGCCTGCCGCGTGCGAGGGCGCATGAACGTGAGGAGCGATGGAACGATGGCAACTGGCGACATGCGATGGGCCGATGAGGTGGTCCAAAAAAGTAGGCCAACAAGCGAACAAGTACGTCACGCCACGAGCGCGAACACCGCATGATACGACGCGCGCATGCACTTGCCGGTCATGGATAAAAAAATGCGCGCTCTAATTTCGATTCCGTCTTCGGAATTTTCCTATTCGAAATAACGCGTATTCCGCCTCCGAATACGACAAGGATGCCGGTTTTAACGGCGCATGCCGATGCCTGTTTCCCCGATTGTGTCGGCCGTCCCTCTCCGTTCTCCCGAATTGCACATCGATGCGGCACGTCGATTGCTGTGCCATCAGCGATGTCGTGCCGTGCGAGACGATCAGCCATGTACGGTGAACTGCGTGACACGGCCTGCTGTGGTATTAACTCGGGCATCTTCCTTGAGCATGTTTATTGAGCCGTATCGAAGAAGACGATTTTGATTCATTCGTGGGGCGCGTGCGTGCGCGGAGTGAAAACGCATATCGCGACACTGTTGATCCCGACGCATTGTCGACAACGTGCCCCATATATCGCATTGGCAGGAGTTTTTGATGGCTTCCGTTTCGCATTCTCACGCAACACCTCACACGTATAGCCGCACTCGCGTGTGGGTGACCTCCGCGATGGCCGCACTGGCCGGCCTGTTATTCGGTCTCGATATCGGCGTGATTGCCGGTGCATTGCCGTTTATCGCCAAGGACTTTCACGTCGACGATCACACACAGGAGTGGATCGTCAGTTCGATGATGGTCGGCGCGGCGATCGGTGCGCTCGTCGCCGGCTGGCTGTCGTTCCACCTCGGACGCAAGTATTCATTGCTGCTGGGTGCCGCATTGTTTATCGCCGGATCATTGCTCTGCGCCTATGCACCGAACACCGAGCTGCTGATCGGCGCGCGCCTGATTCTTGGCGTGGCGGTCGGGATCGCCACGTTCACGGCGCCGCTCTATCTGTCGGAAGTCGCGCCGGGGCACGTGCGCGGCGCGATGGTGTCGACGTATCAACTCATGATCACGGTCGGCATTCTCGTCGCGTTCCTGTCGGACACGGCTTTCTCGGCAAGCGGCTCGTGGCGCTGGATGCTGGGTGTCGTGTCGATCCCCGCAGTGTTGTTTCTGCTCGGCGTGCTCACGTTGCCGCGCAGCCCGCGCTGGCTCATGATGAAGGGGCGCAACGACGAGGCCCGTGTCGTGCTTCGCATGCTGCGGCCCGATGACAAGACCGTCGAGCAGGAGATGAAGGACATCTCGAAGCAGCTTGAAGTCAAGGACGAGGGCTTTTCATTGCTGCGCCGTAGCGGCAACTTCCGGCGCTCGGTCATGATGGGTATTGCGCTTCAGGTCGTGCAGCAATTGACCGGCATCAATGTGGTCATGTATTACGCGCCGCGCATTTTCGGCATCGCGGGATATAGCGGTCACACGGCTCAGTTGTGGGGCACGGTCATCGTCGGTGCGGTCAATGTCCTGGCGACGTTCATCGCCATTCTGTTCGTCGATCGCTGGGGCCGTCGCCCGATCCTGATCTCGGGCTTTTCGGTCATGACGGTCGGGATGGGCGCGCTCGCATGGCTCTTGCAAGCCGGTATCAAGACACCAACCGAACAAGTCATTGCCGTCGCGATGTTGCTGATCTTTATCGCGGGGTTTGCGATGTCGGCCGGCCCGGTCATCTGGATCCTGTGCTCGGAAATTCAGCCGATCAAGGGGCGCGATTTCGGCATCGCCGTGTCGACGTTCACGAACTGGGTCGCCAATACGGTCGTGGGCGCGACATTCCTGACGCTGCTCAATTCGCTGGGCCACGCGCAGACGTTCTGGCTCTATGCCGCGTTGAATGCGCTCTTCATTTTCTTCACGTTGTACTTTGTGCCCGAGACAAGCGATGTTCCGCTTGAACGCATCGAAGAAAACCTGATGTCCGGCAAGTCGCTTCGTCAGATCGGACGCTAAGGCGTCGGACGCGGAGGGATCGGACGCGGAGGGGTCGGCGCGGGACGCAGCAGCATCGCGATCACCACCCCGCAGACCGCGCAGACGACGGCGAGCCGATAGTTGTCGGCCAGGGCCAGCGTCGTCGACTGCACGCGCACGACGCGATCGATCACGCCATACGCCATCGTATGGCTCGTCGAGACACTCGCGCCGTGTGCGACCAGCGAGGCCGCACTGCCGGCCAATCGCTGAAGCGTAACCGGATCGGATACGCTGACATGAACGCCCAGCAGATTCGAATGGGTGTTTTCCGCAAGCCGTTGTGTAACCGCAAGCGACGTGGTGCCGAGCTGGCCGCTGAACAGGCGTGTGGTCTGAACGATCGCACCGAAGGTCAACGCGTGCTCGGCTGTCACGTGCTTGCCGAGAAAGAAAATAATCGAGGTCAATGCCATCGTCTGCCCGAGCGCCTGAAGCAATTGCGAAGGGATGAAGTTCGGCTCGGCCCACACCGAGGCAAGCGGCGTTGCGAGCCCGAATGCGAGTGCGATCGTCGCAAAGCCGATCATCACGGCGTGCCGCGCATCCATGCGCAGCAGCAGGTACGCGACGCACGGCGCGAACAGCAATTGCGGAAACGCTACCCAGCGCAATGTGTCGCCGACCTGCAGCGGCCTCAGGCCATAGGTCGTAGCGAGAAACAGCGACGGGATAAAGCTCGTGTTGAGCACCATGAAACGCACGATGCCGACGAGCACGAGCAGCATCACGATATTGGTCTTGCCCAGATAGCCGAGTGAGATGCCGGGCTTGCGCGCGAGCAATTCGCGTACGAAGAAGGCCGCGAGCACGACCACGCTGGCCGCGAGCAACCCGGTGATCAGCGGTGATTGAATCCAGAAGAGCCGCTCGCCCTGATCCAGCGCGATGCACAGCAGCGTGAAACCGGCGGCCCCGAGAATCATGCCGAGGTAGTCGAAGCCGGCCGCGAGCCGCTTGATGGGTTCGTCGGACAGCGACATCAGCAGGCAGAGAATAAAAGGAAACGCGAGCGCAGCGTTTTGCCAGAAGAGCCACCTCCAGCTCAGGTTCTCGCTATACCAGCCTTCGAGCGTCGCCGACAGGTTCAGCGACATTTCGAGGTTCATCGCATAGGCCGCGATGCCGAACGGAATCAGGCGCGGCGGCAGCGTCTTCACCACAAAGCCGACGGTCAATGGAACGAACACGCCCGACGACAGGCCTGCGAGCGTTTGAAGCAGGATAAACGTCGCGTAGTTCGGACTCAGCGGCAGCAGACTTTCGACGACGACAAAGATCGACGCCCCGGTGAGCAGCACGCGGCGCGTGCCGAACACGTACGCGGCCATGATCGCGAGCGGCCCGACAAACATCTGCGATGCCGTAAAGGCGGTATTGATCCACGCACCTTCGTCGAACCCGATGCCCAGCGCACCCCGGACGTCCGCCAGGCCGAGGGAGGTGATACGCGACGTCAGGGTCGATATGACGGCGCCGAGCAAAACGGCAAGAATGGCGGCAAAGCTGCGCAATCCCGGCAAGGCGGTCGCAACAGGCGGGGCCGCGGCGGCGGCAGGGGATGTCGCACCGGGGATGATCGTCGTCGGAGGTGTCAGGGGCGTGCTCATGGACGCCAAGCTTAGCTTGACGATTTGAAATCTGCATATCCGAGGGGAGCGGACTGTAGTGAGCACAACAACACATAACGGACAGGACCAGGGGGTTGTCGATTCGGCGCAGAAGCCTTCGGAGGCCACGGGCGAATCGGCGCATGCGTCTTCCGGGGCGGCGGGCGGGCCGCCTGGCGCTTCGGGACACGCGGCTGCCGGGGCCACGCCCGGGCCATCCGGTGTGCCGCCGACGGCCGTGCCGCCAGAGCCCGGGCGCAGCCGCGCCAAGCTTGTCGCGACCATCGTGGTCGTGCTGTTCGCGCTCGTGCTGATTGTCGCGTTGTATTTCGAGTATGCGCAGGGCGAGCGCAGCACCGATGATGCCTACGTGACCGGGCGCTTGCACGTGATCTCGCCGCGCGTCAACGGCACGGTCGTGCGCTTGCTGATTGATGACAACCAGTTTGTCCACGCGGGTGACACGCTGATCGAACTCGATCCGCGAGATTTCGAGGTCCGCGTCGCGCTTGAACGCTCTCGTGTGGAGCAGTCGGAAGCCGAGCAGTTGCGCGCACAGGCCCAGATCGAGCAGGCGCAATCGGCCATCGTGTCGGCGCACGCGGACGCGGCCAAGGCCGATCTGGATTTCGGTCGCGCACGCGAACTCACGGGCGAATCGCCTCGCGGGCTCTCGCAGCAGGAGTTCGATGCGGCCAACGCCGCTCGGACGTCGGCGCACGCGAGGATCAAGGAAGCCGAGGCGCAAGTCCGCATCGCGCAGGCCGCACTGGCTTCGACGCAGGCCGTCGCCCTGCAGAACAAGGCCGATCTTCGCGATGCCACGCTGCAACTCGAATACACGCATGTCGTGGCGCCGTCCGATGGCTACGTCGGCAAGCGGACCGTCGAAACCGGCAACCGGATCGCGCCGGGTGAAGCCATCATGACCATCGTCGAACCGAACCCCTGGGTCGTCGCCAACTTCCGCGAAACGCAATTGCGCCACGTGACGAAGGGCGACCGGGTCGAGTTGCGCTTCGATGCGATTCCGGATGTGGTGTTCCACGGCCGGGTCGACAGCTATTCACCCGCCACGGGTGCGCAGTTTTCGTTGCTGCCGCCGGACAACGCCACAGGGAATTTCACGAAGGTCACCCAGCGCGTTCCCGTCAAAATCTGGATCGATAATCCGGGCGAGTGGGCGAGCCGGATTCTGCCGGGCTTGTCGGTTGTCGCGACGCTCGAGCCGGCGCGGCGGAGCCAGCCATGAAACGTACGGTGCGCGATATCGTGTGCATCGTCGGTATTGCCAGCGTGGCCGCCTGCACGATTCGCCCGGAAACACCGGCACCGATCGCCGTGGGCTCCGATACGTTCCGGCATCTCGATGTGGCAGCGCCGCTGCCCGTCTCGCTGACGAACTGGCCTGCCTTGTTCAACGACGCCACGCTCACTCGGCTCGTCGATGCAACGGTCAACGGAAACTACGATCTCAAGGCCGCCAATGCGCGTATCGATCAGGCCCGAGCGCTGCTCGGCGTCGACCGGTCGGCGTTGTTCCCAACCGTCGGCGTGGCGTCAGACTATTCGCGAGCACGCGCATCGGGCACCGTCGACAACGCGCTGCCCAAACGCACGATGCATAACTGGGTCGTGCCGGTCGAAGCCGACTATGAACTTGATCTGTGGGGCAAGCTGCGCGGCCAGACGGACGTCGGCAAGGAAGGTGTTGAACAGGCGATCGCACAGCGCGATGCCGCGCGCCTGAACGTGGCCACCGAAGTGGCAAGCGACTACCTGACGCTCCGTTTTGTCGAGCAGGACATCGATGCGCTTCAGCGTTCGATCGAGCTGCGCCGCGTCGCGCTCGAGGTCGCCAATTATCGCGTCAAGGCAGGTACGGCGAGCGATCTCGACAGCCTGCGCGCGTCGTCGGAGCTCGATACGGCCGCAGCCGAATTGTCGGAAAGCGAGCGCACGCGTGAGGATCTCGTCGATGCGATCGCCGTACTCACCGGCATTCCGCCGATGTCGATGCAGATCGATCCGACGCCCCATGCAGTGGTCTATCTGCCCGGTATTCCCGTCGGAATGCCGGCGTCCATTCTCGAGCAACGGCCTGATTTGTTCGCGGCTGCCCGGCAGCTCGATGCGGCGTCGCTCGAGGTGGGCATCGCGAGAACGGCGTGGCTGCCGACCATCACGCTGAGTGCGAGCGGAGGCTTTGCGAGCCGGGATCTGTCGCAGTTTCTCGATCGCAACAGCACGCTCTGGGGACTGGGAATCACCGCGACCGAGACACTCTTCGACGGCGGTAAGCGCGATGCGCTTGTCCAGCTGGCACAGGCGAACGTTGCGATCGCCGATGCCAACTATCGGCAGGTTGCACTGGTCGCGCTGCGCGACGTGCAGGCCGCGTTGAACAGCATTGCTGCGCAAAAAGAGCGCGAAGTGCGCTTCGAGAGAGCGTCGACCGCGTCGAGCCAGGCCGCACGCCTGTCGCTGAGCCGGTATCAGCACGGCTACGTGAGCTATCTGGAAGTGATCGACGCCGACCGCGATGCGCTCAACGTCGAGCGTCAGTTGATTCACAGCCGGCAGGAAGAGGCCGCGGCGACCGTCGGGCTCGTGCGCGCGCTCGGCGGCGGGTGGACGTCGGATGCGGTCAGGCAGGAGGCGGCCACCGCGGCGGCCGCCAGCGCCGTCAGCGCAAAGTAAGCTTGCCCTTCATGTCGATCTGAACAAGCTGGGACTCGCGTGTACGCTCGGGCTTCGGATTTATCTCGACACCGTTCGACATCACGAGGTCAGCACGATGAGCAAACAGACGATTGCAGGTTATCTGGCGAAGAAACTCAAAGCGGTGGGGGTCGAGCGGATATGGGGGGTGACCGGCGATAGTCTCAATGGGCTCGCGTTCAGCCTCGATCAGGTGGGCTCGATCCAGTGGATGCACACGCGGCACGAGGAAAGTGCGGCGTTTGCGGCCGGTGCCGATGCCGCATCGACGGGCAAGCTCGCGGTGTGCGCAGGCAGCTGCGGGCCCGGCAATCTGCATCTGATCAACGGCTTGTTCGACTGTCATCGCAACCACCAGCCTGTGCTGGCGATCGCCGCGCATATTCCGTCGACCGAAATCGGCCTCGGCTATTTCCAGGAAACGCATCCACAGGAGCTGTTCAAGGAGTGCAGCCATTTCGTCGAACTGGTATCGAATGCGTCACAGTTCCCGCGCGTGCTGGATCGTGCTATCCGGACGGCCATTCAGGAGCGTGGCGTGGCCGTGATCGTCCTGCCGGGCGACGTCGCGCTCAGCGACGGACCGACCGAGGAAGCGACCTGGTCGCATACTGTGCCGCCGACAATCGTGCCATCGGGCGTCGACATCGAGCGCATGGCGCAACTTCTCAATAAATCCGATGCCGTGACGATCATGTGCGGCAGCGGTGTGGCCGGTGCGCACGCCGAAGTTGTGGCGCTTGCCGATGCGCTTGGAGCGCCGATCGTGCACGCGCTGCGCGGCAAGCAGTTCATCGAATACGACAACCCGTTTGACGTCGGCATGACGGGCCTGATCGGTTTCAGCTCGGGTTATCACGCGATGGAATCGTGCGACACCTTGCTGCTGCTCGGCTGCGACTTTCCGTATCGGCCGTTTTATCCGAAGCACGGCAATATCATTCAAGTGGATTGGAAGGGCTCGCAACTCGGGCACCGCGCACCGCTGGCGCTGGGGCTCGTGGGGACCGTCAAGGAGACCGTCAACGCCGTCTTGCCGAAGATCACTCGCAAGACAAACCGGAAGTTCCTCGAGAACGCCAAGCGCCACTATGCCGATGCGCGCAAAGGCCTCGACGATCTCGCCAAACCTGCCGGCGCTGGCCGTGCGGTGCATCCTCAATATCTGACGAAGATCATCGATGAAGTCGCGAGTGAAGATGCGATCTTCACGGCAGATGTCGGCACCCCGACGATCTGGGCCGCCCGCTATCTGACGATGAACGGCAAGCGTCAATTGCATGGGTCGTTCAATCACGGTTCGATGGCCAATGCGATGCCGCAGGCGCTGGGCGCACAGGGCGCGAACCCGGGGCGCATGGTCGTATCGATGTCGGGCGACGGCGGACTGTCGATGTTGCTCGGCGACTTGCTGACGGCCGTTCAGCTCAAGCTGCCGATCAAGGTCGTGGTGTTCAACAACAGCTTGCTCGGCTTTGTGTCGATGGAGCTCAAAGCGGGTGGGTACCTCGACACGAACGTCGATTTGAGCAAGACCGATTTTGCGGCCATTGCAAAAGGCGCGGGGATATTCAGCGTGCGCGTCGAGGAATCTGAAGGTGTCGAAGAGGCACTCCGCGCGGCATTCGCCCATCCGGGGCCCGCACTGGTCGACGTCGTGATCTCGAAGTACGAACTGGCCATGCCGCCCACGGTCGAGTTCGCCCACGCACGCGGCTTCAGCCTCTACATGCTGCGCGCCATCCTGAGCGGCCGCGGCGACGAGATCCTCGAACTTGCGGAGACGAATTTGCGGTAGGGAATTTGAAGCGCGCCTGATCGAGGGACATGGCGCGCTGTGAGACGAGGTACGCGACTGCGACGCAATGTGTGTATTCAAGCGCCGATACGGCAGTCTCGGCTTCATAAAAAACGGGCGAATGATCGTTGGATCATTCGCCCTTCAAGCCTCGGAGACTTCGTTTTCAGGCTGGATGCGGAGTCGTTGATGCGTTCGAACGATGTGTCGTTCGACGATCAGGCGACTTCGCGTGCCGCGCCGAATACTTCTTCACCCTCGCCGAGCGGCACGGCAGCCGGACGCTCGCACTGGCTTTCGATCACGATGTGGCGGCCTTCGTTCGACGAGCGCTCGAATGCTTCGAGCACTTCGAGCACGTGCAAAGCGAGCTTGCCGCTTGCGCGATGGGCGCGGCCCTGCTGAATTGCACTCGCCATATCAAGCACGCCCACGATGCGGTAGTCGGCCACCGGGTCACCGTTGCCCTTCGTCCGGTTGTTGACGCCAAACGGGTGAGCGGTGATGTCGAGCGCCTTCCAGTCCGCGTCGCGTTCGCTGATCATCGGCGATCCGCCGAAGAAGTTCGGATCGGGTACCAGCAGGCTGCCTTCCGTGCCGTAGATTTCGATCGGCTGGCGCTGATGGCGCCACACGTCCCACGACGCGCTCAGCGTGACGTTCGCACCGCTTGCGAATTCGAGCAGGCCATTGACGGTCGTCGGGACTTCGACTTCGATCTTCGTGCCCTTGAGTGGCTCGCTCGTCACGACGCGCACCGGATTGCCGATGGTCGTGATGCCCGATACCCGAGCGACCGGCCCGAGCATATTGACGAGCTGGGTGATGTAGTACGGACCCAGATCCAGAATCGGGCCACCACCCGGCTTGAAGAAGAACTCGGGGTTCGGATGCCAGTGCTCCATGCCGTGCGAAAGCACGGCAACCGTGCCGCCGACAGCCTGGCCGATACGCCCTTCGTCGATCGCACGGCGCGCAGCCTGATGCGATGCGCCGAAGAACGTGTCGGGCGCGCAGCCCACGCGCAAGCCTTTCGAGTCGGCGAGCGCGATGACTTCACGCGCTGCCGCGAGCTGGGCCGACAGCGGCTTCTCGAGGTACACGTGCTTGCCCGCATTGAGCACTTGCATGCAGACCGGTGCGTGCGCGGCCGGCACGGTCAGGTTGATGACGATCTCGATCTCGGGATCGGCCAGCAGGGCTTCGACGCTCAGTGCCTGCACGCCATACAGTTCCGCCTTGGCCTGTGCTGCTTCATGCCGGAGGTCGGCACATGCCTTGACCTTGATCAACTGCGAACGCGCGGCACCCTTGAAATAGGCGTCGCTGATATTGCCGCATCCAATGATGCCGATGTGAGTCACTGTCATGCTGCTTACCCGTGCAGAGAATTGAGGAACTTGAAGCTCGCGTGCGCGAAGCGGTTCGGGTCGGACGGCTTGTCATGTTCTGCGACGAGCCAGCGCGCGCCCGCAGCACGGCTCGCGTCGGCGAGGTCATGCCAGTCGAGCACGCCGGTGCCGACGTCGGCCCAGCCGTCTTCGTCGAGGGCCTGGCCTTGCGGCGCGATGTCCTTGGCGTGGACCGACACCACGCGGTTGCTATAGCGCTTGAGCCAGACCTTCGGGTCAGCGCCGCCGCGCACCAGCCATGCAACGTCGGCTTGCCAGGTCAGCGGGCTGTCGCCTGCGCCTTCGAACAACAGCTCGAGCGCGTTCTTGCCGCCGTCCTTTTGCTTCAGTTCCCAGTTGTGATTGTGATAACCGAGATGGATGCCGTGTTCAGCGAAGCGGCGTGCAAAGTCGCCGAGTTCACGGCCGAGTGCGCTCCAGTACGGGCCTTCGCTTTCGCGTTCATTCTGCGGTACCGAAGGCATAAAGAGCTGCGTGAAGCCGAGCGTCTTGCATGCGGCGACGATCTTGTCGAAGCGCGTGCGCAGGGCGTCGAGACTCACATGGCTTGACGAGGCCTTGAGGCCGCGCGCGTCGAGCTTGGCTCGCACGTTGTCGGCGTCGTCGAGGTGGGCGCCGATCAATTCGACGTATTGATAGCCGGCCGCCTTAACTGTGTCGAGTTCCTGGTCGAGGTTGCCCAGGTTACGCAGGCTGTAGATCTGGATCGAGATAGGCAATGCTTGTGCTGCTGCCACGTGTCATTCCTCCAATGTGGGATCTGGGGTTTTCATCACCGTCTGTCGGGTGAATTCACATAGAATCATCCCAGCCAGCGTGCCACAGAGACATAACCGGAGGCGGGATCCATCTGACCAAACCCGAGATTTCGCGTCCGTATTTACCCTATGCATCCGAGCCTGACCCCTCCGCCGAATCTTGACCCGAGCAGTGTGCCGACGCTGCGGCAGCCTAATCTTTCCGCCAGTTTTCAGCTGACGGGCGCCCATTCACGCGACGTGCCGGCCGGCTGGGCCTATCCGCGGCACGATCACCCGTACTTCGAGATCTGTCTGCTCGAGTCGGGGCAGCAGGAGACGCGGCTCACGGGGCGTACGCTGCACCAGGAGCCCAATGACTTGCTGTTGCTGTGCCCGTTCGATGCGCACGCCAGCACGGCATCCGTCGATTCAAAGCTGTATTGCATCCACTTCGATATCGATGAACTCGCGCTGCGGCGTTTGTTGTGCCGGGGCGGTTCGCGGATCATCGGGGCCGATACGACGGTCGGCGAGCGGTTGCGGCCGATTCTCAAGCAAATGCGTTCGATCCCGACGCACGAAGGATTGATCTCACGGCTCGAACTCGCATCAGGCTTGTTCGCAGTGTTTGCCGTGCTCGCGGGCGCGTATCAGATTGAATATGCCGCGTTACCGGAGTTGCCCCAGGCAACGTTGCAAACGGCAACGCGGTTAGCCGAGCGCATTGAACGCGAGGTGGACATCGGTGGGGCAGCGACGATCGAATCGATGATTCGTCAGCTCGGCTATCACCCTGACTATGGGAATTCCTTGTTCCGGCAGGTGTTCGGATTGTCCGCGCGTCAGTACGAATCAACGCTAAGGCTGAGGCGCGCCAAGATGCTGTTGCTCGACGACGTGCTGTCGATCGGAGAGATTGCCACGCGGCTGGGCTACGCCGATGGCAATCGTTTCTCACGGCAATTCAAACGCTGGTGCGGCGTATCGCCCGGGGCGTTTCGCGTGCAGCCGAGTCCTGCTGCCAGTTAGTCCGATCGCTTTTGGTCAAGGTCACATTCCAAGGCATCTCATTGCAATGGTCGCGATGAGCAGCATGCCGGCTAAGCCGATGCCGAAGTATGCCCATAGGAAATGCAGCGCTTCACGTTCGCCGTAGCGCGGGAAGAGTCGGTGTGCGAGAGCTTTCATTGTTGTGACCTCATAGAGATCAAAGGCGAACAACGGCGAAAACGCGCCTCAAGGTCAGTCATACGTACTTCTCACTGGGTATGTTGTATCGATTGCATTCGTGAACGCCCCATCGAGCAGCGCTCAAGGCTGTTAAAGCGACTCGAATTGGATCGATAAGATAGACCTCGACGCGGCGAGTGTTGCCTGAATCGCTTGTCAGAATTGGATGAATCGAGTCGCAATCGCGGCGCGTTGGCGAAATCTCGGCCAGAAACACGATTGTTCGCGCGAAGGCTTGCCTTTTTCGGGCACATCAAGTGCTGCACTGCCGGTGTGTAACGAACCGGAGAGCAGACGGTGGCGACGGGTCGAACAATCGGAAAAGTGGCTGGCTGGACGGTGGGCGTGCTCGTGCTGCTCGTCGTGATCCTCGTTGTGATCTTTCTGACGTTCGACTGGAATCGCGCTCGTCCATGGGTCGACGACAAGGTCACGCAGGCGATCGGGCGTCCATTCGCCATCAACGGTGATCTGCGCGTCGGATGGGAGCGCCCGCCGAACGAGGCAGGATGGAAACGATGGATCCCCTGGCCGCGCTTCTCGGCTCGCAATATCACGATCGGCAATCCGGACTGGGCCAAGCAGAAGTACTTCGCGACGCTCGACGAAATCGACTTTCAGGTCGAAGTGCTGCCCCTGCTGGCACACGACATCATCATCCCCGCCATCAATCTTGTGAATCCGTCGGTCGATATCGAACGGCTCAAGGACAACCGCAACAACTGGACGTTCAAGCTGCAAGAGTCGTCGCAGCCATCGATCTGGAATCTTCAACTGCACGACATCTCGTTCGCAAAGGGTGCAATTTCGGTAGCCGACGAGGTCACGTCCGCCAATATGCAGGGGACGATCGACACGCTTGGCCAGCCCCTGCCCATCGGCGAGGTCATGAAGCAGCAGGAAACCGCTTCACGCCAGTCGTCAGCGCAGACAGTTGGCAAGGCGGGGGCTCAGAAGCTGGCGAACCAGGCAAGCGCGGTGGCAGCGGAAGCGGCATCTAGCGTATCGGCGGCGGTCGCGGCTGATTCGGGCAGCGCCAGTGCGACGAGCAGTACCGAAGCAACCGCCGCTGCGAGCGCAACGAGCGGCACCGAGGCCGCAGCTTCGGCGAGCGCCGCGAGTGACTCCACGGCGGCGCAGCGCACCGAAAACAGCAATGAAGGCACCAGCGAAGCGACCAACTCGACCGCCAACGATCAGGCGGCCGCCGGACACCCCGTCGCGAGCGAACCGGTCTATGGCCTCGGGTGGACGATCAAGGGGACCTACAAACATACGAAGGTCACCGGCGAGGGCAAAGTGGGGCAGGTGCTTGCGGTACGTGACGCGCGCCGTCCGTTCCCCCTTCAAGCCGATGTACGCATCGGGGATACTCATATCGCATTCGTCGGCACCGTCACGGACCCGATGCACCTCGCCGCAGTCGATATGCGGCTCTGGTTGCAGGGCGTGAGCCTTGCGCATCTCTATGACGTCACCGGCGTCACGTTGCCCGAGACGCCCCCGTATGCGACCGATGGTCACCTTGTCGGGAATTTCAACAAGAGTGGAAATGTATTCAAATACGAGCACTTTACGGGGCGTGTCGGTGGCAGCGACCTCAACGGCTCGTTGACCTACGCCGGCAAGCAACCGCGCCCATCGCTGACAGGTGAAGTGGAATCGCGTCTGTTGCAATTCTCCGATCTCGCGCCAATCATCGGAGCCGACTCGAACGCAAGCAAGGCCCGCCGCGGCGACGCCGAACGTCAGCCGACGGGCAAGGCCCTGCCGACCGAAGAGTTCAAGACCGACCGCTGGAAGGCCATGGATGCCGATGTGCGGTTCACGGGGCATCGCATCATCAAGAACCCGGATCTGCCGATCACCGATCTCTACACGCACGTGATCATGAAGGATGGCGTGCTGACGCTTCAGCCGCTCAAGTTCGGCGTCGCGGGCGGCACGCTGGCGAACGATATCTATCTGGACGGCAGCACCACGCCGCTTAAGGGCCGATTTCAGACATCGGCGCGGCATCTGAAACTCAAGCAGCTGTTCCCGACGAACAAGACCATGCAGTCGGCACTCGGCGAAATCAACGGCGATGCCCAACTGTCGGCCGTGGGAAATTCGCCTGCCGCGCTCGCCGCGACGTCCAACGGCGAGGTCAAGACGCTGATCAACGACGGCACGGTGAGCCAGCTGTATATGGAGGCGGCAGGGCTTAACGTGGCGAACGTCGTCTATGAAAAGTTGTTCGGGAACAAGGACGTGAAGATCAATTGTGCGGCGGCCGACTTCGTTGTGACGAACGGCGTGCTCGATTCAAGAGTCTTCGCACTGGATACGGATGATGCCGTGATCAATGTCGACGGCACTGTCAACATGAAGGACGAAACGATGGATCTGCATATCCATCCGCACACGAAGGGGTTCCGCATCATCTCGCTGCGTTCGCCGTTGTATGTCAAAGGGACGTTCGAAAAGCCGAGCGTCGGCGTCGATGCGGGTGCGCTCGCGTTGCGCGGAGGCCTCGCGGTCGGCCTCGGACTGATCAATCCGTTCGCGGCGCTAATCCCGTTGCTGCAGCCGAGCAACAACAAACCGTTGCCTTGTCAGCAGATGCTGGCCGATATGGCCAAGGCCCCGACGGCACCGCCTCCGGGCAAGATTGAAAAGCGCAAGGCGGCGCCGGCTTATATGACGTCCGATTCGAGCGCGGCCTCTGCGCCGGCGGCTGCCTCGGCACCCGCTCGCGCACAAGGCCGGGCGAACGCCGATTCGACGCGTTCCGCGCAGACGAATGGCGAGAGCGGTGCGAGCTACGAAAAGCACTGAAGTGCGTTTCCCGGTATGCTCGGAGCCAAGCGATGAGTCGGTGATCGTGACGACGGCTCAGGTGGCGGCCCGGCAAGCGGGTAGCGAGCGGTCGTCGCGATTGGCGACAGAGCGTCAGTCGGCGCGATAGGTCGTCAATATCTTTTGTGATTCTTTATGCAGACCGTGTACACCGAAGCTGCGCCCAGCCGTGCTGAAGTCGATGCTCTGGCCGGCGCGACCCTTGTTGAATTCGGCACGAACTGGTGCGGCTACTGTCGCGCCGCGCAACCGCTGTTGTCCACCGCGATGGACAAGCACGCGGATCTGCGTCATATCAAGGTCGAAGACGGACCGGGACGTGCGCTCGGACGGTCGTTTCGCGTCAAACTCTGGCCGACGCTCATCTTCATGCGCGACGGTCAGGAGATCGCACGTCTCGTGCGCCCGGATGATGTCCAGTCGATCGAGCAGGCACTCGCGGAAATCGACCCGGCCTGAGTGGTCTCTGCGTTAGTGGATCGCCAGCTGAATGCTTAGCCGGCGATCCGGACCCGCATCGATTTAAAGGTTCGAACCTTAAAGCTTGGAACCTTAAGCTTCGAACCTTAGAGCTTCGAACCGCCGTCGACGCGCAACGTGTCGCCCGTGACCCAACGCGCGCTATCCGAAGCAAGAAACGCGACGGCCGAGCCGATTTCATCAGGCTGCGCAATGCGCTTGATCGCTTGAATGCCGAACGCATAGTCGCGTCCTGCATCGGTCTTCGCGAAGTTCGACATATCCGTATCGACAATCCCGGGTGCGACCGCATTGACGCGGATGCCGCGTTCGCCGAGCGTCTGTGCGAAGTGTTTGACGAGCGTATCGATCGCGCCCTTCGTTGCCGCATAGGCGGATAGCGTGCCGACTGCCGCACGTGCAGCAAGCGACGATAGCAGCACGACGCTGCTGCCCTTGCCGAGCACCGGCAGCAATTGCTGAACGAGGAAGTAGGGGGCGCGTACGTTCACGGCGAAGAGATTGTCGAAGTCCTCGACCGTGACGTCCTCGATCGGCGCAGCCTTCGAGATCCCGGCATTCGCGACCAGAATATCCAGTCGATCGCCGATGATTGCCCGCACACGACGTGCGAGCGAATGGGGGCCGTCTGCCGCGCGCAAATCAGCGCCAATCTTCTCCGCATGTCCGCCTGCGGCGCGAATCTCCGCAACGACGGCGTCGGCTTCCTTCTCGCCGCTGCTGTAGTGAACGAGCACCTTCGCACCTGCCTTCGCGAGTGCGAGTGCGCTCGAGCGTCCGATGCCGCGTGATGCGCCCGTGACGAGCGCGGTCTTTCCTGTGAGGTTTGTCATGATCGTTTCCATCAAGGTTGAGAGATATCGCCTCATCGCATCAGCATCCGAACGGCGTGATACCTGCCCGAGCAGTGCCAGGCCGGATGGCCTTGCCCCGCCACTGCGGAAAAAGCCGGCTTGCGTTAGGCTCTTTCCCGACGTCTGCTTGACAGCGATGACCTGGATCTCAATGTAGTGGCTGGTGACGCGGCGGAAAAAGACTTTGTAAGCGGGTACGCATGCTTCGCAGGCATGGTGTACGTTTTTGCTCCCGATCTGGAGGCAGCGTGGAACTTCGGCATCTCCGGTATTTCGTCGCCGTCGCAGAGACAGGCAGCCTGACCGAGGCCGCCGAACACCGGCTCTTCACGTCGCAGCCGTCGTTAAGCCGCCAGATACGGGACCTCGAAGAGGAAGTCGGATCGCCCTTGCTGATTCGCAGCGCGCGCGGGGTCGATCTGACGGACGCCGGGCGCGCCTTTCTCGATCACGCGCGCATGGCGCTCTCGCAAGTCGAGGCTGCGGTTGAAGCAGCGAGGCGCGCATCGCAACCCACCAAGCCGACGCTTGCACTCGGATTTCTGACCGGCACTGAAATGACGTGGTTACCGCGTGCCATGCAGGTGCTGCGCGACGAGTTGCAGGGTATCGAGGTGACGGTTTCGAGCGATTACTCGCCTGACCTCGCCGATGCACTCGCGCGCGGCAAGCTTGATGCGGCGTTTCTACGAACCGAAGCGGGGTTCGGGCTCGAATATCGAATCGTGCGGCGTGAACCGCTTGTCGTGCTAATGCCTAGCGATCATCCGCTGGCGTTACGGGAGCGCATCCGTCCCGAGGATTTCGACGGTGAAGTCTTTGTTGCGACCTCGAACAAGGCCAAGGTGCTGCAAGCGGTGACGCGGGCGTACCTTCAGAAGGCGGGTATCGCGTTTGAACGTGAGCACAATGTCGACAACCTTGCCGGAGCGATGTCCCTCGTCGCATCCACACGCGGACTCGCGTTAATGCCGGCTTACGCGATGAACTTGTTGCCGTGGTCTGTCGTCAGCCGACCGCTGGACGGAGAGGTGCCGATGATCGACCTTGCCGTTGGCTACAACAAGACCAATGCGTCGCCCGTACTCAAGCGGTTCCTCGAACGGCTCGACGAACTCGCGGATGACGGACACGCACGGCTCGTGTGATGGAGCGGCCGGATGCTGAGCTTCGTCAATGTTTTGGACGCCTTTCCGGTCGTGTCGGCGGGGCAGTCGTACTGGAGCGATATCGGCATACATGCCACCGGTGTTCGCCTTACGATGCCTTCTTCGGATCGCTGATGCGGGGAACACATGGAACGCGTTGTTGGGCCGGCCTCACCCTCGTTGCCACGGAGCCGATCGCCGATCACTCGTGCGGTCTCTGGATCGGGAGCGGTTCCCCTTGTACATGACATCGTGAGGGTCGGTGCTCCACGCGCGGCGCCCTACCCCGCGACAGCGGTGAGGAACAATGCCGATGCCATTCGCTCGGTGTGCGGCGAGACGCTTTCGCCACGCTCCGCGTCGTGTGCGGTGAGATCCGCAAACCTCGAGTCGCTCCCGAGGGAAGTGTTTGGCTCGATTTGTCGCTATCTCGACTTTCAAGACGTGCGTTCGATGTCACGGACAAGTCAAAGACTTCGGGCGGCCTTCGACGCCATGCTCGACGGCCTGCCTCGAGCAGAAGTTTGCGAAACGCTGGCGTCCAGCGCAAGTCGCGGCCATCTCGATCACGTGCAATTCCTACTGCAGTTCCCCGCGTTCAGACGTGTGGTCAACAATCCCGACGCGTGGGGCCGCACCGCGCTGTGGTGGGCCGCACGCAACGGGCACACGCAAACGGTGCAGCACTTGTTGTCCGTGCCGGGGATCGATGCGAATCGTTGCAATCCGCTCTGGATTGCGGCGACATTTCGCGCACTCTTTGTCGTGCGCGCGCTGATGGGTCGGGTTGCGGTAGTCAATGCTCGCGAGTGCGGACAAGCGAATGCTGTACTCGGTGCTGCTTCTATTGGGCAAGGCTGGAAAGTCACGACGTTGTTCGGCGATATCGTGATTCCACGTCAACCGGAATTCGAAGGCATGCGCCCGATGGATGCGCTTGACGAGGTTGCACCCGGGCTTTCGTTTCGATACGCAACGACGTGCGCGCGCCAATACCCCTGTTACACGCCGCTTCGCATGGCTGTTGATCGTGGTTACGTCTCGATTGCCCGGCGGCTTTTGAACGACCCGCGAACATGCCCCAATCTCGACTCACCGATTGTTCACGCTGCGTGGAACGGACATCTCGAGATTGTCGATGCGTTACTGAGACGGCCCGACATCGACATCGATGCGTGTGACACATCGGGCCTCAGTGCGCAGCGCGCGGCCATCAGAGGCGGGCGATATCGTGTCGTGGAGCGACTGCTCGAGACCGGACGTGTCGCGCCCGATCTCGAGTTCGCGCTTCAGCAAGAGCAACTGCAAAACAGGGGCGCGCTGCAAGTGATCGCTGCCCTCGAGGCCTATGTCGAAGGGCGGACGCGCTCCGCTCGCGCGCTCGCGCCACGACGCCGTCCTTAAGCTTTGACGGCTACGGCGTAGCGCGACGCAGGGTGCTGGCGCGACAGATTGGGGCGCAGCGCGTCACGTGCATCGATCAGGCGCTGCCAGTCGGCCGTATCGGGCAGCGAGGGGATCGTGACGGTTTCGCCACTATCCAGACCGGCGAGCGCAGCGTCGACCATCTCGCCGACTTCCATGATCATTTCTGCGGGAAATGCGGCGTCGAGATCGATACCCGAATTGCTCCAGATTTCCGTACGCGTCGCGCCAGGCAGGACGGCCTGCACCTGAACACCCGACCCTCCGACCTCCGTGTTGAGCACCTGGCTCAGGTGAAGCAGATAGGCCTTGGTACCACCATAGACGGTATTGCCCGGTTGAATCAGTTGCGACATCACCGAGGCGATGTTGATGATCGCGCCGCGTGCGCGCGATACGAGTCCGGGCAGAACAGCGTGCGACAGTCGCGTCGGCACGACGATGTTGAGTTCGATCTCGCTATTGAGCTTGTCGATGTCCGCCGTTCCCAACGGCGCCAAAGACGCCGTGCCGGCGTTGTTGACGAGCACGCTGACCGTCGCATCCGTGCGCAGCACGTGTTCGACCTTTTCGAGGTCGCTGCGCTTGGTCAGATCGGCGACGATCGTTTGCACCGTGCGGCCCGTTTCGCTGCGCAGGCGCGCGGCGACCGCGTCAAGGCGTTGGCCGTTGCGTGCCACAAGGATCAGGTCATAACCGCGGCGTGCGAGGCGGTCCGCGTAGGTTGCGCCAATACCCGTCGAAGCGCCCGTGATGACGGCCGTGCCTTTGTGCTGTTCGTTGCTCATGTTTGCTCCTGAAAGTGGAATTTGGTGGTTGTGGATGTTGTCCATCATCTTCACCATGAACGCAGCGTATCGGCGTAGAATGTAGATGTCAATCAACATCTTGATTGATTGAATCAATGGACGTCATAGCGCCGCTTCTGGGCATCGCAGAAGTGGGGCGGTATCATCAGCGTCCTCGAAACAGGGACACGAACATGGGTTACTCGAGAGCCGACAAGGCGCAGTCGCACGAACGGATCGTGAAGACCGCGGCGGCGCGTTTCCGCGAAAAGGGCATCGACGGCATCAGCCTCGCCGACCTGATGAAGGAGGCCGGGCTGACGCATGGCGGGTTCTATCGGCACTTCGAATCGCGCGACGCACTGGTGGCCGAGGCGGTCGATTGCGCGCTGCATGCAAGCGATGGCACGCTGTGCAACATGGTCGACGACAAGGGTGCGGTCGACCTTGCGCGCTATATCGAGGAGTACCTGAGTACCGAGCATCGTGACAACCCGGCCGTCGGGTGCGCGATGGCCGCGTTGACCGGCGATATCGCTCGCAGCGGCGCGCAGGCGCGTGCGCTCTATTCGGCGCATATCGAACGCCTGGTCTCCCGCCTGGTTCCGCTGCTGGGCGAAGCTCGGCCTGCCGCGCAACGTCGGTCGCATGCGCTGGTGATCGTCACCACCATGTCGGGCGCGCTCGGCATGGCGCGCGCAACGAACGATCCGAAGCTCTCAGGCGAACTCCTCGCAGCGGCCCGCGAACGACTGATCGACGACCTCGAACGTATCGTCGAACCGCAAGCGCGCTAAGGAAGCTTTGCACGCGTCACGCTTCGCTCGCACCAAGGCGTCGCAAGCGTGCCGAGGCGGCGGGGTGGCCTCGAGGCCAGCTAGATGCCGCCCGTGTATCGACCGACGCGGCCGTACTGCGCCGAGGTTGCGCTGTCATGACGATCCCCGTAGCCTGACGCTCTTCGCCACTTCGCGCACGGGGATCGCCCATGAGCCGCCACGACGATACGAACGACGAACGCAGCCACGACCTTCCCGTTGAAGCGACGCGCGATGGCGATCAGCCGGCCGACCCGGCGCGACGGCGTCTGTTAGGCGGGCTCGCGGCCGTCGGCGCGACATGGGTCGTCGCCGGCTGCGACACGCTGAAGACATCTCAGGCTGCGACCCCTGAGCCCAACGCCTCCGCGGTCACACAAAAGCTTCGGGAAAAGGTCCGCAATATCGTCGTGATCTACGCCGAGAACCGGAGCTTCACGAACCTGTACGGCAACTTCCCCGGCGTCCAGACACCCCTCGACCACGTTCCGACCGCGCGCTTCACTCAGTACGACCGCGATGGCGAGACCACGCTCGATGCGTTGCCGAAGTTCTGGGGCGGCCTCGTCCCGCAGGCGCAGACCATCGACGGTCGGAACTATGTGATCGCGGAAGATCAGATCACGAACTTGCCGAACGCGCCGTTTCGCATCAGCGATGAGACGGGCACGCCATTGCCGCAAACGGTCATCACGCGCGATCTCGTGCATCGTTTCTATCAGAACCAGATGCAGATCAACGCGGGCAAGAACAATCAGTTCGTTGCGTGGGCCGATTCCGGCGGCCTCGTCATGGGCCACTATCGCAACGACGCGTCTTCGCTTCAGCTCTGGGGTGTCGCGCAGAAGTACACGCTGTGCGACAACTTCTTCATGGCGGCCTTCGGCGGTTCATGGCTCAACCATATCTACCTGATCTCGGGGCAGACGCCGCGTCACCCCGACGTGTTCAACTCGCCAGCGAAGAAGCAGGTTTCCGTGATCGTAGGCGACGATCCGACCGGCACGCGGTTGCAAGTCGCGCCGAATTCGCCGAAGTCGGCGCTCGACGGTCCGCCGGTCTACGTGAAGGACGGCGCCTACACGCCCGATGGCTATGCGGTGAACACAGTCGCGCCGCCGTATCAGCCGAGCTTTGTCGCGCCGGCGCCCGGTGGCGATCCCATGCTGGCCGATCCGGCCAATGCGTCCGTGTTGCCGCCGCAGTCCTACGACACGATCGGCGATCGACTGACAGCACGGCAGATTTCGTGGGCCTGGTATGCGGGCGCATGGCAAGACGCGCTGACCCATCACGAGAGTGGCTCGGTACCGAACTTCCAGTTCCATCATCAGCCGTTCAACTATTTCCGCGCGTATGCGCCGGGTACGACAGGTCGTACGCATCTGCGCGATGGTGGTGTCGGCGACGATCCTTCAACGAACAAGTTTCTCGCCGATATTGATGCCGGCAGCTTGCCCGCTGTCACGTTTTACAAGCCGCAAGGAAATCTGAACATGCACGCGGGCTACGCCGACGTCGCGTCGGGTGATCGCCACATCGCCAACATCATTGCGCATCTCGAGAAGGGACCGCAGTGGGGCGGCATGGTCGTGGTCATCACGCATGACGAGAACGGCGGATGGTGGGACCCCGTGACGCCACCCGAAGGCGATCGTTGGGGACCGGGTTCGCGAATTCCCGCTCTAGTGATCTCGCCGTTCGCGAAAAAAGGTTTTGTCGATCACACGATCTACGACACGAACTCGATCTTGCGACTCATCAGCCGCGTCTACGATCTTGAGCCGCTCGACGGCGTGCGCTCGCGTGATGCAGCACGTATCGCACGTGGTCAGGCACCGTTTGGCGACCTGACTCACGCGCTCGAGCTCAGCTGAGAGGTTGGCGTTCGCGTGGCACATCGCTTGCACTAGGAAGGGTCCTATCACGTTGTCCAGGAGACGATCATGGGCTCAATGAATCCTAGAACGCAGGCAGGCGGTACGACGGGTGGCGCGCGCATTATCGGCATGGGCACCGGCGAAGGTCCGGGTCCGGATGTGATGGCTGCGGCAACGCTCGACGGCAACAAGGTGCTCACTTCGGATGGCCAGCATATCGGCAAGATCTCGGACATCATGCTCGATGTCCGGGGCGGCTATATCGCGTATGCGGTGCTGTCGAGCGGCGGCTTTCTCGGCATGGGTGACGATCTGCACGCCATTCCCTGGTCCGCATTGACGCTCGATACGGACGAGAAGTGCTTCAGGCTCGACGTCGATGCCGAAGCCATCAAGAACGCACCGGGCTTCGACAAGGACCACTGGCCGTCGATGGCCGACGCGCAGTGGGGCACCTCGGTCCACGAGTACTATCATCGCCGTCCGTACTGGCTCGGCGATGAAGGACCGTATGACGACGATGCTGCGGCCAGCATCGAGAAACCGTTGCTCTAGGCTCTTCGATGGACGCGCGCCGATCGCGTGAATGCGCGTCGGCGCGCTCAGATCGCAGCGAAAGCGTTGGCGAGATCGGCCTCGAGATCGACGATGTCCTCGACGCCCACCGACATGCGAACCAGCCCGTCGCCGATACCGAGCGCCGCGCGCGTTTTCTCGGGAATCGTCGCGTGCGTCATGATCGCCGGATGTTCGATCAGGCTTTCGACACCGCCGAGACTTTCGGCGAGCGAAAAGATTTTCACCGCTTCAAGAAAGCGCCGCGCGCCGGCGAGATCGGTATCGAGATCCATCGAGATCATGCCGCCAAACCCGCGCATCTGCTTCTTCGCCAACGCATGCTGCGGATGTGAGGCCAGACCCGGGTAGTGAACCGCGTTGACCTTGGGCTGCTTCTCGAGCCACGTCGCAAGTGCGAGCCCGTTCGAGCAATGGCGTTCCATGCGCAGTGCCAGTGTCTTCACGCCACGCAAGGTCAGGAAACTGTCGAACGGACCGGAAATCGCGCCGATCGAATTCTGAAGAAACCCAAGGCGCTCACGAAGTTCGCTCAGATGCGGCGCGCCGCCGACGATCGCAATGCCACCGATCACGTCAGAGTGGCCATTCAAATACTTGGTCGTCGAATGCACGACGATATCGATGCCCAATTCGAGCGGACGCTGCACATAGGGGCTTGCAAACGTATTGTCCGCGACGGTGATGATGCCGCGTTCGCGCGCAAGCTTGGCGATCGCTTCGAGATCGCACAGACGCAGAAGCGGATTGGTCGGCGTCTCGATCCAGATCATCCGCGTGTTGGGTTTTAACGCGGCTTCGAGTTCGGCGAGGTTCGACAAGTCGACAAACGTGAAGTCGTGGCCGGCGCTGCGACGGCGCACGCGCTCGAACAGGCGGAAGCTTCCGCCATAGAGATCATGGCTCGACACGATATGCGAACCGCTGTCGAGCAACTCGAGCGTCGTCGAAATCGCGGCGAGGCCCGACGCAAACGCAAAGGCTGCCGCACCGCCCTCGAGATCGGCGACGCAGCGTTCGAGGGCGAAGCGCGTCGGGTTGTGCGATCGCGCGTAGTCGTAGCCCTTGTGCACGCCCGGGCTGCTTTGCACATAGGTCGAGGTGGCATAGATCGGCGGCATGATGGCGCCGGTGCTCGGGTCGGGCGCCTGGCCCGCATGGATCACGCGAGTCGCAAAGCCGAGCGGGGTACGGGTATCGTCAGTCACGCGAGTGTTCTCCTCAAATGATTGAGCAGGTCGATGCGGGTGATCAGGCCATGAAACCCGCTATCGTCCGAAATGATGGCTACGAGCCCTGTGTTGAGCAGGGCGCTGAGTTCAGCCAGGCTCGCGGCAGGCGGCAGTGTCTGCGGCGCGCGCGTCATCGCCGCGGAGACGGGTGCCTGGAAACGGTCGCGGTGTGCCTGCACGTAAAGCAGCAGATCGGATTCGTCGATGACGCCGATCACGCGATGCTGGCTGTCGAGCACGGGCAACTGAGACACATCGAGTTGCCGCATGCGCTGGAACACGGTCAGAAGTGTATCGGCCTCGCCGACACTCAGCACGCTGCCTTCTTCGAAGCGACGCGAAATCAGGTCGCGCAGATCGCCATAGTGGTGCCGCTCGAGCAGGCCGTGATCGATCATCCAGTTGTCGTTGTAGACCTTCGAGAGATAGCGCGTGCCGGTATCGCAGACAAAGGTCACCACGCGCTTCGGTTCGGTCTGTTCGCGGCAGTAGCGCAAGGCGGCCGCAAACAAGGTTCCGGTTGACGAACCACCCAGGATGCCTTCGCGGCGCAACAGTTCGCGCGCCGTGCCAAAGCTCTCTTCATCGGAAATCGAATAGGCACTGCGCACGCCGCTCAGGTCAGCGATGCCGGGGATGAAGTCTTCGCCAATGCCTTCGACGGCCCACGAACCGGCCTGGCCGACCTTGCCGCTGCGAATGTATTCGGCGAGCACCGATCCCGCCGGGTCGGCGAGCACAAATTCAAGCTGAGGCTGGACCTTGCGAAAGTATCGCGTGAGGCCGGTCAGCGTGCCTGAGGAACCGACACCCACGACGATCGCGTCGACGTCGTGGCCCGTCTGTTCCCAGATCTCTGGCGCGGTGCCTTCTTCATGGGCGCGGGGATTGTCGGCGTTGTTGAATTGATCAGCGAAGAACGCGCCATCGATGCCCGCTGCGATGCGCGCGGCGTAGTCCTGGTAGTACTCGGGGTGGCCCTTGCCGACATCGGAGCGCGTCATATGCACCTCGGCGCCGATGGCCTTGAGATGCAGCACCTTCTCGGTCGACATCTTGTCGGGCACCACGAGCACGATGCGATAACCCTTCGCGCGTGCGACGAGGGCCAGGCCGAGCCCGGTGTTGCCCGCCGTGGCTTCGACGACCGTGCCGCCCGGTTTGAGCCGGCCGTCGCGCTCGGCCGCTTCGATCATCGCGACACCGATGCGGTCCTTGATCGAGCCGCCCGGGTTCTGTGACTCGAGCTTGAGCATCAGGGTGCATGGGCCGGTATCGAAGCGTGTTACGCGAACGAGCGGGGTGTGACCGATCAGGTCGAGTACGGCGGGGCCTGAAGCCAGCGTCATGCAGCCACCTCGTGGTCGGGGTGCCTGCGCGGCGTTGCATCACATGCGTAGATGCCGCGCGGCGATCGGCATGGGCTTCGGGCGAGGGCGCAGCTGCAGCGCGCACAAGTGCTGCTGTCCGGAAGCCGGACGGACGCTCAGAGCATATAGCATCGGCGCAGTCCGTGCACCGCTACAGACCGAATGCACGAGACGCAGCGCCCTTATGGAGCGCTGCGTCGTACGCGCCGCGTCGGGTTACGAAGCGCGGGCGCGATGTGCAAGCAGTTCGGTCAGCAGCGTACGCAGTGTCGACCACTGCGAGTGCGCGGGTGCAGGCGAGCGCATGGCGGAAGTGTGCAGTCGTTTCATGGTGCCCTCTCTGAGAATCGGATTCGTTCGACGCAATCGCCGTGACTCATGTCATCGGTCCTGCGTCATTCGCTGGAATCGATTCTCACAAAAAGACCCTGCTCACGTCATATTGATTGTTCGAATGGTTTGCATAGAAACCAGCAATCATCACCACCACGTCGCCGTCACAGCGGTACCGCCATCGAGTTACCGCTATGAGTGACCGCCATGAAAGTGCCGCGACTGAATCGGCGGCGCTGACTCAACGTTACGCGGTCGCCATCTTCCAACCAGGGTTATTCGACGCCGCGGACGACGCGCACCTGATGTTCGAGTCGCACACGTTCGACGGCTTGCAGTTGCTCGAGACGCTCGCGAATGTGCCGGGCGTGTGTTTCATCGATGCCCTGCACGCAGATGCGCTGGTCGAACGCGCCGGGCAGGCGGCGCACGTGGAAGCTCTGAATATCGATCGGCGACGAAGGCTCGGATTCAAGACATTCGATCACGCTGCTGACCGCAGCGACGTTGGGCTCGGTCACCACATGCAAGACGTGGCTCAGTTGCGAACCCGGAAACAGCGCGCCGATATCGCTGGACGAGGGCTGCGCGTTCGCGCGACATGGATCTGACGCGGGGTGTGAACCGGGATGTGAAGCGGAACGTGCTGCGGAGTGTGAAGCAGGACGTGACGCAGGACCTGAAGCGGGATGTGCTGCAGAATTTGAAGCGGGCGTGGAAGCGTTCGATGCTTGCATTCTCGATATCCGGTTAGATCATCACGAACCGGTGCGAGCCAAGCTGTTCCCGTTTCGTTGCCGACAATCGGCCGCATCGCCATGACTGGCCGCCACCTTGCCCGGGAGGGCAGGTTGGCGTCGGCGAACCTGCTCGCCGACTCTGGATGCCCGCGCATGATACCAAGAAACGCAGAACGGGGCTTTCAAGACCCTTGTCGAGGGTCCGGTCGATGACATTGGATGAACGCCCGAATGAAGGCTTTTTCACGAATGACGTGGAATCGGCGCGTTTCGCCGTCCGTCGATACTGCATGTGCGAGACCGGTCAAATCTGCCGCAATCGTCCGTCTGGCAAGGGACTCAAGGGATATCGCCGCCGACCGTTAACCCGGTAGACGGGGCTGCTTTTGCCGCATTATTCACGCCGTGGCATCAATGTATTCATCGCCGGGTGGTTTATTCACATCGTGTGCCCCGTTATCTTTGGAACCCATGAAGGGTCGTTTGCGATACCCGCAGACCCGGCAAGGCAATGCGTGGCGGCGTTTTCTCTCGGATGCACTGCATCCCGACAGCGCCGGTCACGCGAAAGTTATCGGGAGTTCATCATGTCCGACTTCGCACCGCTTGGATCGTATTCATCGCTCGACGAGCTGGGTCCCACTGAAACGACGTGGCATCCGTTTGCATACCGTACGCAGGCTCGCACGGCGCTGCGTCAGGCTCAACGGCCGCAGCAGCAACAACAGCAAGCAGCAGAAACTCGCGTTTGCGAAGCGGCTTAACGTCAACGTTCGAGGAGGCTGCTGCCATGTGCACGATTGCTCAGCGTTCGTTTTCCCGTACTTATCGCGTTCGCACGACCGATGCGACGCGGCTTGAAACGGTTCGCAAGGTGCGTACAGTCCTCGGACGTGTTGCGCGCGCATTGTTTCGCCGGCGCACCGTCGGCACGGTGTAGCCGAGGCGTGCTGGAGCGTCGCCTCTAGATTTTTTTAACGTGGACATCGAGGTTGATGTCCACGTTGTCGTTGTGGGGTTGTCAGCGCGTCGGCGATCTGCGTGACGTCGGCGCATTCCGCTGACAAATCGCAGCGATGTCGCGCCGACGCGGCGAGGCGGCAGATCGTCTCACGGCGTGAGCTATTCGATATCCGGACACGGCGGCAACCCGCCTCCCTCCAGCGTCGCATGCCCCGGCCACCAGCGTCTTTCCACGCCCGTCTCAGGCTTTTCCCCTGTTCAAGAAACCCGGTGCATCGCCGATATCACGACTAGGCCTCGCGCATCTCGCGGCACGAGGCGTTCTCGGGTTTCCTGTCCAATGTTTGACTATTCAAAGCATGCACCGCGTGCGATTGCCGCGGCGTGTCTCGTTGCCTGCGGCGTTGTCTGGAGCGCATCGGCATGCGCGCAGGTTGCATCGACCGGCGGCAAGCTGCTGCTGACGGGCGGCGTATCGGAAATCGACGGCGCAGCCGGTGGCGGACTCACGCCATGGGCACTGATCGGCGGACAAGGAACGGCAGGGCAGGTCGGCGGTAATGTGCACGACACGTATGTCAAATCGGGCGCGTATGCCTTGAACAGCGTCGGCGGTCTGTTTGGCATTGCCGATCGATTCGAATTCTCCGTCGCGCATCAGTCATTCGATACGCGCGACGTCGGCGCCGAGCTCGGACTGGGCGAGGGCTATCGTTTTTCGCAGGACATCATCGGCGCGAAGGTGCGCGTGCTCGGCAACGCGGTACTCGACCAGGACGTCTGGTGGCCGCAGGTATCGGTCGGCATCCAGTACAAGCACAACAACAACGCGAATATTGTTGAAGCGATCGGTGCGAAGAGCGACTCGGGCACGGACTTCTACATTTCAGCGACCAAGTTGCTGCTCGCTCAGAGCCTGTTGATCAACGGCACGCTGCGCCTGACGAAGGCCAACCAGCTCGGGCTGCTCGGCTTTGGCGGCGATCGCAACGACAGCTATCGACCGGAGTTCGAGACCTCGATTGCGTATCTGCTGTCGAAACAGATCGCGATCGGCGCCGAGTACCGCATGAAGCCCGACAACCTGTCCTTTGCACGTGAGCAGGACTGGTATGACGCGTTTGTCGCGTGGCAACCGAATAAATATGTGTCGCTGACCGTTGCGTATGTGCAGCTTGGCGACATCGCAACGATCCGTAACCAGCATGGGTTTTACGTATCGGGCCAGTTGGGATTCTGACGGCCACGTTGACAGATCTCGTTCACGGCACGATCGGCAGCACGTTTTCGATTGCGCAATGAATCGACTGTCTCCCTGGATGAGTGATTTTGTAAGTGCGATGCCCGACATGATGACGCCTGTTGACCCCGTAGCCGCGATGAGTGCGGCGAATGCGCGCTTGCTGTTCAAGCGTGCGCGACGCGTCGCGCGCCAGATCCGCGCGTGGGTGGTCCGCGCGCTTGGCGCGGGGCTCGTGGCCGGCGTCGGGATGCTGCTGACGATGGGCGCGCCTGTGCATGCACAAACGCAGTGGCAGGGGCAAACGCCGGCTCTGGACCCGGCCCAGGCCCAGGCTCAGTCTGGTGCCCAACCCTCGAGCGCGCCGGCTGAGGTCGACGATTCGCTGTATCAGGCACTCGGCGCCCGGCCTGGTCTCGTGAAGATCGTCGACGGCATGATGACGCATGTGCTCGCCGACCCGCGCACCAATCCTTACTTCGAGAACGCATCGATCAAGCGCATCAAGCAGAAGCTCGTTGAGCAGTTCTGCGTGCTGAGCGGCGGCCCGTGTACCTACACCGGGCGCGAAATGAAGCGCGCGCATGCGGGCGAGAAGATCACCGCCGAGGCATTCAATGCACTCGTCGAGGACTTGCAGAAGTCGATGGACGAGAACGGCATTCCGTTCCACACCCAGAACAAACTGCTTGCGAAGCTGGCGCCGATGTATCGCCAGATCGTCGAGCAACCCTGATTGTCCGGAGACACGATGAAATTGGTTTCTTTAGGCCGGGCGCTTGGCGCCTGCACCGTATTGACCGCGGCCCTGCTTGCGCAGACAGCGATCGCGGTGACGGTGAAGGTTCAGGTGTTCGACCAGGATGGCCACGCACTGTCGGACGCCGCCGTCTATGCGGTGCCCCTGAATGGCAAGCTGCCCACACCGCACCCCGGTGAAGCGGTCATCGACCAGGTCAAACGCACGTTCGTTCCGCTCGTCACGGTGATCCAGACGGGTACCTCGGTTTCGTTCCCGAACAAGGACAATATCGAGCACGACGTCTATTCGTTCTCTCCGGCGAAGACCTTTGAACTCGACCTGTACAGCGGTGTGCCGTCGCACCCGGTCGTGTTCGACAAGCCGGGCCTTGCTGTGCTCGGCTGCAATATCCACGACTCGATGATCGCGTACGTTTACGTGGTCGACAGTCCGTACTTCGGCAAGTCGGATCAGAACGGTATCGCGCGTGTCGAGAACCTGCCGCCGGGCAACTATGAGTTCCGGGCCTGGCACTATCAGATGGCCGATACCACCACGTTGCCGTCAGCACGGCTGTCGACCGACGCCGACGCCGATGTCAAGGTCACGGTGCAGACCAAACCCAAATAACCCGGAGCACCGGCCCAGTCATGTTCATGCGCGCGCATAGCCTACGTACGCGAATCGCACTGGTATTTGTCGTGCTGCTGCTCGCGATTCAGCTTGCGGTGTTCGTCGTCATTACCGGCGTCATTCACACGAGTTCGCGTACGACGGTCAATCAGCAACTCGATGTCGGGCAACGCGTGTTCGAGCGGACGCTGCGCAATAACAGCGACAAGCTCATCGATTCGGCCAAGGTGATCGCGGCCGATTTCGGCTTTCGCGCCGCGGTCGCGAGCGACGACGTGAATACCGTGCGTTCTGCGCTCGAGAATCACGGCGAGCGCGTGCATGCGGGCGTGGTCGAATTCATTGGCCTCGACGGCAAGCTTGTCGCGCAAACGCACCCACCGAGCCATACATTCGAAGGCCTCGTGTTTCCGAAGCTCGTGAGCCGCGCCGCGCGCGATGGCAGTGCGAGTGCGATCGACATGATCGACGGGCGCGTCTATGAAATGGTGGCTGTGCCGGTGAAAGCGCCGCTGACGATCGGCTGGGTCGTCATGGGCTTCAACATCACCGATGTGATGCTGCGGGAACAGGCGAGCCTGGTCGGCCTCGACGTGTCCTTCCTCGGGCTCGGTGGAGACAATCGCTGGCAGATGCTCGCAACCTCGATCATGGGTGCCGAGCCGGACGCACTGACGCGGTTGTTGTCGCGAACTGCAAGGTCTCCGGGCCTGCCGACCGTGGTTTCAGTCAATGGCGAGGACTACGGCACCAAGGCGCTCGTCATTGCGACAGACGGCCGGCCGATCGTGGCGGTGCTTCAACGCTCGATGCACGACGCACTGGCGCCGCTGCGCCATCTGCAATCGACGCTTGTGGTCATCGCGCTTGTCGGTGTCGCGATCTCCGTCGCAGGTGGCATGTTCACCGCGCGCAGCATTGCGGAACCGATTCGCGATCTCACGCGGTTCGCGCGCCAGATCGGTGGAGGCGACTACCATGCCGAAGCCCCGGTCGCGAGGCATGGCGAAGTCGGCGAGCTGGCCGATGCGTTCGAGCGAATGCGGCACGACATTGCGATTCGCGAGCGGCAGATTTCGCTGCTCGCCTATGAAGACACGCTGACCGGGCTGCCCAACCGCGGCAAGTTCAACACATCAGTCGAGGCCGCGCTTGCCGAGGCACGCGTGCAGGGCCATCCGATGTCGATCATGATGATGGACCTCGACCGGTTCAAGTACGTGAACGACTCGCTCGGGCATCACATCGGCGACTTGTTGCTTCGCGAGGTGGCTTTCCGTTTCTGGAAGGTGCTCGCCAACGACGGCGACGTCATTGCGCGGCTCGGCGGGGATGAGTTCGCGGCCCTGTTACCGTTCGATGGTCTTGATGTGGGGCAGCGCAAGGCCACGGCGCTGCTGCATGCGCTCGAAACGCCGATCGTGATCGAAGGCCAGATCATCGATGTCAGCGTCAGCATCGGGCTTGTGAGTTTCCCACACGACGGCGACACGTTCTACACCCTGATGCGTCGTGCGGACGTCGCCATGTATGCCGCCAAGCGGCGCAATGCGGGCTACGCGGTGTACCACCCCGGCGACGATCAGCACAATCCTGAACGCCTGTCGCTGATGGGTGAATTGCGTCAGGCCGTGGAGCGCGACGAGCTGACGCTCTACTACCAGCCCAAAGTCGACCTCACGAGTGGCCGCGTGAGCTACGTCGAGGCCCTGCTGCGCTGGGAACATCCCGTGCGCGGCATCGTGCCGCCGGATCAGTTCATTCCGTTCGCCGAGCAAACCGGGTATATCAAGGTGCTGTCGCGCTGGGTCGCAAACAAGGCGCTCGAACAATGTGCCGCATGGCGCAAGGCGGGCATCGAGCTCGATGTGTCGATCAATGTGTCGGCGCGCGATCTGATCAACGCCGATTTGCCGCAGACTTTCGCGACCTTGCTCGAGAAGCATCGTGTCGAACCCGAATGGATCTGGGTTGAAATCACGGAAAGCGCGGTGATGGACGATCCGGTGCATGCAATGTCCACGCTCGACGATCTCTATGCGATGGGGCTGCGCCTCTCGATCGACGATTTCGGCACCGGCTATTCGTCGCTCGCGTATCTGAAGAAGATGCCGGTGCACGAGATCAAGATCGACAAGTCGTTCGTGATGGGCATGACGGACGACCGTGACGACGAAACCATCGTCCGCTCGACGATCGCGCTGGGGCACAGCCTCGGGCTCAAGGTGGTCGCGGAGGGCGTTGAAACGCAATCGGCACTCGAACAGTTGCGCCAGCTCGATTGCGACCTTGCGCAGGGCTACTTCGTGAGCCGGCCGTTGTCGCCGGAGCGTCTGCAGGTGTGGCTCACCGAATGGCGCGCTGGTCATTCGAAGACGCCGGCGGGTGCCGACCTGCCTGTGTAGTGGCGTAGTGCGTGCATCCGCCGCCGCATGAGCCGCATGAGCATCGAGTGTATCGGGTCGGTCGGCTAGAGACATCGGGTGTGTCTGGCGGCCACGCGTGCCGGACGATCCGCTGCAGCGAAGAGCGTCCCGTTGTAGCATCCACGGCCAAGGCTGCCCATTCAGCGCAGCCGCGCCGCGTTCGCGCGGCGCGCCCCAAGACCCGAGGATCCATCGTTGAGCGCCCCGACTTCGCCCGCCGCGCCCGCTGCACCGCCGCCGCTTCAAGGCGGCCAGCTTCTGCTTGCCACGTTCGCCGTCGCGCTCGCGACATTCATGGTTGTGCTCGATTCGTCGATTGCCAACGTCGCAATCCCGACGATATCGGGCAATCTCGGCGTTTCGATCGACGAGGGCACGTGGGTCATTACGGTGTTTGCCGCGTCCAACGCCGTCGCAGTGCCGCTGACTGGCTGGCTGACCCAGCGCTTCGGCCAGATCCGCCTGTTCGTCGGCGCGATCGCGATGTTTGTGATCGCGTCGTGGCTATGCGGGCTTGCGCCGAACCTGACCGTCCTGCTGGCTGCGCGCGTGCTGCAGGGCATTGTGGCGGGGCCGCTGATTCCACTGTCGCAGGCCGTGCTGCTGGGTTCGTATCCGCGCGAGAAGGCGTCGATGGCGCTGTCGCTCTGGGCCATGACGGCCGTCGTCGGACCGATTGCGGGCCCGGCACTCGGTGGCTGGATTACCGACAGCTATAGCTGGTCGTGGATCTTCTACATCAACATTCCCGTGGGTGTCTTTGCGGCTGCGACCGTGTGGAGCATCTATCACAAGCGCGAATCGATGACGCGCAAGCTGCCGATCGATACGGTGGGCCTCGCCCTGCTGGTCGTCTGGGTCGCCTCCCTGCAGATCATGCTCGACAAGGGACGCGATCTCGACTGGTTCAACTCGACGACCATCGTCGTGCTGGCGATCGTCGCCGTGATCGGTTTTGCGGCGTTCGTGATCTGGGAACTGACCGAGGCACACCCGATCGTCGACCTGTCGTTGTTCAAGGGGCGCAATTTCCTCGGCGGCACGATCGCGATTTCGGTGGGCTATGCCGTGTTCTTCGGCAACCTCGTGCTCCTACCGCAGTGGATGCAGGAATACCTCGGTTACCGCTCGGTCGACGCGGGCCTCGTCACGGCGCCGCTGGGCATCTTCGCCGTGATTCTCGCGCCGATCATCGGTCGGATCATGCCGAAGACCGATACGCGGATCATGGCGACCGTCGCGTTCATCTGCTTCGCCTTCGTGTTTTTCCTGCGCTCGCGCTACGACGTCTACGTCGACACGTGGACGCTGGTGTTGCCCACGCTGCTGCAGGGCATCCCGATGGCGCTGTTCTTCACGCCGCTCACGGCGATCATCCTGTCAGGGCTGCCCGGCGAGCGGATTCCTGCTGCCGCGGGCCTGTCGAACTTCGTGCGGATCTTCTGCGGCGCAATCGGCACCTCGGTCGCCGGCACGGCATGGAACAACCGGACGATTCTTCATCACGAACGCCTGACCGAGGTCGCCAACGCATTCAACCCCGACTACGCGCAGGGGCAGTCGGCTTTGCAGTCGCTGTTCAACGTCCCGGCTGCGACGGCGCGCGCCATGTTCGGGCTCAGCGTCGACACCCAGGCCGCGATGCTCGGGCTCGACGATGTGTTCTGGGCGTCGTCGCTGATCTTTCTTGCGATCATTCCGCTGATCTGGATCACCAAGCGGTATCGCAGCGGCGGCGCGGGCGGGGCGGCGGCAGCCGGCGCGCACTGACAAAAAACGGGCCCCGCGGGGCCCGTTTGTTTTTCATCTTGTTTCTTGTTGTTGACCGGCTGGCGCGCCTAATCTGACGTTACCCGACGGGATCCGGCCTTATTCGTTTTCGTCGAAGTAATGACCGAAGCGCGCTTGTTTGGTCTTGATGTAACGCTCGTTTTCCTCGCGCACGGGAATGGCCAGCGCCACACGCTCGCACACGGGGATGCCGTGCTTGAGCAGCGTATCGAATTTGGACGGGTTATTGCTCATCAGCCGCACCGAGCTGATGCCGAGTGCGCGCACGATGGCGGCCGCCGAATCGTACTCACGCGCGTCATCGGGCAGGCCGAGCTGAAGATTGGCGTCGACGGTGTCGAAACCTTGTTCCTGCAGCGCGTACGCGCGGATCTTGTTGGCGAGCCCGATGCCGCGGCCTTCGTGTCCGCGCAGATACAGTAGCACCCCCCGGCCTTCGGCCGCGATGTAATGCAGCGCCATATCGAGCTGTTCACCGCAATCGCAGCGGTACGAGCCGAATACGTCGCCGGTGACGCATTCCGAATGCAGCCGGATCAGCGCCGGCTCGTCACCCGACACGTCGCCCATGACAAACGCAATATGCTCGGCGTCCGTCGCCTTGACGCGATAGCAGTACGACATGAAGGTGCCGTAGCGCGTCGGGATCGTGGCCTTGGCGACCAGCGTGACACAGTCGTTGACATCCGGTTCGCCGCACGCGACCGACGACGACGTTACCGTTTCCGCAGAAGTTTTCATCTTTCCAGGCACTGCTTTTCCATGTGAACCAAGCGCGCGTACACGGGCGCTGAACCACGAAGGCTACCACGCGCGCGCACCGGCCGCCCAACGCGTCCCTCCGAAGCCGGGAGGCGTCCCGGTTTGGATCGCGGGTTGAGTGAAAAGATGCGCGGAACGGAAATCTTTACGTCAACGTTTTGGCGAGGCCACACGTTCCTCGCACCACGAAGGCAGCGATCGGCGGTTTGGTGAGTGAATGCTCCGGCGGAAAGTTGCGCCAGATCACGGGTGACTCGAGGTCGACACAGGGTCGGCACAGGGTCGAAGCAGTGTCAAACAAGGTTGAAACAAGGTCGGCACGAGATTGGATCAAGGCCTGCGCAAGGCCGGCATGAGGCCGTCCCGCAAGCGGCATATCGGAATCACGGCCGGTTCGCGAAGCCGGAGCAGGGGGAGGTAAGCGGGGCAGCACGGCGGAACACGGTAAAATACCGGCCCTCGCGCCGGGCGATGTCCCACAAAGGGTTGTCAACCGGCACGCGCGCCGCTTAAGTCGGGCGCAGATATGCCGATAAACAGCCTGCTGCCCTGTAGTAAGCAGAAAGAAAGCGGCGCGAAAGTATTTTCGCAGTCGCCCGTTTGCCGACATCGCCGTGTAAGCCACGGCGTGTAAAACGACCGACGACCTGTCGGTCGGGGCCTGAGCCCGCGGCGCCGCTGTGGCATCCGATTACCGATTCAGCATGCATTACGAAGACAATGTCAGTCAGGCGTCCACGGGCGCAACCCGAGGGAACGCAAAGTTGCAGTGGCGCCGGTTCGTCGCACCTGCCGTCGTGCTCGCGGTCGGCGCGCTGCTGCTCGTCGCCCTTCAGCATCTGTCGAAGACGATCGACTATCACTCCGTCGTCCATAGCGTCATGCACCTGCCGGTGTCGGCCTGGGGCGCGGCGCTTGCGGCGACCGTGCTCAGCTATCTGGCCCTCGTGGCGCGCGACGCCATCGGCCTGCGCCATATTGAGGCCAAGGTTCCTGCCACACCGCTCTGGATCGGCGCGACCGCCGGTTCCGCACTCGGCAACGCGACCGGCTTTGGCGCGCTGACGGGCGGAGCGGTCCGCTGCCGTGTCTATGGCACGGCAGGCATTACGCCGGCGCAGGTGGGCCGGCTGACCGTCTTTACGAGCGTGACGCTCGCCATCTCGCTCGCCTTGATGACCGCCGCAGGCATGGTAGTGGCTGGCGCGACGCTGAGCCCGATGTTCCACCTGCCGCAGAAGGTCGTCGAGACCATCGGCGCGTCGGCGCTGGCGGGGTTCGCCGCGATCGTCGCGCTCGGGTGCGGCGCGCGCTCGCGTGCCGTCAAGCTGCGCTGGATCACGGTCGATATCCCGGGCCGCACCGTGCTGCTGGCTCAGGTTTTCTTCGCCGTGATCGACGTGATCGCCGCCGCGCTTGCGCTGTGGGCGGTGCTGCCGCACGGCGATGTCGGGTTTGTTCACTTTCTGGTCGTGTTCTCGGCGGCGATGCTGCTCGGCATGATCGGCCACACACCCGGCGGCATCGGTATTTTCGAGGCGGCCATGGTGTTCGCCCTCGGCCACAGCGTGCCCGTACCCGAAATGGTCGCGGCGCTGCTGGCTTACCGTGCGATCTATTTTGGCGCCCCCCTGATTCTGTCGGCCGGGCTGCTCGCCGGTTTTGAAGGCCGTCTGCTCAGCGCGCGCTTCGATGCGTCGCGCCGCGAGCAGGTGCTTCAGCTGGTGCCCTTGTTCCTCGGCATTTTTGCGTTTGTGGTCGGCGGCATGCTCGTGATTTCGGGCGCGACGCCGGCGTTTCGCTACCGTTTGCTGTGCCTGCAGACCGTCGTGCCGCTCTGGGTGCTCGAAAGCTCGCAGTTGCTCGCGAGCGTGTTCGGCGTTGCGCTGCTGTTCGTCGCGCGCGGCCTGATGCGCCGTCTCGACGCGGCGTGGTGGATCACGATGGCCGTTGCCGTCGCCAACCTGGTCCTGTCGCTTGCCAAGGGCCTGGCCTTTGTCGAAGTCGGTGTGCTCGGCGTGCTGATCCTGCTGCTGATCGTGACCCGCAAGCGCTTCGACAAGACATCGTCGCTGTTCGGCGAGCCGTTCACGGCCTTGTGGCTCGTCTGTGTGGCGATCGTGCTTGCGCTCGCATTCTGGGTGCTGTTCTTCGCGTTTCGCGACGTCCCGTACCGTGACGACCTCTGGTGGCAGTTCGCGTTCGACGAGCGCGCACCCCGCGCCTTGCGTGCGACGCTGGCCGCCGCGCTGGTCGGCCTCGCGTTTGCGTTTGGGCAGCTGCTGCGTCCGTCGGCCGGGCGCTTTGTCGCCCCGCATCACGATGACCTGCGCGACGCCCAGCGCATCATCCTCGCGCAGGCGCGCAGCGATGCGGGCCTCGCCATGATGGGCGACAAGAGCTTCCTCTTTTCGGAGTCGCGCGAGGCGTTTCTGATGTACGCCAAGCATGGCCGCACGTGGGCCGCGCTCCACGACCCGGTCGGGGCCGCCGAAGAGTGGCCGGCGCTGATCGCGAAATTCGTTGCGCTTGCACACGCCCACGGCGGACGCGCAGCGTTCTATCAGGTCCGCGCCGACGCATTGCCGCTCTACCTCGACGCCGGCTTGTCGTTGATGAAGCTCGGCGAGGAAGCGCATATCGCGCTCGACGACTTCGAACTCGTCGGTCCGCATCGTTCGCATCTGCGCTACGCGCTCAAGCGAGGCGAACGCGATGGCCTGAGCGTGGAAATCGTCGAACGGCACTCGATCGTCGGATTGTTGCCGGCGCTCAAGCAGATCTCGGACGCCTGGCTGTCGAGTCGTACGGCGCGCGAGAAGAGCTTCTCGGTGGCCGCCTTCACGGCGGAGTACCTGTCGGCGCAATCCGTGATGCTGGTCCGCCGCCATGGCGTGCCGGCTGCGTTCGTCACGTTCATGACGACGGACCTCAAGACGGAAGCGACCGTCGGCGTGATGCGTCATTTGCCCGATGCCTCGCCGTACGCGATGGAGTATCTGTTCACCAAGCTTGCCCTGCATCTGAAGGAGAGCGGATACCAAAGCCTGAGCCTGGGCATTGCGCCGCTGTCGGGCATGCATGCGACGCCGCTCGCGTCGTCATGGCATCGCGTGGCGAGCCTCGTCTGGCGTTTTGGCGGAAGGTTCTACAATTTCCGCGGTTTGCGCGGATTCAAAAGCAAGTTCCAGCCGCGCTGGGAACCGCGTTATCTCGCGGCTTCCGGCTCGGTCGGCGTATTTTTCACCCTGGCCGACTTGTCGTTGTTGGCCGGAGGATGGCGCTCGTAAGCGACGCATTCAGCGTTGCGGCCGGACGGCGCGGCTGCTTGCCGCGCGCCCGCGACGCGTATGTGCCACGCGCTTTTGCTGCGCGCGATGTCGCGCCATTCGCCCCGCTCAGCGGGGATTTGCGGAGAGACGGATGAAAGTAGTCAAAGCCCTGGGGACGGGTCTTGTCATGGCCGGTGCGTGGCTCGGCGCCATGTCGTTCGCGCACGCCGAGACGGTGTCGGGCGGCCGGTATGGCGATGTCGAGCTCGTGCGCCCGAGCGGCACCCTGCGCGGCTTTGTCGTGCTGTTTTCGGGCCGTACGGGCTGGAGCCACACGGACCAGGACGCAGCCGAGGCACTGGCACGCAATGGCGCGATGGTCGTGGGTGTCGATATGCCGCGCTACGCGTCGAAGCTCGCTGAGATTCACGGCGAACAGTGCCACCCGCTCGTCGGCGACGCCGAGAACGTGAGCCATCAACTGCAGCGGGAGGTCGAATCGAGCCAGTATTTCTCGCCGATTCTCGCGGGCACCGGTGAGGGCGCGCTGCTTGCCGAACGCATGCTTGCGCAGGCTCCCGACAACACGCTGGCGGGCGCCGTCGCGATTGATCCGGACACCACGCTCGACGATCGATTCAACCTGTGCCCGCCCGACCCGACGTTGAGCCGTGGCAAGGGCCTGCCGGGGTTTCTCGAGCTGGGTGCCACCGAAGGCACGTCAGTCAAGCCGGTTCAGCCGCCCAAAGGACCCCCGGTCGCGGTGCACAAGCTCGACAAGGGCGCGACGACGGTCGACAGCCTGATCGCGCTGATGGAGCCGCATCTGCAGCAGCGCGACAGCGGTGCCGACAGCGTCGCGGACCTGCCGCTGATCGAGCTTCCCGCCGCACACCCGACCGACATGCTCGCTGTCGTGATTTCGGGGGACGGCGGCTGGCGCGATCTCGACAAGACGATTGCGGAAACGTTGCAGAAGCAGGGCGTGTCGGTCATCGGCATCGACAGCCTGCGGTATTTCTGGACGCCCAAGTCGCCCGAGCAGACCAGCCACGATCTTGCCCGCATTCTCGATCGCTATTCGACACGCTGGCACGCACGCCACTTCGCGCTGATCGGGTATTCATTCGGCGCTGATGTGATGCCATTCGCCTACAACCGCCTGCCGCAAGCGCTGCGCGAGAAAGTCTCGTTCATGTCGCTGCTCGGATTCGCGCACGCGGCGGACTTCCAGATTCGCGTGAGCGGCTGGCTCGGTTTGCCGCCGAGCGAGAAGGCGCTCAACGTCGCGCCTGAAATCGCCAAGGTGCCGGCTTCGCGCGTGCAGTGCATCTATGGTCAGGACGAAGAAGACACGCTGTGTCCTTCGCTTGCTGCAACGGGTGTCGCCGTCGTGCGTACGAGCGGCGGTCACCATTTCAGCAAAGACTATGTCGCGCTGACGAAGACCATCCTCGATGGATGGAAGGCACAGCCTGACGTTCGGTGAATCCCGTCCCGGGGCGTGTCTTCGCCTCGGAGGCGGGGTCTCCGGGTCACTTTTGCTGTGAACGCTGATGCGCCGGTCAAGTCGCTGCGACGCGCCCGAGATCAGGACGCGTTGAACGGTGTGCGCGCTGGCGCCTGCACGTAGCGCTCACTCTGGCGCGCCAGCAACCACTGCGCGACGTCGCCCGCGGGCATCGGTCGCGCAATGTGATAACCCTGCACATCCTGTGCGCCGAGCCGGCGCACGATCTTCAACGCACTCTCCGCTTCAATGCCTTCAATGGTGACCTTGAGGCTCAGTTCGCGCGCCATCGCGCAGATATGACGCAGCAGCGCCTGACGGCGACGGTCATGTTCGAGCGCGCTCACAAAGCTGCGATCGCATTTGATCCCTTCGATCGGCAGATCGCCGAGCATGGCGAGTGACGAGTAGCCCGCGCCAAAGTCGTCCATCACGACGCCGACGCCGAGCGCGGCGAGCTCACGGATCACGTTGGCCAGCCGCTCCGCATTGTTGATCATCGCGTGCTCGGTCAATTCGAGCTTGAGCCAGCCCGGCGGGCACCGTGTCTCGGCGAGTTGCCGGTGCAGCCACTCGACGAAGTCGTCGTCGAACGGCGTGTTGGGCGTGATATTCACCGAAATGCCTTCACACTCGAACTCCGGCTGACGCCAGGTTTCCGAGAGGTCCAGCGCGTAGCGGATCACGAGTCGGTCGGCCATGCTCGTGTAGCCCAGCCGTTCGCAGGCGAGAAAGAACAGTTCAGGATCGACGTAGCCCAGATCGGGGTCGTGCACGCGCAAGAGCGCCTCGAGGCGCGCCGGACCCCCGACGTCATCCGCGGCCACGATCGGCTGAAAATGCAGCGCCATGCGCGACGGCGCGAGCAGCGCCGGCAGTCGCTCGGCAATCAACGCGAGCCGCTGACCGCCGTCTTCGCGCAAGCGCGCGTGCGCCGAGTTCTGCAGCATCAGCGCGAGGTTCATCGAGCGCTCTTGCCGTGCGTCGGTGCGCAGGCTGCGAACCTGGTACGCCGTGCCGACGATACCGAACAACACGAGCGCGAGCATCAGCTTGAGGCCGCCGCCATGCGCCGGTGTCGCCGGCTCGAGCGCAAACATATTGGCGAGGCAGACGTGCAGCGGCACCACGGTCAGGCCCCCGAGCACCTTCTCTTGCCACGAGAAGGGCAGGTAAGCCTTCGGATCGGTGCGCAGCCGCGCCGAGCGGTGACGCAGCGCGAGCCCGGCCGCCATCACGGTGGCGAGCACCAGCGCTCCGGCGCCCGCCTGCCAGCTCATGATCAGCGTGATGCCACCAAATGCAGACAGCATCAGCGCGTTGCCGGCGAGCATGCCAAGCGCAAGTCCGATTGCAGCCACGACGACGCGCAGATTCGAGCGTGTGTTGGTGAGCGGCGGAATCGTCCATCGGCCGGTCACGACCATCACGATCAGAGCGAGGATCGCCGGCGCGAGTTTCGCGTCGCCGATCACGACGTCGGGGTACATGAACAGGCCCGCGGCATCGAGTGCCCACACGATCGACCCGACGCACAGCGCCGTGCGCGCAAAGCTCGCGCGGCGAGCGTCGGCGCCGATCACAACGGCAGCCTGTTCGACGAGCCGCTGACAAACGTGAACCGCGGCCGCCGCGAATACGAAGAACAGCAGCGCGGGTTCTAGGTCCGGCAGCCCGAGTGGCTGACCGATGGAAGTGACAGTCGTACTCATCAGCAGCGGGATTCCAGGGCGCAAGAAAACGCTTTCACACCGCGCCGACGGTGCGAAACGGGGTTAAACGATTGCGCGAGCGGGCAGCGCCGGTCCGTGGCACACGCGTTCATCGTGTCAATCGGCGAACCGTGCGGTCAGCCAGGTGCCGATCTGCTGGATTTGCTCGAGGCAGACTGAATGCGGCATGCGGTACGCGTGCCATTCGACGGGGTTGCCGAACGCGGCGACCATGTCGCGCGCCGCGGTGCCCAGGGTGGGAGGGACGACTTCATCTTCGACACCATGCGCGGCGAACACCGGCGTCGTCGCGTTCGCCGGCGTGCGCTCGGCTTCGAGCATGGCCGGCGCAGCGATATACGTCGACAGCGCGATGATGCCGGCGAGCCGGTCGGGATGCGTGAGGCCGGCGATATAGGCGATGGCGCCGCCTTGCGAAAATCCCGCGAGCACGATGCGCTCAGTGGGAATGCCGCGCGCATTTTCACGCTCGATCAGCGAACGCACGGCGTCGCGCGTCTGGCGGATGCCGTCTTCATCGGCGTGCCGTCGACCTTCGTCGAGCGAGTAGATGTCGTACCAGCCCGGCATCACATAGCCGTTGTTCCATGTGATGGGGATCGACGGTGCGTGGGGAAACACAAAACGCACGGCGAGTGAGGCGGGGAGACCAAGCTCCGGCACGACCGGAACAAAATCGCTGCCGTCCGCGCCGAGTCCGTGAAGCCAGATGACTGCGCAATCGGGCTTGTCGCCGGTCTCGATCTCGATGGCCGGCAGTAAATCGCTGTTCGATTCCATATCTGCGTCCGTTCTGCGGTCGGCGACCGAGTCGCTTGAAGACCGCCATCCTAAACTGCCCAAACATGCGCGCCCAGCCTTGTTTTTGCGCGTTTTTAATTTTTGTCAATTCGAATCGAAAAAAAGATTCGCACCTTCATTACGAACCTAATTACCCTTTCGACTCAGGGGTTTCTCATCGCGACGGAAACCCGCACATAGGGTATTACGGCCGATTTTCAAAAACACTTGAGAGTGGCGGGGAAAAATATTTCTGAGGGGAGTGCTTAATTGCAAAAATCGTGCCGTATTGGGAATGAATCGATCGGATTATCCGATAGGAAAAGGGTGCGGTAAAGATATTCAATTCACCCATTTCGACGATGTAATGTCCGTTGCACACGCATCACAATGATTCGATTCGTGCGCTTTGCACAAAAATCGCGAATTCGATCCGGGATATTCATTCGATCGAATTGCACTGGCGAGACGGGATTCCGGGATCAGGCGCTCATACGCCGTTCATCCCGGCGGCAGGCGGTGGGGGAAGCGAACCGATGCGAGCCAGAAATAATGAATATATGAACGAGGCCGACAGGGACTCGTAAGACAAGCTGGTATCATCGCTGTCCGGCCGCGCTTGTCGCGGCCTGGTTTTTTTGACGTTCGTCCGCCGGACTGGACGTTGTCCCCGCTCTTCACAGGAATGTCGCCTTGACCCGCCGCCCGATTCTCGTTGATTTGATGATGTTGCTTGCCGCAGTGATCTGGGGCTCGGCGTTCGTCGCCCAGCGCCTGAGCGCGCAGGACATCGGGCCGTTCTACTACACCGGTTTGCGCTTTCTGCTCGGTGCGGGCGTCGTGCTTGCGTTCTGCCTGTTGATTCCATCGCAACGCAAGGCACTGCGTACGATACCCACGGATGTGGCGTTGCTTCGCGCCGGGGGCGTGCTGGGTCTCGTCACCGCAATTGCCATTTCCGCGCAGCAGATCGGATTGCAATACACGAAGGTGGCAAACGCCGGTTTTATTACTTCGCTCTACGTGATTATCGTGCCGATGATGGGCTTGTTCGCTCGTCATAAGACGGCAACAGGAACGTGGGTCGGCGCCATTCTGGCGGTTGTCGGCATGTATTTTCTGAGCGTCGACGAACATTTCACGATTCTGCTCGGCGACTGGTATCAGCTTGTCTGCGCTATCGTGATTTCCGTGCAGGTTCTGCTGGTCGGCCGTTATGCGCGCGAGCACGATCCGTTATCCCTGTCGCTTGTGCAATTCGTTGCGACGGGTCTGATCAGCATGGTCGTCGCGGCATTTTCCGAGCCGATGGGATTGGCTTCCGTGCGTGCGGCACTGCCCGCGATTCTGTATGGCGGCGGATTGTCGGTCGGTATTGCCTACACGATTCAGGTGGTCGCGCAAAAACGCGCATCGCCGGCTCACGCGGCCGTGATTTTCAGCATGGAAGGGTTATTTGCCGCGATCGCCGGATGGCTCGTGCTTGGCGAGACCCTTTCGCTGCGCGCGATTCTCGGTTGTGCGCTGATGCTGGCCGGCCTGCTCGTATGCCAGCTGCTCCCCGGGCGCGAGCGCGACGCGCATGTGCCTGCGGCGGGCAATAATGGCGTTGCCGCGGACGCTTAACGAGCCGGGTTGTCCGGCCCCAGCACCTTCCGATACCGTCCCGGCGACACATTGAGCACGCCTCGGAACCGGTGGCTCAAATGGCTGGGGTCGGCGTAGCCGCACTGACTCGCGATCTGATCGAGCGGCAGGTCCGTCGTGCGCAGCAGATGCCGCGCGCGATCGACGCGCCGCTCCGTGATCCACGCATGCGGCGACATACCGAATGACAGCGTGAACATCCGGGCGAGATGAAACTCCGACAGATTCGCGACTCGCGCGAGTTCACCCAGCGTGATCGCCGAATCGAGATGCGCGTCGATATAGTCCCGCAGCGTACGGCGAGCCGATGGTGACAGCCCGCCGCGCGGGTTCGACGGGGCGCGTGCGGACTGCGTATGTAACAGCCGGTTCAGCAGCTCGTGCACGGTCTCGTTCGCGTAGAGCCGCGCATCCGCGTCTTCCCAGTCCCGTTGGGCCAGATCCAGGCAGAGCGCCGCCATCTGCGGGTCTTCAAAATAGGTTCGATCGGCAAGCGTCAGTTCGCGCGGTTCGCGATCCAGCTCGACGACAGCGCGCCGCGTGAAATGGCCGGGCAGGAAATAGATGTGCATGAAGCGCATCGGTGCGGGCACCCACCAGCGCGACTCGTGTTCGCCGGGCAGCGCGCACAGCCGGCTCGGCGCGCCGTAAATGCCCGGCATCGTCTCGCGTTCCGTCCGATAGCCGCCATCGAGATAACACGACAGCGTGTGATGCCCGGGTTCGAGATATGAGGTCATTTCCGGTCCGCCGTCACGCTGCCAGATCGCAATCGCGAGTTCGTCCCCGAGCCACGCAAAGCGTTCGAGCCGTGCGTGAGCCGTCTTGAGCGTGTCGTAGACGGACCGGATGCCCTGGGGTGTGTCCTCGACACTGACGATGCGGGAGGCAGTAGCGCTGGTCAAAGCGGTATGCGGGAAAAGACGAGTGTGATGCGACCGATTATATCGCCGCGTAAACAAGGGCATGTCCGGGCGCCGCGGTATGGGGTCCGCACGGCGCAAATAACCGCAAGATCGGACAACTTTGCCCCGACAGCTCAACCTCTCGACCGGTATGGGCTTGTCGTCGTCCCGGAAATTCCTGTGCGAAAAGCGCAAGATTCAACAACTACGGTTCGAGGACGTTCGGCATAGTGAAGTCGAAAGCCGGGTACGGGATCCGGCCATTTTTATTGCTTTAGAGCTTTTACGATGAACGCATTGCTTTACGGCGTGACAGTGCTGATCTGGGGGACGACGTGGCTTGCGATCAAGTGGCAGCTGGGTGTCGTGCCGCCGCCTGTCTCGATTGCCTATCGCTTCGGTCTGGCCTCGATTGTTCTGTTCGCGACTCTGCTCGTCATGCGCCGCCGGGTCTGGCCGCCGCGCGCCGCGTGGCCCTATCTGTTCGCGCAGGGTCTCGCGCTGTTTTGCTGCAACTTCCTTTGCTTCTACTACGCTGAGCGCACCGTGCCAAGCGGTATGGTTGCAGTGATCTTCTCGATCGCGCCGATCCTGAATTCGGTCAACGGCAAGCTGTTTCTCGGTCGACGCCTGCAGCCGTCGGTCGTGCTCGGCTCGTTTGTCGGCCTGGCCGGCATCTTCTGCCTGTTCTTGCCCGAACTGACGCGCGCGATGCCCGGGCAGGGCGGGTCGATGTTCGGTCTCGCCGTCGCGTTGCTCGGCACGCTGTGCTTCTCGACAGGCAGCCTGCTCTCGAGCCGCATGCAGGCGATCGGGCTTCATCCCTTGCTGACCAACAGCTGGGCGATGCTGATCGGCGCGGCCATCCTCGCCGTGGGGAGTGCGGTCGCCGGCCTGTCGTTCGTGCCTGAGCCGAGCGTTCGCTACGTCGGTGCACTGCTGTATCTGGCCGTGCCAGGCTCGGTGATCGGATTCACGGCGTATCTGATGCTCGTGGGACGGATCGGTCCCGAGCGCGCCGCCTATTGCACGGTGCTGTTTCCGATCGTCGCGCTGACCGTGTCGACGATTTTCGAGGGATATCGATGGACGGCGCTGGCCGCTGCGGGGATCGTGCTGATCCTGCTCGGCAACGTCATCGCCTTCAGCGGCAACACGAAGCTGCGAGCCTCGGCGCGCGCGACGACCTGAGATTCGGGTCGGGCATTTTTGCTTTCTTCGCGGTTTGCGCTATCTTCGCGGGACCCGGCGTGTGCCGTCCGACGTTAGCGATCCCTCGATGAAAGAAGCCCCGCGTGCGCTGAACAAGACCGACTTCGAACAATTGTCGGCATTTCGTTATCAGATGCGTCGGTTTGAACGCTTTTCCGAACATGCCGCGCAGGCGGAGGGCATTACGCCGCTCCAGTATCTGCTGCTGTTGCATATCAAGGGCTTCCCGGGCCGCGACTGGGCGACCATCGGGGAACTGGCCGAGCGCCTGCAGGCCCAGCACCACGGCGTCGTCGCGCTCGTTACGCGTTGCGAGTCCGCCGGGCTGGTGCGGCGGCAGGCCAGCGAGTCTGATCGCCGCCAGGTCGAAGTCCACCTCGAAAAGACCGGCGAGCGGCTGCTCGCGCGGCTCGCGGCGCTGCATCGCGCCGAGCTGAAATCGCTCGAGGGATCGTTCACGGTGCCACGAATCGATTTGTGATCGCCGGATCGACTTCCCGCACGCCACTCACCGGGCAAGCACGCGCCACGCGAGTCCCCGCGCCGCCTTTCGTGCCAGGGCCGCATTCGGTCAGCATTCGTCCTGCATCCGCATGCGGCGTGCACTACTCTGCATGCATCCGCCGCGACACCGCACACAAGGGAGGTCAGCCATGCAGTCTCCGACGGGATCCGTGGTCGCACTGAGTTCGGCGGCCTCGACCGTGTTTTCGATCGGCATGGTGTTCCTGGGCTACTGGGGTATCCATGAATCAGGCACGTGGGGTGTGCGCGACTACGTCGTCGTGCTGCTCGCGATGGGCGGTTTTATCTGCCTGGGCTCGGTGCCGTGGTTTGCGACGACACCCATGGAACGTGCCGACGACGAGTCGAAGATTCGCGTCGCGCGCCGCGCGTTCCTCTGCGGCGTCACGGCGATGTGGCTGTCGGTGCTGACCTCGCTCGTCTGAGCCGGTCAGACCACGACGCGACTCGAGTCGCCCGCGACGACCGCGCGCGACCACGTGAGCCGTTCGCGCAGCAGGCCTTCAACCTGCACCGGGGGCAGGGGCCGGCTGAACAGATAGCCCTGAATGTCGTGGCAGTCGTTCTCGAGCAGGAAGTCGAGCTGCTCGACCGTCTCGACACCTTCCGCAATGACATCGAGATTGAGCTGACGCGCGAGCGAGATGATGCCTGTGACGATCGCCCGGTCGTCTTCACCATGCGGCAGGCCGCGCACAAACGACTGATCGATCTTGAGACGCACGATCGGAAAGTGCTTGAGCGCGCTCAGGTTCGAATAGCCCGTGCCGAAGTCGTCGATCGATAGCCGCACGCCCATCTGCTGGACTTCGATCATGGTCGCGATGGCCGCGTCGAGATCCTGCATGATCAGGCTCTCGGTCAGCTCGAGCTCGAGATGCTCGGCGTCGAGACCGCTTTCCTCGAGCGCGTGCGCCACGCGCGCGACCCATTCAGGGTGCAGGAACTGTCGCGCCGACACGTTGACCGACACAGTCAGCGCGGGCAATCCGGCCGCCTGCCAGGCCTTGTTCTGCTTGCAGGCTTCGTGGAGCACCCAGTCGCCGATCGGAATGATCAATCCGGTTTCCTCCGCGAGCGGAATGAACTCGGCTGGTGACACCAGGCCCATCGTCGGATGCTCCCAGCGAATCAGCGCTTCGGCGCCGCTGATCGTCTGGGTCTCAAGATCGACCTGAGGCTGATACACGAGCCGGAACTCTCCGTTGGCGATCGCCTGACGCAGTTGCTCCTGAATCTGAAGCCGATGCAGCGTGTGCGCGCTCATCTCGGCCGTGTAGTGCTGATAGTTATTGCGGCCGAGCGCCTTGGCGCGATACATCGCGACGTCGGCGTTCTTGAGCAGCGTCTCCGCGTCGGCGCCGCCGTCCGGGTAGGTCGCCACGCCCATGCTGCACGTGATCTGGTAAGTCTGTCCGGCGAGCTGAACCGGTTCGAGAATCGCGTCGCGGATAGTCTCGATCGTGGTCGTGACGGCCGCCATATCGCGCGCGTCGCCAAACAGCATCACGACGAATTCATCGCCACCCAGACGAACCACCGTATCGGTGCGGCGCACACACGCCGTCATGCGCTCCGCGACGATCTTGAGCAGATCGTCCCCCGCGTGGTGGCCAAGGCTGTCGTTGATCAGCTTGAAGTTGTCGAGATCGATAAACACCACGCTGACATGGCGACGACGTGAGTCGCGCTGGCGCAGCGCCTGATTGAGCCGCACGGCAAGCTGAGTCCGGTTCGGCAGACCGGTCAGCACGTCGTGGCTCGCCATGTGCCGGATCCGCTCCTCGGCGAGGCTGCGTTCGATCGCGATGCCCGCGATGCGCGTGGCCATGGCGATCGCGTCGACCTCCGCGGGCGTCGGCGCGCGCACGTCGCGCACATACATGGTCAGCGAGGCCAGCGCATCGCCCGACGGCGCGATGATCGGCATTGCCCAGCACGCGGCGCAGTCGCCCACATGCACGCGGATCATTTCGGCGCGCACGCGCTCTTCCTGCGACGCATCGGCCACGATGACCGGGGCAAGCGTATGGATCGCCCGCCCGCTCGGACCCGCGTCAGCGCCGATCCGCGTGCCGAACACGGCTTGCCAGTACGCATCCGGCAGGCTCGGCGCGGCCGCTACGCGCAGCGTCTGGCCGTCTTCGCTGCGCATCAGGGTCGCGCATGAGACGCCGGTGATCTGCGTCTCGAGCACACGCATGAGGTAGTCGAGCACTTCGGTCAGCGGCGTCGCGGTGGCGATCATTTCGAGCACGCGGTTCTGTTCCTGCCGGCGCATTTCGGCGCCCTTGCGCGCACTGATGTCGCGCATGATCGCGACCACGCCATCCTCGACGCGAACGACCTGCCGATACAGCCAGAGCCTTGAACCGTCGCCGCGCTGGTGAACCCACTCGCGCTCCTGCACGTTGCCCGTATCCGCGACACGCACAAATTCGTCGAACATCCCGTTGTCTTTCGAATTCGGGAACGCGTCGTCGAGCGTCATGCCGACGAGCGCCGATTTGGGAAAGCCCGAGATTTCGACACCGCGACGGTTGGTGTCGCGCACGATAAAGCGATTGATTTCGCCATCGGCGCCGCGTTCGCTGCGCAGCGTAAAGAACGCGTCGATACTGCCTTCCGACGCCGCATAGTAAGTCTGGCGTGCCTGACGTGCGCGTTGCCGACTCAGTGCGAGCTGCCAGCTCGTGCGGCTGAGCACCAGCATCAGTGCGATCAGCAGGACGCTGCCAACGGCCGTTTCCCAGATATAGGTGCGCTTGTGCTCGTGGAACTGCACCAGCTGTTCATCCTGAGAGAGGCCGAGTACAGCCACAAGCGGAAAGCCGTGCAGGGCGCGGACGTTGGTGTAGCGGGCAACCCCGTCGTCCCACGCGTGAATGGTGGCGACATCCGAGGTGTCGTTCAGCGATTCGCTCGTGAGCGCGATCGGAATATGAGCGCCCCATGTGGCATGCGAACCCATCTGCGCGGCACGCACTACGCCGTCGGTTCCGATCATCGCAAGCAGGCCGTGCTTGCCCATGCGAGAAAAGTCGTAGCCGCTCGTGAAGTAGGCCGGATCGACCGAGACGAGCACGATGCCGGCGAATCCGCCTTCAGAGTCACGCAGGCGCCGGCTGAACGTGATCGACGAGGCGCCGCTGACGGGATTGCGCGTGACTTCGCTGACATAGGGCAGCGGGCTATCGGCAGCGCGTCGGCGTTGGGCGACGAAATAAGGGCGATCGGCGATATTGCCGTGCGCATGCGATTGCGTGGTCGCGACGAGCGTGCCGTCGCCGCTTGCGATCGCGATCTCAAAGACCATCTGCGAGGGCAGGAGCCCCTTGTCGCGAAGGCGCTCGATCGCGTCGTTTCCCGTCATTTCATACGCATATTTGACGGTCTTGAGTGTCTGGTCGATCGAAGCGAGGTTGCGTACGAGTTGCGCTTCGTAGGTATCGGCGAGCTCACGGCTCGATTCCGCGGCGGCGGCTTCGGCGGCCGCCCCTTCGACGCTGACGAGATGGATGACCGAGGTCCATGCCGAAATCAGCAGCAGGACGGCGAATACGGGAAACAGTACATACGCTTCGAGCAGGCGCCGGAGCACTTGCCCCGCCTTCCCGGCGTAACGGGCGTCGAGCGCGTTCATCGCGCTGTGCTCCGCGAAGTTGCGCGACGCGCGCGCGATCCGGTCGTGTTCGAGAGGTGCTGTGTGTAGTGCATGAAACCGTTGCTTGACTGACCGGAAGGACAAGCCGTTGGGATACCGTTTAAGAGATGCTCAGGTGAGCTGCTTAACGGCAATCAAGCACGATTCTTGAATAGGGAAGCGCCCGGAGGCGAAGCGGGCAAGCCGCCTCACGCCTCGTTGTAATGACATCGAAAGGCGGGGGTGTTGGTGCGGTTCAGGCGACTTGCGTGGACGGGCGCTTGGATCTCGGAGGCCGCAGGAGTTGTGGAATTGCCTCGCGGGCGTTCACAGCCATCTCACCCTGCGGCGGTTCGTCCGTGAAGTTCCGGTCCGTAGACCGCGATGTCGGGCAACGGAAAGTAGAGATAGTAGCCATCTCCCGTGATTTCGTGCTTCGAAAGCGCCCTGACATCGGGCACTCCGCCGGTGCCCCCGAGGTCCTGGACGTCCGAGGCGGACAGCACCACGCTCGACTCGTTGTCAAACTTGATGGTCAACTCACGACTTTCATCACTGAAATGCGCGTTGACGATTCGCGGTCCGAGTCGTGAGCCCTCGAGAAGTGCGCCTTGGTGTTGGTCGATCTCGGCATCAGACATAAACGTTCTCCCTCACCGCCGGATTGGCCGTGTGTATAAAAATACCAAGAGCGCGTCAGGCTGACTTGCAAAAATCGAGCAGCTCCCGTCCATGGCGATTACGCCGAGTCGCCGCTTCGCAGGGCCCGGTATTCGCGGCGGACGATGTCCATGAGTTCGGCAACCGAGGTGCTTGCGGCGGCTTGTTCGTAGGTCACACGGCCGCGTTGCATCAGCATGACGCGGTCGGCGATGTCGAGCGTTTGCGCGTAGTTGTGCATGATCATCGCGATCGACAGATTGCCTTTTTCCTTCAGGCGCAAGATCAGATCGATGATGAGCCCCGCTTCGCGAGCTCCCATGGCGGCGAGCGGTTCGTCGAGCAACAGGATCCGCGCGTTTGAGTTGACAGCCCGTGCGACGGCGATGGCCTGGCGCTGGCCACCCGAGAGTGCTTCGACCGCAAGATCGACTGACGGGACATGCACGCCGATCTCGTCGAGCAGCTCGGACGCCCGCGCGCGCATCGCGCGGTTGTTGAGCAGGCGGATCGGCCCGGGATAAACGATCTCCCGGTTCAGGAACATGTTGTGGTAAATGCTCAGCGAGTTCGCGAGTGCAAGGTCCTGATAAACGCACTCGATGCCGAGCGACCGCGCGTGATCGACGGAACGCAGCAAGATCTCCTGGCCATCGATAAACAATGTCCCCGAGGTCTGTTGCTGAAAACCCGTGAGGATCTTCATCAGCGTCGACTTCCCCGCGCCGTTGTCGCCGAGGATGCCGAGAATCTCGCCCTGGCGCAGATGCAGCGATACCCCGTCGAGGGCGGTGACGGCGCCGAACCGCTTGACGATGTTCTGCGCGCGCAGTGCTTCCGGAGCGGCGCTCATCGTGAACCTCCGCGGCGCCCGAGGCGCACGATATGGATATTGAAGATCATGGCGAGCAGGATCGCCGCGCCAAGAATCATGTTGAACGTGAACGCGTTGATGCCGATCAGCGTGAAGCCATCGCTGAGCACGCCGAGCACGGCCGCGCCGATCAGCCCGCCGATGATCGTGCCTGAACCGCCCGCAAGCGGCGTGCCGCCGATCACCGCCGCTGCGACCGCAAGGAACATGATCTGGTTGCCACCGGCCTGAGGATCGATCGACGTGATCCGGAACGCCTCGAGCGTGCCGGTGAGCCCCGAGAACACGGCGACGATGATGAAGTTACCGATCTTGAGCCGATTCACATGAATACCGGCCTCGCTCGCACCGAGCGGGTTGGCGCCGGCCGCGATGGTGTGCAGACCCCAGCGCGTGTGCCGCAGCACGATATGCATCAGGATCACCACGGCGAACGCCCACAGGATCTCGCTATAGCCCCACGCGCCAAAGAACGCCGCAAAGCCTTCCTCGCCGGGCGTCGGCACCGGCGTACCGTGCGAGATCGTCAACGTGAATCCGTTGACAAAGAAGAGTGTGCCGAGCGTCGTCACAAATGACGGTATGCGCAACACGACAGTGACAATGCCATTGACCAGGCCGACCACGGCGGAGGCCAGCAAGCCGCAAATCAATGCAATGCCCATCGGCATGCCCGCCTCGTGGGCAAAGTGCATGACGAACGGTGCGAGCGCGAACACCATGCCGGCCGAGAGATCGATTTCGCCGCCGATCATCAGCATGATCTCGCCGCACGCGATGATGGCAGCGGGTGCAATGAATTGCGACAGATTCTGCAGACTCGCGCTCGTGAGCAGGAAGTCGCGATTCGCAAATTCGAAATACGCGGAGAGGATCACCAGCACGAGCAGAATGCTGAGCTCGCTGGAACGTCTGAGGGCGCGGGGCCCGAATCGCGGCGGCTTGGCGCCGTTTTGCTTCGTTTCGGCCATGAGCAGAATTCAGAGAATGACTCACCGCCGCATGACGCATCAGGCGATGCGGCAGCGGCGGATCGGGTTCGATCAAGGCAGGCCCGTTTAATAGGCTCCCGAATGCGGCACGATCTGAGGTTTCGTGCTCTTGCCTTCGTAACGCGTTTCAGTCGTCAGATACGGGTTGACGCTGTCCTTCGTGACGAACTTGAGACCCGTGTTGATATTGCCCGGACCAACCAGGCCGCCCGATGCAAGGAACACGAAGGCTTCGACAACCGTATAGAAGCCCTGAACATAAGGCTGCTGGTCGATCGTAAAGTCGAGGAACCCGTCGTGAATCAACTGGACCGTCGTCGGTAACAGATCGAAGCCGCCGCCATGCACGCCCTTGGACGGCAGGTTGTTTTCCTTCATGACCTGCGCGACGCCCTGCGTGCTGCCCGCGTCGACCGCGTACATGCCCTTGAGGTCCTGGTGGCCGAGATAAAAGGCCTTGATCTTCGACAGCTCTTCGTTGACCGTTGCGCCGGTCGCGATCATCTGCGCGTCGATCTTCTTGCCTGATTTCTTGATCGCGTCCATCGCGCCATCGAGCCGCGGCTGGATATTGAGCTGGCCTGGCGTCGCAATGAACAGCGCGACGAGGCCGCTGTCGACGACTTGAGCGATGCGCTCGCCCATCTGATAGCCCGACAGATACAAATCCTGCCCGATATAAGCCAGACGCGAATTGCTGCTGCCAGCAGGAGCATCCGCGTTGTACGAGAACACGGGGATACCCGCATCCATGGCGGCCTTGATCGGCTTGTCGAACGCTTTCGGATCGACGATCGGCACAGCGATGGCGTCCGCCTTGGCTGCAATGGCGGAATTCATGGCGTTGACCATTTCGCCGACGTCGGCATTGGCCGACCCGCTCCATTGGTAGTCCATGCCAAGCAGGCCTGTCGCGTCCTGAATGCCGTACTGCGTCGGCACAAAGAACGGGTTGGTCGTCACGTGATTGACGAACACGATCTTCCAGCGCTTGTGATTCGGGAATCCGCCCTCTGCGGCGAGTGCCGGGGTGCTGACGCCGCCGAGCATTGCCATTGCGCCTGCGAGCCCTGCTGATTGCAACAGCGCGCGACGCATGCGTTGCGGGTTGCCGGGCGCGTCATCCTGATGATCTGCCATGTCGTCTCCTTCGGTTGTGGTGGTGTGCTGCACGTGCCACACGACGCGCCAGGCGCACCACGACATCGATCAGGTCGGATCGATCACGGCGGCTGGCATCGGCGCATTTGTTATGAGTCGCCGTGCCTGACAGAAGAGTGCAAAACGGCGCTCGACAGACGAAAGAAGAGACTGAGCGCGGCAGATCGCTTTGCACCGGGGCACGCAGCAGCGTGCCCGGATGACGGCGTATTTGAGCGCTTAAGGTAGGGCGCGCGCATAGCCTTTGTCAAGGTTCGTGCCCTAGGTGTTTTACGCAGGAAGCGTGCGCGCGAACGCGTTTACGGTCGCAGTGCATCGCCCGTAAACGCGTTCACTTGAGTCGACGGTGCAAGTGGTCTGCATCGCGAAAGGGTTTACCCGTCGCGTGCGATGGCGTTCATGAAATATTCTTCAAACTGCCACGCAGGTCTATTTGAGCGGCGCGCCGTTGCGTGAGATCTGCACGGCTGCGGCAGACTTGAAATCGGCCTTGACGCTATCGCCGACCTTGAGATTTTGTAGCGGAATATCCGGTGAGGCTTCGACGACCACGGTGCGTTCCGGGCCACGCAGCGTGACGAGTCGCGCCTTGCGATCGATCTTCTCGACGGTTGCAACGATCTGAACCGAACGTACCGATGTCGACGCGCCGCCGGACACCGGCGTCGTCGAGTCCGTCTCGATCTTTTCGCGGATACCCGATCCCGTGACTTTGTCCGCGTGAATCAGCAGCGCGTTCTCGTAGTCAATCGTGATCGTGTCGCCGATTTTCAGATCGCTGACATTGCCGACAGCGGGGTCGACATCGACCGGAACTTCATTGCCTCTCGGCCCCTTGATCAGGATGCTGTTCGAATCGGGGTCGATTCCGACAATCTTCGTCACCACGTGTGCGACCACACCGGTTTGCACCGCGTGCGACGTATCTGTTGCGGCGGCGGCGTCTGCAGCGTGCGCGATAGGCGAGAGGGCCAACGCGAGGGAGGCAGCGGCAAATAGCTTGCGATGAAACTTCGATTGAACATGCGATTGCATCGTGGCTCTCCCTGAATTGGCCTGGTTTAGGTATGTGTGTTTGTCTCGGTATCGCTATTGCACGGTGTACCCGCGACCTTGCATGCATGCGCCGTACGATCGCCAGTACGTCTGCATCTGGGCCTGTTGATTCGATTGGGCCGCCTGATTCTCTGCCGCGTGTTCGCGACGCGATCTCACGCCGCCGGCGAGCGCGCCGGCCGTCGCGCCGACTGCTGCGCCGTGCCCCGCATCGCCATTGGCGACACCGCCAATCGCAGCACCGGCTGCCGCGCCTCGTGCCGCACCACCGACGCGCGCACCCGTGGGCCCGGTGGCCGGCGGCGGCGTCTGGGCCACGACAGCGGGGTCAATACCTGTGTTTTGTTTGGCCCACGAATAGCATGCGCCGTCATCGGCCTGTTGCTGCTGAGCAGATTGACCCTTTGCAGGATAGACAGCGGGCTTTTGAGCGCTTGCTACGCTGCAAATCAGACCCATAAACAGCATGACCATCGTTCGATTCATCGCGACCTCGCCCGTGGTGCGCCCGAACGCGGGCAGGCCGCAAATGCCTGTGCCCTTGAACGTGTGTCTGCTGAGCGCGCCTGAGAAAAATACTATGGCCGGCATCGAATCGCGCCTGAATTCCCCGGCGATTCGCGCGTTCGATTAGTGAGGTAATGATTCATCTTCTTCGCATCGCCGATCTCTCCGACACCGGCGATTTCGAGAGGATTTATTAAGCGACAGTAAGGAGTGTTAGGAGGGTTTAAGTGTGAGGTCTTGATGAGGGGGCTGTGGCTAAACTTCGCCATCGCTGTATCGGACCGTACTTCCAGGAATATGCCCAATGAACAAAATGATTCGCGCTGTGGGATGTGGCTTTCTTTTGTCGGTGTGTGCGATGTCGAACGGGCACGCCAACGAGCTCCACGACGCTCGCGCTCCGGAGTGGCTGATTGGGCACTACAAGGGCGGGAACAAGCACGTTCACCACGACGACTACACGCTTGTTGTCGAAGGCAACGGACGCGCTCAGGTTTATGACAGGGACCGCTCCAGGAACAATCATGCGGGGCACTACACACGCGCAGGAGAGATTGAATGGGACGACGGCACGCGGTCGCGCGTCACGCGTACGGCCAGGGGCGTCAATTTGACGCTCGTGGGCCATGGCAACGATCTCGCGATCTATGAACGAGACAGAAGCGGCCCGCTCGACAACATCCGCGACTAACGTCCAAACGTTGCGTGTTGCGCCCGCGCGCCGCCAGCCAGGCGACGCGCGGGAGCCATAAAGTGCTGACTGCTTTGCTGATTGAGCTGCTTATTGCGTGGCTTATTTCGTCGCTTATTGCGCGGTATAGGCTCCGTCGACCGCGATGCGCTGGCCCGTCAGGTAGCGCGACTTGTCACTGGCAAGGAACACGATGGTCTGAGCGATCTCTTCAGGTGTAGCGGCACGCTTGGCGGGCACCATCGACAGAAAGCCTGCGCGGATTTCGTCGCTGTTGCCGACAAAGCGATCAAACATCTGTGTTTCGACCGGCCCCGGTGCGACCGCATTCACGCGCACGCCGGATGCGGCGCCTTCCAGCGCTGCGCTCTTCGTGATGCCTTCTACGGCGTGCTTGCTGGCCGCGTAGACCGATGCGCCACCAATGCCGACCTGGCCCGCAATCGACGACAGATTGATGATCGATCCGGATCCTTGTGCTTGCATCGCGCGCAACTCGTGCTTGACCGAGAGCAGGGTACCGAGGACGTTCACCGAGAAGATGGCTTCGTAGTTCTCCGTCGATTGATCGACGATCGGACCCAGTGCGCCTTCCGTGCCCGCATTGTTGACGGCCACATCGAGACGACCGAAACGCTCGACGGTCTTTTCCACAAGGCTCCGAACGTCAGCCTCATGACGCACATCGGCGCGCACGAATTCCGCCTCGGCGCCGAGCCCTTGCAGTTCAGCGGCCAGTGCCTGGCCTTTATCGTCGTGACGACCGCTTACGACGATACGGTTGCCTTCGTTGGCAAAAGCGATGGCGGTTGCACGACCAATGCCGGTCAGTGCGCCGGTAATCAGAACGACGGGCTTGCTCATTTCAATGCTCCTTGGAAGACTTGAGTGGGAAACGCGTCTTGCGTTGGAGCGAACTTTGCTCGATTGCGGCCGTGTGCAGTAGACGGCATCCGCGAATGACAGCCATTCCTGGCAGGAATAGTTCGGCCCGGTACACCCTGGTCATGCGATCAGGACTCAGGTTTGGCGCTCGACGGCTAGGGCACAGGACTAGGACTAGGACACAGGGCTAGTGCTAGTGCAAGGCGTAGGACCAGGGCACAGGGCACAGGGCTGAAAGGGGCACGTAGCATGGCTTCTGACCCCACGACTACATACGGACACACAACGATTCAATCGCGCCGCGGCTCGAAACATGAGCGATACGTCCGGGGCGTCTAATGACTCCACACCGCAAGCGGTTCAGGCCGCAAGCGATGCAGCATGACTCACTGACTTAAACATTGCGGCGCCCTGATATGTGGCGCGTGGAGAATCATCATGAAGGCACGTCTTTTCGTTCTCGCCCTTGCTCTCGGTTCGGCAGCAGGTCTGACTCACGCAGCTGAAGTGTCGAACGTCGGCTCGGCGCCGGCAGCACTTTCGTTGTCGGTTTCCTCGGCACCGATGGATGACATGGCATCCAAGACGCGCCGTGAGGTGTATCAAGAGCTCGTCGCCTCGCGCCGTAGCGGTGAATTCCAGCAACTGCGTGCTCAATATCGCGGTCGTTGATGTATCAGGGCTGTCATCAGGGCAGTCCGCGCGTGACGCAAAACGCTCGAAACCTCACACGGGTTTCGAGCGTTTTGCGTTTCGACGCAGCGATCCCTCAGACGCAGCAAGCCTTTGGGCACGGAAACGTGCTTGATGAAGAAATGCTTCCGACGCAGAAATGCACGCTATCCAGAAAGACGAAAAAGCCGTCATGCAGCACATGCTGCCGACGGCTTTTTTTGTGTCATGCCTTAAATAGGGTTTAGCCCTCGACTTGCACGACCATCCCATTGCCGATCCACGCGGCAAGCAAAGCACCGGCGCGCTGAAGCCCGGCTTCCTCACCGAGTCGCGCTACAAGCCATTCACACAGTGATTCGAAATCTCCGTGCGCTTCGACCTGCTGGATCGCATCGAACTCGAGCCCGTCGATCTGCTGCAAGCGTGAAGTAAACCCGTCGCGCCAGACGACCAGACCCCCGGTTTGTTCGAGCATGAAAGCCTCGGGCGGAGTTTGGTCATGTGCGAGCGCGTGCCAGACTTCGTATGCATTGGTTGTCGCAACGCGGCGGCGCAACGACGGCACAAAACCCAGTCGAGCGGTATCCCAGTCAATCGACGGCAAGGCATCAAGCGCAATCGGCGTGGCGTCAACCGCGACAAACGCATCCGACAGCGCGAGTTCGATCCAGGCAAGTTCGTGCAGATCAGGGTTGTCGGGATAGACTGCCTTCAGTGTCTCGCCGAAGTGTTCAGGATAGGCATCGAGCGTCCACGCGCAAGGCGGATGACGATCGATATGCGAAACGGCAGCGTGCAGGAAGTTGTCGTCGCCGAGCCATGCGTGCACTTGCGGAAAAGTAATTTCAAGGCAGATGACAAGCTGCGTGCGGTAGTTGTTTTGATAGACAGGGAAGCCCGACGCCGAACGCGTGCGCATTCTTTGCGCCATGGCATTCCATGTTGCTTCAACGTTGGCATCGCCTGGCGCGTCACCCCCAGAGCTACCGTCGACGTCGCTTGCATGGCCGGTAAGCCACACACGAAAGTCCTGTTGCAGTTCGGCGAGTGTCATGCGGCCTCCTTGTGGGCAGCGCCGGTGTTGACCGACGCGAGGTTGCGGGCAATCGAGAGTTCGTCGAGCAGGACGTCGAGCGGCGGAATATCGTCATCGCGTTCAATCATGGTGGCAACAGGGCCGAGACGGCGCCGGGCATCCGCATAAAGCGTCCAGACGTCCGGGCAAACAGGCTGATCGTGTGTATCGATCAACAACTCCGGACCACGCGTGTGTCCGGCAAGGTGAATCTGACGAACGCGTTCCATCGGAATGCCATCGAGATAGGCCTGTGCGTCAAGCCCGTGATTGACCGCCGTGACATAGATGTTGTTGATATCGAGCAGCAGATCGCATCCCGTGCGACGGCACAGCGATGAGAGAAACTCCCATTCGCTCATCGATGAGTCGTTGAACGCGAGATAGCTCGACGGGTTTTCGAACAACATCGTGCGACCCAGCGCGCTCTGTGCGGTATCGACGTTTCTGCAAACGATATCGAGCGCTTCTTGCGTGTAGGGGATCGGTAACAGATCGTGCGAGTTGAACCCGCCAATGCGCGACCAGCTCAGGTGGTCCGACACAAACAGCGGCTCGATCTCGTCGACGAGCGCCTTGAGGCGACGAAGATACGCAGCGTCGAGCCCGTCGGCCGAACCGATCGACATCGATACGCCGTGCAGTGCCACGGGATAACGCTGCCGTACCTGGCGCAGGATATGACGCGGTTGCCCGCCATCGACCATGAAGTTCTCGGAGATCACTTCGACGAAGTCGACCGGCACGGCCGTTTCGAGGAAGTCCCGATAGTGTTCCTTTCGCAGACCGAGACCATAGCCGGCGAATGATGGGGAAGATGTGAGCATCGCGCGGACCTCTACGTAGATGAAAGGGCAAAAGAGGCGGCGTCAAAAGAAGCCGCCCTCGGGCTTCGCGTGTGGCTTCATAAGTCACCAATCCGCTCACCGGAGGCAACCGACGCGAGCCTGCGGACCAGACCCGACAAACGCGAATGCGGGACGCTGAGGCTGCAGGCTCTGGTCCTGAACCCCACCTCACACCATTGTGGTGGGGCGAACCGATCGTTGCTTCGTACTTACTTCGGTTCAGTCAACGTACCGCCCGCGGACAGGCACGCGCTCGGCGTCTTGACGACAACGCCTTGGCCCTTGCAGGTGTTGAGACCCTTGCAATCGTGCTTGGCCGTCGCGCACAGGCTTTGGCCCTTGCACGAGTTGACGCCATAGCAGCGGCCCGGCTGTTCCGAACCGGCAGCGTGAGCCGCGGGGGCCATTGCGGCCGAAGCGACGGCGAGCAGGGCGGCGGCAGCGGCGAACGAGGCGCGGGATTTGACGATGGACTTCATGGTTCCTCCAAATACACTCGATGAGTGGCAGCAAATAAGCGGTCGATCAAAAGAGATCGAGCGCAGGGGTTATTTCGCGTTGAGCGCGGCGTTCTCGATGACTTGCGCAACCGCTTCGGGCTGCGTGATTTCGATTGCGTGGCTGGCCTTGACGGGCGTGATCTTCGAGCCGGCGCGTTCCGCCATCCAGCGTTGCAGATCGGGGCTCACGACGAGGTCGTCGGTCGCAATGACCGCGTAGCTCGGCTTATCGCGCCATGCCGACGCATACGAGTTGCCGCCGAAAGCGGCTGCCGTCGGCAGCGCCTGCGAGGCAGCCAGAAAGTCGGAACGATTCGTGACCAGATCACCGGCAAAGTCCGCATCGAACTTGGCGCGGTCGAAGTACAGATGGCCATCGCGTGTTGCGTGGATATCGTCCGTCGGCTTGGGCATCGAGTCGAGGAGCTGCGTCACGCTTTCGCCGACGTCAGGTTCGAACCCGGCGACGTACACGAGCGCGCGCACTTTGCCGCGGGTGCCGGCCGCAGTGATCACCGCGCCGCCGTAGTCCTTGCCGACCAGCACGACTGGGCCATCGGCGCCGATGATCGCGCTGTTGACCGCGTCGACATCGTCCGCGAGCGTCGTCATCGTTTCCTGAACCACGCGTACGTTGTAGCCCTTGTGAATCAGGATGTCGTGAACGACCCGCCAGCCGGATCCATCGGAGAACGCGCCATGCACGATCACGATGTTGTGCGCGCCCGGAGGTGTATCGGGTGCATTGGGCGTGGCGGCCGATGCCGGCGTTGCCAGCATGGGTGCCGCCAGCGCGAGTGCGGCGACTGCGAGAGTGGACTTCAAATACATAGGTGTTGCTCCGTGAGGCCGGATGGCCTTTGTTCCCGACCCTTGCGACGGGCCGTATTGCTGCTGACCCTGTCGTCGCCTACGCCTTGGCAACGTCCGTTGCTGCAGCGACTGCGGCGATGCAGGTCATTCGTGTACCCAGTGCTTCGTATTCGGAATGCGTCGGTTCGTAAGCCCGTTATCAGGGCTTGCGGCTCAGCAGCCGGTCGAGCGACAGCGCACCACCACCGCGTGCGATCAGCGGCAACAGCAGACCTGCCCACGTCAGGTGGGTCGGCCATGCATCGGGATAGACGAAGATCTCAATGACCATCGTCATGCCGAACAGCGCAGCCGCAGCGCCGCGTGTGCACAGTCCGAGAACCAGCAGCACAGGGAAGAAGTGTTCCGAACACGTTGCGATCCGCGCGGCGATTTCAGGCGGAATCAAAGGCAGTGCATAGTCGGTGCGGAACAGGTCGAACGTCGACGGCTTGATCGTGAACCAGCCTTCGACCTTGGTGCGGCCCGACAGAAAGAACACCGAGGCGATACCCAGACGCGCGACAAGCAGCAGCAGCCAGTCCGGCGTCAGCAACTGCAGTTCGCGTCTGACACGTGCAGCGAGCGACGTGTTCTGCGCCGCGGCCGTATGGAGATAGGGCGTGGGTGCGCTCACGACTTGGCCTCCAGCGAGCCATAGCCCTTGGGCGTCTTGATCGACGTGCAGGTGCCCTTGGCGACGGCGATCCAGGCATTGCCCTGGTAATCCTTCTTGGCCGTGCCGGCACACGAGGTGCCTGCGCCCGCGGCGCAATCGTTCTTGCCTGCGAGCGCGACGCCGTAACATTTTTCGGTCGTCGGCTGCGGCTTGTCGGCGGCGTGCGCGCCGGCAGCGAGCACAGTCAGGGAAAGGGCGAGGGAGGCAGCGAGCGACGCGTGCTTCGTGGACATGGAAATCTCCTGGGGCGATGAGCGAAAACAGTTCGAGGTCAACAGCTGCCAGGAGGGCGTGGACAATGCGGTGTCCGGAGGAGGCTGCTTCAGGCAACCTTGGCATACCGGATTCCATTTTTGGAAACACCACCCTGATCGGGGGGGCGTCTCCGCTTGTGTCGCACGCCCTTTGTCTGGCGTGGATGTATTTGACGGCGCAGGCGTATCTGCGATTTGTCCAAGGTGTATCGAAGGCGTAGCGGCTCGTATTTTTATGTACAGGACCGGGGTGGAGGTGACCAGTGGCCTCACCTGACGCATACTGTTACGCGGCGCTAGCGCCAGGTCTGTCCTCAACCCTTACTTACTGGAGCCTTGGCCATGGAATCGACGAACCCGAATATGCTTTTCGCCGAGTACACGAAAATGCTCGGGCAGTTCAAGCTGCCCGGTATCGATATCGGCGCACTCATGGAGACGCAGCGCAAGGATATCGAGGCCCTGGCGACGGCCAACTCGACCGCCATCGCCGGCGTGCAGGCGCTGGGTCAAAAGCAGGCTGAGATCCTGCGCGAAACGATGGCGGGCGTGCAGACGCTGCTGACGCAGGTCGCTTCGCGCAGCACCGAGCCGGGAGGACAAACGGGCGAACTCGTGCAACAAGCCATGCACAAGGCGCTGGCGGATATGCAGGATCTGGCAGAAACCGCTTATCGCGCGCAATCCGAAAGCATTGCGGTGGTCACGAAGCGCGCTGCCGAGCACGTCGAGGAGCTTAAGGCGCTGCTTCAGCAGAAGAAATAAGGAGTCGCATCATCGTTGTGGCTTGCGACGAGCTATCGGGTCCGTGCGGGACGTGATGTCTGATGCTCATTGCGGGATGCACCTGCATCGATGAGTGTCTGCCGCGGATTCGCGACGAGCGGTGTATCAGAAGGATTGAGATGAGAATAAACAGGGCCGACATCCACGTCGGCCCTGTTTTCCATCTATCAACGACCTAGTTCTGCGACAGCCGCTGATACAAATCAAAGTACCGCAGTGCCGAGGCTTCCCAGCCGAAATTCGTCTTCATGCCACGGCGTTGAGCGTGCGCCCAATCATCCTGACGTGCGTAGAGCGCAAACGCGCGCTTGACTGCCAGCGTCAGCGACTTGAGATCGAACTTCTCAAAGACGAACCCCGTCGCAACACCATCCGCGAGGTTCTCGAGCGAACTATCGACGACCGTATCGGCGAGACCGCCGACACAATGCACGAGCGGCAGCGTTCCATAGGCAAGGCCATAGAGCTGCGTCAGCCCGCAGGGTTCGAAGCGCGAGGGCACGCAGACCACATCGCTGCCCGCGATGATCACGTGCGCCAGGGCCTCATCAAAACCGAGTTCGATTGCGACAGCGTCCGGGTGGGCTTGCGCAGCATCCTTAAGCCCCGATTCGAGCCTCGCCTCACCCGTGCCGAGCACGACAAGCTGGCCGCCACGCTCAATGATCTCGGGCACGACCGCAAGCAGCCGATCCAGGCCCTTTTGCTCAGTCAGCCGGCTGACAACACCAAACACTGGCGCATCGCTGCGTTCGGCGAGACCAAATCGCTTCTGCAGCGCCTGCTTGCACACCGCCTTGCCGGCCATGTCATCGACCCAATACTTCGCGGCAATCGACTCGTCGATCGACGGATGCCAGACCGCGTAATCAACGCCATTCAGAATGCCGAGTACATCGTGCTGGCGTTCGCGCAGCAGCCCATCAAGGCCAGCCCCTTGCGCAAGCGTCTGGATCTCGTTGGCGTATGTCGGCGAGACGGTTGTGATCTTGTCGGAGTAGAAGAGCCCCGCCTTCAGATACGAAACCTGTCCCCAGAACTCCATGCCCTGGATCTGGTAATACGACCAGGGCAAACCGAGCTCATGAAACGTCGTCGCCGGAAAGAGCCCCTGGTATGCCAGGTTGTGCACCGTCATGATTGTCGACGGCAGCTTGCGATGCTGGGCCATCTCCGCCGCACGAATATATGGCGCGGCCAGCCCCGCGTGCCAATCGTGCGCATGAACGACCTGCGGAGACCAGTTCGGATCCGCGCCCTGGGCCATCAACGAAGCGGCCCATCCGAGCATGGCAAACCGCTTGAAGTTATCCGCGTACGGATGATGCGACGCGTCGAGATACGGACTGCCGGGCCGGTTGTAGAACTCATCGGCACGGATCACATAGACGCCCGTACCGTTTTTCATGCGACCGAACTGGATCGTCGGGTCCTGCAGACCGAATCGAGGCCCGAGATGCGCAACCGGGCGGAGGTCGTCGAGTCCCGCAACAATCGCGGGAAAGCCCGGCATCAGCACACGGACATCGGCCCCGAGCGGCGCAAGCACGGGCGGCAGCGCGCCGACGACATCGGCGAGACCGCCCGTCTTGAGCAGGGGATACAGTTCGGCCGCGACGTGAAGGACGCGCACCGTCACTCGTCATCCTCCGATTCCGGATGGAAGCGCCGCCCGGCAACCATCGCTTCGAGGGCGTTCTGCGTGACAAGCACAACGCCACTGGAAGTCCGATAGAAGCGCGACGCATCGAGTTCGGGATCCTCTCCGATCACAGTGCCTTCGGGAATCGTGCATCCCCGGTCGATCACGACTTTACGCAAGCGGCAGCTCCTTTCGACGGTGACCTGTGGCAGCAATACTGCCTCATTGATGTTACAGAACGAATGCACGCGTACCGAGGAGGAGAGCACTGAACGCGAGATCTGCGAACCCGAGACCACACAGCCGCCGCAGGCGAGCAGGTTCGTGCCCGTGCCTTGCAGGCCGTTGAGATCGCGCACGAACTTCGCGGGAGGCAGTTGCTCCTGATGCGTCCAGATCGGCCAGCGGCCGTCGTACAGGTCGAGTGCCGGGATCGTCGAAGCGAGGTCGAGGTTGGCCGACCAGTAGGCGTCGATCGTTCCGACATCGCGCCAGTAAGCGGGCGCTTCGTTGTCGGAGGTCACGCACGACATGCTGAACGGGTGGGCGATTGCGTTACCGCTGGCCACGACCTGCGGAATGATGTCCTTGCCGAAGTCGTGTTCGGTGTTCGACTTCTCGATGTTTTCTTCGAGCAGCTTGTAGAGGTAGTCGGCGCTGAAGACGTAGATGCCCATGCTGGCCAGCGCGATGTCCGGATGTCCCGGCATGGCAGGCGGATCCTTCGGCTTCTCGACGAACCCTGTCACGCGGCGAGACTCGTCAACGTGCATGACACCGAACGCGACGGCTTCCATACGCGGCACTTCGATACATCCGACCGTGCAATCCGCGCCGCTTTGCACGTGGTCGGCCAGCATCTTCGTGTAGTCCATCTTGTACACGTGGTCGCCGGCGAGCACCACGACAAAGCGTGGACGGATCGAGCGGATGATGTCGATGTTCTGATACACCGCGTCGGCCGTGCCGCGGTACCAGCTTTCGTCAATGCGTTGCTGCGCCGGCCACAGATCGATGAATTCATTGAATTCGCCGCGCAGGAAACCCCAGCCGCGCTGCAAATGGCGCAGCAGCGAGTGAGCTTTGTACTGCGTGACGACCGCGATGCGCCGGATGCCCGAGTTCAGGCAGTTCGACAATGCAAAGTCGATGATCCGGTATTTGCCGCCGAAGTGAACCGCGGGTTTCACGCGCTTATTGGTCAGCGCGCCGAGGCGTGTGCCACGGCCGCCTGCCAGGACAATGGCGAGCGTCGACTTCTGCAGATCGTTCAGATTCACCGGCGTCTCCATGCCGACCTCCTGTTGTTGTGCTTCTCGATGGGGGTGTACGGCGGAATCTCGCAATCCCGTCGCGTCCAGTCGGCGAGGCGGTCTTGTGGCGATGCAACATCCGGCAGTCAATCGCCCCAGCCGTGAGCCAAGCCGCAAAAACGATGCCGCGCGCGCACGGATGAACAGAGTGCGTACAAAACAATGTAGGCGAAAAGTAGCGGGAGGTCGGGGGAATCCCGGTGGAAACGGGCTCAGGCAGAACCCTAAGAGGCATTCCGGTCCCTAGCCGCGACAGCGTCATATATGGCTTGCTACACTTTGCGGCCGGATGCGGCGTCGCTGGTGCAGATCGCCAGCCCGCCTCGTTCTACGCATCTCCATGGTCTTTGCGGAAAGCCTTCATGAAGTTACACAGCCGAACCCCGCTCGTACTCCATCGCGAGCTGTCGACCCCTGAACAACGGATCTGGCTCAAGCTGGAAAATCTCCAGCCTTGTGGCTCGTACAAGCTGCGCGGCATCGGCGCGCTGTGTCAGCACGCCCATCTGCAGGGCAAGCGCAAGCTGATCGCGCCGTCGGGCGGCAATGCGGGTATTGCGGCCGCCTATGCCGGCCGGGAACTCGGCATGGAAGTCGAAGTGATCGTACCGACGACGACGCCAGAGGCGACGCGTGCGCGCATACGGGCGCTTGGCGCTGACGTCATGGTGTTCGGCGAGGCATGGGATCAGTCGAACGAACTCGCGCTCGAGCGCTCGCAAGCGGACGACGCGCAATACATCCCCGCATTCGACCACCCGGTGATCTGGGAAGGCCATAGCACCTTGATCGACGAGATTGTCGAAGACTTGCCGACGTTCGACGCGGTGGTGGCATCCGTGGGCGGCGGCGGTCTGCTGTCAGGCCTGTTGATCGGCCTCGAGCGCTACCGCCGCAACGACTGCCGGGTAATCGCTGTTGAGACCGATGGTGCAGCGTCTTTCCACGCAGCGCTCGAGGCCGGGCATCCGGTCAACATCGGCAAGATCACGTCGGTTGCGAAGTCACTCGGCGCGCTGCAGGTTGCGCAGTGGCCGGTCGATGCGATCCGGCAGGTGCCACATGCGTCGGTGGTGTTGTCGGATGCGGAAGCCATCGCCGGGACGATTCGCTATGCCGACGAAGCGCGCCAGCTTGTCGAAGCGGCATGTGGCGTTTCGCTGGCCGTCGCTTATCAACATCACGCCTGCATTGAAGGCGCACGCGATGTGGTCGTTATTGTCTGCGGCGGTGTCAGCATCTCCGCGACCCAGATCGCCGCGTGGAAGGCCGAGCAGGCTGGAAGCGGCGCTCGGGCCGCGGCGATTTAAGACTACGACGATCTAAGACTACGACGGCGTTCGCAGTGACCGTTTCATGACGACCGTCGGCGCAGCAAGCGCGTCGATCACGGTCCAGCCGCGCCGTTCATAGAATTCACGTTCGTCAGCCGTCATCAGCAACAAGGACGGCTCGCCGAGTCGACGCGCATGCTCGCAGCACGCGTCGACGACGGCCGTGCCGATCCCCTTGCCTCGATGTGACTCATCGACCCAGACCCCCGACAACCAGGCGGACTGGACCGTATCTTCGCTGACTTCATTGACGACCACGCTGCCGGTGCCAAGCAAGGCACCATGGTCATGCGCGACCAGCGTAAAGGGGAGGGAATTCGCGTTCAGACGCTGAGACAGCCGCATCTCGGCGCGCTCGACAGACGCTTCCGGATCCGTGAGCCAGAAGGTCTCGTGAACGGCCTGCGCGACAGCAGGGAGAAATCGGGGGACATCGCACAGCAGGGCAATCTGCATACGTATCCTCTTCGGGTTCCCGAACGACGCGGTGGCGTCGTCCGGTTCCGAGATGATACCTGCGTGCGACGAATCGCGAAGGTTAGACGGTCAATGTCAAACGGCTTGTGCCGGCCGGCAGGGTGACTTGCGTGCCATGCTGCATTGCCGCAATGCGGCATACGTCCGTCTTCGAACCGGTCGTTTCGGTCACTTGCACGGCGCCCGATGCGATGTTCTGCAACGCCAGGGTGCAATCCCGCGTATTCCCTCCGAACTCCGCTACGAGCGTATTGCCGGTGCGGCTGACCTTCGCCGTCAGCACAACCTGTCCATCGAGCCCGCGCACGGTCGTCTCAGCCGTCTTGCCGTCACCCAGCGCATAAAGCCGCAGTTCAACGCCGTCCGCATAGTCATAGTCCGGCCGTGACGCATCCGCGCCGATCGCCAGCAGCGTATCCGGACGGACATAGATCGGCACGCTCATAAACCCGTGCCGTTCCCGAAGCCACGTGCCGCCGGTGACTTCTTCGCCTGTGAACAGATGCGTCCAACGTCCGGCCGGCAGGTACACGTCGACATCGCCCGCCTCGCTGAACACCGGCGCGACCAGCACCGATGAGCCAAGCATGTACTGACGATCGAGGTAATCGCAGGCGCGATCGTTCGGATACTCGAGCATCATCGCGCGCATCAGCGGCGTGCCTTCGCCTGCTGCAATGCTCGACTGGTCGTAGAGGTAGGGCATCAGCCGCGACTTCCACTGCGTGAAGTGCCGCAGCACTTCGACCGCTTCGTCGTCGAACAACCATGGAACGCGATACGACTTGCTTCCATGCAGGCGGCTGTGGCTCGACAGCAGCCCGAACGCGCACCAACGCTTGTACACGTGTGCCGGCGCCGTGTTCTCGAAGCCGCCGATGTCGTGGCTCCAGAAACCAAAGCCCGACAGACCCAGCGACAAACCGCCACGCAGGCTCTCGGCCATCGACTCATACGTCGAGTTGCAATCGCCGCCCCAATGCACCGGGAATTGCTGGCTACCCGCAGCCGCGGAACGCGCGAACAACACCGCATCGTCCTTGCCGCGTGCTTCGACCAGCACGTCGTGCACGACCTTGTTGTACAGGAACGCGTAGTAGTTATGCATGCGCTCCGGGTCGGAGCCGTCGTGATAGACAACGTCCGTCGGGATCCGCTCGCCAAAGTCGGTCTTGAACGAATCGACACCCATCGCGAGCAGGCGGCGCAGATGGCCGGCGTACCACTCGGCCGCTTCTGGGTTCGTGAAGTCGACGATCGCCTGACCCGGTTGCCACTTGTCCCACTGCCACACGCTGCCGTCCGGGCGCTTGAGCAGGTAACCCTTCTGCTTGCCTTCGGCGAATAGCGGCGACGGCTGCGCGATATACGGGTTGATCCACACGCAGATATGCAGGCCCTTGTCCTTCAGGCGGCGCAACATGCCTTCGGGATCGGGGAACGTTTCCGGGTTCCACTCGAAGTCGCACCAATGAAAGGCGCGCATCCAGAAGCAGTCGAAGTGAAACACATGCAGTGGCAGATCGCGCTCACGCATGCCGTCGATAAAGCTGTTGACGGTCGCTTCGTCGTAGTTTGTTGTGAACGAGGTCGTGAGCCAGAGTCCGAATGACCAGGCCGGCGGCAACGTCGCGCGGCCCGTCAGGCGCGTGTAACGGTCGAGCACCTGCTTGGGCGTCGGACCGTCGATGATGAAGTACTCGAGGCCTTCGCCCGGCACGCTGAACTGTACCTTCGCCACCTTCTCGGTCGCGACTTCGAATTCGACGCGTTCCGGATGATTGACGAATACGCCGTAGCCGCGATTGGTCAGATAGAACGGAATGTTCTTGTACGCCTGCTCCGTGCCGGTGCCGCCGTCACGGTTCCACATGTCGATCGATTGACCGTTCTTGACGAGCGCAGCAAAGCGTTCGCCAAGGCCATACACCGTTTCGCCGACGCCAAGGTCGAGCCGCTCGAACACGTGCGTGCGACCACCGCTCTCGGTGACGTGGCCTGCCGCGCGGAATCCGCTACCCGTCAGGCGTTCACGCGCGGCGCCGCCTTGCCGATTCGCTTCGCCGATGACCGCGCTTTCACGCAGGAAGTCAATTGACCAGTCACCGCGGCGTGCGATACGGAACGTCAGCGATCCGCTCGTGAGCGTCGCTTCGTCTTCGGTCAGCGTGGTGCGGACCTTCAGTGCTTCGTCTTGATGAATGCCGAAATGCGGCCCTTGATCGAGCCCGCCCTGATGACGCTCGATCCGCACGCCGATGATGCCTTCCTGTGGCGAATGCACGCGCAGCGTAAAGAGGGCGGTGTCGAGCTGATACGCACGCGAACTCACGTCGCGCGGCGCCGCGTAGATCAGCAATTCGTTGCCGCGCACCTGCACGTCGTGCACGTAGACGGGGTACATCACCTGCAAGCCTTCGTGGATCAGCCAGTTACCGTCGCTGATTTTCATGGTGTGTCTCGTTTCGAATGACAGTCGGATGCCGTGGCACGTCCTGGCGGCGCAGGCCGTGCCTCGTGTGTTTCAAAAGGGGTGACTCGCGCAGCGGTGCTTCGTGCAGTGCACTCGCTGCGGTTCAGGTACTGCTTGAATTCGCGGTGACCATCGATCTCGCCGGGCGGAGCGCTGCGAAATCGAAGGCGTGCTTCTGTACCGCGAGGATGTCCAGATCGATGCGTGTCTTGATCGTCGGGGAATCCTTATTTGATGGCGCCGGCCGTCAGGCCGCCGACGATGCGTCGTTGCAGCAGCATGAAGATGCCCAGAATCGGCGTCACGTAGATCGCGGAGTAGGTCATGATCCCGATCCAGTCCGTATTGGTCGCGCCGACGAAGGCCGACAGGCCAACGGTCGCGGTCTGATACGAATCGTCGAGGATCAGCGAACGCGCATAGACGTATTCGCCGAACGACTGCAGGAACACGAGGATGCCGCTCACCAGAATGCCGTTCATCGCCAGCGGCAGCACAACCCGGAAGAACGCGCCCGCAGGGCTTGCACCGTCGACCATTGCCGCATCACGCAGATCACGCGGCACTTGAACGAAGCTCGAACGGCACAGCACGATAAAGAACGGCAGCGTCTTCGAAATCTGCGCGAGCACCACGGCAACGCGCGGCGACGACAACAGGCCCAGCGATTTGAACGCGGTGAACAGCGGTGTAACCATCAGCGAAGAGGGCAGGGCCTGCAGCACGAGCACAGCGAAAATCGCGACCGCCGTGACGCGGTTTTGCTGCTGGGCAAACGCATAGGCCGCGCCGGTTCCGAGCACGATCGTGGCAATGGTTGTGCCGCATGCGATCGCGAACGAGTTCCACAGGAAGTTCGCCATCTGCCGGTCGACGAACGTCGCAACGAAATGCGACTGCGGATTGAGCGGCCACATCGTCGGCGGATAGTGGAACATCTCCGACGCGCTCTTGAACGCGGTGATGTACATCCAGTACAGCGGGAACAGATAGAGCGCCGTCACGGCAAGTGCAACGACGAAGAACACGGTTTTCTTCATGATGAGCCTCGTGTCCTTAGGCGACTTGTTCGTGGCGGATCGAGCGCACGTACACCACGGCGACGATCAGCACGAGGACCAGCATCACGGTCGCAACCGCGCTGCCTTGCGAGACTTCGAAGGTCTGGAACGACAGCTGCCACGACCAGTACTGCGCAACCTGCGACGAATTTGCCGGACCGCCTTGTGTCAACGCGGCAATCAGGTCGAATTGCTGCATCGTCAGAATCGCACCGAGCGAGACGACGGCACCAAGCGTCGAACGCATCATCGGCAGTGTCATCGAAAAGAAGCGGCGAATCGGGCCTGCGCCGTCGATCTTTGCGGCTTCGTAGATCTCGGCGGGGATGCCGATCAATCCGACGGAGAGCAGCAGCATATTGAACGGCACACCGAGCCACACGTTGGCGAGGATCACGGCGAACAGCGCGTAGTGCGGGTCGGAGAGCCAGAAGATCTTGCCGTGAATCAGGCCGATCGACGACAGGGCGTGATTCAGCACGCCGTAGTCACCCGCAAACAGAAGCTTCCAGATCGCGCCGACCACGAGGCCCGGCATGATCCAGCCTGCAAGAAAAAGGCCGCGCATAAACGATGCGGCCGGAAAGCTCTGCATAAAGAGCAGCGCCAGGAGGAAACCGAGCACGATCTGGAACACAAGCGACAGCCCGACGAACAGGATCGTATTGATCACGACGGTACGCGACTCGGGGCGCGAGATCACGTCGAGGTAGTTGGCGATGCCCACAAAGGGCCGCACGAAAAACGCCGGGCTCATCAGGTCGACTTGCTGGAACGACAGCACGACGTTGTAGAGCAGCGGGATACCCGCGAACAACAAGAGATACAGCAGGGCCAGCGAGGCCATCGTGATTTCAAAGCCGTTGCGGCCTTGCGTACGGCGGAACCATGTCTTCATCGTGCTTGCGCCGGAATGTTGCGTTGCGGGCGGCCTGTCTTGCGCCGTCTGCAGGGTACTGCGTGGGCTCGTATTCATAAACACCCTCGTTCGGCGGTGCGGGGTTGCGCTGTGCTTCGGCACCGGTGCTGCGCCTGCGTGGACTTCATGGGCGACGTTTCATCGGTAGGTCGGTGATGCGGTCATGGCGGATCGGTTACTTCGTCATGACCGCATTCGACTGCGATATCGAGTCGCTTAACCTGCTGTTACTTCGCGACCTTGTCGACTTCCGCGGCGGCGTTCTTCATGGCCGTTGCTGCATCGGCCTGATGCGTGAGCACTTGCTGCATGGCCGTGTAGATTGCCTTCGAGATCTGCGGCCAGTTCGGGTTCGGGCCGCGGCCGCGAGCGTATTGCATCTGCTCGTTGAAGACCTTGTACGCTTCCGGCCACTTCGGATCGTTCGTGACCGTGTCCTTCGACGGCGGCAGCATGCCGAATTCGTTCCAGTCGCGGCCGCGCTGGCTATACATGTACTCGAGGAATTCGAACGCCAGTTGCGGGTTCTTGCTTGTCTTCAGGATCGCGTGATTCTGTTCGCCGAGTGCCGATGCGCGCGGCGAACCTTCCTTCTCGACCGGCAGCAGCGCGACGGCCCACTTGAACTTCGCGCCCTTCGACACAGCAGGCAGTTCCCACGGACCATCGATGTCCATCGCGGCGTTGCCGTTGATGAACGTGGCCGCAGCTTCCGATTGCGAGTGCGACAGCGTGTCAGGCGACGCGAGCTTTTCATCGAGCAGCTTTTGCCAGAATTGCGCCGCACGGATCGCGCCGGCCGAGCCGAGCGACGTCCAGTCCGCACCGGTCGTCTGGATGAACGGCAGGAACTGGAACGTACCTTCTTCAGTACCGATTGCCGAGAAGGCCAGACCGTAGACGCCCTTCGACGAATCCGTCAGCTTCTTTGCGTCCGTGTAGAGCTCGTCCCACGTTTGGGGCGGCTTGTTCGGATCGAGGCCGGCGGCCTTGAACGCGTCCTGGTTGTAGTACAGCGCGAGCGTGTTTGCACCACGCGGGATCGCATAGACCTTGCCGTTCCACGTCGCGTTCTTCAGCGGTCCCGGGAAGATTTGCTTCGAATCGATGACCTTCGACTTCGCGAGGAACGGCGTCAGATCGACGAGCGCGCCACGCGAAGCAAACATCGCGGTATTCGGGTTGTCGACGGGCACCACGTCAGGGCCGTTGCCCGACATGACGGCGCGCATCGCTTCGTCATTGAGCGCGGCAAAGCCGACGCGACGAATCTGCACCTTGATTTCAGGGTGTTGCTTGGCGAACTCGTTCGCCATCTTTTCGGTGAACGGGTTCGGCTCGTCAACCGTCCAGACATTGAGAGTCTGCTGGTCGGCGGCATACGACGCCGTGGACATCGACATCATTGAAACGACAACGCTGATCGCCGCGGCGGTGGCGGTCAAGGTCTTTCTCATGTGCTCCTCCGAAGTGGAATGTCGGCGCGGATGCTCGCGCTTCTTGTGTGCCCGTGGCGTCGGCGCTGCCCGATCGTCTGCTCTCGCAGTGCCTCGAAACAGTTCCGGAAACGTTTCCGGGAATGGGGCAGATTCTTGTCCTCAGAAGCGCGGATGTCAAGGCGAGGTAACACCAAACACAACGAGCCCCGGCGAAAAACGCAAGCGAAGGTCAGGCGTGGTGTGGGCGCGGTTCGAGACGACGATATGTGCGCAATGTTTGGTGAGAGACGTGCGCGACGGGCTTCACGATGTCGTTGATTTAATGATGCGATCCGTCCTAATCCAATTAGGAAAATTCGTACTTCTTGGAATCTGTTGCTCGCCTATTCTCCGCTGAAGTCGGCGTCGGCGTGAAAATGGAGAGCGAAATGAGCGTCAATTCAGGAAAGACTGATTTCGGGATAGCTGTGCACTGTATGCGGTGTATTTTCGTGTGCGCTGCAATGAGCACTTTCGCGGACGCTGCGCGGGCATCGACCGAAGACACAGTGTCAGAACTCGTGTATGCCGAAAATGAATCGCGCTATCGTTATATGTCGCGTCGGTCACGTGATATTCATGTCATCGCAGCCACTGAAGTTAATCAGAATATTTCGATCTCTGATGAAACATATTGGATAAATGATTCTAATATTAATGGTGATATTTCCCTGAAATCTGCGTCAAGTGAACTGACGATGGTTGGTTCAACGCAAAACGGCAAGCTGATTGTATACGACGGTGTCGCGACGCTGTATTCGACTTCGATCGTCTCATCGCCGAATTCGCGAACTATCGGCGGAATTGTAATGTATGGCGGAAACGCTAATTTGTACGACTCCTCGATAACCGGAAAGGGCACCGGGGCCATCATATACGGAGGTGCTTCTACGGATGGTGCGACACTTTCAGTCGATCACTCTTCGATACACGGGGAAACGGGATCGGCGATCGTAGTCTACGGAGTCGCTAAAGATCAAGTGATGAATATCAACGTAACGAACCAGTCTGAGCTTCTCAGTGGAAACGGAAAGATTCTGGAGGTGACGGGTAAAAGCAGCGGACAAGTGAATTTCACCGTCGATCAGTCTGATCTGAAGGGAGATATTTATGTTTATTCCGGCGCCACGCAGGCTACGCTGAATGTGTCGCTGCAAAACGGCTCGAGTCTGGAAGGTGCTGTGAATGGTGCTGATTCATTCCACATAAGCCGGAGCGAGTGGGACCTCACGGGTGATTCAGTGGTTGGAGATTTGATCGGCGACACTGCTGTGATTAACACTGCGGATCACGATTTAAATATCTCTTCATTGTCGGGCTCGGGTAGCATCAGTTCGGACTTCATGCGCGTTGTTTCGTCTCCACCCGTCCAGGTCGCCGGCAATATGGACGGCGTGTGGCAGATTACGGTAGCCGACACGCAACACAACTATGCAGATGGGGAACTGCAGCCGGCTTACGTTCTCGTAGAGGTCGACGGCTCCAATTCCGCAAGTGTCAGCGGGAAATCAGATATTGGCGCGTATCAATATACAACCACCGTTGATTCGAACGGCGAAGTCGTCGCGGTGCAAACGGGTATTCCGTGGGCGCCGACTGAGCCGGCGGACGGACCGAGCGACACCGGTGGTGAGGATACCTCCAACAACCCGGGCGGCTCAGGAGACGCGGGGGCGCCGACTGGCCCGGTCAAGCCAGCGCTAAACGACGGCGCGACAGCCGCGGTGGACGCGCTGTCGGTTGCTTCAACCAAGGCAATGTGGGACACGCAATTCGGTGCGGTGCATTTGCGGCAACAGGCGTTGCGAGAATTCGCACCGCGCAGACGCGCATTCTGGGTGCAGGGGTATGGCGGGGAATATCAACTGAACGACGGGTACGGCGCTGGCGCGAGTGACACATTCGATACGCGCGTGAGCGGGATGTCGATCGGTGTTGATGCATTGCTCGATCAAGTCGGCGCGACGAGAACGTACGGCGGGGTCTATGCGTCGTATGTCGAACAGGATCGCAGTGCTTCAGGAAGCTACGGCAATTCACATGGATATTCCGTCGGACTGTATGGTGTCTGGCAGCACGATTGCGGCTGGTACCTGGAGGGCATGGCGGCGTTCGGCAGTCTCGTGAATCGCTATTCCGCGAATTACTATGGGAGTCCTTCACGCTCTGTCGTCAACGCCAATGATTGGAAGGGCCGTTCAAGCGCTATCTACATGGAAACGGGCAAGCAGTTCACGCTTGGCGGAGAGTGGCGCGTGCAACCGGCCGTAGGCGTTCGCATGGTGCATCAGAATAGTCAGTCTTTCTCAACCGACGTTGGACATTTCGTCAGCTCCGACGGCGTGAATTCGGCAGGTGCCCAAGTCTCGGTGACGCTGTCGAAGCGATTCCGCAGTGCGAAGAACCGCTACGAGTTGTATGCGCGCCTGGGTTACGCGCAGGAATTTGCGAGTACTCAAACGGTGCGCTACGCCGGCGCGCCGATCGATACAAACCTGGACGCGTCGCGGGCGTTTGTGAATGTCGGGCTATCAGCCGAACTCGCTCGACGACATGCGCTCTTCGCAGACGTCCAATACCAAAAGGGACGTGACGTCGAAAACACGTATTTGATTAGTCTCGGCTATCAATACGCGTTTTGACCGGCCTGCGCTATGTGAATCTAAAGTCATTGCGTCTGTTCACATCGCCGGCGTCGGCATCGGCTGACGCCTGGATGTTGGCGGCGACATCAGGCGGCGCCGTCTCGCGGCAGTGCATCGCTGGTGCGAGCCTTGAGGCGTAGCGGCCAAATCTCCTGCATGATCGGCGCGTCGTGCACTACGTTTGTGCCAGGCAAGCGCGACAGAATCGCCTCTCCCATTCGCGCGCCGAGTTCGCGGGTTGCGATCGAGAAGCCGGTAAGCCGCGGCGACAGGTAGTCGGGGACTTCGCCAGTCAGCACGCCGCCGCTGATCGCGATGTCCTTCCCGGGCCGAAGGCCCAGTTCGCTGAGCTTGCGGTACGCGCCGATCGCCATGCAGTCGCTCTGAAACACAATCGCAGTCGGCGGCTGTGCGGCGTCGAGCAGTTCGCCGGTCACGCGATAGCCGCCGCGTTCGCTGAGGTCGTCGTGTCTCACAAGCGATGCATCGAATGCGATGCCCAGGCGCTTAAGCGCGCGCTTGTATCCGTTCAGGTACACGTGTGCCTGCATCGCATCCTGCCCCGGCATGCCGATCGCGATGCGACGATGACCAAAGCCGACCAGGCGCTCGATGGCTTCCTCGGCCGCCGATTCGAAATCGAGATCAATCCAGGCATGTTCGCCGCCGGACTCGCTGCGGCCAAACGCGACAAACGGGAAACGCTTCTCGGCGAGGTAGTCGAGACGAGGGTCGTGCCGGCGCGTGCCCGAGACGATGACGCCGTCGACCTGACGTCGCTCGACGATGCGTTTGAGACGGGTGAGCTCGTCTTCGTCGGTCCTGCTCTGATAAATCGCGAGATCGAGTTGCGCTTTCGACAGCGATTCCTGAATCCCGTCCGCGAGCGTCAGGAACAAAGACAGCGTGTAGTTCTCTTCAGGGCTGCGCATCGGCAGCATCAGACCGATGGTGTCGATGCGTCCTTTGCGCAGGCTTTCCGCGGCCTTGTTCGGCGAATAGCCCAGCTCGGCGGCGGCTTCGAGCACTCGCTGACGGGTTGCTGCGCTGACCTCGTCGCTCGCGTTCAGGGCGCGAGAGACGGTGGCAATCGACAAATTCAGGTGATTCGCGAGTTTCTTGATGCCCACGGCGGCTCCGGTCGGTTCGGGCGGATTATAAACGCGCCGGGGAGGTGCGCCGAATTCATTGGCGAAGGCCTGTTCGCAGCAGCCTTGTGGATCGAGAGAGTGGACGTATTTCGGTATTCCGCGAATTTAAACTCAGATTTCTTATGTGTGATTGAGAGTGAATGATACTGATGTAAAGATATTGCGATTGCGCGTCATTCATAAACTGCGCCTTCCTTTGTTAGGGAGGTTTTGTGAAAAATTGGATTGCAACGGGGATTGATTCCGAAATTCGTGCAAGAAAACATTGTATTGCTAATGCAGTTGCAATAGTCGTAACGCTATGGGCCGTGCCCGCGCATGCATCTTGGGATGCGAGTTCCAATGCGTCCATCGGGTCGCCTTGTGACGCTTGCCGGTTCGCAGAGCAGGTTGATGTGTTCGTGAATGAGACATTTGATGGTGGTTATTCACATACGGATGGCTATTCGTTGCTTGGCTCGAACGTAACCGTCAATGGTAATCTTACATTTTCTGGGGGCGTGAATTACACGAATTTTGGGGGAGGATATCTTTACCTGAAAGATTCCACTGTCAACGGTCATCTTATTGCTGACGACGCCGGGGTATATATCGATAACTCGGTTATCAGTAGCACAGATGGCGAAAGCGCCATTGAAATGGGGAACGGAACGCTGACACTCGTCAATTCGACGATTCAGGCAACAGGAGGTGCGCAGGCTGGCGGAATTTATGTGGGTGGAGCCAGCACAGACAGGGCGACCACTTCGATCGTCCTCGACAATACATCAGTCAATACGTCTGGTGCCGCTTTCTATGTCACTGACACGTTTGAGTCCGACGAAGTGTCCATTACTGTAAGAAACGGATCCACAATTGATTCCGGCTCCAATCAGTTGCTTTACGTCGACACGGACCCGGATACGGGAGGCTCAAATGACTATCTCGGCGTGACGTTTATTGCCGACAATGTCGACCTGCAGGGGGACATTGATGCGAGCCAAAATGGTGTCAATCCGACTGTGCCGATCGTTTCGACCAAGGTTGTGATGCAGGATAATGGAAATATCACCGGAGCAATGTACGGTGTTTCCGAATTATTTATTTCCGACAGTCGCTGGAAATTAATGGCGAATTCTGACGTTCACGCTATTTACTCGAATAACGGCGTCATCGACACGCAGGCGAGTACGTTGACGACGAATGCGCTATCCGGCACGGGGACGCTGACGTCGGATTTTGAAGTCGTCCGTCTACGCCCGTCCATACATGACACAGGGACGATGTCGGGCGAATGGACTGTCACCATGACGGATACGCGGCATTCGTATGCGGACGGAGAGCTTAAGCCAAGCTACGTCATCGCCGAAGTCGATGGCCCCAATACCGCGCAAGTCAGTGGTAAGTCGGATATTGGTGCGTATCAATACACGAGCACGGTCGACAGCAAGGGCAACGTCGTGGCCGTACAAAACACCGTTCCGCCCGATGATGAACCCGGCGATGACCCCGGCGATAACCCCGGCGATAACCCCGGCGATAACCCCGGCGATAACCCCGGAGATAACCCCGGAGATAACCCCGGAGATAACCCGGGCGACCAGCCGAGTGATCCCGGTGCGGGTCCGGACCCGGCAAAACCGGCCAAGCCAGCGCTGAATGACGGCGCGACGGCGGCGGTGAATGCGATGTCTGTCGCGGCGACCAAGGCGATCTGGGATACGCAATTCGCCGCGCTCCATCTGCGTCAACAAGCGTTGCGTGACTTTGCGCCGAGCAAGGGCTCGTTCTGGGTGCAGGGATATGGCGCGGACTACGATCTGAGTAACGGCTACAGCTCGAGTGCGAGCGACACGTTTGATACACGGGTCGCCGGTCTGTCGATCGGTGTGGATGCAGTGCTCGACCGCGACGAGGTGTCGCAGATTTTCGGCGGCGCTTACGCGTCGTACGTTGAGGAAGATCGTAACGCGTCGGGCAGCAGTGGCAAGGCACATGGTTACACCGTCGGTCTGTATGGCACTTGGCAACACGCCTCCGGGTGGTACGTCGAGGGTATGGCTGCATTCGGCAACTTCGACAACCGTTACACCGCGAACTACTATGGCGACCCGGCTCACTCGGTCGTCAACGCCAATGACTGGCAAAGCCGCTCAAGCGCGGTCTATGTCGAAGCGGGTAAACAGTTTGATATCGGTAACGGTTGGCGCCTGCAGCCTGCGGTTGGCGTGCGGTACATGCATCAGAATAGCCAGTCATTCACCACGGATGTCGGCCATTTTGTGAGTTCAGACGGTGTCGGTTCTGCCGGTGCGAACGCGTCGTTGACGCTGTCGAAGCAATTCGTCAGCGGCGATCAGATTTTCGAACCTTATGTGCGCGTGGGTTATGCCGAGGAGTTCGCGGGCACTCAGACCGTGCACTATGCCGGCGCTTCGATCGAGACAAAGATGGATGCGTCGCGTGCCTTCGTGAACCTGGGTTTGTCGGCACAGATCGCGAAGCGGCATGCACTGTTCGCCGACTTCCAGTATCAGAAGGGGCGTGACGTCGAGAACACGTATCTCGTGAATGCGGGCTATCGGTATTCGTTCTAACGACGATCGACCCTGAAAAAGCGCTCGTGATCTCGCGAGCGCTTTTTTTGTTCGCTCGAACGCAGAGTCGCGCGCTCGCCGACAGGTTCATCCATTACGTCCTAGAATATCGCCCAATCGAAAAAGCAACGGAGTCGGACGATGGTCAGCGGCAGTCATGAGCGTGTCGAAACGTATAACGTACGCGTGCACGGGCGAGTGCAAGGTGTCGGTTATCGGTTTTCGACCGTGCGTCGTGCTCACGAACTCGGTGTATCAGGATGGGTTCAGAACATGGAGGACGGCACGGTCGAAGCGCTGATTCAGGGCACGCCCGATCAGGTCGATCGCATGCTCGAGTTCATGCGTAAAGGTCCGCCAGGCGCGCGCGTGACGGAACTCGATAGCGAAAGAAGTTATTCAGAACGTAAATACGATCGTTTCGAACAGCGGTAAAGCGTCGTGCTTACGCGTCCTTCATCTTGACGTCGTCAGGCGGAGCCGTGAGAAGCGCATCGATGACAGGGTCGGCGGAGTGCTGCGGCGGAAGTTCGTCGATCCACGCACGCAGCAGGGTGTAGGTCACTGCGAGAATCACGGGCCCCATAAACAGGCCGACGATGCCGAACGCAAACATCCCGCCGAGCACACCCGAAAGGATCAGAAGCATCGACAGGTCGACGCCGCGCCGGATCAGCATCGGCCGCAATACGTTGTCGAGCATGGTCACGAGCACGGTGATCACGATCAGCACGATGCCCCAGACGTGAGCGTCATGCCAGAACAGATAGATGATGCCGCCGAGCAACGGGGGCAACGGTCCGATCTGAGCGAGGCACAGAATCAACATGATGGCGGTCAGGATCCCGGCGCCCGGCACGCCGCAGATCCATAATCCGATGCCGCCCAGCGCGGATTGGGTAATGGCTGTCACGACGATGCCCAATGCGACCGCGCGAATCGACAATCCGGTCAGACGGATGGCCGCTGTGCCGCGCTCGCCCGCCACGCGGCTCGCGAATCGCATCATGAATCCCGCTGCCGTTTCGCCGTTCATATAGAGAATGCCGGCGATGATCACGGTGATACACATGTGAATCACAAACACGCCGACGATGGCAGCGTGCCCGAGCAGCCATTTCGCAGCGATCGAAATATATGGCTCCAGCTTGGCAAGAATGCCGCCTGGCCCTGCGTCCGAGAGCTTCTGCCATTCGCCGGCCGCGCGCGCGCCGATCAGCGGGACTTTGGTGACCCAGTCGGGTGGCGGAGGCAGCGAATAGGTCGGCAGCGCCTTGATCGAGCTCATGATCTCGCCGCCATGTTCGGCCAGCGTCGAAATCGCCGAGTACAAGGGCAGGATAATGACGATCAACAGTCCGACCAGCAGGATGGTCGTCGCGAGCCAGCGGCGGTTACCCAGGCGATGCTGAAGCCCGAGCATCATGGGCCACGTAGCGATCACGATCGTCGACGCCCAGATCAGGCCTGGGATGAAAGGGCGCAGCACATAGAAACTGCCTGCGGCGAGCGCGGACAGAATCACGATAACGAGCAGATTGCGCGCTAGATCGACGTTGCGGACTGGATTCAATATAGGCTCCATGAATTGACCGGCCATTGTGCCGCATCAGTCTTACCGAAATAAAACGTGCGTCCTTTACGCAGACAGCATCGTTGCGCGACAGCTTTTGACAACTAGGATAGGTCATTCCGACCGTCGCGCACGCGATTCCTGAGCTTCATGCACTTCTCCATTGTCGTTCGCTGACAGGCACGGTTCCTGAATACGTCGTACGCTACGCGCGACAACCGGGTCGGAGCCGCCGGCATGAAATCAAAAACCAGCGGCGACCGGTATCGCGGGCAGATGCCCCTTGATAACAGTAACCATACAGGAGACAGATGAATGGCCAGGATCGTAGTGACGGGCGGTAGCGGCAAGCTGGGTCGTGCATGCGTGCTCGATTTACTCGAGCATGGATACGAGGTGATCAACGTCGATGCGGCATTGCCGGCCACGCGCAATTGTCCGTTCGTCAAAGCCGATCTCGAAGATATGGGCCAGACGCTCGAAGTGCTCTCGCAAATCGACGATCGCTTCAACGGTGTCGACGGCGTCGTGCATCTTGCCGCCATTCCGGCCCCGGGTCTTCAGACTAATGCCGTCATCTTTCGTACGAACGCGATCAGCACGTATAACGTTTTCGAAGCGGCGCGCCGGCTCAAAATTCGCAATGTGGTCTGGGCATCGAGTGAAACACTGCTCGGGCTGCCGCTCGATATTCCGCCTCAACGCATTCCGATCGATGAGGAATGTGATGCGCGCCCAGAATCGGCCTATTCGTTGTCGAAGCTTGTGGGTGAGGAAATCGCCAAGCAGTTCGCGCGTTGGGATCCGGAGCTCAAGATCATTGGCCTGCGGTTTTCGAATGTGATGGAGCCGGCTGACTATGCGGCATTCCCGTTCGACGCCAACCCGGCATCGCGCAAATGGAATCTGTGGGGCTATATCGACGCGCGCGACGGCTCACAAGCGATTCGTCTCGCGCTCGAGGCGAAGGTCAAGGGCGCCGACCATTTCATTATCGCGAACGCCGATACGGTGATGACGCGTCCCAATCGCGAGCTCGTTGCCGAGTTCTTCCCCTCGGTGCCGTTCACGGAACCCAAGGGACCTCACGATACGCTGCTGTCGATCGACAAGGCGCGACGTGTGCTGGGTTACGCGCCGAAGTTCAGCTGGAGAGATGCAGCGTCGCGGTGAGGGGGCGCTAATGCATCGAGTGGTCGCATCGGATGGCCGCAAGCGGTGGCCTCGAAGATCAGTCAGGCATGCCGAAGGCCGCTGACGGTGGCGAGCGCAGCAGGGGAAGGGCTGCTACGCTCGCGCCGCGCGAGAGTCTAGCGTTGTGCGTCGTCGCCAAGATTGGCAAGCGGATGAGCATCACTCGACCACGGTGAACTCAGGAAATGCGCGACATGCTCAGGCGTGACGGCTTCGAGTGTGTCGGGCTTCCATTTCGGCGCGCGGTCCTTGTCGATCAGATGGGCTCGCACGCCCTCGCGAAAGTCGCCTTCTTCAATGGTGCGCACCACGATGCCCATCTCAAGGCGGAAGCTGTCTTCCAGTGTGATCTCACGGCCGCGGAGCAGGGCTTCGCGTGTCACGTGAATCATGGTGGGTGAGTAGCTCTTCAATGCCGTGAGGGTGGCTTCGATCCACTCACGTTCCTCGCGCGTGGCCTCGGCGTCTTCAAGACCTTCAAGCGTTCGCCCGAGAGACGCGACGATCGAAGTCGGCGCTGCTTCACGCTTGAAGTGCTCGGTGATCCACCCACGCTGGCGCTCGATGACCGATGCGTCAGTGCCTGCCTCGGTGCGTACGTACGCCTCGCGTAACGCGGCAAGCAGCGCATCGCGTTGCCCGGCGAGCGCCCGCGCGTCGATATTGTTCAATCGCTGTTCGACATCGGAAAGATTCGTGTGCGGGACGCACACGTCAGCGAGCGCGCATACGACGGCGTCCGGTCCGCTTAGCGTGACGCCTGTCAGCCCGACATACAGCTCGAGTTCGACGGGCATGGCCGCGAGAAAATGCGTCGCGCCCACGTCCGGGACCATGCCGATTTTGGTTTCGGGCATGGCAATCCGGCTGCGTTCGGTTGCGATGCGCAACGCGGCGCCTTGTGCGAGACCCATGCCACCGCCCATCGTGATGGCATCCATGATCACGACAACGGGCTTGGGGAAGCGATGAATCGCGTAGTCGAGCCGGTACTCGTCGTTGAAGTAGCGCTCGATGTCGGCGCGTCCGTCGCTGCCGGGCCGTAGCAGGGCGCGAACATCGCCGCCCGCGCAGAAAGCCTTTTCGATCGCGCTGTTGATCACGACGGCGACGATATCGTCATCGTGACGACACTGTTCGAGCCGTGCCGCAATCTGTTCGATCATCGCGTGATCGAGCGCATTCAGCGCGGCCGGGCGGTTCAGGGTGATAAAGGCGATGTGATTGAGCGTTCGAAACAGAACGGTCGCATCGGCCGCGGAAGCGGGCTGTGGAGCGAGCTGTGCAGCGGTCTGTGAAGTGGCCTGTGAAGCGGGCGTGGTCGAATCTGCAATGCGCGGAGATACGCTCATGTCGACATGCGCGGCACGGTGCCGTTCGCTGATTGAAGTCGAAGCATTATCGTATCGATCGATGCCGATGTGGCACCTCGTACATGCGAGCGGCGCGGGCCTCGTCACGTGGTGCCTGGGAGTCCGTGTGGAGCGTGCCCGCGGCGATGTGGCGGGGGAGTTCGACTCGATCGAGCATCGAACGGGGTCCGCTCAACGACGACAGACGCAAAAAATCCTCATCGGCCCAAATGGGTCATGAAGTTGATATGGTCGAAACGGGCGAACACATCCAGCCGAAGACGCCGGTTCAATTCACCGGAGCAAACAGCGAGTGTAGATGACCAGAAAAGAAGAGGAATCGCAGGTTAAGGCCAGGCAGCCTAGGCAGGGCGGGAAGCCGGGGGCGACTTCACAAGCACTGCATCACGCCTGCGACACACACGATGCGAACACAAAGCATCGGACCGGCGAGTGCCGGGCCGTATGCATCGTAACGCTTAGTACATCTTCTTCGGCAGCTGATCGCGGCGCAGGCGCTTACGCAGACGAGCAACAGCAGCAGCCTTCTTGCGCTTGCGTTCGGTCGTCGGCTTTTCGTACGAGGTACGTGCGCGCAGTTCGGTGATCAGGCCATTGCGTTCGATGGTACGGCGGAAACGGCGCAGTGCTACGTCAAACGGCTCATTTTCCTTGATGTGAATGGTTGTCATGCAATCCTTCGGTTGATGTCAGGGTGTGCAACAGATTGCCAAATGCAATCCGTACGAGTCTTCCGCCAATCCAGCACCACGGAGACGAGAACGCGCAGTATACACGCGTCATGCGTACGGCTGTCGTTTTATGGAAGCCGGAGCGCGGTAAAGCTTAATTGTTTGGGCCATTTGCGACAGTTCGCACCGGCCCGATCGCCAAAATCCTGTCGATCCGTCGCGACCCGGTTGGGCCAAACGACTGATCGACACCATGCTGGCCGACCAAACAAAACCGGTTCGACGAATCGAACCGGCGACGCATTGTCGCAGATTCCGGCCGATTCGTAAAATACTGATTGCGATCAATGCGTTCGGCCGACTGATCGTCGTCTCGTCATGCGAAGGGCGCTCGCGTCGGCGCTCGCGCGAAAATGCTATCGAAATCTTGACAATGGTCGCGAAAGACTATCGCGACGTAAATTGCTTTCTAATCCCTTTCGACGAGCGCGCGGCCGCTGGTCATATCGCGCATCGTGTCGTGTGCATCCTGTGCGGACGCGACTGGCAGGCGAATATGGAGGCGAACGTTCATGCCGTACGTCGCATCAATCAGCGTGTAGGCTTGCTGTTCGATCCAGTGGCGCATCCGCGTTTCATCGGCGTAGTCGATTTCGACGAACAATCCGGTCAGAGGAATGCGTTCGATGCGTTCGGCGACCTGCATCGCGCTCGCAACCGCGTCGGTGTAGGCGCGGACCAGACCGCCCGCGCCGAGTTTGATGCCGCCGTAGTAGCGAACAACGGCACCGAGTACGCCGTCGACATCATGATGACGAAGCACTTCGAGGATGGGCCGGCCAGCTGTGCCCGACGGTTCACCATCATCGGACATGCCTGATTCGCCGCCCGCAAGCAGCGCCCAACAGACATGCGTGGCTGTCGGGTGCTGGGCGCGCAATGCGTCGAGTTCGACCATTGCCGCCTGGCGGTCGTCAACGGGAATGACGAGGCCGATAAAGCGGCTTTTGCGGATATCGAGTTCGACGGATACGCGATCGCGAAGGGTATAAGTCGGCAAAGCAGGGTGGGCAGGCGTTGAACGGCAGCGCGACTATAAACCAGTTCGACGCGCCGCGATGCTCCCGCAACATGCGTGTTTGCGCTAGGCTGCGCGATACGTAACCCGCGGTAATTTAAGGCTCAGCCTGGTCTCGGCAACGTCTCGATGACGGTCGCTCAGAAGCGCTGCCACTCCTCATTGCGATCCGTACTTGCGCCGGATACATAAACCCCCACGCGTTCACACAGGGAAATGCATGTTCAGTTACGTGACTGTAGGGACCAACGACATCGAGCGCTCGATTCGCTTTTACGACCCGGTGATGACTGCGTTGGGTCACCGTCGTTGCCCTGAAGGCGGCGTGACCGACGTCTTCGAATGGGCGGGGTGGGGGACATACGAAGACGGCGAGGTGATCGAGCTTGCGCTTTGGGTCGTCAAACCATTTGATAACCAGCCCGCGATACCGGGCAATGGCGTGATGGTCGCATTCGATGCGAGTTCGCGCGCGGTCGTCGATGCGTTTTATCGGGCCGGGCTCGACAACGGCGGGACGTCCGAGGGAGAGCCAGGTGTGCGGCCCTACTACGGACCGACGTTTTACGTGGCGTATGTGCGTGATCCCGATGGCAACAAACTTGCCGCGGTCTGCAGGGCGTCGACCTGAAACGCTTGGGCCCCGCCCACGGAGACGGCAGCTAACGAAGACGTCAACCAACGGTGATCGCAACCAACGGTGATCGCAACCAACGGTGATCGCAACCAACGGTGATGGCGGATGCGTCAGCGTATCAACGGCATCAGAGCCTGTTAAGGCGGACGCGACAGTCACCACAATTCGAGCACGCGTTTGAATGACATCGCTATCGCTGGATCGCGCGATATGTAACTGCACACGCGCGACACACTGCTGTCGCGTACTGAAACATTTCAGCGGTATTGCTCCGTAAGGCCCGCTGCATCGTGCCCCGATTATTCGGGGCAAGTCCTAAGATTGACTTAAGAATCGCGCAGCACTATCGGTCCTGCAGCTTCCCCTGTGCTGCGAGTGTGCTTTCGGGGCCGTTCAGAGACGGCCCCCTTTTTTTTGCCTGCGATTTTAATAGAGGCGTGCGGACAGGACATCGCTTCGACTTGCGGCGTCGCGGACTTACTTTTGCGCTTACTTTGACGCGGGGCTGGCAGGGGCGTCGGTGCTTGCTGCCGCAGCGGGCGACGGCGATGCGTCGGCTGCGGCCGTCGTGGTGACAGCCGACGATGCGGCCGATGCCGTCGAACTGGCAGCTTCTGCATGCGCCGTTTCCACCGGCTTCGAAGAGTCCAACGTGTTCGATGAACTCGACGAGGCCACTTCGGGTGCAGCCGCCGACGACGGAGCCGGCGTTGCGGACGACGCGGGGGCCGGCGCAGCGACTGCGGGCACTGCTGCAGGTGCTGCCGGTGTGATGACCGCGGGGGCGACCGTTGGGGTTTCGTTCACAGGCGCGGTAGTGGGGGCCACGGGTGACGCGGCGGGCGTGATAGCCGGCGTCGCTACGGCCGGCGCGTTGATCGCCGCACTAGCCGGCGCGGCCGCAGCAGTCGAAGCGGTCGGAGCAGTTACCGTGGCGGGTGCGGACGTCGACCCTGCCGGCGCAGACACGGACGTCGACGCCGTTGCCGGATTGACTGGCGCGGGCACCGCTGTCGAAACAGCCGGCGTGGGCGCCGTGGCGGGAGTGGCCAGGATCGTCGTCCCGGCCGCGCTCGCGCCGCTTGCGGCAATCGCCGGCGCGGCAACGGCTGCGGCACCCGATTCCGTGTGCTGCTCGGCGTGCGGCGGCTTGACGGGTTCCGGCATCGGCGGTGGCGGTGCCACTGGCTTGGCCGGTGCGGGCTTCTCGGGCGCCGTGTCGATGTAGTACTTGACCAGGTTGAAGAACCGGTCGTAGAACACGCCGGCAGGAATCGTCTCGCTCGCGATCTTGACCATCGAATCGTCGCTCGAACCGATGGGCAGCGACACCGAGCCCAGCACGCTAAGGCCAACGCTGGCCGACGTGCTCGTCTTCTTGAGCGTGTAGCGATCCTGCACGGCACTCACAAATGCCGTGCTATTCGGGCTTTCAGGGTCATCGGACGTACAGACGACATGAAACTCGATCGTCACGTGCGAATCGCCGTCGGGTTGAAAATTCTTTGAGCCGTCGACGAGATCGAAACGCGTCGATGTCGTCATATACCCCTGGCTCAACAAGGCGCGACGAGCCGCCTGGCACGCCGAAGCGGCGCCCACATTGAAATTCCGCGCGAAGGGACTGGCCTTCGAATCGAACTGCTCGCTCTGATAAAGCGGCTTGGGTGTCGACGAACATGCCGAGAGCAGCACTAGCGCACTACACGACAACGTCAGAAACGAAAACGACGACAACCCGGTTTTGATCTGCATAGGCGAATTCATTGGCAGCCAGAATGACTTCGGCCGATCGCATGACACTGGCTGCGAAATCCTGCGTGCGCGCATTGAAGCTTTCATTTGCCTCGCGGCGCGCTCGCAGATCGGCGCGGCAATTATAAATTTTTTCGACTACCGTGCCTTGTCTTTCTCGGCAGTCTGTCCGAGTACTTTTTGTTACGGATTGAGTAAGTTATGCGGATGCGGCGTCACTTTGACTCGCTGAATCGGAAGATGTGGCCGATTCGACAGCGCATCCTGCGATCAGTTGCATCGATCGATAGTCTTGTGCGAGTCGCGGCGAGATTCGCACCTCTCAAGACCGATTCCGTAAGAGGTTTCGATTCGCTTTCGATGCGTGCGTATTCGGCTCGTGATGGACTCAAACTCGGCCAAAGCCAATGCCAAAAGCCCAGCTCAAACTTAGCCGCCCGCCACGCCCTGCGTATTCACATACAGCGAATAGAGCCCGTGGCTTGCCGCCATAAAGAGGCGGTTGCGGTGCCGGCCGCCAAAGCACAGATTCGCGCATCGCTCTGGCAGCGCGATATGGCCGATCGCTTCGCCATGCGGCGTGAACACGCGCACGCCGTCGAGTTCGGCGGTGCCCATGCCCCAGCCACACCACAGATTGCCGTGGATATCGACGCGGAAGCCGTCGGGCGTGCCGCCTTGTGCATCGATCAACTTGCGCGGATTGCTCAGGCGCTTGCCGTCTTCACTGACGTCGAACGCGCGAATCTCCCGTGGGTTCGAACGCGACTCGACGATATAGAGCACGCGCTCATCGGGTGAAAACGCAAGGCCGTTCGGGCCCAGCATGCCGTCGTCGACCATCGTGACTTCACCGGAATGCGGATCGACGCGGTACACGGCCGGCGCGAGTTCAGGCTTCGCTTGCTCGCCTTCATAGAAGCCGTCGATCCCGAAGGTCGGGTCGCTGAACCAGATCGACCCGTCCGATTTGACGATGACATCGTTGGGCGAATTGAGGCGGTGCCCGTTATAGCTGTCGGCGAGCACGGTCACGCTGCCGTCATATTCAACGCGTGTCACGCGGCGTGTCAGGTGCTCGCAGCTGACGAGACGGCCCTGCCGGTCGCGCGTATGCCCGTTCGCGAAGTTCGACGGTTGCTGCCAGACGCTGACTTGTCCGCTCGCTTCGTCCCAGCGCATCACGCGGTTGTTCGGGATGTCGCTCCAGAGCAGGTAGCGACCGTCCCCGAACCAGACCGGGCCTTCGGACCAGCGGCAACCATCGAAAAGATGTTCGACCGATGCGTTGGCCAGCCTCAGCGAGTGGAAACGCGGATCGAGGGACTGGATCGCGGGGTCGACATAGCGGCGATTCGGTTCGAGCAAGGGCATGGAAAGGTTCGTCGTGACGTGTTGAGTGCCCGTTGCCGATACAGATCGGCGCAACGGGGACCAAGCCTAACGGGAATGCCGGAGCATGATACCGGCTTGGCGATCCGCAGGCGCGGATCGGCCGGTATCAAGGAAGAACGAGGCGAATCGAAGCGATCACTCGATGAGAACGAGCGTCGGGGCGGAGGCGAATAACGAGTGCGCTATTTTTTTGTCCGCACGTCAGTCGCGGCGGAATGGGTCTGATCTTCTGCGCTGACCGGATCAGTGGGGTGGGCGTTCGGAAAACCGGGCGGATAGTCGAAGACACGCGAGGGACGCGGCATCGACGTCGGGGTCATCGACACGAAAGTCGAGCTGCTTCCCGCTCTCGATCCCCCGACGATCGCAGTCATCGCTGCGCGGTCGAGTTCGATGTTCTGGGGAAGATCCTTGATAGTCAGGATTGCCATATGTATTGAGGGCTCCGATGTTCATCTGATCAATCGTCGCGCGTGGATCTTGGGGCGGGGGATCACGTGCGCTTCGACTCTACATCCAAATACGCGCGCCAGGTGTTACTTGGTGCTGCATCGCAACGGTTGTCCGGGGGGCATCGGTGTACGCATCGGTGTAAGTACCCATCCCGATCGAGGTTCGCCGATTCAGCGGGGCCTGAAAATCCGCAGTGTTTTTGCTGAACAGACACCTTTGGCCGAAGTGTCTCCGTCGATCGAACACATCATTCGTGATCCTGATCGTGGATGTTGGGCGTTGCCGCGCGCTGATGCCGTCTTTCCCCTTTGTTTTCAAGGCAATGCAAATTTCTTTGAGCGCAGTGGCACGACATGGCACACCTCTCGCATAAAGAGATGCGAGCGCAAAGAAGTGCTCACCAACCCAACCTCTAGGAGATCATCATGAACGCAACTCTCTCGATCAAAGACCTCGAAATCAGCAAGGACCTGTCGGGCAAGGAACTCGCAGCCGTGCGCGGCGGCATGAACGTCGCATCGGTCGGCAGCCAAGTGCAAACCGTCGTCGGCGGTGGCGGCTTCCTGAGCGGCACGACGAACATCGGCTCGTATTCGCCGACGGTTCTGCAAGGCGGCGACACGACGACGACCGTCAACCTCGCCAGCATCACGAATGTGTTGGGCCAGCTGTCGGCCGAACAACTTCAAGGCAAGTAAGGCGCTTTGAGAGCAGCCCACCTTGCGCACCATCCTGCAAGACGGTGTGCTGCTCTCTCCACACGCAACACCGAATATCCAGACTTTTTAGCGGCGCACGCGGCAAAACACACAACCCGGCACACCGGCTTGTTGCATGGACCAGGCAACACCGACGACCGCGCAGGCGAACGCTGATCCACACACACGGAAGACGATCATGACCTCGAATATCGCGATTCAAGACCTCGAAATGAGCAAGGACCTGTCGGACAAGGAACTGTCCGAAGTGCGCGGCGGCTTCAACATCGCCGGCGTCGGCAGCCAGATCCAGACCGTTGCCGGTGGCGGCGGCTTTCTGAGCCCGGTCACGAACGTTGGCGTATTTGCGCCCGTCGTGACGCAAATCGGCGACACGAATGTCGACGTCAACATGTCCAGCGTCACGAACGCGCTTGGCACGCTGGCAGCAGCGATTCAGCAACACTGAACTCGATTCGGCCCGATGCCGGGCCTTGCATGACTGCGCGTCGGTGCGCTTACGAGCGCGCCGATCGCTGCGGCGAACGGCATCGGGTCTGGAAAGCGGTTTTCGGCGCGCTATCCGTCAACGCGAGATCGTCGACTCGCTGGAATGGGGGTGCTCCGCTTTTCTTTCGCGGCGGTGGCGAAGTTGCCACCGTCTCTTTTTTTGTACATTTGCGCGGTATAGGGTCGATGGCATTAATTCGGATATCGAAGGGAATGATTCGGTGTTCCGTCGCGTTTTGCGAATATGTCCCATTTGCGAAAGGAGCAGGTGCAGCCTAGTATCCAACAGAGCACTTAATTGGTTACCACAGGCGAATGGGCGTATTCCCGACCGATCTTGAGCCGCATCGAGTTGCTTAGATGGCTAGCCTCGCGTTCGTAATTCACAACTTCCATAGCGGTAGCCTGACGCACGACGAGTTTTTCGAACAGATTGACAGCACGTTATCCGCGGACGGGGTCAGTTCGGCGCGGCTTCTCGAAACGCTCAGGGATGAGCAGAGCCGCATGCCGCTGCCTCCGGATCTTTACGCCGAGTTGCGTCGCCGGATCGAGTTGCTGTCTGCTTCGAATGCTCCGGGAGGCGTCGAGGAAACACGCGTGCTCGCTGCGGATACGGAGATGCTCATTCCGCCGGGGCAGCACGATGCGCCGTCTCTGCCCTCGCTGCCGTCCCTGCGTGCAAGCGCCGAAGATCATGCGCGCACGCTCGCCGAGATGGATCAGACAAAAGGCATCGGCGACACGCTCAATAACCGCTTTGTGCTCGAGGAATGCCTCGGCGTGGGCGGGATGGGCACGGTCTATAAGGCGCTCGATCTGCGTAAGCTCGAGGCGTCCGACCGGCGCCCGTATGTCGCGATCAAGGTGCTGAATCTGCAGTTCCGGGGCAATCCGAAATCGCTGATCGCCCTGCAGCGCGAGGCGCGCAAGGCGCAGACGCTCGCACACCGCAATATCGTCACTGTCTACGATTTCGATCGCGACGGACCGGTCGTCTTTCTGACGATGGAGTATCTGCAAGGCAAGCCCCTGAGCCGCGTGCTGCGTGCACCGAACTTTAAAGGCATGCCCATTGCCGATGCCTTGCCGATCGTGCGCGGCATGGGCCATGCGCTTGCCTATGCGCATGAGCGCGGCTTCGTGCATTGCGATTTCAAGCCAGCCAATGTGTTTCTGACCGACGCCGGCGAGGTCAAAGTCATCGACTTCGGCATAGCGCGCGTGTTTCAGCGACCCGAGCAGGAGACCGATGCGACAGTGTTCGACCCGGGCAGCCTCGGCGCGCTGACCCCTGCGTACGCGAGTCCGGAAATGCTCGAGCATCTCGAGCCGGATCCGCGTGACGATATCTATGCACTGGGCTGCATCACGTACGAAATGCTGACGGGCGTGCATCCGTTCGACCGGCTCTCCGCGACTCAGGCGCGCAATGCGCACTTCAAGTTGCGCCGGCCCGATGCACTCGGCATGCGTCAATGGCGTGCGCTCAAGTGCGCCTTGTCGTTCGATCGGGAACTGCGTACACCGACGGTCGCGCGCTTCGTGTCGGAAATGGGGGCGCAGCAACGCGAGCGCCCTCAGGTCGGCATGTGGGCGAAGTCGGCGATCGGGTTTGGCGTACTCGCTGTGCTGGGCATCGGCGCGTATTGGTATCGCAGCGCGTCGACCGGTCATCTGGATCAACCGCCTGTCGTGGCGAAGTCGGATGCGACGGCGGCGCCGACGTTGACGCCGTCAAAGGGAAGCGAAGCGAGTTCAGCGTTGTCGAGCAGATCGCTGCCGAATGCGTCGCTTGCCGCGGCGCCCGCGAGTTCTCCCGCATCGGAGGCCGCATTGACGCGCAGCCCGACTCCGCCAACGGTATCGTTGGCGTCGGCGACCGCACGCACGGCTGCTCAGGCACCAGCCGCGGTCTCTGCTGCCGTGTCGGCTACACCGCCGCTCGCGTCGGCATCGGCCGTCGTACCGGTCGTGCCGCCGCTGCCGTCGACCGTGGTATCGGCGGCGTCGCTTGCAGGCCCTGGTGCACCCGCTGCGCCCACCGCGCCGCCGGCGCCTTTGTCGCTGGCGACGGTGATGCCGGTGCTGTCGCAGGTTCCTTGCTCGGCGCTGAGCGCAAACGTACACGACCACACGGTACAGGTCCGCGGCTTTGCGCCACCGGGCTACAACGCGTCGAAGATCTCGGAGATGCTGCGCGGGGTCAATGGCGCCAGCACGCGTGACGTCGACGTCGAGACCATCGCGGACGACAAATGCGAGGTCGTCAAAGCCCTGTCGCCGTTCATGATGACCAACTGGCAGGGCGGGCATCCTGCCGCCGTCAAGCCGAGGCAGCACAACGGTCATCTGAGCGACGGCGATTCATTGATCGTCGACGTGACGACGCCCGCCTATGAGACCTACGTCAGCGTCGACTACTTCGAACTCGATGGCAGCGTCGTGCACCTGGTGCCGAGCCTGCGGGAAAAAGACAACCAGGCTCCGCCGAACTATTCGGCGACCGTGGGCAGTGAAGGCGGGTGGGTGATTTCGAAGCCGTTCGGCTCCGAACTGATCGTGCTCACGACGACCCCGGTGCCGGTATTCGATGTCTTGCGCCCGCCCAGCGAATCGCGTGCCGAGTACCTCGCCGCGTTACAACCGCGGCTTAAGCAGATATCCGACAAGTACGGCGCGGACAAGGTCGACGTCGATATGGCGCAGATCACGACGCGCGCTGCGCGGCGTTGAAGCTTTGGGGGCAACGCGTTAGCAACATCGATTGAGCGGCGGCTCAATGGCCCCAAGCTCAGAGCCACCGGCTTCGTGCAAATCACTCGGCGCTAAAGATCTGCCGCCTAAGACTCGGCATTCAATCGCAAGACTATTTGACGTCTCGCGCCACGCGGAAGCCGTTTTGCGATTGGCGCACGCTCGGACTGTACTTGAAGCGCGTGGTGGCAGTCATATAGTCGCCGCCCTCGCGCCATGACCCGCCACGGATCACGCGCGCCACGCACGCCGGGTCGTCCCATGCGCTGCCATTGGGCGGCGCGCCCTTGTAGGTGTTCTGCCAGCAGTCGGCGACCCATTCCCACACGCCGCCGTTCATGTCATAGAGGCCGAACGGGTTCGGTGGAAACGCATTTGCATCCGATGGGCCATCGGCGCGCCACGGGTCGCCACAGTCCTTGCAGTTGGCCATGCCTTTTTTCATCTGCTCGCCCCACCAGTAGCGCGTTGTCGTGCCACCCCGATCCGCATATTCCCATTCGGCTTCGGTCGGCAATCGATACGGTTTGCCGCTGACCTTGCTGAGCCACTTCAGGTATTGCTGCGCGTCGTCCCAGCTCAGGTCGCGGGCGGGGTTGCCCTTGTTCGAATTCGTGTCGGGCGAAAGCTTCGGGCATCCGCCCGCATCGGCACAGGCGTTCCATTGCTCGACAGTCACGGGAAATTTGCCGATCGCGAATGACTGACCGATCGCGACGTGATGCGCGGGACGCTCCGACGGGTCGCCCGTGTTGTTCCCCATCGTGAATGCACCGGCCTGCAGCGTGACGACGATCGGGCAGCCCGTGCAATCGCGGCCCTCATTCGCGCCGGTATGTTCAGCGACCGGCGCAGGGGCGGGTGAGGGCGCCGGCGCAGGCGTCGGGGTGTGTGCGCCCGTTCCCGGGCTTGCATTCGTGGCGGAAGGGGCCGGGGCCGTGGGGTGGGCATTGCCTCCTTGAGCGCCCCCCTGTGCGCCGGCCTGAGCCCCGGTTGCCGCAGGTGTCGCCGCCGCCGGCGCATGCGTCGCCGTGCTGTTGCCCGATGACGGTGCAGAGGTGGAGGGCGCGGCTTGCTGCGTTGCGTGCGACGCGTTGCCCGCCGATGCGTTCGACGGCGCAGGCGCTGCACCGCCCGAGGGGGCCGACGCAGCGGTGCGGAGCCGGTCGATTCGGGCGCGCGCGAGCGTCGCGAAGCGTCCGTTCGGATAGGCCTTCAGATAGGCCTCGTAGTCGCTTGCGTACGAACTGTCCTTGATCGAGTCCCAGAACGTGATCTCGTACTGCTCGGAGCTGTCCTTCGGCATCACGCCCGCGTATGCGCCAGGGCCCGCGGCGCCCTGCAGCACGCCGATGCCGATCATGAGTATCAGCAGAAGATGTCGCCACATAGTCGAGCCCTGTTTGTCTTGTTCGAATCGGTATCCCTGCCTGGCACGTTTCCGGTGCGCCAACTGTATGCGGGTCAAGTGCCGATCGATTCCTTTGTGCGCAAACCTTCGGTCCCCGAGTCATATCCTTCGGATAGCTGAGGAATTCGTCACGGCGAACACTCACAACCATAGCAGCTTGCGCATGGGTTGGTGAGCGAATGCCGGGTATCTTTTTAGCAGGTCACGTCCTAAGCTACATGACGTCGTAGCCGCTGAACGCGGCCTCATTCGTATGAAATACGCGCAGCTTGTCGTGCCCGATTCTTCTGGAGGATGCCGGGTATGCGAAGAAGAAAAATGCTTGGCGCGCTAGCGATGACGTCCATCGGCGTGACGACGCGTGTGAGCGCGCAGGGCGCGGCATCGAGCGCGGCGTCAGCGACGCCTCCGTCGACCGCGACTGCGTCGCCTGCGTCGGCAACGCATGCGACGGGCGCTACGCCGTCTCCGCCCAATGCGATGTGCTACATCATCTGGCCTTCGGATGGCACCGTCATCACCGGTGGCAAGCTCTGGGTCCGCATGGGGCTGCGCAATATGGGCGTTTGTCCGAAGGGATTCAATCGTCCGAACACGGGCCACCATCACTTGATCGTCGACGCGGATCTGCCGCCGCTCGATCAGGAAATTCCGTCGGATCGCAATCATCTCCACTACGGTGCGGGCGAGACGGATGCGCATCTGGAATTGCCGCCCGGCAAACACACACTGCAACTGCTGCTCGGCGACTACAACCACCGGCCTCACGACCCGCCGGTGTACTCGAAGAAGATCACGATCGTCGTGCGGTGACGCAGGGCGCGCGACGCGTCAAGGGAGAGGTCGAACGATGAATAAACGTTATGCGCTTGCGGCCGTAGCGGCCACGTTTAGCGCGGCCTATCGTCAGGCCGTCGCGGGCCCGACGCCTTCGCCGGAAGGCGCCTTTTGCTATGTCGGCTACCCGAACAATAACCAGACCGTCGAATCCAACAAGCCGTTTCGCGTCTGGTTTGGCCTGCGCAATATGGGCGTCGCGCCTAAGGGGATTGTGTTTCCCAACACGGGCCATCACCACTTGCTGATCGATACCGACTTGCCGCCGATGGATCAGGAGATCCCATCGGATCGCAACCATCTTCATTTCGGTGCGGGTGAGACGGAAACGACGGTTCAGCTTGCGCCCGGCAAGCACACGCTTCAGCTGCTGTTGGGCGACGCGAATCACATACCGCACAATCCGCCGGTCTATTCGAAAAAGATCACGATCTATGTGAAGTAGGCGTGTGGCGAAAAACGCGTCGGCAGCGTGTGCCGTCATTCGCTGCGCATACTTTGCGTGCTACGCATACGTCACAGACTCCGCCGCGATTCATTCAGGTGCGTTCGCCCGGTACAGCCTTGCGTGAAGTGTCGCCACTCTGGCAACACATCTGTGCGGCAGTGTTGTGAATCACCCGACAGCCTTGGCTTGCACAGACACGGTCGAGGTCGTGCGTGATGCGGCGAAGCGCGCTTCGTTTCGCTTGAAGTGCCGCCCGTGTGTGCAGGCGGGAAGGAGGGCAACGACATACGATCGGCGTCGCAAAGATATCCACGCTTCACACGCGACTGGCATGCCCCATGCATGAGTCTGACGCGAACAGACAGGGCAGAGACGGGACTTAGCGAGAGCGAAGTCTCCAGGGCAACAAGCGGTCGGCCTCTTCCGGGATTCCGGATCCAACGCTCCGTACGCTGTTCGGTCAGCACCCATCGGGAGGCTATCGTGGAATGGATGATCCGTGGCACGGGCAGTGATCGAGTCAACGCAGAAGATGCTGTGGCGGCTTGCCCGGCGGCGCGCGCTGCGCTGCGTGTTCAACTTCCACGTGCCGCTGCGATCGCCTGCGCCGCACTGACCGTGGCGCTGCTCTCGGGATGCGTCGACGTCAGCATGCAAGCCTACAAGCGGCCCGAAACGCCCGAAAAAACCAACTGGTCTTCCTCGAATGCAATCACGGTATCGGCGGCCGACACGATTTCCCCGGACTGGTGGAAGGCGTTCGGCGACCCCGAGCTCAATGGCCTGATCGAACGCGCAATCACCGGCAACTTCGATATCAAGTCGCTGGCGTCGCGCATTCGTGTTGCGAACGCCGAAATCGCCGAGGCCCACGCAGGCGAATTGCCGACCGCGGACCTCGGTGCGGGCGTCAACTATCAGAAGGTCACGGGTCAGACTTTTACGAAGCAATACAACGCGGCAGGTCAGGTCAACTGGGATATCGACATCTGGGGCGCCGTGCAGAAGGGTGTCGAGGCGCAACAGGCCGAGTTTCATGCGACCGAGGCCGATTGGCGCGCGGGCTATCTGATGCTTGTGTCGAACGTATCGACCACCTATTTTCAGGTCCTGCAGTTCGACGACCAAATTTCCCAGCAGCAGGTGACGCTCGATAAGAACCGTCAAATGGCATCGATTCTGGACGGCATGAGCCAAACCGGCCTGGTGCCGAAGACACAGGTGCTGCAGCAACGTGCGGAAGTCAATCGCCTGACGACCAATCTGATCGATCTCAAGCGTTCTCGTGATCTTGCGAACAATGCGCTTGCGACGCTGATTGGTGCGCCGGCCGGCACATTTCAATTGCCCTCCGGTCACTTGCAACAACGCGTGCAATTGCCGGCCGTCCCGGCAGGCCTGCCTTCGCAAATGCTGGCTCGCCGGCCCGATATCGTCGCTGCCGAGTTTCGCGTGCTCGAGGCTTACAAGCTCACGCATTCGGCGAAGCTCGCGCAATTGCCGACAGTCAGCCTGACCGGTCATGGCGGCACATCGAGCTTTGCACTGAGCGACCTGCTGAAATCCTTTACGTATGGTTTCATGCCCAGCATCGACATTCCCTTGCTCGATCCGGCGGTACGTGCACACGTCAAAACGACCGAAGCGCAAACCGAAGTCGCGGAACACGACTATCAACGCACGGTCATGACCGCGTTCCAGGATGTCGAAAACGCGCTCGTCAATATTGATGCAGATCGCAAGGAACGCGCGGAAATCCAGCAGCAGGTCGATCAGTTGCGTGTCGTCGCCGCCCAGGTCGAGGCGCAACTCAAGGAGGGCGTGGTGTCGCAACTCGAAGTGTTCGAGGCCGAGCGTTCGCTGCTGGCCGCCGAACAGCAACTGCTGACGAACCATGCACAGAGCCTTTCCGACACGGTCTTGCTTTATCAGGCGCTCGGCGGAGGATGGCAAGCGGTCGACGTGGGGCCCGCTGCGCTAGCCGCGGCGCCGACGGAATCACCGGCGAATGCCGCGCCGAAAAATGCGCCGCAAATTCGCTGAGCGCACGCTAAGCGTTGCGTCGAATCACGCGAAATACACAACACGCCAACACCAAATTGACTACGCCAATGCGTGACTTACAATCCCCAATGTCTCCGCCGTGCTGGCGGTTCAGTACAACGAAGTTTGTTCGCTGCGATGACAGCAGACACACGTCCGACTCGATCGCCGCAGCGAACAGGCGTGGTGCGTGATGGCCGCCATGGCTCCTGCCGAAGCTCCGATTGCCGAGAAGCGGACGACCGTGGGTCAGGCCTGCGATGTCGTGCTCTCGCCGGTTTCCGATGCCATGCTCGGCGTGATCCGGATCACCGATACGCTGTTCTCCATCGGACGCGGAGACCCGCCGTTTGTGACGCTTCCCGCCGATAGCGTTGCGCAGCTGTCGCGCCGCCACGCCAAGATCTTTATCGAAGACGGCGACGCGTGGATTGCCGACCTCGGCAGCAAGAACGGCACGTTGCTCAATGGCGTCGAGGTCAAGGAGCGTCCGGCGCGGCTGCGTGACGGCGACGAGCTTTCGCTTGGCGGCGCACTCGTTTACCGCATCCGGCTTGAAGCGCATCGTCCCTCACAGACCAAAGCGCGAACGGTACGCACTGTTGGGCTTGCGCTGGTTCCCGAGCGGGCGGACCTCGGCTTGCATGAGCTCGATTTGTCGAGTTTTCCGTTCATGATCAGCAAGACCGACGAACGGTTTGCGCGCTATCGAAAGACCTATCCGCACCAGGTCAATTACATCTCCCGCCGGCATGCCCATATCTTTCTCAACGACGATACGGCGTACGTCGAGGATCTGGGCAGCACGAACGGGACGTTCGTCAATGGCAAACGGCTTGAGGAGAGTGCTCAGGCGTTGCAGGACGGCGACTTGCTTGCGTTTGGCGGCAGCCATTTCGCGTATCGCGTGCATTTGCGGCGCGAGCAGGCTGACGCGACGCTGACGCGCTTGCGCGCGACGCCCGGTGCGAATGACGATCTTGCTGAAGTCGATGCGGATGCTGACAAGACCACCTTTGTTGCCGCGGCCCATTCGTTTCTCGACATTTTCTGCGTCGATCCGGTCGCGCGGCAGGCCGACGAAATCAATCGCGAGACCGCCGGGTCGCAGGCCGATGACGCGTCGGCATCGCAGACCACGATGCGTCGCAAGCGCGGTCGCGTCATGACGATGTGCGCAGAACTCGCGGACGCGTTTTCGGGCGATGAGCCCATGGTGACTCGCAAGCACGTGATTTATGCGGCTTGCGCGCTCGCGCTGGTGGCGGCTGTGTCACTCGCGCTTTATTTGACGGGCAGTAGCGAGCGCCGCATTCACGAAGCGATGAGCGAGGGCCGCTACGGCGATGCCGCGGTGCTCACGGATCGTTACCTTGCGAATCACCCGGACGATGCGTCGTCGATTGCACTGAACACCGAGGCCATTTTCAAGTCGTCGATGCCGGACTGGCTAAGGGCCGTGACGCGCGGCGACTTCGACGCAGCCAATACGGGGATTCATCGCATGAATGTCGAAGGCACCCATAATCGCGATGCCACGACGCTCGCCGGCGAGCTGCAATGGGTGACCGACCTTGAGCGACTCGTCGTCGGCCGCGGCGGCACCGAAGCGCCGATCCGTCTTTACCACGATGAGGCGCCGATCAGCGATCTCGTCAAACGCTGGAACAACGATCCGCTCACGCATCAGCGCGGGCTCGATCGCATTGCGTCTTTCGTGCCGGCATTTAACGATCTCTATGCGGATGTCCTGAGTCATCTGCGCAAGTTGCAAAGCGACAACTCGGTCTATTTGCCGGCGATGGACCGGCTGAATTCGACCATCGTATCGGCGCTCGCGGCCGACAACCCCGGTGCGGTCAAATCGGCGCTTGACGAATACGCAGACAAATATCCGCGGCTCGGCGGGCTCGATGTCGTGCGTGAGGATCTGCGCACCTATAGCGCGCTCGACGCCGATTTGCGCGGCAAGAAGCTCGGGGCACTGATCGACAAGGTCAAGGCCGTACACTTCTCGACGCCGCCGTTCGAAGCGCAATACGCACACATGAAGCAGACCGTGCTGCCGTCGCCCGAGATGACCGACGCCTATGCGGCTGCGGCAACGGCCTGGCACGCGGGCAATAGCAAGCAGGCGCTTGCCAGCCTGGCCGCGATTTCGGCGCCCGCCCCGTGGGCCGACGTCGTGGCGGCCGATATCGCGCACAAGAAAGTGGTCGTCAATGAATTTGCCGCGTTGCAGGCTGCGCGCGCGACGTCCGTCTATCAGGATCGCTTGCTCGCGTTTTACGGCAATCTCGATCCGAAAGACGACGCTTACTTCGTCAGAGCCGTACAGGGTGACGTCGACGATGTACGCGACAAGGCGCTTGCGCATGCACATGACCTCATCACGCGCTCGCAGGCCGAGTGGCTCAAGTATCGCGATGGCGGTGCGATTGGCGGAACGCAGCGCCTCGAATCGGGCATTTCGGAGAAGTTCCGCAGCCAGGCCCACTTGCTGTCTGACGCACAAACCTCCGCGCAGCAAGGCATGCGCATCTTCACCGAGCTCAACGCGGAATTTCCGACTGACTATACGCAACTGGCCGATGCGGTCGACGCGGAGGTCGAACTCCAGCGGCGCTCGCTCGACGAACTGCGCATGGTGCTCGACCCGGGACTGCTCAAGGCCAAGCTCGCACTGATCGGAGGAGGTGACGATGAAGTCCACCAGTCGCCTTAGGCCGCTATCGATCGCACTCGAGGATCACAGCGAGGAAGGCATCGCCATCCTGATGGCCGAGCCGCGCAAGATGATGCTTGGCTTGGTGATCGCACTGGTTGGTCTCGTTATGGCCGGTCTTGCATGGTCCTTTGTAGGGCGCGCCGACGTCATTGTCAGTGCGACGGGCACCTATGCGCCTGAAGCCGAAGTCCGGCGCGTCTATGCGCCGATCGACGGAGAGCTTGCCGATATCTATATCGCCGAGGGTCAGCCCGTTTCTCAGGGAGATGTCGTAGCTCGCCTCAACGCACGCGGCGCGATCGAGGCGGCCACCAACGCACTTGAAGCACGGCTCAAGCTCGATGATGCCGAGCGCGAATGGAAGGACTTTCCTGAGAAGAAAGCCTTGATGGAGCGCAAGGCTGCGGCACTCAAGGAGCAGATGGACGTTGCCGAACACCTGCACGAAGAGCGCGTGTCGGAAGGCACGACGAAGCTCGCGGAAGGGCAAAAGGCGCAACTCGAAGAAGCGCGCAGCGCGCTGGATAACGCGTCGCACGTGCGCGACGCGGCGAAGCAGGAACTCGACAAATACTCACATTTGTTCGAGCAGCCAGGCGGCGGTGGCGTGTCGGAACTGCAGGTGCAGGCCAAGCGCAATGCGCTGGTCGAAGCTGAAAACAACCTTCGCGTCGCGCAATCGCATCTTGCCGAGCTGGATTTCCGGCTGAGTCATGAATATGAGCAGGCCAAGGCGGTGCTTGAAACAAGCGATCAGGAAAGTACGAACTTACGCATTCAATTCGATGAGGCGACGCGCGAGATCGAAAGCACGGAAGACAAGCTGCGTCTGCAATTGCAGACAGCACGTCTGGTTGCAGAGGCCGCCGCACGGATCAAGTTCGAAAATATCGACAAGGACAATTTTCTGCTGATCGTCGCGCCTGTGTCCGGCGTGATTACCGATGTGACGTCGACCCAGCGCGGGGACAAGGTGCAGGCCAATATGCCGCTCGGCGCAATTGCTCCCAAGGACGCGCGCTCGGTCGTCAAGATCGAAATCGCAGAGCGCGATCGCGCGTTCCTTCATGAAGGACAAGCGGTCAAGCTCAAGTTCAATGCGTTCCCGTATCAGCGCTATGGCGTGATCGACGGCAAGCTCGAATACATTTCGCCGGCTACCAAGCCGTCGGCTCAGGACAAGCAACCCGTCTACGAAGGTCGGGTGACGCTGAGCCGCAATTACTTTGAAGTCGCGGGGACGCGCTATCCGCTGCGCTACGGAATGACGGCGAGCGCCGAAGTCGTTGTGCGTGAACGCCGTCTGATCGACCTTGGCCTTGACCCGTTCAGGGAACTCGCCGGGTAGGGGCCTAACGACGAAGTGGTTCGTTTGCCGGAGCCAGGCGGTGAGAGTCAGGTAAAGCGACGCGCACCCAACGACTCAGGTGGTGGGCAAGCATGGTGGTCAAATCAATGACGCCCGGGCACGACCCGCGCGCACCGATGGAGTCGGGGAACGGATCGACCTGCGCCGCGAGCGGCGCCTATGTCAAGGAGCAGACGAGATGACCCCGATCGTGCGAATCGACGATGAGGCTATTGGCGCCGAGGATTTTATGCGCTGGCTCAAGCTGACCGGGCAATTCGAAAACCTGATCGAGCAGATGGTGCGCGAAAAACTGGCTTCGCATGCCGCGCGCAAAGCGGGTGTGAAGCTCGAAGCCGAAGACATTCAGGAGCGCGCCGATCAATTCAGGCGTGTTCGTGGACTGCATCGGGCAACCGATATGAATCACTACCTCGATGCGCTGGGTGTAGGCCTCGATGAGTTCGAGCAGTTCGTGACCGATGGTTTGTACCAGGAACGCATGCTCGATCTCGTCGGCAGCGATGCAGCAATACGTGATTACTTCGTGCTCAATTCGCCGCGCTTCGACGCCATCGAGGTCAGCCATATCGTGCTTGATGACGAGGGCAAGGCCAAGGAAATGATTTCGGTGCTTCGTGACGATCCCGACAGCTTTGCCGAGATGGCGCGCGAGCATTCGATTGCCGACACCCGCGATGCGGGTGGGGTCATCGGCAAGGTCTTGCGTGGCTCGCTCAAGAGTGACATCGAGGCCAAAGTATTTAACGCAGAAGTCGACGATTTACTGGGACCGTTTGCGTCGCCGGATCGATCGTGCTTTGAGATCTTTGCCGTGACCGCCAAGCATCCGGCCAGGCTCGACGACGATGTCGCCGCTGAAATCCGGCGGCTGCTACGCGAAGAGTGGCTCATGGCGCGCGCGCAGGAACACGTGATCGCGGTGCGCTGACCGCATTGGAAAGAGAGACCAGCATGGACGCACCATCGAACACGCCTTCTGTCGGCGAGTTCCTTTCAACCGTCGAAATCTTCTCGTCGTTTTCCCGAGAAGAAGTGGAGCAGCTCGCGGCGCAAGTGCAATCGAGGCATTTCGCGTTTGGCGAAACAGTCTGCAATGTCGGCGATGCGGCGGATGGCGTCGTGGTGATCCGTTCAGGTTCGGTGCGCATCTTTACCGAGGAGCACGGCAAGGAAATCAGCATGGGCGTGCGCAAGGAGCGTGAGATCTTTGCGGATGTCGCGATGCTGCGCGCCTATCGTCACGAATCGTCGGTGCGCTCGTCGGGCAAAACCGAATTGCTGTTTATCCCGCGCACAGCGATCGAACCGCTGCTTGCGTCCAATCCGGCCGCGCTTGCGTTTATCACCAGCTATGTCGCAATCAGTTCCGCGGGCGGCTTTGTGGCCCGGCTATTCGATTTGCGAAACAAGCTGAACAAGGCGGAGCTCGAGGAATATGTGCGCAGCGTCGGCGTCAAGCGCGTGAGTGCCGGCAAGACGATTCTTGCGCAGGACAGCCGTGAAGACCGACGTCTTTATGTCGTACGTCAGGGCGAAGTCCAGATCGTGCGCAAGGAAGACGGGCAGGACTTCGTGCTTGCTACGCTCAGGCAGGGCGAAATCTTTGGCGAAAAGGCCTGCCTGCTCAGGCAGGAGCAGATGGCGTCAGCGATTGCCGTGACGGATACGCGCCTGCTCGTGATTCCCGAGAAGACCGTGCACTTCATCCTCGAGCGCAATCCGAAGCTGGGTGAGGTGCTCGACGAACGCGTGCGCTTTACCGAACGCGAGTTGCAGCGCCAGAAGAAACTCGCGGAGCGTAGAAAGCGTCCGGTGATTCTCGATCTGCACTCGAAGCCCGAACTCGGCGAGAAAGTGATCCGGCGTTTTCCGCTCGTCGAGCAGGCCGAGGAGATGGACTGCGGTGCCGCGTGCCTCGCCATGCTGTGCCGGCACTACGGCATTTCGATGACGCTTGGCAAGCTGCGTGAGTTGGCGAATGTGACCACGCAAGGCGCAACCCTGGAAAGCCTCGCGCGTGCGGGCGAGTCGTTGGGTTTTACGACGCGTGGCGTGCAATGCGTTTTTGCTTCTCTGAGCGGCTTTGAGTTGCCCTTTATCGTGCATTGGGAGGGCTATCACTACGTTGTCGTGTACGGGCTCTCGAAGGAGTGGGTCTGGGTCGCGGACCCGGCGGTGGGTTTCCGCAAGATGAGCGTCGAGGATTTCGAGCGCGGCTGGAGTGGCACGTGCCTGCTCTTTACGTCGACGAGCGAACTCGTGCAGAAGTCGGTTGCGCGCTCGCCGTGGATCCGGTTCGTTGGCTACCTCAAGCCCTATAAAAAGATTCTGTTGCACCTGTTTTTGGCCACCTTTGTGATCCAGGTGCTGGGCGTCATACCGCCGTTGATCATTCAAAACATTCTCGACGGCGTGATCGTTCACCAGAACGTGAACTTGCTCCATCTGCTGATCATCGGGCTGATCATTTCGAACATCTTTTCGCAATTGATGGTCACCGTGCGCTCCTATCTTGCGAACTTCATGGTGCGCAATATGGACTTCGCGATGATGTCGCAGTTCTTCAAGCACACGATGTCGTTGCCGTTGTCGTTCTTTGTTAAACGGAAGACGGGCGACGTGTTCGCTCGATTTCAGGAGAACCAGACGATTCGTTCCTTTCTGACGGAATCAACGGTCACCACGGCGCTCAATTTGCTGATGGTGTTCATTTATTTCTCGATCATGTTTGTCTACAACGTCAAGCTGACGTTGCTGCTGATCGGGTTTGTGATTCCGATCATGACCTTGACCGCTGTTGCGACGCCACGCATCAAGGCCTATGCGCGCGAAATGTTTTCAGCCGGGACGGAGGCCAAGTCGTTCCTGATGGAACTGCTTGGCGGGGTAGAAACCGTCAAGGGCATGGGCATCGAACGCGCTGTGCGACTCAAGTGGGAAAAGAAGTACGCAAAGTCACTCGAGGCACAGTATCGGGCCCAGTCTTTCAATATTGCGGTCGCGTTCGGGAGCCAACTGCTGAACGCGGCCACGACGATCGGCATCCTCTGGATGGGGGCGAATCTGGTGCTCGCCCACGAACTCACGATCGGGCAATTGATTGCCTTCAATGCGTTTATGGGCAGCGTGCTGTCGCCGTTGATGGGGCTCGTCGGGCTGTGGAGCTTGCTCAACGATGCGGCGGTGGCGATGGAACGGCTTGGCGATGTGCTTGATATCGCACCTGAACAACGGCCTGAAGATTTGCCGTCGCGCGTGGTGCTGCCCGATCTGCAGGGCGAAATCAGTCTGCGTGACGTGTATTTCCGCTATGCGAGCGACGATGCGCCGTACGTGCTCGAAAACATCAGCTTCGAAATCAAGCCGGGCGAGGTTGTTGCGATCGTGGGGCGGAGCGGCTCCGGCAAGACGACGTTGGCCAAGCTGCTGGTTGGCTTTTATACGCCGACGGAAGGCAAGATGAGCATCGACGGCTACGACATCGATGCAATCGACAAGGCGTACTATCGCGCGCAGATCGGCTATGTGATGCAGACCAATCTGCTGTTCTCGGGCACGATCTCCGAGAATATTGCGAGCGGCGACGAGGCCCCCGATCGACGTCGAATCGAAGAGGTCGCGAAGATGGCGGATGCCCACGCGTTCATCACGAAGCTGCCGCTCGGCTACGAACAGATCGTCGGCGAGCGTGGCATCGGATTGTCGGGCGGCCAGATCCAGCGCCTGTGCATTGCGCGCGCCTTGTATCACGAGCCGCGTTTGCTTGTGTTCGACGAGGCGACGTCGTCGCTCGATACGCAGTCGGAGAGCAACATCCTTGCGAATATGCAGGAGATTCTCAAGGGGCGCACGGCGGTCATCATCGCGCACCGGCTCAGCACGGTCATGTCGGCCGACAAGATTCTCGTGCTTTATGAAGGGGCAATCGTCGAGCAAGGGCGGCATGCCGACCTCGTTGAGAGGAAGGGCATGTATTACCAACTTGTGCAGAAACAGCTGAGTGCCGGATGAAGATACTCGACCAGATTGGCCAGCCCGGTCCGGCGATTTCGTACGCCGGGCTTATCGAAAAGATTGAAATCCTGCGCTCGACGCTGCGATGGTCATCGCGTCTCGAACGCGCCGACATCGAGAAGCTGCTGCGCCAGGCCAGCACCTTGCGCGACGAAGTGATGCAGCTGTCGCACACCGAGCGCTTCGTCCAGGCCGCAACGGGTGATGTCGAGCGCATGCCCGACAAGCCGCTGGCGTCGGGCGATCGACGCAAGGCGCTGCTTGCCCGAAGCTTTATTTTCGAAGGCACGTTTGGCGACAATCCGACCCTGCTCGAGGCACTCGAAATCTCCGAAAAGGCGGCGCCGACTGATTTGCCGGTTCTGATCGACGGAGAGAGCGGCACCGGGAAGGAGCTGATGGCCAAGGTCATTCACGCGAACGGCGGCCGAGCCGACCGGCCCTACATCTCGGTCAACTGCGGTGCGATTCCCGATAATCTGCTCGAGTCCGAATTGTTCGGCCATAAGCGTGGTGCATTTACGGGGGCTGCCAGCGATCGAAAGGGCAAATTCGAAAGCGCGCATACCGGGACGATCTTCCTTGATGAAATTGGTGAGCTGCCGCTGACGGGGCAGGTCAAGCTGCTTCGCGTGCTGGAATCGCACGAAATCCAGCGCGTGGGTTCGGACGAAGTGATCGGCGTCGATACGCGCATTGTGGCGGCGACCAATCGCAACTTGCGCAAGCTCAGCGAAGAAGGCCGCTTTCGCGAGGATCTGTTTTACCGGCTCAGCGTGATTCATGTGAGCCTGCCGCCGCTCCGCGAGCGGCGCGACGAGATTCCGCTACTGATTTCGTATTTCAGCGACGAGGCCGCCGAAATGCTCAAGCGTCGCCCGGTCAAGCTGACGCCGCGCTTGAGGGATTTTCTGATTCACTACGCGTACCCGGGCAATATTCGCGAGTTGCGCAACATGATGTATCGCATCTCGTGCCTGGCCGGCGACGTCGCAAACATCGAGCATCTTCCTGTGGATCTACGCCCGGCCTCGTTCAACGCGAATCCGTCCGGCGCGGTAGCCACATCGAACATCACATCGGTGACGTCCCTTAGCGAAGCCAAGCGCGCGGCGAGCGACGAAGCGGAAAAGGCGTTTCTTCAACGCGGATTGCAGGAGGTCGGCGGCACCGTCGCAGAACTCGCACGCCGCGTCGATATGAATCGATCGCACTTGCAGATGCTGCTCAAGAAGCACGGCTTGCACTCCAAGGACTTCAGACACGGAACCTCGGGTAAGGGCGACGAGCAAGAGGATCGTGCTGCGGAGGAGGGGTAGAAGCGAGGTCATGCGCTGCGGGCCGCTCGAGCACGGCCTTTCTGCCGCCTTTGTCAATCGAAGCCTGACCGGCAACGGGCCTTCGGTCCGATGCGCTCAATGTGCTGAAAGACCATCATGACCCTGAGACCGCTAAAATCACGGTTTCAGTCCGGAACACGTCCATGTCTTTTGCCTCGCTTGGCCTGATCGATCCCCTGGTGCGCAATGTGCACGGCCTTAACTACGAGACGCCGACGCCGGTGCAAGCCAAGGCGATTCCTGTTGTGCTCAGCGGGAAAGACGTGATGGCTGCAGCGCAAACGGGCACAGGCAAGACGGCGGGCTTCGCGCTGCCGCTGTTGCAACGCCTGGTGCAACACGGGCCTGCAGTGTCGAGCAACCGTGCGCGCGTGCTCGTGCTCGTACCCACGCGCGAACTGGCTGAGCAAGTGCTGCAAAGCTTTATCGAATACGGCAAAGGCCTCGATCTGCGATTCCTGGCCGCGTACGGCGGGGTGAGTATCAACCCGCAGATGATGAAGCTGCGCAAGGGCGTGGACGTGCTCGTTGCGACACCGGGGCGTTTGCTGGATCTGAATCGCCAGAACGCCGTGCAGTTCGATCAGGTGCAAACGCTCGTGCTCGATGAAGCCGACCGCATGCTGGATCTGGGCTTTGCACGCGAACTCAACGCGGTCTTTGCTGCCTTGCCGGCTCAGCGCCAGACGCTGTTGTTCTCTGCCACATTTACCGACGATATCCGGACCATGGCCGCGGGCATTTTGCGTAGCCCGGTCAATATCAGCGTCAGCCCGCCTAATGTCACCGCCAGCAAGATCAAGCAGTGGGTCGTGCCGGTCGATAAAAAGAACAAGCCCGACCTCTTTATGCACCTGGTGGCCGAGAACAGTTGGGAGCACGCGCTGGTGTTCGTCAAAACTCGCAAGGGCGTGGAGTATCTTGCGGGCATCCTTGAAGATGCGGGCTATGCGATCGACACGATTCATGGCGACAAACCGCAGCCAGCACGCTTGCGTGCGCTCGAGCGCTTCAAGACGGGCGAAGTGAATATGCTGGTGGCGACGGATGTGGCTGCGCGCGGGCTGGATATTGACGACTTGCCGCTGGTGATCAACGTGGATCTGCCGATCGTGGCACAGGACTATGTGCACCGTATTGGCCGTACTGGCCGAGCGGGGGCAAGCGGTGTGGCGGTGTCGCTCGTCTGCGCCGATGAAGCGCCGCAGCTAGCTGCGATCGAAGCGTTGATCGGGCAAACGCTGCCCCGCGAAGAAGAGCCGGGTTTTGAGGCCGAACACCGCGTGCCGCAAACCAGCTCCGCAGGCGAACTCATCAAGAAACCCAAAAAGCCGAAGAAGCCCAAAGTGCCTCAAGCGGTGGCGGGTGCACCAAAGGCGCTCGGCAATGCAGCCCGCCCGCAAACTGGCGAAAGCAAACGCAAGCCTGCGCCGTCACGTCCTGCGGGACAGAGGAAAAGCGTGGATGTGTCCAGCGATCGCCCATTCATAGGGCAAAAAACGCTGGGTAAATCCGGCAACAAGTCAGCCACCAAGTCCGCCACCCAGTCCGCTGCAAAGCCGACGACCAAACCGGCAGCAAAACCGGCTGCGAATTCACATAAGCCGGCAGGCAAACCCGGTGGCGGCCACGGCAAACGTCAGCCTTGAACTTTGAACGTAGGAATCGATGACCCGAGGCGGAGGCGTCGCGCCCTTCGGGCTAATGATCGGGCAAACGATCGCAAACCCGCGGCCGAGGCATCACGCGGGCCAGGCTGCGAGCGCCCGCTTCGCAGTCGCCGTCAGCTCGCTGCGCGTGGCGCCTGACTGCGCATCGATTGCCATACCCCATCCGACCGTCATCAGATAGCGCGCGAGTTCATCCGCGTCCGCATCCTTCGGGAGGTCGCCCTCTGCACGAGCACGCTCGAAGCGTTCGCGAATCCGTGCGCGCCTCGCGCATCGCTGCTTCGTGAACTCTTCCTGCATCAACGCATCGCTACAGCCGCTCGGAAGCGAGCAGTTCACGGCAAGACATCCGGGCGGCTTCGCCGGGTCTGTATAGAGTTCCGCGTACCGCAAAAGCATTTGCTCAGCGACATCACGCGCCGTGGCAAGGCTCGTCGCGGCCTCGGCGTATTCGAGTCGACTGGATCGATACCGCGCGAGTACCGCGCGGAAGAGGTCTTCCTTGCTACCAAACGCAAAGTAAAAGCTCGGCGGGGTGATGCCAATTGCCTTCGTCAGGTCGGCGAGCGAGGTCCGTTCATAACCCTTGCGCCAAAACATCTCGGTGGCGATGTCGATCGCATGCTCGATGTCAAACGTCCGTTGTCGTGCCATAGCTATTCTCCGACCGCAGGATAACATAGTGATCACTATATTTCACTTGACTTGTTGTTTGCCTCAAATATAGTGGTCGATATATTTCGTCACGCTCGAGTCGTCGGGCGCTCTCACTGAATGAGGTTCACGATGCAGTTCAAGCAGTTGGGCCGTACGGGCCTGTCCGTGTCGCGGCTTTGTGTTGGAACGGGAACGTTCGGACATCAGACCCGCGAAGACGAAGCCTTCAAGATCCTCGATACCGCGGCAGATGCGGGTGTCAATTTCATCGATACGGCCGACATCTATCCTGGTGGTGCGCTTCCGCATGAGTTGGGTAGTTCAGAAGAAATCACGGGCCGGTGGCTCAAGGACAAGCGCAGCCGCTTCATTCTCGGCACGAAGGGCGGCGGGCCGATCGGGCCTTCGCCATGGGATCGCGGGACGTCGAGAAAACACTTGCTCGACGCGATCGATGCTTCATTGCGACGCCTGAACACCGACTATGTCGATCTCTACCAGATTCACATGGATGACAGCACCACGCCGCTCGACGAGACGGCCGAGGCACTCGATCTCATCGTGCGGTCGGGAAGAGCTCGCTATATCGGCGTGTCTAACTTCCTGGCGTACAGATTGGCGCGCGCCATTGGCCGGCAGGACGTGCTGCGCCTCACGCGCTTCGTGTCCGCACAACCTCGCTACAACTTGTTGTTTCGAGAGATCGAGCGCGAGTTACTGCCTTTGGCGCAAGAAGAAGGCGTCGGCGTAATCTCGTTCAACCCGCTCGCAGGCGGTCTGCTGACCGGCCGATATCGCAGGGATGATGATCCGACCCAGGGGCGCTTCTCTCAAACGGAAATGGGCCAGTTCGGGGCGATGTACAAGGATCGCTACTGGCGTGATCGGGAGTTCGCGACCGTCGAGCAGTTGCTTTCGATGGCATCCGAAGCCGGCATACCGTTACCCACGCTCAGCGTGGCGTGGATTCTGAAGAATCCTGCTATCACGTCGGTGATTCTCGGTGCGAGCCGCAGCGAACAGCTGCGCGACACGCTCGTGGGCGCAGATCAGGAGGTCCAGCCTGCTGTGCTCTCAAAACTCGATGAGGTCACCTCCGAATATCGGCGTGGCGACGCCGGTCGGTAGCCCCGTTTCTATCCTGGCAAAAGCCCCGCAGAACGGTAAGTCTCGATCAGCGTGTCGAAGAGCTTGATATCTGAGCGCCCGCGGGCCATGAGTTGCGCGCCGGACACCGCCGCAAAGATGGCTCGCGCTCGCTTTTTGGCGTCACGGGAATTCACGATGCCTGCTTCGACGAGGGTTTTGCCGAGCCACTCGACATTGGCGTCGGCGAAGGCCTGGACTTCGACCTGCACCACCTCCGGCAAGTCGTCATATTCGGCGGCCATGAAACTGGCCATGCACATCCGGTTCTCGTTTTCGAGGGCGGTGCGAAATGTCCCGGGGAATTTGCGCAGGCGTTCGATCGGGTCGGCTGTCTTCGCGGAGATGACCTCGAGCGCGGCCGCAGCATCTTCCCAATACCGTTTGGCGACGGCAGCGGCCAGGTCGGCCTTGCTCGGAAAATGATGATAGAGGCTAGCGGCCTTGATGCCGACCTCTTCTGCAAGGGTCCGAAGGTTCAATCCACCGTAACCATGTGCCTGCGCAATCTTCGTCGCGACGGCCAGTATCTTGTCGCTGGAACTGGTATTTGCTTTGTTTTCCACGAATCGCCCCTCAGTGACACAGCCCTCATCGCGATGCGCGACGTCGGTCGGCCTGCGTTGCTGCCCGCTATGGCAGCGGCATGGCGGATGGTAGCTCGTCTTGGTGCCCTCGCACAGGATCGTTCGAGAAGCACCCGCTCAAAAAATCGGTTGACGAGACGAATTATAGCGTCTAATTTGCAACCTAACAAACGTTAGGTAGATGCACGAACCAAACCTTGTTCATTCCTCACATCACTTTTTTTGAGGCTCCTCATGAGCAACGAACTCGTCACCCAAGATGCCACCGCGCTGGCTGAATTGATCCGCAATAAAGAAGTGTCCCCTGTTGAAGTCATGCGAGCCCACCTCGACCGTATCGAAGCGGTGGACCCCAAGATCAATGCAATCGTCGCCATCGCCGATGGCGCACTCGAAGCGGCGAAGGAAGCAGAAGCCGCGGTATTGGCAGGCGAGAGGCTGGGGCCGCTGCATGGCGTGCCGTTCACGGCCAAGGACTCGATCGACACCGCTGGCGTGCTGACGCAACGTGCTTCGCCGATTTTCAAGGGGCGTGTGCCGGACACCGACGCGACCAGCATCGTGCGCATGAAGAACGCGGGCGGCATTCTGATCGCGAAGACCAATCACCCCGAGTTTTCGTTCTGGATCGAGACGGACAACTTGCTGTCGGGCCGCACGCGTAACCCCTGGAATCCGGACCGCACGCCGGGTGGATCGAGCGGTGGCGAGTCGGCAGCCATTGCGGCGGGTATGTCGCCGATCGGTCTCGCGACCGATGTGGCCATCTCTGTGCGAGGCCCCGCGGCACTTACAGGTGTCGTGGGCCTGAAAGCCACGTATGGGCGTATTCCGATGACGGGTATCTGGCCGCGCGTGCCGCGTCGCTTCTGGCACATCGGTCCGATGGCGCGTTCCGTGCGGGACGTCGCACTTGCCTATTCGCTCCTCGCGGGCCCGGACGGGGCGGATGGTTTCTCCATCGCGCCGGTTCATCTCGACGCCGGCGTGGCCTCGAATCCGTTTCGTCCGCTGCGGGTAGGCTGGCTCGTCGACCCCGCGTTTTCGCCGGTGGATCCGGATGTCGCGGCCACGGTTAAGGCCGCTGCCGAGGCCCTTCAGAACCTCGGTGTCATCGTCGAGCCCGTGCGCATCCCCGTGCTTGAGCAGATCAATGCACTGGAACTGCTTTGGAAATTACAGGTGATGGAAACCAAACCTGCGTTCAGGAAAGTGACCGCCGGACACGAAGACAAAATCTTCAAGCATGTTCAGGCGGTGTACGACACGCCCGACACCCCGATCGCCGACTTCGTCGAGGCAGATCAGCAAGCGCAACAACTGCGCGACGGATTCGCCGAATACTTCCAGCGGTACGACGCGCTGCTGTGCCCGGTAACGACGGTGCCCGCACATGAACACGACGCGACCGAATTCAACATCAACGGTCAAAAGGTGTCGTCGCTGCATGTCATGACGGCCACCGCGCCCTTTAGCGTAACGGGCCTTCCGGGCTTGTCGTTGCGATTCGGCACGAGCAGGGAAGGGTTGCCGATCGGCGTGCAACTGGTATCGCCCTGGCTTGCGGAATCCACGAGCCTGCATCTCGGCGCGCTGCTCGAAGCGGTCAGCCCGGTGCGAAATCAGCATCCTGACTTGTCTGCCCTCTGAGGTCGACCACGAAGCCCCACCTCACCGACGCAGCAGATGCAGCAGGTGGGGCGGGGGACATCCAGAGCCCGTTCTGCATTGTATGGACGACGTTCCCGATTTGACGCAATTGAGCAATCGAGCAATTGAATTACACGCATGAACACTTCCACAATGACATCGCTACCGAATCCCATGGATTTGCCCGCACGCACGAAGCTGATTGCCTTCGGCATCATGTGTGTCGGCTTCTTTATGGCGACACTCGATATTCAAATCGTCGCATCGTCACTGCGAGACATTGGTGGCGGGCTCTCGGCGAGTCAGGACGAGCTTTCCTGGGTGCAGACGTCCTACCTGATCGCCGAGATCATTGTCATTCCCATGTCGGGCTGGCTCACACGCGTGTTTTCCACACGCTGGGTGTTCGCTTTCTCCGCGCTCGGATTCACGGTGACCAGCATGCTTTGCGGACTGTCGTGGGACATCGACTCGATGATCCTTTTCAGAGGTCTGCAGGGCGCGATGGGTGCGGCCATGATTCCGACGGTCTATACGACCGTGTTCGTGATCTTTCCGCCGAAGCAGCGTCTCGTTGCCGCCACGACGATCGGTGCGCTCTCGACACTCGCGCCGACGATCGGGCCGGTGATCGGCGGCTGGGTGACCGCAGCATGGTCCTGGCATTGGTTGTTCTATTTGAATGTCGTGCCTGGCATTGCAGTGACGCTCTGTGTGCCCAGGTTCGTCAACTTCGATCATGCAGACCTCTCGTTGCTGAAGCAGGGCGACTATCGAGGGATCGTGCTGATGTCAGCGTGCCTCGGTTGCCTTGAATACGTGCTCGAAGAGGGGCCGCGTAAAAACTGGTTCGGCGACGAGGCGATTCTCCTTTGCGCATGGGTGTCCGCACTCAGCGGCTTTCTCTTCGTGGTCCATGCGCTGACGGCGAAAGACCCGGTCATCGACCTGCGTGCGCTCGCCGTGCGCAACTTCGGACTGTGCAGCGCGCTGTCATTCATCATCGGCATTGGCATTTTCTGCACGGTCTATCTGACGCCGGTGTTTCTCACGCGTGTTCGCGGCTTCGACTCCCTTCAGACAGGTATCGCGCTGCTGTCGGTCGGATGCTTTCAGTTGATGGGCATGATCGCGTACACCGTGTTGGCGCGATACATCAACATGCGCTATCTGATGATTGCGGGCCTGACGTTGTTCGGCATTGGATGCTATCTCTACGAACCGCTCACAAGTGACTGGGGTTGGCAGCAGCTTTTGCTGCCTCAGGCACTACGCGGATTCGGGCAGCAGCTGGCTATTCCGCCCATTGTGATCATGGCGTTGGGATCATTGCCTCAGGCCCGGCTGAGATCAGCGAGCGGCTTGTTCAATCTGATGCGCAATCTCGGTGGTGCGATCGGCATCGCCGTGGCCAGCACCATGCTCAATGATCGTTTGAATTTTCATTATGAGCGACTGGCCGAACGCGCGAGCATCGGACGACCTGTGGTCGGGGCGTTTCTGCGAGATCAGGCCGCGCTCGTTTCCAACGCGGTGGGCGATACCGTCAACGCCACACAAGCCGGGTTGAGCGAATTACATGCATTGCTGATGCGCGAGGCCTTGACTCTGACATTTGCCGACGCATTTCTTGCCGTTGCATTGTGCTTTGGAGTCGGGGTGATCGGTGCGTTTTTAACGAAGCCTGCGACAAACACAGCTCCCCCGCCGGATGCACACTGAGACGTGAAAAACGTGGACGCTAACCTCTGGCCTAAGCTCCCGCCGCCAACATCCAGCCATTGACCTTTAGCTGCCAATGTCGATCCGGAAACCTCTATCTGCAAATCCCCAGCCGCTAATCTCCAGTCACTAGCCTCGCCCCTTCGCCTTGCCGCCGCGCTTGAGCGACTGCGTCGCGCGGAGCTCTTGTGGGTCAAGGAAAAAGTCCCGGTTGCCGGCGATGTGTTCGATCATGAAGTCGATGAATGTCCTTAAGCGCAGTGACTGCTCGGTGCGATGCCGGTAGTAGATATGGATCATGCCGTAGTCGGTAATGTGCTGCGTCAGCAACGGAATCAGTCGACCGCTTCGGATATGCGGTGCCGCACTGAAGCTACCCAGTTGCCCGATACCGAGACCCGATAGCACGGCCTGCGTTTCGATTTCGGTGTCGTTGACATAGACGACAGCGGGCACGTCGCGATAGACGATCTCGTCGCCGATCCGAAACTGCCACTGCGCGAGCTTGCCCGTGTTCGCACGACGGTACCCGGTGCAGCGATGCGCATAGAGCTCGTCGATGGTCTGTGGCGCACCGTGACGCTCGATATACTCCGGCGAGGCGCACACGATGAGTTGAATGGGCACCAGCGGGCGCGCGATTGAACCGCTCGATGGCGGCGGCCCGCCGCGAAAACCCACGTCGGCGCGGTCTGTCACGAGGTCGGTGAACTGATCGTCGAATTGCACTTCGAGCAGCACGTTGGGATAGCGCTTCTGAAAGGCTTCGAAGTACGGCCACAAAACGGTGAGCCCGAACGCGCGCGGTGCGCTGATGCGCAGCACGCCACCCGTGTCTTCCTTCGAGCGACGCGCATCGTCGAGCGCCGACGACAGCGTCGCCAGTGCCGGCTTCGCGCTATCAAGCAGCCGTTGACCTTCCTCAGTCAGGCTGAGCTTTCGGGTGGTCCGATGAAAGAGCCGCACGCCCAGTTCCTTCTCCAGCTGCATGACCGCCTGACTGGCTGCCTGTGGCGAAATGCCCTGATCGACAGCCGCACTGCGCAGGCTTCCAAGCGTTGCGGCACGCACGAATACGGTGACCCCACGAATTCCGTTCATCTCGGCTGTTCACCCATTAACAAGTTCACATTGATTATCTACCAATCAATGTACGGCTAGTTGATGTCAATCGCCGCGCTTACGATGGCGTCACTTCATCACGTTTTCACCCCTTCACACACAGGAGCAAGGTCATGGATAACGTCAAGCAAGGTGGCTTCAAGCGCGTATGGCTCATCACGGGCGCTTCGCGCGGCATTGGTGCACTGATCGCGCAAGCCGCGCTCGCCGACGGCAACGCGGTCGTGGCCGCCGGTCGCAACGTCTCGGCGATCGTCGAACGTCTGGGCGAATCGGACGCGCTGCTGCCCGTCGCGCTTGACGTGACCAACGAAGCTCAGGCCAAGGCGGCTGTGCAGGCGGCGGTCGAGAAATTCGGACGCATCGACGTGCTGGTCAACAACGCCGGCTTCGGCCTGCTCGGCGCCGTGGAAGAGTCCGCCGACAAGGACGTGCGCCGTATGTACGACACGAACGTATTCGGCTTGCTGAACATCACGCGCGCCGTATTGCCGACGATGCGCGCACGCCGCTCCGGCCACGTGATCAACATTTCATCGGTCGGCGGCTATCGCGCAGGAGCCGGCTTCGGCGTGTACTGTTCGACGAAGTTCGCTGTCGAGGGCATCACGGAAGCGTTGCACGCAGAACTTGCGCCGCTGGGCATCCATGCAACGGTCGTCGAGCCGGGATATTTCCGGACTGAGTTTCTCGATGCGTCGTCACTGGTTGTGGCGCCCGACGTGATCGACGACTACGACGAAACGTCCGGCACGGTCCGCCGCAAGGCTGTGCAGATCAGCGGCAATCAGCCCGGTGACCCGACGAAGCTTGCTGCAGCGATGGTCACGCTGGTCGATGCGTCGAACCCGCCGCTGCGCCTGCCGCTCGGCACGGACACGCTGGCCGCCATCGCCGCGAAAAACGAGTATGTGACGCAGGAGACGGAAACGTGGAAGGCGTTGTCGGCTTCGACTGACTTCGCAAGTTAAGGCGCCACCGCACTACAACGCCGGATTCAGCAACGTCTTGTCACCGGCCGTATCTTCTGCCCGCACCACGACTGCCGATATATTGTCGCGACCACCCCGCTCGAGCGCGAGATCGACGAGCGTTTCGGTGGCTTCGCGGCAGTCGAGCCGCGCGAGGGTGTCGAGCATTTCGCGCGCGCTGACTTCATTGCTAAGCCCGTCGCTGCAAAGCAGGAAGATGTCGCCGTCGGCCACCTCGACCATGTCTTCGTCGAGATCCAGCCGGTCAGTCGCACCGACCGCGCGCGTGATCAGATGCAGGGCGGGGTGATGCAACGCTTCTTCTTCGGTGATCTGTCCCATCGATTTCATCTGCTCGACCTGGCTGTGATCGCGCGTCAGGAGTTGCAGACGACCCTGCCGACATCGGTAGATGCGGCTGTCGCCAGCCCAAAGAAATCCACACTGCCGCTCGCACGCCATCAGCACAACCACCGTGCAGCCGATGCGTTGCACCTGGCGCGACGCAGCTTCGACGCGAAGCAGATGATTGGCCTCGAGCAAGCGTATTCGGGCGTCGGCAACAAAATGACCGAGATCGCCACGCGGTTCGATGCCGCCGAGCGTATTCACAACCAGGCGACTCGCCACGTCACCCACGGCATGACCGCCCATCCCGTCCGCCACGGCCCACAAGCCTCGCTCGGGGCGGTCGAGGCACGCATCTTCGTTAACCTCGCGTACGAGGCCGACATCGGTGCGCGCGGCCGATGTCCATCGGAATTGACTAGTCCACTTCACGGCACCCTCTGATGTCGTCGGCGTCATCGCACCGCCCGCACAGCGAGGCGCGACACCCGCTTCAATGGTGCACACGATGCGCGAGCGGCAAGCCGCTGCGCGCTCCATCCCGGCACAGCCAGGTGGATTCCCTGGCGTCGGCCGGGCCTACGCTGCGTTGCTGCCGGTGGCGGTAGTCGGCACCACCAGCACGGCGTTCGAACCGGTATTGCTGACGTCGACCGTCTGGAACTGATTGTTCATCTGGTTAGCATAGAAACTATTGTTGACCTGATACAAGTTCACGATGGGCATCGTCGGCACGGACGGTGTCGGCGGAATATAGGGCTGTATCCAGCCAAATACCCACGGGGCACCGCCACCCTTGATGGCCGCCATGGCCTTGCGATCGAGAGCGAGATTCAGACTGAGGTCGTTGATCGAGATGGAAGCCATGATGGGTCTCCGTTGAGTCGTCCAGCGACGACGGGAATGAACAAGGTAGCCCTCATGGTGCAAGTGTCATGCCATTTTGGTCGCGAGCTGTCGCGCTCGAGGCCTGAATTCTCCAAACCGTTGGCCCGTGTGGCTTTGCGCACATTCGCACATCAGCCGCGCAATCGGTCCGCGCGCTCGAATCATCCGGAACGTTGGTGTGCAGCCGACACGATATCGGTCCGGCGCTGATCAGACCCAACACATGCATGGCTGCCGATGGGCATCGCGGCGACACACGCGTGTGATGCCGCACGCATGGGTGTTGGCCCGCAGCCAACGCTATCGTTTGAAGCCTGTTTGCAGACTTGAAACACATTGGGCAGGTTCGGCCTTCATCGCTTGAGGGGAAGTGCCATTTGGCGGGGGTTTCCGGGCGCTGGCAAGGTTGATGCGTTATGACCGTCAACAGTGTGGCACCGACGTACAGCAGGGCTTCAACGCAATACCGCAGCCCGTGCGACAAGACCACACCGCTAAGGACCGAATCGAAACACCGAATCGAAACACCGAAGCGAAAGACCACAGTACTGCGAATCAGCGAGACGCGCCATGAACACGAACCTGCACCCGGTATCCGCAACGTCGACGGCCAGCGTGACCGAGGCCGATCAGCCGGCGTGCTTCGAAGTGTTTCACGACGTCGGCGTAGCGGCCGACGGCACGACGCGAGTCGCCGACGCTGATGTTATGGAGACCTATGATGCGACATCACTCGACTACCCCCTTGGCAGCGAACCGACTCCCGGTACGCATCTCGTCACCCAACGTCGCGGATACGAGCATCACGGCGTCTACGTCGGCAATGGTCGAGTCGTGCATTACGCCGGATTTGCCGATTCGGCGCAGCGCGCACCGGTCGAGGAAGTCACGCTCGAGTGTTTTGCGCGCGGTCATGCGATGTGGGTACGGCTCCATCCATTCGCGACCTACACGGGCGACGAGGCCGTCATGCGTGCTCGGTCTCGCCTCGGCGAGGATCGATATCGACTTCTGACGAATAACTGCGAGCACTTTTGCGTGTGGTGCCTGTTTGGCGAAGCACGCAGCAAGCAGGTCGAGGCGTGCCTCGCGCATCCGCGCGTGGCGGTGCGTCTTGTCGTCAGCCTCGTCACTGCATTCCTGGGACACGGGAGGAGAAGCGGGCGCTTCGCGGCCAATGCCGCGTGAAGCTCGCCGGGGAAGGCCAGGCCGTCACGCGATCGCGTGGATGCTCAAGCGGCCATAAAAATAGCCGTTATCACAACTACAGGGAACAGCACGGGGTTGTGCGCGTAGGAGACCATCATGAACGCTACCGAAAAATCGCTGCACTGGATCGTCGACAAGTGGCTTGCACCGACGCCGTCGATGCCGGCCCGCGTGATTCAGGTTCGAAACAATCGTTCGGAGCACCAACGTTTTGTTCGCGTCGAAGCACTGCGGCCCACGGGTTTGTTGTCGATCATCTTCTTCCGGCACGACGACGGCACCTGGAATGTGTTCCCGCCGTCGATGCCGCGTCCCGCGATTCAGCTGTAGTCTGAAGCGTAGTTTTAGCGAATCAGTGTTCCGTTCGCGGGCCTGAACATCGAGCCCGTGCCGAAAAAATCTTCGAGCATGGAGAGCAGTGCGTCGATGTCGCAAGGCTTGGGCATGCAAGCGTCGAAGCCGGCCTGACGGCAACGCTCGATGTCCGCGGGCTCATGCAGCAGCGCGGAGTGCGCGATCAGAAAACAGTCGGGCGCCAGTCCGTCGCGCAGCACGGAGGCCACTTCCCAGCCGTTGCCCTGAGGCATGCTCAGGTCGAGCACGATCACCTGCGGTTGCCAGCGGCGTGTCATCAGCACCGCGTCGAGTCCGGTGGCGACGTGGCGTGCACTGAATCCTTCGACTTCAAGAATGGTCACCATCGAGCGTCCGAGCTCGGTGTTGTCGTCGACGACGAGGACACGGCGCTGCGACGCCGTCTGAAGCACAGGCATTCCGGCAGGGTGGGCCAAGCGCTGAGCGTTTTCGTTGAATGGCATCGAAGGTATCCGGTTCGTGTCAGCTCGTCGTCGGGAGCGCCTGTTTTCGGGCGCATCGACGCGTATCGCAATCATCGTTCCCGGGCCGGTTCTGACCGGCTCTTAGACGCGCACACCTGCCGGCGTGCGCCCAACATACGTATGACCTGGGAAGGGGTCGTCGCGCGTAGGCATCGGTCGGCGTGTAAGGCTTGCTGCTCAGCCGCTTGCCATTCAGTCATGCTTCAACGGCCCTTCGATCGACATCGGGGACCACGTGAACCTGCACCGCACGTCATGACGATACAAGAGAATGCGCGCGCAAGCAGACTGGGAAACCCCTGATACGAGCGGGCCCCGCACGTGCGGCCGCGTGCCGATGGGCGTCCGCGGGGAAGCTCGCTGGCAGGCTCGGGGATATCCCCGATTTGAAGACATCGCGCTTGCGCGATGTCGTTATGTTTGAAGCACGTAGTCAGCCGCGAGGGGCGGCACCCATCGCGCGAAAGATATCGGCGACGAAGTCGTCGAGCTGGGCTTCGAAATTGGCGTCGTCGGGGTTGAGGTCGGCGTAGGTCGGTTTGCCCTTCGCCTTGCGCACGGCATCGACGTAGGTTTCGATGATGTCCATCACAGCGAACGGCCCGGCCGATGCATTCATGGGGAAGCCCGCTTCATTGCAGATCGCGTGAGCGAGGGCATTCGCATAGGCATCGAGGCGCTCGATTTCCTTCAGACGTTCGAGCGCGGACACGTCGTCGTCATGGGGATCATTGGCCGGCCGCTTGTGCGCGCCGGACGAACGCAATGTCACGGGGTAGGTCACGCCGGACGAGAGATGCCCCAATCGATCGACCAGCAGGCCGTGATTCCCAAATGGCGAACACGCATTCGTGGCCAGTGTCTGGCGGCGCCGGACACTGGGGGCCGCGCGCGGCGACAGTGCGTCGAATGCGGCGGCAGCGGTGACGAGGCCGCACGGAAGACCCGCTAGGCGTGACTGTCGCTTGAGGCTCGGGCGCACAACGCGCTGGCCAAGCATCGTCGGCCTCAGCGGAAGCCGATTGACGGTCTGGAATCGATGGACGTGTGCGGCTCGAGTTCTCATGAGATAGGGCATGCGTGCCGTCCAACACGCGTTGGTATGACGTGACCTGCGATATGCAGTAATACTGACAGATGTGTCATTGTATCGTCGGATCACTTTACTGCAATGCATCATTGTCCAGACATGTGACAGGTATGCGGCGAGCGCTCACGCTGTTGCTGCAATCACACCGCTTCCTGCGCGACCACTGTAGCGGACGGTCGCGTAAACCCTTCACCGCATGTCTCAGTTCTGCGTTCGATTCAATGCGCTATAGTGGGCGCGCTGCCGTCGACACGGGTGGAACATGACCGATTTTCGAGCACGACCGACCTCGCATCGCTATACGGGACCCGCGATCACGCTGCACTGGCTGATCGCCATCCTGATTGCGGCGGGCTTCTGGATCGGATTCGTGATGACCGATATCCCCGGATTTACGCCGACTAAATTGCGGTATTTCTCGTGGCACAAATGGATCGGCGTCACGGTCTTCGTTCTCGTGATCGTGCGCTTGCTGTGGAGGCTCACCCACCGCGCGCCGCCGTTGCCGTACGGGATGCCCATGTGGCAGGTCGGCGCATCGCATGCGGTGCATTTTCTGCTCTACCTGTTGATGATCGCCGTGCCGGTGTCGGGCTATTTCTACAACTCCGCAGCCGGTATTCCGGTGGTGTACCTCGGGCTCGTGCAGTTGCCGATGCTGATCGCCAAGGACACGGCGCTACGCGATGTGCTCAAGCAGGTCCATATCACGCTCGACTGGGTGCTGCTCGTGACGATTGGGATTCACTTGCTCGGAGTGATCAAGCATCTGGTCATTGACCGCGACGGCTTGCTGCTTCGCATGTTGCCATCGCGGAGATAGCTTTCGTTATCCGGTAGTCGACCTGTAGTCGACCGGTAGTTGACGACGCGTGCCGGAGACTAGCTTTGCGAAGGGTCGGGACGCGGATACTTGCGCGCGTTCATTTCGATCTTGGCTTCGACCGCCGCATTCAGGTCGATCTTCATGACGTTGCAGAGCTGCACGAGATAGATCGCGATATCGGCCAGCTCCTGCCGGACATGATCGGCTTCGTCGCTCTGCATGACGGCGCGCGATTCTTCCTCGGTGGACCACTGGAAGATTTCAACGAGCTCGGCCGCCTCGACACTCAGTGCCATCGCGAGGTTCTTGGGCGAGTGGTATTTGTGCCAGTCGCGCTCATGCGCGAATTGCGCGGCAGCGGCGGCGAGTCCGGAAATATCGATCAGTTTCAAACGGGCCTCGGCATGGGTCGACGAAGCCCGTATTGGATCAGGGAATGAGCCAGAGCGCCAACAGATAGATCACGAGCGATACGATGAACGTGAGCGCCGTATAGCCCATGACGCGCTGAATCCGGATGCCAGCGATGGCGACGACCGGCACGGCCCAGAACGGCTGAAGCATGTTCGACACGTTTTCGGCCATGGCCACGCCCATTGCTGTACGCGCGACGTCAGCGTGGATGGCAAGCGCGGCGGGCAGCACGAACGGACCCTGCACGGCCCAATGGCCGCCCGCGCTCGGAATCAGCAGCGTGATGATCAGCGAGCTCAGGAAGCTCCAGACCGGGAGCGTCACGGGCGTTGCGATCGCGACGAACGTCTTGGCGATGACCGACGCGAGCCCGGTGCCCGTCATGATCCCCATGATGCCGCCGTAGACCGGATACTGAAGCAGCATCGGACCCGTTTGCGCGGCGGCACGGCGAATCGCGCCAGCGTAGGCGATCGGCGTGCGCTGCAGCGCAAGGCCCACGAGCAGGAAGATCAGGATCGTCGTATTGATGTCGAGCTCGAAGCCTTTCGTGCTCCACGTCACATACAGGTAGCCCACGCCGAGCACGAGCAGCAGCAGCGTGCCAAAGACTGAATGTTCGACGCGTGCGGCAAACGAATTGGCTGCCGATTCGCGCGAATGCGAGTCGCGCTCGACAGGGGCTTCGGTGTCACGCTCGACGTACGGGGCGACGTCGTTGTTCTTCGGATGCACGAGCACGAAGATCACGCCCATCACGACAACGACGAGGATTGTCGGGATCATGACAAACGGGGCAAACACCGTCTGCGACAACGGCACGACATGGCCGGTCGCTTTTTCGACGAGGTTCAGCGCATTGCCATGCGATGCCTGCGACAGGGCGATCGAGCTCGACAGCCCGCTGTTGCAGACGGACCAGGCCGAATAACTGCCGGCCACGAGCCATGCGAAGTCGATGCGCGAACGGCGCGCGATTTCACGCGACAGCAGCGCGCCGACCACGAGACCGAGACCCCAGTTGAGCCACGCGGCGACGCCAACGACCGGGAATATCAGCAGCGCGGCACGTGCAGGCGTTTGCACCCCGGCGGCGAGCGCACGCAAGCCGCGTTGAACGATGGGGGCGGCGGCAATCGCATAGCCGGTCGCAAGAATCAGGATCATCTGCAGCGCGAAGCCGAGGATCTTGAACATGCCTTCGTACCACGCGCCCAGAACAGTCGGCAGATCGCCGTGCGGTCCGAAGAATCTGGCGAGAATGATGACGAGCAGCGTGAGGCCGATCGAGAGAACGAACGGGTCGGGCATGACCTGTTCAAACACGTAGACGAGCGTGGCGACTATACCTCGACGACGCGGCGCGTTCCCCGCGGCCGCATTTGAGTGTGGGGTTCCTTCCATTTCCTGCGAATGCTCCTTCACCGCGGCACTGCGTGCGTGCCGCTTATCGTAGTAATGCTTGCGGCCCGCGAGCGCGGGCGGCGACCCAGGCGTCGAATTGAAATACTGAAAGGTAAATGAAAATTTACCGGTCCGACGCCGGAAATCACATTACAGCTTCTTTAAGTTTCGCGGTGCGCACGATGTGACGCGTTGCGTCAATGCGCATGGCGTCGTGCCGATTGCGCTTCTAGCCCAGCGCAGCACGAAGCCCGTCAGACAAGGTTTTCCAGCCGCTTTCGCTGGCCGGCAACCCAAAGCGAAGGCAGGGGATCCGATCGAATCTCCGTACCCAGACTCCGGTCTTTGCAAGGCGCTCTTGCAGTGCCTGAGCCTCTGCAGTCCGCGCCCAGGCGAAAAGCGGCGTTCGGGATGCGCACAGGCCGTTCGACGCAAGCAGCTGTTCGAGCCGCTCACTTTCTTGTGCGAGCAGCGTGCGGGTTGCCGCGTGCCATGGCGTATCGAGCAAGGCGCTGCGTACCACCGCACGCGCCGGTCCGGCAATGGTCCACGGGCCACGCAGGCGCGCAGCGAGGTCGAGCATGCCGGGCGGAGCGATTACGAAGCCGACCCGGGCTCCGGCAAGGCCGAAGAACTTACCGACCGAGCGCAGCACGATGGCACCGGGTTCGTGCGCGTAAGGCGCGAGGCTTTCGTCGGGCGTCGCGTCGCCGAAGGCCTCGTCGACAATCAGCGCTCCGCCTCGAGCGGACAACTCGCGCTGCCAGCGGCGTAACGTGGCGAGCTCGAAGCGATGTGCGGTCGGGTTGTTCGGATTGACGACAACAAGGTATCGCCAGTGATCGGGCAACGACTCGCCGTCTTGCAGGCGGGGACCCGACTCGTCGGGAAGCGAGGCATCGACAAAACGTTCGACCGGAAAGCCTGCCTGCTCGAACGCGGGTGCGTATTCGCCATAGGTCAAGGCGTGAATGGCGACGGCGCCGGGTTCAAGCCACTGCGGCAGCATACGGATCGCCGCTTGTGTACCTGCGACGGCAACAGTTCGCCGGGCGCCGTAGTAGTGCGCGGCAACGGCCTCGAGATCGTCGTCATCCTCGGGCAGACGAAGCCACGCGTCAGCGTCGATCGCCGGGATCGGGTAGCCATGCGGGTTGATGCCTGTCGACAGGTCGCACCAGTGCTCGCGTGCGATGCCGTAGCGGCGAATCGCTTCGTTCAGATTGCCGCCGTGCGGCACATGGGCGATCGCCGCAAGAGAAGGTCGATTCATAGGTTCATGCGCTCATGCGATGACGTGCGCAAGAGCGCCCAGTCCGAGGAGCACGGCAAGCCAAAGCCATAAGGCATGACGTACCAGCCCGAGCGCGCGGTCGACGTCAGCAGCGCCGGGCAGGCGGCCCATGCCGAGCACCGGCCGTGCTTCGTCAATGCCGTGGTAGCGCGCCGCGCCGCCGCACAACACGCGAAGCCCGCCCGCACCGCTTGCCATGACCGGTCCGGCGTTGGGGCTGTCCCAGTGCACGGCCTGCGTGCGCCAGCAGTGCAGGGCGCTTGGGAAATGGCTGCACACCGCGTAGCTGAGTGCAGTCAGGCGCGCCGGCACGTAGTTCGCGCAATCGTCCAGGCGTGCGGCAGCCCAGCCGAAATGCAGAAAGCGTGGCGTGCGGTAACCCCACATGGCGTCGAGCGTATTGGCGAGGCGAAACGCCAGCGCACCCGGACCTCCTGCGATCGCGAACCAGAACAGCGCGCCAAAGATCGCGTCATTGCCGTTTTCGAGCGCCGACTCAACGGCCGCGCGGGCCAGGGCGGTTTCATCCGCGTCCGACGTGTCGCGCGTGACGATGCGGGCAGTCAGTGAACGCGCGCGCTCGATTTCGCCGTTGCGCAGTGCCTCGCCGATCGGGCGAATATGATCGCGCAGGCTGCGTGCACCCAGCGCAAACCAGAGCAGAGCAACATGTATCAGCGCGTTGTACGGTGCGGGCACGAGGGCAATGACACCGACTGAAACTGCAACTGGAACGCACACACACACAATCCACGCGAACAGTCCGCGTTCTCGCGAGACACGGCGCGGCAGGGTGAGACCCGGGTGTGCATCGGCATTAAGCGCGCGCTCGATCCGCGCCGCGAAGCGGCCGAAACCCACGAGCGGATGCCAGCGCCCCGGCTCGCCGAGCACATGGTCGACGGCCACGCCTGCGACGGCGAGCAGCGGCATCCATTGCCAGGACGGAAAGACAGTCATGAAATCCAGCATGGACAAGGCTCGTATGGAGCTTGAAAAGAGGTCACAAAAACAGGGGTCACAAAAACAGGCATCACGAAAACGTCAGGCATTGAGATCGTTGCGCGAGATGAGGTCAGCACGCCAGATCCCGCAACGAAGTGACCCGACGACAGCGGTCAATCCGGCCACGACATCGGTGTGCAGACGGGATGGTGCCATGAGTTGAATTCAACACACCCGAGAACCCGCGAACTTACACCGAGAGCAAATCATTCCGATGCGCAATCGTTTACGGCATGCCGAACACTCATGACGGCAACTAAACATGCTGCAGTGAAATCGGTCCGGAGGGATTTTATTCTGTTTAGACCCCAGACTAAACAGCAGTCATTTCGCGCATTGGCGATGCCTGAAATGAAAACTTCGACATATAGGTAAAGTTCGCGGGAAATATGCCGAAATCTTGGCGATGAAAGACAGCGACTTTCCCTTCATTCACCCACGCCATCCCAGGTACGCGGCGCTTCGTGCGCTGAGCCAGGCGGTCGCGTGCATCCGGAAAGCGCAGGGCAAGCGATGCCACACCGATTTCGAGGATGGCACGCCCGAGTATGAAGAAGCGATCGAGGACTACGCACGCGATGTGATCCGCGCCTTTTGCGCGGACCCCGACCTCGTGGACTTCGGCCGGTACTCGGTCGACGATCCCGTCAGTGACGCGGTCGACGGCGACCCTGCGCGCCAAGCCGATGCCGGTCGCGGCAGGCCGCGTGACGCCGGCACCGATGAAGGCGAGGACGATCCGTCTGGCGATGGGTCGAGTGACCGCAGCTGAAGGCGGCTGACGGCGGCAGACTGGACGTCTGATCCCGCATCACATCCCACGTAGTGCGGTGCGCGATGGGATAATCGCGCCCATGTCAGCGACCCATCCCTTTCCGGCTTCCCCCGCACAGCTACGCGGCACGCTCATGATTCAGGGCACCAGCTCTGACGCGGGCAAAAGCACGTTTGTGGCGAGCCTGTGCCGCCTTGCCGCGCGCGCCGGCGTTCGCGTCGCGCCGTTCAAGCCGCAAAACATGTCGCTCAATAGTGCGGTCACGCCCGAAGGCGGCGAAATTGGCCGTGCGCAGGCGTGGCAGGCCTTTGCCGCAGGCATTGCGCCGCATGCGGACATGAATCCTGTACTGCTCAAGCCCAATAGCGACACCGGCTCGCAAGTCATCATTCAGGGCAAGGTCCACGGCAATCTCGGTGCGATGGCGTATCAGGCGTTCAAACGCACTGCAATGGATGCCGTGCTCGACTCGTACACGCGTTTGCGCACGGGATACGACGCCGTGTTTGTCGAGGGCGCCGGCAGCCCCGCCGAAGTGAATCTTCGCAAGGGCGATATCGCCAATATGGGGTTCGCCGAGGCCGCTGATTGCCCCGTCGTTCTGCTGGCGGATATCGACCGCGGCGGCGTGTTCGCGCAGATCCTTGGCACGCTCGAGTGCCTGAGCGAAAGCGAGCGCGCCCGCGTGGCGGGTTTCGTGATCAACAAGTTTCGCGGCGACGTTGCATTGCTCAAGCCGGGACTCGACTGGATCGAGCAGCGCACGGGCAAGCCTGTTTTTGGCGTCGTTCCGTATGTGCACGGTCTTTGGCTCGATAGTGAAGACATGTTGCCCGCCGAACGTCATGCGGCTGCGCAGCGCGAGCACTCGCTGGTGACCGTGGTGCCCGCGCTCCCGCATATCAGCAACCATACCGACTTCGATGTTCTGCGTGCCCATCCCCAAGTCGATTTCCGCTACGTCAGTGCGGGGATGCCGCTGCCCGCCGCGGATCTCGTGATTCTGCCGGGCAGTAAAAGCGTGCAGAGCGATCTCGCGTGGCTGCGCGCGAACGGCTGGGAGCCCTATTTACAGCGGCATTTGCGTTACGGCGGCAAGATCATCGGCATCTGCGGCGGGATGCAGATGCTAGGACGTGTGCTCCATGATCCTGACGGCATCGAAAGCGATGTCCGCACGCAGCGGGGGCTGGGGTATTTCGACTATGAGACGACGCTGACGCCGGACAAGCGGCTCGTCAACGTACGCGGCGCACTGGCCGTGGGCAATGCCGATGTGTGCGGCTATGAGATCCATATGGGCGAGACGCACGGCGATGCGCTCGCGCGGCCAGCGCTATGGCTCGATACGCCGGAGGGGCGCAAGGCCGAAGGCGCGTGTTCGGAAGATGGACAGCTTCTTGCGACGTACGTCCACGGCGTGTTCGACACACCGTCCGCGTGTGCGAGCCTGCTCGAGTGGGCAGGGCTGGCGTCGAGCGAGGCCTTCGACTACGACGCGCTCAGGCACCGTTCGCTCGATACGCTGGCCGACACCGTAGCGGCGCATGTCGATCTCGATGCGCTCTGGGCTGCAATGCGCTAAATGAGTGCGGCGGGGCGCGCGACGCCACCATGCCGCCAGGCCGCGGACGTAACCATTGTTGAGCGTGCGGCTCGCGCGTCCAATGCATTGAGCGTCGGGCAACCTGACGCTCGGCTACACTTGCGGTCCGAAAAAATGTGAGGGTATCCATGCCGAACGTCGAATTTACGCTGGAAGGCGAATACGTCGAAGTCAACCAGTTGCTGAAGCTGGTCGGCCTCTGCGACAGCGGTGGCGCGGGCAAGATGCTCGTCGCTGAAGGCCTCGTGAAAGTCGATCGCAAGGTCGAGACGCGCAAGACGGCCAAGATCCGCGCAGGGCAGGTCGTCATGTGTGGTGACGTTCGCATCGAGGTGAAGGCGCAGTGAGTGAGTATCGAGCGTCCCGTCCCTTGTTCGGCATCCCCGCCGAGTTTGCCGCGCGGTTCGTCCGCTTCCTGTTTGCACGCGGTGCGTCGTCGATGTCGTTTCAGATGCTTGCCGTCGCGGTCGGCTGGCAGATTTATCACCTGACGGGCAGCGCCTTCGATCTTGGCCTGATCGGACTCGCGCAGTTTCTTCCGATGGTGTGCCTCACGCTGTTTGTCGGGCAGATCGCCGATCGCTATGACCGTCGCAAGATCGTCGCGCTGTGCATGGCCATCGAGAGTCTTGCGGCGCTGTTGCTTGCATTCGGCGTGTTCGGCGGCTGGATCACGCGAGAGATGATCTACGTGCTGGTCGTGATCGGCGCTGCGGCGCGGGCCTTCGAGTCGCCCACGAGTGCGACGCTCCTGCCTGCGCTCGTCTCGCGCGACCATCTGCAGCGTGCCACGGCGTTGTCCGCGTCAACGAACCAGACTGCGCAGATCCTCGGGCCGGCGTTGGGCGGCGTGCTCTACGCGGTAAATCCGACGCTGCCGTTCCTGGTCGTGGGGATCGCGTTTTTTGCAGGCGCCTGTGTCATGGCGAGCCTCAAGCTTGTGGCGCGGCCGGCATCGCGCGAACCGGTGACGCTGAAATCGGTGTTCTCGGGCATTCATTTCATCCGCCGCCAGCCGGTCATGCTGGGCACGATTTCGCTCGATCTGTTTGCGGTGCTGCTCGGCGGCGCGACGGCTTTGCTGCCCATCTACGCCAAAGACATCCTGCACACGGGACCGTGGGGCCTCGGCGTCTTGCGCTCGGCACCCGCCGTCGGCGCGGTGACGATGTCGCTCGTGCTCGCTCATCGGCCGCTGTCAGGGCCTATCGGGCGCATCCTGTTCGGCGCCTTGTTCGTCTTCGGCGGCGCGACAGTCGTGTTCGCGCTGTCGTCGTGGTTGCCGTTGTCACTGGTGGCACTCTTTGCGCTGGGCGCGGCCGATTCGGTCAGCGTGGTCGTGCGCTCCACGCTCGTGCAACTCATGACGCCCGACGAAATGCTGGGCCGGGTCAGCGCGGTCAACATGCTGTTTATCGGCACGTCCAACCAGCTTGGGGAATTCGAATCGGGCACGACGGCTGCATGGTTTGGTGTGGTGCCTGCCGCCGTGATCGGCGGCGTCGGCACGTTAGTCGTCACGCTGCTCTGGATGCGCCTGTTTCCAGCGCTGCGCGAGATTCGCTCGCTCGACGGGTCGCATATGGAACCGGAGGCGTCACCGAGTGCGGCGGAGGGCGGGAAGGCAGCACGCTGACCGCTTCGAGGTGAGTGTGCCGCCCGACGGTCTGCCACTCGACCGTCCGCCGCCCGGTCTACATAGGACGCTTTTTCCGTTTTGCTGTATATAGATCTGCAATTGGCCCGGGTACGGAATCCTTTGCCGTCGCGGGCTTGTTGCAAGTCATATACCAACGCGCGGAGCGGTCATGACCACCCTCACAATCAATGGACAAAGCCACGACGTCGACGTACCCCCGGAAATGCCTCTGCTCTGGGTGTTGCGCGATGTGGTGGGCCTGACGGGGACGAAGTTTGGTTGCGGGATTGCGCAATGCGGCGCCTGCACGGTCCATCTCGACGGGCAGCCCGTCCGGTCGTGCGTGACGCCGGTTGTTGCAATAGGCAACCGCAAGATCACGACGATCGAAGCCGTCGGCGATACGCCGGCCGGCAAAAAGGTACAAAAGGCCTGGGTCGATATCGACGTTGTGCAATGCGGGTACTGTCAATCGGGGCAGATCATGTCGGCGACGGCGCTTGTGGCGAGCAACCCGCATCCGACTGACGCGGATATCGACGCGGCCATGTCGGGCAATATCTGTCGCTGTGGCACGTACAACCGCATCCGCGCGGCGATCAAACAAGCAGCGAAGGAGGCCTGAGCATGTCACAAGGTCTTCTTGATGCCCGCATCGGCGAACGCGATGGCGCGACTGCGTCTTCGATCGACGTAGCCCACGACGCGACGATAACGGCCACTGACGGCAACGCTTCGGCGGCGATGAACCCCATGCACGGTTCAGTGTTGGCGAGCGATACGCCTCATTCGGGACGCCGCGCATTTCTCAAGTTCGGCCTGACCGTCGGTCTCGCCACCGGTGGGGGCATGCTGATTGGTTTTGGCCTGCCGGCCAAGGCCGATGAGCAAGCAAGTGCAGCCACACCTGCCACGGGCACACCCGACCCGGATGCCGTGATCGCCGGCGACGGCGAGATCGCGCCGTCGGCCGACCTGCTCGCGCCGAACGCGTTCGTGCGCATCGACAAGGCAGGGGTTGTCTCGCTTGTCATCCCCAAGGTCGAAATGGGTCAGGGCGTGTACACGTCGATCCCGATGCTGCTGGCCGAAGAACTTGAAGTGCCGCTCGATACCGTTCGCATCGAGCATGCGCCGCCCGATGCGAAGCTGTACGGCGATCCGCTGCTCGGCGGTCAGCTCACGGGTGGCTCGACCTCGATTCGCTATGCATGGAAACCGCTGCGTCAGGCCGGTGCGACCGCCCGCGTGATGTTGATCACCGCCGCCGCGCAGCAGTGGAGCGTCGATCCGTCGACCTGCCATGCGGAAGCCGGCGCGGTCGTCCATGCGGCAAGCGGACGCAAGGCCGCGTACGGCGATCTTGTCGACGCAGCGGCAAAACTACCTGTGCCCCCGAACGTCCCGATCAAGGACCCGAAGGACTTCAAGCTTGTCGGCAAGCCGACCAACCGCATTGATTCGCACGAAAAGGTCGACGGACGCGCACAGTTCGGCATGGACGTACGTCTGCCCGACATGGTCTACGCGGCCATCGTCAACAGCCCCGTGCTGGGCGGCACGGTCGTCAGCGTCGATGACAGCGTCGCACTCAAGACCCCCGGCGTCAAACAGGTCGTGCGTATCGACAATGCTGTCGCCGTGATCGGCGTGCACACGTGGGCCGCCAAGGCCGGTGCATCAGCGCTCAAGATCGAATGGCACGAAGGCGAGCACGGCACGGTGTCGACCCAGGATCTGGTCGCCGATCTGGCCCGCGCATCGCAGCGCTCGGGCGGCGTGGCACGCAAGGAAGGCGACGTCACCAAGGCCTTCTCGCAAGCCGCGCAAACGGTCGACGTCGTCTACGAACAGCCGTTTCTGGCGCACGCGACGATGGAGCCGATGAACTGCACGGTCTGGGTCAAGCCCGATAGCTGCGAGATCTGGGTCGGCACGCAGGTGCCGACACGTGCCGTCGATATGGCGGCGCAAGTCACCGGCTTGCCGGCCGACAAGATCACCCTGCACAACTTCCTGATCGGCGGCGGATTCGGGCGCCGGCTCGAAGTCGACGGCGTCGGCCAGGCGGTCAAGATCGCCAAGCAGGTCAACGGGCCGGTCAAGGTGATCTACACGCGCGAGGAAGACGTCCAGCACGATATGTATCGGCCGTACTACTACGACCGCATCTCGGCGGGCCTCGACGCCAACCACAAGCCCGTCGCGTGGAAACACCGTATCGTCGGGTCATCGATCCTTGCGCGCTTTGCACCGCCTGCCTATCAGAACGGCGTCGACCCGGATGCGGTCGAGGTCGCGTCGAACCTGCCGTACGACTTGCCGAATCAGCTGGTGGACTATGTGCGTCAGGAACCGCGCTCGGTGCCGACCGCATTCTGGCGCGGCGTGGGGCCGACGCGCAGCACGTTCGTCGTCGAGAGCTTTGTCGACGAGCTCGCGCATGAGGCCAAGGCCGATCCCGTCGAATACCGGCGCAGCCTGCTCACGAAGTCGCCGCGCGCACTCAATGTGCTGAACGTCGCGGCGAAGGCGGGTCATTGGGGCCAGCCGCTCAAGAGCAATCAGGGTCGCGGCATTTCGGTGATGAATGCGTTCGGCAGCTTTTTCAGCATCGTCATGGAAGTGACCGTCGTCGATGGCCAGGTCAAGGTCGATCGCGCCGTGTGCGCCGTCGATTGCGGCTACGTCGTGAACCCGAAGACGATCGAAGCGCAGATCGAAGGCGGCATCATCTTCGGCATTTCGGCCGCGTTGTTCAGTGAGATCACGCTCAAGAACGGTCGTGTCGAGCAGTCGAACTTCACCGACTACCGGATCCTGCGGATGAACGAGGCGCCGCCGGTCGAGCTGCATCTCGTAGCGAGCACCGAAGCGCCGGGCGGGATCGGCGAGCCGGGGACTGCGGCAACGGCTGCAGCACTGTCGAATGCGATTTTTGCGGCGACGGGCAAGCGCCTGCGCAAGTTGCCGGTCGGGCGTCAGCTCGAAACGTGACCTGAGTCGAGTCGACTGAGCGCCATGGTGACAAAGCGCCGGCGCATGCGCACGGATCGGCCGTAAAGAAGGGAAAGCGCACCTGAACTGGTTACGTTTGAAACGTACCTGTCGTACGTGCAGATGTACGTGTAGATGTACGTGTAGATGTACGTGTAGATGCGCGTGCAGATGGAAAAACGGCCTGTGAAGACGTCAGCGTCTTCACAGGCCGTTGTGCTTCAGGCACGACCGTGCCCGACACGCGATATCAGTAAATATCCGGCACGTACATCGATTCCGGCACCGGCTGGCGCAGGTAGTCCTTGTGATGCTCGCGCGGCGGCAGATGGATCGGCGTGTGCTCGACTTCGTGGTACGGCACCTGTGTCAGCAAGTGGTTGATGCAATTGAGACGCGCGCGCTTCTTGTCGACGGCCTGCACGACCCACCACGGTGCTTCGGGGATATGCGAGCGCTGGAGCATGACTTCCTTCGCCTGCGTGTAAAGCTCCCAGCGGCGACGGCTTTCGAGGTCCATCGGGCTCAGCTTCCACTGCTTGAGCGGGTCTTCGATCCGGCTGTGGAAACGGACTTCCTGTTCCTGATCGGTAATCGAGAACCAGTACTTGATGATCTGGATGCCGCTTCGCACGAGCATCTTTTCGAACTCGGGCACTGAGCGGAAGAACTCTTCGTACTCGTCGTCCGTGCAGAAGCCCATCACGCGTTCGACGCCCGCGCGGTTATACCAGCTGCGGTCGAACAGCACGATTTCGCCGGCTGCCGGGAGATGCGCCGAATAGCGCTGGAAGTACCACTGGGTGCGCTCGCGATTGTTCGGTGCGGGCAGGGCGGCGACACGACAGACGCGCGGGTTCAGGCGCTGGGTAATGCGCTTGATCGCACCGCCCTTGCCGGCCGCATCGCGGCCTTCGAACAGCACGACCATCCGGTGGCCGGTGGCCACAACCCAGTCCTGCAGCTTGACGAGCTCGCCTTGCAGGCGGAACAGCTCCTTGAAGTACGTCTTGCGGAAGATGCGGGACTCGTCGTCGAGCGCGTCGGCGCTCAGGACGCGGTCGTCGATTTCCATCTCGAGCTCTTCATCGTAGCTGTCGATGAGTTCCTCTTCCATGCGGCGGCGCCGGGCTTCGGCCGCGTCTTCGTTCGGGTGAAGGTCTTGCTCGCTCATCGGGCTTCTCCTGTGGGGGCGGGATGCACCGGACTGGCCGGGCTGCGTGCGCGCAATGCGCCGAGCGTTTCAGTATCACGACGGGAAGTGTCAAAAGTATTACCCTGACACGCATCAGGCCCCAAAAGGATAACGCCACCTGACGGTGGCGTTAACTGGGGCTGCTTAAAGAGGCTGCTTAAGGGGGGCTGTTCAAGGGGGGCTGTTCAAGGGGGCTGCCCAAGGGTGTTGCATGAGGCTGCTAATTAAAGCGGCCCAACAAATGGGCCACACCCTTAGCGATGTCCGATGATCCCTCAGACGATTTACTTGAAACCCGCGATCGCGTGCGGGATGTAGCGCGACTCGAGCTTGTCGATCTCGTCGGCCGTGAGCTTGACCGACAAGGCCGCAACCGCGTCGTCGAGGTGCTCGGTTTTGGTGGCACCGACGATCGGCGCGGTGATGGCGGACTTCTGCAAGACCCAGGCAAGCGCCACTTGCGCACGCGGAATGCCGCGCTGCTTGGCCACCTCGGCCACCGCTTCAACGACCTGGCGGTCCGCATCGGCCGTATGCGCGTACAGCGACTTGCCGAATTCATCGGTTTCGGCGCGCGCGCTGTGTGCATCCCAGTCGCGCGTCAGGCGGCCGCGAGCGAGCGGGCTCCACGGAATCACGCCGACGCCCTCGGCCTCGCACAGCGGCAGCATCTCGCGCTCTTCTTCGCGATAGAGCAGGTTCACGTAGTTCTGCATGGTCACAAAGCGCGTCCAGTTATGGCGCTCCGCCACGTGCAGCGCCTTGGCGAACTGCCATGCGTACATCGACGACGCGCCGATATAGCGGACCTTGCCGGCCTTGACCAGGTCGTGCAGCGCTTCCATCGTTTCTTCGATCGGGGTCGTGTAATCCCAGCGATGGATCTGATAGAGGTCGACGTAGTCGGTGCCGAGGCGGCGCAGGCTGGCGTCGATTTCCGACATGATGGCCTTGCGCGACAGGCCGGCGCCGTTGGGCCCTTCATGCATGCGGCCGTGCACCTTGGTCGCCAGCACGATTTCATCGCGCTTTGCGTACTCCGTGAGCGCGCGGCCGACGATTTCCTCGCTCGTGCCGGCCGAATAGACGTTCGCCGTGTCGAAGAAGTTGATGCCGAGATCGAGTGCCTTTTTGATGAACGGGCGCGACTTGTCTTCGTCGAGCGTCCACGCATGCGTGCCGCGATCCGGGGCACCGTAGCTCATGCAGCCGAGGCAAATCCGCGAGACTTCGACGCCAGTGCGTCCCAGCTTGGTGAATTCCATCAGGCAACTCCTGTTGTTTGAACTCGGAAGGGGAGTAGCGCGCGAGCGCCAAGCGGAAAATTATCGGCACGCGGTTCCGGGGCCGCAATGATCCCCGGCGAAACACAGTATGAAGCGGTGCTCACAAATGCCGGATCTGCACGGACATGCCCGGCCACATCCGGTCGGGTCGGACCGGCGAGTCGCGCGATGCGGGCAATGCAGGCAATGCGGGCAATGCAGGCAATGCAGGCAAGGCGGATGAGACGAGTGAGCCTGGAGCGGACGGGTGAGTCGACTCAGTCCTTTCAGTCCGACACGCCGGCCTTCGCGCCGTCAGGTTGCAGCCAGCCGCTTTCGACCTCGCTCATGACGAAGTCGATAAAGCGCCGCACCCGCACGGGCAATTGCTTGCGCTGCGCGTAATACATGTAGAGGCCCATCGAATCGGTCGCGTAGTCGTCGAGGATCGTGACGATCGTGCCGGCGGCGATGTCTTCGGCGATCATGTAGTCCGGCATCTGCCCGATGCCGATGCCGTCACGAATCGCACGCAGCTCGGCCTCGACCTGGTTCAACGTCACGACGGCGGGCACGTCCTGATGAACGAACTCGCCATCGATCTGCAGCATCCAGGGCAGGACCCGGCCCGTGCCCGGGTGCCGATAGCCGGTGCACCGGTGACGCAGCAGCTCATCGATATTGCGCGGCGTGCCGTGCTCGCGCAGGTAGTCGGGCGACGCGCAGATCTCCATGCGAATCGGTGCAAGCAGGCGTGCGATCAGGCTTTCGGCCGGCTCGTTGCCGGAGCGGAAACCCACGTCGATCTTCGCCGTGATCATGTCGGTCAGCTGATCTTCGAGCAGCACGTCGAAGTGCACGTCGGGGTACTGCGCCTGAAATCGCTTCAGCATCGGAATCAGCTGGCGGCTGCCGAACGAATTCGAGGCGGCCAGCCGGATCACGCCGGCGACTTCCTGCCGGCTGTAGCGCGTCTGGTCCATCGCCTCATCGAGCAGGCGCAGACCGGCATCAGCCAGCTCGAAGAGTTGTGCGCCTTCGTCGGTCAGGCTCACTTTGCGTGTGCTGCGGTTCACCAGTCGCACGCCGAGATGCGCTTCGAGTTGGGCGATCGCGCGGCTCACGGCCGGAGGCGTGAGCCCGACCGCTTGCGCCGCATGCGTGAAGCTGCGCGTGCGCGCAACGCTCAGAAAAATCGAAAGTACGCGTGTCTGGTCCATATGGGCCAGCATGTTACAGCCGATTCGACGAACCCGTAGCGCTAGTCCCTCATACCGTTGCGGCTCTCGCCGCCGCATTTCACTTCAGAAACACGTCGCGGTATGCGCCGTAGATTGACAACAGCATCAGAGGCGTCAGAATCAGCGCGCTGACGAACAGGGGCAGTGCCGGTGCGACCAGGCACGCGCCGACGAGCAGCACCACGAAGAATGCAGCTGCGCCCCAGTTGCGTGCCGCGCCATTGAGGCTGGCCATCATGGCCTCGAGCGGCGCAACGTCGTGAAGCATGACGAGTGCGGGGGCGAACCACGCGGCGCCGATCGCAATCGTGAAGATCGGTGCGCTCACGAGCGACTCGATTGCGCCGCGCATCCCCGCATCGCCACCGTAGCTGATCGACACCGAGCGCACGCCCGTCGTCATGATCGACGCGAGCAGCGACAGGTTCATCGCCGCGATCATCACCACGTAGCCGATCGCGACAACGGCGCCGCTCATCAGGCCGATGGCCAGCAGCGCGTTCGACTTTGCACCCACGGCGCTGACCACTTCGCCGATCGATGCAGGTTCGCCCTGCGCGATACGGTCCTGCGCATAAATCAGCCCGCCCGCGATCAGCGGCGCGGCGAGTGCAACCAGCGGGCGCAGCAGCGGCAGCGCCTTGAACAGCATCAGCAAGCACGCGCACAGCGCAGACACACACATCCAGAGCGTGGGTTGGGCGAGCACGGCGCGCATGCCTGCAACAAGCCAGTGCACGACGCGGCCGGCGGAGACCGTGCGTCCGTCACGTTCGATGGCATCGTGCACCGAGTCACGCGTATTGCGCTTGAGGGCTTGAGCCGGATATTCGAGTTTCATGATTCGTTCCTGTTTGCGGTTAGCACAACAACAAACACATTCGTTGGGGTGAGCGCTGCCCCGGTGCAGTCGACATGCACCGTAAACAGCGAATCCAGGGAAGTTATTCGGGGCGAGTGAAAGCGTTACATCTCGTTGCCTTCGAGTCGCATGGTGATGACATCGACCTGGCGTTTGGCGTAGCGCACAAGACTTCGCCAGGTCCAGCGAGTGAGCCATACACACAAGAGCAGGCCGACGATGCCGCCGAGCAGCGAGGCGATGCCGTAGGCGAGTCCGGTGCTGGCGACCGACGCGCCGGGGCGGACCCGGAAACGCAGGTGATCGTTGCCGTCGTCGATCTTGAGTTCGTGGCCGTTGAGCACGACGGACCCTGTGCCGTTCTGAATGGCGACGTGCGTCGGTTCGCCGTGTTCGTTCTGGATGAACGACACGTGGTCGTCGCCCGATCGCACATCCCACAGCAGACGCCCGCCGTGTGTGGGGTCATGGGCCATCGAGACGCGGGAGTCGTCGTCGTGCAGCGACATCGTGACGATGTCCTTGCGCTTTACGCTGACTGTATGACCGTTCGTGACCGTGAGCTGATTCTGCACGGCGTCGTTCGACGCGATGATCCGCAGCCCGCCGTTGTCATTGGTGTGAATCGTCACCGACCCGGCCGTCGTCACGAGCGCGAGGTGTGCGCTCCCGACCATATTGAACTGGAACGAGTCGCCGACGATCTTCATGTCCTTGAGGTTGGCGAGCACGGGTGGCTCTTTCGAATCGACGGACCCGGATGCCGAAGATGCCGAAGACGCTGAAGGTGTCGAAGGTGTCGAAGGTGCTGAAGAGGCAGACGATGCCGCCGACATCGTGGATGAAGCCGGTTGCGAAGCACTGGCCGCTGCGCCTGCCGATGCCTGCTTCGATGCCGTCCCCGCTGTGAGCATGGCGACGTCGCCCTTGGCCTCGGCGGCCGCTTCGCTTGCTGCGTCTCTTGCTTCGTCGCCTGCGTCGTTGGCCGCTTCCTTGGCGTCTTGCGCGGCCTCCTTGGCGTCGTCAGCGGCTTCCTTTGCATCCGATGCTTCGTCGCTCGCGTCATGCGAGTTCGACAGGATCTGCATATCGAAGGGCAGGGCGTCGGTCGCGGGCCAGCCGAACACGCGATGGCTGCCGAGCGTAGCGACCGCGACGAGGCCCGCGATAATCAACCCGATCGACATCGCATAGCCGGCGGTCAGCAGCGACAGATAGATCATGAAGGGGATCAGCAGCAGCATGTTCAGCAGGCCAAGCCCCGCGATCGACATGATCACGCGAGCGAGGTTGCTGAACGAACGGTGGCTTTCCCACTGGCGATAGCTCGCCTGGGCCTTGAGTTCGCGCGCCAGCTTGGCCGGGTCGCCGAGTGCGGCGACGACTTCTTCTTCGTCGCGGCCCGCGGCGATGGCGTCGCCGATGTACTCACGGTAGTCGGCGACGATTTCGTCGACGGCCGCTTTCGGCAGACTGCTCAGCTCCTGGCGCAGCTTCTGGATAAAAGCGTCCTGCTTCATTGCGGATCCCCTGACTTGCCCTGTGTGCTGACCAGCGCCAGCACGCCGTTGACTTCATTGACGAACTCACGCCATTCGACTTGCATCGCTTCGAGACTCTGGCGACCTAGAGCCGTAAGCGAGTAGTACTTGCGTGGCGGCCCCGAGCTCGATTCGACCAGGTAGGTCGACACCCACGCCTCGGTTTGCAGCCGCCGCATCAGCGGATAGATCGTGCCTTCGCTGATTTCCATCGTTTTCGAAAGCGTCGAGACAAGCTCGTAGGCGTAGCTGTCGCCGTGCGCAAGCACGGCCAGCACACACATATCGAGCGTTCCCTTTTTAAGCTGTGTCTTCATTGATGCTTGCCCGTTGAGCGGTCTGCATTGCAAGGTACTGTGTTATGCAATGGAGCTGGATGCCATTTGGGCTCGACCGAACATGGGCTGAACAATAGCAGGCGGTATTGTTTTATGCAAGGTACTGTTCAATGCACGTTTCCGTGCAGTGCAAGGGAGCGGTTGATGGCTTTGAATGAAAGATGAATGTAATAATCCGGCGCACGTGCAGGTGACGAGACAGACCGTATGGGGAGCAGGGCTTTTTTCCGTGTCTGTGTCGCTTGAGCGATACGTCGGTCGCGATTGTCGTGCGTGACTTCGGGGCTCAGGCCAAAGGGGCGCACGCGGTACGGCCTCTGACCACGGTCACGCTTGAATGAACTGACGCGCGGCTTTAGAGACCTTTGCCATCGATCTGTCGAAATTCAGGCCTACCGTTCGTCGCAGTTATACATAGCGTTGTGTGAAGTTGCACGGTGCGACGAAAGGTCGGTGCCATCGGACTTGCGAGGCGATTGCGATGGGGTTGCGGTCCGATCGCCGGGCCGATTTCGATCGGTTCCCTTTTTTCGTAACGAAAGCTGGATCGAAGCCTGCATTACACTGACGCGTTGACCCACATTGCTGTCCCTTGCGCTTGATCTCCGTACACCCTTTCGTACGCGGACCGCGTTCGCGATGGCACCCCGTTTTCTTGAATAAACCATGACACGCCGCTTTCTCCGCCTTGCCATCGTGCTGGGCCTGATTACCGCAGTCGGTCCGTTCGCGATCGATATGTATCTCCCGGCATTACCCTCGATCGGTGGCTCGTTGAACGCATCGCCATCGGCCGTGCAGATGAGCCTGACCGCGTTCTTCATCACGATCGGTATCTGCCAGCTCGCCTACGGCCCGCTTGCCGACATGGTGGGGCGCAAGCGCCCGATCTACGCAGGCCTTGCGATCTTCACGCTGGGCAGCATCGGTTGCGCATTCGCGCCGACCGTGGAGTGGCTCATCGCGTTCCGCGTTGTGCAGGCGGTTGGCGCGTGCGCCGGCATGGTGATTCCGCGCGCGATCGTGCGCGATATGCACACGGGGCACGAAGCGACGCAGCTGATTTCAATGCTGATGCTCGTGGTCAGCGTGTCGCCGATTCTCGCGCCGCTGACGGGCAGCATGATCATTTCGGTGTTCGGATGGCGCGGCGTGTTCTGGGCACTGACCGTTGCTGCCGCGATTGCATCCGTCCTCGCCATCTGGCAACTGCACGAGACGCGTGAGCCGCATCATCGGGCCAATAGCACGTGGGGCGGCGCGTTCGCCGCGTACGGCAAGCTGCTGATGGATCCGTACTTCGTCGGTCTGACGCTGACAGGTTCGTTCGGCCTTTCGGCGTTCTTCGTCTATTTGTCGAACGCGTCGTTCGTGATCGTGAACCACTACGGCCTGACGCCGACGATGTTCAGCCTGTGCTTCGCGCTGAATGCCGCGGCGTTCTTCGGCGTCACGCAACTGACCGCACATTTGACCAAGCGCTATGGCCTGCCGCGCGTGATTCGCGTTGCGGTCACGGGCTTCGCCGTTTCGATGGTTGCGGTCGCGTTGCTGTTCATCGGCGGCGTCGACAGTCTGCTCGTGATGATCGTGTTCCTGTTTATCGGCTACGGCTTTCTGGGCCTTGTGCTGCCGACGGCCGCCGTGTTGTCGCTCGATCACCATGGCGAGATCGCGGGGACCGCATCGGCGCTGATGGGTGCGATGCAATTCGTCGTCGGCGCAGCCGTGATGGCGGCGTCGGGGCTGGTCGCCAACGGCACCGCGAAGCCGATGGTCATCTGCATTGCAGCGTGTGCCGTGACGTCGTTTGTTTTTGCGCAGTTCACGCTGCGCCGCGAAGGCCTCGCGGCGGCAGTGGGCGGCAAGTAAGCCCAAGTCTTACGGTGCCCGGCGCTTGCCCGGCACCGTCACGGTAACCTCGCAAACGTAGTCAACGCGTGCCTCGCTCCGCCTAATTGGTTGCCGCAAACGAATTGATTTCGACCGACTCGAGGTCCGGAAAGGCCTCGAGTTGAGCATGAACGATGCTCGAGATCGCCTCGCGGACCTCCGATGCCTTTGACGTGCCGTTCGATTCGAACTGCGCGACCATCTGGGTCAGGGCGGCGGATGTGATGAAGCCCGGTAAATTCCGGCCCTTTGCCGCCACCGTAAAGTCATAGCCGTCGCGCTTGCCCGAACGCGCAAAATCATTGATTTCAATCGCGTCGCCCATTGCCGTCTCCTAGCCGTTCGACTCCAAAGACGTAGAGCAACTTCTGGTCCCGAGAGGCGAGGCTCGCCCTGCATCGCCTGATGGACCCGGCGAGGTCTGCTATTCTTGACCGGTCTCGCAGCCGCGAATCCGCGCGAATTCAATGGATTCGAAGCCTATTTCGCGGCATGCCCTTGTGATCAGTAAGAATTGGAGCACCCGATGTCTGGTGGATTTCCCCTCGTTCGTCCACGTCGCCTCAGAAAATCTCCCTCGCTGCGCACGCTGTTCCAGGAGACGGAACTGCGCGTCGAGGACCTTATCCTGCCGATCTTCGTGGAAGAAGACGTCACGGACTTCGCTGAAATCAAGAGCATGCCTGGCGTGAGCCGGATTCCCGAATCGAAGCTCGCGAGCGAGATCGAACGCTATGCGCGTGCTGGCATTCGCGCGGTGATGACCTTCGGGATTTCGCATCACAAGGACGACGTCGGCAGCGACACATGGAACGAGGACGGACTGGTTGCCCGTATGTCGCGCATCGCCAAGCAAGCGGTGCCCGAAATGGTCGTCATGTCGGATACGTGCTTCTGCGAGTACACCGACCACGGCCACTGCGGCGTGCTGCACGGCGACACTGTGCATAACGACGAAACGATCGCGAATATCGGGCGCCAGGCGGTGATCGCTGCGCAGGCCGGTGCTGACATCATTGCGCCGTCGGCCGCGATGGACGGACAGGTGCAGGCGATCCGCCACGCGCTCGACGCGGCCGGGTTCAACGATACGGGTATCCTCGCGTACTCGACGAAGTTCGCGTCGTCGCTCTATGGTCCGTTCCGTGAGGCGGGCGGCACCACGCTCAAGGGCGATCGCAAGACCTATCAGATGGACCCGATGAACCGGCGCGAAGCCGTGCGCGAATCGCTGCTCGACGAGCAAGAGGGCGCCGATGCGCTGATGGTCAAACCGGCCGGCGCGTATCTCGACATCATTCGCGATATCCGCGAAGCGTCGCGTTTGCCGCTTGCTGCGTATCAGGTCAGCGGTGAGTACGCGATGATCAAGTTCGGCGGCGCCGCGGGTGCGATCGACGAGCACAAGGTCGTGCGTGAAACGCTCGGCGCAATCAAGCGTGCGGGTGCGGATCTGATCCTCACGTACTTCGCGATGGATATCGCGACGCAGGGCGTCTAAGTACCGTTCATACGTCGGGGATCACTCCGGGATCTTGCCCGGAGTCCCCGTACGCTCGAAGTACCCCTATCCCCAGAAGTAAACCCACACCCCGGCGTCGCTCCCGATCCTCCGAGGAGCGCCCCGTTCTACCAAAGCACGCCTTTCTCAGGCTGGACCGGCGAGAGCCCGTGCTCTTCGCCGAGCCCATCGCGTAAATCAATCTCGATCGTTCGTGTGAGCGCACTCATCGGCACATCGTTGACCGTGTTCGCGAACGGATGCTCCATATCATTGCCGATCTGTAACAGCGCAAGAAACAGAAAGCCGACACCCGTAGAACCAATCGGCGTGTAGATGCGCAGGCTGTCGACGAGTCCGAGCGGCAGCAGGATACAGAAGATCTGCGTGAAGATAACCGGGTAGCTCGCGTACTGCGCCGGAAACGGCGTGTTGCGAATGCGCTCCATGCCGCCTTGCGCATTGGTCAGCTCGCGCAGGGTCGTTTCCATCGTTGCGAGGCGCACGCTGTCGAGTTCCGCATGCTTGCCGATGAGATCGGCCGTGCCCAGCAGGATCGCATTGGGCACGTTGGCCACGCGATGCAAACGCTCGATTTCTTCTTCCTCCAGGTGCCCTGCGAGTTCGCCCCATGGGGTCTGGCGTCGCAGATGCAATCGCAGCGCGTGCACGTAGGCGATCTGGCGCAACGTCAGCGTGCGCTGAAGTGGCTTGAGCGTATTCGCGAGCAGCAGATCGGCTTCACGTGCGAGGCTGCGTGAGTGATTGACGATCGCGCCCCAGAGCGTGCGCGCTTCCCACCAGCGCGCGTAGGCCGTTGCGTTGCGAAACCCCAGGTAGATGATCAGCGCCGAGCCGAACAACGAGAGCGGCAAGGAAGGGAAAGCGAACCCGCCGGGCTTGAGCAGATAGACCACCGTGACGAACACGTCCCAGACGAACAGCAGGGCAAGCGGACGCCCGACATAGCGGGCAATCTGCGTGATGCGCGGACGGCCCGGAACGATCATGAGCGGGCTTTGTTCATCAGGCGTTCGCGCGCCTGTTCGAGAGTCTCGAAGCGGCTGCCTTCGTCGTCGAGCACGGAGATGCGGCCATGCCCAATGTCGTAGACCCAGCCCTGCAGGGCAAGGCGGCCTTCAGCGATCCGTGCGGCGACGGCCGGATGGGTGCGCAGATGGACCAGTTGAAGTCGCACGTTCTCTTCGACGAGCGATTGAACGAGCGCGTCCTGCGGGGTGTCCTGGTCGGCGTGGCGTGCGAGCACGACACCGCGCGCAGCCTCCGCGTTGCGCAGCCAGGTTTGCACCGTCGGCATGCCGGCCGTGGCGGCAGCACCCGATGCGAGGCCCTTCATGGCGCCGCAGTCGGTGTGTCCGCAGATCACGATCTGTTCGACGTTGAGCGCCATCACAGCGAATTCGACGACCGCCGACACACCGCCGAGCATCTCGCCATAGGCGGGTACGATGTTGCCGATGTTGCGGCACACGAACAGCTCGCCGGGCTGTGTCTGCGTGATCATTTCGGGCGACACGCGCGAGTCGGCGCACGTGACGAACAACGTGTGTGGCGACTGGCTATGCGCGAGACTTTCGAACAGGGCTTTGTTATCGGGGAAGACGTGATGTGTGAATTCGTCGACGCCATTGAGCAGCGCGATCAGGTCGCGTGCGCTGCCTTCATGGTCGTGATCGTGCTCATGATCGCTGTGCGGGTAGGTAGCTGACATAGAAGCCCTCGTATCCGTTGAATGCCGCCGAAGATGTCGTTCTGCGTTAGTGGCAACCGGGATCGAGTGTACGCCGCGAATATGACGCACGCCGACCAGAGATCTGTCGCGGTGTGTCATGGAGGTTTGAGGTTCAATGCGCGGAATAGGAAACGCGCCACATCGTCCCGTTGCCGTCTTCCGATACAAGCAATGCACCGTCATGTGCGACGGCAACGCCCACCGGACGCCCCCACACCGTGCGATCGCTCGCGACAAATCCCGTCAGGAAGTCGTCGTACTCGCCCGTGGGCACACCGTGGTTCAGGCGGACTCGCACCACCTTATAGCCCGTGCGCGTGCTCCGATTCCATGAGCCGTGGAACGCCGCGAAGATGTCGCCGCGATATTCAGCAGGGAACGCGGCCGGACCCTGCGTCGCGGTGTAGAAGCACATCTCGAGCGAAGCCGAATGGGCCTGCAACAGCACATCGGGTATGCGGATCTTGCCGGCAAGATCGGGTCGTTCGTTCGCGTGCCGCGGATCTTCGTGGTTGCCGAGGTAGTACCACGGCCAGCCGTAGAACGCGCCTTCGCTGACGCGCGTGATGTAGTCGGGCACGATGTCGTCGCCGAGGCCGTCGCGTTCGTTGGTCGACGTCCAGAGTTCGCCGGTCGTGCGATCGACGGCGACGCCGACGCCGTTGCGAATCCCGGTCGCGAAGTTGCGCAGCGGTGCATGACCTTCAGGATCGGTGACGACGATCGTCGCGCGTTGTTCTTCGCTGTCCCATGCCGCACCAAGACCGTGGTCGGCCTCCCACCGATCGATTGCTTCGGGGCTCTTGCGGCTCATGCCGTCGGCGACGTTCGATCCCGATCCGATCGAGATGAACATGCGTTTGCCGTCGAGCGAGAACGCCACGTCACGGGTTGAATGGCCGCCACGACTATCGGTGAGGTGCGGTACGACGACCGCGGCTTCACCCTGCGCCTTGAGGTCGCCGGGATGATAGGGGAAGCGGACCACCGAGTTGTTGTTGGCCACGTACAGCCACTGCGGATGGTTGCCCGGCGGATAAAACGCGATGCCGAAGGGGCGGTCGAGACCGTCTGCATAGATCTCGTTGGCACTCGGTGTCGCGGCCCCGTCCGCTGCACGCAGGATGCGAATCCGATTTTCGGCGGTCTCTGCGACGAAGATGTCGCCGTTGGGCGCCACTCGCAGAATGCGTGGATTGGTCAGCCCCGATACGAATAGATGGACAGAGAAACCGGGCGGTACGGCAAGCGATGCGGACGCGGGTTGCTTGACGACTTGGGGGCCGTTGCCCGAAGACTTGCTCGCGTAGGGGGCCGGCAAGTCCGACACGGTGATCCGGTGCGCGACACCCGGCGACGCGTTTTGCCAGTCGCTGGCGTGGAAATCGGACGTTGACGGCGCTTGTGATGACGCCGGCGGCTGAGACGAGTTCGCCGTTTGCGATACCGAGGCCGATTGTGATGCGCCCGGTGCTTGCGACGATGCTCTTGCCTGCGGGACCGCTGGGGATTGCGACGAAGCTCCTGCCTGCGAAGGGACTGCCGTTTCCGAGGCGCGCTCAGCGCGTTGGGGCGTCAACGTCGCCAGATAGGCAATGACGTCATGCCGGTCGCCCGCGCTGCGGATCGACGCTGGCATCGTGGTGCCGGGGACCGCTGCGGCCGGGTTCGTCAGGAATCGGTCGAGCGTGGCGGGGTCCCAGGTCAGGCCGGCCTTGCCGAGCGCATCGCTATACGAGAAGCCGGACAGGCTCCCGGAACGCCGGCCGAGCACACCGACCAGACCCGGTCCTTGCTCGTTGATCGGCGAGCCGTCGGCGCCAATCTTGTCGGCATGGCAGATCGCGCAATGCTGGGAGAAGTAGACCTTGCCGCGGCTCGCGGATCCGGCGGGAGTCAGCGGTGCGGCCTGTGCCGTTGCCTGAGCGTCGCATGGAGGGGCGGTGACTACGAAGCTTGCTGTGACGAGCGCGCAGCAGGCGAACGCTCGCACCAGCGTCTTGAGAGAAGGCAGCGGGGAGACGGACATCGATCGCACGCTCGAAGGAATCCACACGGAGACGGAAGGAACGAAACCGTGCGCGCGAGTGCGCGAGCCGCGGTTTCAGTTCGTCCGGTTCGACTGCCGTGTGATTCTAGCGTGCGATGAGCGCAGACTTAAAGCGCAGAAACGGGACGGTCCGATTCGGCCGATTCGCTGCGGGGCGTGGTCACCGCGCGGCGCACCGCACGCCGAACAAGGCGTCCACCGCGGCGCAGGTCGACGCTCATGGCGCGAACGCTGCCTGCGATTGCGATGCCGAGGACCATCAGGACGGCGGCGAGATAAGCGAGTGTGAAAAACGCGGCGACAACGACGGTCACCGGATTGCTCGTCCATGTGTCGAGACCGACGCGATCGACGATAAACCACACAGCGCCTGCGCCAAGTGCGAGGCCGCACAGCGCAACGGCTGCCGATACGATGCGCGCGCAAAAGACGCCCAGTGCGCGCGTGCTATTCAGTGCTACGGATAAACCCTTGGTCATCATTCCTCCGACGCTCGATGGTTGTCCAACGGCGAGGCCACCCGCATGCATGTCGGTTGGCTTCGCCGAACGGCGGACTTGCCCGTATGAGTGCTTTACGGCGCAATTCGAGCGAGCTTGACCCGTATTCTTAGGTTAGGGAGGTCTTTGCGCAATCAGGGTTGTTGTCAGTGTGTTGCAGTTCGGGTTCGTTCGTGTTCCGAAAGAATTGACGCAGGGTGCGCTTGAGCAGTATGGCTGCATGGCCCCAACGTGAATTGATGAGATGCAGCGTCCACACTTGGGAGGCCTTGCCGCGGCACCAATACGACTTGAAGGGCTCGGATCCGACGCCGAAATCGAGGTCCCATCGATGATCGAACGACCATCGAACACCTTGTTCGACCGCGATGGATCCTGGGCTGGCCTTGCCATGGCGTGCGTCAAATGCGCCGATGATCGCGTGGGCGCAGGGGTTGCCGATGCTGGTGATCAGCGCGGCGACCGGCTCGTCATCGAGCGTGACGACGATCATGCGTGCCATCGGTTCGCCGTCGTGCGGGGTCAGCAGGTCAACAAGAAAGTCGCGATAGTGAGGCGAAGTGATCCAGCTCTCCATCTTGTCGACACGCTCACCCCATTCGCGTTTGTGCTCGAGCAGCCAGTCTACGAAACGCGTGTTTGACGTTCGGTCTGAAGGGTCGGTCATCTGCACCCGTACGTCGCCTTCCTTGGAAAGGCGCCGAGCGAACGTGCCGGGCTTCTTGCGGAACAGCGTGCCGAGCGATTGGCAAAAGGGTTCCCACTCGCCTTCGCTGCGTAGCTTCGCGACCCATGCATCGTGGCGGGTCGCAAGCAGCGTGCGGCGTTCGCGTGAAGCGATGCGATACAGATCCTGGGTTTCCCGGAGATAGGGCATCTGGAGGAAGTCGGCGCCGCAGCGCCGGCGCGCGACCTCCCAGGCACCGGCGACCAGCGTCGATGCACCCGGTCCTTCTTCGACGAGCACGCTGGTGTAGTCGCCCGCGTCGGGGCTCAGCGGCAGCACATAGTTCCACAGCCACTTTCGGTAGGTGACGAGTGGCCAGATCACGACGACGCGTCCATCACGACGTCCGACAATGCAGCGCAGTCGTCGGCCGAGAGGCTTGCCGACGTGCTGCCAGGCGAGCTGACAGACCGTGAAGGCCTGGTAATAACGGCCTTGCGCGCGGTCCCAGAGTGCATTCCATTCGGTTTCGAGGGCGCGGAAACCCGCCTCGTCGCTGACGATTTCGTACTGCGAAGCAAGGTCGATCATATCGGTCGTGTCACGCTTCAGTGAGCAGCGGATGAATTCAACGATCCGGACGGTGGTCAAACCACAGGAGAAATGCGAACGCGTCCGATTCCTCCCGTATAAACGAAACGGTGTTTGAAGTTATTCCGTTGGGAAAATGAAATTAGTTTGATATGGGGGTGAAAGAACGATGAGCGCGCGAAGCAGCCCTGATTGATGCGGGGCACGAACGGATCCGTCGATCAGTCCGAGTGCCCCTCCCCGCAAAGATGGGAAGTTAGGGGAAACGCGATGTCGGGACGGCTTCAGCGCAGCGAAGTCTCATGATGCGATGTCATCCGGTACGGCGATGTCCGCGTGCCCATGCCAAGGCGTCGAGCGGCGCCGCCCGATGACGAATGTGCCCTTGACCTTCTGATCTTGAGCGTCGGCATAGACGATGTAGAAAGTCGCCCGAGTCGACAATTCGAATGTGCGACGCAATTCGTCCGCGAGTTCGCGCTTGAGGTCGTTCTCATACGAGTAGTTGAGAAACGCGAAGCACCGACCACACACCGTTGCGGTGTGGAGATCGAGCCACGTGTAGAGCCCCTCGTAGTCGCCGGGGATCCCCATGTCATATGAGAGCCAGATTGGTTGTGTTTGCATATGTGTACCCGTGGGAAGTATCTTTTTAGCCCGCTTTGAACGGCCACCCGTACCTGAAGTAGACCCAAAGCAACGTACCTGCAGAAGCGAGCACGGCGACGATCAGTTCTGTCACCCACATACGAGTTTTTTCAGACATGAGAGGTTTCCTTTGATTGACGACGTCGTAGCGGTGAGCAGTCAGTTAGGTGGCATCAGAAAGATGACTGCCGCTAACGTATACATGACCGAAAGCCCAGCGACGATCACGTAGGAAACCAAGCGAAAGGTGCCTTCTGAAATGCCATACGACTCTTCTGACATGTGATTTCTCCCTTGATAGACGCGTCCAGTGTTGTGTGGACGCACGACATTAAGAAACATGCAATGACGCTGATGCCAAGCGACCATAGGAAGGGGCGGCCGCCGAGCGAGCGGGGCGGCAACTTCGGAAGAGACTTGCCCCGTTTTTTGAGCGGTAGGGTGCCCGGTACTGCACCTGCGGCGGCGATCATGGCTCCGATAAATGCTCCGACGTAGAGGAAGGCCGCGAACATTTCATATTTGGTGTCTGGAACGCATGTCCTTAGCGTCCCCATCTCGAACAGTCCCGCTGCACACCATGCGAGTGCGACGTAGCCAAGCTGTCCGTCAACATACGGAGCCGCGAGTAGCGCCTTGACCTCGCTTGAAGGAGTGCGATGGGCGTCATGCCGAACACGAATATCGTCCGTGAGCAGGATCAGCATCGATCCGATCATCGGAGAGAGAGCGGGCACCCACACGGACGCGATGCCCCACGCAGTGAACATTGCGCTAAACGCTGCCCACATTGCTGCACTGCTGGTGAGGTCCATGGAGACTCCTACGGCCAATCGAAGCGAGACAAAAGCGATGAGCCATTTTATCGACGCACTTTCCCCCGCAACAGCTAGCCTGACGGCCTATGAGGAGCTATATCGTTCGGAATATTCCTGTTTGGCTTAAACCTATCCTGAAGGTCTTAGAAGCAGCGTATGTGTTCAGATTCATCTCGGTGCTCATGCAGATTAATCGCACCGATTTCGGTGCCCATCGCGACCCGAAGTAAAATGGCGCCCTGTTCTGGAGAAGCCGATGTTCACGTGTAAAAACCAGTCGTGCGGAGCGCAGTGGGATCCGTCCGAAGTCGAGATTCATAACGAAGGGCAGGGCATGCTATTTCGCTGCCCGATGTGCGGTGCTCGCAACTATGTCGAGCAGGTCACGAAGAAGGACGGTACGGTCGTCTATGAACAACCCCGCCAGTAACGAGAGACGTCGATGACCGAAACCAATCCTGCCGCGACCCCCGGCGCCGATACCCCGCGCGACGCGCAGGCACAGGCCCGCGCCAATGCGCAAGACGCACCGTTCAGCGCACTGCCGCTGTCGGCGTCGATGCTGCGCAACCTCGAGCAGCTCGGCTACCTGCGCATGACGCCGATTCAGGCTGAGACGCTGCCGCTTGCGCTCGCCGGCCACGATCTGATCGCACAGGCCCGCACGGGTAGCGGCAAGACGGCCGCGTTTGCGCTCGCGCTGCTGTCGCGTCTCGACGCGAAACGCTTCGCGGTCCAGGCGATGGTCTTGTGCCCGACGCGCGAACTCGCCGATCAGGTTACGCAGGAAATCCGCCGTCTTGCTCGCGCGGAAGACAACATCAAGGTCCTGTCGCTGTGCGGTGGCACGCCGCTGCGCCCGCAGATCAACAGCCTCGAACACGGTGCGCATATCGTCGTCGGCACGCCGGGCCGTCTGCTCGATCACCTCGAACGGGGTTCGCTGGACGTGTCCGGATTGAACACGCTGGTGCTCGACGAAGCGGACCGCATGCTCGACATGGGCTTCTTCGACGAAATCGCGACGGTTGTGCGCCAGTGCCCGAAAGAACGCCTGACGCTGCTGTTTTCGGCGACGTATCCCGACGGCATCGCGAAGCTGAGCCAGCAGTTCATGCGTGCGCCGCGCCAGATCATGTTGAAGCAGACGCACGCCGAGACGAAGATTCGGCAGCGCTTCTACGAAGTGGCCGATCACGATCGCCTTCACACGGTCGGTATGCTGCTGAATCACTACCGGCCGGTCAGTGCGATCGCGTTCTGCAACACGAAGCAGCAGTGCCGCGACCTGGTCGATGTGCTGCGTGCCGAAGGGTTCGAAGCGCTTGCGCTTCACGGCGACCTCGAACAACGCGATCGGGATCAGGTGCTGATCCAGTTTGCCAACCGCAGTTGCTCAGTGCTGGTCGCGACCGACGTCGCGGCACGCGGCCTGGATATCGCTCAGCTCGAAGCCGTGATCAACGTCGATGTGACGCCGGATCCGGAAGTCCATGTCCACCGGATCGGCCGCACGGGTCGTGCCGATGAGGAAGGATGGGCCTGGAGCCTCGCGAGCATGGACGAAATGGGTCGTGTCGCGAACATCGAGCAAGCGCAAGGCCGCGAGGTCACGTGGCATTCGTTGTCGGAGCTCACGCCGGCAAGCAACACGCCGCTGCAGCCGCCGATGGTGACGCTGCAGATTCTCGGCGGGCGCAAGGAAAAGATCCGGCCCGGCGACGTGCTGGGCGCGATGACAGGTGAAGCGGGGCTCGACGGCAAGAAGATCGGCAAGATCAACGTGACCGACATGTCGACCTACGTGGCCGTTGCGCGGGACATTGCGCGCGATGCCGTCAATCGCCTGTCGTCGGGCAAGATCAAGGGCAAGCGTGTGAAAGTGCGGCTGCTGACCGATGCGCCGCGACGCGAGGATTGATTCTCAGAGGATCGCGCTGCAAGAGATGACTCGCGCGTTGTCGGTAACGCGCCTGCACCGGATGGGTCAAAGTGCCGGCGCGTACGCAGCGGAAGCGCTGATCAATTTACGGCTGCCGCGTTAGGAAACGAGCCCGCCGGCTCGGTGGCGGCGGCGTGCGGTGCACGCATCGCCGCCGTCAAACATCTCATCACGCGGCCGAAGTCTCGACCTTGTGGGGTTCCGCCACGGAGATCGTTTCTTCGCTAACGGTCTCCGTGTTCCTGAAGTCCGCCGGACGAAGATCCTCAGCGGCCGGCCACACACGATTGCGACCAAACGCCTTGGCGCGATAGAGCGCTTCATCGGCCTTACGCACGAGCATGTCCTTCGTGTCGTAGTACGGCGAAATCGACGCAACACCGATACTGACCGTCACACGGCGGTCCGGCTCGCCCGGTTCGTTCAGCAACAACGCACTGATCTGCACGCGCATGCGCTCGGCCAGCACGGCCGCGCCGTCGAACGACGTGTTCGGCAGAATGACGGCGAATTCTTCACCACCGTAGCGAGCGGGCGTATCGGGCGGGCGCTTGCATGCACGACCGATCGCCACGGCGACCTTCTTCAGGCATTCGTCACCGGCTTGGTGACCGTGCACGTCGTTGTACTGCTTGAAGTAGTCGACGTCGATCATCAGCAGCGAGATCTCCATCGCGTTGTCGCGGCGAGCACGACGGTACTCGCGTTCGAGCGCTTCGTCGAAGAACCGGCGGTTGTACAACTCGGTCAGGCCATCGCGGTGGGCAAGCTCGCTGAGGCGCGCATTGGTTTGCTCGAGGGCCTGCTCGACCTTCTTGCGTTCCGTGATATCGCGCGTGGCGCCGATAAATTCGATGAGTTCGCCCGTCTCGTCGTCTTCCGACTCGACGCGCACCGCCCGCAGAATCGTTTCGACCCAAACCTCTTCGCCATCGACACGCTGCACACGGTAGTTGAACGTCTCACGACCGAGCGACAAGCGCACGCGTTCGAACGCACTGCGCACGCGCGGCACATCTTCCGGCACCACGAGCGACCACTTCGACATCTTGATCAGCGCTTCGGGCTCGTAACCGAAGATCTCGCGCACCGAAGGCGACACATACGTGAGCCGCATCGACGCATCCATCCGAATGATCACGTCCGAGGCATGTTCCGCAAGCGTGCGGAAGCGCTGTTCGCTGACGCGGAGCTTGTCGGCGAGGCGTTGCCGTTGCATCTGCAGCGACGACAGCGGGTACGTGAAGGCGAGCGCCGCACCGAAAAACAGCTGCAGCTGCTGAATGCGCTCCGCCATCGTATTGGTGTGCAACAGCATGAACGGGCCGGTGCCGCGCACGGTGAACGCAATGGCGATCACCATACTTGCCCCCAGGCCGATCACCGCACCCGAGAACCCGGCATTGAAGATGGCGACGCCGAGTGCGAGGTAAATCAGATAGAGCAGCGGTGCGTGCGACTGCGCAAACACCGCGGTCGTCGTTGCCAGCACAAAGGCGAGCGACAACACGATACGAAGGAGCCGCGCCGGATTGGCGATGCGCATATCGCTCGCACCGAACAGCACCATCGTCACAGGCGCGCACATCGCGATGCCGAGCGCATCGGCGGGAAACCAGCGAGCGAAGGTGGCCACGGGCGGCGCGCCTGAGGCGAGATAAAGGACCGTGGTCGCGGCAAACGTCGCAATGGCCGGCGCGACTACGATCGCCGACACCGCAAAACGCAGCACCCACAGGGGTTCGCCAAAATGACGACGGCCGACGTTCGACGAACGGCATCCCAGCGCCGCGATGGCGATTTCAACGGAATTAGTCAGTGCAAGCAGGCACGCCGTGATCGGCGGATCGCCGGCGGCGAGGTTCGCGACGATGTTGCCGACCCAGGCCCAGGCAATCGTGCGGAACCACGAGCGGCTCTGGCCGGTGAGCAACAGGCCCAGCACCACGCCGTTGGCGGGCCAGACGACGGCCAGACGTTCGTTGGCCTCCGTCAGTTCGATGCTCACATAACAGAGCAGGCCGACGCTCAGGGCGATCAGCAATGCGCGAACGACCGGCCCTCCTTGGATGGGCAGGTTCGATGTCCACGCTTCAGTGCGCATCACTTTCATCGGTGTCCTTGTCCGGCGGCCAGTGAGCTTGGGCGGGCTGCACGCGTCGTCGATGAGCTGTTGTTCTTGGGGTCCTGCCGTCGCGCAAGCCTGCTGCGAGCACGCAAAACCCCGTGATAGTTCGAGAGTGAACGCATGATGAAGCTTGGAAGCGTCGGTCAAAACGAGGAATAGATGCCGAGATCACGCCTATATCCGTATTTTTTTCGTGATCACGGGGAAACGCGAATTCCACAGACAAGTGTTTGAAAACGAACAGACAATTGTGAAACGGGTGTTTAGCGGGGGTGGGGTGGAGCTAAACGCGGGAGGGGCTCGTCACGGCAAACTCGGGTCATCGGTCAGATATTCCGAATGAAAGGGCGGCGACTTAGCGTCATTGCGGGAGGCACGGGTCGATTCGCGATGGCGGATGACTCCTACGATGGAAGGCGTTCGCTCCTTCTTGATGGGAGTTCCGAGGGCCGTCGAAGCAAAGCCTGATTCGCAATCCGGGACGAGACACCGCCCACTACGTCACCGGTATGACTACACGCAAGGTACTTCGTTGGAATGCCGCAGATCGCGGAAAGCTTGCTTCACCTTTCCATTTGCCCATCGGCGAATGTGATTTTCTCATTCAACGGGAAAACACCTATGGATGAAATAGGTGCCGATTAAACAATAATGCTATAGATGGATTTGTCTGAGCAATGAATTTCTGTTGGATTTTCTTTGAGTATCATGCAAAGGATGGAGAATTCAATTAAGAAGCAATCAATAAATTTTTCGGGTGATCGATATCATGCCGACTGAAATGAATTCACATGAGTACCGTCTGACTGGCCGGTTCTGGGCGGCGGTTGCCATTGTCGTAGTGTGCGTCCCCTTGATTGCCTGTATTCATTTTTTTCCGACGACATCCTGGTATGGGATATTGGGGTGGTCGCGCTTTTCCGGACTCACGCTCGCACAGCACGATGAGATACTTCAGTATGGACTCGGAATAGGAGCCGCCGTTGCAATGGTAGGTAGCTTGACCGTGCACTGGACTAGCCGCACCTTGTTGATTTCGCCGGGCAGGCTCACTGTTTTTGGATCGAAATTGTCTGGACAAAATCCATGCGTGATTCCGCTCGCGCGGATTGAAAATCCCAACCGATTTGTCAGAGACTTATCGCTCAGATTCGACAATGCACTGACTCGACGGTTGCGAGAGCGAGTGCGGTTCAGCTACGGCGGGCAGACTTTCGATTTTTGCAACGCGCAGTTCCGTAGCAATGCAGAATTCGAAGATTTTTGCATGCGTGTTGGTTTGCCAAAAGCGTCCGGCTACGGTCAATAACGGAACACGCGCGTCGATTCCGACACGAAGGTACTCGCCGCGTGGCCGACGCCAGCCATCACCCGCGAGGTACAGAATCGAAGCAGGACGACTCCCCACTCCCGGTGCGACAATCCACTCCTACTTATCCGCTGAATAGCGGACACGAATCGGCATCGGGGCGTCAGATGGTCAAGGAATACGTGCGCAAGCAGATTGAAGGGCAGGTGTTGGGCATTTCGATGCCGGCGCGCGCACCGCTGAAGCTCGATTTTCTCAATCCGCCCGGCGACCGTGGATTATTCGGCCCCGGCGCGGCGTGCTGGGAAGTGCATGGTGATTTCAGCTCGATGCTGATCGGCGGCATGAGCGCCTTGCTGCTTCAGATGCTCGATCCACTGGCGCTGGCCGGCGTTCTCGACTATTCGAACTTCCGCGCCGATATGCTCGGCCGTCTGCGCCGCACGGCGCAGTTCATCGCCGGCACGACGTTTGGCAGCACCTACGACGCCGAGCGCCTGATCGAGCGGGTCAAAGCGATTCACCTTGAAGTCAAAGGCGAGACGAAGGATGGGCGGGCGTATTCGGCGACCGATCCTGAACTGCTGACGTGGGTTCACGTCGCCGAAGTGCACAGCTTTCTGCAATCGCACCTGCGCTACAAGAACCCGCATTTGTCGCCCGCGCGCCAGGACCAGTACTTCGATGAATACGCGTTGATTGCCGAACGTCTCGGTGCGGCGCACGTGCCGCGTTCGCGTTCGGCGATCGAACGCTACCTCGATGAACGACGCGGCTTGCTCCGGTGCGACGCGCGCACGCTCGAAGTGTTCGACATTGTGATGGACGCGCCTTCGCCAGGCACGTCGTCGCGCTGGTTCACGTGGCTCGTCAAGCGCGCGGCGGTGGATTTGCTGCCGCCGTGGGCGCTCGAGTTGTTCGGCCGCGAACCTCTGAGGCCGGCCGTCAGCGCGGCGCTTCACACAACCACGCGCCTCTCCGTCAAGCCGATTCGCTGGGCGGTCAGAAACAGCGCGTCGGCGCTGGCGCACCGACGCGTGCAGGCCGATCCCGTCAGATCACCATCTCCGACGCATCAATAACGGTCGGGATCTGCAGGCGCGAACGGACCGCGCCAGCAGGGGCGGTCGTCGGCAGGCAATGCATCGCCGACTCATCCTGCCCTTGCAGCAGCGGGCAACGCTCGAAAATCTCCGCAACCCACTCGACGAAAACTCGCACCTTCGACGACAAATGCCGGTTATGCGGGTACACCGCCGAGATCGGCATCGGCTGCGGCTTCCATTGCGGCAGGATTTCCTTGAGCTGTCCCGAACGCAAATACGGCAGCGCCATAAAGCGCGCGGGCTGGATGATCCCGTACCCATCGACACCGCACGACATATAGGCTTCAGCGTCGTTGACCGCAATGGTGCTCGGCACTTTGATCTCGGTCGCCTGCTCGTTGACCATAAAGTCCATGTCGATCACGCGGCCCGTGCGGCTCGAGAAGTAGTTGACCGCCATATGGTTCTGCAGGTCTTCGAGCGTATGCGGTTCGCCATGACGCTCGAGATACCCGGGACTCGCGCACGTGACCCCCTGAAACACGCCAATACGTCGTGCGACAAGGCTCGAATCCTGAAGTGTACCCACGCGCAGCACACAGTCGACCCCTTCCTGGATCAGGTCGACAGGCTTGTCGCCCATGCCGATCACAAGCTCGATATCCGGGTAACGCGCGCGGAAATCCGGTAGTGCCGGCAGCAGCATCAGCTTGCCGATACTCGGCGGCATATCGATGCGCAACCGCCCGCGCGGCGTTTTGCTGCCCTCATGGAAGGCCGATTCCGTTTCCTCGATGTCGGCGAGGATGCGCACGCACCGCTCGTAGTACGCCGCGCCGTCAGGCGTGAGGTTCAGCCGGCGTGTCGTGCGCTGAAGCAGACGCACGCCGAGGAACGACTCGAGGTTCTGAATGATCGTCGAGACCGACGCGCGCGGCATGTCGAGCGTGTCGGCGGCCCGCGAGAAACTGTTGCTCTCGACGACCCGGGTGAATACCTGCATGGCTTGCAGACGGTCCATATTTTTTGCCCCTTGATACCCAGCACGACCGGCGGATGGGCCGAATCGTTGCACACGCAACAACCCGCGATTGTTCAGAGCGAGTGAATTGTGTTGCCGGATTATAGGCATTTATCAATATTTCAGCCGACGGCAGAATGCAGTGCATTGCAACATCACACTCGTGTCAATACGGGTTGTCCATCGGATTCAGCCTCTATGGCTTATCAGCTCAAAGTCGAAGACGTTCGCATCGCGGGGCACGCACAGCCGATTTCGCTGCGTGTATACCGCCCCGTGCCGCACGCCAAATCCCTACCGGTCGTGTTGTATTTCCATGGCGGTGGATTTGTCAGCGGCTCGCTTGCGGACGCGGAAATGACGGCTTCGGAGCTTGCACTGCGCACGCCGGCGATCGTCGTTTCGGTCGGGTACTCACTCGCGCCCGAATTTCCGTTCCCCGCCGCGCCTGAAGACGCGTATCGCGCGGCGCGCTGGGCGTTCGTCAATGCCCGCGCTTACGGCGGCGCGCCTCAGCGCATCGGCGTCGCAGGCCATGACGCTGGCGCGAATATCGCCGCGAGCCTGACGCTGATTGCGCGCGACCGCGGCGAAGTGCCGATTCGGGCGCAGGCGCTGCTGGCGCCGTTGCTCGATCCGAGCATGACGCGCATCGCCGACGAACGGAAGCTGCGCGAGGCCGATACGGACGTGTCGGAATGCGCGCGCTGCTACCGCGCGTATCTGCCCGAACCCGCGCAGCGCCTGCATCCGTACGCGGCGCCGCTCGAGTCGACGCGCCTTGCGGGCTTGCCGGCCGCGTTTATCGCGAGTGCGGAACACGACCTGTTACATATCGAGGCCGAACGCTATGCGAGCAACCTGATCTCGGCCGGCGTGCCGACGCAGGTTCGCCGCCACAAGAGCGCGAAGCACTCGGCCTTGCCGTCGCTGCCCGAAGTGCTCGACGAGCTCAGTACCTTTTTCAGGCAGCAGCTTGCTGCACCGGTTTCGGCGGCCTCGCCGACGGCGCTGGCGGCCAACCTCTGATTTCAAATAACAAATAACCAATAACAACACTCGCTCCGGAGCTTCGTTATGAAACCCAAAAGCAAGCACATCGTGATCTCTGTCGCTGCGACGCTGGCTGTCGCGGTAGCAGGCACGATCACGGCATTCCACCTTGACCGGTCGTCCGAGGCGCATGCGGCGCAAATGCCGCAAGCCGCTGAAGTCGATGTGGCACCGGTCATCGCCAAGACGATCACGGACTGGCAAGGCTATTCGGGCCGCCTCGAAGCGATCGACAAGGTCGAGATTCGTCCGCTCGTGTCGGGCACGATCGTCGCCGTCTACTTCAAGGACGGCTCGCTCGTGAAGAAGGGTGACCCGCTGTTCACGATCGATCCGCGCCCGTATCAGGCGGAAGTGGACCGCGCAGCCGCGCAGCTCGCTGCTGCCGAAGCACAAGAGAACTACGCGACGACGGATTTCGCGCGTGCGCAACGCCTGATCGGCGACAACGCGATCGCCAAGCGTGACTTCGATCAGAAGGACAACGCGGCACGCGAAGGCATCGCGAACCTCAAGGCCGCGAAGGCCGCGCTCGAGCAGGCGCAGATCAACCTCGGTTACACGAAGGTTGTTGCACCGGTGGCGGGTCGTGTTTCGCGTGCCGAGATGACCGTGGGCAATATCGTGAGCGCCGGTGCGAACTCGGCCATCATGACGACGCTCGTGTCCGTCTCGCCGATCTACGCCTCGTTCAATGTCGACGAACAAACCTATCTTCAGTACCTGAGCCAGAGCGCGAAGGGCGGTTCGGTGCCCGTGCATCTGGGTCTGGCCAATGAAGACGGTTATTCGCGCAACGGTGTCGTCGACTCGGTCGACAACCAGCTCGATACGACGTCCGGCACGATCCGCGTGCGTGCGCGTTTCGACAACAAGGACGGCGCGCTGTTGCCGGGCTTGTTTGCTCGCGTCGAGGTCGGTGGCGGCTCGCCGCACCCGGCCGTCATGATCGACGACCGCGCGGTCGGCACCGACCAGGACAAGAAGTACGTCATGGTCGTCGACTCGACGGACAAGGCCCAGTACCGCGAAGTGCAACTCGGGCCGCTACACGATGGCCTGCGTGTGATCGCTTCGGGTCTCAAGCCGGGCGAGCGCATCGTCGTCAACGGTCTGCAACGTGTTCGCCCTGGTGACCCCGTGCGGCCGAACATGGTCCAGATGGCAGCGGGGCCGCAACCCGCGGCGCAAGGCTCCTGAAGTCAGGGATGGCCTGATCGCCTTCGGGCGACGTGATTTCCAGGCAGTACGTGCAATGCGTCGATTCACGACGCAGGGTGGCGTTTTATCTGCAGTTCCGGTTGAGTCGTGAAGGGCACGCGAATGCGTCGTTGTTAGCGGATTCGCAACGCCCGACATGGCGAACGTTTGCGTCGCGTTCATGGCCTGGTCATGGGCGAGCGCCGATGACCAGAAACGCCGCTCCACCACAGCCTGGATATCCCGTCTCCCGGATCAACAAACCTGGCAGGACAAGCTCATACAGGCGGGAATGCTGTGAATATCTCCAAGTTTTTTATCGACCGGCCAATCTTTGCCGGCGTGCTGTCGATACTTTTATTGTTGGGCGGCGTGATCTCGCTGTTCAATCTGCCGATCTCGGAGTACCCCGAAGTGGTGCCGCCGTCGGTGCTCGTGCACGCGCAGTATCCGGGCGCGAACCCGAAGGTCATCGCTGAAACGGTGGCGTCGCCGCTCGAAGAGCAGATCAACGGCGTCGAGAACATGCTCTATATGCAGTCGCAGGCGAACAGCGACGGCAATATGACGACGACCGTCACGTTCAAGCTCGGCACAAACCCGGACCTCGCACAGCAGCTCGTGCAGAACCGCGTGTCGCAGGCGCTGCCGCGTCTGCCGGACGACGTGCAGCGTCTGGGCGTGACGACCATCAAGGCGTCGCCGACGCTGACGATGGTGGTCCACCTGATCTCGCCGAACAACCGGTACGACATGACGTATCTGCGCAACTACGCGCTGATCAACGTCAAGGACCGCCTCGAACGGATTCAGGGCGTGGGCCAGGTCCAGCTCTGGGGCTCGGGTGACTACTCGATGCGCGTGTGGCTCGATCCGCAGAAGGTCGCGCAGCGTGGCCTGACGGCGACTGACGTCGTCAACTCGATCCGCGAGCAGAACGTGCAGGTTGCAGCCGGTGTGATCGGCGAATCGCCGATGCCGTCGAATGTGCCGCTGCAGTTGTCGGTCAACACGCAAGGTCGTCTGCAGACGCCGGAAGAGTTTGGTGACATCGTTCTCAAGGCGGATTCGAGCGGTTCGGTCACGCACTTGCGCGATGTGGCACGTGTCGAGCTGGCCGCGTCGGAATACGGTCTGCGCGCGCTGCTGAACAATCACCAGGCTGTGGCCATGGCGATTAACCAGTCGCCGGGTGCGAACTCGCTCGCCATCTCGGACGAAGTCCGCAAGACGATGGCCGAGCTGCAGAAGGACATGCCGCCGGGCGTCGAATACCGCATCGTGTACGACCCGACGCAGTTCGTGCGTTCGTCGATTCACGCTGTCGTGCATACGCTGCTTGAAGCCATCGCGCTGGTCGTGATCGTTGTGATCATCTTCCTGCAGACGTGGCGCGCCTCGATCATTCCGCTGCTTGCCGTGCCGGTGTCGATCGTCGGTACGTTCTCGCTGTTGCTGGGCTTTGGATATTCGATCAACGCGTTGTCGCTGTTCGGGATGGTGCTCGCGATCGGGATCGTGGTGGACGATGCGATCGTGGTCGTCGAAAACGTCGAGCGGAACATCGCAGCAGGCTTGAGTGCGCGAGAGGCGACGTATCAGGCGATGCGAGAAGTGAGCGGGCCGATTGTCGCCATCGCGCTGACGCTGGTCGCCGTGTTCGTGCCGCTCGCGTTCATGTCGGGCCTCACGGGTCAGTTCTACAAGCAGTTTGCGATGACCATCGCGATCTCGACGGTGATTTCGGCGTTCAACTCGCTGACGCTGTCGCCTGCATTGTCGGCACTGCTGCTCAAGGGCCACCACGACAAGAAGGACTGGCTCACGCGCGGGATGGACAAGGTGTTCGGCGGCTTCTTCCGTCGCTTTAACCATGTGTTCCATCGCGGCTCTGAGAAGTATGGCCATGGCGTCGCGGGTGTGATCAACCGCAAGGCGCTCGCGATGGGTGTCTATGTCGTGCTGCTGGCGGGTGCGGTGCTGATGAGCAAGGTCGTGCCGGGCGGTTTCGTGCCTGCGCAGGACAAGGAATACCTCGTGAGCTTCGCGCAGTTGCCTAACGGCGCATCGCTCGACCGCACGGAAGAAGTGATTCGCCAGATGAGCGATATCGCGCTCAAGCAGCCTGGCGTGGAAAACGCGGTCGAATTCCCGGGCCTGTCGGTCAATGGCTTCACGAATTCGTCGAGCGCCGGCATTGTGTTTATCGCGCTCAAGCCGTTTGAGGAGCGCAAGGGCAACAAGGCGATGTCCGCCGGTGCGATTGCCGGTGCGCTGAACCAGCAGTACGCAGGCATGAAGGGCGCGTTCGTTGCGGTGTTCCCGCCGCCTCCGGTGCTGGGTCTCGGTACGCTCGGCGGCTTCAAGATGCAGCTCGAAGACCGTGGCGCGCTCGGATATCAGGAGCTGGCCAACGCGACGCAAGCGTTTGTGAAGAAGGCTGCGCAGACGCCTGAACTGAGCCCGACGTTCTCGAGCTATCAGGTCAATGTGCCGCAGCTCAACGTCGATCTCGATCGCGTGAAGGCGAAGCAGCTGGGTGTGCCCGTGACGGACGTGTTCGACACGATGCAGATCTATCTGGGATCGCTGTACGTGAACGACTTCAACAAGTTCGGTCGTGTGTATCAGGTTCGGGTACAGGCAGACGCACCGTTCCGTGCGCACCCTGAAGATATCGGTCTGCTCAAGACGCGCAACAGCGCCGGTGAAATGGTGCCGCTGTCGTCGCTCGTGAAGGTCACGCCGACGTTCGGCCCGGAAATGGTCGTGCGCTACAACGGCTACACGGCGGCGGATATCAACGGCGGTCCGGCACCGGGTTACTCGTCGGGCCAGGCTCAGGCAGCGGCCGAGAAGATCGCAGCCGAAGTCCTGCCGCGCGGTATCAAGTTCGAGTGGACGGACCTCACGTATCAGCAGGTGATTGCTGGCAATGCAGGCCTCTGGGTGTTCCCGATCAGCGTGCTGCTCGTGTTCCTGGTGCTGGCTGCGCTGTATGAAAGCCTGACGCTGCCGCTGGCCGTGATTCTGATCGTGCCGATGAGCTTGCTGTGCGCGCTGACGGGTGTGTGGCTGACGGGCGGTGACAACAACATCTTCACGCAGATCGGTCTGATGGTGCTGGTGGGTCTGTCGGCGAAGAACGCGATTCTGATCGTCGAGTTCGCCCGCGAACTCGAAATGCAGGGCCGCACGATCGTCGAAGCCGCTATCGAAGCAAGCCGTCTGCGTCTGCGTCCGATTCTGATGACGTCGATCGCCTTCATCATGGGTGTGGTGCCGCTCGTGCTGTCGTCGGGTGCCGGTGCGGAAATGCGTCACGCGATGGGCGTTGCGGTGTTCTTCGGGATGCTGGGCGTCACGCTGTTCGGCCTGGGTCTCACGCCGGTGTTCTACGTGGTGCTGCGTAAGCTCGCGGGCGGTGAGCAGCTCGTCGATAAGCATGGACATCAGCCGCATATGCGCGGTGTCGATGCGTCGTTCGACGGTGCGGCCTGAGAAGGCCTGAGGAAATGATCATGAGCTACTTACAGATGAAACGATGGACCGGTGCGTCGATGCTGCTCGCGGCGTTGCTGGCGGTGGCCGGTTGCTCGCTGACGCCGAAGTACGAAACGCCGGATCTCGGCCTGCCGACCGCGTTCAAGGAAACGCCGACGCAAGGCCCGGGTTCGCCGGAAGACACGGGCACGTGGAAGACGGCGACGCCGTCGGAAGCGTTGTCGCGCGGCGAGTGGTGGACGGTGTTCGGTGATCCGGCGCTCAACGACCTCGAAACGCAGGCCGTCGCGGCCAATCAGAACGTTGCAGCGGCTGCTGCACGCCTGAAGGAAGCGCGCGGCTTGCAGCAAGCCGCGCGTTCGGGCTTCTTCCCGAAGCTCGACGCCGGCTTCGGTCCGACGCGTGAGCAGGCATCGGCCGCCTCGCTGCTCGAGCCGGACGGCACGAACGTGCCCGAGCAGACGATCTGGCGCGCACAGGCATCGGTGTCGTATGAGGTTGACTTGTTCGGCCGGGTGGCGGCGACGGCCAATGCGTCGAAGGACGAAGCACAGCAAAGCGCGGCGCTCTATCGTTCGGTGCTGCTCGCGGTTCAGGCCGACGTGGCTGAGAACTACTACAAGCTGCGCGAACTCGATTCGGAAGCCGATATCTTCACGCAGACCGTGTCGTTGCGTGAGCAGGCGCTGAAGCTGGTGCAGCATCGTTACGACGACGGCGATATCAGCGAGCTTGATCTGGCACAGGCCAAGTCGGAACTCGCAAGTGCGAAGGCCGATCAGGTTGGCGTGGCGCGTCTGCGTGCGGCATCCGAGCATAGTCTCGCGGTGCTGCTCGGCAAGACACCGGCGCAGTTCTCGATGGCGCCGAGCCCGCTCAAGACGGTTGACGTGACGGTGCCGGCGGGCTTGCCGTCGTCGCTGCTCGAACGCCGCCCGGACATCGCCGCGGCGGAGCGTTCGATGGCCGCGGCCAACGAGCGCATCGGTATCGCGCGTGCCGCGTATTTCCCGTCGCTCAATTTGACGGGAACCGGCGGCTTCGAATCGGCGACGCTGGGTGATCTGTTCAAGTGGTCGAGCCGTGCGTTCCTGCTCGGCCCGCTCGCCGGTACGGCGTTGACCGTGCCGATCTTCGACGGCGGCGCACGCAGCGGCAATCTGGCCAAGGCGCGCGCGACGTATGAAGAGCAGGTCGCGAATTATCGCCAGCAAGTGCTCGTCGCGTTCCAGGAAGTCGAAGACAACCTGTCGAATCTGCGACTGCTCGACGATCAGATCAAGCAGCAGGATCTGGCGGTGTCGGCGTCGGAACGTGCAGAGCATCTGTCGCAAACGCAGTACACGGAAGGGTCGGTGGCTTACCTCGACGTGATCGACTCGCAGCGTACGGTGTTGCAGGCGCAGCGTGCTTCGGCACAGCTCGCCGGCGCGCAGATGGTCTCGCGCGTCGACCTGATCCGTGCGCTTGGCGGTGGCTGGCAAGGGAGTCCCGCGACGCCGGATCCGGCTGCCGCGGTGCCGCCGGTCGCTTCAGGCTGGTAGTCGTTCAGGCCCGTCGCACAGGATGTGTAGCGGGCCTGATTGCATTTGATGTAGTGGCTTTGTAAAGCCCATGAAAAAAGCCTGCTGTCGAACAACGACAGCAGGCTTGCAATGACGACAGGGTGCGCTTCGTTTGACGGCCTGGCGCGATCCCTTCGTCAGCCGGCTTAAGCCCAGTGGCCTTCAACCCAGACCCAGTGGTCATGGTGATCGTCCCAGTGGCCCGGTACCCAGTGCATGCCAACGCGTTCGGCTTGCCAGTGGCCGCCGATCCAGACGTAACGGCCGTGTTCCCAGCGCCAGTGTCCCTTGTCCCAGACATAGCCGACGCGCGCGGCGGGCACGATTTCAACGCGTTCGGCCGGCGGTGCGTTCGGGGCGACGATGACAACTTCTGCAGCGGTGGCGGTAGCGATCGATGCAGCGCCTGCGGCGATGAAGGCAGCGCAGGCAACGAGATGGCGCAGGGTGGGTTTCATGTGCTTGTTCTCCGTCTTGAGTTGGACCGCGCACTTCGTGTGCGCTTACCGGTTCAAACGCGGTACCCCGGTGGGCAGCGGACAGAGAACTCGTAACAAACCCGCGACAAAGATTACGAAGGATTGGATTGATGCCTGAGGCACGCATCTAAGCGTGGCAGTGGGTGCGGCGCGGTGGCCGCGAAAGCACGGGTTGAAAGTGCGTCGCAAACAGGAACGGCTGAAAACACGCTGCTGGGTCGCTCGGTTCAACACCCCGGATTCGGTGACGAATGCGGTTCGTGCAGATGCAGAGGGTTCAGGCCACTAACCCTTCGAAGCATTGAGCAGTTTGTTGGCCGCGATCGGGATGCGCGTGTCGTCCCATTCGGCAAGCCACTTCAGTTCCTTGTCGGTGAAGTAGCCGCCGCGATTGCGCAGCGCGTACTGAAGTACATCGGTGACATGGTTCCGGATGATTTCCGGAGCCTGCTGATCATGAATGATCGAATGCAGCGCCTCGAGCGTGGACATGGTGAAGTCGGAAGAAAGGCCTCGGAATGCCGGAGACCTTATCCCGGGTCGCGCGCGTCGGACAAGTGGACAAAAATCGCGGTGCGCGCCTGCGACGCTCGGGCGTCGCAGGGCTTGCGGTTCATTGCATCGCGCCGAATCGTGCGATGCGCATCGCTGTCCGCGTCAGACCGGCGACGGATTGCGCTCGCCGAAGCCGCTTTGATGCCAGTACGGATAGGGCTTGGTGACCTCGCTCGCCTTGTCGAGCTTGGCCACTTGTTCCGCCGTCAGGTTCCAGCCGATCGAACCCAGATTCTGGCGAAGCTGTTCCTCGTCACGCGCGCCGATGATCACGCTCGACACGGTCGGACGCTGCAGCAGCCAGTTCAACGCGATCTGCGGAATCGTCTTGCCGGTTTCCCTGGCGATCTCGTCGAGTGCATCGACGACGCGATAGAGATGCTCGTCCGGCACCGGCGGCCCTTGTTCGGCCGTCTTGTGCAGGCGGCTCGTCGCCGGCAGCGGTTGACCGCGGCGGATCTTGCCCGTCAGGCGACCCCAGCCCAGCGGGCTCCAGACAACGGCACCCACACCCTGATCGAGACCCTGGGGCATGAGTTCCCATTCATAGTCGCGGCCGACCAGCGAGTAGTAGGCCTGGTGCGCGACGTAGCGCGTGAGGCCGTAGCGGTCCGACGTATCGAGCGACTTCTGCAGATGCCAGCCCGAGAAATTCGACACGCCCGTGTAGCGGATCTTGCCCGCGCGCACGAGGTCGTCGAGCGTCGACAGCACTTCGAGCACCGGCGTCTTTGCATCGAACCCGTGCAGCTGGAACAGGTCGATGTAGTCGGTGCCGAGCCGCTTGAGCTGCGCGTCGACGGTCTTGATCAAATGAAACCGCGACGAGCCCACATCGTTCGGGCCGTCGCCCAGGCGGAACGTCGCCTTGGTCGAGATCAGGATCTTGTCGCGGCGTCCCTTGATGGCTTCACCGAGGATCGATTCCGAGGCCGTCGCCGAATAGACGTCGGCGCTGTCGAACATCGTGAGACCCGAATCGAGACAGATATCAACCATCCGGCGCGCCTCGGCGACATCGGTCGCGCCCCATGCATTGAAGAATTCGCCTTTACCGCCAAACGTGCCAGTTCCGAAGCTCAATACGGGCACCTTGAATCCGGATGCGCCCAGATACCGATATTCCATGACTGCTCCTTGAGGATGAATGCGTCTTTGCGGTTGCGCCGGCACTGGTATATCAGAAGGCCGGCGACGGAGATTGTAGCGATTGCCGAACAAAGCTGCCCGAGCAGGCGTCAGAAGCGTGGCCGGAGAGGTGGAACCGAATGGGCGCCAATTGCCCGATTCAGCAGGCGAATGTTTCAGAACATTAAAAATGTAACGCCGTCAATACCGAAGAGGCCCTGATAGCGACCTTTTTTGTTTTGTTAGCCGTAATAGTGTGTTGCGCTCATAGGGGCAGTCGAGCGCGGCTGAAGCGGACATAATGCGCTCACCCGGAGAAGGTCGAAGCGGCCTTCGCCAGCGCGATACTAGGGGCATCGATATGAAAAGACGAAAAGGCGACCCGTGGTCCCACATGCTCACGCGTCTATGCCTGATTACGTCGGCCGCTGCGAGCGGCCCGGCCATCGGGGCGGACATCGGCAACGTGAGTCTGCTCGTGCAGGACGATCACCGCGGTCGCGAAGTCAGCGACCATCGCGGCCAGACGGCGAGTGAAGCACGCGCCGCACTGAGTGCCTCGACTGACCGCACCGTACGGGCGGCCATGCTCCGGGTAGAATCCGCACTTCCGCCGTCTACCCGTTTTGTTAAAGTGCTCGACAGGCCGAGCGATCGGACTGTCACGATCTCGTGGCGCGAGTCGACACTCTGTCATTACAACGATCAGATCTGGCGCGCGGGCATCGCGAAGCATCCGGGCACCTGTGCGGTGAGCGGCATGCATATCGAGCGCGGCGATCACGTGTATCGCCCGATTCCGACGCGGCCGACACCGATCAACGCCAACGCGATGATCCTGTCCGCGGCCATCGCCGATCAGGGCCTCGATGCCGAGGACGATGCGATCGATGCGGAGCAGCAGAGCCCCCGCAAGCGCAGTGCGCGTGGGGCGCATGAAAAAGACCTCGCAGGCACGCAGCCTGCGGACGAGGCGCTCCTCGTATAAGCCGTCGATGGCGTGACGGCGCGAGCGCGCCCGATCACGTCATTGAGGCTTGGGGGAGGATGAATCCGTTTTCTTTGCTCGCGTTGCGCAATGCAACGACGAAGGGTGCCGCGCGCATCGCTCGGCACATCATGATGCGTTCGCGCACGGCCACAGCCGTGGCGGCGCTGTGTTGGCTCGCCATGTTGTCGCACCCGTTATCGGCGCATGCCGTGCCGGTTGACGACGCGCTCGCGTGTACCGACCAGGCGCACGCTTATATCCAGTCACTCCAGGATCGCCATCTGATTGCCGATCACTCGATGCACGTCGAGGACGACGGACTCAACGTCTATTGGCCGACGCACGACGCAGGCCTGACCGCATTCAATATGCATGTGTTCGCCGTGCTCGGGTATCAGCAGGACGACACCATGTTCCGGCCCGGCAAAGGCGACCCGATGGACGGCGCGTTGTATGGCGTCGTCGTCACGGCCGAGACCGCGACGGTGGCCAAAGCGCTCGCCGATGCCGGCAGTCCGGCCGAATACAAGCACGCGGGACCGTTCCTGACGGCCGTCTACTGCCGCAAGCATTAATTTCGATCGCGTCCCTTTATCACGACAAAACGTTTGCCAGTGGCTCGATAACAACAGCCGTTGTGAATTTGCGACGATAAAACCCTTCGACTCAATCAAGTAATTGAGTCAGCGTTTACCCGTAAAACGCAGTCCCTGCTTAATTGATCGGCAAATTCGGTCGATTTTCCCGTGCAATGTCATATTCCTGACAACTTCAGAGGGTAGAAGCGCCCGATTCGGGTTTTCCCGAATTTGTCCATTGCAAATACTGAAATTCGCTCTTTCACTCGTGGGGGTCGGTTGCACCAATAGTGACCTCTACACTCCGGTCCCAGGGTCAACGTGCCGCATGGCCAAGGCAGAGGCCGGCATGCGGTCAGTGCAACGAATAAGCACACCGTTGATGCCTACCCCGTAATGGACTGGAGTTATAAAGCATGAAAAAAACACTGCTGGTTGCGGCCCTCTCGGGCGCCTTCGCCGTTTCGGCTCACGCGCAAAGCAGCGTGACCCTGTACGGTTTGATCGACGCCGGTGTGGTGTACGCAAATAACGCAGGTGGTCATTCGCAATGGCAACAAGGCAGCGGCGCGCTGTCGACCAATGTGTTCGGCCTGCAAGGCTCGGAAGACCTCGGCGGCGGTAACCGCGCGATCTTCAAGCTCGAAAGCGCTTTTAACATCAACAACGGCGGCTACAAGTACGGCAACGACATCTTCGGCCGTCAGGCTTATGTCGGTCTGCAGAACTCGCAATACGGCACGCTGACGTTTGGTCGCCAGTTCGACTCGATGGTCGACTTCGTGTCGCCGCTGTCGTTCACGGGCGCGGGCGATCGTAACAACCTGGCTGCTCACCCGTTCGATAACGACAACCTCGGTGCATCGTTCTCGACGAGCAACTCGGTCAAGTACACGAGCGCAAACCTGTACGGTCTGCAATTCGGCGGTCAATACAGCTTCAGCAACCAGGCGGGCAACTTCGCGAACAACCGGGCGTACAGCCTGGGTGCGTCGTACAAGAACGGTCCGTTGAGCGTTGGCGCAGGCTATATGCAGATCAACGGCGCGGACGGCAACACGAGCGGCGCGTTGCTGTCTTCGGATAACGACAACGCGTTCGCGGCACAGCGTCAGCGCGTGTACGGTGCAGGCGCGAACTACACGTTCGGCCCGGCACAAGTCGGCTTTGTCTACACGCACACGCAACTGGACAACATCGGCAGCCTGAACATCAACGGCAACTCGTACGCAATCGGCGGCGCAAACCTGCACCTCGACAACTACGAAGTTAACGGCCGCTATGCGCTGACGCCGGCTCTGAGCCTGGCAGGTGCGTACACGTTCACCGATGGCAAGTACGAAGGCACGCTGGGCAACCAGAGCCCGAAGTGGCAGCAAGTTTCGCTGCAGACGGATTACGCGCTGAGCAAGCGGACTGACGTCTACGTGGAAGGCGTGTACCAGCACGCAAACGGCGGTGGCGATACGCCGTTCGCCAATGCGTCGATCAACACGCTGACGCCGTCGTCGACCGACAACCAGGTCGCGGCAACCGTGGGTCTGCGTCACCGCTTCTAAGCGTGTAACAAAGCTCGTCATACGGTGCGTGGTGCGCACGCTGTATGACGGGAGCAGCAACACAAGAGTAGAGCTAAGCCTCTTGCGGATGGAAAGGTCCGCGAGAGGCTTTTTTTATGCGCGCTTTTTTTTCGCGTGTTCGAGCCGGGGCTCGCATCAACGGCGCGCGGACTACAGACTTTCGGATCGGGTGGTGCGAGGGATCTAGCGTAGTCCGAGGAAGCGATATCCGTGGCCGACGACCGTTTCGAGCGGCAGGGCCACGCCCACCGTGCTGGCTTTGGCGCGAAGGCGGGAGATCAGGGTGTTCACCGTCGACGCATCGGCATGCTCGTTCGGCGTCCAGGCATACGCCAGCAACTGGTCGCGGCTGATCGCGGCGTTCGGGTCGCGCATCAGGCATTCGAGTACGAGGTATTCGCGGCGCGATAGCGGCACCGAGACGTTGGATGCAACCAGACTGCGGCTTGCGGGATCGAGGCGGAATGCGTCGACGAGCAGCGGCGGTCGGGCCGATGACACGGGTTCAATGATGCGCGATGCCGGTGTCCGGGGCATGGTGGTCCCCGATGTTCCCTGCGGCGTATCGAGGATCGCGGCGGGGTGAGTCGGCGAGGCGTCGCACGGTGCCTGCGTCGGGGCAGCGTGTCCTGGCGATCGGGTGAGCGCGGGCTGGGCAGGGCTCGACGTGGGGCTCAACCCAAGGCGCGAAGCAGGATGTGGAGCAGGACGTGAAGCGGGATGTGAAGCTGCACGCGACGCGGACGCCTGAATTCGGCCGCGTCGTTCGAGCACCTGCAAGCGCGCCTGGAGCTCCATGAACGACCATGGACGCGTGAGGCACGTATCGGCACCGGCGCGCAGTGCGGCCGTGCGCAGGGTGCTTGAATCTTCGGTCGTGATGACAATCAGTGCCGCGCCGGCGCAGGCCGCGACGAGCCTTTCGACACTCGACTGCGTGACGCCGTCGGTGCCGGCAATCAGGACGTCGTACGCCGTCTCGGCGCAATAGAACAGACCATCCTCGAGGTTGTGAACAACATCCACTCCGTAGGCGAGCTCTTTCAGGCCTTTGTGCAGATAGTCGGCTTCATGGCCGGCCGGCACGATACAAAGAATGCGCATAAGTCGCCAGAAGAGAAAGCCGGGGGCCTCGGTGGTCGGTCTGAGGAGCGCCAGTGTAAGCGCTATCGCTGATGGCTGCCGTTCGGCAAGCGGCCGGGCGACGAGTTCCACGGCAAGCTGGCGATTGCGTTGCGGCGCGTTGCACGACGCTCTCACCTGGCCGCCGCGCTGACTGTATCGACTGCTACGGCAACGCCGGCCAAATCGAACGCACCGACTCGTTCGACGAATTCATCCGCTTCCTCGTCTGCAGCTGCGGCAGCAGCGGCTGTATCGGCTGCCTCCGCGGATACAGATGGGCGCGCATGATGCTTGCTTGCCGCTCCCGGTTATGTATCGTAGGATACGACGACCTTTTCAACGGCATTACGACGTTCACGTCCTCATTCTCAGGCACTCACAGGGATCGCACCATGTTCAAGAAGCTGCGCGCCGTTGCGTCGGTCGTCATCGCAGGCGTATTCGCATTCGGCGCCGTCGCGGCGCAGGCGGATACGGTTAATGTCATGTACGCGGGCTCGCTCGTGCATATGATGGAACAGCGCGTCGGACCGGCATTCGAAAAAGCCACCGGCTCGACGTTCCAGGGTTTTGCAGGCGGGTCGAACATGCTCGCGAATCAGATCCGCGGCAAGCTGCGCCGCGCGGATGTCTTTATCAGCGCGAGCCCGACGGTCAACAAAAGCCTGATGGGCGCCGACAATGGCAACTGGGTGACCTGGTACGCGGGCTTTGCGGAGTCGCCGTTGCTGATCGGCTATAACCCCCAAAGCCAGTTTGCCCAGTCGCTGCTCACGCAACGCTGGGACAAGGCTTTGACGCAGAAGGGCATCCGCATCGGCCGCACGGATCCGAAGCTCGATCCGAAGGGCGCGTTCACGATGCAACTGCTCGAGCAGGCGCAGAAGCTCTATAACGATCCGACCTTGTCGCAACGCATGCTCGGCGACGCGGAGAACCCTGAGCAGGTCATGCCCGAAGAAACGCTCGTGGGCCGTCTGCAGGCGGGTCAGCTCGACGCGGGCTTCTTCTATACGACAGAGACGACGGATCTGCGGATTCCGGCCGTGCGCCTGCCGTCTGACTTCAACATCAAGGCGAGCTACACGATCACGGTGTTGAACAATGCGCCGAACGAAGCAGGTGGCCGCAAGTTCGTGGCGTTTCTGCTGAGCGACGAAGGCCGTCAGATCATGCGCGATGCCGGCATCGAGGTGAAGACGCCGACGATCAGCGGCGATGCGTCGGCGGTGCCTGCCGATCTGCAAGGCGTGCTCGCGCGGCCGGTGGCCGCACAGTAAGTGCCGCGATGAACCTGCCGCGACCGTTGTGGTGGCTCGGCGCGTTGCTCGCGATCTATCTGATCGCGCCGCTCGTGACCGTGGTGCCGCAACTCGCCCTCGCGGACTGGACTGCGCTGCGTCAGCACGCGCTCTGGGACGCGACGCAGGTGTCGTTTGCGAGCGCGACGCTCGCGACGTTATTGATTGGGCTGGGCGGTGTGCCGCTCGGCTACTTTCTCGCGCGGCACGATGGCCCCTGGGTCAGGGGCCTCGGATTTCTAGTTCAACTACCGCTCGTGCTGCCACCGCTGGTCGCAGGCGTGTTGCTGCTGTTTCTGCTTGGACCTTATAGCCTGATCGGTGGCTGGGCGGTATCGCTTGGCCTGCCGCTGACCGATTCGTTCGCCGGTGTGACGCTCGCCGAGACGTTTGTCGCCGCGCCGTTTCTGATCGTCGCGGCGCGCTCGGCGTTTGTTTCTGTCGATCGCGATCTCGAGCACGTCGCCGCCACACTGGGGCATCGAGCCTGGGCGCGCTTCTTCAAAGTGTCGTTGCCGCTTGCATGGCCGACGATCCTCGCGGGGCTGCTGCTCGCATGGCTGCGTGCCATGGGCGAGTTCGGTGCGACGGTGATGGTGGCCTATCACCCGTATTCGCTGCCGGTCTTTACGTTCGTGAGCTTCGGCAGTCAGGGTCTGGCGCAGATGCTGCCGATCCTTGTCCCGACGCTGTTGTCGGTGCTTGTGATCGTCGCGGCGGTTGGCTGGCTTCGTCATCGGCGCTTGCGCGCGGCAAGCGACGGTCACGCCGCACGTCGCATCGAAAGCGCTGCGGCCTCATATCACGCCGCACAGCGTTCCCACGCCACGTCTTCACTCGATCTCCATCTTCGGCATCGTTATCGCGGCTTCGAGCTGGATGTCGCGTTGCGTACGCAAGCGCGACGTATCGCGATCCTCGGTCCGTCCGGTTCGGGCAAATCACTGAGCTTGCGCATGATCGCGGGACTCGAAGGACGAGAAGGCGACGTTGACGAGGCAAAGCGCGCCCGCCGTTGGCGCGGCCGCTCGTACTCCGGCGATATCGCGAGCGCAGATCGGGTGGCAGGCCGGATATCGGGTCGTGTCAGCGAGGAAGGTTCGACGTCGCTCGTGGTCGTCGATGGTCATTCGCTCGATGCGCTGTTGCCCGAAGCACGACAGATCGGTTACGTGCCTCAGAACTACGCGTTGTTTCCGCATCTGCGCGTGGCCGAGCAATTGCTATTTGCGCCCGATGCGTCGCCCGAGCGCGCGGCGTTCTGGGCCCGCCGCTTTGAATTGATGCCCTTGCTCGATCGCCTGCCTTCGCAACTATCTCTGGGTCAACAGCAGCGCGTCGCGCTGGCGCGTGCATTGTCTCGAACGAGTCATCTGCTGCTGCTCGACGAGCCGTTTGCCGCGCTCGATACGCCGTTGCGCACCCGGCTGCGGCGCGCGTTAAGGGCTTTGCAGCATGACTTCGACGGGACCACGCTGATTGTGACGCACGATCCGCAGGATGCTGCCGAACTCTCGGATGAAATCGTCGTGATGGCGGCGGGGCGCGTGCTTCAGCATGGACCCGCAAGCGCGTTGTTCCGGCAGCCGGGCTCGCTTGAAGTCGCGAAGCTGCTCGGTGTCGACAATGTGTTCGAGGCACGCGTACATATTCGTGGACGTGTCGTGATCACGGTCAACGGCGCTGCCGATCTGGTTATCGAGTCGGAACAGTGCGTGCTTGAGCCCGGTTCAGCGTGCCTGGTCAGAATCCCGTCGCACGCGCTGACGCGCGATCCGCGCGGCGCGTTCGAGGCGATCGTCGAAGACAGAGTCGAGATGCCCAACCGGGTCTGCGTGGAGCTGCGTGCGGGCGACCTGGTGCTCGACTGGATTGAACGCGATGAAACGCGCGTCGGCGACGCCTCCGACGTCGTGGTCGATATCGGCACGCGGCGCGACGCAGCAGGGGCGGATACCGTGGTGACCGGAACGCGCTACCGCTTTTCCATCGACGCGTCGCGCGTCGAGGTCTGGGCTCGCGCGCCTGCCGTCGAAGCCGCCGTGGTGGCCGCCGGCGATCTCGAAGGCGTCGCGGACGTCAAGCCAGCGGTTGCGGCCAGCAACAGACGGTGATGCGCGTGCCGGTCGACGCGACAGGCGTCGCGTCGCTGATGCGCATCGCGTAGTTGTGCAGCCGCATGACCGCGGCGACCACGCTCAATCCCAATCCGGAACCCGGCAATTGCGCGGTGCGTTCGCTGCGATAGAAGCGCTGCGTGACTGCCTTGCGTTCGTCGGCAGCGATACCCGGGCCGCTATCGATGACTTCAAGGCGTGCGCCCGGCCCATCCTGATGCAGGTTGATTCGGACGAGGCCGCCCACGGGCGTGAACTTGATCGCGTTGTCGAGCATATTGCCGAGCGCTTCGAACAGCAGCGCGCGGTCCGCATGAATCGTCCCGACGTCGATCAGGTCCGACCGGAAATCGAGGCCCTTGTCTTCGGCAAGCGGCCCGTAGAGATCGGCGACTTCCTCGATCAGCTCACGGAAATTGAATGTGGTGAAGCCGCCGCGCCGGTGCATGGTTTCGATTTCCGAAATCCGCAGCATCGCCCGGAAGCGTCCGAGCGCAACGTCGACTTCGGTCAGGGCACGTTCGAGCGGCTCGGCGACGGGGCCGGGCTGCATCTGCGTCGCGCGCATCAGTAGCGTGCGCGCGCGACTGAGCGGCGATCGCAGATCGTGTGCGATGTTGTCGCAGGTCGACTTGATCTCGCCCATCAGCCGTTCGATTTCGTCGAGCATGTGATTGACGATCTGCGCGAGCATGTCGAGCTCGTCGCTGCCCGATTGCGGCAAGCGGCGCTGAAGGTCGCCGCGTGCGATTTGTTGGGCGACGCGCTGCAGGGCGCGGATACGCGTATTGCGTCGCACGCTGACGAGCACCATCCCGGCGAACGCCGAGATCAGCGCAAAGCACCCGCCATACGACAGTGCACGCAGGATCGACGAGCGCAACTCCTTGACCTCGCCGAGATCGCGTGCGAGCACGAGGATATTGCCCGATGGCAGACGCATCGCGCTCGCTCGTGCGAGCGGGACGCGCGACGCGGCCACGGACGTCTCGAGCTTGCCGATCGTGTGCTTGGCGCCGTCGACCGGCAGCTCGTGCGGGATATCCGGCACATCGCCGGCGAGGCGTATCCCTTGCGGTGAAAACAGCCCGATAAAGGTCACATGCAGGTGAGCGGCCGTGATGCGTTGGGCGATTTCATCGGAGATCGCGGTTGGTCCGAGCGAGCGGAAGTAGTGCGCTTCCCAGTCGATCTGCGCATCGGCCTGCTCGGTCATATAGCCGGCCGATTGCCAATAAATGAAGGCGACGAGCGCCGACCCGCAGATCGCGAAGATCGCTGTATAGAGCGCGATAAGCCGGAACGTCGAGGTACGCCAGCGCTGCACGTCAGTTGCCAAGGATGTAGCCCGACCCGCGCACCGTATGCAGCTGCGCATCGCTGCCGGGTGGGTCGATCTTGCGGCGCAGCCGGCCGATATGCACGTCGATCAGATTGGTGCCCGGGTCGAAGTGATAGCCCCAGACCGCCTCGAAAATCATCGTGCGTGTAAGCGTCTGGCCGGGGTTCTTCATCATGAATTCAAGCACCTTGAATTCGGTGGGCAACAGCTGAAGCGTCTGTCCGTCGCGCTTGGCGGTGCGGCTGACGAGATCGAGTTCGAGCGGGCCGACGCGCAGCAGGGTTTGCCGCGGCTCGGTAGAACGCGCGCCGCGTCGCAGCAGCACTTCGAGGCGCGCGACCATTTCGTCGGGCGAGAAGGGCTTGGTCAGGTAGTCGTCGCCGCCGGCTCGCAGGCCACGTACACGCTCGTCGACGTCGGACAGGGCGCTCAGCATCAGCACCGGCGTGTCGACGCCGACGCTGCGCATGGTCGTGACGATCGTCAGGCCGTCGAGGCCCGGCAGCATGCGATCGAGCGTGATCGCGTCGTACTCGCCGCTGACCGCGCGAACCATGCCGTCGCGGCCGTTGTCGACCCATTCGACATCGAAGGTGTGCTGCTTGAGCGTTGCGACGATTTCCTGTGCGGTGACTTCGTCGTCTTCGATGGTGAGGATTTTGCCCATGACCGGCGTGACGTTATGTCGGATCAGCGGCGTGGCCGCAGTCCGTGAATTCTAACTTGGCTTGTGCACGCCGGATCGGCCGGCGTGCGAGGCCCCGTGTGGTGCCGCTTTGTGCCGTTTTAAACCGGCTCGGCCGCGAACGGCGGGGTCGACATATCGGCGTGGTGGTGGCGTTCGCGGAAGTAGGCGACGGCGAATTCGATAAAGCTGCGGACCTTGGCCGACAGGTGGCGGCGTCCCGAATACAGAATCGACATCTGGCGCTGAGGCGTCTGAACCGCGCAGTGCGTCAGCACGCGCCGCAGCCGTCCTTGCGAGAGATCGTCGCGCACGAGGTCTTCGGGCACGACAGCGATGCCCATATGGGCAAGCGCCGCTTCACGGACCAGCACGCTGCTTGTCGCGGCGAGCGCCGGTTCGTATTCCATGCGTTCGGTGCCCGACGGTGTCGCAAGCGTCAGTGTCTGGCGGCCGGTCTCGGCGAGCGCGAGCAGATCGTGGCCCGCGAGGTCGGCCATCTCGCCGGGCACGCCGGCGCGCGACAGATAGTCGGGCGAAGCGACCATCACGGGCGTGATCGGCGATAGCGCGCGACTTACCAGCGTGGCGGAGGCGACGCGCGGGTCTGCGACGAAACACGCGTCGAACCGTCCTTCGACCATATCGACATGCGAGTCGAGCAGCGAAACTTCGAGCCGCACCTCAGGGTAGCGCCGACGGTAGTCGGCGAGCATCGGCGCGAGATCGGTGACCGAGAACGATGTGGGCGCGGCGATGCGCAGCGTGCCCTTGGGTTCCCGAACCGTGCGATTGACCTCGGCCTCGACTTCGTCGAGCTTCTCGAGCACGTCACGTACGCCGTCGACGTACGCTTCCCCGGCTTCGGTGACCGATACGTTGTGGGTGCTCCGATGCAGCAGCCGCACGTTGAAATGTTCTTCGAGCATCGCAATGCTGCGTGTCACGGCCGGACGCGAAATGCCCAGTTGCTCGCCCGCGAGACTGAAGCTTTTTAGCTCAACGACCTTCAGGAAAACACGCATCGCCTGAAGTTGATTCATCGGATGTGAACACCTTTTTATTCAGGAGGGTCCATTCTCTGTGAGAGAAGCTGACGATCCATTCACATAAACATGAAAATTTTGTTAATTACGGGAAAATACCAGTTTTGTTTTTGGGTCATATCGACTTCATGTCGTGGCTATCGTTGACGTTCACGTTGCCGCTTTGTCGAAACGTCGTCTAAACAGCGCGCCGTCGGCGGTATCTTCAATATCGAAGCCGAGTGTTGCGATTTCGCCGCGCAGCGCGTCGGCGTCGTGCCAGCGCTTCTCCTTTCGGGCCTGCGCGCGTTGCTGCGCAAGCTCAAGCACCTCGGGCGGCGGGGAATCAGCACGCGCCCCGTGCGGTGCCCTGCGCGCGCTCCGTGCGGAATGCGCGATGTCGAGCCCAAGCACGGCGTCGAAAGCATCCAGCGTCGCACGTTTGACGCCCGGCTCGGTCGCGCTTCGCGCGACACGCCAGACGACGGCGAGCGCGCGGGGCGCGTTGAGATCTGCGTCGAGTGCGTCGCGAAACGCCGCCAGGGCATCGACGTCGACCTTGCCGCTCACGTCAGCATCCCCCGCCGAATCGTCAGCAGCGTAGGCATCGCGTAACCGTTCCAGCCCGGTTTGCGCGGCGGTCAGCGCCTGCCAGTCGAAGCTCAACGGACTCCGGTAATGCGCGGTCAGGCACAGATACCGATAGGCCAGCGGTTCAAAGCCGCGATCGACCAGCGTCTGCAGACGCAGGAATTCGCCGCTCGACTTCGACATCTTCGCGTCGCCCGTCTGCAGAAAGGCGCCGTGCATCCAGAAGTTCGCAAGCCGCGTGCCGTGGCGCGCCTGTGTCTGGGCGATTTCGTTGGAATGGTGGACGCCGATATGGTCTTCGCCGCCGCAATGAATATCGAACCACGCGCCGAGATATTTCTCGGACATGGCCGAGCACTCGATATGCCATCCCGGGAAACCGCGTCCCCAGGGACTGTCCCATTCCATCTGGCGCTGACTGTCGCGCGGGCTGAATTTCCAGAGCGCGAAGTCGGTCGGCGAGCGCTTGTCGCCGAGTTCGACCCGCGCACCCGCGCGTATTCCGCTTCGCTCGAGTCGGGCGAGCCAGCCGTAATCGGGCTGCCGGCTGGTATCGAAGTAGATGCCGTCATCGGTCCGATATGTGTAGCCGGCTGCCTCGAGATCGGCCACGAACGCGATTTGTTCGGCGATATGGTCGGTCGCTCGGCACCAGACCGTCGGCTCGTGAATCTGTAACGCGGCAAGGTCGTCGCGAAACGCCCGGGTGAAGCGTTTAGCGATGTCCCAGGCGGACTGACCCGTCCGGCGGCTGCCTTTTTCCATCTTGTCTTCGCCTTCATCGGCATCGGAGACCAGATGGCCGACGTCGGTGATATTCATCACGTGACGCACGCGGTGGCCGTTGAACTCGAGTGTACGGCGCAGCAGGTCTTCGAACAGATAGCTGCGCAGATTGCCGATATGGGCATGGTCGTAGACCGTCGGGCCGCAGCAGTAGAGGCCCACCTGTGCGGCGTCGATCGGTTCGAAGCGGCGCAGCGTGCGCTCATACGTGTCGTACAGGTGCAGTGCCATCAGGCGAGTCTCCAGATATCTGCGGATGCGGGGCACAAAAGAAAAAGGCCGCAGTGTCGTTAAAACACTGCGGCCTCGGGTGTCGGGGTGAAATCGTTGCGCGAATGCGCTAGTCGACAAACGCCGTCGGCCGGACGGGACAACACGTCGGCGCGGAATCAAGCTGAAGGCGGGTCGGGGAGATAAGCATAGAAGCGATCGTAATTTGGCCTGTGGCGATGCGTCAATGGGGCGCGATCGGAAATATCAGGGAATATCCGGTGTTTCTTCCGTCCTCAAGCCCGGCGGGCTTCCTGCCGATAACCCGGATACTTGCTTTGAATGGATTGACCCGATGACCGCGCGCACCTCCACCAGCCAGACCAAATCGAAACGCGTAACGTTTGTTCCGCCGGTTCGAAGCAAGGCGATGCTGCTGCCGTTGCCACAAGGACTGTTCGATCATTTGTCGATCGAGCAGCACCTCAAGCTCGAGGCGCTGTACCGCGGTGCGGGTGACGCCGCCTATATGGGCACGATGGCCGAAATCCTGTTCGTGTGCTGCTTTATGGCCGAGGACGGCTACGGCGAAGGTCACGACAAGGACATCATCGCAGCACAGGAACACCTGTTCCGTACACACGCGCAGGGTTCGGCAACGGGCACCTGGTCGTTCGACGACGAAGCCTACGCCGCGTTCTGCAAGCTGCTCACGCTGCATGACAGCCAGCTGCGCCAGGCGCCGTCGTATGCGGTGTTCAAGGCGAACGAGCGCATGCTTCAGTCGATTCGCACCGAAAACCAGTCACTGAGCCGCGCCAAGGCGCAAATGCTCGAGGCCGAAGCGGCCTGATCCCACGCTTTTACGCGGTCGAGGTCGAACTCGTGTCGGCCGTTGCGCCGCGAAACCGGCTTTGTGCGTCGATCATGCGTTGTTTGAGCGGCGGTACCGCATTGACGACGCGCATGCTCGTGCGCATCGCACCCAGAGCAAAACGTCCCACGATCGGCCGATGCATCGCATAGCGTTCGTCGAAGCGCTTGCGCGATTCGGCGACGGCATGAAAGCCGTATTCACGCATTTGCGATTCATAACCCGCGACCGCCTCATGCAGTGACATGCCCTGATGGGCCACCGCACCGAGCCGTTCAGCAAGCAGCTGCGCGTCACGCAACGCCGTGTTCGCGCCGACTCCGCGGCCCGGCGTCATCAAGTGAATCGCGTCGCCAAGCACTGTCACGTTGGTTGTGGTCCACGGTTCGACCGGCACCGAGGTCCGGACATTGACGCCAAACGCGGTGGTCGGGTCAGCGAGGCGGATCAATGCGCGCATGTTCGGGTGCCATCCGTGAGTCACTTCGGCCGATAGCGCGACCAATGCCGAGCCGCGCAATGTCATCGGATCGGCAGGCCAGTTTCGGCGCGCACCCCAGACGCCCCACATCACATAGTCGCTCGTGTTGTCGTAGAGCAGGCCAGGCCATTGCGCGAGCAGTGCGTCGTCACTCGTGCCGACGTGAGCGTGAGCATCGGCAAGGCGCTTTTTCCAGTCGAGATCCATCACGTGGACGATCGCACCGAACCCTTTCGGCGCCATCACGAGCGAAATGCCGCGGGCCATATTGGGCGTGAGGAACTTGCGCGTTTCGTCGGTCAACGGCACTTTTGCGCCGATACTGACGATGCCTGTGTCCTCGGTGCGTGCATGCGGCAGGAATTGACGGCGTACTGGCGAGCGCGCGCCATCGGCGCCGACGAGCAGGTTCGCTGTCGCGCTCGTGCCATCACTGAACCACGCGGTGGCGGTGCCGTTCGCATGCTGTTCGTAGCGGACAAACGTCTTGTCGAACTGCACGCAATCCTCCAGACCGGTCAGCAGCACTTGCCGTAGCGTCATGCGGCTCACCGATTTGCCGATTGCGTCGTCAGTCGAGCCGCTCCAGTCGAGGCTCAGGACTTCGCGCAGATTTTCGGTCAGATAGTTCAGACAAGTCGGCGTGCGTGCACACGTGGCGATAAACGTGTCGTACAGCGAGGCAGGCAAGCACGCTTTCAACGCCTGCATGCCGTGCGGATCGATGCCGACGCGGTAACCCTGCAAGCCGTCGGCCCGTGTGCGGTCGCGTTCGAACACCTGAACCTGGATGCCTTCGCGGCGCAGGCCGTGCGCCAGGCAGAGGCCGCCGGTGCCGGCACCGATGATGATGACGCCGAGGGGGAGTGTGGTCATGAAAAGCTCCGGAAATCATGAGCGGGCGAAGGTGCCCGCTTTGCTGAAGTGCTCAGAGACCTCGTGAAGCCATTCCGGTGACCACGTGATGGTCCCCTGGCTCAGGTCGTCGACGACGCCACGGACCCATTCGAGTTCGGCGGTGAGCATGGCCCGCACGTACTCGCTTTCGAGGGAAAAGAGCCGCGGTAAAACAATGTCTTTGGCCGCACGCATGCCGGTATCGATCCGCACGATTTCGGCTTCGATCGCGACGATGCGCATATCGAGCTGGCGGCGCACGTCGTCCGGCGAGAGCAGGGGAAGGAATGCGATCGCTGCCGGGAATTCGGGGAATTCGCGCCCCGGCGCCGACAGCATTTCGCGCATCCAGATCCGGCAGGTATCACGACCCGACTCGGTGACTTCATAGACGGTGCGTTCCGGCGCGTTGCCATCGCGGCCGGTCTCGCGGATGTCGATGAGTCCACCGCGCAGCAGGCGGTCGATGGTCTGGTAGAGGCTCGTGCGCTGCCGGACGTTGATGACATCCCCTTTGTGGCGTTGCTTGATCAGCTGTTGCATCCGATAGGGGTGCATCGGTGCTTCAACAAGCAGGGCCAGCACGGCCAGGGCGAGCGGAGATCGGCGTTGAGTCGCCATAAGATCCTCAATAGAGATAAAACAACATAGTAAAACTATAACTATCAAATCGGAAAACGGCAAGTCGGATTGGAGCCGGATTGCGAAACGGTGCGTGCCGCCCGGTACGGCCGATCGGCGCTATCCTGTGGGTCCACTCAAGGGGGCTTCATGACCGATCCATGTTTCGCCGCGGTGCCGAATGGCCAGACGCTGAAGTGGCTTGTCGAGGAAACAGGCGTGCCGGATCCGGCGACGTGCGTTGAGCAGAGCGCCACGCGTTTTTCGGCCAACAACGATCGAGGAGCGGCCTGTGAACTTGCGTGAAGCCCGCCGGGCCGATTTTCTTCATGTGCGTGCGATTGCGACGCGCTGGATGGACAACGACGTGTATGGCCACGTCAATAACGTCCACTACTACAGCTACTTCGACACAGCCGTGAATGCGTTCCTCGTTGAACGCGGTGTGCTCGACTTTCATGGCGGCGATGTGGTCGGCTATGTCGTGGAGACGGGCTGCTCGTACTACCGGTCGATCGCGTTTCCGGATGTGGTGCATGTCGGAATCCGGGTCACGCGGATCGGCACGTCGAGCGTGCGGTACGAAGTCGGCATTTTTCGTAACGACGAAGACGAGATCGCGGCGGCAGGATTTTTCGTGCATGTGTACGTCGATCGCCGGACAGGGCAGTCGACACCGATCCCACAGGCGACGCGCGACGTGCTGACGTCGATTCAGGTTCCGGCCGTCGAGAGTCCGGTGAATACGTGATGGTCAAACACGCACATTCGTATCCGTCGCACATACAGATCAAGCGCGCGTATGTCGATCCCGAGCCCGGCGATGGCTATCGCGTACTCATCGATCGGCTCTGGCCGCGTGGACTGAAGAAGGAAACGCTTGCGCTCGACGCATGGCTGCCCGACCTCGCGCCGAGCACCGCATTGCGCAAAGCGTTTCATGCGGCACCCGATGACTGGGAAAGTTTTCACAAGCAATACGACGTCGAACTGAAAGACGCCGGGCAACAGACGCGCATGGCCGAATTGCTTCATGAGGCTGCCGGCAAGACGCTGACGCTTGTGTATGGCGCGGCGAACCCGACGCACAATCACGCGGTCATCCTGCTTGCCGCGCTCGAACATGCCGCCCTGAAATTCCGCTGAGCGGGGTGTACATTGATTTCGCGCGTATTCCCCGGTACGCGTGGTGTACCCTGTGTGACCCCCGGCGCTCTCCTCCGTCGGGGGTCTTTTGTCCCCTGATGCTGCATACGCACATTCACGTGCGCCCCAGGCTCTTTTCGCCTATATCTCGTCCGACACCTTTTAACTCTCACCGCTATAACCCAGGCAGTTCGACGCGTGTGAAAAGGTGATCCCGATGCGTAAGTACCTGCTTGCGGTTCTGTCGGTGAGCCTGACGGCGCTTGCGCTGTCAGTGTCGGGATGCGGCGGTTCGTCGGACGACAGCGGCGGATCGACGGGCGGTGTGTCGATGGGCGCGGCCAAATCGCCGAGTGCCGCGAGTGCCGCGAGTGCGGCAGCGGCGAGCGCGTCATCCGTGTCGTCGGGTGGTGCCGGCAGCTCGCACACGAGCGCGGACGGTTCGAATGCCGACGGGACGGGCGCCGTCAGCGGAGCGGTGAATGCGGCCGCGGTGATGGGACCGGCGTCATCGACGGGCGCGGCCGATACGATTGTCGGCACGGTGAGCCCCGCCGGCACGATCGAAACCGATCTGCGCGCCACCACACACGTCACGGTCACGTTCACGACCAGCGACGGCGGTACGGCAACGCGACTCAATGTGGTGACGTCGGCATCGTCGCTGCCATCCGGCTGGACGTTCGCGAGTACGCCGACGCCGTGCGCGCAGGTCAGCACCGGAACCTCATGCACGGTGACGCTCAACTACGAGCCGACAATGCAGGCCACTTCGGCGAAGCTGACGCTCGCCTACAGCTATACGAACAACGTGGGGCAGGTGGAACTCGGTTACGTCTACATTCCGTACTCCCCGATCTCGCACAATGCCTACGTCCTTACGACCGACGGCATGTACCTGTGCGCGGTAGCGAGTTCGGGCGATCTGACCTCATGCTCACGCGCACCGACCCCGCCATACGAAGTCGGCTCGGCCACGATGCACAACGGGCACATGTACCTTATCGGCGATGGCGGCATCTACATCTGCAGTCTCGGGGCTGGGGGTCTGTCGAACTGTTCGCAATTCACGGGATCGCTGACGGGCCCGCAAAGCATCGCGTTCAGCGCGTCGTTCGCCTACGTGACCAACAGCACCGGATCCGTGAGCCGATGCAGCGTCGGATCGAACGGGACCTTGTCGAATTGCTCGCCGATGAGCATCCCCGGTACGGACAATGCGCAGGGTCTGGCGGTCTATGGGTCGACTTTGCTGGTTGCAAGCTACTCCGGCAATCAGATCATCGAATGCACGCTCGATGCGTCGGGCAATGCAACGAATTGCTCGCCGGCCGAAGTGACGGGCATCCTCCAGTTCAATGAACCCCTGGATCTCGTGCTCGAGGGTTCGACGCTTTACGTCAATCAACAGCAACAAGTACAAATCGTCCTGCAATGCACGTTCGGTAGCGACGGCAGACTCAATGCGTGCTCGGATGCCGGCGTGCACAATCTGTACACGTCGTCAGGCCTCACGTTTATCGGCAACGATGCGTATGTTGCGAGCTACTACGACAATCTGATCGACCGGTGCACCGTCTCGCCAACCGGCAAGCTGTTGAATTGCGCGAGTGCGACCGCCGCGGTCAAGTCGCTTCAGCCACCGATCGGTATTTTCTTTTTCTAGCGGGATGTTTCGAGGCGACGTCGGAGCACCGTTGTCGGGGCGCATCTCGCGAAGCGATTCGCTTCACCTTCGAAAACATGCCGCCCGGATGCAGTGGCGCGCCTTACGTCTGAAGCATCAGACGCAAGGCGTCGAGCCATGCGAAATCACATTGCCGAGTCGATCGGCCAATGCTCGAGCACATCGACGAAGCGCGTGAGCCACGCGTTGGTCTGCGTGCCGTCGAGCGCGCGATGGTCGATCGTCAGCGATACATACGCACACGGCAGGATCTGCAGCGTGTCGTTACCGTTGACTTCGCGCACGACCACACGCTTCTCGAGCGCACCGATGCCGAGAATCGCGCATTGCGGCTGATTGATGATGATGGGCGCCGCGACGAGCGAACCGGATACGCCATGGTTCGAGATCGTGAACGTGCCCCCCTGGACATCGGCCGGCTTGAGCTTGCCCGAGCGCGCGGCTTCGGTCGCGCGTTGCAGGCGTGAAGCAATGCCGAGCAGCGACAGGTCCTGTACCTGATGAATCACGGGCACGATCAGGCCTTTGTCCCCAAGCGAGGCACCCACACCGATGTTGATATCACCGAAGACCTCAAGATAGTCGTCGTGCCAGCGGCTATTGACCTCAGGCACCGCACGCATCGCCTCGACCGATGCAGCAATGAAATACGCCGTATAGGTCAGGTGCACGCCGTTGGCTGCGAACGCATCCTTGTGTTTCTTGCGATGCGCGATGATCGAGCTGAAATCTGCTTGAAAGACTGCCGTCACATGCGGCGCGGTGCTGACCGACTGCTGCATGTGCTCGGCGATGCGGCGTCGCATCGCGCTATGCGGCACGCGCACCGAAGCGTGCTGCGACTGCGCCGCTGCGTTACGCACCGCTTCACGCACGGCTTCGCGTTCGCGATCGGTCGGTTGCTGCGTGTCACGTTGCTCGAGTGCGCGGACCACGTCGGCGCGCGTGAGCCGGCCGCCGCGACCCGTGCCTTCCACGCTCGACGGATCGATCGAGGTTTCCGCCACGAGCTTCCGTACGGATGGCGAGAGTCGTTGCGTCGCATCGGAAGCGAGTCTGTGTTCAAGCGCGGCCGGTCGTTGTTCGGGTGACGCAGGCGCGGGTTCGGACGAGGCTTCGCGCGCGTCGTCGGCACGGATATGGCCGAGTACGCTACCGGGCGTCGCGTCCGCATTCTCGGGGATGACGATCTCGAGCGTGCCGTCGCAGGGCGCGCAGACTTCGACGAGCACCTTGTCGGTCTCGAGTTCGACGATGGGTTCATCCTTGCGAACCGAGGCGCCCGATGGCTTGAGCCATGCGCGTACGATGGCCTTGGTGCCTTCCTGATCGACGGGTGCGAGAACGGGCTGAGCGTGTTGGTCGTGAACGGTTTGCATCGTCAGAATCCCAGCAGATCGTCGATTTTTGCGCGGATGTCGTCGACAGACGGCAGCGCGTATTCCATCAGGCGTGGATGGTGCGGGCTGGGAATATCAGGCATGGTCAGACGCGACACCGGTGCGTCGAGCTCCATAAATGCGGCATCGGCAACGACCGCCGCGATTTCCGCGCCGAACCCTGCCGTGCCGATGTCTTCGTGCACGATCAGGCAGCGGTGCGTACGCGTGACCGATTCGAGCACCGCTTCGCGGTCCCAGGGCATCAGCGTGCGCAGGTCGATGACGTCGACCGAGCGGCCCTCGGCCGCTTGTTCGCATCGCTCGACCATGGCGCCCCACGTGACGATCGTCAGATCGTTGCCGCTTCGTACGGTGCGCGCTTTGCCGAACGGCAACACGTAATCGTCACCCGGGTAGGGGCGGCGTGCCCATGCGGCATCGAGCATCGCGCGGTGTTCGAAGAAGATCACGGGATCGTTGCCGCGCAGCGACGTGCGCAATAGCCCGACCGCATCCTCGGCGTTCGACGGAACAGCGACTTTCCAGCCAGGCGCATGAACGAACTGCACTTCGTTGGTCTGGCTATGCCACGGGTCGCCGCACTTGAAAAAGCCCCCCGGAATGCGCACGACCATCGGCGCTGCAAAGCGATTGTGCGTGCGCCAGCGGATGGTGCCGCAATCGTTGATTTGCTCGGTGGCAGGGTCGGCGTATTTGCGGAACTGGATTTCGGGCACGGGCATCAGGCCCGCGAGGGCCATGCCGACCGCGCGGCCGATGATGCCTTCTTCGGACAGGCTTGTATCAAACACGCGATCCGAGCCGTACTTGTCCTGCAGGCCGAGCGTCACTGCGTGGACACCGCCCTTCGGGCCCACGTCCTCGCCAAACACGAGCACGCGGTCGTTGACCGCAAGCTCATGATCGAGCGTGCGGCGAATCGCGGTGACCATATTGATGCGTGTCCCTTCGGGGCGGGGTTCGAGCACGGGGGCGGGCGCAGAATAGCCCTCGCTCCACTGGCCGCCGCGCTGTTGCAGCTCGCCGTCGTAAAACACATGGGTCGTGACACGCGCCGGGTCGCTGACCTGGCGGCCCTCGGCTTCATTGCGAGCCACGTCGACCGCTTCGCGCGCGCGCTCGCCAATCGCTTTCCATTGCGATTCGCTCATGGCCGCCGGCACCAGATGATCGTGCAGACGAGGCAATGGGTCGCGCTGCCATTCAGCTTCAATCACATTCGCGGACTTGTAGCCTTGCGTGTCCTGGAAGCTGTGTCCTTGAAGACGAGGAACCGTGAGTCGCAGCAGCGCGGGTTTGCGCTGCGTGCGGACGTACTGGACGGCTTCGTCGACGAGCGTTGCGGCTTCGTCCGGTTTCGTGCCATCGCCCGACAGAATGTGAAGATTCGCAAAGCTCGCCAGATTGCTCGCGATATTCGCGCCGGGTGTTTGAAACGTTCCCGGGACAGAGATGCCGTAGCCGTTGTCCTCGATATAAAACAGCAACGGCAGGTCCTGCGTCGTGGCGATCGTCAGCGCGGACCAGAAACCGTTGGTCGCCACCGAAGCGTCGCCGCCGAGCACGACGCTGATCGCATCGCGGCACTCGACGTCACCGAGCGTGTTCGCCCGATACTCGAGTGCTTGCGCCCAGCCCGCGGCGGGCGTGTATTGCGTACCGACTCCGCCGCACATCGGTAAAGCTGTCGCACCCGACGGGTTCGGATAGTTGAAGACGACGCCGATATCGCGCCCGTCGGAATACCCGCCTGCGCGGCCCATCGACGAGCCGAGTACGTCGGCCGGATCGACGCCGAGCGCGAGCAGAAGCGGGCGCGAGCGATAGTACCCGCACGCAGCGTCGCGCGGATCGGAGAGGCGAAGTCCGAGCAGGATCTGCGCGAGATCGTGCCCGCGCGCGGAAAACTGATAGAGGACTTTCTTTTCGGGGACGAGGACGGTTTCCTCGAGTTCGTCGAGTGCGCGGGAGAGGTGAATCAGGTATGCCACGCGCTCCCAGTCGACGTTGTTATCGGTGGAGCGGACTACTTCCGCATGGTCAAGTGTCGGTGCCTGGGCCATGTGAGCCTCGGTTTGTCTCGTGTCGTTGTCGTGGCGGCCGAGCGCGGATCGCGCGCAAACGGCCGTGAGTGACATCGATGCTAAGCGGGCACCGCAAAAAAAGGCTTCCCAAAGGTATCCGTTTTCGCTACTAATAAAAAAAGATCTTTCTCACTGGACGTGTTTATGTTCGATCCCGACTCGCTCGATGCACATTCCGTCAAGATTCTTAATCAGCTGCAGAGCGATGGCCGTTTGACCGTGCAGGAACTTGCGGAGCGTATTGGTCTGTCCGCGACCCCGACCTGGAAGCGGGTGAAGGAGCTTGAAAAGCAAGGGATTATCAAGCGCTACGCGGCGCTGCTCGATCGCGGTCGCGTCGGTCTGGGCAATTGCGTGCTCGCCGAAGTGAATCTCGCGAGGCATGTGGAAAACGTCGTCGAAGAATTCGAACGCGCAGTCGCGGCATGTCCAGCCATTGTCGAATGCTGGAGCACGACGGGGCAGGCCGACTATCTGCTGCGCGTGGTCACGCCCGATATCGAGCGCTACGACGCGTTTCTGCATAACGTGATCTTCAAGCTGCCCGGCGTCAGCGCGATCCGTTCAAGCGTGGTGATCCGCGAGATCAAGGGGCTCGCGCCGTTGCCGCTCGATCATTTGTGAGTGGGTCGATGTCGGTCGGGCTTGCTCCGGGCCGTCGATCGAGATCGATCGACATTGATGCTCATTAGGCGTAGCTGACAAAGCCGCCATATTCGAGCCGCGGCCGTAACGGCCTGCGGGCGCGACGGATACGTCTGCCCAAATCGGATCGCGCTCCGTGGTTATTCCACGTCGACGGTCCATGCCGGCTTGCGCTTCTCCGTAAACGCGCCGAAGCCTTCCTTGGCTTCAGGGCCCGCGCGCACTTGCGCAATGGCGCTTGCCGTGCGGTCGCGGACGTCTTCGGTGATCGGTCCGACGGAGAACGTGCCGAACAGCTTCTTGATCTCAGCCTGCGCATGCGGACCGCAGCGCAGCAAATCGCCGAGCGTCTTTTCGACCGCGCCATCGAGCTGCGCTTCGGGTGCGATTTCGTGAACCAGTCCGATCGACAGCGCTTCGGCAGCGGTGATCGAAGAGGCGGTCAAAGCGAGGCGTCTCGCCTGACGCAGTCCGACTGCATTGGTTAGATAAGGGCCGATGACCGCGGGCAGAATCCCCAGCTTGGCTTCGCTCACCGAGAAGACCGCATGCTCGGCGGCGATCACGATATCGGCCGCGCAGATCAGGCCGACACCTCCGCCATACGCGCCGCCCTGAACGCGCGCGACGACCGGGCGCGAGCTCGACTGGATCGCATGCATCATCCCCGCGAATCGCCGCGCATCGATGAGGTTGTCCTCGTGCGTGTTGGCCGCCGCGCGACGCATCCAGGCGACGTCGGCGCCCGCGCAGAATACGCGTCCGCGCGCCGACAGCAGAATCACACGCACCTGCGGATTCGCTTCGAGCGTGAGAAACGCGTGCGCGATCTGGGCGATCAGCGATTCGTCGAAGGCGTTGAGCACATCGGGGCGGTCGAGCGTGAGATGCGCGACGCCGCGGGCGTCGATCTGGATGTCGAGGGCGGAGTCGCTCACGAGGTTTTCCTTGTCGCAACGAGAGGGAGGACGCCCGGCGCCTTGGGCGTCGGACGGTCGGTTTCGACTGCGGTCAACGGCTGAACTTCCACAAGCGTCGCAAGGCAACGGCGCGTCAGATCGTGATACGCCTCGGTGCCTTCCTTTTTCCACATCACTTCATCGTCGCTGAGCGCCCGGATTTCCTTCGCCGGCGTGCCCGCAACCAGCGTGCGTGGCGCAACGCGCATGCCCGCACGCACAAAGCTGTTGGCCGCGACGATCGCCTCGACGCCGACCTCGGCCTCGTCCATGACGACGGCATTCATGCCGACCAGCGCATCATGCCGCACGATGCAGCTATGCAGCACAGCGCCATGCCCGATATGGCCGTTCTGTTCGACGACGGTCGGGCTGCCGGGAAAGCCATGCATCACGCAGTTGTCCTGCAGATTCGCGCCGCGCTCGAGCACGATCTGTCCGAAGTCTCCGCGCAGGCTCGCGTTCGGGCCGACATAACACTCCGGGCCGATCCTCACGTCGCCGATCAGCACCGCTGTCGGGTGAACGAACGCGCTCGGGTCGACAACCGGGATCACACCATCGATGGCATAGCAGGGCATACCGCGTCTCCTGAAAGCTCAACCGCAAGGATCGCGAAACCCGCGCGCGACGGCAACCGGCGATGCTCCGGTTCGCGCGCGGGGTTGCGAAATTCCGACGCCTTCGAGCCCTCAAATTAAATTGAAAAAAGCCTTTGACAAGCCTTGGATGTTGGCTAATATAAGTTCACCCGACCGGTCGGTCAATGAATTTAGCAGATCTGCGGCAAGCCCCGAACGCCGTGGAGGAGACAACGATGTCCAACGTTTCAACCGCGGTGTCATCGGTTTTGATTGCGCATTCGGAAGCTGTCCGGACGATCACATTGAATCGTCCGGACACGCTCAACAGCTTCAACGGTGAGATGCTCACGGCGCTGCTCGAAGCGTTCGAGCAGGCGGCCGCCGACGCCAGCGTGCGTGCGGTTGTCGTCACCGGAGCCGGGCGCGCGTTCTGCGCCGGGCAGGATCTTGCCGACCCGCTGGTCGCGCCGCGCAGCGACGGTTCGCATGGCGACCTCGGCCGCATGATCGAACACTTCTACACGCCGCTTGTTCTGCGAATGCGGTCCATGCCGGTGCCGGTCGTGATGGCCGTCAATGGTGTGGCTGCAGGCGCAGGGGCCAACTTCGCGCTGGGTGGCGACATCGTGGTCGCCGCGGAGTCCGCAAGCTTTATTCAGGCCTTCGCGAAGATCGGGCTCGTGCCCGACACGGGCGGCACCTGGTTGTTGCCGCGGCTTGCGGGCCGCGCGCGTGCTTTGGGTCTGGCCTTGCTCGGCGACAAGTTGCCGGCGCGTGAAGCGCTGGAAATGGGCCTGATCTGGAAATGTGTCGCCGACGCGGATCTCGAACGGGAGGCGACGTCGATCGCACAACGTTTGGCGACCATGCCCGTGCGTGCGCTCGCGACGATCCGTCGCGCGTTCGATGAAGCCCAGCACCTCTCGCTTGGAGACGCACTCGTGCGCGAAGCCTCGCATCAGCACGCACTGGGTGGCTCGAAGGACTTTCTGGAGGGCGTCGACGCGTTTCGAAACAAGCGTGCGCCTCGCTTTACTGAACGCTGACTACGAACGCTGACTACAACAGACCAGAGGCCAACCGTCGATCCGGTGATCCGGCGATCGAACGATGTTGCGATCTGACAAGGAGACATGCCCATGCCCGTGCGCGAACCCGCCGCTCACGACCTCGAGCCGATCGAACGCGCGAGTCGCGACGAACTCGAGGCGTTGCAGTTCGATCGTCTGAAGGTCACGCTCGCGCGTGCCTACGAGAACGTGCCGCACTACCGCGCCGCGTTCGACGCAAAGGGCGTGCATCCGTCCGATCTCAGGACGCTGGCCGATCTCGCGAAGTTTCCCTTCACGACCAAGAAGGATCTGCGCGACAACTATCCGTTCGGCATGTTTGCAGTACCGCGTGAACAACTGGCTCGCGTGCACGCGTCGTCCGGGACGACGGGCAAGCCGACGGTCGTTGGTTACACGAAGAACGATATCGATACCTGGGCGGATCTGGTTGCGCGCTCGATTCGCGCGGCAGGCGGACGCCGTGGCGATATGGTCCACGTCTCGTACGGATACGGGCTTTTTACGGGCGGACTCGGCGCGCACTACGGCGCCGAGCGCGCGGGATGCACGGTCGTGCCGATGTCGGGCGGTCAGACCGAGAAGCAGGTGCAGATCATCCGCGACTTCAAGCCCGACATCATCATGATCACGCCGTCGTATATGCAGGTCGTGATCGAGGAATTCTACCGGCAGGGACTCGACCCGGCGGATACCTCGCTGAAGGTCGGCATTTTCGGCGCCGAGCCCTGGACGGAGGCGATGCGGCGCGATATCGAGCGCAAGGCCGGCATCGACGCCGTCGATATCTACGGACTCTCCGAACTGATGGGGCCGGGCGTTGCGAGCGAATGCATCGAGACCAAGGATGGTCCGACGATCTGGGAAGACCACTTTTATCCCGAGATCATCGATCCCGTCACCGGCGAAGTATTGCCTGACGGCAGCGAAGGCGAAATCGTCTTCACGTCGTTGACGAAGGAAGCGATGCCGATCATCCGGTATCGCACGCGCGACCTGTCGCGACTGCTTGCGCCGACTTCGCGCTCGTTCCGGCGGATCGGCAAGATCGTCGGCCGCTCCGACGACATGCTGATCATTCGCGGCGTTAATGTGTTTCCGACACAGATCGAAGAGATCGTCATGCAGCATGCGCGCTTGTGCGGCCAGTATCAGATCGTGGTCACACGCGATGGCCTCCTTGACCAGATCGAGGTGCGCTGTGAGCTTCATCACAGCCACGATCCCGTCACGGACGCCGAAGTCGACGAAATCGCTTCGTGGCTGCGCGGCCGGATCAAGACGCTGGTCGGCATCTCGACCGTCGTCTCCGTGTTGCCGCCGGACGGTATCGAGCGTACGGCTACGGGCAAGGCGCGCCGCGTCATCGATCAACGCAATCTGCAACTTTCGTAGGTACAGTCATTATGTACACCCAGGCGATGGACACCATGGGCAAGGAGCCCGCGTCGTCGGTGCCGGCGCAGACGGCCGACGACGCCGCGCGTGCGGCCCGTTTCGACGAACGTATCGATGCAGGCGAGTACATCGAGCCCAAGGACTGGATGCCGCCTCACTATCGCAAGACGCTGGTGCGGCAGATCAGCCAGCATGCGCATTCGGAAATCGTCGGCATGCTGCCCGAGGGCAACTGGATCACGCGTGCCCCGACGCTCAAGCGCAAGGCCATTCTTCTGGCCAAGGTGCAGGACGAAGCGGGGCACGGCCTCTATCTGTACTCGGCGGCCGAAACGCTTGGTGTGTCGCGCGACCAGATGCTCGATGCGCTGCATACGGGCGCCGCGAAATACAGTTCGATTTTCAACTATCCGACGCTGAGCTGGGCCGATGTCGGCGTGATCGGCTGGCTCGTCGATGGCGCGGCGATCATGAATCAGGTGCCGATCTGCCGCTGTTCTTACGCACCGTATGCACGCGCCATGATCCGCGTGTGCCGCGAGGAGTCGTTTCACCAGCGACAGGGGTTCGAGTCGTTGCTGACGATGATGACTCGTGGCACGGATGCGCAGCGCGAGATGGTGCAGGACGCGGTGAATCGCTGGTGGTGGCCGTCGCTGATGATGTTCGGGCCACCCGACGATCAATCGCCGAACTCCGCGCAGTCGATGCGCTGGGGCATCAAGCGCAATTCCAACGACGAGCTGCGTCAGAAGTTCGTCGACGCGACGGTCGAGCAGGCGAAAACGCTTGGCGTGTCGCTTCCCGACCCGGACCTGCGCTGGAACGAGGCGCGCGGGCACCATGATTTTGGCGCGATCGACTGGGCCGAATTCTGGCAGGTCGTCAACGGTGACGGTCCGTGCAATCGCGAGCGTCTTGCTGCACGCGTCAAAGCGTGGGACGACGGCGCATGGGTGCGTGAGGCTGCGCTGGCTTACTCGAGCAAACAGGACACGGTATGACGACGAATACACAAGATCCGCGCGGTCAGGGTGCTGACGCAGGGGCCTCAACAACTGCTTCGATCAAGGCCTCAACCACGGGCTCAACCACGGGCTCCACAACGGCCGACGGCACCGCCAAAGCATCGGCTGAAGGCCATTCCACGCGACGCTCGCAATGGCCGCTGTGGGAGGTGTTCGTGCGTAGCAAGGCGGGCCTCGATCACAAGCATTGCGGGAGCTTGCACGCCGTCGATGGTGCGATGGCGTTGCAGCTCGCGCGCGATGTCTACACGCGTCGTCAGGAAGGCACGAGCGTCTGGGTCGTGCGCTCCGATCAGATCGTTGCCTCCGACCCGCGCGACAAATCGATGCTGTTCGATCCCGCCGACGACAAGATTTATCGGCATCCGACGTTTTATGAGTTGCCGGATTCCCTGAACCATATGTAAGTGCGGGGCGGGGCGCAGGGTCGCTGCGGTTGCTTCACTGAACTGGCCGCGAGGCTGACTGGAAGCGTCCTGGAGCCGGTGAAGCGGCAGGCAAAGAGCAAAGAGCAAAGAGCGATGCGCAATGAGCAACGAGACACGTGAGTGGGTAACGAGAGCGAAATGACGATGAATGCTTCGATCCGGGTGTCTGACGATCCGTCGGTTCAATATCTCCTGCGGCTCGGTGATACGTGCCTGATTCACGCACAACGGCTCGCCGAATGGTGCGGGCACGCGCCGATCCTCGAGGAGGACATCGCGATGACGAACATCGCGCTCGACTATATCGGCCAGGCGCGCGCGCTGCTCACGCTCGCGGGCGAACGCGAGGGCGCCGGGCACGATGAGGATCAGCTTGCGTATCTGCGCGAAGAGCGCGATTACCGGAACCTGACGCTGGTCGAGTTGCCGCGCGGCGACTTTGCTGTCGCCGTTGTTCGCATCTATCTGCTCGCGAGTCTGCTGCAATTGATCTGGGAAGCGCTGGCGGGTTCCAGCGACGAAGAGCTGGCGGCCATCGCAGGCAAGGCGGTCAAGGAAGTGCGGTACCACAAGCAGCATGCGGGTGATTGGGTCATACGTCTCGCACGCGGCACGGACGAATCGGCACGGCGCACGCAAAGCGCGCTCGACATGCTCTGGCCGTATTTCAGGGAGCCGTTTTCCGAGGATGCCGTCGATGACCATGCGAAGGCAACGGGACTCGGACCGCGCTGGGCCGATCTGCAGGATGCCTGGCTCGCGGAGATTGGCGACACGCTCGCAGAGGCGGGGCTGGTGACACCGAAGGCGACGCGATTCGAAAGCACGGGCAAGTTCGGCCGTCATAGCGAGCATATGGGGTACGTGCTCGCGGACCTTCAACATTTGCAGCGGGCATTTCCGGGCGGGGTCTGGTGATGATCGTGATCGACAAGACCCGGCCCCACGGCGCATTTCCCGGTATCCCTGAACTCGATATGAGCGCACTCGGTGAAGGCGGCCCGATGGCAGCGACCGCACGAATGATCACGCCGGCGAAGGTCGCTCCACGTGTCGAGGGATCCCCGGCGATGGCGAGTCACGTGTGGCAAGTCCTGGACACCGTACTCGACCCGGAAGTGCCGGCCGTTTCGATTCGGGAACTCGGCATCGTGCGCGATGTGCGCTGCGACGGCGAGCATGTCGATGTGGTGCTGACGCCGACCTATTCGGGCTGCCCGGCGACCGAGATGATCGAAGCCGCCGTGCGCGAGGCACTGGACGAGGCCGGCTATGTGTCCGTCGCGGTGTCGCATCGTCGCGCGCCGGCGTGGACCACCGACTGGATCACGGACGAAGGCCGCCGCAAGCTTCGCGAATACGGCATTGCGCCGCCCTCGGGCGCGGCGGCCGCTGGCGATAAGGCTGGCGACAACACCGGCGATAACGCAGAGGGTCGGCCGGGCGTGCAGCCCTTGCGCTTTGTGAGTCGCCGCGCATTGGCACCGGTGGCGTGCCCGCGCTGCGGCAGCGCGCACACCGAGCGGCTGTCGGCCTTCGGCTCGACAGCGTGCAAAGCGCTGTATCGCTGCCGCGATTGTCACGAGCCCTTCGAGTATTTCAAACCGATCTGAGCGTCAGCACGACGAGCGAGTCATGAACACCGATTTCTATCCGTTGCGAGTGCGCCAGGTTCGCGCCGACACCGACGATGCCGTGGTCGTTACGTTCGATCTGCCAGATACATTGGCTGACACGTTTCGCTTCTCGGCCGGGCAGTATCTGACACTGCGCCAGCATGTCGACGGGACCGATTTGCGGCGATCGTATTCGATCTGCTCGGGTGTCGACGACAACGCGTTGAGCGTGGCGGTGCGCAAGGTGCCGGGCGGCGCGTTTTCGAACTGGGTCAACGACGCCTTGCAGGTCGGCGACGATATCGACGTGATGCCGCCGCAAGGCAGCTTTCATGTGATCGCGCCTGAATCTGTAGACGATCGCGCAAGCGGTCGCGAGTTTCTGTTTATCGCGGCCGGCAGTGGCATCACGCCGATCCTCTCGATCATGAAGACCGTGCTCGCCCGGGAACCGCACTGCCATTGCACGCTGATCTACGGCAATCGCATGCAGAGCACGACGATGTTCAAGGAAGAGCTCGAGGACCTCAAGAACCTCTATATGACGCGCGTCGTGCTGCATCACGTGTTTTCGCGTGAGCAAACCGATGCGCCGCTGAGCGGCGGCCGTCTGGATCGCGACAAGATCGGCACGGTCTTGCGCACGCTGGTCGGCGTCGATGCCGTCGATCATGCGTTTATCTGCGGACCGCATCAGATGAACGACGATGCCGAAGCGGCGTTGCTCGACGCGGGGCTCGCGGCGGAACGAATCCATGTCGAGCGCTTCGGCGTGCCGCCGCCGGTCGCCGGCGCTGCTGCGAAAGCCGAGCGTATCGATGTCGCCCCGGTTGCGCGCATCACGATCGTGCGCGACGGCATGCATCGCGAGATCGCGTTCAGGCAGGAAGACCCGAGCATTCTCGACGCAGCCGCAGGGGCCGGCCTCGATATGCCGTACTCATGCAAGTCGGGCGTGTGCTGTACATGCCGCGCCAAGCTGCTGCGAGGCGAGGTACGGATGGAGCGGAATTTCGCGCTCGACAAGGCCGAGCTCGACGCCGGCTTCGTGCTGACCTGCCAGGCATACCCGGTGACGGAGGAGGTGGTGCTGTCGTTTGATGAACGCTAAGGCATCGGCGCGGAACGCTGCGAAGCAGCGGCGGACGTCGATGGCAGAATAGTGACATCGACCGATGCACTTGCAAGGAGTGAGCCATGGCCCGAAAGCGGACCGCCGATTACGACATTCAACGCGAAAAGATTCTCGAGCAGGCGGCGCATCTGTTTGCCCGCGGCGGCTATCCGGGAACGTCAATGAATGACGTGGCCGATGCGTGCGGCATCTCGAAGCCCGCGCTCTACCACTACGTCCGCGATAAGTATCAGTTACTCGTGCATATCTGCGAACACCATATCGAGCGGCTGGAGGCGGTCGTCGATGAAGTCGCGGAACTCGGGCTTGAGCCTGAGCCCCGGCTGCGCACGCTCGTACGGCGCTTTGTCGACGAATACTCCGACGCGCAGGACGAGCATCGCGTGCTGACTGAAGATGTGAAGTTTCTCAACGAAGAAGATCACAACCGCATTCTCGCCGGAGAGCGCCGGGTTGTGGCTTATCTGGCGCAGACGGTCGCGGCATTGCGGCCAGAAGTGGGCGAGGCGAAGTTGTCCAAGCCCCTGACGATGTTGCTGTTCGGCATGATCAACTGGATGTTTACATGGTTGAAGCCGGACGGCGAACTCGACCATGCGGCGATGGCGCCGATCGTGGTCGACCTGTTTCTCGGCGGGCTGGGCGCGGTGCGCCTCGAACAACCCGCTACCGACAAGATCGAAAAGATCGAACTGACTGGACTGACCGGAGACACATGACATGCCCGATTCACATGCTGGAATGCCAGGGAGCCGAGTTCGATGACTTCATCACTTGGCGTTCTTCAAAGCCATATTGCAGGCAAGTGGTTCGGATCGCACGCGGGGCAGGATCTGCACAGTGCCGTCACCGGCGAAACGATCGGCGCGACCCACGCGGATACGATCGACTTCGGCGAGGCACTCGATCACGCGCGCCGCACCGGCCTGGCGTCGCTGCTTGCGCTCGATTATCAGCAGCGCGCGGCTATTCTGCGGGCCCTTGCGAAATACCTGTTCGAGCGTAAAGAGACGCTTTACGCGGTGTCGACGCTGACCGGCGCAACGCGCAATGACAGCTGGATCGATATCGACGGTGGCATCGGGACGTTATTCGCGTACGCGAGCCTGGGCAACAACGAACTGCCTTCGGGTCAGGTCGTGCATGAAGGACCCGTGGTCCAGTTGGGCAAGCAGGGCACATTCGCGGGCACGCATATTCTGGTGCCACGCCGTGGTGTCGCGGTCCACATCAATGCCTTCAATTTCCCCGTGTGGGGCTTGCTCGAGAAGTTCGCACCGACGTTTGTGGCGGGCATGCCGTGCATCGCGAAGCCCGCGACGGCCACGAGCTATCTGACCGAGCGGCTCGTACGCATGATCGACGAGTCGGGACTGCTGCCGGCCGGCGCGCTGCAACTCGTGATCGGCGGCACGGGCGATCTGCTCGATCGGCTCGAAGGGCCGGATGTCGTGACCTTTACCGGTTCGGCGGATACGGCCGCCAGGCTGCGTGCCAACGCCAATCTGTTACGGCAAGGTATACCGTTCAACGCCGAGGCGGATTCGCTGAACTGCGCGATTCTCGGCCCCGATGTGACGCCCGAAGAGCCGGAATTCGATCTGTTCGTCAAAGAACTCGCGCGCGAAATCACGACGAAAGCGGGCCAGAAATGCACGGCGATCCGGCGCGCGATCGTGCCCGAAGCGCAGATCGACGCCGTGCTCGCGCGCCTGCGTGAGCGGCTGGCGAAGACCACGGTCGGCGACCCCGCGCTCGAATCGGTTCGCATGGGCCCGCTCGCATCCGCCACGCAGAAGACCGATGTGCTGGCGCGCATTGCCGAGCTGGCGGCGGGCAATGAAGTCATCACCGGTGGACAGGGAGCGAGTGCAGCGGACGGGGCCTTTGCACCAGTCGGCGACAACACGGAACGTGGCGCCTTTGTCGCTCCGACCGTGATTCTGTGCAAGAACCCGCATGCGCATGCGGCGGTTCACGACGTGGAGGCCTTCGGGCCGGTATCGACCGTGATGCCCTACCGCGATATCGAAGAGGCCGTCGCATTGGCAGCGCGCGGGCGCGGCAGTCTGGTCGGCACGCTCGTCACGCACGATCCGGCCGTCGCTGCATGGGTGATCCCGGAAGCGGCAAGCCTGCATGGGCGCCTGCTCGTGCTCGATCGTGATGCCGCGGGCGAGTCGACGGGTCATGGCTCGCCGCTGCCGCAGCTCAAGCATGGAGGCCCCGGGCGCGCGGGTGGCGGCGAGGAGCTCGGCGGAATCCGCGCGGTCAAACATTATCTGCAACGTACCGCGGTGCAGGGCTCGCCGACCATGCTTGCTGCCGTGACGCGCGAGTATGTGCGCGGCGCGACGGTGCGTGAATCTGAAGTGCATCCGTTTCGCAAACATTTCGAAGACCTGCAGGTGGGCGATTCACTGCTCACGCATCGCCGCACCGTGACCGACGCCGATATCGTGGCCTTCGGCGGCATCTCCGGCGACTTCTTCTATATGCACTTTGACGAGATCGCAGCGAAGGAGAGCACGTTCGGGCGCCGGATCGCGCATGGCTACTTCGTGTTGTCGGCCGCCGCGGGCCTGTTCGTGTCGCCTGCCCCGGGGCCGGTGCTCGCGAACTACGGGCTCGATACGCTGCGCTTCGTCAAGCCGGTCGGCATCGGCGACACGATTCAGGCGCGCCTTACATGCAAGCGCAAGGTTGACCGCAACAAGCGCGATACCAATGGCGTGGGGCAGGGCGTCGTGGCCTGGGACGTCGCCGTTACGAATCAGGACGGCGAACTCGTTGCGTCTTACGACATTCTCACGCTCGTCGCAAAGCGCACCTGACAGGCCTGACGGACACGTTCGACGACGTTGGCCCATGTTTCGCCGGAAGACCGGCGAAACAGCCGCACCGTGTCCGGATACCAGGGCGAGTCGTCGCGGCCATGCAGCCAGCGCCAGTCGACATCGCGTTCAGGCAGCAGGATCCAGCACGGCTTGCCCATTGACGCCGCGAGATGCGCGACGGATGTGTCGACGCAGATGACGAGATCGAGTTGAGCGATGATCGCCGCCGTGTCGGCGAGGTCCGCGATCTGCGCGCTGACCGAAGTCATGGGAAGCGTCAGGGTCGACCCGGTTGCGGGATCGACGACGCTATCGACATCCGCTTCTCCCGCACCTTTTTGCAGGCTGACAAAACGGAGCCCTGGCACGGCCCACAGCGGAGCAAGCGTGGCGAGCGACGGCAACGAACGATGCGCATCGTTGTGATGTTTCGGGTTGCCTTTCCAGACGAGCCCGATCGAAGCTTCGCCAGCCGATCTACCGGAAGCCGTCGGCGTAGCGGCCGCCGATGCATCGGTCGAAGGCTCCATAGAAGGTGCCAACGAGGAGCCTGTGGAAGACCCGGCCGACGATTCCGCCGAAGATCCCTCCGAAGAACCTTCCGGGAACGCTGATGCGGACCCGGCCGGGTGCACGCCCGTATGGCTCATCGCAGACTTGAACGACTCGAAAGACTCGACGAACGACTCGACCGACGTATCAGCGGACGCGCCGGCGGAAGGGGACACGTCTCGAGGCACGGCGAGTCGTGCCCGCCACGCATCGACGAGCTCGGGCGCAGCATGGAGGTACTTTCCGGGCGCACGCGCATCGAACGTGGTGTGCAAGTGAAGCGGCGCACTCAGCGGGCTCGTCCAGTAGTCAAAGCCGGCCGCTTCCGCGAGCGCGCTCTGGTGATCGACCACGCTGTCGATGGCCTCCACCCGCTCAAACAGTCGCCGTAGTGCGGGCATGCAGGCGAAGACGATGCGGCTCGGACCTCGCGCCTTGAGCAGCGCGAAATACCGGCCGAAATGCAGCATGTCGCCGAGCCCGTCTTCCTGCCAGACGAGCAACGACTTGCCTTCGAGCGATTCACCTTGCCAATGCGCGCAGCGGAGCAACGAGCGGGTTGCGTGATGCACAAACTCGGGGTGCTCGTACCGCGATTCGTAGAGCGGCCAGGCTTCTTCGAATCGTTCGAGACTCAGTAACAGAGTGGCCAGCGCAAAACGCGCTTCGGGATAGCCTCCGCGGATATCGATCGCCCGCCGGTACGCCGCTTCTGCCTCGCCGAAACGCCCGAGCGCCTTGAGCACATTGCCCAGGTTATACGCAGCTTGCGCAAAGCCGGGGCGCACTTTGAGCGCCTCGGCGAATACGTCCGCGGCTTCGTCGAGGCGATCGAGATCGCGCAATACGCAGCCGAGGTTGTTGTGGATCTCGACCACATCGGGCCGGCCCTGACGTGCACGTTGATACGCTGCGGCCGCTTCTTCGCGTCGTCCGAGCGCGCTCAGAATGATGCCGAGGTTGAACTGCGCTTCGGCAAACGCGGGGCGAATTGCGATCGCGCGGCGGCAGGCGGCTTCCGCTTCCGGGAAGCGTTGCAACGCGCAGAGTGCGGCCGCGAGCGCGTTGAGTGTCTCGGGATCGTCGGGGCGAATGGCCAGGGCGAGCAGGCACGCTTTCTCGGCTTCGGGCAAATGACCCGCGCCGCGTAACGCATCGCCGAGCTGCCGCAGGGCGTTGGCATCACGCGGATCGATCGCGAGTGCTTGCTGGTAGGCGCCGATCGCCTCCGGATAGCGGCCGAGATCCTTGAGCACGTTGCCCAGGCGATAGGGCACGCCGCGATGGTCGGGGTGTCGCTCGAGCACGGCGCGATAGGCGTGTTCGGCTTCGGCAAGTTTGCCGTGATCGTGCAATGTCATTGCCAGCCCGAAGCGGATCTCCGTGTCGTCCGGACGCGCAGCGAGCGCTTCGTGTGCGAGGCGCAAGGCCTCGGCCAGTTGCTTGCGCTCGCGCAATGCCTGCGCCAGGGCGTGAAGCGCGTCGGCGTCGCCCGGCGCGTTCTCGAGCCATTGGGTATAGATCGCATGCGCGTCGTCGAGCCGCTTCGTCGACACGAGCAGGGCGCCGAGGTTGCTATACGCTTCGACGAACGCCGGTTGTGCGGCGATACACGCGCGCCAGCATGTTTCGGCTTCGTGCAGGCGGTTCAGTCCGAGTGCACTCAGGGCACAGAGATTGAGCGTCTGCACACGAAGCGGCAGGGCAAGACCGGTTTTGAGTGCGGCGGCAGCGAGGGCCATCGCATGGGTGTAGTCGCCCGCGGAACACAACGCGGTGGCTTGATCGAACCAGTCGGCGGCAAGCGGCTCGCGGGTCGTTGAGTCGGTCACGAATATCGGGGACGAAGAATGCCGGGGCGGCGTGGACATGCCCGAAGCATGCCTGTCTCGACTTTCGAACGGCTTTCGTCGCCTTGCACCCCACGCCGGCAAAGCCCAAAGCCCCTAAGCCTCAAAGCCCCTAAGCCCAAAGCCCCTAAGCCTCAAAGCCCCTAAGCCTCAAAGCCCCTAAGCCCCTAAGCCCCTAAGCCTCGACGGCAGAAAGTCTCAAGGCGTCGAGGCGGCAAGGTCTCAAGCTGCCAATGGCCCAGCTGTCGGCCCCGAACCCATCCGTGCGGCCATCGGGCTCGGCCTGAAGTATGCTTTTGCATCGCGGTCGCGCATGGAGATGCATCTGCCGTCGCGAGAGTCGACCTCAACGTGGGAGATGCTTGGTATACCATTCGTTTGTCACCGCTCGAGCCGGCCGCTAGACTCGGGTGATTGCAGCTCCATCGTGATGTCCTTCCACTCCTCACGCAGAACGGAAAACGCATGCAAACCAAGGCTGTCCTGACCACGACCGAAGTCTCCCGCATTCTCGCCGCCGCCCGCACTGAAGCGCTCGCGCATGGCTGGCCCGTCGCCATTGCCATCGTTGACGACGGCGGCCACCCGCTCGCGCTCGAGCGCCTCGACAACTGTGCGCCGGTCAGTGCCTATATCGCGATCGAAAAGGCACGCACTGCAGCGCTGGGCCGCCGCGAGTCGAAGGCCTATGAAGACATGATCAATGGCGGCCGCACGGCCTTCCTGTCGGCGCCGGTGCTCAGCGGCACGCTCGAAGGCGGTGTGCCCGTCGTCGTCGACGGTCAGGTCATCGGCGCAGTCGGCGTCTCGGGCGTGAAGGCCCCCGAAGACGCTCAAGTCGCGAAGGCGGGTGTCGCGGCGGCGCAAGCCTGAACGGGCGGATCCGGATTTCCCATCAGACGTAGAGGCATTTATGAGTGAACGCATCGAGCATCACGGCCTGAAAGTCGCGGCCGTTCTGAGCCGGTTTATCGAAGAAGAGGCATTGCCCGGTACGGGCATCGACGCCGCCGCCTTCTGGAAGGGCTTCGACGCACTTGTGCACGATCTCGCCCCGAAGAACCGCGCATTGCTCGCCGAGCGCGACCGCCTGCAGGTCGAACTCGACACGTGGCACCGCGAGCATCCGGGCCCGGTCAAGGACATGCCGGCGTATCGCGCCTTTCTCGAACGTATCGGCTATCTGCTGCCGCGCAAGGCGCCGGTCAAGGCCACGACGGCGAATGTCGACACCGAGATCGCCGTTCAGGCCGGCCCGCAGCTGGTCGTGCCCGTCTCTAACCAGCGCTATGCGCTGAATGCGGCGAATGCGCGCTGGGGCAGCCTCTACGATGCACTCTACGGAACTGATGCGATCCCGGATACAGAGGGTGCTGATCGCGGCAAGACGTTCAACCCCGTGCGCGGTGCGCGCGTCGTCACGCGCGGCCGTCTGCTGCTCGATGTCGCCGTGCCGCTCGCGACCGGCTCGCATAAGGACGCGACCGCCTACGCGGTGCGGGATGGCAAACTCGTCGTAACGACACCCAAGGGTGAAACGGAACTCCGCACGCCCGCGCAATTTGCCGGCTATCAGGGCAATGCAGACGCGCCCGTCGCCATCCTGCTCAAGAACCACGGCCTGCACCTCGAATTGCAGATCGACCGCAACGCGGCGATCGGCAAGACCGACGCCGCAGGCGTCAACGACATCATCGTCGAATCGGCCATCACGACGATCATGGACTGCGAGGATTCGGTTGCGGCGGTCGATGCCGAAGACAAGGTCCAGGTGTATCGGAACTGGCTTGGCCTGATGACCGGTGACCTGACCGAGGAAGTCACGAAGAATGGCAAGACGTTCACGCGCCGCCTCAACGCGGATCGGGAATACACGGCGCCGGACGGCTCGACGCTCACATTGCACGGTCGTTCACTCATGTTCGTGCGCAATGTCGGCCACCTGATGACGACGCCGGCGGTGCTCGACAAGGACGGCCACGAAGTCCCGGAAGGCATTCTTGACGCGGTCGCAACGAGCCTTGCCTCAATGCGAGACCTCAAGAACCGCAAGAACTCGCGGACCGGCTCGTTCTATATCGTCAAACCCAAGATGCACGGGCCGGCCGAAGTCGCGTTCGCCGACGAGCTGTTCGGTCGCGTCGAGAGCCTGCTCGGTCTGCCGGCCAACACGCTCAAGATGGGCATCATGGACGAGGAGCGCCGTACGAGCGTCAATCTTGGCGCGAGTATCGCCGCCGCTTCGGCGCGCGTTGCGTTCATCAACACGGGCTTCCTCGATCGCACCGGCGACGAGATGCACTCCGCGATGGAGGCGGGCCCGGTGCTGCGCAAGGGCGACATGAAATCGACGCCGTGGATCGCGGCCTACGAACGCAGCAATGTGCTTGAAGGTCTCAATGCGGGCCTGCGCGGCCGCGCGCAGATCGGCAAGGGCATGTGGGCAATGCCCGACCTGATGGCCGCGATGCTCGAGCAAAAGATCGCGCATCCGAAGGCGGGTGCCAACACGGCATGGGTTCCGTCGCCGACGGCCGCGACGCTGCACGCCTTGCACTACCACGAGGTCGACGTCGAAGCCGTGCAACGCGAACTTGAACAGGTGGACCTGGCGGGTGCGCGCGACGGCTTGCTCGACGACCTGTTGACGATCCCGGTCGTGGATGCGCCGAAGTGGGGTGCCGACGAGATTCGCCAGGAACTCGAGAACAACACGCAGGGCATTCTCGGCTATGTCGTGCGCTGGATCGATCAGGGCGTCGGCTGTTCGAAGGTGCCCGATATCCACAATGTGGGTTTGATGGAAGATCGCGCCACGTTGCGGATCTCGAGCCAGCATATTGCGAACTGGTTACGTCACAAGGTCGTCACCGAATCGCAGGTCCGCGAGACGTTCGAACGCATGGCCGTGGTCGTCGATAAACAGAACGCCGGGGATCCTAACTACTTGCCGATGGCTGGCCACTTCGATACGTCGATTGCATACAAGGCCGCGTGTGCACTCGTTTTCGAAGGGCGTGAACAGCCAAGCGGGTATACCGAACCGCTGCTACACAAATTCCGTCTGAGTTTCAAGGCGGATAAGCAACACGCATAGCGCGCCGTAACCTGCGGGCAAGCCGCAGGTTTTGCTTCGGCAAGAGGGCCGGGTTCAAGGTGTTGTATGCCATGCGAAACGCGCATGGCCCGGCTCTCATCACGATCGAAGAAGGCCATCGATTCCTTGCGGGACAAGGCTTTGCCGGTCGTTGCGACCGCGCGAGCGATGCGGACATGCAAGCGACTCGGGAATGCCGGACGATGTCCGGCAGGTCGGTGGTGCACCGATTTTTTTCTCAGGCAAGCCTCGTGCCGGGTCAATTACGAAAGGAAGCGGTATTTGGCCCTTCTCATCGGCTTACTGTTATAAAAATATCGTGCTACGCTGGCTTAAATTTTCATTGCGGATTGCTCAGTTCCCGTTTTCAACGAGACGTCTTGCCTCAGGCAAGCAGGGTGCCGACGTTCCGCTAAGCACAACCTACCGTGACAGTCCGTACCCTTAGTCTGGTCCGGAGGGGGCCCATGAGCGGCGAACTCGACTATCCGGTGCTGTACGCACACTTCGGCACCGCCAGTCCATGCTGGCGGCTGTCGAGCGACAGCAATGCCTTGCAGCTGTCCGCGATCAGCGGACCGGCTACGGTTTCGGTCGCCCTGAGCAGCGAGCAGGCCGCGCGCGTGCGCACGATGACCGGCGTCACGTCCCACCTCGTGCTCGATATCGTGATCTTCGGCAACACGCTGCAGATCCATCTCGTCGGCAAAAAGATCAATTTCCAGGAATGGGCCGGCACGGCATCGGCCTATAACGACACCGTCTCGGTCGCACGCGACCTCGTGCACGGTCTGTCGTTCGCCGAGCAAGTCGTCTCGGAAGTCAACTCGCTGGTCGTGATCCTCGACCAGCACGGCAATATCCAGCGCTTTAACCGGCTGTGCGAAGAAGTGACGGGCGTGCGCGAAGAAGACGTCGTCGGCAAGAACGCCTACGCGATGTTCATGACGCCCGAACAAGGGCAGCAGTCGAGCCAGAACATCAGCGGCTTTTTCCGTACCGGTGAAGCCTACGAAGTCGAGCGGCTGATCAATACGATCGCGGGCCCGCGTCTTTATCTGTTCCGCAACAAGTTCGTGCAGAGCGGCAGCGGCGTCGACGAGAAATTCCTGATCTGCTCGGGTACGGATATCACCGAAGAGCGACGTGCACAGGCTCGCTTGTCTGAACTTGCGAATACCGATGCGCTGACGGGCTTGCCGAACCGCAATGCGATTCATGACCGGATCCGGCGCGCACTCGCGGCTGAAGGCACGCCGCTGGTCGGCATCCTGTTTCTCGATCTCGACAACTTCAAGCGCGTCAACGACCACTACGGACATGTGATCGGCGACCGGCTGATCAAGGACGTCTCGTCCGCCGTCAAGGAATGCCTCGACGAAGGCGATCTGGTCGCCCGTCTCGGCGGCGACGAATTTATCGTGCTGTCGCAAGGCAAGACGTCGGACCAGCTCGAAGAGATTGCGCAACGCATCCTCGACCGCTTGCGCACACCGTTCAATCTCGGCCTGATCGAGGTCTACACGGGCTGCTCGATCGGCATCGCGTTGTCGCCGTCGCACAGCGATACGCTCGAAGGCCTGATCCGTTGCGCGGACACGGCGATGTACGTCGCGAAGGAAGCGGGCAAGCGAACCTTCCGCGTGTTCTCGCCCGAGATGAACAAGAAGGTGGCCGAGTACATGTGGCTCGACACCAATCTGCCGCGCGCGCTCGAAGACAATCAGCTCGTGCTGCATTACCAGCCGAAGATCAGTCTCGAGACGGGAGAAGTCCTCGGCGTCGAGGCGCTGGTGCGCTGGAATTCTCCGGAGCGCGGCATGGTGTCGCCGCTCGACTTTATTCCGTACGCCGAAGAGTCGGGCATGATCGGCCCGCTTGGCCGATGGGTCATGCAGACCGCGGCAACCCAGGCGCGCCGATGGAGCGAGCGGGGCCACTCGATCCGCGTGGCGATCAATGTCTCCGCGCGCCAGCTGTCCGACACAGCCATCGTTCACGACCTGACCGGCGCGCTCGAAACGGCGGGCCTCGATCCGTGCCTGCTCGATCTCGAGCTCACCGAGAGTTGCCTGATCGAAGACGAAGAAATGGCGCTCGGGCTGATTACACAGTTCCGCGAACTCGGTGCGCAGGTCCACCTCGACGATTTCGGTACGGGTTACTCGTCGCTGTCTCAGCTCGCGCGTATTCCGATCGACGTGATCAAGCTCGATCGCAGCTTTGTGCGCGGGATCAATACGAACCCGAAGTCGCAGGCGCTCGTGCGTTCGATGGTCGCTGTGGCTCAGGCGCTCAACTATGGGGTGGTGGCCGAAGGTGTCGAAACGTCGGCCGAGGAAGAGTTCATTCGCAAGACCGGCATCGACTACGCACAGGGCTATCTCTACGCGAAGCCCATGACAGCCGAAGCGTTCGAGATCTGGCTCACGGAAAAACAAAAGCTCAGGCTGATTGCCTGAGCTTTTGTGGCCTGCAGTGTTTCTGGCTACCTTCCAGGTTTCGCCCTTAATGTGACGGGCTTATTGCCTGGCCCCGGCGGACCGAATCACCCTACATGGCGCAGCTTCGAGGTGCGCCGATTTTGCAGCATCACAAGGCGTTCCATAAACGCCAGATCCTTCTCTTCAACGCTGAACGCGGCACGGACCCAATCTTCGGTGATATCCATGAGCTCCGAGCGCGTGAGCGGGTTCACCCGGTCGCGCGCACGCAGCATGGCCTTGATCCCGTTGAGCTTGGGCTTCAGGCTATCCATAAACGTGCGCGTTGCGAGAAAACCGTCGCCGGTTTCAAAAGTGCCGTCGACCAGACCCTTGTCGTAATGCCACTCGGCCATATGCGATTCGCCCGTGCTGATCAGTTCTTCAGCGAGCTTCGGTCCGGCTTTCCGCGTCACTAATGAATAGCCGCCCATTCCCGGGAACAAATTAAAAGCAATCTCGGGAAAGCCCAGGCGTGCATCCTTTTGAGCCAGGATGTAGTGATGCGCGAGTGCCGCTTCAAAGCCGCCGCCAAGCGCCGAGCCTTCGACCATCGCAATCGATACTGCGCCGACACCGAAGCCGGAGTAGATCTCATGCAGTCCGTCGATGCACGAGCGCGCATAGGCGACGAGCGGTTCGCGCTGACCGGCGCGAATCGTCTCGGCGAAGAAGCTCAGATCGCCGCCCACATTGAACAACGTCGGAACGAGCGAGCCGGTGACCCAGAAGTCGAACGGCAGCCCTGAATCGCGTGCTGCGCGAGCCAGGGTAATGATGTCGGTCACGAGCTCCTGGTTGAAACACGGACGCGGGTGTGCACGCAGCATCATCCACATCACGTTACGGCCTTCTTCGTAATAGGCGGAGACTTGCGTCAGATTGCCGGCTTCGGTAAAGGGACGGCAAGCAGGATGATTTTTGAGGTTCATCTTCAGGTCCAGGTTAATACTACGGTTTTGGGGTGAAGCAGACACAGCCTATGTCAGAAACAATCGAGCGCACGCATCCAGTCCGGTCGAATAGCTCGACAGACCATTTAGGTGCACGAACGACTGCGCCAACGAAACCCCCGGGTTACCGTAGTGGCACTGCGATCACGCTTTGAAATGAAGCCGGAAATGAAAAGCTCGCGATGTACGACACGCGCGACAGACGTCATGACAGTCGTCATTCGCGTGGAGCACCTATTTAGATTAACGTGTCGATGCGAATCAGATCGTTAGCTTTCGCACGAAACATGAGCGAAATATGCGGACAAATGCGGTCTGCCGAACACGCGGTTACAAATAGAGACGGGAAAGTGAGATCAAAGACCCCGTTGAATTCGGGGTCGGTGGGAAATGTATGTTCGCCGGTAGCGATTCAGGACCTTGCGGACGCGGGCACCGTGATAATCCCGGATTGACTGTGTCGGTCAAACCTACCTTATCGGTAGTCGCGGCAGTCACATAACGAGCGCGTGACGAAGAGGCGGGACATCAGCGCGGTGCTGAATGGCGGTGATTGAAAGGTGCCGCAGAGATCGGGCCCCGGTGCCGCGAAGAACGGACCGCTGCCTCGGTGCCGCGGTGACCCGGCGTTTCAGGCTTGCGGCTGCATTCCCATCGCGCTTGGCGACAAAGGCGACTGTGCTTCACCCAGACGCATTTGACGCCAGCGTGACGGCGTCTCGCCGACCAGCCGCTTGAACACCGTCGAGAAATGCGCCTGCGACTGGAAACCCACGCTCAGTGCCGCGTCGACGAGCGTCAGTTCCGGGCGGGCGAGCAGATTCTGGGCTTGCTCGATGCGCCGGCGCAACAGGTATTCATGCGGACGGTAGCCCGTTGCCGCACGAAACTGCGCGGCGAAGTGCATGCGCGTCAGACCGGTCGTATTGGCAACGTCGGCCAGAGCGATAGGCTCTGCCAGATTGGCTTCGATATAGTCGATCGCGCGGTCAAGGCGCCATTTGGCAAGCGACGTCGCTTTGCGAGTCGACTTGGTCGTCGCCGGATTCACATGCCGTGCGAGCACGCGCGTGACAATCGCAAGACTCACGGTTTCCGTATAGAGACGGCCGAATGGGCAGCCGGTCGTGTCGTTGCTCAGGAGTGCATGGGCCAGCCGCTCGATGCCCGGATCGATGCCGACTTCGGGATCGTCGATTTCGATCGAGGACGCGTGAGCACGGCCGCTTGCATTCTCGAAGCACTCGGTGAGCATCTGCTGCGACACCTGAAGATGAAGCACATCGGCCGGCGCCTGGAATCGCGCAGCGCAGCGACGGCCCGGCGCAACGACGTGCATCATGCCCGGAATCAGGCGGCCGGAGATCAAGGTGCGTCCCTCGACCGAAAACTCGATCTGAGTGTGACGAAGGTTGATACCGATCACGTGGCGGTCATCGGGCGTTTCATTCTCCGCGTCGACGACCGACGGTTGCGTCAGCGTCCAGCGCGAGGCAATGACTTTCGATTCGAGCGCGTCACCCTCGGCGCCGGAGGGTTCGCGCCATTGAGTTTCGTCCCGAACGGATTGCAATGGCTCGCCAGCCTTGAGGGCGTCCATACCGCGAGAAGACGAGAGTCGCATGTTCAATCCTCGTGGGTTCGCATTCGTGCCATCGATGCGGTCGACCTCATCAGGTCCACGCCACGGACTTCATGGGCTTGCTAGCGCTTTCATGTTTGTTCTGTTGAACAACGCGACTAGCGTGTATTCCGCTCGATACAGGAGCCCGCTGACCTCAGCGTGCTGACAACCCATAACTTAACCGATGTCGATTGGGGTTTGTATCGTACGGTGGTGTGTATTACACGCGGTAATAGTTTGATGGGTTCATACGTTCGTATGAGGAAGGCGTATCGGGAAGCCTTATCGGGAAGCCGTATCGCCCACGGCGCAGGGGTGAGCGCGTGTCAGTTCGATGGCGTGCCCAGCGCATCTTCGATGCACTGGATCATCGTCTGACCGTCAAAAGGCTTCGTCAGGAAGGCCGCAGCGCCGCCCGCCTGTGCGCGCTCCCGAATATGGTCTTCGGGAAACGCCGTGATGAAGATGATCGGCACACGAACGCCGTCATCGAGCAGCCGGCTTTGCAGATCGACGCCGCTCATTCCCGGCATTTGCACGTCGGTGATCAGGCAGTCGGTCTCCGCGAGGCGCTCGGACTCGAGGAAGGCTTCGGCGGATGGAAACGTCAGCGCAATAAAGCCCAGGGATCGGACCAGGCTTTCAGTTGCCGTGCGAACGGATGCATCGTCGTCGATGATGGAGATCACCGGTAAGTTCGGCAAGCTGCCTGTCCTTGATCAGTGTGTTAATAGGCGTTGTCTCGCCACTATCGCCAGATAGCGCGAAAGTCAATGTACACCGCGGGCGCCCGAGGTTAAATCATACGGCGGTATAGGACCCACCCGTTATCGGTCTGCGTCCTGCCGCACGCCGAGCTGCTCAGCCATCTTCACGAGGTCGGCGACGGAGCCTGCCTCCATTTTCTTCATCATATGCCCGCGGTGGATCTTGACCGTGATCTCGCTCAAACCAATGCGTGCCGCAATCTGCTTATTGAGCATGCCGGTTGTCACGAGACCCATGACTTCGCGCTCGCGCGCGGTCAGCGACGCATATCGCTCGCGCAGGTCCGATAGCGTGCGGTCGCTGCGGCGTCTCGCTTCATCGCGAGCGAGCGCGGCCGAGACGGCGTCGAGCAGATCCTGATCGCGGAACGGCTTGGCGAGAAAGTCGATTGCGCCGGCCTTCATGGCGCGCACGGTCATCGGAATATCGCCGTGTCCGGTCATGAAGATGATCGGCAGCTGGATATCCGCCTTGGCAAGCTGTGTCTGGAATTCCAGACCGCTGAGCCCGGGCAAGCGCACGTCGAGTACCAGGCAGCTCGGCACGTCGGGCAAGGTGTGCTGAAGCAACTCGGGTGCAGATGCATACGCTTGCACACGCAACCCGACCGAACGGAACAGGCTGCCGAGCGCTTCCCGCAGCGAAACGTCGTCATCCACGACGAACACAATCGGTGAGTTCGCGTCGTGATGGGTATTCGAGGACGAAGTGATCTCGCTCACAGCGCGAACTCCGTCGAGACCGAAATCGAAATGGCATCGAGGCAATGCGCCTCGATCGCGTACGACATGGATGTCCTCATGCTTGAATGGTCAGACCGCAATGCAATAAAACAAACCCTTTCGGGGAGTCATTATTTTTATTGTAAACAATTGGGCATTCAATGCCCGGACATCCTGAGGTCCGCGCCACGCTTTGCCCAAATACTTTATTTGGCTTGAAGACGGCGCCTCGCTATGGTGTGCGCGGCGCCGACCGTTGCATGCCCGCCGCTGCCGCGGCGCAACAAAGCGGCGTGGGATCTGCCTCGCCGACTTGTGATTCAGATTTCGGAAGAGTCGTCAGAGTGACGAACGTGCAATCCGGTGACCTGCCTGCCGGACCATTGCCGAACGCGTTATGGGCGCACGACGATCGCTAGCGAGAATAACAGGGCACGGTTGTGGCCCAAAGAACTTTGCTCGATCAACGATACTAGCCGCATGAAGTACGACTCGATGCGTGCCAGCGAGGTCAGCCGGGCCGGGGCGCTTCCGGCATGCTCACGCGTCGTCGGTGCGGATGGGTGTGGCGTGAGGGGCCGTTGTATCGAGGCGAGCGAGCAGTACGTCGAAGGTCGCGAGCTTGTGGGTGTCGCTCATGGTCTTCCAGGCGCGGATTTCGTCGCGCGTGCGCAGGCAACCCTGGCAGTAACCTGACTCGGGGTCGAGCTTGCAGATGTCGGTACAGGGCGATCCCACGGGTTCGAGCGTGCGTGCGTGGGCGATGGTGCGGGCGAGGTCGGACGTCATGCGAGTGCGATAAAAGGTGCTAATGCAATGCACATTTGTGCGTGAGGTGGAACGAATCGAACGATGATGCTGGCGCAAGCACCAACAAAGACCCAGCCAAAGACGCGGTCCCGGGCTGGAACGCCGAAGCCGATGTCGATGTCGATGTGGGCCCTTTGTCGATGCGGGTCCTTGCCGGCGCCATGATCGTCATTCGGGCGGATCGTAAAACAGCGATGCGACAAACCGAGGCGCCGACGGCCAATAGCCATGCATATAGCTCGCGACAATAGGGCCACTCCGAAAAAACGGTTCGCCGTGCGCACCGGTGATCGGATGAGTGGCATGCCCGAGCGGCACGAGCGACGTATCGAGCACGGAGTAATGAAATGTATGGCCGGTCAGTTTTTCATCAGTCTCAGAGTCGTGCGGCGCTGGGGCATCGGCACGCGACCGGCGCAACGATCGGGCGTCCAGCTGCTGCATGCCCAGTGCCGCGAGGCGCGAACGCACCGTCGCTTGACCCGGCAGCAAGCCGAGCATCGCCGTCGTCTGACCCGCGACATTCGTGAGTGAATCGATCAGATAAAGCATCCCGCCGCATTCGGCCACGATGCGCCGACCTGCATGGGCGTGTGCGCGGATCGACGCGGCTGTCAACTCGCACGAGGCGAGGGTTGCGGCATGCAACTCGGGATACCCGCCGGGCAAATACAGGGCATCCGCGCCGGACGGGATGGGCTCATCGGCGAGCGGCGAGAAAAAGGCGAGCGTCGCGCCGAGTGCCGCAAGCAGGTCGAGGTTCGCGGGATAGATAAACGAAAAAGCGTCGTCGCGTGCCACCGCGATAGCCATCCCCTCGAGCAGTCGCGGTACGTCAATGCGATGCTCCGGCTCGGGAAAGTGCACCGGGGGCGGCAGCTCCGACAACCCGGTCTGGCCGATCACGTCCGCCGCGCGTTCGAGACGTGCTTCGAGGTCGGCGATCTCACTCGCCTGAAACAGACCCAGGTGGCGATCGGGCAACTCGAACCCGGCGTCGTTCCCGATCTCGCCAAGCCAACGGATCGAATCCGGTATACCGGCGCGCACCATGTCGCTGTGGCGCGGTGAGGCAATGCGGTTCGCGAGCACGCCATAAAACGGCAGGTCCGGTCGAAAGTGCGAAAGACCGAACGCGATCGCACCGAAGGTCTGCGCGAGCGATTGTGCGGAAATCACTGCGGCGACCGGCACCTGAAACACCGACGCGAGATCGGCGCTGCTCGGCGTGCCGTCGAACAGACCCATGACCCCTTCGATCAGGATCACGTCAGCTTCCGAAGCCGCTTGCGCGAGCAACCTGCGGCATGCGTCTTCGCCGACCATCCACAGATCAAGCGAATACACGGGCGCGCCCGATGCGCGCGCAAGAATCATCGGATCGAGAAAATCAGGTCCCGTCTTGAACACGCGCACGCGGCGGCCGGCGCGGCGATGAAATCGCGCGAGCGCCGCGGTCAGCGTTGTTTTGCCTTGACCCGATGCGGGTGCGCTGATGAACAGCGCGGGACACGACGGCATCGTTTAAAACTCGACGCCGCGTTGCGCTTTGACATGCTGCTCGCGATACGGATGTTTGACGAGCTTCATTTCGGTCACGAGATCGGCGGCCTCGATCAGCGCATCGGGCGCGTTGCGACCCGTGATCACGACATGCACCATCGGCGGACGGCGGCTCAGCACATCGAGAACTTCTTCGATCGGCAGGTATTCGTACTTGAGCACGATATTGAGTTCGTCGAGGATCACCATCTGGTGCTCGCCGCCGAGGATCATTGCGCGCGCGGCATCCCAGCCCTTGCGTGCCGTCGCGATGTCAGCGTCACGATTCTGCGTATTCCAGGTATAGCCGTCGCCCATCGTCACGAAGTCGCAGTGTGCGGCCGCGCCGAGGAAATCGCGCTCTGCCGTGTGCAATGCGCCTTTGATGAACTGCACGACGCCGAGCTTCATGCCGTGTCCGAGCACACGCACGGCCATGCCGAACGCGGCGGTGGACTTGCCCTTGCCGGTCCCGGTGTTCACGATCAGCAAGCCTTTTTCGACGTCGGCTTCGGCGCGCTTCTTCTCGTAGCTCTCCTTGCGGCGCTCGCTCATCTGCTGGTGCGATTCGGAATCGGTCTTCATGGGTATCGTGTCGTCTTGGGTTGAAGAGGCGGCTTCAATGCCATGCCGTGCCGGTCAGCGTGGTGAGGAGTTCGGCAACGCGCTTGCGCGTCGCGTGATACCCGATGAACACCAGCTGCGAGTCCGGAGTGGGGTGATCGTGCTCGTGAGACCCGGCGTGATCGTGTGCGTGATGATGCGAGTGAGTATGTCCGTGCTCATGATCGTGCTTCTGATCGTGCGCATGGTCATGGTCGTGTCCCTCGGGATGATGGTGAGCATCTCGGCGCTCGTGGCCATGATCGTGATCGTGCGAGTGCGAGTGCGAGTGTCCATGCTCGTGCGCATGATCCGCGTCGTGGTCATGAGCGTGCACTGTCGGATCATCGACAAGCTCATCCCCTTCGTTTGTGCGCGTCGCCACAATGCGCGTGCGTACACCCTGAATCAGCATGGGCCGCGCGTCATCGAGCGTGCGGACGAAGCCTTTGATCCGCATGACCGGTTCTGACTGGGCCGCCTGGGTCAGCGCGTCGAGCAGCACGCGTTCGATCTGTGGAGCGTGCGAGTGCAGCACAAAAGACTGCCAGCCCGGATCGTGCTCATGAAAGTGCTTGTGTGTAAGCAGGCCGTGGACGTGCGGCGCAAGACCCGAATGACTATGGCCGTCGAGCCGGCGGCTCAATGCGGGCGACGCTTGCAGGGCGGCAACTTGCGTGTAGGCAAGTGGCTGGCCGTGCCGGTGCGCACCGTCGCTCGCCTGATGCAGGCGCAGGCCCAGCGCGAGACGGGTATCGAGCCGCGCGCGATGCGCGAGTTCAACAAAGCGCACGCCTGGCGCGAGGCTACGGATCTTCGACTCGGCCTGCATCAATGCCGCCTTGTCGAGTCCGTCGATCTTGTTGAGCACCACGACATCCGCATTGTCGATCTGCATGCGGAACAACGAAGCAATCGATGCGGAATTCGGGTCCGTGTCGTCGGCGTCGAATTGCCCGGCGAGCAGCAAGGGCGTATCGACGACCGCCAGCGTCGCATCCAGCACGAACCGTTCGGCGAGCGACGGGTCGCTTTGCAGCTTTTCCATCACCGCTGTCGGCACGGCGAGGCCCGACGTCTCGATGATCACGTGGTCGATCAGTTCGCGCCGCGCGTGCAATTGCGCCATCAAGGGCATGAATTGCGTGTCGTCGCCGTACGCGAGCAGACCATTGGCGACGTCCTGAACCTGAATCTCGTCGCCGCGCTCGTGCTCGCGCAGCAGTGCGCCGTCGATCGAGACCTCGCCGAATTCATTGACGACGATCGCGAGCCGTCGCTGCTTTGACTCATGCAGCAGGTTCGAAAGCAGGGTGGTCTTGCCTGCACCGAGGAAGCCCGTGACGACGGTCACGGGAAGCGGTGGACGAATCATGGCGTCACCCCCGACTTCAGGTGAGCGAGCACGGCCGCGAAATCCCGCACGACATTCGGATGTTCGACCACGGGCCGGCGAATCGCGATAAAGGGAATCCCGAGCGCCTGGGCGGCCGAAGCCTTGGCTGAATACCCCCCGGCCTCTCCTGACTCCTTGCTGACGACACAGTCGATTTCAAGGTCACGCCAGAGCGCTTCATTGAACGACTGCGAAAACGGGCCCTGCATGGCAATCACATGGTCGCGTTCGATGCCGGCATCGAGCGCGCGCTTGAGTTGCACGGGATCGGGTGTCAGCCGCAAGTACCAGTCGCGCTCGCGAGCGCCCGGGTGCTTCAGGAACTGGTCGAGCTGATTGACGCCGGTGGCGAGGAAAATGCGGCTGCCCAGTGCGATGGCGAGCTGCGCGGCATTCTGCACGTCGTCGCAGTGCTGGACCGGTGCGTCGACCGTCGCATCGGGTCGCTCGTAGCGCACGTAGTCGATACCGAGTTCGCTCGCGAGTCGCACGAGTTGGCGCGACATGTCGCTTGCATGCGGATGTGTCGCATCGACGATGGCGCGTGCGCGCTGCTCGCGCAGCAAGGCGCGGCGCCGATCGATGCCGATTCGGCCCGCGACGACCGCAGCGCCGGCGACATCGCGCACGACCAGATCTTCGCCATACTGGCTTGCGACCGAGACGACCACGGGTTGCCCGGATGCGACGAGCAGGCGCGCCAGTTCATTGCCGTCACGTGTTCCGGAGAACACCCAGACGGCGTCGTGTGGCAAAGGCTCTCGCGTGACGGTGTCGAGGCCGTCCATCGCGACGAAGGCGGAGGCGTCAGACGGTACGTGCTCAGGCAAGGCATGCTTATGCGACGGGAGCGCATGAGACTGAGGCTCACGCGATGCGTGTCCGTCGGCTTCGTGCTGATCCGACACCTGCTCACCGGGTTCGTGCGGATGTGCCGATTGCAGGGCAGCAAGCCTTTCTGAACCCGACACATCGTGGTTGCGCTGCTCGATCCGCGCAGGATCCCAGTCACCGTATCCACGCGGCGTGAATATCCAGTTGCGCTTGCGTTGCGTGAAGCGGTTGCCGATCACGATCGTCGTCAACATGTCGAACTGCCGTGTGGGCAGCGCATCGAGCGTCACGATGTCGATGTGTTGCTCGGGGCGATAGGCATTGCGCACAACGCCGCACCACGTATCGGCGCGCTTGTGTTCGAGCAGGATCTCGAGCACGCGATAGACACCGTCGGGCCGTTGGCGGCTTTGCACGTTATAGAGCACGACGGCGAGATCGGCCTGTGCGATATGCCGTGCGCGATGCTCGATCCATTGCCACGGACACAGCAGGTCCGACAGGCTCAGTGTCGCGAAATCGTGTGACAGCGGCGAACCAAGCAACGAGGCGCACGCGTTGGCTGCGGTGATGCCGGGCGTAACGGCGACGCTGAACGTGTCGCTCTCGTCCATGAGTTCGAAAGCGAGCGCGGCCATCGCATAGACACCAATATCGCCGCTCGACACGAGTGCGACGTGCTCGCCATCGCGGGCATGCTGAATCGCAAGCCGGGCGCGTTCGCGCTCTTGCGTGAGCGGCAGCGTGATGACGCGCTTGCCTTCGACCCACGGCGCGATCCACTGCAAATACAGGTCGTAGCCGATGACGGTTTCGCAGTTGCGCAGCACCTGCTCGGCCTGAGGCGCGATCAGCTCGCGATAGCCGGGGCCGACGGAGACGAGATGAAGAAAACCGGGGGTCATACGTGTTCAGTCCAATCAGGTGAGTCTTCGGCGATCGCGACCGCGACGCCGTTCAAAGCCGTTTTCCGCACGGCGAGCGAGCCGCGCGGGGCGGCGAGCAGCGCACAGGGCTCGCAGACGCCGTCGAGCCCGATGTTCTCGCGGACCCATGAGGAGGGCTCCGACGTCCACGGACGTGCGGCGATTTGCGCATGCGAAAACACGCGCAGCGGCAGTGCATGCCGCTCGCAGAACGCCAGAATGCCGGGCTCGTCGGCCTTGAGGTCGATCGTCGCGATCTCGCGAATGTCGTCCATTCTGCGCCCGGCCAGCGCGTGTTTCACAGCGACTTCGATCTGGTCCACGCTCACGCCGCGACGGCAGCCGATGCCGACGACAAGCGGCTTGAGCGCTTCGGTCGCAGTGGTCACGACCGGCACCGCACCGGTCAGGCGTGCGACCTCGTAGGCGAGCGCGTTCGCACCGCCCTCATGCCCGGACAGCAGCGATACTGCAAACCGTGCCGCTTCGTCGACGACGACGACCGCCGGATCGCTGAGCTTGCTGTGCGGCAGACCGTCGAGCATGCGAGTCGCGATGCCCGTGGCCATCACGAGCACCCATCGATTCGCATCGGCAAATGCCGCACGAAAGCGTTCACGCTGGCTTGTCGCTGCCGCGGTACCGTCGGACTCCTGTTCGTCGAGCCAGGGCTGTACGAGGATCGCGCCGAGTCCGTCGCGGAGCCGCTCGCCGAGCGGAAGCGCGCTGTCCCGCACAAGCCAGATACGCGTGCGGCCATCGTTGTTCGTCGTGCCGCTCATGCGGCGCGGCGCTTGCGGACGCTCGCGCGGCGAAAGCGGTGCGTGAAGCTGGCCGCATAGAGCTGAGATTCCACGCCCGCGTCTTTGCCAAGCGCGTCGCCGACCAGCAGCAGGGTCGTCAGCTGCCAATCCTTGACCTTGACCTCCGAGACGATCTTGCCGAGCGTGCTTCGATGGGTCCGTTCATCGCGCCAGCTCGCCCGATGCGCGAGGGCAACGGGTGTCTCGGGCGGATAGTGAAGCAGCAAGTCGGCCACAATCTTCTTGAGATGGGGGCCGGACAGGAAGATGCACATGCTTGCGCGGTGTCGCGCCCACTGCTCGATCGATTCGCTATCGGGCACCGCCGACGCGCGGCCCGACACGCGTGTCAGCACAATGGATTGCGAAACCTCGGGACGCGTGAGTTCGACGCCGAGCGTTGCCGCCGCTGCGCTGAACGAGGACACGCCAGGCACGATCTCGTACTCGATGCCCAGTTGTTCGAGCCGTCGCATCTGCTCGGCAGTCGCGCCGTAGATCGACGGGTCGCCCGAATGAAGCCGCGCGACATCAACGTCTTGCTCGCGAGCGCGTTCGTAGCATGCGAGTTGCTGGTCGAGATTAAGTTTCGCGGTGTCGTGAATCTCGGCATCCGCGCGGCAGTGTTCAAGTACGTCGGCGGGAACGAGTGAGCCCGCGTAGAGCACCATCGACGCGCGGTTCAGAATCCGCATCGCGCGCACCGTGATCAGGTCGGATGCACCGGGGCCGGCACCGATAAAAAAGACTTTCATGCGGAGGCCTTGTTGGATGGCGTATCGGTTGCGAGCGCCAGTTTGCCGTGACGCCGCTCACGCGCGTTGCGCCGGATCAGCATCGTGGACAGGTAGCCCGTCGCTTCAGGCGGTCGTGCGACGCTGAGGTCGGGGAACAGTTGTTGTTCGGGCAGGCCGACGCGATGGCCGAATGCGCAATGCGCGAGAAGGTCCATGGACGTGAGCAGTTCGATGACGTCGATCAGTCGCTTGCCGATCTTCATCAGCACGACGACATCGTGCGTTTCGATATCCGCGCGCAGGGCCGTCATATCGTCCGGGCACGGCAGGATCAGCACGCGCTCTTTCCCTTCGCCGAGCGGCCAGGACAGCGCGGCGGCCGTCGCGGCGAAGCTCGTCACGCCCGCAAACGTGTGATGCCGCAGGGCAGGGTCGAGATCGCGCAGTGCCGCAAGCAGATAGCCGTACGTGGAATACGTCGACGTATCGCCGATTGTCAGATAGGCGACCGTGCGTCCTGCTTGCAGGTCCGTGTGGACGGTGCGCGCGAGTTCGGCGTAGTGATCGGTCAGGACGGTGCGATCGGGGTCCATCAGGAAGCCGACTTCCCGGAATCGCTCGGCAGGGAGCTCGAGCTCTCCGAGACAGCGGCGCGCAATCGAATCGTCCGAGCTGGTCGCGCGAGGAATATAGATGATGTCCGCGCGTTGCAGCACGGCGATCGCGCCGACCGGAATCAAGCCACTATCGCCGGGGCCGACGCCAATCCCAAAGAACGTACCGCGTTCGCTCATGACGATGTCGCCTCCTGAGACACGGCCGCGATGGTTTCGATTGCACCGATCATCAAGGCATTCACGACGGTGGCGGCCCATGGCGAGCCACCGCGCGTGCCGGCATTCGTGATTCGTGGCACCTGCATCGTTTCGCGCAGCGCCTGCTTGCACTCGCGCGTGCCGACAAAGCCGACGGGCAAACCGATCACAAGCTGAGGGCGCCAGCCCTGCGTTTCGATCAGGCGAATCGTCTCCATGACTGCTGTCGGTGCGTCGCCAATGGCAACGATGACATCGTTGCCGAACGTCTCCCACGCGCGCCGTATTCCGGCGGCGGAGCGCGTCAGGTTATGGGTCTGTGCGAGCACGTGCGTCGTTTCGTCGTGAACGGCACACCACGTTTCGATCCCGAGTTCGCGTAGCAGAGCCTGCTTGAGCCCGGCCTGCACCATCGTTACGTCGGTGATCACGCGCTTGCAGCGCAACAGCGCGCGCATGCCGATGACCGAAGCACCGGGTGAGAAATAAATGTCGTCGACGATGTTGAAGTCTCCGCTCGTATGCACGATCCGTTTCAGGACGCGCGCATCGTCGGGCGAATACGCCGACCAGTCGTGGCCGGCGTCGATGATCCGCATGCTTTCCGCTTCGATCGGGTGCGGGACGTAGGCGGGGAGGCGGAGTGCTGCGGCTGCGTCGGCCGCAGCGGTCGGTGGCGTCGAAGCGAGCATCGCTGCGGATGCCATGGATGCAACGGATGCTTCGGGCGGCCGTGAAACCGTCGTTCCGGATGCAGCCGTCGCAGACACAGATGCAGACGCAGACCCCGATGTCAACGTCGCAGAGTCAGCGGCGGGTGCCGAGGCCGTCGTCGACGCGCTCAATCCGCGTACTTTCAGATGATGAGCCCGCTGGGGTGTGCCCACCTGCTGTTCAAAGCCGACGATCTGCACTCTGTATTTGCAGAGCGCACAGTTCATCGTGGCACGCCCCAACGCTCCTTGCCCGGCGCGCTCGATGAACACATCGGCGACGTGCGTGTGCGGACCGAGATAACTGGCTTGCAGAATCTCGAGCGAGGGGTTTCGCGCGGCGAGTTCTTCCGCTGCGGCATAGATCCGCTTGACGAGAATGCCGTCGAACAGAAAGTAGGGCAACACGACGACGCGACGATAGCCCAGGCGCGCCGCGGCGGCGAGCCCGTCGGCAACCTTGGGCTTCGCGGTGCCTGCGTAGCACGTGAGCGATGTGCCGAATCCGAGGCCTTCCTCGAGCATGCGCGCGAGTTTGGAGATCTCGGAGTTCGCATCAGGATCGGACGTGCCGCGCCCGACGACGACAAGGCAGGCCTCGCTACGCGGCACAGTCTCGCCTGAAGACTGCGCGGCGCGACCTTCGGCTTCGATCACGCGCTGAGCGCATAACTGCAACAGCTTTGCGTGCAGATCGAGTGCGGCACCGAAAGAAAACCGGATCTCGGGGTACTGGCGCTCGAGTGCAAGCAATTCGCTCGGCATGTCGTTCTTCGCGTGCGTCGCAGCGAGCAGCACGCCCGGCACCATGACCACGTGTCGCGCACCGGCTGCAATCGCCTGCTCGACGGCGACATCGATCGTCGGTGTGGCGAATTCGAGGTAGCCGTGCCGCACGATCCGGTTGGGCTCGCGCGCACGGACAAGATCAACGAGCGCTTCGAATTCGGCTACGCCGTCGGGGTCACGGCTACCGTGACCCGCGATGACGATCGCGTAGTCGTCGGCAGGGGTATCGGCTGCGGCACTCATTGCATGGTCGCCGCGCCTGATGCGGGAGTCTCGGTGGTTGCGGCGCCACCCGGCGCCGGTGCGGTCGATGCCGCGGCGGATGCCGATGCAGATTCGGATGCCGCAGCCGCAGTCGGCACCGCTGCGCCCGGCGGCGGTTCGATCTGGCTCGGCATCGGCGCAAGCGTGCGGATCAGCATGATGCTCATATCGGTGAAGTCGCGCGTGCACGCGCCCAGCGTGCCGCGCCATTCGGCGTCGCCACGCGTCAGGTTTTCCCAGACCTCGACCGGGTGTTCCGCGGGAACGCCCTGGTCAATCAGCCAGGCTGCGATGTCCTTCGGCATGAAGTCCCATGGACGCGGGATCACGATCGCATTTCGCGCGTCGCTGAGCACGTGCGCGAGGTGGCGCTTGAACGGTTCGAGATCGCCGCGCCGGTGAAACGTCACGAAGGTGGTCTCGTCGAAGCACACCTTGCCGCGCGAGGCCATGATCTGCGCCGACGAGATACCCGGCAGGGCCTCGACCGGGTGACCACAGGCGCGCTCGACGCGTTCGAGATACTGGAAGCCGCTGAAGTGGATATCGCCCATAAACACGACGACGCAGCGCTTGCCCGCATGGTGGAGGCGAGCGACCGCATCGAGTTGCGCGACCTGATCGCGATAGCCCATCGTGATGACTTCGGCGTTGGCGGGAATCAACGGCCGCACGACGTCGACCACGGCATCGAAGCCTGCGACCACATCGGCGTTTTCGATCAGTTCCGACGCTTTGCGTGTGACGAAGTCGAGGTGACCGGGGCCCACGCCCGTACAGATAATCATTGGAGACGCTCCTGAATCGTGATCGCCAGCGTCTGCGCGGACCAGTCGTCCAGACGCCGGTATTCGGCATGCATGGCTTCGGCAATCGCCTTGGCGCGCTCAAGCCGCACGACGCCTTGTTCGGTGTCGAGCACGAGCGCGTGAACGCGCGCTTGAGCCAGATGATCGGCAAGGTCGAGTGTCTGCCGCCAGGGATCGGCCGGCTTATCGCTCGCCGCCAGGGCCACATTGGCGCGACCGTCGGTCAGCAAGACCAGCAAGGGTTTGAGTTGCGTCGAAGCGGATGGCGTCTTGCCAGCATAGGAAGCCGTGGCGCGCGCGAGCACGGTCGCACTCAGTTCGAGCGCCTGAGCGAGCGGCGTGCGGCCGCCAGTCGGCATGTCCTGAAGCGCGCGCTGCGCGAGCTCGACGTTGCGTGTCGGCGGCAGGACAAGCTCGGCCTGGTCACCGCGGAATGCGATCACGCCGACTTCGTCGCGGCGACGGTAGGCATCTTCGAGCAGGCCGAGCACGCAGCCCTTGACCGCTTCCATCCGCCGGCGCGCGGCCATCGAGCCCGACGCATCGACCACGAGCAGAATCAGGTGCCCCTGCTTGCCCGTGAGTACTTTGTCGTGAAGATCGTCGCGCGTGACATGCAGTTGGCCGGGCTCACGCAGGATCGCATGACGCAGCGTGGCGTCGACGGCGAGGTGGGCAGGGCGGTCCGATGTGACGGCGTGCGTGTACGCGCCGCGTGACGCCGAGGCGGCGACGCTGCGGCGTCCTTCCGCACCGCCTTCGTCGCGCGTCGCGATTTTGACGGTCGGTGCGGCCGTGGACTCGCCGATGCCGAACACGGTCGGTCGCACGCGTCGGCCCGCGGCGTCGTCATCGTTGGGTTCGCCATGTGATGCGCGGTCGGCGCCATTGCTTCGCATCTGCGGCTCGCCGCCGGTATGGTCGCGTCCCTCGACTTCGTTGTCGTACGGACGGTTTTGCGCGTGTCGATCCCCATCGAATCGGGAGGTACTTTCGTCGCGGGGATCCGAGCCTGCGCCATGCGCACCGTTCCGATGGGACGAATCCGAAGCGTCCGGGCGTCTCGACGGCTGCGAGTCGCCCGCGGCGTCACCTTCGCCTTGGCTGGAGTCCGCATCTGTATGTTCGCGCCCGTCACCCGATGCTTGCCCGGATTCCGATTCAGAGTCCGGTGCGGTCTCCCGCGCACGGCGAATCGCCTCATCGAGACGATCGCGATCGAGGCCCGGTTGCTCGAAAGGCTTGCGACGGCGTCGATGCGGAAGCACCAGTTCCGCTGCCGCCGCGATATCGTCAACATTCACGACGTCGCGTCCTTCGAGCGCGGCATGTGTCTGCGCGACCTTGTTGAGCGTGATGTCAGCGCGCAGGCTGGCCGCGCCGAGGTCGCAGCACAGCGTGCTCACAAAATCGAGCAAGGAGTCGGGAAGATGCACACGCGGCAACAGCGCCTGCGCAGCGACGACCTGATCGCGAAGCGCCTGGGTCTGCGGCGCCCAGCGCGTGGAAAACGCATGAGGATCCGCATCGAAGGCCAACCGCCGCCGGACGACTTCGGTACGGATCGCAGGAATGTCGGGCGCGCTGACTTCGACCATCATCGCAAAGCGATCGAGCAGTTGCGGACGCAGGTCACCTTCTTCGGCATTCATCGTACCGATCAGCGTGATATGCGCGGGGTGGCTGATCGACAGCCCTTCGCGCTCGATGGTGTGCTGTCCCATCGCGGCGACATCGAGCAGCGCATCGACGAGATGATCGGGCAGCAGGTTGACTTCGTCGATATACAGGATGCCGCGATGCGCGGCGGCAAGCAGGCCCGGCTGAAATGCGCGCTTGCCGTCCTTGAGCACGCGTTCGAGATCGAGGCTGCCGAGCACGCGGTCTTCCGTTGCCCCGAGCGGAAGATTGATAAACGGTACGGGACTCGACACCGCGGTACGAGCCGACGAAGGTTCGATGGCGCTGCACGCCTCGCATTGGCCGAGCGATGCGCCGGGCGCGCAGTTATAGGGGCAGCCCGGCACGCGCTCGATCGGCACCAGCAATTCACGCAGGCCGCGAGCCGCCGTGCTTTTGGCGGTGCCTTTGTCGCCGCGAACCAGCACGCCGCTGAGCGAAGGGTTCACGGCACAGAGCAGCAACGCGCGTTTGAGCGTGTCCTGACCGACGATCGCAGCAAACGGATAGATCGGTAGCATGGAGTGTGGGCTTTGCGAATAGAGGTTCAACGATCGTGGCCGCCGCCTGGCTTCGGCGTCGCGTGACTGTTTTCATCGCGAGCTTCGAGCGCGGCTTCTCCGTCGAGCAGTTGTTGACGCAGCGCGTCCAGCGTACGCGCGTCGGGCTGCTCCCACATGCCGCGCTGAGCCGCTTCGAGCAGACGCTCAGTGATCGCCCGTAGCGCCCACGGGTTGCTCTCATTGAGGAACTGGCGCACGTCTGCGTCGAGCACATACGCTTGTGACACGTCTTCATACATCCAGTCGTCGAGAATGTCGGCGGTCGCGTCGAAGCCGAACAGATAATCGACCGTGGCATTGAGTTCGAGTCCGCCCTTGTAGCCGTGCTTGCGAATGCTCTCGATCCATTTCGGATTGACGACGCGCGAGCGGAACACGCGTAACGCCTCTTGCTTGAGGTCGCGCACGCGAGGATTCGAAGGGTCGTGGGTATCGCCGAAATAATGGCGCGGGCGATGTCCGGTCAGACCCTGGATCGCCGCGATCATGCCGCCGTGAAACTGGAGGTAGTCGTCGCTATCGAAGATATCGTGTTCGCGATTGTCCTGGTTGTGCAGTGCGACTTCGACACCCGCAAGGCGGGTACGGAATGCGTCGTGGGCTTCGGCGCCATATTCGCCGCGCGTGTAGGCGTAGCCGCCCCATTCGACATAGGCGCGTGCGAAGTCGTCGCGGGTCTGCCAGTTCTGCTCCTGGATCAGCGGCAGAATGCCAGCGCCGTAGCTACCGGGCTTGGCGCCGAAGATCCGGTACAGCGCGCGCCGTTCAGCGATGTCGACCGGCTTTTGCGCACGAATGTCTTCTTGCAGCTCTTCTAGGAAGTGCTTGCGGACGTAGTTCGACTCGACGGGTTCGTCGAGATGGGCGACATGGCGGATCGCGTCGTCGACCAGCGCGATCAGGTGCGGAAAGGCGTCCCGGAAAAATCCGCTGATACGCAGGGTCACGTCGATGCGCGGCCGGCCGAGTTCGGCAAGCGGAATCACGCTGAAACCCGTGACGCGTCGGCTTTCGGATTGCCAGTCGGGGCGTACCCCGAGTAGCGCAAGCACCTCGGCGATATCGTCGCCGTGCGTGCGCATAGCGCTCGTGCCCCATACGCTGATGCCGATCGACTCAGGGTAATGTCCGCTTTCGTCGAGATGCCGGCGCAGAACTTCATTGGCGAGGCCTTCACCGATATTCGAGGCCGCCATCGATGGAATGGCGCGCGGGTCGACCGAATAAAAGTTGCGGCCGGTCGGCAGCACGTGCGCCATGCCTCGCGTCGGCGCGCCACTGGGGCCTGCGGGGATATAGCGCCCGTCGAGGCCGTCGAGTAAATGCTCGATTTCGTCGCGGGTTTGCGAGAGATGCGGCATCAGCGTGGTCGAGATGAAGCGGAGCACGTCGCGAAGCGCGGGTGACGCGTGCCGGCGAAGGACATCGGAGACGACGGTGTCGATCTCGGCGATGGCGTACCCATGCGTGTGCCATGCGGCGATCAAACTGCGCCCGATGGCCAGCACGGCGTCAATGGCATCGGCGTGCGTGACGACAGGGCGATCGATCAGCGCTTCGAGCGCCAAAGCAGGCGAGCTGAGCCGCGCACCTTTATCTTCCTGAAGCGCGACCCAGTCGAGTTCATACAGATGCGCGAGGGACTCGGGCAGGCTCGGCGCATCGAGATTTGGAATCCGTGTGAGCGCGCCGAGCAGGTCGATGAGCACGTCGCCCTGGGGCACGTTGCCGAGTGTATGGAGTCCGTCGCGAATCTGGGCCGCACCCAGCTCGCAGAGATAGCCGTCGAGGTCTTCGATCAGATGGGCAAAGTCGCTGCCCGCCATGTCGGTGAGCATGGCCGGCATCTCGCCGTGCGCATGCGGCTCGTCGTGCTCGTGCGTATGGGCGTGGTCATGCGTGTGCGCAGGCGCGTGGGCGTGTTGATGCTCATGGTTGTGATTGTGGCCATGCGCGTGTTCGTGCCTATGCCCATGTTCATGCTCGTGGTCATGGTCATGTTCGTGATCGTGATCGTGATCGTGCGCGCCCTTATGCGAATGCTCGTGCCCATGCGAATGATCATGCCCATGAGCATGGTGGTGGGCATGGTCATCTTCATGGTCATGCTCGTGATGGTGATCATGCCCATGGTGGCCATGGTGGTGATCATCATCGTCATCATGATGATGATGGTGATGCAGCAGTTCGAGATCCGAATCGAGCTTGGCTTTGCGGATCAGATCCCAGATCTGCTGCTGAAGCAGCGGAAGCTTGACGGGGTCGAGCGCTTCGACCTGGTAGTACTCGTCGACAAGCTGCACGAGTTCCGCGAGCGGGCCGTAGGTATCGGCGCTCGTCATCGGCGGCATCAGATGGTCGACGATGACCGCGTGTCCGCGACGCTTGGCCTGCGAGCCCTCGCCGGGGTCATTGACGATAAACGGGTAGAACAGCGGCATATCCGCGAGGAATGCATCGGGGAAGCATTCGCTCGACAGCCCGATGCCTTTGCCGGGCAGCCATTCGAGCGTGCCGTGCTTGCCGACGTGAACAATCGCATCCGCCTGCCATACGTCGCGGATCCAGCGATAGAACGCAAAGTAGTGATGCGTCGGCGCGAGGTCGGGCTGATGGTAGATCTCGTCGGGATCCATGCCGTAGCCGCGGGGCGGCTGGAGCGCGACAAACGCGTTGCCGAACGCCATGCCCGCAATCATCAGATCGCCATGCGCATCAACATACGCCTGGCCGGGTGCTTCGCCCCATTGATCGACCATGCGAGAACGCGGTGCAGCGGGCAGCGTTTCGACCCAAGCCTGATAGTCGGCACGGCGTACGTGTGTGGCGTCACGCATTTGGGTGTCGGTCAGGTAGTCCTGGTCGTAGCTGCCGCGGTCAATCAACTGCGCCATCAATGCATCACTCGACGCCGGCAACCCCTCGATGCGGTAGCCGCGATCCTGCATCGCTTGCAAGATCGTCATCAGCGACGCGGGGGCATCGAGCCCAACCGCGTTGCCGATTTGCGCGGCCTTGCCGCTCGAATTCGTAAAGACAAAGGCGATGCGTTTGTCGGCCGCAGGCTTCTTGCGCAGCGCAGCGAGCCGCAGTGCGAGCGCCGCGGTCTGCTCGACGCGATCGGGGATGACTTCGTAGTAGCTGGTGTCGGAGGTCGTTGTCGAACCGCTGGCGGCAAGCTCACGCGTTTCACGCGAAGGGGCCTTGAACGACACGGGCACGCCGATGATCCGTCCGTCGAACTCGGGCAGCGCCACATTCATCGCCGTATCGAGCGGGCTGAGCCCGCGTGGCGATTGCGCCCATTGCGCGTGGGTCATGCCACTCGTGATGGCTTGCAGGACCGGCACGCCGAGTCGTTCAAACACATTGGCCCCGGCATGCGCGGAGCGGGCCGGACCATCGACGGTCGTATCGCCGATCGCGAACGAGGTCGTGTTGATCAGCAGATCGACGCCGCCCGCACGTTCGAACAGGTTCAGCGCGAGCGGAAAGTCCCTGTCGTCGACTTCACGCAGCGAATGCGTGAACACGGGCAGCACATCGGCGCCGCGTGCTTCGAGCGCATCGACGAGGGCATCGATGAACCCGACGTTGCCGCTCGTCCAGTGCGCGCGATAGAACAGCAGCCCGATCGCGGGGCGCGACGCGTCGCGCACGTCTCGAAAGGCGTCAAGCGCCTGTTCGGCCGCAATGCCGCGCAGGTAGACGCCGTGCTCGGGCAGGGGCTTCGGCGCTTCGTAGCCGAGCGTGGTCAGCCAGAGCCGGTCCGATGCATAGCGCAGCGAGTGGGCGATGTTGTCGATGCCGCCTGCGAGCCAATACGCGTTGATATCCCGCACGATATCGGTCGGGACGTTCGACAGCCGGTCGAATTCCGGATCGGTTTCTCCCGTTCCGCTCAACACAATGAGTGCGATGCCGCGGGCTTGCGCATGATGCGCCAGCGTCGCAAGGCCCGGCACTTCGTCGGCACGGCCGAGCACACGGGCCACCACGATCGAATCGGGGCCAAGCGCTGAATCCATCCACGCGTGCATTGCGTCGGATGTCGACACCGTTTGAAGTGGTACGGTGGAAATGGCCAGATCGGCTTCGGCTCGAACGAGCGCGGGCATCGCGAGCCGGAGGGTCGTGAGATCGGTGTCCGCATGCGACAGCAGCACGAGTTGGCGCGTCGCAGGCACGGTGGCGGCAGTGGTCATCAGGTCGAAGCGCGTCAGCGTCAGGCCGCGACAGAGTGTCGGTGGCGTGGCGTCATGCGCCGTTGTCCGTCCCCCGCGGACTCGGCGGTCGGCGATCGCGGTCACTGGAGAATCCAGCACCCCGCGGGAGTCGCCCCTTGCGTTGGCCGGTATCCGGGCTGGCGATCATGACTTCATTCGCCTTCCCGCGGATGCAGTGGCTATGGAATGAAGCGGGCCAACTCACATCGACCGGATCGCTTACCGTTGCGGGGGCAGCACAGGTTGGCATCGTCGGACACATCCTGTTTCCCGTTGAACTGCACGCACCGGACGGCGCGCGCGAGCACCAAACGCGCCGCAACGATAGCATAGGCCGCTCAAAAGCAGACGACCCGCGACTCGAATAAGTGGTGAAGCGCGGCGCGCGATGACGTCGGATCGTCGAAGTCAGACAAAACTGAACGGCAAACCTCCGCAGTCCGATAGCAGCCAAGATTGTCTATGCGCTAATATTTTTCGAGTTCTCTTGAAATCATTTCTGTGATCCTGGGTTGCAATAAAAAGGCCTCTCGGATCATTAGCCAATCTACGCCAATATATATATTTGAGGTTGATATGACTGATTTCAATGAATTAATTAAAAGGTCTCTTTCGATTGTCAACGAAAGCTATGCGCAAGCGAAGGGGGATGTGGAGGGGGTCATCGAGCGCATCGATTTTTCGTTAAGAGACAATGCTGGTGATCATTTCGCGCTTGTTTTTGCCGAGTTCGCTTCCAGTCTGAAGGGGGTTGTATTTCGTGTTCATCTTGATACGGATGTTTATAATCCGCAAAGTGAGTTGGTTACCATCGTTCACATGAGGATTTTATCGACAGGTTATCCTATCGAATTAGGGGAAATCAATCGAAATACCGGCTTGTTTTCTGCGGGTGGAAATGCGCTTTCGAGTGTGCAGGATGTTGAGGAGTACTTTGCTGATCAATTATCAAATCCCAATTCGGCTCTGATTCAGGCTATTGGGTTTGCGCTTCGCAAAAAAATGAGCAAATGAAAGCGGCGGCGCTATTCAGACACGTCAAGTCTGAAAGCTGCCGCCGGGTGGTTCGCCGTGTACAACTGTCGGACAGCCGAAGTACGAGTCAGCTTCCCAGCGCCGCGTCGACCAGCGTCTGTGCTTCGGCGATCACGCGCTGCAAATGCTCGGGACCGTTGAAGCTTTCCGCATAAATCTTGTAGATGTCTTCCGTGCCGGAGGGACGTGCTGCAAACCACGCGTGTTCGGTCACGACCTTGAGACCGCCGATCGATGCGTTGTTCGCGGGCGCCGTCGTGAGCACCGACGTGATTTTCTCTCCGGCCAGTTCCGACGAGCGGACCTGATCGGGAGACAGGGCACCGAGTTTTTTCTTCTGTGCGGGCGTGGCGGGTGCGTCGATCCGATCCGCTGCCGGCGCACCGAATTCATTCGCGAGTTCCTGATAAATCTGCGCGGGGTCGCGCCCGACTCTGGCGGTCATTTCAGCCGACAGCAAGGCGGCCGAGATGCCGCATTTGTCCGTCGACCAGACGGTGCCGTCGCGACGCAGGAACGATGCGCCGGCGCTTTCTTCGCCGCCAAAGCCGAGCGAGCCGTCGGCCAGGCCGGGTGCAAACCATTTGAAGCCCACCGGGACTTCATACAGCGTGCGGCCGAGCTTGTGCGTCACGCGATCGATCATGCTGCTGCTGACGAGTGTCTTGCCGACGGCCGCTTCCTTGCGCCACTGCGGGCGATGGCTGAACAGGTAGTAGATCGCAACTGCCAGATAGTGGTTCGGCGGCATCAGGCCTGCACTCGGCGCGACAATGCCATGGCGGTCGTGGTCCGTGTCGCAGGCAAAGGCGATGTCGAACTTGTCCTTGAGCTCGACGAGGCTGCGCATCGCATACGGCGACGACGGATCCATGCGGATCTTGCCGTCCCAGTCGGCCGTCATGAAACGGAAGGTCGGATCGACTTCGTCGCTCGTGATCGTCAGATCGAGCTTGTAGCGCTCGGCGATGGGCCCCCAGTAATGCACGCCGGCGCCGCCGAGCGGATTGACGCCCATGCGAATCTTCGAATCGCGCAGGATGTCCATGTCGATGACGTTCGCCAGGTCGGCGACGAACGCCGAAACGAAGTCATGCCGATGGGTTGTCGAGGCCCGCACGGCGCGCTCGAACGGCATTCTTTTGACCTCGTTGAGTCCGCCTTCGAGCAGCACATTCGCGCGCTGCTCGATCCACTTGGTCACGTCCGTATCGGCAGGCCCGCCGTTGGTCGCGTTGTATTTGAAGCCACCGCTGTCGGGCGGATTGTGCGACGGCGTGATGACGATGCCGTCGGCAAGCGCGGTCGTGCGGCCCTTGTTATACGTCAGGATCGCGTGTGAGATGGCGGGCGTCGGCGTGTACTCGTCGCCCTCGGCCACCTGAACTTCCACGCCATTGGCGGCCAGTACTTCCAGCGCACTCACGTAAGCCGGGTACGACAGGGCATGCGTATCGATGCCGATGAACAGGGGGCCGTCGATGCCCTTGTGTACCCGGTAGTCGCACACCGCCTGGCTGACCGCGAGGATATGCGACTCGTTGAAGGTACGCTCGAACGACGAACCGCGATGACCCGAGGTCCCGAATGCGATGCGTTGCGTGGCAACGGACGGATCGGGGCGTTCAGCGTAGTAAGCGGTAATGAGTTTCGGGAGATCGACGAGGCCGGACGGCGGGATCAGCTTCCCGGCGCGTGGATCGACCTTGCGTGCAGGATCGGACGGGGCGTTCATGGCGTCTCCTGTCGTTGACGCGTCCGGCACTCGGGGGCGGCCGGAACGGCTGGGCTGCAACTGCCCGACAGGCTACCACTAAAGAGTGGCAGAAGGCGACATCGCCTGTTTGCGGGCCGCCGTGCCGAAGTCTCCCGCGTCATCGTCGTGTTCGTGCCCGCGAGCGCAGGTACGGGCTTGATGCCGTTCGCTCGTGTATCGGGTCTTGCGGGCCGGTCAGCGTTCGAGAGCCAGGCCCGCATAGCGAGCCCGGCAACCTGGTCCTACGTGGAGTCGTGCAGTCAGTCCAGCGGTCAGGGCGTCTGCGTGCCCGAAGCCGCCGCCGCCGCGGTTGTGGCCAGATGCGCACGCACGTCCCGCACGGCATCCGCCGTCACTGGTGCAGCGTGATTGCCCCAGCTCGAGCGCGCGAACGTCGCGAGCGCGGCGACTTCCTCATCGCTGTAGCGCCAGCCGAACGGCGGCATCGCCAGTCTCGACGGCGCGGTCTCGGTCGAGGGCAAGCGCGAGCCGTTGAGAATCACGGCGATCAACGAGTCCGGGTGCGCTGCAAGCACCATCGGGTTGTTGGCCAGCGACGGGAACACGCGCGGTGCGCCTTCGCCGTTCTGACGATGGCAAGCCGCGCAGCTGTCGAGATAGACGCGAGCACCGGTGGCATTGGCCTGGCCTGCGCGAATCGATTCGACGGTCGACTCGTCGTGCGCGTACGCCGGCGTGCCATCGTTCTTCCCGCGAGCGGCGGCAAAGCTCTTCAAGTACACCGCGATCGCATGGAGGTCGGCATCGGCCAGATACTGCGTGCTGTTTTCGACCACTTCACCCATCGGGCCCGTGACCGCCGAATGCGGCGTGCGTCCCGTCTTGAGCAGCGCGACGATGTCCTGCTTCGACCAGTCGCCAAGCCCCGAGCCCTTGTCGCCGCGCAGATTGATTGGCGACGTATCGTCGAGCCGCGAGCCGGACAGGTAGTCGGGGCCGTGCTCGGTCAGCGCAAGCTCCTGAAACGCAGCGCCGCGCGGTGTATGACAGGTGCCGCAGTGACCGAGCCCCTGCACAAGATAGGCCCCCCGGTTCCATTCGACGCTCTTTGAAGGATCAGCGACGAAACGCGTATCGTCGTGAAACGCCTTGTCCCAGAACGCGAGCGGCCAGCGCACGCTCAGCGGCCATGCGATATCGCTCTTGCGATTGGCCTGCGTCGAGGGGGCGACCCGTGTCGTGAAGTACGCATAGAGATCCTTGAGATCGTCGTCGCCGACCTTCGCGTAGGCCGTGTAGGGCATGGCCGGATAGAGGCGCGAGCCATCTGCGGCGACGCCCTCACGCATGGCGCGTACGAATGCTTCGAACGACCAGTTGCCGATGCCGTGCGTGCCATCCGACGTGATATTGCTCGAATAGACGGTACCGAGCGGCGTCGGGAACGGTACGCCGCCGGCGAACGGCTCGCCGCCCTTGGCGGTATGGCAGGCCATGCAGTCGCCCGCGCGCGCGAGGTATTCGCCGTGCACGGGATCGCCCGCGCGTTGTGCGGCTTGTGCATCGATCACGACGGCCGGCTTGGGCCATGTCGCCGCCCAGAGGCCGCCGACCACGATGACGGCGAAGGCCATCAAAACCAATAACTTGCGCATGAAGTTCTGCTCCTTAAGCCTGGACCATCGGTTGGCCGGGGTTCTTCAGGTATTGCGAGCGAATGTTGCTGGCCGCCCAATAGGCGAGGCCACCGACCAGGCCGGTCGGGTTGTAGCCGATGCCGTGTGCAAAGGTATTCGCGCCGAGCACAAATACATTGGGCACGTCCCAGCTCTGCAGATACTTGTTGACCGCGCTGGTCTTCGGGTCGGCGCCCATCGCGGTGCCGCCGCAGACGTGCGTGCTCTGATACTCGCGCGTATCCCAGTGATCGCCGCGCTTGAGAATGCGGCCCGAGATGCTCTTGGGTTTCATCGCGTGGCCGATGTCCATCATCTTTCCGGCGATGTATTCCGACGCCCGCATATCGTTGTCCTGCCAGTCGAGCGTGACGCGCAACAGCGGCTCGCCGTAGGCGTCCTTGTATGTCGGGTCGAGGTCGGCGAAACAGGCGCGATACGCAAGATTGCTGATCTGCGATTCGATCCGGCCGCTGTGCTGGAAGTTGTCGACCACGGCCTGCTTCCACTGCGTGCCCCATTTGGGCGTGCCCTTGGGCAGCGGCACACCGCGGACCGGGCCGTTCCCGGTCTGGCGACCCCAGATGATCCCGCCGCCGATAAAGCCGAGCTGGCTGTGATCGAAGTTGTCGGCGTTGAATTCCTCGATGGCTTGTCCGCCACCGCCTGCACCCATGAACTGGTTGATGTAGACGTCCTTGTCCCAGAACAAATTGACGCTGTTGAGCACCTGGTAGCAGAAGTTGCGGCCGATCACGCCTTCGTTCTTTTCCGCGTCGTACGGCTGCCCGATCTTCGACGACAGCATCAGGCGAATGTTGTGAAGCTGGAACGCAGCAAGCACGACCATCTCGGCGGGCTGGAACACTTCATTGCCTTCGGCATCGATATAGGTGACGCCGATCGCCTTTTTGCGGGTGTCGTCGAGTTCGACGCGCACGACGTGCGAGTTCACGCGGAGCTCGAAATTCTTCTTGCGCAGCAGCGCCGGAATGATCGCGGTCTGCGGCGACGCCTTCGAGTAGTTCAGGCAACCGTAGTCGCTACAGAAGCCGCAGAAATTGCAGGGCCCGAGCTGGCAGCCGTATTCGTTCTGCCACGCGCCCGACGCATTGCCTGCAGGCAGCGCGAAAGGCTTGTAGCCAAGCTCGCGCGCCGCGGTCGCGAACAGCCGGCCGGTCGGATGATCGGGCAGGGCGGGCAGCGGATATTCGCGCGAACGGTATGCTTCAAACGGATTGCCGGCGTTAGCGGGCACACCCTTGATATTGCCGGCCTTGCCCGACGTGCCGCAGACGTACTCGAAGCGATCGAAGTGCGGCTCGAGTTCGTCGTAGGTGACGCCCCAGTCCTGGAGATTCATGCCTTCAGGAATGAATTTCTCGCCGTAGCGTTCCTTCGTGTGGCTATACAGGCGCAGCTCGTCGGGCATCACGCGCGACTGCACGCCGGACCAATGTGTGCCGGCGCCGCCGACGCCTTCACCCGGCTTGAATGAGCCGAACTGACGATACGGCAATGCGGTGTCGTCTTTCGTATGGCGCGCCGTGACCGTGGTCTTGGCAAGGTTTTGCAGCAAGGCCTGTCGCGCGGAGTACTTCACCTCGTCGACGATCTGCGGGTACGCAAAATCGGGGATCGTGTCGCGATTGTCGCCACGTTCGAGCGCCACGACGTCGAGGCCCGCGTTGCACAGCTCGATCGCCATGATCGAGCCCGTCCAGCCGAAGCCGATGATGACCGCGTCGACGGATTTTTTCTTGATGGTTGCCATGGTGCGCTCAGCCTCGCTTGCCGTAGAGGCTCACAGGTGCATAGGGATAGGGCTTCGATTCGCCAACCCACTCGACGTAGTCGGCGCGCACGCCGGGGTAGCCGATCATCTTCCACGCGGCCATATCCTTGTTGCCGCCGTGCATGGGGTCGCAGAAGTAGCCTTCCATCGTGGTCTTGAGCAGGAAGCCCGAGAAGAACGTCTTCATCTTGAAGTCGTCCTTGATGTCGCCGGCTTCCATCTTTTTGAGGAAGTCGACTTGCTCGGGCTTGGAAAGCTCGGCGAACGTCTTGTTGCCGAAATGGCTGCGGCAGTAGGCGTTGATCGCACGGATGCCGAGCCGGAATTGTTCCTTTGGTGTGAGTTTCGACTGGTAGCCGAACTCAGGCTCGCCCGACTGGAACGGGCCGGACATGTACCAGCGCGACGCGTCGCCGTATGGCGACTGAAGCTGGCGGTCGATGTATTGCGGCACACCGAGTTCGACCGCGCCGGGGCCGACATGGTCTTTGGGGATCAGGCAGTCGCACGCGGCATTGATGAACGCCCATTCGTCGGGCGTAAAAAAGCCGGGCTGATAGTTGTCGACGGCAGGTGCGTTCGGCGGTGGTGCGGAACGCGCGAGGTCATCGGGCGTGGGGCGCATGACCGCGGCCGTGGCGCCGACAGCGGCCAGCGGGGCAATGGCGATCGTGCCCTTGAGGAACGAACGCCGGCCGTTTGCAGTGGGGCGCTCGTCGTGATCGTGGGAGGACATGTTCGATGCTCCTGTAGGTTCAAGAGTCAATGAATCGGGTTTTTGTTTGAGGCTCAGGCATGAAATGCACCCACCACGGATACCTTTGTCTCATTCGAGTCCTCCGACGGATGCTGGCATCGCATCGGGCGACAGATCGATCGGGACGAACGGATCACGTGGCGGTTTCTGCATCAGGCAAGGCGGAACACGTTGACCGTGTTGCTCAGGCGTTCCGATTGCTGGTCGAGCGCTTGCGCTGCGGCGGTCACTTGTTCGACGAGCGCGGCGTTTTGCTGCGTGACTTCGTCCATATGCGTGACCGCGACGTCGACCTGTTCAATGCCGGATTGCTGCTGTTCGGTTGCCGTGGCGATCTCGTTCATGATCGAGGTCACGCGCTGCACGGCCGTTTGCAGTTCGGCCATGGTCGTGCCTGCCGACGACACGAGACCGGCGCCCGTCGAGACGGTATTGACCGACGCGGCGATGAGTTCCTTGATTTCCTTCGCCGCGACCGACGAGCGTTGGGCGAGCGAGCGGACTTCGGATGCGACGACAGCAAAGCCGCGACCCTGTTCGCCGGCGCGCGCCGCTTCGACCGCTGCGTTGAGCGCGAGGATGTTGGTCTGAAACGCGATGCCTTCGATGATCGCGGTGATGTCGGAGATCTTCTTCGAGCTGGCGTCGATTTCGCCCATGGTGTCGACGACCTGGCGGACCACATCACTGCCGCGTACGGCGACGTTCGTCGCATTCGCGGCAAGCGCGCTCGCCTGACGTGCGTTGTCGGCGTTGTGTTTCACCGTCGCCGTGATCTCGTTCATGCTCGCGGCCGTTTCCTGCAGCGAGGCGGCCTGTTCTTCGGTGCGCGAGGACAGGTCGATCATGCCGGCAGCGATTTCGCGCGTCGAGGTCGCGACAGACTCGCTGCCGCTGCGCACCGTACCGGTGACCGACATCAGCCCCTGGCGCGTCTTTTCAATGCTGGTCAGCAGCACGCCCATCTCGTCTGAGCGAGCGGCGACGACCGGGCGGCTCAGATCGCCGGCGGAAATGGCATCGAGACTGGTCATCGCGTAGTCGAGCGGCGTCATGATCGCGCGGCGCAGTGATACCCAGCCCCAGAACGCGGCGGCCAGGCCGACGACGATCATTGCAATGCTCACCATCTGGAAGGTGTGGAAGCTCGATTCGGCTTCGTCGTAGCGCTCTTTTGCGTTTTCGAACAGCTTGTCTTTCATCTTGCCGTTCGCCGCGCTCATCTTGCTGTAGAGATCGCTGAGCTGGGTCATGGCGATCTTGTCGACCGAGGCGGTGTCGCCCGATTCGAGCGCGTGCGTGAATGCAGTGACGGCATCGCGCATGGCGGTGCGGCGCTGCGTGGTGTCGGCGATCAGCGGCAGCTCGTCGTCTTCGTGCGGCTGGGCCACGAATTTGGCCCACCACGCATCCGAATCCTTGAAGAAGCCGGCCGCGCGGCTCAGTTGCCCTGCGACGGAAGGATCGTCAGGATGCAGCGCGACGCGGTCGAGTACCAGGCGCGTACGCGCGATGTAGATCTCGGCGTTGTCGATGTTGGTCGCGGCGGCGAGCTTGTTGCCGTAGGTGTCGCGATTGGCGCGATTGGCCTTGCTCGTGCTGATCATGCCGAGCACGCCCGCAAGCGTAAGAAGAAGCGCAAGCAGCGCCACCGTAAAGGCTAGGCGCGTGCGAATGGTCAAGTTCGTCGTCATTGTTCTCCGCCCCTAGGGGCGGTTCCTGATTGGCTGGCAGATGACATTCTGGTATCGGGTATACCAAAAGTCTTATCGTCAACCTGACAGAAACCTTTAGGCGTAATTAAGCAACAACTGAGGAACGTATTGTTTCTTTTGGAATAATTCTTTGAATGAAGAAATGTTTATATTTATTTCAAAGGTGGTTTAGCTTAGATCGCTAAACAAATGAATGTCGGCGGTGAACGGAAAAAGGGCGCCGCAGCGAAGCGGCGCCCCCTACGGCCTGGATCGGATTGTCGATGGATGGCTTTTGGTATACCAAAAAATTAGCGAATGTCGGTCTTGATCCAGTTCAGAACATCGGGCGCTTCAGGCTTCCATCCGAGCAGGCGACGTGCTCGCTCGCCGCGCACGCGACTGTTCGAACCGAGGCCGTAAGAGGCCATCTCATAGCCCCATTCCTCGATGGCGGCCTCGATCGGCCAGTCATGCGAAGCGTCCAGGCCGAGTTGATGCGCCAGGGCGTTGGCCATCTCGGCGAACGACGCCTCGCCGTTCTCGACGAAATAGAACATGCCTGCCGGCGTGCCTTCGAGGGCCAGTCGATAGAGCTCGACCACATCGCGGATATGCACGTTCGACCAGATATTGCGACCGCGTCCGACGTGCCGCATTACGCCGCTCTTTTTGGCCTGCCGGATCAGACGGGGCAACTGCACGCTTTCGCGCGGCAAGCCGAGGCTGTGTCCGTAGATCAGCGTGTTGCACAACACGGCGGAACGTACCCCTTGCTCGGCGGCGCCGAGCACCAGCGCGTCGATGGCCACGCGCGCGGCTTTGTCGGGAGTGGGCGCGGGCAGGGTGTCCTCGTGATAGACAGCGTCGGTGCCTTCGCCCTTCGAGTTATCGCCGACGAGGCTCGATCCGCTGGTGTGCAGCAAAGGCTTGCCCGAGCCCTTGAGGCCTTCTATCAACGCTTCGACCGCGCCGCGGTGATCGCTGCTGGCGGCGTTGACGACGCCGTCTGCGGCGCTGGTCTGCGCGATCAGCAATGCACGGTCGTCGAGCGTGCCGACCACGGGCGTGATGCCGAGCTCGCGCAGTGCGGCCGCTTGCTCGTCGCTGCGCACGAGGCCTGTCACCTCGTGCCCGGTGTGCTTGAGATGTGTGGCGATTGAACTGCCGATATAGCCTGCTGCGCCTGTGACAAAGACTTTCATCGTGAACCTGCCTTGCTGTTTGCCGTGTAAGTGCGATGGATTATCCGCACGGTCCGGCGCACGGCAACGGGGTCAGGCTCAATTGATTTTTGACTTGAAATCAAGAATCCGCCGGCCGGCGCGCCGATATCAGGAATTCCGGAAGCGATTCGAACAGTGAGGCAACCCAGTCGCAGAACGTCCGGATCCGGATCGACGGATGCTTGCTCTTCGCATAGACGATATAGATCGGCTTGGGCTGCGGATTCCAGTCGGTGAGGACTTCGCGCAGTGCACCGCTTTGCAAATGCGACGCGGCTTCATAGAGCGTGGGCTGAATGAGTCCGAGTCCTTCGACACCGCACGTCAGATAGGCTTCGGAGTCGTTGACGCTGACAATGCCGTGCATATTGACTTCATGGAGCCTGCCGTCGGTCGTAAAGATCCAGGGCGCAGAGCGGCCACCGTGCGCGCGAAAGTTGACGGCGCGGTGGTCGGCCAGCGACTCGAGATCGTCGGGCTCGCCGTGCCGGGCCAGATATTCGGGGGCAGCGCATGTGACGCGCTTGAGCACGCCGATACGACGGCCGATCAGCGACGAATCCTCGAGCGGACCGACGCGGATCATGCAATCGAGCCCTTCCTCGACGAGATCGACCCGGCGGTCCGACAAGCTGATATCGAGCTTGATGTCGGGGTACTCCTGATGGAAGGTCTTGAGCGCGGGGATCACGAGCTGCCGTCCGAGCGACACCGACATATGCACGCGCAGGCTGCCTTCGGCTTTGCGCGCGCCGTGCTGGAAATAGGCGTCGGTCTCGGCAATGTCCGCGATGATGCGGGCGCAATGCTCGTAATAGGCTGCACCCTCGGGCGTGATTGAAATCCGCCGTGTCGTCCGGTGAATCAGCCGCACACCGAGCCGGGCCTCGAGATTCTGGATGGTCGTGGTAACGCTCGCTCGCGGCATGGCGAGTTGCTCCGCGGCGCGTGTAAAGCTGTTGGCGTCCACGACGCGCGTGAAGACCTCCATGGCTTGAACGTGGTCCATGCTGTGCCTCAGTGACCGCGCCGCTGATCGACGCTGATAGCGTGTTCGATGGCATTGAGTACGCGCAGGGTGACGGCGATGTCCTGCGCGCTGATGTGCTTGAGCCGCTGCGTGCGCAGTGCGCTCAGCGCGGCTTCGATCCGCGCGCAGACGTCGCGTCCGGTGTCCGTCAGCCAGATCCGGTTCGCACGTCCGTCCACCGGGTCGTCTTCACGCCGCACGAGGCCGGTGATCGCGAGCCGGTCGAGCAAGCGCACGAGTGACGGCCCTTCAATGCCGATATGTTCGGCGAGCGCGACCTGACGCACGCCCTCTCCGAGTCGGGCAATGGAGAGCAGGGGCATGGCGCAGGCGTCGGATACGCCAAATCCCGACACGGCGCGATGCGATACGCGTCGCCATTGGCGCGCTACGCGCATGATTGCGCCGGTCATGGTCAGTCTGAGGTGGTCGATATCGTGCATTGCGCCTCTGCGGTTCGTCGGTTCAACAATGCAGCGCGAATGAACCTTAAAAGGCCGATTTGCGTGCTGCTGACGGTAGAACAGCTTATGCGCGGCTGGTATTCCAACGGCGTGCGGAATGATTTCGCATGGGGGGCGGCGGAGGCGCCGGCGGGAGATGTTAGGCTCTGCGCCATGTCCGCGCGCAAATCCTCCCGCCATCACTACTACGTCTACGTGGTCGAGCTATCGCCGCGTGTGTGGGATGAGGCGCGCTTTCGCAAGGCAAATCCCGACTATGTATATGGCAAGCCTTGCGTGTACGTCGGCATGACCGGCCTCGATCCGGATCTGCGCTTTGACAAGCACAAGGCCGGGATCCAGTCGAACCGCTATGTGTTTGACTACGGATTGCGGCTGATGCCGGAGCTCTACGAGGTCTACAACCCCATGCCTTATCGGGCGGCCCAGGAGATGGAGGTTGAACTGGGGATCGGGCTGCGGGAAAGCGGTTACGGGGTCTGGCAGGCGTAGCCGTGCTAGGCAGCGCTTGCCGCGGGTTCGATCCGTCGACGGCAGATCAGCAGCACTTCGTCGACATGCGTCGTGTCGAGCAAGCCGTCCACAAGGATCAACGGCTTCTGAAAGTACATGCCGATCGGCATCAGCACGCGGTTATAGAGCCAGTTCGCAAAGCGCGGATGATGCGTCAGGCCCCAGACACCGAAGTCCAGCAAGCGCGACGATTCCGGCTGCATGCCGTAGACCGCGCTACGTTCGATCGTGAGCCCGTGCGTGGCGAGCAGCGTCAACAGTTGCGCAGGTTCATAACGCCGGCGATGGCCGACGTAGTCGTCGAACGACGTCCACCGCGACGGATGCAAGGGCACTGACATCAACACCGTCGCATCGGGCCGGGCGACGCGTACGAGTTCGCGCAGCGCACTGTCGTCGTCGTCGACGTGTTCGACGATATCCAGTGCGCAGACAAGGTCGAACTGGCCGTCCTCGAACGGCAGCGCGGCGATCTGGCCTTCGACCGCATCGGCGCCGCGCCGCGTCAATGCTCGTATTGCAGGCTCGCTGAGGTCGACGAACTTCGAACCGTCCAACGGGAGTCGCGGACGAAGCCCGGGCGCGACTTCAAGCCGGTCCGGCGCCGAGCCGAGCAGCGATTCCACGATGGGCCATGTATTGAATCGCTCGGGATCGACGAGTGATGCCGACGACCAGAGTGCGTCGTAGAACTGACGATTGGCGTCGATCAGCTGTGCATCGGATCGAAAGAGTTCGCTCATGAGGTTGTCGTCATGCTCGTGTAGTGCCTGTCGTTGTCGGCGTCGTCGCGGGTGTCGTCGAACCTGTGACAGCCTCGTTTGGGTTGAGCAGTCTCGCAAAGCTGAGCTCGTGCCCATCGGGATCGCTGATATGGAAATAGCGCTCGCCCCATGGCGCGTCGCTGGGTACCCGGCTCGGTAACAGACCGGCGTCGCGTGCTTTGCGGTACATCGCATCGACGTCCGACACATGAATGATCAGCCGCCCCCACCAATTCACCGGGCCATGTGTCTCTGCGATGATGTTCAGAAACGACGGCCCGCACGCGAGCGTCGTGAAAGCGGCCTGAGCGTCGCCATGCCTGATTTCGAAGCCCAACGCGCAGTAGAAGTCGACTGAGCGGCGCATATCGCGCGTGGCCAGCGTGACGGCGCTGAGTCCTTCGATGGTGATCGCGTCGCTTGTGATTGCGTCAATCACTGCGCCTGAAGCGTTGGACTGAGCCATGGAATCGCCTCCCTCGTGCCATGTGCCGGGGACGACGGCTTAAGCGCAGCGTCACCCGGTCCGTCATAATGCTTTGGTATGTCTCGTGGTTTGAATTCTCGATACCAGCGCGACGAATGCTTAACGAGTTGCAACAGGCGCATGCAGCAAGCGTGCTGCGGCGAGTGTAGCGCTGGTTTTTGAATTGTGACGAGCGCGCTTACATCCGCTCACGAATGAGCGATTGAAATTCGCGGTGACACGGCGCAGCTTGACGCACGCGGCGGCGTACTAGCCGCGATGCGCGTGTCATAGGACAATCCCGATTCGAAACGCGTTTTCCCATGAATGTGCCGGTGTAATTGATTAATGACAAAGACGTTACTCGTACCTGCCGCATCGACGGTGCTGCTGACCCTTGCGACGCTTGCCGGCTGCTCGAGCCCCGGTCTGCCTCCTCCCGGTTCCGCGAGTTCGGGCCTTGGCGGCACGGCGCCGATGATCTATGTGCAATCCGCGCGCCAGCCCGATGACATTACGAGCTGCTTGCAGGATCGTGCATCGAGCTTGCGTGCGGCGAACCTCGGCAATGCGATCCAGCTGGGTGACGGCCATGACTGGCTGATCACGTTGACGCCGTCGCGCGGTGGCTCGACCGTCGCTGTGCAGAAGGCGGCCAATGCGTCGGATCGGATTCCCGAGCCGGAAATGCGTTTTGATATCGCACGTTGCACGACGTAGTGGTTGGGGCTTGTTTAAAGGAGATGGGGAATCCGATGACGCTTTCGCGTTCCACGTTGTGTGTTGCGGCGCTCGTCATGGCGTTAAGCGCCTGTCACAAGGTGTCGCTCGACGAAAAGTCGGGTGCCGCGAGTTCCGCCAGTGCGGCTGCAGGTGCGACGAGCGCCATGCCGGGCTCACCCGTCAGCTCGACTCAAGTCGGCTCCGATCCGCTCAAGGATCCTTCGAGCCCGCTCGCCAAACGCAGTCTGTACTTCGACCTCGACAGCTACAGCGTCAAACCGGAAGCGCGCGATATTCTTGCGGCGCACGCCAAGTATTTGCTTGCGGATCCGAAGCGGCGTCTGCTGATTCAGGGCAATACGGATGAGCGCGGCACGACCGAATACAACCTTGCGCTTGGGGAGCGGCGTTCGGAGGCTGTCGCTCAGACGCTCAAGACGATGGGCGTGCCCGATTCCCAGCTCGAGGCGGTCAGCCTGGGCAAGGAAAAGCCGCTGGTCGACGGGCATGACGAGCAGGCGTGGTCGCAGAACCGCCGTGCTGACCTGGTCTATGAAGCGCGCTGAGCGGTATTCGTCTTTAACGTCAAATCGGTAAAAAATCCGACGAAACGTGTAAAAAATGCTTTAAAAGGTTCAGATCGTTCAGTGACCGCCGTAAACAAGTCAGAGGCAGCGCGGCCCTGCTGCCGCAGGGAAAGCCAACGTTTACGGCGCCGGATATCGGCGGGGATGCTGAACAAAAATGAAGTTGTCCTTGAAGCAAAAGCTGTGGAGCATCGTCGCTCTGCTGTGGGTGTCCCTGATCGTGATGGTCATCACGATTGCAGTCATGTCGCGAGTATCCCTGCTACGGGAACGTAAAGCGGTACTGAGTGAGCAAACGCAAGTCGCCATGGGTATCGTGGCGCATTTCCAGAAGCTGGCGGAAAGCCACGCCATGCCGGCTGACGAGGCCAAGCACCAGGCCATCGCGACCCTGCGGGGCTTGCGCTACGGCGACGACCACAGCGGTTATTTCGGCATCTACGATTCGCAGGTGAATGCGGTGCTGGTGCCCGCGAAGCCTGAACTCGAAGGCAAGAGTCAGCAAGGCCTGGTCGACCCGAACGGTGTGCATATTGCACAAGAGATCGTGAAGAGTTCTTCGCCGGGCGGCGACCATTTCAGCAGCTACGTCTGGCCCAAGCCCGGGCACGATGAACCCGTGGGCAAGATCACCTATGCGGACTCCGTACCCGAATGGGACTGGCACCTGTTCACGGGCGCCTATACCGACGATATCGACGACGCTTTCCACGCAGTGCTGCTGCGTGACCTGCTGATCGTCGGCATCATTGCGGCCGCGTTGACGGCTGGCATGCTCTGGCTGATTCGAAGCATTCGTACGAGCCTCGGTGGCGAGCCGGAATACGCCGCCGAGATTTGCCGGCAAATCGCGTCGGGCGATCTGACTGCGCGCTTCCAGTTGTACCCGAGCGACTCGAGCAGCCTGTTGTTCGCCATGAGCCAGATGCAGCGTCAGCTCACTGAGACGGTCGGTCGCATTCAGCTGTCGGCGGATTCAATTACGTCGGGGGCGAACGAGATCGCGGCAGGCAATGCCGATCTTTCGCAACGTACCGAAGAGCAGGCTTCGGCGCTTGCCGAGTCGGCATCGTCGATGGAAGAACTCACGGCGACCGTCAAGCTCAATGCAGATAACGCCGTGCAGGCAAGCCAGCTTGCATTGAGTGCATCGTCGACCGTCGCGGACGGCGGCAAGGTCGTCGACGAAGTCGTGCAGACGATTGTCTCGATCGCCGAAAGCTCGAAGAAAATCGAGCAGATCATCAGCGTGATCGACGGCATCGCGTTCCAGACCAATATCCTGGCGCTCAATGCCGCCGTCGAGGCAGCGCGTGCGGGCGAGCAGGGGCGTGGTTTTGCCGTGGTCGCGGCTGAAGTCCGTTCGCTCGCGCAGCGCTCGGCGACTGCGGCCAAGGAAATCAAGGGGCTGATCGATGCGTCGGTGTCGAACGTCTCTCGCGGTCAGTCGCTGGCGGGCGAGGCCGGTGCCTCGATGCAGGCGATCCTGCAATCGGTGAAGCGCGTGACCGACATCATGGGCGAGATTTCCGCGGCATCGACCGAACAAAGCACGGGCATCGGTCATGTGGGTGTCGCGATCGCGCAAATGGATACGGTCACGCAGCAAAACGCGGCATTGGTCGAGCAAGCGACTGCGGGCGCAGCTTCGCTGGCTGAACAGGCCAACACGCTCAAGGACGCCGTGTCGGCATTCCGTCTTAGCACCGTGTAAGCGTCGTCGTGGTGTCGATGATCACGTCACAGCACGTTGATCATCGACACTGCTGTCTCCTGCAAATGCGGCAATACGCGCGCAATCGCGCGCTCGGTCGATTCGCGGCTCATCGGCATATTCGTGCTCAATGCCGCGACGACGTCACCGTGCCGGTTCTTAAGTGGCACCGCAATCCCCCGCACCCCGATCTGTAACTGTTGCTCGATCACGGCAAAGCCGTCGATGCGTGCCTGCCGGATCGCCTGATAGAGGCGATCGCGATTCGTCACCGTGTGCGGAGTGAACGGTGTGAGCTGCGTCGACTCGAGCCATTCGCGAACTGCGTCTTCACCCGGCTGATGGGCAAGCAGCATCACGCCCGGAGACGTCAACGGCGCGGGCACGCGAGCACCGAGCACGAAACCCGTCGTCATCACACGGTTCGTGCCGTTGCGCGCGATAAAGACGAGTTCCCAGTCATCGAGCACGCTGACGTAGCACGACTCCTCGATGGTCGCGCTGAGTTGCTGCAAAAACGGCTGGACCATGCGCGGCAGCCGCGCCGAGTCGAAATACGACCAGCCGACGCGCAGCACGCGCGGCGTCAGACCGAAGTACTTCCCATCGCTGTACGTATAGCCCAGATGCTCGAGCGTGAGCAGGTACCGCCGCGCGGCTGTGCGCGTGAGACCGGTGCGTTCGGCCGCCTGGGTCGGCGTCATGCGGGGCATCGCATCGTCGAAGGCCTCGAGAATGGCGAGGCCTTTTTCGAGGCCGGCGATCCAGTCGCGGCGATCGAGTTCGGGACGGGTAGGTCGCGTGGTCATCGTGCAAACTCTCCTGCGGCGCGCGTTATGCGAACCGCCTGGGGCGATTATCGAACCGCGCGCCGGACTGCAAGACCTCTCGTTAACCCTTGTTTGCAACGATGATCGAACGTATCGGAGCGCTGAGCGGACACAGGCGCGCGATGATTCGTTGTCGTTCTGGCGTCTCGCTTCTAAGCTAGGTTCACCTCTTTCACGACATTGCCGTGAAGCGCCATGCCGGTGTACAACGATCGAAGCGAGCCCGAAGCGAGCACGGTAACAAGGCTTGGCTCGATACCGGCTGCGCGGGCATGTGTGGGTTGCGTTTCGCGTGCGCGGATTTCTTCGCGTGTGCGGATTCCGATGACGAGCAGCCCATGACCTGCGCACACCATGACGACGACCTGGATCGTGGACAAGGGGACCTGATATGACCAGTGACTTTCCGAACTCTGTCGAACAACGCACTGCCGCCGCGCCGGATCGGGCTAACCCGCTCGGCACGGCCGGACTCGAATTTGTCGAGTTTGCGGCGAATGACGCGTCCACCGTCGGTGCGTTGTTCGAACAGCTCGGTTTCACGGCCGTCGCGCGGCATCTGAGCAAAAACGTCACGCTTTACCGGCAGGGGCGCATGCATTTCCTGCTGAATGCAGAGCCTGACTCCTTCGCGCAGCGATTTGCCGATGAATATGGCGCGGGCATCTGCGCGATCGGCATTCGCGTGGACGATGCGCAGCGCGCCTACGATCGCGCGATCGATCTTGGCGCCTGGGCGTTCGAGGGCGAGCGCGTCGGCGCGAGTGAACTCACGATCCCGGCCATCCAGGGGATCGGTGATTCGCACATCTATTTTGTCGATCGATGGCAGGGCCGCGCGACTGCGGGCGAATCGCGTCAGGGCACATCGATTTTCGACGTTGATTTCCGGCCGATCGAGTCCACCGACTCGGCGCGGGCTGCGGGTGATCCAGGTCGCGCAGGTGCTGACCACGCGGCGCGTGATGCCGACTACTACGGTGTGGGTCTCGTCGACGTTGACCACCTGACACAAACCGTCGCGCCCGGCGGCATGCAAGAGTGGCTCGACTTCTACCGTGATTTGCTGAATTTCCGCGAGATTCACGAAATCCATGCGAACTGGCGCGTGTCGCCCGACTCGCGAGTCATGGTGTCACCGTGCGGCGGTGTGCAGATTCCGTTGTACGAAGAAGGCACGCGCCGCACCGCGCTGATGCACAGCTACTTGCCCGATCATCCGGGCCAGGGCGTCCAGCATATTGCACTAGCCACAGCGGACATCTTCGCGACGGTCGATGCGTTGCTTGCTCGCGGCGTCGAGCTCATCGAACCTCCCGCTCGCTACTACGAGCAGATTCGCTCTCGACTGCCGAATCACGGCCTCGATATCGATGCACTCGCGCGACGCCGCCTGCTGGTCGACGGCGAGATCGACCCGGACGGGCGTGCACGCCTGTTCTTGCAAACCTTCGTCAAACGACGCGCTGGAGAGATGTTCTTCGAGATCGTCGAGCGGCGAGGGCATCATGGTTTCGGCGAAGGCAACCTCGACGCGCTCGCACGCGCGCGCTGAGCGCGCCCACGCGTGCGGATCGACGTTGCCTCCGCCTGGTTTGTACGCGCGGTAGCCCCGCGTGTTTACGGTCAAGGAGTGGCTGTGCAGCGATCGATCGCAACAGTGTCATTGAGCGGCACGCTCGAAGAAAAGATTCGCGCATGCGCGACGGCAGGTTTCGATAGCATCGAGTTGTTCGAAAACGACTTGCTCTGCAGCGTGCATACGCCCGAGACCATCCGGCGTATCTGTGAGGATCAGGGGATTCGAATCTCGCTGTATCAACCTTTTCGCGATTTCGACAGTACGGACCCGTCGCGATTCGCGCGGAATCTCGATCGCGCCAGGCGCAAATTCGAACTCATGCATCGGCTGGGCACCGACACGATTCTGGTGTGCAGTCACGTCGGCGCTGATGCGGTGGCCGATCATGCGCAACGCGTCGAGCAGTTCGGGCAGCTGGCGCTGCTGGCTCAAGCGGAGCAGATTCAGGCCGGTTATGAAGCCCTTGCGTGGGGGCGATACGTCAATTCGTATCGCCAGGCATGGAGTGTCGTCGACGCGGTCGATCATCCGAATCTCGGGCTGGTGCTCGACAGTTTTCATACTTTGTCGATCCGAGACGACCTGACGGCGCTCGACACGATTCCCGGCGATCGCATCACGTTCGTACAGCTTGCCGATGCGCCGATTCTCGCGATGGACGTGCTGGAATGGAGCCGGCATTTCCGGTGTTTCCCCGGACAGGGATCGTTCGATCTCGCTCCTTTCGTCGCACCGATTCTTCGTCAGGGGTACGCCGGACCGCTGTCGCTCGAAGTGTTCAATGATGGTTTTCGTGCGGCGCCCACGCGCGCGACGGCGCTCGATGGCCTGCGTTCGTTGATCTGGGTCGAAGAGATTGCTCGCGTGCATCTTGCGCAACGGTCCGCTGCCCCGTGCTCCGATACGAATCGGCGCATGCAAGGGGAACTGACGCAAACTGCGGCGCAACCAGCGACTGAAGCAACGACTGAAGCAGCGACGCCCAACGGTTTCGCCTTCCTTGAATTCGCAGTCGACGACGCCACACGGACTCGACTTGCCGACTGGCTGGGTCATTTTGGCTTTGCGCGCACGCGCCGGCATCGCTCGAAGCGTGTGTCGCTCTACCAGCACGGACCGGTCAACCTGATCCTGAATGCCGAGCCCGATTCGTTCGCCGATCGCTACTACGATGAACACGGTTTGTCGCTGTGTGCCGCGGCACTTGACGTCCGCGATGCCCAGGCCTCGCTGGACCGCGCGACGACGTTCAAGTATCCGCCGTACAAAGGCCGCATCGGCCCGGACGAGCGCGAGATTCCGTGCGTGTCGGCGCCTGACGGAAGCTTGATTTATCTCGTCGAAGAGCAAGCCAGCGGGCCGACCATCTACGACATCGACTTTGTCGCCGCGGAAGACAATGGGACCGCTGCACATTCCGGCAACGATGCGGACAATGACGCGGACGAAGGTCGATCGAACGGCGACGCCGACCTGACCGGAATCGATCACCTGTGCATCGCGTTGCCGCGGGAAGCGATCGACACCTGGGTCTTGTTTGCACAAGCCGTGTTCGGCCTCAAGGCGGAGGCGCAATGGATGTTGCCGGACCCTTATGGTCTGGTGCGTAGCAGGGCACTACGAAGCGAAGACGGCAGCGTGCGCATTTCGCTGAACAGCTCGGACGACACACGCACCAACGTCGCGCGAGCGCTATCCACGTACGGCGGTCCAGGGCTGCACCATGTCGCATTCAGCACACGCGACGCGATGGCCAGCGCCGCGCATCTCGCCGCGCGCGGCGTGCCGATGCTGCCGATTCCCGCGAACTACTACGAAGATATCGCTGCGCGCTTCGGTCTTCCGGAGCGATTTGTCGAACGCCTGCAAGAACTCAATTTGCTCTACGACCGCGACGAACGCGGAGGGGAGTTTCTTCACGCCTATACGCAGCAGATCGGCTCGCGGTTCTTCTTTGAGATCGTCGAGCGTCGAGGTGGCTACGATGGCTATGGTGCCGTCAACACACCGATTCGCAACGCGGCCCACGCGTGGCTGCGCACCGCCCTGCAACAGTAAGCGGGTCAGTTACCGATGAGTTGCTGATCCAAGAGCGATTGACCAGCGATCAATTGGCGAGCAGTTGCCGATCAGTTGCCGATCAGCGAACAGAACCGCTCGAGATCGACGTTGCCGCCGCTAATGATGATCCCCACACGCTTGCCGCGCAGCGACGCCTTCATTTCGCGCGCCGCCGCAAAGCTCAGGCAACCCGTCGGCTCAACAACGATCTTCATGCGTGATGCATAGAAGCGCATCGCATCGACGAGTTGCTCGTCCGTCGCGGTGAGAATGTCGTCGACATTGCGGCGAATGATTTCGAATGTGATCTGGCCGAGGCTTTGCGTCTGAGCGCCGTCAGCGATCGTCTTCGGGGTATCGATGTGCACCCGCTTGCCGCTACGGAACGACTGTTGACCATCGTCACCGGCGGCAGGCTCGACGCCATACACCTTGCAGTCGGGCGAAAGCGCGCGCGCTGCGAGCGAACAACCCGACAGCAGCCCGCCACCGCCGAGGCAGACAAACAAGGCATCGAGCGGACCGACCTCGTCGAACAACTCTTTGGCGGCCGTGCCTTGACCGGCCAAGACATCAGGATGGTCAAACGGCGGGATCAGCGTCATGCCGTGCTTCTCGGCGAGGCCGCGTCCGATCGCTTCGCGATCTTCCGTATAGCGGTCATACGTAATGACGTTCCCGCCGTAGCCCTTGGTCGCCGCGACTTTCGAAGCGGGCGCGTCGAGCGGCATCACGATCGTCGACGGAATGCCAAGCAGCGAGGCCGACAGGGCGATCGCCTGTGCGTGGTTGCCCGATGAAAAGGCCACGACGCCGGCGCGGCGCTGCTGCTCGTCGAACCGGGACAGCGCATTGAAAGCACCGCGGAATTTGAACGCCCCCATGCGTTGCAGGTTCTCGCACTTGAAAAAGACTTCGGCGCCGAAGTCCGTATCGACGGTGCGCGAACGCATGACCGGCGTGCGGTGCGCATGGCCTTCGATCCTGCCTGCAGCGGCAACGACATCATCGTACGTAGGGAGATTCTGCATGGTGTTCCGTGGTGATCGACTGAGGAAAGTGACGGTACGCGAGGCTTCGCCGATATCGCGTGTGACGCCCGCACCGGCGCGGCCCACGGATTATAGGCTCACCACGCCAGGATCCCGCGCGGGCACAGTGCTTGCGGACAAGACACAGTACTTGCGGAAAAGATGTTGATCGACGCGCTGACGCTGATCGGCGCACTGACGCACGCGTATCAGTGCTAGCGGCGCTCAGCGCAGGCGATCGCGTTCAGTCGCGTTCAGTCGCAGTCAGCCGAAGCCGTGAGCTGCACACAAGGGGGTACTGTCATGCGTATCGAGTTTCCCGAAGGCCAGCGTGTCTGGAACGGATCGGAATTACAGGTCGATTTTCCGGTCAGAGTCGATAACCGTGACGTGCTCTGCGCCATCTCGGCAGAGGCGCTCGAAGACCATTTCGGCGCGGATTCGCCGCTCGAGGCGGACGTGCTGGGCGCATTCGATCACGAAGCCCAGCGCATTCATGCGATCTGCCGTCGCGCGCTTGAAGATAACCAGGGCCAGCCCGTCGTATTGCGCAGCGGGCTGATACGCCTGATCGATGCGCAAGACGCTGAAGTCAGTTCTTCCACCGATCGTCCGGCACGACAAACCGGCGCGCACAGCGATGCGCACGGCCGTCGCCGTGGCGATCACTGACAGGACCGTCAAGGAGGCACTATGTCCCTCATCGTTGCAGGCCGGTTCCAGACGTTAGACCGCGCCGAGGAAGTTGCTCACCACCTGATCGATGACGATGGCTTTCAACGAGACGACGTCAATGTGTTCTACGTCAATCCACCGGGGCAGCATGCGCGCTATCCGGTGGGCGGCGACGAGCATACCGACGCTGCCATGCAACCCGGCAGGCAGAGCATGTTCGTCGGCGTCGCGGCCGGCGTCATCATCGGCGCGGGCGTGGGGTACGGCGCCATGCAGATCCTCGAGCTCAACTGGCTCGCGCCGTTGATCATGATCGCGGTCGGCGCCTATCTGGGGTCGCTAATTGGCGCCATGGCCAAGGCCAAGCCCGCGCACGAAGACACCGGAACGCAGGTCACGTCGCATGAAGTCGTCGAGCCGATCCGGGAGTCGGGCGTCATGCTGGCCGTGCACGTGACCGAGGATTCCGAAGTCCGTGTCGAGGACGAACTACGCCGCGCCGGCGCGCGCGATGTCGAGCATGCTTCAGGAAGCTGGAACAACGGGAAATGGTCCGACTTCGATCCGCTGGCGGCGCCGCTAACTGTGCATTAAGCGTGCATTGACCGCGGATTGACCGTGCAATAAGCGGCGCGGCTGTGGGGCGCGTGCCGGACGCATGTCCGGCCCGGGTGCGCGAACCGCTTGCCTGCGATGCCGTGCTGGGCTTGGACCCAATGGGTTCGCCGGGTCGGTTTCGGGTCGATTGCCTGAGCGGGTTGTTCTAGTCGGACTCCTGACTCGCTTCGGCCTCGAACGTTTCGCGTGCGAATGTTGTCAGCAGCGTCGATTCGGGCGATGCATCGTGCATGCGTGTGCTCATGATGATCGGCGAGATGACGTGGTTGTCGGTCAACGGCCGATACACCACGTCGTCTCGCCTGAGCCTCTGAATGCTGGCCGGCACGAGCGATACGCCGATGCCTGCGGCGACCAGCCCGAGCGCGGTCTGTAATTCCTGCACCTCGTGCACCGCCCTGGGCTCGAGGCCGTGATCGCGCAGCGCGGACAGCACCTGATCCGCGTAACTCGGTCGCGGCATGCGCGGGTAAGCGATCAGTGTCTGCGCCGCAATCTCCGCAAGGCTCACTGCCTGGTTTTTTCCCGCCAACGCATGATCGGCCGGCACGGCAGCAACGAGCGGCTCATCGCTGAGCACCTCGCGCCGGACGTTAGCGTCTTCGAAACGGACGCGGCCGAAGCCGACGTCGATTCTTCCCCCCGTGAGTGCTTCAAGCTGCTCGAGCGTGTACATCTCGAGCAACGTCAGTTCGACGTTCGGGCACGCTTCACGAAACCGCCGGATCACGCGTGGCAGCGGCCCGTACAAGGTCGAAGGCACAAACCCGATCACAAGCCGGCGCTCAAGCTGCGCGACCCGGCGCGTCATCGTCGCGAGTTCGCCGGCCTGTTCGAGCAGCCGCAACGCATGGGTATAGAAAAACCTGCCTGCCTCGGTCAGCCGCAGCGGCCGCGGGCCGCGCTCGAAAAGCGGTGTGCCGAGTTCCTCTTCGATCTGCTGGATCTGTCGGCTTAGTGGCGGCTGAGAAATATTGAGCCGCTCGGCGGCCCGCGTGAAGTTCTGCTCGTCTGCGACAGCGACGAAATAACGAAGGTGGCGCAGTTCCATTCCGGAGTCCGGTTTTAAGGTTCGCTTACCCGAAGCGCTTCTCAGGTCCGCTTCTCAGGTGCGGTTCGCACTGTCGCCTTTTAGTCCTGCCTCTGAATCCTGCTGCTCAGCAGGCGGTCCGAGAAGGATTTGGAGGGCTCGCCAGGCGACTTTATTCAATACCTCAAAGGTATGAAGTCAGTCTAAAAGTGTCTTGGACACGGTGCAAGCCCCTTATCTATTATCAAATCCAACTGATTCGAACTGCGTTGATACCTGTGAAGACTTTTATCGAAGAGATCGAAACGATGCTCGTGGATGTCCCCACGATCCGCCCGCATCGGCTGTCTGTGGCGACGATGAACCGCCAGACACTGGTGCTCGTGCGTGTGCGTGCGTCGGACGGCGTTGTCGGGCTGGGCGAAGGGACGACGATCGGCGGGCTCAGCTACGGCGAGGAAAGCCCCGAAAGCATCAAAGTCAATATCGACACGTATATCGCGCCGCTGCTGGTCGGGCAGCCTGCGGACGAGGTCGCGCGGCTGATGGCGGGCATCGGTGCGGGCGTGCAGGGCAACCGGTTCGCGAAGAGCGCGATCGAGACGGCGCTGCTCGACGGGCAGGCCCGGCGCCTCGGTGTGCCGTTCAGTGAGTTGTTCGGCGGGCGCGTGCGCGACACGCTGCCGGTCGCCTGGACGCTCGCCAGTGGCGATACGACGCGCGATATCGCCGAGGCCGAGCGCATGCTCGAGGCTCGCCGCCACAACGTATTCAAGCTCAAGATCGGCGCACGCGCGCTGCAGGACGACGTCCGGCACGTAGCGGCGATCAAGCGTGCGCTCGGCGATCGCGGTGCCGTTCGCGTCGACGTCAACCAGGCATGGACGGCCACGGAAGCGGTCGGTGGCCTGCGCATGCTGGCCGACGCGGGCGTCGAACTCGTCGAGCAGCCGATCGCTGCAGCGGATCGCAACGGGCTGAAGCGCTTGCGGGATCTGGGCGTGGTGCCCGTGATGGCTGACGAGGCGCTGCACGGCCCCGTCGATGCGTTCGCCCTGGCTCAGCGCGAGGCCTCCGACGTGTTCGCGGTCAAGATCGCGCAGTCGGGCGGGCCGCGCGGCGCAGCGAATGTGGCAGCCATCGCGAACGCCGCGCACATCGATCTCTACGGCGGAACCATGCTCGAGGGCGGTGTGGGCACGATGGCGTCGGCACAGCTGTTCTGCACGTTTGCCAGCCTCGCATGGGGCACGGAGCTATTCGGGCCGCTGTTGCTGACTGAAGAACTGCTGCGCGATCCGCTCGATTATCACGACTTCATGCTTCACGTGCCGTCGCGCCCGGGGCTCGGCATCGAGCTCGACGAGGACAAGCTCGCGCGCATGCGTCGCGATGCGGCGAGTGCTCCGATTGTTTCGATCGCCTGAATAACCGGCGACACGTTGACGACACACGATGAGTCCCCACGAACCCAGGAATTGACGAGGCACGCATGCTGTTCAAGGTCGAAATGGAAGTCCGCCTGCCGCACGATATGCCGGCCGAAGAAGCGGACCGGCTCAAGCAAACCGAGCGCGAACGTTTTCAGGTGCTGCAGCGCAGCGGCAAATGGCGCCATATCTGGCGCGTCGTCGGCCGCTACGCGAACGTGAGCATCTTCGATGTCGAGAGCCCGACGGAGCTCCACGACCTCGTGAGCACCTTGCCGTTGTTTCCGTACATGCAGGTCAAGGTCGAAGCCTTGTGCCGGCACCCTTCATCGATTCACCAGGACGACCGCTGAACCCCCAATACGACAGCGGCATTTCATTCTCAGGAGGCATCATGGAACGAGCAGCCCTTGACGCGCTGTTGAAGCGCATCGAAAGCACCGAGACAGGCGCAGGCAACGCACGGGTCAAGCAGATCACCAACCGGATCGTGCGCGACCTGTTCTATACGATCGAGGATCTCGACGTACAGCCGGCCGAATTCTGGCATGCGCTGAACTGGCTGGCAGGTGCGGGCGCGAGCGGCGAACTCGGTTTGCTGGCCGCGGGTCTGGGTTTCGAGCATCTGCTCGACCTGCGCATGGACGAAGCCGAGGCAAAGGCCGGTATCGAAGGTGGCACGCCGCGTACGATCGAAGGCCCGCTGTATGTGGCCGGCGCGCCGGAGAGCGTGGCATTTGCGCGCCTGGACGACGGCAAGGAAGAGGGCGAGCTGCTGTTCATGCAGGGACGTGTGCTGACCAAGGACGGCAAGCCCGTTGCCAATGCATTGGTCGAAGTCTGGCACGCAAACAAGCTCGGCAACTATTCGTACTTCGACAAGACGCAGTCGGACTTCAATCTGCGTCGCGGCATCCGTACCGATGCCGAAGGGCGCTATCAATTCCGCAGCATCGTTCCGGTCGGCTACAGCGTGCCGCCCGGCGGCTCGACCGAGCAACTGCTGAGTCGTCTTGGCCGTCATGGCAGCCGGCCCGCGCATATTCACTTCTTCGTGTCGGCACAGGGTTTCCGCAAGCTGACCACGCAAATCAATATCGAAGGCGACCCGCTGCTTTGGGAAGACTTCGCCTTTGCGACGCGTGATGGTCTGGTGCCGTCCGTCAAGCGCATCGACGATGCCGCCGAGCAGAAAAAACTCGGTGTCGATCAGTCGTTCGCTTCAATCGATTTCGATTTCGTGCTGCACGAAGAACAGGCCGGCGTGCCGATCGCTGAAATCGAGCGTCGCCGCGCGCTTGCTTAAAGGCATATCAGCGCACGCAAGCAGTACCGTCACGATGCCGATCGGCCGCACACGTTCGCTGAGCGTGTGCGGCCGTTGCTTTTGCTCACGATTCTTTCTTGGCTAGAACGCGTGTTCGGGCCTACGATGGTTATTGCTGTGCCTATCGGAGGACGATGGCTTCTTTAGTGGCTTCGACGGTGGTTTCAAACGAAGCCGCTATCTACGCTATCCATCGCATCGACATGACGTCGTTCTGAAATGACGTTGTTACGAGGGGCATATCGAAGCGGCAGCACCGCAAGTCGAGCAATACCGTAAGTCGCAATACCTGATTGCATGCGAATGTCATACACGTGACAACGGGTGGCGTATCGCATGGTGTGGGGAGGACGTTGGGAAACGATGCGCTTGTGTCGTACCCGACGGCCACACGTCCAGTCGAACAAGAAACAGGGTTGATCGTGACTAAGCCGGCACGCCATTCACGCGCCTCGCGGCGCGTTCGTGTGAATCGCACAGTAACTGCTTCTCCTCTTGTCGGCGTGACCTTGCCCAGCGAGTCCGGGCGATTGCCCGAAGCGCTGCTCGCAGGCACCCGCCCCATCGAACTGCAAGCGCCGCACGCACGCTCTTCCAGAATTCATTGCGACCTCGACTTCGAGGCACTCGCCGCGCATATCGGCAATCATCCGATGCATCGCGCGGACGACGTCTTTATTCATGTCGTCAACGCTTCGACGTCACCGGGTGGACACCTGACGCAATCGGGTGCCGGGCCGAATTTCGACGGCGGCCTGATCAGCCTCTGCTCATGCAGTCATGGCATGCGCGCGACGCTCGATCCGCAAGACTGGCCGGGCCGATGGATCGCAGGCTTTACTTCTTACACCGGCGAGTTCGGCCATCAGCAATATTTACGCTATCTGATGCGAGTGGGCGAGGCCTATGCCTCGCATCACGAACTGGCGACCGCGCTGATCGGCAGCGGACGAAGCGATGTGCTCGATGCCAAGGATGCCTCGCGCCATGCATCGGGAGACATCTGGCGCATGAAGCCCGGCAGCGTGACGCAGACCGGACACTGGCGGGCGTCGACCTATTGCCGTCCTGTCATCGGACATGCGCATCGCGAGGACATCGACGACGAGACCTGGCATAAGGACATCGAGTACGTCGACCGTTATGGGCGCCGGCCGGCCTTGCTGATCGGCGACCCCGGCTGGAGCTTTGTGTGGAATCAGCCGTTTATCTGCAAGACGGACCCGGGTCCGCTGCGCGGCCATCGGCGCATTTCGGTCAAGGCCTTGCTGACCCACTTGCGATCCAGCCTGCCGGAGCGCGCGGAGGACGCCGTGCTTCTGGGCATCGCCTCCAGTTCGGTTCAGCCCGGCCCGGACCGGGAAATCTGACCCGGAAAATCTGACAAAAAAGTCATGAACACGTCACCCGGGCGTATGTGCCCGGGCGCGACCATCTGCTCATGGATTCACGTGCACCCGGGCGGCCGACTGGCCCCCCGGCGCTGATCTGGCGCGGCCTGCGCCGACGCGTGACATCCCGTTCCCCCGAAGTTCTGATCCGGCTTGTCGATCGCGCCTGGCGGTTCGACATGTCGATCTGACGCGTGTAATCCGCTACGCCGCGCGCGGCACAGGAGCAGCAGATGGTTAACCGTATGCCCCCGGGCCAGCCCGGGGCGAAGCCGCCGCAGAGTGGTGGTGCAATTGCAATCAGATGGGCCGTGATCGGCGCATGCGTGGTGATCCCGGCGCTCGGGTTTGCCTACGTCGGCGGCTGGCTGACGCCGTCACACTTGTCGACCAACAAGATCGTCAGTGCCTTGCAAACGAATGGTGGCGACCATCCGGGGTACCGCCGCAATCATGCGAAGGGCGTCTGCGTCTCGGGTTACTTCGAAAGCAACGGCGCGCTGGCTGCGTACTCGACGGCTGAAGTCTTTGGCGCGGGGCGCACGAATCTCGTCGGACGGCTGGCGATTCCGGGCGGCAATCCTTATGCGCCCGACAGCAGCGCGCCCGTTCGCAGCTTCGCCTTGCGCCTGACGCAGTCGGATGGGCAGCAATGGCGTACGGGCATGAACAATATCCCCGTGTTCCCGGTGGCCACGCCGAAGTCGTTCTATGAACAACTCGTCGCGACACGGCCCGATCCGACGACGCACAAACCCGACCCGGACAAGGTCAAGGCCTTCTTCGCGTCGCACCCGGAAACGAATGCGTTCCGCGCGTGGGCCAAGACAGCGCATCCCTCGGCCAGCTTTGCCAGCGAGACGTATTACAGCCTCAATGCGTTTTATCTCGTCGACAAGGCAGGTGAGCGCCATGCCGTGCGTTGGCAGACGGTACCCGAGACGTCGGGTATGGCGATGTCGGGTATGGCGATGTCCGCAGCAGCCGCATCGGCTGCTGGCGCCGGTGCAGGTGCGGGTGCGGGTGCGGCCGCATCGGGTGTCGCCGCCGCCGGCAGCGCCAACGATCCGAACTACCTGAGCCAGGATCTGAGCGCGCGCCTTGCCAAGGGTCCGCTTCGCTGGCACCTCGTGTTTCAGTTCGCGGACCCCGACGATACGGTCGATAACGCGACGATCGCCTGGCCTTCGTCGCGTCGCACAGTCGATGCGGGCACGATCGTGGTCGAACGCGAGCAATCGCAGGAAGACGGGCTGTGCCGCGACATCAACTATGACCCGACCGTGTTGCCAAGCGGCATGACGGTGTCTTCCGATCCGTTGCTGGCGGCACGCTCGGCGGCGTACGCGAAATCCTATGAATTGCGCACGAGCGAAGAATCGGGTGCGCCGGGCTTCGAGCCCAAACCGACTCACTGAATCCGGGGCATCGAACATGAATGAAACGACGCATTTCAGCGGCGCGCAGCGGCTGCTGCACTGGACGATGGCGGTGCTGATCCTGGCGATGCTGTTTATCGGGGTGGGCATGGTGGCCAGCGTCTCTGAACGCCATACCTGGCTCATCGCAGTGCATAAGCCGCTGGGCATCGCGATTCTGCTGCTGGTGATCGTGCGGGTCGTGGTCCGGCTGCGCAACGGCACGCCGCCGTTGCCCGCTGATATGCCCGGACCCCAGAAGCTCGTCGCGCACCTGTCGCACCTTGCGCTCTATGGCCTGATGATCGCGATGCCGCTGCTTGGCTGGGCGATGGTCTCGGCAGGCGGTTATCCGGTCACCTTGTTCGGCGGCTTTCATTTGCCGCCGATCGCACCGGCCAGCGCATGGTGGTTTGCCCGCTTGCATCTTGCGCATACGTATCTGGCGTACTTGCTGTTCGTGACGGTGCTCGGCCACCTCGGCGCGGCACTGTTCCATGGCCTGATCCGCCGCGACGGCGTGCTCTCGAGCATGGCAACCAGCGGGCGTTGAAGGGTCGACCCGGTCCCCGAAGCATCGGAAAAGTTGACAGCGCCCACGGTGAACTGGCATATCGTCGGTTCACCGTTGGTTGCCATCGCGTCGAACGCGCTGGCGCCGGCTGATTCAGTCTGGTCCGATTGCCTTCAAAACCATGGATTTATCGATTGCCGCGATCCTCGCGCAAGACGGGATCACGAGCGGCGCGATTTACGCTTTACTCGCGCTGGGCCTGGTGCTCGTGTTTTCCGTCACGCGCGTGATCCTGATTCCCCAGGGAGAATTCGTCTCCTATGGCGCGCTGACACTGGCCACCCTCGAGTCGCAGAAATTCCCGGCGACGTGCTGGCTGCTGGTCGCGCTGGGCGCGGCGAGCTTTGTCGTGGAAGCGGTCGCCGTGTTGCGCGGCCACCGCGGTCACGCGTCGCGGCATCGGGCGCTGATGGGCGCCACGCTGCGCGACCTCCTGTTCCCGCTGGCCGTGTTCGGGCTTGCGCATCTGCTCGCCCCGCGCGCCGATCTGCCGTTCTGGGCGCAACTGGCGCTGACGGTCGCGATCGTTGTGCCGATGGGGCCGTTCATCTACCGGCTCGCGTTTGAACGCGTCGCCCAGGCGAGCACGCTCGTGCTGCTGATCGTTGCGGTCGCCGTGCATCTGGCGCTTGTCGGACTCGGTTTGCTCATGTTCGGCGCGGAAGGCTCGCGCACGGCGAGTCTCACCGACGCGAATCTGTCGGTCGGCGGCATGAGCGTATCGGGTCAGAGCCTGTGGGTTGTCGCGACGGCGCTCGCGCTGATCGTCGCGCTCTATCTGTTCTTTGGTCGCACGCTGACCGGCAAGGCATTGCGCGCCACCTCCATCAATCGCCTCGGCGCCCAGCTGGTCGGTATCGGCACGACCCGGGCCGGGCGCATCGCGTTCACGCTGGCGGCTGCACTCGGTGTGCTGAGCGGCATCCTCGTCTCGCCGCTGACCACGATTTACTACGACGGCGGCTTCCTCATCGGCCTGAAGGGCTTTGTGGGCGCCATCATCGGCGGGCTTGTCAGTTATCCCGTTGCCGCTGCGGGCGCGTTGCTGGTCGGCCTGCTCGAGTCCTATGCGTCGTTCTGGGCGAGCGCGTACAAGGAAGTCATCGTGTTTGCACTGATCGTGCCGGTGCTCTTGTGGCGCAGTCTTTCGACGCCACAGATCGAGGAGAGCGACGAATGAGCGCTACCTGTCCTCGTGTCGGGGGAATTGCCCCGAGTCGCATCGCACTGGGTGTCTTCGTTGTCGTGCTCTTCGCATTGCCGGTGTTGCCCGGGCCGCTTGCGGTGCCGGAGTACTGGATCACGCTGCTGAACTATATCGGCCTGTATTCGATCGTCGCGCTTGGACTCGTGCTGCTCACGGGTATCGGCGGCATGACGAGCTTCGGGCAGGCCGCGTTTGTCGGGCTCGGCGCGTACTCGACGGCGTGGCTGACGACGCAGTACGGCGCGTCGCCGTGGATCGGTCTGCTTGCGGGTATCGCTGTCACGACGGTCGCGGCATCGCTGATCGGCGCAGTGACGATGCGCCTGTCTGGACACTATCTGCCGCTTGGCACGATCGCGTGGGGGCTGTCGCTGTTCTTCCTGTTCGGCAATCTCGACTGGCTCGGCAAGTACGACGGAATCAACGGGATTCCGGCGCTCTCGGTATTCGGCTGGTCGCTCGATACGGGACGGCGGATCTACGTACTGATCTGGATCGTCGTACTCGGCGCCATCGTCTCGGTGCGCAACGTGCTCGACAGCCGTCCCGGACGGGCGATTCGCGCGCTTCGCGGCGGCGCAGCCATGGCCGAGGCGATGGGTGTCGACACCGCGGCCATGAAAATCGCCATCTTTGTGTATGCGGCGGTGCTCGCCTCGATCTCGGGCTTTCTATACGCGCACCTTCAGCGCGCGGTCAATCCGACGCCGTTCGGGCTGAACTACGGTATTCAGTACCTGTTCATGGCGGTGGTCGGTGGCGTATCGCATGTCTGGGGCGCCGTGCTGGGTGCAGCGGTGTTGACGGTCTTGCAGGACTGGCTGCAGTCGGTGCTGCCCCGGTGGCTCGGATCGAGCGGCAACTATGAGGTCATCGTGTTCGGCGTGCTGATGATCGCCTTGCTTCAGTTCGCGCGCGAAGGCATCTGGCCTGTGCTGGGCCGCCGGTTCGAACGACGCCGTGTCTGGCGTGCCGATGCACGCGCACAGACGCTCGCGCGGCGGCCCGTGGCCAACGCCGGCGAGCCGTTGCTCGTTGTCGACAAGGTGCGCAAGACGTTTGGCGGGCTGATCGCTGTCAATGATGTGAGCTTTGCCGTCAAGCCGGGCGAGATCGTCGGACTGATCGGCCCGAATGGCGCCGGCAAGTCGACAACCTTCAATCTCGTGTCGGGTGCGTTGCGCGCGACCAGTGGCGAGATCCGTTTCCGCGCCGAGCGCGTCGACGGTCTGCCCGCGCGCAAGATTGCCGCGCGCGGCATGGGCCGCACGTTCCAGCACGTCAAGCTGATGCCGCGCATGAGTGTGCTCGAAAACGTGGCGCTCGGCGCGCATCTGCGCTGCCGTGGCGGTATCTGGCGCGCGCTGCTGCGAATCGACCGGACCGATGAAGTGAGCCTGCTCGCGGAGGCGGCGCGGCAGATCGAGCGCGTCGGACTCGGTGCGCATATCGACGATGAGGCTGGCAGCCTCGCGCTGGGTCAGCAACGCATTCTGGAAATCGCGCGCGCGTTATGCGCGGACCCCGTGCTGCTGTTGCTCGACGAGCCCGCGGCCGGTTTGCGCTATCAGGAAAAGCAGGTGCTGGCGGCGTTGCTCTCGCGCCTGAGGGAAGAGGGCATGAGCATCCTGCTGGTCGAACACGATATGGATTTCGTCATGAACCTGACCGATCACGTTGTCGTCATGGAGTTCGGCACGCGCATCGCCGAAGGCACGCCCGCAGAGATCCAGACCAATCAAACAGTGCTTGATGCCTATCTCGGGAGTGTCGAATGAGCGAGACGCACGACATGCGCGGGATCCACGCGACACGCGACGTCCTTGAGGTGCGTGGACTGTCCGCGCGCTACGGCAAGGTCGAGGCGCTCAGCGGCATCGACCTCAATCTAAAGGCCGGGCAGATCGTCACCGTGATCGGCCCCAACGGCGCGGGCAAGTCGACCCTGCTCAACGCATTGATGGGTGCCTTGCCGGCGCAAGGTCAGGCGACGGGGGAAATCCGGCATCTCGGCGAGCGCGTCGAAACACTGTCCATCGAGCAGCGCGTTGCGCGCGGTATCTGTCTCGTGCCCGAGTCGCGTGCGTTGTTCTCGACGATGAGCGTCGAAGATAATCTGCGCCTTGGCGCATGGCGGCGCAGCAAAGCCGGTGAACGCCGCTATCTCGATCAGCTTGAGCCCGTGTACGCGCTGTTTCCGCGTTTGCGTGAACGGCGGCGTCAACAGGCTGGCACCCTGTCGGGCGGCGAGCGGCAGATGCTCGCGATCGGCCGCGCGTTGATGGGCAAGCCCGACTTGCTGATGCTCGACGAACCGAGCCTCGGCCTCGCCCCGCTCATCACGCGAGACATCCTGCGCATCGTCAGCCAGCTGCGAGAGACGGGCGTGGCGACGCTGCTGGTCGAGCAGAACGCGCGCGCCGCGCTCCAGGTCGCGGATTACGGCTACGTGCTCGAGACAGGCGGCGTCGTGCTCGAGGGCCCCGCGAGCGAACTCGCCGCGAACCCTCGCGTGATCGAAACGTACTTGGGATTCGGCCGGGGCGCCCAGAGCCGCGCTTAGTGCCTGCGGCGCATGAACGAGCCATGGAAGAAGTGATCGTGATGAAAGTGCGAATGATCGACGATCACGACGTCCGCGCCGAAGCCGAAGAACGGGTAGCCCCACACGGTCGGGTCGTAGACGAGAAACGTGCCGGCGGGGTAGCCCGCGCCGCTGTCGTCCTGCACGAGTTGCCATTGGCCTGATCCGTCGCGGCAGGCGCGGGTCGGCAGATGCGCGACCGTGCCATCGAGCAGGACCTGGGCTTCGACATCACGACAGTCGAAGGCTTTCGCGGGGGGCACGGCGGAGACAGGTTCGGGTGCCGGAGCGGCGGCACATCCGGCAAGCAAGGTGGATACGATCAGCGAAGCGCGGGCAACGCGGAAAGAGATCGGAAACATGGCGGGCTCCCGGCGATGCAACAAGGGATGCAGCAAGGGATGCAAGAAGGGGCGCACTGCGCGTCGATATCAAGTTGGATATCGGTGTTGCACACACCCGTTGCATGAACCCTTTGCACACACCTTGTAAACGAGCCCGCTTTGCGCCTTATTCCGTCTGGCGGCGACGCGCGCGAAGCCCCAGCAGCCCCGCACGATGCTGAACGCCCCACGTCTTGCGACGACCCAGGAAGTGGAACCAGCCGAGCGTCGCACCGGTATGACGCAACAGCTGAAACGTGAACGGTTCGGTGATCGCGGCCAGCAGCGCCATGCCGATACTTGAGGTCGTCGCATTGCGCGTCCAGCGTCGATACAGATACACCGACCACAGGTGGAATGCGAGATCGATGATGATCTTGCCGACGATAAACGCGAGCGCAGGCCCGAACGACACGAACTCGCCCGTGAATAAAAACCCAAGTAGCAACGCAAACGCGGTGAGGCCGTAAATCGGCTGCACGGTGTCGAACGCCTTGATCGGCAGCATCAATAAACCGACGGCGCCATAGCGACGGTCGCCGATCATGTCGCGATTCCAGTATTGCGTCTGCAGGAAGCCGGCGAACCAGCGGCGCCGTTGACGCAGAAACGATCCGAGCGTGCTGGGTGCGTCGGTGAATGCCTGAGCGGCGCCGATCACACGCACGGTCCATCGCCTGTCGTAGTCGACTGAATAGCGGCGCAGCCGATGGATCAGCTCATAGTCTTCGACCAGGCATTCGGGGTCGAAGCCGCCGACCTCGATCAATGCTTCGCGGCGGAAACACGCAAACGCACCCGAGATCAGCAGCAGGCTTTCGGCGCGCATCCACGCGTAGCGCGAGACGAAGTTGCGAATGTATTCGTAGGTCTGAAACCACTGGAAAAAGCGGCCTTCGCGTGTCTTGCCACACAGCGGCGTCAGGATGCCTGCGGCCGCAACAAGCTCGCCTTCGGTCGAGAACGCACGGCGCATTGCGCGGCACGCGTCGGGGGCGAGCAGCGTATCGGCATCGACGGTCATCAGTGCATCCGTGCCGACTGCAGTGATGGCCGCGTTCAATGCACGCGCCTTGCCGCCATGCGTGACACGCATCCAGCGCAGGGTCGGATGCGTCGGACTCGGTGCACTCAACTCGCCGTCCGGCGCCTGCACCAGTCCGTAGCGCTTTGCGAGCACCTGGGCGGTCGCGTCGCTCGAACCGTCGTCGGCGATCACGATCTCATCGGGGGTGTCGATCTGGTCGAACAGGGCCTGCAGCGTGACGGGCAGGACGCTTGCCTCGTTATAGGCCGCGACGACCACGCCCAGCGTCACCGGGCGAGGCGGAGGCGAAGAGGCCACAACGTCAGGCACTTCGCGGCGCAGCAGCGAGAGCGATTTGAAGGTCACGAACACCAGCAGCACGGTGTCGTAGGCGATATAGGCAATGCCGGCCGACCACGCGAGTGCACCTTGCAAAAAGAATGCACGCGCGAACAGGAGGAACCACAGCACGATCACGCTGCCGTGGATCAGCACGCTGATGACGGTGCCACGACGCGGCGTAATGCGAGGGGAGTGGACGGCGAGGGCTTGCTCGAGGGGGGTATTCATCAACGATTCAAGACGTGTACGGCGTGGTGAAGCAACCAGTGGGCGTGCCATGCATGCGGTGGCGATGCATGGCCGCCTGACTCAGACTCGGATCTAGGGCAGCATGCGCTTGATCACCGACTTGCGGTCGATGAACTCATGCTTGAGCGCACCCGCAATATGCAGGCCCACCAGCACATAGATCACATAGGCGAGCGATGTATGGATCGCCCCGAACAGGTCGTGCAGATGTTCCTTGAGCGCGGGGGGCTGGTTCATGACAAAGCCCACGCGCGGAAACGGGATCACGTTGAACAATGTCATCGGATGCGTCGCCGCCGCCTTCCAGGCCGAATCATGGAGCCATCCCGACAGGGGCATCGCAAAGATCAGCACGTACAACAGGATGTGCACGACATGCGCGCTTTTACGCTCCCACGACGGAAAGCTGTCAGGCAACGGGGGCGGACGATGCGTCGCGCGCCAGAGCAGGCGCAGGATGCCGAGACCCAGCACCGTGATGCCGATCGACTTGTGCGTGTCGATGACCGGGCGAACCCAGTCGTCGGGCAAGGAATCCGAGATGAGCGCGAGCGCCACGTTGACGATGATGCCGATTGCGATCAGCCAGTGAAGAACCATCGCCGTACGCGTGTAGCGCCCGGCGGGGAAAGAAGCCGCTGCCGTATCGCGCAGCACTTCGGGTCTTGCGGTCATGGTGAACTCCGGATGCGGGGTTGACGGCGCGTGCTGTCGCGTCCCGACGCCTGCTGCGGTGGCGTCGACGTGTCATCACGTGCACCGGTTCGACGAGTTGCGGACGGTGTCGTTCCGATGCGTGCCGTTTCAATGAATAACGCCTGCGCGGCAAGGCCTATTCCAACGATGTCTCAACGACGTGCTAACGATGTGTTAACGACGCGTTAGCGACGTTGTAACGACGTTGTAACGACGTGCCAGGACGCTGATCGTTCGACGCGTGCCAACACGTACGTCGACCTCATGTTGCGTGATGGCAGCGCCTGTTTAGTCGACGCGAATCAGCGACGGGTTGTCCGTGAGCTGCCGATGCAGCGCGGCAAGATCGACGACATCGTTGTGGCCTATCAGCGCGAACGCGAGCTTATCCTGACTCCATGAAACGACATCCATGCCATAAACATGCTGTGATTTCATCGGCTGATCCTGCTTGGCATCGATGACGCACAGCGCGACGGGGTCGCCCCTTTCAGGCAGATACACGATCTGGATCAGCGGGCGGCCGCGAAAACGCAGGCGCTGGATGCGTTTGAACGTCAGGCCCGCCTGGCGCAGATCGGGAATCGCAATCGGTAAATGGTCGTCTTGCCGGACCTCGTCGATCAGACGTGCATCGATCGACGCGCTATCGGGCACATCGGCCACGGTCTCGCGGGTGTACAGCTCCTGATAGCCGGCGGCGGCTTCGAGCCAGGGCGCGACGCGCGGCTCGAACAGGTGGCCGCCCTTGAGTGCGGCGCCGCAGATAAAGGCGCCGGCGATAAAGGCCGCCGCGAGCCAGAGCCCGGACCGGCGCGGCCGGCGGGCTTCCCGGGTATCGCGTGCCTCGCGCGCGGCCGCGAGCGAGGCAACGGCCGCTGTCGGACGCCCGGCAGACGGCACGTCGCCGGTTCCGCCGCGCGGTGCGTCATGCGCGGGGTCAGGGGCCTGTGATGCCGCTTCGAGGGGGGCATCGGCCTCGTCGCGAGCGCCGGCACGGTGATCGAGCCCTGACTGTTCGAAATCCGACTGGTCGAAGCCGTCGACGGCGATCGGGGCCTCGAACGTATCGCCTGCGCGAGCCGGTCGTGCCGGCGCCACGCCTGTGAGCGCCAATTCGGTGACGAACGCCGCGAGGCTGGCAGGCACGGGCGGCACCGGGCGGCGCGCGTACGCAGCCTGATAAGGGAGGACGGAGGCGCGCAGCAGCGCCACGCGATGCGCCAGCTCGGGAGAGCCTGCGATCGCCTGTTCGATTTCGGCGCGGCGCGACGGCGGCAATTCGCCGTCGACGTAGGCCATTAGCAAAGTGTCGTCGAAACTCATCTGACGGAGTCCTTCCGCGCATCGTGATCGGTGTGGGCATGCGGCGACGGTGCGGTGAATTGCGCACCGAGCGTCAGGCGTGCCCGGGATAAACGGCTCATGACGGTACCGATCGGTATTTCGAGTATCTCCGCGGCTTCGCGATAACTGAGTCCTTCAACAGCAACGAGGAGCATGACCACACGCTGGGCATCGGGCAGCGCGTCGACCGCCTCGAGGACCTGCTTGTACAGCAAGTCCGAGGATGGATCGGACGCAGCCGGATCGGCGACGGTCTCGACGAGCGCTTCGTTCCATTCGATGCGAGAGCGGCTGCGAATCTGCCTGGCGCGGATTTCGTCGATCCAGATTGAATGGACGATCGAGAACATCCAGCTCAGTGCCGACGTGCCCGGCTGCCATTGGTGACGCCGCTCGAGTGCGCGCACGCAGGCGCGCTGCGCCAAATCCTCGGCGTCGTGGCGGTCGGCGGCAAGGCGCAGCGCGAATGCCCATATTCGGGGCAGCAATTCGGGCAATAAAGCGGGCAGTTCGTCACGCGTCATCGACGGTTTCCTCGTTGCGATGACGCAAGTCTAGCCAAGGTTTGCGGCCTCTGCTCGTGAAACAAATGGTAATCGACGCGACTCGTTCAGGCGCTCCTGTGGGGCTGTTCTTGCGGAATAAAACGCCGAAAGGTGGCGTTTTATTCCCGCGCCGGGCCCACGTTTTTGAGGAATATTTTTCGGGCCCGGTATAGAAGGCTATGCGGCGATGGGGGTGCGCATGGTGACGAATTCTTCCGCCGACGTCGGGTGAATGCCGATCGTGTCGTCGAACACGCGCTTGGTCGCACCGGCCTTGAGGGCGACGGCCATGCCCTGGATGATTTCGCCCGCCTCGGCGCCGACCATATGCACGCCGAGCACTTTGTCGGTGTCGGCGTCGACGATCAGGCGCATGAAGGTCTTTTCGTTCGACTCGGTCAGGGCCAGCTTGAGCGTGCCGAAACGGCTTTCGTAGACCGTGATGTTGTGCCCGGCCAGCACGGCCTGATCTTCGGTGAGGCCGACCGTGCCGATGTGGGGCAGGCTGAACACCGCGGTCGGAATGCCGTGGTAGTCGACCGGCCGATATTCGGCCGGGCGGAACAGGCGCCGTGCGACGGCCATGCCCTCGGCCGTGGCGACCGGCGTGAGCTGGACACGCCCGATCACGTCGCCCAGCGCGAGGATCGACGGCTCGGTGCTGACGTAATGCTCGTCGACGCGAATAAAGCCGTCGTCGTTGAACGTGACACCGGTGTTTTCGAGGCCCAGGTTATCGACCATCGGACGGCGGCCGGTCGCGAACATCACGAGGTCCGTTTCGATCGTGCTGCCGTCGTCGAGCGTGACGCTCAGGCTGCCGTCGGGCTGCTTGTCGATTCGCTTGATGGTGGTCCGGAAGCGCAGATCGAGGCCCTTCTTGGTCAGTTCGTCGCGCAGATGTTCACGGATCGAGCGATCGAAGCCGCGCAGGAACAGTTCTCCGCGATAGATCTGCGTGGTCCTGGCCCCGAGACCATTGAAGATCGATGCGAATTCGACCGCGATATACCCGCCGCCCATGACCAGGACACGCTTGGGCAACTGGCCGAGGAAGAAGACTTCGTTGGACGTGATCGCGTGTTCCTTGCCCGGAATGTCGGGCACATTGGGCCAGGTGCCGGTTGCGATCAGGATATGTTCGGCGGTGAAGCGCTCGCCGTTGACCTCGACCGTATGCGGATCGACGAGACGGGCATGACCCTCGAACAGCTTGACGCCGCTCTTGACGAGCAACGAGCGATAAACGCCGTTCAGCCGCTGGATCTCTTCGTTCTTGTTGGCAATCAGCGTGGGCCAGTCGAAGGTCGGCGCGCTTGCGGTCCATCCGTAAGCGTGTGCCTGTTCGAGATCCTCGCTGTAGTGCGCGCCGTAGACCAGCAGCTTCTTGGGCACACAGCCGACATTGACGCAGGTGCCGCCGAGATACCGGCTTTCCGCGATGGCTACGCGAGCACCGAAGCCCGCCGAAAATCGCGCGGCGCGCACGCCCCCCGATCCTGCACCGATGACAAAGAGATCGTAGTCAAACGCCATGATGGTTCTCCGCTTCCATTGGGAAACTGCTATCGAGTGGGCTTGAGTCTAGGAGAGTCCCGCCGGCGCGTGAATGCTTCGGAGGCTCTGATTCATGCTCGCAGATGTCATCACGCTCCATGGCGGTCTCAGGAATGACTTGAACCGCTATTGTCCGGGAGCCGTGTCTTTATTGCATGTCGGTCCGATGGGTCGCTCGGAGGCAGGCAGTGCCGCCCCGGGGCAAGCCGGTTTGCAGAGATCCGGTGCCCGACGGGCAGCGCAGGGTGAGGGTGAGCCGGTGCGGATGGGGCTAAACCAAAGATTTAACCCATGGATTTAACGCATGGAACTCGTGCACAGAGCGCATGCATGGAACTCACGCAGCGCATTAGCGCATCAGATGGAGCGTCTGCGGATCAGCTTCGCCTTCGAAGTATTTGTCGAGCGCCTCGTCGAACTCGTTATCGTCCTCGGCGACTTCGGCAAACAGCGTCATCGACGAGCGGAATTTGAGTTCGTCGGGGTAACCGAAGATCTGCTCGATCGTCCGGTCTTCGAGGTCATTGACGATCCGCGTGACCTCCCGGATGCGTGCGCCAAGCACCGGGTGCTCAAGATAGGCTTCAGCTTCCTCGCGCGATGCAATGGCGTACGTCTGCGCCATGTCGCTTTTGCCGAGCCCCTTGAACTGGGGAAAAATGAACCACATCCAGTGCGATTTCTTCTTTCCGGCAGTGAGTTCGGTCAGTGCCTGGTCGTAGACCGGCGACTGCGCATCGACAAAACGGCGAAGCTTGAAAGGGTCGCTCATCTTTAAGAGTCCTCTTTGAAGCGGCTGACGGAGCAGGCCACAGACGTCCTGTGGCGGGCTGGCGGACTCACGAACCGTCGGATGGCGACGGGTGGGTCCGGTCATGAACGCGCGGGCCTGTTCGGCAATTTTCCGGCTTTCAGCGCCGGAAGTACAGGGGCCTGATCCCTTGCCGAGGCGTGCTTGTTAGTCGCGGTTGTCAGCCGCCGTTGTTAGCCGTCGTTGTTAGCCCCGGTTGTGCCGTGCGGTAATTTCCTGAAGGTCGAGGTCGCGCTCCATCGTATGCATGATTTCATCGTGGAGCTCGCCGGCGCGGTGCAGGCGCAGCAATTCCTTGCGACCGGCGGCGATCGCCGCAAGCACCACGTCGTAGTGTGCCTCGCGTCGTTCCGTCGGAAAGGTCTCGAGCTCGCCCATGCTCTTCGACAGATTGGCGCGATAGCTGTACTGCTCGAAAAGCCGCGGATGGATCACGTTGCCGTCCGCATCGTGCACCAGCGGGTGGATGGCCGTGAACTGGGCCGCCTCGACGAGTGCCCAGGCCTGGGGCTCGGACAGGTGCCGGGCATTGCGCGTCGACGTGCGGTCCGGGCGGATCCACTCAATCACGGTCTCGATCGTGGCGCCCTGACCAACGACGGTCACGACAATGACGGCAAATGAAGCGACGAGGATCAGGTCCCGGCCCGGCATCGAATCGGGCAGGCCAAGCGCAACGGCGAGCGTGACGACGCCGCGCATGCCGGCCCAGCCGAGTATGGTGGTGGCGCGCCAGTCGATCCGGGCGGGCTCGCCGCGCAGGCGCCGCACCAGCGAAGTGATGCCTTCGATGCCGAATACGAACAGGAAGCGGGACACGATGACGGCGAGCACGACCGCGATCACTGCGGGTAGCAGGTCCGTGAAGCCACCGTGCGCGCCGAGCCGGGCAACGACTCCGCGCAACGACAGGCCGATCAGGATGAAGACGAGCGCTTCGAGCAGAAACACCATGACGGCCCAGAACGAGCTGCCGCGCAACCGTACCGTCGCCGAGAACACTTCATGCTGATACCAGCCGACGGCGAGACCGCACGTCACCGTCGAGATCACGGCGGACACGCCGACGAGGTCCGCCACAATGTAGCTGATCCACGAGGTCAGCAGGGTCGTCGTAATGACGAGAAAATCGTCTTCGAGAAAGCGCAGCGCCTTGATCATCACGTAGCTGACGAGCGCACCGACGACGACACCGCCGATCGCGAGCAGGGTAAAGCTCATTACCGCATGCGATGCACTGAACGCGCCCGTGAGTGCTGCGGTGACGGCAAAGCGCACGAGCACGAGTCCTGCCGCGTCATTGAGCAGACTTTCACCCTCGAGCAGCACAGTCAGGCGGCGCGGCAGCGAGAGTCGCTCGAGCACGGCCTTCGCCGCAACTGCGTCCGGCGGCGACACAATTGCACCGAGCGCGAAGCACGCAGCCCAGGGCAAGGCCGGTACAAACCAGTGAAGGACGAGGCCGACGCACAGCGTCGTAAAGACCACCGCGCCGACGGCCAGCGTCAGGATCGAGCTCAGGTTGTTGCGCAGATCGTCCCAGACGGAAAAATACGCACCGCTCATCAGCAACGGCGGCAGAAACACAATCAGGACGAGGTCGGGGTCGAGCGCGACGGGCGGCAGCCCGGGCACAAAGGCGAGGGCGATACCGCCGAGCAGCAGGGCAGCCGCAGGCGGGAAATGCAGTCGCGTCGCGAGCAACTGCAGGCCCACCATGGCGACGAGCGAGATCAGAATAAGCTGGAAGGCGGCAACAGAGGACATGGCTTACAGTCGGCTTGGGAAACCCGACTATAGCGGCTCGACCTGACCGTTGTCAGGTCGTCTTTCAGTGCGGCGGCAAATCCGCCACATGCATCAGCCGCCGCGAATCCGCCATCGCGTCACAACCCGAACGCGTTCAGCCCGCAGGCATCCATCCAAGGCCCAGCGCCTTCTGCAACGAGACGTAGTCCTTGATCAGGGCCGCATCGCCCGAGATCCGGTTTTGCTCGGCCGAATAACGCGTGCGCTCCGCATCGAGCCAGTCCAGCGCGGTCGACACGCCGGCCTGATAGCGCTGGCGAGTCAATTGAGCCGTATGCGATGCCGACGACTCGACCGTACGCAGGCTGTAGACGTTTTCGCGCTGATGACCGTAGCGTGACAGCGCCACATCGGCGTCGCGCAGCGCGCCGAGCACCGCGCTTTGGTACTGCGCTTCAGCCTCGTCGCGCGATGCATTGGCCTGATCGACACGTGCTTTGACGCGGCCGAAATCGAGCGCGTTCCACTGCAGGTACGGAATGCCGACCCACGAGAAGTTGTCCTTGCGCATCAGGTGGCCCGGATCAGCAGCCGTGAAGCCTAGGTCGCCGAACAGCGTGAGCTTTGGGAACCAGTCGGCTTCGCGTTCGCCGATCTGCGCGTTCTGTGCCGCGAGCTTGCGTTCCGCAGACCGGATGTCCGGGCGTTGACGCATCAGCGCGGCCGGGTCGCCGATGGCCACCGTTTCGGGTAGCACGGGCAACGGGGCCACCGGATTCAGCTCGGCATCGAGCGCACCGGGTTCGCGGCCGGTCAGCAGGGCGAGCTGGTCGAGCGACTCGGTGATTTGCGCGTCAAGCGGCAGCAGATCCGACTTTGTCGTTTCGACTTGCGTACGAATGCGTTCGACGTCGAGATCCGATGCGACGCCGCGTGCACGGCGCTGGCGCGTCAGATCGAGCATCTGCGCTTCGAGGTCAGCCGATTTGCGAACGAGATCGAGGCGTTGCTGCTGATCGCGCAGGTCGATATAGGCCTGCGCGACTTCGGCGGCGAGCTGCACGTGTGCGTCGGCGAGGTCGGCTTCGGTCGCATCCGACTGAGCTGATGCCGCTTCGATCGCGCGCCGGGTGCCGCCAAACAGATCGATTTCCCAGCTGGCGTCGAAGCCGATTTCATACAGATCGACCGGTCCGCGACCCGTGGACCCCGATGAACCTGACGAGCCACCCGAGTTGTTCGAGTTGCTCTGAAGGATCGACGTATCGGGCGCACGCACGCGAATGTCGGCAGCACTCGCCGACGCCTTGGGCAAGGCATCGCGCTGTTGTTCCTGCAAGCCTGCGCGCGATTCGCGCAAGCGAGCCTGAGCGGCATGAATGGTCGGGCTCTGTTCAAGCGCTTCTTCGATCAGGTGCGTGAGCTCCGGGTCGTGCAACGTGATCCACCACTGCGAGACCGCGGGTGTCGTTGCCATGCCGGTGGCCGGCGTGCGCACGAACGATGCGGCGTGCGTGGCATCGCTGGCCACTTCCGGGGCGCCGTGATAGTCGGGGCCGACCGTGCACCCGGCGACCATCAAGGCGGCTGCCGCGGCAATGGCGCAACGCTGCGCGAGCGCCGGACGAATAAACAAGCTGGACGTGGACGTCATAAGGACTTCATCGACAATCAGTGACCCGCCGAGGGCGTGCCAGCCGACGGTCTCTTGAGAAGGAAGGCGAGGGGGACGCACAGCGCAAGCGCGATGCCGAGCACGTAGAAGGTCTCGGAATACGTCATGACGATCGCCTGAACATCGATTTGCGCGGCGAGCTGCCCCAGGGCCTGAAGCTTGGCGAAGGCGGCGTCGCCATGGCTCGCGAAGAAGCCGGCGGCGCTTGCCTGGATATGTTCCTGCCCGATCGCGCTATTCGCGGTCACCGATTCGCGAATGATCTGATCGTGGAACGTCGTGCGGCGATCGATAAACGTACCGATCAGAGCAAGACCGACCGAACCGCCGAGATTGCGCGCCATGTTGTAGAGCCCGGCCGCATCGCCGGCTTCCTGCTTCGACACGGCGGCCATCGACGCCTGGTTCAGCGGCATCATCGCGAGCACCTGACCGACACCGCGCAGCAGCTGCGAGGCGAAGAAGTCATGCCCGACGCTTTGGGCGGTCAACGCGATATCGGCCATGCAGCTGGCGGTAAAGCACGCGAGCCCCGCGATGACCAGAATCCGGGAGTCGATCTTCCCGATCACGCGCGGCAGGATCGGCATCATGATGAACGCCGGCACACCGGAGACAAGCATCACGGCGCCTGACTGTTCCGCGTTGTATCCGGCCACCGTGCTCAGGAACTGCGGCAGCAGGTACGCGATGCCGTACAGGCCTGCGCCGACCGTGAACACGATCATGATCACGCTCGCGTAGCTCTTGTTCTTGAGCAACGAGAGCCGCACGATCGGCCGCTTTGCGGTGAATTGCGCAATCAGCAGCACCGCGATGCCGCACGCGGCGACGACACTGAGCCAGACGATCATCGACGATTCGAACCAGCGTTCGCGCTGGCCTTCTTCGAGCACGACCGTCAGGCAACTCAGGCCGGCCGTCAGGCCGACGATGCCGAGCCAGTCCGCATTGACGAACTGATGCAGGTCGACGTGATCGCGTTTAAGCCCGAACAGCAGCAGGCCGATCAGCGCGATCGAAACGGGCAGGTTCAGAAAGAAGCACCAGCTCCAGTCGATATTCTCGGCGAGCCATCCGCCGACGACCGGGCCCAGCAGCGGGCCGAGCAGCACGATCAGCCCGAACATCGTCATGCCGATCGGCATCTGGTGCCGCGGCAACCGCGTGGCTACGATGGTTTGTGCGGTCGGGATCATCGCACCACCTGCAAAGCCCTGGCCAATGCGACCAATGACCATTTGCGGCAGGCTGTGCGAGAACCCGCACATCATCGAAAACAGGGTGAACAGCAGCGTGTTCGTGATCAGGAAGTTGCGCAACCCGAACACGCGCGTGAGCCACGCTGTCAGCGGAATCATGACGATTTCCGACATCAGGTAGCCCGTCGAGATCCATGTGCCTTCGGTGCCGGCGGCGCCAATCTGCCCCTGGATCTGCGGGAGCGCCGAGTTCGTGATCGAGATATCGAGGGTCGCGAGCAAGGCGCCGAGCGAACCGGCCGCGACGGCGATCCAGTCTGCCGCGGTGGCGTTGGGCGGATGGGCAGGCGCCGCCTGCGCGTTGGCCACACTAGCCACGATGCTGATCGCCTTCGTTGGCTGCGGTGGCGTCGCGGCCGCTGCGCGTGTCGATCTTCACGGTGACCGACAGGCCGGGCATCAGGCGGGCACGCACTGCGTCGCTTGCATCGACACGGATGCGCACGGGCACGCGCTGCACGATCTTCGTGAAGTTGCCGGTGGCGTTCTGCGGCGGCAGCAGCGCGAACTGAGCGCCGGTGCCGGGCGAGAAGCTGTCGACGGTGCCATGCAGGTCTTCACCCGACAGCGCATCGACGTGGATCGTCGCGGGCTGGCCCGGACGCATCAGGCCCAGCTGCGTTTCCTTGAAGTTGGCTTCAAGGTAGATGTCCTGGACCGGCACGATCGTCATAAGCCGGGTCCCCGGCTGTGCGTACTGACCGACGCGCACGGCACGGTCGCCGACGCGGCCGGCGATCGTGCTGCGCACGATGGTGTCGTCGAGATCGAGCCTGGCCTGACTTGCATTGGCGACGGCGGCGGCGAGTTGCGCGCGCGCCTGAAGCACTTGCGCTTGCGTGGTCGGGATCTGCTTTTGCGCCGAGTCGAGCGCGGCCTGATCGGCCGCAAGCGTTGCCGCAGCTTGCTTGCGCGTATTGCGCAGCTCGGCAATGCGCTCGTCGGTTTCGGCGCCCGTCACCGCGAGTGGGGCATACCGCGAGACTTGTTCGCTGGCATAGGCATCGCTCGCCCTGGCGCCTTCGACTTGCGCGCGCGCCTGGGCGATATTGGCCTGTTGCTGCGCCAGTTCGGCTTCGGCGCGTGCGATATCGGCCTTGCGGGCGGCGATGGTCGCGCTCGCCTGATCGAGGCTCACCTGATATTGACGCGGGTCGAGACGCACGAGCGGTTGACCGACGCTAACGGTTTGGTTGTCGCCGACATACACTTCAGCGATGTAGCCCGAGATTTTAGGGGCGGCGGTCACGCTGTCGGCCTGCAGATAGGCGTCGTCGGTGGATTCGATAAAGCGTCCGACCGTCCACCAGTGCACGCCCCAGGCGATGGCGCCAAGGGCTGCAACGGCGCCGATGCCAAGCAGCACGGCCTTGCGGTTCGAACGTTTGGCCGGCGCGGCGAGGCTGCCTGCGTCGCCGGCGGGTGCGGTTGCGGACATGAACACGAACTCCAGATTTTTTCCAATTGGCAGAATTATTCCAGTTGGAAAACTTCTGTCAACTGTTATATTTGTACGGACTTTCAATACGGATTGATTTGGCGATGAATCGCACGTCACGGCCCAGGCACTCGGCAGAAGGTGGATATCAACGTGGAGAGGAGACGCGCTTGCGGATCATCTCCGCGGCGATACGGCTATTCGGCGATCTGGGATTCGACGGCGCGTCGACGCGGGACATCGCGGCGAGCGCAGGTGTCAACGCACCGGCGCTCCAGTACTACTTCGACAACAAGGAAGGGGTGTACGCCGCGTGCCTGCGCCACATCATCGATCGCGTCTGGACGGAGATCGAAGCGCCGGTCCGCGCTGCCGAACGCGCGCTTGAAGCCGAGCGTTGCGAAGATGAGACGCTCGTCGAAGCGTATCTGGCGATTCAGGATCGCACGGTCGAGTTCATGTTCCAGTCACGCGAGGCGGACGAGTGGCGTCTGTTCATGGCGCGCGAGCAGGCCGGCCTCGGTCCGGGCACGGGCTTCAATATCCTCAACGAGCGGGCGAACCGCTGCATCGTGCATGCGAAGTCCTCAATCGTCGGCCGCTTGCTCGGGCTCGAACACGACAATGAAGAGACGCTGCTGCGCACGATGGCGCTCGGCGGCTCGGCACACGTGTTTCACGTTATGCGGCTCGCCGCGTTCAAGACGCTCGGGTGGGAAGACGTGAACGGCGAGCGTCTCGACAAGATCCGCCGCGTGGTGCGTCTGCAAACCACACAACTGCTGCATGCGATGATCGCCGAGCGTGACGAACGGCTCGGTGCGAAGCAACGCGGGGCGAAGAAAGTCGTGACGCCGGTGTCTTCGGTCGCTACCGCGCCTTCCACGTCTTCCGTCGGTTCTGCGCCTTCCACGCCTTCCATGGCTTCCAACCCTTCCGCTACGCCTACGCCTACGCCTTCGGTCCGCAAGCGCGTGTCGAACATGGGCGAAGCGCGCGCCTCGAAGCGGCGCCAACGCACGGAAGACGCCGCGTAAGTACGGACAACGTCGCGTAAGCACGGACCACGTCGCCTGGGGCACCGAAGCCGCCGGGTACATACCGACGTGGCCGACCCATGCAGCGGTTTCGCCGCGGCTCTCGCGGCTTCGGTCGTCGCCACGCAGGTCTCATGCCTTAAATCTCCAGTCGCATCTCCTTATCCGCCGGGCGTTCAGAAATTTCCGAACGCCTAGCGCTTTTGCGCGCCCGATTTAAAAATTCAATGCGTCTCAAAAAAGTATTTTGTACGCAACATAATTAGTATTCATCCCTGTTGTTGCGGTAGTTCTTTGCCGAAAGGGAGGCTTTATGAGGACGGAAGTAGGTTTGTCGAAACGGCGGTGGGCGGGATTTATTGAGGAATCCGTGATGATGCGCTGCGCGCTCTTCAATATGGATGACGAAGACGAGGAGGACGAGGACGGCGAGTTCGACGATTCGGTCGAATGCGCGGGTGGGCAGGACGATGAGGAAGACGACTACGAAGTCGGCGACGAACGTGAAAAACACGATGCTCTCCTTCGTCCGTTCGGCCTGTTCGAGTTGTCGCCCGAGGCCGGTATTGTGGGCTGGCAGTGGATCAACGATCTGTTGACCTGCATTCGCAATCGCATTGAGGAACCACAAGGCGAAGGGATTCGGAGTTTGCGTGCAAAGATCGAGTCGCTCCGTTGCGACAGTGCACGTGACCTCGCCGCGCACGCAATGGCGTCAGCGGTGGCTGAATACGCGTTGGGAGAGCATGAGGGACTCGCGGCACGCGTCGACAACGCTCGTGCCATGCACGACGACGCCTTCATGGCGGTGGGGGCGATGATGATTGCAATCGGAACCGGCGAGTTGACTGCCGCGCGTGCGCTGGCGCGTGACGCAGTAAGCCGTTATCCGAACGACGCCACGGTGTTGCGGCAAGCCGGTTATGTGTATCAAGCTGTGTGCGAGTTTCGCGAAGCAATCGAGGTGTTATCCACGCTGTTCGATATCGCGGAACGCTCGGGCGCGTCATGGCACCAGAAGATGAACCTTGCTTCCGAGATCGAGGAAATCGGTGAGTTCCTCGAGAGGGCAGAGGAGCGCGGAGTTGATGAACCTGTTTTTGCTCAGGCGATAGAGCTTGCCGTTTCGCTCGCTCGTGAGCAAGGTCATAAAATCCTGGGCGTGGATGTACGGTCCCTCGGAGAGGAGTCGGAGGGAATCGAAATCCAGATTGATGCGCTCACGGATAAGCGCCGGCCCCTTTACCACGCGCTCGTCAAGGAATACAGGCATCGCTGCGGTGACGAGGCATACCGACTCTTGCTATTTACGTACGAGTCGTACCATTTTCAGTCGGTCTCGACCGTTGCCGATACGGATAAAGGAGGTCTGTAATGTCCGTACATGCATCAGCGTTTCTTGATTCGGCCCGGGCGATGATCAAGTCGGGCGCGGAGATCAATTGTCGCAACTGTATTAGTCGCGCTTACTATGCGACATTCCACGTTGCCCGTCCGCTCGCAAGAAAGTTTGGAAGTTCGTGGTCGGGGGATCTGCAAGGAGGGGCGCATGAGCGTGTTATCTGTCGGCTCGAGCGCGAAGGCAATCCTTCAGCAGTTCAGTGGATTGGCGCCGAACTCCGAAAACTCAAAGGGCTACGCGTGGAAGCCGACTATCGCCTAAGTGCACACGTCACTCGGTTGAAAGCTAATTCTGCCGTGGACGCAGCGCGTCAGATATGCGAATTGGTCGACGAGATATCAAACGGCCGGACGCGCGCTCGAGGAGCCCTAAAACGTCGCCGCAAAGCTAAGACGGAAAAGCGTTCACACGGTCGTTGAGCATCGATATGCCCGTTGAATGCGCTTGTCGTTGAGTGTGAAGTCAATGGGTGTGACCGGTCCTGAATGATCGGATCTTTCCGTTCAGATGCCCCTTCGGCCAACTATAGTGATAGCAGTTCAGCCGCCGGTGAGCCGTGTCGAAAGGTGTCGTGGCGTGCGCGTGCAGCAAATGCGCGCTTCCGCGTCTTTCGATACGGGTCGCCGCCGACGGCTACGTAAGTTCTCTGTCACGAGTACATCGGAGGAAGAACATGGCGCAGCGACGTGTAGCGTTCATTACCGGCGGGATGGGTGGTCTGGGTGCGGCTATCTCGAGAAAATTGTGCGATGCGGGGATTGAGGTTGCGATATCGCACTCCGGAAAGAACGACCATGTTGCAACGTGGCTTTCAACTGAGAAGGAAGCAGGGCGCCATTTCCAGGCCTATGAACTCGATGTGACAGCGTTCGATTCTTGCCAGCGTTGCGCGCAGCGCGTGCAAGGCGACTATGGACCGATCGACATTCTGATCAACAACGCCGGCATCACGCGCGATTCAACGTTTCTCAAGATGTCACCGACCGACTGGGATGCCGTCATTCGTACCGATCTCGATGCGCTGTTCAACATGACCAAGCCTTTCGTGACCGATATGGTCGAACGTGGGTTTGGCCGTATCGTCAATATCGGTTCGGTGAATGGATCACGCGGCGCATTCGGACAAACGAATTATTCGGCGGCCAAAGCCGGCATTCACGGGTTTACGAAAGCGCTCGCGCTTGAACTCGCGAAGTTCGGTGTGACCGTCAACACGGTTTCGCCGGGATACCTTGCGACCGCGATGACGGAGTCTGTACCCGAAGACGTCATGCAGAAAAGAATCCTTCCGCAGATTCCTGTAGGGCGACTTGGACGTCCCGACGAAGTCGCGGCACTGGTTCATTTCCTGTGCTCGGAGGACGCAGGATTTATCACCGGTGCAGACCTCGCGATCAACGGCGGTATGCATATGCATTGAGTCACCGACCGGGGCCCATACCGATGCGCCGTCGCCTTGATCGTGACGCAGTAGCGACTCAATAGCGATTCAGTAGCGACCAATCTCCACTGAGCAGCGAGCCTGCATCGGATCAATACTCGATCTGCGCCACCGCTCGGAGTTCTTCCGGTGTCGTCGTCCCGAACCCGAAGAACTCGAGATACGCCGGAATCATTTCAAACAGCATGTCGGTGCCGACCTGGACCGTGCAGCCCTTCTTCTTGGCCGCACGCAGCATCGGCGTGAATTCGGCTTTCATCACGACTTCGCCGACAAAGGTCGACGGGGCGATGCGATCGATGTCGAAGGGCAGCGGGTCGTCTTCATTCATGCCGAGCGGCGTCGCGTTGACGATGATGTCGTACCCGGCCGGGTCTTTCGATCCGGTGCGCACGACAAGCGACGGATAGTGTTTGCGCAGGCGATCAGCCAGACCCTGCACAGCGAGCGTATTCGTATCGCACAAGGCGATTTCACCCGCGCCGGCTGCGGCAAGCGATGCGGCGATTGCCGAGCCGACACCGCCGCTACCGAGCACTAACGCGCGAGCATCGCGAATCGGCCGACCTTTACGCTCGACCCCTCGCACGAACCCCGCGCCATCGAACTGATCGCCAAGCAGCGAGCCATCGGCACGTTTGAGAATCGCATTGCAGGCTCCCGCGATACTCGCCGTCGGCGTCACTTCGTCGACAAGGCTCATCGTCGTGACCTTGTGCGGCATGGTGATCAGCGCGCCGCGGATATTCGTGAGGCGGAACAGCGATTCGAGGAACATCGGGTAATCGTCGGACAGCACCCCCATCGGTACGACGACCGCATTGATCTCGTTCTTGTCGAACCAGGGGTTATAGATCATCGGCGACTTGAAAGTACTCGTCGGGTAGCCGACATGGGCGATGAGCTGCGTGTTGCCGTTGATCATGATGTTCTCGTTCCAGACTGGGGTGCTTCACTCGGCGATCTCGACGCGTCGCACGTCTCCGACAATAAAGATATAGGACAGGGCGCCGATCAATGCAGCCGCGGCAACGTAGGCGAGCGCATAAAAGAACGAACCGGTCGCCGCGACAATAAAGCCGATCACGAGCGGCGTAATAATCCCGGCCAGATTCGCGCAGAAATTGAAAAGACCGCCGGTCAGACCCATCAGGTTCTTCGGCGCGATATCCGAAATCAGGGTCCAGCCGAGGCCGACCATCCCTTGGCCAAAGAAAGCGACCGAGAGAATGGCGATGACCGTCGTATCGCTTTGAACGTAGTTGGCCGCGATGATGGTCGAGGCGCCGAGCAGGCCGACGATGATCGGCAGCTTGCGCGCAATGTTGGCCGAGCCCGTGCGCTTGAGCAGCACGTCGGACACCCAGCCGCCAAACATGACGCCAACGGCGGCTGCGAGAAACGGCATGATCGCGAAGAAGCCGACCTTGAGCCAGCCCATATGACGTTCGGTCGCGAGATAGGTCGGAAACCAGGTCAGGAAGAACACGAGCGTCGTGTTGCCGGCGAACTGACCGAGGCACGCGCCGGAAATCTGACGCAGGCGCATCAGCTTTCCGACATTGGCCCACGAGAACTTCAGCGTTTCGCGTCCGCCCGGGGGCTCGAGACCGCCACCTTCGGCGATGTAGTCGAGCTCGGCCCGATTGACCCGGCGCGAGTGATGCGGCTCGCGGTAGACGAGCCACCAGACGATGGCGAACACAATGCCGACGGCGCCGACGACGAAGAACGGTGCGCGCCAGCCGAACGTCGCGACCAGCCAGAAGATCGACGGTGCAAAGCAGGCCAGCCCGAGATATTCGCCGACGGTATAGATCCCCGTCGCACGCGCACGTTCCTGTTGAGGAAACCACGTCGCAACCACGCGACTATTGGTCGGGAAGCACGGCGCCTCGCTGATCCCGAGGCCGAACCGGAACAGCAACAGTGACTTGAGACCGACCGCGAAGCCTTGCAGCAACGTAAAGAACGACCAGAACGTCAGCGCGAGAAAATACGTGACCTTGCTCCCGAATCGATCGAGAAACACACCGCCGGGGACCTGCACGAGTGCATAGGTCCAGGAAAACGCCGAGAACACCACGCCCATGACCGCGGCGCCGATGCCGAGATCTTTGGTCATCGCGGGCGCGGCGATGCCGAGCACGGTGCGATCGAGGTAATTGATCATCGTGCAGATCGCGAGGAGCGCGAGCACGACGAAGCGCACATGCGTGCGCTTGCGGGCGCCACTGAGTGTGGTGGACGCTGAGCTTTGCGATTCGTCGGTTTCGAGCGACAGATCGGCGGCGTGTCGATGGGGGAAGAAATGCATGCCTGTCTCCGGACTCTTGGAATGTCGCGCCGCGGAAGAGTGTTCGCAGGCGTCAGTGCGTCAGTGAATCAGACGCTTGCGACGGCGCATGGCCTCGTGCGAGGCGATGGCCCAAGAGTAGGCGTGCTGGAGAAGCGGGGCAATATCAGGCGAGCGGTTTTCGCATGTCGATGCGCGAAAGGCGTTCGCTACCGTGCGATAGTCGCTCGAAATTCGGGTTATCGCTGATCAGCGTGGAAGGGCGCCGCGATGGATTCAGGATCCGCGGATAGGCTGTCGCGGGAGCGGATGCACGAGCACAACGGCTTCGCCGTCGGCGACCGCAAGCGGTTCGTATTTATTGACGCGGGCGACGAACGACGCACGATGACCGGGATGCCGGGCGATGCACCGACAATGCGGCCATGCGTGCGTCCGAATGCGCGCAGTGCGAGACGCGCTCGTCGCCGGTGCCGTAGTCGAGATAGTGCGCGACCAGACCGGCGGCCTGCGAACGCGACGACGCATCGAGCTGACGCTTGAGCAGCAGGAGGAAATGCCGGAGATCGTCGGCGCCGTAGCGCGACGTGAATTCGCCGACGATCGCAAGCAGCGTCGCGAGCAGCCCCTGGTCGGGCGCCTGTTCGGCGAGCCGCGTGCGCGCCCGCTCGAGTTCGTATTCGTACTGATCTTCGCAGCGGTGCAATGCACTTGCACCAATCAGAATGTTCTTTTGCATGATAAGTCGTGCCACATCGTTGAAGTCAGGGCGATCGTGGTATGCCAAACTGAAATCGCATACCGGTCGCCTGTCGTTTGCAAACCGTCCCCGGTCGTGTCGGGGGAGTGCAGTCGATCCGTCTCCGTGCGATCACGAAGGACCGCACAATCTCACAGATACGTTGCGCGCGCAGTGCGTCACGTGTGTGACACGCGCGACGGGCGAGACAGCACGTTGTGTGCCTTCATCTGATACGCATGGCTATGGCTTTCAATTCGACTTCGCGCTAAAGCGCGCCGCTAAGGCACCTTCCCTGTGCACTCTTCCCGCACGCCCGGAGTGCTGCGTCGCACCAGCCATGTGCCGCTGCGATTCATATTGGTTTGCCGCCCCCTCCGGCTGACGGCCCGTCTATTGACCCGCTAAGCCTTATCCATCAAGGGTTTCGGGGCATTCGATGTCGCATGGCACACCTCTTGCCTTAAGGACCGTACGCGCATCAACGGCGATGCGTCCGCAGCAAAACACCCTTCGATACTTTTGGACAACGGCGTCCCCTGAGCATGGTCTACCGACCCGGCTTGCGGGACGCCGTGTTCGTTTACTACGGGCAACTGACATGACTGACAAAGCGACGTCCATTGACCTGCTAAGCGCTCGCGGTCCTGCGATGCGCGCGTTCCATATGGCCTGGCTCGCGTTTTTCGTGTGCTTCTTTGCATGGTTTGCCTGTGCGCCGTTGATGCCGCTGATCAAGCAGGAGTTCAAGCTCACGGCCGATCAAGTCGCGAATATCAACATCGCCGCCGTCGCGATCACGATTCTTGTGCGTGTGCTGGTCGGCCCGCTGTGCGACCGGTTCGGCCCGCGCAAGGTGTACGTCGGTCTGTTGTTGCTGGGCACGTTGCCGCTCGTCGGCGCAGCGCTCTCGCAAAGCTATTTGCCGTTTCTGCTGTGCCGTCTCGCGATCGGTGCGGTCGGTGCGAGCTTTGTGATCACGCAGTACCACACGTCCGTGATGTTCGCGAGCAAGGTGGTCGGCGCGGCGAATGCAACGAGTGCCGGGTTCGGCAATGCAGGCGCAGGTGCAGCGCAGTTGCTTGTGCCCGTGATGCTCGCAGCGATCGTCGGATGGGGCGCAACGAGCGCAGTCGCATGGCGTCTGACGTTGCTCGTGCCCGCCGTTGCGATGCCCGTTATTGCGTTCTTCTACTGGCGCCTCACGCAAGACTGCCCGCAAGGCAACTTCTCCGAACTGCGCGCGCAAGGCGTCACCATCGAAAGCGGCAAGAAGGGCGGATGGCACAGCCTCGCACTTGCGGCCCGCAACTATCGCGTGTGGATGCTCTTCGTCACGTACGGCGCGTGCTTCGGTGTCGAAGTCTTTATTCACAACATCGCCGCGCTGTACTACGTCGAGCATTTCCACGCGACGCTTGCGTTCGCCGGTGTGGCAGCGGGTTGCTTCGGATTGCTGGCCATCTTTGCGCGGCCGCTTGGCGGCATTGTCTCCGACTGGCTGTCGGCACGTCGTGGCCTGTCGGCCCGTATTGCCCTGTTGTTCTTCCTGATCGCCGCTGAAGGCGCCGGCCTGCTGGTGTTCGCGCATGCGAACGATGCCGTCGGTGCGTTTGCCGCGATGCTCGGTTTCGGCCTGATGACCCATATGGCGTGCGGTGCGACGTACGCGATCGTGCCGTTCGTCGACCGCAAGGCGCTCGGCGGGGTGGCCGGCATCGTCGGCGCCGGCGGCAACACGGGTGCGGTGGCTGCGGGGTTCCTGTTCAAGGGCATGGGCGACCTGCATCAAGCCCTCGTCATGCTCGCCGTCATCGTCATGCTCAGCGCGATCTGCGCACTGGCCGTGCGCTTGTCGACCGAAGCGGTTGCCAGCGACGCTGCGCTGCCCGCGGCGAACTGAATCTGACTAAGTTACGTATTGACGTATTGCAGCGGCGAAACACATCGTCACCTGCGGCGTATTGAAGAGCGGCAACACCGCGCAAAGGAATGAGAGCCATGAAGATTATCGTGATCGGCCACGGCATGGTGGGCCACAAGTTTCTCGAGTGCCTCGTTGAAGAGCAACACGAAGGACAACACGAAGCCCTCGATGTGACCGTGCTCTGCGAGGAGCCGCGTGCGGCCTACGATCGCGTGCATCTGACGGAATTCTTCTCCGGCAAGACGGCCGACGACCTCTCATTGGTCGAGCCGGGCTTCTTCGATCGTGACGGTATCGCTTTGCAGCTCAATGCGCGCGCCGTGTCGATCGATCGCGCGGCGAAGACGGTGCTCGTATCGACCGGCGAGACGCTCGCGTACGACAAGCTCGTGATCGCGACCGGCTCGTATCCGTTCGTGCCGCCGGTGCCGGGCAAGGACCGCGCCGATTGCTTCGTGTATCGCACGATCGAGGATCTCGAGGCGATGACCGAATGTGGTGCACGCTCGAAGACGGGGGTGGTGGTCGGCGGCGGCCTGCTCGGACTCGAAGCCGCGAAGGCCCTGCGCGACCTCGGACTCGAGACGCACGTCGTCGAATTCGCACCGCGCCTGATGGCCGTGCAGGTCGATGAGGGTGGAGGCCGCGTGCTGCGCGCCAAGATCGAACAACTCGGCGTGACGGTGCATACGCAGAAGAACACGCTCGAGATCGTCGACGGCGAGGCGGGCACGCACCGGATGCGCTTTGCCGATGGCAGCCATCTCGATGCCGACATGATCGTGTTTTCGGCGGGCATCCGGCCGCGCGATGACATTGCGCGTGCATCGGGTCTCGACGTCGGCCCGCGCGGTGGCATTGTGATCGACGACCTGTGCCGCACCAACGACGCCGATATCTATGCGATCGGGGAGTGCGCGCTCTGGAAAGGCCAGGTGTTTGGTCTGGTCGCACCGGGCTATGACATGGCACGCATCGTCGCGCGATCGCTGGCGGACGAGACGACCGCAGACAGGACATTCACCGGCGCCGACATGAGCACGAAGCTCAAGCTGATGGGTGTCGATGTCGCGAGTTTTGGCGACGCGCATGGGGCGACGGCGAACAGCCGCACTTACCAATTCAACGACGACCGCAAGCAAGTTTACAAAAAGCTCGTCGTGTCCGACTGCGGCAAGTACCTGCTCGGCGGCGTGATGGTCGGCGATGCCGGCGAGTACGGCACGCTGCTGCAGATGATGCTGAATCGCATCGAGCTGCCCGAGTCGCCCGAGTTCCTGATCCTGCCGCAAGCCGACGGCAAGGCGAAGCCTGCCCTGGGCGTTGAAGCGTTGCCGGCTTCGGCACAGATCTGCTCGTGTAACAACGTCTCGAAGGGCGCGATCTGCGCTTCCGTGTGCGCGGGCGCGACGTCGATCGGCGACGTGAAGCAGGCCACCAAGGCCGGCACCGCGTGCGGCGGATGCGTGCCGCTCGTGACGCAAGTCATGAAGGCCGAGATGAAGAAGCAGGGTCTCGCGGTCAACAACCATCTCTGCGAGCACTTCAAGTTTTCGCGTCAGGAGCTTTATCACCTGATCCGCGTCGAGCAGATCAAGACGTTTGCCGAACTGCTCGATCGTCATGGTCACGGCCTCGGCTGTGACATCTGCAAGCCGACCGTCGCCAGCATCCTTGCATCGTGCTGGAACGAATTCGTGCTCAAGAAGGAGCACGCAAGCCTGCAGGACTCGAACGACTATTTTCTCGCCAATATCCAGCGCGACGGCACGTACTCGGTCGTGCCGCGCATGCCGGGCGGCGAGGTGACGGCGGACGGTCTGATCGCCGTGGGCCAGGTCGCGAAGAAATATGGCCTCTACACGAAGATCACGGGTGGTCAGCGCGTCGACCTGTTCGGTGCGCGCGTCGAGCAACTGCCTTCGATCTGGGAAGAGCTGATCGCAGCCGGATTCGAATCGGGCCACGCATACGGCAAGTCGCTGCGCACCGTGAAGTCGTGCGTCGGCTCGACGTGGTGCCGCTATGGCGTCGACGATTCGGTGGGCCTCGCCGTCGAACTCGAGAATCGTTACAAGGGTCTGCGCACGCCGCACAAGATCAAGTTTGGCGTGTCGGGTTGCACGCGCGAATGTGCCGAAGCGCAGGGCAAGGACGTGGGCGTGATCGCGACCGAAAAGGGCTGGAACCTCTACGTCTGCGGCAACGGCGGCATGAAGCCCCGTCATGCCGAACTCATCGCGTCGGACCTCGATCGCGCGACGTTGATCCGCTACATCGACCGCTTCCTGATGTTCTATGTGCGCACCGCCGACCGCCTTCAACGCACGAGCGTCTGGCGCGACAACCTCGAAGGCGGGCTTGAGTACCTGATTGACGTCGTGATCGGCGACAAGCTCGGCGTGGCCGCCGAACTCGAAACCGAGATGCAGCACGTCGTCGACACCTACGAATGCGAATGGAAGCGCGCAGTGACCGATCCCGAAACACGCAAGCGGTTCCGTCACTTCGTCAACAGCGAGCGCGCCGACGAGCATGTGTCGTTCGTGCCCGCACGCGGCCAGATCCGGCCCGCGACGCCCGAAGAACGCAGCACGCGCAAGCTCGTATCGATTCCCGTCGTTGCCGAACCCGTCTGATTCTTGCCCACGCAGAGGTCATCATGAACGCGAACCCTCAGTTTCTTGAAGCATTCGAACCCACCGTTTCTGCTGCCGTGGCATGGACGCCCGTGTGCGCGCTCGACGATATCGTGCCGAACACCGGCGTGTGTGCGCTCGTCGACGACGTGCATGTCGCGATCTTTCGCATCGAGCAAGGCGATGCCGGTGTTTTCGCCATCGAGAACTATGACCCGGCCTCGCATGCATCGGTGTTGTCGCGTGGCCTGATCGGCAGTCTGGGCGAGCGCCTCGTCGTCGCGTCGCCAATCTACAAGCACCACTTCGATCTGCGCACGGGCGAATGCCTCGAAGCGCCGGACAAGTCGGTCAATGCGTTTGCCACGCGTGTCGAAGACGGTCAGATCTGGATCTCGCGTTGAACGACGTGTCGACCGGCCGGATTGAGCCGGTGTGAGCCGAGTTGTTGAATCACGCATGCCTGCAAGACGATGACGAGCACGACCCTTTTATCCGTTTCTGCTGCTCCCGCGAAGCCCCATGCCGCCGGCGCGGGGTCGGCCGCGGGCACGCGTACCGTGAAGACGGCGTGCCCGTATTGCGGGGTCGGCTGCGGCATGGTGCTGCATGTCGAGAACGATCAGGTCGTCAAGATCTCGGGCGACAAGGAGCATCCGACGAACTATGGCCGGCTCTGCACCAAAGGCCAATCCGCGCACGTCGCACTGCGCAATGCGGGCCGGCTCGAGTCGGCATTCGAGCGCAAGACGCGCGATCAGGATCCCGTGCCGCTGCCGATGGTCCAGGCGATCTCCGACACCGCACGACGTCTGCGCAGCATTCTGGACACGCACGGTCCCGACGCGCTGTCGTTTTACGTCTCCGGTCAGATGTCGATCGAGGCGCAGTACCTGATCAACAAGCTCGCCAAAGGCTTTGTCGGCACCAATCAGATCGAGTCGAATTCGCGCCTGTGCATGGCCAGTGCGGGCAGCGGCTACAAGCTGTCGCTGGGCGCGGACGGACCGCCGGGATCGTACGAAGACTTCGACAAGGCCAACCTGTTCCTGGTGACCGGCGCGAATATGGCCGACTGCCATCCGATCCTGTTTCTGCGGATGATGGATCGCGTCAAGGCGGGTGCGCGTCTGATCGTGGTCGATCCGCGTCGCACGGCGACGGCCGACAAGGCCGATCTTTTCCTTCAAATTCGTTCCGGGACCGATCTTGCGCTACTCAACGGCTTGCTCTATCTGCTGCATGCGAACGGCAAGGTCGACGAGGCCTTTGTGGCGTCGTTCACCGAAGGCTGGGACGACATGCCGTCGTTTCTCGCGGACTACACGCCGGATCGCGTCGCGCGGATTACCGGTCTTGTTGAAGCGGACATCGTGCAGGCCGCTGAGTGGATCGGCGAAGCACCGGAGTGGATGAGCTGCTGGACGATGGGGCTCAACCAGAGCACCCACGGCACGTGGAATACGAACGCGATCTGCAATCTGCATCTCGCTACGGGCAAGATCTGTCGTCCGGGCAGTGGCCCGTTTTCGCTGACGGGCCAGCCCAATGCGATGGGCGGGCGCGAGATGGGCTACATGGGTCCGGGCCTGCCCGGGCAACGTTCGGTGCTCGTCGATGCGGATCGTGCATATGTCGAGCGCGAATGGGGTATCGAGGCGGGGACGCTGCGTACGACCGTCGGCGGCGGCACGATCGATATGTTCGAGCGCATGGCGGCCGGCGAGATCAAGGCGTGCTGGGTGATTTGCACCAATCCTGTTGCGAGCGTCGCGAATCGACAAACCGTGATTTCGGCGCTCCAGGCCGCCGAGTTTGTCGTGACGCAGGATGCCTTTCTCGATACCGAGACCAACCGCTACGCCGATGTGTTACTACCGGGCGCACTCTGGGCCGAAGGCGAGGGCGTGATGATCAACTCGGAGCGCAATCTGACGCTGATGCGTCAGGCCATCGAGCCGCCCGGCGACGCGATGCCCGATTGGGAGATCATCGCGCGCGTTGCGTGCGAGATGGGTTATGCGCACGCGTTTTCGTATGCGTCGGCCGAAGACGTGTTTGCCGAAATCACGCGGTTCTCGAATGAGAAGACGGGCTATGACCTCAGCGGTGCAAGTCATGCACGGCTGAGAGAGAACCCGATTCAGTGGCCATGCGCCAAAGACAATGCGCACGACCGCAATGCGATTCGCTATCTGAACAATGGCGTGAGCCAGACATTGCGCACGCATGATGATGGACACGTTCCGCGTCTGTCGTTTCCGACCCCGGGCGGGAAGGCGATGTTTTTCGCGCGGCCGCACGTCGAGCCGGCCGAAATGCCGGACGCGGACTTCCCGTTCGTGCTCAACACCGGCCGCTTGCAGCATCAATGGCACACGATGACCAAGACGGGCAAGGTCGCGATGCTCAACAAGCTCAACCCGGAGCCGTTTGTCGAGGTGCATCCGGAGGATGCCGCCGCACTGGGTATCGCGAACAAAGACCGTGTCGAGGTGCGTTCGCGGCGCGGTCGCGCGGTGCTGCCGGCGGTCGTGACCGACCGGGTGCGACCGGGCAGCGCATTCGCGCCGATGCACTGGAACGACGTATTCGGCGATGAGCTGTGTATCAACGCTGTGACGAGCGATGCGATTGACGCGATTTCTCAACAGCCGGAATTGAAGGTCTGCGCCGTCGCGCTGACGCGTGTGCACACGATCGTGCCGACCCATCACGTGGCGCCTGCCACGGACGCCGAGGGTAGTCTTATGCCTCAGATCGAAACGCTGAGCCGCTTGTTGTCACTGCCTGCCGCTGCACCGCCTGTGCTGAGTGCCGAGCAGAGCACGTATCTCGCCGGGTTTGTCGCGGGCCTGGGTTCGTCGCCGTCGCCTTCGTCGGCAACCGGCGTTCCGGTGCTTCCTGCGCACGCTCCATTTGTGGGCGAAACACGTCTCTGGGTCGACGGCCTGCTGGCTGGCCTGTATAGCCGCACGACGTTGCCCGCGCAAGGCGGTGTCGTTGCCGGAGGGACGTCTTCATTGTCCGCGGACCCCGAAGCCGTGGGTTCATCCGCATTGGCGTCAACGTCTTCAACATCGTCGATGTCATCGACGTCATCCGTGCAGATCGTCCACTCACGCCCCAAAGTCGTACTGCTTTGGGCATCGCAGACAGGCAACGTCGAATCGCTGACCGAAGCCTTCGCGATGAAGCTGATGGACTCGGGCTTCGAAATCCGCGTGACGTGCATGGCCGACTTCACGATCGCGGCGCTGGCCAAGGCGCAATACGTGATGCTGATGACGAGCACGTTCGGTGACGGCGACGCGCCGGACAACGGGCAGGCCTTCTGGGACGCGTTGAACGCGCCGGATGCACCGCGTCTCGAGTCGCTGCGTTATGGCGTGCTGGCCTTTGGTGATTCGAACTATGACCAGTTCTGCGGCCATGGCCGCAAGCTCGATGCACGTCTGGCCGAACTGGGCGCGAAGCGCTTGCTCGACCGGGTCGATTGCGACACGGAGTTTCAGGAACCCGCGGAAGCCTGGCTCGATCGAGTGACCGTCCGCGTGAAGGAAGAGGACGCGGCGCTGCATGCCGTCGACGACGGCATGATCCCCGCCGTCATGCCGGGCGCCATGGCCACCAAGGCGCGCCCCGCGCCGTCACGCGTGCTCGTGAACACGCGGCTCAACGAGGATGGCGCGGTCAAGGACACGCGGTACGTGTCGCTCGAGGCAAAGGATGCTGGCCTCGAATACGAGGTCGGCGACGCACTTGGCGTGTGGCCGACCAATTGCCCGGAACTCGTCGATGAATTGCTCGATGTCGCCGGGCTCGACGGCGGTTCGCCGGTTCATGTGCCCGGCGCGGGCGAGATGAGCTTTTCCGAGGCGCTGCGTCATCACTACGAAATCGCGAGACCGAGCCATGAGGCGCTCGCACTGATCGCGGATCGAAGCCGCGATGAGGGGCTCAAGTCCTTGCTCGACGACGAGCGCAAGGGCGATCTCAAGCAGTGGCTGTGGGGACAGCAGCTTGCCGATGTGCTGCATGAATATCCGGCGGCATTGAGCGCGACTGAGCTGATGGGGTCCCTGCGCCGGATGCAGCCGCGCCTGTATTCGATCGCGTCGAGTCCCAAAGCGCACGCGGGCGAAGTTCACCTGACCGTGTCGGCGGTGCGTTACAACAATGGTCGCCGATCGCGTAAAGGCGTGGCCTCGACGTTCCTGGCGGATCGGGCGGGCGATATTGAAGTCCCGGTGTTCGTCCAGAAGTCCGCGCATTTCCGCCCACCGCATCATAGCGATACACCGATGCTGATGGTGGGGCCGGGCACGGGCGTCGCTCCATTCAGGGCGTTCCTGCATGAGCGCCGTGCGCGCGGACATCGCGGGCGCAACTGGCTGTTCTTCGGTGAACAGCATGCGGCGACCGATTTCTACTACCGCGACGAAATCGAGGGCATGCAGAGCGACGGCCTGTTGAGCCGCCTCGATCTGGCGTTCTCGCGTGACCAGCACGAGAAGATCTACGTGCAGGACCGCATGCGCGAGCAGGGCGCCGATATCTGGGCCTGGCTCGAAGAGGGCGCGCATTTCTATGTGTGCGGCGATGCGTCCCGTATGGCCAAGGACGTCGACGCGGAACTCAAGGCACTCGTCTCACGTCACGGCGGCATGTCGGCCGACAAGGCCAGCGAATACGTCGCGAAAATGGCGAAAGACAAGCGGTATGTCCGCGATGTGTATTGAGCGCGGAAGAGCGTGCGGACGAACAGAATGCAACGGCACGGTCGAGGTGAGCGGGCAGGCGAAGCGACCGAGTGCCATGACGAGCGGCAATCGAGGGTGGAAATCCGCTAGCGCATCCTCTCGGGCGCATGTCAGTGCACGACGTTTTTCATAATGCGGAATTTTGTGGTCATATTTACCCGTCTGAAATGAGTTACCCACTAAGATGAGATTCTAGTGGGTAACTTTGCTCGCAGGCACACCCCGCATGGCTTAGCGGGGTACGCGATCGCGCCGGAACCGCTCGTTTTGTCAAAAGCGCGACCCACTTTGCCCGAGTTACCCACTAAAATGCGATTCTAGTGGGTAACTCGACAAGGCGAAGCCATGGCGTCATTCCATCCGATCGTGCTGCAAACGCTTTATGCCTCGTTGATCGAAGCCGCTCAGAGCCAGGGCGCCATTGCACTGCAAACACCGGGTACGGTGGTGCGCAAAATGGTCAAAGGGCAGGAGTATGTGTACTGGCGCTCGTACGTGTCGGGCGGCCGCCGTAGCGACGAATATGTCGGTGCTTCGAGTGACCCGCTCACGGCTCAAGCCTTGGAAGAGCGTGTGCTCAAAGGGGCTGAAGTCAAACAGATCGCCGACTCGGTGAAGACGCTGAGGCTCGCGGGCTTTGCCGTTGCCGATAACTCGTCGGCATTGACGATTGCCTCGATGTATAACGCCGGAATTTTCCGTCAGGGCGGTGTACTGGTCGGCTCCCATGCATTTGGCGCGCTATTGAACGGCCTCGGCGCCAAGCTCGCAGTCAACTACCATACGGACGACATCGATATCGGCGCACCGGACCCGATTGCGCTGGCGATTCCCGACGAGCGAAGCTTTCTCGAAGTGCTTCAGGACACAGGCATTCCTTTTCTGGAGGTACCCGCCCTGGATCACCGCCGGCCTCCGACGTCGTATAAGCAGCGAGGCGCGCTCCTGCAGGTCGATTTATTGGTCGCGGGGACTGAGGCCTATGAGACAAAGCCTTTGCCTGGCCTGAAGGCGCACGCAACCGGTCTGCCGTTCTTCGAATATCTGATCGATCACGTCGGCCCTGGATTCGTTTTGGGCCGGGACCATGTCATTCCGGTTCAGGTACCCAATCCCGCAAGATTCGCACTTCACAAACTGATCGTGAGCACGCTTCGTCCGGCGGCATTCGGCGTGAAAATCCAGAAAGACCAACAGCAGGCGCTTGTCATGCTGGACGCCGTGCTCGCACAGAACCCGGTCTGGGTATCCGATGCCATTGAAGCGCTGCCTGAAACAGCGCACAGACGCGTTGCGGAAGCGGCGCGTCAGGTGTTGGGGGCGGCAAAGCAAGCCAGCGATATCACGCGCGATACGCTCGACGAATTGTCATTGCTTGCGTCTTGAAGCTTCTCCAAGGATCGGTCATTTGACCGATTTCCCTACTTCGTACCCGATGCGATCCTTGTCCTCGATTTAGCCCTTCTGGTGCGATAGCGCGCAAGCGATGCTGTGATTGCGCGATGGCGCCAAGGGATTCACACGTTCCCTGGGTCGGAACGGCGTTTATCACGGACAAGGAGTTGCAATGATTGATCATCGCGCAGAGAGCGGTCTTGCTGGGCAGGAGCGCTGGCTCAAACAGTATTACTTTATGCGGGCTGCATTTTCGATCGTGTGGGTTGCGCTCGCGTTTGCAATCGGCAGGCAGTCGGTCGCGATTGCGGCTTTCCTTCTTGTGGTATATCCCGCATGGGACGCGTTGGCGAATTATATTGACGCGTCGCGTAGCGGCGGGATGGTGGCCAATCGGACTCAAGCCATCAATGCCGCAATCAGTGTCCTGACGACGCTGGCTGCCATCGTGGCATTGCGTATGGGCATGGGCTCGGTACTGGTGGTATTTGGCGCCTGGGCGATTCTTTCAGGGCTGCTTCAACTCGGAACCGCAGTGCGCCGGTGGAAGGATCTTGGCGCCCAGTGGGCAATGATTTTGAGCGGCGCTCAATCAGCATTGGCCGGGGCATTTTTCATCGTCCAGGCTCAGGCGCCGATGCCCCCCGCCATTGTCAAGATCGCAGGCTATGCGTCGGTAGGCGCACTGTATTTCCTGGTTTCGGCGGTGTGGCTCACCGTGGCCCAAATGCGGCGCAAGACGGTTCAGGTGTCTTGAGACGCCCCATTCCCTGACGCTAAAAGTTTCTTTTGCCAGTGTCCGGTGTCTGTTATGGCACCGGACACTGGCATTTTGGCATTTGATATTCAACCTTTCGTTCGGCAATATCGGAAATTCCTACGCGAATTATCGATCGCTTGTTCGTATTCTAATTTAAGGGAAATCAGGGGAAACGCTTAATCGCTGATTTAATTAAGTGAATCCATCGTCCAGGAACGATCAAAGCTAGGGATATTCTGTATTCAGGCCAAACCGGGCACGATATGTCGATGCGACAACGCATCGTGCAAACACAAAAAAACTCATTCGAAGTAAATCGTTTTCGCCCTTGTCGATGATTCGCTTCTGTGTATACTCGTTTCGCGACGGGAAGGGCGACATCTCCGGCAGGAATCGCGCCTCGTGATTTTGATCATTAAGAATTCACGCGAGTAAAACGATAATGACTGGCACCTACGATTTCGGGCTCGTTTCGCTTTCATTTCTTCTGGCTGTTTTCGCATCATTTACCGCGTTGAATGTGTCGGATCGCCTCGACGTGATCGGCAATCGTCCGCTCGGGCCATGGATCGTGTTCGGCGGCTGCATCATGGGACTCGGCATCTGGTCGATGCATTTTGTCGCGATGCTGGCTTTTCATTTGCCGATTGCCGTTGGCTACAACATTCCGGCGACTATCGGATCTTTGCTCGTTGCGATGATCGCGTCGGCCATTGGCTTTATGCCGCTGTGCACCTACGAACTGCGTTGGTCGCGCCTGATCGGCGGAGCGGTTGCGATGGGGCTCGGCGTGGCGGGCATGCACTACCTCGGCATGCAGGCCATGGACGTGTGTCCCCCGATTCAATATTCAGTGTGGCTGGTCGGACTGTCGATCGTGATCGCGGTGCTCGCGAGCGCGGGTGCGCTGGTGCTGGCATTTGGCCTGCGCGGGCAGAGTTCGCACCGACGCATGCGTCAGGCGAGTTCCGCAGTCGTGATGGGTATCGCCGTCTGCGGCATGCACTACTGCGGCATGGCGGCCGCGCACTTCGACCGGGGCAGCTATTCGATCGCAACGCTGAGCACGTTGCCGATTCCGTGGCTTGCCGGCATCGTCGTCACATTCAGCCTCGTGATCTTCGCGGCATCGATCGCGATCACCGTACTCGATGCCAGTTCCGACGCACGCGCCCGTGAGATCGCCGACGCGATTCTCCGGGAGCGACTCGGCAAGCACGCATCGGCGCGGTAGCCTCCTGGGGCGGCAGGCTGGACCTGTCTCCGAACGCCAGATATCGGTATTACCGATATTCCTGCTTTATCGCTATTACCGATATTTGGGCGTTTCGCACAGACGCGCCCGCCAGCGTCCGTCGCATGTCCCTAAGGCATGGCCCGCAACGTCGCCGGCTCGCACGCGCCCAACGTCCGCGCGACGTTGACTGCTTCCGGAAAATCGAGGCTTACCGACGCATACGAAGACCGCTTGATATCGTCGGGCAAGGCCCAGTCCCACTTTTCACGATCCGCACTGTCGATACTTGCGAAAGCTTTGGCGGCGCTCGCTTCTCCCTCGGCCGCGATTTTTCGCAATGCCTCAATGACGGTCGGCGGCCTGACGCCTGACACGTCGACCGTAATGCCGCGGTTGCTTGCATTCAGGCCTTGCGCGCGCAAGAGCAGCGCGAGTGCATCGTTGATCCAGTCGCCGCGCCAGGTCGCAAGCACCACGTGGTGCCGGTCGCGGAAGAGCGCGTTGCGTTCGAGTTCATGCTTGCGGAAATACGCACGTGCTTCGTCGAGCAGGCGGCGCGCGGCTTCGTCCAGAAAGGCGACCGGTGCGGTATCGGACAGTACGCGCTTCATTTCTCGACGCACTTCGTCGTGAATCGTCGCGCTCATGCCGTCGAATACGGGCGGCACGCCGCCCGCGTCGGCGCTCACGTGAATCACACGCTGCCGGAAATCGACTTCGCGCGCGATCCAGCGGCGCCCGCCGAACACGATTTGCTGACCCACGCCGATACCGCGTACGACGGGCAGGGTGCCGAGCGTCCGCGTGCCGTCGACGATCCGGAAGGTGTCGGGACTGCTGAACGCCGCATAGAACTCGAAGTGATTGACGAGCTTTTCAGCGCGGGCCCCATGCAGCAGCAGCCCGGTCTTGTCCTGCACAAGCAGGTCGGCCGCGCCGAGACTTCGCAGTATCGCGGTAAAGGCTTCTTTGTCGATGACGTCGAACGGACCGCTTTCCACGAGAATCTGCCAGAGCTCCGCCGCACGACACCCGCCGCGTTCCGCAATCAAGGACAGGATCTGCTGCACGAGCGTTGACGCGTGCATACCGCGCGGGCTCGGCGGTTCAACCCAGCGGCGCAGCATCAGATGGATCATGGCGATCGTCTGGAGCAGGCTCTCGCGCACGCTGTCGGAGAGGTCCGCCCCCGACGTTGCCGAACGCTCAACGCAATACGCGCGAACGATGGCAGGCTCGCCATGACGGCGCCCCGAGCGGCCCATGCGCTGGCGCAGGCTGGCCACCGAGGGTGGCGGCCCGATCTGCGCCACGCTGCGTACGGCGCCGATATCGATGCCGAGTTCGAGTGTGTTGGTGCAGACCGCCGTGGCCGGCTTGCCGCCCGATCGAAGCGCTTGCTCGGTTTCGTCGCGCAGTTCCTTCGACAAGCTGCCGTGATGGGGGAAAAACTCGTTGGGCTGTCCGTCGCGTTCGCACGCGCGACGCAACAGGTCGGCATAGATCTCGACCTGCCGGCGGCTATTGGGAAACACCAGGTTGTTTGACCCGCGCAGTACGCCGTACAAATGGTTTGTGATCTCGAGCGTTTCCCCGGGCACGGTGTCTTCGAGATGAGGCTGCGCAATATCGGATTCGCGCTCGACGCGCGGCGGCTGCTCGATAAACCCCTTGACGACGATCTGCACCGATTGACCCGACGATGCGGACTCGACGATGTCGACGGGTGTGTCGGCGCGAGGGCGCAGAAACTGCGCGGCCAGACCCATATCGCCGAGCGTGGCGGACAAGCCGACCCGCGCGACGCGATGACCCGCTGCGAGTTCGACGCGATGCATCAGCGATTGAAGCTGCATGCCGCGCTCCGAACCGATAAACGCGTGCAGCTCGTCGACGACGATATAGCGCAGTGATGCGAAGATCGACGGCAATGTGGAACCGCGATTGACACACATGGCCTCGAGCGACTCGGGTGTGATGATCAACACACCCGCAGGCCGCGCATAAAACCGCTGCTTGCGGTGCGCGCCGACATCGCCATGCCAGCCGATGACGGGTACATCGAGCGTCTCGCACAGACTCGCCAGGCGGTCCCACTGGTCGTTGATCAGCGCCTTGAGCGGACTCACATAGAGCACCGTGGCCGTGCACGGACCCTCGGCGATCAGGTTCGTGAGGATCGGCAGAAACGCGGCCTCGGTCTTGCCCGCCGCGGTCGCGGCCGCGAGGATCACGTCACGGTCGGCATCGATCAGCGCCGGAATGGCGCGCGACTGTACGTCGCGAAGCTCGGTCCAGCCGGCTTGCCAGATCCAGCGCCGGATGCGCTCGTCGAGCCGATCGAATGCCGCCGTGTCAGAGCCTGAAGCTGGCGAGCTCATCGTCACCGTCGGAGGCGATATCGAGCATGCCGCCCGTGTCACGCGGCACATCGAGTGCGCCGATCAGATCGCGCCATTGCGCCGAAGGGTTCTGTTCAAGCACAGCCAGCAGATTGATAAATGCCGTGATGGTCGTGCGCGGCGTGCGGAAGTATTCGTCGCCCAGACGCTCGGCGCAATGCTGCATAAAGGCCGGAATGGCTTCGTCCGGAATCGGATAACGCGCCGGATCGCCATTGGCGTAGACGTCCCGGATCTTCTCGAGGAGCACGTAGAACTCTTCCTGGCGCAGACTCGACAGCCGGATGACGGGGCCGCTGTAGTCGACCAGTCCGTCGGTCGCAAAGGTGTTTTCAGCGAGGCGCGATTGCAGAGCGGAGTAGCTATAGAGCCCGCGCTTTGTATCGAGCAGGAATTCGGGCGTGCCGCCCAGCACAAAGCCAAGACCTTCTGCAGAGCCCTGTAACGCGTCGTTCAGGATGCGCAGGATCTGTTCGTAGTTCGCGTTACGCGCCTGCACGTTCGACAGCTTGTACAGGTTCACGAGTTCGTCGAGGCACACCATCAGACCCGCGTATCCCGCGAGCCGTACGAAGCGCCCGAGCAGCTTGAGCTGGTCGTAGACGCTGGCATCGTCGATGATCGTGCGCACGCCCAGCGCATTGCGCGCATCGGTGCGCGTCGTGAACTCCCCGCGCAACCAGCGGATGGCATCGCCTTTGAGTTTTTCGTTGCCTTCGTCGAAACCGCGGCAATACGCGGCGATCACATCAGCGAAGTCATAGCCGCTGACGAGTTCGGTCAGCTGGTTGAGTTGTGCGCGAATCACGTCCTCGCTCGAGCGCCCGGACGCCTTCGCCTCGGTCTTGGCCTGGCCGATAAACTTCTCGACAACCCCCGCGAGTGCACCGCCTTCGGGCTTGGTGCGCGTCGCCATGTTCTTGGCGAGTTCGGCGTACAGCGAACGCGCCTGTCCACCCGATGCGTGAAGCCGGCGGTCGGGGTTCAGGTCGGCGTGCATCGTCACAAGCTTTTTTTCGAGCGCGATCGAGCGCACGAGGTTCAGAAAGAACGTCTTGCCGGCGCCGTACTCGCCGACGATGATCCTGAAACTCGAGCCGCCGTCGGCGACCCGTTCGATATCTTCAAGCAACGCTTCGAGTTCGCGCGCGCGGCCGACCTGGATCAGGTGCTGGCCCACGCGCGGCACCACACCGGCGCGTAGCGATTGGAGGACCGCATCACGGTCCTTCGGACGAATAGTGGTCATGCTGCCAGCCTCTGTGCGAGCTCCTGATTGATTTCGACGGGATCGTCCCCGTCGGTCAACGGCTCGTCCCAATGGTCGAGCGAGGCTTCGTTGACCTGTTCCATGGCGCCATCCAGCATCAGTTCCAGATCGGCGGCCGCGTCCAGCAGTTCCTGTCGTGTCCAGCGCGGGCGCGACACGAGCAATCGAAGGAATGTCGAATGCGCGTCGTCGAGCCCGAGCAAAGTCGGCTCGTCGTCCGATCCGGGCACCATAACGCTTGATGCTGCGGCGCTCGAATGCAAACCTTCATTGTGTACCGGAGCGCCCTCATCGCGCTTGCCGGCTGCATCGGCTGCAATGACTGAATCGGCGGCATCGCTCGGACCGACCGTTTCGACGGCATCGACCGCTTGCGGCGCGGACGGTGTCGATGAATTGTCGACGGACGTCGCTGCATCTTCATCGCCGTCGCGTTCATCTTCCGCGTCCTGCGCGAACACCTGGGCGAGCAACGCGGACACCTGAGCCGTTTCGTCCTGCAGTGCGGAAATGCGTGCGGGATCGAGATCAAGCGGCGCACGCGCGCGGGCGGGTGACCGCGATGACCCCGATGACGCCGCGCCGCGTAGCGCTGGCGAATCACCGGCACGGGCAGTATCTCGTGCTGCCGGACCCGGCGCTGTTTTGCGCGCCCCGCGGGCAGGCGTCGACGCGTCATGATGCAGATCGCTATAGAGCTGCTGCGTGTCGAGCTCGAGCATCCGGTAGATCTTCTCGAGCAGTCGCACCTCTTCCGGCGTGACGACGCCGTCGGCATTCGCCGTCTGCACAAGAAACGATGCGAGTACATGACGTTCGTCCGTCGACAGCGGATCGAGACGCTTCTTGAGCGACGCCAGGCTTTGCGGCGCCGTCAGTTGCACCGCCACGCGCGCCTTGAGCCGTTCCTGCTGCGCCTCGCTCAAGCGCATTGCATGCTCGATATGGTGATGCATCAGCGTGAGCTCGGGGTGGGTGGCTTCCCCGTCCGCCATCGCAAGCGTTGCTGCGACATCGATCATCAACGCTGCCGTCAGATAGGCGCAATCTTCATCCACGATGCGCATCGCGGGGTCGATGGCGAACAGCGCAACACAGTCGTCGGGGCGGGGCGTGCGCGCGCCGGTGCGGATGTCCGGTTCGACGCCGACGCCTGCCTGCCCGAGCACGGACACAAACGAGACGATCTTCTCGCGACCGAGCCCGGCGGGCGCCTTGAAGGACGCCAGCAGATCGCTGAATCGCATGACCTCGATGTGTTCGCGCGTCAGGGTCACGGTCGCGTCAAGCTGGCGACGCAACGCTTCAGGCCAGAGATCGGGCGTGAGCATTAAAGCCGCGTCGAGCGTGCCTTCCGCGCCCGGCGTGCGCACGATATAACGGCCATACGGGCCGAGCGCCTCGACGCACTCGTTGACGAGTTGCTGAAGCCTGCCGCGCGGCGCGGTGACGGCCGAGAGGTCGGGGATCACGCCGACCGACTCGGGCACGTCGAGCTCCCGGAGCGCCGGAAAGGCGGTATCGGGAAACTTCAGGCGCGTGCGGTTCGGTGCGACGCGCATGCCATCGCGCAGGCGCGCGCGGTAAAGCTTGAGAAACAGCAGCCGGAAGGGCTCGGGTATGCGTGCGAGCGGCGGCTTGCGGGTGATCGCGGAATCGAGGCTCGCCCAGGCAAAGGCCCATTCGGCGGGGACCGGAGCATTGTCGACGGCCGCCTGCCCAAAGGCCACACGTACCGTGAACGGCACCTGATAGCCACGCGTGGCCCGCACCCGCGGCGTTTCCTGATACAGGCGCGTTGGTGCCACGCGGAGCACGGTGACCGATTCGATCAGGTTCTCGACGTGCGTCTGGAACGACCAGTCGCTACTCAGCTTGAGCATGCGCCTCAGTTCAAGCGCGATCGCCTCATAGTCGTCATCGGTGAGTTCGCCGTGCGACCCATCGAGCAAGACCCGGCGCTCAAGCCCATACAGATAGAGATTGAGGTAACCGACGTGAACACCTTGTGCGGTGCGATCGGATGCGAGCCATTCGATGAACGCGCGGCGCTGCGCCGACGTGAGCGCTGCGTAACTGATCCAGGCCGCGGTGGGGCCTTGGACCGTGGTGGCCAGCAGTGAAGGGGGCGCCGAACGTGCACCGCTATCCGCGCTATCGATGCCGTCAGCGTCGTCGCCGTACGAAAACTCCGTGGATCGGTTTTCGGCGTATGAGCGCGACGTTGAGACGTCCTCCGCAGTGATCGGATCGATCTCATGAGCTGTTCCGACCACACACGAGTCGAGCGGGTTCAACGGCACATCGACGCTCTCGTCGAGATAGAACAGGCCACCCTCGATCGTTGCATCGCCAACGATGACGCGCTGACCGGGCGCGACCCAGCGCACGCCTTCGGCACGAGCGTACGTGCCGGGGGGCGTTGTTGCGTTCGGCATCTGGGCAGTCAAAGACATGCCGTCGGCCGGTCGGGCGAAGTCGGAACACATTCCAGCGATTATAGGGCCGAAGCATGAAGATGCTGCGCTGCCGTATCAACAAGTCCGCGCAACAAGCTCGCGCAACAAGCCGTGGCGCCAGCATTGCCGAATGCGCAATGCTACTTTGCGTGACAAGCCTATTACGCTGATGACAGGGCTGACTTAAGCTGGTCGGGTCGCGATCGAGCGGGAGCCGAAATGAATGCCGTCGAAATACAGGTCACGTCGGACTTCATCTGTCCGTGGTGCTGGATCGGCCATCACGCTCTGTCGCAGGCTGTGGCCGGTGTGCTCGAGCGCACGGCCGGTCATGCGCGGGTGAGCCTGGTATATCGACCTTTCGAGCTGAATCCCGATATGCCGGAAGAGGGCATCAACAGGCAGGTCTACCGGACCGCTAAATTCGGCAGTTGGGAACGGTCTCAGGTGCGCGACGCTGAAGTCGCCGAAGCCGGTGCGCGCGCGGGTCTTGCGTTTCATTTCGAGCGAATTGAAATCACGCCGAATACGCGTCTTGCGCATCGACTCATTGAATACGCGCGCACGGCGGGCACAGATGCACATCAATTCGATCGGCTCTACGCATCGATCTTCGAAGCCTATTTTTCTCACGGACAGCATATCGGCCTGCCCGACGTGTTGATCGATCTGGCTGCGCAGGCCGGCTTCGACGCGCAGGCTGCGCGCGTCTGGCTGGCCAGCAACGGCGGTGATGCGGAGGTGAGTGCCGACGAGACTCACGCCGAACTCGAGGGCATCCGTGCCGTGCCGACAACGCGCATCGGCAGCACGTATATCCAGGGTGCGCAGCCCGTCGCCGTGTTTGCCAATGCGCTCGACAACGAGCTCACGCGAGCCGTTGCGCACAAGTGCTGAGCGGCCGGGCTGTCGAACTTACGCCGCGCGTTGCATGCCGAGGATGGCCTTCGGTTCGAGGCAGGCCTCGAGTCCGAACTCGCCGTATTCACGCCCGATGCCCGATTGTTTGAATCCGCCGAATGGTGCAAGCGGCTCGTGCGGCGCGCCGTTGATGGCGACCCGGCCCGCGTCGAGTCGTCGTGCGACGGCCTGCGCGCGTTCCGGGTCTGACGACACCACATATGCGTGCAGCCCGTAGCTCGTATCGTTCGCGATCGCAATCGCGTCTTCCTCGTGGCGATAACGCATGACGCAAATGACCGGACCGAAGATTTCTTCTCGCGCAATCGTCATGTCGTTCGTGACGTTGACGAAGACCGTCGGCTTGACGAAGTATCCGCGTTCCAGGTGATCCGGGCGCTCGGCGCCGCCGGTCAGCAAGGTTGCACCTTCTTCGACGCCGGTGCGGATATAGCGCTGTACGCGCTCATGCTGGGTGCGACTCACGAGCGGTCCGATTTGCGTGGCCGGGTCTCGCGGGTCGCCGACGGCGATCTGTTCGACGCCGGCGCGAATGGCTTCACAAAACGCCTCAAAGCGGTTTTCCGGCACGAGCACGCGCGTGCCGTTGATGCACGCCTGTCCGTTGTTGCCGAACCCGGCGTTCAGAATCAGCGGAACAGCCTGGGCAAGATCGGCATCATCGAGGACGATCGTGGGCGACTTGCCGCCCAGTTCGAGCGTGACTCGCTTCATCGTGTCGGCCGCGGAACGCAGGATCGATTTGCCTACGCGCGTCGACCCGGTGAACGACACCTTCGCAATGTCCGGATGATGTGTGATCTCCGTGCCGACGACATCGCCGCGTCCGTTGACGATATTGAAGACGCCAGGGGGCAAGCCTGCCTCGTGAAGCGCTTCCATCACAATCTGTGTCTGCCACGCGCTCATTTCGCTGGGCTTGAGCACGCTCGTGCATCCTGCGGCGATTGCAATCGACAATTTTCCGCAGATAAATCCTGCATTGGCATTCCACGGCGTGATCTGTCCGACGACGCCGATCGGCTGCATGACTACCCGCGCACTCGCGATATCGCGCTCGAACGCATAGTTTTCGAGCGTCGTGATGGCATGAAGAAACGTCTCCGCGGCGTATTTCGCGCCCCATACAGCGCGCGATACCGGTGCGCCGTATTCCTCGATGGTGGCTTGCGTGAGGTCGTCGACGCGTTCGCTCATCGCTGCGTGCAGGCGGCGAAGCATGCCGATGCGTTCATTGCGCGACGTCTGCGAAAATGCGGGAAACGCGCGGCGTGCGGCCGCGACAGCGCGCCGTGCATCCTCTTCGTCGCCCAGGCGCACATGGCCTGTGACGGTTCCGGTCGTGGGATCAAACAGGTCGAACTGCTCCGTGCCGTGCGGGGTCACAAACTGTCCGTCGATATAAATCTGGTTGAAGTTGCGCATGGTGCGGGCTCCTGAAACAAGTCGAGTTGCGGATCGCGAAGGGGCAAAAGTGGCAAAAGTGGCAAAGGCGGTAATTGCGATCGCGTTGAAATGATTCTAGGCAGGACGCATTGAATTGATAAGTGATATAAACCGTGATGAGCTAACCCGATTATCGCGATAATGCTTGTCGCTCTGCCATGCACAAAACCGGATTGACCGAACTCGAAGCCGTTGTCGCCGTCGCGCAGCGAGGCAGCTTTCGCGCGGCGGCGATCGAGCTGGAGATGTCGCCGACCGCGCTCGGCAACGCGATTGCCGGACTCGAAGCAAGACTCGGCGTGCGACTGTTCAACCGCACGACGCGCAGCGTGTCGCTGTCGGCGGCCGGCGAGGCTTTTGTCTCGCAGGTGTCGCCCGCGCTGGCCGACATCCGGCATGCGATGGAATCGGTCAATGCCCATCGCGATACACCGCGCGGTTCGCTGCGCATTAACTCGTCGGCCGGTGGAGCGCGTCCGTTGATGCCGATCATCATCGAATTTCTGCGCCGCTATCCCGAGATGGAAGTCGATATCGTGACGGAGGCCCGCCTCGTCGATATCGTCGTCGATGGCTTTGACGCTGGCGTGCGCACGCTCGACAAGGTGCCGCGCGACATGATCGCCGTGCCATTCGGTCCGAAGCTGCGCTCGGTTGTCGTCGCTACGCCCGATTACTTTGCTCACCACGAACGCCCGCGCACGCCCGACGATCTCGCAACGCATCGCTGCATCCGGACGCGCTGGCCCAGCGGCGGGAAATCGCCCTGGGAGTTCGTGCATCGGGGGAAACCGTTGAATGTCGATGTGCCAGGCGCCCTGACGCTCGACGAGCCGACCCTGATCTATGCCGCGGCGATCGGCGGAGAAGGGCTCGCGTATTTACCGGAATGGTTTGTCAGCGACGACCTCGCACACGGCCGGCTCGTGCAAGTTCTTGAAGACTGGACGCCGACCTATCCCGCCTTGCGTCTTTACTATCCGAGCCGGCGCCACGCGCCCGCCGGGCTACGCATGCTCGTCGAACTCATCCGGGAGATGGGCGAGTGAAATTCCGCTTTGCATCCCGATTCGGATATTGATATTCTCCGCATTCTTCCGATGAATGGTCGGAAGAATAGCCAGATGAATACGCAGGTGAATGACTGGATTCAAATATTCCGGGCAGTCCAGATGGATTCGAAGCGGAATTCCTGAGGCGGCATGCCGTAGACGCGACGAAATGCGCGCGTGAAATCGGACGGGCTGTTAAATCCGAGCCCATAGGCGATTTCCGTAATCGCCATTTTGGGGAATCGAACGAGCTCGAGTGCCGCTTCACGCAGGCGCGAATGGCGGATATAGGCCTGAAGGCCGCCATCCGGTTCGAACATGCGATAGAGCGTGGGTCGTGAGATATTGAAGCAGCGCAGCACGTGATCGGGCGACAGCGTCTCCGAATGGAGATTCGCGTCGATATGCCGCTTGATCGTGTCGACCATCACCGACCGGGCGATGGCGCGAGCGCCGTGTTCGAGCCGAGTTTGTTTGGCGAAGGCGGCCATCACGAGTTCGGCGCACTGGCGAATCAGGTGATCGGCTTCGACGTCGTTCATGGTCGGTAGCGCGTCCATCAAAGCACTGACCTGATCGCGGACAAGGCGAGCCAGCGGCGATGCGTACGCGAGCACGGTGCCGTGAATGGACTCCGCATCGCGAATGCGGGCTTCGACGAGACTGCGCGGAATAAAGAACGCGAGCACGCGCGAGCGAGCAGGGCGCTCCATGCGCATGGCCTGGCCGAGATCCAGTGCAAGGATGCCGGGCACGAATTGCAGCGACTTGCGCGGCTTGACGGTGCCCGTCACGGTTTCGATGAGGCCGTCGACGGCGATATGGAACACGAAGTCGCGCACCGCGTCGCGCGAGATTTTTTCGGGCGAGCGGACCTGAATCAGCGGATCGGTGCGGGTATCGAGGTAAGCGAGTCCGTCGAGCACGTAGGTATCGATCTCGCCGAGAAAGCCGTTGGCGATCTGCGTGCGCGACAGCGGCACATCGACCGAGCGTGCGAGGTAGTCGCGCCAGGCCGGCCCCTGAAGGTTCGGGTGTTCGTGTGACACGGAGAAATGCCGGCGCAGGACCCGCGACTCCGGTCTTGACTCGTCCGGTGTCGAAGGGCGGGCATAGCGTTGGTGCTGTCCGGCGATCTGTGCGTTGACCGCGTCGGTGTAGACGCGGCTCATGGACAGCGTGCCAGCAGACCGACGTTCGGTGATGGGGCGTTCGACTCGTGCATTCGGTGTGGTGCGGTAATCGGCGGTGCGGGGCGCTTCCGTCTGCGATCCGGCAGGGCGCATTCGGCCGCCGTCGGTCGAAATGCGCCGCTACTGATGATATCGACGCAGAAAGGGCGTGACTTTAGGCGGTTTCGGGCCCCCAAGCGCTGGCAGCCGTGCTCATCGGGCCTGCGCGGCGGGGCAATACCGGCTTACCGCTCGTTTCGGCAGCAGCCTGACCGGCCGCCGAACCGGGAAAATTTGTAAAACCGATACAGACAGTCAAGGCAGACGTAAGGAGCCCCGTACGATCGGGTTCCAAGCGATCACTCGCCGCAACATTGAGGTGTTCTGAAGTGGGCAATACATATTCTTCCGGGCCGGACAACGCCGCGAACCGCGGTGTGACGCGTGTGCGACGGGGCGCGCGCAACCAGGTCGTCGCGATGTCGGCGCAGATGCAGGTCGAATTGCGTCGTTGCCAGCGTGACTACGCCATGGAACTGGCTCGCTCCGCCGCGCATATCAGCAGCGCGATGAGCGAGGAGAGCGCAGGTGCCGAACTCGCACAGACCGTCGAGCGCTTTACCGCTTCGCACGGCGAAAGCGACTTGCTGTCGTTTCTGACCGTTCTGGCGGATCGCGTCGAAGCGCGCGGCCATGAAATCGGCCTCTCGTTGATCCAGCAGCGCATGTCGGAAGAGACGGCTGCCCGCATGCTCGCAACCCGGCGCCGCGCCTGACGGAAGCGGTGCAAAGTCCTGGCGCGACGAAGCCAGGCGAGTCGATTCCCGTCGCATGGGCGGGTCGTTTCCGGTGACACAATCCAGGTCCCGGCACCGCAATTCCAGCAACACAATCCAATCCGTATGAGCGTCGCCGAGCGCGCCCACAAGGCCCGCAAAGGCGCATCACGCCTGGCTTTGCGCCGAGGCACGAGGGCTTCACCCAGCCCTGCGTCGAGCCCCGCCGCATGACATTTCCCGACATACTTCCTTCGTAGCTTTCGGGCGTCCCGTCTCCCATACTCGCTTCTGTTGCCGGTGCGCACGTCGAAGCGCACGAGACCAGGGTCTGATGCATGAGTCGAGCCCCTGATGATCGAAGGTCCACGGCACGCGATCATCGGTGGTTCGATTCAGCAATGACACAGGGCGTGTCGGAAAGGATCAGCATGTTGACGTCGTGGAATATCCCGGGTGCCAAAGTGGTTCGTCGTATCGGTGCAGCGCTCGTGCTCAGCTGCGCACTGTTCTCCGGTTGTGCGAGCGGCGGTGTGACCTCGATGTCGGAACATGCCGTTCAGCTCGGTGCGCAACCGCAGATGATCTACGTGAGCGCATTCGATATCGATGCGAACGACGTCAAGGTCGATCAAGGCGGCGCGATCAAGAAGATCAAGGCCAGCATGGAGGGCACCACGCAAGCTCAGGCGCAGTCGGACACGGCGGCGCAGGCGCGCGACGAGGTGGCCGATGAAATCGTCGCGAAGCTCCAGCATATGGGCTTGAAAGCAGTGCGGCTCGATGGACCGATTCCGGCCGGACAGAATGCGCTGGTTGTGACGGGGCGCTTCAATGCCGTGGATGAAGGCAATCGCCGCCGTCGCATGCTGATTGGCCTGGGTGCCGGCAAGAGCGAGGAAACGGCGTCGGTGCAGCTCGTGTACGTGTCGGCGAATGGCACGACGCAGGTCGCTCAGAGCTTCGACGCATCGGCGGACAGCGGCCATGCGCCGGGCTTTGCTGAGACAGCAGGTGTCGGCGCGGCGGCCGGCCATGTAGCCACGGCAGCGGTCGCGGGTACCGGCTTGCACGCCGTGTCGGAAAAGAAGCGCGGCAGCGTGTCGGGCGAATCCCAACATCTGGCCGATGCCATCGCGAAGCAAGTGATTCAAATGGGCACGGCGCAAGGCTGGCGTATCGCCGACGCATCGTGACCGCGCATAGCCCTGCATAACGGTGGCACGCGCACGCAAGCCGTCTAGACTTGAATAACGCATCGAAGCACCGCGAGCCCGGTCGGCGAAGCGGTGCCGCGACAGACAAAGAAGCAGACACAGAAACTTCACGTTACGGACCCTTTTCTCATGACTTTCAAAGAACGTCGCCGCGTCAGAGCGATCACCACGGCCCGCGGTCTCACGGCAATCGCCGCCGGTGCAGGCGCCGCAGTTTTTACCCTGTCCTCGCTGGCACAGACGGTTGTGCAGTCGAGCGGCAACGACCAGAACGTCATCATGATCAACGGCCGCCGCGTGGATCCGATCGTCGCCTCGGGGCCTGAGAAAACCGAAACGCGCACGCTCGACACCTTCCGTTCCATTTCGATCAGCCTTCCCGCCGAAGCGACGTTCACCGTGGCGGACAAGCCCTCGGTGCGCATCACGACGCAAGCCAACGTGCTGCCCGTGGTGGTCACGCGGGTCGAGAACGGCGTGTTGTCGATCGGCATCGATGGGGCCGTGACGCTGCGCCAGCCGATTCGCATCGAAATCGCCGGGCCGTCACCCGAAGCGGTGACACTGACCGGCACGGGGCATTTTGTTGCCACGAACGTCGCCAGCAGTGCGCTTGCGCTCAAGATCACGGGCAACGCGACGATGCAGGTGACCGGCACCGTCGACCACGTCAGCGTGTCGGTCTCGGGCACCGGAATGGTCGACACCAGCGCGATCCACGCGCGTTCGCTCGATGCCGATGTGACGGGCACGGCGTCGATGCATGCGTTCGCGTCGGAGTCGGCAAAAGTCCACGTGTCGGGCATCGGCAAAATCCAGATAGCGGGACAGCCCGCGCAACGGCAGGTCGATCGCACGGGTCTTGCCACGGTGTCGTTCGAGTAGTCCGCGTACGGCCAGACCGCCCGCCGAACCCGGCTGGCGTGGCCGCTTCGGTAGCCGCTTCGGAGCGGTCTTCGTGTCGTGTGTGCACTGGCACTCTTCGCACGAAAAAAATGACCGCCAACTGGACATTGCCCGTGTCGTGACCCGCTTATAACGTTGAGCCCGCGTGAGGCCTCGCCCGCGCTGGTTCAGAGCGGGCGCGGCGGCATGCGAAGGCACGTCGGACGCTCTGGTGGTGCGGCTTCCCGTAAGCCGCCGATTCGTGCCTTTATCCATGCCTCGATTCGTGGCTCCTGCGCGCAACGCCCAGGTCCCGCCGAGTGCATTCACGCCCCGATGCGACTCACCGACTTCACCGACTACGGCCTGCGCGCGCTGATCTACGCTGCGATTCACCCTGAACGGCTTGTCACGATTCACGAAATCTCCGACGCCTTCCATATTCCGCATAGCCACCTGATGAAAGTGGTCCACGCGCTCGGCAAAGCGCAATTTCTGGTGACTGTACGGGGCCGGAAGGGCGGTGTCAGGCTTGCAATGGAATCCACGGAGATTCGCGTCGGCAATGTGGTGCGTGCGCTCGAGCCCGATTTCCGGCTCGCAGAGTGCTTTTCGTCATCGCAGCGAGGTAACCAGTGCGTCATCGCGCCGGTGTGCGATTTGCGCGGCACGATGCAGCGCGCACTCGATGCCTATCTCGCGGTGCTCGACGAGTCGACGCTCGCCGATCTCGTCGTGCGTTCGGATGCGTTGCTCGCGTTGATCCATCCGGGCGCGACCGGCCGCACCATTTCAGTCGTACCGCACGACGCAGGCGAGGGATACGCCGTACTGCACGGTCCTGTGTCGCTGGCATAACCGCGCACGCAAACTGGGCGGGGGCCGGGTCTCGGGCCGCACCCTGGCCGAGCGCCGGGTAGCTAGCCTGCGCGCTCCGCGCCGTGATTTGAATCGACGCGAGTGACCCGTTTTGACTCGAATTGGCTCGAGTGCGACGCGGTACGCAGCATCGCCACGCGCGACCTACACTGACAACACGACGCCTGAGCACGCATCGATGGATCGCGCGGGCTGGGCGTCGTACCCCTTTGTTTCCGGTGTGGGAGTCCTATGCGAGATTTTCATATCACCCGTCAGATCGGAGCGCCCGTCGAAGCTGCGTGGTCCGTCCTTGCCGACATCGACCACTGGCCCGAATGGACGAAGTCCGTCAAACGCGTGGAATCGTTGTCGCAACAACCCTATGGCGTCGGCTCACGCGTGCGCGTGCATCAGCCACGCCTTCGCCCCGCGGTCTGGGAGGTGCGCGACTGGCAGCCGTCGCGGCGCTTTGTCTGGCAGTCGGGCGTGCCTGGCCTCAATATCGTCGCCGATCACGTGCTCGAGCCCAACGAGCATGGCTGCATGGCCGCGTTGCATCTACGGTATGACGGTCCGCTTGGCGCGGTCGTCGGCATCCTCGGTAAACGCATCACGACGCGCTATCTCGCATTCGAAGCCGACGGCCTGAAGGCGCGTGCAGAGGCCGCGCAATAGCCGGCCGCCGGACACCGTTTATTTCCCCTCTGTTCAGCGTCGAATTGCTAAACATATTCAGCGATTCGACGCTGTGTTTCGCAAAATTTTTAATTGCGGCTCAATGACGTCTAATCAATATCTAATCGGAGTCTACTCGCATTCAATCAGATATTCAGATTATCAAGGCGAATCGCCTGAAATGACCATTTGAATATGGTCAGGTATGCCAAACCCTTGATAGACAAGTACTTCAGGGTGACAAAGAAGCGGGCATATTTTCCATCCGCGCAAACCCCGACTTAACCTGCATGCGATATGCGCCGTTAAAACGCGCAACCACCGTTGTGCAATCCCTATTGCAGCGCTGGCGAAATAGATAAACAAGGTCGAAAGATCGATAAACGAGACATACGCCTGCAATGAAGAAGCTTTTCGCCCGTCTGACGCTTCCGACAAAATTCTTGCTGCTAGGCGTGCTTGCACTGGCGCTGATTGCGTGGCCGACCGCTTTGTTCGTGTTCGGTTCGAATGCCACCGTCGCGTCCAAGCACCACGAGCGAGCGGGTCTGCCAACCCTGCACGCGATGATTCAATTGCTTGAGGACGTTCAGCAGCATCGCGCTGCCATGACGCGCAAGCTGATGAGTGGCGACGCCGCTGATGAAAAGTCCCGCGCCGACATCGCCAAGCGCATCGACGCCGATATCGACACGCTCGATGCCACTATCAAGCTGCTCGGCAAACCCGATGTCTCCGCTGAATGGGACAAGCTTGTCGGCGCGTGGCACACGCTGCGCGGTCGCGTGAACGCAGGGTCGATCGATGCATCGCGCAGCTTCGACCTTCACACCGGCATTGTGCACAGCGTGCTTCAGTTCAATAGCGTGCTGCTCGACCAATACGGGCTGTCGCTCGATTCGAATCTCGACAGCTTCGCGCTCGCGCAGGCGACGTTCGTCGACTTGCCGTCCTTGTCGGAGGACTTCAATCGGCTGCGCGCGACGGGCACGATCGTGCTGACGCGCAAGGCGAGCACGCCGGTCGAGAACTTCACGCTGCTCAGCGCATCGGATCGTGCCAATGAGCGACTGATCGCGCTCAAGGGCGATTTCGCAAAGGTCGGCTCCGCGAATGCATCGCTTGCGCAAGGGATCGCCGGTCAGTCCACGGCACTGGTGCAGTCGACTCAGGACATGCTGGCTACGACGAAGGACAAGATCATCAAGGCCACGTCGATCGATGCGGATGCGCATGACTACGCCGCCAGCGTATCGCGCGTGATCAACGCTCAGTACGCGATGATCGATGCGTCGCTCGGCGCGCTCGATGGTCTGCTCGATCATCAGGCCGATACCTTGCGCAAGCAGCAACTGGGACTGTTGGCAGGTCTGCTGGTGTGCCTCGGGATCGCCACGGCCGTTGCCGTGTCGGTGATCCGCTCGATCACGGGCCCGATCGGTGAGGCCGTCGCCGTCGCCGAGCGCGTTGCGTCCGGCGACCTGACGGGAACGATCGACGTGCAGGGCAACAACGAGACTGCGCAATTGCTGCGCGCGCTCAACGCGATGAACGGCGACTTGCGCACGCTGGTCTCGAACGTACGCGGCAGCGCGAACTCGATTGCCGACGCGGCATCCGAAATCGCAGCGGGCAACGCGAATCTGTCTGAACGCACCGAAGAACAGGCCGCATCGCTCGAAGAAACCGCGTCGAGCCTTGAGGAGCTGACGTCGACTGTGCGTCACAACTCGGAAAGCGCCCGCGAGGCGAGCAGCCTCAGCGAGCGTGCATCGGATGTGGCCGCGCGCGGTGGCGCTGCGGTCAACTCGGTTGTTTCGACGATGCGAGAGATCGCAGAGAGCGCGGCGCGCATCGGCGAGATCACGAGCGTCATCGACAGCATTGCGTTCCAGACCAATATCCTCGCGCTGAACGCTGCGGTCGAGGCCGCGCGTGCGAGCGAACATGGCCGCGGCTTTGCCGTGGTGGCCGCAGAGGTTCGCGCGCTCGCTCAGCGCAGCGCCAACGCAGCCAAGGAAATCAAGGCATTGATTCAGGACTCGAGCGCACGCATCGCCGAAGGTGCTCGCCAGGCCGGCGAGGCGGGTACGACCGTGGGTGATGCAGTCACCGAAATCAGCCGGCTCACCGGCATCATGAATGAAATCGCAGCGGCCTCTGCCGAGCAGACGACGGGCATCGAGCAGGTCAATGTCGCCGTGACGCGGATGGATGACGTCACGCAGCAAAACGCGGCGCTCGTCGAGCAGGCGTCGGCAGCTACGACGTCGATGGCTGATCAGGCGCGCAAGCTGCGCGAAGGGGTGTCGGTGTTTCGCGTCGAAGCGGATGATCAGGCGCAGGCCGGCCGTGTTTCGCGTGGTCGGGGCGCGCGTGACCAGCATGGGTTGGGCGGTATGAGTGATGACGTTGCGCTCGCTTGAATGAGATCAACGGCACCTGTTCGGCATTGCCTGAGCAGCGTCCAAGAGGGAATTCAAGCGGCGTCTAAGCGGGCTCCAAGCTTGAGTTCGAGCGGACTTTGCCTGGCGCCCCGGTATACCAAGGCTGGCTAGGGATTTCCCTAGTCCTGCCAAGGGCCGGCCGTTTGGTAATCTGCGGCAATACTTGCTGCGTGTAATGAACTGTGTGTCGTTTTGACACGCATCAATACGTGGCGCATGCGAATCGGCATGCTGTGACAGCAAGTCTGGAATATGTCCGGGGGCGCGAGCGTTCTTGGCATACCAACAAAAATTAACTTCCCTGGTGCCGCGCGCAAACCGCGTGGCCCGTCGTGCGGCGAGCCGAACGCGGCTCTCGCGCAACCCTGCGTTTCGCCTGGGCATACCCATGCCGGCGGTGCAGCGGCCTGATTGATGTGCAGCAAGCAGTAAGGCAACGGCCTCTCACGTCATCGCCAGCCTATCCGGCTCGAGTTGCGATATGCGTGGGGCGAACGGTCTTCGCCGACAAGCACCCCATAACAGCATCGACAAGAACAGGGTTAGCGCGACTGGCGCGCGGCGGCTGTGCGGACAAGCGTCCGTCACAGTCCTGGCGGCGTGCGTCGATGGCCCATCATTCTGTGCGGACTATGAATTCGATCAAGGACCTCATCGCCGAGCGCCAGCGTCTCGACGATCTGCTGGACGAAGCGCGGCGCGGCGAAAAGGATCGTGCGCTCAAGGACATTGCTGAACTGGCCGCAGCGCATGGCATCACGATTGTCGAGATTGCGAGCGCATTGGGGCACGGCCCGAAAAAGACCGGCCGCACCGATCTGCCTGCCGCTTATTACGATCCGATCACCGGACGCAGCTGGACCGGCCGTGGACGCACGCCGTGGTGGCTCGAAGGCAAGGCGCTCGACGATTACCGGATCCACGTGCCGGGGCAGCCGGCTTAAGGGACCAGGGCTTAAGCGAGTAGGACTTTAGCGACCACGGCTTAAGCGACCACGGCTTAAGCGACCACGGCTTAAGCGACTATTCGTCGCGAACCCATCCCATATGCTCGAGCACGGTCGAGCAGTCATCAATGTCGTGTTTCGCTGCGGGCAGACCGCCAACGTTCGAGCTCGAACACTGCGCGGTGTGTCCGGTTTGCGGGTCGCGGTAGACCACGGGTGAGGCGCAGCCGGCCAGCATCAGCACGGCAATCAAAATCAGTCGGGGCATGTTGGTCTTGCATATTGCATTCGCGCGAGATGCGCTTCGGGGCATGATTATCGGCGCGAGTCTCGGAGTCTGCAGCGCACGTGACATCCATTGGTCGAAGTTGCTGAACGATTAGCCCTCGCGTGAGCCGAGTTTTTCGAATCGGCGTATGTTCGCGTGATCGACCGGCAACGAGGCCCGACCATGCCCTCATCACGACGTCAGCTGCACCTCGGCGCATTCATGCGTCCCGTTACGATCCACACGGGCGCCTGGCGCTATCCGGGCGCATGGCCCGACGCGAATTTCAACATTGCGCATATCAAGCGTCTGGCTCAGACGCTCGAGCGCGGCCGTTTTGACGCCTTTTTCATGGCCGATCATCTGGCCGTGCTCAACATGCCACTCGATGCGCTACAGCACAGCCATACCGTCACCTCGTTCGAGCCGATGACCTTGCTGCCCGCGCTGGCGATGGTCACCGAGCATCTGGGGCTGGTGGCGACCGCATCGACGACATTCGATGCGCCGTATCACGTCGCACGACGCTTCGCGTCGCTCGACCATATCAGCGGCGGTAGAGCCGGATGGAATCTCGTGACGACCGCGAACCCGGATGCGGCGCTCAACTTTGGGCTCGACGAACACGTCGACCATGCCGAGCGCTACCGGCGCGCGCGCGAGTTTTTCGATGTCGTGACCGGGCTGTGGGACAGCTGGGGTGACGATGCGTTTGTGCGAGATACGCAATCGGGCACGTTTTTCGATCCGGAAAAATTGCATGTGCTCAATCACAAGGGCACGCACTACTCGGTGCGGGGGCCGCTGAATATTGCGCGACCCGTGCAGGGATGGCCGGTCATCGTGCAGGCGGGGTCGTCGGAGGCGGGTCGGCAGATCGCGGCTGAAACAGCCGAAGCGGTTTTTACGGCGCCTCCGAACCTCCAAGAGGGCAAGCGGTTTTACGCTGACGTCAAAGGCCGTATGGCTGCCGTCGGCCGTGATCCTGAACATATGAAGATCTTGCCTGCGTGCTTCGTCGTCGTCGGCGACACGCTTGAAGAAGCTCGCGAGACGCGCGCGCGGCTCGACACATTCGTTTATGCGGAGAGCGGCATCGCGTCGCTGTCGATCGCGCTGGGGTCGGATGCTTCGAAGTTCGATCTCGATGCCCCGTTGCCTCCGGTCCCCGAAAGCAACGCCAGCAAGAGCAGCCGCGATCGCGTGATCGAATGGGCTCGCCGCGACAATCTGACCGTGCGTCAGCTGGCCCAGCGCATCGGCGGTTATTCGGGACTCGAGATGGTCGGCACGCCGGCGATGATCGCCGACGAGATGGAGCAATGGCTCGCTGAATCCGGCTCGGATGGATTCAACATCATGTTTTCGCACCTGCCTCAAGGGCTCGACGACTTTGTCGACAAGGTCGTGCCGGAACTCCAGCGGCGAGGCGTGTTTCGCCGTGAATACGAAGGCAGAACGCTGCGCGAGAACCTGGGCTTGCCTCGACCGGAAAACCGGTTCTTTGCGAAGCAGGCTGTGGCCGAGCGCGAATGAGTCGTGCGGCTAAGGATCGTGCGGCTAAGGATCGAGCGCGGCGTAACGCGTTCGATCCGGATTCGATTCGCTAGGCTGTCGGCCGAATCATTTCAAAGCGCTCGCCGATTTGCGCGTAATCGGCGCGATAGCCTGCGCGCATCACGGGCTGGGCCGCTTGCGTATCGAACAAGCCATCCTTCAGAAACTCCGTGCGGATATGCACGCCGACGACTTGTCCGAGCGCGAGCCAGTTGTCCATCGGCGCGCCGTCGAGCGATTTGAGGCGAATGATTTCGATGAGCTTGCATTCGAGCGACGCCGGCGATTCGGCAACGTGCGGGACATCGACGGCGCTGCCGGGTGCAGGCGTGAGGCCTGCAAGCTCGAACTCGTTGACGCCGTGCGCAACGGGCGCCGACGTCTTGTTCATCCGTTCCGCGAGCGTGCGCGACGTCATGTTCCAGACGAATTCACGCGTCTCTTCGATATTGCGAATCGAGTCTTTGTAGCCTTCGCTCGAAAAACCGATGATCGAAGGGAAGGTCGCGAACGCGCCAAAGAAACTGTACGGAGCGAGATTGACCTGTCCTTGTGCATCTCGGCTTGAAATCCATCCGATCACACGCGGTGCGACGATGGCTTTGAACGGATCGTGTCTGAGTCGATGCCCTTCTTCGGGGCGATAAAAATGAGTGGTCGTGTCAGTCATGGCTTTAGAAGGCTGTGGCGGGAGCCAGTCTAAAGCAAGCGAAGCGATGATGCTTTGGGTGCAGGTGTCGTCGCCTCGGCGGGCGGCCGCGTTCTTCAAAACGCTGAACCCCACCGCGTCACACTTGCGGTGGGGTGCGGGGTTCAACGTCGCAGCGCTGATCGCTGCACCGTCGATTCCGGAGGTCTTATTGACCGTTCGAAGCGGACAATGCGTGCTTCGCGGCGACGCGGGCTTCAGCAGCCTGCAGGCGGTCCGGATACGTCGGACCTTCGCTCGTCGGACGCCAGCCGGCTTGCTCGATTTCAACGAGTTGTGCGCGCACCTGGGCGCGTGTCAGGCCGCCTTGGGTCTGTGCAAACGAAACGGCCGGAATAGCGAGCGTGGCAGCCAGTGCGAGGGTAGCAAGCGTCAGTTTCATGACGTCACTCCTAAGGGGTTGTCAGAACAAGTGCGTGTTCAATCTCTGCATGGACTCCATACTAGGGATTACCCTTGGCCAGAAACAGACGAAATTCTGCCAAACAGTATTTACTGCAATGCAATAAAAAATAGAACGATCGAGCGGAAAGCGAGGCGTGGATTGGGTTTGCGCGTTGTGGCGGTGCAGCTGTATAGACAAGTCGAGCGCGTTTTCGCGCAAGTGGCCAGGCTTCGGCAAAACAACGTCGGGCGCTCAGCGGCGTGCTCACGCGAACACGTCTGCCATGCATTGCGCCAAAGCGTGGGCAGCAGGAAGCTCAAAGAAAGGGCATTGTTAAGGGGCGGCGAAATGTCTTCTCTCGCTACGCGCCTTTGTCGGCGACGTAGGTGTGCCTAAGATGGACCTTACGCAACTGCGACTCCCATCCCCTCAAGGAAACGCAATATGGAAACGAAAGCCCCCGCACGCACGGTCAAGATTCCTGGCCCCGATCATCCGATCACGATCGAGCCGAACGGATCGCATATCGTCGTGAAGCTGGCCGGTAAAGTCATCGCCGACACGCGCAAGGCTTTGACGCTGCGCGAAGCGAACTACCCGCCGGTGCAATACATCCCGCGCAATGATGTCGATATGACGTTGCTCGAACGCACCGATCACCAGACGTATTGCCCGTACAAAGGCGAATGCAGCTACTACAGCATTCCTGCAGGCGGCGATCGCTCGGTCAATGCGGTGTGGACGTACGAAGCGCCGTACTCGGCTGTCGCGGATATTCGCAACTACGTCGCGTTTTATCCGGATCGTGTGGATTCGATTGAAGTGACTGCGTGACGCGTGTGACGAGTGCCGCGTATGAGGATTAACGCTTGCCACAAGTAAGGCTTGTGGCAAGTAACCCTTGTGGCAAGTAACCCTTGTGACGAGTACGACCGGTCGAGCATGCTCGACCGGTCATCCAACCCTAACAGTGGCAGGGGCGCTGGCCTTTTTTGCCTGCAGGCGCCGTATTCGTCTTCGCCGCGGGCGACACCGCGAGCACAGGCAGTGCCGTCTTCGCCACAGCTGCGACAGTGCGCACGGGTAGGGCCGTTCTCACCACACACGCTACGGCGCGTACAGGCATCGCTGTCTTTGCCGTGCTGACAGGCGAACGTGCCGACGCTGTTGTCTTTGCCGCAAAATCGACCACAACCGCCGACGAAGCGCGTTGCGGCTCAGGACTTGTTGCGTTCGTCGAGGCGCGCGACGACACACGCGACACTGCGCGTACGCGATCGGCGATCAGATTGAAGATATAGCGCGTGCCCCTGAACGCAAGCACCAGCGCGATTTGCGTGATGCTGAAGTCGAGCGCGGTCATCAGGCGCACGAGCATCAGGATCGGCAAAACGATCGCGGGTTGGTAAAGGCTGCGTTCGATCAGGGATTTCATGATGGCTCCATGCTGTAGTTCGAATGCTACGGATCGGAGCCGCATGGATAAAGACCCGGAAGTCGAATAGATATGTTCCGGATGAACAATAATGGTCAAACCCCGCGCGTTGTGTGGCTTTGCCACGCATGCGCAGCGAACCGATAACGTCAGACGTCATTGATTTCGGGCCGGCGTAAAGCGATAACCTCAAACAGCATCGTCGACTGCTCGACACGCTCATCCAACTCGGCGATCGAACTTACGCACCGGATCGACTGATCGAATGTGCTCATCGACCGGGCCTGTCTGATGGGTGTGCTCACGCGCTCTTTCGACTCGCTTACGGCACCACTTTAAGCGACGGACTTAAGCGACGGACTTAAGCGACGGACTTGAGCGACGAGCGTGCTTCTCCCGCGCGCGCTTCCTCTTCGACAAAGCGCTCGAATTCATGAAGCGGCAGGTAGGCCTGTGTATCACGGCGCTTGATGAACAGCGTCTGGACCTTGCTTTCTTCAGCGGGCAAGCGGTGCTGCGCGATCATGCGCGCGGTGCCGACCACCGATACGGGCAGCAGCGTGATGCCTAAGCCTGCGGCAACGCAGCCCAGGATGCCTTCGAGCGTGCCGAGTTCGAGCACCTTGATGCGAGCGACGCCGCGTCGCGCAAGCAGATTCTCGAAGCGCTTGCGATATGAGCATCCATATCGGAAGACGAGTACACGGACTTCTTCGGCGTTGGCGACGTAGCGATCGATATCGTCGATTTGCAACGACGTCGCAATGACCAATTCTTCTTCGAAAACGGCCGACGTCGTGAGTTGCGGATGAACGAGTTCACCCGCGACAAATGCGCCATCGAGCTTGCGCTCGAGCACGGCGGAGACAAGCTGATCGGTCGTGCCGGTTTCAAGGTTGAGGTCGACAGCCGGAAACCGCGTGCCAAAGCTGGCCAGCAGCGGGGGGAGGCGAATGGCCGTTGTCGTTTCGAGCGAACCGATGCGCAGCGTGCCGCGTGCTTCGCCCGTCGCACTGACGGCATGACGCGCCTGCTCGACGAGATCGAGTATCTGATTGGCGTACGGCAGGAGCTGTGAGCCTGCGGGCGTGAGCGACATGCCCCGGCTGTGGCGCACAAAGAGGGGCGCTCCAAGTTCCGTCTCGAGCGCCCGTATGCGCGCCGTGACGTTCGACTGTACTGTGTTGAGCTGATTGGCCGCATGCGTCACGACGCCGGCTTCGGCAACCGCCGCGAACATCCTGAGATCTCGCACGTCCATGGAAAGGCTCCGCTATCGGGTTTTGCGATAGCTTAATTCGTTGCGAGCGAGTTCACAGATGACGACCGAATGAAGACCGAACGACGACTTGAAGCGACGGAATTTCCCGATTAGCGACGGAATTCCCGGTGCCAAGGGCTTGCTTCTAAGGCTCGAACGCAAATCGTGTTTGACGGCCATCGTTTTTTCAGATTGAAGCAATCGCTACAAATCGTTTTGCGCGAAGGGCGCAAGCACGGAAAATGGACGCACGAATTCGTGCGTGCCGGCATATCGCAACGACGGCTGACCGGTACGCACGACGCTTGATCCAATACATCGCGGATTCTGGAGAACGTCATGTCGAACTGGCCCGATCAACGTCTGACCAAACTGGTGGGGGTCGAGCACCCGATCGTGCTGGCCCCGATGGCCGGACCCGGCGGTGCCGATCTCGCCATCGCTGTCGCAGCGGCCGGCGGCCTTGCGTCGCTGCCGTGCGCGCAATTGAGCGTGGACCAGGCTCGTGATGCGGTGCGTACGATTCGCGAGAAGACGTCGTCGCCGCTGAACCTGAACTTCTTTTGCCACACGCCGCCGACGCCCGATCCCGCGCGCTCGCTTGCCTGGCGCGCACGGCTCGCTCCGTATTACGCAGAACTTGGGCTCGATGCAGAAGCACCGCTGCCGAGCGCATCGCGGCGGCCGTTCGACGCCGACTACTGCGCGCTCGTCGAGGAAGTTCGGCCCGAGGTCGTGAGCTTTCATTTCGGTTTGCCTGAAGCGTCGCTGCTTGCGCGTGTCAAAGCCACGGGCGCCAGGATTTTCGCGTCGGCCACGACGGTGGCGGAGGCTCAATGGCTCGAGGCGCGTGGCGTCGACGTGATCATTGCCATGGGTTTTGAAGCAGGCGGCCACCGCGGCAACTTCCTCTCTGACGAGATGGCAACGCAGGTGGGTACCTTCGCACTTGTGCCGCAGGTCGTCGACGCAGTGAAAGTCCCCGTCATTGCGGCAGGGGGCATCGCTGACGCGCGAGGCATCGTAGCGGCCTTCGCCCTTGGCGCGTCGGGCGTGCAGATCGGCACGGCGTACCTGTTCTGCCCTGAAGCGAAGGTGCCGGAGATTCATCGCCAGGCCTTGCGCGAGGCGCACGACGATTCGACCGCGGTGACCAACGTGTTCACCGGGCGTCCCGCGCGCGGCATCATGAACCGCGTGATGCGCGAGATGGGCCCGATGGCGCCGGTCACGCCGCCGTTTCCGCTTGGCGGCGGCGCGCTTGCGCCGCTACGTGCGAAGACCGAGCCGTCGGGTGTCGCAGACTTCGTCAATCTCTGGTCCGGGCAGGCATCCCGACTCGCTCGCGAGATGCCCGCAGGGGAACTGACACGCAAGCTCGCAAGCGAGGCGCTCGCCCGCTTTGGCCAGTGACATATCGGAAGGCATGCGGCGCTTCATGATCCTGCGAGTCCGGTGGTGCCGTCATGCTTTTCGATCATCGCGTCGTCCTTCGCACGACGGATGCGCTCGAGCGTATTGCGCATCGCGGTCATCGCGAGCTGATTGACCAGTCCGAACAGATTGCGGTCGAGGCCATGTGCCACGATCTGTTCCTTGCCATGTGTATCGACCTTGATAACGCATCGCTTATCGGGTCCACCTCGAGGACCGTCGACATCGTTGAGATAGACATCGATATGACGAACGCGCTTGCCGATGCGGGCGAAAACACGCTCGATACGCTGCTGCACGTGGCTGCGCAGACTCGCGCGCTCGAGCTCGGTCAACGTGAGGTTGGCCATCTGAATACGGATTTTCATCGTGATCTCTCCTGTTGGCGATGAACGCCGGGCAGGCACAATGTAGAGAGATCGCGAAGCCCCGAATATTCGTTTTTCTCGAAGTTTCCCCGCAGTTCGGTGACGGTGTGTTATGAGGGCGCTTACTTAAGTGAAGCGCGTTCGTGGCGCTGCATTGCTGCGTCTCTGTACCGCCATACCGCCATACCTCCATACCTCCATACCTCCATACCTCCATACCTCCATACCTCCATACCTCCATACCTCCGTATCTCCCTGTCTTTTCGTTTCCCTGCTTCCGCGCAACCGGCGCGTAGCAGCGACCTCATTCTTGCCTCATTTTCGTTCCCTACGATACGAGTCATGCCAATCACTCGTCACTCGGGGAGCGTCATGATGAACTACAAGCATCTCTACTACTTCTGGATGGTCGCGCGCATCGGCGGAGTCGTGCGTGCGTCGCAACGTCTCCATATCACGCCACAAACGCTGAGCGGTCAGATCAAGCTGCTTGAAGATCGTCTGGGCTGCGCGCTGTTCGAGCGGGAAGGACGTCATATTCGATTGACCGAAGCAGGGCGTGTTGCTGCCCGCTATGCCGACGATATCTTCACCAAGGGCCTTCAGCTCGAAGCCGCCGTGCGAGAGTGCCAGGGCGTGCCGCGTGCTCCGAAGCCCGCGACATTTGCGCGGCATGATGCGGTCGCGGCTCAAGACCCGACGCCGCGCAAGCAGAACCATCTGTGGCTGGCGATTGCCAATCGGGAATAGGGCCGACGGCCGCGCCGGTTTGCCTGTAACATGCGACGCGAATTCTCTTGAGATGTCGAAATCGTATGACCGATGCAACCGAAGAAACACTGAGCACGCCGACCGCATTTGAGCTGATCGGCGGAGAAGAGCGCGTGCGCGAGATGATCGATCGTTTCTACGATCTGATGGATCTCGAACCTGAATACGCGGGCATTCGCAAGCTGCACCCGCAGACGCTCGACAACTCGCGCGACAAGACCTTCTGGTTCCTGTGCGGCTGGCTCGGCGGCCCCGATCACTACATCGGCCGCTTCGGCCATCCGCGCCTGCGCGCACGGCATCTGCCGTTCCCGATTGCGAGCGCGGAGCGTGATCAGTGGCTCGGATGCATGTCACGCGCGATGCAAGACATCGGCCTGCCAGAGACGTTGCGCGAGCGACTGATGAAGGCGTTCTTTGACACCGCTGACTGGATGGTCAACCGAGAGCCGCGGTAGGTCCGCAGCGTAGGTCCCGGCTCCAAAAGCGGCGTGGATATCAGCTTCAATTCAGACTAGTCATCGACTTGGACTGCAAAAGCCGTACATCACGCAATCGTCGCTAGCTGCGCGCGGGCAGCACCTGCGTCGCTCGACATCGATTCGCGCACATGGCGCGCGAATTCCTGCGCCGCCGGCTGAACCGCTGCCGGTAATCGCAGGCAGATCGCGAACGGCGGCAGCGACGGCAAGTCCGCCGCGTGAGGGGCGAGCGTCTCGAGATCAGCCGGCACCGTGGAGACGAGCCACGCCGTGATCGCGAGGCCCGCGCGTACCGTTGCGGCGGTCGCTTCGATGTTGCCGCTCTCGAACACCGTGCGCCACGCAATGTCCTTGTCGGCCAGCGCACCAAGCACCACCCGACGGAACGCGCAACGCTCGTCCACCATTGACAGCGGCAGTGGCCGCTTCTGCCAAGCATCGGCGCCGCGCGCTCCGACCCAGACCAGCGGTTCGATTCGAACCACTTCGCCTTCGGCTTCACTCGCGACAGACTCGACCAGCGCCACGTCCACGCGACCGCTATCGACCGCTTCGCTCAGCTCCGTGGACGCCGCGCACACGAGCGAAATCTCCACGTGCGGATGCGCTTCGACAAACGCCTTCATCGCGGGCGCGAGCGGCGTCACGAGATCGTAGGGGACGCCGACGCGCAGGTGGCCACGAAGCGACTGGCCGGTCATGTCGGCGAGGATGTCGTCGTTCAGTCGCAGCAGCTGGCGCGCCTTCACGAGAAACTGCTCGCCCTGCGGCGACAGCTCCAGTTTGCGTGTCTTGCGCACGAAAAGAAGACAACCCAACACGTCTTCGAGTCGCTTGACCTGCTGGCTCACGGCGCCTTGCGTCATATGCAGTCGGTTTGCAGCGACTGTCATGCTGCCGCTATCGGCAACGGCAACCACGGTGCGAATCAGATCGAGATCGAGGTTTCGGCTCATTCACGCATTATGGCGCGTAATGGATTGCATCAAAATTATTACCTTTCAAGATGTATTGGGGTTTCATAAAGTGCGAATCTCGATTGCCGGAATCTGCACCGATGACCTCGATCCTGCCGCTTCTTCTATTCGTCGCCGTTGCGACCGTAACCCCCGGCGGCGCGACCACGCTCGCCACCGCGTCGGGCGCACGCTTCGGCTTCGTGCGCTCGATCCCGCTGATGCTCGGCATCGCGCTGGGGCTCGCTTTACTCGCTGCGGTTGCCGCGCTTGGGCTTGGCGGTTTGCTGCTCGCGCTGCCGTGGCTGCAGACGGCGGTGAAGGCGCTCGGCTCGGTGTATCTGCTGTGGCTTGCGTGGCGCATCGCGCGCAGCGGGCCGCCAAATGCAGGCAGCGGGCCTGCGAGTCCGATTACCCTCGTCAATGGTTTTCTCCTGCTCTGGCTCAATCCAAAAAGCTGGGCGATGACGGTCGGCGCGGCGGCATCGTTCGCGCTGCTTGGAAGCGATCCGACCCACTTGGCGACGCTGCTCAGTGCCGCGTTTGGCGTGGCCGCGTGCGTGTCGCTCGCACTGTGGTGCGCACTCGGCGTGCTGCTAGCCCGGCTGTTTCGGACGCCGCTTCACTGGCGCGTTCTTAATCTCGCGATGGGGGCGCTGCTCGCTGCATCGCTGATACCGACCTGGAGGTAAGCGATATTTTCCAGACGTCGTCTGGAAAATAATTCGTCAACGTCGCACTCGATCTTTCCCAAGGCACACAGTTTGCAACCTCGTAGATGGCCGGCATTGGGCCCGCATGATTCCGACTTTCGCGAGCAGGGACCGTCTATGAGAAACGACAGGAAGGTGTTGATTGTCGCGGGTGCCGCATTGATTGGTGCTGCAGCGATTGCCCGTTGTTGGTGCCAAGGACAGAGAAGGGTGGGCAATCGGTCGGTGCCAGAGCCCTCTAAACCCATCGATGTGGCGCGCTATCTGGGGCGCTGGTATGAGTTTGCTCGTTACGAAAACCGGTTCGAAGAGGGCGACGATTGGGTGACGGCGTTTTATGCACTGAGGTCGGACGGTCTGTTGACTGTCGTCAATCGAGGGCGGCACGGTCCCGAAGGGTCATCGAGGGTAGCCAAAGGTCGCGCGAAGATCGTGTCGGGTTCGCGAGCGGCCAAGCTCAAGGTTTCGTTCTTTGGACCGTTTTTCTTGGGCGACTATTGGATTCTCGATCGATCGGATGACTACGATTGGTCGATCGTCGGTGAACCGTCGGGAAAGTATCTGTGGATTCTCACACGCGAACCGGTTCCGTCGATCGAACTCGGCAACTCACTGATCCATCGCGTTGCGGAACTTGGCTACGACACGTCGTTGCTTCGCAGGACCCGTCAGACGGCTTCTGCACCCGTGCTCTGAGCACAGTGACAGATAGGTCGGACCCGCGATGCGGCGCATACTGTCGGGACCGCGCTCACGCCCTTTCGATCGCGATGGGGTCAGGCATCGCCAGGTACGTCTGTCACAATGGTGCTTTGCTGTGACCTACCAGCGGCAGCGCCCCACAACCGACCTTTTCGTCAATGCGTATCTTCGGAATCAGCCTTTACGTCATCATTGCGTTGTTCTTTGCGGTTCATGCCATGCGCAATCAGCAGAATATGTACTGGCTGCTGATTCTGTTTCTCTTCCCTGGGCTTGGCAGCGTGGTCTACTTTTTTGTTGTCTACTTACCCTCGCTGCGACAGTCGCGTGGGGCACGGGCGGCAACGAGGACGCTCACGCAGTTCGTCGATCCGAACAGAGCAGTGCGTGAGGCACGCATGAATTTCGATGGTGCGCCAACTGTCGCGCACCGTATGCGGTTGGCCGCGGCGCTGCTCGACGCAGGGAATGCGGCCGAAGCGGTGGAGCACTACCAAGCTGCGGCAAGCGGGCCGTTCGCGTCCGATCCGGCTTTGCTTCAGGGGCTGGCGCGCGCTCAGTTTGCGAATGGCAACGCTTCTGCCGCGAGGGACGCGCTGGAAAAGTTGTTCGAAGCCGACCCGCTCACTCGTCGGCAACCCGAACCTGCCTTGCTGTATGCACGAGCCCTTGCTGCGACCCACGCTCCGGGTACGCGCGACGCTTTTGAAATTGCACTCGTGAGCGCAAACGACGCCGCGCCGCGTTGCCTGTTCGGTGATTGGCTGATGGCGCAGCCCGATGAAGCTGACCACAAACGAGCGCGCGAGCTTTACACCGAGATCGTGCACGACGCCAGGCACTGGCCACGCCACGTTCGCGAACATAACGGTGAGTGGCTGCAGCGCGCTCAGGCTGGTCTGAGCCGGTAGTCGACGAAGCACGCTGCGCGGCGGCAGAAGTTGCGAACCGCGCCGGATTGAAATAGCGGCTATAGGCGAGCGCCGCCCGTGGCATCGATCACCTGTCCTGTCGTCCAGCGTGCGTCATTCGAGGCGAGGAACGTGATGACGTCCGCCACATCGGCAGGTTGACCGACTCGCGAAAATACCGACATGGCCTCGGCGCCAGCGCGGGCCTCCGGTATGGCTATCCATGCCGCATTCATGTCGGTTTCCGTTACGCCTGGCATGACCGTGTTGACCGTGATGCCGCGAGGACCGAACTCCGGGGCAAGCGCCAGCGTGAGGGTTTCAAGGGCACCCTTCGATGCGGCATAAGCAGGATGCGTGGGAGCGGCGACACGCGTAAAACCCGTCGAAACATTGATGATTCGTCCACCGTCCCGGATGTGATCGCCGACAGCCTGAATCAAGAAGAACGGTGCTTTCAAGTTGATCGTCAGCACCTCGTCGAATACGGACTCGCTGGTCTGACTCAGCGGAACCGCCGGTGCCACGCCAGCATTGTTGACGAGAATGTCCAGCCGAGGGTCACCTGTAACGGCAATCGCGGCCGCCTTGAACTGGGCCCAGATACTGTCCGTCGCTTCCTTCCCGCGACTCAAATCCGCCTTGATGGCGACCGCTTTCGATCCGAGGGCTTCGACATCGCGGATAGTGGCTTGAGCAGCGTCCGCGTCGTTTCCGTAATGCACGCCAATGAGTGCAGCGCCTTGTCTGGCAAACGCCAGTGCTACAGCACGGCCGATACCGCGCGAGCTACCCGTTACGAGAGCCGTCTTGCTTGAAAGACGTCCAGACATGATCGCTCCTTTCGATGAATTTTGATAGTGATCGCTATAATAATGGAGCAAAGGCCCGTGTCAATAATTTTTATAGTGCTCGATATAAAATGAACGAACCCGCTCGAAAACGCGGCAGACCCCGGTTGCTGGACCGCGACGTGGGACTTGATGTCGCCGCACGACTGTTCTGGGAGCGTGGATACGAGGGGACTTCGATAGCCGATTTGACCCAGGCTATGGGAATCCCGCCGCCTTCGCTCTACGCAACGTTCGGCTCGAAGGAAGACCTTTATCGGCAGGCGCTCGACCTGATAAGCGAACGTGAGAACAAGAAGTGTCTCGAAGCGCTACAAGGGAACATGCCGGCCTACGATGCGATAGCTTTCTATCTTCACGACGCGGCAGCGCGCTTTACCGACCCGGGAAGGCCGCGCGGTTGCGCGGTTTCGACTGCCGTTCTTCAACACGCAGAAAAGAGCAAACCCGTCGCCCAGGCGCTCGCCGCGCGGCGAGAGCTTGGGAGAAATATTCTCAAGGCACGCTTCGACCGTGCCGTCGCCGAGGGTGAGCTCGCCACTGACACCGACACGGAAGCGCTCGCGCGCTTTTATGCGGCCGTTGTTCAAGGCATGTCGGCTCAAGCCTGTGACGGGGCATGCGAGTCAACATTGAAGCGCTTGGCTGATGTCGCGCTGTCGGCATGGCCAAAGCCTCAAGCTCGTTGCCATAATCCGGTTGGTCAGTCGTGACTTCAGTCTCGCTCGACACCTCAGTAAGCCCAGTATCCAGGCCGACCATAAATGACCGGTGGAGGTGCGTAGACGACGGGCGGTGCGGTATAGATTGGCGTCGTCGTATAGACCGTCGGTTGTGAAATCGTGTTGCCCTTTGACGCCATGCATTGCGAGTAAGCCGCGTTGTATTGCTCCTGCAGACTCTGCGACGTCGCCTGGGCGCCGTCGGCGCCGTCGGCACCGACAGCGCTACCAAGCAGTAGCCCCGCACCCGCGCCAATCGCTGCACCGACACCCGCATTGCCCGCAGCGGCGCCGAGCAGCGCGCCCGCTGCGGCTCCGCCCACCGTTCCAATTGCACCGCTGCTGACACCGGCAGGCACCTTGTCGTGGGTCGGTGCAGGACTACCGCTTTGAAATGCGTAATTGCGACATTCGTAGTCTTCCTGCTGAAACACGTTCATCGGCTTACCGTTCGGCGGCAGCGCGACAACGGACGGACCGCTCGGGGGAATGACTGCGCAGCCGCCCAGCGCGATGGCAAGCGGAGTGGCGGCGAGGGCGAGGCACGCGGTTCTCAGGAATTTCATGATCTGTCGTGTTCACTTGTTGTTTGATGAGGCCATTGTGAGCACGCAGAATTAGCGTTGAATGAGTTTGACGATCTGCGTGTGCGGCGCGATACGGTTGCACTGACATTCAGTCACGCAAATATTGCAAGAGGCGGGGCGCAGTTCGCTTACCGATTTGGCAGTCTGCGCATCACAAGGCAAGCGGACTCTCGATCGCGTCATATCCAGGCTTGGCGATTCGGATCCCATCGGCGCTGCTCTGGGTCTGCTTGTTGAAGTTTGGCGATGACAGGTCCAAGAAAACGGCGTAAGTCCGCCAGCAGTTCCGAAAAGGGCGGTGGCAGCATCGTCGGCGGGCTGCGGCGCAGAAATCCGCTCCAAAGTCCGCGCTGTTCCACTATGGCGGCGAATGCGTGATTTAAGCCAACAGGCATTTCCTGTGGCATTGCTGTTTCTCGACGCGTCAGAGTTCCGCGTACCGCCTGAAGCAACGTACCAAGTTCGAACGGAAATGTGCGGGCAATGACCCAGATGTCGTGAAAATCCTTGACTCGTCCGTTGTGTTCTCCGAAACGGATCATTGCTTCGAACTTCTCTGCAACGACCGTCTCGGGCGGGTACATCAGGACGATGGCCGAAGGCATGTCGGCGAGCAGGCTGGGAAAATAGCGGCGAGCAGGGAGCGGATGCACGTGGTCGCCAAAGCCGATGTCAACCTGAACATGAATGCGTGCATCTGCGAGGATCGCCTTTACCGTGACTTGCACGCCTTGGTACTTGTTGGCTTCGCGGACCGGTGTGACCTTAAGACTTGAAACATCAAAGGTGATGCCGTCGTCAAATGCTTCAACCTGACATATGCGAGTGAAGAGTAAAGCGATCTCAACGGGCTCAGGACTGTCGTGCCCCAGAAGATCGAGATCGTTGGTCGGCCGGAACGCATTCTGAGTCCAGGTCAGGAACAACATCGCTCCCTTGAGCACATATCGATCCGCCGATTCGGTTTTGCTGAGACGGAAAAGCAGGCGCTCAATCGCGTAGCGGGTCAGTATCCGTTGGTAGTCGTCATCGTTTTGCTTCGCATGTTCGAGGAGCCGTGCCCGAACAGAGGCTGCCGTGTTTTTGATGCTCCGAAACGTCATTGCATGGCTTGGATAAAAGGTCGTATTCGCTCCGTCACACGATTGATGGCGGCATATTTCATCAGCTCGGTCACCGTGGTCCTGTTTTGACGAAGGGCATCCCTCAGCGCCTCGATCGCCACGTCTTCGCCGACTTGGCGTCGATGCTTGAAGCAGTCCGCGACAGTTTTGGCGACCCCGTAAATACGTACGTCGACGCCTTCTATCTGGATCGTTTCCACGCCGGTCGTCAGGACTTCTCCGGTTGCGCGAACGATTTCGAGACGAAGCCTATCGGCTTTGGGTGTGCGTGATTTATACGGAATGATCATCCACACGGCGTGCGGTAGCTGTGTTGTCAGCCCGTGGTATCGCAGCGCGCTCACCAGAGCAACGACACCATTCGGAGCACGACGGGCAGCCTCTGCAAAACTGTGAGCGACATGCTGACCCACACGCGTTGGATCCTGATACAGGCCGCGACCCAAGCGTGTCAGTTCGCCTGCGTCCGTCATGCGCTTCAGGTACGTGAGCGGAACGCCCGCAGCCTTGAAGTCGCGTGCACGCGCGATCGAGCGCTCCTTGACTAGGCGGAGCGCGGTCGCTCGATGGTCGCGTTGAGGTACGGTCATGACTGTTACTAAATGTTGATAAATCTGAAATATTATCGACAAAAGATAACAATCGAGTCAACCCGATCGCGCAGGGAATAAGTCTGACGATTCAACGGTCGATGCGACCGGAACCCTCGACGACGAAGAAGCCGCAACGCCGTCGATATGCAAAAAGCTATCGATCTGTTAGCTATTCTCGAACAGTTCGATACCCGGGTTGGTGTAGGAAAACGGTCGCGCGTTCAAACCGGACTTGCATCTTAGAAGACCCCTATCGCTCCGGTTAAAAACCTCAAACACGCGGCCGCTTTATCGCTGATATCGTGAACGCACTTCATGACGAACGACGCGTTCGGCGCTCATGAACCTCCCCGACACGATCACGATAAAGGCACACACATGGCAAAGCTCACCACGGCGTTTGGCGCTCCTGTTGTCGATAATCAGAATGTTCAGACGGCGGGCCCGCGCGGTCCGGTCCTTCTTCAGGATGTCTGGTTCCTCGAAAAGCTTGCGCACTTTGACCGTGAAGTGATTCCCGAACGCCGCATGCATGCAAAGGGCTCCGGTGCATTCGGCACGTTCACTGTCACCCACGACATCACGAAGTACACGCGTGCCAAGATCTTCTCTGAAGTCGGCAAGAAAACGGAAATGTTCGCGCGATTCTCGACGGTGGCTGGCGAACGTGGCGCGGCCGATGCAGAACGCGATATCCGCGGCTTCGCACTGAAGTTCTACACGGAAGAAGGCAACTGGGACCTCGTCGGCAACAACACGCCGGTCTTCTTCCTGCGCGACCCGCTCAAGTTTCCTGACCTGAATCACGCGATCAAGCGCGATCCGCGCACGGGCCTGCGCAGCGCAGAAAGCAACTGGGACTTCTGGACACAACTGCCGGAAGCGTTGCACCAGATCACGATTGTGATGAGCGAACGCGGTATCCCGCGCACGTTCCGCCATATGCACGGCTTCGGCAGCCATACGTTCAGCTTTATCAACGCGGCCAACGAACGGTACTGGGTCAAGTTTCACTTCAAATCGCAGCAGGGCATCGACAACCTCTCCGACGCGCAAGCGCAGGATCTCGTCGGCCGTGATCGCGAATCGCATCACCGTGATCTGTACGAAGCCATCGAACGCAAGGAATTCCCGCGCTGGACGCTGTCAGTCCAGGTGATGCCGGAAAAGGAAGCGGGCTCGTATCACGTCAATCCGTTCGATCTGACCAAGGTCTGGTCGAAGAAGGACTACCCGTTGATCGAAGTCGGTGTCGTCGAGCTCAATCGCAATGCCGAGAATCATTTTGCGGATGTCGAGCAGTCGGCGTTCGCACCGTCGAATGTCGTGCCGGGCATCAGCTTCTCACCCGACAAGATGCTTCAAGGCCGCTTGTTCTCGTACGGCGATGCGCAGCGCTACCGCCTGAGCGTCAACTACCACCAGATTCCGGTGAATTCGCCGCGCGGCGCGAAGTTCGTCAATAGCTATCACCGCGATGGCGTGATGCGTGTCGACGGCAACCAGGGCGGAACGACCCCGTACAACCCGAACACGCGCGGCGCGTGGGTCGATCAGCCAGATTTCAGCGAACCGCCGCTGTCGATCGAAGGTGCCGCCGATCACTGGAATCATCGTGTCGACGACGATTACTTCTCGCAACCCGGCGACCTGTTCCGTTTGATGACGCCTGCGCAGCAGCAAACGTTGTTCGACAACACGGCGCGTGCATTGAACGGCGTCTCGAAGCCGGTTCAACAGTTGCATATCGAACATTGCACGAAGGCCGATCCGGCTTACGGTGCGGGTGTGGCGAAGGCGATCGAAGCGCTTGAGCAGGCAGCGCGTGCAGCATCGAAGGAAGACGCGGCAGTCTGACGCGAGTCCTGAACGAAGTTCCCCGCCGGCATTCTCCGTAGGTGCCGGTTTTTCAACGGCCATCGATACTGAACGGCACCCCAAGGGTTGGACCCACGTCCAGCCATAGGGGAGACGTTCAGTTCAGATGGCCGTCTTTTTTTGCGCGTCTTCCGGTGCGCAGGCCAGTTCGAAACGTAGCACCGCGCCTTTACCGGGTCGCTCGATCAATCGCATCCGGCTGTGATGAAGCGCAAGCATCCGATGGACAACGAGCAAACCCACCCCGGACGGCTCGTGATCGATGATGCTGTCCTGACTGGATGTTCGGCACAGGGCGTCGATCCGGTCCTGCGAAATGCCGGGGCCGGTGTCGCTGATCGTCACGGCAACATTGTCACCGGCGGCATCGAGTGCGATCTCGATCACGCCATCGAACGGCGTATGTCGAATCGCGTTATCGACGAGATGAACGAGGATGCGTTCGACCATGGCGATATCGGCTCGAACAGGACGCACACCCGGCGCGATGACGGCGCACAGCGTGATATTGCGGACTTCCGCAGCCAGTTCGAACGTCTGAAGTACTTCGCGAACCAGCACCCCGAGATCGAGCGTTCGTGAATCGGGCAGCATCAGTCCGTGCTCGAGTCGTTCGAGTTCGAACAACGCATGGGCGAGGGCGCCGACTCGACGGCTCTGATCGAGCGCAACTCCGAGATAGCGCCGGCGTTCGTTGTCGCCGAGCGTTTCGCGCTTGCTCGTGATGGTGTCGAGATAAACGTTGAGCGAGGCAAGCGGGGTGTGCAGATCGCGCGCAAGCCGGGCCGCGAACACGTGTCTGTCACGCGTGTTGCGCGAGAAGCCGCGCCATCGATTGCTCATGCGCACGCCCATCGCATCGAAAGCTGACTCGTTCTCGCGGACTGCCGCGAGGCGAGCTTCGCGCGTGCGTGCGCGCCCGAACGCTGGGCGCGTCGCGCGCGCCACGGTGTTGGAGGTGAGGCGCTCCCGCTCGCCTTCGTTGTCGAACGTCACGCCGTTTCGCATGGCTGAGTAGAGGCGCTCGAGCGGCCGCGTGATCCACTCGATGGCCACGAGCGCGACGACCAGGCTCACGCTGGCGACGCAGGCGAGTGTCCAGATCGCAATGTCGAGTGCATCGTCACCGACTGTCGGCGTCACGCGAATGCGCGACGCATCGTGAACCCAGACGAGCAGGCAGACCGACACACCCGTGCCCGCGAGCAGCAAGACCGCCAGCACGGCATAGAGGCGTTGTACGAAAGACAGTCTCAAGGACAGCTTCATCGTGTGCGGTGATGCATCTGACGTTCAGCCCTTTGACTTACCACGCTCGCATTAACGTTGTGTGATGCACGAGCTGGCGTGGCGACTGCGTCGCGCGCGGAACAGGGCTTAAACCGCGAGCAAGTAAATATTCCAGACACGCGCGGATTTTGTGCGCGAATTCGGTATTTCTAACAAGACCCGATCAATAAGCCAACAATAAGCTTTCGATTGAAAAGCGAGCTTTCGCGTGGCTAACGGCTTGCACAATAGTCCTCGCGAACTGTTCGTTCGATCACCGACATGCGTTTAAACCCGCTGCGAGACTCATCCGGTCGATGACGCGATGGCTTCCGTCGCTCCTGTTCGACCATGATTTCAATAGCGAAAAAGCGGGGAAGAAGGACATGTACAACGCGTGCGAAGTGTCGATTTGCATTCCAACATGCAATCGACCCGAACTGCTCGAACTCGCCATTCGTTCGTGCCTTGCCCAATCCTATCCGAACATCCATATCCTGATCGGCGACGACTCGACGGATGACCGGACCCAGGAGCTCATGCGCGTGTGCTATGCACAAGAGCGTCGCATTCACTATATGCGAAACGCAACGCCGCTTGGGCAAGGCGCCAATGTCTCTTTTCTGTTCGATCGCGCCGCCGGCGACAAGATACTGCTGCTGCACGACGACGATCTGCTCGAGCCCGATGGTGTGGAGACCTTGCTCAAGCTTTGGGACACGGTGCCCGATCTCGAAGTGGCATTCGGCGACCAGTACGTGATCGACATCCACGGTCGTACCGACCAGAGCCAAAGTGCTCAATGCAATATCGACTTCCTTCGCACGCACGACGCGCAGGGCCTGCAATCCGTACCGGGGCGCACCGGCCTCGTTTCGATGTTTCCGAACAACGGCTGGCTCGCCAATACGGATCTCGTCAAGGCGGTCGGATATCGGCCGCAATATGGTGCGGGGTGCGATTTCGTTTTCGGCGTCGAGCTCTGCCTGAAGGCTAAGAAGATTTACTACATCAAGCGCTATGTGTCGTCGTATCGACGCACGCCGAATGCGAGCTCGGTCGTCAACCGGACTTCGCTGAGGTCTTCGGCGCTCGAAGCGCTACGTCTTGTGAGCAGCCTTGACCTGAGTCAGCACCTCGAACCGGCACGACGCGTGGCTTACAAACGCATGGTGCCGGTCGCTGTGTCCACGCTGTCGCGCAACGACGATCCGGTCTCCGGGTTCCGGCTCGCAATGCGGCATCTGCATGCCTATCACTATGGCCTGAGCCGCCGCTTTTACTATCACATGATGCTGATTGGCACGTCGCTGTTCAGGCGCGCACGCAAATTCCACCGCATGTAAGCTTGAGCGGACATATTTGCCTTAGCGGACTTGGCGGTCTTAGCCGGTTTAATGCCCTTGCGACGTGAGCTGCGCAAGCAGCGCATCGAGTCGATCCTTGTCGACCTGGCCCGCGGTCGATGCGATTTTTGTTCCCTGGCCATCGATCACGAGTGTGTAGGGCACCACCCCGCGCGTATCGCCTTCACGCAGCATCAACGCGACGCCCGCGTTACCGGCGAGATAGAGCGGATAGTTCATACCGTATTGCTTCGAGAACGATGCGACGGGTTCGGGATCATCGAGCGCCACGCCAACGAACTGCACCTTATCCCCGTATTTCTGCTGAAGCGCCACAAAATCCGGGACTTCACGACGGCACGGTGCGCACCAGGGTGCCCAGAAATTGACGATCACGACCTTGCCCGCATACCGCCCGAGCGTTTCCGTGGCGCCAGACACGCTCTGCAGCGAGATGTCGTTCAGGCGTACCGTTTCGGTGGCACTGCTGCGCGCCATGCTGTGTTCGACGATGCCGATGCCCGCCAGGGCGATGACTGCGCCGCCGGCGCAGCGTACGAGAAGCTTGCGTAAATCCATATTGAAGTCTTGAAGCGTCCTAAAGCGCGGTCAGACACATCAGACGCCGTCGACAGATGTCGCAGCGGCTCACGGGTGTCGTCGGGCACGAGTTGTGTTGGAGTGACTATTCGGGGTCGCCCGGGCGGCCCGCCATGTCGCGCCGAGCACGGCAAAAGCGGTGACCGTTGCAGCGCGACGTGGGGCGTCAATGACGCTGACCGAAACCTTAGGCGAGGCAGAACGCGGGGTATATGACCGATCGAAGCAATTTGATGCTGATTCGTCTCAACGAGGACTGGCCCGTCTGTGCGCGTTTTCACGCTGTCGAGCGGCTGTCCACCCGGTATATGATGCGGTGATCGCTATTTCCAAAACGCCATGCAAGACAATCCCCGCCTCGCAGACCTGACCGAAGAGCAGCGGCTCCAGATGCTGATCGCGGGCGTCAGCGACTATGCGATCTACATGCTGTCCGCGGACGGGTACGTGAGCAGCTGGAACACGGGCGCACAGCGCTTCAAGGGCTACACCGCGTCGGAGATCATCGGCCAGCACTTTTCCACGTTCTATACCGACGAGGATCGTGCAGCAGGCATGCCCGCGCGCACGTTACGCACGGCGATCGACGAAGGCAAATTCGAAGGCGAGGGCTGGCGCGTGCGCAAGGACGGCACGCGTTTCTGGGCGAGCGTCGTTGTCGATCCGATTCGCGATCCGCTCGGACGCCTGGTCGGATTTGCCAAGATCACGCGCGACATTACGGAGCGGCACGAAGCACAGCGCGCGCTGCGCGAGAGCGAGGAGCGGTTTCGCCTGCTGGTCCAGGGTGTGACGGACTATGCGATCTTCATGCTGTCGCCCGAAGGCGTCGTGACGAACTGGAATTCCGGTGCGCAACGTATCAAGGGGTATCGCGAAGACGAGATCGTCGGGCAGCATTTTTCCCGCTTTTACACGCTCGACGACATTGCGAATGGCATCCCTGCACACACGCTCTCGACGGCGCGCGAACAGGGGCGCTCGGAACAGGAAGGGTGGCGCGTGCGCCAGGACGGCACCCGTTTCTGGGCGCATGTGGTCGTCGACGCGATTCGCGACGACGCCGGCAAGCTCATCGGATTTGCGAAAGTCACGCGCGATATCACGGAGCGCAAAAAGGCCGCGGAAGCACTCGAAGCCGCCAATGCCGCGCTCTTTCAGTCGCAGAAGATGGAGGCGCTCGGCCAGCTCACCGGCGGCGTCGCGCACGACTTCAATAACCTGCTCGCAGTCATGTCGAGCAGTCTCGACGTGCTGTCGTCACGCTTGCACGCGCATGCGGACCAGCGGCTGATCGAAGGGATGCAGCGTGCCATTGAGCGCGGCGCAACGCTCACGCAGCAACTGCTGTCGTTTGCCCGCCAGCAACCGCTCAAGATTTCGCATTACCCGGTGGGCTCGCTGATCGGCGGGTTCGAATCCGTGCTGCGGCGGGCTGGCAGCGCCTCGATCACGATGGATATCCGGCCCGTGCTGTCGACGCGGACTGTAGCGATCGACGCCGCGCGTTTCGAAGCCGCGCTGCTCAATCTCGTGGTCAATGCACGCGATGCGCTGCCCAGCGGCGGCGCGATCACGATCGCGGTCGACGATTCGGATCTCGAGTCGAACCAGATCGGCGCGTTGAAAGAAGGTGAATATATTCGCGTGAGTGTGACCGACAACGGCACAGGCATGACGCCCGATGTCATGGCGCGCGCGCTCGAGCCATTCTTCACGACGAAGGAAGTGGGCAAGGGCACGGGCCTTGGTTTGAGCCAGGTGTACGGCTTCATCACGCAGTCCGGTGGCGAAATTGTCCTTCAGAGTGAATCGGGCGCGGGCACGACGGTATGTCTTTACCTGCCGGCGACCGAGGCGAGGGATGGCAACAGCGATACGCGTGCCGACACGCCGCTGCGGACCGAAACTGTCCTGATCGTCGAAGACGAGCCAGACTTGATGGATGCGGCGTCAGCGCTGTTTCAGAGCATCGGATACGAAGTCGTGACGGCAGCGAGTGCGACCGATGCGCTGCGCTTGCTTGAAATGAAGTCGGATATCGATATCCTGTTTACCGACGTCGTCATGCCCGAGGGCATGAATGGCATCCAGCTTGCGCGTATCGTGCGCACGCGCTGGCCGCATATCAAACCCATCCTAGCGTCGGGTTATGCGTTGCGCGTGCTCGAAGACCGCCACGGCATGCTCGACGAGTTTGCGTTCATCAACAAACCTTACCGGCTTTCGGACATCGCCAAACTGATACGCGCCCAACAAACGTGATCTCACTCGACCGGTATTTATCGCGGATTCAATACGCGGGCCCGCTGTCTCTCGAACACGAGACCCTGGCCGCGCTGGTCGAACACCACCTGGCCGCGATCCCGTTTGAAAACATCGACGTGCTGCTGGATCGCGGCATCGATATCAGCATCGAGGCCATCGAGAACAAACTCGTCGAGCGGCATCGCGGTGGGTATTGCTTTGAGCACAACGGTTTGTTTGCGCAGGTGCTCGAGGCGTTGGGTTTCGAGGTCGAACGACTTGCCGCGCGCGTGCTCTGGGGCCGCGGGCCGAACGATCCGTTACGACCGCGCACCCATATGGCGCTGCGTGTGCGTTGCGACGAACGTCGCTGGCTTGTAGACGTCGGATTCGGAGGTGCATGTCCCGTCGTGCCCCTGGCGCTGGACGATGCCGAGCCGCAAGCGACGTTTCTCGAGACGTTTCGGGTGGTATCGACCGACGACGGCTTCACACCGCAGATTCTGATGGGCGACGTGTGGAAGTCGCTGTATGAGGCTTCGCGCCGTGCCGTGATAGACGTCGACCTGGTGCCGCTCAACTGGTTTACGTCGACACACCCGGAATCGCCGTTCAAGCAGCACCTGATGGCGGCTTGCGTGACGCGCGAGGCACGTTACTCGCTGCTCGACGGGCGGCTCACCGTGCGTAGGCGCGACGGCTCGCAGGAGACGCAGAGTCTTCACGCGGATGGGCTCGCTGCCGCTTTACACGAGCACTTTGGCCTCGACGTCGAGCCAGGCTGGCAGGACATGATCGCGCGGCTCGCGCGGTAAGGGCGGTAAGGCCGGTAAGGGCGATATCGCTTCGATGTTCAGCGCGTTTCGCGTTGCATCCCCGTTCGGTTCACGTCTGCTCCCGCGTCTGCATCTTTGTCACGCCACGCCGGTCTTCCGTTTTATCGCACCGTCGCCCGCCCGCGGGCGGCATCCCTGATCGCATCCATGAGGCTTTCCGCCGTTGGCGACGGCCCGTGATCATTGCGCCGTATCAACCCGATCGGCTCATCCGTGCCGGCAAACGGCATCGGCAGGCGTGCAAGCAGCCCCAGCTCGATATCGTGCTCGACCGCGCCCGATGGCACGAACCAGACCGCGTCGTTATGGAGGGCGAGGGCGCGCCCGAGCGACACCGATAGCGTCTCGACGAGCGAACTCAGCGCGTTCGCGCCAAACGCGGTCAATACGCTTTCGGCGGACTGGCGAATCAAGGTACCAAGCGGCGGCACGACGACCGGAAAACGCGCGAGCATCGGCCCGGTGATCGACGTCTCGGAGGCCAGCTCGTGTCCGGCGCGCACGGCCACGATCAGCGGCTCGCGGTAAAGGTGCTCGAAACTCATGCCTGCCATGCCTTCGGGATCGGACAGGCGCCCGACCACCAGCTCGATTTCCGCCGACCGCAGGCGTTCGAGAAGCCGCGTATTCGAATCGGTCCACACCTGCACAGACACTGCCGGCCAGGCGGCCCGAAACGCGGCGACCGCCGCTGGCAGAAGCGGGCCCGCCACCGTAGGCAAAACCCCGATGGCGACGGTTGCCGGAAAATTCGCACCATGCCTGACGAGCTTGTCGACGCCTTCGCGAAGCGCCGCGACCGACTCGTTCGCATGAGGCGCAAACAGCCGCCCCTCGCGCGTGGGCACAGCCCCGCGCCGCCCGCGCTCGAACAGCGCGATCCCGAGGATCGACTCGAGTTCGGCAATCGTCTTGGAGACGGCCGGCTGCGTGATCGACAGGCTCACGGCCGCCCGCTGGACGCTGCCAAGCTGGAACACAGCGAGGAAACACTGCAGGTGCCGGAACTTGACCCGATTATTCGCGGAGGTGTTTTCCATAACGGTTGGTTATACCTGAAGGCATGAAATGTCATTTTCCATAACTTTGCCTATCCGATAAAGTGCCTTCATACCGTCAGTGCACGGACCCGCCGCGCGGTGCTCGCGCACCCGGCATCGGTCACCAGCGCCACGACGCACAATGGACAGACGTCGGAGACATCGAATGACTGCTGAAACCTCCACGCCGATCGCTGAAGAATCGGCGATCCTCACGCCCCGCGACTGGGCTTCCCATCCCGCTTACGTTTATCCCGGTTACCGCTCGTCGGTGCTGCGCGGACCCACGCGACCGCTGATTCCGCTCAAGGAAAACCTGCGCAACCGCCGTGTGCCGGTCTACGGCGCGGAAGACCTCGGCAAGCTCGACAACGATCTCACGCGTAACGCTGTCAAGAACGGCGATCCGCTCGGCGAGCGGATCATCGTGACGGGCCGTGTGCTCGATGAGGGCGGCCGTCCGGTGCGCAACACGCTCGTGGAAGTCTGGCAGGCGAATGCTGCGGGCCGCTACGTGCACAAGACCGATCAGCACGATGCGCCGCTCGATCCGAACTTCCTCGGTGCCGGCCGCTGCCTGACCGACAACGAAGGCCGCTATCGCTTTCTGACGATCAAACCGGGTGCCTACCCCTGGGGCAATCACCCGAACGCATGGCGCCCGAACCATATTCACTTCTCGCTGTTCGGCGATCACTTCGGTTCGCGTCTGGTCACGCAGATGTATTTCCCCGGTGACCCGTTGCTGGCCTACGATCCGATTTTCCAGGGCACGCCCGAGCACGCTCGCGATCGCATGATCTCGAGCTTCTCGATGGATGTGACGGAAGAGGGTTACGCCCTTGGTTACATTTTCGATATCGTGCTGCGCGGCCCCGGCCAGACGCCGACGGAGAACTGAGCATGACTACGTTGAAACAGACCCCGTTGAAGCAAACCCCGTCACAGACCGTCGGCCCGTATTTCGCCTACGGACTCTGCCCGCAACAGTACAACTACGACCTCAAGAGCCTGTTCACGCCGGTCGTGGCCGAGCCCGAAGTGCCGGGCACGCATATCACGATCATCGGCAATGTGTTCGACGGCGAGGGCGCGGCGGTCAACGACGCCATGATCGAAATGGTCCAGGCCGACGCATCGGGGCGTTATGTCCAGTCGCCGGCCGAGATCCGTGAATCGGGCTTTCGAGGTTTTGCGCGTTGCGGCACAGGGACAGACGCCCAATCGCGCTTTGTCATTGAGACCATCAAACCGGGTCGCGTCGACGCGGACTCCGCGCCGTATATCGACGTGATCGTCCTGATGCGCGGCATGCTCGTCCATGCATTCACGCGCCTGTACTTCGACGACGAAGCCGCGGCCAATGCGAAGGACCCGGTGCTGGCCCAGGTGCCCGAGGCGCGACGCACAACGCTGGTGGCGAAACGGGTGGAGGGAACGTCGGAGCATCTGTATCGGTTCGACATTCATATGCAAGGTCCGGACGAGACTGTGTTTTTCGATGTTTGATGCGCTGTCGGAGAGATGAAGCAGCAAGGGTTTCAGCGAGGAGACGCTGAAGTCCGCGGATGAGCAAGAAACGCAGCGGGACAGACAACACCCGCTGCCAGGTTGAGCCGGCATTCCTCGCTGCTCACCGTGATCCGGTCGACGATCGGGACGCGGTGAGCGGTGCGGGTGCCGGCATGTTGGCGTTGTCATCGATAAAACGAAATCCAGGAGACACACATGAATACCCCTCGCACGTCGGCGTCCGGACCCGGCTCGCCGGTCAACGTCCAGGCCCTGATCAACGACAGCCCGTTCGGCCCGTTTCAGTGGCTGATTTTCTCGATGTGCTTCCTGATCGTGATACTCGACGGCTTCGATACGGCGGCCATCGGCTTTATCGCGCCGTCGCTCGTCGCGCAGTGGGGTATCGCCCGGCCGCAACTCGTGCCGGTGCTGACGGCTGCGCTCTATGGTCTTGCGTGCGGGGCGCTCGTGTCGGGCCCGTTGTCGGACCGGCTCGGCCGGCGCGTGATCCTGATGACCGCAGTGCTGATCTTCGGCATCGCGGCACTGGGCTCCGCGTTTGCGGGCGATCTCGGCCAGCTGACTGTCATGCGCTTTATCACCGGGCTTGGTCTCGGCGCGGCCATGCCGAACGCGGTCACGCTGATGGGCGAATACTGCCCCGACCGCCGGCGTGCGACGCTGATCAATCTGATGTTCTGCGGATTTCCGCTTGGCGCGGCGTTCGGCGGCTTTCTCGCCGCGTGGATGATTCCCGCGTTCGGCTGGCGCAGCGTGCTGATTCTGGGCGGCACCGTGCCGTTGCTGCTGTCGATCGTGCTGTTCGCGCAGTTGCCCGAGTCGATCCGCTATCTGGTGGCCAAGGCCTATCCGGCCGAACGCATTCGCGACGCGCTGGCCCGCGTCACGCCGCGCGCGCTCGACGCGAGCGCGTTCTATATCACGGAGCCGGGTGCGTCGGCGGCGCAGGCAGCCCAGGAGTCGGGCGGCATCGGCCTCGTGCTGTCGCGCCAATTTGTGTTGGGTTCATTGATGCTGTGGATCACGTATTTCATGGGCCTCGTGATCTTTTATGCGTCGATCAACTGGATGCCAATCCTGCTCAAGGATGCGGGCCTGCAGCCTTCGCACGCGACGCTCATTTCGGCGCTGTTCCCGCTGGGTGGCGTCGGGGCCGTGTTGTCCGGCGTGCTGATGGACCGGTTCAACGGTAACAAGGTCATTGCCGTGTGCTACTTGCTGACCGCGATCAGCGTCTATCTGATCGGGCAGGCAGCGGGCAATGTCGGCATGCTTGTGCTCGTCGTTTTCGCTGCGGGTGTGCTGATGAACACGGCGCAATCGTCGATGCCGGCACTCGCGGCGGAGTTCTATCCGACGCACGGCCGTGGCACTGGCGTCGCCTGGATGCTCGGCTTCGGCCGTTTTGGCGGGATCGGCGGCTCGGCGCTCGTCGGTGCCCTGACGGCTCGCCATGTGTCGTTCACGGGTATTTTTTCGATCATCGCCATCGCGGGCGTCGTCGCCGCCATCGCGCTCGTGATCAAGCAGATCGGCAATCCGCAGACGATCAAGCCGGCGCCCGACGATGCACGGGTGGTGCTGCATTAAGGCATGCGGTAGCGGGCATCCGCCATCGACAGGCTAACTGCCGACAATGAAGGCAGCTTAAGCCATCGGCAGTCGGACGATGGCTTCGAGGCCGCCGCCTTCGCGCGGCCTCAGTTCGAATGTGCCACCGTGCAGCCGCGCGATGCGGTCGACAATTGCCAGACCCAATCCGGTCCCTCCCGGGTTTTCGCGTGCGTTCGACCCGCGTTTAAAGGGTTCCTTGAGGCGCTCGAGTTCGTCGGCTGACAATCCCTTGCCCCGATCGCCGACTGCAAGACACACCTCGTGCGATTCGACCCAGGTGCGCGCGGACAATCCGGTCCGGCCGTACAGCACGGCGTTCTGCATAAGGTTCATCACCATGCGCATCGCACTGACCGGGCGCAGCGCAACGGGCGGAAGAGGGGCGAGCGACAGGTCGAACTCGTGGCCCAGCCCGACGAAATCCCCGGCCAGGCCCGAGACGAGCGCATTGAGATCCCGCATCTCGGGCGTCTCCTTCTCGCCGCTGCCCGCATAGTCCATAAACTGCTGAAGGATGCTTTCGAATTGATCGAGGTAGCCCTCGGCCGACTCCACGAAATCGTCCTGGGTGCCTTGCGGCAGGGACATGGCCATCGCAAGTCTGAGCTTCGTCAGCGGTGTGCGCATGTCGTGCGAGATGCTCGCGAGCATCAACGCACGATTGTCTTCGGCCTCTTTCAGCGCCCGGGTCATCCTATTGAAGGCCACGCTGACCTCGGCGATTTCGGTCGGACCCTGCGTCGGCAGCGGCTCGGGAAGGGCGCCGGCGCTGACATGGCGCGCTGCGCTCGCCAGGTCTTGCAAAGGCCGATTGATGCGTCGTGAGATGAGGTATGCCGTCACGGTCGCAAACGCGGCGAGTGCAAGCGACAACGACAGCCCCGTCAAGAGGCCGTCGGCGTTTTCGTGCTCAGGCATCGGCAGGGAGACCCAATACGGCTGGCCGGCCAGGTGCATGCGGATCCAGAGGCGCGTGTCGTTGCCTTCGCGGCGCACCGGCATATCGTCGGGCAAGTGCTCGCGCAGCCAGCCGAAGAACACCTGCCGCTGATATTGCGCGTAGTAGCCGAGCGGTCCGGTGACCACCAGAGGATCCTCTGCCGCGGGCGCGTCCGTTCTGCCGTGCAGCACCTCGGCATAGCGTGCGCGTGCGTCGGGCGATTCGGCGTTCATCAGGCGATCCAGCGTCAGCACATAACTCGCGAAGGTGCCGGCCGCGCGCTCGATGCGCGGGCGCTGGACAAAGTGCAGCAGCGCGCCGAGCGCAAACACCTGGCTCAGCGCCATAAGCACGACCAGCAGCACGACATTGCGTGCAAACAGCGAACGCGGCAGACCCAGGTGCGGGGTCATGCGACGACATCCGCGAGCAGCATATAGCCAACCCCCCAGACCGTCTTGATGAAGCGCGGCTTGGACGGGTCGTCTTCGACGATCTGGCGCAGGCGCAGCACCTGCACGTCGATGCTCCGGTCGAGCGCGTCGTGATCGCGGCCTCGGGCGCGCGCCAGCAGGTTGTCGCGGCTCACGGGCCGGTTCGGCGACGAACCCAGCGCGTGAAGCAGCAGCATCTGGGCGGAATGGATCTCGACGAGGGTGCCGTCCCGAAACAGTTCCTGCTTGGCGAGGTTCATCGTGAACGGCCCGAAGCGGATCGATTGCGTCACCAGCGACGGATCGCCCGAGGCGATCTTCTGGCGGCGCAGCAATGCGTTGACGCGCGCGACGAGTTCGCGCGGCAGGAAAGGCTTGGCGAGATAGTCGTCGGCGCCCATTTCAAGGCCGATCACCTTGTCGAGCGGATCGCCTTTGGCGGTCAGCATCAGGATCGGCAAGGTCTGGCCCTGCGCGCGCAGGCGCCGGCAGACCGAGAGCCCGTCTTCGGGCTCCATCATGAGATCGAGAATCAGCAGGTCGAACGGTTCGCGCTCGAGAAACCGGTCGAGCCGGCGGCTGTCGGGTGCGACGCGCACCTCGAAGCCGTTCGAGCTCAAAAAGCGCTGCAGCATGTTGCGCAGCTCAGCTTCGTCATCGAGGACTACGATCCGGGCAGTGCGTTCCATGAGAAGGCTCCTCGCGGTTCAGCCGTCGGTGTCGACCCTCACCGGCCTGCCGCATGCTGCTGCATATAGTCCTCGATTTGCGCGAGTGTGACATAGCCGGCCTTGTTCACGTCGATTTGATCGAAGTGCTGAGCGACCATGGGCATACCGGCTGCGGCTTGCGCTTGCGTGAGCTTGCCGTCGTGCGTGGTGTTAGCCGCCGCAAACCGGCTTTGCAGTTGTTCAAGCATGTGTTCCATGCGGGCCGACTGGGCGGGAGCTCCGCTCGTGGTCTGCGCTTGCGCTGCCATCGAACCGAATACGCACGTACCGCACACGAGCAGCATGGCCAGGATCTTTTTCATCTGTATCTCCATCGATGAGTCTGCCGTTCGTGTCGCCTGCGAACGCCGCGAATCGCGTAACGGCAGGACGCATCTTAGAGACGCCGGGCCGGATTTCGATTTCAACGGCGAAACAAGTGATGTCACGATGTGTCACGGTAGAATCGCCCCAGCAACCGCAGTCTTCGTCCGAAGTCCGAACAACATCACGCACTGACGAACATGACCCGAAGCGTACGCTGGTTGGCCGCAGTCCTGATTGTGATCATCGCTGCGCTCGCAGTGTTCGCGGTCATTCATTACCGGCGGGGCACGGCCACGCCCGAGGCGGAGGGCGGTGCGAACCCCAATGCGCCTTTTACCCTGGTCGATGCGGCCAATCGCGAATACGAAGGACAACCTGCGATTGCGCTGACGTTCTCACAACCGCTTTCCGCGTCGGGCGAATACGACAAGGTCATTCGCGTGCTCAAGATGCCGCCGGCCAAGGTCAAGGCCAAAGGCAAGGACGGTGCGAACACGGCTTCTGACGATAGCGCCGGCAACGATTCAAGCGGCGGTTCCGATGCGGGAAGCGATACCGGCAATGATACGGATAGCAACGCCGGCGAAAATGGCAACAGCAGCGGCAATGGCCAGGACGGCCAGCCGGCATCGGCTGCGAGCGAGGTCAGCACGTCCGATGCGATGACCGACCTGACCGGCGGCACACCCGTGCAAGGTGGCTGGGTGGTCGGCGACAACCCGCGCCTGCTGTATTTCCCTCATGTCCAGCCGCTCACGCGCTACGTCGTCCAGGTCATGGACACGGTCAAGGCCGCCGACGGACGCACGCTCGGCCACGAGACCCGGTATTCGATCAGTACGCCGGCCGTGAGTCCTGCCTACTATTTCGCGAGCCGCGGCATGGTGTTGCCTGCGAAGCAGAACGGCGGGCTGCCGGTGGTCACGGTCAATGTGCCCGAGGTGGATGTGCAGTTCCTGCGCGTACGCAATGACCAGCTGCCGCGTTTTCTCGATGCGATGCTCGGGCGGCAACAGCGAAGCTCAGGCTCGGGCAATGGTGACGACGACAGCGGCGACGCGGGCAATCAGGGCGATCAGGGCGCCGACTCGGGCAGCAGCGACAACGGCGCATTGCAGGGCGGCCTGCATGGCGCCGTATCGATCTGGTCGCTCGATCAGCTTCACAAAATGACCGACAGCGTCTATCACGGACGCTTCCTGACCGAGCAACAGACCGACAAGCGCAGCGTGACGTTCCTGCCCGTCGAAGACATCAAGCCGCTCAAGGATCCGGGCATCTATATCGCGATCATGTCGCGCCCTGGACGGTTCGGCTACGAATACCAGACCACCTATTTCTACGTCAGCGATCTCGGGCTGCACATCCGTCTGTTCGAGCAACACGCCGAGGCGTATGTGAGTTCGCTGACGGACGGTAGCGCCGTGTCCGGCGTCGACCTCACGTGGGTCGACAAGCGCGGCCGGGTACTCGCACGCGGTACGACCGATGGCGATGGCCATACGTCGTTTGTCTCGCAACCGGCGGGCGCCGCAGCGATCCTCGCGCAGAAGGACCGGCAGATGTCGATGCTCGCGGTACGGGGCGCGGCGCTCGACCTGTCCGAGTTCGACGTGACCGGGCTTGGCTATTCGCCGGTGCGCCTGTTCGCATGGAGCGGGCGCGATCTGTACCGGCCCGGCGAGACCTTCGATGTGTCCGTGCTCGCGCGCGACGCTGACGGTCACCCGGTGCCGACGCAGCCGATCCAGGCGACGCTGCGCCGTGCCGACGGCAAGACGCAATCGGTCGCGATGTGGGCGCCGGACCCCGCGCATCGCGGCTATTTCCAGAAGACGATCGCGCTGCCGGCCGACGCGCCGACCGGCGAATGGTCGCTCGAGTTGCGCAGCGACCCCGCGAGCGACGAGGCCAACACGACGCTGCCGCTTCACGTCGAAGAGTTTCTGCCCGAGCGTATGAAACTCGAGCTGACCAACCCAGTCACGAGCCTCAAGCCGCGCCAGCCGTTCACGGTCTCGGTCAAGGGCACCTATTTGTACGGTGCTCCGGCGGCCGGCAACACCATCATGGGACTCGCCGAGTTCTCGCGGAACAAGAACCCGCTGGAGGCGCGCTATCCGGGGTTCGAGTTCGGTGACGCGAACGACGACAGCCTGCAGACACATCAACCGTTCGACGACCAGACGCTTGACGACGATGGCCGGGGTTCGATCGAGATTCCGGTCGACCCCGCATCGGGCACGCATTCGCCAGTCACGGTGCGAGCCACGGTGAGTCTGCTCGAGTCTGGCGGCCGTCCTGTGATCCGCAACATTGAACGCACGATCTGGCCGGCCCCCGTGTTGACCGCGGTGCGTCCGCTGTTCACCGGCGACTACGCACCGGAAGACTCACCGGCAGACTTCGAAATCATCCGAACCGATGAAAACGGCAACCTGAAGCCTGAGGCCGCCATGCCGTATCGGCTCTTTCTCGAGGAACGCCAGTATTACTGGCGCTTCGACGACCAGCGCGGCTGGAATTCGGGTTATACGGAGAACGACCAGCTCGCCTATACGGGCTCGGTCAGCGTTCCTTCAACGGGCCGCGGGCATCTGCGCGTGCCGGTCAAATACGGTCGCTACAGGCTTGAAATCACCGATCCGGCGACTGGCCTCACGCAGATTTACCGTTTCTATGCGGGGTGGTCGGCACAGCAGGACGAAACCGCCGGCATGCGTCCGGACCGCGTGGCGCTCAAGCTCGACCACGACGGCTATCGCGGTGGCGACACGGCGCATCTGACGATCACGCCACCTCATGCGGGTGTTGCACTGATCACCGTGGACGGCGATCGCACGCTATGGTCCAAACGCATGAAGGTCGATGCGGCCAATCAGGTCGTCGACATTCCTGTCGACCCGGCGTGGCAACGGCACGATCTCTACGTGTCGGTCATGGTGCTGCGACCCGGCAACGAGGGCGATCTGGTGACGCCCGCGCGCGCATTGGGCGTGATCGCATTGCCGCTCGCGCGCGCCGATCGCAAGCTCGACGTGAATATCGAGGCGCCGCCGAAGGCCAGGTCCGAAACGCTCGTGCACGTCAAGGTGAAGGTGCCGCAGCTCAAGGGGCAGGCCGGCCAGGGTAACCAGAGCGCGTTGCTCACGCTCTCGGCCGTCGACGTCGGCATCCTGAACATCACGCAGTTCCCGACGCCCGATCCGTTCGGATTCTTCTTCGGCAAGCTGCGCTATGGCGCGGATCTGCACGACATCTACGGCAACCTGATCGAGAAGATGGCGGGCAAGAAGGGCAAACTCAAATGGGGCGGCGACACGACACCCAAGCCGACCTCGGAGATGCCGAAGAAGGTCAAGCTCGTCGATCTGTTCAACGGGCCGGTACAGTTCGATGCGAACGGAGAAGCGGATATTCCGGTGGCGCTGCCGGACTTCAACGGCACGTTGCGCCTGAGTGCCGTGGTTGCGGGTGCGGACACGTTCGGCAGTCATAGCCAGGACATGATCGTCGCGGCACCGGTCATTGCCGAACTCTCGACGCCGCGTTACCTGAACTTCGACGACCATTCGACGATTGCGCTCGATCTGCAGAACCTCACCGGCGCCGCTGGCGATTTCTCGGTCGAAGTGCATGGCGACAATGGCCTGACCGTGCAGGGCGGCGCGCCTCGCACCGTTACGCTCAAGCCGCAGCAAAAGCAGACCTTGAGGCTCGATGCGATCGCGGGCGAAATCGTCGGCCTGCATGCGATCGATGTGACGGTCAAAGGCCCGAATGTGTCACTGACGCGCCACTACGCGCTTGAAGTCGAAGCGCCGACGCCGACGACGCCGGTCGTGCAACGCTTTACGGTCGAGCCGGGCGCGTCGTTGCCCATTCACGATCCGACCGTTGCAGGGCTGTACCCGGGATCGGTGACGGGCCATCTCGTCGTGTCCGACCGGCTGCCTATCGATGTGCGTTCGGCGGTCAAGTGGTTGCTCGAATACCCGTACGGCTGCGCCGAACAGGTGACGAGCAGCGCCTATCCGTGGCTCTATGTCGATGAAGCCGCAGCACGCCAATATGGCCTCAAGCCGTACACACATGACCAGCGTGCGCAGCGTATCGATTTCGCGCTCGGCAAGCTCGGCGGCTATCAGGGGGCCAATGGCGGCTTCAGTCTCTGGGGCTCGGGCGATGCCGACCTGTGGCTCTCGGCGTATGTCGCCGGTTTCCTGCAGGATGCGCGGACGCAGGGCTTTGGCGTGCCCGACTCGATGTATAACCGCGCGATGGCGTATCTGCTGCACGCTGTTCAGGAAGGCAGCGGCAATATCCGGCCGTTGCCGGACCATGTGACGCCGGCCGACATTCCAGCACTGATCGACAACTACGCGGCGAATAACCGCAACCTCGAAGCACTCGTGCTCGCGTCGTATGTGCTTGCGCGGGAACGCAAGGCGCCGGTGGGGACGCTGCGGCAACTGTTCGATCAACGCGGTTATGCCAATTCGGGGCTGCCGCTCGTCGAACTCGGCATTGCACTCAATCTGATGGGAGATCAGACCCGTAGCCAGCAGGCGATCAAGGAGGGCATCGCGAAGCAGCGCATCGTCGGTTACTGGTGGTGGGACTACGGCAGCGAACTGCGGGACGCCACGATGGAATATGTGTTGCTGGATCGCGAACATATGATCGCGGGTGATACGGCCACCGGTCTGCTCGGGCGTATCCAGAATGCGATGGTGTCGCGTGCGCCGTGGTACTACAGCACGCAAGACCGCCTTGCGCTGTTCCGCCTCGGGCAGATTCTCGGCAACCGCGAACAGAAGCCGTGGTCGGCGACGATTGCGGGCAACGGCGCGAGCGGCGGGCCGTCGAAGACCGTGGACGACAAGTCGTCGTATGTCGACGTGACCGCAGACCAGATCGCACAGGGCGTCACGATTCAGAACGGATCGGATCAGCGCTTGTTCGTCGAGCTCGCCTTGAGCGGGAACCCCGTGCAGTCGCCTTCGATGCCGCCGGACAAGCGTGAGCAGATCAAGCTGACGCGTGAGTACCTGAAGGCCGACGGTACGGCGCTCGATGGCCCGCTCAAGGTTGGTGATACCGTGCTCGTGCACTTGACGGCAGCATCGGCCAACGTCGTCAACTCGGCGCTGGTGGTCGATCGCGTGCCGGCAGGTCTCGAAGTCGAAAACGAGAATCTCGTTCAGGGAGAAACGGGCAACGGTATCAAGGTCGGCGATGTCGACGTGACCGAAGCGATGAGCAGTCCGCGCATCAAGCACGTGGAGTTCCGCGACGACCGGTTCGCGGCCGCGGTGCAGATCGGCTGGTCGGGGTCCCTGAACCTGTTCTATCGGGCGCGGGTCGTGACGCCGGGGCAGTTCAACGTGCCGCCGGTGTTCGCGCAGGATATGTACCGGCCGCAAGTGTTCGGCATTCTCGATCCGAAGTCGAAGATGTCGGTCATCGATACGCGTGCGTCGGCGGCTGCATCGTCGGGCGGGGCTTCGGGTGCATCGTCGGGTGGCGCGGCGGCTCCGGCTGCATCCGCGGCATCGGGGGTGCAGGCTGCGTCGTCCGCCGCCCCCGCATCGCCTGCGCCCGTCGTGTCGTCCGCAGCGTCCGCGTCATCCGCTGCGCCCGCTTCGTCGGGGCATTAGGAGACGTCGGGCCGTGGCCATCGGAACGATCGAGCGGCTGAAAGCGTGCGCTGCGTGCGCGCTTCGCTTTGCGCGACGGGCGACCCGGCGGCTCTCGGTACGGATCGCGTTCGGTGCGGTCATCGTGCTGATCACCGGTGCGGCGGCGCTCGATCATGCGTATCCGCTGCCGAAGCCGGGCCGCAACGCGCCGTTCGCGCTCGTTGTGACGGCGCGCGACGGTACGCCGCTGCGCGCGTTCCCCGACACGTATCACGTGTGGCGCAGCCCGGTGACGATCGATGATGTGTCGCCGCGTTATGTCGAAGCCCTGATCGGCTACGAGGATCGCGCGTTCTGGTGGCACCCCGGCGTGAATCCTTTTTCATTGGTCCGCGCGGCTTTTCAATGGGCCGTGCACGGCCATATCGTGTCGGGCGGTTCGACGATCACGATGCAGGTCGCGCGCATGATCGACCCGACGCCGCGTTCGCTGGCCGGCAAATGCCGTCAGATCCTGCGCGCGTTTCAGCTCGAGCTGCACGACTCGAAGCGTGAAATCCTGACGCTCTACCTCAACTACGCTCCAATGGGCGGCGTACTCGAAGGCGTAGAAGCTGCGAGCCGTGCGTATCTGGGCAAGCCCTCGGCACGACTGACGTATGCCGAGGCCGCGATGCTTGCCGTCCTGCCGCAAGCCCCATCGTTGCTGCGCCCCGACCGGTATCCGCAATATGCGCAACGCGCGCGCGACAAGGTCCTGCGTCGTCTTGCCGATCGCTGGCCGGCCGATGCGATTCAGGATGCGTTGACCGAGCCCGTCTTTGCGCAGACCGTGCGGGAGCCGATGCTCGCGCCGCTGCTTGCCGAGCGGCTCAAGAATGTGGCTCGCGGCCGTCTTCGCGTCGTCAGCACGATCGACGCGGACATGCAGGCCAGTCTTGAAACGCTGTTGCTCGATCAGACGCGCACGTTGCCGCGTCACGCGTCGATCGCCGTACTGATACTCGAGAACGCCACGCTCGAAGTACGTGCTTATGCGGGGTCGGCCGATTTTGGCGATGCCAACCGGTTCAGTTATGTCGACATGGTGCGCGCGCAGCGTTCGCCGGGCTCGACGCTCAAGCCGTTCCTGTATGGGTTTGCGCTCGATGCCGGACTGATCCACTCCGAGTCGCTGCTATCCGATGTGCCCCAGTCATTCGGCGGGTATCAGCCGGGGAACTTCGAGCAATCGTTTCATGGTGCGGTCAGCGTGTCGGAGGCGTTGACTGCGTCGCTGAACGTGCCGGCAGTGCAGGTGCTCGATCAGTACGGGCCGGACCGTTTCGTCGACAAGCTTCGCGAAGGCGGCCTGACGCTGCGGTTTCCACGCGGAGCGACACCGAATCTTTCGGTCATTCTCGGCGGCGCCGATACCTCGCTTGAAAGCCTTGTCGGGGCGTACGCTGCGTTTGCGCGTGGTGGTGTAGGCGGCGTGCCCCGGCTCACACCCGACACGCCGCTCGAAACGCACCGGATGATGAGCACGGGTGCTGCATTCATCGTGCGCGACATTCTCGAGACAGGCGGTCCTGTTGCGCGTGCGATCGGCGAACGCGCGACGACGCGGGGCGTCGCCTGGAAGACCGGCACGAGCTACGGCTTTCGCGACGCATGGGCGATCGGGGTAACGGACCGCTACACGGTCGGCGTGTGGATCGGTCGCCCCGATGGCACGCCCAACCCGGGGTATTTCGGCGCGAATGCCGCGGCGCCGCTATTGATGAATGTATTCGCGATGGTGCCGGGCTCCGTGCACGACAGCGTGCGTGTGCCGCCGCCGGGTGTCACGCAGGCACGGATCTGCTGGCCGCTCGGGACCGAGGCGAGTGCGCAGCCGGCCGATCTGTGCGCCGTCCAGCGCACGGCATGGTTGCTCGACGGTCTGGCGCCGCCGACGTTTCCCGATCCGATGCGCACTGGCGAGCCGGTGCTGCGCTATAGCGTCGATCGCGTGACAGGCCTGCGTGCCAATGCCGAGTGCACGCGCGATCCGCTCGTCGCAAACGAAAGTCCGCTATGGCCGACACGGCTGCAGCCTTGGCTCGATGAAAACACACGCCATGCAGGCGTGCCGCGCTGGCAGGATGGATGTGAGCGTGCAGCGGCAAACGGCGCACAACTGGCTATCGTCGGCGCGAGCGACGGCGAGGCGATCCATCGCATCTACGGTGGCACGTCGCCGCGGTTGCATTTGAGTACGAGCGGCGCGCAAGGCGCGATTGGCTGGGTCGTCAACGGGGTGCTCGTCGGCACCGCCGATGCGTCGCAAGGCCGAACGATCGAACTCGCGCAGCCCGGCGACTATGCGATTACAGCGTTCGACCGCAAAGGGCAGTTCGACCGGATCCGGCTCAGCGTGCAGTGAGCTTGGATCGTCAAGTACGCAGCGGCGTCGATCTCCGGACTTTCATGGGTGAGCGGATGCGCTCTTATGCGCGTCGCTGCGCCGCGCCTGGCTTTCGAGTTCGCGAAGGGGTCTCGCCTTCGAACGCTTCGACAAGGCGTTGGCGGAACCACTGATTGGCCGGATCGCCATCGGCATTCGCATGCCAATACAGATACGCGTCGGCGGCTGCGGAGTCGAGCGGGAACGCGTGCACGGTGTTGCCGAACGACTCGTTGATCAGCCGTGCATGCCGGCCTGGCATCGTCAGCAGCAAATCGGTCTGGCTGACGACGCGGCACGCCGCCGAATAGTGCATGCACCGCAGCCGCACGTGCCGCTGCAGGCCCGAGCGCACCAGTTCCATATCTTCCATGCCGAGGCCGCGACGGCGGCTCGTCACCAGCACGTGCTGTTCGGCGACGTAATCGTCGAGCGACAGACGCTTGCCGACGCGCGGGTGTCCGCGGCGGCTCAGTACGACGAGCTCGTCGGAGGCGAGCCGCATCGTGCGCACCGTCTGCGGAATCGGCAGCGCCACGTCGATCACCGCATCGATGGCACCCGACAGCAAATCTGCTTCGATGGTCCGGCGCTCGTGATGCACTGTCGCGACATCGATCGATGGCGCAGCACCGACGATCTGCTTCATGACCGGCGGCAGCACGACCGACTCAAGGACATCGCGCACGCCGAGCGTGAAACGCTTGACGGTCGATTCGACGTCGAACTGGTTCGTTTCATGGAGCGTGAGCTCGAACGTGCGCAACGCGTCGCGCACGCGCGCGATGATCGATCGCGTAAAGGGCGTCGGCACCATCGCGTGGCCATGGCGTTCGAACAGCGGATCGCCGAGGAGTTCGCGCAGTCGCGTGAGTGCGTGACTGACGGCCGACTGGCTCAGGTTCAACTGGTCCGCCGCTCGCGTGATGCCGCCCTGCGTGTAGATGCAGTCGAGTACGACAAACAGGTTCAGGTCGATCCGCGATATATGCATGAGATGAGTGGGTGGCGTTTCAAACTATTCATTTGCCTCATTGTAGGCGTGTCCGTAGTCTATGCACATGAAGACATCGCGGTGCGTTAGCGGAAGTCGCGGTGCATCGGAAGGCACGGCGTTGCGTTAGCGAACATCGCTTTGCGGTACGGGACATCGCGTTGCATTGAGGGACATGTATGGGACAGCTTTATCTGGTGCGGCACGGCCAGGCGTCGTTCGGTGCGGAAGACTACGACCGGCTTTCGGCACTCGGGGCGACGCAGGCAGGCTTGCTCGGGCGCTGGTTCAAGGCATGCGGCACGCCGGTCGATCGCATCGTGTCGGGCGCGATGCGCCGCCACCGCGAAACCGCAAGCCACTGCATGGCGGCGTTCGGTGCGGACGATGGCGCGCACAGTGATGCGAACGATGGCGCGGCGCGGACCGTACCCGGTATCGACACGTTGACGATCGACGCGCGCCTGAACGAATTCGATCACGCGCAAGTGATGGACGTGTACCGCAATGTATCGGCGTCCATCGTTGCGACGGAAGGCGCCGCCGCTGATGCCGAAGCGGCTCGTTCGGCCGTGATGTCGTCCGCCGAGCTTCAGCGCGTGTTCGCGCTGGCCACGGGACGGTGGATGAGCGGCGAACACGACAGCGACTATGACGAATCGTGGCGTGCGTTCCGGCTTCGTTGCGTCGACGCATTGGAGTCGTTGACTGATGGGCGCGATCCGTCGAAGTCGATCGTGGTCTTCACGTCGGGTGGCACGATTTCGGCCATGTGCCAGCACGTGCTCGATCTGACGGACAAAGCTACGCGTGAACTCAACTGGTCGCTCGCGAATACCGGCGTGACCCGTTTGCTCTTTACAAAAGGACGTCGCGGCCTGGGCTACCTGAACAGCACCGCACATTTCGAATGGGCACGCGAGCCGGGCTGGCTCACGTATCGCTAGAACCCCTTGAAGGTGACCTCTGATGAATGACCCGCACATCCACTTCGAACTCTCCGAGCGCGCTGCAAGCTTGCGCGAACGCGTTGCCGCGTTCATGGACGAGCATGTGTATCCGAATGAAGACCGGTACCACCACGAAGTGGCCGACGGCGACCGCTGGCAACCGATCGCCCTGATCGAGGAACTCAAGGCGCGCGCGAAGTCGGAAGGGCTCTGGAACCTGTTTTTGCCTGACTCCGAACTCGGTGCCGGCCTGACGAACGCGGAATATGCGCCGCTATGCGAACTGATGGGACGCGTGCTCTGGGCGCCTGAAGTCTTCAATTGCTCGGCCCCCGACACCGGCAATATGGAAGTGCTCGTCAGATACGGCACGCCGGAGCAGAAAAAGGCGTGGCTCGAGCCGCTGCTGCGCGGTGAAATCCGCTCGGCCTTTGCAATGACCGAACCGCTTGTTGCGTCATCCGATGCCACCAATATTGAAAGCTCGATCGTGCGCGACGGCGACGACTATGTCGTCAATGGCCGCAAATGGTGGACATCGGGCGCGAACGATCCGCGTTGCAAGATTTTCGTCTTCATGGGCAAAAGCAACCCGGACGAGGTCGAGCGTCATCGTCAGCAAGCCATGATTCTTGTGCCTCGCGACACGCCGGGCGTCAATATCCTGCGTCATTTGCCGGTGCTCGGCTTCGACGATGCGCCGCATGGTCATGCCGAGATCGTGTTCGACAACGTGCGCGTGCCCGCGGCAAACATGCTGCTTGGTGAAGGGCGCGGGTTCGAGATCGCGCAGGGACGTCTCGGTCCCGGGCGCATTCATCACTGCATGCGTTTGGTCGGTCTGGCCGAACGCGCGCTTGAAATCATGTGCCGGCGCAGTCTTGCGCGCGTCGCGTTCGGCAAGTCGATCGCCGATCAGACCGTGACTCAGCAGCGCATCGCCGACGCGCGTATCGCCATCGACGAGACGCGATTGCTCGTCATGCATGCGGCGCGCAAGATGGACGCCTTCGGCAACAAGGCGGCGCTGCGCGAGATTGCGATGATCAAGGTCGCCGCACCGAATATGGCGTGCGAGGTCATCGACATGGCCATCCAGGCGTGCGGCGGTTACGGCATGCAGGATCGGTTTCTGGCTCACGCTTACGCGGCCGCACGTTCGCTGCGCATCGCCGACGGTCCCGACGAGGTGCATCGCAATCAGATCGCGAAGCTCGAGCTGTCCCGTTATCGCAGTGCGCGCTGATCGATCGGCGCCCAAGGAGATAGACCATGGAACATCACTATGCCCAGCTCTCCGAAGTCAACCTGCATTACGTGAGTCAGGGCGAGGGCCCAACCATCCTGTTCGTCCACGGTTTTCCGGAGTTCTGGTACGGGTGGAAGGCGCAGATCGACGCGCTGTCGAAGGCGTATCGCTGCGTGGCCGTCGACCTGCGCGGATATAACCTGTCGAGCAAGCCGATTCCTGTCTCCGCCTACTCGGCCAAGCATATCGTCGGCGATCTGCGTGAATTCGTCGAACACCTCGGCGGCCCCGTCCATATCGTGGCGCACGACTGGGGCGGCGCGATGGTCTGGGAATTCGCCACGCGTTTTCCTGAACTCATTCGCAAGCTCGTCATCATCAACGCGCCGCACGCCTATACATTGCATCGGGAGTTGCGCGAGAACCCTGCGCAACGCGAGGCGATGGACTACTTCACGCTGTTTAGAAGCGACAAGGCGGAGCGCGTGCTGAGCGAAGACGACTTCGCGCGTTTGCAAACGATGTTCGACTCGTGGGATATCGGCGGGCATCGTGTGACACGCGAGGTGCGCAAGAATTACCTGACCGCCTGGAAACAACCGGGTGCCCTGACCGGCGGACTCGACTGGTATCGCGCTACGAAGCTCGTACCGCCCGCATGCGGCAAGCCCAACGTCGAAGACTTCGAACTCGATGCGCGCAATCATCAGGTCAACGTGCCGACCATGGTCGTCTGGGGCGAGCGCGATACGGCGCTGCTGACGGGGCTGCTCAATGGCCTCGACGCGTGTGTGCCGGATCTGCGTGTCGAGCGGATCGCCGAGGGCTCGCACTGGGTGCACCACGAATTCCCCGAGCGAGTGAACGCGCTGATCGACGATTTTCTCGAACGCCTGTGCGTCGATTCGCTTGCGGTTCAGTAAGCCGTCGAAGGTCGCACCATGGCGTTCCTGATATCGGCGTGCTGAATCGGGATCCCGATATCGGATTCAGTTCTCCGGCTCGGGACGTCGGACCTGGGACATCGGGCCAGGGACATCGGACTCCTGACGGCGCGTTGTCATATGGCACTGTCACATACCGTCAGCCGTGATGTGCGCTTTCCGCGCATCCGACGTTTTGTGGCTCACGTCAAAAACCGTAATAACCGTATATTGTGTTTTCGCCGCATCACCTGCGGTTTTCCCCATGCGCGCGCTTATTGGCGCGAGCTATACTCGGCCGGGTACGTGGCAGTACGCTGCACCATCAAGGGCGACGCGATGACCAGGCCAGCATGGGATTCGGATACGTTTTCCGAATACGACGAATTCAACTCGATACTGGATGCGGCCTCCACACGGCTCGAAGTGAAAACCGTGTCAGAGGTGCGCGCGGGCGCGCGCTCGTTTCCGCTTGTCACGGCTTCGATCGGTTCGAGTGATCCACAGGCGCCGGCCATCGGGTTCTTCGCCGGTGTTCATGGTCTTGAAAGAATCGGCACACAGCTCGTGCTCGAATATATGCGCGCGCTGCTCGAACGCCTCGAATGGGACGATCTGCTCGCGGCGCAATTGCAATCGATCCGGCTGATTTTTTTCCCGATCGTCAATCCGGGCGGCATGTTTCTGAACACGCGTGCGAACCCGAACGGCGTCGACCTCATGCGCAACGCACCGCAAAACGCCGAGGGTCACGTGCCGTTTCTCGCGGGCGGGCAACGCATCGGTCCGTGGCTGCCGTGGTATCGCGGGCCAGTGAATTCGCGCATGGAACTCGAAAGCACTGCGTTGATCGACGTCGTCAAATCCGAGCTGATGTCGCGGCCGTTGAGTTTCGCGGTCGACTGTCATTCGGGTTTTGGATGGGATGACAGTATCTGGTTTCCGTATGCGCGGACCGATCAGCAGATGATGCATCTGCCCGAGATGTACTTGCTCAAGACGATGTTCGAACGCGCCTACCCGCATCACGGCTATGCGTTCGAGCCGCAGAGCCATCAATATCGCCTGCACGGCGATCTTTGGGACTACGCCTACGACGCGACGACGCCGCCCAATATCTTTCTGCCGATGACGCTCGAACTCGGCTCGTGGCGGTGGATCCGGAAAAATCCGCGGCAACTCTTCACGCGGCTCGGCATCTTCAATCCGATCAAGGCGCATCGCACGCGGCGCGTATTGCGCAGGCATGTGAATTTCCTCGAGTTCGTCACGCGCGCTGCGTTCGCGTCGAGCCGCTGGTTGCCGCATGACGACACGCGGCAGCGCATTCTTGAATGCGCGAGCGCGCACTGGCAACGACCCGCTGCCCGATGAGTACGTGGATCCTGTTGCGTGGCCTGACGCGGGAAGCGCGTCATTGGGGCGAATTTCTCGAACACTTTCGACGCATCGGGACGCGTGATGATCCGGGTGCGGAGTTCGTCACGCTCGAATTGCCGGGCAATGGCGATGCGAACGCCGCGCGCAGCCCGGCACGTGTCGCGCAGTATGTCGCCGCGATACGTACGACCGCTGCCGAGCGGACTTCCGGTGGGCCGTACCGAGTGCTCGCCATGTCGTTGGGTGGCATGGTCGCGACCGCATGGGCCCAACACCATCCCGAGGAGATCGAGCGTCTCGTACTGATCAATACGAGCATGCGGCCCTTTTGCCGCACCACCGAACGCTTGCGCATCAGTGCGTGGCCGCGGCTTGCGTGGGTGGTCGCCAACTGGGGGCGCGCCGGCGCCTGTGAGCAGGGCATTCATGCGCTGACCTGCGCGGAGCACGCGCAACGTGAACGCGATATCGACACGTGGACGCAGATCCGCCATACCCGGCCAGTCTCCGCGCACAATGGCCTGCGGCAGCTCTACGCGGCCGCACGTTTCGAGGCGGATCGCTCGGCGCCGAATTGTCCGACGTTGATTTTGTCATCGGCGCGCGATCGTCTTGTCGATCCGGTGTGTTCGGCACGCATTGCATCGAGCTGGGGCGCCGAGCACCTCGAGCATCCGCGCGCCGGTCACGACCTTCCGCACGACGACCCGGTATGGACCAGCGAGTCCGTGCAAAACTGGCTCGCCGAACGCCAGCGCCAACCAGAAGTGGTTACCGCATCCGCGGCATGAACTGCTCGTAACGCATACCGCGCGTATCATCATCCGGTTTGGATCGATGTAACTCGATGTAGAAACCACCTATACAGGGAATTCAACATGGCGCGCGTCGAAGTCAAGGTGCCTCAGCTCTCCGAATCGGTCTCTGAGGCAACGGTATTGGAATGGAACAAGAAACCCGGCGAGAAAGTCGCTCAGGACGACATTCTTGTTCAGCTCGAGACGGACAAGGTGGTGCTCGAAGTACCGGCCCCGTCCGATGGCGTGCTCGCCGAGGTAGTCGCCAAGACCGGCGACGTGGTCGTCGTCGATCAGTTGCTGGCGGTGGTCGATACCGACGCCAGCGCGGCGGTAGCGGCGCCCGCTGCGGCAGCCCCGGCACAAACCCAGACCCAAACCCAAACCCAGACCCAAAGCCAGGCGTCCGCGCCTGCGGCAGCAGCGCCGGCGGCCGCGGCAGCTCCGGCCGCACACGCGACATCGACGCAGTCGCCCGCAGCGGGCACGGCGAAATCGGTCACGGCGGCGCTCTCCAAAGAGTTCGATGTCGTTGTGATCGGTGCCGGACCGGGCGGATATATCGCCGCCATTCGCGCCGCGCAACTCGGCAAGACCGTGGCCTGCGTCGAGCAATGGAAAAACCCCGAAGGCAAGCTCAAGCTCGGCGGCACGTGCCTGAACGTCGGCTGCATTCCGTCGAAGGCTTTGCTTGCGTCGTCCGAAGAATACGAAAACGCGAAGCACCATCTGGTCGACCACGGCATTGGCGTCGGTGATCTGACGCTGGATATCGGCAAGATGATCGGGCGCAAGGCCGGGATCGTCGAGAAGATCACAGGCGGTGTCGAGTTCCTGTTCCGCAAGAACAAGATCACGTGGCTCAAGGGGCACGGCAAATTGCTGGGTCGCACGGCCAACGGCGTGGCCGTTGAAGTCAGCGGGGAAGGCGACACCGAGGTCGTCGGCGCGAAGGACGTGATCATCGCCACGGGTTCGAAGGCGCGTCATTTGCCGAATGTCCCGGTCGACAACAAGATCGTGTCGGATAACGAAGGCGCACTGTCGTTCGATTCCGTGCCCAAGAAGCTCGCAGTCATCGGCGCCGGCGTGATCGGTCTCGAGCTTGGCTCGGTGTGGCGCCGCCTTGGCGCCGAAGTCACGCTGCTCGAGGCGTTGCCCGAATTCCTCGGCGCGTGCGACGAGTCGTTGTCGAAAGAAGCGGCGAAGCTCTTCAAGAAGCAAGGATTGACGGTCCACTTCGGCGTCAAGATCGGCGACGTCAAGCAAAGCAAATCAGGCGTGTCCATCGCCTATACCGACAAGGACGGCGCGGCGCAGACGCTGGATGCCGACCGCCTGATCGTGTCGATCGGGCGTGTGCCCAACACCGATCAGCTCGGGCTCGAGAACGTCGGGCTCGCTGCCGACCAGCGCGGCTTCATTCCGGTCGACGATCACTGCAAGACGAGTGTCCCGAACGTCTATGCGATCGGCGACGTCGTGCGCGGGCCGATGCTTGCGCACAAGGCCGAAGACGAAGGCGTGATGGCCGCCGAAGTCATTGCGGGGCAAAAGCCGCATATCGACTACAACTGCATCCCGTGGGTGATCTACACGGAGCCCGAGATTGCGTGGGTCGGCAAAACCGAGCAGCAACTCAAGGCAGAAGGGCGCGCTTACAAGACCGGCCAGTTCCCGATGATGGCCAATGGCCGCGCGCTCGGGATCGGCAAGACCGACGGCTTCGTGAAGATGATCGCCGATGCGACGACCGATGAGTTGCTCGGCTGTCACATCATTGCCGCGAACGCGTCCGATCTGATCGCCGAAGCGGTCGTTGCAATGGAGTTCAAGGCGGCGTCGGAGGATATCGGCATCATCTGCCATCCGCATCCGTCGCTGTCGGAAGTCGTGCGCGAGGCTTCGCTCGCGGTCACGAAGCGCGCGCTTAATATCTGACGCGCGGTCTGAGGGCGGACCGTGCAATGCGGTCTGCCCTCAGACTTGCCAGCCGTGCGCTCCGATCAGCGGAACGAACTGGACGCCGCAAAGATCCTCCGTATCGAATGCCGTGACCGATGTTCTGCGCACGCGCACGAGCCGCTGATAGTCCTTGTCTGATCCGACCGGCATCACGAGGCGTCCGCCGACGGCGAGCTGCGAGCGCAATATGTCGGGCACTTCGGGCCCACCGGCGCTCGCGATAATCGCGTCGAACGGTGCGCGCTCGGCAAGCCCCAGCGTGCCGTCGGCAAGATGCACCTCGACATTCTCGAAACCCAGTTCGTGCAACACACGACGCGCGTGAATGGCCAGTGATTCAAGGCGCTCGATCGTATCGACGCGCGCCGCGATCGAGGCCAGCACCGCGGCCGCATATCCCGATCCCGTTCCGATTTCGAGCACGCGATCGTCGGCGCCCAGCTGCGCCGCTTCGGTCATCAATGCCACGATATACGGCTGCGAAATCGTCTGTCCCTCGCCGATAGGCAGCGGTGAATCCGAATAAGCCCAGTCCTTGAGTCCGTCAGGCACGAACGCATGACGCGGTACGCGACGCATTGCATCGAGCACGCGTGCGTCTTTCACGCCGCGTGCCGCAAGTTGATGTTCGACCATCGAATGGCGAACGGAGTCGGGATCAGACATGGCGCTCAAGCGGGGATGCCGGACACTCGAAAACGGAGCAAACGTCGTGCGATCCGCAGGCGTTCGGCCCGGTCCGGTTTCCGATTCAAGCAATGTACGCGCACTTCGATTCAGACGCGTCTCACGCACGGTGCTGCTCCGTTAAGCGAATGCAAGGTATGGGTCTTGCTGCCAAGGCTGGCGTTTGTGGAAAACCTTCCTTGAAATCATTGCAATGACGCCTTTCTCTTTTGCACGCTATGTCGCGGTGGCGAGTACCTGTGTGGTGGTGCTCGGCGGATGCGCAACCGTCGGTCCCTCGCGGCTGCGCGCCGACCAGGTCAACTATGAACGCGCGCTTGGAGACGCGAAAAAACGCGAAATACTGGCAACGGTTGTCGGCCTTCGTTTCGGCGACTCGCCGTCGTTCGTGACCGTGAGCCAGATCATCGCGGCGTATAACCTTGACGCAAGCGGCGGCCCGACCGTCAATCTCGGTTCGGGTTCCGTGCCCAACTATGCATCGGCGACTGCGACCGTGTCATATGCGAACCATCCGACGTTCACTTTCACGCCGGTGACTGGTGAGGCTTACGCGACCGCGTATATCCGGCCTTTACCTTCGTCGCTGGTGTTGCCGCTTGCCGATAGCGGGATGCCGATCGATCTGCTATTGCGCGTCGCGGTTCAGTCGGTCGGAGACCTGCAGAACGCTTCTCCGCTCGGCGGCGTCAATAGCGCGGGATCGCCCGGGTTTTTCGAATTGCTTCGTGCTTTGCGCTCATTGCAGCTCGCAGGTGAGCTCACGCTCGAGTACAAGGAAATCGACAAAGTCCAGCACGTGTACCTGACGCTGGGTGGCACGGCGACCAATGAGCCCGCGCAGAACCGCGCAGATATCGATACCGTGCGCCGCCTGTTGCATTTGTCCGGGACGACCGCGAACTACGAGATCGTGTCGGCATCGCCGTCGGGCACGCCCGCCCGCGGCAATACGATTCCGATCGTCACGCGCTCGGTGCTCGGCATCCTGACGAATCTCGGCGCACAGGTCGATGTGCCGCAGGCCTCCATCGACAGCGGCGCCACCAAGCCGACCGTCTCGCTCGTGGGTGGCGAAACGCGGCCGACTGTGGTGGTCCATGTGGGCGGGAGTGTTCCGGGCGACGCGTATGTCGCGGTCGAATACGGCTCGGACTGGTACTGGATCGACCGCACCGATTTCGATTCGAAATACGCGTTCACGGTCGTTCAGAACATCATTGCGCTCGCCGAAGCGACGCAGGATTCCAAGGCGCCGATCGTGACGATCCCGGCGAACTAACCCGAAGCGCCCTAACGCGGATCGAAGTCGAATTCGATCCGGATGCCGCCGGGTTCGGTGATCATCGTGTGATGGACCGGACCTGCGCCGAGCGGCTCGGGCGCGAACTCGACTTTGACGCCAGGCCATGCCGACACGCGTTCGAAGGTCTCCTTGAACGCGGCTTCGCCTTTGCAGCGAAGCGCGAGGTGATGCAGGCCGACATTGGCCTTGCGATCAAACGCCACACCGCCGTCCGCGGCCTGGACTTGCCACAGCGTCAGCATGATCGTGCCATCCGAGACGAAAGCGGCCGGGTAGTCCGGCTTCTCGCCGACCTGCTTCCAGCCCAGGCAATCGACAAAGAACGCGCGAGTCGCGGCGAGGTCGCGCACGGTCAGGCCTAAGTGGTGGATGCCCTGCGTGGTCACGTCGGTGCTCATGGGGACCTCGGTCTTGTGCTTATGGGTCAGTGGGGAAAGTGCAACATGCGTTGGCATGTCGTGTACTTCGTTTCGTGAGGCGTCTCGTCCGGCATGGCGCGTCGCGTCCTTCGCCGTGCGTCACGTGCGTCATGTGCCTCACGTCCTTCAAGTCCGTCATGCACGGCGAGCCGGTGTTGCGTCATCGCTCAGGTGCAAGGGCGAATCGTAGCGTGGCGCGCAATGTGTTGCAGACGAACGCCTGCGCTGATTGCGCAATGGCCCGAAATCGGAAATCATACGCACCCGGCACTTGATTGACGGTTTTGTCATTGCGACAGGGCGTCATGCCATTCACGAATACATTGCCGGAAGCAAGTGCTGTGGGATTAGGGTTTCCCTGTATGTGAACACACTCGGGAAGACCCCATACAATTTGTCATTCTGACGCTGCGTCAGGATGATTGATGAACATCGGGCCGGGCAATGCGCGGCTCGCCATGACAAAGTTGGGGGTACAAGTGACGGATCATCGTTCGGTCGTCGCTGAAAAGAAGCGTGTGATGATGCGTGCGAGGTTGCTCGACGCCGCGATGCGGGTGTTCGCGGATGAATCGAAGCCTGCGCCTGTTATCGATGACGTGATCCGCGAAGCCAATGTGTCGCGCGGCACGTTTTACAACTACTTCGACTCGCTGGACCAGGTGCTCGCCGCCGTCGGCCAGGCATTCAACGACGAGATGGCGACCGGCGTGTTGCCGATCTACGACGTGCTCACTGAGCCGTGGCAGCGCACGTCCGTCGGGTTTCGTGTGTTCCTGCTGCGTGCGCTCATCGACTCGAAGTGGGCCGGTTTCCTGTTACGCATCGACGCGTGGCCGCATACGACCATGGTTGCGATGTATATGAGCGCCGACCTCGAGAACGGCCGTAACAAGGGGCAGTTTTCGTTTGACGACGCGCGCGTCGCGGCGGACTTTCTCGTGGGCGCCAAGGTGCGTGCCATCCAGACCATCCGCCAGGGCTTGCCCGACCCGAACACGTACATGAACGCGGCGGTTCGCATGGCGCTGGCGAGTATCGGTTGCTCGCCCGAAGTGGCGGCGCGCGGGGTCGCGTTTTCGACGAAATATCTGCACGACTGGATCACCGGCGCCATCGAGGGTCCGAAGCCCGCGTGGGCGCTCAACTTGCGCTCCGACGAAGGCCGATTCTACGCAGCGGCGAATGAGACGCCGCGCGAGGAACCTGAGCTATCTGGGCAAGAGCTGATCAGCAGCTAAGCCCCCGGTACCTGCGGCACCATCGTCGTCCATCGGTTGCGAGACCGCCGCTTGATTGTCGGCCGCCTGATCGTCGGCCGCTTGCTCGCCGGGCGTTTGTGCGCCCGGCGGCGTCGCGTGGCGGTGGATGTCGTGGGTTGCAAAGCCGAGTTCGCGGCTCGGCACATCGAACCAATCCGCATGAGTGAATGAGCGGCGAATATCTTCGAGCCCGCTGCACCAGTGCTCGCCCAGCGTATCGAAGCTGAACTCGTAGTCCTTGTAGTGCCCTTCGTAGAACTTGTTGTTGTAGATCAGGTGCACGATATTGATCGCGCCGCCGTCCGCCAGATCCATGGCTTCACGTACGTGAGGATGATTGCGGGCGATATCGGCAGGAAGCAGCTCGATCATTTCCTTGAGCAGACGCTTGTGCTTCTGCTTGGCCGACAGCATGTTCGTGATGGCGCGCGTACGGCTTGAAAACTGAATGTCCTTGGTGCGCTCCGACACATCGGGAAAGTCGCCCGGCAGGTTGCCTCGCGCACTCCACAGATCCACCTGGAAGACCAGCGTGTCTTTGTGCTGGTTGTCTTCGATGATCTCGGTCAGCGGTGTATTGGAAACGAGACCGCCATCCCAGTAGTACTCGCCATCGATCTCGACAGCAGGAAATCCGGGAGGCAGGGCCCCGGATGCCATGAAGTGTTCAGGCTCCAGGCACATTTTGGTGTTGTCGAAGTAGACAAGGTTGCCCTTGCGTACGTTGACCGCACCGACCGAGACACGGACATCGCCGTTGTTGATGCGATCGAAGTCGGCATAGTCGAGCAGCGTCTTGCGCAGCGCGCTCGTGTCGTAGAAGCTGACCTCATTGGGCTTGCGTTTGTCGAAGCCCGCGATCGGCAAAGGCACACGTGGCGTAAAGAAGCCTTGCTGACCTTCGGTCAGCGTGCGGCTTGCCGACCACATGCTGGCCCATTTGCGCGCGTGATCGGCGTAGCCGAGCGACGCGGCCGCGTAGGCCGCCCATGCGCCGAAACTGTCGGCGGGCTGGCAGATGGTATTCCAGAACTCGCGCAACGCTTGCACGCGATCCTCGGGGGCATTACCCGCGATGATGGCGGTGTTCAACGCACCGATCGAAATGCCGGCTATCCAGCTCGGATGCACGCCGACCTCCGCAAGGCCTTCATACACACCGGCCTGGTAAGAGCCCAGTGCGCCTCCGCCCTGAAGCACGAGTGCGATCTCGGCATAACGGGGCAGATCGAAGGACAGTGTCTTCGGGGTTCGATTACGTTGGCTTGTGCGCACGCGTGCTCCTTTGTTCTTGTGTGCATCGGCGGGCGAGGCCCGCCGATGTTCAACGGTACCGCTTGCGGGACGCCTTCAGTCGTTGGCAGCCAGCTTCACGTACTCGGTCGGCTCCAGATAGTCGTAGACGACTTCGCCGATATCGAGGGTCAGGTTGCTGATGATATGACGCGCGCCGACGACACGCTTGACCGGCAGGTCCGCGACGGGAGCGAGTGCATGAGCATGCAGTTCGAGCGCGGCGGGGCCTTCCCATGCGCCGAGCACCGAGACATCGCGCAGGTAGAAGCGCACGAGTTCGCATACACGCGCCGAACCGTCGACGTGCGGCACGACTTTCAGCAGGAAGTTCGGCGTTTCGGCGAGCTTGCGACGTTCGGTTTCGATATCGAGTTCGCGGAATTTGTAGCCCATCGTGCCCGTGGCGATGCGCTGCGTACCGTAGTCGAGCGTGCCGAGCAGGGTGTCGCGGCCATCGACCGACAGACGCGGCGTGGCCAGCTTCTTCGGAAAGCCCCAGATTTCGCGGCCGCCGGCGATCGGGCCTTCATCGTCGAGATACATCGCGTGCGTGTAGCTGCCCTTGTTGCCGTGCTCGTCGACGACGGAGATCACCTGACCGCTTTCCGTGTAATCGCCAAAGCCCGACGAGTCCGGCATGCGAATGAATTCGTAGTGCACGAGTCCGCTGTCCACGCGCAGCGGTTCCGGCACGACCGCCTGCAATGCGTCGAGATCGGTCTCGTACGAAATGATGAAATACTCGCGATTGACGAACCGGAACGGCGGCTTCGGATAGGACGGGTTGTGAAACGGCATCGCGTAAGCGTTCTTGCGGATCTGGTCGATCTTCATCGGAACCTCCGTCGTTCGAAAGTGCTTCACTGTAGGATTTGTGCGCCGCAACGTCAACGGAACACACTGTTGCCGAAATTGAACGGTCTGGCGCATACGCCTGCGTGATTCGCGACATGACCTTGTGTCGTGCACTGCGCCAATATTGACGAGCGTCAACATTGCAGGAAGATGTCAGTCCTCAAGATCCCGAAGCAAAATTGAGGGTGGTATGCCATGCGCTACGGGTCGCGCCGCGCGCATCGCGTCGAGGCGAATCACCCGGAACGTTGCGGACTCTAAAGCGATTTGCGCGTTATTGCAGAGGAGCGGCTGTGAGATTCCAGATCATGATGTCGAATCGCAGATTGCCTGTAAAAAAGCACAGATTCCTTGTGACGATTCGCAGGTTGCTTGTGGATATGCACAGTGATTGGCGCGCCTTGCGTTTCGCTTGCATGTCGTTTGTCACGCTGATGGCGGCGGGTATTGCAGTCGCGGGTATGGTGAAAAGTGCACCGGCGCGAGCCGACGAAGTTCGCACGAATCACGGCGACGATCCGTTTCTGTCCGTCTCGAAGGGCATCGCCTCGTGCCCGGTCCCGCTCGGTCCGATGCAGACGGACAAGGAATGGCTCGCGAACTCTCACAACCGTATCGAACACGGTAACAATTGTTGGTCGGAAGGACGCTGTCGCCTGATGAACGCGTACTACTACGACAAGGACATTGCGGACACCGTCCAGCGACGCCTGCGTTACGTCGATACGCTCGACTTGCACTGGAAGGAACGCACGACGCTATGGCTCATGATCCAGAGCCGTGTGATCTACGTGCAGGGGTGTGTCGCACCGGATTTCGACAAGAAGAAGTTTCTGGCGGTACTGCGTCAGACGGCGGACGTCGACGAGGTTGTCGACAATACGACGACGCACCCCGATTCGCCGGATGTGCCGTACCGGACGCAGGCCAACCCTGATCGTCTGGTGCCCGGGGATCCCAACTGAATATCCATGAAGCCGCATGCGCGGAGTTTCTCGCGCCGGCCTGATCCGCTACCGTAACCGCCATCATTTTCGCAACGCGCGAAGCACGAAGCACCGCGGATCGACATGTGCGTCACGCGCCGCTGGCTAGCGACAACGTCACATCGAGCCACCCGATGAAATCGCTCGCCATTTCCGTCGGGATTTCGTGACCGGCAGCGTAGCGTCGGCTCGTCAGACGAAGATCGTGCGCAGCGAGCAGGGCATCGGAACGCTCGGCCCATTGCACGGGAAGCTTCGCATCGTAGGTGCCGTGGGCGACGAAAGCCGACACTGTGCGCAGCAAGTCGCGGCTCGCCATATGCGGTGCGATCTCGGGCAGGATGCGACCGCTCAGAATCGCGAATCCGGCGATATCTCGCGGCGAACTCAAGCCGACACTTGCGCTGAGGATGCCGCCCTGGCTGAAGCCGGCAATGACCGTTGGCACGGGCGTGGGCCCGGGGTCTTCGCGCAAGCCATGCACGAGGTCGATAAGCAGCGTACGGCTACGGTCGGCTTGCGCGGCGTCGATGACCGGCGAACCGCCGGCGAAACTCACTTCGAACCAGCCGTATTGGCTGGGTCCGAACGTCAACGGACCCCGCACGAGCAAGACTTCGACGCGCGGGTCGATCATGCGGGCCAGCGCCTCGAGGTTCGTCTCGTTGCCACCCACGCCGTGAAGCAGCAGCACGCGGGCGGCTGCCAGCGTTTCGGTCGCGGCACGCTTTCGGTAGGACAGGCCGGAGGCGACGTCGGTGACAAGCCGGTCGAACGCGCGGCTCGTCGAAGGCTCGGCGTGCTTGGAAGTGTCAGTGGTCATAGTGAAGGCATAGGGACGGGAACGAGGCCCCAGTGTATTGGCTTGTGTCGCAATGAAAAATGCGCCATCACCGGACTGTTTGTTCCGGAAACCGTGACAGTCGAGATGGCGAGGTGGTGGCGAGATGGTGGAGACATGGCGGCCAAATGGACGAGATGACGGCGCGAACCGCGCCCCGCGCGGGCTTTGGGCTATAGTCGCGATCCAGACAAACGCCTAGTGCGTTCGTCGGTTCGGCACGCGATAATGGAATGAAAGCGCTTTCATTCAAGTCGCACAGCAGTCGATGCAAGCCGCCGCAGGGCAGGAGGGCAGATGAATACGATTTCTAAAAGAGAGGAGCAAGGCATGGATCTCGCGCAAGCGAACGCGAAGCAGCAGGCGGCCGAATGGGTCGCGAAGATGACGATCGAGGAACAGGCCCTGTTGCTGTCCGGCGATGGCTGGTGGGCGACGCATGGCATCGAACGTCTGGGTCTGCCGCCGATCGCGCTGTCCGATGGTCCGCACGGCCTGCGTAAAGTCCGTCGCAACGACAGCGCCGGTGCAGAGGGGAGCGTGCCGTCGACGTGTTTCCCGACCGCTTCGGCGCTTGCCGCGACGTGGAACACGGATCTGCTCGGCGAAGTCGGTCGTGCACTGGGCCGCGAAGCCCAGGCGGTCGACGTGCAGGTGCTGCTCGGGCCGGGCATCAATATCAAGCGTTCGCCGCTGGGCGGGCGCAATTTCGAATACTTCTCGGAAGATCCGATTCTGGCGGGGCGCCTCGCCGCGGCCTATATCGAGGGCGTGCAGTCCGAGGGCGTCGGCACCTCGCTCAAGCACTTCGCGGTGAACAGCCAGGAAGACGAGCGCATGGCGACGAGCTCCGACCTCGACCTGCGCACGCTGCACGAGATTTACCTGACGGCATTCGAAATCGCCGTGACCGAAGCGAAGCCGTGGACGGTCATGAGCTCGTACAACCTGGTCAATGGCACGTACGCATCGGAAAACGCGTATCTGCTCTCCGATATCCTGCGCCGCGACTGGGGCTACGACGGCCTGGTCGTCTCGGATTGGGGCGGCATCAACGATCGCGTTGCAGGCGTCGAAGCGGGTAATGATCTCGAGATGCCCGGCAGTGGCGATTACAACCGCAAGAAGATCATCGCGGCGGTCAACGAAGGGCGGCTGTCAAAGGCCTCGCTCGCACGCGCTGCGACCGAAGTCGCTGCGCTGATCCTGCGCGCGGTCGCGGCACGCAAGCCGAATCCGACGTTCGACGTCGACGCTCACCATGCGTTGGCGCGCCGCGCTGGCGCCGAAGCGATTGTGCTGCTCAAGAACGATCAGAACGTCCTGCCGCTGGCGCGGAACAAGACAATCGCGCTGATCGGCGGCTTTGCCAAATCGCCGCGCTATCAGGGCGCGGGCAGCTCGATGGTCAACCCGACACACACGAGCAACGCGTTCGATGAGTTGGCGAAGCTTGTCGACCCGTCGCAGCTGAGCCATGCCGCCGGTTACGACGGTGAAGGCGACACGACCGCGGCGCTGATCGGCGAGGCTGTGCGCTGTGCACAGGCTGCGGATATCGCCGTGATTTTTGCGGGTCTGCCTGACAGCTATGAATCGGAGGGTTTCGACCGTGCGGCCATCGACATGCCGCCCGGACACGTCGAGTTGATCGAAGCGATCGCTGCGAAGCAGCCGAACGTGGTCGTCGTGCTGCTCAACGGCTCGGCCGTTTCGATGCCGTGGGCGCCGCGTGTGAACGGTATCGTCGAAGCGTGGCTCGGCGGTCAGGCGGGCGGCGGCGCGATCGCCGACGTATTGACGGGCCGCGCAAATCCGTCGGGCAAGCTCGCTGAAACGTTCCCGCACACGCTGGAGCAGACGCCGGCATTCCCGAATTTCCCGGGCCGCGCGGGACATGCGGTGTACGGGGAAGGGGTGTTCGTCGGGTATCGCTATTACGATGCCAAACGCATCGAACCCCTGTTCCCGTTCGGTTTCGGGCTCAGCTACACCGAGTTTGCCTATTCGTCGATCCGTATCGGCGCGGCGCAATTCGACGCGGATCGTGACGGCACGGTGACCGTCGAAGTCGACATCAAGAACGTCGGTCGTGTCGCGGGCAAGGAAGTCGTTCAGCTCTATGTGCACGAGCGCAGCCCGGAAGTGGTGCGCCCCGTTAACGAGTTGCGTGCGTTCGAGAAGGTATCGCTCGAACCCGGCGAGCAGAAAACCGTTCGTTTCGTATTGAGCCGCCGCGATTTCGCGTATTTCGACGCCCATCACGAAGTGTGGGCGGTCAAATCCGGGACGTTCGATGTGCGTTGTGGCGGATCGTCGCGCGACTTGCCGCTCACTGCATCGATCGACGTGCAAGCCGTCAAGGCACGCGTGAAACCCCTCACGCGCCGCTCGCTCGTCGGAGAGTTCAAGGACGTGCCCGGCGGCGAAGCGTTTTACGTCGAACTGGTGCGCGCGCTCGGCTTCGGTGCGTTGCTGGCGGCCGATGACGAAGGCACGATGACGCAGGATCAGATCGTTCTGGCGCGTAAGGCCCGGATGTCGACATTTGCATTTATCGATGAAATGCCGGCGATCAAAGTCTGTGCTTTTTCGCATGGCAAGCTGACTGAAGCGCGCCTCGACGAGATGCTCGACCTTGCCCGAACGCGCCTGAGCGCATAGTCTCAAGGTGGCTGGACCGGTGAAGGGCGCTTGCGACCCGCCGGTCCACGTCACTGACCGCTGTGCCTGAACGGAGCCTGACCGCAAGGCACGCACCATGCTTCGCGTGGCAGGTGCCGCGGTCGTCAAGCGCTATGACGCGGCGCGCATGCCGATATCGGGTCCGAATCGAATCTTGATTGGATGGCAATCCAATTTGGACAGCACTCGAATGCACGGACGCTCTGACGCTGACAGTTACGGTGGTGATCGCGGTGACCGGTGTGACTGTTGTGACCGGTGTTATTGCGAAGTTTCGGTCCCCGGCAACCGGGGCGTGATTTTCAATATGTTTTCTTAACATTGAAATGTGCGCGTTTGGCTAATGCTTTTGCAGACGGCTGATACAATGCGCGCAGTTCAAAGTCGGACAAAGCAATGGGATTCGAGCAACTCGCAGCACTCAGAACGGAACTCGCCGAAAAGGCACGCCAGGAGAAACTCGCCAAGCAGGGTGGCGGGGGTGGGAAGGGCCGTGGGCCACGTCCGCCGAAGGGCGCCGTTGCGAAGACTGAGGGCAAGCCGGGCGGCGACGCACAGGCCGCAGGTTCGAAGCCGGCGAAATCGAACAACGCGAACAGCGCGAATCACGCGCCGCGTGCTTCAAACGGCCCGAAGTCGTCGCAGACTCCGAATGGCCGCCCTCGTCACGAGGGAAATGAAGGGGCTCGGACCCATGGCGGCAAGCGCGGCGATCGCGGTGACCGTCAGGCGCGCCCGGCGCGTGCTTCGCACGAATCGGCGACGCCGACCGACCCGGTCCTGCTGCTGATTCGCAAATTGCAAAATCGTTTCTCGGCGACGTTCCCGAAAAAGCCTGCACCGAAGGTGCCGCTCAAAATCGGCATCTTCGAAGATTTGATGGCGCATGCGACTGAACTCGGTGCCGATGAAGCTCAGCTGCGCGCTGCGATCAAGACATGGTGCGGCGGCAGCCGGTATTGGGCGTGCATGGTCGAAGGCGCACAGCGTATCGACCTCGCAGGTCAGCCGGCCGGTGTGGTGACCGCAGCCGATGCGAACCGCGCGCGCCGTCTCGAAACGCACCGTGAAAAGCGTGCGCAGCAGCGCGCGGCCGGTGATGCGGGTGCAAAGCAGGACGCAGGTCACGCGCAGGCGTCGTCGACCGCTCCGACCCCTGACACGTCCGCGTCGGCATCCACACCCGTGGTTCCGACTGCGGCTGTCGGCAGTGACACCGCGCCCGCGTCGACGCCGCAGACTCAGTCGGCTGCGGACACTGCGCCGGCGGCCGACCCCACGCCTTCCGGTGCGGCTCAGGCGGATGACCACGCGTCGAATTCGCAAACGGAATCTGTCGCGAACGGTCACTGATCGGAAACTGGAAGGACGCGTGTAAAGGGGCGTCTAGCATGGCGTCGATCAATTGGAGATCGGCGACATGCTCGAACCTTCCCGTACTTTCAGCGCGGCGCGCGTCGACGCGCGATGTGCATCGGCACCGCATGCGTTTGAGCGAACATCGGCGTTCGCACGTAGCCCGATATGGCCCATCGCCGTTCGGGTCGTCCCTTGCACGCCGCAATCCCCTATTGCTTACGCTCGCGCCGCGTCGCTGGATTCATGCGGCACGTACGCACATGCTGAGGCACATCGCGTCCGATCGCAGCTTGATGCCGTGGCGGGTCTGGCCGGACTTTGGGTGCAGGCGGGCGTCTCGTGTGACGCTGCGGCGGCCCGGACCGGAATCGTCGATCGCATCGCGCGCGTCGCACTCGAGTGGCGTGCGGTGTACGGGGCGGCGGGGCAGGCGATCCGACTGGGTGGGAACTGGGTTGATGTCGCTCGCATGTACGGCATCACGCAAGAGGCGACCCTGGTCGGGCTGCAGATCCTGTCGGTGTTCGTGCACGTCACCCCGACGCTTGTGTGGGGCGGAGAGTGGCGAGAAGTCGCGCGTTGGCATGGTATTTCGTCGCCCTACGCGCTTGGGGTATTGCAGGACGCCGTGGCCAATCGATATGCCTATCCTCACGTTGATGCGCATCAGCCCTGGCATTCCGTTGCGACGGCATTCGATCTCGATGCGCCGGACGTTCGCCGCGCGCTCCAGCACAGGTCGATCGGCCATCGTGCCCCGGGACTTTTGGCACTCGGCTTGACCTGCGACGTCGCGGCGGAAATCCTTGGTCTTGATCCTGTCGGACGTGCCGACCTGGAGATGCTCGCACGGAGAATAGAGGCGCACACGGTGCTTGCTTATGCGAGAGCGGGCGGAGCGGCGTCGCTGGGAGCGCCAGCAAGCGATAGCCGTTTCGGACCCGAATGGCAAGCGGCGACTGCTGCGACCGCCGCCTATGCGTGGCCGGCGTACCCTTTATTGCCTGGAATGTCGCTCAGATAACGAGAATAAGAAACCGTCCTCGTCGCGTGATATATCAGTGATTTAGAAATCGCGGGTTTGCAATTGAATCAGCGAGCCTTGCCAAATCAGAGCAGCGGCAACTGCAAGAATTCGGTCTCGACCGCGTTCAAATGCGGCTAGCCGGTTACCGGACTTATAGGTGTCACCGAAGTACCGGCAAAGTACTTCGTCGTCGACGGTACATCGATAATAAGAACCATCAACTGCAATCGTGAACTGGACGTCACCATCTACGACAAAGGGCGCGGTGCCCGGAGCGAGATTCACGGTCATTTTTCAAGTCCGCATCTGACGATGCTCGCAACGTATCACAGCAATCCTTTAAAAGACAAGCGAGATCGACTTAACGCGATAAATCGGTTGTCAAACTATGACATTGCCGCATCAACGATTTTTATAGTGAAATGAAGTTAAACGTTTGCGCACGTATTTACTATGCGGTTTAAAGAGTCGGAAAAAACGACTCAAATTAAACCGCGTATTTTTATGATGAATGGCGTAAGAAATCGGTACGCTAGCGCACGTCGTCCGAATCGGCGCGGTCGGCAAACACGCTGTGTTCCGCGTGCACGCTGACGGGATCGACGCATTGAACGGACCAGTGTCCTGCGGTGCCGTATGCCGACATACCGGGCCGATTCAGCGCGACGCCGTCTTCGCCGCGATGCGGGCAATGGTTGGCGGTCAGGTCTAGCCCCTCGAGTGCGAAGAGGGTGCAGGTGCACATGGCGTCTTCAAGGACGGTATCGCAACCATCGTCGCGAAGAACACCCCATTCGGGGATGTCGATGCCGAGGTGGCCCTCGCGCGACCAGCGGCCCGCGTCATGGTCACACCACAGCACGGCGAACGCGCCGGGGTTCAGCGCGTTGAAAGTATCGAGATGAACAGTGATGCGCATGGTCTCTCCAAAAAGGGTCGATGCCAGCCATCGCAGCGAGACTCAATCGGCATGCACGCGACGTCGTCACGGTCGTTACCGTGAGCGCGCATCGAATGCGGCGAGCCCGTGGCGTTCGGGCCGCCTCGATCAAGTGGGGCGACTTGCAGTCAGATTCCAGGTAACGGGTGACGGCAGGTCAGATACGAATCCTTGAGAGCGCAAAGTGGATCACGCATGCTATAGGCGTCTGTGGGACCATGCCGCAGCGAAGGTGATGTTACGCCGTCTGTTGCCCTTGTCGATGGCAACGTGCGTTTTGAACGGTCACGTGCGTTCTCCTCGCGCGTGTTCAACGCGTTGAGCGTGCGTGGCTCGGAATGACCTCGCATTGTCAGAGTGTCGATCGAAAAAGGGAGGCACATCGATGGTCCCGTCCGACGCTGATACCTCGCCGCGTCCGCCGACTTCGGCATCAACCACTTCGGCGCCTCGCGCGTCCACACGCTGGTGCGTGCGCGCAAGCTGGATTGTGGCGACTGATGCGCAGGCGTCACGCGTCCAGGCGTATTCGCTCGATCATCAGATTGGTGTATCTGCCGTCTTCTCGCTTGAGACGGCACACGATATGGACTGCGCCGACATGCTGGATTTTCTGGCGACAGACCCTCACACGCACATCGTTTTTGTCGCGTTGACGCATCTTGCGCGACCGTCCCGTTTTTTGTCCGCAGCGCGCGCATGCACGCGCAATAAGCCTGTGTTTGCCTGGTGCGTTGCACCGGATGGACAGGGTCAACCGGTCTATCAGGCGGCCATCGAGCGAACCGGTTTTGTGCGCGTGAATGACTTCGAACAGCTACTCGACGCGTCACAGACCGCCGAAGCGCAGGGGATCCAGCAAGGTCCGCTGATCGAGTCGTATCGCGAGCAGATGAGGCGCATCATGGCGACGCCTCCGCTCCCTGCGCCGGACGTGCGCGGGTTGCGCGCGGCGCATGCCCACGCGCGGCAATGGATTGACCGCATCGAAACGCGCGGAACGGATCTGCCACTCTGGATGGGCAGCAACGAAGCGCAGATGCTGCTGGCCTGCTTCGGCCTGCATGCGGATACGAACGGGAGCGTCGATACTGACGTCGAAGCCGATAACACAATCGGTGTCGACATCGAAGCGGATGAGGGCATCAAAGCCGATGCGGCAATCAAAGCCATATCCGGCTCCGACAACGGCATGACGGCGGTGGACTACACCATCGAGGTGGAGATTCACGACGATCCCGGTTTCGGCGCGGTGATGACATTGACACCAGGCTCACGGCTCGCACATCGGCCGAACATCGATGCAGCGTCGGAGGACCGTGAATCGCCGCGCACCGTAACGCATCTGCTGCCTGTCGATACCACGTTAGTGTTCGACAGTTTGCACGACCTCATGGGTATAAACGATTCGAAGGATCCGAAGGATCCGACAGACACAACGCGTCCGACCGATGCCAGGCGGTTGCCCGGCCGCGACATCGCACAAGCCGCCTATGCGCTCGAAACGCTCTCCGCGATCGTATGCGGTCAATCGCGTCTGGGCGCAATGACGGGGCAACTCGAGTACTCGGCCGGCCGATGGTATTTCGCGCGCGCACGCCTTCTCATCGTTGCGCGGGGCCGGCGACACCCGCTGTCCATTCGCCCGTATCCGTTCAACCTCGAGCAGACGATCGACTGGGACGGTATGGCGCTGACCTTTCGTCCGATCCGGCCGGAAGACGAGCCCCATCACGCGGGTTTGTTCAGGGCACAGACGCCCGAAGACCTTTATCTGCGTTTCTTCAGCATGCAGCGCGAGCCAGATCATGCGCGTCTCTCAAGACTGGTCCGTATCGACTACGCACGTGAGATGGCCATCATCGCGTGCTCGGGGCCGGCCGACCAGCTGGTCGTCCACGGCGTCGCGCGCGCAGTGTCTTGCGTTGAGGCGCATGGTGCAGGCGAGTCTGCCGAATTCGCCGTGGCGATTCGGTCCGACGAGAAGGGGCACCACCTGGGCCGCATGCTGATGGAGCGCATCATCGACTATTGCCGCGGGCGCGGCATGGCGCGAATCGTCGGCGTGGTGCTCAAGGAAAACCGGCGCATGCTGGCGCTTGCGCAGGACTGCGGTTTCGAGCGGCAAACGAACGAGGACCCGACGATCTGGTCGATCGTACTGCCTCTGCAGGATCAGGCAATCAACACGGCGCGGCGTCCCGACAATCGCGCGTAAAGGCACACCTGGCGACGCTGCGGGCATCGCACATTGACGACGATGGCACGCTCCTGTCCGTCGTGCGCCACCGCATCGCCACTCCCGACAGCCGAGCGAAACGCCATGCCGCAGCGCAGTCGCACCATTGCGACCGAGGCGACGACGACAAGGCCTGCAAGGATTCTGAAGGGTGTCGACAAAAACACACTGTCAGGTATCTGAAGCACCCATCCCGCATACAGCGCAATCAGGTCGATCGCAATCGCAGCCACCGACGCCACGAGCAGATAGGCGCGCAGCGCTTCGCTTCGTACTCCATGCATGGCACGTATCCTGAACAAGGGAATCTGACCGCCCGTCTGAGTCGTCAATGAATTTGCCGCCCGACAGCAAACCGTCAGGCACCGGGCAAGGCCGGCCCCTATTTTCAGGAGCAAATGTGACGGTTGTGGGGGCGACTGTGCAGGACGAGTGTCAGCAAGGCACGTTCCCCGTCGCAGATACAACGTGTGAGTTGCCTGCAAGACGGACGAAAGCGAGTTGGAAGGCGTGTGCGATAGCAACGAGATTGCAACGCAACGGTGCCAGCGAAACGGTCACCATGCAGCGCATGGAACGCCGGATTCAAACGCGTTCGAGCGCGTCGAGATCGATCAGATGGATTGCCTTACCTTGTGTTTCAAGCCAGCCGTGCTTCTGGAATTTCGAGAACATCCGGCTGACGGTTTCCAGCTTGATACCGAGATAGCTGCCCAGTTCTTCGCGTGTCATGCGCAGCGAGAACGACGTGGGCGAATAGCCGCGAATCCGGAATCGCTCGGAGAGGTTCAGCAGAAATGCAGCGACGCGTTGCTCGGCCGACATCGTGCCGAGCAGCATGAGCAGGTTCGAATCGCGGACGAGCGCACTGCCGAGGAGGCGGTGGAAGTGACGTTGCATCGTACGCACGTCGTGACAGAACGATTCGAAAATGTGAAAGGGGATCACGCAGACCGAACTGTCTTCGAGCGCGACGGCCTCGCTCGCGTGGTGGCCGTTACAGATCCCGTCGAGCCCGAGCGGGTCGCCGGGAAGATGCATGCCGGTGACTTGTTCGCCGCCATCGCGATGCATGACGACCGTCTTGAACGAGCCCGATCGAACGGCGAAGAAATTCTGGAAGGGGTCCTCCGTGCGATAGAGGACTTCACCGCGGCGCACGAGCCGCGTCGGGCCGACCATGGCATCGAGACGCCGAAGATCGGCGTCCGACAAATCGGTCGGCATGCACAACGCACGCATCGCGCAATTCGAACAACGTGTCTCGTGACGGCGGCCCGTTTCGGGCGCCGCGCATGATGCAGCAGCGGCCTGGGAAGGTGCTGCCACCCGGATCCGCTCTAGTTCGGTCGACACGTTCATCACACTCTCTCGAGCGCGCGGGATGCGCGCGTATGCGCGAGTATCGCGCGGCCGGAGACGTCGATAAATCGGCCGCGAATGAAGCTTGCGTAGGAATTAACGAAGGCGTGTAGGAGTTTCCCTACAAGTGCATCACATCATGGGCATATGCAGATGATGCGGATCGTTGAGCATTTCGGCGACGTGCTGTAACGCGTAGCGGCAATCGTCGCGATCCTGTGGACCGCCGAGGCAGATGCGCAGGGCATTCGGCGGGTTGCCGTCGGTCGAGAACGCGGCCCCCGCGACCGCTGCCACACCCTGGCTTCGCAGGCGCAGCGCGAGCTCCGGCGCACTCCAGTCGCAATGCGCGGGGATCGGCAGCCACAAATGAAAACTCTCGGGATGGGCGTCAAAACGCCAGTTCGCGAGCGCCTGCGATGCAATGGCCTGCCGTGCGCGGGCTTCGACACGAATGGCATCGCAGATGTCGGCCGCCGTGCCGTCGTTGACCCAGCGCGTCGCGAGCGCGACGGTAAACGGACTCGCCATCACCGTCGTCGCACGCAAGGCGCCGGCCACGCGTTGTGTCTGTCGCGCGGACGGCGAACGCAGGTAAGCGACGCGCAGGCCCGCACCGAACGTTTTCGACATCCCGGTCACGTAGTACGTAAGTTCCGGGGCCAGCGTGGCAAGCGCATCGGGTGCATCGACTGCGAGGCATCCGTACGCGTCGTCTTCGATGATCGGCACGCTGTAGCGCAAAGCGACGTCTGCAAGCGCCTCACGTCGTCGGCTCGACAGCGTCAATGTGCTCGGGTTCTGCAGCGTCGGATTGCAATAGAACGCACCGGGCTTGTCGGTCTTGCACAGCGCTTCGAACGCATGCGGCAACGGACCTTCATCATCACGCGGCAAAGGCTGAAGCCGCACGCCGAGCTGCGACGTGATCGCCTTGATTCCCGGATAGGCGAGCGTATCGAGACAGATGGTTTCGCCCTGGCGGGCGAGTTGGGAGACGAGTGCGACGAGGGCACTGTGAATACCCGGACACACGAGCACCGTATCGTCTTCGCAATGCGGCAGGCGTCGCTTGAGCCAGGCGCGTCCCGCAGCACGATCCTCAGGCAGGCCTCCGAAATCCTGATAACGGAGCATCGGATACGGGTCAGCCTGCGCAAACAATGTGGCTGCGCCGTCGCGAAGTCGAGCCGCAAGCTCGGGCGGCTCGGGCGGCATATTCATCGACATCTCGACACTGCCGCCTCCCGCGAGCGGCAAAGTCTGCGTTCGACCGCGTACGAAGGTACCGCGTCCGGCGCGCGCGTCGAGTAAGCCGCGCTTGCGCGCTTCGGCATAGGCGCGCGCGACGGTCGTGTAGTTGAGCTGAAGCGCATCGGCCAGATCCCGCAAACCCGGCAGTCGGTCACGAGGCCGCAGACGTCCGCTCGCGAGGTCTTCCTCGATCAGATCCGGTATCACGAGATAAGCCGGCTTGCGGCTCTCGGCGAGCCGTTTGATCCAGTGATGCTCGAGGCTGTTCATGGGCTCGATAGGCCTTCGTTTTATTGGCGGCCGTCGACAACGATCAATGTGCGTCATGTGTGTCGATAGCGATCAATTCAAACTAACATGCGGATGCGAGAAAAAATAAATCATTTTCTTTGTTCGAAGTTTGATTGATTGCATTGATTGGACCACTGCACGGATGCGGGGTGCGACGCACCATCAACGCGCACAAAAGCGATCATTCAGGCGCATCGCACTGTGGTGCAACGCGGGCAGCGCAACCTCTTCAGCGCCTATCCGGCAAGGTTCTTCAAGATTTTTTCAAGTCACGCGATCCATTGCAATTTGAATGATTGCAAGTTGATTGCATCCGGCGTCTTCCCGATTGGCATATCCGTTGCGTTATTCGATTCGTCACACGGTGATTTTTGGATTCGCACCGATAAATCGAACGTCCATTTATTCAATCAGCGATTGACTGGAGATCGACATGCCCGCAGTGACTCAACCTTTGCATCAGAAAGGCGACTTCCTCGTCGACTACGAGGAGAAGGTCTTCGAGGACGTGAAAGCCGATGCCGGAGAGAAGGCGCTGGTCACGTTCCATACCGTCGCATTCGAAGGGTCGATCGGCTTCGTGAACCTGTTGCAGGCAACGCGTCTGCAACGCAAGGGTTTCGAGACATCGGTGCTGCTCTACGGGCCGGGTGTCACGCTGGGGCTGCAGCGCGGCTTTCCGACGCTCGGCGACGAAGCGTTTCCGGGCCATCTGAACTTCAACAAGCAGCTCGTCAAGTTCATGGACGAGGGCGGCAAGGTCTATGCGTGCCGCTTCGCGCTTCAGGCGCTCTATGGACACGGCGAGGCGTCGCTGATTGAAGGCATCCGTCCGATCAACCCGCTCGACGTGCTCGATCTTCAGTTGCTCCACCGCAAGGAAGATGCACTGATCATCCATACGTGGACGGTCTAGGCGCGGAGGCCAGCCATGACGTCCCCAGCCCAGCGCATGGTCCGTGCGGCGGCCGTGCAGATCGCGCCCGACTTCGACCGCCCCGGCGGCACCCTCGAGCGCGTCTGCGCGGCCCTCGATGAAGCCGCGTCGCGCGGCGTTCAGCTCGCCGTGTTTCCCGAGACGTTTGTGCCGTACTACCCGTACTTTTCGTTTGTGCGGCCGCCGGTCGCATCGGGTCCCGAGCATATGCGGCTCTACGAGCAGGCCGTGGTGGTGCCCGGTCCGGTGACGGATGCCGTGTCCGAGCGCGCGCGCCGGCATGCGATGGTCGTCGTGCTCGGGGTCAACGAGCGCGACTACGGCAGCCTCTATAACACGCAGCTGATCTTCGACACCGACGGGCGGCTCGCGCTCAAGCGCCGCAAGATCACGCCGACGTTTCACGAACGCATGATCTGGGGGCAGGGCGATGCCGCCGGGCTCAAGGTCGCGAATACGCGCATCGCGCGTGTCGGGGCGTTGGCATGCTGGGAGCACTACAACCCCCTCGCGCGGTATGCGTTGATGGCGCAGCACGAAGAGATTCATTGCAGCCAGTTTCCGGGGTCGCTTGTCGGGCCGATTTTTGCCGAACAGATCGAAGTGACGATCCGGCATCACGCGCTTGAATCGGGATGCTTCGTCGTCAACGCGACGGGTTGGCTCAGCGAGGCGCAGATCGCATCGGTCACGACCGACGACAAGCTTCAGAAGGCGCTGCGCGGCGGATGCATGACGGCCATCGTCTCGCCCGAGGGGCAGCATCTCGCGCCGCCGCTGCGCGAAGGCGAGGGCATGGTGGTCGCCGATCTCGACATGTCGCTGATCACCAAGCGCAAACGCATGATGGATTCGGTCGGTCACTATGCCCGGCCAGAATTGTTGAGCCTGGCGATCAACGCGCAACCCGCAACGACGACGGTGTCGATGCATTCGATGTCGCCGATGTCGCCGATGTCGCCGATGTCGCCGATGCAGCCGATGCATCCGACTCATTCGACGCCTTCGATGCCCTCGGGCGGGGCACCCGATGACGCGGGGCTGTTTCACTTCGATCCCGATTTACCGCAAGGAGGCCAGGATGACCGCCAACCCGAACCCGTTATCGAATGATCGCAGCGGTCTACGAAGCGAACCGATGCGCGACACCCGGTGCGAGATCGACCCGGGGCTGAATCTTGAGACCGACCAGGCGATCGGGGCGGAGATTGAACGCCACGTCGCGCTGCGCGACATGACCGCACTGCGCACCGAGTTGCAGTCGAGCGGCCTGCGTCTGATGGATCCGTCTGCGGGCGCAGCGAGCCGGCGCGGCGGCGCGGGTCCGTCCGACCATAAGGCCGTGACCGTCGACGGCGTCACGATCATGGTGCCCGTGCATACGACGTCGGCATGGCATTCGCCGTTTGTCGCGCAGGCGCCGGATGCGTCCGGTGTCAGCGCGCTGATGCGTGGCGCGATTCCGATCGCCAGCATCCAGTTCCCGAAGTCGCCCCGCTTTGCACGCCTGCAGACGCTCGACGGCGTGCCGTACTCGCATATCGCAACGCTGCACAGCACCGACGTGCTTGCGACGACGGTCCTGCAAACGTGCATCCGCTACGAAAGCCGGAAGAAGACCTGCAAGTTCTGCGCGATCGGGCAATCGCTTGCGGCGGGTCGCACCATCGCGCGCAAGACGCCGGAGCAATTGGCCGAGGTGGCGCGCGCCGCGGTGCTGCTCGACGGCGTCCGGCATATGGTGCTGACCACCGGAACGCCACCGACACCCGACCGCGGAGCGCAGATCCTCTGCGAAAGCGCGTTTGCGATCAAGGCTGCAGTCGATTTGCCGATTCAGGCCCAATGCGAACCTCCTGACGACGACAAGTGGTTCGAGCGCATGAAGGCGAGCGGCATCGACACGCTTGGCATGCACCTTGAAGTGGTAACGCCCGAGCTGCGGGCCCAACTGATGCCAGGCAAGGCCGCGGTACCGATCTCGCGCTATATGGACGCCTTCAAGGCGGCGGTTGCTGTGTTTGGGCGCAACCAGGTCAGTACGTACATTCTGGCCGGCCTCGGCGATTCACCCGAGGCGATCCTGGCGATCTCGCGTGAACTCATCGCTCTCGGCGTGTATCCGTTCGTCGTACCGTTCGTGCCCATCAGTGGTACGCCGCTTCAAGATCATCCGGCGCCGTCTTCGGCGTTCATGCAGTCGATATTGGGCCCGCTTGGCGCCATGTTGCGCGATGCGCAGATGCGTTCGTCCGATATCAAGGCCGGCTGCGGTAAATGCGGCGCCTGTTCGTCGCTCGCTTCGTACGAGGCATGACCATGCTGATCGATGCTCCGGATACCGCCTGCGTCGGCCAAACGCGCTCGACGTACGATTTTATTCACGCGCACGACCTTGACGAAGCGCCCTATGTGCCCGTCGAGTACCGCATCAAATGGGCGACGTTGGCGTGGGAACGCAACGAGGCCTATGCATTGCGGCGGGCCGTGTTTTGCCACGAACAAGGTGTCTTCGCAGGCGACGATCGTGACGAGATCGATGGGCAAGCGAAACTGCTCGTCGCGATGAGTTGCGTCGCAGGCATGCCTGAGCAGGTCGTGGGCACCGTGCGCATTCACGAGACGCAGCCACGTTCGTGGCTCGGCTCGCGTCTTGCCGTGCACGCTGCGTTCCGCTCGCATAGCAAGCTGGGCACGACACTGATCCGACTCGCGGTCAGCAGCGCCAACGCAGTGGGCTGTGACACGTTTCTTGCCCACGTGCAGGCGCAGAACGTGCCGCTGTTCCGGCGATTGAACTGGCACACGGTTGCCGAAGAGACACTGTTCGGACGCCCGCATCACCTGATGGAGGCCGACCTGTCGGCGTATCCGCCTTGTCACACCCCTGAAAGCGGCTTCGTCACGGCATCGCGGGGACGGACATGACGCCCGCCTCGTCGCTCGCGTCGTCGACCGGACCGAAGCTTGCATTCCAGAATGCGCTCGATGCGTTGACGCAGCGACTGCGCGAGAGCCGCGGTTTTCGTCACAAGACCGACATCGCTGGCGTGGTGTCGTCGCTCGCCGCGAGGCTGCCGCGCGGAGTCGAGGATCTGGGTCAGGCCGTGGCCGTCGGCGACGATTGCGCTGCGATCGCGGATGGCCAGGGCTACTTGCTGTTTGCCATCGAAGGGCTGGTCAGCGACTTTGTTTCGTCGATGCCGTGGTTTGCCGGGTATAGCAGCGTGATGGTCAACATCAGCGATATCTACGCGATGGGTGGCCGTCCGCTTGCTGTCGTCGATGCTCTGTGGTGCGACGGGCTCAAGGCAGCCGCGCCCATTCTGGAAGGCATGGCGGCCGCGGCAACGACGTACGGTGTTCCAGTGGTAGGGGGGCATAGCAACACGCGCAGCGCGCAGGCGAAGCTTGCGGTGTCGATCGTCGGGCGGGCGAACACGTTGCTGTCGAGCTTTAACGCACGCGATGGCGACCGGCTCGTCATGGCGATCGATCTTCGCGGCCACTTTGAAGATCCCTATCCATTCTGGAACGCGTCGGTCGGCGCATCAGGGCAACGCCTGCGCGACGACCTCGAAGTCTTGCCGCAATTGGCCGAGAGCGGACTCTGTGATGCCGCTAAGGACATCAGCATGGCCGGCGTGCTGGGTACGTCACTCATGCTGCTCGAATGCTCGGGGAAGGGTGCGCGCATCGATCTCGACGCGATTCCCCGGCCGCCGGACGTGGACTTCGATCGCTGGTTGAGCGCGTTCCCCAGCTATGGGTTCGTGCTGTCGGTGCGCGATGAACACGTCGACGCGGTCCTGGACCGGTTCCAGGATCGCGGGCTCGCGGCTGCAGTCATCGGAACGGTCGACGCGTCTCGACAGGTTGTGCTTGAGCAGGGGCCGGCGCGCTCGACGCTTTGGCACTTCGATGCACAGTCGTTTATCGGCGCCCCGTCAGGAGGGAGTTGAGATGCCCGTCACGCATTTCCGGATTCAGTGGCCAGACGGTTCGCAAGCGAACTGTTATTCGCCGTCAACCATCGTCGGAAACTATCTCGTTGCCGGGGAACGCTACGCGCTTGCGGATTTCGTCGAGCGGTCGCGTCAGGCGCTTAGCCTTGCCTCGGAGCGCGTGCGCGCGAAATACGGCTACGCCTGTTCGTCCGCAATGGACCAGCTGGCGCAGATCGAAGATCGCGCGAGGCATTTTGCGGGCGATCCGCAGGCCGAGGTTCACGTGATCGCACTTTCCAGGAACGTCTCATGACACACGCATCCTTGCCACAGGCATCCTCGCTCGGCTCGGGCGAAGCCCATCCGCTTCGGCATGTCCCCGTTATCGTCGTCGGCGGTGGGCAGGCCGGGCTTTCGGTGAGCTACTACCTCAAGCAGGCCGGCATCGACCATCAGGTCATCGAAAAGCAGACCGTCACGCATACGTGGCGCTCGCAGCGCTGGGACGCATTCTGCCTCGTGACGCCGAACTGGCAGTGCGCTCTCCCGGGGTATCCGTATCGCGGTGACGATCCGCACGGCTTTATGAAGAAGGATGAGATCGTGGCCTATCTCGACGGCTTTATCGCGTCGGTCGACGCTCCGGTCCTTGAGCATACGGCGGTGAAGCGCGTGAAACGCGCCTCCGACGGACACTATGAAGTCACGACGTCAAGCGGCATGTTCACGGCAGATCATGTGGTCGTCGCTTCGGGCGGCTACCACACGCCGATCGTGCCGCGGATGGCGGAACGGCTGCCGGTCGAAATCGTTCAACTGCAATCATCGGAGTACCGCAACCCTGAAGCATTGCCCGAAGGCGCGGTGCTGGTCGTGGGTTCGGGGCAGTCCGGTGCGCAAATCGCCGAGGACTTGCATCTCGCGGGACGCAAGGTGTATCTCGCGGTCGGCGAGGCCCCGCGTTGTGCGCGGTTCTATCGCGGGCGCGACGTCGTCGACTGGCTTGCCGATATGGGTTACTACAATCTGCCCGTCGACCAGCATCCCTTGCGCGAAGGCGTACGCGACAACACCAACCACTATGTGACCGGGCGTGACGGCGGCCGCGATATCGACTTAAGGCGTTTTGCAGCAGAAGGGATGGAGCTTTTCGGCCGGCTCGACGATCTGAGTGAGGGGCAGTTGCATTTCGCCCCGAACCTGATCGACAACCTCGACAAGGCCGACGAAACGTACAACCGGATCAACGCCAGCATCGACGCATTCATCGAGAAGCAGGGCATCGACGCGCCGGAACCCGGGCGATATGAGGCGGTGTGGCATCCCGAAAGCGAGCGCAGTGTGCTCGATCTCGCACAGAGCGGCATTACATCGGTGATCTGGTGCATCGGATTCACACCGGATTTCGGATGGCTTGACGCCCCGGTGTTCAACGGTCGCGGATATCCGGCCCATGTGCGCGGTGTGACGCCCCAGCCCGGCTTGTACTTCGTGGGCCTGCCATGGCTGCATACGTGGGGATCGGGACGATTCTCGGGCGTCGCCCGCGATGCGGCGCATATCGTCGACGCCATCCGCGCGGCGTCGGACACCTCGCTCGGCGTATCGGCGAGTCTTGCGGCTTGAGCCGGATGCCGCGAGTCCCGACACGGGTCACTCACACCCGAGCAAAGACGCATAAGTGCCGCATGCTTTCGCGAATCCGTGTCCCCGAACCTCATACGAAGGTATGCGGCAGACGTCAATCACTAAAGGCCTTCGCTATGCGGCCGTTAACCTCGCTAGCGCCTTCGAAGGTACCTGACGGTGCGTTGACAAATCTGTCAAAGGTGAGGCTTCGTCAACGTGACCGGAAAGGTATCACTCGCCGCTACAGATGCGGCGATTTAGTGACCTTTTTGATTCCGGATCCGTTATGTCGACAGCCGGTGCGACGCCGTGTGAGGCACCCGCTCCAGATTGCAGTGAAGTGACGCAAGCGGCCGATGTGCCGACGCTTGCTGCATCGAAGCCCTCCGTTTCGCCCGCGCCGGCCCAGCCGGCTTCAGGCGTCCAGCAGCCTCCGTCGACGCCGACCCAGCACGGTCCTGCCGGCATTCGATTCGACTTCAACGACGGCTGCCGCATTACCTTGCCCGAAGGCGAATGGCGAGTTCTGCTGCGGGACGCCGTGACGGCAAACCCTTTGTTCGAGACGCAGATCTCGGCCGGCACGGTGGCGAGCAGCAAGAAATATTTCGTGCCATTCGAAATCGAAGTCTGGTCGCAAGGCAATGCGATCTTTCGCCACCGGCTTGAACTGTCGGCTCGCCCGGTTCTCGTCCATTTGCCGGTTGGCACGCTGGGCGACACGCTCGGATGGTTTCCCTACGTCGCGAAGTTCGAGCGTCAGCATCGCTGCAAGCTGACGTGCGTGATGGCGGAGCCCTTGATCGCGTTGTTTCGCGATGCGTATCCGACCATCCGTTTTGTGACCCCCGATCAGGTCGATCCCAACGAGTACTACGCGACCTACAACATCGGGTTGTTCTTCACGGATGACGCCAACGTGCGCCAGCCCAGCGATTTTCGTCACGTGGGTCTTCATCGTACCGCGGGCTATATCCTCGGCGTCGACCCCGGCGAGACGCGGCCCGATATCACGCTCCCTGATGACAGTCGGCCGATTCCCGAACCCTATGTGTGCATCGGTACGCAAAGCACGACGCAGTGCAAATACTGGAACAACCCGACCGGATGGCGCGAGATCGTCTCGTTCCTGAAGGAGCAGGGTTATCGCGTGATCTGCATCGATCAGAAGGCCACGCACGGTAGCGGCATGGTGTGGAACCACCTCCCGTACGGTTCCGAAGACATGACCGGGGATCTGCCGCTCGCCGAGCGGGCCCGATGGCTGCGCCACGCAGCGTTTTTCATCGGTCTCAGCAGCGGCCTGTCATGGCTTGCGTGGGCGATGCGCACGCCGGTCGTCATGATCAGTGGCTTTACGCACCCGACCAATGAATTCGACACGCCGTTTCGCGTGATCAACTACCACACGTGCAATAGCTGCTGGAACGATGTGCGCGTGCAATTCGATCACAAGGATTTTCTCTGGTGTCCTCGGCATGCCGGTACGCCGCGGCAGTTCGAATGCACGCGACTGATCACCGCGGATCAGGTCAAGCACACGATCCGCCAGATACCGGGGTTCGGCGTCAAGCAGCAGGCGTGAAAGAAAGCCGCATCGGCCAGGCAACACGAGTACGGCATGCGCAGTACGGCAGGCGCAGCACGGCACGATAACAACAAAGCAGCATCAGACCAGAAGGACGATCTGGCGGTCACGCCAATCGGGGATGCAGATGAAACGATCGACGAGGCGTCGCACGAAGCATGCGCGCACGTTCCTGGGTACCGAGCGCCGCCTGTCACGCCTGACGGGTGCGATGCTCGCCGCGCTGACGATTCAGCCATGGCTCGTCAACGACGCGGCAGCGCAGAGCGTCGTGAGTGCCGGCACGACCGAAACGAACGCCACCATCACGGCAGGCGAAATCGTCGAAGGCACCACGTCGGGCAACACGATCACCGGTTCGACGCAAACCGTCGTCGCCGGCGGTTCGACCGTCAGCTCGACGTTGATCAACGGCGGATCGGAAGTCGTGTCCTCGGGTGGCTCGGCAACCAGCACGACCGTCAGCGCCGGCTCGTTGAACGTGAATTCAGGCGGTCAGGCGAACTGGACATTGCTGACGCCCGGCGGATTGGAAACCGTCGCAGGGACAGATACGGGCGCAACGGTACGCGGCGGCACGCAGACGATTGCATCGGGTGGGACGGCGTCGGGAGCGACCCTCATCAATGGCGGTACCCAGACGGTGCAGAACGGCGGGACCGCGATCGGCACCACGGTGTCGAGCGGCACGCAGACCGTATCGGCCGGCGGCAGCGCAAGCAATACCACCGTGAGCTCCGGCGGAACGCTCAACGTGAGTTCGGGTGGCAGTGCTGTCGGCGTCAATCAGACATCCGGCGCGGTACTGATCACCAACACGTCGGCGACCGTCACCGGGACCAATGCGTCCGGTGCGTTCTCGATTTCGGCGGGTGCGGCGAGTGGCGTCGTGGTCGAGAACGGTGGCCAGCTCACGGTCTTCTCCGGCGATAGCGCAACGAACACCACCATTGGCAATCGCGGCTCGGCGGTCATTTCAGCCGGCGCGACGGCGACCAGCACAACGATCAGCAACGGCGGCACGCTGGCTGTGTCGGGCGGCGCCACGGCCACGAGCGTCAATCAACTCGCAGGCGCGGCGCTCGTAACGACGACAAGCGCGACGGTGACAGGTACCGATCAGCTCGTCACGTCGACTGGCACGATCACGCAATCGTTTTCCATTTCGAACGGCATCGCGACCAACGCGGTGCTTGAAAACGGCGGACAACTGACCGTGCTCGCGGGCGATAGTGCGACATCGACCACGATCAGCCGCGGTGGCTTGATGACGGTGTCGGGCGGTGGTGCAGCGACGACCACGACGGTCGCGAACGGCGGCACGCTCGCTGTGTCGGGCGGGGCCACGGCAACCGATATTTCGCAACTGTCCGGCGGTGCGCTGATCACCAATACGTCCGCCACGATCAACGGCACCAACAGCACATCGGCCCGCACGTTCAGCATCTCGAACGGCAACGCGCAGAACGTGCTGCTCGAAAACGGCGGGCAGTTGACGGTGCTCGCCAACAACAGCGCGACCGATACCGAAGTTCGCAATCGCGGGTCGTTGTTCGTATCGTCGGGTGGGGTTGTCACATCGTCACTCGTGAGCAGCGGAGGTCAGATGACCGTGTCAGGCGGGGGCAGCGCAACCACGACGACACTGACCAGCGGCTCGACCTTGTTCGTATCGGGTGGCGGCACCGCAACGGACATCACTCAGCTTTCGGGCGCGGCGCTCGTCACGAATACGTCGGCCACCGTGAGCGGTGTGAACGCATCGGGTTCGTATGTCATCTCGAATGGCAGCGCGCAGAACGTGCTCGTCGAAAATGGCGGCCAACTGACCGTTCTGAACAACGACACGGCGACGAATACGTACGTCGGCAGCCGCGGCCTTGAAACGGTGTCTTCAGGAGGCACGGCAAGCGGCACGATTGTCACCAGCAGCGGTCAGGAAATCGTGTCGGCCGGTGGCACGTCCGTCGATGCGGTGATCAGCAGTGGCGGCGAGATTCTGGTGTCTTCGGGCGGCAAGACGCGCAATACGACCGTTAGCAGCGGCGGTGCGGAAATCATTTCGTCGGGCGGTACCACCTCCAACTCTGTGGTCGATAGCGGAGGGCAGGAGTTCGTCGACCGGGGTGGCGTCGCGTCGGGCACGATCTTGAGTGGCGGCACGACCTTCGTGAGTTCGGGCGGCCTGACGAGCGGTACGGTGGTCTTCGCCGGCGGTACTGAAGTGGTGTCGTCGGGCGGCACCACGAACGCGACAACGGTATCGAGCGGCGGCACACAGTCCATTTTGTCGGGCGGCGTTGGCAGCAGCACGACGGTCGGAAGCGGCGGTGTGCAGTCCGTTTCGTCGGGCGGCACCGCCAGCGGCACGATCGTCAGCGGCGGGACGCAGAACGTCGCCGGTTCTGCGACCGGGACGATGGTCAGCGCGGGTGGCCAGCAAGTCGTGACCTCGGGCGGTTCCGTCTCCGGCACGACCGTCGGTTCGGGTGGGCAACAGATCGTGAGCGCCGGTGGCACGACGTCGGCGACGACCGTCTCGAGCGGTGGCACGACACAGGTCCTTTCGGGCGGCACGACAACGGGCACGGTCGTCGCAAGCGGCGGCACTGAAGCCATTCACTCGGGAGGCGTCACGAGCGGGTCGACGATCCAGAGCGGCGGCAGCCAGGTCATATCCGCCGGTGGTGTGGCGAGTTCAACGTCGGTGGGTTCGGGCGGTGCGCAGACCGTGCTGTCAGGCGGCATGGCATCCGGAACGCTTGTCGCGAGCGGCGGGACGCAGACCGTATCGAGTGGTGCGACGATCAGCAATACGCAAGTGCTCGACGGCGGCACACAGATTCTGTATGGCGGGCTCGACAGCGCCACGGTGTCGTCGGGCGGCACGCTGAATATCGGGCGAGGCACCGCGTCGGGCGAGCTGACCGGCAATACCGTGGCGAATGGCGCGCTCGTGTTCGACCGGCCAGATACGCTGACCTATGCCGGCGGCATCACGGGCAGCGGGCAGATCCAGCAGATCGGCACCGGCATGACGATTCTCGACGGCAACAGTGCTGCCTTTGCGGGCACAACCGAAGTAGCGTCGGGCACGCTCGAGATCGGCGACATCAATACGCCGCAGGCGACGCTGGGTGGCGACGTCATCGTCGATGCGCCCGGCACGCTGCGCGGGCACGGCACGATCGGCGCAAACGTGATCAACAACGGCATCGTGATGCCGGGTGGTTCGATCGGCACACTGACAGTCAACGGAAACTATACGCAGGCCAATACGGCGACCCTCGCCATCGAAGTCAATCCGACGACGGGGTCGCAGCTGCGCGTGGGCGGTGTTGCAACGCTTGCCGGAGGGTTGTCGGTCTTGTACGACCCGGGCACTTATAAGGCCACGCGTTACGCAATCCTGACCGCAGCAGGCGGTGTCAACGGGCGATTTGCAACCCTGTCGGATACGGTTTCATCGGGTGCTCGTCTTGGCGCACTGTCGCAGGCCGTCGACTACAGCGCCAACGAAGTCGATCTCGTGCTTAGCGGGCAAGGTCCTTCCGATCTCGGCGATCCGTTCGGAACGCCGGGTACCAGTTCGATCACGGGCGTCGTCGTGGCGCCGAGCAATATCAGCATCTATACCGCGCTCGGATCGACGATTGCGTTGTCGGCACAGATGGCGAATGCGTCGTTGCTCGGGCGTTTTCCTCTCTCGGAAGAGGGCGTCGCGCGATCCAGCGCGTGGGTGCTGGCAACGGGCACGCAGATGCAGGTCGGCCCGAACAGTGCGACGCCTGTTCCCGGGTTTCAGGCCCATGAATACGGCTTTCTTGCCGGGTTTGACGGGCCGGTCCATGGCTCGACGCTCGGCGTGGCGATCGGCTATGAGCGCAGCGATATCGACGAATCGGTGACCGGAAATACAGGCACCACCGATACTTTGCAGGCGTTCATCTACGGGGATCACAAGGCAGGGCCGGCGGACCTGTCTGCTTCGATCGGTGCCGGACTCGACTTCCTGTCGCAAAAGCGGCCGTTTGGCCCGGTTGGCACAGCCGAAGGCGACCATTGGGGCCAACAAGCATCGGCCGCCGCTCAAGCGGCACTGCCGATGATGCTGGGCGGGCTGACCGTCACACCGCGTGCCGGTGTGCGCTATGCCTACTTCCACGCGAATCGCTTCGGCGAAAGCGGGGCGAACGGACAGGATCTCAACGTCGGTGCCGACACCGTACGAAGCCTGCAGCCTTACGTTGGGGTGAACTTCGCCAAGCAGTTCGGCAGCGAGCTCAGACCCATCGACGCGGAACTTCGCCTGACCTACGCACGCGAAACCCTCGGCACCGGCCGCGTCGTCGGCGTCGCCTCCCAGGACGGCACGCCATTTGTCGCGCAAGGCACGAGCTTGCCCCGCGACCAACTGACCACCGGCGTCAGCATCAGCATGAAGCCCACCAAGGCCCTCAGCGTATCCGTCAACTTCGACGCGCTTGTCGGCGGCAATCACACGACGGCGGAGGCAGCGAGTGTGAAGGTGAGTTACCGGTTCTAACGAGGGGTTTTACTGGCTAGGTAGGGGCACGGCAGTGACGTAAGGACCACGCGAACGGCACAACATGTTCATGGCTAACGAACCGCATCCCACACGTAAAAAAGGGACGCTTTCGCGTCCCTTTATCGTCTAGAGTGTTGCGCATCGTTGAGAGGCGTCCCCAGCGTTGTCAGAGGCAATACTATCGAACCCGCACGCCACGGTCAACGCTATACCTCGAACATGATCGCTTTGTGATGGCTTCGGGCCGCTCATGCCCAAGCGGGCCTTGTTTGCCAGTCCCGCGGGAAATTGAGATGAGTCAATGCGTCGACATGCTGGCACGACGATAGAGTGCTAAGCAACGAATCACGCCAGGCAGCACCATAGCCCAGCGGGTCGAGCAGCGCTTTCATCATTGTTGCGCGGGCGTAGAAGGTATCTGGCTTGGTCATCTCAAGCGCGTAGTGCGCAAGGTTGCGACCAGTCGGTCGCGCAGGTTGGGATGCCGTCATCTTCAATCCCCACAGCCGGCCGTGATGGGCGCAGACGTTTCGCAGATCGGACAGCGGATGATCCAGCCTACTCCTTCGTGCCGCTCGTGGCCATTGATGCGGTGAAATAGCGCTGGAAGACGAGCAAGACGATGAGCGGGACGATCGAGACGATGACGGTGGCTGCGAAGAGTGAGCCGAAATCGGTCGAGAACTGACCCGCAAAGTCGGCGGTTGCGACGGCGGCGACCTTGTAGCTGGGATCGGGTGCAATCAGTAACGGCCACAGGAACGCTTGCCACTGAAACACAAACAGAATGAGGCCCGCCGAGATAAGCGCAGGGCCCGAAAGCGGGATATAGATTCGCGCGAAAACGCCAAACCAGCCAAGCCCGTCAATACGTGCGGCTTCGGCGAGTTCGGCAGGAATGCCAAGGAAGAACTGGCGGAGCATGAACACCGCGAACCCGTTTCCCACACCCGGCAGAATGATCCCCAGATACGTATTCTGAAGCCCGACCTGCCGGAACAGCGTCAACAGCGGCACGGCGATCGCATCGAACGGAATCAGAAAGCTCACGACGACGATCGAGAAGATCACTGACTTGCCGGGCAGGCGCAGTTTGGCAAGTGCGAACGCGGCCATCGAGCAGATCACCAGACCGAGCACAATTGTCACGAGCGCGACGACGACGCTGTTGAACATCGATCGCCCGAAGGGGCCGTCCAGCACATTGACCAGATTCGAGAACGTCAGACGGTTCGGAATAAACGTCCAGATACTCAGAGGCGACAGGTATTTGAGGATGTCCTGGCCTGGACGCAGTGACGAGATAAACGCCCAATAAAGCGGCGCCATCGACACGGCTCCCACGACCACTGCACCCATCAAAACGAGCCGAGAAGTGCGTTCATGGCCGAACGTTCCGCTTTCCTTGCGAGTCTGTTCGCGTACGGGCATGTCCGATGTCGTACTCATTCGCCGCGCCCCTTCATCATGCGAAACTGAATCATGACCACGACCAGCACGACAGCGACGAGAATCACCGTCGCCGCTGCGCCGCCCTTGTCGTCGTTGTAGACGAAGGTCCGCGTAAAGATGTCGGCCATGATCAGATTTGTCGTGTCCTGAGGACCGCCATTCGTGAGGATCTGAACGGGGGCGAACACGAGAAAGTTCGATACGGTGTCGGCGACCAGCACGAATAGCAGCGGCCTGCGCAACAGTGGCAATGTGACATAGCGGAAACGCTGACGTGCGTTCGCGCCATCAAGTGCGGCGGCTTCGAGCAGCGATACGGGAATGTCTTTGAGCCCGGCAAGCAGGAACGTGGTCCAGTAACCCACGCCGACCCAACTGACCACGATGATGATGCTCGGGAGGGCCTGCACCGTGGACGTCAGAAATCCTTGTGCCGGCAAGCCGAGCGCGACTAGCGTCGCGTTAAGCGGCCCGTCGGGACGCAACGCCACACCCCAGATCAGTGCGGAGATGCTCTGGGGAATCACGACCGGAAGAATCACGAGCGTGCGCCAGAGACCACCCAGCGCGATACGTCGATGCAGGAGGACCGCAATCAGCAACGCGAGCGCAATCTGAAACGGATTGACAATGATCGAGAACAGCGCGGTGCGGTACAGCGAATTGAGGAACGTCGGATCTTCGAACAGCGAGGTATAGGCGCCGAGGCTGATCGAATGACCCGCGTCATCGGACGACAGCGAATGCGCGACGGCGATCACCGCCGGCCAAAGGCGCAAGAAGACCAGTGCGAGAAAGACGGGGGCGAGCATCAATGCGCCCGCTGTCATTTCATTGTGGCTCAGACGCGCTAACCATCCAGATCGTCGAACTTCGTATGCCATCGATGCGCCCTCGATCGTCTCGTCATGGCGCGGTGCAGAACGCTCGCCGTCGACCGCTCTTTGCCACGCACCCACAGGTCGCAAGTTTGATTCAACACGCGACGGACCCAGGCCTGAATTCAGGCTAAGCTTGCGGCCGGCCCCGAACCCGAACCCGAACCCGGACCTGTACCTGTACCTGTACCTGCACTTTGTCGATCCGCCGCGGCCGCCTACTTGAGCCGCGCAAACATCGCCTTGAGTTGCCCATTGGCGCGATCAAGCGTCTGCTTGGGATCAGCGCCGTTACGCACGTCACTGAAGGCCTTGTTCATGATCTCCTCGAACGCGACGTAACCCACGGTGCGCGGACGGCTGATCGCGGTGTTCTTGAGTTCGTAGGGCAACAGCGTCGCATAGGGCGCCGTGGAGTCGCCGCCGAGCTTTGTCTCTTCCGCAACGTGACGATCAAACGCGGCTTTGTTGGCAGGCGGAAGCGGATTGGTCTGCGTCGACAGCAGCGCGCCCTGATCGTCGATCGTCATGAACATCGCAAACTTGAGTGCCTCGTTCGGATGCTTGCTATGCGGGCTGATACCGACGGCCCATGAGTCCGTCGGCGTGACCGGTTTGCCGTTCGCAAAATACGGATGCGGTGCGATCGACCATTTGAGGTTCGAGGTCTTCACAAAATCGTAGAAATTCCAGGGTCCACCGACGAAGTAAGCGATCTGACCGTTGGTAAAGAGCGAACCCATTTGCTCGGGAGCAACGCCTCGCGGAGCAAGACCATTCTTGTACAGGTCGCCGTACCACGTCATCGTCTGGACCCATTTTTGCGTGTTGACCGCTGGGGTCAGCAAGCCTGGACCCGTCAAGCCTGAACCCGCACCGCTCGATTCGAATAGTGGCTGAAGCTGGTAGTAACGATCGACCTGCTCGAACGCCACACCATATTTGGCGCCGGCCGTCTGCGCTTTTTTCGCGTCGGCAAGCAACTGGTCCCACGTCATGCGATGCGCGGGGTCGCCCGACGGCGGTGTGATCCCAGCCTTGGCGAGCAGGTCCTCGTTATAAAACAGCAGTTGCGTCGAGGTCCACTGCGGCAGCGCGTAAAGCTTGCCATCGGTCGACGTCGCAGCAACAGCCTCCGGGGTCGTTTTCTCCGTGACGATGTTCCTCTGCGCGCTCAGGTCCATCAAGAGGCCGCGCTTGGCGAGCGCAGGCACACGCGGTTCATCGACGCCATACAAGTCGATGCTGTCGTCGCCTGCACCGATGCGCGCCTGCACCTGAGCATTGAGCTGATCGAACGGCACACGCTGTTCACGCACCTTGATGCCCGGATTGGCCTTCTCAAATGCCTGAATGACCGGACCATAAGTGCGCTCGTTCTGCGCATGCAGAAAATTGATCGTGACGTCTTCGGCGCGGCTGGGCGACGCGTGCAGCGCCGCGGTCGTTGCCCCAAGTGCCACCACCATCGCCGCGAGACGCGGCGTGAACAAGCGGAATCTCATGGTCGTCTCCTTGTAGTCGGAAATAGGTCAGACGCCCGCGCGAAACGCGGCGAGCCTGGCAAAGAAGTCTCCAAAAACCGCATCGCGGTCGATATAGTCGATGACGCGCACAAGATGGCGCGAGGGGTCCACGCTCCAGCGCACGTCGTTGTTGAGCACTGGACTGGGTGTCAGTGTGGAACGCATCATGCGTGCATCGTTGAGCCAGGCAACCGGCGCCATATCCCAGATAGGTTTTGACCAGCCGAGTGCCTGCTTTTCCTCGCCATAGCCGCGAACACGTTCCGTCAGGAAGGCGCCGAGCACTCCGGTTGGTTCGACGTGCGCGGCCAGTTCGGCGATCGTCGTGCGCAGTGCCGACACGACACCCATGCAGGGCAATAGAACGAGCGACACACCCGAATCGAAGATCACACGCGCGCCGCCGACATCCTGGCGCAGGTTGAATTCACGCGTATCCGGCCACCAGAGTGCATGACCGCCGAGCCATACCAGCACGATTCGATCGATGATGCGAGGCTCGATCAGAATCGCCGATGCGATATTCGTGATGGCCGCCAGTGCGATCACGTAGAGCGGGTCCTCCGGCGTGCTCGCGAGTGCGCGATCGATCAGATCGTGGACAGCATCGTTGCGCTGCGGCTGCTGCGCATCGCCGACATAGTCTGTCGAACCGCGGAAGACAAAGCCCTCATGAGGGCGTTTCATCAGCGCGAGCAGGCGCAGAATCTCCTCGTAGCTGAGCTCCATTCCGTGGCCGGGGCCCGTGGAGCGCGAGTTGAAGAACGGCGCCGCGTAGATCGCCTCGACGGTCATGCGTTCGGGCGACATCAACGCGTAGGCGATCGCGAACTGGTCGTCGATCTCGTTGAAGGTGTCGGAGTCAATGACAGCGCGAATCTTGCGTGAAGGCGGCTCCAGCCGCGCTACGCGTGCGGACTCGGCGAGCGGAGGAAAGGTCATCTCAGTCGTCTCCCGATCACGCCGTGGTGGCCTGTTGCGAGTGCGCGTGCTCGGCACTTGCGTCTACCGCGCCGACGTGAACCTCGGGCGTCGACAATGCCCCTTCGTAAATCACGAGGCCAATGCCGCCGTCCTGATACGGTTGCGTCGCATCCTCGACATCGAAGACAGGCTTGCCCTCGATCGAGCAGCGGATGCGTGAACCTTCGACCGTCACGTGCATGTACTGAGGCTTTTCGAACTGCCAGGCGTAAGCCTGCTCGGCAAGTACAGTGCGTTCGCCGTCGCGGTTCTTGATCAGGCGCAGATACCCGTCGCGACAGAGCAGCAGCGCGTAGTAACGACGCAACCCTTGCACGCGGAACGCGAGCCCGCCTTCCTTGCCGAGGTGAACGGTGATCGGCGCTTGCACCGAGTAGTCCTTCCAGTGCCGCGTGCCATGGATGATGATGCCGTCGCCCACGCTCTGCGAAATGCGGAAGGCCATCGGAAAGTTCTTGCTGAAGAAGCTGACGCTATTGATCCAGGCCGCGCGCCAGAAATCACTCGCCTCGGCCGGGCGGCGAAGATGCAGCTTCGGCGGACCATCCCAACGCACATAGTCGACCAGGAGCGAGCCATTGGCTTGCCCTGCATCGGTGGTCAGCGTGAACCCGAGCTGCTGGATCGGCTGCCCGCCCGTATCGGGCAATTGCCAGCGAAGCACTTTCGACGCGCCGGGAGCGAGCGTGTCGCACGGTCCGTCGATATCACGCAGCGTGTCGTTTTCCGCGTATGCCTTGATACGCAGGCACGTGCGGATCGGCGCTGAGTTCGACGCAGGTGCGCTGACACGCGCCTCGAGCCACTGCCCCGAATAAATCAGGGGCGTCGCCATCAGCTCGTACGTGCGCATTTCGGGCGTGTTCGGCGGCGAAAACGTCGGCGTCATTGCGCTCAATTGCTGACCGGGCGCGAGCGCGCGGAAATCGAGCGCGAGCTGGTTGTCACGGTTAGCGATCTGCAGACCGCCGCGCGCACCACGTCGCGAGTCCGCTTCAAATCCCTGAACACTGCCGGGCAGCGAAAAGTGAAACGTCGCCCCGTTCTTCGGCGCGGCAAGGCGCGGCATGCCTGCGAGCGTGTGACCAAAGCCCACGATGTCGTATGCAACGCGGACGGCATCCGTGACCGCATCGCCGCCGTCGGCCGACGAGATTAGCATCTTGTCGGCGATCGGACCTCGCCAGTCGGGACCCGCATTGATTCCGTCAAGACCGAGCTTGATACCGAGCAGACAGCCGACATTCCCCGAATTACAGTCGGTGTCCCAGCCCGATGTATTGACGATCATCAACGCCTTTTGCAAATCGTCCGGCGCATACAGCAGGCTCATGATGATCAGTGCATGGTTCGGCACCACGTGGCAGTTGCCCGGGAATTTGTCGTAGCCATAGGTGTCCTGGATGCGCTGACGGCAATCGTGCCAGTCCGGCAATTCCTTATGCCACTTGCGCACGTCCGCGATCAGCCGCGCGATCAGGCTATCGGTCGGAATCACGGACAGTCCGACGTCGATCAGATGATCGATATCGTTCGACACGAACGCTTCAGCCTCCATCGCGGCCAGCAGTTTGGCCGCCAGCACGGCTTCACCGTCGTGACTCACCTTCGCCGCTTCTGTCGCAAGTTGAGCGGCGAGTTTCGGCTGTCCCGGTGAGACCATCGCCCAGCCGTCGATAAAGATCTGCGCACCGATCTGCTCGGCCACTGTCTGCCCATTGGTTTCGATCGAGCCGCTGGCCGGCGCGGGTATGCCGCGCTTGAGGTTGAGCCACGCGGTGTGCTCGGTCGAGTTGCCGCTGCCGCCCCACCACAGAATCGCGCGGTTCTCGACGATATTGTTCAGCCAGGTTTTGCCGATCTCTTCCGAGGAGAGATCAGGCTTGATGCCGTGCTCGTTGAACGCGCGCAGAAAGGCGAACGTGCCAGCGACGTCGTCGTCGGTCACGACCAGCGGCACATTGAGTCGATCATGGACGTAGTATTCGATCGGGCCGAGTTCCTTCATGATGCGCTGATGCGTCCAGTTTTCGAACGGCCGCCCGAGGAAGACACCAATCAGCTTGCCGAGCACGCCGGCGTAGACACGTTCGAGGTAATCGTCTGGCAGTGACATGAGTGAGAGTCCTTGATGTGATGCGTGCAAATGAGCGTTGAATTGAGCCCTGGGCCGCGATTGCGAGTCGAGCTGTGAATCGAGTCGTGAATCGAGTCGTGAATCGAGCCGTGAATTGATCCGTGAAGCATGCTTACCCTTTGACTGAGCCGCTTGCCATGCCTTCGATAAAACGCCGCTGCATCAGCAGGAAGAACACGACAATGGGCGCGATGATGATCAACGCGGCCGCCATGATTTCTCCCCAGTCGCTGCTGTATTGGCCGCCCATTGAGTAGAAGCGCACGATGGCCGTCTGCGCGGGGCGTCCTTGCAGAAACGTCGTCGAAATCAGGAATTCGTTCCAGGTGTTGAGACCGGCAATCACAGCGACGGTCAGCACGCCTGGCGAGGCAAGCGGCAAGGTGACGCGCCAGAACACCTGCCATTGATTCGCACCATCCATCACCGCCGCCTCTTCGATTTCGACCGGAATCGCAATGAAATACGTGCGCAGCAGAAAGATCGAAAACGGGCTGTAGATCGCGGTGTAGATAAACGCCGTGGCCACGACGTTATCGACGAGATTGAGCTTGGCGAAGCCGAAGTACAGCGGGAACAGGTAGAGCTGGATCGGCAGCGTCGTCGTCGCGAGGAAATAGCCTGCGATCCATCGCGCACTGCGCGTGCGGCTTCGGGCAAGCGCGTAGGCCGCCATCGAACCGGTCACACAGATCAGCACCATCGTGAGCCCCGTGACCTTCACGCTGTTGAGCAACGCTTGCGCAAGATCCGTGTCGCGCCACGCGCGCACGAAATTGCGCCATTGCGGCACGTGGGGAAGCGACAGCGGGTTGGCCACAATCTCGGCGCTGGTCTTGATCGCGCTGACGGCCATCATGGCAAGGGGCAGCAGGGCAATCACCGCGCCGAGCGTCAGCAGGATGTACGAGATCATGACCGTCGTGCGGTCCGCCGTTTGATTCGCGGAGGCGTTCATACCTGCACCTCGCGCTGTTGAAGACGTACATAGAACACGGTCGCAACAATACCGAACAAGGCGATCACGAGCGCTGCGGCCGCCGCGGGCCCCATCGTGAAGTTATAGAACGCATACCGATACGACAGCGTCGACAGCACCTCGCTTGAATAGGCCGGGCCGCCTTGCGTGAGGATGTAGACGAAGTCGAACGCGAGAAACGACCAGATGACCGTCATGATCATCATCAGCACGATCGTGGGCCGGATCGCGGGCAGCAGCACGTAGCGCATGAGCTGGAAGTAGCGCGCGCCGTCGAGTCGCGCGGCTTCGATCTGCGAGACATCGACCTGACGGAACGCCGCAAAGAAGATCACGCACAGGAAACCCCACCAGTGCCAGAGATCGACGGACGCCACCGCATAAAGGGAGCTCGACGGGCGAGAGAGCGGATCGGATACGTGTAACCCGAACGTCTGCAGGTAACCGATGATGCCGGCGTCAGGGTTGAAGATCATGCCTTGCCAGACTCGCGCAGTGACGACTGTTGCAATGATCGCGGGCAGAAAATAGACGACCTGAAAGAACGTTCGCCCGCGACGCACCATCAACAGCAACGACGCGGCAACCAGACCCATGGCGATCGGGATCGTCAGGAAAATGGCTGTCCATTTGAAGTTGTTGAGCAGGGCAGGCAGAAAGATCGGGTCATCGGCGAGTGCCCGGAAATTGTCGAGCCCGGCAAACGTCGGCGTCGACACGCCGTCCCAGTTTGCAAACGCCATGGCGATCGTGAGCAGCGCGGGGATCAGGATGATCGCTGCGTTGATCAGGAGGGCCGGCAGCAAAAACCACATAACGCATCCACCTTGAGGGGATCGGCAGGCGGGCGATACAGCGTTGCCGGCCGTGCCTGGATATCGATGCCCGAACGCTCGGGAAAGCGTGGCGTTCGAGCGCCCGTCACACGCGTGTTATCGCGCCGCGATCGGCGGCACTTTGCCGTCCTTGAGTTCCTTGGCGAACGTGTCCTGCATCGTCTGCAAGTACTGTGCGACGGTAATCTTGTTGAGCCAGACCTGTTCGATGCCGCGGATCAGATAGTCTTCGGTCGCCGGCGGCCAGTACGTCCACGTCGTGTAGCCGTAGTGACCGTCCTGCACGCCCTTGGCAAAGCCCGAGATGGTCGCTGCGAACAGCGGCGACACATTCTTTTCAAGCTTGGCCTCGCTGATCGACGTCAGCGGCAGATTCCAATCGCCTGGCCAGTCTTTGCTGATGCGGTCGTAGAACGCATCCGAGTAGACATAGTCGAGGAACGCGGCGGCGGCGTCGGGGTTTTGAGAACTCTTGTTGATCGAGAATGTGCTGCCGATGCCGATCGCGTAGGTCGGATACGGCACACCGTCACGCATGCTCGGCAGCGGCGCGACGCCAAGTTCCTGCCCGGTCTGCGCAAAGGCCTTGGTCATGAAGTCGAACGAGAACGTGCCGTTCGGCGCCATGCCGGCTTCACCCTTGGCCAGCCGCAAGGCCTGCTGGTCGCTTGTCAGCGAGAAATAGTCCTTGCCGAACCATCCCTTCTGATACCAGTCGTTGAGCACCCCGATCGCCTGCTGGAACACGGGTGCAGTCCATGGCAACTCGCCCTTGAGCGCCTTATAGACATTGTCGGGGCCCGCGAAGTGGTTGAGTACAACCGTGACGTGCCACTCATTGGCCCCGCGCCAGTCGCCATTACCCACCGAGAACGGCGTGATGCCCTTGGCCTGCATGGCGGTAGCGAGCGTATTGAGTTCGGCGAGTGTTTTCGGCGGTTGCCATCCGTTCTTGGCGAACAGCGTCTTGTTGTAATACAGGACCATCGTTTCGAACGTGCGCGGCAGTGCGTAGATATGGCCGTTGTATTGGCCTGACTTGAGCACCGGCGCGAGGATGCGCTGGTCGAGGTGGTATTTCTGGATATAGCTGTCGAGCGGCAACAGGTGGCCCGAATCGATCAGCGAGAGCGCATAGCTTGGCCCCGGCGTCATGACGATATCGGGGCCGTGCCCGGCGAGCACCGCCATGCGGATCTGCTTGTCGCCGTTGGACGAGCGCACGTCGAGCGTCAGCGGGCTGCCCGGGTTGGCCGCGTTGAACGGCTCGACGAGATCCTTTTGCAGGACCTTTTGCTGGTCCGGCGTGCCGCCGCGTTGATACCAGAGCGTAATCGGGCCGGCCGCCCATGCAGCGGGCGAGGGCAGCGCGAGCGCCGTGCAGGCGGCCATCGCGGTGCCGATCAGCGCGCGGCTCAAGGCCGTGCGCCAGGTTGTCGTTGCGAAGTGTCGAGTCATCGATGTCTCCCGATAGAGATGTTCGTGGGGCCGCAACTTCACGCAGACGCGCGTGAGACGACCTCGAATGGCATTTCCCGATGCCGGGCCGGCGTGCCCGGCGGCAGGTCACTGATTCGCTGCAGGATCATGTGCGCGGCGACCTGGCCGAGCACGTTTTGAAACTGATTGACGGTCGTGAGCGAGGGCGTGAGCACGCGTGCCGCGAAGATATCGTCGAAGCCCATGACCGCCATGTCGTCGGGCATGCGGACATTCGCCTCCCTGAGCACCTGCATGACGCCGATCGCCATCAGATCGTTGGCCGCGAAGATCGCGCTCGGGCGTGAAGATCGCGCAAGAATGTCGCGCGCCGCGCGTGCACCGCCGTCTTCATCGAAGTTCGTCGACACGACGATGTCAGGCGCGAGTCCGGCTTCGCGCATCGTGCGTTCATAGCCCATTGCGCGCGAATCCTGGGGGCCGCCCGCGCCGGTGACCATCGTGATGCGCGAGTGCCCGCGTTCGAGCAGGTAACGGGTTGCCGCGGTTGCGGCGGCCTTGTTGTCGACGAACAGATTGTCGATCGGCAGCGGTCCGCGTTTCTTGGCCGCCGTTTCGATCCGCAGCACGCCGATGCCGGCGCGCGTCAGCGGTTCGAAGTCTTGCGCGCGCAGGGAGAAGAACACGCCGACGATGCCGTCGACGCGGCCTTGCATGCCCCACTGAAGCACGCGTTTCTCGCGCTCAGCGTCCGAGTGCGTGTTGAGCACGATGACGTCGTAGCCTTCGCCTTCGGCCGCGAGCTGCACGCCACGTACGAGCGTCGGATAGAACGGGTTGCCGATATCGGGCACGACGCAGGCGAGCGTCATCGTGCGGTGCGTCTTGAGCGCTTGTGCAAGCCGGTTCGGCACATATCCGAGTTCGCGCGCAGCATTGAACACGCGTTCCAGCGTTTCGCCGGGAAACGATTGCGTGGTCGAATTGCCGAGAATCAACGACACAGTCGTCTGCGAAACATTCGCAAGACGAGCGATGTCGCGCTGCGTCGCACGTCGTGCGAGCACCGGTTTCTTGTCCATCGAGGCTGATTAGTAATTCGTATTAGTAGCCACGTTATCACGCGTTTTGGGCGAGAACATACGAGGGTTGTCCCTTAGAACTGCATGGCGGCGGTAAAAAGTCGAGGCGGGCGAAGATGTGCCGTCGATATTGCCGAACGTGTGAAGGCATGACGTCAGGAGCGCGACAAATTGATGTCAGTGATGTGTGCGAGACAGGTGCACATCGGGCCGTCGTTGGCCCTGTCGAACTACTGACATTCCGGCACGTAGCCGACGACGCGCCGAAATCGAAGCATGTCGCAAACGACGCTAAAGTTGTCATTTAAGGCGATACGCAATCGTGACCTCGATCGCTAAAGTGGCTCCCGTTGCATGTCGCAACGACATCGAATCTGGAGATCACTCATGAAGGTTTTTGCAACTGGCAATCTCACCAGGCAACCGACGCCTGAAGAGCAGCAGACCGTGATGGTGAAAGAAGTCCCGGCGACGCTTCAGCTCTATCTGGACGGCAAGATCGAACAGTTCTGGTTTCGCACGGATCGCCCCGGCGTGGTGTTCCTGATGGACGTTGCGTCGGTCGAGGAAGCCAAAGCCACCGTAGGCAAGCTCCCGCTCGCCGCAGGTGGCTTCATTTCGTTCGACTTCACGCCAGTGGGCCCGCTTACCCCGCTGGGACGTCTGATTCAGCACTAAGCGCCGGGCGCGTCGGCTAAATGATCGACGCGCTTGCGGGGGCGGGTGGCTGCGACGTTTCGTATGGGCGTGGCATCCGCGCCCGCAATGGCGTATTGTCGTAAACATCGAATTCAGGGGCATTCACGCCATGCGTATTTCTGTGCTCGCGCTCGAAGGAGTGTTCGATACGGGCCTGTCCGTCACACTCGATTCCATACGGGCTGCCAATAACCTTGCGGTCCGCGCGATGGGCAGCAAGAAGCCCTTGTTCGATGTTTCCGTGGTGGGGGTGCGCAAGCGCGTGCGCTCCGGGCAAGGCTTTCTCATTCCGGTCGAGCCGATCACGCCCGCGCTGAAACCCGATTGGATCGTGGTTCCGGCAGTCGGCGCGCCCGTTCCGGAACTGCTGCTTCCTGTGCTTGATCGACCCGATGTCGTTGAAGCCCAGGCGCAGCTGCTCGAGTGGAACGCCGAAGGCGCGATGATTGCCGGCTCCTGCCTGGGGACCTTTATCCTTGCCGAGGCCGGCTTGCTCGACGATCGCGAGGCGACGACCACATGGTCGCTTTCGCCGCTGTTTCGTCAACGCTATCCGAACGTCAAGCTCGACGAATCGCGCATGCTTGTCGCGACGGATGTCGGCGTGACCGCCGGCGCCGCGATGGGGCACCTCGATCTGGCGCTCTGGCTGATCCGTAAGGCCAGCCCGGAACTCGCGACGCTCGTGTCACGCTATCTGCTGGCCGATATCCGGACCTCGCAAGCGGCGTACATCATCCCGAATCATCTTGCCCAAGCCGACCCGCTTGTGCAGCGCTTCGAACAGTGGTCGCGCAAGAACCTCAAAACGGGGTTCTCGCTGCAAGACGCGGCCAGCGCGCTGGCAACAAGCCCTCGTTCATTGCAACGCCGTTGCCAGGAGGTGCTGGGTAAATCGCCGCTTGCATACTTCCAGGACCTGCGCGTCGAGCGTGCGCAGTCACTGCTTCACGGTAGCGGTATGGACGTCGAAGCGATTGCAGCAGAAGTCGGATACGTCGATGGCGCGACCTTGCGCACACTGTTGCGTCAGCGATTGGGCAAAGGCGTGAGGGACCTTCGGAATGCGTTGCGATGACACACGCTTAGCCATCGAGACGCACCACGCAGAACGTGCCGCAGCGGATCCTGTCGCAAATGGCCATAAAGTTGTCGTTTGCGCCTCTGCCACGTCATCGAAGCGAGCCTTAGACTTGAGTCCGGAATGCACAGCATCACCCTGAGTGCATCGATCGCAAACAGTCGCACGGCGCGGCATGGGCTCAAGCGCCATGCAATGGCCGGCTGGTTGCATTCAATCGGAGGGCAGGATGGCAGCAGCAGGACAGGATTCGCAACACTACACACCGGAAGGGCTGGTGCAGCGCCTTGAAGGCGCGCTCTCATCCCTGGGGCGTGAGGGGCACGCTCTGCGAGCGGAAGATCTCGCGCCGCTGGACCAATTTCATTCGCGCGGCCTCGAGGCGACGGTCGAATTGGCGGACGTTCTTCAGGTCAATGCATCGTCCCGGGTGCTGGATATCGGCTCGGGGTTGGGCGGCCCGTCTCGCTATCTGGCTGCAAAGTACGGATGCGCTGTGACCGGCATTGATTTCAGCTTACCGTTCGTTGAAGCTGCGGCACTCCTGGCCGAGAAGACGGGGCTCGCCGGCCGCGTGTCCTATCGTCAGGCGAATGCCCTGAGTTTGCCGTTCGATGCCGAAGCATTCGATGCGGCATGGACGCAGCATGTTGCGATGAACATCGCCGATCGCGCCGGACTCTATCGGGAAGCGTTTCGCGTATTGCGTTCGGGAGGTCGCTTTGCGATCTATGACGTGGTGGCACTCAACGATGCGCTGCCGTATTTCCCTGTCCCTTGGGCGACGGATTCGTCGACGAGCTTTCTCGTGACGGCAGATGAAACGATGCGTCTTGTCGAGGCGCAGGGGTTTCGGCGGGTCTGGTCGGCGGATAGCACGCAAGCCGGCGCGGAGTGGTTTGCCCAACGTGAAAAAGAACGCGCGCAACGGACATCGCCCCCTGCGTTGGGTCTTCACCTCGCTATGGGGCCGGGATTTGCACAGATGGGCGCCAATTTGTCCCGTAGCTTGCAAGAGGGCCGCGTCGGCTTGCTGCAAGCCATGTTTGAAAAGCCCTGATCGCAAGCGCCATCGCGCGGCACACGATGCGACGACGTCAAGCTTGCCGTCGTCGCGCATTGGAAGAAGGTGCTTGCGATTGCGCAGTCGGCTGACACTGCCTAAAGTAGATCAACCCACACGAGGGCAACGATCATGAAACTCACGCCGGAACTCTATGCGCTTACGATCGTCGCTATTTTGACGGTCTTGATGTGGGTGCCCTATATGAGCGCGCGAATGTTGACGCGCGGCATCATGCGCACGTTCGGCAACCCCGATCCGCGCATGCCGGCTGATCCTGCATGGGCTGAACGAGCGCGTCGCGCTCATGCGAACGCGGTGGAAAACCTGGTTGTTTTCGCGCCTGTCGTCATCATTGCAGCAATGATTGGCGTGAGCACGCCGGCAACGATCATGGCCGCCAAGATTTATCTCTGGGCTCGTATCGTTCACTACCTTGTCTATGCCGCCGGCATTCCGATCCTTCGCACGGTGTCATACATCGTGGGCGTCGCAGCAACGCTCGTGATCGCGGCAGCGGTGTTAGGTCACGTTTGAGCAGAGCGCTTATGACCGCGCTGTCGCAGAGATGGCCTTGAGCTCGCCGGTTTGAGTCATTCAACTCTGCAGCAGCGTATCCAGCACAACCTGGCGTGACGCGTCGCGTGGCTCGAGCATCGCGAAGAGGGGGCGTACCAGACCGCGCAACAACTCGGCATCGGGGCGCGTACGCGCGAGTACGCGGATGCCGATGACGGCGCCCAGCAGCAGGCGCGCCATATCGGCGGGCACATGCTCGGTCGGAATCGAGCCATCCAGTTGTCCGGCCCTCACGGAGCGCAGAAGAAAGGCCTCGATCTGCGCGAACACGCCCGCGACGACTTGCCGGAAATCCGCGTCATAGGGCGCGACTTCGAGAGCGGCATTCACCAGCATGCAGCCTTTATGGTCCGGATCTTCGATTGACCGCTCGACGAGCTCGTTCAGAAATCCGCGAATCGCATCACGCGGCGGCAATTGCGAAAAGCGCCGTTCGCGCTCCTTGAAGCTGTGCTCGACGTAATAGTCGAGCGCGAGGGCGTAGAGCGATCGCTTGTCGCCGTAGGCGTTGTACAGGCTGGCGCCCGCGATGCCCATATGCCGGGCGAGATCGCGTACCGACGTGGCTTCATAACCGTGCGACCAAAAGCATTGCACGGCGTGCTCGAGTACTGCGTTTTCGTCAAATTCCTTGCGTCGTGCCACGTATCACTCCTGTGCTGCGCTTGCTAACTCGCGAGATTGCCATGAAACATCTCGCCGTGTATTCTAGATCGCGCGCTCTAGATATGGCGCACGACCGGCTGATCTCTGGGGTTTGATGTATCGCCGGGATTTTTTGCCCGGTGTAACCGAATCGCCAGATGGATCGAATAAGAGAAGGTGGGGCTACGCGCCCGGTCGAGGAGCGGCTCAAGCAGCTGTTCCTCGCGGGGCTCGACGGTGATGCCGTGTCGTACCGGTCGTTTCTTGGCGCGCTGACCGGTCATTTACGCGCGTTTCTTCGAAAGCGGCTGTACCAGTTTCCCGACGATGTCGAAGATGTCGTTCAGGAAGCGCTGCTCGCGGTGCACAATGCGAGGCATACGTACGACGCATCTCAGCCGTTGACGGCGTGGCTGCACGCTGTGGCGAAATACAAGCTCATCGATTATTTGCGATCGCGTTCGCGTTATGAGGCTTTGAATGAGCCGCTTGACGACTATGCGGATTTCTTCGGAACATCGGATGAACACGCCACCGATGCGCGAAGAGACATCGGGAAATTACTCGAGACGCTGCCCGATAAACAGCGCCTGCCCATCGTGCACGTAAAATTGCAGGGATTATCGGTGGCGGAAACAGCAGAGATCACCGGGCTGTCGGAATCGGCCGTCAAGGTCGGGATTCATCGTGGACTCAAGGCATTGGCCTTGAAGATTAAAGATTTGCTATGAAAACGGACGACCTCGTTGCGATGCTCGCGACCGGTGCAACACCGGTCGATCGGCACGTCTTGCAGCGGCGTATGAGTGTTGCACTGTTGATCGGTGCGATCGGATCCGTCCTACTGATGCAGCTCGCATTCGGCGTGCGGCCCGATATTGGCCGGATGGTGCATGTGCCCATTTTCTGGGAGAAGCTGGCGTTTCCGACCGTGCTTGGCATTGGCGCGATGTGGGCGGTGGCGCGTCTTTCGCGTCCGGGACGCCGTGCCGGTAATGCCTGGCTGGTTGCCGCGGCGCCGGTCGCCGTGGTGTGGTTCAGCGCCCTGATCGTCCTGATGGGCACGCCGGCTGACGAGCGCGTTGCGATGATGCTCGGCCAGACGTGGCGTGTCTGCCCATTCAATATCGCTTTGCTCTCGGTGCCGACATTCATTGCCATTCAGATTGCCATGCGCGGTCTGGCGCCCACGTCGCCACGCGTCGCGGGTGCGGCGGGCGGTTTGCTTTCGGGGGCGATTGCCACGATCGCCTATAGCCTGCATTGCCCTGAAATGGGCGTGGCGTTCTGGGCGATCTGGTATGTGCTCGGCATGGCGATCCCCGCGGTCATCGGTGCGCTTTGGGGGCCGAAGCTGCTGCGCTGGTAGTCGAAAAGCGCAACGTGTGTGACTCGCGTCATCCCGACACGACGACGTCGTCGCTACCCGCTTCAACGATTCACGCCGGCTTGTCTGCCCGAGTCTTCCGAGCAGACAAGCCGGCGCGGGATCAATGCGGAAATCCAGGCGTCGTCGACATCAACAATCAACAGCAGCAGGTTGACATCAGAAATTGAAGCGGCTGTCGTCGCGCATGATCGCGATGCCGTTCGTATTGATGTTGTTGATGGTCACGGCGTGCTTGAGATTGAAGTTGCCATCTTCATCGACGTCGAAGATCGACACATGTGACACCGTACCGTTTGCGTCGACCACGGCAGCGAGCTTGTCGCGGTAGACGATATCCGTCGGGTTGCCCTGGAAGGTCGTCACAACGGCCGCGTCCTGAATGATTTTCTGGCCATAGACTGCGTAACGCGACACCGTATGGCTCGGCGAATTCGACGAGAACAGGAACGGGCCGTCGAGCGTGACCCAGCACGGCGCTTGTTGTGTACCCGATCCGGTTACAGTCAAAACGGCATCGTCGCGCACCAGGCTGATCTCGTTGGCGTGGGCGATCGTGACATACGCATCGTTGCCACGCGTCACCAGGCCAAACGGCGCGTTGACGTTCGTCGGAATGTTCGCGACGGTCTTCGTCGAACCCGCGACCGCGCCGTTCTTCGACAGTCCGACCGTTTCAATTACGTTGTTCTTTTCGCTGATCACCAGTTCATTGTCGACCGCGCCGACTTGAGCGGCCGAACCATCTCCCAGTACCAGCGTCGCCGTGCCGTCAGGGCGCGGGCTGACCGAGAAGCGATCGACCGGATGCGACTCGATATGCGTCGTCGACAGGATGTACAGGTGATCGTTGCGGAACACAACGCTGACCGGATTGGCCACGGCCGGAATCAGCGCGACCGGGTGGAGTCCGAGGTTCCCGTCCTTCGCGAAGACCGTCACGTTCTTCGATCCAAAGTTGACGACCGCAAGCAGGTCATGGTTCTGCGCGATACCGCCCGCATTGCCGCTGACCCCGCCCATGCCGCCGGTTTTCACTTGTCCGGCGAGCGTGCCGTCCGTGTTGTACACGAGTAATTCGTTGACCTGCGTATTCGACGACGTGACGACGCGCGCGTTGGTTTCCGCATGGGCGATCGTGGCTGAAAGCAGCGTCAGGGCTATCGCACTGCTAAGGGCTAGTTGCTTCATGGCTGTTCCTCGATGTGCTGACTAAAAAGGGGGACGTCTTGAACTTCGATTGCATGCCTCGCCCTCTATGGGGGCAGCGTCTAATTCGTCCGGACGAACATCGCGGTTACAGCTCCTGAGCCTTTTTCATGACCACCCAAAGCAACCGCCTCGACATCGTTTGAGACGCCGTTTGAGACGCCTCTCCAGTCATCAGATGTATTGTTAATGGATCGGGTCAGATCGTTGTGATGCAGTGCGGAAATTCGCGAGAATCGGGCAATTTACCGGTGATTAACGCTGTGAGTTCGGGTTTTCCCTGCGTTAAAACATCAGACGTCTGATGTAGAGTGCACTTCACTCACTGGAAAAAAGGCCCATGCGACTGAGTATCGAGCACTCGATGAGCGAGAAGATTCAGGAATCGTTGATGGCGATGATTCGTGAACGCGCGCTCAAGCCAGGCGACCAGATTCCGACGGAGCCCGAACTGTGCGAGTTGCTTGGCGTAGGGCGGTCGAGCTTGCGGGAAGCGGTCGCGCAGATGATTTCGCATGGCCTGCTGTCGCGTCTGCAAGGACGCGGCACCTTCGTCAGGCAGGTGTCGCTCAAGCTTCAGGGCGGACTCGACGATCTGCTTTCAGTGACCGACATGATTCACGCGGTAGGTGGTGTGCCGTCGACCTGCCGCTTGCAGATGGACCGCATCCAGGCTGACGAGACGCTTGCGGACAAGCTGCGATTGCGCGTGGGCGACCCGTGTGTGCGCATCGAACGCGTGCGGTGTGCCGACGACGCGATCGCTGCGTATTGCATCGACACCGTGCCGAAGGCCATTTTCGACGCCGCGGATTCGCAGCTCGGAGAGTCGTTGTTTGCAATGTTCGGGCGGGCAGGGCGGCGGCTGTCGCATACGCACACCTCGATCCAGCCGACCATCCTGACGCAGCGTGACTTGCCTGAGCTGGGTGACAGCATCGGATTGTTTTTACTGCTCGACGAAGTCGACTTCGACGATACCGGCGAGCCGATTTGCTACAGCAACGACTACTACAACACCAGCATCTTCAAATTCGACCTGGTCCGCAAAAAGCGCTAAGACCGAATCGAACATGGAGGAGACGCCATGGAGTTTGAAGCAATGAGCTCGTCCGAGCTCTCTGCGTATTTACGTGCCGTACCCGCGCTGAGCGCGCTGCTCGACGACCCGGACGAGCTCGATATCGCCGAGGTCGGCGATGGCAATCTGAATTTCGTCTACTTTGCGACGAACGTGCGCGCGCCGGCGAAGAGCGTCGTCGTCAAGCAGGCGCCGCCGTTTTTGCGGTTGGCCGGCAAGACATGGCCGCTCACGCGGCACCGCATGGAGCGCGAAGTCGGAGCGCTGCGCCGCTTTGCCGCGCTGTGTCCCGAGCACGTGCCCAAGGTGTTTCATGCCGACAGTGGCCTGTTTCTCGTGGTCATGCAGCGACTGATGACGCACCGGATACTGCGGCAAGGCCTGATGGACGGCGTCGTCTATCCGCGCCTCGCCGATCATATGTCGACGTATCTCGCGCACACGCTGTTTTTCGGCTCTGACCTGTTTCTTGCGCCGGATGTGAAGAAGCAGGCCGTGAGGGCATCGATCAATGTCGAACTCTGCAAGATCACCGAAGACCTCGTCTTCACGTATCCGTTTGAAGACCACCCTTCGAACATCTACAACCCTGCATTGCCGCGCACGGAGATCGAACGCCTCTGGCGCTCGCCCAAGGTCCGTTCGGTCGTCGGGGAAATGAAGTGGACGTTCATGAATGCGGCAGAGACCTTGCTGCATGGCGATCTGCACACCGGCTCGATCATGGTCAACGAGGACGAGACGTATGTGATCGATCCCGAGTTCGCGTTTTATGGGCCGATGGGATTCGACATTGGAGCGCTGCTCGCGAACCTGCTGCTCGCGTTCTTCTCGCGCGAGTGGCACGACCGTCCCGATGCGCATGCCGTTGCAAGCACGATGGCCGCGCATCAGGCAGTGGCACGTGATCTGGCCACCGCGACAAAAGAGGGCGCGCAAATTGCATCGGCTCCGGGCACAGATCGCATCCGCTATCAGGACTGGCTGCTCGATCAGATGACGTCGATCTGGAACCAGTTCGAAAGCAAGTTCGACGGACTCTGGCGTGAGCATGAAGGCCGCCGCAACAGCCATTTTATTGGCGACGATTTCTCAAACGATTGCGCGGCTGCGTTCCGTGCCCGTTTCCTCAAGAAGCTGCTTGCGCAGACGCTTGGCTTTGCAGGCTGCAAGATGGTGCGCCGCGTGCTGGGCATGGCGAAGGTCGCCGATATTACGAGCATTCCGGATGAGGCCGTTCGCGCGCGCGTCGAAACACGCTGTCTGCGTTGCGCGGAATCGTTGCTGCTCGAGCACGAATCAATCGGGTCGATCGAAGAGGTCGCTGCGCTTGCGCGCAGCATTCAAGCCACCTTCCGGGCATAGGGTCAGAAAGGATGAAAAAAGTGAGGCATGGCCCGCGCGGAAAGCCCTGCATGACACTGACCGAACCCACGCAGGCGCAGTGTGATCGCGCCTGAGAAATCGACAGACATGGACGGACATGGACAGACATCGACCGACATCGACATGCTGGAAGCACCATTGAATACGACACTCGACTTGCCGCTTTCCGGAGACCGCATGATTGCGCCGTCCCTTTTGTCGAACCTGCCCGCGACGCTCGTCTGGGAAGACGACACCTTACGCATTCTTGACCAACGCCGCCTGCCCGGAGAAACGGTAGTCGAGACGGTTGCTACGGCCGAGGCCGTCTGGCGCGCGATCCATGAGCTGCGCGTGCGCGGCGCGCCTGCCATCGGCGTGGCCGCGGCATATGGACTGTGCGTCGCCATGCAACCGTATCGCGATACCGCGATCGATGCGTTTCGTGACCGCCTGACCGAACGTGCGGCGTATCTCGACAGCGCCCGCCCGACCGCGGTCAATCTCGGCTGGGGCCTCAAACGCATGCTGTCAGCGGCGCAGCGCCACAACGCGACGACATCACTCGAGTTGTACGACGCGCTGGTCGCGGAAGCCCGCTGCATTCATGAGGAAGACCGGTTGCTATGCGAGCAGATTGGCCGGCATGGCCTGTCGCTGATCAAGCCGAATATGGGCGTGCTCACGCACTGCAATGCGGGTGCGCTGGCTACGACGGGTCTCGGCACCGCGACTGCACCGCTTTATCTCGCGCATCACGAAGGCAGGCCGTTTCGCGTCTATGCGGACGAAACGCGGCCTTTGCTTCAGGGCGCCCGTTTGACGGCTTACGAATTGCAGGTAGCCGGTATTGACGTCACCTTGATCACCGATGGCATGGCGGCGTCGATGATGTCGCAGGGCTTGATCGACCTCGTGATCGTCGGCGCCGATCGTGTCGCAGCGAACGGAGACTTCGCCAACAAGATCGGCACGCTGAGCCTCGCGATCGCGTGCAAGCACTTCAATGTGCCGTTCTACGTGGCATGCCCGTCTTCGACGCTCGATCTCGAGACACCCGACGGCCGCTCGATCGTCATCGAGGAACGCGGCGCCGCGGAGGTCACGTCGTTCGGTGCTCGCCCGACCGCGCCCACGGGCATCAAGGTCCGCAACCCGGCTTTCGACGTGACGCCGCACACCCTGGTGACGGGATATGTGACTGAACTCGGGATCGTGAGCGAGCCGTATGGTCAGAACCTCGCGTCGATGTTCGGAGCGCATCGATGAGCCCAACGTCCGGTGCCGACACGGAACGCGTCTTGCGCAACGAGATTGTTGCGACGGCGCGTGAAATGAACCGGCTCGGCATCAATCAGGGCACGTCGGGCAATGTCAGCGCCCGGTGGCGCGATGGATTGCTGATCACGCCGAGCGGGATTCCGGCGCAGGCTTTGTCGGCCGAGGCCATCGTCTGGCTGCCGATGGATGTCGAGCCGGATTCGCCCGTGTTCGAGACGAGCCGGCCGTCGAGTGAATGGCGTTTTCATCGGGACATCCTGCAGCATCGGACGGATGTTCACGCCGTCGTGCATACGCATTCGACGGCGGCGACGGCTGTTTCGATTCATGAGCGCGGTATTCCGGCGATCCACTACATGGTGACTGCGGCCGGTGGCGATTCGATTCGCTGCGCGCCGTACGCGACATTCGGCACGCAGGCGTTGTCGGACCACGCGATCGAGGCGCTCGAAGCGCGTACGGCCTGCCTGCTTGCGCACCATGGCGTGATCGCGATCGGCCGCGACCTGTCGCGCGCGCTGTGGCTGGCCAACGAAGTCGAGGTATTGGCAAAACAGTATCTGCTCGCGTTGCAGATGGGCGAGCCGCCGTTGCTGTCTGACGAAGCGATTCGTGAGGCCATCGACCGATTCAAGACGTACGGACCGCGCAAGCCGGCGGCAGACGGGCAGGGACACTGAACGCGCGCAGCGAGCGTCTGGCGGCACGGAGGTCCGACCTCCGCGGCGGCGTCGATTGGAGCATTGGGGTTGTAGCGTTGTCTTGCCGGATCACACAGCGTCCGGTGTGCACGATAACTTGAACAATGGAGACAGTTATGGCATCGCAAGTATTCAGCCTTCCTACGCATCATCCTTTAAGCCGCTCGGTCGGCGCCGTCTTGCTTTGCGCGGCCGCAGCACTGGCAGGCTGTTCAAAGAGTGAGTCGCCGTCGTCGTCGGGTTCGGCGGCCAGCGACGCGGCCGCCAGCGCTGCCGCTGCGCCGGCAAGCGCGCCGGCAGCCGCCGCAGCGGGAGGCAAGCAAAAGATCGGCTTCTCGATCGCGACGCTGAACAACGCGTTCTTTGTCGGGCTCAAGCTTGGCGTTGAAAAGGGCGCCAAGGATCAGGGTTTCGATCTGGTCCAGACGAATGCCAATGGCGACGCGCAGCAGCAGGTCAACGATGCGACCAACCTGCTGAGCCAGGGCATCACGGCGCTTGTGCTCAACCCGATCGATTCGAAAGCGATCATCCCGGCTGTCGAGAAAGCCAATCAGATGGGCATTCCGGTCTACACGCTCGATCGCGGTTCGGACGGCGGCAAGATCACTTCATTTGTGGCGTCCGACAACGTCGCGCTTGGCGCGACCGGCGCGAAATGGATTGCCGACCAGCTCAAGGCCCGCTATGGCTCGCCTAAAGGCAATGTGGTCGATCTGATCGGTCTCGTAGGCACGACGGCTGCGACAGACCGTGAAAAGGGCTTCAGCGACGAGATGGCGAAGTATCCGGATATCAAGGTCGTCGCACGGCAGGAGGGCGCGTTCGACCAGGAGAAATCGCTTAACGCGATGACCAATATCCTGCAGAAATTCCCGCAGATCGACGCCGTGTTCGGTGCGAACGATGACAACACGGTCGGCGCGGAAAAGGCGATCGACAACGCGGGTCGTTACAAGCCGCTGGGTGACAAGGACCACATCATGGTCATCGGCGCGGACGGCACTGCGCAGGCCTTGTCGGCCATTCGCTCAGGCAAGCAAGACGCGACGATCTCGCAGAACCCGATCGAGATGGCCGCCAAGTCGCTGAGCTTTATCGCCGACTACGCCGCAAAGAAGGACGTTCCGGCGAACTATGCATGGCCGACCATGCTGATCGACAAGTCGAACATCGATTCAGACGAGGTCAAGAAGTACGGCCTGTGGTCCTTGCAGGTCAGTCAGTAAGCAGGTTGCAGGAAGGTCGCGCACCGCTGAGTGCGGTGCGCGACCCCGGGTCGTTCAACGCGGAAGATCGGTCATGAATGTCGAATCGGCAGTATCCGCACCCTCGGATCGTGCATCACCCTCAGCGGGATCCGGTGTGCCGTTGTTGAATATGCAGGGCATCGTCAAGAGTTTTCCGGGCGTCAAGGCACTGCGCGGCGTGAGCCTGACGCTGCATGCGGGCCAGGTGATGGCGATCGTCGGCGAAAACGGCGCTGGAAAATCGTCATTGATCAAGACCCTCTCAGGCGCCTACGAGCCCGACGAAGGCACTATCGATATCCGCGGCCATCGCCTCGCACGCGGCACGCACGCCGCCATCGACGCGGGCGTCGCAGTCATCTATCAGGAGTTGTCGCTCGTCAATGACATGACGGTCGCCGAGAACCTGTTTCTCGGCCGCATGCCGGCTCGATCGGGTTTTGTCGATCGCCGGCGTGCCGACGCGATGGCGCGCGATGCGCTCAGGCAGGTCGGCCTCGACGAAGTGTCACCGTCGATGAGACTGGGCGACTTGCCGCTGAACAAACGTCAACTTGTCGAAGTGGCGAAGGCGATCGCGCGCAACGCGCAGATTCTCGTCATGGATGAGCCGACGGCCGCGCTTCAGCATGACGACATCGCGAATCTCTATGCCGTGGTGCGCCGCCTCAAAGCCGCGGGAATGGGCATTATTTTTATCTCTCACCATCTCGAAGAGGTCTTCGAGCTGGCCGACTCGGCCGTCGTGATGCGAGACGGCGCCACGGTCGCCGAGCGCCCGATGAGTGCGTGGACCGAGCAGGACCTCGTGCAGGCCATGGTCGCACGCACGCTCGAGTCGATGTATCCGTGGGAAGCGCGTCTCTATGGGGACGTCATGCTTGAAGTCCGTGACATTGCGAGTCCGCCGATGGTTCGCCAGGCGAGCTTCAGCGTACGCGCCGGCGAAATCATCGGCATTGCCGGCATTGCCGGCGCGGGGCGTACCGAGTTGCTGAAGACCATTTTCGGTGCGCTCAAATTGAGTGCGGGACAGATTCTCGTACGTGGCCAGCCGGTATCGATTCATTCGCCGACAGACGGCGTGCGTCACGGCATCGTCTACACGGCCGAAGATCGCAAGCTCGAAGGCCTCGTGCTCGAAGCCAGCATCGAAGAAAACGTTGCGTTGTCGAGCCTCAAGGCCCTGGCCACAGGAGGCTTCGTGAGCAACGCGCGCAAACGCAAGCTGGCCCAGGATGCGAGCAAGCGGTTTGCCGTGCGTGCGCCATCCGTCGCGCAGATCACGGGCAACCTCTCGGGTGGCAATCAGCAGAAGGTGATTCTCGGGCGCGCCACGTCGACGCAGCCCGCCGTGATCATGCTGGATGAGCCGACGCGCGGCATCGATGTCGGCGCAAAAAGCGAAATCTACGCACACATCATTTCGATGGCGCGCGCGGGCGCTGCCGTGATCATGGTCAGTTCCGAGCTGCCTGAACTGCTCGGCATGTCGGACCGCGTGCTCGTGATGTATCGCGGGCGCATCGTGACAGAACTCTCGCGCGACGAAGCGGACTCGGAGTCCGTTATCCAATGGGCGACGACAGGAGTGGGAGTATGACTTCGATGGCAACCAAACAACCCGATCCGGACGCGCTGTCGACGCGCGTGATACGGCAACTTCGCAGCGGCATCGGGCCGCTGTTTGCGGCGCTCGTGATCATTTGCGTTGCGCTCTCGTTTGCGTCGCCGGAGTTCCTGACGACGAGCACCCTGACCAACATCATGGTGCAGGTGTCGGTGGTCGGCATTGCGGCGGTGGGCGGCACCTTCGTGATCATCACGTCCGGCATCGACCTGTCGGTAGGCTCGCTTGTCGCGTTGACGGGCATGGTCGCCGCGACGCTCATGGCGGGCTCGACGCCGGACAACATCGGACTGGGCCTGCTGGGTCTTGTCGTGGCGATCGGTGTCGGCGCGCTGGTCGGCGCACTGAACGGTTTTTCTGTTGCATGGTTAAGGCTGGTGCCGTTTATCGTGACCCTTGCCGTGATGGCCATGGGCCGCGGCCTGACGCTCGCGATCTCGGATGGACGCACCAAGTTCGATTTTCCGAACGTCTTCACGGCGTTCGGCGCGAAGTCGGTCATGGGCTTGCCGGCCCCGATGCTCGTAATGCTGTGCGTGTTCGTCATCGGGCACGTGCTGTTACGCAAGACGACGTTCGGCCACCAGGTGTTTGCTGTGGGGGGCAACAAGGAAGCGGCGCGTCTCGCGGGTATCCCCGTGCAGCGCGTGATTTTCCTGACCTATACGCTCGCGGGCGCGACGGCTGCGATTGCGGGCATCGTGCTTGCCGGCCGGCTCAATTCCGCGTTGCCTTCGGCGGCGAACGGTCTCGAGTTGCAAGTGATCGCAGGCGTGGTGATCGGCGGCACGTCACTTGCCGGCGGCCGCGGGTCGATCATCGGCACATTTATCGGCGTGGTCCTGATCGGCGTGATCAATGTCGGGCTTTCGCTGCTCGGTGTGAATCCGTTCTGGACACAGTTTATTCAGGGTGGCGTGATTTTCGCGGCCGTCCTGCTCGATGCATTCAGTCAGCGCCGCAAGCTGTGATCGCGCGCCTGTCCCAGTCATAGCAGACCGAACAAGGAGCTTAGTGTGAAGAAAATCATTAACCAGCCCGATCAGTTCGTCGATGAGGTCGTCGATGCATTGTTCCTCGCGCATCCGGACTGGATCAAGGCGGCCACCGCGGATCGGCGCGCGCTCGTGCGTGCCGATGCGCCAAAGAAGGGCCACGTGGGCATCGTGACGGGCGGCGGGTCGGGGCACTTGCCGGGCTTCCTCGGCTACGTCGGCAAAGGCTTGTGCAGCGGTGTCGCGGTCGGCAATGTGTTTTCGTCACCGTCTTCCGAACAGATTTTCGAAGCGACCAAGGCCGTCGATGGCGGCGCGGGCGTGCTTTATGTCTATGGCAACTACGGCGGTGACGTCTTCAATTTCGATCTCGCCGCGGATCTGGCCGAGGCCGAATCGATCGACGTCAAGACCGTGCTCCTGACGGACGATGTCGCATCGGCACCGTCCGAGCGCGCGAGTGACCGTCGCGGCGTCGCCGGCATGGCGTTCGTTTTCAAGTGCGCCGGCGCGGCAGCCGAGCGCGGCGATTCGCTCGACGAGGTCGCGCGTATTGCGGCCAAGGCCAATGCGCAATGCCGCACGATGGGCGTGGGGCTCTCGCCGACGATCCTTCCGGCGGCGGGCAAGCCAACCTTTACCTTGCCTGACGGCGAAATGGAAATCGGTATCGGCATCCACGGCGAACCCGGCACGCATCGCGGCAAGCTCGAAACGGCCGATGCGATCGCCGAGCGGCTCGCAAACGAAATCCTCGGCGATCTGAAAGCGCCTAAAGGCTCGCGCGTGGCCGTCCTCGTCAACGGGCTTGGCGCGACCCCGCTCGAAGAGCTCTATTTGCTCTATCGCCGCACGCACGCGCTGATCGCCGATGCGGGGCTGACGGTGGCACGCACTTATGTCGGCGAGTATGTGACGAGCCTGGAGATGGCCGGCGCATCGATCACCGTCATGCTGGTCGATGACGAGCTCGAAGCGTTGCTCGCAGCGCCCGCGAGCTCACCGTTCTACCGTGACTGGCTGCTTTGAACAGGGAGGGGCGATGAGTCTGACGAGCAACGAATTGCGCGATCTGCTGAGCCGCACGCTGGCGTCGATGCCCGAGCACGCCGAGGAACTCCGCGAACTCGATGCAGCACTGGGCGATGGCGACCTGGGGATCACGGTCCAGTCGGGATCGAACGCTGTGATCAAGGCCTTCGAAGCTTTGCCTTCCGAAGCGGCGGTCAATGAACTGTTGCTTGCTGCAGGCAAGGCTTTTTCGACCGCCAACCCGTCGACGTTTGCGGCCCTGATCGGCGGAGGCCTGCTCGCCGCTGCGAAGGCGGTTGCCGGAAAAACCAGCGTCGGCAAGGACGAGGCGCTCGAGATCGGCCGCGCTGTCGCGGCGCGCATCATCGAGCGAGGCAAAAGTCAGGTCGGTGACAAGACGGTGCTCGACGCGCTCGTGCCCAGTCTCGACGTGCTCGAAAGCGCGCAAGGCGACGCGAAAGCTCAGCTCGCAGCGATGATCGACAAGGCACGCGAGCAGGTTCAGGCGACGGCAGCACTGCGTTCGCAAAAGGGTCGCGCTGCATGGGTGCAGGAGCGCAGCGTCGGGCATGCGGATCCGGGGGCGACAGCGTGCCTGCGATTCCTCGAGGCGCTTGCCCGCTCCATCGCTTAAGGGCGTCGCGATGGAGGCTGACTTGAGGTGGACTGGAGGCTGACTGAGCCTCCATTGACAAGCGTCAAAGGGTGGGGGTGCCGGTAGGGCCATCATGGTTTCGAAAGCCCAATGCGTCGTTCGAACCCACGCGAGCCTCTTGCGTGGGTCGGTGGCGATTTTCCGGGAGCGAAGCCATGACCCTGTCCTCCGACCCGACCCCAACACAGCCGCTACTCAGCGAGCCGATCCTTGTCGCAGCCGAAGGCGGCTTGGGTTTGCACCCGCTCGCACGCTACGCGCTCAAGTTTGCGACTCAAGGTAGCGCGTTGCACCTTGCAGCCGTCACGGGCGACCCGCGATTGCTGTTTCCAACCATCGCCCTGCAAGCCGAGGACTGGCTCGATGCGCACGAGGCCGTGTTGTCGTCGAGCAAGGCCGCGCTGGCATCCGCAGAGCGACGTCTGGCCGAGACGCCGCGCAGCGTCGACACATCGGTGGTGGATCTTTCGGCACACAGCCTCTCGCCGGCGCAGGCCGTCGCCTCGCTCGCCTGTCGTTCCAACGCTTCGCTCGTCGCCATCACGGCGTTTGGCCGCGGAGAGCGTGCACGCGGTATGTGGCGTATCGATCCCGAAGAGCTTGCGAGTGCCTCCGCGTGTCCGGTGCTCTACGTGCCCTATGCATGCCTGGAAGACGGCCACACCGGCCTCGACAAGGTGATGATTGGTCTCGACGGCAGCGACAACAGCTTCGAGGCCTTGTCTTTCGTGATGTCGCATGTGCCGGCTGCCACGCGCATCCACGTGGTCCGTGTCGTCGATCACGCGCTTGGCCTGCGCAACACGCCTCGCATCACGGGCTTGATGAGGTCGGGCATGCGCATATTGAAGCGAGCCTACGACATGCTGATTCAGTGCGGCCGTATGGGGGAGACCACGTTGCTCGGTACGTCGACGAGCGCGCGCACTGTCGCCGAGACGAAAGCCCATGAGGCCGACCGCTGGAACGCCGACCTTGTGGTGCTCGGTACGCGAGGGCACAGCCCGTTCAGGCGTTGGCTGCTCGGCAGCGTTTCGGAGCGCTCCCTGCGCTCCGCGAGGCGCGCGGTGCTGATCGTGCCGGCCCTCGACGACCGCGCGACGTTGCGCGGGTTGTGCGATGCGCTAGGCCAGGACCGCGACGCCGTCGCGGAAAACAGCGCCATCCTGCCACCGCCGGTGTTTCTCTGATCGCAGTGTGACGCTTATAGGCGCGCGAGTGCGTTGCGGTCGAGCAAAGTAATCGCTTTGCCACGCGCGTCGATCAGGCCATCCTTCTGAAACATGCCGTCGAGCCCGATAGGATCGCAGGACAGATAGAGTCCGGTCACCTGTTCGCCACGATCAGATTTCGTCGACGTCGCCGAACAACTTATGCCGCATTGCGTAGCGCACGAGTGCCGCCTCATGCGGTGCGTTCATCTTCTCGAGCACGCGCGTCTTGTAGGTGCTGACCGTCTTCGAACTGACACACAGGGACTGCGCGATTTCGGAGATCGTCTGGCCCGACACGATGCGACGAAACACATCGTATTCACGGTCCGACAATCTCTGGTGCGGCAGCGCGTCAGCGGGTTCGTTCAGACTCTGCGCAAAGCGCTCCGCCATCGTCAGACTGACATACACGCCACCCGAGGCGACCTTGTTGACGGCGGCAATGAGTTCCTTGCTGGCGCTTTCCTTAGTCACGTAACCGGACGCACCAGCTTTGAATGCCCTGACCGCGTATTGCTGCTCGGCGTGCATCGTGAGTACGAGAATGCGCAGCGTCGGGAATTCCGTATGAATCTGATGGACAAGGTCGATACCGCTGCGCCCCGGCATCGACAAATCCAGCACGAGCACGCGAGCCGGTGTCGTGCGAACCAGCGTGAGTGTCGAGGGTGCGTCGTCTGCCTCGCCGGCGATTTCGATGTCGCCGGCGGACTCCAGGCAGTGGCGCAATCCCTCGCGGACCAGCACATGGTCATCCGCAATGAGAACCTTGATCATGGGGGTTCTTTCGATTCGGCGTGTTGTCGCGCGAAATTAAGCCTGTTCCAGGCGCATTTTGCGACATTTCTTATCCGCCTGCCAGTCTGAATGCAGCCTCGCCAACACTCAGTGCGACATCAGCACAGGCACCGTCATCGACGACAACATCGTGCGTGTGACGCCGCCGAGAATGAGCTCTTGCCAGCGCGTGTGACCATATCCGCCCATCACGACAAGGTCGGCGCCGATGTCGTCGATACGTGCGAGCAGCATCTCGCCTGTTGCCACGTCTTTGGCGGCTGGCAAATCCAGCGTCGTGACCTTCACGCCATGACGGGTGAGTGTCGCTGCGATATCGGCACCGGGAGGGCGTGCACCCGGCACGTTGCCATGCGCTGCGCTGATGGTCACCACCGTCGTCTGCTCCGACTGCTTGAGTAGCGGCAGCGCGTCATGCACGGCACGTGTCGCTTCGCGGCTACCGTCCCACGCGACCATCACGCGACGCCCGATATGCGCGAACGAGCCTGCATAAGGCACGACGAGCACAGGGCGCCCCGCCGACATCACCATGTTTTCGGGGAAATGATCAGCGACAAAGGATTCGGGATCGGCCGGGTCGTCCTGGCCGATGATCAGCAAATCGGCGCGGCGTGCGTACTTCGGCAATTCATCATCAGCATTGCCGGTTTCGTCGATCCATTCGCCGTCGACGTGCGCACGAGACAATTCGGCCTCGAAGAGCCGCTCCAGCGCGCCGTGTTCCTCGTGCCGGACAGTCTCATGCTCCTCGTAGTACTCCGCGGTACCGGCCATCACCACGAATGAGCGTGGGTTGGGGGCGAACACCGCAAAGACGCCTTGCAGGAAGGCACCGTGGCGTTTGGCGATTTCAATGGCGAGGTGCAGGCGTGCCTGCGCACGCGCGCTCGTGTCGAGGTGTACGACGATGGTTTTGTAGCTCATGACGGCTCCGGAACAAAGATCAAGGGTCGGGGGCGAAGGGCGAGGTCCAGGCTGTGAATCAGCCCCGCATTCCGGGGCGTTCAACCGCAAGTGTAGGAACCGCACAAACGCCCCGGATTGACCCACGTCAACGTAGCGATTGAGCCAGATCAAGCGCGATGCATTTGTCGCGTCAGGTGCGCAAACTCAGTGCGCATGCAAGGTCGACAACACATCCTGCAGGATCTGAATGTCCTGTTTGTCCCTGAAAACAGGTGGTGCCGACTTGTCGATGCCAAGCAACCGATACACCGCCGTCTGCGCAGAGCGAACCGAATACTCGACGGTGAAAACCACATCGTCGGGCAACTCGCAGAACTGCCCGATCAGCGCGAGATTGCGGTACCCGGTCGGGATGACCTCGGGGCGGTCGCCTTTCTGGCGACGCATGAATTGCGCAGTCGCGTAGGGCATATAGCAGGGAATGCAGATGGAGTCCTGCACGATGCGCCGTCCGGTGGCCGGCATGCCGAGATGACCGAGCACCTCGGTCATGATTTCGCGTCCTGTGCAGGCGAGCATGGGCTTCCGGACAAAGTCTCCCACGGCATCTGCGGCCAGCCCGTAGCCCCATAACACGCTCACGTCTTCGGGCTGCCCAGGGAAGTGGGGCTGATGCGGAATCACCATCGATATCAGCCAGCTCGAGCGCGCGAACGTGACGATGCCGCCTTGAGCGGGGTCGTCGCCCGTGACATCGCGCAGCACATCGAAGAATGCCGAGTGGTGAAGCGTCGTCGTGAACGACAGCCACTGCGATCGTTCGATGTGTCTGGAGAAAGCGGCCGGCCTGCCGAACTCGGGGCGCCCGGATGCCAGGGCGTCCCACAGTTGCCACGCTCCACCTGAAGGCTTGCCGCTAAAACGGGCCGGGCGCTCCATGGAACCTTGCGTCGTGCCTTCGGTCATCGAGCCGATCGTCACGATCACGCGATCGTGATCGAAGACCTCGTAGTGTCCCGCGTGGGTGCCACACACGTAGTCGATCGAGGCCGGACGCTTGCCATCGGTCGTGTCGACGAACTCAATCTTTGTGACGCGCGTGTTGATCGCAAACGTGACCCCCTGTTCCCTCAGCCACTTGTGCAACGGGCGCACGAGGGAATCGAACTGGTTGTACGTCGTGCGCATCGTGCCGCGCAACTGATTGAAGCCGGGGACCATGTGAGCAAAACGCAGCAGATAGCGGCGGAATTCCATTGCACTGTGCCAGCGGCGGAACCCGAACGTCGACGACCACATCAGCCAGAAATTCGAGCGGAAGAAGGCATCGTCAAAGAAGTCTTCGATGGCTTTGCCGTCGAACAATGCTTCCGGCTGCGTGGCAACCTGTTCAAGGCGCTCAATCTGATCGTCGGACAATTCGAATTCAGGCGCCTCGATGCGGCGACCGTCGCGCAACAGACGCGACTTCGCGGAACTCGCGTGCTTGTCGTTCCAGTCAAAGATTTCTCGCGTGACGGAGCGATCGCCTTCGAGCGTCGGGATCGACGAAAACAGATCGTACGTGCACACGTATTGGCTTTCGAACATCCGGCCACCGCGCATCACATAGCCATGCAGCGCCGAGCCTTCTGCATCGAGGCTACCCCCGACCGTATCGAGCGCTTCGATGATCGTGATGCGATTGCCTTGTATGTGGGCATCGCGGCAGAGAAAAGCAGCGGCGGCCAGTGACGCAATGCCACCGCCGATCAGATAGAAATGCGACTCGCTTTGACGAGCGAGTTCGCGCGAATGGCCCGCGGCGGCATGCGCGGGCTTCGGGGCGGCGACCATTGGGGCCTCATTCTTTCGGTTCTCGACGCACAAAGCGTCGTCATCCTGCCGAAGATAGCCTTCACGCCGTCGGAGAAAATTGAGGTTTGTCAAAGAGCGTATCGATCGCTCACGCATTCGACGCGGTGCGCGGGAAAACCCGACGCCTACGCCCTGGATGACCCCGGCATCTTTCCCGCCTGACCGATCGGAATCGAGACCCGAATAGCAAATCCTGACCCGGGCTCGCTATGGAACGTAATCGTCCCGCCGAGCATATGAACACGCTCGCCCATGCCGAGGAGGCCGAACGACGAAGGACTGCGCGCCGCGCCGAGTTCAGCGCCAACGCCGTTGTCCTCGATATGCAGGTGCAGGGCGTCGTCGTCGGCAAACAGGCGCACCGCGACGTGTGTCGCGTGAGCATGGCGTACGGCGTTGTTGAGCGCCTCCTGAACGACTCGAAACAGCGAGGAGGCAGCGGGGCCATGGAATTCAAAATCGCCGACCTCGATATCGGGGACAACGGCAAAGCCGTGCCGTTGCTCGACATCGTTGGCGATCCATTCGATCGCGGCAGGCAGGCCGAGATCGTCAAGCAGGGGCGGGCGCAAGTCGGCCGCGATCCGTCGAACTGAGCCGACGAGCGCGTCGATACGGGTTTCGAGGCGCGTCATGCGTTCGATCTCGACGCCGTCGCCATGCGTCGCCGAAAGCGACTTCTGCAGCAGGCTGAGATCCATCTTGAGCGCGACGAGTTGCTGTCCGAGATCGTCGTGGAGTTCGCGGGCGATACGACGCTGCTCGTCTTCACGCGCGATATGCGACTGCGCGGCGACCGCGCGCGAGCGCTCGAGCTCGGCCATCCGGATGCGCTCGGTCATATCGCGCGTGACCTTTGCGAAGCCCACCAGCTTGCCCGCCTTGTCGCTGACCGCCGTGATGACGACATTGGCCCAGAAGCGCGAGCCGTCCTTGCGCAGGCGCCAGCCTTCGTCTTCAACGCGGCCGTCGAGCCGGGCTTTGTCGAGTTCGAATTGCGGCTTGCGGGCAACGAGATCCTCGTCGCTGTAGAAAATGGAGAAATGACGCCCGATGATTTCATCGGGCCGGTAGCCCTTGATCTTCTGCGCGCCGTTGTTCCAGCTCGCGACGTTGCCGTCGGCATCGAGCATGAAGATCGCGTAGTCTTCGACGGCTTCGATAAACAGTTCCAGCGTGCGATTCGCTGGCGGTGCATCACCGGAAGGGGCAGGCGAGGGTGTGGTGTTCATTCGGGGGCCGTCTGATAACGATCAGCGCTCGCGACACGCGAGGTGCTGCCGATTATAGGGGCGGCCGAACCCGGATCAGAAACGATAGGTGACAGCGACCTGCACAACCGGATAGAAGCGGAACTTGCGGACCTTGTTGCTGATGTCCTGTTCTTCCTGAAGAATGTCTTCAGTCGACACGAAGGCGTTGTAGACATCCGGCACGCTGTACGACACGCTCGGACGACCATAGGCGACGCCTGCATCGAAACTGAAGCCGAAGCCCTTGGTCGCGCTCTTGTGGCCGTAGCCGATGCCCAGATAGGGCATCACGTGGGGCAGCTTCGCAGTCGCGGTCGGCGAACCGCCGATGGCCGGCACGTAGTCGCCGCCAATCTTGTAGTTGCCATCCGCGTTCGGCACCGCATGCGCAGTGAGCGTGTCGTCGTTGAACAGCGCGCCGGCCGTCACGCGAAACGCGCTTGCTTCAAAAGGAAACAGATCCAGGTACAGACCACCTTGCTCAAGGCTCAGGTGACCGTCGTACTCATTGCCATCGACGTCGACGTTGTGCGAAAAGCCCAGCCCTTCGATGTCGGCGTGCGCGCCGAAGTGCGGTCCGAAGTTGAGAGCGCCACCGATACCGGCCCCTAGCGTGCCACCCGTTACATACACTTCCTGAGCGTGCGACGCGCCCGCCACACCCATCGACAACACCGCCGCTATCCCGAGCGCCCGCTTGATCACGCGACCTGCACTATTTACCGAAGTCACTGCACATTCCTGGTTATCCCGGCGCTGCCCCCAGCGGGTTGTCCGGTTCAGTCAGGAATTTAGGGGTTCAAACGAATGTTCAATCGTGCAAGGTGCAGGCACTTATCGCTTCAAATCGACATGACCGGAGGCGGTGGGGAAAGCCGTTTCGGTGCGGTGCAGTCAGGTCGAAATAATTTTCCCTTTTTTCGCTCTCTGAATTTGCCTTCTGAAGGCGACCGTGGCCGCCTCCTCGTTCTACAAGGCACAGGCCTTAGACAGAACCGCCGCCCACCCGCATCGCGTAGTCCGGCAGATGCGGCACATAGTCTTCCGGACCACTACCACCCATGGCGACCGCCATCCCGTAGTAGTTCTTCACAGCGCTCGCGAGAAACGTCGGGCTGCCAGCGGCATTGGCCATCGATTCGAGGTAGCGCGTGTCTTTGTACGCATTCGACAAGGTGAACTTGTGCGAATCGCGATTCCCTTCGAGGGCGTACCCCATAAACGTCTGATAGAAACCGCAGTCCATGCGACTGCCGCGAATGACGCTATCGAACTGCTCGACCGTCAATCCCGCCTTGCGCGTGATCGCGAGCGCTTCCGCATACAACGCGCCATAACCGAGCGAGAGGAAGTTGTTGATGAGCTTCATCCGATGACCATCACCGACGTTGCCGACGCGAACGATCTTCTTCGCCCATGTCGCAAACACCGGGTGGAGTCGCGCGAAGATTTCTTCCGTCGCCCCGGCCATGACGGAAAGCTCACCCGTCTCTGCTTGGGCGGGTGTGCCGCCAAGCGGGGCATCGCAGTACTGCACGCCCGATTTCGCAAGCTCTTCGGCGAGTCGCACCGTCACCGTGGGATCGGACGTCGAGCAATCGACGATGATCGTGTCTTTGCGCAAACCGCCCTTGAGTTCGTCGACGACCGATTGCACGGCTGCAGAGTCAGTCAGGCAAAGAAAGACGATCGTCGCGTTCGGGGCCAGTTCGGCGACAGTTTTGACTTCCTTGGCGCCGCGTCCGACCAGGTCGTCCACCGGTTGCCGGTTACGGCGGCCATAGACGGTCAGAGGATAGCCGCGCTCGAGCAGATTCTTGGCGATACCGTGGCCCATCAGACCGAGCCCGACAAATCCGATTGATTCTGTAACAGCCTGCATGTGATCTCCGTTGGATAAAGCGTACGTCGAGGATGGCAAAGGCGTTTCTACGCTTGCGCGAAAAGGTGAGGCTTCGACGTGCGTGAATGGCGTCGTAGCGAGATGGACTTCGCAGCCCGCAAATTGTAGATGCGGACGCAGAAGCGCGCACGGACGCGGAAGGCAGGGCCTTACAACCTAAATGTCTGACAAATACCTGACGCCTCCGCAACCTACGCAAAACGCACGTAAAACACGTGAAATACGCAGGGTCACGAGGTACCATCGCACGCTTGGCGAGTCACGAATCGTTATGTGTGCGCGCTGCAGTGCGGTTTTCCTTTATCCGGGTGCCTCATGGGCACCGCCGTTCAATTACTTTTGACGTTCACTCCGCCGTCATGACCCATAACGACAACGACTTCAGCGATTCCACGCTGCAAGCGGCTTTCCTGCGCCACGAAGACACCCTGTCACCCGCGACACCCGCATTCGGCGAAGACGACAGCCGGGTGTATCGCACCCTGCTCGAATCGACCAAGGCGATTCCCTGGAAAATCGATTGGGCGGCGATGGAATTCGCCTATATCGGCCCGCAAATCGAAACCTTGCTGGGCTGGGCGCCGTCTTCATGGAAAACGGTCAATGATTGGGTGGAGCGCATGCATCCCGAGGATCGGGAAGCGGTCGTGAATTTCTGCGTGTCGCAATCGCAAGCGGGCACCGACCACGAAGCCGACTATCGGGCGCTGACCAAGGATGGCGGCTACGTCTGGATCCGCGACGTCGTGCACGTCGTGCGCAAACCGAATGGCGAAGTGGACTGCCTGATCGGGTTTATGTTCGATATCAGCGAACGCAAGCAGACGGAAGAAAAGCTCGCACAGCTGCAAAAGCAGCTCGAGTATTTGTCGTATCGCGACAGCCTGACCGGTGCGGGTAATCGTCGCATGTTCGACGCGGAATTCGAGCTGGCGTGGGCCGGTGCAGCGGCGTCGGGTTCGCCGATGTCACTGATCCTCCTCGATATCGACTTCTTCAAGGCCTACAACGACTACTACGGCCATCTTCAGGGCGACGAGTGCCTGAAGCGCGTAGCGGGAATACTCACCGCGGCCGCGGGTGACGACGCGTTCCTGGGCCGGTTTGGCGGCGAGGAGTTTGTGATCGTGTTGCCGAACGCGAGTCATGATGCGGCCGTGAAAGTCGCCGAGGATTGCCGCTCGATGATTGCGCAGGAGGCCATCCCGCATGTCCGCTCACCGCATAACCAGTGCGTGACGGCCAGTTTCGGTGTCGGCACGATTGTCCCGACGGACCGCGGTGACTCGACAGCCTTCGTCAATCTCGTTGACGCACAGCTGTATCAGGCGAAAGACAACGGCCGTAACCGCATCGCGGCGGTGGACCGGACGGGGATGCAGGGAGAAGCGTTCAAGAGTCACTCGCGGTAAAGCGGTGATGGGGCGTCGTTCGGGAGGACGACGCCGCGATGAACGGGTCGAAGCGGGACAACCACCTGTTCAAGATTTCGGGCGCGCCAGGCGGTGTTTCATCGCGGCACGAGGTAGCGAACGCTTGACGGCCCAGATTCGGAATCAAGCGTTCCGGCGACCCGATTAGCGACTGACCTCGACGTTGCCGCGGTTCGATGTCGAGCGGACTTCCTTGGTCAGGCAGCGCGTCAACAAGCGTCGGACGGGCGCATCAAAGTAGCGATCGAGCAGAAAGACGGCCACGAACATTGTCAGCATGAAACAGATGAGTTCGGCCGTACCGCCTTTGTTCGGATGAAGGCCGGCGCCGTGCGTCCGATGCCTAGACCCCGCCGAAGTCTTCGACCACGCCCACCAGCGCCGCTTTGTGAATCAGGTCGGCCAGCGACGAGGCCTGCATTTTTCGCATCGCCGCGCCGCGGTGCATTTTGACGGTCACTTCGCTGATCCCCATCCTGAATGCCACTTCCTTGTTGAGCGCACCCCGCACCACCATCTGCAGGACTTCGCGCTCGCGGCCCGTGAGCGTTTCGTAGGCCGTCCGCGAGACGGCCCGGATCGCGTCCTTGTCGCGGCGCGCACGATCAGTTCGAATCGCGGATGCAACGGCGTCGATGACCTCCTGATCACCGAACGGCTTGATCAGGAAATCGTGAGCGCCAGCCTTCATGGCCTTGACGCATGCGCGAACGTCCGCGTATCCGGTCATAAAGACGATCGGCATATTCGGCATATCGGCAGTCTGCTGAAACGTCAGGCCGCTTTCGCCCTTGAGCCGGATGTCGAGCACGAGACACCGTGCACCTGCGACGTTCCGTGCCGCTTCGACAAAGCCTGCGGTGCTCGAAAACGCGCGGGCGTCCAGTCCGACGGCGCGAAGCAGGGAAACGAGGGTCGTCCGAATCGACTCGTCATCGTCCACGATAAATACCGTCGCGGCGTCGTCTTGGGACGTCTCGCTGATCCGATCGCCAAGGGTCATTCCACTGCGGTGCATGGATCGCTCGTGATAAATACGCTGTTTGGGGAACAGAAGACGGGCGGCGCCATCAGGCTCACGCAATGACGGATGCTTCGCTCAGACGATCATGACCATCTCGTGCCACGACATGCCGCCGTGATCGGACGGCGATGGCTTCACGTATCTGAACCCGAACCGTTCATAGAGTGGAACATGACGCTGCTTGCACATGAGGTGAATCGTCTCCTTGTGCAACCGGCTCATGCGCGATACGAACTCGCGCATCATCAGCGACGCGTAGCCTTGACCCTGGTGTGCCGGATCGATCACGACCGACATGATCACCACGTTCGGCGCGTCGGCATCGTGCCCGACGAGTTCCTTGAAGGCTTCATCCGACATCACGACGTCGTGTGCGCATCCACAATTGATGAAGCCCACGATTTCGTCGCCGACTTCCATGACGAGAAATCCTTGAGGATATTGGGCAATGCGTGTGGCGATCTTTTGCGGCGTCGCGGCTTCGTCGCCTTCGTAGGCAGATGCCTCGATCGCGAAGCAACGGTCAGCATCGACAAGAGTCGCCTGGCGAAAACTCGGAGACAACATCGGATTCAATCAATCATTCAGTCTGCGGGAGTCAAAAAATAGTAGAACAAATGTAAAGTGTGAGCACTGCATTTATTTCACGAGACCCTGCACGATATGCATGAGCTACTTAGGCGCATCGATCTAAATCTGATGCTGGTCTTCGATGCATTGATGCGTCATCGCAGCGTGGCCGCAGCGGCCGATGAACTGTCGCTGAGTTCGTCCGCGTGCAGTCATGCGCTCTCTCGCATGCGCAGCGCGATGGGCGATCCGCTGTTCGTGCGTCATGGCAGTGAGATGCAGCCGACCGCAAAGGCCGAGCAGATGGCAGAGGGCGTCCGGGCCGCTCTGGAAAGCCTGACGACGAGCCTCGGTGAGATTGGACCATTCGAGCCGTCGACAAGCCACCAGACCTTCACTTTCGCGGCGACGGATTTCACGGCCTTTGCGGCGTTGCCTTATGTCGTCGCGAAGCTCGAGCACAGCGCACCGCACATTCGGTTTCAGGTCGACTATTCGACTCAACGCGAGTCTATCGATGACCTCAACGCGGGGCGCGTGCAGTTCGCGCTCGGCTTCTCGGACGAATTCGAGGCGCGGCAAACTGCGCTTGAGTCGTTCGAATGCGCCCCGGACGACTACGTGGTCGCGGCACGCAAGGGGCATCCCCGAATCAAGAAAGCGTTGTCGCTGAAACAGTATTTGTTTGAGCGACATGTCGTGGTCATCCCCTGGCGGGGCGAGCATAGCGTGGTCAATAAGGCGCTTGCGAATGTGGGCGTGACCCGCGATGTCGCGATTCAGCTACCGAGCCTGATGGCCGCGCCGTTTATCGTCGCTGAGTCCGATATGTTGATCACGTTGCCCCGGCGCGTCGCGACAAGGCTCTCTGGCGTGATTCCGCTTTCGGTATATCCGGTGCCGTTCGAGATCGCACCCTATGTGCTGCGAGTGGCATTTCATAAACGCAATCTCGACTCGCCGACCCACAAGTGGATGCGTGAGCGATTGCAAGCGGCGCTGAACGCACTACCCAGCGCTTAGCGAGCCGACGTGTGGACGCCATGAATGGGGCACGTTATCGGCACGAAGTCGACTTTTGATCGACTCGTGTTCGACACCGTCGCTGCGCCCACGGATATACCCGCGTTCGGCGCCCCATCGCACGAGAGCGACGGGGCGCCGTTGGTTCAATGCATTGAACCAACGATTTGCTCGGTCGACATCACCGCGTGAGCGAGGAACTGGTAATTGACCATGGCCGCTTTATAGCCGTCACCCCAGACCGGATGTCGAGGTCCGGCTACGGCATCGCTTGCGACTGCGACTTCGAAACCCTGCTCGACGAGATCGCGCAGGTGCGACTCGACACACATATTCGCCAGCATGCCGCCGAGAATCACGCGCGACATGCCGCGCTTGCGTAGCTGGAGCGTGAGGTCATTGGTCTGCGGTCCGAATACCTTGTGCGGGCTGACAACGATAGTCTTTCCGTCTTCGATATAAGGCTTGAAGCGCTCGAGCCAATCGGCTCCGGAGTGCGTCAGGCCCGTCAGGTCGAGCACGCCGGCCCGGGCGAAACTGCGATTGTCGGCCTCCATCTGCTCGAGCGGGCCGTTGAGCTTCCACGTGATATCGGTCGGAAAGAAATAATGGGGTGAAATAAAAACCTGATAGCCCGATTGTTTCGCGGCCTTGAAGAGCCGCTCCATATTTTCGACGGTATGATTTTCTTTGACGCTTTCGCCGACGGCATCCCAATTGACGCCAGTTTCGCTGAGTACATCATTTTGCGGGTCGATAAATACCAGTGCGGTATTAGTACTATCAAATTTAAAGCTCATGGCCCGATCTCCTGAGTGCAGGTTAATGAATCGCGCACAACCCGGTCCGATGACGTGATGCGGCCGAAACGCTGTCCAGCCTTGGGTTGACGTACAAATCATAGACGCCACGAGAATGCGATGCAGACCGGCTCAATGAGCAAGATAAAAAACCGTGAATCACCGATAATTCATACATACTTAGGTGTGGGTTATTAAAGGCAAGGGCGGGCTTTTTCGAATCCAATTTCTGTGAATTAATCTTCTAGATTAATCTATTCACTATTTGTGAGGCAATAACTCGATTCGCGCCATCGGGGCGGGCCGCCCACGGTTCAGATGCGAACTTTTCGAGTCTTCGAACACATTGGTTGCGGCGCAGAGCAACGCTGCGTTCGCGCGCTTGGAAACGACCCCGGGTGCGACATTTCAATCTTGCTCAAACACGACATTAGGATATTGCTCTTACAGCAAATGTTGGGGCCGGGTTCAGATGTCGGGGTTTGAGCTAGATAGAAATGTCGTAGTTGAAGTTGAAGAGCAGGGTGGTGGAGGCTTAGTGCAGTGGACCACTCTGCGGATTCCAGTGCGGTGTTGCGTGCTCCAGGGCGGCTTTAAAATCGTCGTCCGTCATCGCTCGAGATGTCTTGCGACCTTGCCGATTCAAGTGCTCGCGCACAGCCTCATCCCGATGCGCGCGCGACGGCGCCGGTTGCGTGCGGCGATCGTCACGCTGCGCCTGCATCGCGGCGGCGAGCTGCAACGCGTGACCCAGGCGCTTGTGATCGATCACCGCGCCCTGATCGATCTGCGCGAGCCGGTCATACGGCACGTACGGCAACGACTCGCCATTGGCCCAGATCTCCACCGTGCCGTCCGGATACTCGACCACATCGACGTACCGATGGATCAGCGCCTGATTCGCCGGCGTGTCCTCGAGCAAATAGATCACGCGGTCGTACTGCACCGTCAGCACGTTGGTGACCTTGCGCAACACGCGCCAGGTCAGGATCTGGTCAAGCCGCTCGTCTTCACGCACCGGTCGGTGCGCATCGAAGCTGCTCCTCGGCGGCTTGGCGAAGCGCGCGTTGTAGTCGACCATGAAGCAGGGCGCATACGCATTGGCGGCCTCCTTCGTGCTGATGCCACGCAGCCTCAGCTCCTTGACCAGACGATCCTGCAAGGTCAGGTGCGCACGCTCGACGCGGCCCTTGGCCGCGCTGCTGTTGGCACACCAGGTCTCGATGTTGAGCTCGTACAAGGCCCGCCCGTATTGGGTCACACCCGGTTGCGGGGCCGTCGCCGGGGGCTTGTTGACGTGAAACACCGAGGCCTTGTCACTGTAGAACGCGACCGGCTTGCCATAGCGTTCCAGATACGCGCGCGTCGCCTCGAAATAACTGAAGGTCGATTCGGTCGCGGTGAAATGCAGCATCATCAGCTGGCTCGTCGCGTCGTCCACAAACACCAGCAGCGTGCACATCGGCGCGCGGTCCTCGAACCACGCGTGCTCGCAGCCATCGATCTGGATCAGCTCGCCCAGGCACGCGCGGCGTGCGCGCGGCTGATGGATCTGGGGCAGCCGGTGTTTGCGCGGGATCCAGAGGCCGGCGATCGTCATCAGGTGCCTGAGCGTCTCAGTACCCAGCACGATGCCGTGGCATTCGCGCAGCTTCTCGTTGGCGAACGTCGGCCCGAAATCCGGGTAGCGCTCACGAATGATCGCGATTGCCTGGTCTGCCAGTCCATCAGGCAAATGATGATTGCTCGGGCGATCTCGATGCCGAGACGTGAGCCCCATGGCGCCTTCGACTCGGAAGCGCTTGGTCAGTCGCTCGATCTGACGTCGGCTGATACCGAGCCGCTCGGCAGCACGCCACGGCATCAGCAGGCCGTCGGCGACCGCCTGAATGACCTTGAGACGATCGAACTCGCTCATGCTCATGGTGATCAATCCTCGTCGATCCATGATCGTCTCCCAGCGCGCTGAACACCGCAAGCATGCGCCGGAAGCGGCCCGGGTGCGACATTTCTATTTGGGCCAGATACGACATCTCTACTTGGGTCCCACAGCAAATCACTGCATAATTGATCTTATGTAAACTAATATTAGCGACGATAAAGCCGCTTGACCGAGCGGCTTGCACTGGCGCTCATCATTTCGACAGGATCGCAGCAAGCATTGCGACAACCGCGCCCAACGACGCCACCACAGACCACTTGAGTCCAGTCACACGCGCTTTCATCGACTGTTCGATGATCTCGACGTCGCTGACATGCTTCATTTCCACTCTGAACGAATTCCATAAAGTTCTCCTATGCTGTGAGCCTGTGCACGGTAACCGCTAGAACCAGTTGCCAATGTGCCACGACAGCAAAAACGCAATCACGACCGCTCCTGCAGCGATGCTCACCGCGACGTGTTGCATACGGGCAGTAATCATTTCCATGCTCCAGTAGCAATGTGGACGAACAACGAAACGACAGCTCCTGCGCTGTTTTTGAAACGCCAATATTCGAGCAGCGCCGATCCGCGGTCAATCGTCGACGAACGATTGACCGAGATGCTGAGCGATTCGTGCAAATTGGGAGACTGAGACGGACGACGCGGAGGGCACGCTACTGCCAGAGCGTGTCCAGATGATGGAAGCCCCACTTTCGTGGATCTTCCGGACCGAGGATCCGCAGGGTGCAGCCCTCAGCGGCGAGGTCGATCAGATTGTCGGGCACGGTACGGTCGGCGGTGATCGAATAGAACGCGCGCACGATCGGCTTGGTCAGCAGCCCTTTGCCCTGCTCTGTTACCAGCGCGAGTTCATTTGAACTCAGACGTACCAACGACCCAACAGGATAAATCCCAACGAATTTCACGAACGCACTAAAGATGCGTTCATCGAAATGTCCGCGCCAGTTGGCCATCTCGCGGATCGCTTCCGCAGGGCTCCACGGACGCTTGTAGGCGCGCTCCGAAGTCACTGCATCGTAGACATCGCAGACCGCACCCATGCGAGCCAGCAGCGGAATGTCGTTGCCGACCAGACCCACGGGATATCCGCCACCCGAAAACTTCTCATGGTGGTACAGCGCGATGTCCTGTACTTCGACCGGTGCGCCCGCCTCTTTCAGCATGCTGCCACCGGCGACGGAATGGCGCTTCATGTGCGCGAATTCGGCGTCGGTCAACCGGCCGGGCTTGTTCAAGATGTCGAGCGGCACGGTGGCCTTGCCGAGATCGTGCATCAGGCCGCCGGCACCTGCCAACTGGACCATGTCTTCATCGAGCCCAAGCTGGCGAGCCAGGCCGACCATCAGTGCGCACACGGCAACCGAATGCAGATAGGTGTAGCTGTCGTGCGTCTTCAGGCGCGCAACGCTGATCAGCGCGGAAGGATTTCGATCGACCGAATCCGCGATCTGACGAACCAGGGGAACCGTCGTCTCCGGATCGATCGCCTTGCCAAGCCGCACGTCGTGGAACATCGACAAGACGAACTCTTTGGCTTCAGCACACACTCGACGAGCGCGACGCACTTCCGCGGCCATGTCTTCGTGCTGCGCGGCGTGCAAACGCGGCGTTTCCGTAACCGGTGCGCTGACGGTTTTGTCTTCGAGGTTATTGTGGGGATCTGCGGCCGGATGCTCGGCAACGGCGGCGCTCGAGCGCCCTCCGCTACGCCACTCGACACCATCACTGACGATCACATGCGTGATGCCTGCTTCCTTGATCTGCAGGATCTGGCTGATATCGGTCACGGCAAAGCCTTGCTGACCGAACAGATGTGGCGAGAGAGAGTCCTCGACGGACTCGATATACATCCCCACCTGCACTTGCGTAATCGGAACGCGACGATCGTTCGACATACTGTTTACTAAATTGAACGAAACTCGCGCGGTGGCGCGAACACCGGCGCGTCGTATCGAGTCAATACCCCGTATGGTCAGTAGGCTTTTGTCTGCCTTTCGACCGCTGAACTGGATTGCGGAAATCAGCCTGCATTTAAAAATGCAGTCGCCCCGACAATATCACTCAGAAATCGAGGATGAAAGCTACGGTTAAGCGTCGGGACAGCGTACTTACCCTCACTTGACTCGCCTTGCCGCGACAGCAAAGGGCAGGCATCCCTTTACGCGCTCGGTGTGGCGTGACTCAAGTTGCAACTGCGCATCGGAGCGTCGGTGGATCGGGGCATTGCGCGATCGCTGCATCGGGGCATTGCCAGGTCAGCACATTGGCACATCGACGCGCAACATCTGTACACGACGATAGAAGGCGAACACCGCGCTGCGACGTAAAGAACCCGGACACGAAAGCGAAGCGGTTTGCCGTGCCCTCTGCCTCGAAACGAGTCATTTGTTGCGCATGCAACAACCATTTTCACGCTCTTGAGTCGCGAACAGGGAGTGCTTGAGGAATAACGACTATCCAATGTCGGTCGGCGCAAAAAAAGATGTCCTGATAGATTGGCCCCCAACCTGATCATCAATGGAGACTTTCCATGCCTGAAACGCCCAACTCCCCGGGGGCACCCGGGAAATCGCTGGTGCTGATTGCGGCGATCGTGGCCGTTATCGTCGCGGCTTTCGCGTACACGGCCGGCTGGTTCACGCCGGATCGCCTGACGCCCGCGAAGATTGTCGACAGTCTGGCGCCACCGGGAGGCCCCGCACTGGGCTTCCGCCGGAACCACGCCAAGGGCATCTGTTTCACCGGTGAGTTCGATTCCAACGGCGCCGGCCTCCAGTTGTCGAAAGCGCCGATGTTCGTGCAGGGCTCGTACCCGGTGACCGGTCGCTTCAATCTGGCCACGCCGAACCCGAAGCTTGAGGATGCGATGGCACGCGTGCGCGGTATTGGCCTGCGTATCGTGGCACCGGATGGCGAGTGGCGCATGGCCATGATCGACGCGCCCTTCTTCCCTGTTGCGACGCCCCAGGCTTTCTTCGACCTTCAGAAAGCCTTGGCACGCAAGGATGATCCGAATGCGATGAAGGACTTCGTCGGAGCGCACCCGGAACTCGCGCATTTCGGCGCCTGGGCGGGAAGCGCACCGTGGACGTCGTCGTATGCTGAGGATCGATTCAACAGTCTGAATAGCTTTCTCTTTACGAACTCGGCAGGCGAAGATCGCGTCGTTCGCTGGTCGATCGTCCCGGTCGCGCAGCCGCAACTGCTGGCGCCTGACCAGCTCAAGGCCGAAAAGCCGGACTTCCTCGAAACGGACATCACGCAGCGCGTGAGCCAGGGCCCGCAAAGCTGGAAGCTGGTCGTCACGGTCGCCAGCCAGGGCGACCCGACTGCCGACCCGAGCAAGGCGTGGCCCGATGATCGCCGCCAGGTCGACGTCGGTACGCTGGTCGTGAAGCAGATCGAGCCGGAGCCTGATGGCCCCTGCCGAGATCTGAATTTCGATCCGACGGTGCTGCCTGCTGGCATGCACGTGTCCGACGACCCGTTCCCGGCCGCACGTTCGGCCGCCTATTCGGTTTCGTTCAATCGACGCACCGCTGAAGACAAGGACTATCCGCACACGCCGGCAGAAGGAGGCAAGCAATGAGCCCGACACATACGCAGTTCACGCCGCTACAGCGCGCCCTGCACTGGGTCATGGCGATATGCATTCTGTCGATGCTGTTTATCGGCGTCGGCATGGTGTCCACGATCCGGCCCACGTATCTGACACTGGTGTCGATACACAAGCCGCTCGGCGTCGTGATTCTGGTGCTTGCGCTGATCCGCCTGGTAGTTCGACTCACGAAGGGTGCACCTCCGCTGCCCGAAGACATGCCGATCCCGATGAAGCTCGCGGCGTGGTTGTCGCATCTCGCGTTCTACGCCTTGATGATCGTTTTGCCGTTGCTTGGCTGGGGCATGTTGTCGGCTGCGCGTTACCCGGTCGTCGTGTTCGGCGTGCAGTTGCCGTGGATCGCGCCGCATAGCAATGACCTTCACACGCTACTTTGGAATGCGCACCGGTTCCTGGCGTTGTGTTTCTTTGCGCTGATCGTGCTTCACCTGGCTGCAGCGCTTTTCCATGCGCTGATCCGGCGCGATGGGGTGTTTCAAGCGATGGCTGGCGGGCGTCGATAAGCGGCCGAGAATGGAGGACCCAGGCCCCCGTCGCTTTCGCAACCTGATGTGGTGAGACGCGAATTTGGCGGATAGGTCGGCTACGGTGGTGGCGCGAAGCTTGATGTACGCGAGTGTCGCGCCGCCGGCCGCTTCAAGGCCTCACAAATACGCGCGCGCCGGTCTTCCCTTCAAGGCCCGGCAAACATGTAGGGCCCCTGTTGTCCCTCAGGGCCTGACAAACACGGGCGGCGCCGGTCGTTGAGGCGTCGTCGATTTTCCCCACGCGTTGCCGAAGCGTGTTTCCTCTGCGGACAGGTTGAACGTGCCGACCTTGTTCGACGGCTGGGTGGCTAACGCTTCCGCGGCACTTTGTGATGCCGCGTTGGGCTTCGCCGCATGCGACGCGAGTTGGTCGCTCAAGCAGCCGTACGACAGTGTGCGTTTGCCTGACACTTCGACATCGACGCACACGGGCTTGCTGGCGGGGGCTGGTGCATCGGCCGACTGAGTTGTGCCGGCCTTGGCGTCGGACGACGATGCTACTGCGCCAGCTTCTTCTGCGAGCGCCTTCGACGAGGGAATGGCAAGGCCAAACAGGATGGCCATAGCGAGCGTCGAAACGAATGGCGTCGTCGCGATTGTTGACGCGGGTGTTGATGGGACTCTTGTTGCGCGTAAATGACTGCGCAAAACAATCCCCAAGACTTTGCGCGAATCGGCAAGCAAACCAGCAAGCGAATCCATGAGGCGATCCTCCGTCGTCAGACGCCGTCTTGAGCCCCGTCGCTACGACTCGTATCAGACGCATTCGCAAACGTTCACAACGTCCCGTATCCAGAGCCTTCGCAACATCGCTTTCAACGTTACTTCTCGACGTTGACAGCTTCCGGGCGCGCTTGTTCCATGCACTTTTCTCGATCGGCCTCGAGAAACCGGCCAAACGCGCGTTGGTCCGATCGTGGCACGCGCGGCAACGCGTGATCTGCGACACGTCGTATGCGTTTTACCTCTTCCCATTCGACGATATCGGCCGCCACAGGCAGTGGCGTTCGAGTCGGTGCGCGATAGACAACCCGGAAAAGGCGTGGCGCGATCGTTTGGGGCGTACGCGGATTCTCGCTTTGCGACGCGTGTCCGGTCCAGACTGCGCCCACATCACGTATCGCGTCGCCGAACCAGAATCGCACGCGCATCCCTGACACCTTCGGATCCGGATACACGATAAACCCCGCCAACACGAGCAAGGCATACGGTAAGTCGTGTTCGTCGAGCCCCGGGTAAGACCACAAATTAACGACGTCTGCGTGTGCGATCAATTCCGTAAGCCGTCGCAGCGACATCCCCGGCGCCTCGTGCCGCATCACCTGAAAATGCCGCTGCCAGAAACGCAGGAACCGCGCACGCTGCTTTGGGCCCGCCACTGAATCGAACGCGTGCCCGATCCAGTTGTGCTCGGGTTGATAACTCGGCGTCGTGAGCGGGCACAGTGAATCGGCGCCGCTATCTGCGTGCTTGAAATAACGACGGCGTCCGACTCTGCGATACGCGATGACGAGCTTGTTCGCGCACATCGGGCACCAGATCGTGGGCGCGTCTGTTGCACGGCTCGATGGCTCGCTAAGCGCGTAGGTGTCGATGTAGTACTCGTCGAGCGGATGCACGAGTGTGTGTGTGTCAGGCGAAGTGGGGAGCGTTGTGCTCTGCGACAGCCCGCTGACTGAGCAGCGGGGCGTCGCCGGAGAGTTTCGTTGTGTCTTCGTGTCGTTACTGCGCAGCGCTCAAGGCCTTGCGCACAGCGTCTTCGTTGATCGCGACGGTATTGCCGCCACCGGCCTTAGCCAGATACGCCACCGCGTTCTGCTGCGTGCGTTGCTGACGCATCGCTGCGCGGATCTGTTCTTTCGACTCAGCGAACGAACGCGTCGAAGCGGGGCGCGTTTCGATCAGCTTGACGATATGAAAGCCCGTCGGCGTCTGAATCGGCTTCGATACTTCGCCGACCTTCAACGACTCCGTCGCCTTGCGGATCTCGGGCACGAGCGCCGTGCTGGGCACGAAGCCCATATCGCCGCCCTTCCCTGCACTCGCCTGGTCCTGCGAATTGGCCTTGGCCAGCGCAGCGAAATCGGCATTTGCTGCGTGCGCCTGATTCGCGAGATCGTTGGCCTTGCTGCGCGCCTGATCGATCGTTGCCTTGTCGGCACTCGCCGGAGCCGCGATAAAGATTTGCGATACATGCACCGCCGCCGGGACATCGAACGCGCCTTTGTTCTTGTCATATGCGGCCTGCATGTCTTGATCCGACGGAAAATCGGCCGGCGGCTCGGCCACCGACTGCAGATAGCTGGCGACGATCGTCTCGCGCACGGCCTCGTCGATCATGCCCTTGACCTTGTCTTGCTTGTCCCAGCCCTTGGCCTTCGCTTCGTTAATCACAGCGGAGGCTGCGAGACGCTCATGCACGAGCACATCGAGTTCCTTCGGGTTCGCCGCGAGCTGTGCACGCGCCTGGGGCTGGATGTTCTTGAGGATCTGCGTGAGCTCCGGTCCCGTGACCGATGCGTCACCGACGCTCGCCACGACATCATCCTGCGCGAAAGCCAGCATCGGTGCGGTCAACGTGATGGCACATGCTGCGATCAATGCGATTTTCATGCTTGTTCCCCTTGCGAAATTCCTTGGCACGCTCAAAAAAGCGGCCGCACCCGGTAAGGTGCGGCGCGCAACCCCACTCACTCGATGTTTCCTACTCACACTTCCCTGCAACGACTTCCTGAGCCGCTCGTTCGAGCGGGCTGTCTGCTGTCCACGTTCAACGCCGAGCCTTGATCTCGACTCTTGACCTCAAACTTAAGCCAGCGGTGAACCAACGCATTCGCACGCCTTGATCGCGGTTCGGCTTAGCAAGCAATCAAGTCTGCTCACCCAACCCCAGCTTCACCACGACGGGCTGCTTCATATCGCTGGGCGGCGGCAGACCGATCACGATCGACGTCATCACGCGCCGAAGGTTGTTCATTTCGGCCGGATCACCATCCGGGTCGAACTCGACGCGCGTGATATGACCCGACCGATCGATCCACACCTCGACAAACAGATTGCCCAGCGGCTGACCCGCAGGCGTCGTGAACTGCTTGGCGAAATACGACCGAAACTCCACGACGCGATCGTCTTCGCTTCCAATCACGCTCTGCATGCGCTCGCTGACGCGTTGCGCATATTCGATCCACGCCGGCGGCGCCTCGTTGAGCTGGACAGTCTGCGCGCTCGCCTGACCGATGCTCGCGAGCAGCGCAAACCACAGCGCGTGCAGACGCGAACCCGGTTTCATTGAATCGTCGCCGTGACGGCGTCGTCGCCCGCATTGAGGGCTGCTTCGCTCGTCAGCACGTTCGGGTTCTTCTTGAGCGCTTCTTCAGCCGCCATCATCGAAGGACGGTTGCGCAGATGGAGCAGAAACTCCTGAACCAGGCGGTCCCAGAGTTCGACCATCGATGCAAGGTGACGCTCGGTGACGCCGCCTGCGACGACGACATCCATCTCGAGCACGAGGAACTGGCCATGCGCAGCAAGGCGGGCGAAGCGCTTGGTGCGGTTCCAGCTCGGCACGAGTTCAGCCGGCAGGTCGCCCTGCACTTGCAGTGCGCAGCTCAGCGTGTAATCGATATACGTACCCTGTGTCGCGCCGGCATTGCCGAAGCGCACGACGAAGCCGACACCCTGGCTCGCGCTCATGAGTTGAACGACGCCGTTTTGTTCGGCCGGCGTGACGCGATAGCCAGCCGTGCGCATCAGGTCGGCGAGCTGTTCAATTTCGACGTGATCGAGCACTGCTGCATTCGTGGTGTTCTTAGCCATGTGTGACTCCTTCGTGTATGCGTCCGGTTGCACGGACTGTGATTCGGTGTTGATGGTGCTTCTGCATCGCAACGAACAGTCGATGTGCGTCGTCGCGGCGATGTTTGTTAGGCAAGCTGCCTCTTGAACGCGATGTCTCTTAGGAACCAGGTCTCTTAGGCATCGTGTCCTTTAGGCATCGTGTTCTTTAGGCAGCAAGCCTCTCGGGCATGACGTCATTAGGAAAACAGCCCGTTCGTGCAGAGGCACGCGCGCTTAGTGACTCGCACCCGCAACGCTTGCCGGTGCGGCAGGCGCCGCGGCTGCGGGCGTCGATGCCGCAGCCGTCGCACTCATGCGCGGATCGAATTTCGCGCCATACAGCTTGTCGCCATAGTCCTGTGCGATCTCGTCGTACTTGACGCGTGCACTCTGCGCAAACGGCTCGCGGGTCTTAAGCACCGTCTCGAGATCGATGTGCTCATAAGCATCGAGAATCTCGTGGCCAACGTCATAGAGCTGCTTGTTCTTCGCCGTGCAGACCTCGACCTGCTTGCCCGAGGCCTTGAGCTGATCGCGCACCTGTGCAAGATCAACATCACGGCTGCGCACGGTCTTCTGAAGCTCATCGTTCGCGCGTCGCATTTTCTCGAGCTCGGCGCGATCCTTGTCGTGAGCCACCTTCTCGGCCGCCAATGCTCGACGCGCACCGTCGTCCTCGCTCGGCTTGGCCTTGGCGGCTTCGCCCTGCGCAGCCTTGAGGTCAGCCTGTGCCTTGTCGCGATCCTGCTGTGCTTGCGTCAGCTGCGTCTGCATCTGTGCCTGCGAGTCCTGGGCCTGATGCAGCTGATCGGTTGTCGAGCGCAACTGCGAACGCAGACGCTCTTCGATGCTTTGCGCTGACGCGTGCCCTGCGACGCACGCCAGCGAAATCGCAACCGCTGCCAGATATTCGAATCTCATGTTCGGTTTCATGATTCGCAGAGGCTCGCTTTAGAAACGCGCGTCGAGTTCGAGCTGAAGCACGTCGATCGAGACCGGAGGACCAAAGACCTCATGTGCCGAGAGATAACGTGCAGACAGGTATGCGTTGCGAGCAATCCCGTACTGGCCGCCGATGATGTAGCCCTTCGCGTTGGTACCACCGAGGTTGAAGTCCGGATCGTCAAAGCCGTCGAGCACCGCATCAGGCTGCAAGTACTTGTATGTGAGCGAGAAGTTCCACTGCCCACGTTCGGTGACCTCGGGATCGCCGAGGGTCGCCTTGAACATGAAGCCGTTCGGCCCGCTCTGATAGTCGGCCTGCGTCGGATTCGGGATCGGCGTGGAATAGTTATTGGCCGGCTGCGAAGGTGCCTTAAACGCGTCGTTCCCGTTGTAGGCCAGATTGCGCACGTATTCGCCATCCAGCCGCAGCTTGTAGGAGTCTGCGATTCGCGTGTCCCACTGAACCTTCGTATCGAACAGGCGATAGTTGTATGCGAGGCCAAACAACTCAGGCAACGGTGTGAGACCTGGCCCAAGCGTGGGATCGGGCAAGATGTTGCGTAAGGCAATCAGCGTATTGCCCTTCTGCATGAATGCCGGCGCATCGTTATCCGTACTACACGACGTCGCACCCAGATACAGTGCACACGGCGAAGAGAACTCGCCCTTCATGTTCTGAAAATCGTAGTAGGCGATCGCGCCCTTGACAGTGTTTCGTGAATCGATCTTCCATTTCGCACCGATTTGCGCGCCGAGCAGCCACTGGGTCCCGCTTCCCTTATCGGGGCTGTCCGTCGGGAACAGATCTGTCGTGTACTGAATCGGGAACACGCCCAACGTACCAAAGAGCGTGACATCTGACGTCGTCGGCAACGCATGAGCGAAAGTCGCTGCGATACCGTCAAATTCGAGGTCGTTCGAGAACAGCAGGTCCGACGAGAAGAACGGGTTGTCGAAACGCCCCGCCTTGATGTTCATCCACGACGTCGGCGTATAGCTCGCGTACACCTTGTTCAGCCAAATCGCCTTCGGATCGAAACCGCCGCCCAACGTCTGCGTCGTTGAGACGGGGCCGGTGGTGAAGTTGTTCGGACCGGAGGCGAGCTGCATGCCCACCGTCAACTGCTCCGAAATGTTTGCATCGATGCCGAGCCTTGCGCGGGCGCGCAAAAGGTTGTCGCGGTTTTGAGTCGTGTTGTAAATCGGCGGCAACGTTCTGATCGTGTTTTGATTGACGTCCTGCGGACCTGTCGCGTTGATCGCCGCATAGTTGATCAAATCCGGGAAATTGTTCGGCGAGTAGAAGTGATACTCGTCGCGCACCCGAACGTCCCCGCTGATCGTGATCCGCGAGACCCAATCCGGGAACGTATTCGGCGTTGCCCAGTTTTCGCTCTTGGCCTGCGCGATGACTTCCTGCTTGACCTGTTCCTTGATCTGGTCGCGCACGACCTCCGGCACGTAGGGAACGGCGACCTCACCCGGCTGAGCAGCAACGCCCGCAACGGCCACGCCACTTGGCTTCGAATTGGCCGCAGCAGCTTTAGCTTGCGCCGCTTCGGTCTGCGCCTCATGAATCAGGTCGTTCGCGTTCTGCTGCGTGAGCACGCCGCGTTTGACGAGCAGATTGATCAGGTTGATGACCGTGTTCTCGGTCGGCGCCGCAGTCGCCGCGGCGTTATCGGCCGCTTGCGTTGCCAACGATTGCGCGTGCGCTCCAACCGAAAAGCTCATTGCAGCAAGCACCGCCGTGCATGCGCGTGTGTGCCGGAAGCGGCTCGTGGCGAGCTCGCGGTTCCGGCATCCCCGTGCCGTGATGTTCGACATTCCCATTCTCCACATAACGTGTTCGTTTTTTCGAGGGCGAACACCGCCTGCGGCACAGTCGGCAGACCGTGTCGGTGTGGTATTCGGACCGCGTGTTCTGGATCAGCCCGCCTTGCGCCCCTGTAATCTCACGAGCACCGGATACGTCGTCGCCGCCGGCGGAGGCGAATCGACGTGGCCGATCGTTTCAATGGCGCTCGCAATGGCGTCATCGAGCTGCGTATCTCCCGTCGACTGAACGATCGACACCTTGGTGATCGCGCCCGACGGTTCCATCCACAGATTCAGCTTCACATCGAAGCGGGACGTCCCGCCCGATGCCTGTACGCGTTTGTCTTTCTCGACGGCCTGCTGCAGCACGTAGCCGATGTATTGCCCGTACGTCGCCGTCGCAAAGCCACCGGTGCCGTCTCCGCTGCCCGGTGCGCCCATACCGCCACCGTTGCCCGCGGAGATGTTGAAACCGTCGTTGCCCGCTTGCGCAGGCGCATTCATGGTCATCTGCTGCGGCTGACTGTCGGCCGGCTTCGGCGGCGCAGCGGGCTTCGGTGCGTCCGTCGGGCGCTCGACCGGTGCCTTCGCCTGCTCTTCCGGCTTTTCGATCTGCTTGGGCTTCGGCGGCGGTGGCGGCGGAGGCGGCGGTAGCGGAATCACCGTCGTCACTTCCGGCGCGGTCGCGCGCTTCACGGCGGCCTTGTCGTTGGCGAAATGCCAGATCAACGCGCCGATGCCGACGAGCACGACGACAAGCACAACCGGCTTGATCCAGCGGCGCCATCCGCCTTCCGGATCGTCGCCAGGGCCGTTGTCATAGGTCATGTCCATGGTCGAGCCTTAGCCGCCTTGATGGGCCTTGCCCGTCACGAGACCGACTTGCGACAGATCGAGGCGGCGCAGCAGATCGAGCACGTCCATGACCTTCTGATACGCAACGGCCGAGTCGCCCTTGAGCACGATCGGAAACTCGGGGTTCAGCGCCTTTTCAGTGCGCAGTCGCGTTTCGAGTTCGTCCATCGTCACGGGATACGCGTCGAGGAAGATCTGTCCCGAGTCCGCGACCGTGATGGCCTTCGTCTTCGGTTTGGCCAGGCTCGCCGACGAGCTGGCCTTGGGCAGATCGACCTTGATGCCCTGCACCGACGCGGTCGTCATGATGATGAAGATGACGAGCAGCACGTACGCGAGGTCGAGCATCGGCGTGATGTTGATGTCGTCGTAGGGCTTGTCGTCGTCTTGAACTTGCATGGTCGTTTCTCCGTTACCGCACGTGGCGGGTGCTTCGCGTTATTGCTCGCGCTGCCATCTGGCCGCATGCGAGGCACCGCCAAATCGTGCGATGGGCAACTTCTTTCGTGTCTCTGACTCGGGTCTCTTATTCGCCTGCCAGCGAGTGATCGGGGCTGCGATGCGCTTCGGCCAGGCGCGTGACGAATTCGTCGACGAACACCTGCATGTTCGCGGTCACGTTCTTGTTGCGGATCAGCAGGTAGTTGTAGCCAAACAGCGCGGGGATAGCGACGAAGAGACCTGCGACCGTCGCGAGCAGCGCAGCTGCGATACCCGGGGCGATGGCATTGACGTTGACGTCGCCCGCCGCGGCGATCGCTGCGAACGTGATCATCACGCCCACCACCGTGCCGAGCAGGCCCAGGAACGGGCCACCGGAAATCGCGATCGTCAGCATGACCATCGAACGCGAGAGATGCTGGTTTTCGCGCACAAGCGTCGCGTCCATCGTGGCGCGGATGGCTTCGATCGATTCCGTTGTGATCAACGTGCGGCCGTTGCCATCGACGCGGCTATGGATTTCGGCAACGCCAGCGCGATAGAGGCGATACAGCGAGGAATTGCGGAGGCGACGACCATCATCCGAGCGTTCATCGATTTGAGCGAGGCCAACAAGGTGACGGCCCGCGACTTCGCGGAAGCGGCGAACGAAGTAGCCGTTGGCCTTGTCGACGTTGCCAACGTACGTCGCCTTGCGGTACATGACGATCCATGACAGCGCGGCCATGAACAACAGGATGCCGATGACAACCCATGCATCGACCGTCACTGACTTGACGATGATGCCGAAGTAGCCGAAGCCGAAGCCCGACTGCTTTTCGTCATTGCCATATGCGACAAGCTTCGATTCGGCACCCTGGCTCATGGCATCGACGGCGATCAGCGAGGCCGGGCGTGCAACCTTCGACAGGCGCAGTTCATCGATCTCACCGGCAAAGCCCGAGAAGCCTGCGGGGGCGTTGGCAACGTCGCCACCGATCGCAGCCGGGGAATTCAAGGCTGGCAGCGCTGCCGGGATCTGTGCGTACTGGTGACCACCCACGTAAAGCGTCAGCGTTTTGCCGTCTTCCGTTACAGCGATATGCGTCCACTGATTCGCAGCAACCGGCTGGCCCGCGGGCGTACGTGCAGGTGCTGCACCGCCGTCGACTTCGGCAAACGGCACGCCATTGTCGATACCGACCAACAGTGCGCTGCCACCATCGCGGCGGCTATACACGAGCGACTGCGCAGCAAGTGCCGAAGGCTTGACCCATGCGCTGAACGTAAAGGCGCCACCGTCCTTGATGGCCAGCGAAGGCGACGCAGGCACGGCGAGCGTGCTCGTGCCGTTGAATTGCGCGGCCTTGCCAAGAATGCCGTCTTCCGCAATACGTGCCGGTGCGGTCTGCGCATTGTTCGCAAACGCGGTCGTATCCTTCGGCGGCGTGCCCGACGTGTCCTCGAAGTGATACACGAGCGTGTAGTCCGGATCGAACGTATCGGACGGTTTGCCCGCTTCAGGCGCCTTCTTGTTGCCGTAGTACATCCAGATCGACTGCGTGGTGCCGGCCGGGAATTGCGGCACATCGACCCATACGAGCGCAACGCCGAGCACCGGATCGTATTGCTGGATCTGGTAGTTCAGCGGTGTCTTGTCGTCCGCGGCAACGAAGCGGATATCCGCGCCGTTATCTTGCAGACCGTCGAACTGGAAGTTGCCCGAATGCAGGCGAATCAGCAGCGGCACGCGGCCGGCGGATTCCGCGACATTGCCGCCCTTCGGCGTCGTGTCGATCGTGATCGCCTTGCGATACGACCAGTCGCCCTGCCACCAAGCGTGCGCCACGCCTGGCAACCAGGCGGACATCACGGTCAACATCACAACGAACAATCGCTTCACAATCGACTCCCCCGAAAAACAGGCTCACGCCTGGGCGGCCGCTCCTGGCCGCTCGACACAATTAGAAACTGGCGCGGATATAGAAATCGAACCGCGGGTTGTAGGCACGCGTGTACGTGCCTGCCTTAAGCGGGAACGCCATCTCGAGATCGGCGCTCGCGTACTTGAACAGCTGCATGCGCGAGCCCAGACCGACCGACACCATGTTGTAGCTCGAGATCTGCTCCGGCAGCGGGCTCAGCAACCAGAGGTGCGCACCGTCAACGAAGGCGTGGAAACGCCATTCGTTGAGATTGCTGTTCACGTACTTAGAAATGGACGGGCTGCGGAATTCGACCGAGCCGATCACGCCGTTGTCGGCGGTTTCCTCGGCTTCGAGGTAGCCGCGCACGGTGTTGATACCGCCGGCGGCGAACTCTTCGCTTGAAACAACCGGCTCATTGGCCAGCTGCGCCGAAGCGCGTGCGCTCAGCTGATAGTCCTGGTTAAACAGATGCAGGAACGACGCGTCGAACTTCGCGATCACAAAGTCAGCTGTCGCGTTGAAGCGCTTGTTGTCGAAGTCCTGAACGCTGCTGCCGACGCCGGGAATATTGATCATCAGCGACGTCCCGAACGTCGTGCGGTCGTGCTCATAGTTGAGCGCGCCGTTGTACGCGAGCGTCACCGGAACGTACGTCACCGGCGCCTGCGTGGTGGGCTGTCCGACGATCGAATCCGATTCCTGGAAGTGCTTGTAGTCGAGCTGTACGCTCGCAGTCTGCGAATACGTTTCCGTCGCAGGCAACGCGTAGCTCGCGTTGAATCCCACCGACGTACCCTTGCCGAGCACGCTGGTGCCACCAATGGCGGCGACATTGCTGTTCGAATGCAGCAACGAAGCCTGCAGCACCCAGTTGCTGTCAGGAATCGGAGCCGAGTACGCACCCGTGTAAACCTCGGCGTCACGCGGATGCTGAGGCGCAATGAGGAACGAGCCCGACAGCGTGTGGCCCATCTGCCACAGATTCGAGTAGCTGAGCGCTGCCACTGTGCGCAGCACCGAGGTATCCGGGCTCTGGTCGTTGTTGAGCTCAAGACTGCCGTGCCATGGACTGTGATCGTCGACATGCAGCGTCACGTCAACGGTCTGCGGCATCGCACCGGGAGCAAGTGTCGGCGTGACCTGTCGATCGGCGCTCTTGTTGAGGTCGCCAAGCTGCTGCTGCGCAAGCGTGAAATCTGCGACCTTGCCTTCGGCAAGTGCAGGCACCGCATCACGAATTTCCTGCGGCGAACTGTATTTCGCACCTTCGACGCGGACACGTCCGATCGACACCTCGTCGACCTGCAGATAGATCACGCCGTTGGCCACGTGCTGATCGGGCACGCTGACTGTCACCGCCTGATAGCCTTTGTCCTGGTAGACGCGCGTCAGCGCATCGGCTGCGGCGAGCACGTCTTTCATCGTGCGCCCCGGGCCCTCGAACGGATAGACTGCTTTTTCGATGTCGATCGGCTTGAGCATCGAATTGCCGCGCACGATGAACTCGTTGATATCGACGGTCGAGGGGTTTTCGGCGCCGTTGGGTCCGCCGACTGAAGCAGCCTGTTGAGCGCTCGCAGGTTGCGTTGCTTGCGCGGGTGCCGTTTGCGCCGACTGCGCCATCGCATGTGTCGCAATGCCAAACGACATCGTGCTCATCAGCACGGTGCCGAGCCGCCTGCGTTTGCGATGAAGAAAATCCCCGTGAAGCTTTGGCGTCATTGCGCCACTCCGTCTCTTGTGCGTGAGGTGAACCAGACTCAAACCGCGCGACTGGCAATCTTTTTCAGGCGTGGACTATAAAAACCAGCGGCGACACGAACATGACCGAATGTACGTACAGCCAATCAATATAAAAATGTACGTACAATTGGCACACATAAAGTCGCACTTCGGAATGACTGCACTCGAAATGGTGAGTACATTTTCCGGAAAATCAATCGCGCGCCGGGAGTGCAGTGCGAGAACCACGACAGATGCCGAAGAATCGATCGCGTGACCGATGTCGGCATAAACGCGAGATCTTAGAGACGTTGCGTGTCAGGAGTTCGGCTAAAGGTACTCACCATCTGTCACGCCTGACTGACATCGCGAACGCTACGATCGGAAAGGCGCGGCGTTCGTCGATACGCATGCGCGTCCGTAAAAAGGATAGGCATGTCGCCAATGAACCGCAGCGATGAGATGACTGACGCGCCAGACGCTCCCTCGTTCCATAACCGCGGCGCGGCCGCGCCTCAGCGCGATGGAATGCCGACGCGCTCTCGCGGCCGCTCATCTCCACCGCCGCCCCGGGTTCCGCCTGCACGATCACGCGGTGTTGCCATTGTCACCGTGTTGCTTGTCGTCGCGCTCGCAGCAACGCTTGCCGCAAGCGTCGCGTGGCGCGAGCTCGTTGCTCTGCATGACGTCAGTAATCAACGTCTGGGTGTGGAAACGATGTGGGCCGAGCGCGCCGCCGTCGAATGGGCGCGTGTCATGTTGCGCGATCAAGCCCGAAAGTCGAATGTCGCCTACGTCGGACAGTCGTGGTCGAATCCGGTAGACGATGTGCGCATTTCGGGGTTTCTTCCTGAGGATGCGCTACGCGTGAACAGTGATCTCGCCGACGCCTATGTATCGGGAAGCATCGAAGACGCTCAGTCCAAGTTCAACGTAATGGATCTCGTGTCGCGCCCTGCTCCGAGTGCGCCGTGGCAAATCAATCAAAACGGCGTCGAAGCTTACCGGCGATTGCTGACGCACGTGTCGCTCGACCCCGCACTTGCCGAGCAGACCGCAAAATACATGTTGCGATCGCTTGGCGCGGCAGGCGGTACAGGGAACGGCGATCAGGGATTTTCGACCGGCGGCAGCGGTAACTCGTGGCCGCTTCAGCTTGTCACCGTGGCTGACCTGGCGCGAATTCCGGGCTACGGCGCGCAATCGGTCAAGGTGCTCTCGGACTTCGTGACATTGCTTCCGGATTTCACGAACGTCAACGTCAACACCGCGAGCGAGACGGCGATTATTGCGGCGATACCGACGTTGTCAGAAAGCCAGGCCTTGATGCTGACGCAGCGGCGTTCAAGCGCCTATTTCGTCAGCGGTGGTGACGTTGCGCTCGTGCTTTCGCCACAGGCGGGCGCATCCCTGCCTTCCGGCGCGCTCGTCGACGTGACAAGCAACTACTTCTTAGTCCACTGCCGGATCCATTCAGCGAAGATCAATACCCGCATCGATACGCTGATCGCCCGTCACGGGATAGGAAACTTTGCATGGACGACCGTCGTCTGGGCGCATCGCATTGCGGCGTAGGGTCAGGTCCAGCGGCATCAGACAGAGCTGGCGCTCTGGCCATTCGCTAAACCGCGCACAGAACCGCTAAACAGGCGGGAAACGTCGCATCAACGCCCAGCAGCTGGTTGGGTCAACCAGCGCGTCCTGTGCCTGCCTCATCGTTCTCGCCATTGATCTGGCGCTCGAGCACAAGCTCGCGTTGCTCCTGAAGCAAGTCGTTCCAGTAGTCGATCGACACCAGGCATGCAACGGGATGGCCATACTTCGTCACCATCACCGGCTGCTCGCTTGCGTTGCGCAGCGCTTTCGATGGGTTCTTGCTGAATTCGCGTGTGGGAATTGCAAGTGCGTGCTGGTCAAGGAAAGACTTCACGGTGAGCCCTCTACTGGTGTGTGCCATTCGTCAGAAAACTCCAAGCGGTTGTTTTTACTCCTGACAACGCTTGCACCTGACGGTTTCGTTATTGGTCGGATGATTCTATATACGGCGATTTGGATTCACAAGATAGCTCGACAAATATTTTCACAGGATTATGAATGGGTCGAATTAATGGTGTCCTGGCACCCGTGATCGCTCATTGGTCGAGTGCAAGGCGATGTACGTACAATTTTGCAGGATGGAATGGTCAGAACCTAAATCTCAGTATTTAAACGAAAATTTGATCAAAAAAATTGTTAGTACATTTCCACACGCGAGCGTCATATTTGTAAATTCTATGAACACCGTTATTTGGAGCGGATTTCCCTCGGATTTAATAAATTCACAAACCCGGAACTCCGCGAAATAACTAGCGTGTATGTCGGTGTGCCATTTTGTTATTTGATTCTTTTTCGAAATGTTTATGCACTCGGGCGCTCCCGCAAGGAAGAACAAATTCGTTGCGTACGCCCAACGTGCCAATGACGAGGTCGCAATTAAGGTTGCCGCACGGCGAAGCTTCCGATCCCCGTGCTGATCACTTCGAGCCGTGTGTCGCCCGCGGACAGTGTGATCGTGACGGGTACAGAGATACTTTCCTCACCGAAGACGATCCGCGTCGGTGAGCCATGCCCACCTGTGTATTCAATACCCACCCGCGTGATGTCGACGCCCCACCGATGAGGCTTGAGCAGGTCGTCACGAATCGGCGCCCAGCCACCGCTCTCCGTCGCCTGAACGAAACGGTAGCCGCCGGCGATGGGTTCCCAGGCGATCCGGGCTGAACGAACTTGCGCTTCATCATCGGCAGACGCGAGCATCGTCGCCAGACGCTGAGCTTCTTCGTTGAGGCCGGACTTGCGGTTGAGCGATGGCGACAGCGCGACGAGGGAAATGAGAATGCCCGCGATCAACAAGACGACAAGCATCTCAATGAGCGTGAAGCCACTCGCCGTCCGGTGGTGCGCCCGACTGCATGGCCCCGCTTCCCGCGAATTGCGAATCGTATTCAACACGCCGAGCTCACGATACAAGGTTGTTGAGCTCGATAATCGGCAACATCACTGACAACACGATCACGAGCACGATGCCGCCCATCGCGAGAATGAGCAGCGGCTCGAGCAGACTTGTCAGAAACATCGTGCGGCGTTCGAGCTCATGCGATTCACCAGCGGCAGCGCGATCGAGCATTGTGGTGACATCGCCTGTCGCTTCGCCCGAGCGAATCATATGCACGAGCACCGGCGGGAACATGCGCGTATTGCCCAGCGCACGAGACAGCGACGAACCTTCGCGCACGCGAATGATCGCGCTCTCCACGTTCCCGCGCATGGCCAGATTGCTCAGCGTTTCGCCGGCCGCCTGCAGCGAGCGCAAAATCGGCACGCCTGCTGCGGTCAGAATCCCAAGCGTGCTTGCAAAGCGCACAGTGTTATAGCCCCGAATCAGCTTGCCGAACAACGGCGCCGTCAATACCCATCGATCGAACGCCAGCCGCGGCTTGGGCTGCGCGAATATTGCGCGCACGACGTACACGACAAAGATCGCAGCGAGCAGAAACATCCACCAACCTTTGCGAACCATGTCCGATAAGGTCATCATCAACACCGTCAAAAACGGCAGCTGCTGTTTCGTGCTGGTAAAGACATTGGCGACCTGCGGAACGACGTAGCTCAGCAGGAACATGACAATACAGAACGCGATGATCGTCACGATGCCCGGATAGGTGAATGCAAGCACGATCTTCTGCTTGAGCGCGTTGCGTTGCTCGATATAGTCGGCGAGACGCGTGAGCACGGTACCGAGCTTGCCCGTATTTTCGCCAGCGGACACCAGCGCGCGATAGATATCAGGGAAGTCTTTTGGGTGACGTGATAACGCATTGGCCAGTGCATGGCCCCCAACCACTTCGCCGCGGATTGCAGCCATGAGCTCGCGAACATAGTCACGTTCGGCCTGGTCGGAAAGCACGGTTAGGGCTTCGCCGAGAGGCAAGCCTGCAGTCAGCAAACTGGCAAGCTGTCGAGTGATGATCGCCTGCTCCCGGGCGGACAATCCGCGTCCGAACGAGAGCCGCTGCATGCGTGCACCGCGAGCCCTTGTCGCGGCGAGTTCCACTGCGATGGGTGCCAGTCCCTGGGTCCGCAACTGCGTACGCGCGCTACGCGCGCTGTCGGCCTCAACGACACCTTTCCTGGCTTTTCCTGCAACGTCGATAGCTTCAAAGCGAAATGCAGGCATGGCGGAGTCGACTCCCGACGAGGCCGTTGGACAGGAATGAATTGCGCGCCAAAGAATAGAAACGCGCGCATGAATGACGAAACACCGTAGGCCCAAACTGCTTCATGACCATGTCCGATTGAACGTACTTTTCGTTCTCGCTTCTCGCATTGGACGTCTGGCTGCATGTGCTCGACTTCCGTCGTCGCGCCATTTGGTACAACGTCCTTGACGCTGCGTTATAAGGACAATCGTTCATCGTTGTGTCCTGCCGACCGCCTACGCTGACTCAATATTCATCACGACAAAAAAAGCCGTTATACGGTATGCCATTTCAGTTCGGCATACCATGGCGGCACAAGCACAATATGGCGAAACGAGGAACGGCTTCACATGGAGAGCGAAGCAACAGCCGCGAATATCACGGCGATTTCTTCGCCCTGGCTGGCAAGACGCCCGAATGCACTACTGCGCATGAGGGCTTATGAAGGACCATCCGCTACTGCCTTATGCATTGCATCCGGACACGTGCGAGCAATTGAGCGTCGAAGCCTATCGCAAGGCCTTTGGTCATTTGAGCTCGGCGTCCCAGCCGCCTGCGCTATGTCCGATATGCGGCGAATGCGTCGAACTCGTGCGAGCGCACGATCGCGCCCAGACACTTCATTTCAGCCACCCTTCCCGTCTGGCCGAGCCCTGCCCGCTGGTTAGCGCGCTGGTGCCTGACACCCTGGCCCAAACGAGCATCCCTCGTGATCCCGCGCGCGAACTCAAGGCGCGAGGCCTCTTTCTTGACAAGTGGGTCTGGCATTTTCAGCGCGTCCGGGAACTCGCACCGGCGTACAGCATAGAGCGCTTTACGCGGGGAATTGCGCACGCTGATGTCTTGCACATATGGGCTTGCGAGGCGCTCGAGCAAAGCGATATTCCTTACCTGTTTCTCGCGCTCGCAGGTTCCATGATTGCTTCGGCGGAGACACCCCGTATCTGGTTTCGGTTCTGGTTCGACTCGTCCGTGCAAGCCGTCAGCGATCTGCATGGGCCTCGCGATATGCCTGCGCGGTTGTATCGGCTTCGCTATAGAAACGTCCAGCCGGGGCGCTTTCCGGAGACGCGTCATCTGACGGACTGGACAGAGATTCCGATGACGAGCGAGTTCCTGAACGGAGACGCGCCGCGAATCATGAGCGGCGAAAAGCAGACGTTCCAGGCGTTCCTGAATCGACGTTCAGGATCCGATCGTGATGAGGCCTTTGAGCTCGAAGCGTAGAGGGATCTCAAACCGGAAAAAATAACGCGTTGGGATTGTCACAGCGTTAATTGTTCCTGTTTCAGTTTCACACTATTGCTTCGCTCAATATCGATCGAATTTGAATACTGAGTTGTTCGTACTTTCTGTCGCCATGTCGCCTCGCCCAATTCATTGACAGTTCACGCGTGACCGGGGCGTGCATCTATATATTTTGAAGCGCAGTTTTGAAGTACGTCTGACTGCACACTCAATGACTTTCCTTCTTTCGTTTTTCCTCAAAAGGAATCTTCATGAAATCCAGCAAGCGCAAGATTTGCCAGGTGGTAGCACTCGTCATTTCGTCGATGGGCGCCACGATGGCGATGGCTGGCACGCCGTCGTTGCTCGGCGGTGGTTCGTCGCTGGTTGCACCGACGATCCAGTCGGAAATCTCGGCTTTCCCGGCTGCTGATGGTTCGGTGACGTATTCGTCGGTTGGCTCGGGTCTGGGCCAAACGGCATTTCTGAGCAATTCGCCGTCGTCGCTCAATTCGGGCACGGTGACGTACACGGGCACGGTTGACTTCGCAAACAGCGATGCAGGTCTGTCGGCCACGCAAATCTCGGCGTATCAGAGCAGCACGCTCGGCACGACGAGCGGCCCGCTGATCCAGATCCCGTACATCGTGACGCCGATCACGATTCCGGTGGTGAACGGTCCGAACGGTTCAGGCCCCACGCTCCCGAACGGTGGTACCACGAAGACGGTTGCACTGAATGACAGCGACCTGTGCGGCATTTTCTCGGGCAAGCTGACCAACTGGAACCAAGTGTTCAACCCGGTTTCGTCGGTTACGTACGCAAAGAATGCAACGATCACGGTCGTCTATCGTAGCGACAACAGCGGTACGACGGATCTCTTGACGCGCCATCTCGCCGCCGTGTGCTCGAGCACGACCTCGAACATCACGTTCACGGAAACGCAAAACCTGGCAGGGCTGTTCACGGCAGCCGGCAAGACGGTGCCCGCCAACTTCGTCAGCGCATCGGGTAGCGGCGGTGTGGCGGCTGTTCTCGTCGCTTCGGCCGGCGGCACTGCAGCAGCGATCGGTTACCTGAGCCCGGACTACACGAACACGTTCCTTGCACCGTCCAGCGCGCAAGCAAAGACGAATAACCTGAACGTCGCGAGCTTGCTGAACGCGAATTCCAACACGATGGAAATCCCGACGTTCTCGGCCGCCACCACGGCGCTCGGCAGCGCCGCGGCTCCGACGGGTTCGGCTGCTAGCCAGCCTATCAACTGGGTTCCGAACGTTGGCAATCCGACGTCCGGCTATCCGGTCTCGGGTACGAGCCAGATCATCCTGAGCCAGTGCTATGCGAACGCCGGTGCAGCCAGCCCGACGCCTGCACAGTCGATCGTCGATTTCCTGACGGCTCACTACGCAGACACGTCGGTGATCAACGGCAACGGCTTTGACGTTCCGGGCGCGTACGTCAGCGCAATCACGGCTGACTTCCTGTCGAACACGAGCACCCTCGGCCTCGACATCGGCGATTCGACGGTCTGCTCGAAGGTTACGGGCCGCTAAGCAGCAGAATTAGTTCGTTGAGTTTGAAGGCGTCTCGCGCAGTCAGCGAGACGCTTTTTCCTTTGAGACGCCGCATCCCGTTCGGGACATCTGGTCGCGGAGTCAGGTTTGGCTTGGCGGTTGGCCAGACACTAGGCGCCAATTGCACCGCTGTTCAATGCGCAATCCGTCTGATTGGCGATAGATATGTGCTCGCCTCCCTCCCTCAAAACTTCCTTTAAATTCATTCCATGAAACATCGTAAGCGCGTTATCTGTGAAGTCGTGATGATCGCCCTTTCGGCTGCCAGCGCCGCCAGCGTGTTCGCAGGAACACCGTCACTTCTTGCGGGCGGATCGTCGCTCGTCGCACCTTTGATTCAGACCGAAATAGCGGCGTTTCCGATTGCCGACGGTGCTATTACGTATTCGCCGGTTGGAGCTGGCCAGGGAGAGTCCGCTTTTTTAAGCAACACGCCGCAGTACCTCAACTCGGGTACAACCACTTATACGATGCCGGTCGACTTCGTAAATAGCGATGCGGCACTGTCTGCGATACAGCTGTATCAATATTTAGGGTCTTCCCTCGGTCAGGTCGACGGTCCATTGATCCAAATCCCTTACGTCGTAACGCCCATTGCAATTGCGGTCGTGGGTGGGCCGCGTCGTACGGGCCTGGCGCTGCCAAATGCAGGACCCAAATCCGTGGCACTGAATGACAATGATCTCTGCGGCATTTTCTCGGGAATGATCACCAATTGGAACCAGGTTTTCGATCCAATATCGCAGACTCTTTACACCTTGAACGCACCCATCACGGTCGTTTACGATGAGTCAAACAGTGGCGGAACTGATCTGCTTACGCGTCACCTCGCGGCGGTGTGCACATCAACGAATTCGCGCATTACGTTCGTGGAGCAGCAAAATTTTGCAGGTATATTCACTGAGGTCAACCATACGTTGCCAAGCAACTTCGTCGCCGCCTACGGTGACGCGGGGATGGCCAATGCACTTGTTTCACTTAGCAGTGCCGGTACAGCTGGGGTTGCCTATTTAAGTCCGAGCTTTACGAATACTTTTTTGGCCCCGTCGAGTGCGCCCGCCGCGTTGTATAACCTTCCAGTCGCGAGCTTGCTGAACGCGAATTCCAATACGATGGAAATCCCGACGTCCTCGGCTGCCACGTATGCGCTCGGCAACGCCGCGCCCCCGACGGGTTCGGCTGCTAGCCAGCCGGCCAACTGGGTTCCGAACGTCGCCAATCCGTCGGCCGGTTATCCGATCTCGGGCACTAGCCAGATCATCGTAAGCCAGTGCTATGCCAACACCGACGCGGCCAACCCGAGTCCTGCACAGTCGATCGTCGATTTCTTGACGGCGCACTATGGATATGCAAATACGTCGGTGATCATTGGCAACGGGTTTGACGTTCCGAGCGCGTACGTCAACGCGATCACGGCCGACTTCCTATCGAACGCGAACAACCTTAACCTCGACATCGGTAACGCTACGGCCTGCTCGAAGATCAAGGGTCGCTAAGCAACGCACCACTCAGTCAAGAGTTCGTCGAATCCGTCCTTGATGTGAGAGCGCAGCCCCGCTGAAGCGCGCGGGGCCTTTTTTGCGTGCACGATTTGAACCGGCTCTGTGCTTGACTCCGTACCGGGTCCTGAGGTCTGACAACGCAGAAAGGGAACTACGACCGGGCTAAGTAGAAGTGATGAAATGGGGCTACAAAACGGGCCAAAGTGAAGCGGCAAAGAGAAGGGGCTATGTCCCGTTGATCAGAACTTAGCCCCGGCGAACCATTCAATCGCTACCCATCGACGCCGCCACCAACCGACGCTACTTCTTGCAGTCTTTGTCGTTAGGCCGGCATCGGATGCCGAAGCCTGTCACCTCAACTGTCACGACCCATTGCCGGCCGCTTAGGTCGCTTGCTCGTTGGGCTACGTCCTTAGCGACCATCGAGGCAACTGACGCAGCTGCAGTCGCCGCCGTCAACGATGCGACGTTGACCGTAGCTCCGCCTGGCACGCCAATCGCCGTGCCCTTGACCTGGATGTTCGCGGCGTTCGAGACCTGAAGTGCCGCGATGTTCAGGTTCCCGGACACGCGAATGCCAGCAGCGCCTGCGTCCACCGTGCCGCGCGGCGCAATCAGGTTCACGTTGCCTGGCAATGCGCCGGGGATCGTTTGCAACGTGGCAATCCCCGCACCGGTGACTTCGCCGCGCGCGTCGAGCGTGCAATAGTGATTGACGTCGCAGACGTAGATTGGACCAGGGACATCGGCAGAGGTCGTTGCGCCCTTGCCCGCGTCGATGTCTCCGTTCGAGCTCCAGATCGTCATGTTGCCGCCCTGCTCGGTGAATACTCGGCTTTGAGCAAGCAGCAGGCTGCGATCGGTGAAGATGTTGATGTCGCCTTTCTCAAGCGTGAGTACACCTGCCGTTCCCGGTCCGGCAATCACGTTTCCACTAGTGTCGACGACGTCAGGCGGTGCGGAAGAACTACCGATCAGTGCCTGACCTCCAGGGCCGACGATCGATATGTTTCCGCCCTGCTGCGTCTGGATGGTCGTGCCACGCATGTCCAGATTGCCCGTCGACACCGTCGCACCGGAACCATTCGAGCCTCCATCAAGCGAGTTCGCCGTGTAGCCCATCGAAGCGGGGAACAACGTATTGATCGCCGCGTAACCGCGTGCGTATTGCCCGCGGTATGGACTATTCGGATCATGGAAGTCGGTGCCGACCTGGGTGAGGATATTGAACAGTACCTGGTTGATGAACAGTTGCTGAACGTATGACGGCAGCGATTGAAACTGGGCAAAAGCCTGTTGCACATCGGACGTCTCTGCCTGCTCTCCCTCGTAGCCTTCAACGAACTGCACAAGGGCCTGCGCGCTGCTGGGTACGTCGGACAAGCTAGTAGCCGGATTGATGTAGTTGGCAATGAACGCCGCATCATCGGCCCCTGGAGCAATGCCAAACATCACTTGAATCGCCGCACTCTCGTGCGGCAGGTAGGGGTTGTACGCATTGCCGACCGTCTGGATGCCTTCCAGTTGCGTATGCGGGTAATTGCTTCCTCCATACACAGCGTACACTTGCGCAGGGTTGGTCAGCGGGCCGATATTTCGCCCTGCTTCGACGTCCAACGTGCCTGGTCCGCCAAGCAGAATCGAAGGTACGACTACAATTCCCGCATTGGAAATCTTAAATGGCGTGTCGAGAATGTCGCGTCCCGCGACAATGCGTGTGACATCGTCGTCGTTAAGATTTTGTCCTTGGAATGATAGATTGACGATGTCCTGACCGGCCTCGATCAACGCGACCTTGCCGACGTTGATACCCACATACTGATTGAAGGCGCCGGCATTTGCGCTGCCTGCAGGAATCTGGGTGCCGTCGATGATGCTGCCATCGACGCTATAGATTCGAACAGGGTTGGGATCGTCAGCGTGCAGCGCAGTGGGCGTGTGGTTAAGCGCGTCGTTGTCGGAAATCAGATTCAGGGGGAGGCTCTGTTGAGTCGGCGACGGCATTTGCGACGCGTCGAAATCGAGCATCGTCAGGCCGTCGTACGCGCCTGCGCCTTGTGAAGAGATATTGATCGCTTGCTGGGCAATCAGGTTCAGGTTGCCTGTGGCAGACGGATAGAGTGCCCCGCCCGATGCCACGTCGATACCACCCGTGAGCGCGCTCAGGCTAACACTGGCTGGAAGCACGTAGGAGAAGTCGTGCGTGCCATCTGCGCCAATCATGTTCATCGCGGCGCCATTCATTTGACCGAGGCTGACATCGCCCGTGGTCGTCAGCACGCTAACCGAGGATGAGGCGGAGTAGCCTTGTGCGTCAGGTCCAAGAACGTTGTACACGTTCTTGAGGTTTCCTCCATTCAGGTATGAGGGGTCGAACACTCCGGCGATTTGCGCGCCCTGTCTGGCGGTGACAGATAGCGAACCGGATTGCGTTGCAAGTAGCGTTCCGAGGGTCTGGTTGATCGAAACGTTGCCACCGGCTGTCGTCTCGGCGTATGCAAGTCCATCGGGCACCACGGCACCTCCTGCGGTCAGCGTGCCCGAGCCGTTCGCCACGAAGTACGTGCCGCTCACGATGTCGCCCCCCGCAGCGACGTTCAAATTGCCGCCTCCAACGGTAATGACGTTATTGTTCGCGTCCTGATACCACGTGGTCGGCAGTGAAACACCCAGATCTGAAATGTTTCCTCCCGCCTTGACAGTCACATTGCCGCCGACGCTCAAGATGCCTTGATCGAAGGCGCCAAAGTCAATCGTCGTCTGCGTGACTCTCACGCCGTTGCTCGGGTTCGCTAACTCGAGCCATTGCCACCAGAATTGCGCGAGATCGCCTTGCACGATACCTGTCACTGCGCCCGTCTGATCGAGGGCATGTTCGCCCCCTTGAATGTCATGCTGAACGAGAATGGAGATGTCTCCGCCGCCTTGCGTGTTGGCGACCAGCCCGCTGACATACCCTGGAAGTCCCGACCCACCGAGGAGAATCGATCCCGTGTCACTTGTGGGAGCGCCCGGCACTGGCGTTCCGACCGTATATATGGCGCCTGGAATGAGATCGTATTGTTGGGGATTGGCGTAGGCGTTTGGATCGACCAGCAGGAGATCGTTTGCCGATGCGATCTCGATCGAACCGGCGCCGGTACGGACCATCGTCGGAACGAGGATCTGCTTGCCCAACGAATCCACGTATGACGTATGGCCGTCGAGCACAACACTTCCGTTTTCCTGACCGGAAAACGTTGACGCGGGCTGAACCGACAACGGATCTGAACTCGTGATATTGGCTCCGCCCACAAGTCGGAACGATGCGCTATTTCCGCCCATGACGGACGCCGCGGCGAGTGCCAATCGATTTGCCTGCGTCGCCAATGGCGAAGGCGTGTTGTCCGTACCGCCACTTCCGCCTCCGCCAGACGTTGGCGTATCCCATTGCACAGCCGGCGGCGGCAGGAACGCCAAAGGAGCCGCGGCGTTGATGTACTGATAGTAGTTCGTAACGAAGAAGTGAACGACCTTTTGCACGTACGCGCCGTATAGTTTCAGGTAGTTCGTATAGACCGATGGATCGGCTTGCTCCTGCGCCGCCGATGGCGCTAACGGAGGAACAAGTCCGCTGGTCGTCACTCCTTCTCGTTGGTAGGCCAACACCATAGAGTTAATGGTTACCAACATGCCGACGGGGCGGACCTCGAACTTGGACCATTCAGCGGGACCCGCTGAACCCAAGAACTTCGCGTATGCCAGGTACAGCGCGTAATACGCATCCTGCTCCTCCGTAGTCCCGCCTAACTGCGAAGGTTGGGCCGGCCCGGATGTCCAACTACTACTTGCGTTGATCCCATAGCGACTCGCGGCATAGCCGTAATATTTCGTGTTGTACGCTGCCTCGGCGGCAGCATAGTCTGGCAACACAACGGGGATCGGATTTGCAATCTGGAAGAACCCGTCCGTCAAACTCGCTTTCACGTCGAGCTCGTTCTCGGCGCGGAACGTGACGATCGGCGCAATCGTGTTTTCGAACCGGAATGCGAGCGCATTCTCTGAGGTTCCTGCGCCAAGATTCCAGTTCGTAACGACGGAGATGTTCCCGTTGTTGATGGCCGAATCGGGATTGTCGAGTTCGATGCCCGGCGCAACCTGAAGGCCGGGTACGCTTCCAGCATTGTTAATCGCAAGATTGTTCAGGCCGCTTTGGACGAAGCCCATCAGCGTGCCGGGTGTCGACGTGCTGCCGGTTAGATAGCCGTAAAAACTCTGATGATCGGCATTCACGCTGGACGCTGCAGGCGTAAAAATGTCATTGGCAAGATAATCCGCGAGCTGATCAGGTGTCGTGGGCGCAGGTAGTGCGCTTCCCGTCTGATCGGTCCAGGTACCCGCAACCATCGCCGGCATTCCTCCGCCCGACGTCGCATCGACAAACCATCCTGCTGGGTCGACGATCCCGTCGAAGTGCTTCGCCCCGGTGCTCGGGTCGATCGTGCTCCAGACGGCAAACGCTTCAACCTGTGTCGATCTCGAGCCGACAATGCCCTTTCCTTGCGTCGTATTGAAGCTGGCGGGCAGATCCAGGTTGACGGCGGTTCCACCCGCGAGAAGCGGCACTCGGAAATTGACCGTGCCGCCGGACAAGCCACCGAGTGAGCCGCCGGACACATCGACCAACGCATTCGCCCCGACGACGATCGTTCCCGAGTTCGCCGACGAAACGGACTCGTAGCCGTACGTCGGATCGATCTGAATCACTCCGCCGACGGTGTCGGGCGTGCCAGCCGTCCCCAGGTTGATCGTACCGCCACGCTCGTTTGGCGTGATGACGTCGCTCGATGGTGCCCAATCGCCAGACGCACTCTTGCCGGGCGTTCCGCCCACGGCCAGCAGCGTGCCTTCTACATCGACCAGCGTCTTGCCGTAGAGATCGATTTCCCCGCCTGCGTTGCCGCTCGCGTTGATGGTGCCCAGAATCTGCACGGCGCCATTGCTGGTGTCGGCACCGGGCGTGCCGCCGTCCGCAATGAGGCTCACGCTATGGGCGGTCAACGTATTGCCTGCTGACAGCACCAGGTTGCCGCTGTTCGATTGGACCGACACGCTGTTGTTGATACCGCTCGAAGCAAGCTCCGTCGCTAGCTCGTCAAGGTTGACCGCGCCGCCAGACAACAAAGAGAACGACCCGCCCAGATATCCCGCCGCGGCGGAGCCTTCGAGCGTACCGCCCAGCAACACCGATTGCTTCGGCGCGGACACGGTCAGACTCCCTGCATTGCCGCCGCCTGATGCACCGGCGAAATCGAGCGTAGATCCTGAAGCCAAAACAATGTTGCCCGTGTCGGCCGTCAGCGAGATGGCCCCTGCTGGGCCGTAGAGCGTGACATCGAAAAACTGCAACGGCGTGGCGGCGGTACTGATCAGGGCGCCGTTGCCTACTGTCAGATCGCCACTAGTCGCTTCAATGGTGACGTTGCCGGCCGGCGCCGCAATATTCCCGTTCACGTTCACCGACCCGCCCGTGAAAGTCCAGGCACCGCCGACCGCCGTGCGTTGCAACGGTGAACCGCTAGCACCGTTGAGATTGAGCACGCCCGTCGTCGTGACGGCCTGATTGGATCCAACGTCTGCGAGAATCACGGGTGCGGCGAATTCGACGCTCGATGCGCCGATGTCAAACGTGCCATTGCCCTGCGCAACGATGCTGCTCGCTGCCTCAAAGGCGACCGATCCAAAACCGGTCGTTGACCGAGTGCCTCCACCGAGGTCGAGTTCGCCCGCTTGAACGGTCAGCGAACCTGCGCCACCGATTGCCGTTGCGGCCGTGGCTCCGACGTCGTTCGTCAGCTCGATCTGCGGCCCTGTAATTGTGACGTTGCCGCCATTCCCATTGAACGTGCCCGCGCTCAGTTCGACATTGCGCGAGAACGCGATATCGAGGTTGCCATCGAAGTTCATGGCCCCTGCGCTTCGCAAGATGACATTCTGCGCTGCGCCAAGCTGCGCGATCTGCGTCGGTCCGACAACGAAACCCGTCAGGTTGCCTGCAGTCGCCGGGTCGCTCACGAACGTAATTGAAGAACCGTCGACGGCAATCGTGCGCCCCGATAGCGACGCGGTGGGGCTAAAGCCAAGATTGCCCGACGAATCAAGCGTCAGCGCCCATCCTCCCGACAAAGTCACATCGTCGCCGACGTTGAGCAAGCCCGTGCCTGTCGTGTCGTATCGCGTGACGACTGAGGGCGCACCGTTCGATACGCTTAGCAACGCGCCATCACCCGATATGCCGGGCGCGCCGGTCGATGCGTTGGCGACCTGACCGATAGTGATCGGCACATCCTTCGCAGCCGGGTAGTTGCCTTGCGCCTCAATGACGCTGCCGGCGTCGACGCGCAAGCCGTTGGCCGCGTTTGGATCAGTGCCGGTGTTGTCCGTCTTCGTCACGAGGATGACCTCGGGTCCCGCCAGCGGATGCGAGGCATCAGTCGAGACGACGACGCTGTTCGACTCCGGCGTGATCACGAGTCCTGTCGACGTCAGCGTACGCGTGCCGCCGATAAGCAAGCTGCCTGCCCCAAGCGCGTCAAGATCACTCGAATCGATTTGCAGATACCCCGGCAAAGCAGCTTCGCCCGATCCGACCACCTGGATATCGCGCGATGCGATATCGACTTCTGCGGGCCCACCGCCCGGAGCAGGCGCTGCATCTAGCCTCGCGCCGAGTTTGAGCGTCTGGCTCGCCGACAACACGAGTTGCCCGGCGTCTTGCGGCAGCATCGGTGTGACCGTGCCGTTCGTGATCGCGAGCGACGAGAAAAACGCGTTGGCACTCGTCGAGGTGTATTGCGAATACTGTTGCCACACCGACGATGATTGAACGTTGAATAGCACCGGGGTGGCGGAACGCGATCCCGTCAGTGAATTGGCAAAGTAACCTGACGTGACTACCGTGCCATCCGGCAGGACTTGAGATGCACCTGTGGGCGCTCCTCCCGAAGCGGTTGAAAGCGTGACGCGATATGCACCGGGGAGTGTTGCATATTGAGCCGGCAACAATGTGTAGACACCGGGAGCAAGCCCGGGCACGCCGGACAGATACACGGATTGGCCGACTTCGCCGTTCAGAGCCGCGTCACCCACACCGATGCCCACGGTGGTCGTCGACACGGTGCCGTTGTTCTTCGAAGGCTGCAGGCTCTGCGCGTATATTGGATCGTAGGCAGCAACCGGCGATTGCGTGCCAGGCAGGATCGCGTAGACATTGCTCGCGCCGGCATTGACGGGAACCGCAACGCCGGCTGCTGACGACGCGTAGCTGACGTTGTACTGCGACAGCAGATTGCGCGTACCGCCCGTACCGGGCACCCATTCCGATGCTTGCAGGTCTCCGCCGCCCGACAGGTCGATCGACGCGCCGGCACTGAGCGCGACGTTTGCGCCGTTGAGTCCGACATATTTGGCGGGCGGCGCGGTCAGGTCCGGCGCCGAACTCACCCCGATGACCGGGTTGAATTGCCACTCGACGCCGTCGACCGTTGTGCCGAAGGGGATGATCGCACCGTCGTTCGACACCGACGTGATACTTCCATTTTCCATCGTCACATTTTGAGTGGCGACGATCGGCAGATTGTTGAACTGGGCGAGCGTATTGGCATCGGTCGGATCGCCGACGCCGAGAATCAGGGTGCCGGACGGCGCGCGTACCGTGCCGCCTTGATCGATGTTCGTCGCGTCGATAAGCAAGGTGCCACCCGCCGATAGCGGCGCACTGGATGCACCATTCGACTTGAAAGTCACGTTGGTCGGCAAAACCGTCTGTGTTGTCGGGTCGGTCGCTCCCACCGCATCGATGATGAATTCGCTGCCCGTCGACGGATAGACATCGCGGGCCGCGAAAGTCACGTTGCCCGACGTGAACAGCTCGCCGGGTAACAACGCATTCGAGCCATTGGGATTGGGCAGCGTCGAACTCAACCGGATATCGGTCGCGCTCGTCACGTTGAATTGACCGACCTGATCCAGCTCGGTCTGGTTCAGGATGTCGACAAACGATGCGTTGATATTCAGCGTCCCATCGCCAGCCGCGCTCACCGGGCGGATCGGAGTCCATGCGGAGAACGCGGACACTGGGCCGATTTCGACGTACGGTGCGCTCAGTGACACGACCGGAGCGCCGATTGACGCTGAGCCATTCGCGTTTGCGGGCAGCGACGTGGCGCCTGCTGGAAGCTGAACGATGCGCGTCGTGTCGAGCATCAAGGAATTAGCCAGCGATAGTTCGACGTTGCCGGCGAAGGCAATGGGTGCGAGCGCATTGCTGCCCAGCACGCTGCTGATTTTCAGTGAGCCGATGTCTGAACCTTCGAGACGATCGACCGAAAATTGCAGTACCCCCGTCGGCGTGCCGAGGGACTGCCCAAGCACATCGCCCGTCGCCAGATCACCCGACTGTTGAAGAATGAACGCCTTCGCACCGGGTAAAGCGGTGGTCGCTTTCGATGTGATCGAGTACGCGCTGCCCCCCTGATTGACGCCGATCAGCGAGAGCGTGCCGCCGTTAGCCTGGGGCGCCCCGCCGTGTCCGACCAGCGTTGCGTCCAGCGCAAGGCCACTTGAGGCGTTGATGGTGATGGATCCCGCATCGCTCCAGACTTGCTGAGGCGCGTAGCCCCCTACCGATGCGGGTTCGTCAAACACCGCCGATGTTCCGGACACATCGATGCGCGAACCGGCCTGAGCGACGATAAAGCCCGAGTCGTCGGAAATCGTCACGCTACCGCCCGCGAGCACCTTACCTTCATCCGGGACAGCCCGCTGCGTACCAATTCTGACTGCCGCCGGTATTGGATTTGTCAACGCGACGCCTGACACATCCAGCACGGCGTTTTGACCCAGCCATACTGACTTTGTGTCACTTGTAACCGCGGTTTGTCCAGTCGGAGGTTGCCCCGAAGGCTGCGCGATGGCGCTGGCGCCCGAGTCGGCGCTCAGCGTGATGGAACCGCCTGGCGCGATCAGCGATCCGAGGACAGTGACTTGCGCAGGACTTGCGAGCGTGATGCTTGCTCCCGCATCGCCGACGATCGCCGCTCCGTCTCCGAGCGTCACCGCACCGGTGACAGCGGGCGAATAGTTGGCCGTCGTATTGGACTGCGTCTTCCACGTCAAGTACGTGCCCGCGCTCAATAGCAGACTGGTCGGTTGGCGATCATAGGCATCGATTGTCCCAAGGTTCGTCAACGATCCGGCATGGATGTCAGAGCCTGTGACGGTCTGCCGCAGCGCTGAAGTATCGGGAATGAGGTTCTGCTGCGTCAACGCCACGATCGTTCCAGGTTCGACCGTAGCGTCGTAGAGCGCGTTGAGCACGTAGTTGCCGAAGCCTTGCCGCGCAAAGAAGTCAGCAGGAAGCACCACACTCCACGACGGTGCCGTTGACGCATCGCCGCCAATCTGGATGCCCAGCGCCTGGAGCGTCAGCGTGCCGCCGCCGGAAAAGCCGAAGCTATCGATGGAGCCGTCCAGCAGGATATGGCCCTGCGTCGGCATCGTGGAAGGCAGAACCGTGCCGTCAGCAGTGTACGCATCGTTGTAGGTCACGAGCGACACACTGCCGCCCTTTCCTTCTGGGATCCCGTTCTGCATGAGCAACTGGCCGTTCGCAAGCATCTCGCCGCCACTCGACACGTCGATGACGCTGCCGGGTTCAAGCAGGATCGACCCCTGAAATGTCGACCCCGTAGTCAGCGACACGCTTCCGCCATTGATGTACTCGCTGCCGCCCTGCGTGGTGCCCGAGGCAACCGTCGTGTCGTTATTGATCCATTGGCCCGCCGCACTCAACGTGCCACCGGAGCCAACTGTGATGTCTTTGCCGGCGCTGATCGAAATGGACCCGGAGGGCGCGATGAGCGCCCCATCGATCGTGACGGCAGCGTTAGGTGCATTCAGCACGATCGAACCACCCGCCTGGACGGAAAGTTCGGAGCCTGCGGTCACGATGATCGAGTTGCCTTTATTCTTGTCGCTCTGAATGTTGACGTTTGAAAATCCACCGTTGGTCAGCGTGTTGACCGGGACGACCGTGGTCGCCAGCACGTTATTCGGGTCGGTGCTCGACAAGGCACCCAGAGCCGTAGGATCGAACTGCGTTGTCGCTGAAAAACCCGGTGAGATTGAATTGAGGTCGGGCGCACTTCCCTGAAGCAGGATGGTCCGGAAATCGCCGGTCACATTAGGGAACGAACCCGCCAGGTAGGCCGACGCGAAATCGGTCCCGAGGTTGAACGTCCCACCAGACGGGAGCGCATTACCCTGCGTCTGCTTTGTCCCGCCAAAAGCCTGCGCGCTGACGTTGCCGTCAAGCACCATCGCGCTGACCGCAAACACGCTGAGGGTTCCCGCATTGCCACCGACAATGAAATCGTCCTCGTAGGTATTCCCGGCCAGAAGCGGGTTGTACCAGGTCTTGGTCACGTTCCAGCGCGGATGGCTTTCGATGAACTGTCCTGCAACGCCCACGAATGTGTCGTAGGGATTGGCGTCACCGATCGGCACGACTGCACCGCTCGCATCGATGAGGCGTGTGGTATTGACGGTGCCACCGAGGTAGTGAACGTAGCCGCCGTTGAGATAAAGCGACGACCCGGCGGCCGTGATCACTTGGTCGCCCGCCAGCTCGACGGTGCCGCCGTTGATCAGCAACTGATCAATCGTACGGGGCATCAGGGCCACTGCACCGGAAAGATTCAGAATCGGACTGCCAACCCACTGAAGGCCATCGGGATTGGTCCCCGACAGCGTACTGTCGACGATGACGTTCTTCATGTCGAACAACACACCGCCACGCAACAGCGGCGAGTTGGCGAGTTCGTTCAGGCCAACGAGCGGCACGGTCAACAGCGTGTCCGACACAGGAAGTTCGACGTTCGCGAGGCCGGATACGTCGATTGACGCGCCCGCGTCTACGTAGACGCGTCCCGCAACACTGGTATCTCCAGGCACGCGCACGTAGTTGGTGCCCGTACTACCCTGCGTGAGGGCAGCGATCTTCACTGTGGAGCCCGGTGCCTCGATGAGCGCTCCCCCCTGGAGCCAGACCGATCCGCCGCCAATGTCGATGGAACCAGGCGTAAATGTGACGCCGGGCGTGGAGGTCGCCGTCTGCCCGTCCTTGTCCGGCAGCGCTGCGACGACTGACCCGTTGCCGAGAATCACGGCGCCCGCACGCTCGGGATTGGAATTAGTACCCGGCACGACGCCATTCGTGTACGCACCTCCCGTAGGCGTATTGGCAACATATTCGTCACCCGCCGCAATCTGAATCGCGCCGGGAACGTTGACGCTCGTCGTCACAGCCACAGCACCATTCTGATTGACCATCGTGCCCAGCAGGTTGATGTTGCCGCGCGAGGACTGAACGATCCCTGTATTGGTAAGCGTGCCGACCGGGGTGATATCTACTAAGGCATTCGCGGATTCCTGCGCAGTGCCCACCTTGACTGCGCCCGTCACAATAGGCTTCAGTATCGCGGGGTCCGAAGTTGCGATAAAGCCCACGCCAACGCCGGCAGCGAGAACGATCTGACCGTCATCGGCAGTAATGGCGCCCGCATTGGTCAACGTCGGGGCTGCGAGTAAAACAACGCCCCCATCGCTTGCGGTGCCGTTGCTGTGGGTGTTGATCGTCGCCCCCGGCGACACGACGATGCTTCCAGGGGTCGCATACTCGGAAGGCGAAGATACGTACACAATGTTGCCGAGGCCGAGCACTTCGTTTGGCAGCGTCGAGCCGCCATTCGCGGTGTTCTGGCCAGCCTCAAGCGGCGCCAATCCTCCCGCGGCGCCCCCCACCAGCGAGAGAAACTGCTGATTACTCGAAGCAATGTCGCCAGGCGTCTGAATGGGATCGTCGTTTTTGTTCAGCAAATCCAGTGACGACGCGATCAGCGAATGCACGTTGACCTGTGATCCCGCGCCGAACAGGATCCCGTTGCGGTTGATCACATAAACCGACCCCTGAGCCGTGATGTGCCCGAAGATCTGACTCGGCGCGCCTGACGGATCCTGAATCCGATTCAGCACGACCCAATTGTTCGTGCCGTTGCTTTGCGTGCCCGTCGACTGATCGAAGTTAAGTGTCGTGCGTGAGCCGACATTCATCGTCTGCCACGTCAGCACCGCGTTTTGCGCGTTCTGCTTGACGTCGACCGTGATGGAGCCATCGGCGTTGGTCGTTTGTTGCGGCAGGTTGGCGTTGATCCACAACACGGGGTTGTTCGGATCGGCACTCGCGCCGGGCGCAACCTGCAGACCGCCAGGCGCTAGCCCGTTCGGCACGTTTGAGACCGTGGCCGCTGCAGCCTGCGCCGCACTCTGCTGCGCTGCGATCTGTGCGGCGAGCGTCTGAACCGTGTGCGCAAGGTTCTGGATCGACGACTGGCTGGCGCGTAGCGCCTGCTGCGGCGACACGCCAATCGCCGGAAGACCGTTCGCGACAGCCTGATTACGCGCCGCACTCACCTGCGCCGCCACACCCGACAGATTGATCGGTGCTGCGTGTGCGCTCGTCACCGCCCCTGTTGCAAACAGAATGGCAACGGCCCGATACACCGGGTTCAGCGTCGAGCTGAAAAGGTCTTGCGTCTCCTGCGAGCGGCGGCCCCGTTTGTCTGCGCGCATCCGTGCTGTCATCGTCGATTATCCGGACATAAAGAAGTCTCGACCGAATCCAAACACGCCTGCCCACAAGCGCCGTTTCGGGACACGGTCTCCCCTGTTACGACGTCGAGGTCGCTAACAATCGCGGGGAGATTACGTGTGCGCAATGGCATCTGTGTTGCCGATGATACGCACAATCGTTACCGGAAAATGTACGTACCTTTGTACATATTTCGGATCACTGATGTCATCTCTTTAGCGCCCCGCCGGTTGTGTGTTATCGACGCGTTTGACTCGCAAATTCGTCTAGGGACTGCGCGAGTCGTTCGACTACCCCGGCCCAATCGCCGGGACGCGTCTGTCGGAAAAGCGTCACACTTGGGTACCACGGACTGTCGTCGCGATCGGTCAGCCATCGCCAATCCGGTGCACGCGGCAGCAATATCCAGACTGGTCGATTCAGTGCCCCGGCAAGGTGAACCACAGAGGTGTCGACGGCGATGACGAGGTCGAGTGCTTCGATGAGGCCCGCCGTATCCGAATAGTCCTGGAGATCACTTCCGAAGTGAACAAGCGGGCTCGCGGAGAGCGCGGCCCGGTCGCGTTCGCGAACCTCCTGATGAAGACTCACCAACGTGATGTCTTTCTCGAACAAAGGCGCAAGCGTTGCGAGCGGAATCGAACGATTGATGTCGTTGTTGTGTGTCGCATTGCCGGACCACGCGACACCGACTCGCAGCCGCTTTGCCGGCGCGCTCGCCTCAATGCGCGCACGCCATTTCTCGACGCGTGCGGAGTCAGCACGAAGGTACGGTACCCCGGAAGGGACGCTTTCAATGGTGGTTTTCAGCGCCAATGGCACGCTAAGCAACGCGCATTGATAGTCGAATTCCGGCAGGGGATCGCCGGCCGCCACAAGGAGCTTCACACCATCAAGCGTGCCAAGCAAACGTTTGAGCGCGGCAGGCACCTCGAGGATGACGCTAGCCCCACGCGCCGCAAGCACGCGTGCATACCGGCAAAATTGCAAGGTATCGCCGTAGCCTTGTTCCGAATGCAGCAGCACAGTCTTGCCGCCGATCGGCTCTTTGCCCGTCCATTGCGGACGATGCATGTGACGCCGATGTCGCGCGGCGTCGGCATCGAGCCAACGTGATTCGTACTGTGGCCACCCGTTTTCGAAATCGCCGATGATCAGGCGGCAGAAGGCTTCGTCCTGCTGCGTATTGCGCTCGGCGGACCCCAGTTTGCGAATCTGCTCGTAGCATTCGATCGCTTCTTCGTAACGCTGAAGCTGTTGGAGCGCGAGACCGCGGCCGAACCAGCCAGCCACATCGACCGGCGCAAGTGTTGCTGCCGCCAGGTAGCTTTCCAGCGATTCGTCGAAGCGGCCAAGCTGTTGGAGCGCGTGTGCGCGACTGCACAACAATTGGGGGTGAGCCTCGCCCCGCGCAATCGCTTCATCGAAGCGTTCAAGCGCTTCCTCGCAGCGGTCGCCCAGCCGCAGAGCGATGCCACGATTGGCGAGTGCGATGTGCAGGTTTGCGTCGTAGGCGACGGCCCGCTCGAACGCATCGGCGGCTTCGTCGTAGCGCCGCAGCCCTTGCAATGCGTTGCCGAGCGCGAGCCACGACACCGCGTGTGTGCCATCCGCTGCGAGCAGCTTGTTGCTTCGTTCGAGCAACAGATCGTATCGATGAAGGTGATCCAGCGCGACACAGCTCGCGTACAGCGCCTGATGATTGTCGGGTTGCGCAGCAAGCACTTCTTCGAAGCAGGCAAGACCCTGTGCGTATTCGCCGAGCTGGAGCCACATGGTGCCCGCGGCGGAGAGCAGCGCGGGATCGTGCGGCCGGATGACGAGCGCAAGCTGATACGCGCGTAACGCGTTTTCATACTGACCCAGGTCACGCAACGCGTCGCCGCGCCCGACGATGCTGTCGAAATCCTGAGGCGCAATGACTAGTGCTCGATCGAAGCTGATCACCGCGTCCGCCGGTCGCTTCAGGGCAAAGAGCGCCTTGCCGCGCTGGCGCCATGCCTCGGCAATCCCTACGTGAAGCGCAAGCGCGCTTTCGTAGGCTGCTTGCGCCGCTGCAGGCTGTTTTTGTTCGAGCAGTGCGTTGCCCCTGCAGACATGCGCCGGCGCATAGCGAGCGTCGATCGACAGCGCTTGCTCAACCACACCGATCGCCTTGTCGTACCGCCCGAGCTTGACGAGGACGGTCGCATGGTTCGTGTACGTCCACGCGTAGCGCAACCCGCGTTGGAGTGACTTCGCAAGCAGTGGCTCGGCTTGCGCGACATCGCCTGCGCGATCGCAGGCCAGGCCGAGAAAATGAAGCGCCTCGGCATGCCCCGGATCGAAAGCGAGCACGCCTCGATACAGTTTCTGCGCTTCTACGGCCTCTCCGCGTTCGAGATGAACGCGCGCAGCCTTGAGCGCGCTTGCGATGGCAGTGTTGACAACGGGCTGTCCGCCGAACAGTCCGGTTTGAGTTTCCGGCTGACTTGCGCGCATGATCTCGGTCCTTTATGCGAGCGCTGCAACGTCCTTCGAGAGCCGGTCGAACACCGACTGCCAATCGCCCGGCTTGGGCTGGCGGAACAATCGTGCGCTCGGATACCACGCGCTGGTCTCTCCCTCGAGCAGCCACCGCCAATCCGGCAGATGGGGCAGCAGGATCCAGAGCGGACGACCCACCGCTCCGGCAAGGTGAGCGACCGAAGTATCGACACTGATCACGTAGTCCATTTCGTGAACCAGCGCGGCGGTGTCGTCGAAGTCCTCGAGTTCATCGCCGAAGTGCCGGATTCCCGAAGCCTTGAGGTCGGCCTGGTCTTCGTCGCGGACCACCTTCTGAAGGCTGAACCATTCGATGCGATCGTCGAGGATCGGCAGCCATGAAGCCAACGGGACGGTTCGGTTGTGGTCGTCAAGATGCTGCGGATTGCCCGACCACACGATGCCCACTCGCGTGCGTTGGGCCGTGCCCAGACGGTTGCGCCAGTGATCGAGCTTTTGCGCATCAACGGTGAGATAAGGCACGTTAGCCGGGATCGATGTCTCATCCGTACGGAATGCGAGCGCGAGACTCAGTAGCGGGCAGTGGTAGTCGAACGGTGGCAGCGGCTCGCCTCGCAGTACGTACGCGTCGACGTACGGCATGCGTTCGAAGAGTCGTCTGAGCGGCTTCGGCGCTTCAAGCACGATGGTTGCGCCCAGAGCCTTGACATGCTCGAGGTAGCGGACGAATTGAATCGAGTCGCCGAGGCCCTGCTCCGCATGCAGCAGAATCGTCTTGCCTTCCAGCGATTCCTTGCCAAGCCACAGGGGCTGCGGAAACTGACGCCTCGAATCACCGACCTGCGATTCTTTCCAGCGCCATTCGTATTCGGGCCAGCCTCGAGTGTAGTCACCCAGCGCCAGATAGACGAATGCCTTGGAGAAGTGGGCAGGAATGCTGTCCGGGTCCTGCGCGATCACCCGGTCAAACGCTTCGATGGCTTCGGCATGACGCCTCAGCGTGCGCAACGCGTTGCCCCGCTGAAACGACGCGGCAAGGTCGTCTGCGCGAATAGCCAGCGCACGGTCGAAACTGGCGAGTGCCTCGTCGGATCGGTGCTCGTGCTGGTGAACGAGACCCTTGGCCAGCCAGGCTGGTCCGTACTCCGCGTCGATCGACAACACCTGGTCGCATGTCTCGATCGCTTTCGCGAATTGCTTGTGCAAATGCAACGCTCGCGCGTAGTTCGTCAATGTCTCGAGTGATGCCGGTGCGAGTTGCACGGCTCGCTCGAAATTCTCGACCGCGGCGGCCTTTTGCCCCAGATGAAGCAGCGCATTGCCACGATTGGCAAGCGCGCCGGCGTGCTTTTCGTCGATCGCCAGCACGCGATCAGAGCGAGCTACCGCGTCGGTAAAGCGACTGATACGTTCGAGCGTTACCGCGCTGTTGTGCAATGCGCCGATGTGGTCGGGCGACGCCGCGATCGCTTCATTGAACGTCGCAAGTGCCTGTTCGAAGTGCCCTGCATCGGCCAACGTGACGCCACGCGCCACGAGCACATCGATGTTGCTGGGCTCAAGGTGCAACGCACGCGCGTAGCTCGTCAGCGCCAAATCGTATTGCCGGAGCGCACGCGCTGCGTCGGCGTGGACCACTAAGGCAGCCCGGTGGGTCGGTTCGAGCCGCCACGCTCTCTCCGACGATTCGAGCGCCGCCGCAGCGTCTCCGATCGCAAGCTGCGCAGCGGCACGTCGGCTCCAGAGTTCGGCGACCGCAGGTGCATCCGGAAGCAAACCGTCGTAAATCGCCAGGGCTGAGTCATGGCGCCCTGCCTCGGCCAACATCTCGGCATGCATGAAGCGAACCCGCACATGGGACGGATTCAGCTCAAGCGCGTATTCGAGGCGCTGCATGGCCTCGTCGCGCCGGCCGAGTTCGAGCAACGCAGACGCATGGTTAGCCAATGCCAGCGGGGTCGGCACGATATCGATCGAACGACGGATGAGCGCTTCGGCCTGCTCCATGCGTCCGTGCTGAAAATGGAGCACACCGCTCCAATGCAGCGCATCGGCGTTGCCGGCGTCAACGTCGAGCACCGCGCGATAGCCCGTCTCGGCTTCGTCGAGCAGCCCGCGTTGATGCGCGTCGCGCGCACGGCGCAGCAACGTTTCGACCGACGCGGAGTAAGCGGCACGCGCTGAGGCGTCGGTGCCTGCCTGTGATGTTTGAGCCTGTTCGGTCTGTTGAGTCAATTGCCGCTCCGCGTAGATACGCCTTCTGAATGGGCCAGCAGTTCGGTGTCGATGGCGTCGCGTACGGCATTGACGACGTCCTGCCACTGACCGGGCGCGCTCTGGCGGAACAGCCGTGCGGTCGGATACCACGGGCTATCGCTTCGATCGTCGAGCCAGCGCCACTCGGCCGGATCCGTGAGCAGCAGCCAGACCGGGCGATTGAGCGCACCAGCAAGGTGGGCAACGGCGGAGTCCACCGAAATCACGAGATCGAGTGATTCGATCAACGCAGCCGTGTCGGCGAAATCGTTCAGGTGCGCTTCGACGTCCAGCAAGGGGGTCTGTTCGAGCGTGGCCCAATCGCGCGCGCGCACAGCCTTCTGAAGACTGACCCATTGCACGTTGCGGTCGAAAATCGGCAGCAGCGTACTCAGCTCGATCGAACGTCGCCGGTCGTTGACATGGTGGGGATTGCCCGACCACGCGATGCCGATCCGTTTGCGCGTCTTGGGGCCGAGCCGATGATTCCACGCGTTCACACGTTCGATGTCTGCCTCGATGTACGGCGTCACATTGGGAATGTTGTGCCAGTCGGTACGAAACGCGAAAGGCAGACTCAATAGTTCACAATGGAAATCGAAGTCGGGTAACGCTTCACCGCGTGCGATCACGGTCGCCGGATCGCGACGCAGCGACAGAAGCGTTTTCAGCGGGGCCTGCACTTCGAATACGACGCGCGCGCCCAGACCATGAAGCTTGTCGACATACCGGCAGAACTGGAGCGTATCGCCGAACCCCTGTTCCGAGTGGATCAGGATCGTCTTTCCGTCGAGCGATTCATTGCCGGTCCAGCGAGGCTGAACGAAGTCGCGCGCTTCGCGCTGGGACTTTTCGTCGCGCAGGCGCCACTCATAGCCGGCCCAGCCCTGCTCGAATTCCCCTTGATGGAGATGCAAAAAAGCCTTTGCAAAATTGACGTCCTGAGCGTCAGGCGCAACTTCGAGCGCGTGGTCATACGAGGCAAATGCGTCGCGGTATCGTCCAAGGTGCAGCAGCGAGTTACCGCGATTGAGCCATGCCTGCACGTAGCGTGGATCGATCGCGAGTGCCTTGTCGAACGACTCGATCGCGTCCTCGTGGCGGTCCATGTCCTGCTGTACGTTCGCACGGTTGCACCAGGCCTCGCGCATTGTCGGCTGGAGCGCCAATGCGGCATCGTATCGTTCGACGGCTTCGGCGAAGCGTTCGAGCTTGCGAAGCGCCGATCCGCAGTTGCAAAGCACGTCGGGCGAGTTGGGTTCGACCTTCAGTGCTACGGCGTAGTCGGCCAGGGCGTCTTCGTATCGTTCGAGGCGCAGGTTGGCGTTTCCGCGCGCGCTGTGCACGCGCGGATGCGACGGCTCGAGCGCGAGCACGCGCGTGCAACGCTGGAGTGCCTCTTGCAGTCTCCCGAGTCGTTCAAGTGCGACCGCGCTGTTGTAGATGGCTTCAACAAAATCGGGCTTCGATGCGATCGCCTCATTGAAGCTCGCGAGCGCCTCCTGAGGGCGGTCGAGCTCGATCAGCGTGCGGCCGCGCGCAGCCAGAACCTCCGGCAGACTCGGTTGAAGCGCCAATGCACGGTCGTAGGCAACCAGCGCATCGGCATGGCGCCCGAGGTCGAGCAACACATTCCCCAGATTGGCATGCGACTCGAACGAGCGCGAATTCACTGTCAACGCGCGCTCGTACATTTCGCGTGCGTCGTCGAAACGTCCGAGCGCTCTGAGCGCTACGCCGCGATTCGCCAACGCATCAATGGAAAGCGGCGACGCAGCGAGCGCGCGATCAAACACCGATACGGCGTTCTCATACCGCCGGAGTTCGATCAGCGCAATGCCAAGCCTGACAAGTGCGTGCAAATGCCCGGGTTCGAGACGAAGCGCCGCCTCATAGTGCTCGATCGCTTCGTCGCGGCGGCCGTCCTGCGCCACAATCAAGCCGAGGTTGGCCAGAGCGAGCGGCTGCGGATCGATGCGCGTCGAGCGACGGATCAGCTGTTCCGCCTCCGCGATTTCGCCTCGCTGGTAGCACAACACGCCATACATATGCAGCGCTTCGGCATGGTCGTCCCTGGCTGCGATAACCGCTTTGTAGAGTTCGGCGGCTTCGGAAAGCTGCCCCTGGGCATGCAGGGCGGCAGCCGATGCGAATGTCGCGTCGACATCCTGTATGCCCGGAACCGCTTCGCTTGCGACATGTTCCGATTCATGGAACGCGTCGTTGGACGCATCATGTTTCGCGCCACCTGCTGCGACCTGTCCCGATGGATTTTCGACGAGATTCATATGCAGGCCTCCGGCCGGCCTGCGAGGTGCAGAGCGCGCACGATATGCCGCCCCCTGCGCCCGCCCCTGAGCGCGGTGTTCATACGGCTCTCGAAGTCCATTGCGTCGCTCCCGATATCGAATTGCGTGAGGTGAAGGCGCGCGGCGAACCTGATCGCGCGCGAGTGACCTTGCGGTGATTCAGCAGCGTATCGAACGAGCGATAAAAAGCGTATGACCGTTTGTACACACAATGCGGCGAGACACGACGGACACCTATTCCGCTAGCGGAATCGTGCGCATGTATTCGCCGCCGCGGTCAGTCTGGATCGAGAAACGCACACCTCGCGGCAATGGCATACCGACCGCGGACGCCGTGGTGATGCCACGTTGTGCCAGATACTTCGAGTACGAAGCGATTACGACGCTCTGGTCAGATGTCCACCCCTGCGCGGCAATCCACACCGACAGGCGCATGCCTCGTACGTCGTTGCTTGCGATGACGCTTGCAAAGCGATCCATGCTTTTCAACGCGCCACTGACCGCGTCGATCGTGTCGAGCGGCTGTGACGCACTTCGGAGCAGCTGGTGGCCTTTGAGGAAATACCGTACGACTTGCAAGCGCGTGGCGCCATCGCCTACGCCGATATGCCGGACGAGCACGAGTTCGTTGGACTGAATGCGCAACGGCGGACCGAACATTTCTTCGGGCGCGGCAAGATTGAGCATGTCGAACTGCAGTTGCGAGAAATATCGCCCAAGCATCCGCGTCTGAGTCAGTTGACTGACGACCGTATCGCGCCCACGTATCGTGGCATCGAGCCCGCGCCACGCCATCACCGCGATCACAGCCAACAACGCAATGGCAACGAGCATCTCGATGAGCGTAAAGCCTGCCGCGCTCGAGCGTGTCCTAACGCGCTTCATTTTGAATGACCGTCACGGTCTCGGCGAGAACTTCCGCGCTCTTGGGCGACGCGTACACGGTGACTGCGACCTGTCGAAGCATGGGATTGGACATGCTGGTCACACGCTGCCGGCATACGAACCGATAAGGTCCTTGAGCACAGTCGAACGTGGTAAGCCCAGGGTCTGGCCACGCGCCCGCAATACGGATGTCGCTGAGCGCGCTATCTGCGCTCCATAGCGCAAGCAGGCGTGACCTTGCGAGTTCGGTATGGACCGCCATTGCACCGATCGCGTGTAGAACGGCACCGAGCGAAATCGCGACGACGGCAAGCGCAATCAGCACTTCGATCAGTGTGAAACCCCATTCGTCGGCGGGCGAATGCATCGTCATTGCTCGATGGCATCGCGGCGACCGACTCCGCGTGCGTTGTTTGCACTGATGTACCGCGGCAGGCGCCCGAGCTCCACCTTCGAGCGAACGTACTGGACGAATTCGTCGATCGATTGCGAAGGCGTGCGCCCACGCGTGTCGATCGATGTATCGGGCGCGACGGGCACTTCGTAAGGAGACGAAATGCCTGTAAACCCGTGGATTTCGCCGGCCCGCGCCTTTCGATAGAGTCCCTTCGGATCGCGTGCTTCGCACAGGTCGAGCGTTGTGGCGACATACACCTCATAGAAGTCCGCCGACACGGCCTGACGGGCATATTGTCTGCCTCGATCAAATGGCGAAATCAATGCCACGAGGACGATCATGCCGGTATTCGCAAACGCCTCCGCCATATGTCCCGCACGGCGCATGCTCTCGTGCCGGTCGGCGTCGTCAAAGCCGAGATCGGCGTTCAAGCCCTTGCGCAAGTGGTCACCGTCAAGCACGCAGACCTGATACCCCATCGTGTAGAGCAGTTGCTCCGCACCGGAAGCCACCGTAGTCTTGCCCGCTCCCGACAAACCCGTGAGCCAGAACACGGCGCTTCGATGCCCGTTCGCGCGCTCGCGTTCCGAGCGCGACAGTGCCATGGCGCCGAACTCACTGGCCATCGCCGTCACCCGCCTCTTCTTCCACAGCACCCATGTCCCACTGCCCTGCGTCCATCGTGTTGATCGATGGCGTTTCGGCCCATTGCTCGAAAGCCAATATCTCGGCGCGGCGCACATTCGGAATGACCTGGACGTCGAAGACTTCACGTACGCCCGTATGGAAATGCATGATGCCGAGGATCTCGCCATTTTGAGCGTTGACAGCAGCAACACCGGCGACGAGGTCGCCTTCGGTTTCGATCGGCAGGCCCTGGGGCCCGCGTTTTTCGCGCAATTTGGACAGCCCGACAAAGAGCACACCGCCATGCGCCGCGAGCCCGTGCGTGAATCCTGGCAGCTTCGCGACCACTCTGCGTTCGCCTGTAGTGGGTTCGATCTGAAGCACGAGTCCGCGTCCGCCCTCGAGCACGTAGAGTTTGTTGTCGATGACACGCGGCGAATGCGGCATCGACAGGCCTGATGCCACGACGCGCCCCGACGGGACTTCCATGAGCACGCCGTTCTCGGCCATGCCGTCGCGCCATCCATACGGCGTGTTCGTTGTTCCGAGCGCCGTCACAAAACGAATCAGCCGGTTGTGAAACGCCATGCCGTTCAAATGGCAGCGGTCGTCGCCGGAAAGTTGCTTGATAAACGGTGGCTGCCAGATCGGCGTGAAATTAAAGAAGCCATCGATCACGCTGATACACGAAAACCGTGTGTTGACGGCGACGACGACGCGTTCGTCAAACGCCATGTCGTGCAAATCGCAATAGCCCGTGTGGAATGTCTGACGAGGTACGTACACTGCGTCGTAGAAGTCCGGACGGCGGGGATAGTCCTTTGCGATGCTACGGACGTTGCCGAACACGACCAGCTCACGCATCGTGGCGATCGCCAGCCGGTCACGATCGACAGCCATCCCCATCGAGCGCGGAAGCAAACACGCAGACAATGTTGGCTCGCCGTTCGTGACACCCAGCAATGCAACGCCCGAAGGCCGGCGGCTGATCGCGAGCGTAATACCGAGCTTTTCGATCACCTGCAAAAACCGCCCCGTGTCCTGCAACCGTATCGTCGGTGACCAGGCGAGATCGTCGTCTACGTGTTCTTGTTCTTCCGTCTGCATGCTGTGGCCTCTATTAGCGCTTGCGTCGTTCGGAGTTGAACTACCCCGAGCGTAGGCACTATAGAGACGACATAAGGCAGACGGATTTCGATTTGTTCGTACAACGACGTTACGCCACGCTCGGCGAACTCATCGCATTCGCCACGAGCTGCATCGCGATATCACACGCGAGCATCGCAGACCCTGAATCACCTGAGATCTGCGCGGTAACCGTCGCGCCGTCAACGAGAATCAGCAATTGCGCAGCAATGCGGTCCGCTGCCATTGCGGGCACTAACGGCTCGAGTACCTCGCGCAACAGCTCGGTCAAATGCAGCTTTTGCAGCGCTGCGGCGCGATGAATCTGGTCATCGTGCCCGGGGAATTCGGAGGCTGCGTTGATAAACATGCAGCCCGTGAAGTTGGCCTCCTTGAACCACACGTCATGCCATTCGAAAACGGCACGAAGGCGGTCAAGGGGCGCATCGTACTTCGCGACAAAGTCACGCAGTGATTCCGCCGCGCGGGCCTCGCGTTGGCCGAGCACGGCCACCACGAGATCCGACTTCGAGGCAAAGTGGTTATAGAGCGTCATTTTGGCGACGCCCGATTCCGCGACGATGCGATCGACCCCGACGGCGTGATAGCCCTCTTGCGAGAACAGCTCCGTCGCCTTGTCGACCAATATTTGTTTTTTGCTTACCGCCTCACGGTTCGCTGTCATCGTCCCGGTTTTCCGTCCCTGATGGGTGCCGCCTCCCTCTTACGCGATCAAACCAGATTCGCGTCGAGGTGCAGCAGTTTGAGTTTAGTGACCAGCTCAGACCATTGTTCGATCGGTACCAGACACGCAATCGGTCGTTGATGCCGCATCACGATCAGCGGCTGATCCGTCGCTTCACGCAATGCCTTTGATGGGTTCTTGCTCAGATCGCGCGTGGTGATCGTACGCGCCCCGTGTGTCGCCAGCGTCTGCATATTCGCACCCCTGTTTCGGCGAACTACGAAACGGATCGTTCCTGTTCGAGGCATCGATCCGCCGATGAACGTTTTGGAATCATCCGTGTGTGAATTACACACTCGGTAATACGCAGACGATTCTATACAGGGCTGTCTATTTAAACCAGTGCTTTCTGAAAGAAATTTTAAGAACTATTTTTGACAGAAATTGTAGCGTCGATTTTGAAAGAAATCGTTTAGTTGAATGAATGTAAACGTTATTTGGTTTTGTTGGTATACCAACATGACATAAAAAATAATGCTGCAATAACCGAACCATTTGATTCAGTTATTGCAGCATGTGTCAGAGTGACATTTTGCGCAGGCTGAATTTATTCAGCCTGCATCAATGTTTCGAGCAGCACGTCGTAGTAGTCGGAGCACGTGTTGAGGCGCATCTGGGCACCCACATAGATGTCGTTCATGCGCTCCGGATAACGTTGTGCAAGCGGCACGATCACGTTCGACAGCCAGCCTTCGGCGTGGACCACGTCGATGCTGATGTGCTCTTCGTAATAGGCAAGCTGGTTATTCGCGCCCATGCCGACGCGGCGGCAGCCGCGCGTGAGCTTGTCGTATTGCGACGGATCGAGCAGTTCGGTCACGGCCATCACGCCGAGCGACTTGAAGCCGTGAATGCGGTTCAGGCCCGTCAGCATAAACAGGTTGTGACCGGCCAGGCCCTGCCAGCCCAGTTGCGACACTTCGCCGTCGTCTTCATTCGGGGCGCCCATCGATTCGAGCAGCGACTTGAACAGCGTCACGTGGCTGTTCTTGGCCTCGCCCTTGCCGGCTTCGTCCCAGAAGTTTTGCGACAGCTCGCCGCGCACAGCCGGATCCGAGCCGAGCAGCGCCAATACGATCAGATCGAAGAAGCGGATATTCAGCGAGCTGTCGCTGCGGAAGAAGCGCACGAGTTGTGCGGTCGTCGCGTGGCGCTCGAGAAAATCGAACATCGGGTGCTTCGAGGCGCGGTGGCGAGCCGATTCCGAACGAATCGCTTCGACGAGGCCTTCGGGGGTCGTCACGTCGGCGGGCAGCGGACGCGTGCGGCGCAATTCGGCGTCGAGCCATGCACGCTCGATCGCGCGTTGCAGGCGAATCAGGTACGGGTTGAACTGGTTGGCGCAGCGTTCGCTGCCAATCGGTGCAACGTGGAGTTCATACAGCGCAAACAGAATGGCGTGCACGCATTGGAGCGCCGGCTCTTCAAGGCGGCCGAACGCGGCAACCAGCATGGCGCCGACTTCGCTGTGCAGCGTTTCAAAATCCCAGGGCGTCTGGTCGAAGCGCGATTCGAGGTACGGATCCTCGAGTTTGGCGCTCAGCGACGCGAGCAACGTCGTCGCATTGGCATTGGCGGCGAAGATCGACGTCGAAAAATCACGAATCGGCGATTGCGGTGCACGCGCGGGCGTACCGATAACTGCGTTCATAAAGCACCCTTCGAATAATGGAAATGGCATCCGCATGCTCGGGATGCAGATGTGCGCTCGAATCGGAAAACCATCAAACGATCGAATGACGTTGACGTCGGAGGATTCTTGCGGCCCATCATTCAAAGGTCGTGTCGAATTCTACTTACAAATTGCCTTGAAACTTACGCAGAACACAGCGCGCTGTTTAGTATTTTTTAAAAAACGAGGCGGTAAACGAAATTGAGCCGCTATTGCGGCTCGATGCGGGCGCGCTTGCGGAGCCTGTTAAATCATCGTGTCGACGTTGGTGCCGAGCGTGTCGCTGGTCGAGTTTCCGCTGCTCGAACCCGTCATGAGCTGCGACAACGAGGCTTCGGCCTGCTGGAGCGACGCCTGGATCGTGGTGACCTGTCCGCGAAGCGACGCGGACGCCGGTGAGTCCGGCGCTTTACTGATCTGACTTTGCAGCGATGACAGTTCTGATTCGAGGCGTTGAATCGTGTCCTCGAGCAATTTGATGGCCGCACTTTGGCTCGAGCTGCTGGAGCTGCTGGAACCACCCATCCCTGCCATGCCACCGCCGCCACCTCCCTTGCTGCCCGCGGCTGCGCCGCCTGCTGCCGCGCTGCCCGACGACTTTGAAGACGAGCTGCCTGAATTCGTGTTGTCTTGCGACGAGGTCTGGCTCGTACCGGCAGCCGTCGTGCTTGCGCCTTGCTGGGCTGTTGTCGACGTGCGGGCCGATTGCGACGATTGCGCTGCGAGCGCCTGGCTAATGGCCGATTGAACTGGCGAAATGGAAGTCACGATCGCAAGTAATGTAGTTGGGGATACGTGTGTATCGACCACTCACCCACTTTCTTGATATCCGATCCCTTACCGGACGTTTCGCCAGCGTGCGAATTTGAAAAAATACGCGCATTCACGTGAGTATCTTGCTAACGACTTCGCCTACCACGTGCCTGGCTTTCTCACGCGGCATGTCAGCGGACAACCTCCACGCCCTCTCGAAGCCGTTGCGCGACACGGTCACCCACACTTCCCTGCCGATAGTTTTCGGAACAACGCGACGGCGCCGATCACACCAGGCCATGATTCGGAATACGACGGTCCAAAAAGCCTCTGCTATCGCGAACATCACAAGGCAAGTGACCATCTGAGCCCAAGGAAAAGCCGCACTCATTTTTTTTCGCTCCTGACCAATGCATAGATAACTTAGTGCGAACGCATAAAACGCATCCGAAAATCTAGCATCCGCTCAGGGCTCAGAAACGTCGGCCTTGATACCCACAGGATTCGGAAAAGACTTATTTTAGAGAAACGAGGCGCGACTACGTCAAGACTCGCAGGTTCCGGATCTTCCCCATCCTGGGCGAGCGCTCGAGGATGAGCTTCGTGATCACATTGGGCAGCTCCTCGCGCTGGATGCCCTCGGGGACGTCGCTGACGACCTGGACGGGAACGTGGACGATAAAGTCGTCCGGCGCGGTCGACAGGCTGTGTTCATAAGTGACTCGGTAATTCATCTTCGTGTCCCGGTTGGCGGCGACGTGCCGCTGGCTGTTCAACTGTGCATTATCCGTGCTCCGCCGCGATTCACCCTTTTCGACGTCACCACAACGGCGATTTCGCTCGATTCAGTGCCGCAAAACGCTTGCCTATTCCCCGCAACAATTTGCCTATTTATCCGACGCTCTCGCCGTGAGTGCCGACAGTCAGCATTTGTGCGCGTCGCTTCATTGTCTTTTGCTCCGATCCGCATTGAATCGCAATGCCGCAAAACCGTACATTGCGCCGATCGGCACAGGGATCCGTCCCTCCAGTCGGCCGAGCAACCTTCCTCTTCGGTATTTCATCGCCATGCAAACCAAAGCTTACGCGGCTCAAACGCCCAAGACGCCGCTCGCCCCCTACACGATCGAACGCCGCGCCGTCGGCCCGAACGATGTCGAGATCGATATCCTCTATTGCGGCGTCTGCCACTCGGACCTGCACACGGTGCGCGCCGAATGGCCGGGCATCCATTTCCCGGCAGTTGCCGGCCACGAAATCGTCGGCCGCGTGAGCGCCGTCGGTTCCGACGTGACCAAGCACAAGGTCGGTGCCATCGTCGGCGTCGGCTGCATGGTCGACAGCTGCCGCACCTGCCCTTCGTGTGCAGCCAACCTCGAGCAGTATTGCGAACCCGGTTTCACGGGCACGTACAACGGCCACGTGTCGGGCAAGGGTGAGAACACCTACGGCGGCTATTCGGCGGCCATCGTCGTCGACGAACATTTCGTGCTGTCGGTCACGCACAAGGAAGATCAACTTGCCGCAGCCGCACCGCTGCTTTGCGCCGGCATTACGACGTGGTCGCCGTTGCGTCACTGGAAGGCCGGACCGGGCAAGAAGGTCGGCGTTGTCGGCATCGGTGGTCTTGGCCATATGGGTATCAAGCTCGCGCACGCACTGGGCGCGCACGTTGTTGCCTTCACGACGTCGGAGTCCAAGCGCGAAGATGCACGCAAGCTGGGTGCCGATGAAGTCGTCGTGTCGAAGAACGCCGACGAGATGAAAGCCCATGCAGGTACGTTCGACTTCATCCTGAACACGGTCGCCGCGTCGCACGATCTCGACCAGTTCACGTCGCTGCTGAAGCTCGACGGCGCCATGACGCTGGTTGGCGTCCCCGAGCACGCGCATCCGTCGCCGTCGGTCGGCAACCTGCTCTTCAAGCGTCGCAGCCTCGCGGGCTCGATCATCGGCGGCATTCAGGAGACGCAAGAGATGCTCGACTTCTGCGCCGAGCACAATATCGTCTCCGACATTGAGATGATTCCGATGCAGGACATCGAACAGGCTTATGCACGGATGCTCAAGAGCGACATCAAGTATCGCTTCGTCATCGATATGGAAACATTGAAGGCAGCGTAACCCAAGCGGGAACGCGATACAGCAGGACTACATATCAGGCCGGCACATCAGGCCTATCAATCAGGTCTGCATAGCGGAACATCCATCCGAAATGCAGACCTGACGAATCGCCCTCTCATCTCCTCGCCTCATCGGTCAGGGTGTTTACCTAGCCGCGTAGTACTTCCTCCAATTGCTTGCCGCGTCGGCGCAGTGCGCTTCGCGGACCGTGCATACACACCGAGCGAATCGCCGCTTTATACCGCTAGGTGCTTTCCCTGAATTGATCCGCAATGCAGAACATTTGGGGCTTCCACCATTGACTGGCTGCGGGCGTCATGACAAATTTCTTCGGCCAGATACGCGCACGAGCGTTCGAATTTTTGTAGTCGCTACATCGATATTTCCTGATGTCGATTTGCGCGTGCGGACCCCGCTCTTGGGTCGCGTTGAAGCAGAAAAGCTGAGCCTCTTTCGTCGACCCGAATCGACCCGCAGTCAGGGAGCACACAGTGGATATGTTTCTGCAGCAGGTACTCAACGGTCTGACGCTTGGAGGCATTTACAGTCTCGTTGCGTTGGGCCTGACGCTGGTCTACGGCATTCTCGCGATTCCGAATTTTGCACACGGCGCCTTCTATATGGTTGGCGCTTTCGCCGCGCTCTATTTAATGGAGACGCTTGGCGTCAACTATTGGCTAGCGATGCTTGGTGCGGCGATTGTCGTCGCTATCGTCGCGATGCTCGCTGAACGACTCGTCTTCCATCCGCTGCGCAATTCGTCGGAACTGCATCCGATGATCGCGGCGATTGGTTTGCTGCTCTTTCTTGAAGCCGGCGCACAAGCGATCTGGGGCGCGGACTTTCACCGCATGGCCACGCCCTATATGGGCATCATCGAAGTGGCCGGCGTGACCGCGCCGATTCAGCGGCTGTTGATCATTGCGGCCGCTTTCGGCCTGATGCTCGCGCTGCATCTGTTTCTCAAGCACACGGTCATGGGTTCGACGATCATCGCCATGGCTCAGAACCGCGATGGCGCTTCGCTGATGGGCATCGATGCGACGCGCGTCGCACTGCTCACGTTCGGCATCTCCGGCGTGCTCGCAGCGGTTGCCGCCACGCTGTTCGCGCCGATCAACCTCGTGTTCCCTTCGATGGGCCAGCTCGTGATTCTCAAGGCATTCGTCATCACGATCCTCGGCGGCATGGGCAGCGTGCCTGGTGCGATTCTCGGCGGCGTCATCATCGGTCTTGCCGAGAGCTTCGGCGCGTTCTACCTCTCCCCTGATTACAAGGACATCATCGCTTTTGCGCTGCTCGTGTTGATCCTCTCAGTCCGCCCGCAAGGCATCTTCAATCGGGAAGCGCGCGTATCATGAGCCGACTCGAAGGCAAGCTTGGCTGGACATTGCTGTTCGTCGTCGGCCTGTTGTTCCCGCTCGTCGCGCATCGCGACTACATGCTGACGGTCATGTCGACGGCCTATATCTTCGCGCTCGCGACGATCGGCCTGAATCTGATCACAGGCTATACGGGTCAATACAACCTCGCCCACAGCGGCTTTATGGCGATCGGCGCCTATACGGTTGGTATTCTGACGGTCGATCATCAATGGCCGTTCTGGATTGCGTTCGCCTGCTCGGGGCTCGTGTGCCTTGTGTTCGGGTTCTTCGTCGGCATTCTGTCGTTGCGACTCAAGGGACACTACTTCTCGATCTTCACGCTGTGCGTCGGCTACATCCTGTATCTCGGCATCGAGAAATGGGACGGTCTCACGCACGGTGTCAGCGACATCATCGGCATCCCGACTCCGACGATGTTCGGCTTTTCGTTTGATCGTGCCATCCCGTTGTACTACCTGACGTTCGCTTTCCTTGCGCTGGGCACCTGGCTGCTTCACCGCGTTGTGAACTCGCTGCTCGGCCGCACGTTTATGGCGATTCGGAACAGCGACACGCTCGCGGAATCGATCGGTATCAATCTGATGCGCAACAAGGTCCTCGCCTTTATGTTGTCCGTGCTGTACGCGGGCTATGCGGGCGGGCTTTACGCTGGCGTTCTACGGTTTCTCGCACCGGATCTGGCCAGCGTCGATCACACCTTCGATATGACGATGTATATGCTCGTCGGCGGCATGGGCACCTTGTTCGGCCCTCTGCTCGGCTCGATCGTCGTGCCGTGGATTACGCAGTATCTGCAGTTTCTTCAGGAATATCGATTTGTCGTGTTCGGGCCGCTGCTGATTCTGCTGGTCATCTTTCTTCCGAATGGCCTCGTCGGGCTTTACTACTCGCGCAAGAATCGGCGCGCTGGCCGAGGGAATCGCAATGCGGCCCCAGCGGCGAGTTCTTCCGGTGCGACAGGCTTGAATGGCGCTAACGGACCGTCGACGAACGTGCCCTCGGGCGACCACGCTCATCAAAGCGCGGAGAAAGGTCATGCTTGAGATTGAACACCTCACGCGCAAGTTTGGCGGCCTCGTCGCTGTCGACGATGTCAGCACGGTCATTGAGCAAGGCAAGATCAACGCGATCATCGGCCCGAATGGCGCCGGCAAGACGACGTTCTTCAACCTGATCAACGGCACGTTTGCGCCCTCGTCGGGACAGATCCGTTTTCGTGGGCAGGAGATTGGCGGCCTGCGCGTCGACGAGATCGCGCGCCTGGGCATCGCCCGCACATTTCAGAGCACGACGCTGTTCAACCACGCAAGCGTGCTCGACAACCTGATCGTCGGGCATCGGCTGCGAACCCAGTCAAACCTTTGGGACGTCCTCACGCACTCGGCCAAGCTGCACAATGACGAGCGCGTGTGCCGTGAGAAGGCTCGCGAGGCGCTCGATTTCGTCGGCCTCTCGACTATCGCTCATCGCCTGGCCGGCGATATCTCGCAGGAAGAGCGCAAGCGTGTGGCGTTTGCCCTTGCGCTGTCGACCGAACCGACACTGGTCTTGCTCGACGAGCCGGCCGGCGGTGTGAATCCCGAAGAGACGGAAGGCTTGTCGGAGCTGATTCGCAAGTTTGTGCGTCATGGCCTGACGGTGTGCCTCGTCGAGCACAAGATGAACATGATCATGAAGCTTGCCGACAAGATCATGGTGCTGAACTACGGCAAGAAAATCGCCGAGGGCACGCCTGCGGAAATCCGGAGCAATCCAGCGGTGATCGATGCTTATCTCGGGAGCGAGCATGCTGAAGTTTGACAACGTCGCACTCGACTACGGAAGCTTCCGCGCGCTCGATGGCATTTCGATGCATGCCGACGATGGTGAGCTGGTTGTGCTGCTGGGCGCGAATGGCGCGGGCAAGAGTTCGATTTTCCTGACGACTAGCGGACTGCATAAAGCCGCGGGCGGAAGCATCCGATTTGGCCAGCACGAGTTGCTCGGCATGAAGCCGTCGCAGATCGTGCGCAACGGCGTGATCCAGTGCCCTGAGGGACGCAAGCTGTTTCCGGGCATGTCTGTGTTCAAGAACCTGATGCTCGGTGCGTATGTGCATCGCTCCGACAAAGTGGGGAATCGACGTCGGCTTGACGAGGTCATGGGCCTGTTTCCGATTCTCGATCAAAAGAAGGATCAGCCTGCAGGGTCGTTAAGCGGCGGTCAGCAGCAGATGGTCGCGTTGGGCCGCGCACTCATGGCGCGCCCTAAAGTGTTGCTGCTCGACGAACCCTCGCTTGGCCTTGCTCCGCTCGTCGTCAAGCAAGTCTTCGACGTGATCCAGCAGATCAACAAAGACGGGACGACTGTCGTGCTCGCCGAGCAAAACGCATTCGCCGCCCTTCGCATAGCGCATCGTGCGTACGTCATCGAAAGCGGGCGCATTGTGCTCGAAGGCAATAGGGAAAGCCTGATGAATAACGAAGCGGTTCGGCGAGCGTACGTCGGCGGCTGATGGAGCCGTACACCGTGCGTTGCTTCGCTTGGCCGCTGCGTCGAGACTGACCGGAGATGTTCTGGAGATCGATCGCCCGCAGACTGAGCTCGAAGCTGAAGCGACTGAAGACTCAACAAAAGCCGTCTGACAATCATTGAATATCTGCCTATAACCTACCCTGCAACTTGCTGCGTGACCTGCGGCCCCGACCGCGGCACGCTGACCCAACGGAGGAGACCCGTGAAGACAATGAAGCGATGGAGTGTCGTGGTAGCCGTAGCCGGCGCTGTCGCCGCGATGAGCGCGGCAACCGGTGCGATGGCGCAGGAAGTCGTGCATATCGGCTATTCCGGCCCGTTGAGCGGCGGCGCGGCCAAGTACGGCAAGGAAGTGCTCGACGGCATGCAGATGGCGGCCGACGAGCTTAACCAGAGCGGCGTGGAAATCGCCGGCAAGAAGGTCAAGATCCAGATCGACGCGCTCGACGACAAATACAACCCCGCTGAGACGGCGATCAACGTCAAGCGACTCGTCGAAGAAGACAAGACCGCAGTCGTGCTCGTACCGCACGCCGGCGGCTGCTTCGCGGTGCAGACGAGCAACGAACAGCAGAACCTGTTTCTGCTCGCGTACACGAGCGTGCCGCAGATCGCCCAGCGCAACAACAAGCTGACCGTGCGCATCCCGCCGGAATTCACGTCGTATATCCCGGCCTTCGTCAAATTCGAAATGTCGACGTACGGCAAGAAGGCCGCAATCGCGCCGACGGACTCGGACTATGGCAAGGCCTGGACTGCGGCGTTCAAGCCTGCATGGGAAGCTGCTGGTGGTCAGATCGTGGTCGAGAACCCGATGTCGTATAACAAGTCGACCGACTTCTATAGCGGCATGAGCCGCGTGATCGCCGCAAAGCCGGATGTGATGCTGATCGGCGGCCCGTCGGAGCCGACCGGGCTTGTGGCACAGCAAGCACGTGAACTGGGCTTCAAGGGTGGCTTCGTCGTGATCGACCAGGCCAAGCTCGATGAAGTTGCCAAGGTCACAGGTGGCTATCAGCCGCTCGAAGGCGCGATCGGCGTACTGCCCGTCTCGGCCGACGAAACGCCGGGCACCAAGGCGTTCGTCGCCCGCTTCCGCAAGACGCATGACAACCGCGATCCGAGCAGCGAAGTGTCGCTGAACTACACGGCCGTCTACGCCGCGGCGCTGGCCATGAAGGTTGCCGGCACGTCGACCGACGGTGCAGCGATTCGCGCGGCATACGAAAAAGGCATCAAGCAGCTGCCGCACGAAAACAACCCGAACAATATCGGCGGACTCGACGAACACGGCGGCATGGTCGCCGCCACGCCGCTGGTCGCTGTTGTTCAGGGCAGCAAGCTCAAGCCGTCGGAGATGAATGCGTTGGCTTCGAAGTAAGTTGGTGTCGACCGCCGGAAGCGTATTGCTCCCCGGCGGTCGTTCTTCTGCGCGACTTTGAATTGGTTTGCGACAGCGGCTAAGCCTTAGCCTTTCAATGCTGCAGCCAGTTCTTCCCTGACGTTCGGGCGCTCGGCGTACGGATCGGTCGGGTTGCGTTGGCCGACGATGTCGCCGAAGCGCGCGTGCACGGGGGCGAGTGAGTTCGGATGTGAGTAGATGTAGAACGCCTCGTTGCGGATGGCGTCGAAAACAAACTCGGCGACTTCCGTGGCGCTGACCTTGCCGGATTTCACGGCCTTTTCGCTAAGCGCTGCCGCAACTTGCTGCGAGCGCGTTCTCGGCTTGTCGTCCTTGAGCGTTTCGGGGCGATTGCGTGCGGCGTGCGCGATGCCGGTTGGCACGAAGTACGGGCACAGCACCGAGCAGTGCACTTGCTCCGTGACAAGCGACAGATCCTGATACAGCGTCTCCGTCAACGACACGACCGCGTGCTTCGACACGTTATAGGAACCCATCAACGGTGCGTTCAGCAAACCCGCCATCGATGCTGTATTGACGATATGACCTCGGTACGACGGATCCTTCTTCGCGGCTTCAAGCATCAGTGGCGTAAATGCCTTGACGCCGTGAATCACGCCCCAGAGATTCACGCCAAGCACCCATGACCAGTCGCGATCCGTGTTTTCCCAAAGCAGACCGCCACTGCCGCCCACGCCTGCGTTGTTGAACACCAGATGCGGCGCACCAAAGGTGTCGACGGTCATGCGGGCCAGTGCGTCGATATCGCTCGCACTCGACACATCGGTGCGCTGCAGGACCGCATCGGCGCCGGCAGCCGTGACTTCAGCATAGGTTTCGTCAAGCGCATCCTTTTGCACGTCGGCCAGCACAAGTCGCATGCCGAGTCGCGTGCCGATGCGCGCGAATTCGCGACCAAAACCCGATCCCGCGCCTGTGATGACCGCTACTTTGCCAGCGAAGTCTTGCATGTCTCGTCCTGTTTGAGGGTCGTATAGAGATCGCGCAATTCGCGCTTGAGCACTTTGCCGATCGGGCTGCGCGGCAGCACGTCGATGAAGACGACGTCTGCCAGGCGCTGCATCTTGCCGAGCTTGGCATTGGCGAAGTCTTTGAACGCGAGCTCATTGGTCGTCGCGCTCGCCTGGGGTACGACAAACGCCACCGGCGTCTCGCCCCATTGAATCGATGGCACGCCGACGACGGCAACGTCGTACACGTCCGGATGCACGCGCAACTCGGCCTCGAGATCGGTCGGATACACGTTGAAGCCACCCGAGATGATCATGTCCTTCTTTCGATCGAGCAGCGTCAGGAAGCCGTCTTCATCGAAGCGTCCGAGGTCGCCTGTGCGAATAAAGCGCTTGCCGGTCGAGTCATACCACTCGGCTTCGGCCGTCTTGTCGGGCTGGTTGTGATACCCCGTCATCATCGCCGGCGAATGGCCGACGACTTCACCGACTTCGCCACGTGCGACTTCATTGTCGGCTTCGTCGATCAGGCGGATATCGTGCCCGGTAATTGGTGTGCCGACCGTATGCAGCTTGTTCGGGAATGCATGTGCAAGCAACTCGCACGAGCCGCCGCCTTCGGTCATGCCGTAATACTCGGTCAAGGTGCCAGGCCAGCGCTTGACGACGTCGGCCTTGATACGTGCCGCGAATGGCGCGCTGGTCGAAAACTTGGCGCGGAAGCTCGACAAGTCGTATTGGTCGAAGTCGGCATAGTCCATGATGCGCTGGTATTGCACCGGCACCAGCATCGCGTGCGTCGCACGATACCGCTGCGCGAGTTCGAGATAGCCTTTGACATCGAACTTCGGCATCACGAGGACCGTGCCGCCGAGCGTCAGCGTCGGGAAAAAGCTCACAAGCGTGGTGTTCGAATACAGCGGCGTCGAAATCAGCGTGACGACATCGGGGCCATAGCCGCGATCGGCGCTGCGCACGGCATAGGCCCACCGCATGGCGTGCGATTGGACAATGCCTTTAGGCGTACCCGTCGTGCCTGACGAGTAAATAATGTTGAAGCCCCAGGCCGGGTTGATCTCGACAGGCGCGGGCGTGGCGCCTTCCTCGGCGAGCCATGCATCGAGTTTGTCGAGTCGTATGCGCTTCGCCTTGACGTCCGTCGCGACAGGCTCAAGCAACTGCTCGACCGTCGCATCGAGGAACACAAGGCTCGCATTCGAGTTCGCGATCATGCCCACGAGGCTCGACGCGCTCGAGGACGGAGACAGCGGAGCGACGACCGCCCCTGCCCTTAATGCACCAAGAAACGCGACCACGTATTCGACCGAAGCATTCGCGGCGAGCGCAACCGCATCGCATGGCGCGATGCCGTCACGCTGAAGCGACGCCGCAAACCGATCGACTTGCATGTCGAGTTCCGCATAAGTGAGCTCGCGGCCGTCACAGATCAGCGCGAGCCGATTGCCATACTCCTTCGCATACGCCCGAATAAGATCCGTAACGCAATTAAACGGCTGCTCGAGCAATTCGGCCACGTGTGTCATCTCATGCTCCCGGAAGCACGACCACCTTGCCCTTGACCTTGCGCGACGCCATGCGCGCGATGCCGTCCGCCGCGCCGGAGAGCGCAATGCGTTCGCTGATGAATGGCTTGACCTTGCCTTCGTTGAACCAGGCGCCAAGCTGCTTCATATTGGCGATATGCTGCGCGGGATCGCGTCGTACCGCGTCACCCCAGAACACACCGAGAATGGCGCGTTCCTTGAGCAAGGCAAGGTTCAACGGCAGCTTCGGAATTTCGCCGGCGGCGAAACCGACAACGAGGAAACGGCCGCGCCACGCTGTTGCGCGCAGTGCCGGCTCGGAATACTTGCCCCCGACCGCGTCGTAGACGACATCGACACCCTTGCCGTCCGTCAACGCATCGACGCGCTTGCGCCAGTCGTCTTCTTCATAGTTGACTGTCTCGTCGGCGCCGACTTGCTTGCAGAGCTCGAGCTTGTCGGCACTCGATGCGGCGGCAATCACGCGCGCGCCCATGGCTTTAGCGATTTCGATCGCCGCAAGCCCGACACCACCCGCAGCGCCCAGCACGAGCAACGTCTCGCCCGCCTGAAGCTTCGCGATGTGCTGAAGCGCATGAAACGACGTGCCATACGTGAGCACGAATGCTGCACCGAGTTCGAAGTCCATCCCCGGCGGCAGCGGCATGACGCGCATCGCATCGGCTACGCACAATTCAGCGAAGCCGCCGTGGCCAGTCGATGCGATGACGCGATCGCCGACCTTCAGATGCCGTACGCCCTCGCCGACCGAATGCACGGTGCCAGCCAGTTCTGCTCCCGGCGAAAACGGCAGCGGCGGCTTGAATTGATACAGCCCCTGCACTATCAAAGCATCGGGGAAATTGATCGATGCGGCTTCGACCTTGATCACGACTTGTCCGGCTTCGGGCGTCGGATCGGTGACGTCTTCGAGCTTGAGGTCCGAGATCGGGCCAAAAGCGTGGCACATCAATGCCTTCATTGCGCGTTCTCCCCCGTGGTGGCCGCTTGCCTGGTCGATTGACGTTCGTTTTCGTCTTGCTGAAGCTGACGCCACAGTATCTTGCCCGTACCCGACTTCGGCAATGACGGCACGAACTCGACGATACGCGGCACCTTGTAGGCGGCCATATTGTCGTGCGCCCAGTCGATGATTTCCTGCTCGGTCACGGTGCCGACCTTGGCCGGGTTGAGCACGACCAGCGCCTTGACGGTCTCGCCGCGGCGCGCGTCATTCGTGCCGATAACGCAGACTTCCTGAATCGACGGATGGCGGTACATCATCGACTCGACTTCCGCCGGCCAGACCTTGTAGCCCGCTGCATTGATCATGCGCTTGAGACGGTCAATCATGAAGAAGTAACCGTCTTCGTCGACGCGCCCGAGATCGCCCGTGCGCAGGAACGCCTTGCCGTCGATTTCGATAAACGCGTCGCGCGTGGCGTCCGGGTTGCGCCAGTAGCCGCGCATGATCTGCGGGCCATGAATCACGATCTCGCCGGTTTCGCCCTGCGGCAGGACCGCAAGTGTCGAGGGGTCGATCACGCGCGAATCGATGTCGTAGACGGGAATACCCAGGCACTGTGCCTTGGGACGATGCGGCGGGTTGATATGCGTGCCCGCGATCGTTTCAGACATGCCGTAGCCTTCGACGAACTGCAGGCCCGTCAGGTCAAAGAGCTTCTTGACGATCGCATCGGGCATCGCCGCACCGCCACCGCGCACCGCAGCGAGCGATGAAATATCGTATTCGCCGAGACGCGGGTTCGACAGGAAATCGACCATCATCGTCGAGATGCACTGCCACGTCGTGATCTTGTAGTGCTGAATGCATGCGGCCGCCACGTCACGATCCCAGCGTGGCAGGATCACGATCGTCGAGCCCGAAAACACGGCGCAATTCATGCCGCCCTGCATGCCCGTCACATGGAACAGCGGCAGCACGGACAGATGCACCCCGTCCGGCGCGACGGAGAACCAGCTGACGCCACCGACCGCCGTGGCCATCACGCTGCGATGGGTATGCATGCAGCCCTTGGGCTTGCCCGTCGTTCCCGACGTGTAAGGCATTACGCAGAGATCGTCCGGGCCGACGGTGACAGGACCCGGACGCAGATTCGCTGCGAGTACATCGCTCCACAGCGTAACGCCGGGCGCTGAAATCGCTTCGCGTGGCGCCGACACGAACGGCGGCGGCGTGATCGCACTCGGACGCTTCAAGTAGTCGCTATACGCCGCGACAACGACATGACGAATACCTTGATCCGGCGCATCGCCGATCAACGGTGCGAGGTTCGGATACAGATCCTGAGGCACGATCGCCACCGTCGCCTGACTGTCCTCGACGTAGTGACGCAACTCGTCGGTCAGGTTCATCGGATTGACCGGCACCACGACCGCATTCGCGCGCAGGATGCCGTAATAGGCCAGCACCCACTGCGGGCTGTTCTGCATATAGAGCAGCACGCGGTCGCCCGCCTTGACGCCCGCTTCGTTCTGGAGCCAGCCTGCGATGCGCTCCGACTCGTCCTTGAACTCGGCGAACGTGACAGCTGTGTCGTAGAAGACGATAAACGGCTTGTCAGGGAAACGCGTTGCCGAGACTTCGACGTTGTAGTTGAGGCTCGTCTGCGGCAACGTCACATGATGCGAATGCCCGCGCGGCCAATGTTGAAAATGCAAAGTAGACATATCGGCTCCGAAGCGTGCGTTCAGGCGTTTTCGAGGTAACGCCCCAGTTCCATCTTGGCGATCGCGTTGCGATGCACTTCATCGGGTCCGTCGGCAAAGCGCAGCGTGCGCGCATGCGCATAGGCGCGCGCCAGACCGAAATCGTCGCTCATCGCGCCGCCGCCATGCGCCTGCATCGCCCAGTCGAGGACCTGGCAGGCCATATTGGGCGCAATGACCTTGATCATCGCGATCTCCTGACGTGCGTCCTTGTTGCCGACGGTGTCCATCTTGTACGCGGCATTCAGCACGAGGAAGCGCGCCTGATCGATCATGATGCGCGCATCAGCGATGCGTTCGCGCGTCACGCCCTGGTCGGCGATCTTGCGGCCAAAGGCGACACGCGACAACGAGCGGCGGCACATCGCTTCAAGCGCGCGCTCGGCCACGCCGATGAGTCGCATGCAATGGTGAATGCGGCCCGGTCCGAGACGGCCCTGCGCGATTTCAAAGCCACGTCCTTCGCCAAGCAGAATATTCGTGGCCGGAACGCGTACGTTTTCGAACAGGACTTCGGCGTGTCCGTGCGGTGCGTCGTCGTAGCCGAACACGGGCAGATGTCGCAATACCTTGACGCCCGGCGTGTCCATCGGGACCAGAATCATCGACTGTTGCTGATGGCGATTCGCTGCATCCGGATCGGTCTTGCCCATGAAGATCAGGATCTTGCAGCGCGGATCGTTGGCGCCCGATGTCCACCATTTGCGCCCATTGATCACATAGTGGTCGCCGTCGCGCTCGATACGCGCCTGAATGTTCGTTGCGTCGGACGACGCCACGGCAGGCTCCGTCATCGCGAATGCAGAGCGGATCGTGCCCGCAAGCAAGGGCTTGAGCCACTGCTCTTGCTGCTCGGGCGTCGCATAGCGCACCAGCGTTTCCATATTGCCCGTATCCGGTGCCGAGCAATTGAACGGCTCCGCGCCGATATGCGAGCGCCCCATCAATTCGCAGAGGGGCGCGTATTCGAGGTTCGTCAGGCCGGCGCCGAGCTGCGATTCGGGCAGGAAGAGATTCCAGAGGCCCGCGGCTTTGGCTTTGTCCTTGAGTGTGTCGATGATCGGCGCAGGCTGCCACGGATTACCCGCTTTGCGTGCCGCATCCATCTCGGCTTCGAACTGCTTTTCGGCCGGGAAAATGAATTCGTCCATAAACGCGCCAACGCGCTTTTGCAAATCCCTGACTTTGGCCGAGTACTCGAAGTCCATGAAACGAATCCTTTGAGAAGGAATGGGGGAATGGGACACGCACCGCGCACTGCCCGTGATAAGAGCTGCTGCACTGCGACGATCGCACCACGCTCGTTAAGTCTCGCCTTGCGTAGCTGGCCAGTGCCTCTCGGCTATCGCATTGCGTCGACCTCACAGGCGAGCGACCAGGCGCGTGCCGCGAGCGGCGCGGCACGCTTGCCCGCTTCGAGTGCCAATGCGCTCGAAGCGTTCCCTTGAAGTGCGCGTGCGGTGATCCCCTGGAGGATACCCACAAGGCGGAACATGTTGAAAACCAGGTAATAACCCCAATCCACGTCCGACACGGCCGGCGAAGCGACTCGGCCAGTGCGTGCGAGGTAGGTTTTCAAGTAACTGCTCTCGTCGGGAATGCCGAGCGACGCGAGGTCGACACCGGCAAGGCCACGCGATTCGCCGGGCACCATGCGCCACGCAAGGCAGTGATACGAGAAGTCGACCAGAGGATGCCCTAGCGTCGACAACTCCCAATCGAGCACGGCGCGAATGCGCGGCGAATGGCGATCGAGGATCACATTGTCGAGGCGATAGTCCCCGTGGACGATTCGGCTCTCGTCGTCTGCGGGAATATGTTGGGGCAGCCAGTCGATCAGATGATCGGCGGCTTCGATACATTCGGTCTCTGCTGCGCGATACTGCTTGGTCCAGCGTGCAACTTGCCGCTCGACATAGTTGCCGGGCTTGCCATAGTCGCCGAGGCCGACGGCTTCGGGGTCGACGTTGTGCAAGGCCGCAATGACGCGGTTCATTTCGTCATAGATTGCCGCACGTTCGCTGCGCGTCATGTCGGGCAGCGAAGGATCCCAGAGCACGCGGCCGTCGACGTTCTCCATGATGTAGAACGACGTGCCGATCACCTCAGGGTCTTCGCAAAGCGCATACGTGCGGGGCACCGGCACATCCGTATTCGCCAGGGCGCTGATCACGCGATATTCGCGGTCGACTGCGTGAGCGGACGGAAGCAGCACGCCAGGCGGTTTACGACGCATGACATACGTCTCGCCGCCCGCCTTCAATCGGAACGTCGGATTCGATTGCCCGCCCTTGAACTGCTCGACCTCAAGTGCGCCCGAAAACCCGTCGACATGCGCACGCATGAAATCTTCAAGGCGCCCGATATCGAATGCATGCGCGGCGGCGACCGGCCGTGTGCCGGTGAAATCTGCGGTATCGCTCATGCTGGAATTCAGGAAATCGCGCTGGCGCCGCCGTCGACGGCAATGTACTGACCCGTGACGTGACGCGACGCTTCGCTCGCGAAGTACACGACCGTGCCCATCAGATCTTCATCGCCACCCAGGCGACCGAGCGGCGTGCGCGCAATGACCTGATCGCCCATCGCATCGAGCAGCCCTGCCGACATCTTCGAAGGGAAAAAGCCCGGGCAGATCGCGTTGACGTTGATGTTGTAGCGGCCCCATTCGCCGGCCAGCGCACGCGTGAAATTGATCGCTGCGGCCTTGGACGTGTTGTACGCGATGGTATTCATGCCCGGCGGCGAGCCCTTGAGTCCGGCTACCGACGCGATGTTGATGATCTTGCCCGACTTGCGCGGAATCATGCTGCGCTTGCCGACTTCACGTGCGAGGAAGAACGGCGACGTCACATTGAGGTTCATGACCTTGTGCCAGGCCTCATCGGGATAGTCCTCGGCAGCCGCGCCCCATGTGGCGCCCGCATTGTTCACGAGGATATCGATCTGCCCGTGCTGGTCGAGCACGCTTCCGACGAGGTCGGGAATGCCGGCAGGCTTTTGCAGATCGTTGACGAGGGTTTGGGCTTCAATGCCCTGAGACTTGAGATGGGCCTTCGCCTGCTCCAGCTCGTCGGCCTTGCGCGCGCTGATGGCGATACGACATCCCATTTCACCGAGCGCCTGCGCCATCTGCAGACCGAGACCACGCGAACCACCCGTGATCAACGCAACTTTTCCTTCAAGCTGGAACAAGGCTTTGACGTGCATCGTGTACCGCTCCTCGATTGGGCGTCGTGCGCACACCGCAGGTGGTACGCATGACAGGCATGATTTTCGGTGCGTGCGCGGTGTTCTGCAATGCAGATCACCATTCCAATAGATCGGCTCATCATAAATGCGAACGGTCGTGCTGTAAATGAATCCCGACCAAGGTTATCCCTAGTATCGCGTTAAGCCTGCGAGCTGGTGTTCAATGCGGGTTAGGCGCGCGAAACGAGTGCCGAAAAAGTGGAAGAAAAACCGAGACATCTTCATGCCCCAATCGTCCGAAGCACCGATCATCAATCTGCGCGATCTCGAGTTTCAGCTGTTCGAAGTCCTCGAAGCTGAAGCGCTGACGCAGCGCGAACGCCACGCCGACCATACGCGCGAGACATTTCTTGCTGCGCTCGAGACGGCCTACGCCGTGGCTTCCGAAAAGTTCGCGCCGCACAACCGTCGCTCGGACGAGCATGAGCCGCAATTCGATGGCAAACGCGTGAGCATCATTCCCGAGGTCAAGCACGCGCTGGACGCGTATGCGAGCACGGGTTTGCTTGCTGCGGCCAAGGACTTCGATCGGGGCGGTATGCAGTTGCCCTCCGTCGTGGCGAACGCCTGCCTGTCGTTGTTCAAGAGCGCGAATATCGCCACATCGTCGTATGTGATGTTGACGATGGCCAATGCGAACGTCATCGAGCGTTTTGGATCTGAGGCGCAAAAGGACAAGTACTTGCAGCCGCTGCTTGACGGCCGGTTCTTCGGGACGATGGCGCTCACCGAACCGCAAGCCGGCTCGAGTCTGTCGGATCTCACGACGACCGCGACACCGAACGCGGACGGCACGTATTCGCTGCGCGGAAACAAGATTTTTATCTCGGGTGGCGACCACGAACTCAGCGAAAACATCGTGCATCTCGTGCTCGCCAAGATTCCTGGCGGGCCGCCGGGCGTCAAAGGTATTTCGCTCTTTACGGTGCCCAAGTTTCACGTCAAGGACGATGGCAGTCTCGGTGAACGCAACGATGTTGCGCTCGCGGGCCTGATCCACAAGATGGGTTGGCGCGGCACGACGTCGACGATGTTGTCGTTCGGCGAGAAGGATGCGTGTATCGGCGAGCTTGTCGGCGAAGCGCATCATGGCCTCGCTTACATGTTCCATATGATGAACGAGGCCCGCATCGGCGTCGGGCTCGGTGCGGTCATGCTCGGCTATCGCGGCTATCTCGCGTCGCTCGACTATGCGCGCGAACGGCCGCAAGGGCGGCATCCGACAAGCAAGGATCCTTCGGCTCCGCAGGTGCGACTGATCGAGCACGCCGACGTGCGACGGATGTTGCTCGCGCAGAAGGCGTATGTCGAAGGTGGTTACGGGCTGTGCCTGTATGCGGCGCGGCTCGTCGACGAACAAAACACAGGTACTACGCCCGAGGCGCGTGCCGATGCCTCGCTACTGCTCGACCTGCTGACCCCGATCGTCAAATCGTGGCCGTCGCAGTGGTGTCTCGAAGCCAATAGCCTCGCGATTCAGATCCATGGTGGATACGGCTATACCCGCGAATATCCGGTCGAGCAGTTTTACCGCGACAACCGCTTGAATCTGATTCACGAAGGTACGCATGGCATCCAGGCGCTCGACTTGCTTGGGCGCAAGGTCATGATGAAGGACGGTGCGGCCCTGACACGCTTCACGCAAGAGATGGAGATTGCGATTGGCGAAGCGCGGCAGATCGAATCGCTATGCGCTTGCGCGGATGCGCTCGCACGCGCGTCGAGCGAAGCGGTCGATACAGTGGCGCATCTACGCCCCGTGCTGGCTAAGGACACCGATCTTGCGCTCGCCAATGCGAACGCGTTCCTCGAAGCCTTTGGCCACACCGTGGTGGCCTGGATCTGGTTGCGCCAGGGCATCGTGGCCGCACGTGCCCTGCCCGGCGCGCAATCGGAAGCCGATATCGCGTTCTATCGCGGCAAGCTTCAGGCTTGCCAGTGGTTCTTCCGCTGGGAATTGCCGCGCATCCATCTGCAGCACGCACGCCTGCGCGGGCTCGATGATACGACGCTTGCGATGGAGGCGGCGTGGTTCTAGGAGGGCTTAGGGCACGGGGCTTTGGCGATTGAGTGCCGCAGCCCCGCAGTCCCGCAGTCCCGCAGTGTCTTAGCGCTTTGGTATCGCTTCGGTGCTTCGGCGCGACGCTAAGCGCGGTTCTTTGGCGCCCTAGTGCGTCAACGTACTCTCAAGGCGCGCTACGGCCTCGATCAAACGTGGGCGCACTTCCTCGAGCAGGAATTCCTTTGACAGGTTGAACGACGGGCCGCCGACATTGATCGCCATGATCGGCAGGCCACCGCCCGGCTCGAATGCGCGAGCTATGCCGTTCACATCCTTCTGCCAGTCGCCGAACGAACACGCGACACCGAGCGTTCGATAGTCTTCAACGCCCTGCTCAATGCCCCGGCGCACGCCGGGCCACGCGACGTGATCGAGTTCGCGCACTTCCTCCATAAAGGCCAGGCGGTCTGCCTCCGGAATCGCTGCAAGCCACGCTCGCCCGATCGCGGAAGTGGCCACCGGTATGCGCGAGCCGACATCAAGGGTTAGCGTCAGCGCCACGGAGCCGTGCAAATTCTCGACGTAAATCATTGACAGGCGGTCACGTGTCCCGAGCGATACCGTCGCGCGTGAAAAGTCGGCCAGCTCCTGCATGATCGGACGCGCAATCTTGCGCACATCGAGCCGGGCAAGCATCGCACTGCCGATCGCAAGCGACGCCGTGCCAAGCCGATACTTGCCGCTGTCCTTCAAGTGAATCAGGTAGCCAAGCTTGGTCAGCGTCATCGTCAGTCGCGACACCGTCGACTTCGGCAGCTTGCAGCGCTGTGCAATGTCCTGATTGCTTAGCGATTTATCGCCGGACCGGAAACACGCAAGCACTTCAAGACCGCGTGCGAGCGCGGTCACAAAGTGACGGTCTTCCTTGGCGTTAACTGTCTTGACGGAGTCAGGGGCATCGTCTTCGGGAAAGGCGTCTGGATCGAGTGCGTTCACAATAAAACCGCTCCCACGCGAATAATGTGGACATGCGTTTATGTCGGGATACGCGAACGATCATACTGTTCCGACTAGCAGAAATCCATTCTGAATTGCAGAACTGAGACTCGAAAATAACGCGCCGAGACACGATCCGGTCGCTTCATTGACACGCTAAACGACTAGACGCCTGACTAAGTGCCCGACTACGTGCCTGAATCAGTGCCTCACTAGGCGCCGGCCGTGGCCGCCGTACGCGAACGCTCAAGAACGAAATCGATGAACGTTGAAGCGGCGCGCGTGTGGTGCCGATTCGGCATATAGAGCATGTACATGCGCGTGCCGAAGATGCTCAGTCGCCATTCATTGAGCATCGTGACGACGCGGCCTTGGGCCATATCGTCGAGCACGACGTAATCGGGAACGAGCCCGATACCAAGGCCCGCCAGCACGGCCTGGCGCAGAAACAGGAAGTTCTCCGAGATCAGCGTGGGCTCGAGCAGGACTTCGTGCCGCTCGCCGTCGAGGTACCCCGCAAGCCGAAGCTGACGGCCGACGACCGCTGATGTGATCAGCGGCTCGGCTCGCAAGGCCTCAAGGTCCTTTGGCGCCGCACGCGAAGCGAGAAATGCCGGAGATGCGCATGCCACGTAACGCACGCGCCCCATATCGCGTGCGACGAGATTCTGCGGCGGCTCCGACATCACACGCACAGCAATATCGACTTCGTCGCGCATCAGATCTTCGACGCGGTTTTCGAACAGCACGTCGAGCACGATCCCCGGATATTGGCGCTTGAATTCAAGCAGCCACTCCGCCATCACGAGCTGACCATAACCGCTCGGCACGCTGAGCCGCACCCGCCCCTGCAATTCTTGCCCAAGCGTCGTCACCGACTCCTGCGCCGCCTTTAACGTGTTGCGGATCGTGAGCCCGTGTTGGTAAAGCCGAAGTCCGATTTCCGTCGGATCGAGGCGGCGCGTGGTGCGGCGCACGAGTTGCACGCCGACCGATTTTTCAAGCTGGTTCAGGTGGTAACTGACATTCGCCCGACTGACCTTGAGCCGGCGCGCAGCTTCGCTCAGCGTGCCTGCGTCGAGAATCTCGACAAGCAGGGTCAATGAATTCAAATCCATCTGGGAATCCGCCGTGTCCGGCCAGGACAGCCGTATTGTGTGCCGCTAACGCCCCCAACGTATCTGCCGGCGCCTTTTCAGCGTCTGCTCGCGAATGGCGGTTGAGGTTGTCTCCTTTCAAGCTTTCCGTTCAACGTCCACCGTCAATGCCGACTGTCAAAGGAATTTTGACAGTCTGTTCATCTGCCGTGGGATTGTCAATAAACGTCTTCGTATCCAGAATCAGACGCCTATAACGCTGACAAAGCCACGGAGACAATCGATGGAAGTCGACACGACAACGGATCGGGTCACGCGCGAGTTGCGCGGTGCCGTCATGCTGATCACGGTGGATAACCCGCCAGTCAATGCGTTAGCGAATGAAGTGCGACGCGGATTGATGGCTGCGGTCGAAGCCGCTGACCACGATGCCGCTGTGCAGGCCGTGCTGATCGTCGGCGCGGGCAGCCACTTTATTGGCGGTGCCGACATCCGCGAGTTCGGCAAGCCACGCCTGCCCCCTTCCTTACCCGAGGTTTGCGATCGTATCGAGGCTTGCCGCAAGCCGGTCGTCGCCGCAATCCACGGTGCCGCGCTCGGCGGTGGCCTTGAAGTGGCTCTCGCCGCACACTACCGTCTCGCGGTCGATGGCGCGAAGCTCGGTCTGCCCGAAGTCCAGCTCGGACTGATGCCGGGCGCCGGTGGCACGCAACGCTTGCCGCGCCTGATCGGCGTCGCGCCCGCACTCGACATCATGCTGACGGGGCGTCACGTCGGCGTTGCGGAGGCCGCTAAGCTTGGACTTGTCGATCGCGTCGGCCAGAGCGGCGACACGCTCGCCGAAGGTCTCGCCTACGTTCACGAATTGCTGGCCTCACACGCACCCGTACGTCGCGTGCGCGATGCCAAAGGACTTGCCGACGTCGACGCCGTCAAAGCGACACTCGCCACGGTACGCGCGGAAACCGCCCGTAAATCCAAGGGCCTCTTCTCGCCGCTCAAGATCATTGAAGCCGTCGAAGCCGGTCTCGATCGCGGTATCGACGAAGGCATGAAGATCGAACGCGCGCTCTTCCTCGAATGCATGGAGAGCCCGCAACGTGCCGGATTGATCCATGCGTTCTTCGCTGAACGCGAAGTCTCGAAGATGCCCGGCCTCGAATCCGTCACGCCGCGCAAGATTGAGCGCGTCGGCGTGGTCGGCGGTGGCACGATGGGCGCGGGCATCGCGGTCGCGCTGCTTGACGCCGGACTGCCCGTCACGATGGTCGAGCGCGACGCGCCGTCGCTCGAACGCGGCCGAGCCAACGTCGAGAAGGTCTACGACGGCCTGGTCTCGAAGGGACGCATGACGGCAGAAGCTAAAGCGGCGATCATGGCGCGCTGGTCCGGCAGCACTCAATACGAAGCTCTGTCGAACGCCGATCTGGTCATCGAAGCGGTATTCGAAGACATGTCCGTGAAAGACGCCGTCTTCAGCGAGCTGGATCGTCTGTGCAAGCCCGGCGCGATTCTCGCGACCAACACGTCGTATTTGAATATCGACGAAATCGCCGCCAAAACGTCGCGTCCGGCTGATGTCATCGGGCTTCACTTCTTCTCGCCCGCGAACATCATGAAGCTGCTCGAGGTCGTCGTGCCCGCCAAGGTCAGCGCCGACGTCGTGGCCACCGCATTCGCGCTGGCGAAGAAGCTGCGCAAGACGGCGGTGCGAGCCGGCATCTGCGACGGGTTTATCGGCAACCGCATCCTCGGCGTCTACAAGACCGCGGCCGACCATATGATGGAAGACGGCGCTTCGCCGTATCAGATCGACAAGGCGTTGCGGGACTTCGGCTATCCGATGGGTCCGTATCAGGTGTCCGACCTTGCCGGCGGCGACATCGGCTGGGCTACGCGCAAACGCCGCGCAGCGACGCGCGATCCGCGCGCACGCTACGTACAGATTGCGGACCGGCTCTGCGAGCGCGGCTGGTTTGGTCAAAAAACCGGCCGTGGATTCTATCTGTACCCGGAAGGCGCACGCACCGGTACGCCCGACCCCGAAGTCGAAGCCATCATCGACGCCGAACGCTCGCGTGCCGGCGTCTCAACCCGATCACTCGACGATGCAGAAATCGTGCGCAGGTATCTCGCCGCCATGATCAACGAAGGCGCCAATGTCCTGCACGAGGGCATCGCGCTGCGTCCGCTCGATATCGACGTCACGTTTCTCTACGGCTATGGTTTCCCGCGTCATCGCGGCGGCCCGATGCACTACGCCGACACGGTCGGTCTCGCGAAGGTCCTTGCCGATATCCGCGAGTTCGCGAAGGAAGATCCGCTTTTCTGGAAGCCGTCACCGTTGCTCGTCGAACTGGTCGAGCGCGGTGCGACGTTCGCAAGCCTCAATCAAACGACGCAAACTCAAAACCCAACTCAAACTCAAACTCAATCGGCCTGAAGCGGCCTAAAGGATTCCGTCATGCGTGAAGCCGTCATCGTTTCTACTGCCCGCACACCCCTGACCAAGTCGCATCGCGGCGAGCTCAATATCACGTCGGGGCCGACGCTCGCGTCGTTCGCCGTCAAAGCGGCCGTTGAGCGCGCGAAGATCGACCCGAACCTGATCGAAGACGCCATCCTCGGTTGCGGCTATCCCGAAGGCATCACGGGCCGCAATATCGCGCGCCAGGCTGTGATCCGATCCGAGCTGCCGTTGACGATTGCAGGCACGACGGTGAATCGCTTCTGCGCGTCAGGTCTGCAGGCCATCGCAATTGGTGCGGGTCGCATCGTCGTCGATGGCGCGCCGGCCGTGATTGCCGGCGGCGTTGAATCGATCTCGGGCATTCGCACACGCGAAGACGGTGACTCAGGCCTCGATCCGTGGATCGTCGAACACAAGCCCGAGCTGTATATGGCGATGATCGACACGGCCGATATCGTCGCCGAGCGCTACAACATCAGTCGCGAAGCGCAGGACCGCTTTTCGCTCGAGAGCCAGCGTCGCACAGCCGACGCGCAAACGGCGGGCCGCTACGCCGAAGAAATCGTGCCGATCACCACGATCATGGCGGTGCAGGACAAGGAAACCGGTGCGATCTCGAAGCGCGAAGCCACGGTCAGCATGGATACCTGCAATCGTCCGACCACGACGTATGAAGGTCTGGCGAAGCTCGAACCCGTGAAAGGCCCGGGCAAATTCATCACGGCCGGCAATGCGTCCCAACTGTCCGACGGCGCATCGGCCTGCGTGATGATGGAAGCCAAGGAAGCCGAACGCGCGAACGTCACGCCGCTTGGCGCGTTCCGCGGCTTCGCGGTGGCCGGCTGCGAACCCGATGAAATGGGTATCGGTCCGGTGTTCGCAGTACCGAAGCTGCTGGCGCGCCACGGTCTCAAGGTCGAAGACATCGGCCTGTGGGAACTCAACGAAGCGTTTGCATCGCAGGCGATCTACTGCCAGCAGAAGCTGGGCATTCCGTCGGAGCTGCTCAACGTCGATGGCGGCTCGATCGCGATCGGCCATCCGTTCGGCATGACAGGCGCGCGGCTCGCGGGGCACGTGCTGATCGAAGGCCGCCGTCGCGGCGTCAAGTACGCCGTCGTCACGATGTGCATCGCCGGCGGCATGGGCGCAGCAGGCCTCTTCGAAATCTACTGATCGCAGGGTCAAGCAATGGATCTCCAGTTCACGCCCCAAGAGCAGGCGTTTCGCAGCAAGGTCGTCGAATTTCTCGCGCAGAAGCTACCGACTCGCTTATCCGACAAGGTGCATAACGGCACGCATCTGAGCCGTGACGATATGGTCGAGTGGCACGCCGTACTCAATGCCGAAGGCTGGCTCGCCAATCACTGGCCGCGCGATTACGGCGGCCCGGGATGGACGGCGATCGAGCGCTTTATCTTCGAGAACGAATGCGCGCTCGCGGGTGCACCCCGCATCGTGCCGTTCGGCGTGAACATGCTCGGACCCGTGCTGATCAAGTACGGCAGCGAAACGCAAAAGCGTTACTGGCTGCCGCGCATTCTTGACGGCTCGGACTGGTGGTGCCAAGGGTACTCGGAGCCCGGTTCAGGCTCCGACCTCGCATCGGTGCGTACGTCGGCCGTGCGCGGACATGACGCTCAGGGCGATCACTACATCGTCAACGGGCAGAAGACGTGGACCACGCTGGGCCACTACGCGAACATGATTTTCTGCCTCGTGCGCACGGCCACCGACGTGCGTGCGCAGGAAGGCATCAGCTTTCTGCTGATCGACATGAATTCACCAGGCGTGGAGATTCGGCCGATCATCACGCTCGATGGCGCGCATGAAGTCAACGAGGTGTTTCTGACCGACGTGCGTGTGCCCGCGGAGAATCTCGTCGGCGAAGAGAACAAGGGCTGGACGTACGCGAAATACCTGCTGACGTACGAACGCACCAACATCGCCGGCGTCGGCTTCTCCGTCGCTGCGCTCGAACGGCTGCGTGCCATCGCGCAAACCCAGCGTCGCAATGGCAAGCCACTCTCCGAAGATCCTGCGTTTGCGGCACGTTTTGCACGCGTCGAGATCGATCTCGAGAACATGAAGACGACCAACCTCCGCGTGCTTGCGGCCGTGGCGGGAGGTGGCGTACCCGGCGCCGAAAGTTCGATGCTCAAGATCCGCGGCACCGAGATCCGCCAGGAAATCACGGCGCTGACGCGTCGCGCGATGGGCCAGTACGCGCAACCGCTGTTCGAACAGAGCCGGGATGTTGACGGCGATGCTGCATTGGAAGCGCTTCTTGCGACGCCGGGTGCTGCCACCGCGGCGACGAGTTACTTCAATAATCGCAAGCTGTCGATCTTCGGCGGCTCGAACGAAATCCAGAAGAACATCATCTCCAAGATGATTCTTGGGTTGTAGGAGGCGCGATGAACTTTGATCACACCGAAGACCGGCGCATGCTCGCCGACTCGCTCGACCGCTTCGTTTCCGAGCAATATCCGTTTGCGGTGCGCGAGCGCATTGCACGGTCGGATGCCGGCTATGACCCGACGATGTGGGCACGGTTTGCCGAGCTTGGCACGATCGGGGCCTTGTTTTCCGAAGCCGACGGCGGCTATGGCGGCGCGGGGTTCGATATCGCCGTGGTGTTCGAAAGCCTCGGGCGCGGGCTTGTCGTTGAGCCGTTTCTCGGCACGCTCGTGGTCGGACGCGCGATTTCGCTTGCGGGCACGGAAGCACAGAAGGCCGTACTGGCCGAACTGATCGACGGACGCGTTGTCGCCGCCGTCGCGCATGAGGAGCCCGGATCGCACTACGAACTCGCACAGGTCAGCACACGCGCCATCTATGCCGGCGACACTTGGGTGCTCGATGGCGCCAAGTCGGTCGTCGCATTGGGCGAGCATGCCGGCTTGCTGCTTGTTTCGGCGCGCACGTCAGGTCAGGACGATGACCCGCAAGGCATCTCGCTGTTCCTCGTACCTGCGAATACACCGGGCATTTCGATGCGCGCTTACCCGCGCGTGGACGGCAGCCGTGCCGCCGACATCACGCTCTCGGGCGTCAAGCTCGGCCGCGATGCGCTGCTCGGCGGCGAAGGTAAAGGCTTCGACGTCCTCGAGCAGGCCATCGGCGACGGCGTGCTCGCGCTGTGTGCCGAAGCACTGGGCGCGATGAAGATCGTCAAGGATCACACGCTCGACTATTTGCGCACCCGCAAGCAGTTTGGTCAGCCTATCGGCAGCTTTCAGGCGCTGCAGCATCGAATGGCCGATCTGCTGCTCGAGATCGAACAGGCACGCTCGGCGGTCATCAACGCAGCCGCAAGTCGCGATGCCGACCGCACGAGCCGCGAACGCGCACTGTCCGCCGCGAAGTATTCGATCGGCCAGATCGGCACGCGTGTCGCCGAAGAATGCATCCAGATGCATGGCGGTATCGGCATGACCTGGGAACTGCCGTTGTCGCACTACGCAAAGCGACTCGTGATGATCGATCACCAGTTCGGCGATGTCGATCATCACCTCGAGCGCTACGTGTGGTTGGGGCGTAGTGGGTCGTAGAGCGTAATCACTTCGGCCAGCGATCCTGGACATGCCCGATGCTTCACGGAGATCGGTGCATGCAGATGGGAGCCGGCTGCGCAGAGTTAGCCAGCGCAACACGAAGTACGTGGCATGCCTTGCGGGGCATGCCACGCGCCTTCACAGCGACTTGAAGAGCGGGCTCTTTGCGAGCGCGTTGGCGCCATCGGCGTTGCTCAAGAACTTCTCCGTATAGATATCGCGCTCAAACAGCTGCCCCTGCATGAGGGCGCGAATCGACGCTTCGATCATAACGGGCGGCCCGCATAGATACGCTTTGTGCCCGCGGAAGTCGTTACCGAAGTACGCTTTCGCGGCCTCGTGCGCAAAGCCCCGGTAGCCGCTCCATGCCGAATCTGCCGGCTCATCGGACAGCGCCGGTACATAGACGAAATTCGGATGCGAGTCGGCCAGTTCGACAAAGGCTTCGTGGTAATACAGCTCGTCCCGGTTTCGCGCGCCATACACCAGCGTGATCGTGCGTGAATCGCCCTGCGCCAGCATATCGTGCAGCATCGATCGCGGACTCGACAGGCCTGATCCACCGGCGATGAAAATCACGGGCTGCGGATCTGACTTACGCACAAAGAACCGTCCGAAGGGGCCACTGAGTCGCAAGGCATCGCCCACCGCAAGCGTATCGTGCAGGTACGTCGTGCCCTTGCCGCCGGGCACCCGCCTGACGTTGAGTTCGATCCGGTGACGTGCGCCAGGCGTTCCCGCAAGCGAGAAGGCCCGCGGCATCGTCTCTCCCGGTATCGACACATTGACGTACTGCCCCGCCTGAAAGTCGATGCCCTCGCCTTCGAGATCGACAAAGATGCCTTTGACGGTCGGTGTCAAATCCCGGATGTCGACGACCCGCCCGACGTGATCGCGAACGGGAAAGTGCATCGCGTCGGGGTCTTCGTCGATATCGGCTTCGATCGTGACATCGGACTGCACAGTCGCGCAGCAGGCAAGGCACTGCCCTTCGTCGCGTTCAAAGTCCATCAGCGCAAACGGCGAAGCGTGTCCGTGCTCGATATCGCCGTCGACGACCTGCACCTTGCACGTCGCGCACAAGCCATGGCAACACGCATGCGGTAACCAGACACCGGCTCGCATGCACGCGTCGAGAATGGTTTGATCGTCCTCAATCTCGATGGTCTGCCCGATCGGCTCAATCGTCAGTTGGTAACTCATATCCGTCTCCCGCTTTTCCTAACTGAACGATCCGTTGATCCCGGTCAACCCCGGCGTGCGAAAACGGATCACCGACTTGTGGCCGATACCGTTATCAGCGAGTGATCGCGTGAAATCGGGCGTAAAGCGCTGCCCCGAGTGAAACCACTCGATCGATTCGGTATCGACGCTCGCCCAATCGGGATGCATGCCGTAGATCGACGGCAACACGGCAGTGGCGAGTGCTTCAAACGGCATCTGCGGATCGACGGGGATGCAGTGCGGTGCGCAGAACATCAGATGGTCTTCCCATCCGACATACAGCAAACGCTGGCCGTGGAAGTTCTCTTCGAGATCGCGGATCTCGCCCTGGTAGCCTTCGTTGAGTGCAATGACTGGCATCGTTGTCTCCTGAATATGGAATCCGTGGTCGAAGCAGCGGCCGACTAAGCGGCGACCTCTTCTGCCCGGCCTTCGTCGGTCCCCTGCCCGCCGTGACTCGGGCGTCCCGTCCACTTGAGCCAGTTCTTGCGATCGGGCGAATCCTCGAACTCATGCCCGTCTTCACCGACGTTGATGTGGTAATAGCGCAGCACTTCGAGCAAGGGGTTGAAGTCGGGCGCTGCGGGGTTCACATCGGGCTCGAAGCAATGACCCTGATAGATCTGATGGACAGGAAGCCACGCCTGAACGTATTTCTCCGGCTCGCCGTCGAAGACGTCCTTGCAGCCGTCCGAGCAGAAATGAAACTTGTGTCCGAGATACGTGCTCTCGCGATAGCAGATCTTCGTTGGATCGTCAGGCTCGGTGAACGCCATCGGGATCTGGCAAAGCTGGCACAGCATCGGCAGGGTGTTGTTGTAGAAGCGCTTACCGGCCTTCTGCTGTTCCCGCCAATACTCGAAACGTGGGCGATAAAGACGATCGAAGGTCTTCGGATATTTCTCGCCGAGCCATTTCAGCTCGTCGTCGGACGGGATCCACGTGTGCATTGCCGCGGCGTGGGTGTAGTTGTAGAAGATGCCCCATGCCTCGTGCGAGATACGGTCCTTTTCTTTGGTCGCAACGTCGTGATACTTCGGCATGCGGATGCCGTAGCGCTCGAGGTCATGAAACAGCGCGCCGCCGTTCTGCTCGAAGTACGTCTCCCAAGCCTCCTGCCACGACATGATCCGCTTGGGCAGCATGTAGTCCATCATCATCGCGACGAGCGTGAGCAGCCGGTAGCCGCGCCAGAACCACTTGTCGATCCACTTCTGAATGATCGGCACGTTGCCGGGGTCTTGTTCGAGCAGGAACTTGACGACTTCCAGACCTAGCGTCATATGGCGCGATTCGTCGGACTGTGCCGAGAAACCGAACGTCACCGTCGCCATATCGCCGTTGAACGCGGCTCCCGACATAAAGGGCATAAACAGCAGATTCGTGAGCACGTATTCGAACGAGAACGAAATCGCGGTCACGAACTCGAACGGCCCCGCCGTCATCGCATCCTCGAAGTACGACTTCGGCACCGACAGATACCAGACACGATCATGCATATGCTTGAAATCGTGGAAGCCGTTGAAATACTTGTTGTAGTGGCTGATCGTATGGACCTGTGTCTGCGCATGACGCAGTTCGTCAATCGCTTGCATCTGACAAGCGATCCGGGCACCTGCGCCACGGAAGTTGCGTCCCGCAAGGGCAAAGCCACGGTGAGCCGCGTATTCAAGCGGACTCACACCGGTCAGGAACAGCTTAAGCGCGTTGATGTAACGCGGGTCCGTCACATTGAACTGGCCGTTGTTCTGCTGGAACGCGTCGATGATTGCGTAAAGCTTGCGTTCCTTTTCGCCCTGGTACTTCCAGTACGCATCCATGGTCAGGCGAAACGGGTCTTCCCACTTGTCCCAGTCATGCACTTTGATGCCTTCGAAGCGATCGTAGGGAAAGACCTTGTCCATCGGCTCATACGTCGTGTCCCACGCGAGCCCGCGCGTCAGCATCGCGTAGTTTTCCTTGATGCTGAGTTTCTTCTTCGTTGTCGTGGTCATCGTCATGTCTCCGCTATGTCTTGGGTATTGAGTCTCGGGTTTGGGTAACGAGGCTCACGCCTTCCATTCAAGAATGAATTCGTCGTCGGTCTCTTCGATATTGCCGGCGAGCGAGATCAGATTGATTTGAAGTTCGCGCAAGTCGTACTCGCGTCCGATGCGCGATTCGATCGACTCACGACGAATCACAAGCTTGCCGACGGCATCGATCTTGACCATCGCGGGGAACGCGTTGACGACCGCATGCGGGTTGTCCTCTTCGATCGATTCAATGATCGGGCGCGTATCGTCGTTGGTCTGGAATGCGATAAAGACGGAACTAGGCATGATTAGCCTCCGTGCGTGCGGGGATGCCAAGCTTCACAACCCGGGCTTCGAATGCCGCTTCGACCGCCTGCATCGCGGCGGCCGCGTCCAAGCCGAGCGCCTCGATGGCGATGGGCTGGATAGCAGAGAGGACTTGTGCACTCCAATGCTCAATCCAGCCGGCGATCAGCGCGGCATTTTCGGGCGACTCGGCGACAGCCGTTTTGACGGTCGCGTCGACCCAGCGGGTTGTCTCGTCGAACCACGTTGTCGCGAACTCGTTGAGCATGCTGAGTCCCGCACCGTGTTGCGCAGCGAGCGCAGCATCGACGTACGTGTAGACGAGCGGATACAACAGGCCGTCGAGCACGAGGTTTTGCGCGACGTAGGTTTCGAACCAGTCGCGTACGACCATAAGGTGCTCGATGGTCTTCCGCAGCGGTTGCCACATCGCGGATTCAAGCCAGCGTTGCTTGCCCTCGACAAGCGAACTACCGGTATTGCCGTCGAGTAACAGGCCGATGCGCGACAGGTATTGAGCGAGCCCCAGCCTGTCCATGCTGTGAAACATCGTGGCCTGCGTGATCGCCGTTCCCCAACCGTACGCAGTCACGTAACAGTTATTCGTGTTGGCCGCCCACTCGACGTGACGCAATGGAACGAACAGCGCGGCGATATGCTGACGCGACGTATCCGGCAGGTTCGAGAGCAAGCCGCGCCGGGACACGAAGTCGAAACTCTTTTCCATCGCGTCCTGCTGCCGCGATCGCGTGATCGTGTACGCGCCATAGTAGTACTGGCGCGGATCCTTGAACGCATACCAGTCGTTCATCACGATCGCGGTCCGGCGCTTGTCGTACAGCTCGCGGTCGGGCTCCCACAAGGGCCGATAGTGGAAATTGACTTCGGGCTGAAGTTCGAGCGTCGCCTCCTGATAGCGCGAAGCGGCTTTGTCCGCACCGAGCCGGCGTGCCACATGCGAGAAGGTCTGGCGCACCTGCTCGACGTCCGACGTTTTAATGTCGATCTGCATTCGATGTCTCCTGATTATTACGGTGGTATCGAGGCGTGAGCCGCCCGGCGTTCATTCGCTGATGCCGGGCGCTCCGTATTGCCACTTCTGTTGCTCCGCCTCGATGGCTTCGCTCTCGGCGGCGCTGAGATAGATCACGGCGTGGGTGTGGCAGAACGCCTCGTAGTCGTTTTGTGACATCACGAGCTCGACACTCAACGCGGGGTCGCCGATGGAGAAGTCGAACTCGACAAAGCCGTTGTCGTGCCGCTCGCGGAAGCGCACGTACCTGCGAGAGAGGTCGAACGGCAGTCGCTGTGTCGTTGCAAGCGCGGAATCGATAGAACCGTTGGGTCCTGTGGAAAACGACATGACGGTTGTCTCCTGTTCTTGAACTTGCGGTCGTTGCTACGACCGAGTTCATGGGTTGTCTCTTAAGGGCGCCTTGTGTGAGCACCTCTTGGCGACTTCTTCGAGGTATCTCGATGGGTTGCCGCATCGGATATCCCTTCGCGGTCTTCCTTATGCAGGCGCCATGCCAATTCACTGCGCAGCGTCGATATGCGGCAACGCATCAAGCCGCAAAGCCTTGCCCGGCGGGAAGGAAACGATCATGGGTGACGCTCGTCACCGAGCTTCCGCAAGCCACGTAGCGATGGGTCCTCAATCAAATGATCGAAATTGAGCCGCTCGAACGCGATGCCACTTGATCAAATCAGTGACATGGTTGGCGAGCATTGCGCGCGCGATCCGCTTCGCCTAAGGTCAGGTTCTGATCTGCAGGAGACCGGCCCATGCATGCCGAGAAAACGCCCCCCTCAGCGAACCGAAGCGAAGCCGGTGTCGCGCCAACGAGCGCGAGCGTCGATCGCATTCGCTACCCTGATATCGCTGACCTGATGTCGCGGCTGCACTTCGTGCCCGAAGAAGGCCGGATCTGGCTCGATGACCAGCGCATGGTGCTCACGCATACCGGCGCGATCGGCGCCATGCGTCGTGAGCTGATCGACAGCCTCGGACTTGAAGCGGCGCGCGGCCTGCTCACACGCATGGGCTACAACTCGGGGGCTCGCGACGCGGAACTCGCGCGCCGAGTCCGCCCCGATAACAGCGTGACCGAGATGTTTGCGGTCGGGCCGCAACTGCATATGCTCGAAGGCATCACCGCGGTCGAGCCCGTTCGACTCGACATCGACGTCGAGCACGGGAAGTACTACGGCGAATTCATCTGGAAGCAATGTGCCGAAGATGAGGAACACATCCGGATCTACGGCATTGGCGCCGAGCCCGTGTGCTGGACGCAGATCGGCTATGCGTCGGGCTATACGAGTGTCTTCATGGGTCGCCCGATTCTCTATCGCGAAGTCGAGTGCCGTGCGCTAGGCCAGGCCCACTGCCGGATCGTCGGCATGCCCGTCGAAGAATGGGGCGATGAGGCGGCCGACGATCTGCGATATATGCAGGCACAGTCGTTCTCTCAGGGCCTGTCCGTCGTGGGAACGCAGCGCACTGCACGTGGCACGACGGCGACGCCGTCCGTTGATACGCCGACGGCATTCGGCGACGACAATATGGTCGGCGCATCGCCGGGTTTCAACGCGGTCTGTCACATGATCCGGCGCGTTGCCGATACCCGCGCGACCGTCCTGTTTCTCGGCGAGAGTGGCGTCGGCAAGGAGGTGTGCGCGCGGACGTTGCATCGGATCAGCAAGGTGCGCAACGGACCGTTCGTGGCCGTCAACTGCGCGGCCATCCCCGAGCAATTGATCGAAGCGGAATTGTTCGGGGTCGAGAAAGGCGCCTACACCGATGCGACAAAAAGCCGGGAAGGACGATTCGAACGCGCCGATGGCGGAACACTCTTTCTCGACGAGGTCGGGATTCTGAGCATGACAGCGCAAGGCAAGCTCTTGCGCGCCTTGCAGGAAGGTGAAATCGAGCGCGTCGGTGACAGCCGTACGCGGCAAGTCGAGGTACGCGTGGTTGCCGCCACCAACCTGGACCTGCGGGACGAAATCAAGGCCGGACGCTTCCGCGAGGATCTTTACTTCCGGCTCAATGTGTTTCCGATTACCGTGCCGTCGTTGCGCGAGCGTCGTGAAGACGTGCCCGTGTTGCTCAACCATCTATTGCGTAAATACAGTGCCCGTCACAGCCGCACGATTACGGGCTTTACGGGGCGCGCGCTCGATGCGCTGCTGTCCTATGACTGGCCCGGCAATATCCGCGAGATGGAAAACATTGTCGAGCGCGGTGTGATCCTCGCGTCAGAAGGCGGAGCGATCGATCTGAGCCATCTGTTCACGAGCGGCGAGAAGATTCAGAAGTCGCTGTTCGGACTCGACACTGATGGCTCGCTCGCCTCTTCACTCGACCTCGAGCGCAAGTCATCGCGTGAGCACGACTCGGAGGTCGATCGCGTCACACGCAAGGTCAACCACTTATTGCTTGGCATGGGCACCGAAGCCGATGCCACATCGCTCGACGACATCGAAACGGCGTTGCTCAAGAGCGCGGTCGAACGGGCACAGGGGAATCTGTCCGCGGCGGCTCGGCTGCTCGGCATCACAAGGCCGCAGCTCGTGTATCGGCTCAAGAGCCGGGGGCTGCGGCTTTAAGCACCGCTGATGCTTCGTCATCGATCCTTCGGCGTTGATTCCACACATTGATCGGACGAACCCGTGCAACAAGCCGGGATTCGGGCCTTGAGCCAGAGCAGCCTTTCCCGTAGTGCTCAGTCGACATCAAGCCCTTGACTGCGTACCCAGTCACGCGGACTTGTGCCGGCCTTGCGGCGAAACGCACGCGCGAGCGCCGACGGGCTTTCGTATCCAACGTCCTGTGCGACGAGCGCAATCGGCCTGCCTTTGCGCAATGCCTTCTGCGCAAGACTGACTCGCCAGCTCACCAGGTAATCGGCGGGTGTCTGCCCCACCACCTCGCGAAACCGCGCCGCGAAACTCGCGCGCGACATGTGCACGTGTTCGGCCAGTTCAGCCACTTCCCACGCGCGGACCGGATTGTCGTGCATCAACGTGAGCGCGGGCCCTAGACGCGAATCGGCCAGCCCCGCAATCACGCCCGTCGCAAGACGCTTATGCGCGAGCAACTCCCTGAGCACTTCGATGACCAGCAATTCGAATAAACGGTCCATCGCTGCGACGCGTCCACATTCCTCGCCAACGGCCTCGGCGGACAGCCATTCGAGCACACGTGTCAGCGACGGCGCCGAAGCCAGCGGGATCAGCATGTAGTCGGGTAGCGCATGCGCGAGCGGATTGCCCGCACCGCCATCAAACGCGAGTGTCGCGCAGACAATGTCCGCCTGATCGTCGGCTTCTGCCTGCAAACGATGGTGATAAGGCCGCGGGATAAAGACCAGCGTCGGTTCGCTGATGTCGGCTTCCGCGCCATCGGCCAGCACGAACTTGATGCGGCCGCTGCGCACGAGATGGATATGGCCTCGCGGGGAACCGTCCATCGCCGAAATGCCGCAGAACGACCCGCTGAAAAACACGCCGGCGCGGACGCTGAAATGGGTGAGCAAAGCAGAAAGACGGTCCATGATGGCCCCTGATGAGCGCCTGAATTAGACGATCGGTCGCATATTGTGTACGAATAGCGTCCGATCGTGCAGCCCGCCCACCTATTCTTGTTACGTGGCCAACGCAAATGCGTGGCGAAAACCCACCCGACAGGAGCAGGAATCATGAAGCCCGTAACGATCTACACGACGCCGACTTGCCCGTATTGCCGTGCCGCCAAGGCGCTGCTCGATGAAAAAGGCGTGGATTACAACGAAATCAATGTGGAGTCGAATATGGAGCGCCGGGCGGAAATGATGTCGCGCAGCGGCCGCCGGAGCGTGCCGCAGATCTTCGTTGGCGAAACCCACGTCGGCGGTTGCGACGATTTGTATGAACTCGAACGCCAGGGCGGCTTTGAGTCGTTGCTGGTGAGCTGAGCGCTCAGCTCCGTCCAAGCGCCGGCATCCAGACGCGCAGGAGCGAGAACAGCCGGTCGAGGTTGACCGGCTTCGCCAGATAGTCGCTTGCGCCCGCTTTGAGGCACTGCTCCTGGTCGTCCTTCATCGCCTTGGCGGTGATCGCGATGATCGGGAGCTTCGCAAAGCGCGCATCGGCGCGGATGCGTCGCGTCGCTTCGAGTCCGTCGAGACCCGGCATCATCACATCCATCAGGACAAGATCGATCTCCGGCGTACGGTCGAGCTTCTCGATCGCTTCAAACCCGTTGCGTCCGACTTCGACAATGGCGCCCTTCTGTTCAAGCGCGCTGCTCAGTGCAAATACATTGCGGATATCGTCGTCGACGAGCAGTACGCGGCGCCCTTCGAAAACCCGATCGCGGCTGCGCACCGCACGCAACATCACCTGACGGTCCTGCGACAGCTCCGATTCGACCTTGTGCAGGAACAGCGTGACTTCGTCGAGAAGCCGCTCCGGCGAACGTGCATCCTTGATGATGATTGAGCGCGAATACTTCATGAGTTTCGCTTCTTCGTCCCGAGTCAGCGAGCGCCCTGTGTAGATGATCACCGGCGGAAAGGCGTAAAGCCCCTGCTCCGACAGTCGCTGCAGGAGTTCACCGCCTTGCATGTCGGGCAGCTTGAGATCGACGATCATGCAGTCGAACAGCGTCTTGCCGATCAGATCCAGCGCCTCTTCACCCGTTTCGACCGCCGTGATTTCAATGTCATCGTCTCCGATGAGTTTGACGACGCTCTCGCGTTGCCGCGCATCGTCTTCCACGAGCAGCACGCGCTTGACCTTGCGCGTGAATCGCTCTTCGAGCTTCAGGAAGATGTCACGCAACTGCTCACGCGTCGTCGGTTTCGGGGCGTGACCGATCGCACCCAGCTGCAACGCTGCATTCGATCGCTCGACGGCTGATACGACGTGAACGGGGATATGACGCGTCTGCGGCGTGTCCTTGAGTTCCTCGAGCACTGTCAGACCCGAGCGATCCGGCAGATAGATATCGAGCAGGATCGCATCGGGACGATGCTTCATCGCGAGGCGATAGCCATCGGCCGCGGTGTGCGCGACAAGACACCGGAACTGCATTTCGTGCGCGAGATCGAAGAGGATTCGCGCAAAATCGACGTCGTCTTCGACCACGAGGACCGTACGCAACGAAGCAGAGACGTCGTTACGGTCATCTTCGAAGGCAGGCTCCCCGATGGGCAAATCATCCGCGTACTGAGACAAGCGACCGGGCTCGTTGGACGCGCCGACCTGAGCAACGGATGCCATTGAACCCGCCGATGCGCCGTGCGCCGCAGATGTCGCGATGCCGGCTGAGCTTGCGCCGGTCGGTGCAGTCACCGTCACCGATCCGCTGACTGCGCCACCCGGCACGTTTGCAGGTTGGCCCACGGTGACAGGTGGCAACGACTGTTCGCCGGCGTGCGTCCAACGGAGCGGCAATGCGAGCGTGAACACGCTCCCCTTGCCAGGCTCGCTCATCACATCGATCGATCCGCCCAACAGGCCCGCCAACTCGCGCGAGATCGACAAGCCCAGGCCCGTGCCACCGTAACGGCGGCTTGTCGTGCCATCGCCCTGACGGAACGCTTCAAAGATTGACCGCTGATGCTCGGGCGCAACGCCGATGCCGGAATCCGCCACCGCAAACAGCACGCTATCGCCCGCGCCACGCCGCACGGTGAGCTTGACGAAGCCGCTATCGGTGAACTTGATGGCGTTCGACAGCAGATTCTTGATGATCTGTTCCGCGCGCTGACGGTCGGTGAAGATCGACGACGGCGCGTCCGCATCCAGCTCCACGCTGAGCGCGAGCCCCTTCTGCAAGGCGGACGGCTCGAACATTTGCGAAAGCGATTCTGCGAGCCTTGCCAGAGACAGGTCTTCGGCCTGCACTTCGAGCTTGCCTGCCTCGACCTTGGAGATATCGAGGATGTCGTTGATCAGGTTCAGCAGATCGTTGCCGGCAGAATGAATCGTCTGCGCGAACTTGACCTGCTCGTCCGTCAGATTCCCGTGGGGATTCTCGGCAAGCAAACGGGCAAGGATCAGCGAGCTGTTGAGCGGTGTGCGCAGCTCATGCGACATGTTCGCGAGAAACTCGGACTTGTAGCGGCTTGCACGTGCGAGCTCGTCTGCGCGCGTCTCAAGTTCGAGATGCGCGGCGGTCAGCGCGTCGTTCTTCTGATCGAGTACGGCGGCTTGCGTCGAGAGTTGCTGGTTTGTCTGCTCGAGTTCAGCACGCTGCGCTTCGAGCCCCGCTTGCGATTCTTCGAGCACCTGCGATTGCTGCTCGAGCTCCTCGTTGGCCACACGCAGTTCTTCTTGCTGGACCTGAAGCTCCTCGTTGAGTTGTTGCGTCTCTTCGAGCGCTTGTTGAAGACGCTGGCGATAGAGCGCTGCGTCGATAAACGCACCGACGTTGTCGGCCACGAGTTCCAGAAATTCGATATCGCGCGCATCGGCATCGCGCATAAACGCGAGTTCGACGACGCCATTGACGATGCCGTCGTTAATCGTCGGCACGACGGCAACGCTGACCGGCTTGCCGCGTCCTAGGCCGGACGAGACGTTCAGGTAGGTACCGCTCGGATCCTTGATATGGATGGGCCGGCGCGAACGCAGCGCCTGTCCAACGAGCGTCTCGCCGGGCTCGAAAGCCTGCTCCGCGGAGGATTGATCGCGCGCGAGCCCGAATGCGGCGATCCGGCGCAGCACCGCGTCGTCTCCACGAACGTAGATCGCCCCGACGGTCGCCGACACATATTTCGCAAGAAAATCGAGCAAGGCCGCGCTCAACGCAGGCAGGCCATGTTGTCCGACCGCCGTCTCGGTGAGCTGCATCTGACCGGTGCGCAGCCACGCCTGACGTTGAAGGTGTGCAGCGTGATCTTCGTGCTTGGCGAGTGCAGAACCGAACGTGACGGACAGCGCAGTCAGATCGCGCCGCCCGAAATAAGCGAGCAGCACGCTAAGCGCGAGACTAATGGAGAGAAATCCGATGACGGTGAACGTCGTGATATCGCGGGCCGCATTGACGCGATTGAATCGCAGGGCCTGCTCGACTTCGAGGAACGCAGCGAACTCACGACGAATTTCGTCGAGCTCAATTTTTCCGGTTCCTGAATTAACAGCGTCCTGATACGGAAGATTTTTCCGGCGCAGATCGATGAAGTCCGTCGCAACGGAAGACCATTTGGCTTGAAGCGCTTCGATTCGATGAAGCCGTTCGATCTGTTGCGGATTGTCTTCGACGAGCTTCGTGAGTTCGAGAATCTGGGCGTCAAACTTGGGCTTGGCGATCTCGTAGGGCACGAGAAACGATTGATTACCGGTGATTAAAAAGCCGCGAACCCCCGTCTCCTGGTCGACGGCGAGCTTCTGAAGCTCATTCGCATCACCGATGACCTGCTCCGAGTGATCGACCCAATTGAGTGCCGACAGCAGATACAGAATCAGCGCAACGAACACGCCGACCGTGACAACGCCGACGATCAGCGGCAGCGCGATATTACGAACAAGGATGCGACGAAAACCGCGTTGATCGGTGGCTGTCTGCGCAGGCATGGGTATCCGGATTCATTCGCGAAGGTAGGCGGGAAGTGTATCCGAAATGCCGAGCTTTTCAGTAGATGTTGAGATGCCGGAGCGCGACGCGCGCGCTTCGGCATCTCCGTATGCGTTTCACTCGTCGCCGCTGAACAAGGCCGCGCGTGCGTCGAATTCGCGTTGCTGGCGTTCGAAGGCCTCGTCGAGGTGGGCCTGGAGTGCGCGCTCGGCGGCGTCGGGGTCGCGCTGGATGAGTGCATCTAGTACGCGTTCATGCTGGGCCAAAGTTTCCTGCCCGACCACGGGATCGCGCACGGTGATATGACGCACGCGATCGATCGGGGCGCGGGCGAGCGCGACAAGCTGCGACACTTTCGGGAGTTTGGCCGCACGGCTCACGGTTTCGTGAAACGCGTTGTCGTAGGCAATCGCGGCCACGGCGTCGTTGCGGGCGAGCGCGCGTTTATGCGCATCATGGATGGTCCGCAATTGCTCGATCTCGCGATCGGTGATCACCTGCGCTGCATAGCGGATGCTCGCGGTCTCAAGCACGCGTCGGATCAATGCGCTCTCGACGAACTGCTCACGACGTACAGGTGCCACATAGGTGCCGGATTGTGCTGCGATCAGCACCAGATCTTCGCGGGCGAGTTGCAACAGGGCTTCGCGCACCGGCGTGCGTGAAATGCCCAACGTCTCCGCAAGCGCGCGCTCGAAGATCACGTCCATCGGATTGAGCTGCATCGTGACGATCGCATTGCGCAGCACGTGATAAATCTGCGCCGGCAATGGCTTGGAGCGATCGAGCACCGGATCGGAGCCCAGCACGCGCGAGACAAACACCTGCGGGTCGTTGCGGTCGGCTTTCATGAATTCGGGTCGCAAACAGGAATATGCGGCAGAGCGCGGGACCTTCCCGCCGCCACGCTTTGCCGCATTATATTCGCGCGCCCTCGCCTTGCACGCTCGTGATCCCGTTGCAACCCGGCCGCCAGCGAGGCGGTGCGCACCCGCTGCGGTTACCGCCCAAGGAGCGATGAGCGCCAGCTCGGTATCCCGTCCGCTTTCGCCGCCTTCAAACGTCGAACTGAATGCCCTGTGCGAGCGGCAACGTTGTGCCGTAGTTCACGGCACTGGTCATGCGCCGCATATAGGCTTTCCACGCATCGGTGCCGGATTCGCGCCCACCGCCTGTGTCCTTTTCTCCGCCAAACGCGCCGCCGATCTCCGCGCCGCTGGGCCCCATATTGACGTTCGCGATGCCGCAGTCGCTGCCGGCAGCCGACATAAAGCGTTCCGCTTCGCGCAAATCGTTCGTCAGAATGCTCGACGATAAACCGTACGGCACGGCGTTGTTCAGCGCGATGGCCTCGTCGAGCGTGTCGAACTTGATGACGTAGAGGATCGGCGCGAAGGTCTCTTCCTTGACGATCGGCGTCTGCGCCGGCATCTCGACAAGGGCCGGCGTCACATAGAACGCATGCTCGCCGAGACCGGTCTCGACGCGTTGCCCACCCGTGACGTGTCCGCCCTGCTGACGCGCCTGATCGAGCGCCGACTGCATCCGCTCGTAGGCGGCACGATCGATCAGCGGACCGACGAGCGTCCCCGATTCAAGCGGATTACCGACGCGCACCTGGCCGAATGCGGCTTTGAGACTGGCCACGAGCCGGTCGTGCACGCTCTGATGGACGATGAGCCGCCGCAACGACGTACAACGCTGCCCTGCGGTTCCCACCGCCGCGAACACGATTGCCCGGCGGGCAAGTTCGAGATCCGCGGTGGCTCCCACGATCGTCGCGTTGTTGCCGCCAAGTTCAAGGATTGTTCGCGCAAAACGCGGCGCCACCGCGGCGGCCACCTGGCGCCCCATGCGCGTGCTGCCTGTCGCGCTGACCAACGGAAAACGCGGGTCGGCAACCAGTGCCTCGCCAAGATCGCGCTCTCCGTTCGCGACTTGCACCAGGTGTTGCGGGGTTGCACCGAACGCCCGGCATGCGCGATCGAAGAGCTGCTTGACCGCCAAAGCGGTCAGCGGCGTCTTCTCGGATGGCTTCCACACGACGCTATCGCCGCAAACCAGAGCCAGCGCACTGTTCCATGCCCACACGGCGACCGGAAAGTTGAACGCCGTGATAACAAGGCATGGCCCCATCGGGTGCCAGGTTTCGAGCATCTTGTGATCCGGCCGTTCCGACGCGATAGTGAGCCCGTAAAGCTGGCGCGACAAACCCACGGCGAAATCGCAGATGTCGATCATCTCCTGCACTTCGCCAAGCCCCTCCTGCACGATCTTGCCCGCCTCGAGCGACACCAGGCGACCAAGCCGCTCCTTGGCCCCTCGAAGCTCGTTGCCGAACAGCCTGATCAGCTCGCCACGCTGTGGCGCGGGCACGCGTCGCCAGGCTTCGAAGGCCGTTACCGCGTTTGACGCAATCTGATCAGCGTCAGCGGCAATGTAACGCTCGACATGGCCGAGCACCTGCCCATCGATCGGAGACACCGACCGAAGACCACCGCCGACGTTGGCTTCCAGATCGAAGCCGAGGGCACGGGGCGAGCCAGCGTGGGCCGCTGCTTCGATTGCATCAAGAGACGTATTCATAGTCGGGGTTTCCGTTGTCGAATCGAGCAGAGACGATTCAAGAGGTCGTTCAAGCGGCCGCTCAAGAGGCCGCTCGAAGTGCCGATCAAGAGACCGCGCGAGAGGATGCTCAATGCCCATGCAAGAGACTGCTCAAGCAGCCGCTCCAGCGCGCGCTCAAAAAGCCGTCTAGTCAGGCAGCCAGCGGTACGTCACGTGCGGAAACAGCATCGCCACGTACCCGTGCGTTATAGGCGCTACCAAAGCGATTCGTCAGAAACGCCTCGAGGCCGATGGCTTCCTGCCCGACGAATCCTGAGCGGGGAAGCCGGCCTTCCCGGAACAGATCGACGGCGGTGCAGATACCCGATGCTGTCGTGATCTGAATCGCACTCATCAGCCCCCGCGCCGTCTGCTGCGCAAAGATCTTGCGGCTGAACGCCTCCTGGATAAAACGCCCGTCGCGCTCGCCGCTCACCGTGATAAAGATCAATACGACGTCCTGCATGGTCGACGGCACCGCCGCGCGCATCAGGTCCTTGAGCTTGTCCTGATCGTCTTTGAGGCGCAAGTCTTGGAGCAGAAACTTCATGAGCTTGCGGTGCCCCGGATAACGCACGGACTTGTAGTCGAGCGCGTCGACCTTGCCGGCCAACGTTTCGCAAAGCGTGCCAAGGCCGCCCGACGTATTGAACGCCTCGTATTCAACACCGTCGAGTGAAAAGTGCTCGAGGCCTTCGAGCGGCTGAACCCGTTCGAGCTGCCCGTCGCGGATCGCCTCGCACGGATGGCAATACTCGTTGACAAGTCCGTCGACGCTCCACGTCAGGTTGTATTTGAGTTCGTTGGTCGGAAACTCGGGCAGCGCCCCCACACGCATCTTGACGTCGCGCAACCGTGTAAAACGCTTGGCGAGTTCGTGTGCCGCGATGCCGATAAAGCCCGGCGCAAGGCCGCACTGAGGCATGAACACGGTGTCCGCGCCTTCGGCGAGTGCGCGGATCGTCTGGGTCGCGTGCACGTCTTCGGTCAGGTCGAAGTAATGTGTACCCGCCGCCTTTGCTGCGCTCGCCACCGTAATCGCCATTTGATACGGCAAGGCGTTGACGACCACTTCGAAGCGTGAGAGCAGCCGGGTCAAGCCAAGCATGTCCGACGAATCCACGAACTCCGTCCTGACACCGAGATCTGCAACTTTCTCGAGTGCATTTACGTCGCGATCAGCGACGGTGACCTCGTAATCACCGCTGTCGTGAAGCCAGTGTGCAATGGCCCAGCCGATATGCCCTGCGCCGAGAAGGATGACTTTCATGGCGATCTCCGTGTCACGATGTAAACGTTATTTACGGAAATTTTATAAGGGCACGGTGTCAGTCAAAATGGACAAAACATCGCGACATGCGTGCGCGAACACGACAAGTTGACGCGTATTTCGTCGAATTGACCGCTTTGCGCTGCCGCAGCGCACCAGCCCGTGCACTGAGACGTCAAAACAACTGCGAGCCGCGTTCGATCTTGCGCGACAGCACAATCGACGTCCGCGTCCGCGCGACGCCGTCGATCGATCCGATTTCATCGAGCAGCTTGTCGAGGCGGGCCGGCGACGGCGCTTGCAGCAAGAGCATGTAGTCGAACTCGCCACTGACCGAGCACAGCATCTGGATTTCGACGATCTTCGAGAGCTTGCGGATGACATCGGGTCCGCTACGCGCTTCGACGGTGATGCTCACAAACGCCTGCACAAACCCATCGATCACATCGCGACCGAGACGAAGGCTGTAGCCCGCAATGATGCCGTCGCGTTCGAGCCGTGCAATGCGCGCCATGACGGTGGTTCTCGCCACGCCGATTTCCTTCGCAAGCCGCGCCGTGCTCGTGCGCGCATCGTCCTGCAGCAACGTGATGATCTTGAGATCGATATCGTCGAGATTCTGGACCGCAGTGCGCTTGTTGATTTGAGACCTCCTTGGGTCTGGGGATACGCCGAGTACGGAAATTGCTGACGAGGGGTTGGTATCGGCATTCGCTAAAAACAAAGGAGCCCGCGCATGAACGACACCCTCGCACGCCTGTTTCATTTACAACCCGCCCTGATCGTCACGATCACGAACGGCGCCGTGCACCTGGTCCTTGCGGCACTGATTATCGCCGTCGGCTGGTGGTTTTCCAATCGGGTCGGATCCATGCTCGAACGCGGGCTCGCGCGCACGCACGCCGATCCGACGCTTGCCCCCTTGATTGCCTCCCTCGGCAGCTGGGCGGTTCGAATCCTGGCCTTTATCGCTGCCCTCGGGGAGATCGGTGTGGCCACGGCGAGCGTGCTCGCGGTGCTTGGCGCTGCAGGTCTGGCAATCGGCCTGGCCCTGCAGGGCACGCTTCAAAACATTGCCGCCGGACTCATGTTATTGATGCTGCGCCCGTTTCGCGTGGGCGACGTGATCGAAGGCAGCGGCGCTGCCGCAGGCTCTGTCCGGGAAATCGGCTTGTTCACGACGCGTATCGAACGCACCGACGGCAACGTCGTATTCGTACCCAACAGCACGATCTGGAGCAATCCGGTCATCAATTACAGCACCGGCGGCGCGAAGCACGTCAATGTCGAGATCGATATCGCGCACCGCACGGATGTCGACACGGCGATCGGCGTGCTCAAGAAGATCGTGGCTGACGAACCTCGTGTGCTCGGTGGCACGACCCTCGCCCCGGCCGTTACGGTAGACAGCTATCCGAGCGACGGCGGCGCCCGCCTCAGGGTGGATGCCTGGATGCGCGAACCCGATGCGCCGCTGATCGGTGAAACACTGCACTCGCGCGCCGCCGAAGCGCTTGAGGAAGCTGGCTGTAAGGTTGCCGAACCGGCCTGAACGAAACAATTGCTGCGGATTGACCCGTTGGCCAAGCGGTCTGTATTGGCTACAGCGCCGCTTGTTCAACGAATGTCGTTTGCGACGTCATCATCAAATCGGTCAAACGCGCGTCTGGCGTGGCTTTGCAGGCCGTTGTCAACGCAATGATTTGCATGACGAATCGATTAAAAAAATCCCCTCGCATACCCTAATTCACCATTAAGTCTGTCCACGACCGGTCGTTAATCAGGTTATGCAGGCGCTAAACGAAGTCGAGTTGGCGCCCGATGCGGGATCACAGGCACAGCCGGTGAAACATAGTGTCCTCATACCTTTCGATCGGCCATGCGTAATTCGCAACAAGAAATTGACGAGCGTTCCAACCTGATCCGCAACAACCAGTTCGAGTTGCTGCTGTTCAGGCTGGGCGAAGCGCCGGGCACGGACCAGCGCGAGCTGTATGGGATCAACGTGTTCAAGGTTCGCGAAATCCTCGAGATGCCGCATGTGGTGCCCGTCGTCGGAGCCGATCCGAACGTGCTTGGCGTGGCCGATATCCGTGGCCAGGTCATTCCGGTAATCGACCTTGCTGCCCGCGTGGGCTGCAAGCCGCGTCATGGGCACAGGATCCTGATGGTCACGGAATTCCAGCGCACGACGCAGGGTTTCGCGGTCGAAGAAGTCGACGATATCGCCCGTCTGGACTGGAAGCAGGTTTTGTCCGCCGAAGCGAGCGCCGTGGGTGGCGACATCACGAGTATTGCGCGCCTTGATGGCGATTCAAGTGGTCGTCTCGTCCAGGTGCTCGACGTCGAACAGATTCTGCGTGACGTGTTGCCGCAGCACGCATCCGAGGTCAACCCCGAGACAATCGGGCCGACGCTTCGCTTGCCGGAAGGCTCGGTCATTCTTGCCGCGGACGACTCGGCGGTAGCGCGTACGCTGATCGAACAAGGCCTGGCCGCACTCGGCGCCGCCGTGCTGATGACGAAGACTGGCAAGGAAGCATGGGAGCGTCTCGAGACGATCCACAAGGATGCAGTGAGCAAGGGCCAGACGGCACACGACCGCGTTGCGCTCGTGCTGACTGACCTCGAGATGCCTGAAATGGACGGCTTTACGCTGACCCGAAATATCAAGAGCGATGTGCGGTTCCGGTCGATTCCGGTCGTGATCCACTCCTCGCTCTCAGGTTCGACGAACGAACAGCACGTCTCGCGTGTGGGTGCGGACGCATACGTTGCCAAGTTTGTGGCGGAAGAACTTGCGGAAACGCTGCGCCGTGTGCTGCGCGGCGGCCCGCGCAACGACCCGCAGCACGCGATGGCGTTGTCGGCCTGATGAAGGAACCCGTTGGAAATGGGCGCAGTGGCTGTACGTGGTGAGCAGTAAGTAGTGGGATGCGGCAGGACTCGTTGGACGCAGTGGTCGCAAAGCAGTCGAAGTACTTGAGCAGCACGGTGTGGCAGTTTGGAGTTCGCAGTCTGAAGTTGCAGTACCCAAGCAGCACGATGGGCAGTTCGCAGTCGCGGTACCACGTAGCGAGATGAGCAGTCTGCAGTTGTAGTACCTAAGCAGCACGTTGAGCAGTTTGCGGTCGTAGTGCCAAGCAGCACGGTGAGCAGTTTGCAGTCGTAGTACCAAGCAACACGGTGAGCAGTTTGCAGTCGCAGTACCAAGCAGCACGGTGAGCAGTTTGCAGTCGTAGTACCAAGCAACACGGTGAGCAGTTTGCAGTCGTAGTACCAAGCAACACGGTGAGCAGTTTGCAGTCGCGGTACCAAGCAGCACGGTAGGCAGCACGCAGTCGCAGTACCAATCAGCACGGTGAGCAGTTTGCAGTCGTAGTACGCAGTCGCAGTGCCTAAGAAGCATATTGTCGCAGCAGTAAGGTCGTACGCAATCGTTGTACCGTTTCAGGCATTACGTCGTAGAAGCATTGAGTCAGGCTCCAGTAGTTCGTTGTAGAGATGTTTGGGGGATGTAGGCAGGTGAAGCACCCGGTCGTTACGAATTCGCCCGTCCTTGGGGAAGCGCGGGCGAGTCAGACCGGTAGCAGCAAGTGTGTATTGCCGGGGCTGCGAAATGCCTTGGCGAGCTTCGGGGGAGGTTCGCCTGGTGTGTTTTCCAGCATGCGATGAGGCTTGGGCTAAGTCTCTTTCGCACCCGGCAGTGACATGAAGTGCAGTGGCAGAAAATGCAGTGACCGGTGGTAGCGCCCGGTGTGGGTTGCAGGCGTTGAACGTTGGAAAGCGGTTCGTGTCCGAACGACCGTGAAAGCATGCAGTGAAGAGCCGCCAGGGACGCGCCATGCACCCTGGCGGTTTTTTTATGCTTCGGGCGTCCAGCGCAGTAAGCGCCGAATCAATTCGATCGCGCGGTGACAGCCGACATCCAATGGCGTCGCGCGCACCTCGGCCACCGGCGCACGGGTTATGCAACCCGCCTCGGCGGCGCATGCTGTCTGCCTGGCTCGCATTTCAGCGTAGTGCGCAGAACGCTCCGCACACCACGTGCGCATCTCCCGCAATTGGGCTTTATCGCGCATGCTGAGTCGCGCCCATCCCGTCAGCCCCGTTGCGCGCAAGTCATACGGACTTGTTTTGGGCTCGATGCCCGGCACCAGCCCGAAAGACTCGAACATCGAAAACAGCGCGCCTTGAGAAGAGTCCGCAGGCGCTCTGGCCAACGCCGCAAGCAGGCTGTCCTTTCGATTGGCGCCGTATCCTTCAGACGTCAGCAATCCGAGCTTTTTTTGACTCGCCGAGCGGCCCTCGGCAGTCTCCAGCGGTCGCCTCGTTTCAGACTTGAGATGTGACGCGTATCGGTGCAGTACGGCTGAATCCCTCCCCGGCGACATCGGCCCGAACCCTGAGGATGGGCCACTATCGGGGTCCCGCCCCTCGCATTTCACCGAATCGTCGCTCTGGGGCGCGCTCGATGATGGCGCCGTCGCGATCGCGATCAGAGCGACCAGCTTTTGTTTGTTCTCAATTGACAGCACGTCGTGGGCTTCGTCGTATCGAATCGCCGACTTCATTGAACTCTTGATCGGCTTGACGATGCCCCCTATCGCACGGTCCCTCGCCGTGCGACCGCGCAGGCCGACCAGCACGTCCAGGACTTCTTCCTGAACAAGCCACTCGTTCTTGAGCGCATGAGCAAGGAAGTTGATATAGCTCGATTGAACGTCGTCGACGGCGTCGCGCGGCTCTTTCGCGCAGCGTGTACCAATCGACATCACAGATCGCATCAAACCGGGCGACGCAGCGACTTTGCGCCATGCCGTCGCATCGCGCCCTGTGTCGCCAGGCAGGTAGAGCTTGAGTGCGCTCTGGCAGGCGCGAAGTCGCTCCACGCCCATTTTTTCATTCTTTCCTTTGCTCAGGAGTCGCAAAAACTGGTGGCGAGCATCTGACACGGACGTATTGCTCGACATAATCTCAGGCAAGGTGGCCTCCTCCGACCGATATCGCTGGATGCGAATCATCGGAAAGATCGCCACCGCCTAAATGATCGATTCGATCGGCGAGCCGTTCAAATAATCCGCCGGCGGCACGGAAGCTTGTGCCGTGGGCAGAGACACGTGCTCGCTAGAACGCTGCGCGGACCACGCCACCATCCACGCGCAACGCTGCGCCGTTCGTTGCCGACGACGCTTCCGAGCACACGTAGACAACGAGATTGGCGACTTCTTCAGGTGACGCAAAACGCTTGAGCAGCGAAGTCGGGCGCGCCGTCTCGAAGAAGGACTTCTCAAAGTCCTTGAGCGACTGGCCGTCCGAAAGCTTTTCGACGAACTCGTTGACGCCGTCCGATGCCGTCGGTCCCGGCAATACGGCGTTGACGGTCACACCGGTACCGGCGCACGTTTCGGCCAGACCACGCGACAGGCCCAGCTGCGCCGTCTTCGTCACGCCGTAGTGAATCATCTCAATCGGGATCTGAATGCCGCTTTCACTGCTGATAAACACTACGCGGCCCCAGTTCTTCTGCTTCATCTTCGGCAGGTACGCACGCGAGAGTCGTACGCCCGACAGGATATTGACGTTGAAGAACCGCTCCCATTCCGAATCCGGAATGTCTTCAAAAGGCTTCGGGTCGAAGATACCAAGGTTATTGACGAGCACATCGACCGCCGGAAAACGGGCGACAAGCGCGTCGATCTGCGCGGGGTCGGACAAGTCGCCTGCGAATCCCTCGACGTTCGCGTTCGCCTGAGCTGCGCGAATCTTTGCGAGCGCTTCGTCGACCGACTTCTGAGTCCGGCCATTGACGATCACATGCGCGCCTTCACGCGCGAGTCCCGATGCGATCGCAAATCCGATGCCTTTGCTCGAGCCGGATACCAGAGCGAGCTTGCCGTGCAGATGCAAATCCATGCTGTCATCTCTCCTTCGTAGGATGTGCCACCGTCAACCGATGCCCGACCTCACTCGCCCCTGGCTGAAGCTTCAAGTCTGGCGTCGTGATGCGGGCAACCGTTGCGGCGGCTTAATGGAAACCATCGGAATCATGAAAAAGCGTACACATCCATCGCAAGCACGCCATATTCGACGCTGTGGTGGATACGCTCGGGCTGACTGCGCTCGCCTGCGGCGCCCATTGCCACGAAGAGCGGCAACAGGTGCTCTTCGGTCGGATGGTTGCGCGCCGCAAACGGGGCCTGCTCACGATACCCGAGTACGGCTTCTCGTTCATTGCGACCCAGGTGATCGAACATCCAGTCGGCAAACTCGGTGACCCATTGCGGAGCCGGCGACTCGATCGGCTGGCCAAAGAACTCATACAGGTTGTGCGTGAGCGAGCCCGAACCGATGATCATCACGCCCTGATCGCGCAGGCTCGCAAGCGCCCGACCCAGCCGCTCGTGTTCCTGCGGCCCCGCGCCATGAATCAGCGACACCTGGAACACCGGGATGTCGGCGTCGGGGTACATCAGCGAGAGCGGAACCCACGCGCCATGGTCAAGCCCGCGCGTATCGTGTCGCCGGACCGGAAAGCCCGCGTGCTCGATCTGCACCGCCACATCAGCGGCAAGACCCGGCGCGCCGGGCGCCGGATAGACGATCTGGCTCAGTGCCGGCGGAAACCCGCCAAAGTCATAGATGGTCGGGGGTGCCTCGGCAAGGCTCACGCTCGGACCATTGAGCGATTGCCAATGCGCCGACACCATCACGATCGCGCGCGGACGCGGAAGCGTCGTGCCGAGTTCGCGCAGAAAACGATGCGCGGGGCTGTCAACCAGCGCGAGCATGGGCGAGCCATGCGAGATAAACAGCAAGGGAGCTTTGGTCATGACCGTCACCATTTCCGCGAGGGAATCCAGAGGTTACTAAGCTGCCGGCGGCCTGCGCACATGCATTTCCCGCCTGATAGGACATGACTCTAACCACGCCGGAAACCGAAATAAATACGCACCGGCATGACATTTTGTCTCGGAAATCGCGACAATACGGGCTTCGCCACTGTTCCCGCGTGACTGCGCCGCCCTCTTCTTCATGGACAAGTTCAGAGAAATGCTGGCTTTTGCCGCTGTTGTCGACGCGGGCAGCTTTGTGGGTGCGGCTGACACGCTCAATACGTCGAAGGCGGCCGTGTCGCGACACGTCAACGATCTCGAGCAACGCCTCGGCGTGCGTTTGCTCAACCGCACGACGCGCAAGCTCTCGCTGACCGACGACGGGCAGAATTTTCTGCCGCAGTGTAAAGACATCCTCTCGTCGATCGAACAAGCCGAAACCCAACTCAGCTCGCAGAGCGCTGAAGCCAGTGGCATGTTGCGCGTGAGCGCGCCCGTGACGTTCGGCGTGCTGCATCTCGCTTCGCTATGGGGGGCTTTTCTCGACGCCCATCCGAAGGTCACGCTCGACGTGTCGCTCTCGGACCGCACGGTCGATCTGGTCGAGGAAGGGTTCGACGTTGCGATCCGTATATCCACTTCCCCTCATCCGACGCTGATCGATCGCAAGCTCGCGACGACGCAGACCGTGGTCTGTGCATCGCCTGCGTATCTTGAGCGCCGCGGCGTGCCGCAGCGGCCTGACGATCTCGCCGGGCACGACATCATCTCGTACAGCTACTGGAGTTCACGCGACGAGTGGAGTTTTGAAGGGCCAAGAGGACCGGTCAGCGTGCGCACGCGATCACGCATGTATGCGAACAACGGCGACACGTGTCTCGCGGCTGCACTCGATCATCAGGGCATCATCCTGCAGCCCGACTTCCTTGTCGCGGAGCCGCTTCGTCGGGGCGAACTCGTTGCCTTACTGCCGGATTACCGCGCGCCCGAGATCGGGATTCACGCAGTCTATGCGTCACGCAAGCAGTTGCCGCTCAAGGTGAGGCGTCTGATTGACTTCCTCGTCGAATCGTTCCGGCGACCGGCATGGTCTTTGCTGCCGCCGTCAGCCTGATCTGCACTCACGCCTGAAACACATGGCTGAGTGACTTACCGCTTCAAAGACTTACCGCCTCGAAGACTTAGCGCTTCAAAGACCTAAGGCTTCAATGACTTACCGACTCAACGACGCACTGCCTCACTGATGTAGTACCCCATGCATCACCGCTCGCAGTGCACAACGCTTCGCGTGCTCGCTTTCGAAGAGGTCAAAGTAGGTCTGCAACATTGCCTAAGCCCGGCTAGAGTGCTTGACTAAGACCAGATGAGCCTGCGCCACGACGTGCGGCCACGAACAGGCTCCTCTGAACAACACGAATTCGAATGACGGAGGGGATGATGCACAAGCGCTGGGTTGCAGCCTCAATACTGAGCGTGGCGACGTGTGGAGCGTACGCACAAAGCAGCGTGGTGCTGTATGGCCGGATCGACGGGGGCATCGAATACGTGAACGGCCTCAAGAACGGCTCTCGCTGGAAGGCCGAATCGGGCGACTGGGGCACGAGCCTCTGGGGCCTCAAGGGCACGGAAGATATCGGCGGCGGCACGTCGGTGATCTTCAAGCTTGAAGAAGGCTTTCAGATCATGACCGGTCAGATGGGCGCACCCGGCGATCTCTTCAACCGGTATGCGCAAGTCGGGCTGTCGAATCCCGCATACGGTACGTTCCAGTTGGGCCGCGCACTCTTTATCTCGAACGGCGTCTGGGACTTCGACCCGTTCGTGCAGGAAGCCTTTTCGTCGGCCTCGCTCGTTCGCGGGCGCAACTGGCCGCAGATCAGCAATACCGCGACGTATCAGTCGCCGAACTTCTACGGCTTCGACTTCCAGGGGCAATGGGCGTTTTCAAACAGTTCGAACTTCAACGGTGCGAATAACGCGGGCACGCCTGCCGCACTGTCGACGACGGGCCGCGGCGCCGGTGCGCAGCTTACGTTCACGAAAGGTCCCGTCGAGATCCGCGCGCTCTACGACGAAATCCGTGACGGCAACGGTCAGTTCTCGAACCTCTTTGCGTTTAGCCGTGAATATACGGCGGCTACCAATCTGACCTTCGGCAGGCTCAAGATTCAGGCGGCTTACGAACACTTGAACGCCAACGCTGTGACGGACGGCGGTCCGACCTCGGCCGATCACGAATGGCTCGGCGTGACGTATCAGTTCACGCAAGCCGCCGCGCTGACCGTCGGCGGCTTCCATATCAACGTGAACAAGGGCGGCGGTAACGCAACGCTCTATGAAATGACGGGCACCTACAACCTGTCGAAGCGCACGTTCCTGTTCCTGACCGCGGCGACGGTGCAAAACAGTTCGACTGCGAACTTCTCGCTGTTCGCCGAACCGCCTGACAACAGCGTGGCCTTCAATACGACGAGTCCGCAATCGATCCAGAACAGCCAGAACCCGTACCCGGGGCATAGCCAGAGCGGCGGTTTCGCCGGCATCCTGCATTCGTTCTGAAGCCTCTCAGCCGAGTTCGAAAGGACTCGGCTCCTTCAGATGCGCATCGACGATCAGCCGCTCGTATTCAGCGATCAGTTGTGCGCCGAACAACAGCAAGGTCGCCAAGGCTTCGAGACTGAACAAGACGATGATCGCAGTCGTCAGTGAGCCATACACGACGCTGACCTGCGATAACGTGGCGAAGTACCAGACAAGCACATGCCGTGTGACTTCCCACAGTAACGCGGCGGTGATCGCACCGAACAACGCATGCTTGATCGTCGGACGTCCGACCGGTATCACCAGATAGACAGACGTCAGCACGAAGATCTCCCCCGCAAGCCCGAACAGATACAGCAAGCCACGCGACACGCCGCTCAACGACAAGCGCCATCCGAACACATCGATGCTGGTGGCACCGACCGCGTTGAGGCCCGTCGATACGAGCGTGACGATCAACACGCCCAGCCCGAGCGACAGGCAGTAGCAATACGGCAGGATCGCCGACACGATCCGATGCCTGCCGCGATCCACGACGCGATGAACGAAGATCAGCGACATGGCGTTCTCGAGCACGGTAAACGCGAGCGAGCTGAAAAACACCATCGTCACGAACAGCAGCCAGCCGACCCGCGAGCGATGAGTCACGAAGTTCGACAACTCACGCACCAGCGCCCCCGCCTGCCCCGGCACGAGCCACTCGAGCAAGCGACCGAGCGTCTCGAGCAGCATCTGCCGCTCGACGATATGCGAGAGCGCGATGACGACGAGGATCAGCAACGGCACGATCGACAGCAGCGCGTAGTACGCCACGGCGCCCGCGAGCAACAGCCCCTGATTCGCTCGAAACGCGCGGATCGTGTGCGCGACAAAGTCGACAGGGTGTCCCGCGACACTGCGAAACGAACGGCCAAAGCGGATGCCCATCGATCTTCCCTCTCAGCTCCTTCTGTCGGTCCGTCCTATCCACGCCTCTCGCGCAAAGCGGCGCGGCAGATCCCTTAAGTCCGAGCGGACTGCTGCAAAATCCACGCCTATCGATTCCGGTTTTCAATGTCCTGAATCAATCCTTGAAGGCAAACGCACGGCGACGTCACCGCACCTTCATTAAAAACCGCTTTCGGTTTGTGCAAATTTTGTGCGGACTGTCGCGTTCAGAATGCGCGAATAAGCTCATGGCTAAAAAAACTAAGCTGCGCCGGACCGACCCTATGACGGTTCTTTACTGACAGCCGCGCCATATTCGGCGCGGCTCGCACGAGGGTCGGCGAAGTCGTAAAGAGACTAAAAAATGTTTCATCCGGTGTCGCCGCCCTTCGCTCGTCGCTTTGCACAGGGGTTTAACGAGATTATTCAGCGTCTATTAAGAGTGATTTACCGGCGTACGGGTATACGCGATAAAAATGACTGGTTTAGTATCCATGCCTTCTGATCGGTGAGCGTGGCAAGCACAATTCCCTCGGGTTGTGTAAATTTGCGCCTCGCGTTTTGCCGCTGGCCGTTAACGTCAACAACCCCGTACTGGACTTTTCATGCTCGCGTTAGTCCGAATCGCCCTGCGTCGGCCATACACCTTTGTGGTCCTGGCGATCGTCATCCTGATCATCGGGCCGCTTGCCGCAGTGCGCACACCGACCGATATTTTTCCCGATATCCGGATTCCGGTGATCAGCGTCGTCTGGCAATACACGGGTCTTCCGCCGGATCAGATGGTCGGTCGTATCACCTCGCCGTTCGAGCGCACGCTCACGACTACCGTCAATGACGTCGAGCACATCGAGGCCGAATCGATCAACGGCTTCGGCATCATCAAGATCTTCTTCCAGCCGGGCGTCAATATCAGTACGGCCAATGCGCAGGTCACCGCAGTCGCGCAAACGCAGCTCAAGCAGCTGCCGCCGTCGACCACGCCGCCGCTGATCCTGAACTACAACGCATCGACGGTGCCGATCATTCAGCTCGCGCTGTCCGGCAAGGGACTGTCCGAGCAGAATCTTGGCGACATCGGCCTCAACGGCCTGCGTCCGTTCCTGACCACCGTGGCCGGCGCGGCCATTCCCTATCCGTTCGGCGGCAAGACGCGTCAGGTCCAGATCGATATCGATCCGTCCGCATTGCAGGCGCGCGGGCTTTCGGCGCAGGACGTCGCGAATGCACTCTCGACGCAGAACCTGATCACGCCGGTCGGCACGCAGAAGATCGGCGACTTCGAATACGTGCTGCAGCTCAACAACGCACCGTCCGAAATCAAGGCGCTTGGCGATCTGCCGATCAAGGCTGTCAACGGCACGACGGTTTATATTCGCGACGTCGCTAACGTTCGCGATGGCGCACCGCCGCAAACCAATATCGTCCACGTGAACGGCAAGCGTTCGGTGCTGATGTCCGTACTCAAGAACGGCTCGGTGTCGACGCTGGGCATCATCTCGGGCATCAAGCAGAAGGTGGCCGATTCGAAGTCGTCGCTGCCCGACGCGCTGCAGGTCGACCCGATCGGTGACCAGTCGCTGTTCGTGCGTGCCGCGATCAGCGGCGTGGCGCGCGAAGGGATCATCGCGGCCGCGCTCACGAGCCTGATGATTCTGCTGTTCCTCGGTAGCTGGCGCTCGACGGTGATCATCGCGACGTCGATCCCGCTCGCGATTCTCGGCTCGATTGCCACCCTTGCCGCGCTTGGCGAGACGCTGAACATCATGACGCTCGGGGGCCTCGCCCTCGCGGTGGGGATTCTCGTCGACGATGCGACCGTGACGATCGAGAACATCAACTGGCACCTTGAGCACGGCAAAGAGGTCGAGACCGCGATTCTCGACGGCGCACAGCAGATCGTGACGCCAGCCTTCGTGTCGCTGCTTTGTATCTGTATCGTGTTCGTGCCGATGTTCTTCTTGAACGGCGTCGCACGCTTCCTGTTCGTGCCGATGGCCGAGGCCGTGATCTTCGCGATGATCTCGTCGTTCATCCTCTCGCGCACGCTCGTGCCAACGATGGCGAACTACCTGCTCAAGAAGCACAACCTCGAGGAAGACCACCACGCCAAGCCGGCCGGTCCGCTCGGCCGCTTCCAGCGCGGGTTCGAAGCGCGCTTCGAAAAGGTTCGCAGCGGTTATCACGGCGTGCTCGAACTGGCACTCAACCATCGCAAGCCGTTTGTGAGCTGTTTCCTGGGCTTCGTCGTGATCTCGTTCGTGCTCGTGCCGTTCCTGGGCCGAAACTTCTTCCCGTCGGTCGACTCGGGTCAGATCCTGATGCACGTGCGCGTGCCGACGGGCACCCGCGTCGAGAAGACCTCGCAGATCTTTGCAAACGTCGAATCGTCGATCCGCCAGATCATTCCGCCGGCCGATCTGCGCACGCTCGTCGACAACATCGGCCAGCCTGTGTCGGGTATCAATACGGCGTATAACAACACGGGCACGATCGGCTCGTTCGACGGCGATATCCAGATCGCACTCGGCGAAGACCATCGTCCGACCGCCGAATATGTACGCGAGATGCGCGAGAAACTCCCGCGCCTCTATCCGGGTGTCACATTCTCGTTTCCGCCGGCCGATATCATCAGTCAGATCCTGAACTTCGGTTCGCCCGCGCCGGTCGACCTGCAGATCCGCGGCAACAACCTGGTGGCGAACTTCGCTTACGCCGATACCTTGCTGCGTGAAATCCGCCGCGTGCCTGGCGTCGTCGACGCGCGTATCCAGCAGGAGCAAGGCAATCCGACGTTCAACGTCAATGTGGATCGCACGCGCGCCCAACTGCTCGGCATCAGCGAGCGTGACGTGACCAACACCATGGTCGTGAATCTGGCGGGCTCGAGTCAGGTGCAGCCGACGTACTGGCTGAACAACAAGAACGGGATCTCCTACCCGATCGTGCTGCAACAGCCGCAGTACAGCCTCGATTCGCTCGCAGCACTGCAGAACATGCCGCTTGGCACGGGCCCCAACTCGAGCGCGCAGATTCTCGGCGGTCTTGCCGACATCCAGCGCACATCGGGCAATGCCGTCGTGAGCCAGTACAACATCCAGCCGATGGTCGAGATCTTCGCGACCACGCAGGATCGCGATCTCGGCGCCGTCGCCTCGGATATCCAGCGCATCGTGAACGCGCACGCAAGCACGCTGCCCAAGGGTTCCAACGTCGCGCTCCTCGGTCAGGTTCAGACGATGAACAGCGCGTTTGCCGGGATGCTCTTCGGTCTGCTCGGCGCGGTGGTACTGATCTATCTGCTGATCGTCGTGAACTTCCAGTCGTGGGCCGATCCGTTCGTGATCGTGTCGGCACTTCCCGCCGCGCTCGCGGGCATCATCTGGATGCTGTTCGCCACGCATACGACGCTCTCGGTTCCGGCTTTGACGGGCGCGATCATGTGTATGGGGGTCGCGACGGCCAACTCGATTCTGGTGGTCAGCTTCTGCCGCGAGCGTCTCGCCGAACACGGCGATGCCATGAAGGCAGCGCTCGAAGCCGGTTATACGCGTTTCCGCCCCGTGCTGATGACGGCGCTCTCGATGATCATCGGTATGGCACCGATGGCGCTCGCCCTCGGCGAAGGCGGCGAACAGAACGCACCGCTTGGCCGCGCCGTGATCGGCGGTCTGATCTTCTCGACGACGGCGTCGCTGCTGCTCGTCCCCGTCATTTTCTGCATCGTTCACGCTCGCTCGGGTCACGCTCCTGCCCCGGGTGAAGCATCCGGTCCCAACGATCAAGGTCCGGCATCCGCTCCTCGAGGTCCTGCTCATGTCGTCTGATTCGCTTACTACTCCTCCGCTCCCGCGTGGCCGGCTCAAGCTGGTGATCGTCGTGGGCGTGATCGTCGCGCTCGCGGTCGTTGCAGCAGGCATTGCCGTGCGTGCTGTCGACGCCAAACACCTGCGGACCTGGACCGATGCGCAGGCCGTGCCGAGCGTCAACGTCATCGTGCCGATCCACGATTCCAAGGCGCCGGCGCTAAACCTGCCGGGCCGCATCGAAGCCTTCACGCGCGCGCCGATCTATGCCCGCGTCAATGGCTATCTGAAATCGTGGTCGGTCGACATCGGCTCCCCTGTGAAAGCGGGTCAGTTGCTCGGCGTGATCGAGACGCCTGAAATCGACCAGCAATTGCTGCAGGCGCGTGCCGACCTCGCAAGCTCCCTGGCCAACGCTCAGCTCGCCGCGACAACGGCGCATCGCTGGCAGGCAATGCTCGGATCGGACTCGGTGTCGAAGCAGGAAGTCGACGAACGCACGGGTGACCTCAACTCGAAGAACGCGCTCGTGCAGGCGGCTCAGGCCAACGTCGACCGACTGGTCGCGACCAAGGGCTTCGCACGCATCGTGGCGCCGTTCGACGGTGTGCTGACGGCACGGGATACCGACGTCGGCGCGCTGATCAATGCGGGCGGTACGGGTCAGGAGCTGTTTATCGTGTCCGACGTGCATCAGTTGCGCGTCTACGTTCAGCTGCCGCAGAACTACGCGCCGGCCGTGCACATCGGCACCGTGGCCACCCTGACGGTGCCCGAATACCCGAGCCAGAAGTTCAGCGGCAAGGTGATCGCGATGGCTGATGCCGTCAACGCCGCTTCAGGCACCACGCTTGTTCAGTTGCTGGTCGACAATCCGGGCAACAAGCTGCTGCCCGGTGCGTTTGCCAACGTGATCTTTTCGCTGCCGGTGCAACCCGACTCCCTGCGCGTGCCGGCAAGTGCGCTCGTGTTCGACGCTCGCGGCACCACCCTCGCCACGCTCGGTGAAGACAACAAGGTTCACTTCAAGAAGGTCACGATCAGCCGCGACTTTGGCGACACCGTCGAGATCGGCTCCGGCATTACCGCGAGCGACCGCGTGATCGATACGCCGCCGGACGGTTTGCTCGACGGCGACGCGGTCGAAATCGCGAACGGCGCGAAGAAGGCAGAAGCGCATGGCTAAGCCGGTATCGAATCGCTCACGCTACGCGATGCTGTCCGCGCGAACGGGCGCCGCGCTGGTCGCGACGCTCGCGTTCGCGGCCTGCTCGCTGGCACCGGACTACAAGGTGCCCGAAACACCGGTGGCCGCCAGCTACAAGACGACCGGACCGTGGACAGCCGCGCAGCCGGCCGACCAGTTGCGTCGCGACGGCTGGTGGAAGATCTACAACGACGCCCAGCTCGACGATCTCGAGCAACGCCTGATCGCCAACAATACGGACCTCGCCGCTGCGCTCTCGCACTACGCGCAGGCACTGGCCTTCGTACGTCAGACGTCGGCGGCCGAGTATCCGTCGCTGAGTGCGTCGTTCAATCCGCAGCGTGACCGCCAATCCGGGACGCGTCCGTTGCGCGTCGGTGGCCCCGACCAGTACAACACCGTCACGCTCGGCGGTGAGGTCGATTACGAAGTCGACCTCTGGGGTCGCGTTCGCGATTCCGTGGCTGCCAGCAAGGACGAGGCGATGGCCACCAAGGCCGATCTCGCGTCGGTCCAGCTGAGCCTCGAGGTGCAACTCGCCGATGACTATATGCGTCTTCGCGGGTTCGACCAGCAAACGCAGGTGCTGCGCCAGACGGTGGACGCCTTTGCGAAGGCCCTTGACCTGACGCAGCAGCTGCATGGCGGCGGCATTGTGTCAGGGCTCGATGTCTCGCGCGCCAAGACGCAGTTGTCGTCGGCAAAGTCCGACCTCTCGCAGAACCTCGCCCAGCGCGCGCTCGTCGAGCATGCGATCGCGGTGCTCGTCGGGACCTCGGCGTCTGAGTTTTCGATGACTGAAAACACGGCGTTGATCGGCCTGCCGGTGATCCCGGCCGGCGTGCCGTCGACGCTGCTGCAGCGGCGTCCCGACATCGCCGCGGCTGAGCGCCGTGTCGCCGAAGCCAACGAAAAGATCGGTGTTGCGCGCGCGGCGTACTTTCCGAAGATTGTGCTGAGCGCGCAAGGCGGCTTCCAGAGCGCCTTTTACGCGGGATTGCTGAGTTCGCCCAATACGTTCTGGGCGATCGGGCCGAATATCGCGCAGTACATCTTTGATGGCGGCCTGCGGCGTGCCCAGCTCGATTCGGCGAAGGCAGCCACCGACGAAGCAGGCGCGAAGTATCGTGGCGTCGTGCTCGGCGCGTTTCAGCAAGTCGAGGACAACCTGACGTTGATCAACGATCTCGGCACGGCGCTCGAGCAACAGCGTGATGCGGCCGATGCTGCACAGAACTCGGTCGATCTGGCTTTGAACCGCTATAAGGAAGGCGCGGTCGGCTACCTCGACGTCGTGCAGGCACAGACGGCCCTGCTCGATTCGCAACGCAGCGTCGTGGATATCCAGACTCGCCAGCTCAGCGCGAACGTCCAGCTCGTGCGTGCGCTTGGCGGCGGTTGGTCGACGGATGATCTGCAAAACACCGAGGCCATGCCGACGCTCGTGTCCAACGATGCAGGGAAAGCTGCGGGGAAGCAGGTTCAGTAAGAGAGTTTGGGGGTCGCGCCGATGTCCGCCAGGAAGACCGGCGTGAGCGCGACGCCCAGACCGCTGGCGTAACCGTGAGACCGGTGCATTCAAGTAAATGCTTCGATGCAGGTACCCCGATGTTGAAGCCTCACTGTCAGGCCCCCCTCGATCCAGATGCGCAACGTGATCAATATCATGCCGTTTCGTCTTGATTCACGGGCTGCCCGGCCGGCGGTTGAAATACCCCGCGGATACCTGGGCTATGATCGGCACTCCCGATAGCTCAATGCTTTGCTCGCCATGCTGACGCCTGAACAATTCTTCGGCTTTCTCGCCGCTGCCGTGCTGATCACCCTCTCGCCCGGCCCCGACAACCTGATGGTGCTCGGCATGGGCATGTCGCGCGGGCGCAGGCAGGGCATGGTGTTTGGCCTCGGATGCGCGCTCGGCTGTCTTTCGCATACGCTGCTCGCCACGCTCGGCGTCAGTGCCCTGATCGCGGCGTCGCCGATCGCTTTCACCGCGCTCAAAGTGATGGGCGGACTCTATTTGATCTGGCTTGGCATTCAGGCGCTTCGCAGCCGCGGCGGATCGCGCGCCAAGGCGGTCGAAGGCCCGGATCAGTCATTGATGCGGCTGTTCGCCAAGGGCTTGTTCGCCAATGCAATCAATCCGAAGGTCGTGCTGTTCTTTCTGTCGTTCCTGCCGCAGTTCGTCGTGCCTGCACATGGGCACGTCGCATGGCAGACGGCCGCGCTCGGCGTGACGTTCACCGCGCAAGCCGCCGTGCTGTTCGGCCTGCTCGGCTATTTCTCGGGACATATCGGCCAGTGGCTTCAGAAAAGTGAGCGTGCGAGTGCGTGGCTCGACCGCGTGGCCGGTACTGTCTTCGTGGCGCTCGGTTTGCGGCTGATCATCGCGCGCTAAGCGGATGGATCCGGACCGCGTCCTTGCCGAGTCCCGAACAGAACCTCATCGAGGTCTGAGCGCGAGCTGATCGCAGCTCAGGCAACGCCTACACGAATCCCAGGCAGATCGACTGATCGAAGCCTGGCACTCAATCCATGGAGGAAGGACGGTGATGCGATTTCTCGTAGTGGGCGCGGGCGCGCTCGGTGGTTACTTCGGTGGGCGACTGCTCGATGCGGGCCAGGACGTCACGTTCCTGCTTCGCGAACGGCGCGCTGCGCAACTTGCCGAAACAGGCCTTCGCATCCGCAGTCCGCTCGGCGACCTCCACATTCCGTCGCCACCGCATCTGCTCAGCGCGCAGATTGAAGCGCCGTTCGATGTCGTAATCGTGGGTTGCAAGGCCTACGACCTCGATTCGACGATGGAATCCTTCGCTGCGGCCGTCGGCCCCGACACCGTCATCCTGCCGTTGCTGAACGGCATGGCCCATATCGATCGGCTCAAAGCACGATTCGGCGCGCAACACGTCCTGGGTGGCTTGTGCATGATCTCGGCCACGCTCGACGATGCGGGCACCGTGCTTCATCTCAACGATTTGCACGGCCTGTCGTACGGCGAACTCGACGGTTCGCGCTCGCCGCGCATCGACGCGATCGAAGCCGCCTTTTCGACCGCGCATTTCACGGGCAAGGCGACGTCCCACATCGTTCACGAGATGTGGGAGAAGTGGGTCTTTATCGCGACCGCGGCGGGCATCACGAGCCTGATGCGCAGCACGGTCGGCGACTATATCGCCGCTGGCGCCGGCGACCTCGCTTTACAACTGCTCGACGAATGTGCAGCCGTCGCGACAGCCAATGGATTCGAGCCGCGCGCCGCCGCGCTTGAACGCTCTCACGCCATCCTGACCCAGCCCGCGTCGCCGATCAGCGCTTCGATGGCCAAGGATATCGAGCGCGGCGCACGTATCGAAGCGGATCAATTAATCGGCGATCTGCTCGCGAGAGCGCCCGCCGCCGACTCCGGCAAGCGATTGACGATGCTGCGCGTCGTTCAGGCGCATCTTGCCAGTTACGAAGCGCGCCGCTCGCGCGAACTGGTCTGAACCGACGCTACTACAGCCACATATACATACAAATCACATATTTGTATCGCGGTTCCGTTGCGCACATCAATCATCATTCAATACTTTAAGTTAATCAAACATCTCATTGATTGTAATCAGTATTTATTATCGACAATAACCTGAGACGTTACTTTAACGTCAAGTTCTCCCAAACAATCCCGGGTTGATGATTGCGACTTTGTATGTACAATCTCGACAACCCAACTTTGTCACGACCCGGGATCTGCAATGAATGCTTCCACCTCGCACCTGACCCTCGAACCCGGCAGCGTTACGCTCGACCAGTTACGCCGCATCCTTGAGGGCGGGGTGACATTCGAGATCGCCCCCGGCGCGTTGTCCGAAGCCGCTGCATCGCAGAGCGTGGTCGATGCCGTCATGTCGCGTGGCGAGACGGTCTACGGAATCAACACAGGCTTCGGACGACTGGCATCGACGACGATTCCGGCGGACAAGCTGGCACAGCTTCAGCAAAACCTCGTGCTGTCGCACAGCGTCGGCACAGGCGCCCTGCTCTCGGACGATGTCGTCCGCGTGGTCATGGCGCTCAAAGCCATCAGCCTCGCACGCGGCTATTCGGGTATTCGCGTCGAAGTAATCGAAGCCATCACGCGACTGGCCAATGCCGGCGTCTATCCGTGCATCCCGTCCAAGGGATCGGTCGGCGCGTCGGGCGACCTCGCACCGCTCGCCCACCTCGCCTGCACTTTGCTTGGCGTCGGCGAAGTCCGGATCGACGGACAAATCGTGCCGGCGACGACCGGCCTCGAACGCGCCGGCCTCAAGACGTTCGCCCTCGGCCCCAAGGAAGGTCTGGCCTTGCTCAACGGCACGCAGGTGTCGACGGCCCTGGGTCTCGCCGGCCTGTTTGGCGCGGAGCACGTGTTCAGCGCCGCCGTCATGGCTGGCGCACTGTCGACCGAAGCGATCATGGGTTCAGCCGTGCCGTTCGATGCGCGGATCCATCGCGCGCGCGGCCAGCAAGGCCAGATCGATGTCGCCAACGTCTATCTCTCACTGATCTCGGGAAGCGCGATTCTCGCTTCGCACAAGGATTGCGGCCGCGTGCAGGATCCCTACTCGATTCGCTGCCAGCCCCAGGTGATGGGCGCCGTGCTCGACCAGATGCGCTACGCCGCACGCGTGCTGCAGATCGAATCGAACGCCGCGTCGGACAATCCGCTCGTGTTCGCCGAGGAAGGCGAAGTGCTGTCGGGCGGCAATTTCCACGCCGAACCGGTCGCTTTCGCCTCGGACGCGCTTGCGGTCGCGATTTCGGAAATCGGCGCCATTTCGGAGCGTCGTATCGCCCTGCTGCTCGATTCGCACCTGAGCGGTCTGCCGCCCTTCCTCGTCAGCGATGGCGGCCTGAACTCCGGCTTCATGATCGCGCAGGTCACGGCGGCGGCATTGGCATCGGAGAACAAGACGCTCGCGCATCCGGCCAGCGTCGACAGTCTGCCGACGTCGGCGAACCAGGAAGATCACGTGTCGATGGCCACGTTCGCGGGTCGCCGGCTCGGCGATATGCTCGACAACACGGCCGGTGTTGTCGCCGTTGAAGCGTTGTCCGCGGCTCAGGGCGTGGATTTCCGCCGCCCGCTGCGCTCGAGCGACCCGATCGAACGCATCCATGACGATATCCGCGCCCGCGTTCCGTTCTACGAGTCGGACCGCTATTTCGCACCGGATATCGCTGCGATCAAGCGCTGGGTGCATGAGGCGACGCTGCCGGCAGCGCATCAAGGCATCTTGCCGAGCCATACAGTCTGAGTCATCACTGACCGCTGCGCCGAGGACACGCGACGATGAAACGCTCGCTCTACACAGGCCGGGACTTCCGGCGCACACGCAATATCGAAGAGCTTCGGCTTGTTGCGAAGCGCTGGTTGCCCAACTTTGTGTTCGAGTACGTCGATAGTGGCGCCGAAGACGAAGCAACGCTGCGCGCGAATCGCGACATCTTCGATGCATGGAGGCTCGTCCCGTCCGCGCTCGTCGATGTGACGCAGCGCGATACGTCCGCCACGCTGCTCGGCCGCAAAGCCGCCTTCCCGTTCGTGATCGCTCCCACGGGCTACAACGGCATGCAGCGTCGCGACGCCGATATTTCGCTTGCGCGCGCGGCGGCCCAAAGCGGCATCCCGTTCACGTTGAGCACTGTATCGAACTGCACGATCGAGGATGTCGTCGCCGGTGGGCAGGCTCGCACTTGGATGCAGCTCTACATGCTGCGCGAACGCGCGGTCACGCGAAACCTGCTCGATCGTGCGCGCGATGCAGGCTGCGACACCCTCGTACTGACCGTCGACGCGGTCTACTACGGCAATCGCGAATGGGACCGGCGCAGTTACGTGCGCGAGATGCAGCTGAACTTGCGCAACAAGCTCGACGTGCTTGCGCATCCGCGATGGGTCGCGAACGTCCTGATCCCCAACGGCGTTCCCGCCTTCGCAAACATCGCTCGCTATCTGCCCGAGGGCGAACGACGCGCATCGAACGGCGCTGTCTATATCGCCAAGCAAATGGAGACGGCGCTCGACTGGGACTCGGTCCGCTGGGTGCGCGAACAATGGCAAGGCAAGCTCGTCATCAAGGGCATTCTGAACGTCGACGACGCGCGTGAAGCGATTCGCGTCGGCGCCGACGGCATCGTGGTGACCAATCACGGCGGGCGGCAGCTCGACTCGACCGTGACGTCGCTTGAGGTCCTGCCCGAGATCGCCGATGCCTGCCGCAACCGGCTCACGATCCTGATCGATGGGGGCTTCCGGCGCGGCACGGATATCGTCAAGGCACTGTGTCTTGGCGCCGATGCGGTGATGCTCGGCCGCGCGACCCTGTATGGCGTCGCCGCCGGCGGGTTTGAAGGCGCCGCACATGCGCTGACGATTCTCGCAAGCGAAGTCGACCGCACGTTGGGTCACCTCGGCTGCCCTTCGGTATCAGCGCTGTCAGCAAAGTATCTTCGTCCGGCCCCGTATGGGCGCCTCGGCGAATCGTCGCCACGTGCCGATGCGTACGGCACTCCAACGTATCGCCAGCGGGCCGCCACACATGCTTCTGAATAACAAAGACAAGCCTGTCCCGCTCTACGACCAGGTCAAGCGATACATCACCGACCGCATGGAACGCGGGGAATGGTCGTCGGGCACGCGTCTGCCGACCGAGCAGGAACTCGTCAATGAACTTGGCGTATCGCGCATGACCGTGCATCGCGCGCTGCGCGAGCTATCGGCTCAGGGAATTTTGCGGCGTGTACAAGGCGTCGGCACATTTATCTCGACGCCTGTGCCAAGCACAGAGCTGCTCGAGATTCGCGACATTGCTGAAGACATTCATTCGCGCGGGCATCGTCACCATGCGAAGGTCGTCAAGCTTGAAGCCGTTCGAGCGAGCCTCGATATGGCAACCACTTTCGATCTGCGCCCGGGCACAAAGATTTTCCGGTCGCTGGTCGTGCATTACGAAAACGATATGCCGATCCAGCTCGAAGACCGGTATGTGACGCCTTCATTCGCGCCGGACTACCTGGAACAGGATTTCAGCACCCAGACGACCACGCACTATCTGCGGGCGATTCACCCGGCCACCGAACTCGAGCATCTCGTGTTTGCCGTGACGCCCGATGTCGAAACGCAGCGTCTGCTCGAAATCGACGAACGCGAGCCCTGCCTGCTCGTCGTCCGCCGTACGTGGATCGACTCGGCCCCGGCAACAAAGACATTGCTGACCTGCCCCGGATCCCGCTTCAGCCTCGGTAGTCGCAGGAAGCTATAGGCGATGATGCCGGCCGTAGATCAGACTGGGACGGCCTCGGCCAATACAACGACTCGAACTTTTTCAGGCAGGGCTTTCGGCGTCACTACGTCGACCTTCACATTGAGCAAGCCGCGAAGCTCATGGCGAATAGCGCCGAGATCGAGCAATGTAGTTTCCGGAGTCGGGTCGACAAGCAGGTCCCAGTCGCTCGTCTCAGTGTCGGTGCCGCGGGCAACTGAGCCAAACACTCGAACGTTTGTTGCACGATGAATCTCGACGATGCGTCGGATATCTTCCCGGTGAATCTGAACGGCGATGGATGGCTTCACGGCTGTTGAATCGCCAGCCTTTTTGACTGGATCACATATCGAACAGCCGCCAATGTGCGTGCAAAGGGCAATGTGGTCAAGCAAATGCCCCAGGCTCCAGACATTGGCAGCACGCCTTCGCCAACTTAGTGATCCTGCGACATCCCCTTCAAAGCCGCTTCACCCGCGTCGCGAGCGGCAGCGGATGTGGCAAAGCTGTCGTCCGACAGCAAGACGCGACGGACGTCGTTTTCCTGAGTATCGAGCAGCGTGATCGCCCACAGGTAGCTGCCGGCGTGTTCGGCCGTGTGAACCGACGCGCGAACTTTGCCCGAAGCACTGGATGCGTGTTTGTGCGATGACATGTCTATCTCTCCTATGAGTGGCCTGAAGCCAGTGTCTCGAACGCAAGACGTGTTCCTTTTCGCCCGAGCAATACGGATTCACATCGAAATCACCGCTTCCGAGAAAATCATTGGCCGCAGCAACCCGCGCGGGTCAGGTTTTTTCTTATGCACTCATGGAGTGCCACCCGATTCGACATTCGATTGGCAAAAAGTACACGTCGACGCCTCGATACAGCAATTCCGCCCCTGGATGCAGCGGGATGCGGCGGCAAACGCCTGCTACATCGCCGCTTCCGCACCGCACCAATCATTACTGTTCGGCTAACGAATCGGCAACGGGCGGCATTGAACGCCTGTTCAAGGCTACCTAGACTGGCTTCACGATTTCAGCACGAGGCCACCATGGAGATGCAATCCCTTCCGTCTAACCGATGGGCCACGCGTCGCGCGGAGAAAGCACGGCGCCTGGCGAGTGTCGCCGGCATTACTGACGGCGCCGTCATTCCGACCGAGCGCATGGTCGAAGTGTTCGAGAAGCTGCTGACCCCGGGCGACAAGGTCGCGCTCGAAGGTAACAATCAGAAGCAGGCTGACTTTCTGTCGCGCGAGCTCGCCAAGGTCGATCCGGCACGCGTGAACAACCTGCATATGATCATCCCGGCGGTCAGCCGTGCCGAGCACCTGGATCTGTTCGAACGCGGTATCGCCCACAAGCTCGACTTCGCCTTTGCCGGCGCACAGAGCCTGCGCATTTCGCAGTTCCTCGCCGACGGCAGCCTCGAGATCGGCGCGATCCACACCTATATCGAGCTTTACGCCCGGCTCTATGTCGACCTGACGCCGAACATGGTGCTCGTCGCCGGCTACAAAGCCGACCGTCAGGGCAACCTCTACACCGGGCCCAGCACGGAAGACACGCCCGCGCTCGTCGAAGCGGCCGCGTTCCGTGATGGCATCGTCATCGCTCAGGTGAACGAGATCGTCGACGATCCGAAAGACCTGCCCCGCGTCGACGTTCCGGGCTCGTGGATCGACTTCGTCGTACAGTCGGACAAGCCGTTCTTTATCGAGCCGCTGTTCACACGCGACCCGCGGCTGATCAAGCCCATTCATGTGCTGATGGCGATGCTTGCGATTCGCGGCGTCTACGAAAAGCACAGCGTCCAGTCACTGAACCACGGTATCGGCTTTAATACGGCGGCGATCGAACTGATCCTGCCTACCTATGGCGAGAAGCTCGGCCTCAAGGGCAAGATCTGCAAAAACTGGACGCTGAACCCGCATCCGACCTTGATCCCCGCGATCGAATCGGGCTGGGTCGAGAGCGTGCACAGCTTCGGCGGCGAGCTCGGCATGGAAAAGTACGTGGCTGCGCGCCCCGATGTGTTCTTCACGGGCCGTGACGGTTCAATGCGTTCGAACCGTGCGTTGTGCCAGCTGGCAGGCCAGTACGCCGTCGACATGTTTATCGGCTCGACGCTGCAGATGGATGGCCTCGGCAATTCGTCGACCGTCACGCACGGGCGCCTGACCGGCTTTGGCGGCGCACCGAACATGGGCCACGATCCTCACGGACGCCGCCATGCGACGCCGGCCTGGCTCGATCTGCTGCAGACAGACGACCCGCTCGAGCGCGGTCGCAAGCTCGTCGTCCAGATGGTCGAGACGTTCCAGTCGGGTACGCAGCCGACGATCGTTGAATCGCTCGATGCCGTCGAGGTCGGCAAGACCGCGGGCATGCCGCTCGCCCCCGTGATGATCTACGGTGACGACGTCACGCACGTGCTGACTGAAGAAGGCATCGCGTATCTGTACAAGGCGCGCTCGCTCGAAGAGCGCAAGAAGATGATCGCGGCAGTCGCAGGCGTCACGCCGATCGGCCTGCGCAGCACGGCCGAAGAACGTGCGCAATTGCGCCGCGACGGTCTCGTCGCATTGCCCGAAGATCTTGGCATTCACCCGACCGAAGCGGACCGTTCGCTGCTCGCCGCGAAAAGCATGGCCGAACTCGTCGCGTGGTCCGATGGTCTGTACGAACCGCCCGCACGTTTCAGGAGCTGGTGATGACGGATTTCCGTAACCGTAGCGGTTGCACATCGTGCACTGAGTCGTCTGAAGCCGGGACGAACAGCGACTGCACCGAAGGCGCTACCGATCGTCGCACGCAGCACGACATGCCGTTCGCGTCCCACGATGTGCCGTCGCGACGCGTCTTCGCGCAAAGCACGCCGGCGCGGGACACTGTCGTGGCGAAGCACCTCGGCGAACGCGTCGTCGCTTCGCTGATCGATGAAGTCACGCTGACGCCCAAGCCAGGCCTCGTCGATATTCGCGGCAAGGGTGCGCACACGGATCTGGGCTGGGCGCTGATGTGTACCTCGGCCGTTGCGCTGCAGCCCGCGTTCGTCGCGATGGCGCGGGCCGGTCTGTCGGTCCTCGACGATCAGGCGCTGCGCGAATCGATCGGTGCGATCGGACGTGAAGCCGAAGCCGTGATGTTCGAGGCGACGGAGGGCGTCAACACCCACCGCGGCGCAATCTGGGCGATGGGCCTGCTCGTCACAGCCGCGGCGCAGGATCTCGACCATCTCTCGGCCGGGCACGTTGCGGCACGCGCGGGTGCACTCGCCCGTCTGCAAGACAGCCACGCACCTGCCGCAACCGGCAACAAGGGTGAGCAAGCCTGCCGCGAATATCAAGTCGGCGGCGCACGGGGTCAGGCTCAGGCCGCGTTTCCGCACATCACTGGCATCGCCCTGCCCGAGCTGCGTCGCTCGCGTGACGCCGGCGAAACCGAAACCGCGGCACGCCTCAATGCGCTGCTCGCGATCATGGCGAGCCTCGACGACACCTGCGTGCTCGCACGCGGCGGCATCGATGCTTTGCGCGAATTGCAGGACGGCGCGCGCCAGACGCTCGAGCTCGGCGGCGCGGGCTCGCTCGAAGGCCGTCGGGCGCTTAAGTCACTCGACCGGCGTCTGCTTGAGCTGAACGTATCACCGGGCGGCGCGGCCGATCTGCTGGCCGCGACGTTGTTCCTCGACGGTCTCGACACGCTGCACGCCGAACACGCATTCTCGGAGAAGCACTAATGGAAACCCTTGCACTCGATTTTCCGGCCGCTCGCGCGGTCAAGGGCCGCGCCCTCGCAGGCGTGGTCGCCTCGGGCGATCTCGAGGTGCTCGTCGAAGCGAGCGCCGATGGACGCACGAACGTCAATGTCACGACGTCGGTCGACGGCATGGGCCATCTGTGGAAGGCCGTGCTCGAACGCATGCTTGCCGATGGCTCGCGGCCAGCCGTCAAACTCGAGATCAATGATTTCGGGGCCACGCCGGGGGTCGTGCAGATGCGCATCCTGCAGGCGTTCGAAGCGCTCGAACAAGGTCACGCTTAAAGCCCCCCATAAGGACACGATCATGGATACCCAAGTCCTTCTTGAACGCGAGAGCTTTATCGAAATGAGCGCGCGTGCGCGCGCGATCAGGCTCCTCGACAAAGGCACGTTTCGCGAACTCATCGATCCGTTCGAGCGCGTGACGTCGCCCTGGCTCAAGCGTCAGGGCATCGTCACGCAGGCCGACGACGGCGTCGTCGTCGCCAAAGGCACGATCGACGGTCAGCCGGCCGTCGTGCTCGGCATCGACGGTGCCTTCCAGGGCGGCAGCATGGGCGAAGTCTCCGCGGCGAAGATCGCAGGCAGCCTCGAACTCGCCGCTGAAGACAACCGCAACGGCATTCCGACACGCGCAGTCATCCTGTTCGAAACGGGTGGCGTGCGTTTGCAGGAGGCCAACCTCGGCCTTGCGGCGATCGCCGAGATTCAGGCGGCCATCGTCGACTTGCGCCGCTATCAACCCGTGATCGGCATCACCGCGGGTCCGATCGGATGCTATGGCGGCATGTCGATTGCCGCCGGCGTATGCAGTTATCTGATCATCACGCGCGAGGCGCGCCTGAGCCTCAATGGCCCGCAGGTCATCGAACAGGAAGCGGGCGTCGCTGAGTTCGATTCGCGCGATCGCGCGCTGATCTGGGGTCTGACGGGTGGCATTCAACGGGCTGCCACGCATCTCGCCGACGTGTTCGTTGACGATGACGTCAAGGAAATCCGCGAAAAAGTCGTCGAGACCTTCCGAAAAGGACGCCCCACGCACTGCCGCAGCGAGCAGGTCGACGGCTTTCTTGATCGCCTGAGCGAAGTGCACGCGAGTCGCCCGGCGACGGCGGCACAGGTGGAAACCATCTATGGCAAGGGGTTCGAATCATGAATCAACCCATTCTCTCGAAGCGCGGCGCCGTGTGGCTCGATGCACTGACGCGTAGTGCACCGCTCGTGCCGGGTTTTGTGGCATCGGTCCGCGTCGTCGACTCGACGCTCGCCGGTGAACCCGCACGCTATATCGCGGTGGTGCCCGATCCCGACAATCCGTTTCCGCGTGCACGCAGCGGCGAGGTCGGCTTGATCGAAGGCTGGCAGCTTGCGCGCGCGGTCCGCCAGGTTGTCGAAGCGGATGCCGACAAACCCGTCAAGCGCCCGATCGTCGCGATCGTCGACGTCACGAGTCAGGCATACGGTCGCAACGAGGAAGCCTATGGCATCCACCAGGCACTCGCCGCGTCGGCCGATGCCTATGCGACGGCGCGACTCGAAGGCCATCCGGTGATCTCGCTGATCGTCGGCAAGGCCATGTCGGGGGCGTTCCTTGCCCACGGGTATCAGGCCAACCGGGTCATTGCGCTCGCCGACCCGCAGGTGCTTGTACATGCGATGGGCAAGGAGTCGGCCGCACGCGTCACGATGCGCACGGTCGCCGCACTCGAAGCGTTCGCGGCCAATGTGCCGCCGATGGCCTACGACATTCAGAGTTTCGCGTCGCTCGGCCTGCTCTGGAAACTGCTCGATGTCGGCGCGCCTGACGCTCCGTCGCAGGCAGACCAGGACATCGTCGAACGCACGCTTGCCGATGCGCTCGACGATATCCGCAAGGATCCGTCACGCGGCATCGAAAATCGGCTGAACGGCGCGCATCGTTCCGCGTCGCGCGAAGTGCGTGAAAGACTGCGCGCCGAATGGCACCGCGCCTGAACGAAGGGAGAGATTGGATCCGGCTGAGACGCAGACCCTCGACAATGGCAAAGACCCTGACGGTCTGCGCATGACATTCGAATTGCCGCGGAAACCGTTTCCGCGGTGGATACGATTAAAGACGGCAGCGCCCGCCGCCGTTTTGATAACTAGATGAACTTTATTGGAGACAACCATGATCATCTACGGGACTGCTTTACTCGCGTTCTGCCATTTGATGGGCCTGCTGCTCGGTGAATTGCTGGGCATCGCCATCGGAGCGAAGACCAACGTCGGCGGTGTCGGTATCGCCATGTTGCTGCTGATCGTGTTGAAGATTTTCCTGCAGAAGCGCGACCTGATGCCCAAGGAAACAGAAGCGGGCGTGGGGTTCTGGGGCGCGATGTATATCCCCGTGGTGGTTGCCATGGCGGCCAACCAGAACGTCGTGGCGGCCATCAAGGGCGGCCCCGTCGCCATCCTCTCGGCCATCATCGCCGCTGCTGTCTGTGCCGTTTGCATCGCCGTGCTGGTGCGTACCGGACGTGACAACACTTCATTTGAAGCCGGCACCGAACGTCTGGCCGACGCCTGACGCGACGCATCGTCACTGAGGAGACAAGCGATGTTTCAGATCATTGAAAAGATCATGGTGCAAAACAGCCTCGTGTCGGCGTTCGCGCTCGTCGGGCTGATCACCTGGGTGTCGGTCGTGCTGTCGAAGCGACTGACGTTCGGCCGCGTGCACGCGTCGGCCATTGCCGTGCTGCTCGGTCTTGTGCTCGCATATGTGGGCGGCATTGCCACGGGCGGCAAGAACGGGCTGGCCGATATCAAGCTCTTTACGGGCGTGGGCCTGATGGGCGGCGCGATGTTGCGGGACTTCGCGATCGTCGCGACAGCGTTTGAAGTGCGTGCGACTGAAGCCCGCAAGGCCGGATTGATTGGTGCGCTGTCGCTGCTGCTCGGCACCCTGCTGCCGTTTATCGTCGGTGCGTCGATTGCGCGGGCATTCGGCTACACCGATGCCGTCAGCATGACGACGATCGGCGCGGGTGCGGTCACCTATATCGTCGGGCCGGTGACCGGTGCGGCGATCGGCGCAAGCTCCGACGTGATTGCGCTGAGCATCGCAACGGGGCTGATCAAGGCGATCATCGTCATGGTCGGCACACCGATCGCAGCGAACTTCATGGGCCTCAAGACACCGCGTTCGGCGATGATCTTCGGCGGGCTTGCCGGCACGGTGAGCGGCGTCAGCGCCGGACTTGCCGCGACCGACCGTCGTCTCGTGCCCTATGGCGCGCTGATCGCGACGTTCCACACAGGGGTCGGCTGCCTGCTCGGACCGTCGTTGCTGTTCTTCGCCACGCGCGCTATCGTCGGCGCGTAAGCGCCTGCGTGTGATACGGGAGTCGAATGGGCCGCCTTAAGCGTGGCTCACTTCGACGACGATCTTGCCCGCGGTCTTGCCGGCCTCGACGACTGCATGCGCCTCGGCCACCGTATCGAGCGTGAATGTACGCGGGTCGAGCAGCGGCTTGATCTGTCCGGCTTCGACCAGGCGCGTAACTTCACGCAGGATCTCGCCGTGATGCGCGCGGTGCTTGCCGGTCAGCAACGGCAGGAGCGTAAAGACACCCGAGTACGTCGCGCCGCGGAACGACAACGGCGCCAGCTTGTGTTCACCCCAGCCGAGGCAGCTCAGCACGTGGCCTTCGTAGACGCGGGCCGCCTGGAATGACGCATCGAGCGTCGCGCCACCGACCGTGTCGTAGACGATATCGAAGCCCTCGCCGTCCGTGAGCTCCGTCACATAGTCCTCGACAGCGTGCTTGCGATAGTCGATCGGCGTCGCGCCCAGGCTGCGCGCGAGTTCGAGATGCGGTTCGGACACGGTCGCATAGACCGTCGCGCCATGCGCGCGGGCGATCTGGACCGCGATGTGACCGACGCCGCCTGTACCGCCCTGAATCAGCACCGTCTGACCCGCGTGGACCTTCGCCCGATCAACAAGGCCTTCCCATGCGGTGATCGCGATCAACGGCAGCGCCGCAGCTTCTCGCATGCTGAGATTGCGGGGCTTGTGTGCAAGCAGCCGCGCATCGACCGCGGCGTATTCGGCCAGCGATCCTTGCACGCCAGCCACGCCGCCGGTCATGCCGTAGACTTCATCGCCCGGTTTGAATGCCGTGACGCTTGCGCCGACGGCTTCGACGACGCCCGCAAGATCGAGCCCCAGCACAGCGGGAAACGGATGACGCGCGTGCCCGCCCTTTCCGGCGCGGATCTTGGTGTCGAGGGGATTCACGCCGCTCGCCATAACGCGCACGAGCACTTCGCCTGCCGCGGGTACGGGCACGTCGCGTTCTACACGGACAAACGGTCCATTCGCTTCATTGACTGCCAGAACCTGCATGGTGGTCGGGGTGGCGCTCATGATGGGTCGATCCTCTTAGACGTCGATTGGGTGGACACGTACCGCTGCGGTCAGGCATCGATCACGTGTTGCATTGACGTCATTGTCGGATTGCAGGTGCCGTGCGCAAATCCAAGTTAATGCACGCCCTCCATGCATATCTGCATGAGGGTGCAAATCCGCGGTCGGTTGCACCGCAAACGGCACCACGTTTCCCCAGGAACTCGGCAGGTCCCGACCCGACGATCGCTGCCGACCGTCGCTGGACGTTAGTCGATATGAAGCGTGTCATGCGGTTCGCCGAGCATGCGGACCGTCAGGTCGAGCAGTGCGCGCAAGCGCGCCAACCTTCGCATATCACGGTGATAGCCCATCCAGACGTCGCGCCCGGGCGGTGCCTCGCCGAGATCGACGCGCACAAGCCCTGGCGTCGCGTCGCCAAGCGACGTCGGCAAGACGGCAAGTCCGGCGCCTGCCGCACACATGCGTGCCTGCGCTCCACGATTGTTACTCCCATAGACGACGCGCGCACGCGGCAACATCCGTCGCAGCCAGACGACGTCGGGCAGATGACGGAATGCATCGTCCATCGTGACCAGCGCAAAGCCCTCGCCGTCACCCGCTTCCGGCAACGCCGAGCCGTCGGCCGTATAAAGCGCGTACGACATGTGCAGGAGCTTGCGTTGCGCGATATCGGGTTCTTCGAACGGGCGGATCCGGAACACAAGGTCGGCTTCGCGACGTGCCAGGTTCAGCAGCCGCGCTTCGGTGACGAGATCGATCGTGACCTTCGGATGCTCGCGCAGAAACGCCGCAAACACGGGCGTGAGCCGATGCTCGCCGAACCAGTCCGACGACGACACGCGAATCGTGCCTTCGAGCTCGGCTTCGCCACCTGCGATCTGCCGCTCGAGGCCCAGCACCTCTTCTTCGATCCGCTCGGCGCGATGCAACAATGCGGCGCCTTCGTCGGTCAGGACAAAACCGTCGTTCGTCCGCTGGAACAGCACCTGCCCGACAGCCTCTTCAAACGCACGAAGACGCCGCCCCATGGTCGGCTGTGTCTGCCCGGCCACACGCGCCGCGCCGCCAAGGGTGCCGGCACGCGCAACGGCGAGAAATACGCGAATGTCGTCCCAATCCATTGTGCTGATGTCCCTGCGGGCTTCTTGTTGGGCCGTCACGGCTCGAAAGGCAATTGCTGCTGAACCGGCTGCGGCATTTCGCCGAATTCACCCTTGAGCGTCAACGCACTCATACGCACGCCGATAAGCCGGATCCGCTGGTCGAGCTTGACACGTTTAAGGCATTCCGTCGCAGCGCGCCGGATCTCGACGGGATCGTCTGTCGCGACCGGCAGCGTAAGGTCGCGCGTCACCGTGTGGAAGTCGGAAAAGCGAAGCTTGATGCCGATCGTCTGGCCGACATAGCCTTTGCGCTGGAGATCGTCGGACACGCGCGAGCACAGCCCGGTAAAGATCGACGACAGCGCGGCCCGGTCGTGGCGAGCATGCATATCGCGCTCGAACGTCGTTTCACGACTCATCGATTTGGGCGTCGATTCGACGACGACCGGCCGGTCGTCGATCCCCTGAGACACCTCGGCGAGCCACGCGGAATAGCTGCGCCCGAAATGATCCTGCAGCAAGCCGAGATCGGCCGCTGCCAGTTCACCGACCGTCTTGATACCGAGCGCCGCGAGTCGCTCGTTCGCCTTGGGTCCGATGCCATTGACCTTGCGGACAGCAAGCGGCCAGACGCGCAGCGCGATGTCTTCGGGATTCAGGATCGTCAGGCCGTCCGGTTTGTCGAGCTCGGAACCGATCTTGGCCAGCAGCTTGTTCGGCGCAACGCAGATCGAGCACGTGAGCCCGGTCGCGGTATTGACGGCCTGCTTGATGGCCGCCGCCACGCTGCGTGCTTCGCCTTCGACGTCCGTCAGGTCGATATAGATTTCGTCGATGCCGCGGTCTTCGACCCGATCGGTGAAGGTTCTGACGGCCGCCTTGAACAGCCGCGAGTAGTGCCGGTACGACTCGAAGTCGGTCGGCAAGAGGACTGCGTCGGGCGCAAGCTGGGCGGCCTTCATCATGCCCATGGCGGAAAACACGCCAAGCGCGCGCGCTTCATACGTCGATGTGGTGACGACGCCGCGCCCCGCGTAGTCACGCAGGCGTGCGAAGCGCCGGGTGCCGTCGGCCAGCGTTTCCGGCGCGGCATTGCGCCCGCCCCCGATCACGACCGCTTGCCCGCGCAGCTCCGGATAGCGCAACAACTCGACGGACGCGTAGAACGCGTCCATGTCGAGATGGGCGATACGGCGGGCACCAGCGGTCATGCAATCTCCGGAATCGGGAACGCCGGCGTTGCGCCAGCATCGATTCCGGGATTTTAAAGTGTGCAGCGACTCCAATGCGCCCGAACGTGCGGGAATGAGCCCGAACGGGGCTCAGCGTCCTTGCCCGGGGCTCGGTCAGGCCCATCGGATCTGAACGGCGTTGCAGCATGAAGGACACACACCCCGTGATATTTCCTGCTTCCGGTGTCCTGCGTGCTGCCTGCTTGCGGCTTGCAGCAACCTGGTCTCATGCGGCCCGTCGCAACCTGCCTCGACGTCCTTCAGTCTGCCTCATGCATGCGCGGCCAGCGGCATCCCGATCGCTTCGAGCACTTCCCCAAGGCTCTCGACGACGGTGATATCCGGTGCGGCCTGACGCGTGTGCTCCGACGGACGCAGCAGGAAGCCGTGCGTCGCAATCCGCAGCATCGCGATATCGTTATGCGCGTCGCCAACGGCCAATACTTCGACCTTGTCGCCGACGAGGCGCTGAACGATATCTTCCTTGCCCTTGCGCTCGGCAAACGCGCACTCGACGATAAACCCGTCGCTGTCGGTCACGAGGCGATGGCACAGCGCAACCGGGTTACCAAGGCGAACCAGCGCGTCCTGCGCGAGTTCGAAGAAGCAGTCCGACAGCACGCGCACATGCCACGTATCGCCGATGCGCTCGAGAAAATCCACCGCATCCGGCAACGGATCCAGTGCGGCGACGATCGCCTGAACATCCCGCAGTTTGAGCCGGTGCGCACGCAGTGCGGAGATACGCCGGCGCATCAGCCAGCGATAGTCGGGTTCGTCACGCGTCGTCAGCGCGAGCGCCTCGATGCCCGTCTGGCGCGCAAGGTGCGGCCAGAGCTCAGGCATCAGGACGCCCTCGAGGTCGATACAGGCGACTTTCATTGTCGAATCGTTCATGGCGTGCTCCTTGTTCATGACTTCATCACTTCATGACCGTTGCATTGAGCAGCGGCGGCGCGGTGACGCGCCGCCCGCTTCCCTTCAGTGCCCCACCCCTGTGAGGGCCAGCGAAAGACCGAGGCCGATCAGCGCCGTGCCGATCACGCGATCCATCGAACGTTGCTTGTCGAGCATGATCGTGCGCAGCAGGGCCGACGAGAAGAAGACGGCAACCAGGCTGAACCATGCCCAATGGGCGAACGACATGAATGCGCCGTAGGCGAAATCGACACGCAGCGGGCTGCCCGGGCGCACGACCTGCGTGTACGAACTCACGACGAACAACATCGTCTTGGGATTCAGCGCATTCGTGAAGAACCCGGTACGGAATGCGCCGGCCAGCGAGATCGCCGATTTGTCACCCGAGTCGAGCTTCAATCGCGACGTATTGGTCAGCGACTGATAGCCGAGATAAATCAGGTAGCCCGCGCCGAGTATCTTCATCAGCAGGAACAGGGTCGGCGAATGCGCAATCACGATCGCAACGCCGAGCACCGTGTACAGCACGTGGATCTGCACGCCGAACGCGATGCCGAGTGCAGAAACCAGCCCCGCGCGACGACCATACGCAAAGCTGTTGCGCGTGACCATGGCAAAGTCAGGGCCTGGGCTGATCACGGCGAGCAACGTGATGGCTGCGACCGCTAGCAATTCGTTCATGGCGTGTGTCCTCCGCGTGGGAACGGTTTATTTCTTGCAGAAAGTAATGACCAGCATGTCGCGATACGCTGCGCGCGACGGATCGAGCCGTACGATCGGTGTGACCGAGTGCATGACGCGTTCGTCGTTGACGATGGCCGCATCGAACGGCTGCATAAGCGTGTAATCAGCAAGCGGTTGACGCATGCGGTCGTAGATCCGCGACTCGCCGTTGACCACGTTGACGCGGTTGATCAGCATCATGAAGACGAAGTTGACGCCGTCGCGGTGAATGCCTTCCGGCGTCGGATTCGCATTCGGGCTCGACGCGTCGATACGGAACTGGTGCGCCTCGATGTGCCAGGCGTAGAACGGTGCGAGCCGTCCGAACAGTTCGCAGCAGAATGCGAGCGCCGACGTCATGACGGGGTTGTCGAGCGTGTCCTTCTCGAACGGAGCGAAGTGCCGGGCGATGCCGCCATTGAGCCGGTTATACGCGCGGCTCTGGTAGTGCGGCTGATGCGGTTCGAGACGAGCGATACGTCCCGAAGGCAGCGCGCTGAATGTCGCGTGGCGGCGGAAGCGATAGGTACCGCCATCACGCATATAGGTGTCTTGCTCGAGGCGGTTCCAGCTGTCGCGGAAGGCCTCCCAGCCTGCCAGCGCGTCACCCCCGTTCGGCGCCAGCAACCGGCGGGTCTTGCCGCCGGGTAGAAATCCAAAGTCCTTTCGCGCGAGAAATTCGCACAGATTTTCAATGTCCTTGCGTGGTACTGCCGCCTGCCCCGTCGCAATGGCCGGTCGCATCATCTCAAGTATCTGATCCATGCTAACCCCTAGAGAGAGTTCGGATACGCCTACTTGGCGCGCTGACTATGGGCGCCATTATGTGAAGCGCCCCAGCTTAAAAAAAGCGATTTATACTGCGGCCTACCCGTGAGTTTTTCTGACAGATATGAAACTGCCACCGCTCGGAACGTTTCGGGTCTTTGATGTCGCGGCGCAAACGCAGAGCTTCGTGAAGGCCGCTGAGGTGCTGCACGTGACCCATGGGGCCGTGAGCCGGCAGATCCGTATGCTGGAAGAGGCCGTGGGGCTCGAGCTATTCGAGCGACGCAACCGGGCCGTGTTTCTGACGCCTGCAGGGCGTGCGTTGCAAGCGACGACGGCCTCGGTTTTCGAGCAGATCGAAGCGACGCTATACAGGCTCCAGCAGGAATCGCGTGAAAACGCGCTTGTGCTTTCTTGCGAGCCGACGATCGCGATGAAATGGCTGATTCCGCGCCTGCCGGCGTTTCAGCGCGCTCATCCGGACATCAGCCTGCACTTGTCCGCAGCGGGCGGCGCGATCGACTTCAGGAAGGCCAACGTCGATCTGGCCTTGCGCCGTGACGACTTCAAGTGGGGCGATGACGTCTACGCGACGACGATCTGCGAGGAATGGGTCGGCCCGGTATGCGCGTCAAGCCTGCCGACCGGCGCGAATGCCGGCGACATCGATGTATTGCATACCAAATCGCGCCCGACGGCCTGGAAAACGTGGCATCGGCTAAGTAACAGCCCTGTGCCTGCGGGTGCGCGCGTCGACTACGAGCACTTCTACCTGTGCATTCAGGCGGCCGTGGCCGGCCTCGGCGTCGCGATGTCGTCGTTCTTCATGGTGCAGGATGAGCTCGCCAACGGGCAGCTTGTCGCGCCCGAGGGGTTTCTGCGCGACGGGTCGTCGTATTGCCTGCTCTCCGCGCGGCCGCTTGCGGAAAATCGCAAGTGCCTGCGGTTCGCTGAGTGGGTCATGGGGGAAATGCAACGCTGTCTGGCACGGATCGAGACCCGTGCCAGAGTCGCCTGAGGGGTACTTACAGGGCTTACAGGATGAGCTTGGCCTCGAGGCCGCCTTCCGGCCGGTTGCGCAGCGTGAGCGTCGCATTCATCGCCAACGCAAGCTGCCGTGCGATCGCAAGGCCGAGGCCGGTGCCGCCCGTATCGCGGTTGCGCGACGTCTCGACGCGAAAGAACGGCTGAAACACCGCTTCGAGCTGCTCTTCTGGAATACCCGGTCCATGGTCGATCACCGCGATCGATACGCGCCCTCCTGCCGCGCGACCGACCACGACATCGCCCGAACCCGAATACTTGATTGCGTTGTCGATCAGATTGCCCAGCACGCGACGCAGCGCCTGAGGACGTGTCGTCAGCGTCTGTGAGACACGGCCCGACAGCGTGACGTTCTGCCCCGAGTCCGTGTAGTCGGCAACAAGACTTTCGATCAGCGCGTCGGGGTCAATGCGTCGCGGTACCTCGTCGGCGCCGTGCAGCGTGCGCGCATAGGCCACGCCTTCACGTACCAGCGCTTCCATTTGCATGAGGTCGTCGCGCATCTTGGCCCGCGTGTCGTCGTCATCCAGCAGATCGGTCCGAATGCGCATGCGCGTAATCGGCGTCTGAAGATCGTGCGAAATCGCAGCAAGAATCTGGATGCGTTCCTTGATATAGCCGTTGATCCGCAATTGCATGGCGTTGAACGCATGCGCCGCGCGCGCCACTTCTTCAGGCCCCTGCTCGGGCAAGGTCGTGCCCGCGAGGTCGGGGCCGAGCGTGTCGGCGGCCTCGGCGAGGTCGTGCAGCGGACGCGTCGCAAGACGCACGGCAAGCCACGCGCATCCGGTCAGCAACACGAGCTGGCAGACCATCACGAGCGACAACCACGGCGACAGCGGAATGCCGCTCATCGGATGCAGATCGATCGTCAACGGCGTGCCATCCATAAGCTTCAGATGGACTTCGAGATGCTCATGGCTGCCGGGTATCGCATTCGCGGTGGTCGGATAACCGGGCCCCACGCTATCGGCGATCGACTTGCCGATGGCGGCCGACAAACGTGCATCGGGTTCGGAGCCGCCAGTCATGCCCGGGCCGAGCTCAAACGTATAGCTGCGTCGTGCAAGACGCGGCAACCACATCGAGCGTTCCGCGGCAGGCAAGTGGTCGAGCAACGCCACGGAAGACGCAACCTCGCGCCCGATGTAGCCGACCATCAGGTTGGTCGTCGCTTCATTGCGCTCGGTCATGGTGACCCAGAACGACAAGTACTGCGAGACGCCGAGGCCAACGAAGAACAACAGCGACAAGCGCACGAACAGCGTGCGCGGCATCGGCACATATCGGAGCCACCCGGACATCCGGCGTGACTGACCTGCGGGACCGGACGGACCCGCAGGACCCGAAGGCCCGGACGAACCGGACTGACCCGGCCGACCGGCTTGATCCGGCCGACCCGGTTGACTCGATACCGTACTCATTGAGCCTGATCCTGCGCGGTCACGGCCGCGGAAAACACATAGCCCTCGTTGCGCAAGGTCTTGATGTAGCGCGGCTCGCGCGCGCCATCGCGCAAGCGCTGACGCAAGCGGCTGACCAGCAGATCGATCGAACGATCGAACGGCTCCGTCTGGCGGCCTTGCGTCAGCGAGAGCAGTTGATCGCGCGTGAGCACGCGCTGCGGATGATCGACAAAGACGCGCAACAGCTTGTATTCGGCGCCGCTGAGCGCAACCATCGTGCCTTCCTGGTCGAGCAGACTGCGCCCGATCGTATCGAGCGACCATTCGCCAAAGCACAGGTATTGCGCGCCCGCGACGGCTTCGGCGCTCGGCGGCATCATGCGCGCGCGACGCAGAATCGCGCGGATGCGCGCCAGCAGTTCGCGCACGGCAAACGGCTTGACGAGGTAGTCGTCCGCGCCCATTTCAAGGCCGACCACGCGATCGGTCTCTTCGTTGAGTGCGGTCAGCATCAGGATCGGCACGGTCTGGAAATCGCCCGCACGCAATTCGCGGCACAGGTCCAGGCCGCTCTCGCCGGGCAGCATCAGATCGAGCACGATCAGGTCGGGACGCTTCGCCGCCAGCGCATTACGCATCTCGCGCCCGTTCGAGGCGAGCGCTGCGTCCACGCCGTTCTTGCGAAGATACGTTGCGATCAGTTCGCGGATATCGCGATCGTCATCGACGATCAGCACGTGGTCGCTCTTCTCCACCGCGCTTTCCTCCCTTTTTGCGGCTCTTGTCCAGTGTCGTCATGCAGGTGCACGGTCCTTCAGGCGCCCGAAACAGTTCGGACACGAGCATACCGGCAATCAGCACGACCGCGGTACAGATGCGTTTCATGCGTCCTCGACCACCGAGAGGCTCGCACCGTTGGCCACGTCCGATTCTTCGAGCGCGTAGACGTCGACGCCTTCGAGGCAGCCGAGGTTCGCGCGCCAGAGTTTCGGATCGCGGCGCGTCTGGTGAAACGGATAGATACCACAGTGGCGACAAAAGTAATGCCTGGCGACACGGGTGTTGAATTGATAGAGCGTCAGCGCGTCTTCGCCGGCGACGATACGCAGGCGGTCGGCTTCGAATACCGGCGACATCAGCGCGCCCTTGCGACGGCACAGGCTGCAGTTGCAGCGATTGGCCGGCGTCAGCGCCGTGTCGACTTCGAACTTGACCGTGCCGCAATGGCACGAGCCGCTGTAGGTCTTGTAGGTGCCCGTTTCATGGGCAGCTTGGGAAGGGGTCGTGGCAGACATGGCGCACTCCGTGATCGATGGCTGTGTTTATACCGCAGCCCCGATGGCGCCATATGTCTCAATGTATCTGCAAAAGATCGGGATACAAAAATGGGGCCGGTGCGCGCAGCGCGCGTGCACGCGGCATGCCACCGGGGTGGGTGGAAGCGCTGATTGCCCGCCACCTTACCCGAACATTGCTGGCTTGTCGTACCGTGCCGATCGCCGGGCAACACGCCCGACGCCCTGCCTCGCAGGCATGGCGCGAGCGTGTTTGCGCGCCTGCGCGCGAACGCCTGCCGCGCTTCGGAGACGAACTCGCCTTAGTTCGTGTAGTCGAGCTTCGGGTACCACGTGCCGCCGCGGCCTTCGGGCGTCATGTCGAGCACGTTCCAGAGCGGCATGAAGTCCGGCGCGCCGCGCGGGTCCTGCCCCGGATCGGACGTCTCGGGGCCCATTTCGCCGCTGTAGAAGTGCAGGATCTTGCCGTCGCGCTTCATGAAGACATCGAACGCCGGTATGTCGCTGCCATCCGGGAGCACCGAGTGATAGTCGCGCGCGTAGGCACCGTCCGGATCCGAATACAGCTTGAGATGCCGCCAGCCGCGTTCCTGTTTGAACTCCACCAGCCGTTCGAGCGGGGATCGTGCGACGACCGCCAACGCGACGCGTTGCTCGATATCGCGCGCCTCGCCATCCCAGGCGCCGAGCAAGGACGTGCACATCGGGCACGGACGCGCGCGCTGCGGGCCAAACATGAAGCTGTAGACGACCAGCGTGGATTTGTGGCCGAACAGGCCATCAAGGTCCGTGGGCCCGTTTTCCCCGATAAATCTGTAGCGCGTCGTGACTTCATGCCCCGGCGGCAACGCGCGCCGCATCTCCGCGACGCGCTCGATCTGCCGGCGCAGTTCGATTTCCTCGGCAAGCAGCGCGATACGCGCCTGGCGATAGGCGTCGCTCTCGTTGGCATAGGTCACGCCATTGCGCTTGGCAAGCTCCATCGCGGGAGCCAGAGTCTGCATCTGTGACATCGATTGCCTCCTTGAAAAAGTCGGTCGCGATACGGCGCATCGAGTGCATCGAGCGCATCGAGCGCAAGCATGTGCCGATCGCTTTACCCTACGACGAACGACGGTTCAGGAATTCGACATCACCTTCCAAGGTTTTGCTCGTTGTGCGCGGCACCACTTTTCCGCGCTGCAACATGACGCTGGCCCGATCAGCTTCGTCCCGCACCGTGCCGTGCGCCTGAATCGGCCGCCGCAGCGGTCGCCGCGACGTGAGTCTTACTGGAGTCCGCGACCTTCTTGCCGTGATCACCGCGCCCGGCGACCGCTGTCTGTCCCGTCAAGTCGGTGTTCTGCGCAATGATCCGCGAGACTTCGGCGTCGGCTTGCGCACCGAATTGCGCGAACACATCGGTTTTATAGACCGTATTGACTGGTGCAGCATCCAGGCGTGAGCCCCGATCGTCCTTCGTGTCGACGTCGACCTCCATCGACAGACCGACGCGCAGCGGGTGTTCAGCGAGCTCATGCGGGTCGAGCGCAATCCGCGTGGGCAGGCGCTGCACGACCTTGATCCAGTTGCCCGTTGCGTTCTGTGCGGGCAACACGGCGAACGCGCTGCCCGTGCCGGCGGAGAAACCGACCACGTGACCGTGGTACTGGATGTGCGAGCCATACACGTCGGCCGTCATGATCACCGGCTGGCCGATCCGTACGTGCTGCAGTTGCACTTCCTTGAAGTTCGCGTCGACCCAGACTTCGTTGAGCGGCACAATCGCCATCAACGGCGTGCCCGGCGACACGCGTTGCCCGACCTGCACCGAACGCTGCGCAACGTATCCCGTCACAGGGGCCGGCAAGGTGTTGCGTGCGTAGTTCAGGTAAGCATCGCGGACTTTCGTCGCGGCGGCCTGCACGCTCGGGTGATCGGCGACCGTAGCCCGATCGGTCAGCGCGTGGTTGGATTGTGCTTGCTGGCGTGCGGCATCCAGTGCGGCCTGCGCGTCCTTGACCGCATCGCGCGCATGCGCGACATCTTCGGCCGAGACGGCACCTGCATCTGACACATCGAGGCGGCGTTTCAGGTCAGCGTCTGCGCGCGCGAGATCGGCCTCGCGTTGTGCGACCGTCGCGGCGTAATAGTCGTTGTTGACGTAGAGCGTGCTGACCTGACGCACTGTCTGACCCAGCGCGGCCTCGGCCGACGACAGCGTCATGCGGGAGTCAGCGGGGTCCAGCGTAACGACCGGTTCGCCCTGCTTGACGATCTGCGTGTCGTCCGCGTTGACCGACACCACGGTGCCCACGACCTGCGGCGTGAGTTGCACGAGGTTGCCGTTGACATACGCATCGTCGGTTTCGACGTGGTAGCGGCCGACCGTCATGTAATACGTGCCATACGCGGCTGCGGAGCCCGCGATCGCGATGCCAAGCAAGGCAAGCATCAGCTTGCGCTTGCCCGGCTCGGCGGTTTCCGTGGCGGTCGGGTTGGCCGTTGCTGCGGCTTCGTCGGCCACACGTTGCGGTTGGCCGGCGTTGTCCTGGGTCGATGACTTGGCGTTCATGGCAAGACTCTCAGTGATCGGTACGAATCGGAATCGGATAAATGAATGGCGATGCGTGCATCAGTTCGCATGCGTTGCGAGCGACTCGCGCCTTCAGACGCATGACTTCATTGGCACGCCTTCATGTGCATTACTTCGGCTGCACCGCGGTCGTGGCAGCCACGACCTGCGACGGAGTGGCGACAGGTTGGCTCGCGGCATGTGCATCGGCTGCCGACGCTGCCTTGTCGGCCGAACCTGATTCATCGACATATCCCCCGCCAAGTGCGGCTGCCAAAGCGATTTGCTTGTCGCGGCGGTCCATCTTCAGATTCGCAACAACCTGATCGGCATGCAGGGCCTTCACGTCGGTGATCAGCACATTGAGCTGGTTCGTGAGGCCCGCCTTGTACTGCACGACAGCGAGGTCATACGCACGACGTGATGAACGCGCGGCGTTCTCTGCATCCTCGAGTTGCGAATCGGTCGAACGAATGTCCGACAGATCCGTGGCCACCTGGCTCAGCGCAGTCACGAGTGTCTGGTTATACGTTGCGACGGCGTAATCGAAATCCGCGTAACGGCCCTTGAGCTGCGCGCGCAGCTCGCCGCCATCAAAGATCGGCAAATGCACGGCCGGACCCACGGATGCGGTGCGGCTTGCCGCATTCAGAAACTCGCCAAAGCCAAACGCATCGAGACCGATGGCCGCGCTCAGGTTGATGTCAGGATAAAACGCTGCCTTGGCCGATTTGACTTCGTGCGTGATCGAGTCGACGCGCCAGCGCGCGGCGACGATGTCGGGTCGGCGGCTCACGAGGTCGGCCGGGAGATTGTCGGGCAGCGCGACGATATCGCCCGGGCCCATGGTCGGACGTGCGATGGTGAGACCTCGATCGGGTCCCTCTCCAAGCAGCGCGGCGAGCTGATAACGCGTCGACACGACCTCACCGTCGAGGCGCTTGAGTTCCGCGCGGCTCGACGACAAATCGCCTTCCGAAGTCTGGCGTTCGACGTCGGTATCGAGGCCCGTGGTCACGCGATGTTGCGTGATCTGGTCGACGCGATCGCGTTCGGCGACTTCCTGCGCTGCGATATCGCGCAACGCATACAGACGAGCGAGATCGTTATACGCGCGCGCGACCGATTCGGTCAGCTCGAGACGCACCACTTGTGTATCGGCAACGCTTGCCTGCAATTGCGACAGCGATGCCTTGTAGGCCTCACGATTCTTGCCCCAGAGGTCGAGGTCATACGAGGCACTCAGCAAGCCCTGGTTTTCGGTTTGCCACGAACCACCATACGGCGGCGGTACCAGTGCAGTGCCCGAGTACTGCTCGCGCTTGAGCGAATACGAGGCGTCGGCACTGGGCAAGGTCTTGGCCTTCGACGTTTCGGTATAGGCCATCGCATTCGCAAGCCGCGCACGCGCCTGCTCGATCGTCGGGCTGGACTTGAGCGCTTCCTCGATCAGCGACTGCAACTGCGCGTCGCCGAACTGCGCCGCCCAGTCGGCCGCGGGCCAGTGCCCGTCTTCCGCCGGCACGCTCTTTTGCGTCTCGAGCGCTTGCGGCGCTTGAATCTGCTTGTCGTCATGGATGCCCGCGTAGTTCGCGCAGGCCGCGAGCGTCGACACCATCAGCGCAGCGACAGCCAGCTTCGCGCCCTTTGGCGTCCATCCTGATTGCTTTGCAGTTTGCTTTTGCTGATATTTCATTTTCTGACTCATCAGATATAAGGGCAAAAAAAAGCGCACTCAGGCGCTCGCGAATTTCTTGAGCAGGCGTTGCAGCTCTTCGAATTCGGCCTTGGTGAATTGCTTCAGACGTTCGTTGAGCACATCGGGCGCCAGTTCGATGATGTGATCGGCGACCTCGAGGCCCTTCTCCGTCAGATTCAGCAGCACGACGCGGCGATCTTCCTGGCTGCGCGAGCGCTCGAGCAAGCCTGCCTTCTCGAGCTTGTCGAGCATGCGCGTCATGAGCCCGGTATCGATGCTCAGGAACTTCGACAGCTCGAACGGCGTGGTCGCATTGCCGCGCTTAAGCGACAGAATGATGCCCATCTGCGGGCCCGTGATGTCGAAGCCCTTGAGCGCCGCATCGAGCTTCTGCGTCAACACATTGCGCGCCTTCGTAATCAGGAAGCCCACGCTTTCCGTGATGTCGAAATTGTCTTTCGTGTAATGCTTCATGGCTCGGGGGTTCCTGACACGTTGGGGCGAACAATATCTGACTTTTCAGATATTGTCAAAAAAAGATTATCGCGGACCACCTCCACGACTTCACTCTGAGCGCCTTCATCGCCCTCGCCTCCCTGGACGCTCTAAACGCTCCAGATGCCCTAAATGCCCTCGACGCTGACGATGCCTCGACGACGACAACGCATTCGATACCCGGCCTCATGCGCCTAACTTGATACCGCGCCATACGCGTCTTTCGGCCCGGATGTATTACACGCCGGCTTACAGGTAACTGCGGGTAACCTTACCGGCACTGTTTCGCGCATTGTTCGGGTAGCGGCGCTGCTATGGTGATTTCACCGTACCTTTCCCGCCGATTTCCGCATGACCGTTGATCAGATGCTCGACGAGGCCTTTGCCCATCACCAGGCTGGCCGCCTCGTCGAAGCCGAGAGTTTGTACCGCGACGCCTTTGAAGCCGATCCGCACCGCTGGGGCGCGTGTCTCAATCTGACCAAGATCCTGATGCTCACGGGAAGGCTCGAGCAGGCGCAACGATGGCTGCATTGGCGCCTCGAAGACACGTTCGAAGACGTCACCGCGCATCGGCAGCTCGGCTTTGCGTATGCGAGCGAGAACAAGCTCAACCAGGCCTTGCTGCATTTTCAGCGGGTCATCGACCTCGACCCTCGCGACGCGGGCGCGCATGAAATCATTGCGCACCTGCTCAGGGGATTCGGGCGAGCCGAAGAGGCCAGGACCAACTTCGATCGCAGCGCCGCGCTACGCGACCCCGTGCAGGCCGGCTATGCGATGGGCGGCAAGCCGGAATTTCGCGTGCTGATGTTGTTCGCGCCCGGCGGAGGGAACACGCCGTATATCTACATGCTCCGCGTAGTTCACTACGACTGTCATGTGCTCAGCGTGGTACCCGGCGTCGACTACGACATCGAACAACTGCGCGCATCGACCGATGTCGTGTTCAACCTGATCGCCGATGTCGACTCTTCCGCAGAGCAGCTCGCCCATGTCGCGCCCTTGCTCGAGAAAATCGGCAAACCCGTGATCAATCATCCCGATGGCATCGCGATGACAGGGCGTGATTCGAACGCCGGACGACTCGCTCGCATTCACGATTGCGTGATGCCGATGACGATGCGCTATACGTCCGATGCGATGAACGAAGCCGTCCGGGAAGCCACGCGTGATCCGATGGCGCCGCAATCGTTCGGCGACGCATCGCAGCGGTTCGGATTTCCCTTGCTGGTGCGCCGTGCGGGCACGCATGGCGGCGAAGACTTTGACAAGGTCGACAACCCTCCTGCGCTGCAACGCTTCGTCGAGCAGACCCAGGCACCGCACTATTACGTGACCGAGTACGTCGACTACCGGTCACACGACGGCTACTTCCGCAAGTACCGTTTTATGTTCGTAGACGGAGAGATATTGCCCTACCACCTGGCAATCGATGACCAATGGAAGATTCATCACGCGACGACCGACATGGTGAATCAGCAGTGGATGAAAGACGAAGAGAAGGCGTTTCTCGACGATCCGCACGCCGTGTTCGGCGAACGTCAGTACGCCGTGCTGCGGGCCATATGCGATTCGATCCATCTCGACTACTGGGGTGTGGACTGCGGGATTGACCGGCAGGGACGCGTCGTCGTGTTCGAAGCGAACGCCACCATGCTCGTCCACACCCGGAACGAACTCTTTCCGTACAAGCGCCCTGCCGTCACGCGCATCAAGCTCGCATTCGATGCGATGCTCGAACGCCGCGCAGCGCTGGCCCGGCTGATGCGCGGCGGGGCCGCGCACGCCTAGCGTTACTTCGCGCTCGCCGAGTAGTAGTTCGCGGCCGCCTCGATTTCATCGGGCGTCATGTTGCGCGCGACGTTGCGCATCTGCTCGCTGATGTCGTTGTGACGCGCGCCCGATGCGAATGCCTGCAACTGAGCCTTGATGTAGGCCGCCGGCAATCCGTTGAGCCAGGGGCTGCCGACCTTGGTGTCGAGCCCGCCATGGCACGACGCGCAAGGCGCGATATTGCGCATCGGCGCACCGGTCGCGACAATCTCCGGAACAACCACCTCTTCATGCACGCGCGCTGCGCTCGGCCGCGGCAGATACGCGTAGTACGCAGCGAGGTCGCGAATATCCTGGTCCGTCAGATTGACGACCATCGGACTCATGATCGCGTTGGTCCGCGCACCGGTCTTGAAGTCGTGCAGCTCCTTGTAGATCACCGACGGATACTGGCCTGCGAGGTTCGGCGAGTTGGCCTCGCTCATGCCGCGCTCGCCATGGCACATCGTGCATTGAAGCGCGAGCGTCGCGCCACGCCCCACGGATTGCGCCGAGGCAGGCGGCACAGTCGAAGGCGTGAGTTCGACGGTGCTCGTCGTGTAGGTCGGCGTGACCGGGGCTTCGCTGCTGCTATACCAGCTTCGCGGCACCCCCGCGGCGCTGCAGATCGCATTCCAGACACCCTGGAATTGCGCATCGCGTTGCACCGACGGCAGCCAGATAAAGCCGATGACGAACGAAATCACGAAGATGACGATCGTCGCGCCGACACTGCGCGTGAACCACCGATTGCGCAGGGAAAACAGCGGTTCCGTGCTCATCGCGGGCCTCCGATTCGAATCGCAGGCACCGACGTATCACTGCGAAACAGCAGTTGTCCGATGGGGTAGCCGTAGTTGACGACCGTCAACGCGATCATCAGCGTAAGCCACAGCGCAAAGCTGTTCAGCGCGACCGGCAACGACGCAGACTCATGCACGGGCTTGGCGAACTGGAACGGCTCGATCTCGACACGCGGGCTGCGGTGCGCGCCGATCAGAATGATGAAGAACATCACCGCCGAGATCACCAGGATCACGCCACCGATCACGGAGAAGATCACCGATAGCGCCTGCGCGGCAATCTCGGGGTTCGTGTAGTCGTAGTACGCCATGCGCCGCGGCATGCCGAGAATACCGACCCAGTGCCACGGGAACGTCAGCACGATCATGCCGATAAACCAGAGCCAGAGCTGCCAGCGCATGAGGCGGATATGCGTGATCGCGCGCCCTGTCAAATGCGGCCAGAGGTCATACGCGATCACGAAATACATGATCACGATGGCGCCCGCGTAGATCAGGTGGAAGTGGCCCGTGATCCATTGCGTGTTGTGGATCGTCGAGTCGAGCTGGTAGCTCATGTTGATGAGGCCGCCGGCTCCGCCAAACCCGAGCATGATGAACGAGAACGCGAGCGCGAGCATCGCCGGCCTGTCCCAGGGCAACGCCTTGACCCATCCGAACGCGCCCTTGCCGCCACGCAGACGCGAAGCGATTTCAGCCGACGCGCAAATCGTGAAGACGGTCAAGAAAGTCGGGACCGACACGAACGCGGTGAAGACGGACTGCACGACCTTGAAACCCGAACCCACTTGCGGATCGGCGAACAGGTGGTGAATACCGATCGGCATCGAGACGACAAGGAACAGGATGAACGACACGCGCGCCATCGAATCGCTGTAGAGGCGTCCGCCGATTGCGCGAGGGATGATCGTATAGAACGCGATATAGGCCGGCATCAGCCAGAAGTACACGATCGCATGCAGCGTCCATGAGAAGAACACGCGTGCAAGCCCCGCATCGATCGTGTTCTTGAAACCCAGGGCGACCGGCAGGATCTGGAACAGCAGCTCGAGCGCCGCACCAACCGCCGTCCACCCCCACAGGTACGCGCCCGCAACCGTTGCGAACATGGCGAGCGGCACCGGCTTGCCCGGGTTGTCGCGCTTCCACGCATTCATGTTGATGCTCATCAGCGCGACCCAGATCCACGACCCGACCACGACAAGCACGACGCCGATGTAATAGAACGCGTTGCCGACCATCGGCGGATAGAAGGTGTAGAGAACTGAGGCCAGGCCCATGGCGACGGGAATCACCGCCGTGATCGTACCGATCACAACGAGCCAGAAGCCGGCCCACGCCCACTTGCTGCCGACGAGCGGCCGCTTGAGTGCGAGTTCGCTGACTGCGTAGCCGAAGCCCATTGCAATCAGCGTCGGGAACACATAGCCCATCGCGGTGCCGTGTCCCGTTACCGAGCGATAGTAGATCTCCGGGTCGTGCAGCCACGGATGCAACGGGCTGCGAATGAACATCTGCCATGCACCAAGCAGCAATGCGAGACCGAATGACGCAAAGCCCACCCAGAAGTGCGAGAGTACGAGTCGCTTATTGAACACAGCTGAGCCTCCGCGTATTGGCTGCCATCTTTGCAAAGGCATCCTTGTCGATGACTTTGACGTGCGCCCACATGCCTTCGTGGCCGACGCCGCAAAACTCATGGCAAGGCATCAGGTGATCGCCGGGCTGCTCGAACGTCGTATGGAACGTCGACACGTACCCGGGTTCGATCATCGAATTGATATTGGTGTTGGTAATCAGAAAACCGTGCACAACGTCGGCGCTCGTCGCGCGGAACGTGATCGGCGTATTCGCTGGCACGAGCAGGCACTGCGGCGTGAACGAATACTGTTGCGCGATCAGGCGCACGGTCACCGAGCCGTCCGACTCCGCCGCCGTGCCGAGATTGCTTTCGACGAATTCTCCGGAGATATGGAGCTTGAGCGGGTCGATGGTCTCGACGCGCGACGGCGGCATCATGGCCCAATGCAGGCCGGTGAAGACCACCATCGCAATCAGCACGATGACGATGCCGAGCACGAGCATTGCCCAGCGCCGCTCGACGCGTTCGGCGACGCTTGCGCTCTCCGACGAATGAGGTACCTGATTCATGAGGTGAGGTTCCGGCTTTATTGAATGACGCCTCGGGGCAAGAACACCCAGAAGTAAAACGCAAACCAGAGCGCGATGACGACAGCGGTCGCCACACCCGCGACGGCAATCGCACCGCGCGGTCCGCTGCGCACGATCTCGTCGACGGCGTCGTCGTCATGCTCGTCGACCGGCGACGATCGCGTTGAAGAAGGGTCGGTCATGTCGATAGTCCCGAATGTGTCGATGGTCTCGATGGTCTCGAATGTTGCGATGATCGTGCTGGCCTGGCGGGTCTCGATCGCCGGATCGGTGTCGTGAAGCGCGGCCCGTCGAAAGCATTGCCGTAAGCCACGGTCTGCTTGCCCGGGGCTATCGGCGCTATCGTCGACTCCGTTATCGACGCCGGCCAGGCCACACAATCAGTTCAGCGGTGCAGCTCGCAGGGCATTCGCCTCCTGCGGTGTCACGGGCATGCCGTGGTTGCCCCAGGCCGTGCGGATATACGTCACGACCGCAGCAACCTCGACGTCCGAGAGGTTCTGCCCGAACGGCGGCATGCCATACGGCATCGGATTCTTGGCTGTTCCAGGCGCATAGCCGCCGTTGAGCACCATGCGAATCGGGTTCACCGCCGACGTCATCTGGATCGACTGGTTGTTGGCGAGCGGCGGGAAGTGCGGCAGCTTGCCCTTGCCCTCGGCACCGTGACAGATCGCGCACTGCGCCTCATAGATCTTCTTGCCGAGCGGGAAAAGCGTGGTCTTCTGTTCCGCTGCGGCGGCAGTCGGTTCAGGTGGCGAACCGGCACGCGAAGGCAGTGACTTCAAATAGACGGACATCGCGCGGATATCGTCGTCGGTCAGATATTGCAGACTGTCATGGACGACCTGCGCCATCGGGCCATAGACCGCGCCGCGGTTCGACACACCTGTCTGCAGCAACGCGTCGATGTCTTCGACGCTCCAGTCGCCGAGGCCTGCTTCCTTGTTCGAGGTCAGCGATGGCGCGTACCAGTTCTGCATCGGGATCAGGCCGCCTTCAAAGGCCTTCGACGCCGAGCTGCCGCCCAGCGCATTGATCGAGGTGTGGCACAACGTGCAGTGACCGAGGCCTTCGACAAGATAGGCGCCTCGATTCCACTCGACCGACATCGTCGGGTCAGGCTTGTACTCGCCTTCCTTGAAATACAACGTGCGCCATCCGAGCAGCAGTGAGCGCTGGTTGTACGGGAAGCGCATTTCGTGCGGACGGCTCGGCTGCCGGACATCCGGCGTCGACTTGAGGAACGCGAAGATCGCATCGGAGTCGGCACGCGTGACCTTTGTGTACGTACCGAACGGCATGGCCGGATAAAGCAGCTGACCGTCGCGCGACTTGCCGGTGTGCAGCATCCGGTAGAACTCGTCGGACGTCCACGCGCCGATACCGTATTGATGGCTCGACGAGATATTGGGCGTGAAAAGCGTACCGAACGGCGTTTCCATTGCCAGGCCACCGCCGAACTCCTTGCCGCCCGGCGCGGTATGGCAAGCGATACAGTCGCCGGCGCGCGCGAGATATTCGCCTCGTTTGAGCACATCGGGATCGGTCGACGGCGCAGCGGTCGTCTTCGCGGGTGCCTTCTCGATTTTTTCAGGTTTGGTCACGCTTTGCGCGAAGGCAGCAGAAGCGCCGAGCCCACATAACCCGAAGCATACGAAGACAAGTGCGATGCGCGACATGGCCCCTGTGGCCTTCGACACCGTCCGTGCCCTGGAAAATGCAGCCATCGTGCTTGCCTTGCGCGCCCAATGTGTCGCGTTTGTCGCGTTGTTTGTCGTTGTTGCCGCTGTGACCGTTCGTCCGGTCTTTGTATTGCGGAGATATGTCATTGCCGGTCTCCGTCTAATTCGGTTGACTGCTGCAGGCGAGCGGCATCTTGAGCGAGCCCTTCGCAACAGGAGACGGGTCGGCGGGCACAGGCACCGTCGCGAGGTAGGCGGCCACCGCAGTGATGTCCTTTTCGGTCATGCGCGTGGTCATCGTGTGCATGCAATCGGGTTGGGCCGTGCTGCGCGTGCCATATCGCCATGCGCCAAGCTGCGCGCTGATGTAATCGGCATGGAGTCCGACGAGCCCCGGTATCGCGGGGTTCATGCCGGTCAGCGCGCCGCCATGACAACTCACGCACGCGGGAATCTTGCGAGACGGGTCGCCATGCGTCACGAGTTGCTGGCCGAAGCTGAGCGTTTGCGCGTCGACGCGCGGGATTTCCGGTTCGCGCGCGGGCGGACGTTGTTGGGAGAAGTAATCGGCGATCTGCTGCAAATACGCATCGGGCATATACGCGAGCAGATAATTCATCGGGGGGTATTTGCGCCGGCCGTCGCGAAACGCGAGCAACTGGTTATACAGATAGCCCGAGGGCTTGCCGGCGAGCCTCGGGAAGTAATCGTTGTCGGTGCCCTGCCCCTGGCCGCCATGGCATGCGGCACAGCCCATGACACGGGCTTCCATCGTGTCGGGTGCGCGTTCGGGCGCGGCTTCATCGGCATGCGCTGCAACGCTTGCACACGCAAGCCATGCAAGCCCGGCGACGTACGCCACGCGTGCAACGTGTGCCACCCTTGCGACCCGCGCGCCTTTGGCGCGCACGCTGTAGCGATTCACCACCCCGATTCTCCTTAGTGTGCTGCACGATGCTTCTGGCTGGACATCGTGCTCGACCCGTGCGCCGTACACGACACCACGCCACCACGACATGACAGGCCGATTTATTCTTCTATGGTCTGCCGTTCAAGCTTTTGATCTAGCGCAAGCGTGCGCGAAATGAGACGCGCAACGCGCATGGCTCTTGCAGGCAATACCCATCACATGCTCTGCCTCACACTGCAAAGCGACGCACCTGCGCTTCGAAAAATCATTAAAAGCTTATCGAGTGTAAATCGTTCGTTTTGAGTCGGCAGAACGGCGCGGGTCGTCGGTTGGGAATTCGTTTGCACTCTAACTAATAATCGGTTAGCACAAAAAGCAAGTGCGTCAGGCAGACCAGCGCTGCATGACGCACATATGACGCGACCACAACTTGCATCCGTGATCGCGTCGAAACCCAAAGGACCTTGATGTTTGCCCGATAGCCCTGATCGATAGTTTTTGCGATCTTTGTTGTCGTTGCGATCTTTGCGATCCTTGCTGTCGCTGCTCTCGCTGATTTCTTTACGGTCCTTCGGTCAAAGGGTCATCAATGATTCATTGTGAATTCTTCAATGCCCCCCAGCCGCAGCGGCCTGCGCGGCACCGCTCTTGGATGGCTTGGTCAGCCAGATCAACGGAATGATCATGATGAAGATGACCGCTGACAGCCAGAAGATATCGTTGAGCCCCAGCATCGCGGCTTGCGTATTAGCTGACGCCTCAAAAAATGCGAGTGCCTTGTCGGGGCTCGCATGGAGCAACGTCTGCACGCCATGCATCGAATCGACAAAGGTCGGATTGTTGACACTCGCCTGCTCCATCAATTGCGAATGATGGAGGATCGTCCGGTTATTCCAGCCGGTGCCCGCGAGCGATGTGCCGACAGCGCCGACAAACACACGCACAAAGTTCGACAGCCCCGCCGCTGCCGGTATTTTCTCGGGCGGTAGCCCCGACAAGATAATGGCCGTCAACGGCACGAAGAAGAACGCGGTCGGTATACCTTGAAGGAGCGTCGGCAACACCAACGTGTATGTATCGACACCGGTCGTATAGTTCGAGCGCAAAAAGAAGACCCCTGCAAACCCAAGGAACGCCAGCGTCGCAAGCACTCGCAAGTCGAGCTTCGCCATGAACTTGCCCATGAACGGCGCGAGCACGACGGCAAACACACCAAGCGGCGCGGTCACGAAGCCAGCATCGACCGAGCGGTAGCCGAGATATTCCTGCATCCACTGCGGCAGGATCACGAGGTTCGCGAAGAACACGCCGTACGCGACAGAGATCGCGATCGTTCCCCCCGCGAAATTGCGCTGACTGAAGAGCTTCACGTCAACGATCGGGCTCTTCTCCGTGAATTCCCAGATCACAAAGAATGCGAATCCGACCACCGCAACGATGGTCAACGTGATGATCACCGACGAGTTGAACCAGTCGAGGTCCTTACCCTTGTCGAGCATGATCTGCAACGCACCCACCCAGACGATCAAGGCGCCGAGTCCGATCTTGTCGATCGGCAGCTTGCGCGACGGTGTCTCGCGGTGACGATAGAGCGCCCACGTCACGCCGGCCGCAAACAGACCCACGGGAATATTGATGTAGAAGATCCACGTCCAGCTATAGCTGTCCGTGATCCAGCCGCCAAGCGCCGGTCCTGCGATCGGCCCCACCGTCGCGGTCATGGCCCACAAGGACAATGCGGTCGAGCTCTTCTCTTTCGGATACGAGCTCAGCAGCAGCGACTGCGACAACGGCGTCAGCGGCCCCGCGACGGCGCCCTGCAGAATACGTGCCGCGAGCAGCATGGGCAGCGACGTGGCCATGCCGCACAACCACGACGACAGCACGAACAACAGGATCGACGCGACGAAGAGTTTGACCTGCCCCACACGCTGCGTGAGCCAGCCCGTCAATGGAATCGAAATCGCGTTGGCCGCGGCGAACAGCGTGATAACCCAGGTGCCCTCGTCGACGGACACGCCGAGGTTGCCGGCGATGGTCGGCACCGCGACGTTGGCGATCGACGAGTCGAGCACATTCATAAAAGTTGCCAGCGCGACAGCGACGGTGCCGAGCGCAAGCTTTCCGCCTGTGAGCGGCGGGAGTGCGGCGGGTTGCGGTGATGAGCTCATGTCGGGTCCATGGGTTAGGTCGCCGTGCTGCGTTTGTCATGCTTTCGATCGATAAATCTGACTTGTCAGATGTAGCGGCGAAAAAAAATGCGCCGGCATTGGCACATCGTTTTGCGTGGGCAAGCATGACGAACGCAGTCGTCAACACGAAGGCTCGGGCAGAGCCTCAATTGACGCGAACATTATCTGACTCAGCAGTTATTGTCAAATTAGATTATTTCCTGTCAGGTTATTGGAAGAAATCCACACGCAATCTTGACGGCACCCTTCCCAAGCCCAATCCCTTGCCCTATCCCGCCCCCCCTCTCGCTGCGTTGGACATCGAACTGGAAGAGACATGCCCCCATCGTTCGCTGACGCACAACGTTGGTTCGCACGGAACCCCGTTGCGCTGTAGATTACGTATCCGCCCCCGATCGGTGCCTCCGCCTTGCAAACGCTACCGCCCATCCGCCCGCACGATCTGCTCTGGATTGCCGATGCCCGCGACCTGATACTCAGTGAGCCCGCGCCTGCGTGGCTCACAGCCGGCTGGCTCGCGCAGGTTCCTGTCGTGGTGCGTCGCGAGCTCACTCGCGATGAGGACATCGTCCCGGTCGGCGTGCGCGGAATGAGCCGGTCTGAACGCGTCGCCGGCCATGTCAACGCGCCGCGCATTGAGCGGCGGCTCACGCCTGAAGCGGTCGTCGACGGTGCCGCGCAGACATTGCCGGTCTTCGACGCCGAATTACCTTGCCTGCGTGCGCTCTCATGGGCGACACCGAAGCTCGCCGCCATCCAGCTTGCATGGGGCGTAACAGGCAGCGTCGGTTTCGCCCTGGCCACGGGCTTGCCGGTGCTGCGTGACGCCAGCGATCTCGACGTGCTGCTTCGCGCGCCACGACGACTGACACGTGCCGAGACCGATGCCCTGTCCGACATGCTGAGCAACGCACCTGCACGCATCGATCTCCAGATCGACACCGGCATCGGCGGCTTTGCGCTACTCGAATGGCTCGCGGGTCGTGGTCACGTGATGCTCAAGACGGACCGCGGCCCTGTACTCGTCGAAGATCCGTGGCGCGTAGAAGAGGTCGAAGCGGCATTGGCCGGTCTCGCCAGGCCGCGCTCATCAATGCCGACAGTGGCAGCGACGTCGTCATCGACTTCGGCGCCAGCACCGTCACCGTCACCGACGTCGACATCGACATCGAACCCGCCCGCCGCACACCCATGACCTTGATTCTTTTCACATTCCCCGGCCAGGGTTCGCAACGCGCGGGGATGCTGCATGCGCTCCCCGACGAGACCATCGTGCGCCAGACGCTCGACGAAGCGAGCGTCGCGCTCGGCCGCAATGTCCTCGAACTCGATACCGACGCGGCGCTCGCGTCGACCGTGGCGGTACAGGTCTGCCTGCTCGTCGCTGGCGTTGCTGGCGCACGCCTGATCGAATCGATGTCGGGCGCACCCGACATGGTGGCCGGCCTGTCGATTGGCGCCTATCCGGCTGCCGTCACGGCAGGAATACTGAGCTTGCGCGACGCGGTCGGATTGGTTGCGCGGCGTGGCGCACTCATGGAGCAGGCCTTTCCGCATGGCTATGGAATGATGGCCATCTCGGGCCTGAATCAGCGTGCGGTCGAACGCGTGCTTGCGGAAGTGCATGGCCCGGACATGCCGGTCTATCTCGCGAATCTGAATGCCGAGCAGCAGATGGTGATCGCAGGTCGCGACGATGCCCTGGCGCGCGCAGGGGCGCTCGCGATCGAACGCGGTGCCCGCGCGGCCGATCGCATCCGCGTGCCGGTGCCGTCGCACTGCGAACTGCTCGACGACGCGGCGGCTGACCTGACTCGCGCATTTGAGGGCGTCACGCTAAAGCACCCCCGATTGACCTATCTCAGCAGCAGCATGGCGCGTGCAATGTTCGACCCTGACAAGATCGGTGCCGATCTCGCGGCGAATATGGCGCACCAGGTGCGCTGGCACGAAACGATGCGTCTCGCATGGGAGCGCGGCGCGCGCCTCGCTGTTGAGATGCCAACCGGCAACGTGCTCACGCGACTGAGCGCCGATATCTTCGAAGACAGCGTTGCCGTGAGCGTCAGCGACACGCGCCCAGACAGTATTCAGGCGTTGATCGAACGTGCGCGCGCGATGGCGGAGTAGCCAACGCTCGGATCACGCGATCGGCGCCCCAAGGGATGGAGCCGCGCCGAGCGGTTGCGACAGCCGGCACACAGCCAGCAAGGCCAGCAGGTTGGGGTCACGTTCGCGCGCGCGGCGGAACGTAAGCCCGATCGTCTGCCGCATCGCATAGTCGGACACGAGGTCGATGAACTGCACCTTGTCGCCGAACGCCCCGCGCACACGGCCCGGCAGCAGCGTGCACCCGACGCCTCCGCTCACGAGATTCATCAACGAAAAAATATCGCCGGTGCGCATGACGACTTCGGGCGTGAAGCCGGCGATTCGAAATGCATCGTCGAAGTTGTGTGAAGTCGCAAAGCCGTCGGCAAGCGAAACAAAGCGCTCGCCGCGACAATCGCGCAGATCGATCTTCGTCATCTGCGCGTATTTGGAACCCGCTGGCGCCGCGAAGAACAGATCATCTTCGAACAGCGCGACCGATGCGAGTTCAGGATCCGGCGCAGGGATTGCCATCAGCACCGCATCGAGTTCGCCGAGCTTGAGCCGTTCGAGCAATGTCGCGTTCGAACCCAGCGCCAGTTCGACTTCGAGCGCAGGTCTGCGCACCTTGAGGTCAATCAGCACGCTCGGCACGGCGCGCGTCGTCAGCGAATACATCGAGCCGATCCGCAAGCGGTTCGATGAGTACCCCGCGGCCTCGCGCGTCGCGCGAATGCCCTCGTTCATCGTGGAGATCACCTCACGCGCGGCATCGGCCAGCACGCGCGCCGCGTCGGTCGGATTCAGATTGCGGCCTTCGTGGCGAAACAGCGAACACCGCATGCCCTGCTCGAGCGAATGCAGCGCGCGGTGCACGCTGACCGTGCTCAGGTCGAGCGCCTCGGCCGCCTTGCCCAGGTTGCCTGTCTCCATATACGCAAGCAGCACTTCGAGCTTGCGGAACGTGATTTCTTCGTCGATTCGAGTGCGCATGCGTGAGGCAGGCCGAGTCTGGATCGGCGCATTATCCGCTGATCCGGTCCCGACTTCACGGTGCGCCATCCATGCAATCGGGACCGGGCAACGCAGACGTGTGCATGCGCAAGTGCGATGCGCAACGCGACCGCGAGCGATGCCATGTGCGAACCCGGGCGTATAACGGGCTGATGCCGGGCGGCCGCACTCCCGCGACGAAGGACTGCGCCTGGTGTTACGCCGTGCGCACGGTCCGCACATCCTCGGCCGCCACCTCGCCGAATGCGTCGCTGAACAGATAGGCGACGATCTTGCTCGCCGACTCATCGGGCGAGGCCAGCTGGGCGTCGCGCTTGAGCGCTTCGAATCGTTGACGGTCCGGGAACCGTTCGAGCGCCGTGTCGCGAATCTCGGACTGCATCTGCGTATCGACCACGCCCGGCGCGAGGCTGCAGATGCGGATCGAGCGATGCGCGTCGATGGCAAGCGCCCGCGCGTGATGGTCGAGTGCGGCCTTTGAGCCGCAATAGATGCTCCAACCCGCATAGGCATTACGCGCCGCACCGCTCGACACATGCACGATACGACGGTCGGTCACATTCGTGCTTGCCTGCGCAAAAGCCGCCGCCAGCATCATCGGCGTCGCAACGTTCAGCTGGATCGCACGCGCGATGCTCACAGGGTCCTGAGTTTCGAGCCCGCCGATCGGGCCGAGCATGCCGGCGTTGTTGATCAGCACGACGCGCTGCGCTCCGGCGAGAAAGTCCTGCAAGCGCGGGGTGGCGATCCAGCGTTCGATGCTGGCCGCGTCAGCGAGATCGACCTCGTCTTGCGCAAACGTCTGCGGGAACTGTTCGGCAAGCGTCGCATTCGTACCGCGCGACAAGCCCAGTACCCGAATGCCCTGTTCAAGCAACTGCGCCGTGATCGATGCGCCGATGCCGCGCGTGTGTCCGGTGACGATCGCCCTGGTGATCGAAGAGTCCTGCATGCGTGCGCCCCTGCTGAGTCGATGGTCGTTGTCGTCGTTACGCGCGCGAAGCTGTCACATGCCGTCCTGCGGCTCGCCCCCGTCATGAAGGCACGTCCGGCTCGCGCAACGCCAAGGCTATCAAACGCCCCCCACGACAACGCAAGTGGCTTGCACGCGTTGATGCGCGCAAGCAACACGCACAAAACATACAGCTGGGTTACGGCAATACGGAAAGCGCCGTTACAATCTCGGGCATCACGCATTTCGAACCGCGCCTACCATGCCTTCAGACGCCCCGAGCGACGTTTCTTCCGATGACTTCGATGCCTATGTCGAAGCTTTCCAGGCGCTGTTGCATCGCCCCCTGCCTCTCCCCGCCGAATACGATGGCCCATTGACCCCGCGGCACGTTGATTCAAGCCGACCCGTCATTGCGATCGTCTCGCCGCATCCCGACGACGAATGCATCGTCGGCGGACTGCCCCTACGGCTGCGCCGCGAGGCCGGCTACGACGTCTTGAATATCGCAGCGACCCTCGGCAGCAATGTCGAACGGCGGGATGAACGCTGGACTGAACTGACACACGCGTGCAACGTGCTGGACTTCGCGACGGTCGACCCGCATTTCGTCGATCGCCTGCCCTTGCATTGCAAGCGGCGCGAAAGCGAGCCTGACTCATGGCGGCGCGATGTCGCACGACTTGCAGAAGTCTTCGCGGAATGCGGACCGGCCATTGTCATGTGCCCGCATGCGGAAGACGGCTCCGCTTCGCATATCGGTACCCATGCGCTGACGCTCGATGCGCTCGCGGTCTATGGCAAACCGGTCTGGTTCGTGCAAAGCGAGTTCTGGGGGACGATGCCCTCGCCCAACCTGCTGGTCGAACTGTCTCCGGCCGATGTCGCGATCCTGCTCCGTGCACTGGTCTGCCATCGCAAGGAAGTCGAGCGCAATCCGTACCACCTGCGGCTCACGTCGTGGCTCGCCGACAGCGTGCGGCGCGGCGGTGAAACGGTTTTCGGTGCCGGCCTCGAGCCGCCTTCGTATGATTTCGGCGCGGTATACCGGGTCGATCGCTGGAACGGTCATCGGCTCGAGCCGTCCGATCGCCGCGGCGCAGTCGCTGCCCATGAATCGTTGTCGACGTTCTTCGAGATCTGAACCGCGGCGCCCCACATCTCAGACCCATACCCGGACCCAGGCTCAGACCCAAGCTCAGACTCAGAAGCTCAGACTCAGACTCAGACCGCACGCCTCACAATTACACCTACACTTACGCCGCAGACCGGGAGACTGTTCATGGTGCCAAGCACGCGCAGCCGCAACACGTTTCGAGCCTGGCTAGCCTTTACGTCGATCGGCCTGGCCACCCTCTCCGGCTGTGCGAACGAAGCGCCGCTTCCCGCCAACGACGGTCCTGCAGTCTCAATGCCGGCACGCAGCGACGTCCCCTCGCTCAAAACCGCGATGGCACCGTATTTCAAAGTGGGTGCAGCGATCGAGCCCGACTCGACCGAAGCGCCCGCCGATGCAGCACTCATCGCCGCACAGTTCTCGAGCCTGACTGCCGAGAACAAGATGAAGCCGGGCACCATCGGCGTCGGCGAAGGCCGCTATGACTTCCGTGCGGCCGACGAAATCGTCGATTTCGCGCAGGCCCACGGCATCGCGATGCGCGGGCATACGCTCGTATGGCACTACAAAAATGGCAACTGGACCGAGGCGCCCGCGTGGTTCTTTGCCGGTGATCCGGACGATCCCGGTTACCGTTCTCGCGTCGCCGCGCGGCTGACGCGATATGTGACGGACGTCGTCACACATTTCCGTGGCAAGGTCTATGCGTGGGACGTGGTCAATGAAGTGATCAGCGACGACCCGCACGCGGTGTATCGAGAAGACAGTCCGTGGTACCGCGCGCTTGGCAAGGACTATATTGCCATCGCGTTCCAGGCGGCACGCGCTGCCGATCCGCAAGCCAGGCTGTATATCAACGAGTACAACACGGACGACGCGGGTAAGCGCGCCAAGCTACTTTCGGTAGTACGCGATCTGCGCGCGCAGGGTGTGCCGATCGACGGCGTCGGTCATCAGATGCATATCAGCGTCGAATGGCCGCCGATCGCGAATATCAAACAAGCTTTTGACGACGTCGCGGCGCTCGGCCTCGAAAACCAGGTGACCGAGCTCGACGTGAGTTTCTATAACGATCCGGGCCTGTGCTGGAGCGACCACAATGCGTGTCGTCCCGACTACGGACGTCACGTGCCGAACGATCTGGTCCGTGCACAGGCGCTGCGCTATCGCGCCTTGTTCGACCTGTTCAAGACCGAACCGTCGATCAAGGCCGTGACGTTCTGGGGCTATTCAGATAAGCACACCTGGCTCTCGTCGACGCCGGTGCCCCGCACCAACCAGCCGTTGTTGTTCAACGCGGCCCTGCAACCGAAGGCCGCGTTTTGGGCGATTGTGGATCCGACGTACCGGCCTTGAACATGCGGTGCACTCAGCGCGCAACGCCCTCGCTCGTCGCCGCGTTCGCCGCATAAGGCGACCAACGCGCGAACAGTCGATACAGCACAAAGCTTGCAATGAGTGACGGCAGCGACGCGCCCCACTGCGGCTGAAATCGCGTGATGTATTGGTAGAGCGCAATGCCGATGACCCACGCAATCGCGCCGACCCAGCTCAGCGACACCGAGGTCGCGTCGGGCGTTCTCGGGCGCACGCCGTGGTGTGCGATGACCACACCGAACAACGGCACGAACACCGAGCCCAGCAGATAGAGGAAGTCCTGATAGTTCTGGATCGGCAGCAGCAGTGCCAGTAGTGTGGCCACTGCCCCTAGGACGGGCCCCCATACGCGGACCGACCACTTCGGCACGAGGCTGTGCGTCGACACCGCGGCCGAGTAGAGATCGCTATACCCGTTATCGGTTTCGTCGATCAGGATCAGGGCCAGTGCGAGCGCACCGAAGCTTGCCTGAAGGATCGTCGGCATCAGGTCCGCACCCGGGTGCAGCGCGGCGATCAGGATCCCGAGCAGGAAACACCAGGCGTTGGCGAAGCCATACCCGACAAACGTGCCGCCAAACGCCGCGCGTGGCGAGCGGCCATAGCGGGTGTAGTCGGCGACCAGCGGAATCCATGAGATCGGCATCGCAATCACGAGGTCGACGGCCGCGGCGAACGCAAGACCGCCCTTGCCCGGCTGCGTCAGCAGTGCCGGCGTCGCGTCGTGGACGAAGCGGATCGTCAGCCAGACGAGCGCGGCCAGCATCAGCCAGAGGCCGACGCGACGGATAAAGCGCCGCACGACGCCGACCATGCTCAGCGCAAGCAGTCCCATGAGCACGAGCCCGGCGATGACAGTCAGCACCCCGGCGTTGACCGGACCGAATGCCTGCTTCGCGATGGCGCCGAGTCCGTCGCGCAGCACGACGATCTCGAACACCGCCCAACCGAGCAACTGAAGCACGTTGAGCGCGATGGGCAACACGGCAAACCGCTTGCCGAGCGCGCTCCAGATCAGGCCGGCGCTCGATACGCCCGACACCGAGCCGAGATAGCCGACCCACGCCAGCAGCAGCGTGCCGCCGATCGTACCGATCGCGACCGCACCCGCTGCGCCGACAGCGCTAAGCGCAGGAATCAACAGGGCACCGGCCTGCATGACGAGCAGGCCAACGCCAAGGCTGCCCCACAAGGCGAGGTAATCGGGAAAGCCGAGCGTGCGCCGATCGGCGGGAATGGGCCGCAACGACTCGTTGACCACCTGCGTCGTGTGCGAAGAATGCGAGGAATGCGGAGAAGCGGACATGATGCGGCTACCGGTTGAATCGAGGACTGATCCGGCGCGCCGTGTGAGGAGACCTGCACGCTTCCCTACGCTGGTACGATCCAGATCAGGTTCAGCGGGTCGAGTGCTGGCGGGTCCGCAATTTGCGTGCAGCAAATACGTGGAATCCCGCAGGCGCCCTCTCAGCCGGCATCCACCGGCTCCCCGAGCAAGGCGCCACCTTCGCACGGGCGGCGTCGTTCGTCAAATGGAATGCGGCGGAATTGTGACGCCCGGCGCGAAATCGCAACGCAGCCGTTGCGGCTTGCGGCTTGCGGCTTGCGGCTTGCGGCTTGCGGCTTGCGGCTTGCGAGACATGACACCCCGGGACATGCGACGGTTCGTCCGCATCAGGGCGCCCACACCGGAACGCGCGCGTAGAACACACGCCGAACGCACGCAGGCGCATCGCAGTACACTGCTTGAAAGCCGTCGAATCCATCTTGCTGACAAAGGAAGTTTGAAATGACGCCCGACCCGTCCCGCCCGACTAGCGACAACGAAGCCACAGAACGCGCGTCACGCCCCGATCCCGAGCACTTCCACGCTGCATTGGGTCATGTTGAAAGCCAGTACGGCTCGGGCCATCTTGCGGCGAGCGCCGCACGGGGTCTTGTCTACAGCATCGTCGAGACGCTCGGTGCGCTCGTCGGCGATCCCGACCTGCCCGAGCATGCTCGCTCGGGCTATCAAGGCCTGCTTGAATCGGCTCGCGAACTGCGTACGAAAATCGGCGAATGACGACCTCCCGGCCGGCGTCGCTGATCAATCCGAACCCGCCGAGCGTCGAGCGTCCACGCGTACGCGTGGGCATCGGCGGCTGGACCTTTGAGCCGTGGCGCGGCACGTTTTATCCCGATCGTCTGCCGCAGAGCAAGGAACTCGAATATGCGAGTCATGAGCTGACGGCCATCGAGATCAACGGAACGTACTACGGCCTTCAGAAGCCCGCGACGTTCGCCAAATGGCGCGACGAGACACCCGACGGCTTCATCTTCTCGCTCAAGGCCACGCGATACGCGACGAATCGACGCGTGCTTGCCGAGGCCGGCGACTCGATCGATCGCTTCGTGCAGAGCGGCATCACCGAACTCGGCCCCAAGCTCGGACCGATCGTCTGGCAATTCGCCACGACCAAGGTGTTCGACGCTGATGATTTCGAAGCGTTTCTGGCGCGGTTACCGAACAAGATCGATAGCCATACGCTGAGGCATGTGCTCGAAGTCCGGCACGCGAGTTTCATGACGCCCGACTTTGTCAAACTGGTGCGCCGATACAAGATGGCGACGGTGTTCACCGATTCGCCCGACTACCCGTCGTTTGCCGACCTCCACACCGACTTCGCCTATGCGCGCCTGATGTGCGCCAGCGAGAAACGCAAGACGGGGTATGCGCCGAAAGCACTCGACGAATGGACTGAGCGCGCGGCCACCTGGGCCAACGGCGGCACGCCGGAAGACCTGCCCCGTGTCGACAAGAAGGACAAGGCCGCCCGCAAGCGCGACGTGTTCGTGTTCTTTATCAATGGCGCAAAAGTCCGCGCACCGGAGGCGGCACGCGGACTCATCGCAAGACTTCGGAAACGCGGCGCATAGACTGCATGCATCGAGTCGGCCTGTGGCTCGTCGCCGCAGGCCTTTTCGACGCTCGATGCATCAGGCTTCCCGATAGTTCATCCAGACCTTCATCGGGCCGCTTTCGCGGTTGTGCCACGCGAAGTACGGGATCGCGACGAGTTGCAGCGGCGACGCTTCCCCAGCCGCGGGTTCACGTTGCTGTCCGAAGGGGCGATACAGCTCACCCGTCCAAGCCGAATCGATGGCCCGGCGTTGCGCCGTGCCCTTCAATGCAACGACACCATCGAGCAGCGACGGCTCCCAATGCGCCGAGATCTGTGCGGGATCGACAAACAGTTCATCAAGATCGACGCCCTGCATATCGGCCTGTTCGACGCAATACAGCACCGGGCCACGGCTGAACGCGATCCGGCCGCGATTGTCGGGCACCTTCGGATGGCTTTGCCACACGCGCACGTCCATCGGCAGTTGCAGGCGCACGGTATCACCCGTCTTCCACGTGCGATGGATCGTGACATAACCGTTCGAGTCCGGCGTCGCATCCACCGACCCGCCGTTCACGGAAAGCGACACGCCAGCGGCCTTGACCGTGCCGTCCCGCGCTTCGCGTGAAGACAGCGCAGCCTGACCGTTGGCCCAGCCCGGAATCCGGAGCTTGAGTGCAAGGTCACCGTCCGTGTCGATCGTGAAATCGACCGTGCCTTCCCACGGGTACTGTGTGCGTTGCGTGATACCGACCGTCTTGCCCGCGACTTCGATACGCGCGTCGCTGTCGAAATACAGATGCACGTAAAGCGATTCCGCATCCGTGCCGTAGACGTATCCCGGCAGCGAAGCAATCGTGCGTGCGACATTCGGCGGACAGCACGAGCAGTAGTACCAGGGCCGGCGGCGATGCGTGCCGTCGTTCTCGAGCGGGTTCACGTAGTAATACTCGCGGCCGTCGAGCGACCAGCCCGGCAGCATGCCGTTGTACAGCGTCCATTCGAACAGATCGACGTAGCGCGCATCACCGGTCGCAGCGAGCATCCGGTGGCACCACATCATGCTGGCGATTGCTGCGCACGTTTCCGTATAGGCCTGCGCGTTCGGCAATTCATAGTCGACGCCGATCGACTCGCCGTCGTAGCGCGAGCCGACACCGCCCGTGATGTACATACGGCTAGCCGTGAGCCGGTCCCATAGCGTTTCGAGTCGGGGCAGCAAGCCCTCTTCGCCGGTCTCGAGATAGAGATCGGTGACCCCGCTGCACATATACAGCGCACGTACCGCATGGCCCGCAAGCGACTCCATCCGGTCGAATGGCACGTCGTCCTGGAAGTACGCATCGCCGAAGCGTCCGCCCTTGAGGAGGCCGTGACCACGCGCCTTGATAAAGAACCGCGCGAGTTCGAGATAGCGCGAATGCCCCGTTTCACGGGCCAGCTCGATCAGCGCCATTTCGATCTCTTCGTGGCCGTCGACCGCTTCGACCTTCCCGTCCGATTCCGGACCGAAACGTTTGCACAGCATGTCGGCAAAGCGCGTCGCCACGTTCAGGAGGCGCCCGTTGCCGGTAGCCCGATGATGGGCGACCGCGGCCTGGATCAGGTGTCCGCCGACATACATTTCATGCAGGTCGCGCAGATTGGTCCACTTTTCGTTCGGACGATCGACCGTGAAATACGTGTCGATATACCCGTCTTCCTCCTGCGCGCGCTCAATCAGCGTGATGCCTTCGTCGATGCGCTTTTCAAGCTCGGCATCCGGGCCGCGGGCGATCAGCCACGAAGCGGCTTCGAGCCACTTGTAGAGGTCCGAGTCATTGAAGAACAAGCCTTCATACGGGCCATCATATTCGCCGAACACACGACGGAAGTTATTGAGGCGATTCGTCGATTCGAGATGATCCCATTGCGTGGGCAGCGTCTCTTTGCGATTGATGTCGAAGCGCCGTCCCCAGAAGTCGCCGCGCAGTTCGACCGCGGTCACAGCCACCGGTTTGATCCGGGCATAGGCCGTCGAGGCAAACTCGACGACCACGGGATGACGCATAGTTCTCGTGTCGTTCATGGTCAGCAATGGAGTTACGCCTTGACCGCACCAGCGATCAGGCCATGGATATAAAAGCGTTGAAGCAAAAGGAACAGGGCCGCGCACGGCAGAATCGAAATCGTGATGCCTGCCTGCATGAGGCCCCAGTCGACTGAACCCAGTTGTCCGCTCTGCGCATTGAGCAACGCGACCGGCAGCGTGTAGTTGCTCGAGTCATTGACCAGAATCAGCGCCGCAAGCAGCTCATTCCACGAGCCGAAGAACGCGAACAGCCCGGCCGTGACGAGTCCCGGCATGACCAGCGGAAGCATGACGATGCGCAGCGACTGCATCAGGCTGCATCCGTCGATCAGCGACGCTTCCTCGATCTCGCGCGGCACCGCATCGAACGAGTTGCGCATCATGAAGACCGCGAACGGCAGCTGGAACGTCGTGTACACGAGCGCCAGACCGAACAGCGTGCCCTGCAGATGCATCCAGCGCAGAAGCACAAACAACGGGTTGAGAATCGACTGGAACGGAATCATCAAGGTCGCGAGAATCACGACAAAAATGATGTTGCGGCCCTTGAATCTAAAGCGCGAGAAACCGTAACCGCCGAGCGTACACAAGACCAGCGTCATGATGACCGTCATGGCCGTGACCGACGCGCTGTTGCCGAGGTACCGCCAGATTCCTGCGCCGTATTGGGCGAGATTCCGGTAGTTGTCGAACGACAGGTGCGACGGAAAATACTTCGGCGGCGAAGCGCTTGCGTCAGCCGGCGGATACAGCGATACGAATGCCGACCAGACGATCGGGAATAAAAAGACCAGCGTCAGGACACCACAGACCAGGTAGTAGAGCGAAACGGAGCTTCGCCCCCTGATCCCGGCGAACCGCCGACGACCCGGCAGTTCGCTCTGGCTGGCTGAAGGAGACACAGGACTGGTCGAGCCGTACTCCGGCTCGGCGGAATGCAGCGTGTTACTCATGATCGTCTCGCAGAAGGAACATCTGAATCACGCTGAGGATCAGCAACACGATCAGCAGCACCACAGACATCGCCGCACCGTAGCCGAGCTTGAAATACGTGAACGATGCGCGGTAGATCCAGTGCACGACGGTGATCGTGCTGTTCATCGGTCCACCCTTGGTCATCACGTAGAACTGCTCGAACGCGAGGTACGAGCCGATCACGGCCATGATCAATGCCAGCGCAAACGTGCGTCGCATCAGCGGCACGGTGATGAATCGCTGTTGCGACCACCAGCGCGCGCCATCGATGCGGGCAGCGTCATACAGGTCCTGCGGGATCGCCTGCATGCCCACGAGCAGGATGACCATCGTGAAGCCCGAGGCCTTCCAGAGCACCATGACGACCAGCGAAGCCAGCGCCGAGTTTGTCTCGCCGAGCCACTGGACCGGCTCGTCGACGATACCCAGCTGCATGAGCACGGCGCTGAAGATCCCGACCTGGTCGTTGAACATCCAGACCCAGAGCAGGCTCGCGGTGGTCATGCCGATCACGACCGGCAAGAAGTACGCTGTCCGGAAGATCCCGACAAAACGGCTTGCGCGATTCACCAGCATCGCCAGCACGAACGCCAGGATAAAAATGGCCGGGGTCACGACCAGCGTGTATTCGGTCGTGAACCAGAGCGCGCCCCAGAACGAGTCGTCGTGCAGCAGGTCGATGTAGTTGCGAAAGCCCGCGAATGTCGCATGGCCCATCAGCGGCCAGTGATACAGCGACATCACCAGCGTCATCACGAACGGTGCGAGGAAGAACACCGTCGTGAAGATCACACACGGCAGAACGAACCAGTAACCCGCGCGTTGCCGGTCCGCGCCACCCGATTTCGGGCGGCGCGAGCGGCGCGGCGGGAATCCTGTTTCGCGAGCCGGCGTCTCAGTCAGGACACCCATGATGCTGCACTCCGTAATGCACGTGACTTACTGTGCGTTGAGGATTTGCGTGAAACGCTGTTGCGCAGTCGATACCGCCACATCGACGCCCTTGCCGAACACAGCCTCCTGGATCATCGCGAGCCACGGGCCGTTCGGATCGTTAATCAGCTGGTTGAACTTCGTGCTGTACGGCGTATGGCCCTGCGCCATGGCGGTCGACGCAATCTCGTAGCGGCTGTCGAGCTTGCTGTACTGGTTCGAAGCCAGGTCCGTACGCACCGGGATGCTGCCGTTCTTCGCGAACTGGTCGACCTGCACCTGTTCGCTGAGGCACCACTTGATGAAGTCGAGCGCTTCGGCTTTGTGCTTGGAACTCACAGGCACTGCGATCGAGTCACCACCGGCGAAGCTTGACCATTGGCCGTCCTTGCCAGGCAAGTAAGCCAGACCAAAGTCGATCTCCGGATGATCTTTCTTCAGGAGTCCGATCGAAAACGCACCGGAACCCACCATGCCCACCTTGTTCGTCAGGAACGCATTGATGAAGTTCTGGCCGCTGTCCGTCTTTGCGCTCGACGGCATTTCGCCGGCTTCCCACATGCGGCGATACATCGCGAGCGTGCCCTTCAGCGCGGGGTTGTCGAGCGTTGCCGTCTTGCCGTCCTGCGACAGCACGTCGCCACCCGAAGCCCACACATACGGCGTCATCGTGAAGATGTTGCAACCGCCGCAGGCGCCCGAGAAGTAGAAGCCCTTCACGCCGCCACCCAGCGCCGTGATCTTCTTGGCATCCGCTTCAAGTTCGGCCCATGTCTTGGGCGGTTGATCCGGATTCAGACCAGCTTTTTTAAATAATGTTTTGTTGTAAAGCAACATTGAACTTTCAGCGCTGAAAGGCAATGCGTACTGTTTGCCCTGATACTGCGCCAGGCGCGTATGGGATGGGCTAAGGCTTTGATAAAAAGGAAGTTTTTTCGCTTCGTCGGTGATATCGGCGAGCTGACCGGCGGCCGCGAAAGCAGGCACATAGATCAGGTCGATCGCCACCACATCTGGCGCTGCACCAGCGGCCGACGCTGTACCAAACTTCGTCACGAAATCGTCGTTCGGCACCACCGTCAGGTTGACCTTCGTCGGGTGGGCGTCGTTCCAGGCCTTGACCACGGGGCTCACGAAACCCGAGTCCGATGCGCGGACCCAGAACGTGATTTCGTCGGCGTGCGCATGACCGGCCATGAGCGCGGCAGCACTCGCCCACAGCGAAAGCCATCGCTTGTAGCGAACCATAGTGTCTCCTCCAATATGAGTGCGCATCGTCCGAGCGTTGCGCACATCCTGTGAAGGTGCGACCGGCCCGGTGTGCGCGATTACGCTTCTGTTGAACGTGCTTTTTTCTACCATGGCGCGGCGCAACATCATCCAGCGGTCGTTTTGGCCAACGCACGGTATGCAAAGGTTGACATGCCCGCGCCGTGCTCACAAGATGAAGAAACCGAAGCAAAACAGGCGAATTCCGACTTTTTAGAAAATGGACGAATCGACGTTCGAATGGGCGAGTCCGCTGGGTCTCGAGGCAAGCAACGGAGGCTTGTTTGTCTCGCGTGGCACGGGCGTGCATCCGTCACGTGTGATCCACTCGTATGAGCTGATTTTCGTGAAGCAAGGCATGCTCGCGCTGCATGAGGCCGGGCGTCAGTTCGAGGTGTCGGCGGGTGAAACCTTGCTGCTCTGGCCCGGGCGGCTTCATGGCGGAACCGCGCCGTTCGCACCCGATCTGCAGTTCTTCTGGGTGCACTTCACGTTGCCCGAAGCCGCGCAAGGTCAAACGATGGTGTGGCCGGATTCGTCCGTACTGCGCGTACCTCAGCATGCGTTAATTGAACGTCGCGAGCATTTGACAGGGCTTTTTCAGCGCCTGCTCAATGACCAGGAACTGTATGGCGTGCAACCGTTTCCCGACAGCCTGACGATCCTGCTGATGCTGTGGGAACTCACGCGGTCGCGCGGGGCGACGGCCAGCCTCGATGGAGCACCGCAACGCCTGGCAGCAAGTGCCGATCGCCTGATCCGCACGCATTTTCACGAAGCCATCAGTGCATCGACGATCGCGGACCAACTCGGCTGCAACGCGGACTATCTCGGCCGAATCTTTCGCTCGGTCTATGGTCGAACGCTGACCGATGCGGTGCATGACCGGCGCATGCTTCACGCAGCGATCCTGCTTGCCGAAGGCCGCCTGACGATCGATCAGGTCGCACGCGAATCCGGTTTCGAAGACTGCGGTCATTTCCGGCGCATCTTCAAACGCAGCAAGGGGATGACGCCGAATGCGTTTCGCCGGCTGCATCTGCGCGTGCATGTGAACACGGCATAAGAATACGAAATGAACCCGGGCTCGTCCGGAATAAATCTCCTGGTCACATCGTTCATCGAGTGCAATCACTCAACATGCATGCAATCCCCGCGTGCATCACTTCAACGACGACGGAGTTTTCGATGAAAGCCTTTCGTATCCTTTCGATGCTTGTAGCGCTGTTTGCGGCTTCCGCCACCCTGACCGCTTGCCAGAGCGACGGCATGAACAACACGAACTCGAGCAGCGGATCGGGCGGCAGCGGCGGAAGCGGCGCGTACTGACCGGCGCGGTCAGGCTCGATGCCGCCGGGATCGATGCCGACTGCATCGACATCCACCCTGCTTCCACCTGGTGTGTCGGGCGCTGCGTTTGCCGCCGCGCTCGACGCGCTTCGCAAGGCGCTCGGCACGCAGGCCGTGCTCAATGCGCCCGATGCATTGGCGCCCTATCTTGACCCGTTCGCACCGGGTGATCCCACACGTTTTTCGCCTTCGGCTGTCGTGCTCCCCGCGAGCGTCGACGATATCCGTGCCGTACTGAACGTTGCCAACTCGGCACGCTTGCCGCTATGGACGGTGTCGACGGGGCGTAACTTCGCCTACGGCGGCGCTGCACCGCGCATCAACGGTTCCGTCGTGCTCGATCTCAAGCGCATGAACCGCGTGCTCGAGGTCAACGACACACTCGGCTATGCGCTCGTCGAGCCCGGCGTGAGCTACTTCGATCTGTATGAAGCGCTCCGGGCACGCGGCTCGCGGCTCTGGCTGGATCCACCCGCGGCGGGATGGGGCAGCGTCGTCGGCAATACGCTCGAACGCGGCTTCGGCACCACGCCCTATGGCGATCATGCGGCGCAACAGTGCGGCATGGAGGTCGTGCTCGCGAACGGCGACGTCGTACGCACCGGCATGGGCGCGATGACCAACGGCACATCGTGGCAGGCGTTCAAACCCGGCTATGGGCCCTCGTACGACACGCTGTTCATGCAATCGAATTTCGGCGTCGTCACGAAGCTCGGCATCTGGCTGATGCCACGGCCGGCCGGATATCGCTTCGGTCACTTCAAATTCCGGCGCGACACCGATCTGCGTGCGATTGTCGACACGCTGCGTCCGCTCAAGCTCGACGACACGATCCAGAGTCAGGGCGTCATCGAACACGCACTACGCTGGGCCGCCGGCGTATCGCCGCGGCGTCGCTGGTACGACGGCACCGGGCCCATGCCCGAAGCCGCGATCGATGCGATGACGCATACGCTCGATATCGGTCGCTGGAATCTACGCTTCGGCCTCTATGGTCCCGAAGCGCTCGTCGAAGCGCGCTTGCAAGTGATTCGTCAGGCGTTCTCGGCCATTCCGGACGCCCGCCTCGACGCAACGCCGTATCGATCGTCGGATGCCGAGCCTGAAGGCGGCGGCGATCGAAGCCAGATCGGCATCCCGAGCATGGCCGCATTCCAGATGCTGAACTGGCGTGGCGGCAACGGCGCGCATATCGACTTTTCGCCGGTCTGTCCGACAACCGGCGCCGACGCGACGACTCAATACGAACTCATTCGCGCGACCGCACAAGCTTCGGGCTTCGACTATTACGGTGGCTTTACCGTCGCCGGTCGTCATATGCATCACATCTTTGCGGCGATCTTCGACAAGGACGATACCGCGCAATCACACGCCGCGCACGACCTCATCGAGTCACTGATCGTCAAGACCGGTCAGGCCGGATACGGCCAATACCGCACTCACCTTGCCTTTATGGATCTTGCCGCGTCGCAATACGATTTCAACGGCCACGCGTTGATGCGGCTCAGCGATACGATTAAAGCCGCGCTCGATCCGCAAGGCATTCTCTCGCCGGGCAAGCAAGGGATCCTGCCCAGGCGATATCGAAGCTGAGCGCTGCATCGCATCGGCCCGCAGGAGTCGCATGCGTTCACGCGAGTTTGCATGCGCTGCGGTAGGCATGGGTGTGGAGAGGACGAAGAGCGAAGGCTGGAGACACAACGGACGTGCAATGGACGCTTTGACACGCAGAGGTTTCCTCATCGTCGCCGCGTCGCTCGCCGGCGGGTGGACAGCGCTTGGCCGCGCGCTGCCCGCATGGGCCGAGGCAGCGCCGCATGCCGACCTCGGTGTCGAAGCGGAACGGATCGCTCCAGACCATCCCGCGTCCATCCTTCAAATCGTCGACGACCGGCTTGCACCTGACCCGATGCCCGTCGATCTCCCGAATGCCCATGTCGTCAGGCTCGACGGCGACGCGGGCGCCCTTTGGCATCGTGTGCTGTGCCCCTTGCTGGACCGAGTGGACCATGCGGACCGAGCGACGTCTCAGCCGCGCGTCGTCCATATTCATGGCTTCACGTCACACGCGGACTGGTTTGTGCTCTCCACGCTCGCCGCGGCCTACCCCGTGACGACGCAATCCTCCGTTCCCGGTCACTATGCGAGTGAACGCAGCACAGCGCTTCGTGACGCTCGCCGTGTATCCGTGCCCGATACGGTTGCGTGGCAAATCAAATTCGGTTCCGTGCGCAACGATTAACGCGTAACGATTGACGCGTAACGATTGACCCTCAACGATTGATGTTCAGCGACTGACGCTCAAGCGTCGGTGCTCACCCACATAGCGCGCGTCGCACTTTCTTCGTACCATCTACTGCGCCGTCACGCGTGGATTGCCCGGCGGCTCCCCCGACGTTCCCCAAACCGCACGACAGCAACGGAGACGAGTTCGATGGATCTCAAGCTTAAAGGCAAGGTCGCAGTGCTTACAGGTGGCAGTGTCGGTATCGGACTCGCCGTCGCCGAGGCCATGGCAGTCGAAGGCGTCGATCTTGTCCTTGCCGCGCGACAAAAGGATCGTCTCGAGGAAGTCGCCCAGGAAATCGCGAGGGCGCACGACGTCAAGGTCGTTCCCGTCGCATGCGATGTGCGTACGCAGGAGGGTGTCGATGCACTCGTCGACGCGACGGAGCTCGCCTTTGGCGGGGCCGACATCCTGTTCAACAACGCCGGAACGGGCAGTAACGAAACCATCATGGAGGCCCCGGACGACAAGTGGCAGTTTTACTGGGACCTGCATGTGATGGCTGCCGTGCGGCTTGCGCGCGGTCTCGTCCCGGGGATGAAGCAGCGCGGCGGCGGCGTGATTCTTCACAACGCGTCGATTTGTGCAGTGCAGCCGCTGGGTTACGAGCCGATCTACAACGTCACGAAAGCCGCGCTGATGATGTTTTCGAAAAACCTCGCCAATGAACTGATCCGCGACAACATTCGCGTGAACACGATCAATCCGGGCCTGATCCTGACGCCCGACTGGATCAAGACCGCAAAGCAGCTGACGGCCGAGTCCGGTGGCGACTGGGAAGGCCACCTCGCGTCGGTTGCGCGCGAACACGCACCGATCGGACGCTTTGCGAGCGCGGAAGAACTTGCCGATTTCATCGTGTTCCTCTGCTCCGACCGCGCGAGTTACAGCGTGGGTGCGACGTACTTTGTCGACGGCGGCATGCTCAAAACCGTCTAGGTTTTCTAGGGGCGCGCGCAAGTCTTACATGGCGCGCCCTGTTGTTGCATTGAAAAAGCCGGCCCCGCATGGGCCGCGCCGAATGCCTTGCGTCCTGCGCTGCGCAATGGCATGCCGTTTGCATCGTCATGGGTCCATTGATGCGGGAGGACGCCATGGCACGCATGATCTGGAAAGGCGCAATCAGCTTCGGGCTCGTTCATGTGCCCGTGCAGCTCTTCCCCGCGACGCAAAGCGAGCACATCGGGTTCAACCTGCTCGACAAGCGCACGGTCGATCCGGTCGGTTATAAGCAAATCAACAAGCGCACCGGCAAGGAAGTGAAACGCGAAGACATCGTGCGCGGCTACGAATACGAAAAGGGCAAGTACGTCGTGCTCAGCGATGAAGAGATTCGCGCGGCCAATCCTGAAGCCACGCAAACCGTCGACATCCTCGCCTTCGTCGATGCGCCCGAAGTGTCGTTCTTCTATCTCGAGACGCCCTATTTCCTCGCCCCCGATCGCAAGGGCGAAAAGGTCTACGCCCTGCTGCGCGAAGCGATGAAATCGTCGGGCAAGATCGGGATCGCGCAGGTCGTCATGCATAACAAGCAGCATCTGGCCGCTTTGATTGCGGTCGGCCCTGCGCTCGTGCTTAACACCTTACGGCGCGCCGACGAAGTGCGATCGAGCGACGAGTTCAAACTTCCGCCCGAAGGCGTCAGAGCCAGCGGCCTCTCGACACGCGAGCTCGATATGGCGAAGAAGCTCATCGACGATATGAGCGAGAAGTGGAATCCCGCCGAGTATCACGACACGTTTCATGACGACATCCTCGCGCTCGTCGACAAGAAGATCCGCGCCGGCAAAACCGAGGAAGTCGATGTGCAAGCCGTGCGAGCGGAACGTCCGAAGTCGGCCGAGATTCTCGATCTCTCCGACCTGTTGCGGCGCAGTCTGGGCCGCGGCAAAAGCCGCGCGGACCGGCGTTCAGCCAACGACGACCGGCACGACGACGAGCATGACGACGAAGAAGCACCCGCGCCTGCCCGCAAAACGCCGGCGAGACGCCGCCGTGCCGCAGGTTGATGCTGCAGGCTGACGCTTGCCCTACCGCTTGCCCTACTGTGACGCAACGAGGCATCCATGAACGACAAACTCGGCACGTATCAGCGCAAGCGTCGCTTCGACGACACGCCTGAACCCTCAGGTCACGGCGCAACGCGTAAAACGAAATCGCGTGCCGCGAGCGGCTCCGCCAAAACACGACGATCCGCGTCGTCGAAACGCACCACCCACGCACTCTCGTTCGTGATTCAGGAGCACCACGCCAAACGCCTGCACTACGACTTCCGGCTCGAACTCGACGGCACGCTCAAATCGTGGGCCATTCCGAAAGGTCCGAGCCTCGATCCGTCGGTCAAGCGCCTTGCCGTGCACGTCGAGGATCATCCCATCGAATATGGCTCGTTCGAAGGCGAGATTCCGCCTGGCAACTATGGTGCCGGCACTGTCGTGGTCTGGGATCGCGGCACCTGGGCGCCCGAAGGCGACGAAGACGCGGAACACGCTTATCGCGCCGGCAAAATGAAGTTCACGTTGTCCGGCGAAAAACTGCACGGCGGCTGGGCGCTCGTACGTAGCCATATGCCCGGCAGCGGCGACAAGGAGCAATGGCTGCTGATCAAGGAACGCGATGACGACGCGCGTAGTGAAGCCGACTACGACGTCATCGCCGAATGCCCGGGCAGCGTGCTGCATGCGCGGCCGTCCACCGCCCGCCGCGGCACGCGGGAGAAGGCGCACAAAACGCGTACTCGGAAAGGCACCGACGACGACGATGCGCTAACGGGTACCGTCACACGCTCGGTGCGCAGGGCAAGCCGGTCCGCCAAGCGGCCCGATATTGTCTCGACGCGCGACACGGCCTCTCTGCTCGAGCTAGCGGACCATCCCGCGATCAAGGGCGCGGCGAAGGCGCGCCTTCCGGAAACATTCAAGCCTCAGCTCGCGACGCTCGTCGACGGACCGCCCTCGTCGTCGGAAGACTGGACGTACGAAATCAAGTTCGACGGTTATCGCGTGCTCACGCGCATCGATCGGCAAAACGGCACACCGCGTGTGCGCATCTTCACGCGTGCCGGCAACGACTGGACCGAACGATTCGGCAAGCTGCCCGATGCGTTTGCGGCCTTGCCGATCGAATCGGCATGGCTCGATGGAGAGGCCGTGGTCCTCGACCGGAACGGCCTGCCGAACTTTCAGGCGTTGCAGAATGCGTTCGATGTGTCCCGGCCGCAAGATATGGTTGTCTACCTGTTCGATATTCCTTTTCTGAACGGGTACGACCTCCGAAAGGTCCCGCTCGTGCAGCGACGCGCGATCCTGCATGCATTGATCGAGGACGCGGAACCGCGTCATGTGCGCTTTTCGGAGAACTTCGACGTCGATATCGATTCCCTGCTCAAAAGCGCATGCGATATGTCGCTCGAGGGCATCATCGGTAAGCGTATCGACAGTCCGTACACTTCGACGCGCTCGCCGAACTGGATCAAGCTCAAATGCCGGCGGCGTCAGGAATTCGTGATCGGCGGATACACCGATCCCAGCGGAAGCCGGGCGGCGTTCGGGGCGCTGCTGCTCGGTGTGTACGACCGCGATGGCAAGCTTCAATACGCCGGTCGCGTCGGCACGGGCTTTAATGCGAAGACCTTGAAAGACGTCAAGGCTCAGCTCGATCGACGCGAGCGCAAGACCATGCCCTTTGCCGCAGCGCCGTCGGAGCGCAGCCGCACAGCCGTGCACTGGGTGAAGCCGGAACTAGTCGCAGAGTGCGACTTCGCCGAGTGGACTCAGGAGCAGATCGTCAGGCAGGCCTCGTTTATCAGCTTGCGCACCGACAAGCCGGCCAGGCAGATCGTGCGCGAGGCTCCGCACGCACCATCGGCAGGGAGCAAAGACATGGCACACACCTCCGCCTCGCATGGCACCGCGAAACGCTCACGCGATGGCGACGCGACCGAGATCGAAGGGGTGCGCGTTTCGCATCCTGACCGCGTGATTGACAAACAGAGCAAGGCGACCAAACTTGACCTGGTTCAGTACTACGCCTCGATTGCGGACCGGATGCTGACCGAACTCGAAGACCGGCCCATCGCGATCGTTCGCGCCCCCGAAGACATCGGTGGCGAACTCTTTTTCCAGAAGCACAGCCAAAAGCTGTCGATTCCTGGCGTGACGCAGCATCCGGATCTGGATCCTGGCCACCCCGCGCTGATGTCGATCGACACGCCAAAGGCCCTGATCGGCGCAGCGCAAATGGGCACAGTCGAAATTCATACGTGGAATGCGCGTGCCGACTCGATCGAAAAACCGGATCGCGTGATCTTCGATCTCGATCCCGACCCGTCGCTCGGTTGGGAACGCATGATCGAAGCCGCGCAACTCACGCATACCTTGCTCGACGAGCTTGGCATCACGTCGTTCTGCAAAACAAGCGGAGGCAAAGGCTTTCATATCGTCGTGCCGCTCGTGCGGCGCGCGGGCTGGGATGAGGTCAAGGACTTCGCTCAGGCCGTATCGGAGCATATGGCCGCGACGCTGCCCGATCATTTCTCGGCCAGGATGGGCGCGCAAAACCGCAAGAAGAAAATCTTTATCGACTATCTGCGCAACAACCGCGGCTCCACGACGGTCGCCGCGTTCTCGCCTCGCGCACGCCCGGGTCTCGGCGTTTCGGTCCCCATTGCATGGAACGAAGTGGACACGACCACGGCAGGCGATCAGTGGAATATCTTCAATCTGCACGAGCGGCTCGAACGATTGAAGACCAACCCCTGGGCCGGCTACGAACGCGCACGCCAGAGCCTGACCGCAGAAATCAGGAAGCGGCTTGGCATCAAAGGAAAGCGGTAAGACACTCACGGTGACGGCACGCCGAATCCGACGACACTTTCGGGTGGTGCTCAGGCCCGGCCCTTGCTGCTGAAGGAATACCGATCCACCGCCTCGAGGAGGCCATTATGCGAACGCATCAGCCGAATCAGCCCAAGCAGCCGAAACATCCCGAGCAGCATCCCCACGGCGGAAAAAGCGAGAACAGCGTCGATGCCGCGGTCGAGGGTACGTTTCCGGCAAGCGATCCGCCGTCCATTGGCGGTACGACCAAGATCAAACCGCGTGACGAACATGAGGGACGTGACGACGGGTCTGCGTCGTCCCATCCGACCATGCCGCGCAAGCATCACTAAGCGGGCTCTCGATTCAGCGGCTGTTCAAGCCACGCCCGTCACTTCGGTCGCCGCCTGCGCGGCGGCCGAAGTCCGCACCGCGTTACGCCCTTCACGCTTGGCCACATAGAGCGCCGCGTCCGCAAGCCGCAACAGATCCGGCGCCGACGCCACCTCGCGCCGGCCCAATTCGTCGGCGACCGAAGCCGCTACGCCGACACTGACCGTCACCACGCCGAACGTGTGCTGTGCATGCGGCAGCCCCATGCGCTGCACACGCTCGCGTATTGCGTTGGCAACCTGCACGGCGCCGTCGAGCGACGTGTCCGGCAAGCCGACGACAAACTCCTCGCCGCCATATCGTCCGACAATATCCGACGGACGCTTCACGCATGCGGTAATCGCCTTGGCGACTTCGGACAACGCGACGTCGCCGGCCGAATGCCCATACAAATCGTTGTACGCCTTGAACGCGTCGATATCGATAAACAACGCGCCGAACGGCGTGCGATCGCGTTGTGCACGCCGCCATGCCGACGCGAGTGCCGCATCGAGCGCATGCCGGTTGTTGATGCCCGTGAGCTTGTCATGCGTGGCTTGCTCGATCAGCAGCGACTGCGCTTTTGCACGCTGCCGCAACTCGCGCGCTAGCAGCATTGACACCGCGATGAACGCGGCACTGAACAACACCATCAATACGCTGATTAATAGCGTGCGCTGCCGCCAGCTTTCAAGAATGTCGTCTTCGGCCGGTGCGACAACCGCGACAACCGGCAAGCCCGGAATACGCTTGAAGCTATACAACCGACGAATTCCGTCGATCGAACCTGTCGATACGAACGTGCCGGCTTCGTCGCTCGCAATGCGTGGGTAGCCTGGCATATCGAGCATGCTGCGACCGATATCCTCAGGGTGATACGGCTGCCTGACGATCACCGTGCCGTCGTCGCGCATCAGCAAAAGCACGCCATGCGGACCGATATCGAGCCCGCCGAGCAGATCACGGAAATAAGCGAGGCTGATTGCGACGAGCGCGATACCGCCGAAGGTGCCATCCGGCTTGTCGATGCGGCGCGTCAGCGCAACCGTCCATTCACCCTTGCGCAGGCGCGACTGAAACGGCCGGCTCACATACAACCCAGCATGTGGGTTGTCGCGTTGTACGAGGAAATAGTCGCGATCCGAGTACACACCGGGCCGCGGTGTTTCGCTGACCGAATCGACCGCGATGTGCCCTTTCGCATCGATCACGAGCATCGCGCCAAGGTATTTGGCGTGGGCCGAGCGATCGAACAGGATTTCACGCTGGAGGTTCGTCGGCAGCGCCATCACGTCGGGGCGCTGCGAGCTTTCGAGCATCCACGACAGCGACAGATCGTAGAGCTCGACATTGCGCGCAATATCCTTTTCAAGGATCTGCAGCAGGTTCTGAGAGGTTTCGCGCGCGTGCTGGAGCGCTTCCGCGCGCCCTTCGTACAGCGCCATCACGCAAAGACTCAGCATCACGAGCGCAACGAATGCACCGCCGGCCGTCACGTAACGATGCATGCGTGCCAGCCGCGCAAAGGGGCGCACCGCACGTTCCCGTGCGACTTCGAACTGCTTCGAAAGCGGGACGCGACCGGCCATGTCGAGCGACCTCCTTGCGTGCGAGCAAGGCGCCCATTGTAGGCGCGCGCCGCAAGGAGGTCGATGCGAGGACGGTCGAGTGTTGCGCGTTATCTTTTGCCTTCAGTCTCGGCTTGCGTAGCCGCAGGCACCGCACTACCGGCAGCGGCCATTAATGTCGCGCGCGCTTCGCCGAAGCCCACGCGTGCGAAGCCTGCCTTCTCAGCCCAAGCACGCAAAACAATCGCGTCCCCGTCATCGACGAACGTACGATGCTCGCCGTTGGACAAGACCAGCGGCTTGCGTCCACCCAGGGACAGTTCGAGCAACGATCCGGCTTCGGAAGGCTGCGGACCGGACTGCGTACCCGAACCAAACAGATCGCCTGCTCGCAAGTTGCAACCGCTCGCTGTGTGATGCGTGACGAGCTGCGCGACGCTCCAGTACGAGTGGCGGAAATTCGAGCGTGAGATGCGCTCGGGCGACGCGCCCTCTTCGCGCATGCGCGCCGTTTCGATCAGCACTTCGAGATCGATATCGAGGCCACCGCATGTGCGGACCTCCGGCGCGTCGAGGTAAGCCAGCGGCGCGGGATCGCCCTCGGGCCGCGTCATCGGCGTGCGATACGGCGTCAACGCATCGAGCGTAACGATCCACGGCGAGATCGTCGTCGCAAAGTTCTTCGACAGGAACGGACCCAGCGGCTGGTATTCCCACGACTGGATATCGCGCGCCGACCAGTCATTGAGCAGACAAAGGCCGAAGATCTTGCTCTCCGCTGCATCGATGGCCACGGGCTCGCCGAGCGCATTGCCCGAGCCGATCACGATGCCGATTTCGAGTTCGAAGTCGAGCCGCGCACTGGGCGCCAGCACGGGCGCGTCGCGCTCGGGCGATTTGATCTGACCCATGGGACGATGTACCGCCATCCCGGACGTGCCGATCGATGAGACGCGGCCGTGATAGCCGATGGGCACCCACTTGTAGTTCGGCAGCAAAGGCGCATCGGGACGAAACAGCTTGCCGACCGCTGTCGCATGATGAATCGACGTGTAGAAGTCGGTGTAGTCGCCGATCTGCATCGGCACCGTGAATTCGGCCTCGTCCTGCGGCAGCAACGACTGCCGCAGCGTGACCTGCGCGGGCGAGCTGTCACGCAGCAGACGCGACAGCGCGAGGCGCAACGCCTGCCAGGCCTCGGTGCCGAGTTCCATCAGCGCATTCAGCGATGCGCCGCGGCAGGCTTCGATGGCCGACAGCGTCAGCACATCGGCATCATCGAATGCACCGGCCGCGTACGCTTTGCGCAGGTCCAGGATCTGCGCGCCGATCGCCACGCCAATCCGGAAGTCTTCGATGCTGCCGCGTCGCCGGAACACACCATAGGGCAAATTCTGAATCGGGAAATCGTGACCCGGGGCATTGGCCGATTCGATCCAGCTGCGCAGCCGGACGTCGTGGGTTTCGTTGAGCTTGTGGATCATGGGCGTTCCGGATTGAAATGCTTCTTGAGGTCGGACCAGCAGCGATAGTAGTCCGCCTGCAACTGGGCGGACCCGAGCGCGCGTGCCGTCGGTCGAATCACAAAGCGCGTCTCGAACATGAATGCCATCGTCGCGTCGACTTTATGCGGTTTGCTGACATCGGCCGTGCTGGCGCGCTCGAACGTGGCGGCATCCGGGCCGTGCCCGCTCATGCAGTTATGCAAACTCGCGCCGCCTGGCTGGAATCCCTCGGCCTTGGCGTCGTAGACACCCGTGATCAGGCCCATGAATTCGCTCGCAACATTGCGATGGAACCACGGCGGTCGGAAGGTGTTTTCCGCGGCAAGCCAGCGCGGCGGGAAGATCACAAAGTCCGCATTGCCGACGCCTGAGGTATCCGAGGGCGACGTCAGCACCAGAAAGATCGACGGATCAGGATGGTCGAAACTGATCGAGCCGATCGTGTTGAAGTGGCGCAGGTCGTACTGATAGGGCGCGTAGTTGCCATGCCACGCGACCACGTCAAGCGGCGAGTGATCGATCTTTGCCTGCCAGAACCGGCCGAGAAACTTCCCGACGAGCGAGAAATCGCCTTCGAGATCCTCATAGGCGGCGACCGGCGTGTTGAAATCGCGCGGATTGGCGAGCGAATTCGAACCGATCGGCCCGAGGTCCGGCAAGCGAAACGGCGCGCCGAAGTTTTCGCAGATATAACCGCGCGCCACGCCGTCGAGCACGTCGACACGGAAACGCACGCCACGCGGAATCACGACGATCTGCTGCGGCTCGGCCTCGATGACGCCAAACTCGGTCGCGAACCTCACGCGGCCGTGCTCAGGCACGATCAGCATTTCGCCATCAGCGTTGTAGAAGTAGCGGCCCTCCATCGAGCGGTTGGCCGCATACATATGAATCGCCACGCCCACTTGCGCGTCCGGGGCGCCATTGCCGGCCATCGTGACCAGCCCGTCGACGAAATCGCATGCGGTATTCGCATCGGGCAGCGGCAGCGGATCCCAGCGCAACTGATTTGGCGGCGTCGGCGCGTCGTCAAACCGGTTCGTGACCGCGTCATGCTCGAGCGCTTCAAACGGCTGATGGGCCGCGGACGGACGAATGCGATACAGCCAGCTGCGGCGATTGTGGTGTCGCGGCGCGGTAAATGCCGTACCCGTCAGTTGCTCCGCATACAGCCCGTAGGCGCATTGCTGAGGCGAGTTCTGACCGACCGGCAACGCGCCGGGCAAAGCCTCGGTCGCGAAGTGATTGCCGAATCCCGGCTGGTATTGCAGGCCCTGCTGGGTTGCACGTGCATCCATCGTTGTCTCCTGATTCCCAGGCATTTCGCGCGATCTGGTCGCTTCGATGCGGGCAGTCCGCGCACCGTCCATGGCGCCATTATCGCGGCCTCCATCAGCATTGAAAACGTCAATGCTAAAATAGCGCCCATTCACGTTATGAATGTCGTGCCGCCATGAATCTGCGCGAAATCGATTTGAATCTGCTGGTCGTGTTCCTGGAGGTCTCGAATACGCGCGGCATTTCGGCTGCCGCGCAGAACCTCGGGCTTTCGCAACCCGCCGTGAGCAATGCGCTTGCGCGGCTGCGTACGACCCTCGACGATCCGCTGTTTGTGCGCACGCCCTCCGGCATGCAGCCTACGCCGCTCGCCGACCAACTCGCCGAGCCCGTCGCCAACGCTTTGTCGCAACTCCAGCATACGTTGAACCAGCGCGGTGAGACGTTCGATCCCGCCGTCAGCGCACGGCGGTTCACGATCGCTATGACGGATGTGGCCGAGGTGTATTTCCTGCCGGATCTTGCGCCGCGATGCGCAGCGCTCGCGCCGAATATCCGCATCCATATCGTGCGGTCGAGCGAGCGCGAATTGCAAAACGCCATGGCGGACGGGCGCATCGATCTGGCCATCGGCGCCAACAGCGATTTCTCCGACAGTTATTACCAGCAGCGATTGTTCAGGCAGGAGTGCGTGACGATCTTTCGGGAAGGTCACGAACTGGAGCGCGGCGAGCTCACGCTCGAACGGTTTCGAGCGGCATCCCATTTGTGGGTCAGCGAGTCGACCAGTCCGTACGACCGGATCGCACAACTGCTCGACAAGGCGGGCATCCGCGCCCGGGCGAGCTGCGAAGTGCCGAGCTTTCTCGCCGTGCCGCTGATTGTCGCGCGAAGCGATCTGGTCGCGACGGTGCCGCGCAAACTCGCCGATAGCGTGGCGACCGCGTTCGGATTGCGATTTACGCGCCCGCCGATCAAATTACCGCTTTTGCAGACTCATACATTCTGGCATCGACGATTTCATCACGATGCGGGGCACCGCTGGTTACGCACCGTGATTGCCGATGCGTTTTCCGATCATTAATAATATTGAAAATAAAGAATATTAAAATCAATTCTGAAGCCTAATATCAAATCAAATTTTCGGTCGATTTTTATCTCAAACATTCATTTCGACGTTGATTTTGACGTTCATTTCGATGCTGATGTCGGCGTACATGGCGACATCAGCATCGATTTTCAAACCATTTTCAAATGATTTTCAAACCACCTCATCGACGACAATCTGAACCTTGACGTCGGTCGGTAGCCCGCGCGACGCTTCATCAAAGGCATTGACACCATCCTTGAATGAAAACGACCGCGAAATAAACGGCTTGACGTCGATTTTCCCCGAGCTGATCAATTGAATGGCTCGCGGAAAGATATTGGCATAACGGAATACCGATTCAATCCGGACTTCTTTGCACTGAATCGCGACAATATCCATTTCGATTTTCTTCGGCGGCATACCGACGAGAACCAGACAGCCGCCCGGGCAAAGCAGATCAATAATATTCTCGAACGCTTTGGCGCTGCCGCTGGCTTCGAATACGATATTTGCACCCCACCCTTCGGTCAGTTCGGCAACGACATCCGCAACCTTTTGCGAGCGGATATCGACCGTCGTGACGCCGGGCGTATCGCCAATCAGCGCAAGCTTTTCAGGCACGAGGTCACAGACGATCGCACGGCTGCACCCGCCGGCCAGCGCTGCGAGCGCCGTCATCATGCCGATCGTGCCCGCACCGATGACCACCGCGACGTCGCCCGGCTTGATCTGCGCTTTTTTCGCGGCTTGCAATCCGATCGACAGCGGTTCGACGATGGCGCCTTCGGCGAAACTCACGTTGTCGGGCAATTTGAACGTGAATGCCGCCGGATGCACGACAAACGGCGTCAGGCAGCCATGCACAGGCGGCGTCGCCCAGAAGCGCACGGCGGGGTCGAGGTTATACATGCCTTCGCGCGTGGCGCGCGAATCGGCATCGGGAATACCGGGTTCCATGCAGACGCGATCGCCGGCCTTCAGGTGGGTGACTTCGCGGCCCACCTCGACGACCGTGCCGGACGCCTCATGGCCCAGCACCATCGGTTCACGGACGACGAACGGCCCGATACTGCCGTGCTGGAAATAATGGACGTCGCTGCCGCAAATGCCGACCGTATGGATCCGGATCTTGACATCGCGCGGACCGACGACGTGTTCGACCGGAATATCGCGCAGCGTAATGCGGTGCGCTTCTTCAAGAACCAGGGCTTCCATCTGCAATTCCTCTGTGCGTTTTCGCTGAATGTGAACATCCACACGATGGACAGGTTCGGCAGGAGCGTCAATTACGTTTCCGGCGGCCGATCTGCATGAATTTTGAGTGACCGCGCGTATTTCGCTGGGACGCGGATTTTTACCAGATTCGATACAGTGCTCACGTCACCGACTTCCTGACTCGCCATGCTCGCCGAACTGGACCCGATTCTGATTGGCTTCGTGATCGTCGCCATCGACATAGCGGTGTGGCGCCTGATTCCCGCGCAGCGGCGCGTGCTGTTGATCGGACTGCGCCTCGTGTTGTTCGTCGGCTTCACGTACGTCCTGTTCACTCACGGCATGTCGCCGCTTGAGGGCGTGCCGGTCGAGGGGCATCCCGTTCAGCAATTGTTGTCTCAGGCGCTCGAGATCATCTGGTGGTTTCTCGGCGCGCGCCTCGGAATCGTGCTGCTCGACGTGGTGTTCATGCAGAAAAGCTGGCACCAGGAGCGGCTGTTCCAGGACTTGCTCGGCGCCGTCGTGTTCCTCGCCTCGACCGTCGCGGCCGTCGCCTACGTGTTGCACTGGCCGGTGCGCGGCCTGATCGCAACATCCGGCGCCCTGGCCATCGTGATCGGTCTGGCCGTCCAGAGCACGTTGAGCGACTTGTTTTCCGGGCTCGTCATCAACACGACCCAACCCTATCAGCCCGGCGACTGGATCGTGATTGACGACGTCGAGGGCACCGTGGTCGAAATGAACTGGCGCGCGACCCATATCCTCACGGGGCGCGGCAATATCGTCGTGATTCCGAATAATGTCGCGGCCAAAGCCAAGATATCGAATGTCAGCCGCCCGACCGAGCTTCACGGCATCAGCGTGCTGATCGAAGTGACCCCCGAGGCACGGCCGGCCTCGGTCATCGCCGCACTCGATCAGGCCGTGCAGGGTTGCCGCCTCGCGCTGGCGACGCCTACGCCGAGCGTGGCCGTCAAGCGCACGGGGATCCACTCGATCACTTACGAAATCACGTGCTTCGTCGATGCCATGAGCAAAAAGCTCGAGGCGACCAATATGCTGTACGACCTCGCGTACCGGCACCTCGGCGCGGCACGCATCGATCTTCGCCCGCTTGCGGTGCCCGCACTCGTCGGCGAGTCGGTGGACCGGCGCGCGCGACTGCTGTCGAAGATCGACATGTTCAGCGCGCTGTCGAGCGACGATATCGAACAACTCGCAGGCAAGCTCGAGCGGCACGAATACGAAGTCGATGACGTGGTGACCACCGCCAAGGAAGTCAGCCACCAGCTGTTCATCGTCGCCGTCGGCGTGCTCAGCGTACAGGTGTCCGGCGACGACGAGCCCGACGGCAAACCTGAGGAGATTGCGCGGCTCGGCCCGCAGGAGGCTATCGGCGAGGCGGGCGTGTTGTCGGGCATGCCGATGATGGTCGATATCGTCGCGCTGACCCGCGTCGTGATCTACACGCTCGACAAGTCCGATCTGACGCCGTTGCTCAAGAAACGGCCCGAAGTCGGCCAGGCGATGTGCCGCGTACTGTCCAAGCGCCGTCACTACCGCGAACTCTTTGTGCCGACGCTTGCCCCGGTCGCGCAAACCGAATCCGGCGTGTTTCACTGGCTTCGAGAAGGGATGCGCAAGCTGCATGAGTTGACCGGGTAGGCGGGAATTGGCCGTGGTCGCGACGGCTGGCGCTGTAGGCTCGGTAACGGTTTGGGTGTGACGACACTTCGGGTTGGACGACGCTCAAGGTGCCACGACGCCGTCGAGACCTGAAATCAGCGTTCCCAATCGGTGCGCAGCCTTACCATTTCATTTCATTGCACGCTATAAGTGCACGCGTGCGCTCTTACCGTGCATTGCTGAACGCAGCATTGCGGTGCAGATGCTCCATTCCGTATCGCCGCCGCACCGCCAAAAAGCACATATCCCGGCTCGATCGATCGATTTGCACGGAAACGGTTTGATATCTGGCCCGCATCTTGCAGTAGTTGCGGCCTTTCCATGCGCCAACATCGATCATGCAGGCACTTCAATCAGGCTCGGACACGCTTTTCTTGCTTTTAGGCGCCACGATGGTGCTCGCGATGCATGCGGGCTTCGCCTTTCTCGAACTCGGGACCGTGCGTCACAAGAATCAGGTCAACGCGCTCGTTAAAATCCTTGTCGATTTTTCGGTGTCGACGATCGCGTACTTCTTTATCGGCTACACGCTTGCCTACGGCGTGTCGTTCTTCTCGCCGGCCGAGCTGCTTGCTGAGCATAACGGTTACGCGCTCGTGAAGTTCTTCTTCCTGCTGACGTTTGCCGCAGCAATCCCGGCCATCGTGTCGGGCGGCATCGCCGAGCGCACGAAATTTTCGCCGCAGCTGTTTGCGACATTCGTGATCGTCGGGTTTATCTATCCGCTGCTCGAAGGCACCGTCTGGAATAACCGGTTCGGCATCCAGGCGTGGATCACGCAACTGTGCGGCGTGCCGTTCCACGACTTCGCGGGTTCGGTCGTCGTGCACGCGTTCGGCGGCTGGATTGCCTTGCCGGCCGTGCTGCTGCTCGGCGCGCGCCACGGCCGCTACCACCACGGCCGCATCGCGGCGCATCCGCCGTCGAACATTCCGTTCCTCGCGCTCGGTGCATGGGTGCTGACGGTCGGCTGGTTCGGCTTTAACGTGATGAGCGCTCAGACGATCGACAAGATCAGCGGCCTCGTCGCGGTCAACTCGCTGATGGCCCTCGTCGGCGGCACGCTCGCCGCGTGGCTCGCCGGCCGCAACGACCCGGGCTTTACGTACAACGGCCCGCTGGCTGGTCTGGTCGCTGTTTGCGCGGGCTCGGACGTCATGCACCCGCTCGGCGCGCTCGTAGTGGGCGCGATCGCCGGCATCCTGTTCGTCCAGATGTTCACGTGCGTGCAGAACAAGTGGAAGATCGACGACGTGCTCGGCGTCTGGCCGCTGCATGGCCTGTGCGGCGCATGGGGCGGCATCGCGGCCGGCATCTTCGGTCAGCCGAGGCTCGGCGGCATTGGCGGCGTTTCGTTCATTGCACAAGTGATCGGCACGGTCGGTACGGTCGTGCTGGCACTGGTCGGCGGATTTGTCGTCTATGGCGCGATTCGCGCGGTCTTTGGCCTGCGACTCGATCGTGAGGAAGAGTTCAACGGCGCGGACCTGTCGCTGCACCGGATCTCGTCGACACCGGAGCGCGAAACCGTCTTTTAAGCGATCCGCCGTTACTCCGGCGTCGGTTCGGCATCCAGTCCGGTCCAGCCGACGCTCGATACGCCCTTCTCCATGCTGAGCCGGCTCGCCACCTGTTCAAGCATGTATTGATATTTCGGATGCAGGCGCATGGTCGCAATCACTTCGACCATGTCGCCATTCTCGGTATGGTCGCTGCTCGACAGGCTCTGAAACGACAGCGGCTCCGTCGCAATCGCATTGGCCAGCATCGCACGGACGTGCACCTCGTCCTGCTCGCGACACACGACGGTAAAGACATATTCGCGAATCAGGTCAGCCGTGTTCACGGGCGACGTATTGATCAGACGGCTCAGGTCGCGCAGCACGGTGTTCGTCACCAGCACGATGACGGTTCCGGCAATAGCCGGCACGAAATGCCCCGCCCCGCACAACACACCGACCGCAGCCGCGCACCACAGCGTAGCGGCCGTGTTGATCCCCTGGATCGAACCTTTGTCGCGCATGATCACGCCACCGCCGAGGAAACCCACGCCTGACACGACGTAAGCGGCGATCTGGGTGACACCCGCTGTCCCGTTGCCGGTCAGCACACCGAGCGTGACGAACAGGCATGCGCCGCTTGCGACGAGCGTAATCGTGCGCAGCCCGGCCGTGCGCTGGCGCATCTGGCGCTCGAGGCCGATGGCGACTCCACAGGCAAACGCGGCCAGCAGCCGAAGGAAGAAACTGAAATCGATGTCGAACGTCATGATGCGGCGTCGGTATTGTTATCGTCCGCCGCAGCGTGAACGCGCGCGCTGACCACGTCAATCGCAAAATCGTGAACGGCACGGGCCCCGCGACGCAATGTTGTCATGCGGCATCAGGACACGTGTCTTCACGCGTGACAGCAAGCCTTTTGCAGGGCCCGTATGCTTGTCGAGAACCGCGCTTCACAACACCTTTTCCTACGTCTTCCGCGCCACCTGCCACGGCATCCTTCAGCTTCTTTCGGCGTAGCTTTCGGCGCACCTTTCGCAGGACCTTCGCAGCAGGCGCGGAGCGTCGCAAGCCGGAACCATGCCGTCGACGCGCCGGCCGCTTACAATCACGCACTCACCACACATTCAGACCCCCTTCGCCGGGGCACCCACAGGAGCGCGATATGGGCCGCATCGACAACCCGCTGCACGACCAGGAGGTCGGCAGCACCGACGTCACCCAGGACACGACGCGCATCGACGACACACGTATCGGCGCCGTACGGCCCTTGATCTCGCCCGCGCTGCTGCAGGACGAGTTGCCGTGCCCGCCCGCCGTCCAGGCGCTCGTCGAACGCACGCGCGTCGAGATCGCCGATATCCTGCACGGCCGTGACGACCGGCTGCTTGCGATCGTCGGCCCGTGCTCGATTCACGACCACGATCAGGCGATCGAATACGCGCATCTCCTCAAGCAGGCCGCCGATGCGCTCAAGGACGACATCCTCGTCGTGATGCGCGTGTATTTCGAAAAGCCGCGCACAACGGTCGGCTGGAAGGGGTATATCAATGACCCTCGCCTCGATGGCAGCTTCCGGATCAACGAAGGCCTGCGCCGCGCTCGCGAACTGCTCATCGAAATCAACGAACTCGGCCTGCCGACCGCGACCGAGTTTCTCGACCTGCTGAGCCCGCAATACATCGCTGACCTGATTGCGTGGGGTGCGATCGGCGCGCGCACGACGGAAAGCCAGAGTCACCGCCAGCTCGCATCGGGCCTGTCGTCGCCGATCGGTTTCAAGAACGGCACCGACGGCGGCGTGCAGATCGCGGCGGATGCAATCGTCGCCGCGCGCGCGAGCCACGCGTTCATGGGGATGACGAAGATGGGCATGGCCGCGATCTTCGAAACGCGCGGCAACGCGGATGCCCACGTCATCCTGCGCGGCGGCAAGAAAGGGCCGAACTACAATCATGCGTCGGTCGAGGAAAGCGCGGGTGTACTGCGCAAGGCCGGTTTGCCCGAACGCCTGATGGTCGATTGCTCGCACGCGAACTCTGGCAAATCCCATATTCGCCAGCTCGACGTCGCGAAGGATCTGTCAGAGCAATTGCGTCAGGGTGAAACGCGCATCATGGGTGTCATGATCGAAAGCCATCTCGAAGAAGGCCGTCAGGATATGAAGCCAGGCGTTCCGCTTCAACGCGGCGTCTCAGTCACCGATGCGTGTCTGAGCTGGGTACAGACCGAACCGGCGCTTCAAGCGCTCGCTGAAGCAACGCGCGCACGACGGAACGCAAAGTAAGAGGCAACGTTGGCGGTGGTAGTGCGAGCGGCGCGTCGGCAAGACGCGTGCTCTACCCTAAACGTCCCGTCGATGCGTCTTTGTTCCCGGGTTCGCCGACGGAGCCTCTAACGCCGGCTGGACCGCACGCGCGTCATGCGCCGGTACAGGGTGCCTCGCGACACACCGAGCATGCGAGCCGCGGCGGACACATTGCCACGGCTCGCCTCGAGCGCTTTGTCGACCGTCGATGCGGTCACGTCGTCGAGGCTGCGGCCCGCGTCCTGGCTTGAATCGTCCCGACGCAAATCGAGACGCCCTTCCATCGACTCGCCACGACACGCGGTGCGAAGCTCTTCGAGAAAATCGGCAGGCAGATGCGCAAGACCGATCGTCGATTCGTGAGCGTCGAGCATCGCGCATGCGGCGCGCAGCACATTGCTGAGCTGCCGGATATTGCCCGGCCAGCGGTGCTGATGAAACACCTCAAGCACGGCGGCGTCGATCGTTACCGGACGATCGACAAACCGTTCCGCGCGCAGCAGCTTGTCGATCACGATCTCGAGATCGCTGCGCTCGCGTAACGGCGGCAGCGCGACAAACAGCCCGTTGATCCGGTAATAGAGATCTTCACGGAACGCACCCTGCGCCACGCGTTCGCGCAGATTGTGATGCGTAGCGCAGATCAGCGCGAAATCGACGGGACGTTCTTTGGCGCTGCCGAGCGGCGCCACCATCCTGGCCTGAAGCACGCGCAACAGACGCGTCTGCAGCGCATAGGGCATATCGCCGATTTCGTCGAGGAACAACGTCCCGCGATGCGCCTCCGCGATCTTCCCGATGCGACCGCCCTTCACCGCGCCCGTAAACGCACCTTCGACATAGCCGAAGAGTTCGGACTCGATCAGCGATTCAGGAATCGAACTGCAGTTCAGACTCACAAACGGCTGATCGGCCCGAGGCGAATCGCGATGCATCGCGGCAGCCAGCACGTCTTTGCCAGTGCCCGTCTCGCCGCCGATCAGAATGGGGATCGGCTTGCCGATGACTTTACGCACGCGGCCCAGCAGTTCCGACATCGCCGCATCGCCGGTGTCGAGATATTGAAGGCTCGACATCGCACGCATGGGCACCGGGTTCGATGAGCGGTACGACGTGGAGCCGGCATCGTCCCTGTTATCGCCCCTGCCATAGACGCTGCCATCGCCCCCGCCATCAACCTTGTCATCGCCTCGGAAACCGACGCTCGACGCGCGATCGCTCGCATAACGTTGCGCCGCGCCAAACGAGACCGAGGTCGCGCGGCGAAACTCGGCATTCGCATGCACGCGAACGCCGTTATGCAATTCAAGCTCGAGCTGTGCGGGCAGGACCGCGCTCGAACATGCAGCATCCACGAGTTGCCCGCTCGACACATTGAACAGCGACGACAGCGTATGCGCGCGAAGTGACGCGAGCGACAAACCCAGCTGAAACTGTGCGCTGCGGTTCGCCGACAGAAAGGTCCCATCGGCCCGAAAGGCCGCAATCCCTTCCATCAACGTGCCGATAAATTCGGGGCGGCTATGGAAATGGATCCGCAGTGCCTGCGTAAAAGCGCTGGAAAACAGATGGTTCTCGATCATCTGCACCGACATCTTTGCGAGTGCCATCGTGTGCTGGTGATGACTACGGCAGTCGCCCGTCACATCGAGCACGCCGAGCAAGGCGCCATAGGGATCGAGAATCGGTACGCTTGAACAGGCGAGAAAGTGGTTGGCACGTAAAAAGTGCTCGTTGCCGTAGACCGTCGTCGCTTGCGCATCGGCGAGCGCCGTGCCGATGGCATTCGTGCCCTGCTGCTTTTCAGTCCAGATCGCACCGGCGCGCAACGCGACTTTTTCAGCGCGGCGCAGAAAATCGTCATCGCCAAGCGAGTGGAGGATCAGGCCATCGGCATCGGTCAGCACGACCATGCTGTGCGTATTGGCGATCTGGCCATAGAGCGTTTCCATGACCGGCAGCGCATGCGTGCACAGCGCGCGGTTCTGATCGATACGCAGCGCGAGCTCGGCCGCGCCGAGCACGCCATAGTCGGGCGTCATCGATTCGGAGAGACCGAAATCGAGCGAGCGGTCGTGTGACTTTTGAATCACATCCGCGATGCGCGCGTCAGGGTGTGCGCCAGGGCGCACGCCGCCGTTGATCGACAACTGACTGGCCATTGTCTCCTCCGTACACGCTCGCTGCGCGCGCGATCCGCGCGTCGCAGTCGGGTGAGGTAGAGACGCAATGTACCACTCCGTGGGTCGGCTGTCGGCCTCTTTGTCGGCTCGTTCGTGGGCATGCTTGCCGGCGCGTTCGTCGCCATCCTAACTAACCCGCATGTTCGACGGGGTGCGCTTCGAGCCAGGCCGATTCGTCGTCATCGTAAAGGCGCGAGCGGGTCAGGAACCGCAAGCCAGTCGGTCGTTCGAGTGAAAACATCCCGCCCGTGCCGGGCACGGCGTCGATGATGAGTTGGGTGTGTTCCCAGTACTCGAACTGGGAATCGCTCATATAGAACGGCGCGCCGCCGATGTCTCCGAGCCTGACATCCGAGCCGCCGACCATGAATTCGCCGAGTGAAAAGCACATCGGCGCACTACCGTCGCAGCAGCCGCCCGACTGGTGAAACATCAGCGGTCCGTGTTCGGCGGAAAGCTTGTCGATTAACGCGAGCGCCTCAGGCGTCGCCACGACGCGTTTGACTTCCGGTTCGCCGCTCGTATTGCGATCCATGGTGTCCCCTCTTGGATCCTTGTCCGGACCCCGTTTCAAATAGGCCGTCGATGGTCAATATCCGACTTCCGACTCCAGCCCGTATGGCCTTCCCTGCGGATTCCCGGTCCCGGTCGTTCCAGGCTGACATCATCAGGCATGCAGTACTTGCCGGCAGGCAGCGCCGGCCGTAACGGCCGGCGCGCCCCCCTGATGCCTGCCTTAGAAGAACCCGAGCGGCTTCTCGCTGTAGCTCACGAGCAGATTCTTCGTCTGCTGGTAATGGTCGAGCATCATCTTGTGATTCTCACGGCCGATACCCGACTGCTTGTAGCCACCGAACGCAGCGTGCGCCGGATAGGCGTGATAGCAGTTGGTCCATACGCGTCCGGCCTGGATCGCGCGGCCGAAGCGATAGGCACGCGTGCCGTCGCGCGTCCAGACGCCCGCGCCGAGACCGTACAGCGTGTCGTTCGCGATCTCGAGCGCCTCGTCTTCGTCCTTGAACGTCGTGACCGACACGACCGGCCCGAAGATCTCTTCCTGGAAGATGCGCATCTTGTTGTGACCGCGGAACACCGTCGGCTTGATGTAGTAGCCCTTGCTCAGCTCACCGTCGAGCGTGTTGCGCTCGCCGCCTGTCAGGCACTCGGCGCCTTCCTTCTTGCCGAGATCGAGATACGACAGGATCTTCTCGAGCTGCTCCTGCGATGCCTGCGCGCCGATCATCGTCGTCTGGTCGAGCGGATGCCCCTGGCGGATCGCTTCAACGCGCTTGAGCGCGCGTTCCATGAAGCGGTCGTAGACACTTTCCTGGATCAGCGCGCGCGACGGGCACGTGCAGACTTCGCCCTGGTTCAGCGCGAACATCGTGAAGCCTTCGAGCGCCTTGTCGAAGAAGCTGTCGTCGCGGTCCATGACGTCCGCGAAGAAGATGTTCGGGCTCTTGCCGCCGAGTTCGAGCGTGACCGGGATGATGTTCTGGCTCGCGTACTGCATGATCAGCCGGCCCGTGGTCGTTTCGCCGGTGAACGCGATTTTGGCAATGCGCTTGCTCGATGCAAGCGGCTTGCCGGCCTCGAGGCCGAAGCCGTTGACCACGTTGACGACGCCCGGCGGCAGGATGTCTTCGATAAGCTCCATCAGCACCAGGATCGACGCCGGTGTTTGTTCGGCCGGTTTCAGCACGACGCAATTGCCCGCGGCAAGCGCCGGTGCGAGCTTCCACGTCGCCATCAGGATCGGGAAATTCCACGGAATGATCTGGCCGACCACGCCAAGCGGTTCATGGAAGTGATAGGCCACCGTGTCTTCGTCGATCTGCGAGATCGACCCTTCCTGGGCGCGCACGGCGCCGGCGAAATAGCGGAAATGATCGATGGCCAGCGGAATGTCGGCTGCCATGGTTTCACGCAGCGGCTTGCCGTTGTCGATCGTTTCGGCGACCGCAAGACGAACCAGGTTCGTTTCGATACGGTCTGCAATCTTGTTCAGCAGGTTCGAGCGTTCGGCAACCGACGTGCGGCCCCATGCGGCCTTGGCCTTGTGTGCGGCATCGAGCGCCAGTTCGATATCCGCTTCGCGGGAGCGCGGAATCGATGTGAACGGTTCGCCGGTCACCGGCGAAATATTGTCGAAGTACTCGTTGCCAACCGGGGCAACCCATTGGCCACCAATAAAGTTGCCGTACTGCTTCTTGAACGGGAAGTCGGTGGTCAGGAACTGCATCTCTGCATGGTTCATCTGCGTGCTCCTCGCATATCGTCTCGGTGGTCCGCGACACGGTGCGCATCGCGGCATCCATGACTCAAGCGAGGAGCGTTCCATCATGGGCCGACGTGGCGCGAGGCTGCGCTTTGCCTTGTGCCGCAAGGCTCCGGTCTATCCGGCGCAAGCCAGCGTCTCAGGCACGCCATCGCGCGGTGTTCCGTTTTGGAACACTCTGCGGACAGGTGTCGCGTGACAGTCGTGACAACGCGGTACACCTCACGCCACTCCCGATGACATCAGGACAACATGCGTTCAGTCCAACACGCTGCCGGCGATCGATAAGTCTTGCGCCTGGGCACTGCCGGCATGAATTCAATGCTCCGTTATATTCAGTGGTATATTTCGGTCACCACGTATCCGCCGGTCGCACGGTCTGGTGCGCTATCTGCAAAGAGGAGTCAGCAATGGTCGACAAGTCGCTCAAAGAGGCGCTTGCCTTATTGAAAATCGTCGACGCTGAAACGGACGCCGACGAGCGCGCTGCGCTGATGGAGATCGCCCAGAAAACGATCCGGCGCGTGAGCCTGCAATACGGGGGGTCAGGAGCCGATCACGGGAGCGAAGCCAACACGGATGCGTGGCGCAATGTGGCCCGCGATACCGACGGCCACGCCGACCGGCACATCGAGGTGAATGTCACGCCTGTGTCGCACTTCTGCCTTCGCCACGGGTAATCAAGCCGGATACGAACAGGTCGGGTATTCAGGCATTAGTGAGCCCTGCGCCGAAGGGTCCGAAACACGCGCTTCGATGCGTCATGCCTTGACGAGCTTCCTCAGCGCCGCGATCTGGTCGGCACACGCGACAAGCGCATCGGCTTCGATGCCGCGATAGAGGCGAATGATCTCTTCGCCAACGGGCGTCAGCACACTGCGACCGCCGGTATTGCCGCCATGTTCGGACATCGTGGCCGGCGACTTGAGCGACTGGTTGAGTTCGTCCATCAGCAGCCACGCACGGCGATACGACATATTCATACTGCGCGCCGCCGCGGAGATCGAGCCATGGTCGCGCACGGCCTCGAGCAGATCGATCTTGCCCGGGCCTACGGCGATGGCGTCGTCACGCATCACGCGAATCCGGAACTTGAGATCCGGTTGCGTGCGTCGCGCGCGAGACGTGCCTTTGTCCGGCGTCTTGGATTTAGTGTCAGTAGCCATAGGCGCAAGCATATCCGAACGCCCGCACCGCGACACCCGTACGCGCGCGCATCAATCCATCAATCCGTCAATCGTCCACCAGCACACCCGCAAGGCGCACGCGATTGCGTCCGGCGTGCTTCGCGTCGTAAAGCGTCGCATCGGCCCGGGCGAGCAGATCGTCGATATTGCCGTCGCCTTTTTCGAGCGTTGCAACAGCGAAACTAGCGGTCACGTGCACTGATGAACGCTTGGTCGTGATCGGTGTCGCGCCAATGATCTCGCAGAGATGATGCGCAAGGGCGGCCGCCTCGACGGGTCCGACACGCGGCATCAGCAGCGCAAATTCTTCTCCGCCCAGGCGCGCCACCGCATTGCCCTGCCCATGCAGATCAGTGATCCGTACCACGGCCTGCAGCACTTCGTCCCCGACGCCGTGGCCCCATGTGTCGTTAATGTCCTTGAAGTGATCGAGATCGAACAGGATAACGCTCAGGTCGGCCTGGCTTACGCGCGCTTCATGGATCTCGCGGTCCGCGCACTCGTAGAATCCGCCTCGATTGACGGCGCCGGTCAGCGCATCATGCGTGGCAAGCGTCTGCAGCGTACCGAGCGCGGCCACCAGCTTGTCTTGCGTCTCATGAAGCTCGGCAACCGCGATCGAGTTGGCCAGCGCGACTGCGCCATACGCACAGAGCGTGCGCAATACGAGTTGCTCACGTTGACCGTAAGCATTTTCGATCGGCGACTGCACGGAGAGCACGCCGAGCAGTCTGCCGTCGGCGATCAGTGGCAGATAAGCCATGCTCGCGGTCGGCGAGGTACCCGGGAACAGCGTCGCCCGACCCGGCGGCGATGCGCCGTTCTGATGGATTTCGGTGCGCTGACGTGCGCAGCGCGCGATCTTCGACAGCGGGTCGTCGAACGCGATGGTGGTCGGCGCGATCGGCACACCGCTGCTGATGCCGAAGCGCATTTCGAGGCGCGGCGGGTCTTCGCACATCTGGAAGATCGACAGGTGCGCGGCGTCCATGAGCCGGCCCAGGTGCCGGTTGAGCGCATCGAACACCGACTCCGGATCGAGCTTGGCCGTGATTTCCTTGCCGATCTCGCCGACCAGCTCCAGCGTGGCGAGCGCAGCCTGAAGCGTGCCGGCCATGGCTTCGAGGTGTTCGGCCCGGGCACTTGCGCGCTCGGTCTCGTAGCGTACCTGCAGCGCGGTCACACGATCGGTCGCTTCCTTGTTGAAGGTGCGCTTGCGGATCTCCGTCGCACATTGCTCGGCCTCATAGGCGCGGCGAAACTGACCCGCCTCGGCGTAGTCGGCCGCGAGTTCCGAGTACACCTCGGCCTCCATCGTAAAGCCCTCGATCGACTTCGAGATATCGAGCGACCGTTCGAGGCAGGCAATCGGCGAATCAAGCCCCGCGACACCCGAGGCCACGCGGCCCCGCCCGAAGCGAAGCACATCGGCGAACGTACGCAAGGCGACCGACTGAACCGCCGGGTCGCCGAGAATCTCGGCCATTTCGAGTCCGATGCGTGCATGGTGCGCCGCGTCCTCGATTCGCTCGAGGCGCGACAGCGCCCTCGCCTGACCAATCGCGGCACGGATGCGCATATCGGTGTCGCGAATCTGGTCGGCCTGCTGCTGGACATCGCAGAACGAATCGAGCGCAGCGGCGTAGTCGCCTGTCTCGAACGCCAGCTCGCCCCAGTAGGCAAGCGACAAGCTCAAGCGGCGCGACGGCGTAAATGGCCGCAGGACTTCAGTCGACTCTTTGAGAATGACGCGTGCCGCATCCCAGCGCTTGAGCTCGACGAACGACATGCCGTATTGCTGAAGCGCCTGGCCGAGCAGCACGGGCCAGCCATGTTCGCGTGCCAGCCCCAATGCGCGCTCGAGCCACTCGAGCGATGCGCTCGCGTCGCCGAGATTCGCGAAACTGATGCCGACCCCGATCAGGCTCGAGATCGCAATGCGCCGCTGTCCGCTGATCAGCGCGGTATCGTAAGCACGGTGCCAGTCGCGTGCGCTCGTCGCGTAGTCCGCTTTGGAAAACGCATAAGCGGCGCGCGTTTCGAGTGCGAGCGCACCGACGCCCGCGTCGCCCTCTTCGCAACGCTCGTCGAGCCACGACAGCCAGCGTGCGATCTGATTGCGGTAGATATCCACATGCGCGAGCCGCGCGATCGCAACATGCTCGCGCGCCTCGTCGCCTGCCTGCTCATAGAATGCGCGTGCCCGTTCGACCAGATCGGCGCGTTCGCCGGACTGGCTTCGATCGAAGGCTACTGCAGCGCGTACGAGGTGTGCATCACCGACGCCGGACAGGCATCCAAGCTGCTCAAACGCGGCCGCCGCACGGCCCGCGAGTGCGACAGCCTTGTCGAGTTCGCCGTCGAGCACGCTGATTTCAGCGAGCGTGTTGAGCGCGACCGCGCGCGCGAGTTCGCTCGTCGCGTGTTGCGAACCGCGATCGGTGAGCGCCAGGACTTTGTCGGCGAGGGTGCGCGCCCGGGCGGTATCGCGCTCCCGGATGACCCAGCCGAGATGCGCCGTCTCGCGGAGCACGTCAGGCGGTGCGACGGCGTGTTCAATCGCCGCGTATCGCACCGCAATCTCCGACTCCGCCGTGAAATACGGGGGAAGGCTTTTCATGTCGCCTTACACGACCCCGGGTGTGGTTTGCGCCAATATGTCGATCTTTTCAAGGCACCCCCGTCAAGAATCCAGTCCGCTAATTTACGCGAATCAATATTCCGTGACGCGCGCATATTCGATTCACGGAACGTGCTTCTTTCCATCGAGTGAGCCTGTCTCTTCTGGACATTGCCGATCGCCGCTGCTGCGTTAACGCTGCGCGCGGGAACCACGCTCCCATTCGTGGTTACGGCCAGGCTTGGAATCTGAGTACATTTCGGCAACGTGGCGCGAAACTTAAGACAGGGAAAATCCCCAGTGCTTTGAAATTATTGGCACGCTAGGGCTTTTTCGTTCCGGTTATTCAGCCGGCATCGGCCAACGCGGCGGCCGCCTCGAAGGCGTGAGACGAACTCACAAGCGCGGCGAGCCGGCTGCCGAGGCGATCGGCCTGGCGAATGCCCGGCAGGCGCCGGACGCGATGACGCGCATCGTCGGTTTCCAGAATGATCGTTCCGGTACCGAACATCCGTTGCCACCAGGGATAGACGACCGCGATGTGACGGATATCGGCGATCTCGAGATGCGACGCGCGCTTGCGGATCCATCCCTGACGCCAGGTAATCCGTCGCGAATCAATGACGATTTCCGTCGACGCAGTCTTCATGAACGGCAGGCCGACGCCGACGAGCACCGCCAACGACTGAACGAGCACGAGCTTCCACTGGAGCGGGAAATACGCCGCCGCGCATACGTGGATCAGGGCGACCACGAGCACCACCGCGGCGCCTTTGAGCAACGCGGGCAGATTGATGATCTGGGACGGCGCGCCGTTAAAAATGACCTCGTTGGTCATTGCTTTCACCTTCTTCTGCTCAATACCTTATCTACATCTTCTTCTACCCGAACCGCTGCGGCAGGAACCTCAGTCGCCAGCGCATCAGGTCAACATGGCGAAGAGTATAGCCCGGACGCCGCCGTTCTCCCGCGCGTGTTTGGGCTCACGTTGCACAACCTTTCATTACCCTTTCGATGAAAACCGACTCACCGGTCGCGGACCCCGTCAAAAGCAACCCGCGCCATGATTGTTTGGCATATCGCCAGTCCACACGAGCACACGCGCTCATCTGTTGCGGTGTCGAACGCGCGTAAGACACGAAACACACAGCTGGCTTACCATTGCAGCTCCCGCACGAACGGGCGCGTGCACTCGTTCGAGTGCGTTGTTCGTGCGGAACTTCCATGCTCCGTCGCCGTTCGCAGGCGAGCCGATGTGCCGCTGCACCGGCTTGTCGATACGCACCGCAAGACGCCCCAAGGATCGCGCCAATGATCAAGTTGTCGGACTACGCATTTTCGCTGCTCAGGGAGGGCGAGTTACGCCTCTATCGAGGCGTGGGTGGCGAGGCGGGTTCGATTCTGATCGTCGTTCCGGCGGACGAAGAACCGTCGACGCAATCGGTCGCGCGCTTGCAGAACGAATATGCGTTGCGCGCCGATCTCGACACGCGATGGGCCGCCCGCCCTGTCGGGCTTGCACGCCACGACGAGCGTATCGCGCTTGTGCTCGACGACCCCGCCGGCGCACCGCTTCGCGACTATTGTCATGCGCCACTCGGCCTGGCCGACTTTCTGCCCTGGGCGATCGCCCTTGCCGGCGCCACACATCAGGCGCATCTGCACGGCCTGATCCATCACGATATCTGCCCGGAAAACGTCCTCATCGACGTGCACACCCACGCGGTGCGCCTGACGGGTTTCGGGCTCGCCTCGCGCCACGGTGACCATCACGCACCCGGGGACGTCGCATCCCTGCGGCCCGATGCGGCGAGCCTTGCAGGCAACCTGGCGTACATGGCGCCCGAACGCACCGGGCGCCTCAATCAGACTGCCGACGCACGCTCGGATCTCTACGCGCTTGGCTGCACACTCTACGAGCTGCTCGTCGGCGCGCCGCCGCTCTCGGCGAACGACCCGCTTGCCTGGGTGCACTCACACGTTGCACGGCAGCCCACGCCCCTGTCGGAGCGGTGTCACGACTTGCCGGCTACCTTGGCGAACATCGTCATGAAGCTGCTCGCGAAGTCGCCTGACGACCGATACCAAAGCGCCGCGGGTTTGCTCGACGACCTCCGCCGTTGCGAAACGCAGTGGCGCGAAACGGGGCAGATCCAGCCGTTCGCGCTCGATATGCGCAGCGTCGCCCACCGCCTCAAGGTGTCCGAGCGCCTATACGGACGCGATGCGGAAACACGCACGCTGCTCGCTGCATTCGAACGCGTCGAACACTGTGCAGCCAGCGAATGGATCCGGATCGGCGGACCGTCGGGCTCCGGCAAGTCGGCGCTCGTGCGCGAGCTGCGCAATCGCCTGCCGGCGGGGCGTCACCGATTCGCCTCGGGCAAATGCGAACAGGTCAAGCGCGCCATTCCGTACGGGGCCTTCGCCCAGGCGCTGCAAGGTCTTGTGCGGCCGATCCTCGGCCTCGACGACGCTGCGTTCGAGCAATGGGGCGTACGCCTCTCGCGTGCGCTCGGCCCGAATGCGCGGCTCCTGACTGCGCTCGTGCCCGATCTGAACCTCGTGCTCGGGGCGACGCCTCCGGTCGCCGACCTCCCGCCGCAAGAAGAGAAAGCGCGCTTTCTGCGAGTGGCCGCGCGGCTGATCAGTGCGTTCGCGACACCCGACGAGCCGCTCGTCCTGTTTATCGACGACCTTCAGTGGATGGACGCCGGCACGCAGTCGGTGCTCGAATATCTTGCCTCGAGCGCGTCCACGCCCCACCTGCTGCTGATCGGTGCGTACCGCGACAACGAGATCCCTCCGAACCATCCGCTGTTCGACGACACGCGCGCCGAGCTGTCCGCTTCGATCCACGATATCCGGCTCGGCCCGCTGGCCGCCACGGATATCGCACGGCTCGTGTCTGATGCACTCGATTGCTCGTATGAGCACGCCCTTCCGCTCGCCGGGCTCGTGCAGGACACCACGCGTGGCGATCCGTTCTTTTCGATCCAGCTGATCGCCTCGCTGGCCGAGGAAGGCCTGATTGGCGCCGGCAGCGACGCGCAGGCCTGGTCGCGCGATCTTGACCGGATCCGTGCGCGCGGCTACTCCGACAATGTCGTCGACCTGATGCTGCGCAAGCTTGAACTGTTACCGTCGTCGACACGCAGCACGCTGGACGTGCTCGCATGCCTCGGCAGCGGCGCGTCCATGCGCGTGCTCGCACAAGCAAGCGGCCTGGCACCCGAGGCACTGCAGGCGACGCTGGACGACGCCTGTGCAGCCAACCTTGTTTATCGGCTCGATAACGCGTACCTGTTCTGGCACGATCGAATCCAGGAGGCCGCCTACGCGTCGATCCCGGTCGAACACCGCGCCAGTGCCCACCTCGAAATCGGACGTCGCCTCGCGCGTCTCGCGAATCAGCCCGGTGCCGGCAACACCTTGTTCGAGACGGTCGGACAGATCAACCGCGGCGCATTGCGCGGCCTCTCGCCGACCGAGCGACACGCGTTTGCAGCGTTGAATCTCGAAGCGGGACGTCAGGCCAAGGCGGCCACGGCCTATCTGTCCGCCCTGACCTATCTGGAGGCGGGAGCGCGATTGCTCGACGGTGCCGACTCCGACGACACCGCGCATGCGATCGAATTGCACCGCGCGGAATGCGAGTTCCTGACAGGATCCCCCGCCGTCGCCGAACGCCGTGTGGATGCGCTCTCGCGCCGCATGCTCGCGCTGCCGTTGCGCGCGCAGCTGACACGGCTGCGCATTGCGCTTTACACCACGCGCGACCGCATCGATATGGCGCTCGAGGCAGGCCACGCGTACTTTCGCGAAGTCGGTATCGACATCCCTTCCGCCCCGACGTCGGCCGAGGTCGATCGCGAATTCGAGCGAATGATCGAGCTCATGGGCGGACGGCCGATCGAAGCGCTGGCCGAGCTGCCGCTGATGCGGCATCCGGTCTGGCGCGCAACGCTCGACGTGTTCGCCGATCTCATCCCCCCGGCGCTGTTCACCAACGAGCATCTGCACGCGTTGATCCGGCTGCGCATGACCAACCTGAGCCTCGAGCACGGCCATTGCGATGCGTCGTGCTACGCCTACGCGTGCCTCACGCACATCTTTGGCTCGCGCCTGGGCGACTACGAATCCGGACTCAAATTCGCCGAACTCGCCCGCTACCTGATGAACGAGCGCGGCCTCACGCGGTTTCGTGCTCGCGTCGAACTGTCATACGGCGCGCTCGTGCTGCCATGGAAGCGGCCCGCCAAAAGCGGTCAGGCCTTTATGCGCTACGCGCTACAAAATGCGATCGAAGGCGGCGACCGGGTTTTCGAATTGCTGTGCCGGCGCAACCTCGTCAGCAATCTGATCTTCGCCGGTACGTCGATCGAGGAAATGCAGCGCGAAGCGGAAACAGGGCTCGGGTTTGCGCAGGACGCACGCTTTGGCGTGGTCATCGACGCGCATCTCGCGCAAATCGTATTGTGCCGGCGGCTGCGCGGGCAGTCGCTCGACACCGCCGCCCTGCTTGCGGCTGGATACGACACGCAGAGCGTGCAGCGCTTCGAGCGGGGCGAGCCGTCCTCGCATGCACTCGCGGCGTTTGCCCACTACACCTACACGCTGGGCGCCGCCATCGTGTTTGACGATATCCAGGGCGCGCTCGCTGCGATCGAAGCGGCGATCCCGTTGCAATGGTCGTCGCGGTCGTTCCTCGAATACGCGGAATTTCATTTCTACGCGGCGCTTGCGCGCGCGGCTGCGACGCAGTACTCCGAGTTCGGCCCGGTGGAGTCGCACCTGAGCGCGCTCGACGAACACTACACGCGCATGCTGACGTGGGCACAGCATTGCCCCGAGAACTTCGCCGGCCGTCTTGCGTTGATCGAGGCCGAGATCGCGCGGATCGACGACCGAATCGTCGACGCTGAACATCACTACGAACGCGCCGTACGGCACGCGCAGGAGCAAGGCCTGACGCAAATTGAAGCGCTGTGTGCCGAATTCGCCGCGCGCTTCTATGCACAACGCGGGCTCGCAACGATTTCCCGCGCCTATCTGCGCAACGCGCGCTACGCGTATCTGGTCTGGGGCGCTCATGCCAAAGTCCGTGCGCTCGAAGCGCTCGAACCGGGCCTCCGCGATGCCGCAAAGGAACCGGCACAGGACGATGCGCCAGCCTCGTCCAACGTGCCCGCCGCGCCGCGCGAGCTCGATATGGCCGTCGTCATTCGCGCCTCGCATGCGCTTTCCGGAGAGATCCTGCTGTCGCGCGTGATCGAAATGCTCATGACCATCGCGCTCGAACACGCAGGCGCCGAGCGTGGCGTGCTGCTACGCCGTCATGGCGATCGTATCGAAGTCGAAGCACATGCGAGCACCAGCGCCGACGGGGTGTCGGTCGTCGTGTGCCGGCAGGATGTCGAACCCCGCCGGCTTCCGGTCGCCCTGCTCCAGACCGTGCTGCGCACGCGTGAGCGTGTGATCATCGACGATGCCCAGCGCATGCATGGCTTCCCGGGTGATCTCTACTTCCGGGAGCCCGTCGCTCGATCGGTGATGTGCATGCCGCTGATCAAGCAAGGCGAACTGACCGGGCTGCTCTACCTCGAGAATTCGCTAGCCGCCGGGACGTTTACGCCCGCGCGTGTGGCCTTGCTGGAGATGCTGGCATCGCAGGCGGCGATCTCGATCGAAAATGCGCGACTCTATACAGCACTCAGCGAGGAAAACAGCGAGCGCAAAAACGCCGAAGAAGCGCTCGCACTCGCGCAGGGTGAACTCGCCCACGTCACACGCGTGGTGACGCTGGGCGGCCTTGCTGCGTCCATTGCGCACGAAGTCAATCAGCCGCTTACGTCGATCGTCACGCACGGTCAGGCCGGTCTGCGCTGGCTCGAACGCGACGTGCCCGATACGGCCGAGGTCGCGAACTCGCTGCGCCGCATGGTCAGTGAAGCGCGACGCGCGGCCGACGTCATCGCGGGTATCCGCGCTTTGTCAAAGAAGACGCCGTCGCAAAAGACACGGTTCAGCCTGAACGAGCTGATCGAAGAGACGCTTGCGCTCGTGCGGCGTGAGATCTCGTCGAACCATATTTTCGTGCTGCGCCAGTTCGACGGCGATCTGCCATTCGTGATCGCCGATCGCGTTCAGCTTCAGCAAGTCCTGATCAATCTGCTGGTCAACGCGGTCCAGGCACTCTCAGCGGTCGACGACCGTGCGCGGGAGCTGCGTATCGTGACGTATGTGCCGGAAGATGAACACGTTCAGGTCGGCGTCGAAGACAACGGGCCGGGTATCGCGCCCGAGCACCAGGCGATGTTGTTCAATGCGTTCTTCACGACCAAGTCGAACGGCATGGGGATGGGGCTTTCGATTTGCCGTTCGATCATCGAATCGCACGGTGGCCGGCTCTGGGCAGAAACGTCGGCGTCGGGCGGCGCGAATATGCAATTCACGCTGCCCGTCGATACGCGCCACGACGATACCCCCTTCAGGACCTGATCGCGGCAAGGCGCACGGCGATCTGGTCGAGCGCGATCCGCACTGATTTGCGGACTTCAGGATCCGCGTCGGTCGCGGCCTGCTCAAGCGCGGGCAGTGCATCCGGGTCCGCAATCTCACCGAGTGCAAGCGCCGCCTCCTTTCGAAGATTGCTGATCGAGTGACCGAGTGCGATGGTCAGTGCCGCAATGGCCGATGGGTCTCGCAAACGCCCCAGTGCACGTGCGGCTTGAATGCGCACCTGCCAGTACGGATCTTCGAGCGACGCGATAAGCGCCTGCGTCACAGCAGCCGTTATTGGGGCGTTTGGGGTTGTGCCAGGCGTTGCGCTCGCCGGGGCATCTTTCGTTGCGCTCGCCGCCGCGATCCTGCCGAGCGTCGCGGCCGTGCTTTCGCGCACCAGCCAATCTTCGTCGGCGAGTGCAGCGAGGAGCGCGCGTGTGGCAAGCACGTCGGCAATGGAGGCCATCCCAAGTGCCGCGCTTGCGGCTCGTCGCACCGCTGCCTCGCGATCGACCTGCAAAGCATGCGCAAGCGCAGCGATCGCGCGTCCATCCCGCAACCACCCGAGCAGTGCAACGGCCTCGACGCGCACGTTCGCATCGTCATCGTCGAACGCGGCGAGTGCAGCATCGAACACGGCGGGGTATCGCAGCTCGCGCAGCGCCCGGAAAATGACGGCGCGTACAAAGGGCTCGGGGCGATCGAGCCACGTGACGAGCGCGGGGCCGAGTCGAGCGTCCTTGCATTGCGCGAGCGCATCGGCCGCCGCGTGACGAACGGCTTCATCCCGATCAGTCAGCGCTTGTGCCAGAGCATGAACGGCCGGCTCGACCTCCCACGAACCGAGCACGCGCGCCGCTTCCGCACGCACCACCGCATCCGGATCGCGACCGAGCACCGCGCAAATCACCGGGATCGCCGAAGGATCTTCAAGGTCAGCGATCGCCAGCACGGCCACCCGTCGCGTGGCGGCATCGGCCGATTCGAGGCGCGGCAACAACTCGACGACATCCGGGTCAAGGCCGTCCGACTCCACCTGCGCGAACAACGATGCGTTCATGGATGCCCTTCAGCGCAAGAGATAAGGGATGGCAACCTTGACGGCTCCGGTCGGGCAGTCACGCTCGCACGGCATGCAGTACCAGCACTCGTCGAACTTCATATAGGCTTTACCCGTCGTTGCGTCGATTGCCAGCAGATCAAGCGGGCACACGTCGATGCACACGGTGCATCCCTTGTCGGCGATACATTTCGACTCGTCGATCGTGACAGGTGCGGCACTGCGTTGATGAATATCTCGTTGAACGTAGGTCATGGTCGGCAAAGCAAGGGGGTAGATAGGGTTCAGCCCGAAAAAAGCACGCGCGCTATACGGCCTCTGCGACCTGTCGCTGAATACGCAGATGTTCATAGGCACCGCGCTCATGCCGGTCGATCGGCACGACGTACGGTTCGACGTCGCGCTTGCGGCTGCTCATCCGGCCGCCGTCGTCCTTGAACAGATCGGTATGGCAGAACCAGTTCGTGTCGTCGCGCAGCGGATAGTCGACGCGATGGTGGTAAAGCCCCCAGCGGCTCTCCTCACGAAACAGTGACGCACGCGCCGCCATTTCGGCGCAGTCCCGGATCGCCCGGACCTCGGCTGCACGCATCAGTTCATGGGGATTCTCGGCCCGCATTTCGTCAAGATCCGCCTCGATCTCTTCAAAGCGCCGCAAGCCGATTTCCATTTTGCGTGTCACCTTGGGCGGCTGCAGATAGTCGTTCACCATGCGCCGCAACTTGTACTCGACCTGCGCCGGCGCGAGCCCCTCCGTACGCGTGAGCGGCGCAAATATCCTCGCGCGCTCGGCCTCCACTTGCGTGTTGTCGACAGCTTCGAGATCACGGCCAGCGACATAGTCGGCCGCGTTGTGGCCTGCAAACCACCCATAGGTAAACGCGCCGAGCATGTAGTTGTGCGGCACCGCGGCCATGTCGCCTGCTGCATAAAGTCCGGACACCGTCGTCTCGGCGCGTGCATTGACCCGCACGCCCGACGCGCTGTGTCCGCTACAGAAGCCGATCTCCGAGATATGCATCTCGACCATCTGAGACCGATAGTCCGTGCCTCGGCCCTCGTGGAATCGCCCGCGGCTCGGCCGCTCATTGGTATGCAGGATCTGCTCGATCGTCGCAATGGTCTCTTCGGCGAGATGGTCGAGCTTGAGAAAAACGGGCCCGTTGCCGCTCTGGAGTTCCTGATAGAACTCCCACATCATCTGGCCGCTCCAGTAATCGCATTCGATAAAGCGCTCGCCCTTGCCGTTCGCCGTAAAGCCGCCAAGCGGCCCCGTCACGTACGCGCACGCCGGACCGTTATAGTCCTTGATCAGCGGATTGATCTGGAAGCACTCGAGGTTCGAAAGCGCAGCCCCCGCGTGATAGGCCATTGCATAGCCATCGCCCGCGTTGGTCGGGTTTTCATAAGTGCCCATCAGATAACCTGAAGCGGGCAAGCCCAGACGCCCCGCCGCTCCGCAACTCAGGATCACGGCCTTGGCGCGCACGACGTAGAACTCGGCCGTGCGGCAATCAAATCCGAGCACGCCGCACGCGGCCCCGTTCGCATCGAGAAGGATGCGCGTCGCCACGACGCGGTTCGTCGTTTCGATACGCGAACGCTTGATCTGCCGGTACAGCACCTTCTTGATGTCGTGCCCCTCGGGCATCGGCAGCACATAGGCGCCCATGTGATGGACCTTCTTGACGGCGTATTCGCCGATGCCGTCCTTTTCGAAGCGCACGCCCCATTTGTCGAGCTGCTCGATGGTCTCGAAACTGTGCTTCGCATACGCATACACGGTCGACTGATCGACGATGCCGTCGTTGGCGATCGTGATCTCCTTCGTGTATTGCTCGGGCGTCGCGTGGCCGGGGATCACCGCGTTATTCAGGCCATCCATGCCCATCGAAATCGCGCCGCTGCGTTTGACGTGCGCTTTTTCGAGCAACAGGATCCGCAGCGACGGGTCGCGTTCCTTGGCTTTGACGGCAGCCATCGGGCCGGCCGTGCCGCCGCCGACGACGACGATGTCATATTCGAGTACGTGGGTCTGCATGGAGGGCGGGTCAACTTGTTATGACAAGATGAATCGAGTCTAGGCAAGCGTCCGGCGATTCCCAACCAAGCATTTCTCCTATCGATTCCCGCCCGCGTGCGATATGAAAAGTCCGCAGATGCGATCAGGTCTGCGTATGTAAGCCCGTATATGAACCCGTATGTCTGAGCCCGCTCGCCCGAGCCTGCACACTCGAGGTCGCACGCCGGAGGCTGACGCAGACTGGCACAAAAGAAAACTGTGCTCCCGGCACCTCAGGCCGACTGTATCTGCGTGGTGTGCATTCGGTCGCTTACTCTTGTACTGTCAGCCACCCTATCCAAAGGACACCCATGCATCGATTTGTTGTCATCGGAGGCGGCGCCGGAGGACTCGAACTCGCGACCCGGCTCGGCGATGCGTTCGGCGCCCGGCGGCGGAACCCTCAAGCCACGGTCACGCTGATCGATCGCAACCCGACGCATATCTGGAAGCCGCTGCTTCACGAAGTGGCCGCGGGCAGCATGGATCCTTATACCCATCAGCTCGAATACGCCGCGCAGGCGTACTGGCATGGCTTTGAGTTCCAGCAAGGCGAACTGACCGGCATCGATCGCGCCGCGCATACGGTGACCATCGCTGCGGTCGACGATGACACGGGGCGCGAGATGCTGCCGTCGCGCTCGATTCGCTACGACACGCTGATCATTGCGATCGGCAGCACCACGCACTTCTTCAACGTGCCCGGCGCCGACGCGCATGCGTTTGCGCTCGACACGGTCGCCGAAGCGGAGCGCTTTCGCCGCCGTCTGATCGCCGCTTGTACGCGCGCCGAAAGCAACGACGACGCATTGAGAGCGCAAGGTGCATTGCCCACACACAAGCGTCATCGCGTGCAGATTGCCATCGTGGGCGGCGGCGCGACGGGCGTCGAGTTGTCGGCGGAGTTGCGCAATACGGCGCAGGTGCTGTCGGCCTATGGACTCCACGGGCTCGACCCGCGCGACGACATCGGTATTGTGTTGATCGAATCGGGCCCGAGGCTGTTGCCCGCGCTTCCCGAGCGCGTGTCGACGGAAACCGCTCGCCTGCTCGAGGCACGCGCGATCGACGTGCGCCTCGGCGAACGCGTGACCGAGGTTGCGGAACATGCGGTGCGCACGGCCAGTGGACGCGATATTCCTGTCGACCTGACCGTCTGGGCCGCCGGTATCAAGGCGCCACGCGTGCTTTCGACACTGGACGGACTGACGGTCAACGGACTCGGGCAGCTCAACGTGCGGCCTACGCTCCAAACCGAGCTCGACGACGATATCTTCGCGCTTGGGGATTGCGCGGCATGCGTATGGCCCACCACCGGCCGCAACGTCCCGCCTCGCGCGCAGGCGGCGCATCAGCAGGCGGAGTTCCTGTTCCGTGCGATGCGCGACCGCCTCTCAGGGCGGCCGCTCCGCGCATTTGAATATCGCGACCTGGGGTCACTGGTTTCGTTGGGACACGTGACGGCGGTCGGTAACCTGATGGGTGGCCTGATCGGCGGCACGATGTTTATCGATGGCCTGTTCGCACGCATCATGTATATGTCGCTGTACCGGATGCATATCGCCGCGCTGCACGGCATACCGCGCATGCTGCTCGACACGCTCGCGCACTGGCTGCGCCGCCGGACCGTGCCGCGCGTCAAGCTGCACTAGGCGCACTCGCCTTCGGTCGTCTCCGGGTGCCTTCACGCCGGCTCAGGCGATATCGGGCACGCATGGTGAACCGGCGAGACGCGCGCGGTTGTAGGTCATTCGACCGGCCGCGAGGCCTCCGGCAGCAAGCGCGCAACCGTCGTCACCGCCTGTTCGATTTCCTTGGACCACGGGTAACTGTAATTGAGGCGAATATAGTTCCGGTAGCCGTGCTTGCGCACCGAGAACATATAGCCCGGGCCGATCGTGATCTTGTGTTCGAGGGCAAGCTGATACAGCGCCATCGAGTCGACTTCCGGCGCCAGCTCGACCCACAACACATATCCCCCGCGCGGATTGGTGGTGCGGGTACCGTCCGGGAAGAAGCGCTTGACGGCCGAACTCATAATGCTTGCCTGTTGCGCATAGGTCTTGCGCATCTTGCGGAGATGATGATCGTAGCCGTCGTTCCTCAGATACTCGGCAATCGCCATCTGCGGAATCGATGGCGTGGTCAGCGTATTCAGGAACTTGAACTTCTCGACGCGCTCGCGGTACCTCCCCGGCAGTGCCCAGCCGATCCGGTGCGCGGTCGTCAAGGTCTTCGAGAACGATGAACAGTGCAGCACGAGCCCTTTCTTGTCGAACGACTTGAGCGTGCTCGGGTGCGATTCGCCGTAGTACAGCTCGTTGTAGACACCGTTCTCGATGCACGGGATGTCGTGCTTGGCGAGCAGGTCGACCAGCGCCTGCTTGCGCTCATCCGACATCTGGAAGCCCATCGGATTCTGGAAATTGGGCATGACCATGCAGGCCGCGATACGCTGCTCGCCGATGATCTTGGCCAATGCTGCCAGATCGATTCCTTCACGCGGATGGGTCGCGACCTCGATGGCGCGCATGCCCATGCGTTCGATGGCGTGCAGCATCGCGTAGAACGTCGGCGATTCGACCGCGATCGTATCGCCGGGCTGCGCCACCGCCTGCAGGCACAGATTGATCGCTTCGGTTGCACCGACCGTCACGATGATTTCGTTCGGATCGACGCCCTGACCGTTCTCGAGGTAGCGCCGTGCAATCTGTCGAATCAGCTCCGGATTACCGGGCGGCAGATCGTCGATCACGTTCCAGTACGGATGCCGGCGCGCGACCGCGTTCGCATACTGGTTGAGCCGCTGAACGGCGAACTGAGACGGATCGGGATATGGAGAGCCGAGCGGCACCGCGTCATTCATGCGAATCGAACGCAGCGTCGAGAGCACCAGCCGGCTCACATCGACTTCCGCGGATACCGCAATCGGACGCGAGGATTGCAGCTCGGCGACGACCGGCTGCCCCACACGCCGGCGCACGAAATAGCCCGACTGCGGCCGGCTTTCGATGATGCCTTTGCTTTCGAGCAGCACATAGGCGCGCAGCACCGTCGTGATGCTGAGCTTGTGATGCTGACTGGTCTGACGAACCGACGGGATACGTTCCCCCGCGAGCAGCACGCCCGAGTCGACGAGCCCTTCGATTTCTGCAGCGAGCTTCTCGTAGAGTTTCACAACCGGCTTCCTTCCCTGATGGATGCGCGCCTGCACCGCTGAAAGGCGGCCAGTATAAGGGAAGCACAGCGCCTTATGCACGACGTGCCGGCGCGCGACTGTACTCCTTTCGATCTCCGGCTTTTGTGTGTCCCGCCCGGTGCGGTCAAAACTTATTCTGCGCATATCGACAGCACAGCGACGTTCGATATCGAACCGGGACCGTATCCGAGCCTCATCGGAAACGCGCCGGGCGCGTACCGAACCGGAACAGAACCGGAATCCTCCCGGATCGATCCGATCGCGCCGTTCAGGAGAATAAGGATCATGGCGGACATGAAACCCGATGCGCGCATCGCCCCCTATCATCACGCGGCGGCGGGCTGGGGCGCCATCAAGCAAGTCGCCATCAATCTCGTGCGCGAACGCGTGCCAGGCGGCAAGTACAAGCTGCTCTTCAAGCAGAACCAGCCCGACGGCTTCGATTGCCCCGGTTGTGCATGGCCCGATCGCGAGCACGCGTCGACCTTCGAGTTCTGCGAGAACGGCGTCAAGGCCGTCGCCGCCGAGGCGACCAGTAAGCGCGTGACGCCCGAATTCTTCGCGCAGCACACGGTCGCCGAATTGCTCACGCAGACAGACTACGAACTCGAGCAGCACGGACGCCTGACCGATCCGATGGTGTACGACGGCGCAAGCGACCGCTATGTTCCGATCTCATGGGACCGTGCGTTCGCGCTGATTGCCGAACACCTCAAAGGCCTCGACAATCCCGATCGTGCGGCGTTCTATACATCGGGGCGCGCGAGCAACGAAGCGGCCTTTCTGTATCAGCTCTTCGTGCGTGCCTACGGTACCAACAATTTCCCCGACTGCTCGAATATGTGCCACGAGGCCACGAGCCGGGGTTTGCCATCGGTGGTCGGCGTCGGCAAGGGTACGGTGACACTCGACGACTTCGAGCACGCCGATACGGTGCTGCTCTTTGGTCAGAACCCGGCGACCAATCACCCGCGCATGCTGGGTGAGCTTCGCGACTGCGCCAAACGCGGCGCGACACTCGTGTCGATCAACCCGCTGCGTGAACGCGGCCTCGAGCGCTTTTCGAACCCGCAAAACCCGATTGAAATGCTCACGATGGGCAGCACGGATATCTGCTCGGTGTTCGTTCAACCCCGTGTCGGCGGTGATTTCGCGCTGATCAAGGGGGTTGCGAAGCGCGTGCTCGAACTCGACGATACCGCCGTCACGGAAGGTCGCGAGCGGGTGCTCGACCTCGATTTCATCGAGCTGCACACGGCGGGGTTTGAAGCCTTCGCCGCCGATCTGCGCGACGAATCGTGGGATGCGCTCGTGGCGGCGTCCGGCGTGCCGCTCGCACAGATCCATGCGCTTGCGCAGATCTATGCGAAAGGCCGGCGCGTGATCAGCACATGGGGTATGGGCCTGACGCAGCACAAAAACTCCGTGCAGACGATTCAGATGCTCGCCAACCTGATGATGATGCGCGGCAATATCGGCCGACGCGGCGCGGGCCTGTGCCCGGTGCGCGGTCACTCCAATGTGCAGGGCGACCGCACGATGGGTATCGAGGAAAAGCCGACGCAGGCGTTTCTCGACCGGCTCAAGGAGGTCTATGGCTTCGAGCCGCCGCGCGAGCATGGCTACGACGTCGTCGAAACGATTCACGCGATGCTTGAAGGCAGGGTCAAGGTGTTTATCGGGCTCGGCGGCAACTTTTCGATGGCGACACCCGATACGCCGCGCACATGGCAAGCGTTGCGTCAGTGCGACCTGACGGTCCACATCACGACCAAGCTCAACCGCAGCCACCTGATTCACGGCACACAGGCCCTGATCCTCCCGACGCTCGGACGCACGGAAATCGATACGCAAGGCGGCGTCGCACAAGGCGTGACCGTCGAAGACTCAATGAGCATGGTGCATATCTCGTACGGCATGAACACGCCGGCGTCCGCAAACCTGATGTCGGAAGTGTCGATCGTCGCGCATATCGCCGATGCGACGCTCGGCAGCGCGAGTATCGACTGGCTCGCGTATGCCGACGACTATTCGCGCATTCGCGACGACATCGAGAAAGTCTTCGCCGACTTCTTCGACTACAACTCGCGCGTCGCCATCCCTGGCGGGTTCCATCTTGATGTGCCGGCGCGCGAACGCGTCTGGAACACGCCGACGGGCCGCGCCCAGTTCCTCGCGCATGCAATCGAATCCGACACGCCGATCGCGCGAGCACGCGAGCAGCACGGCAACCGGGTACTCACGCTGATGACCGCGCGCTCGCATGACCAGTACAACACCACGATCTACGGCCTCGATGACCGGTATCGCGGCGTATTCGGACAGCGTCGCGTCGTGTTCGCCAACCAGGACGACCTCGACATGCTCGGCTTCGAGGCCGGTGACTGGGTCGACATGACCACCGTCTGGGACGACGGCATCGAGCGCAGGGCCGACAAGTTCCTGCTCGTCGCGTACGACATTCCTCGCGGATGCCTCGGTGCGTACTACCCCGAGACCAATCCTCTCGTGCCGCTCACGAGCGTCGGCGATATCTGCAACACGCCAACGTCGAAGTCGATACCTGTCCTTCTTCATCGCAGCACGGCACCCGATGACGCACCGCGCAGTCTCGTACGCGCCGAGCCGGCCCGTGAGGAGCGTAAGGACCTTAAAGACCGTAAAGACCTTACAGACCGCGACGAAACGACGTCGACCGTGTCGCGCTTCGAAAACGTCGCTGCGATGTAACGGGCTGCCCTGCTGCCGACCCCCGCATTCTCTTTAAAGCTCGCTCGCCGATCCCATCATGCCTGTCAATGAACTCCTGAACCTGTCACGCGGCCAGTTCGCGATGACCGCGATCTTCCATATTCTCTGGCCGATTTTGACGATCAGCCTGTCCGCGTTCCTGCTGATCGTCGAAACCCTGTGGGTCCGCACGAGCGACGTCATGTACTACCGCCATGCGCGCTTCTGGAGCAAATTGCTCGTGCTCAACTTCGCGGTCGGCGTCGTCAGCGGCATTCCGATGGAATTCCAGTTCGGCACGAACTGGGCACCCTTCTCGCAGTTCACCGGTCAGTTCTTCGGCAATATCCTCGGGTTCGAAGGCGCGATGGCCTTTATGCTCGAGGCGGGTTTCGTCGGCGTCATGATGCTGGGTTGGGGCCGTGTGCCCAAGGGCGTGCACCTGTTCGCCACCTCGATGGTGGCACTCGGCTCGTCGATCTCCGCGTTCTGGATCATGGTCGCCAACTCGTGGATGCAGACCCCCGCGGGCATTTCCGTGCACGACGGCAAGGTCTTCGTCGACGACTATATGAAGGCGATCTTCAACCCCGACATGATCTGGGGCGTCTCGCATATGTGGGTCGCCGCGATCGAGACGGGGCTGTTTGTCGTGGCGGGTATCTCGGCGTACAACCTGCTCAAGCGCCGCAATGCCGCGTTCTTTATGCGCAGTTTCAAGCTCGCGCTCACGCTGCTCGTCGTCGTGGCGCCGTTGCAGGTCTGGCTTGGTGACTCGAGCGGCGTCGACGTGTTCGCGACCCAGCCCGCGAAGGGTGCAGCGATCGAAGGACACTGGCACACCAATGCGCCAGGAACGGGTGCGTCGTGGTCGCTGATTGCGTGGCCCGATCGCGCTACCCAGAAAAATGACTTCTCGCTCGAAGTGCCCGGCATGCTCAGCGTGCTCGGCACGCACAGCCTGCATGGCAAGGTCGTCGGCCTCGCCGATATTCCGAAGCAGGATCAGCCGCCGATGCTGCCGCTGTTGTACTACGCGTTCCGCGTGATGGCCGGCATCGGCTTCCTGTTCATGGTGCTCGCGTTCTGGACGGCCTTCGTTTTCCGGCGCACGCGTGGCCGCATCGATGCCCTGCTAGAACATCGCAAGCTGCTGCTTGCCTGGGTCCTTGCGATTCCGCTGCCGTATATCGCTGTCGAATCGGGCTGGATCGTGCGTGAGGTGGGCCGCCAGCCATGGGTCGTCTATGGTCTGCTGCGCACCCAGGACGCCGTGTCGTCGATCCCCGCCCATGAAGTCGGCGCAAGCATGATCATGTTCGCGATGTTCTACAGCGTGCTGATCGGCTGCTTCTTCTACTTCGCCCGCAAGTGGCTGCGCAAAGGCCCGGATCTCACCCTGATGCCGCCCGCCGACCCCGTCGACCCTCGCATCGCACGAGCCCACTTCGACTACTGAACGTGAACGATCCCATGCCGATGCTCATTGCTCCTGCCCGGCAAGGCGGATTCCGGGCGACTCCGCAAAGCAAAGCGCCGGCATCCGATCGCATCCCCGTCTCCCTGTTATGAACCGGTATTTGCCATGACTGACTCCCTTCACTCCATGCTCAGCACCGCGTGGTTCTGCGTGCTCGGCCTGATGCTCGTTTTCTACGTCGTGACCGATGGCTTCGACCTCGGTGTCGGCATCCTGAGTTTGCTGACCCGCGATGTCTCCGAGCGCGATCAGATCGCCCAGTCGATCGGCCATGTCTGGGACGCCAATGAAACCTGGCTCGTCGTGCTCGGGGGCGGCTTGTTTGGCGCGTTCCCCGCAGCCTATGCCACGCTGCTGTCCGATCTCTATGTGCCCGTCATGGCGCTGATCGCAAGCCTGATCCTGCGCGGCGCCGCGATCGAGTTCCGCCACGCAGCCACACGCAAACGCTTCTGGGACATCGTATTCGGCGTCGGCAGCCTGATGGCCGCGCTGTCGCAAGGCGTGATCCTTGGTCGCGTGATCACCGGTCTCGCGCCGGGTGCGTTGAATGCCAGCTTCACTGCCGTGACCGCGATCGGCGTCGTGTCCGGCTACTGCCTGCTCGGTGCGACCTACCTCGTCAAGAAGACAACCGGCCAACTCGAACGCGACGCGCGGCGCTTCACGCTCGCCAGCGTGTCGACCACCGTGTGCGCGGCGATCGTGTTGTCGGCGGGTACGATGATCTTCAGCCCGGTCGGACACGATCGCTGGGCCGAATCGAACGTGTTCCACGTACTCGTGCTGCTCGCGTGCATCGCCATCGTCGCCTTCGCCTATATCGTGCTTTCCGTGCAGACCGGCAGCCATCGCGGACCGTTCCGCGGCGCCGTCACCCTCTTTCTCGTGTCGTTCGCAGGACTCGCGGTCAGCCTCTTTCCCGATCTCGTACCGGGCAAGCTCTCGATCATCGATGCTGCATCCGACAACACCACCCTGGTATTCATGCTGTTCGGCATCGGCACGATCCTGCCGGTCATGATCGGCTACAACCTTTATCAGTATCACGTGTTCCGCGGCAAGGTCGGACCCGACGCGCACGACGAAACGCCTGCACCCGTGCGCACGCCGGCGCGCGTTCCGACGCGTACGGGCGGCGCGGTGCGCGGTCTGGCCGGCACCTCCAACCACGCAACGGTCGTCGTGGGCAGTGGCGTCCGCGCAGCGGGTTCGGCCCCGAGCAGCGCCCGGTTCGCAACACGACAGCCGTCAGAACATTGATCTGCCCCGTCGCGTCCGATACCCTTCGGGGTTTGTCCGCGACTCACTTTACGTTTCAGCGCCCGGCCGCAAGCGTGCACACGATGGTCCACCGATATGCTTGACTTCGAGATTGCTCAGCAACGCCTTGCACAAGGCGCGCGTCCTGTCACCGGGACCACCTCCATCGGCTTGTCGGAGGCCAGCGGTCGCGTGCTCGCCGAGACGATCATCGCCGGTGTCGATCTGCCGCCGGGTGACAACAGTGCGATGGACGGCTACGCCATTCGCTACTGCGATTTCGCGAGCGATGTCTCGCTACCGATCCAGCAGCGTTGCTTCGCGGGCGATATGCCGGCACCGCTGATTGCCGGTCAGGCAACGCGCGTCTTCACGGGAAGCCTGATTCCCGAGGGCGCCGACACGGTCGTCATGCAGGAATACGCCGTCGAACAGGACGGCGGCGTGCGCTTTACCGAAGCGCCGCGATCCGGCCAGCACGTGCGGCTGCGCGGCGAAGACATTGCCGCGGGCCAGCCGTTGCTCGATGTCGGCACGCGCATCTCTCCCGCGCATATCGCCTTGCTCGCCTCTCAAGGCATCGCCGAGGTCCGTGTATTCGATCGGCTACGTGTCGGCATTCTGACGACGGGCGACGAGCTGGTCGCACCCGGTCAGCTGCGTGCGCCTCAACAGATCTTCAACTCGAATGCGGCCATGCTGGCGGCGCTCGTCGAAGGCATGGGTGCACAAGCCGCCGAGGTGGTGCACGCCGCGGACGATGAACAAGCCTTGCGCGAAGCCTTGTCGTCGCTCGTCGCACAATGCGACCTGGTTCTCACCGTGGGCGGCGTGTCGGTCGGCGAGCGCGATCTCATCAAGCCAGTCCTCGAATCGCTCGGTGGCGATCTCGCGCTGTGGAAGGTCCGCATGAAACCGGGCAAGCCGATGGCGCTCGCCCATGTCAACGGCAAACCCGTCGTCTGCCTGCCGGGCAATCCGGGTTCGGTTTACGCGGTGTTCACGGTCATGGTCACACCGCTGATTCGCCGCATGCAGGGTCGCGCGGAAGTGTTTCCGCTGGTGGCACGCATTCCCCTGCGCACCGAACGGACGCTTCACGAAGCGCGCGAAGTCTTCCTGCGCGTGCGCTATGTGCTCAACGATCAGGGCATCGCCGAGTTGCTTCCGTACGGCAGTCAGGGCGCCGGAAATATCGGCGCGATGCCCGGGGCGAATGGTCTTGCGCGGCTCGCCGCCGACGTCGCGGTGTCCGATCGCGATCGCGTCGCCTATTACGATCTTCAACGCTGGCTGGTTTGATCCCCGGAATTGGGTTCGATCCCTTTAATTGGATCGCGCCCCGATAAACGTTCTCCGATTTGCCTCGATCGCAATACCCCTATCCTGCACGGGATTTTCTTTTGTGATATTGCTGGCCACCTCGTCGCATTTCGCTGGCCGTTATAGAACTGTAAAACGCGCGTGTCGACCGTCTAACTGCCGGATTAAAAAGAAAATAGCTGGCGCGAAAATGACGCGACCTTAAATAAAATTTCATCTGCCAGACCCCGCTTCTACAGACACCGTAAACGGTTCCGGCCATCATAATCGTGCGAACCGCATAAACCGGGATCGCACGGGCGTGTCAGTCTGCACCACGATTGTTTTCTTTTCTGAAACAGTGAAACCGGCGATATCGAGTTTATCGGAGCAGATTCTGCTCCTATAGTACCGGCTGATTATTGTGCGTCCGTCGAACGGCGGTCATTCGCGGCGCGGAATTTACTGAATCGGTTCAGCAAAATGTCACTATCGATGTATCAGGCCTCAGTGCCTGTTTTCCTGCGTGGATTCGATAATCTTGCCGTGCTGCTCGATCAGGCCGAAGAATTTTCGGCCAGCCGGAAAATCCACCCGTCCGTGCTGATCGAAGCGCGCCTGTTCCCCGATATGTTTCCGCTTGCCCGGCAAATCCAGCTGGCAAGCGATGCCGCCAAGCGGGCGACCGCGCGCCTTGCGGGCGTACAAGCGCCCGTCTACGAAGATATTGAAGTCACGTTTCGCGACTTGCAGGAGCGCATTGCGCGCACATGCGAGTTTCTTCGCGAAGTCGATCCGCATCGTATTGACGGCAGCGAAGCGCGTTCGATCGTGATGAAAGTCGGCGGCATCGATACGCCATTCACCGGCATGAGCTATCTGCTCTCGTTTGCACTGCCCAATTTCTTTTTCCATGTGACGACGGCGTACGACATCCTTCGCCATAACGGTGTGCCCATCGGCAAGTCCGACTATCTGGGACGCTTTGACGAAGAACACGCGCACGCACTCGCCGTGGCGTATTAAAGGCTGCTGTCGCAAACCCACCTGACGCCTCAACACGTTGAGAAGCGTCGGGGACAGAGGGGAGACGAAATGTAAAACGCCGGGCCCGAAAGGCCCGGCGTTTTGCTTTTACACCTTCGAATTCAGATCTGCGCCTGACCCTGCCCCTGGGCGCGCGCGGCTTCCTGCGCTTCGGAAAACTCACGCGTAAAAGCGATCAGTTTCGCGACGAATCGCTGCACCACCTCGCCGGCCTGATTCTTCGTTTCCGATGTCGTCGTCACGACGCCTTGGCCCGGCTTGGTTTTCGACGCACGGATTTCCGTCACCGTGGTCACCACATGCAGCCTGTCGCCGGGGCGCGTCGGACGCGGCCACGTGATCTCTCCGCCGAGCCCGATCGACCCGCCCGCCACCGGCACCCCGCCCTCCGTCAGCAAGCGCATCGTGACGGCGGCGGTGTGCCAGCCGCTCGCGGCAAGCCCGCCAAACAGCGACGAACGCGCAGCTTCTTCGTCCAGATGGAACGGTTGCGGGTCGAACTCCGCCGCAAAACGCTTGATATCCGCGGTCGTCATTTCGTACTCGGTGGATGTGTATTGCATCCCTTCTTCGAGTTCGTCGAGATACAGCTTTGTTCTCATGCCTCTCCTCCAGGTCGAGCATCGATGGCTCGTGATGTGACCGCGTGACGTGCACGCGACAGAATCGTGACGAATGCGTGATCAGACCATACGCGGGCGTCGAGCGTCCAGGCAGTTCCGTTTCGCCCGGATATCACCCAAAATATCGCCTCCCCAGCTTCAAGGTGCGAGTTCCGGCGCAGGTCCGCATGACTGCGGTTTTCGAAGCGTCCGGCAGGATCCCGGCCCTGGCGTGCCGGATCGTGCTGCATCGCAGAAAAAATCGCCGTCCGCAGCCCTCCCCGAATCTCGTGAAACCCCCGCCAGACAAGCCTCGGGACCCTCATAGCGTATGCCAATCGGCGACATTGATTTAAGCGATTTCTCATCCGCGATCAAATTACCGATACTGTGCAGCGCTGCACAACATTTCCAACCAAGCAAGGACTCTAGATGTCGATCATCAATTCCCAAGTCAAACCGTTCAAGGCAACCGCTTATCACAACGGCAACTTTGTGCCGGTGAGCGATGCGGACCTGAAGGGCAAGTGGTCGGTGGTTGTGTTCTACCCGGCGGACTTCACGTTCGTGTGCCCGACGGAACTCGGCGACCTGGCAGATCACTACGACGAGTTCAAGAAGCTCGGCGTTGAGGTCTACGGCGTCTCGACCGATACGCATTTCACGCACAAGGCTTGGCACGACACGTCGGACACGATCGCGAAGGTTCAATACCCGCTGATCGGCGACCCGACGGCTACGCTGGCTCGCAACTTCGACGTGCTGATCGAAGAAGAAGGCCTGGCACTGCGCGGCACGTTCGTGATCAACCCGGAAGGCGAGATCAAGCTGTGCGAAATCCACGACAACGGCATCGGCCGTGACGCATCGGAACTGCTGCGCAAGGTTCAGGCAGCGCAATACGTCGCGTCGCACCCGGGCGAAGTCTGCCCCGCCAAGTGGACCCCGGGCGCTGAAACGCTGGCCCCGTCGCTGGACCTCGTCGGCAAGATCTAAGCGGCACGCCGCTTGCGGGATTCACCCCAACACGCTGAATCCCGCGAAAATCTTCTGCTGCACCCTTCGGGGCGCGGGTAGTCTGCGCCCCGAAATCTCTCTCACGTTGCAATCGTTACGGATCGACACGCCATGCTGGATGCAAATCTCAAGACCCAGTTGAAGAACTATTTGGAAAAGGTCACGCAACCGATCGAGATTGTCGCGTCCATCGACGATTCGGCCAAGTCGCGTGAGATGACCGAACTGCTCAACGAGATTGCCGGCCTGTCGAATCGCATCACGCTCATCGAGCGCAGCGACGACGACCAGCGCAAGCCATCGTTCTCGTTGAATCGCCCGGGTCAGAATCTCGGCATTCGTTTTGCCGGCATTCCGATGGGCCATGAATTCACCTCGCTCGTGCTCGCCCTGCTCCAGGTCGGTGGTCACCCCGTCAAGCTCGAAGACGACGTGGTCGAAGCCATCAAGAACCTCGACGCAGACTACGAGTTCGAGACGTATATTTCGCTGACCTGCCAGAACTGCCCGGAAGTCGTGCAGGCGCTGAACGTGATGTCGCTGATCAACCCGCGCATCCGTCACGTCATGATCGACGGCTCGATCTATCAGGACGAAGTCAAGCAACGCGAGATCATGGCGGTGCCGACGGTCTATATGAATGGTCAGGTGTTCGGCCAGGGCCGCACGGGCGTCAAGGAAATCCTCGCGAAGCTCGACAGCAATGCCGGCGCACGCAAGGCCAAGGAACTCGACGCGAAGGACATGTTCGACGTGCTGATCGTCGGCGGTGGCCCCGCAGGCGCAGCGGCTGCGATCTACGCAGCGCGCAAGGGTATCAACACCGGCGTCGTCGCTGAACGTTTCGGCGGTCAGGTGCTCGATACGCTCGCCATCGAAAACTTCGTGTCGGTCAAGGAAACGGAAGGACCGCAGTTCGCTACGGCGCTCGAGCAACACGTCAAGCAATACGAAGTCGACATCATGGATGTCGAGCGCGCGACGCAGCTCGTGCCGGGCGACAAGCATATCGAGGTCAAGCTCGCGAACGGCGCGACGCTCAAGAGCAAGACAATCGTGCTGGCCACGGGCGCACGCTGGCGCGAAATCAATGTGCCGGGCGAGCGCGAATACCGTAACCACGGTGTTGCCTACTGCCCGCACTGCGACGGCCCGCTGTTCAAGGGCAAGCGCGTCGCCGTGATCGGTGGCGGGAACTCGGGCGTCGAAGCGGCGATCGATCTGGCCGGTATCGTGAGCCATGTGACGCTGCTCGAATTCGCACCGGACCTGCGCGCCGATGCGGTGCTGCAACGCAAGCTTTATAGCCTCAAGAACGTCGACGTCATCACGAATGCGCAGACGACCGAAGTTCAGGGCGATTCGAAGAAGGTCAACGGCCTGACGTACAAGGACCGCAAGAACGACGAGATCAAGCATCTCGCGCTCGAAGGCGTGTTCGTGCAGATCGGCCTCGTGCCCAACACCGAATGGCTGAAGGGAACGGTCGCGCTGTCGAAGCATGGCGAGATCGAAGTCGATGCGAAGGGCCAGACGTCGGTGCCGGGCGTGTTCGCCGCAGGCGACGTGACGACCGTGCCTTACAAGCAGATCGTGATCGCAGTCGGCGAAGGTGCGAAGGCCGCACTGAGCGCGTTCGATCACCTGATCCGCACGTCGATCGACGAGCCCGCAACAGCTAACGCAACGGTCGCTGTACCGGCGTAATCGCACGCAAGGTCGTGGCAGCGTGATTTGACGCGGTTGGCGTTACATCACGAGCCACGCACCACCTGACGCGAAACATCGCGTCAGGATGATCAAAGCCCGCCATCCGGGCCTGCATGAGTCTTCGCTGGGGAGGCTGATGCAGGTGGAATGGCGGGCTTTCTGCTTTCTGCTTTGTGATACCGCGTTAAGCGACGCTACGCAAGTCACTCTGTTGCAGGATCTCCAGCAAGGTCTGCGCGGGTTTGCTCAGACGCTTCGATCGCAGAAACACGAATTCGACTTCGGGCAGCGAAGGCAAGCTCGATACATTGACGGGCGAATCAATCCCCGGAGCGGTCAGGAAGGCCGGCTGCGCCGTAATCCCCAATCCCCCTCTTGCCGCTGCAATACATCCTGTGTGACTGCTGCTCGTACAAATCACGCGCCACGGCAAGCCACCCGCGGCGACGGCGTTGAGCGTCAGCGACCGCGTGATGCTTGGCTCTGGCAACAGTAGCAAGGGCAACGGCTGCTTGATATCGATGACCGTGCCCGCCTTGCCAAGCCACTTGAGCGGTTCCTTAAACAGCGTCACGCCGGCGGGCCCCGATTGCCTGCGCTTGCCGATCAGCAAATCGAGCGAATCGGTGTCGAGTTGCTTATAGAGATCCACGGTCTTGCCGATCGTGATCTCGAGCTCAACATCGGGATGCATGTCACGAAAGGCCGCGAGTGCCCTCGGCAACGGACCCAACACCAGGTCGTCAGACGTTCCGAAGCGGACCCGCCCGCGCAGACGCGGGCCCTTGAACTGGGATTCGGCGCGCGCGTGCGCCTCGAGAATCAGACGCGCGTGAACGAGCAGGCTTTCGCCATCCGCGGTCAGCGCCAGAGAATGCGTGTCGCGGATAAACAGGCGCCGGCCGACGCTTTCCTCGAGACGTCGGATATGGTCGCTGACGCTCGATTGCGTCAGACCCAGTCGCCGCGCGGCATCCGTAAAGCTTCGCGAGCCGGCAACGGTCGCGAATGTCTGGATCCAGACAGGGTTCAGCATGGAGTGGTCATCGGCATATCCGATTGCAGTCACAGGTTCTAGTGGACTTCCCAATGATAGGCCGCTTTCTTATCATTGCGTGAATGAACAAGCAATCGCACAGTGCCTTGCTGTGGATCGTCGCGGCAGGGTTTTTCATGCAGGCCCTCGACACGACGATCGTCAATACGGCGTTGCCCAACATGGCCGCCGCGCTTCACGTAGGCGCGCTCGACATGCGCCCTGTGGTGGTCGCCTACGCCCTCGTCATGGCCATGCTGACACCCGCGTCCGGCTGGCTTGCCGACAAGTTCGGCACGCGACGCGTGTACTTCACCGCCATCCTGATCTTCGTACTCGGCTCGCTGTTTTGTGCAACCGCACATACGCTCAATGAGCTGGTGATCGCCCGTGTGCTGCAAGGCGTCGGTGGTTCGATGCTGCTGCCGATCGGACGCCTTGCGCTGCTGCGCAGCGTATCGAGCGAGGAATACATTGGCGCGCTCGCGTTCGTATCGATCGCTGGACAGGTTGGCCCTCTGCTTGGCCCGGTGCTTGGCGGCTGGTTTGTCGAAACAATCGGCTGGCACTGGATCTTCCTGATCAATATTCCGATCGGTGCGTTCGGTTTGTTCGCCGTGCGTCGGTTCTTGCCGGCCGGCGCGCCGGTCGCACCCCCGCCTTTCGATGTCATCGGCTTCGGGCTGCTGTCGGTCAGCATGGCGAGCGTGTCGCTCGCGCTCGACTGCCCGGTTGAAACGCACCGCGCGCTGATCAGCAGCATCCTGTTCGCCGTGTTCGTGCTGACCGTCGTTCTCTATCTGCTGCATGCGCAGCGACGCCCGTTGCCGCTGTTCGATCTCGCCCTGTTCCGTGAACGCAATTTCAGCGTCGGACTGATCGGCAACCTCGTCGCTCGCGTGGGCAGCAGTGCCCTGCCGTTCCTGCTTCCGTTGCTGCTCCAGGTGCAGTTGGGTTACAGCCCGCTGCAGTCGGGCCTGGTGATGCTTCCTATCGCCATCGTCGGCACCATCGCCAAGCGCTGGGTGACGCCTTTGATCTTGCGTTACGGGTATGAGACGTTCTTGCTCGTCAACACGCTGATCGTTGGCGGCTCGATTGCCTCATGCGCGTTGATTTCTCCGGGCTGGCCGCTCGCGCTGTCGCTCGTTCAGCTCGCCATCTTCGGCGCGACCAATTCGATGCAGTTCGCTGCGATGAACAGCGTCACGCTCAAGGGTTTGACGCCTGCCCAAGCCGGCAGCGGCAACAGCCTCTTCTCGATGATCCAGATGCTCGCCATGAGCCTGGGCGTCACGATCGGCGGAAGTCTGGTGGGCGTCTTCGCACGTCACTTCGACAGCACAGGCCTCGGTTATCGGCTCTCGTTTGCGTGCGTTGGCACGATTACGCTGCTGTCGGCGTTTGTGTTCCGGTATCTCAATGCGCCATCCGCGCGGAACACCCAGCCGGCCGTCGCGCGCGGCTGATTCATCGAGCTGAATTCACGGGGGCCGGTTCCCGGCTATGTAGGGGGTCGGATTCTCGGGCTGGCGTCGCGGAACCGAGTCGACGCCTCTGTGACGGGGTCAGAGCGACAGCCAAGCATCGCTGTAGAAGAACGGGCTCCCTCGCTCCTGTTGCATCGACCGCTCCAAGCTGATCGATTTATAGATAAAACGCACGACATCGCAAATTTGCGGAACAAGTCGCGTGCAGACTCGTCCAACGTTTGAATCTTACATCTTGTAAGGTTTGCGTTGGCCGCGTATGCTGGCAACGCTGTCTCCTGCCAATAAGGATTTGTGATGTCTGCCTTCCCTGTTTCTCGGTCCCGTCGCTTTCACGGCGCGCTCGGCAAACGGCTCGCGGTATTGAGCCTGGCCGGCATCCTCGTGGCAAGCGCGCTCGCGCCGCTCGACGCGGAAGCCAAGCGCATGGGCGGCAGTCGAAGCTTTGGCCGCCAGACCCAGATGGCGCCCTCTCCGACGCCTTCTCCATCGCCGTCGTCGCCCTCAACCGCGGGCGCTCAGCGTGCACAGCAAGCGCAACCCGCGCAGCAGAATGCTGCTCCGGCCGCAGGTGCGCCGGCCGCCGCGGCAGCTCAGCCGCGTAACCGCTGGCTCGGACCGCTCGCCGGCATTGCCGCCGGTCTCGGCATCGGCGCGCTGCTCTCGCATTTCGGTCTGGGTGAAGGGCTCGCGCAAATGTTGTCGAGTCTGTTGCTGATCGGTCTGGTCGTTTTTGCGGGCCTCGCGCTGTTCCGCTTCTTCGCGCGCAAACGTCGTCCGGATCTTGCGTACTCCCACGGGCAAGCGGGTTCGCCGCGCAACGGTGACTTCGCGCGCGCCGCGCAGCAGGCACCGGCACAGCATGCGTCCACACAACAGTCGTCGATACCGCAGTCGTCAAATGCGGCATCGCAGTCGTCGTACGGAGGCTATTCGGGCACGCAAGGATTCAGTGTGCCCGGTGCTGCATCGTCCGCATCGGCCGGGTCGCTACGCACGGCGGTCGAATCCGGTCACGTTCCGGCGGGCTTCGATACCGATGGTTTTCTGCGTACGTCGAAGGTCACGTTTGTTCGGCTTCAGGCTGCATGGGATAAAGGCGATCAGGGAGATATCTACGAATTCACCACGCCCGAGATGTTTGCTGAGATCAAGATGGATCTCGAAGCGCGTGGCAAACAAACGAACCGAACGGACGTCGTCGAGCTCGATGCGCAGTTGCTCGGCGTAGAGGAGCTTGGTAGTGAGCAGCTCGCCAGCGTGCGCTTCCACGGCTTGATTCGTGAAAACGAAGGCGAGTCCGCGCAGCCGTTTAACGAAGCATGGAATCTGATTCGCGACGCGCGCCGCGATTCAGCATGGCGTCTTGCAGGCATTCAGCAGATCGCCTGACATCAAATAGCCAGTCGGGCTGGCTAACGCGGCAGCTCGATCTGCTTTACAGCGTTCATGTGTTTGGGGCGACCAGCCGTTCGGGGCAGGTCGCCCTTTTTTTATCTGTGGCAAAAGTCGGCGGCGAGGGGCTGAAGCGATGCAGTGCAGCCAGGGCCCGCAGGATGGGACGAAGCTACGACGTGCAGCCGGGGCCTGCGGCAAGGGACGAAACCTATGGCGTGTGAAGCCAGGGTTCTCGAAAAGGTACCAACGAAAGCAGGCCCACAAAAAAATTGAGCGACCCTCCCTCTCGGGATCGGTCGCTCAAGGTAGACGTCTCGTACTTGGACACCTACCGGAGAGTCAATGCATGCAGGCTTAGGCGGTGACGCGCGTCGGTTGCGTGACCATCTTGCCCAGGCTGCCATCGGGGCGCGCGAACAGCGTCGAACCGTAACCGCTGGCGTCGACCAGTTGCACCGAAAGCGTCTGCGTGAAGCTGATTTCCACTTCGAGCGATGTGCTCGACGAGATCGAGCTCACGCCAGTCGCCCCCGACGTTCCATTCGTGCCGTTTGCACCATTCGCACCGCTCGCACCATTGGCACCGTCGTTGCCATCCGCACCGCTCGACGCATCCGTCGAACCCGTCGACGACGCGCTGTTCGGATCGAGCGCCTGACGTGCGAGGTCGAGCAGATCCTGAAGACGCTTCTGCGTATCCTTCGTGCCCATCAGCGTCGTCTTCGATACCGAGTCGAGCAGTTGCACGAGCGAGCTTGCTTCGCTCTTCACTGCCGACAGCAAGGTCGTCAGCGAATCATTGCCCGAACCTGCCGCGCCGTTCGCGCCGCTGCCATCGTTGCTCGTGGCACCGGCGTCGGTCGCGCTGTTCGATTGAGACTGGTTGTTGCTGCCGTCGCCCGAATCGCCCGTGTTGGCAGCATCCGATGCACCTGCAGCACGCGTCGTGACGAGCATCGCAACGGTCGTCGCCGATGCGATGGCGGCTTCAGCGTCCGTCTCCTTGAGCGGCGAGTTGGCGCTCGGCGCTGTCGTGCCATTCAGCAGCGAAGCGGGCATCGCGTTCTGAAGCGCAGCGAGCGCCGATTGCGTGGCTTGTCCGAAGCTTTCGAATGCGGGCGTGCCCGACATCGAGCCGTCACCGCTCAGCGCGATGCCTTGCGTCGAACCGTCGAGACCCGGGAGGTCCACGATCACGACCGGGCCCGTCGGAGCCGTGCCCGTGCCCTTGATTTCGCCGGTGTACTGCGCCGTCGAAACGGTCTGCGAATTCATCGCGACATTGAGCTGGCCCGATGCGTCGATGCTGATGTTCAGCGTGCCCGAGCGTTCGGTCTGCGTGACGCTGTTTGCCGTCCATACGGCGTTGCCGCCATATGCACCTGTCGCCGACACAGTCGACGAAGAAATCGAATCGTAGCTCGACGACAAGCTCAGCGGATCACCATTCGCAAGCTCGGTTTCGAGCGACTGCGACATCTGGCTCGCCTGGTCCTGCGTGAAACCGTTCTGCGTCAGCAGCGCGTTGAGTGCCGAAGCGAGTTCACCCGCCTTGCCTTGCTGGATTTCGCGCTTGCCGGTTGCCTGATCGACATACGTCGCCGAGTCGATCGCTTGTGCGAAGCCGACGGCGAATTGGCCGGCCGGTGTCGATGCCGACACGCCGGAGAGATTGCTGCTCAACGAAACGGAAGCCGACCCCGTCTGCGACGAAGTCAGGCTCAGGTCGAGTTCGCTGACGTCATCGAAAGTCGTCGAGCTATTCGTGCCGCTCGAGTAGTTTGTGGCATGCGGTGGACGCGTAATGGCGCCGAGGATGCTGGACATGAAACTCCCGTCGAAAGACAGAACGAATGCGAGGCGAGCGCTGTGTATCCGCCCCCCGCTACTAGTCCCGTTAACGGCAGTGAGTCTTACGACTTGAGAAATATTTGTAGGGAATTAAAGATGCAGATTGAATGCGAGTGGTTAGACGACGATCGCGGATGAATCATGCGAATTCGACATCGATAACGGTGCATATGCAAGTGATGCGGCGTATCAACGCACCGTTGGCTTCCCGCCATGTTTTGTCGCCTGCGGTGCCTCGCCCCCGCAGCGCTCGGTCACTGCAATGCCTGGTCGCTGCTCTGCCTGGTCACTGCGATGCTTTGTCATGCAGTGCCCCGCCACGGCAACTCGCGACTTACTGCCCGAACCCCGTCAATCCGATCAACGCCCCGCCCAACAGCAGCCACAGCGGATGGATCCGCGTACGCACGGTCAATACCGCGCAGACGCCGGTAATCGCCCACATGATCCAGTGCGTATCGGCTGACATCGAGATCAGTACCGCACTCGCGGCAACCAGTCCGACCGTCACGGGCACCAGTCCCGCCTGTACAGCGCGCCGCCACGGACGGTCTTTGAACCGTTCCCACGCATGCAGCACCAGCATCGTGATGATCGAAGACGGCCCCATCTTCGCGACCGTCGTCACGAGCAGACCTTGCCAACCAGCCACGTGCCAGCCGATCAGCGGCACGACCATCAGGTTCGGCCCCGGCGCTGCCTGCGCCAGCGCATAGAGCGCGCTGAATTCCTGCCCGGTCATCCAGTGATGCACATCGACGACCTGGCGATGCATTTCCGGCAGCGTCGTATTGCCCCCGCCAAAAGCGAGAAACGACAACTCCCCGAATATCAATGCGAGTGCGATCAGCGTCTGTGTCATCGTGCGCACCTCACCGCGAGTGCAATCAGCGTCTGCGTCATCGTGCGCACCTCACTACGAGTGCCATCAGCGTTGGTGTCATCGCGCGGACCTCACGGCAATCACGATGCTCAGCGGGGTCAACACGAGCATGGCGAGCGGCAGCGGAACACGCAGACCCGCGATCGCAACGAGCCCCAGTACAGCAATGCCGATCGCGGCGGGCTTGCCGCGCAACGGCAGCGCGAGCTTGACGGCCATCGCGACGAGCAAGCCGGCAGCCGCGGCAGCCAGCCCCGCAAACAAATGCTGTACACGCGGATCGCCCTGTGTGCGCTCATAGATGACACCGAGCACGATCACGATCGCCGTCGGACCACCGATCAGTCCGAGGATCGCCGCCAGTGAACCGGCAACCCCGCGAAACCGCATCCCGATCGCCACCGACAGGTTGATCACATTCCCGCCGGGCAGGAACTGACACAAGCCGAGCAGTTCCGTGAATTCTTCCGGTGTCAGCCAACGCCGCTGCTCGACGATCGTGCGGCGTGCAAGCGGCATCGCACCACCGAACGCCATCAGACCAAGCCCGAGAAAGCCAAAGAACAAGTCGCGCAGACTCACATGGGCGATGGGCCGCCTCTCGACATGGTGTGCCGCGTCGTCGTGCGCGGCGGCGTCCCCGGCTACGTCGCCGGACTCGCGCGCAATGTCCTGCGCCGAAGCGGGACGGTCATCAGGTTTGGGTTTGTCGCTCATGCTGAACCCGCCGTCGGCACCTGCCGGCCACGCAGGAAATCAACGAAAGCGCGTAGCGGCCCCGGCATATGCGCGCGGCTCGGATAGTAGAGAAAAGGACCGGAGAACGATTGCCACCAGTCCGCGAGAATCGGCACCAGGCGCTGTTGCTCGAGCGCGGGCCGCAGGAATTCTTCAAACGTGTAGACGATGCCAAGACCCTCGATGGCCGCCCGAATCGGCAAATCGGCGACCGACGCGAAGATGGGCCCGGTCGGCGTGATCCGCACGACTTCGCCCTTGCGCATGAACTCCCACACCGCGAGCACGCCACTGTCGAATCGATGCCCCATGCACGCGTGGTCCACGAGTTCGCGTGGATGTTTCGGCGTGCCTTTGCGCGCGAGATAGTCAGGCGATGCGGCCGCCACAAAGTGCTGCGTGCGCGGACCGATCGGCACCGCAATCATGTCGCGCTCGATGCGCTCGTCGTACCGGATGCCCGCATCAAAGCCCGCGGCGAGCACGTCGATAAACCGATCGTCCGTCACGATTTCAACAAGGATCGCGGGATGCGACGCCAGAAACTCGGCCAGCAACCCAGGCAACACTTCGCGCGCCACGATCGACGGCACATTGATTCGCAGCGTGCCCGTCGGGCTGTCGCGAAATCCGTTGACCGCATCAATCGCTCCGGCGATCTCGCCGAACGCCGGCGTCAACCGCTCGAATAAGCGTTGGCCGGCCTCGGTCGGCGTCACGCTACGTGTCGTGCGGTTGAGCAAGCGCACCCCGAGTCGCGTTTCGAGCCGACGCACCGCTTCGCTCAGCGATGACGCTGAAACGCCGCGGATCGTTGCAGCCGTGCGAAATCCCTTCGCCTGAGTCACGGCGACAAAAGCACTGAGATCGGAGAGTTCGGGTTCGGTCATCGTGCGGCGGGCCGTACGGTCCCGGGTCAACAGGCCGCGATTGTCGCACGATCGAAAAGACAACCGCGCGGTGGATTCCCGACGCGCGGCAATGGAACTACGTCAAAGAGCACGCAGTAAAACGATGGCGAAGCACAAACACAAACAACAACCGCATTCAATCGGCGCACGCTCGGCGTGGGCGATCGAATGCGGCGTACTGCGGTACTACATCAGACGGCTTAGCCGTTGACGAGATCCTTGAAAGCCTTGCCTGCGGTGAACTTCACCGTCTTGGCGGCCGGGATCTGGATCTCTGCGCCGGTGGCCGGGTTGCGGCCCGTGCGTGCTGCACGTGCACCCGTGCCAAACGAGCCGAAGCCGATCAACTGGACGGTGTCGCCCTTGGAGACCGTTGCCGTCACGACATCGATGAATGCATCAATGGCTTCGGCGGTCGCGGCCTTGCTCTCGCCCGTCACGGCGGCTACTGCATCGACTAGTTCCTGTTTGTTCATTCTCGTCCTTCGATGGGTTCGTCCAGCGCCCAAGGCGAGCGCCGGAAGGGGGACACGTTACCGGACACCAAGGCCTCGCGCAACCTGCAAGCCAACGCCCACGGGGCTTTGCACGATTTCTCGGTGCGGAAACAAGTGCTTGGCGATTTCGAGTGATGGCACTTGTGTCCGTCGGGCAACACGAAAAAACAATCAAAATTCGGTCAACATCCCAACTATCGGGAATTTGACCCGGTGCGACGGCACCCTTTCGACCGCTTCTGATATTGCGCGACGGATCGTTCCGAAGGAACCCACCACAAAGTAACTCGATGTAATCAGGGGTTCACTTGCATTTCTGTAAGCCAACCTTTATAAATGCGAATCACTCTCATTAAATGACACGATCGTCCATCGATCGGCACCGGATTCCCAGCACATGCAAGCCACCCAGTTCGAGACGCAACCCAACGTTGCCGACACACCCGCTCGTGAGATCGAGAAAACGCGGTCGCGTCGAGGCGTGTTTCTCAAGTGGCTGCGCCGCATCCATGGCTGGATCGGACTCTGGGGCGCCGTGATGGGCCTGCTGTTCGGTGTGACCGGTTTTCTGCAGAACCACCGCGCGGTCATGAAGATCAAGACCGGCGAGCCTGAAGTTTCAACCATCCAGGTGGCGCTGCCCTCGCCGCCCAAGTCGCCGAAGGACCTCGCGAAGTTCCTGCAGTCCGAACTCAAGCTTGAGAACGTGCCGATGGGACGCGTTCAGAAAGAGCCCGAGCATCCGGTGAGCTGGGGTGACCAATCGGTCATCCAGCCCGAACACTGGACGATTCGCTTTGGCAACACGCATTCGCAAGTGACGGCCGAGTATTGGAAAGGCGCGAGCGCAGTCAGCGTAGAGCGACGCGACCAGGGTGTGATCGCCACCATCGAAGCACTGCACCGCTCGAATGGCGCAACGATCGGCTGGATTCTGCTTGCGGACTCGATTGCCGGATCGATGATTCTGCTGTCGCTGACCGGCGTGATTCTGTGGACCGGACTCAACAAGCGCCGCACAGTGGGCGCATCGATCTTTATCGTGTCGGTGATCGCGATGATCACGCTGGCCGCGCAATCGGTTTGAGGTTTGTGATTCTCGGTTAGCGGCCGGTGGCGGACGAAGCGGGCCGTCCATCGGTCGCGCCCGATGCTCCGCTGCGTGACCCGCTCAGAGAATTCGCAAGACGGCCGAGGGCACTATGCAATTCCCCCTCACTGCGCCGTACCGGTCATAACCGATTTATCTTCTCCAGATGTGCCGAAGCGCACTGAAATGCGTCTCCGATTCGAGGAGACTCAAACGCTGAAATCGGCGTTTCTGCGCCACACACTATCCAGTCGTCCAAAAAAAGAAAAATACTCGCTGGCTCTGCGGGAATTTACTAAAAAATTTTCTGCCGGACGCTGGTATCCTCATACCATAGTGTGTAATTTTGTCCGATACCCTTTGCCTTACCAAGTTTTACCCCAGCGGCGGCACAGGATATACTCGGACAACTAAACAGCATCACGCCTCTTCTAAACAACGCGATATACGATTTACGCGTTCGTTCAAACAAGCGATTGACACCCGGTCATTCCGCCCGATTCGCAGAAAATAACAAGATTCCACCCTATCAAGTTTTGATGTTTGATGCCGATAAGCGACGGTCATTTCGGTTTCCGTATTATGGTTTTCCGTGCGTCATTTCTGTGAATTGAGCACAACTCGTCTTCGAATCCCTCACTACGATCACGAATACCGACCTAACGGTAATAGGTCTGGTTTCATATAACGGTAGTTACGGGATTTCTGAGCCATGCGCAAACTTCTCAACCTCTTCGTTCGCGACGATTCTGGCGTTTCCGCCATGGAATACGCGATCCTCGCCGGCGTGATCCTCGTCGCGCTCACGGCAATCGGTTCGGGCACGTTCCAAACCGGGTTCTCGGATCTGTTCACCCATCTGTTCACCAAGGTCCAGGCGGCTGCGGGCGGCTAAATCGGCGGCAAGCGGCGGAACATGGCGATGTTCGGGCGGAACGCCCGAACACGCCAGATTTGAATCTGCTTGATCCCCTTCCCAGCCGCTCGCTGGCCGAAGTACATCGCAACGCGCGATGGTGCGTGCCTGCGCTTGCCGTTTTCTCCCGAGATTGTCGTGTTGGCGTTCTCCCTGTTGATTCGCTTGACCGCGCTCGCCGTGCTGTTATGGCTTGCTGTGGTCGATGTGCGCACGCGTCGTTTGCCCGTGCGGGGTGTGCTCGTCATCGCAATGCTTTACGCCGTTGACGCAGTGATTTCCCGAACACCCATTCACGTTGTGCTCACGCATGCCGTTATCGCAGGTGTTGTATTCGCTGCATGCGCTGTCTTGTTCTTTTTCCGCATGCTTGGCGGAGGCGACGCAAAACTCGCTGCGTCCATTTTCCTGTGGGCAGGGCTCGAAAACGCATTTGACGTGCTGTTGTTTGTCTCCGTCATCGGCACGTTCGTTGGAATTCTGAGTGTGGCGACGCTGCGCATGAAGCAGGACCAGCGCAATGGCTTGCTCAAGGCGCTCTCGATGTTTTCGGCGAAGCGCGGCGTGCCATACGGAGTCGCGCTGGCATTGGGCGGAGGCCTGGTCATCGTTGCACCCGCTGTATTGGCTTATGTATCGACGCGCTAGGACGTCGCAGACATGTCGAACATCATCAAATTCGCGCTCCTGATTGCGCTCGCCCTAATCAGCGCGCTTCTCGTGCGCGTCGCGGTCGGTAGCCTGACCCATTCGCCGACAGCAGCGATCAAGATGGTCAAGATCCGTACGAGTGCTGCCGATCTGCCGCAAGGCTTGCTGTTGCGCGACGACGATCTCACGTGGAAAACGGTACCGCCGAACCAAATCCCGACGAATGCCATTGTCGAACATGCGCAAGGCGGCGCGGATATCAAGGGCGCGTTGCTTCGCCATCCCGTTGCTGCCGGCACGTCGCTGACCGTCGACGACGTCATTCTGCCGAGTGCGCCCGGCTTCCTCGCCGCGACCCTGAAACCCGATATGCGGGCGATCTCGGTCGCCGTCGATGACGTCTCCGGAAATGCTGGCCTAATCCAGCCGGGCGACTACGTCGACCTGCTTCTGACGCAAAACCTCGATCGCCGCACGGACGCTCCTGATCTTTCGGTGGCAAGTGAGACCGTTGTGCAGCACGTTCGTGTGCTCGCCGTCGGTTCTGAAATCAAACGCCCCAAGGGAGACGATTCCGCGCCCGACATTAACAACCGTGCTCGGACCGTGACGCTCGAAGTTACGCCGCGCATGGGTGAAGTCATCTCGGTCGCCGCGCGCCTCGGCAGTCTGTCGCTCGCGCTGCGCAGCTTCGCGACCGTATCGCGAGATCCGGCTGCGGCATCGTCTGCTTCTGCTGCAAATGCATCGGACGCTTCGGCAACACCGCCCGTATGGGCCGGCGACATCTCACGCGCGCTGCACGATCTGCCCAAGCCGCACGTACAGACGGAATCGGCGCCGATCGTTGCGACAAGCACCGTCGCGATTCCACGCAGTGTGACAATCTATCGTGGTTCGGAACAGACTGACTCGCTCGCCCCCACCGGCTCGAGTGGCGGCGCAGGTCCGAACACCGTCGTTCCGCCGTTGCCTGGCGTGCAGCCTTCGACGGGGTCGCGATGAAGCCTCATTCCACGCAGGTGCCATTCGCACCGCATCAGGACAGGTCCATGAAATTGATGCAGTACCCGCGGCGTCCGGTTGGGATGACCCTCGCGGCTATCGCGCTGAGCGTTGCCATTGCCGCGTCGCCCCGCGCACTGGCGGAGCCCGGAACATCAGCTGGCGGTGCGATCGTATCGAACCCCGCGGCAGTGCGTCCCATTCCCGCTCGCATCGCTCCAATCGCACAACCGACCGCTGCGGTTGCCACCGAAACAGACGCAACGGTCGACACAGGTGTGAGGCCTATCGCCTCGCTGTCGCCCCATGCGCCTGAAGCGGCGCAGTACGCCGCCCTATCGCCCGCGACTTCGTCGCCGGGTCCGCGGACCGACGCATTGATCGCGGGCAATTCAAATGCGCCTGCAAACCGGAACGCTCCGCAGCTGTCGCGACCGGCCGCAATGTCCGCTTCCACCGCTGCGGTGAACGAGTCTCAGCCGTCCGGTCCCGTCGTGATGCAAGCCGATGTCGATCCGACGCAATCAATTTCGCTTGGAGAAGGCAAGGGCACCCTTGTTCGTCTCAACGCGGACGCCACCTCGGTGTTTGTTGCGGATCCCGCCATCGCCGATGTACACGTACCGTCGCCGCGCGTGATTCTGGTATTGGCAAAGAAAACCGGCGCGACCACGCTCTACGCACTCGGCGCGGGCAACAAGACGCTCTTGCAGCGAAACGTTGTCGTGCAACGCGATATGGCCGCGCTGCAGTCGATGATGCAGGCGCGCTTTCCCAAGGTGAGCATCCGCCTGACGGAAGGCACCGGGTCGCTCTATGTGACGGGTGAGGCTCCCAATGCATCGGAAGCCGACGCCATCGTACAAAGCCTCACGCCCTACCTCGCGGACAAAGAAATGCTCGTCAATCACATGACGATCTCGCGACCGCAGCAGGTACAGCTTCGCGTACGCATCACCGAAGTCGATCGAAACGTGACGCAGCAATGGGGCATCAACTGGCAGGCGATGGCGTCCGGGTTCGGCCACTTTGCCACAGGCATATTCAGCGGTACGCCGCTGTATAACCTCTCGTCTCCGATTGCGAATTCGACCGGTGGCACGACCTATCCGGTCAATATTCCTTCAAACGGCGCATACGGCATCTTCGGTGGCTTCAATACCGCGCATACGAGCATCGAGGCGATGATCGATGCGCTGAACCAGGAAGGCTTGCTGACGATCCTCGCCGAGCCGAATCTCGTCGCTGAATCAGGCCAGACGGCGAGCTTCCTCGCAGGTGGCGAATTTCCGATTCCCGTGTCGCAGATCAACGGTGCCATTTCGGTCGAGTTCAAGCAGTTCGGTGTCAAGCTCGATTTCACGCCGACTGTTGTCGACGACCACCACATCAGCATCAAGGTGCGCCCGGAAGTCAGCCAAATCGACACCACCACCACGGTGACGACCAACGGCATCACGATCCCTGGGTTGAGCGTGCGTCGCGCCGATACGACTGTCGACCTGTCCAGCGGCCAAAGCTTCGCCATTGGCGGTCTGTTGCAAACGAACACGACAGACGTCGTTCAACAAGTTCCCGGTATCGGCAGCATCCCCGTGATCGGCAAGCTCTTTTCGTCGACGAACTATCTGAACAACAAGACCGAGCTCGTGATCATCGTGACGCCGTATCTCGTCGAACCGGTGAGCCCGGCAAAACTGCACACGCCGCTCGAATCGCTCCGGCGAACCCTGTTCCCGTCGGGCGATATCGAATACGGATTCGAGCGCCAGCAAGAACTGAGCAATCCGAGTTACGTGCCACCTGCTGATCCCAACTCACTGCCGAGACTGATTGGCGGTGCGGGCTATGTTTATTGAGGCCTGATCAAGATGAGCCACTATCGCCTCGCCCTCGTATGCGCATCGGTCGTCACGATGTGCGCCCTTGCCGGCTGCTTTCCGGCACCGCGCACGATGCCGGATGCATCGTTCATTCGCGGCGACGAACACGGCGCCGAACCGCCGGATTGTGAGCAGCTGTATCGCCGTTCCGGCTTGCTCGATGGCGGTGTGCCGCGCCCGAAAATGGCGTGGGGATGCGCGACCTATTCGAACCTTGCCGCGCAAGTCGTCAACCCTAAGGATCTGTTCGACCCGGCACCGCTCGGGCCGACGGACGCAAACGTCGCCGCGAGCGCCGTGCGCCGCTACCGGACTGACAAAGTGACGCCGCTCGACACCTCAACATCGCGCAGTGCGCAATAGCGTTCCCTGCACGAACGCGACAACGGCAAACCCAATATGAGTACGACCACCGAACTCAGCTTCAGCAAAGGCAAGGCGGGCGCGCGCGCCGCGGATTTCATTGCCTTCGTTTCGGACCGGCAGACGGAACAGACGCTCAAGAGCTTTGTGCTCGAGCAAGCGATGCCGCATGTGCATATTGCGGTCGGCAACATCGACGATACGATTGCGTACGTCTCGAAGCTCGAGCGGTCGCCCGTCTTTCTGCTCGTCGACCTCCACGGCTCGGTGATGCCCCTGTCGGATCTCGGACGCCTTGCCGAAGTCTGCGAGCCCTCCGTCCAGGTCGTGGCGCTCGGTGAACGTAACGACGTTGGCTTGTTCCGCAGCCTGCTCAAGCTCGGCGTGCACGACTATCTCGTCAAGCCGCTGACCGTCGAGCTGCTCAAGCGCACAATTAACCTGTCTGATGGCAAGGTCGCGCCTGTGGTGCGCTCCCGTGCCGGCAAAACGGTCACGATCACCGGGACGCGCGGCGGCATCGGCGTGACCACCGTCGCGGTGAATCTGGCTCGCCACCTTGCTGACCAGACTCATCGCCGCGTCGCATACGTCGACCTGAATCCTTATGGCGGTGCGGCGAACAGCATGCTTGGCTTGCAGACGAACCACGGCCTCACCGACGTCCTGCAGAACCATCACCGTCTCGACCCGCAATACGTCGAGCGGACGTTGGTGTCGAAGAACAATCGGCTGTTCGTGCTCTCGTCCGAGCTCGAGTATGGCTCTGCGGCACCGATCAACGAAGGTGCGTTGGCCCGCATTCTCACGTTGCTATGCGACAGCTTCCACTACGTGATCCTGGACGTCGGCACGCGCGTTGACGCGCTTGCCAACGAAGCGCTCGACCATTCGGCCCGTGTCTATCTGCTCGCTGACCGCTCGGTGCATTCGACGCGCGAAACGATGCGCCGCCTGCGCTATATCGAGACACGCGACAACGTACCGCCCACCTCGGTGTTGCTGAACAACCCGAACGCGGTGACGAGCGGCCGAGTGAACACCAACGACTTCGCGAATGCGATCAACCGCAGCGTGCTCCACGAGATTCCATTTGAGCCCAAAGCGATCGCCGTAGCGGAAAACCTCGGTGAAACGCCCAAGGACAAGTCGCAGCAAGGATTCACGCATGCGATCAGCCGTATTGCGGGTGACCTGACCGGGCAGCAGATGGAAGCCGCACGTTCGTTGCTCAAGAAGTTCTCGATCAGGAAACGGTGATGTTCGGCAACAAGCGCACACTCGCCCCCGTCGTAGACACGACAATGGCCGAGGCCCCTGAGGCCCCGTCCGTCGTCGGTCATCCGGCATCGGTGCCTCCGACGCAAACCGGAGTCCAACAGGCTGCGGTACCGTCCGTCTCACCTGCGCCGGCGACGTTCGGCGGGCTGGCGCGAGCAGTCGCGGGCCTCGACACGTATTCGGCCGCGACCGTCGGCAATGAGAGTCTCGTGCGCTCGGACCTGTTCCGCATCGTGCGCAACGGTGTCTTCAATGCGATGAACCCGTCGGCGGCCGTCGGCAAGACACGCGAGCAGATGGCGCCGGCCATCGAACAGCTTGTGCTCGAGGTGGCGAACCGCGAACGACTCAACATCACCTTGGCCGAGCAAGGCCTCATCGTCACCGAGCTGCTCAACGACATGCTCGGTGTCGGACCGATCGAACCCTTGCTCGCCGACGAAACGATCTCCGACGTATTGGTCAACGGCCCGGACCAGGTGTACGTGGAGCGCCACGGTCGACTTGAGCTGACACCTTATAAGTTCCGCGACAACGCGCACGTCGTCAGCATCGCGCAACGCATTGCAGCGGCCATTGGGCGCCGCGTCGATGAAAGCAGCCCAATGGTCGACGCGCGGCTCGCCGACGGCAGCCGGGTCAACGTCATTCTGCCGCCGCTCGCCATCCACGGCGCCTGCATCGCCATTCGGAAGTTTTCGCGCAGAAACATCACGCTGCAGCGAATGGCGGCTCAGGGGAACATGTCCGCCGCCATGAGCGTCGTGCTCAAACTGGCGAGCACCTGCCGCCTCAACGTCGTGATTTCGGGCGGTACGGGCTCTGGCAAAACCACGTTGCTCAACGCACTATCGCACTTCATTCATCACGGTGAGCGTGTGATCACGATTGAGGACGCCGCGGAACTTCAGCTTCAGCAGCCGCACGTCGTCAGTCTCGAAACGCGCCCCGAAAACGCAGAAGGCCTTGGCGGCGTGAATCAGCGCGATCTCGTGCGCAATGCGCTGCGGATGCGTCCCGACCGGATCATCCTCGGCGAAACACGCGGTGCTGAAGCGTTCGACGTGCTGCAGGCGATGAACACGGGCCACGACGGCTCGATGACGACGATCCACGCCAACACGCCGCGCGACGCGCTCACGCGACTTGAAAGCATGATCATGATGGCCAACGGTAATTTGCCGTTGGCCTCGATTCGCCGGCAGATTGCCAGCGCGCTGCACCTGCTCGTGCAAATCGAACGGATGCGCGACGGCGTACGCCGCGTCACACGGATTACCGAAATCGTCGGCATGGAAGGCGACGTGATCATCACGCAGGATTTGTTCACCTTCCGCTTCGACGTGTCGGCGTACAGCGATGAAGTCAAAGGCGTCTACGAGACCGCGCCCGTCCGTCCGGCATTTGCGGACAAAGCAGCGTACTACGGGCTTGAGGAGCCGCTCCTCGAAGCGATGCGACCATGAACACCGTCGACGTCGTCACCGCCTGCACGTTTGTGATCGTCATTCTCGCCGGCGTCATGGCGTGGGTGCTGCAAAGCCTTCGTTCGCAGCGCCCGGACGCCCGGATACGCGCACGCGCACTTGAGCAATCCGTGACGATCGGCGCGGCGTCGCACGACGATGCGCAGGCCGACGCCGCGCGCGGCATGATCCGGTCGGACATGCGCAACGGAAAGTTCCATCGGTGGCTGGCTCCGAAGCGTGCCCGAATCGAGACGGTTGCCGGCAAGTATGGTGTGCACATCGTGTTCGCGACCGGCGTAGCGGGTCTCGTGCTCGCGATCGTTGGCGATGAACTCCTCACACTACCCCGCGTGATCAAGGCATTGGCAATTCCCGCCGCCCCGGTCGCATCGGTCATGTTTTGCTACCGGTTTCTTGTCGCTCGCTTCAAACGTCGCTTCCTTGACGGCTTTCCCGATTTCCTCGACCTGGTCGTGCGCGCGGTGCGCGCCGGTGTACCCGTCACGCATGTGATCAGCACATCCGCCCACGAAATTCCCGAGCCGCTTCGCACCGAATTTCAGATCATGGGCGATTCGCTGCGCCTCGGCATGGATATCGAATCAGTGCTCGACATCGCCGCCAAACGGATTGAAATCGCAGATTTTTCGTTCTTCTGCGTGTGCCTGACCCTGCAACGCGAAACCGGTGGCCAACTGGGCGAAACGCTCGAAAGCCTCGCAGGCATCGTTCGGACACGTCGCGAAATCCGCCTCAAAACCAAGGCGCTGACGGGCGAAGCACGTGTCACGACCAAGATTCTCGCGGCGATCCCCCTCTTTGTACTCGGAATCCTTTACGTAACGAACCCTCGATACACGGACGTCCTCGTCAATACGACCTCGGGCCACAAGCTCGCAACGTTCTCACTGATCTCGATCGTTGCGGGCATCGCTGTCATTACTAAGATGTCGCGACTGGATACGACACGATGAGCCCGGACAATTTCAACGCGCTCGTTAACCTTCTGATGCTGCTTGCGCTGCTCGCGGGCATCGCCATTTGGTGGGCGACACAATACGGTGGCCTCCAAGGTCGCATCGCGGAGCGTGCACGAGAGGCGGCGCGTTTCGCCGGAACGGACACTACTTCAGCGGGCGACAACGAGGAAAAAACGGCTCGCGAGCGCTGGCTCGGCCGCCTCGCGCGCTTCGGTGAACACTTGCCAATGTTCGACAATGCGTATCGTGAGCGTCTGAAAGCCGTCTTGCGGCGTGGCGGCTACAGAAGCCCGGCCGCGGTTCCGATCCTCCTTGCGATCAAGTTCCTCTTCGGCCTCGTCTGCGCTGCACTCGCCGTGACGTTCGGCACACGCGTACCGCTCTTCGGTCATACCGCGCTTTTGCGCGGCGCTCTGATGCTCGGCACCTTCATCCTCGGCATGATCGTGCCGGAGTGGTTCATGGCGTGGCGCAGCCGGTCGCGACGCAAATTCATGGCGTCATGCCTGCCTGATGCGCTGGACCTGCTCGTCATCTGCACGAATGCCGGTAACAGTCTCGGCGTGAGCATTCGGCGCGTTTCGCAGGAACTCGCACTCATCTGCCCGCCGCTTTCGGACGAGTTTCTCCTGACTGCGGACGAACTTCAGCTATCGGGTGACAACGAGCGAGCGCTCAATGGTCTCGCGGAGCGGATCGACTTGCCCTCGATCCGCTCGCTGATTGCGACGCTGACGCAGTCGATGCGTTACGGCACGCCCATCACGCATTCGCTGAAGACGCTGTCGCGCACGGAACGGCTCGCCCATATCGTGTCCCTCGAGGAACGCGCTGCCAAGCTCGCTCCGAAAATGGTGATTCCAATGATGATCTTTGTGCTTCCCGGCGTGCTGGCCATCGCCGCCGGGCCCGCCATCATCCAACTTCTTGAAGTGATATCGAAGCAATGACACCTCTCATTCGCTCAACGATCGCCGTATCGTGCGCAGCCGTACTTGCTGCGCTGACCGCCTGCACCACCACCGTGGTCACCCACGCACCGGAAGTGCGCCCGGTCACCGAGAACTCGAACCCGAGCAGCGTCAGCGAAATTCGCATTGCTGACTCGGCGCTCGCGTCCGGCAATATTCAGCTCGCAACGTCCCTCTATCAAAAGCTCGTCGCGGCGGATCCGAAATCCGTCCCCGGACTGACAGGGCTCGGAGATACGTTGTATGCCGTCGGCGACTTCACTCGATCGGGCGTTCAGTACGAGCGTGCATTGCAGGTCGATCCGACGTTCTACCCCGCTATGCTCGGCGCGGCGCGCGTGGCGATCAAGCAGCGTCGACTCGACGATGCGATCGTCCAGTATCGCAAGATCGAAACCCTTAGGCCGAACGACGCACTCGCGTGCGCCGGGCTCGGTACCGCACTCGATTTGAATGGCGATCATGCCGCCGCGCAGGCGGAGTTCCGGCGCGGCCTCAAAGCCAACCCGGGCGACCCGACGCTCAGCGTGAATCTCGGCATGTCGTTGATCCTTGCTGGCAATCCGCGCGAAGCCGTCAACGTGTTGCTCGATGTGACGCGCTATCCGGCAGCGCCGCGAGAAGCGACGCAGGACCTTGCGCTCGCCTACGGCATGCTGGGCAACACCGAAGCCGCCAGCGAAATTCTGGGCGAAGACATGCCCAAAGCCACCGTTGAGGACAACTTGCGCTTCTATGCGTTTCAGCGCGAGCGCATAAAAGCAGCCCGTGGTACGGACAATTCGAAGCAACCCGGTGCAGTCAGCAGCGGTCGCACGTCAGAGAGCGCAGCATCGAGCGTGACCACTGTCTCCACGACGGCGATCGGGGCCATGCCACTTGACGGCGCTCCATCACGTGAGGCCGTCAAACAATGATGCACGGGCGAAACGTTCGAACGTGGCACCGCTTCGCTCGTTCCGAGCGGGGCGTGAGCACGCTCGAGTTCGCGTTCATCGCTCCGTTCATGTTTATCCTGATCTTTGCTTCATTCGAGCTTGCGCTCGACATGATCGCAGACGCGACCGTTCAGGTGGCCGCGGAAGTGGCTTCGCGCTCAGCCATGGTAATGGGAGCGCCGCCAGCGGGCGTCACGCCCGCACAGGCAGTCACTGCCAAGGTGCACCAGGTACTCGACATGTGGGCGCCGCTTGGCGGTACTGTCAATGTTCAATTGACTGCCTACTCGGCACTGAATGAGCTTGGCGGTGCGAACGGCGTGGCGGGCGTCGGGGCCGGCGGCAATATCGTCACTTATAACGTCTCGCTCACCATGCCCGCGTTTACGGGCGTGCCAGGCTGGGTCAACGCTGGAGCGCCGTTCGTATTCACGTTTAGCCGCAACTTCGTCGTGCAGAACGAACAATGAAAATCCAATTCCGTTCGTCCGCTTCAAGCACGCCGGGTCCGAAGCGGCTCCGAGGCGTTCAGCGCATACGCGCCGGTCTTCGCCGGCTCAAACATTCGGATAGCGGTGTCGCGGTGATCGAGTTCGTGGTCATCGCGCCCATGATGTTGTTCATTCTGCTCGGCTTCAGCGAGATGTACCTGTACATGCGCGCTGTCAGCACCGTCGAGCGCACCGCATTCGGCCTCGCCAACATGCTCGGCCAGGTACCGAATCTCATCAACAACAACGGCACCGCCAGCGCGTTCGACCTGGGCACATTCTGGAACGCATCCGTGTTGATCGCTGCACCGCTTGATATGACCACTCAAGGCGGCATTGTGCTGACGTCTGTGTGCGATTCAAGCACCAGCTGCAAAGCGGGCATGAGCACCGTTGGCACGGTGAGAGGCACGCCGTCGATAGGATGGCAGCAGAGCGCACCGTGGATGCAGGCCAGCATGACGACGCGTGAAACGAACGGCGGCCTGTTGCCGGCGGTCTGGCCCTTCTACAAGGGTGATTCCGTGCTCATCGTCGAGGTCTTCTACAAATTCACGCCGTTCGCGATGACGTCCGTCTTCTGGGCCAATGCGCCTGGCACCAAGACGATCTATGAACGTGTCTACGTGCGCCCTCGTTCGGGCAATCCGATCAACCTCGCGGCGGCCCAATGAAGCTGCGTGATGTTTTCCGGACTTCGAGCGTAGCGGCGAACGACACGCGAGCCGCCCTCGCCCCACCGTCGTGGCGCGGCCTGCTCTCAGGCGATCAGGGTTCCATTTCGGTCGTCTTCGTCCTGACGGCGACGCTCGTCGTCGGCGCGTTTCTGTACATGTTCGACACGATGGATGGCGTGATGTCGCAAAGCCGGGTGCAAATGGCGAGCGACCTGGCGACCTTGTCGGCAGGCGCGGATATCGCTCATTTCGACGTGACCAAGGCCGGCGATCTCCAGCAGTGGCAGGCCGACGGCTATCAATTCTTTCTGGCAAACATGCCGGCGACCTACATCGGCTTCAAGGTCGACCCTAGCAAGTTCTCGATCACAGTGTCCGGGTCTCCGACGACGGGTCAGAAAATCCAGGTGTCCGCGGGCGGCTCCATGACAAAGTTTGGAGCCCTGTTCTGGAATACGGCGACAGGCGGATCGTCAGGTGGATCGTCCGGGAGTTCAGGCGGCTCAGGCAACAACACGCAGGAAACCACGCAACAACTCGTCAGCGCAGGAACGACTGTCACCCGCGTCTCTGGCAGCACGCTCGAGCTCGTCATGGTCCTCGACAACACGGGTTCAATGGCCGACTCCGCAAGTTCGACTTCGAGCGGCAGCAAGATTGCAGGCCTGCGCGCCGCTGCAACCACCCTGGTCAACGATATCTTCGCGCAGTCGAGCACGTCTGCGTCGTCCTATGTCGGACTCGTGCCGTTCGCGAATATGGTCAACGTCAGCGGCGCTTTGCCGCCGACCGGCAGCTGGATGAACCCATCGTTCGCATACAACTCGAAAAACGTCGGGATGGTGGCATCAGGTTCGATCGCCGGTTGGGGCGGATGCCCCGTCGAGCCACACGACGCGAACGGACACGTCTATCCGTTGCCCTATTCGCCGACGGATACGATGAAATTCACGCCGTATTACTACAACGTGCCGCCGGCTGGCCTGACGCTGCAGAAGTTCTCGAACTCGACCGACAAATCCAAATGCACGAACGCAACGAATGCGACGTACATGAGCGTGCCTGTCAGCGCTAACGTGTCGGCCGGTTCGCTTTCTGCCAACGCGTGCGGAGTCACGCCCAAAGGCCAAGGCGTCCCAACCGAAGCCGCGGAGACGACAACCTCGTCGTCGGTGTTTCAGATCAACCAGAACAATAACTGCGTCGCCTCGACAAGCAACTCGAATCACATTCTGCCCACCACGTTCCTCACGTCGAACTCGACGACACTGCTGAATTCGATCTCGCAAATGCAGCCATCGGGTTCGACCATCATCCCGTTAGGGCTGCTCTGGGGTTGGCGCATGTTGTCGTCGAGCTGGTCGAACGACGTGGTCAACGCAAATTCGGGCGGCAATGCGCAGATTCAGAACAGCGGCTGGATATCCAGCGATACCAGCTTGCCCAAGCCTGAAAACACGACCGGGCTCCAGCGCGTCATCGTCGTGCTGACCGACGGTCAGAACCAGATCGGCTCGAGCGGGCAATTCATCAACGATATCTACTTCAACGGGCTATCGGGCGTTGCCTCACGCTCACTGTCGGCCCCGACGGTTTTCAGAACGGACGGCTCGTCGCTCTCCAACGGCCTCATGGACGCATCGGAATTGCATAGCGGCAATCCGTACGGCAGCAATGGCTCAGGATGGGCCGACGATCTCAATACCTTCCAGCAGTCGGTCTGCACGGCGATCAAAAACAGCGGCATCACCGTCTATTCGATCACGTTCGGCGCGGACGCATCGAGCTCGGCCGCGCAGCAGAACATGAGCAACTGCGCCACGCCCGGTGACTACTATCACGCGCCCGACTCGGCCACGCTCAACAGCATCTTCGCAGAGATCGCGAGCCAGATCGGGCAGTTGCGCATCAGCAAATAACCGTGCTCGCACACGTGTCGCGCTGATCTACCTGCCCGGATGACTCGCGACACGCTGGGGCGACTCACGCAGCTGTGGCAGCTAAGGACCGGCACCAGCCATCTTGCTCGTCCATCAAGTCCCGAAGCTCCCTGCCTGGCCTTCCGTGACGCAGTTGCGTCGCGACTTCTCTCGCCGACGCTTTCCGCCCGCTTTCCTGAACCACTGACTTCGGGATCGAACGATACGGGATATATGTACGAACTCTACGCTTAATGTTCCATATTAGATACCGTACACAATAAATCGCCTATAACGTACCCTATATGGAACTTTAAACAAGCACGACAATGTTCCTCATGAGATACAATATCGGTCAAATCTCAGTTAACGTATCCTAGGTGACACATGAACCTCTTTGACCTCGGAGAAACATTTCGCCACGCCAGGATCGTTGCAAACAAGACGCAGCAGCAGGTTGCAGAGCAAAGTGGCATCACTCGCGCGCGGATAAGCCGCTTCGAGAGCGGGCTGCTTACCGAACTCGGGACGGTCAAGTTGCTTCGCCTTTTCGAGGCAGTGGGACTCGAACTTTTTGCTCGGCCTATCGGTCATGGCCGAACGCTTGACGACGTGCTCGCTGAACAACAAACGCCTCCCGTGTCCGCGCACGAGACCCGGAAGCGCGTTCGGACCCGCCGCGCCGACGCACCTCTCAAAGCCCCCGAAAAGGGCCGATAGCTCATGACCGTACTCGACATCTACTGCAATTCCACGCTGGTTGGGACGCTCACGGAAGAAGCGCAACGAGGCGTGTTCACCTATCTGCCCGGTACAGCGCCTGAAGAACTCGTGTCACTTCTGATGCCCGTACGGAACAGCTCCTACGTTTGGCCGGGTGGCATCATGCCTTCGTTTCAGATGAACCTGCCCGAAGGCTTCAAGAAGGACATCATTCGTCAAACCCTCGGGTCTCACGCAAACGTCAGCGATATCGGGCTTCTCGCACTCACCGGTGCGAACACGATCGGCCGAATCAGAGCGATCCCTCACGGCGCGCCATTCGACACAGCGACATCGAACGTCGACATGGCAACGCTTCTTGCGAGCCCTGACTCCAGGGACAACCTCCTCAAACACCTCAAGGCAGGGATTACGGAAGGTGTTTCGGGGGTCATGCCCAAAGCACTCGCTTCAGGCCAAGAGAAAGCGACGGTGTGGACCGACGAGTACATTCTGAAGACAGGTCCCGTCGACTTACCCGGGCTCAGCATCAACGAATACCTCTGCCTGGAAGTCGCGAGACATGCGGACCTCGAAGTACCGGAGACACACCTGTCCGATGATGGTCATGTGCTTGCCGTGCGACGATTCGATCTGAACGCAGATGGCACGCGCCTCGGGGTCGAGGACTTTTGCGCGCTGAAGGCACTTGACCCCGCACGCAAATACCAAGGCACGGTGGAAGACCTCGCGAAGCTATGCGAACAGTATCTAGGGATTAACTACAGAGAGGACGGCAAGCGCAGGTTGTTCACGCTGCTGCTGTTGAACTATGCGCTGCGCAACGCCGATGCGCATCTGAAGAACTACGCGCTAACTTACACAAACGGGCGAGACGCTCGTCTTTCTCCGGTGTACGACATTGTCACCGTCACCGCATATCCGCGCTACCAGGACGACACGCCCGCACTGCTGCTGAAAGGCAAGAAAGCATGGTGTTCCGGTAAAGCGTTGTCCGACTACGGCGCTGCACGCTTGCTTCTCACCGCGACACAAATGGATGCCGCACGCGCGCAAATCGAGAACGCCGTCCAGAAGGTCCTTCCGCTCGTCAGCGAGTACGCCGACCGATATGCCGAGTTCAGAGAAGTCGGTAAGCGGATGCTCGACGCCTGGGCGCAAGGACTCGAGGACATCAAGCCCGATGCGAAGCCTCGAAAGGGCGTGCCTGTGCCATTGCGAGAGCAAGCCGGCCTTTCTGACACGCACTCGAACACCAAACGAAAAGCGCCGAACCCCTACCTTGACCCCGACGGACCCTTCGGTCACAAATCGCGATAGCTCGGCGTAATACCTGCGCCCCCCATAAGAAAGGGCCGCCCCCAGGCGGCCCCTCCTCTCTCTTATCGGCGGCTTCCCCGAACCGTGCCGCCCCGGTCTCCCTGACGCCTTTACCTTCCGACTTCTGCCTGAATCGCTTGTTCGAACTCGCGCAAGAACACGGGCGATGCATCCGTGATCGCGCAGAACGTCATGCCGTTCTGGTGCCAGCGCGCGATCGAAAACCCGTCCTCCGTTTTCGCCTGAGGCGCCGACTTGACGTCATGCGAGTCCGGAAACACGTATAGATCGATCGAGTGCTTCAGGTACTTGTAGATCATCACCGCGACAGGGCGCTGGGCAACGTAATCGAGACGGCCGCCGACAAGCGGAAAGCCCTGCGACACCGTATCGACTACCGGCGGCGCATAGTCGAGATGCTCGCTGAACCACGGCTTCACCGTCTGACGATCGCTCGACTCCACGTCGATTGCGCGGTCGGACATCATCGCGCGAACATGACTCGATACGATGTCGCGCATGAGCAAATCGCTGTGCTCGGCGCTCATCGGCATCACAACGAATGCGAAGGCGAACGCACACAGCGCGGCGCCCGCCGCGCCTCCACCCACAAACGACCATCCGGTGGTCACCCATTCGGGCAGCCGCACCCAGCTCGGCCACATACGCCGCTGGCGCGCGAGCGCAGCTTGCGACTCCGCACGCAGATTGGCCCGCACCTGCGCACGCAATTCGACGGGCGCACGTTCGTAAAGCGAGCCGTCACGCAATCGCGTACCCAGTGTCGACGTCTCGTTGTCATCCATGATTCGACTTCTCCTGATCCCGGCCCCGTGCCGGCTTGACGAGTCGCACGCCCGCCGCGTCACCTGCATCCTCTTGCATCGCTCGCACGGCCTTGCTCAACATGCGCCGTCCTCGCGACAACCGCGACATCACCGTGCCGACCGGAATACCCACCACGGTCGCAATGTCGCGATAGCTCATATCCTCGAGCTCCCTCAATACCACCACTTCACGATATTCGACCGCGAGCATGTCGAGTGCCCGATGCACGAGACGAATCTCGTCGCGGCGCACGAACAATGTCTCGGGATCGTCCACCGCATGTTCATCCCACCCCGGCAACGGTTCATCGGCCGATGCCGCCTCGTCATACGAGACATCTTCAGAACGCGGGCGCCGCCGGCGCCATTCTGTAAACCACGTGTTCCGCACAATCGCAAGCAACCAGGCCCGCGCGTTGTCGCCATCGAATGTCTCGAAGAATCGAAACGCGCGCAAATACGCATCCTGGACGACATCGTCGGCATCGCTCGGGCTGCCAGACAGCCAGCGCGCGAGGTTATACGCCGCATCAAGATGCGGCAGCGCAAGGCGTTCAAAGCGCGCGCGACGCTCGTCGTGACTCACGACGCACTCCTCGAACACAGTTTGCAGGCTGACATCACGGCGTTTGCCTCATTCGGTGAACTCGTTCCGACACGGTTTCCGTGGGACTCATAGGCTCTAACTCGCGGCTCTTCCAATTTATTCCCGAAAATCCGCGAATCGGCCCCGCCAATGCAAAATATATTTCGGGAATACCGCGAGCGCCGGGAAAGTTGCCGCTCGATACCGACGACCACTACTCGTTCACGTTCTCGCAAGCGGGCACCTTCAAGTACTTCTGTTCGATTCACTCGCATATGACGGGCACGGTCATCGTCAAGTGATCGTCAAGTGAGCACTCAATAAACACCGAATGAACGTTGAGTCTGCTTCGAGTCAGCCTGTCATGCGCATCAAGTAAGCGAGTCACGCCCGGTCCGATGCTGCGTCACCTCACGCTTCAGTGTTTCGATGACGTCGCTCAGTACCGGGTCCCAGTCGCCGAGCTTTGGCTGCCGAAACAGCCGCGCTGACGGGTACCACGGGCTGTCCGCGCGTTCGAGCAGCCATCGCCAGCAGGTGTCGAAGCGATTCAGAATCCAGACCGGCTTGCCCATTGCCCCGGCGAGATGGGCGGTCGACGTATCGACGCTGATCACGAGATCAAGGTTGTCGACGAAGTCGGCCGTATCGGCGAAGTCGTGGATATCCTGCGTCAGATCGACGATCCGGTCGCCGATCGACGGGTCTGCTCGCAGCGCGTCGAGCTGCTGCGCAGGCGAGCCCTTTTGCAGACTGAAGTACTGCACACCCTCAATCGCAAAGAGACCGCGTAGCCGATCGAGCGACATCGAACGCCGTGCGTCGTTCTTGCGCAACTCGGGAACGTGGGGTCGATGTCCGCCCGCCCAGACGAGTCCGACACGCAAGTGGTCGCCCGCGATCGGAGCGATGCGTTCACGCCATTGCGCCGATCGTTGCGCGTCTGCAAACAGATACGGCACGTCGGCAGGGATCGTGTCGAGGGTCGTCTTCAAAGCGAGCGGCAAGCTCAATAACGGGCAATGCACGTCGAAATCGGGCAACGGTTGCCCTTCTTCGACAAGCACGTCGACGCCCTTGAGTTGCGCGCACACGCGCACCAGCTCGGTCGGCACTTCAAGCACGACCTTCGCACCGAGCGCCGCGACGCGCGATGCGTATCGGCAGAACTGCAGCGTGTCGCCAAGCCCTTGCTCGGAGTGCAGCAGGATCGTCTTGCCTTCGAGCGACGTTTCCCCGAGCCACAGAGGTTGCGGGAACATGCGCCGGGTATGTTTGAGCGTCTCGCGCTGCCACCGCCATTCATACGCTGGCCAGCCCTGTTCGAAGCGCCCCATCTCGAGCAGGCACAACGCCTGGTGCCAGTGCGCCGAGGCATGCGACGGATTGATCGCCAGCGCGCGTTCATAGCATCGAAGCGCCGCTTCGTGATCACCCAGGTCGACGAGCGTCAGGCCCAGATTGCTCCAGCCGTCGGCAAACTCGGGTTGCACGGCGAGCGCCTGCTCATAGCTCGCCTTCGCATCGTCCGGACGATTCAGGTCACTCAATGCGTTGGCGCGATTACTCCACGCATCGGGGTAGGCGTCGCGCAGTTCGATCGCACGATCGCAGCTCTTTACGGCTTCTTCCGGTTGGCCGAGATCACGCAGTGCGCACGCGCGGTTGTTCCAGGCTTCCGCGATCTGCGGTTGCAGTGCGATCGCCCGCTCGAAACTCGCAAGTGCATCCGCCGGACGGTGCAATCCCGCGAGCGCGTTGCCTCGGTTGTTGTGAGCGTCGGCAAAGTTTGCGGTCAGTGCAATGGCCTTGTCCGCGCGCGGTAACGCTTCGGCGTAACGACCCATCGCGTTTAAGGCGAACGCCATATTCGACTGAATGGCCGGCTGACGCGGATCGATCGTGCTCGCGCGCGACAGGAACTCCAGGCCCTCTTCAAGCCGTCCCGACTGCAAGGCCAGCGTGCCAAGCAACTGCATTGCATCGAGGTGACGCGGTTTCATCGCGAGCACTTCCCGATATGAGGCCTCGGCCTCGTCGAGCGCGCCATTCTGATGGAGCGCCAACGCTTGCTGAAACAGCGAATCGATACGGTTTTGCGAGTGACCGGGCTTGCTCATAAAACGAGGGGCAATGTCGATGGACAGGCCCGCATGATAAAACGAAGGTTGACGCGGCAACCGGAGCCGCATTCAAATGTCGATTGATTGGCCGACCGTGGACCGGCTCTGCTTGCTGGCTCTACTCGCTTGGTCTGCGTATCCGGTCCCCTTGCCGGCCTCAGTCGGCCCGGCCGAGTTGTCGTATTGACCTGGCCTTTGCCGAATATCCTGACGACACATCAATGAATCGTTCTTCATCCGATGCAGATGCATTGAGCTACCGCCCCGCCGCCGCATTGCGCCCGGCCAGACCGGACGACGCACCGGCGATCGCGGATGTCTACATGCGGTCGCGAACCCAACTGTTGCCTTTCGCCCCGCTCAAGCACACCGCCGCCGATATTCTCGAATGGGTCACGGAGTGGCTCTTGCCATCGGGTGAGTTGGTGGTGGCCGTCGAAGGTTCCCGCGTCGTCGGACTCAGCGCGGCTTCCTCGGCGTATGGCGTCATGTGGCTCGATCAGCTCTATGTCGACCCGGACCGCGTCGGTCAGGGCATCGGCTCGACGCTGCTCGTCGAAGTCCTGACCCGTGCGCAATCCGCGGTCCAGCTCTATACCTTTTCGGAAAACACCCGGGCCCGCGCGTTCTACGAGCGCCACGGATTTGTTGTCGTCTCGCAGAGCGACGGATCCGACAACGAAGAAGGCGTGCCTGACGTGCTCTACAGGCGGCCGTTTGATCCTTCGTCGATGTAGCGCCCGACAATCAAGCCGCGAAGCAAACGGGCGGCCGGTCGACCCTTTGGCGTGGTAGCCCTCGAAAATCAAGCCCGAAGCACATCTCAATCGTTCGCCCTCCGACGCTCTGACTCCCGGAAATCAAGCGCGCGAATGAATTCCCCGCGCCGTCACGCATCCGCCTTCCGTCATCCCGCGTATCTTCGGTCAGCCGGCCCGTGCAGACAGGTGTAAGGTCTCGCCATCCACAATGACTGAGCAGCAAGGCCCGGCCGTAACCCTGTTCCAAGGAGTGCGCCATGACACCCGCGACCACCACGTTCGACCCGACGCGTCAGCTGCTGCCTTTCCGCCAATCCGTGCTCGCGATGTTCGGCGTGGCATTCGTTGCGATGCTGGTCGCGCTCGACCAGACGATTGTCGGCACCGCGTTGCCGCATATCGTCTCCGAGCTCAAAGGCTTTGACCTGTATGCGTGGGTTGCCACGGCCTATATGCTCGCGTCCGTGATCACGATCCCGATCTTCGGGCGGCTGGGCGACCTGTACGGGCGCAAGCCCTTTCTCGTCGCGGCCATCCTGCTGTTCACATTTGCATCGGTGCTCTGCGGCAGCGCGTCGAACATGCTCACGCTGGTGCTGGCTCGCGGGCTGCAAGGTATTGGCGGCGGGATTTTGATCGGCACCATGTTCGCGACCGTCGCCGACCTGTTTCCCGACCCGCAACTGCGCCTGCGCTGGCTGGTCTTTGTCAGCACCGCTTTCGGGCTGTCGAATATCGTCGGGCCCACGCTTGGCGGCGCGCTGACGCAGATGGGTAGCTGGCGACTCGTCTTCTTCGTCAATGTGCCGGTGGGCATCGTGTCGCTACTGTTCGTGCAGCGCTATGTGCCGCACCTGCGCAATACCGATAAGCGCGGCCCGATTCGTCTCGACTGGCTCGGCGCGTTCGTCGTGGCGGCGACGTTCGGTGCCTTTCAATTGCTCATCGAACTGTTCCCCAAACAAGGCGTCAGCACGACGACGATCACGCTCGGCGGCATCACGCTGACGCTGTCGCTCGTCCTGTACTTCTGGGAAAAACGCATGGGCTATCCGATCGTCCCCGTCGACATGCTGCTCGATCGCAAGCTCGCCGCGCTGTTTGCCATGTCGGTTCTCGGCGGCTTTGCACTGTTCTCGCTCGTCTTTTACGTGCCGCTGCTGTTCCAGGGCGGCTATGCGATGTCACCGCGCAGTTCGGGGATGCTGATCACGCCGCTGCTGCTCGGCACCACCGTCGGGAGCGTGCTCAACAACCGGATCGTCACACGGGTCCGGCGCGCGAACCCGATCGTGTATATCGGCTTTGCCATGTTCGCGGTCGCCTGTGTGTCGATCGTACGGCTCACGGGCATGGAAGATCACATGATCTGGATGGCCTGCATGGCGTTCAGCGGTCTCGGCATCGGACTGGTGATTGCCAATCTCACGATCTTCTCGCAGCAGATCGTGTCTCGCGACAACCTCGGGGCCGCGACCGCTCTACTCCAGTCGTTGCGGACGTTCGGTGGCATGCTCGGCACGGTCATGACGGGCGCCTTGCTAAGCCATGTCTACTCGATGGGTGTGCACCGCTCACTCGATTCGTACCAGGCGACGCAGTGGTTCAAGTCGTTCGCGAGCCCGGAACTGCTGGTCGATCGCGCCGAGCAGGCGGCCTTGATCAGCCGTCTCGTCGCGGCAGGCCATTCGGGTTCGGCGATGATGATTTCCGCTCGTCATGCGCTCGTCGAGTCCATCCATATCGGCCTCTGGCTCGCTGCCGTTGCCGCCATCGCGGGCTTGTGTCTCGCGTGGTTCGTACCGCCCGTTCGGGTCCATCGCTTTATGGAGCCGACGCAAGAGGCCGCACCTGCGCAATAGCGCCCAGGGTGCCGGTGGCGTCCGTCACGTCGCGGGCAGCGCGGGCCTTCGCCGGGTTGATAGTGTTGGTGGAACTTGCAATGCTTGAGCCGCCGAAAGAGCCCGGCGAACGACCGTTTCCCGAGGTGGCACGATCGATGCGGGCAGGTACGGCGAATAGCCCTTCGGAGTCCCCATGAAAATCAGCATCATCGGCGCTGGCCATATCGGACAGGCCCTGGCTCAACGCTGGGCCGAACACGGACATGATGTACGGATTGCCAACTCACGCGGTCCTGACACGCTGGCCGATGTGGAAAAGCGCACGGGCGCACGGGCAGGCGAAGCGAAAGATATCGTGCATGGCGCGGAGGTCATCGTCCTGACCATCCCGCTCAAGAACGTCGCCTCGCTTCCCAGCGGCCTCTTTGCAGGCGTACCCGATTCGGTGCCGGTCATCGACACGTGCAATTACTATCCGCGCGAGCGCGACGGGAAGATCGGCGGTATCGAGGACGGCATGCTCGAGAGCCGCTGGGTCGAAAAGCAGATTGGCCGCGGCGTGGTCAAGGTGTTCAACAACATCTATGCGGCGCACCTGCGCGACAAGGGCAAGCCCGCCGGCGCCGCCGGACGTATCGCACTGCCAGTGTCGGGCGACAACGCCGCCAAGAAGGCCATCGTTATCGACCTCGTCAACGATCTCGGCTTCGACGCCGTCGACAACGGTGCGCTCGACGAATCGTGGCGTCACCAGCCAGGCACGCCGGTCTACGCAACCGACCGCGACGTCGAGGGCGTGCGCACCGCGCTGCAGTCCGCGCCACGTGCCCGCACGGAGCAGTGGCGCGCCTCGACGGTCAGTCCCGGTACGTACGAGGATCCGCAATAAGCGGTGCGGCGCCCGATCAAGCCGCGGTGTGCTGCGGCGCCGTCTCGGGCGCCATGGCAAAGGCACGCAGACGATGTCCGTCGGGATCCAGCGCAACGAACGTGCGGCCGAAGTCGAGATCGGTAGGCTGCTGAACGATCTTCAGCCCCCGGCCCGACCACGCTCTGAAAACCTGTGCGACGGTATCGTAGTCGGGCAGTCCGAACGCGAGCTCGGCGCCGCCGACGGCTGCCGGTGCGGCGGGCTCAACCGTATGCTTCGACCACAGTCCGAACATCACTCCCGAATCCAGCCGAAACGCGGCAAAGGTCGGCGAGGCGTCGACGGGCTGCTTGCCAAGCAGATCGGCATAGAACGCGGCGCTTGCGACCGGGTTGTCGACGTACAAAATCATCATGTTCGGATCGGACAGGTGGGACATGGCGAACTCCAGAGCGGTAAGGGACACGAGGGTCCTGGGTTAAGGTCCGTGCAGCGCATCGCTGCGTGACCATGACGCTCATCGTAGGCCCCGCCACTGACAATTTCTGTCAGCAGTCTGATTCGGTCGCTCCGTCCCGCTCCCCATTCGCGGCCATCTCTGCCTGTGCGGCATCGGCAATTCGCTTGGCGGCCAGGGGGTTCGCGACGCGTCCGACCCGGCCGCCAAACACATCCTGCGGCGCCACGCCCTGCTGTTCCCGCCATGCCTTGATCAGCGCGTGTCGGCGCCGAGGGTAGCGTTCTTCGCTGACTTCGAGTGACGTGATGCGATCGACGCGGAAGTGCCGGAAGTCGTTGCGCAGTTCGCACCACCCGACCACCACGCGGATGCTGTCAAAAAACCCCAGCGCGAACGGCCAGATCGTTCGTGCCGAGTCGCTGCCCTTGAGATCGCGATAGACCATAATCAGCTTACACTCGGCCTTGATCGCCTGGCGAATGACGGCCGGATCGCACGACGACTCCACGCGATCGACCGGACCGACGAGCAAAGCCGACGCATCGAGCGTGTCACGCAGATCGGTCGGCAGCACGGCGGCGATTTTCGCGAGCGCATTGCGCGCCGCTTCGCCAAGCCGTGGGTCGGCCCGGTCGGCGACCCAGCGCGAGCCAAGCACCAGCGCCTCGAGTTCCTCTTCGGAAAACATCAGCGGCGGCAGCATAAAGCCGGGCTTGAGCACATAGCCCACGCCGGGCTCGCCGTCGATCGCCGCACCCTGCGCCTGCAATGTCGCAATGTCGCGATACAGCGTCCGCAGGCTGACGCCGAGTTCTCCCGCCAGCGCGGCGCCGCTGACGGGGCGCCGGTGCCGGCGAAGGGTCTGGATCAGGTCAAGTAAGCGCTGGGCACGCGACATGGCGCAATGGGCAAGGTGGCAATCGGAATAGCGTGATCATCGCTCATTCGCGCAGGGACGGATCGCGACCTATGATAAAGAGCCCGTCCGTCGAGGCGGGTCATTCCGAAACCGCAACATGTCCGGAGGTCGTCCATGGTCAAGTTCGCGTTGCTCGTGCGTCTCGAAGCGAAGGCAGGCAAGGAGCAGGAAGTCGAGGATTTCCTGATCGGCGGGCTCCAGCTCGTGATGGCCGAACCGGGCACGACCTCCTGGTACGCGCTTCGGCTCGGACCGTCGACGTTCGGCATCTTCGACGCCTTCCCCGACGAAGCCGGACGTCAGGCGCATCTGTCCGGGCGGGTGGCCGATGCGCTGATGGCCAAGGCGGGCGATTTCCTGTCGTCGCCGCCGATCATCGAAAAGGTCGACGTACTGGCCGCAAAGATGCCCGGCTGACAATTTTTTATTCAATGGATTGAATCGAAGGCGACTCTGATAGGCTGCGAAGCACATTCGCATCGGGTTAGCTTGTCTTCATGAAGAACAACTACATAATCCGCCGCGCTAATACGTCGGATTTGCCGACCGTTTATATCGGCGAACTGGATTACATCCGGCAAATCGAACCGGAAAACGAAGCGCGCTGGAAAGACGCTCTGCGCTGGCATCTCCAGCAATGGACGCGAAACCTCGAGCGCATGTTTATTGCCGAACGCGGTACCGAGAAAATCGGCTACTGCTTCTGGGAAGCGCATGGCGACGCGGCCGTGCTGGCTTCGATTTATGTGCTGCCGCATTTGCGGCGCGCCGGACTCGGCAGAAAGCTGCTCGATCGGTTTATCGAAGACGCCCATGAAAAGGGCTTCGGCAATCTGACGCTCGGCGTCAAACCCGATAATCCGGCACGCCAGCTCTACGAAAAAGCCGGCTTCCTCTTCACGCACGACGAACGTGGCTACCGCCACTACGCGTATCCCATCGTCCCGCGCGACGGCGGCGTCTGACCTGACTCGCATACGTGTCTCAAAAGGAGGTTTTTTCGTCATTTGAGACATCGCAGCCGCTCCATAGAATGCTCTCCAACGACCGACGCAGTGCGCAACGCCGACCCGACGGCACGCGACTGCAACCGGATAACCGAACCGACTGGAGCATTCAAATGAGCACGACGACCCATCAAGGCACGGCATTGATCACGGGCGCATCGACCGGCATCGGCGCCGTCTATGCCGACCGTCTCGCACGCCGCGGTTACGACCTGATTCTCGTTGCACGTGACGCAGCCAAACTGGCCGAACATGCGGCACGCATCACGGCCGCGACCGGCCGTCGCGTCGACACGATTGCTGCTGATCTCACGAACAAGGCGGATCTTCGTGCCGTCGAGGCCCGTCTGCGCGAAGATCGCTCGATCACGGCACTCGTGAACAATGCAGGCTTCGGCGCGACCAAGCCGCTCGCCGATTCGGACATCGACGATCTCGAGAAGATGATCGACCTCAACGTGACCGCGCTCACGCGCCTCACGAGCGCCGTCGTCCCGACGCTGGTCGCGCATGGCAGCGGCACGATCATCAATATCTCGTCCATCGTCGCAGTCGCACCCGAACTGCTTAACGGCACCTATGCGGGCACCAAGTCGTATGTGCTGGCGTTCACGCAGTCGCTGCATCATGAACTGTCGCCCAAGGGCATTCGCGTTCAGGCCGTGCTGCCCGGCGCAACGGGCACACCGTTCTGGGAACGCGCCGGTATCGGCAGCGCCGACAATCTGCCTGCCGAAATCGTGATGCCCGCCGAGGAAATGGTCGACGCGTCGCTCGCCGGCTTCGACCTCGGCGAACTCGTGACGATTCCGTCGCTGCCCGACGCGGCCGACTGGGAACGCGCTGATAGCGCCCGCAAGGCGCTTGGCCCGAATCTGTCGCGCCGTTCGGCGGCCACGCGCTACCAACAGGCGGCGACAGCCTGAGCACGGCTCTCGCGCTACCATAGCGGCCAGACCTTGCCCGCGGTGAAAAGGAAGCGACCATGAAGCGAATCGGACTCGTCATCTTTCCGGGATTCCAGATCCTCGACCTGGTCGCCGTTTCCGTGTTCGAAGTGGCGAACAGCTGGCTCGAAAAACCCGAATACGATGTTCACTTGCTCTCCGAATACGGCGGGCAAGTGACGAGTTCTTCGGGCGTGCGGGTCGATTCGGAACGCTTCGACGAGCGTGAGTACGACACGATGATCGTGACCGGCTCGCTCGACATCCCGCGCGCAAGCGACGGCGTGCTGCAGTTTCTGCGCGATGCCTCTGCACGTTCCCGGCGCACCGCCAGCATCTGCACCGGCGCCTTCCTGATGGCAGAAAGCGGTCTGCTCGACGGCCGTCGCGCGACCACGCACTGGCGCGATGCACGCACGCTCCAGCGGCGCTTCCCGAAGATCCGCGTCGAAGAAGACAAGATCTTCGTGATCGACGACTCGATCTGGACCTCGGCCGGCATGACGGCCGGCATCGATCTGTGCCTGGCGATGGTCGATCGCGACCTCGGGGTCGAGATCTCGCGCTCGGTCGCCAAGGGTCTCGTCGTCCACCATCGACGGGCCGGCGGACAGTCGCAATACTCGTCGCTGCTCGACCTCGAGCCGCGCACGGAACGCATTCAGGATGCATTGACCTACGCGAAAAACAACCTCGACAAGCCTTTGCAGGTCGAAGACCTTGCCGAGGTCGCCCATCTGAGCCCGCGCCAGTTCAGCCGCACATTCCGTTCCGAGACCGGACAATCGCCAGCCAAAGCGATTGAAAACCTGCGCGTGGATGCCGCGCGCATGCTGCTCGAAGACGCGCGCCACACGATCGACGCCGTCGCCATGCGCACGGGTTTCGCGGATACCGAGCGCATGCGCCGCGCGTTCCTGCGCGCCTACGGCCATCCTCCCCAGGCCATTCGCCGTGCGGCGCGTGCATCCGCGGGCTGATCGCTGCACAATAAGTCCTCTCCGCCTTTGCGCGGACCCATGCAGAGCTGTCCAATCCAAACGCTGGCGCATTGCCAGCGCCGGTCGGCGCCGGATCAGACTTCGATCGGCTTCACTGATGGAGACAATCGACATGCAGACGGATCATCCCGTGGTATCGCAGGCGCAATGGGACGAAGCGCGCAAGGCGCTGCTGGAACGCGAGAAAGCCTATACCCATCTGCGCGACGAACTCGCAGCCCAGCGGCGTGCCCTGCCCTGGGTTCGCATCGACAAGCCCTATGTGTTTGAAGGTCCGCATGGCAAGGTGTCGCTCGCCGATCTGTTCGAAGGCCGCAGCCAATTGATCGTGCAGCACTTCATGCTCGGCCCGGAATGGGAAGAAGGCTGCCCCGGCTGTTCATTCGGCGCGGATCATATTGGCGGTGCACTCGTGCATCTCGCGCACCGTGACGTGAGCTATGTCGCCGTATCGCGCGCGCCCATGGAGAAAATCGCCGCGTTCAAGCAGCGCATGGGCTGGGAGTTCGAATGGGTTTCATCGTTCGGCAGTGACTTCAACTACGACTTTCACGTGTCGTTCACGCCTGAAGAACAGAAAGCAGACTCGGTCTACTACAACTACCGCACGTCGCCATGGATACACGATGAGCTACCCGGGCATAGCGTGTTCTACAAAGACGACGAAGGCCGCATCTTCCATACGTATTCGACGTATGGCCGCGGTTTTGAGGAATTCCTGCTGACCTATATGTGTCTGGACCTGACACCGAAGGGGCGCGACGAAGACGAGCGCAAGATGATGGGATGGATGCGTCATCACGACAAGTATGACGACGCTCCGAAGCAGCACGCCGAGGCCGAAGGGTCCTCGTGCTGCTCTCATGAGAAGCAGGCCTGAGGCGGGCCTGCTGCACGATGGCAGTTGCGCGTCGCCTGTTGCACGACGCCTGTAACACGACGTGTGTTACATCACGTCCGACGTATTACATCTCCTGCGTCCAGGCCGTCGCGCGCATGCCCAGTGCCGCGACGAGCTCGGGCGTGAGCGTGCCGATGGCCGCGCACGCGGCGTCGACCTCAGCGCTTTCACCCCGTTCAAACGCGCACGCGATCTTGAGCATTTCGCCGAGCGTGCCGGTTTGCGAAACCAGCGCATCACGCAGCGGCTCGGCGAGTTGCAGCTCGTCCGACAGCGTATGCGTCGGAATATCAAGGATGACCGGCGTCAACGACAGCACGCCGGCCATATACGCGGCATCGCTATCCACAGTGCCCGCACCGTAGGCCTGCAGGCCTGCGTTGTGCGCCTGCGCCATCAGTTCCATGAGTCGTGCGCGCGTGCCGACCAGCTGCACGAGCGGATCGCTTTCGGGCGATAGCGACTGACCATCGGCATAAATCAGCAGCTGCACCCAGCGCGCGATCTTGCGCGTGCCGACTGCCAGAATCGCCTCGCGCAGCGAGCCGATCCGGCGTCCCGCCGCACTGACGCTCGCATTCGCAAACCGAAGGATGCGCACCATCAGTTGCGGGCTTTGCTTGAGCGCGCTCTCGAGCGCCGGAATATCCGCCTCGCCCGACAGTGCAATCAGAAGCTTGAGCAGGCATCGCTGCGCGGGACCCGTACTGCGCGAACGCAGCACCTGAGGCCGCGCGAAGAAATAGCCCTGGAACAAATCGAACCCATGCGCTTTCGCAAGCTCGAAGTCCGCATGCGTCTCGATCTTCTCGGCAAGCATGACCTTGCGCTCGCGCTTGCATAGCGCTGCGATCTTCGACAGCCGGTCGCGATTGCAGTGCAGGAAATCGACCTTGATGATGTCGATATGCGGTACCGCCTCGACCAGCTCGGGCGACCACGTGAGCACGTCGTCCATCGCAAAGCGAAAACCCGCCTTGCGAAGCTCCGCGCAGCGTGCGATCAGCTCGCTGTCGAATACCGTGTCTTCGAGTATCTCGATGACAAAGCGCTCGGGCGGGATCAGATGCACGATGTCGCTGAACAGCAGATCGCGTGAGAAATTCAGATAACCCGTGTGCTGCCCGATGGCTTCGGTCAGGCCGAACTCGCCGAAGGTGCGCGCGACGACATAGGCGGTGGCTTCGAAGTGATCGCGTATCGATGCATGATTCTGCGCATCGGACCGGAACAGCAATTCGTAGCCGTGAAGTGCGCGATTGCGCTCAAGAATGGGCTGACGCCCCAGATACACCAGCGACGACTTGGCGGTGCCGGCCGCTCTTCCACTACCGACGCCTGCGCGACGTCGGGCTCCGCCAACATGAGGACCGAATGCATCTCTATCGACTCCAACGCGTGGACTAGGGCGAACCCTGATGACCGCTTGCGACTTCTGCAGGCTGCCAGGCTTGTCACACGCCTCCCGCTCGTTTCATGGACGTTCCGCGCGCGTTGTGTCGAATACGGCCTGGTGCGACATGTGATGTCCCGGTAAGCCGCATGCGACACAACGCGTCGCAGTGCTGAAGAGCGTAACGCGCACGGTCCCATGCACGCAATACGCCCTCTTGAAACATGGTATCGGCACGCCTGTACGCTTCTTTATAGCAGTCCTCACTTCGATGACGACGTTCGTGCGATACGGGCGAAACGGGAGAAATATTCTCTGCATGCCGGTGCGCTGAGCGTGTCGCACGGGTGCGTGCAAGGACACATGCCATTGAAGTCCGGGACGGCAGGTAGAATCGCTCGTATCCGACCCACAAGCGAGGAACCCTCAGCGATGACTGGTGCAAACCCTGCAGAACATGTCGAACCGCTATCCCCGGTAGCCGAACCTCAAACGGCCCCGCCGCCGCAAGACGTGAAGCGCGATGCGACTGAGCGTCACGGCGGCCGCGTGCTCGTCGACGCGCTCGTCCAGAACGGCGTCGACACCGTCTATTGCGTACCCGGCGAAAGCTTTCTGCCCGTGCTCGATGCGCTCCACGACGAAGCCGGCGTTCAGACCATCGTGACCCGTCATGAAGGTGCGGCGTCGAATATGGCCGAGGCCTACGGCAAGCTGACGGGTCGCCCGGGTATCTGCGTCGTCACGCGCGGTCCGGGCGCCACCCATGCGAGCGTTGGCGTGCACACGGCACGGCAGGATTCGACACCGATGATTCTGTTGATCGGTCAGGTCGAAACAGGCTTTCTCGGGCGCGAGGCCTTTCAGGAAGTCGACTACCGGCAGATGTTCGGCGGACTCGCGAAGTGGGTCACCGAGATCGATGATTTCGCACGCATCCCCGAAGTGATTGCACGCGCGTGGTCGATCGCAGTATCGGGCCGGCCCGGTCCTGTTGTCGTCGCCTTGCCGGAAGATGTGCTGTTCGCGCGCGGCGTGGTCGCCGACGCGAAGCCCGCGGTCCGTACTGTCGCGTCGCCCTCCGCGACCGACCTCGATACACTCCGCACCATGCTCGCGGCCGCTCAGCGACCGCTCGTCATCGTCGGCGGATCGGGATGGGATGCGCCGGCCTGCCGCGCGCTCGACACCTTCGCACGGCATTTCGATCTGCCCGTCGCCGCATCGTTTCGCCGGCAAGACTTGTTCAACAACGACGACGAACGCTACGTCGGCCAGGTCGGCCTCGGCATTTCTCCGGCGCTCGCCGAAACGGTCCGCTCCGCCGATTTGCTGATTGCGTTGGGCGGTCGCCTCGGCGAAGTGCCGTCGGGCAGCTACAGCCTGATTACGAGTCCCGTTCCCGCTCAGACGCTGATCCATATCCACGCCGATCCCGACGAGCTCGGACGCGTGTACCAGGCCACGTTAGCGATCAACTCGGGCGTGGCGCCGATGGCCCTTGCGGTCGCGAAACTCGAGCCGATCGAAAAGCCGGTCTGGAGCGAGTGGCGGGCTGCGGCGCGTCACGCGTATCTGCAGCATTCGACGCCCTCACCGCGTGCGCGGCAGGCCACGGGCGTCGATCTTGCGCAAGTCGTCACGCATCTGCGCAAGGTGCTGCCGCCCGATGCGATGCTCTCGAACGGCGCCGGCAACTACACGGTCTGGCTGCATCGCTTCTATCGCTACCGGCGGCCGGCCACGGAACTCGCGCCGACAAGCGGCGCCATGGGCTATGGGTTTCCCGCCGCCATCGCGGCCAGCCTCAAATATCCGAACCGCACCGTCGTGTGTTTTGCCGGCGATGGCTGCTTCATGATGTATCCGCAAGAACTGGCGACTGCAATGCAATACGGCGCCAAGCCGATCGTGCTGGTCGTCAACAACGGCATGTACGGCACGATCCGCATGCATCAGGAGCGCGAATATCCGAGACGCGTCTCGGGCACCGACATGGTGAACCCCGACTTTGTGGCCTTCGCGAAGGCATTCGGCGCATATGCCGAGCGGGTCGGGCGAACCGAGGATTTCGCGGGCGCCTTCGAGCGCGCACAGCAGTCGGGGGTGGCGGCCGTGATCGAGTTGATCACGGATCCGCTGCAGATTACGCCCGTCGCACGGCTCGACGAAACCGGCCGCTGACGCGGCAGCGAAGCAAAAACAACGCGGGACGAGTCGGCGAGTTACTGGTCGGCGACCTTGCTCAGAATGCGCAGCGAGGACGATTCGACGAGCTCGCCGCTCTTGGCGCGAAACGCTTCGATATGCGCGGCCTTGCCGTGCACCTGAAGATCTTCGAGGCTCGCCCAGAGTTCGATAAACACGAATGTCCGCGGGTCCTGAATATCGCGGTGCAAATCGTAGGTGATAAAACCGCGATCACTGCGCGTCGGGGCGATCAAAGCGCGAAGCGCCGCTTCGAGTTCGGCTTCCTTGCCGGGTTTGGCCGTGTTGATCGCGACAACCGCTACCTGGGACATTGACGTCTCCTTGACGAAAAAAACGCTAACGATACCGGAGCGGATCAAACCGTGCTGAGGTCGCGATCGTGTCTTTTAAACCAACGCTTGAATTGCGTCGAAACAGCACATTTTGCCAAGCAAACGTTTTACTTACGCCTTTATCGCCAATTCCAGTCGAAAATATTGAAGAACATTGATTCGTCAAGTACTGGGAAATTAATTAGATGAGTTTACCTATTGACCCTCCCGCGATTGGCACCAGACTCCCTTTTTTCAATGAATTGAATGCACCGCGCCGGAAATTCATGTGCATTTTTGATTAATTTTTGTGCACAACAACGCGGACGGGCCGACCCTTAGCGGCCCAGCGTTTCAATAGGGTTTCGGTAAAAACAACTTGATTTAAATCAACTTATTTAGCCGCACCATATTCACGCGCGATCAGGAAATATTCACGTAATGGCGTGTAAACAATCGTCATCAAGCACCTGTCTATACAAGAAAAAATATTATTGGCGAGATATTGAATTACACGCGGCGATTTTGTAAGCTGCGCAGCACTCTTTCGCGCGTCGCTGTTTAATAGATCTGCTTCAGATTGGCGCTTCAAGCCGTCAACGCGTCATTCTCCTCTGACAGGAGTCCAGGCCTTGTCCGTAGCCGAATTTCCGCACGACACCGTCGCACGTCAATCCGACGTGCTTCAGGCAGCCATTGATTTTGTCCGGCGAGACGGTATCGGACCGATGGCCGTGCCGGCGAATGCCCGCCAGAGCGATGTAGACGCGCTGGGCGACACTCCCTCGATCGCACAGCGGCTCGAGCTCCTGACCGCCGTCGCCAAGGAGGCCATCTCCGGTCTCGTGACGTCGCTTCAGGCTGCGATTCTCGACGCGCAAAACGCCACCGCGCTCGCGCAATGGCGCGCGATGGGTCACGCGTTCTTGCGGTGGGCGCACGACAATCCCGTTCAATTCCAGGTGATGTCGACGCCCGCGCTGGTCGACCTCAATGCGTCAGGTCTCGCCGAAGGCTATCGGCATATTCGCGCGGAGCTGCGCCGCCTGATTGCCGCAGCCGCGGCTGACGGCGACATCTATTGCATCTCCGTCGAAGACACCCTGGTGTCGACGCGCTCGTTTATTTACGGCCTCGCGCGCATGCATGTCGACGGCCATTTCCCGGGCTGGGGTGTGCGCGACAATGAAGCGTTGTCGACGATGCAGCGGCTGTTCGACAGCTACCTGTATCGCCTGCGCCGCACGCTCTGAGCGCGACTTTTCACGCGTCGAATTGCACGCTTTTGAGGTTAAAGCCTTTAAGGCCCTTTGGGGCCTTCGAGGTTCAAGACTTCAAGGCGCAAGCCTTCTGGATTCAAACCTTCAGCACCGCTCGGGTCACGACTCCGCGATGCGCAGCAACGACGCCTCGTAGGCCAACGGGCCTACAGGCCGGCTGAACAGATAACCTTGCTGCTTGTCGCAGCCGATCGAGCGTAGAAACGCCGCTTGCGCCGGCGTCTCGACCCCTTCCGCCGTCACGTTCATGCCCAGCGAATGCGCCATGGCGACCACCGCTTGCGTGATCGCCACCGAATCATGGTGATCGGGCAATCCCGCCACAAACGATCGGTCGACCTTGAGGTTGTGCAACGGGAAGCGCTTGAGATACGACAGCGACGAATAGCCCGTGCCGAAGTCGTCGACCGAAATCCGTACGCCCATATCGGTGAGTGCGGTCAGCATCGGCAGCAGCGTTTCGCTGTCGCCCATCAGCAAGCCTTCCGTGATTTCGAGTTCGAGTGCATGCGGTTCGAGCCCGGAGCGCAGCAGACAATACTCCACGCGCTCGACGAGCCCCTCGTTGAATTGACGCGGTGACAGGTTGACCGCCATCACGAGCCCCGGCGCGACGGTGCGCCGCCATTCGGCCGCTTGCAGACACGCGCGCTCGAGCACCCAATGGCCGATCGCAACGATCAGCCCGGTATCTTCGGCGACGGGAATGAATTCGACGGGCGACACTTCGCCGAGCTCGTCGTTATGCCAGCGCAGCAAGGCTTCAGCACCGACCGTATGCCGCCGGTGGCTGTCGACGACCGGTTGATACACCAGGCTCAATTCGCCGGCGGCGAGCGCCTTGCGCAGGCCCTGCTCCACCAGAAAACGCCGCTGCAGATGTTCGTTGAGCTCGGACGTGAAGAACTGGAAGTTGTTTCGCCCGAGCTGCTTGGCGTGATACATCGCTGCATCCGCATTGCGGATCAGCCCGTTTGCATCCACGCCATCCGAGGGGCTCAGGCTGATGCCGATCGAGACGCCCAGATAATATTCATTGCCCGCGACCGCGAACGGCACGGCAATGGTGTCGAGCACGTGTTGCGCAAGCACGGCTAAATTGCCGACCTCACCGAAGTCGCTGACTGCGATCACGAACTCGTCGCCGCCGACGCGCGCAAGCGTATCGCTTTCGCGCACACATTGAAGCAGACGATGCGCGACGCTGCGCAGCAAGGCGTCGCCGGCCTCGTGCCCGGCCGTATCGTTGACCTTCTTGAAGCCGTCGAGATCGACAAACAGCACCGCGACTTCCGCGGGCGCGTCCTGCCCGCGGCCATCGGCGAGCATTGCGGTCATCTTGTCGGAGAGGAACGCACGGTTATAGAGACCTGTCAGCGAATCGCGCGTCGCCAGATAACGCAATTGCTGCTGTGCCTCTCGCACCGGGCCGATATCGTTGAACGACACCAGCACCGAACTCGCCTGCGTTTCGCCGGGCTTGATGATCGGCACGACGTTCTCGGTAATCCAGATGACATCGCCATCGATCAGCTCAAGTCCGAGCGTGAGGCCAAGCAAAGGCTTGCCCGTGCGGATCGCACGTTGTGTCGGCCGCTCCTGTTCGCCGATCGCATCACCGTTCTCGTGAAAGGCGCGGCGCATCACGGTGTCGATATTGCGGCCGACCAGATCATCCTTGGCGCGAAGCATGCGCTGCGCACTCGGGTTGCAGGCCATGACGACGCCATCGTGCGTTTGCACGACGATGCCCTCGTGCAAATGTTCGATGACGACGCGATGACGTTCCTCGCTCTGCTCGAGGCGCCGTGCGATGCGGTCCTGATGCACGGCGAGACCGACGCTATGGCCGATATCGCGCAGCATTGTTTCTTCTTCGGCGGTCGGGCGTCGACGCGTCCGGTGATACACCGCGAACGCGCCGATCACGGCGAGTCCATCGCCGTCGAACGGTATCGACCAGCACGCACGCAGGCCGATCGGCAACGCGAGATGTCGGTAGTCTTCCCAGAGCGGATCGGTCTCGATGTCGTCGACGACGACAAGGTGGCGCGTGAAGATCGCCGTGCCGCACGAACCCACCTTCGGTCCGATTGCAACGCCGTCGATCGCGTCGCTGTATTCGACCGGTAGCGACGGGGCTGCACCCACGCGCACGTGCTTGCCGTCGTCGTCGACGAGCAGGATCGTGCAGGCCGTGCCGTCTCCGAGCAACGCCTCCGCGCGCCGGCAGACTTCCGAAAGAAGCTCCGGCAGCGGCGTGTTGCGCGTAATCAGGCGCAGCACGCTTTGTTCCGAGGCAAGCACCGCCTCCGCGCGCATCGAGCGATAGCGCGCGGGGTCAACTTCGGTCGGACGCGTGTCCGTCGTCAACACTGTCGTCGGCGGGCAATTCATGTCTGCTTACTCCGTACCTCGACTTCGGCACACCCGGTCGCACTCTGAATCAGGGTTTACGCTAGCGACGCCTTCGGCTTGCAACCGGGAATGGGCTGTAACCGTAGTTTTAGCTTTTCCTTCATTTCGGCGCTATCTCTGATTGCGAAGTACGCCAAAAAAAATCTGCCTTCACTCACTGGCGCACGGGGACAAACACCGTTGAACGGGTCCGGTTCGGATGTTGGATCAGGACAGTGGATCAGGACGGTGAATGAGGCAATTTGATCGCCCAACGGATTTCGGTAAAGTTCGGCACAATGCACGTTTCCAACGCGCGGCCCGTCATCCGATGCACACTGCAACGCCCACTCCCCACCCTGGCGTCACGGCAATGATCGCTCAATGCGGGCAGCCCGACGTGACGCTTGCCACTGCGCGTAGCACCGCGCGCCGATACCTTGCGACACTGAGTTCAACACTTGTATTTGCCCTCGCGGCGAGCAGCGCATTCATCGCGCTTGCTCCACATACCGCCTGCGCGCAAACCATTGCGTCCGACGCCACGCCCGACGAAGCGCTCGACGCAGCCATCAACGGACCGCAACGCACTGAAACGTTTCGCACGCGCGACGTCTATCGTCATCCGCGCGAGACGCTCGATTTTTTCGGCGTCAAGCCCAATGCGACGATCGTTGAAATTGCGCCGGGTGGCGGTTGGTACACCGAGATCCTGGCGCCCTATCTGCACGATCACGGCAAGCTCTATGCTGAGCTGTACGAAAGCCGCGACCCCGCGCTTGCGGCTGAATTCGTTCAGGACGAACAGCGCTTCCACAAGAAGCTGACTGACAATCCCGCCACATTCGAGCATGTGACGGTCGGCACCTTGCGCGCAGGAAAGATGACCGGGGTGCCGCCCAACAGTGCGGACATGGTGCTGACCTTCCGCAATATCCATAACTGGATCAAGGACGGCCAGTTCGACGCGAATCTGCGCGCGTTCTACACGGCGCTCAAACCCGGCGGCGTGCTCGGTGTCGAGGAACATCGGGCAAACCCGAACATCACGACCGAACAGGTCATCAAGACGGGCTATGTGCCGGAAAGCTATGTGATTGCGCACGCGCTCGCGGCGGGCTTCAAGTTCGATGCGGAAAGCAATGTCAACAGCAATCCGCGCGATACCAAGGACTATCCGAACGGCGTCTGGTCGTTGCCGCCGACGCTTAAAGGCGGCGATCAGGACCGCGCACGCATGCTGGCCATCGGGGAATCGGATCGAATGACACTGCGGTTCGTCAAACCGCAATAGGCTCGCGTGTCTCCGCCCTACTGCGCTGACGGTTGGCCGTCGCCTGCTACACGCATCGGCGTGTTGGCACGACGCGTCGCGAATTGCCAGTCAAATACGAAAGACGCATTCGAGAACTTCGAGATCTGCGACAGCGTACCCGTCGCGTGAACGGAATAACGCGTGCCGGCAGCAAGCGGCTGATACGGCGTGCAGACTGCCGTATTGCGACCGCGATCGGCTTCGGTCAATGCCGCGATATGGCAAGGCACCTTGTGACCGTTTGCGTCGCGCAATTCGAGTGTACGGAGTTCGATATGCGCGCTCGCGCCACCGGACAGCGTGATCGGATAGCCGACGTCCTGGCCTCGATAGGCGGAACCCGGCCCGAGCGGATCGGGTACTTCGTTGTCCGTCCATGCCGCGGGCACATCGCGCTGGCCGTCGTAGGGATAGGCAACAAGCTCGTTGTCAGCCAGGGCATGGCCGATGTCCGCGAAATCCACCACGGTGATCGAACGGTTGGTGGATTCCCGGGCACCGCCGGCGCGTACCCAGTCGAAGAAAATCGCACCACGATGGTAGGGCGACGCAAAGATCTGATCGAGCGCGTCTTGCGCCGACCCGTGATTGCTCAACACGGAAAGCACTTCGCTCGCCCCGTACGCGTCGGTGTGACGTCGTACGCGTGCGGTCGCGTCGATGCCTGAAAAACCCGGGTGCCCTTCGATTTCATCATGGCCCGACGCGTCGTTGAGCGTCAGGTAGTGCGCATGCGCCGATGCCGCTCGCGCGATATTCGCGTCGAACGCGACCGGCGGCAGGCCGACTTCAGCGCGCTTGGCATTGAAGAATGCAAGCGCAACGTCGGTTTCAATGACGTCGGCGTGCACGACTCCCGGAGCCAACACAGACGCCGTGGCCTGGGATGCAACGGTCGACTTGAGAACGATCGGTGGTCCGAAGTATGTCGAAACGTCCGCGGACGCGGGCGTGGTCGGTGCGCCGGACGCACACGCACCCAACAGGAACGCAGCAGCGACAAGGCTGCCGGCGAGCCTCGTAGCTGGCCCTTCCATGGTTATTCAATACCTGTGTGAAACGATGCGCGAAGTGGCCAGCGTGCGCGGGTGATTCAGGGCCGAGCGGATAGTAGCAGATTCGGCGGGCGCACAGCGGCGCCGCCTAAGGAATGCTTGACAATGTTTTGGCACTTCCTGGCCGGCATCCGAGCCGTACATTCGACCCGCCCCCGAGTAAGGCAAGTGCGGAACGGATTATGGCTTGAATAGCGTCGCCGCAGCTCAGCCCTCGCCTTCGTGTGGCGATTCGAGGCTCGCATGGCGCCTGCGCCATTCGGAAGGTGCTTCGCCAATCAGCCGCTTAAAGACCGTTGAAAAATGCGCCTGAGTCTGAAAACCCAGACTCAACGCAATCTCCACAACGGGAATGGGCGTGCATAACAACACTTCCTGTGCCTTTTCGATGCGCCGCTGAGCGACGAATTCCGACGGGCTTAGGCCGGTCGACGACCTGAAAAGCGCGGCGAAATGCATTTTGCTCAGGCCACTTGCATCCGCGACCATTTGCAGCGACAGCGGTCGCCCGAGGTTCGCGTCGATGAAAGCAAGCACCTTGCGCATGCGCCAGGGTGCAAGCATGGCTCCGCTTGCGCTTTGACGCGAGCCCTGCGAGAGCACGCGCGATAACTGCGGCGCATCGTGCAGGAGTTCGAGCACGCGGGCCGCGATGGCCGTGCCGAGTCCATTCGCACCGACGTCGGCGAAGCCAGGGCTTGTCTGCGCCGTTGCAACCAGCGCACGCGCGAGATCGAGCACCACGTTATCGACCAGCAACAGCGGATACGCGAACAACTCGTGAATATCCACGCGCCGCCCGGTCGAACGCACCATGCAATCGGCAAGCAATTCAGGAGCGAAATGAATATGGAGGAAATCGGAGCGCCGCCTGAATTCGGCGTGCCATCGCTGCCCAGGCCCGCTCGCGAGAATCGAGCCGACACGCACGGCAGACTCGTTAATGCGACGGCCATCGACGACGATCGCCGCATCCGTGGGTTGCAACGCGACACCGACCGTATAGACCGAAGGCTCGGTCACGCTTCGATATTCACCGCCGGACTCACACGGATCGCGCCACCGCGAGAAGCGCATCGGTGCAAATGCGGAATCGACGACATTGTCGACAAGACGCGGCAAGCGGCGCCACGCGACTTCGTCGGCGATCAATGACCCATTTGCCGGCGCTTGCGGCGCCAGCGGCTGCATGTCTGAGGTCGAGCGTTCCGGCCAGTCACGCCGGACCTCGATAAACGGTTCAGACCATCCAGCATTCGTCGCGCGACTGTCCTCGGAACAGTCCGGCACGACAGGCAGGGGGATAGGCATCGGGGGCTCCCTTGAGCAACACTAACCGATCCACGTTCAGACGTCCCGCCGGGCTGGGAGCGTCTGTCATTCCGTGCTGCCCCGATGGCGTTGTCCATCGGCTTTTACCGGGCATACGGCACGCCTTCGCATTGAGGCGCACTCTGTTCTTTATTGACTGTTCTCTATTTACCGTTCGCCGCTCACTGCTAGCAGCTCACCGTTTGCAGCTCGCCGTTTACAGCTGACCGTTCTCTATTAACTGTCTTTCGCGTGCATTTATTCCAGCGCGGTGCAAATCAAGTCGTCGATCTGCAGTCCGGATTTTTCTGATCTGGCGGATGACCGTATCGAGCGATGCATTGCCGCTGGATCGCAAATGCATTGCAGATGCATGAGTGGCTCAACGGCTCGGTACAAGCAGCGTAGCATCTTTGCGTTCAAATGCACGTGTGAATGAAATCCTCAGACAGAAGATTCATTCATGCGCGGGTTTTCCTTGTCATCGCGCGACGTGTAGATGTCCGGCCGATGCAGCTCCATATAGCGCTCGGGATGCGACACCGGTGCGAAGCCAAATGGGCCGTACACCGCGTGTGCGTCGGTGGTGACGAGCACGATGCGCCGCAGCTTTCGCGTCATCGGCGATTCGAACACCGCACGCATCAGCGCCTTTGCATAGCCTTGACCACGAAAAGGCTCCAATACGAACACGTCACACAAGTACCCGAATGTCGCGTAGTCCGTCACGAGCCGCGCAAAGGCCACTTGTTTCGCACCGACAAATCCGCCGAAGCACAGGGAACCTTCGAGCGATTGTGCGACCGTTTCGCGCGAAATGCCGCGAGCCCAGGCGGTGTGCTCCGTCAAAAACGCGTGGATCATGTCGAGATCCATCGCGAGGTGGTTCGTCGAAATGGTGAGCTCAGTGTGGTTCATGGCGGTGTTTGCGATGCAGTGATGCAAATACGCAATCGTATCGGATGAACGCACACTTTGCCGCCAACGTAAGCAATATATCAGCCAACGCGGCCCCAACCGAACCCACCGTACATCGACCCGCTCAGGTCTTGTAGCTCGGATCGACGCGATCGAGCTTGCGGATCAACGCGGGCCAGACGAACAAGCCGCCCTGCCCGCTCGTTTGCACCTTGCTGACTTGCGCCATGCCGTCGAGGATCGACGGATCGACGTAAGTCAGGTCGCTCGACGCTTGCGCCGCGAGCTGGATCTGGCACGTCGTCTCGAAGAGGTACATGTTAAGGAACGCATCGGCGATCGTACGCCCGACCGTCAGCAGGCCGTGATTGCGCAGCATCAGGAAATGGGCATTGCCGAGATCGGCCTGCAACCGGGGCTTCTCTTCGTCGCGTAGCGCGACCCCTTCGTAGTCGTGATACCCGAGCGAAGCCAGCACGAAAGTGGATTGCTGGGAAATCGGCAACACGCCCGCGCGTTGCGCGCTGACCGCTACGCCGGCGCGCGTATGCGTGTGCAGCACGCATCCCGCGTCTTCACGCACCGCGTGCACGGCGCTATGAATCACAAACCCCGCGCGATTCACCGTGAATGGGCTTTGCGTCAGCGCATTCCCTTCCTGATCGATCATGATCAACGACGATGCCGTGATCTCGTCGAACAACATGCCGTAGGGATTGATCAGAAACCGGTGGCCCGGCCCGGGCACGCGCGCACTTATATGCGTGAACACGAGATCGGACCAGCCATAAAGGGCGACCAGCCGGTAGCACGCCGCGAGATCGCAGCGAAGTTGCCACTCTTCCTGGCTGACGACGTGTTTGAGCGAAGGGATGTCCATGAACGCCGCGGCTCCTTAAAAGTGAACGTGCGTGCGCTATAGCATGAAGCGCCTTCGTGCTTTTGGGGCGCTCTTCGAGGGTTTGTCCTAGGTCACAGCACCGAGTCGGCAGAACGGCCTGCAGCATGCGACCTGAACAATGGGCCTGCTTCTTGCTGCAGGGCAAGTCACACTTGACGCCAACCGTATAGACGGGCAAAAAGGAACGAGCAGCGATTTTGACTCGGATAGGGCATGAAGCAAAAACGCACAGAGTTTCCGGGCGTGATCCCGGAAGATGGGGGACGGCCTTACTGCAATGTTTGCAAGGCCCTTGTCAGCGAATTCAAATATCGGCCCGGGCTGATGGTGCGAGATGGATCGCATGCGGCCGTGCTCGAATATGAAGGGGACGACGTCCTTGTGATCCGGTGCCACGGGGTCAAATGGGTCATGCGCAGGGAGACGCGCGGGCGGTGGTGCGTCGATGCGATTTCACAGGATGACCGTGCCCGTGCGGCGCCGAAGGTCCGCGTGCTGTCGCGCCTGAATCGGCCCCGGAGAATTGCGGGCTTCCTGCTCCACCCGGGCAATCTGTTTCACCGCGGCAAGCTCAAGAAACGCGCTTAGCCTGAGCGACCAATACGTCGCGTTAATGGTCGCTCTTCGTATAGAGCGGCACCGACAGATCGCCGCCACCGTGCTCGCGGTCCTCGGCCTCGATCAGATGGCGTGCCCGCGCCCAATATTCGTCGGCCATACCCTCCGGTCGCCCGTCTTGCTCCCAGAGCTTGTAGGCACGTTCGCGGATCCGGATTTCCAGCGTCTCAATCGTCATGTCGCGGCCCCTGTCGGTCTTGCGAGCACTCTACCCGCAATATGCGTGCCGTTCAGTACAGGCTTGACGAGCGCCTCGTGCATGCTCAAGAATCGCCGCCTCGACCGCTCACGCACAGACACCGAGCCTGACATGCACGCCACCATCTATCACAACCCGCGTTGCGGGACTTCGCGCAATACACTTGAGATGATTCGCGAGGCGGGAATCGAACCGACCATCGTCGAGTATCTAAAGAACCCGCCTTCACGCGAACATCTCAAGAAGATGATTGCGCAAGCCGGACTTACCGTCCGCGACGCACTGCGAGACAAGGAAGCGATATACGCCGAACTCGGTCTCGACAATGCATCGCTCAGCGACGCCAAGCTGATCGACGCCATGCTTGCGCATCCGATTCTGATCAATCGGCCTTTTGTGGAGACCGACAAAGGGGTGAGACTTTGCCGGCCCAAGGAGCGCGTGCTCGAGATATTGGAGTGATTGGCGCCACTTCCGAGCGCACAAAACATTAAGGCTGACATCGTATCGATGTCAGCCTTAATGTTTTTACGTCATGCGACTTAGGCGAGCACGGCTAACGTTCATCGACCGGCCTGTGTTGCCCGAACAGCGAGCTAAAGCTATCTCACGCTACCTCAAGCACCTCGCTAAGCCGACCTTAAGCGCTCGCGTCGTCGGTCTTTGGCTGCGCGAACCAGACACATGCGCTTAAAGCGGATTACGCGCTGGCTTCGACCGCCGCCGCGCTCTTCCTGGCCGCAGCACCGCGCGGCTTGCGCGATACCGTCTTGCCAGCGACCGTGCTCGATGCGCTCTTGCGTGCCGCACGCGGACCCGCCGCGCGTTTGACGCTCACCTTTCGACCCGCCTTGCGAGCAGCAGTCTTACCCGCGGTGCTCTTCTTGCCAGCCGACTTGCCTGCGGAGGTGCTTGCACCTGCAATCAGATAGACCGAACGGTCTGCAACGTCCTTGATCCATGCCGGCGGACGCGCATGACCACTCCACGTCTGGCCCGTCTCGGGATGCCGATACTTCGGCGGCAAAATGCTCTGCTTGGGCGATGCCCCTGCCGACTTCGCAGGACGTCCGCGTTTTTTAGGCGCGTCCGACGCGGCGACACTCAGGGATCCCTTGGCCGGACGTCCACGCGGCTTGCGTGTCGCAAGATGCGATTCGATCTGCGTCGTCGTCAGGTTGTGCTTGCGCATCAACGTCGCAATTTGATTCAAGACCACCGAAGCCTTCTTTGCGGCAATGGCCTCTGCCTGAGCCTGAAGCTTTGCGATTTTGAGTTGAATTTGTTCTAGGGTTGGCATCAGAGACTCCTCTTCGTGGGCTGGTCGCACTATGCCACGCCCGGAGTTAAAGAGGAACCCTCACTGCGCGAAAATGCACTCAAATTCGCTCATTCGTTAAACGAAAGATTTTCCGAATAAGTCTTAGGAAAGCGTCAATTCGACGAAGCGCTTAGCAGTCAGATACGGTAATAAAAAGGCTTGTTTCAAAGGATCAATCAATCAATCAATGCGATGTGATCAAACCGATACGATCGAATTGGACGACGTCGTCTATGTACGCCAACCTTTCAGCCTGCATGCGGGTCGCACGTCACCGGCTCAACACTGAGCCGGTACGTGAGACGCCGGCCGATTCCACTTAGCCGACCGCTGCCGGCATGCTGTGCCCAAGCACGGATGCGGCCGCCAGCACGACGATCATCAATACGGCTTCGCACGATAGCAAGCGCATAAAGACCTGCAATGTGGGCCGGTCGATTGCATTGCGATGCGCGAGGTGCGCAAGCCGGTTGATCGCGCCGAGGATCACCACAATGCCGACCGCCACGAGCTTCGCAAGCAGGAGTTCGCCCCAAAGACTTGTGGTGAGTGGCGCGAGCGAGCCCCCCAGCCCGCGCCATGCATTGGATATACCCGTTGCAATCGCAATGGCAAAGGTCAACATGGCAAGCAACGACAAACGCCGTAAATAGCGCAATGTTTCGCTGGACCACGGCCTGAACATCGCTTTAAGCGGCCACGCCGCGCTGAGCACGACGCCCGCCCACGCAGCCGTCATCCACAAGTGCACGGCATGCACGCATTCGGGCACGGAGAAATCGCCTGCATCCGCCGCGTGCGTCGAGCCCGCATGCGCAAAGGCCATGATCACAAACGCGACGATCATCAGTACCCGGCCAGCGATACCCGATGCCTGCTCACGTTCGACGACGCACGCAAGCAGCAGCGCAACCACTCCCGTCCCGATGCCGACACTCCACATCAAGCCAAAATGCGAGGCGCGAACGACAAGCGCAACGCTCGACCACGCGGACCCAACCGGCGTGCCCGACATCAGGCTTGCCTGAAGGACGATATAAGCGGCCTGCACCACGAGCCAGACGACAAGTGAAACTCGGATCGTCAAGGCCCGTCGTTGTCCACCAAAGCCCAACAGTGTCGCACCCAGCGCCATCGCAAACGCGATGTCTGCGATGGCGCCGAGTGTCATCTGCGCGATAACCAGCGGGTCGATTTCCACGAGCACTACTTGACCTCAAAAGTGTAATCGCCATGCGTACGATGGCCATCCGCTGCCACCGCCGCCCAATGCACCGTGTATTTGCCTGCCTGCAACGAAGGCAGTGCCACGCTGATCGTATCGGTGTGCGCCGGATCGACCGCGGCCTTTGCTGACTCCACATCTTTTCCACCGGCATCCGTCACCGTCAATGTCGAGAACGCGGGCTCCAGCGGACCGTCAAACTGAATGCGCACTTCCTTGGGCTCGGCGACAGACATGCCGGCACCGGGCTCCTGATGCTTGGGAAACACATGTGCAAAGGCAGGCGTTGCGCATGCGATGGCAGCGCCGACTGCCATCGCCATCATCGATACGCGTGCGGCACGCCGCACGCTGTGTGAAACATATTTCATGACCCTCTCCTACTTCGAAGCAAACAACGGCTTGCCGATCGTGGTCGGCGCAACGTCGTCAAAGAAAATATGGGCTTGCAACAGGATGCCCGTATGCGAACCGCTCGCGCGATTGATCGGGATCAGCGCTTCGACGCCAAGCTGACCGTATCGGTTCATCCATATAAAGCCGGGATTGACGGTGCCCGTCGTCTGACCCTGGCTTCTTGAGAGCGGAACTTCGACGATCGGAATCAGATTCGCCAATGGCTCAGGTAGTCCAAGGTCGTGCACATGTTGCTGCAGATACGGCAAGCTGTATTGCACCGTGAAGCCGTAGTCAAACGAATTGGGCTGACCGCTGCCGGTCGTCAACGAAGGCCCGACTTGCGCCGTCACGGCAATCGGTCGGAGGTAAGCCATCGAGTCCGGGAGGTCACCCATGCCCTTGCCGACGACGACGGATGGCGAAATCGTCGAGAAATTGTCGGCAATCGCGCGACTGCCCGTTCCACCGAGTTCGGCATCGACACCGACCGATGCCATGAATTCGTGCGCTTCGTTGACGTAGACCTGGTACTTCGCACCAATGTCGAAGTTGTCAAAGCCGTGCGCAGTCGGGTTGTTCTGCATCACGTAGGTGCCACCGAACGACAACGCGAAATTCGGCGTAATCAGCTTGTCCCACTCGAAGTCCCACGTATTAAGGCTCTGATCGCCGTTATCACCTGGCACGCGCTGATGTCCGAACTGCAGGTTGAATTCGTCGCTGACGCCGGGATCGTCGATTCCCATCGTCGCAGGGAAAATACGGTCGCCGGCGATCGCATGCGCGTGTGCGCGCAAGGGTAAAAGCGTGGCGGCGAGCAAGCCTGCCGCAAGCCACGGCGCAGCGCGAAACGACGCGTCGCCGCGTTGTGCAATAAGGTCCATGTCCAATCCTTGAATCGATCCGGGAAGAGTCGGCGCGACGTCGCCAGACGCGACGTGCGCGCACAGCGCTGCCGCACGCAAGGTGCAAGGCAGCGCCTTCGCTAAAGACGGAAATCAGGACTGGACGGGAGGCGCGCGAGCCTGCGCAAAGGTCAGCGGCTCGGCGCGACGCACGCGCTCGAAGCGCGTGGCCACGCGATGCTGGATCGCCCAGACCGTGACCGCGAACGGCATCTGGACAACAGGCACCACAGGCATATGGGCGAGCAGGCTGCAATAACCGCACGCATCGCCATGGGACATCATGTGATGAATGCCGCCGTGGCCCGCGTCATGCATATCGCTCGCCATGCCGGCATGCATCAACATGGCGTGTGCGGGATCCATCATCATGCCGCCGGCATCGGACGCGTCCGGCATGCCTGACATGCCGGACATATCGGACATACTCGACATGTCCGCCCCATCCGCCATCATTGCGCCGGAAGCATCCGGCCGATGCATCGTCATGGCCCCGGCATCTTCGTTCGATGCCATCCCCGGCATCGCTCCCATCCGGGATCCACGAGCCATGGTGCAATGAATGTGTCCGGGCGGGAGATGACTGCGATGAGCAACGAGTGCTTGCGAAACCGTCGGCGCGAGTGTCGCCATCAGGATCGCAATCATCCCGAGTACGACACCGATCTTCTGGAATATTCGGCTTCGCATGAAGCAGTGAACGCGTAGAGCGAATGCGTGTATGAGACACGCTTGGCACATGCGCGTTGCGCACGTGCGTGACAGACCGTTGAACTGGTCGCGATTATGCCACGCACGTCCGCGAGCGGCGACTCAAACAACTCGCTCAATGTGCTCGGGATCGGGAATAAAGCCGGACCCCGAAGCGTTAGTCATGCACCCGCCATCTTGCGAGCCGTGTTCTTCGGTTGGCGTTCGCTATCCATCCGGTTGGCGAACCACGTCACCACAAGCGCTACGATCGCAACGGCAGCAGCGGCCCAGGGCAGCGTGTCGAGTGCATGTCCATGGGCGAGCACTGCGCCGCCGAGCCATGCACCCCCTGCGTTACCGAGGTTGAATGCGCCGATATTGAGCGTCGAGGCGAGATTCGGAGCCTGACGGGCCGTTTCGACGACACGCATTTGCAGCGGAGGCACCGTGGCGAATGCCGCAACACCCCAGACAAACACGGTGATGATGGCCGGAATCGTATGGTGGCTCGTCTTGGTGAAGATGCCCATGATCACGGCGAGCGCGACGAGAATACCCATCAGCGACGGCATCAGGGCCCGGTCGGCAAGCTTGCCGCCAATCGTATTGCCGAGCGTCAGACCTACGCCGAACAGTACGAGCACAAGCGTCACGCCATGCGGGCTCAGACCACTGACCTGTTCGAGAATCGGCGCGATATACGTAAAGACCACGAACACACCGCCAAAGCCGAGCACGGTCATCGCCAGCGCGATCAACACGCGCGGATCGCGCAGCACACGCACTTCATGCCCAAGCCCTGCAGGCGCCGTATCGTGATGATTCGGCAGCAACGCGGCGATGCCTGCAAGCGACACGACGCCAATACCTGCCACTGCCCAGAACGCGGCACGCCAGCCGTATGCCTGACCAATCGCCGTGCCGAGGGGCACGCCGATCACGTTCGCGAGCGTCAGGCCCGTGAACATCAGCGCAATGGCACTCGCGCGCTTCTCGGCTGGCACGAGCGATGCGGCCACCACTGCGCCGATACCGAAGAACGAGCCGTGCGCAAACGAGGCGACCACACGTGCAGCCATCAGCAGGCTGTAGTCCGGCGCGATCGCGCACAGGATGTTGCCGATGATAAAGACGACCATCAGCAGCAGAAGCGCAGTCTTGCGTGAGAGCTTGTTCGTCAGCACAGCCAGCAAAGGCGCGCCGATCGCAACGCCAAGCGCATAACCCGATACAAGCAGACCTGCGGACGGAATCGACACAGCCAGGTCGCGAGCGACGTCGGGCAGCATGCCCATGATCACAAACTCCGTCGTACCGATCGCAAACGCGCTGAGCGCCAGCGCAATCAAGGGAATAGGCATTTGAGGCTCCTTCGAATTCGTGAGAGTGGCGGTCCGTCGCACCTGCCTGACGGACCTCTTTCATTCAAGTTGGACGAATTCTGACTGCTGGGCCTGGATTTGATAATTGGCGTAGTATTTGAATCACTCTCAAATCTGCGCGAATAATCGGCGCAAATATTCACGCAAACACTCCGCGCCAATCAAGCTGCGCGAAACCGGATTCGATATGGCTACCGACCGTCTTGGGGATATGCGCCTGTTCGTCGACGCCGCAACGCTGGGAAGCTTGTCCGCCGCGGGACGCAAGGTGGGGCTGTCGCCCGCCGCCGCCAGCGCGCGCTTGCTCAAACTGGAAGCTGCACTGCATGCGCGGTTATTCGAACGCACGACCCGCAAGCTGCGGCTGACCGATGAGGGTCGGTTGTATTTGCAGCACTGCCGTATCGCGCTGCAGGCGATCGACGATGCGGAGGCAGCCCTTCAGGAAGGGCAAAACGTGATTCGCGGCAAGGTGCGCATTTCAGCGACCTCCGATTTCGGCCGCAATCTACTGTGCACGTGGCTCGACGAATTCAGCGCGCAACACCGCGAAGTGTCGTTCGCGCTGACGCTGTCGGATTCGCTCGCGAATTTGCTCGAAGACGAAATCGATCTGGCAATACGCTTCGGCGTGCCTCGCGATAGCTCGATGGTTGCGCGCCGCCTTGCGCCCAATCGGCGCGTGCTGTGTGCGTCGCCAGCGTATCTCGAACGATACGGTGAGCCACACCATGTAACGGAGCTGGCCGATCACCGGTTTGTCGTGATGGTCAATGCCGCCGGGCCGCAAAACACCTATACGTTCGTGACCGACAACGGTACGTACACGCACACCGTGCCGATCGATCATGCGTGGGAAACCAACGATGGTGCACTGGCGCGCGCCTGGGTGCTCGCCGGTCATGGCGTCGCGCATAAGTCGATCTGGGACATCGCCGCTGATGTTCGCGCGGGGTCGCTCAAGGTCTTGCTGCCGGCATGCGGTGTTGACGACGCGGGGGTGCATGCGGTGTTTCATGGCAATCAATATCTTGCACCGCGTGTGCGGGCGTTACTCGATTTCCTGATTCAACGTTTCGAGCAGGCTACCGACGAGTGGCTCGGCGAGATCGTCAAGGCAACGACGCCGCGAAAAAGGCATCCGGCCCGATATGGTTGAGCACGCGTTGAATCAAACCGTATCCGCCGCTAAGCTTGATCACCCACTACCCGTCCCCACACGGAGCCCGACCATGAAGGCTTCACGCCGCAGCTTCATGATGCTTAGCGCAAGCGCTTGCGCGTCGCTTGCCGCACTGTCTTTCTCGCGCGTCGCTCAAGCGGACCCACAAAAGGTCAACGAATCCGACGCCGACGCTGCAAAACTGGGCTACGTCGAAGTCGCCAGCAAAGTCGACAAGGCCAAATACTCCAATTACGCAGCGGGCCAGGAATGCAGCAACTGCTCGCTGTATCAGGGCAAAGAAGGTGACGCCTACGGCGGATGCACGCTATTCGGCACCAAAGTCGTCGCCGCACACGGCTGGTGCGCGTCGTATAGCAACTTCTAGAATCGATCGACGCCCGCAGCGGGAGATGGTGATCACGGTCACCCGAAAATCTTTACGCTCACGGCTTCGTTCGCGCGTTATTAACCAGAACTGCGCCCATTCGCCGCCACGACGTGCAGGTGCTTCATGTCCGTGACCATTTGAGTCGGGTCGGTTTCGACGGGCATGCCGATGGGGGTCGCACCGCAGAGTTCTGCGAATGCGATGTCATGGGTCGAAAACAATACCGTCGCCGAACGTGCTGTCTCGACGAAGAATGCAGCGATCACCTTGCGCGCGGTGTCGTCGATGCCGTTGCTCGGTTCGTCGGCAATCAACACTGCCGGTGACCCGATCGATGCAGCAACCAGCATGGTCTTTTTCTGCGTGCCTAGCGACATCTGCTCGATCCGGCTATCGAGATAGTTCGAGAGACCCAACTGCGCGGCGAAGTCGAGCGTGTTCGGTTCGATCGATGTTTTTTTGGCCGAAGCGACAAACTCGAGCAGTGCATAGCCCGTCATGAACGGGTAGACGGGACACGTATCGGGAACAAACGAAAGACGCCGTTTCGCATCGACAGGCGAGTCGATCAACGAATGATTTCCGATCCAGACCTCTCCGCCATCGATACGCTCGACACCTGCGAGGGCTTTTAGCAGCGTCGATTTTCCGCTTCCGTTAGGGCCTCGCAGTGCATGGCAGCCCGTGCCAAACACGTGGCCGACGCCGTCGAGCACGGTCTTGCTTCCGTAACGCTTTTCAAGTCGCTCGAACCGCAGCACGTCCTGCCTCCTTGCACTCGTTGAATGGGGTATGACTTGTTAAATCGCCACGCGCCAAACGCTCGCAACCCACACACCCGCGAGCAACGTATTGAGTACGAGCGCGTGTTCAGGCGCTTTGACGGACGGCACCCGCATCGCGGCGATCAGCGCGATCAGTCCGATCACGCTCGACAGGCACCGCGCGCCCTCGTCCCATGAACGATGCATTGCGATAGCACTTGAGAGCACGAACGCAAAGGGCAGGCATAACGCGATCACGACCAACACATCAGCACGCGCTTGCGCGTAGCGCCCAATGGGAAGTGCTGCACTATATTGCGCGGCACGTGCATGTTCCCGATACAGATCGCGATACGCGCTCGCGACAATCATCGCCATGAATGCGTCTGCGATCAACGCCAGAGGCACCGAGCGCTGATCGAAACCCCAGAGACTCATCAGCGCAACACTTCCGGCGACGAGCCCAAGCAGCAATAAAGCGCGCGTCATATTGGCGGTGCGACACGTATCGGTCATGACATGAGCACTGATCTTGACCAGTGGCGGCACGGAGGGCAGCAGCCGCCTCAATACGTGCGCCGTAGTGACCTGATGCGGCCAGATCCAGGCCCCCGATCGTTGTGTCGGCATCAATGAGGCCAACGCGACACCCAGGATGATCAGCGACACTCCGATCGCACCGACCGCGCCGACGCCATGCCCGACCGCCCCGATGGCAAGCAGCGCATCCGATGCGCCGACTGCGGCAAGCCATCTCGCATCGCGATCGAGTACCGCCACTTGAACCGCACATACGGCCAGCACCAGGCCGCACAACACGCCACCGTGAATGAACGGCTGCGACTCCGCTCCCAATGTGATCGCCGTTGCAAAGATCGGGGCAAAGAGCGGTGTATCGGCAATGAGCAAAACCGCCAAGTCAACGCGCCGCATCAAACTCGGAGCGAGCGGCAGTGCGTGCATATATTTCGCAAATGCGCCGCCCGAAATCGCGTCGTGCTGGACGTGCACCCACGCGACCGCACAGACCTCGAGCCATGCCATCCAAGCAAAGCGCCAAAAGAAACTGTGCTCGGGGTCGAACAACACACCAACCGGCGTGCCGATCAGTCGCGATTGCTCGACGATGGGCATCGCCAGCGGAGAGAGCAGTGCGACCGCGAGAAAAATGGCTTTCCAATACCGGAAAATGCGCCGTCCCGTTTCGACGCCATACCAGCGCAGACGTGCCGCCAGAAGCAATGCCGCTACAGGCCTACCGCGCCCCGCAGTCTCTCCGACCTTCAAAATCCGCATTGATCGATCACGTTGTCATTGAGCGGTCTGCCCAGCCGCAAAAACCCGGAAACGCCGCCGTCGCCAGCTTAGTAACTTAAGCCGATGTGGTCGTTCAAGCCATGGAATCGATCGAAGCGATGAATCCAACCTTGCTACCCGTGCCACCTTGCCTTTGAAGCCACCGACGCCACTGAAACCCACTATTTTCTCTGCACGACGCGGCCTGCTATGATGCTGTACATATATACAGCTATTTGAAGTTTCAGGCCCCGGCGCCCGAAACTTCGCCCTTGCCTGGCCGTGACTCCGTCCGATCCGCGTTATTACTATCTGGCCAACTTCGAGCGCGCACTCGCGTGGCTCGCGCAGCGCTATGAAGATCTGCTGTCGCCCGATGAAAGCGCGTTTCTGACGCATTTTGCCGATTTACCCCTGCCCGCGCGAGCATTGCTTGTGCGGATGCTGATGCGCCGCGGCGATCTGTTCCGCACCAGCCGGCTCAATTACGACGAAATCGGCGACAACGATGTCGCCATCGGCCCGCTGGCGGCGCTCGGATGGGTCGACCGCGAGCCGTTGCTGCCGCTTGACACGTTGTTTGCCTTGATGACCAAGCCTGAGCTTGTCGACATCTTCGGGCGTCCGCCCACCCCGTCGACGCGCAAGTCCGCGTGGCTCGAGCATTTGAGCAGCACGTTTCCCGATGCCCGCGCGTATCGAAGCTGGCACGGCGGCGCAACGGACGAGGTGGTCCATGTCACCATCGGACCGCTGTGCGAACGCCTGCGGCTCATGTTTTTCGGCAACCTTTATCAGGACTGGTCCGAATTCGTGCTCGCCGACCTCGGCATTTTCCAGTACGAAAGCGTGGCATTTGATACCGCATCGCGTGCATTTCAGCGCCGTGAAGATATCGACACCTATCTGCAGATCCAGGCGTGCCGCGCCGCATTGGAGCTCGGTCCCGATCTCGACCTCGCAGCGCTTTTCGAGGCGGCGGAATCCGCGCGTTCGGACAACCCGTGGATCGAAACGCGCCGCGCCAAGCTGCTCTTTCAGATCGGCCAGTATTGTGAACGGCTTCAGCAGTTCGATCACGCACGCGAGGCCTATGAACGCAGTGCGTATCCCGGCGCCCGGCATCGGCTGATTCGCGTGCTCGAACGCAGCGAGCTCATCGAGCGCGCATGGCCGCTTGCGCTCGAAGCGGTAGCCGCACCCGAAAGCGACGAGGAACTGCAACGCGTGTCGCGCATGATGCCAAGGCTCAAGCGACTGCTTGCCAAAGCTATGAACGCTTGCGGCATTCAAGCGATCGACCTGTCTTCCGGAAACACGTTTCCTGCACACGGGTCAGCTTCACAGCGCCGAGACGATGCATCGATTTCGTCGGCGCTTGCTACAGGATCCGCCACCGCGAAATCTTCTTTGGCGTCGGTCTCGGGGCTCACAAGCATCGCGTCCGAAAAGCCTGAGTCCCACGAACTCGCACGCACGCCGATCCGTCGCATCGATGTCACGCTCGCACGCCCGTCTGATGGCGAGCGCGTCGAATGGGCCGCGCTTGCGCATCTTCATCGCGACGACGCGCCGGTTCACTACGTCGAAAACACGCTGATCAACGGCTTGTTCGGGCTGCTTTGCTGGCCCGCTATTTTCGAACCGCTGCCCGGCGCGTTCTTCCACCCGTTTCAAAGCGGCCCCGCGGATCTGCACGCACCCGACTTTGCGAGCCGGCGTCTCGCAAGTTTTAGCGCTTGCTTTGCGGCACTCGATAACGGCACTTACCGCCAGATCATTCTCGATCGCTTTAACGAGAAATTCGGTTTGCAGTCCCCGTTCGTTGCGTGGAATGCGCTCGATACGGACCTGCTCACGCTCGCGCTCGATTGCATACCCGCTCATGATCTCAAGCGCTTCTTCGAGCGTGTCCTCGCCGATGTCAAAGCGAACCGGTCCGGCCTCCCCGATCTGATCCAGTTCTGGCCGAGTGAACGTCGCTACGCGCTCATCGAGATCAAAGGGCCTGGCGATCGTCTTCAGGACAATCAGCTCCGGTGGATCGACTACTGTGCGCAGCACGGCATCCCGATCGACGTCATGCATGTGCGCTGGCAAGACGACAACGACCTCGACAACGACGATGAAGAGGACCCGTCCGTGTCCGTTGCGCCGAAAGAGGCGCATGGCCCGGATGTTCTGGACAAACCGCCAAGCCTCAATAACGCGGAAAACCCGGACCACGCCGCTAACGCCGAAACCGAACATCTCGCCCGGAGACGCACGCGATGAGCTATACGATCGCCGTGCGCGCGATGTGCGAATTCACGGCACGTGAGGGCGATCTTGATCTGCGCTTCACCCCAGCGCCCACGGCGCAGGAAGGCATCGCGGGACACGCGCTCGTCGCGGGAAATCGAACAGGCCCCTATGAAACGGAAGTCGCCCTCAGCGGCAGCTTCGGCGAGCTGCGCATCCGCGGGCGTGCCGACGGATACGACCCCGTCGACAACCGGATCGAAGAGGTCAAGACGTATCGCGGCGAATTCACATCCATACCGGCCAATCATCGGGCCTTGCATTGGGCGCAGGCACGCATCTATGCGCATCTGATTTGCGAAGAGCGTGAGCTTAAGGACATCAAGGTCGCGCTCGTGTACTTCGAGATCGTGTCGCAGAAGGAGACGGCGCTTGTCGAGCATCACACCGCTGCCGGGCTTGCCGAGCATTTCACACTGCATTGCTCGCGCTTCCTGCAATGGGCGATTCGCGAGCAGGCGCACCGCGAGGCGCGTGATGCCGCGCTTGCCGCAATGCGTTTTCCACAGCCTGCATTTCGCCCGGGTCAACGCGAGCTGGCGGTCGCGGTCTACCGTGCGGCCACGACAGGCGGCCATCTGCTCGCCCAAGCGCCGACGGGAATCGGCAAGACACTCGGCACTGTGTTTCCCGCACTCAAGGCTTGCCCAGGCGAGAAGATCGACAAGCTCTTTTTTCTCGCTGCCAAAAGCTCGGGCCGAGCGCTCGCGCTTGATGCGATCGACCAGCTTCGCACGGACGAGCAAGGCGTGCCGATGCTACGCGCCCTCGAACTCGTCGCGCGCGACAAGTCTTGCGAACATCCGGACAAGGCGTGTCACGGCGACTCGTGTCCGCTTGCGCGCGGGTTCTACGATCGTCTCGCGGACGCGCGACTTGAGGCCGTCTCGCATCCGCGGCTCGATCGGGCTACGGTCAGGCAGGTCGCCCTTGCGCACGACATCTGTCCTTACTACTTGTCGCAAGAGCTCGCGCGCTGGTCCGATGTGGTGGTGGGCGACTACAACTACTACTTCGATACGAGCGCCCTGCTGTTCTCGTTGACGCTGGCCAATGTGTGGCGGGTCGGCTTGCTTGTCGACGAAGCGCACAACCTCGTCGATCGCGCTCGATCGATGTACAGCGCGACGCTCGACGAACGCTCGATGGCGGCAGCTCGTGCCTTGGCGCCCGCAGGCCTCAGGCGTGCGTTCGATTCGGTTAAGCGCCAATGGAACACCGTGGTGCGCGATCAGACGGAGATTTACCAGGTTCACGACACCGTACCGGTTCGCCTCGTCACCGCGCTGCAAAACCTGACGACGAAGATCACAGACCATCTCGCGCAATCTGCCTTTGCGCTTAACGACGCCCTGCTCAACTTCTACTTTGAAGCGCTGCATTTCGGAAGCCTGGCCGACGCATTTGGCGCCCATTCTCTGTTCGACATCACGCTGTCCGCGCGGCCCGATGATCCGGAACGGCTCGACGACGAAACGGGTCAGGCAACGCGCAAGACATCCAGCAAGGCATGGAGCAGAACATCGACCAAGGCGCCGACGTCGACCCTCTGCGTGCGCAACGTCATCCCCGCGCACTTCCTGGCGCCACGCTATACATCGGCGCACATGACCGTGATGTTCTCGGGCACGTTGAGTCCGTTTCATTTCTATCGCGATACGCTCGGCTTGCCCGACGATACGCGCACGATCGATGTTCAGGGCCCCTTCCGCGCCGAACAGCTGTCGGTCAATGTCATCAGCAACGTGTCGACGCGTTTTCGCGACCGCGAACGTTCGCTTGAACCGATCGTCGATCTTATTGCAGCGCAATATGCCGAGCGACCGGGCAACTATCTGGGATTTCTTAGCAGCTTCGACTATCTGCAGCGTGTCACTGCGCTGATCAAGCAACGGCATCCAATGCTGCCCGTCTGGGAACAGACGCAAGGCATGGACGAAACACGCCGCTCGGAGTTTCTCGAACGTTTTCAGCCCGATGGACGCGGCATTGGCTTTGCCGTGCTCGGCGGCGCTTTTTCGGAAGGCATCGACTTGCCTGGCGAACGCCTGATCGGCGCGTTCATCGCCACGCTCGGGCTGCCCCAGCTGAACCCTGTCAACGAAGCCGTGCGGCAGCGCATGCACGAACGGTTCGGTAACGGGTATGACTACACTTATCTGTACCCTGGCCTGCAAAAGGTCGTACAGGCGGCGGGACGCGTGATCCGAACTGAACGCGACGTCGGCACGATTCATCTGATCGATGACCGCTACCGCCGCAATGAAATTCAGGCGCTTCTGCCCGCCTGGTGGGACATTCGAACGATGCGCGTAGCGCGCCCCACCTCGGGCGAAGCCTGAGCGGCGTGCCTGTCGGCGAGCACGCGGTGCTTCACATGCATATGCAAGTGTGGCGTATGAGCAATATCCACATTGCGTGCAGGCGCTTCCGGGTTATCACGCAGAATTCACTCGATTTACTCGAATAAGACGCCGGAAAGCCGCGAGAAAGAATCCTTTTCTTTCAGTTTGCATTCATATCGGGCAAACCCGCGTCGCACAAGGGATTGCGGTTACTGCAAATCTGACAGAATTCCCACATAATGCCTGCGCAGACCGGCCGCGGAGACAGCAAGACGACCGGTTGCACCGGGGCTTTCAGGCTGCGCCACACACTCGCAGCCCGTCAATACGACGGGGCACACACCGTTTCGCACCGGCAGATCCACTCCGATACAGGTAATAAGAGACCATGACAACGAACGATCAGGAGCGGCAACCCGGCCTAGTACGCTGGCTTTTGCTTCTTCCCTTCATCGCGCTTCTTTGGCTGCCGTTCTACAACGGAACCGAGCCTTCCATCCTGGGATTTCCTTTCTTCTATTGGTACCAGTTTCTGTGGGTGCCGGTGACTTCGCTCATCCTCTATATCGTTTATAGGAGCATCAAGTGAGCGAACCGACGTCCATTAACGGCGTCGCGATGGCCGTATTCATCGCTTTTTTTGTTCTCGTCACTGTCATTGGTTTCCTGGCCGCGCGCTGGAAAGCGGGCGATCTGAATCAGCTGCATGAGTGGGGTCTCGGCGGCCGTCAGTTTGGCGTAGTCATTTCGTGGTTCCTGGTCGGCGGCGACTTCTATACCGCCTACACTGTGATCGCCGTCCCGGCGCTGGTGTACTCGGTCGGTGCGTATGGCTTCTTTGCACTGCCCTACACGATCATCGTGTATCCGTTCGTGTTTGCCGTGATGCCGAAGCTCTGGAAGATCGCGCACGAGAAGCAACACATCACGGGCGCCGACTTCGTGCATGGCGAATACGGTGGCAAGTGGTTCCCGGCTGCCGTCGCCATTACGGGTATCGTCGCCACGATGCCGTACATCGCGCTCCAGCTCGTCGGTATGCAGGTCGTGATCAAGAGCCTCGGCGTGTCGGGCGAGTTGCCGCTGATCATCGCCTTCGTGATCCTCGCGCTCTACACGTATGCAAGCGGTCTGCGTGCGCCGGCGATGATTGCGTTCGTCAAGGACATCATGATTTATATCGTGGTGATCGCGGCGGTCGTGATCATTCCCGAGAAGCTCGGTGGCTACAGCAACGTGTTCCATGCTGCTGACACGTACTTCCAGGCCAAGGGCGGCCCGACGGGTATCGTGCTCAAGCCGACGCAGTTCACGGCGTACGCTTCGCTCGCGCTCGGTTCGGCACTGGCTGCGTTCATGTATCCGCACACGATGACGGCGATTCTGTCGTCGAGCTCGGCCACGACGGTTCGCAAGAACGCGATCTTCCTGCCGGCCTACACGATCCTGCTGGGCCTGATCGCACTGCTCGGTTATATGGCGATCGCAGCGGGTGTGAAGGTCACGTCGGCCAATGACGTCGTGCCGGTTCTGTTCAACACGATCTTCCCGTCGTGGTTCGTCGGCTTCGCAGCGGCAGCGATTGCTATCGCAGCTCTGGTGCCCGCGGCCATCATGTCAATCGGTGCGGCGAACCTGTTCACGCGTAATCTGTGGCGTCCGCTCGTGAACCCGAACATCTCGCCGTCCGCGGAAGCCGCGAATGCGAAGCTCGTGTCGCTGGTCGTCAAGTTCGGCGCGCTGCTGTTTATCGTGTTCCTGCCGACGCAATTCGCGATCGAGCTGCAGCTGCTTGGCGGCGTCTGGATTCTGCAGATCCTGCCGGCGATTGTGCTGACGCTCTACACGCGCCGTCTGTCGACGCCGGGCCTGTTCCTCGGCTGGCTCGTCGGTATCGTCACGGGTACGGCACTCGCGATCATTCAGGGCCTCAAGCCGGTGTACACGATTCACCTCGGTGACTCGGCCTACCCGCTCTATATCGGCATCATCGCGCTGGTCGTCAATATCATCGTTACGTTTATCGTGTCGACGATTTCGCCGCGCAAGCAGCTTGCTTAAGAGATCTCTGAAGGGATCGCTAAAGGGATCGCTTAGGGTCCACAAGGCGGCCTGAAAGGCTGAGCGTTTCAAGGCGGCATCTACTGAAAAGTAGGTGCCGCTTTTGTTTTTGGGCGCCAGAACGTGCGCTTTCAGCGAGCTGCTCGATGGACGAGACCTGCGCCAACCGCGATTTAACGGTCGCCAACGAGGCCTGCGAGCCGTTCGCTTTGCCGAAATACGGCGTCAAGTCACACGTACTTTAAGGAAAAGAGACCTTAGCGACTGGGCGCATACACCGGATACGCCTCGATAAAGCCATATTTCGCGACGGCCGCACGCACGTCGGCTCGATTGCGCACGGCTTCAAAACGCTTGCTGACCAGGGCTTCGAAATCCGTCGGATGCGGCTCAGGCAAGTAGATCTGAAGCGCACCCAGCTCATCGTTGCGCGTGAGCGGATCATCGAGGCGCGCGATGATCATTGCCGCAAGACCCTCTTCATCATCCGCACACGCGAGCGCCGCGCGTAACGGATTCGGCGCGTCGTCACGATGACTCCGCAGCGTGTCCAGCGAAGCTTTAAGACGATCGCGATCTCCCAACTGCGCGTAGGAACATACGCGCACCTGCTCGGCTTCCATCAGCCCGTAGTCACTCGCGGTGTCGTTGGTCACGCCGTTCAATTCAATCAAGGCATCACGCGCCCGACCGCGGAGATAGAGCAAATCGGCGAGATTGATTTTCTGGCTTACGACGTCGCCCCCTGATGCGGCGGCGTTGTCGCGTGCCTTGGTCTGTGTCGTGATGGCTTCGTCCCAGCGCCCCATGCGCCAGAGCACGCGATTGCGATAGTCGAGTGCCCAGCGAAGGTTGTCCTTTTGATCGTCAAATGCGGTCTGCCCCGCGGCGGCGTTGACCTTGCCCAACGCATCATCAAGCAACGCAAGCGCATCGACGAGGCGGCCGACTTCCATCAATGACACCGCCTGTGTCGCGACGCTTCCGATCTGGCGTGGGTGCGCGTCTGCGAATGCTTTGCGATTGCCGACGTAGCGTTCGTTGATCGCAGCGCCGTCGGTGAATATCGGATTGCCTTCAACATAACGTCGATACCGCCCGTCGGCGCGAATGCTCGCAATCATCGATGGAATATCGAGTTTCTTAAGCAGTTCTCGTGCGTCGGAATCCCGGGCTTGTGCGACGTCGATCTCGAAGAGTTCGAACCAGAAGAACTGCACGGTCGCCATATCGACACCGTTGCGCGGTGCATAGTCGATCTGCCGCAGCGCTTCGAGCAGGACTTGGCGGTGCTGTTCGCCGTCCTTGAGACTGTGTGTGTCATTGATGGTGTCGCGGAGCAATCCGCTATCGAGATTCGCGGCGTCTGCGGGACTCGTGGAGATGCTGCCGGCCATGGCGTCGGCGGCCACGTCATAACGGCGCGTTACGCTCGCGAGGATCGACAACGACAACCAGTACTGCGCGGTGCGAATGCCTGGGTCGGTTTGTCCGGCTAGCAGCATGTCGCCGTATGCGGCCTCTGCCTCGCCGTTTGCTTGCTCGCAGCCTGCCAGCATGATGTCGATGCTCGCGCGCAATCCCGAGGTCACCGTTCCGAACACCGGGCTCTGTCGAAGTCTCAGGAGATCGGCCTCCGAACCCTTCGTGTCGCCACGCTGCGTCTTCGCAATGGCAGCGCGTAGTTCGACGAACCATGCTTCCTGCGCAGGCGTCACCGTTTGCTGCGGCGTGGCCGGCTGAGGTGACGTCGCTTGAGGCGTCGTCACCTGAGGCGTCGTCACCTGCGTCGATGACGTGGGGTTAGGAGCCGATGCAGCCGGGATAGCTGGAGCAATACCACTTGCGGATGGCGTTGCCGGGGCAGGCGACGGTGTCGCCGGAGCGACCACCGCAGCTGGCGTCGATGCGGGTGCCGGCGCCGGCGTGGGCGTGACGACCGATGCTGGTGCAGGTGCAGGTGCAGGTGCAGGTGCAGGTGCAGGTGCAGGTGCAGGTGCAGGTGCAGGTGCAGGTGCAGGTGCAGGAAGCGTAGTCGACTCGGCCGGCTCCGCAAGCGGCTCGGATGACGCTACGGGCGGCGCAGGCGGTGCGGGTTGAGCAGCAGGTTCTTGCGGCAACGGAGACGGCGCGGGGATCGGTGCGGGAACGATCGTCGGCGACGGAACAGTCGACGGAGCCGGAGCCGGTGCACCACCGGCCGGCGGCGTGCCGAACTTCAGCGGACTATTGCCCGGCGAAACCGACGGTGCTGTCGCAGGCGGCGCCGACGCCGGCATATCGTCAGACGATGCCGGATCGCCCGCCGCATCGGCGAGCCCAGGCGCAACCAGCATCAGGACGACGACCGCCGCAGCGAGTGTTTTCATGCGCGTGCCGGATTCGTATGCGGCATAGCGCCATCGAGCGCCCTGCCGTTCGGTATGCCCAGGCGCAACACTGCTCGCCCATGCGCAGTCTACGCTGAACGCGCGAATGACATGAAGCCGTACATCCACGGGTATCGCCGGCCGATCCAACCCGCTCGCCGCTTTGACCGTGACGTCCACTTGCCCTTCAAACGCCGGCTTCAAGTTCGGGACACGTGCAGCTTGAATTCCAGAACTGCGGGACTTCGGGACGTCGGCACTCGCAGACTTGGAGACTTGGAGACTTGGAGACTTGGAGACTTGGAGACTTGGAAACTTAAGAAATTGCCGCCCCGGCAAGCCGCGAAAGCAAGCGCAATTTGCCAGTGTATGGGCACTTCGCCGTGTTTCAAGAGACCCTCGTAATTTCCCTCAATGGCCCTTGAAACCCTGTTTCCCCTTCATATATTCGCTCCATAGCGCAGGCACGAACGGCACAACGCGGTCGCGAATGTCTCGCTACGAATGACCAACCTGGACGACGGCAGTAAGGACCACCTGAATGCGACACGCATCGTGGCTACGCCGCAATTTGGAGTGATCGACCATGAGCGATTTGTATTTCGGCACTGACCTGTTCGACGAATTCGACCGGCTTCATCGGCGTATGTCGGGCGCCTTCGGCGGCTTTCCGACGAGCCTGCGTTCGACACAGAACGGTGCATTCCCCCACATTAATGTCGGTACGACTGACGAATCGATTGAAGTCGTCGCTTTCGCACCCGGCATCGATTCGTCGAAGCTCGAAGTCACGATCGACAAGGGCCTGCTGACGATTGCCGGCGAACGCAAGCAAACGGATGCCCCCGCCGAAGCGAAGCAATACGCTCGCGAGCGCTTTAACGGCACATTCCGCCGCGTGGTCGAGCTGCCGCAACACGCCGATGCCGACAAGGTCGATGCTCGTTACGTCGACGGCGTGCTACGCATTTCGATCGGCAAGCGCGAAGTCTCCAAGCCGCGCGCCATCACCGTTCACTAAATCGAGGTTGACCATGTTCCAGAACACCCAAGTCGCACAGCACGACACCCCGGCCGCACCGCGCCAGGCCACAGCAGAAACGGTCCGTCGCAAGACGATTGCACCGGCTGTCGATATTTATGAAGACGCGCAAGCAGTCACCTTGTTTGCCGACCTGCCCGGCGTGCCGCGTGAAAAGCTCGATATTCGAGTGCATGATGGTCACTTGACCATTGAAGCCGTGCCGGCTGAGGTCACGCCGTCGAACGTGCGTGTCTCCTATGCCGAAGAACGCGTTCCGTTTTTCGCCCGACGCTTTGTCGTCAGCGACGATTTCGATACGTCGCGTATCGAAGCGAACCTGAAAGACGGTGTGCTGAAGCTAACGATTCCGCGCCGCGAAGCAGCGAAGCCGCGTCAGATTCAGGTCAATATCGGCTAAACCGCGTTGGGTAGGCGCCAAAGAAAAAACGGCTGCGAGCAACTCGCAGCCGTTTGTTTTTGCCGTGCGCTTTCGTTCAAACGCTCAACGACTTCTCTGACTTCGGCGATGCAGCCAGTTCGTCACGCACTTCCGCGGCGATCTCAAACGAGCGCAGTCGTGCAGCATGGTCATAGGTCATCGATGTCAGCATCAATTCATCGGGACGATGCTGTTCGATAAAAGCCTGCGCCTGGTCGCGAACGGTCTGCTTCGAGCCGACGAACGCGCAACTCAACGCCCTGCGGATCGACGCGGCCTCGAGTTCATTCCAGATGTGGTCCATCGAATCGATCGGCGGACGCAGCCGGCCTGGCGTGCCACGACGCAGCTGGTAAAACTGCTGCTGAATCGATGTCATCAGGCGCTCGCCTTCGGCATCCGTATCCGCGGCAAATACATTGACACCCAGCATCACGTGCGGCTTCGCGAGCTGATTCGACGGCGTGAAACGACTGCGGTAAAGATCAATCGCTCGCTCCATGAGGTCCGGTGCAAAATGCGACGCGAACGCAAACGGCAAACCGAGTTCAGCCGCAAGCGACGCGCTGAACAAACTCGATCCGAGCAGCCAGATCGGTACATCAAGACCCGAACCCGGTACCGCCTGAACACCCGACACGCCCCGCCCTGAAAAGTAGGCCTTCAGATCGACGACATCCTGAGGAAACGTGTCTGCCGTGTCGAACGCCGCGCGCCGCAGCGCGCGAGCCGTGTGCTGGTCCGTGCCCGGGGCGCGCCCCAATCCGAGGTCGATACGGCCGGGATACAACGAGGCCAGCGTGCCGAACTGCTCGGCGACCACCAGCGGTGCGTGGTTGGGCAGCATGATGCCGCCGGAGCCGACGCGAATTGTCGACGTCGCACCCGCGACGTGGCCGATCACGACGGCCGTCGCCGCACTCGCGATACCCGGCATATTGTGGTGCTCGGCAAGCCAATAACGCTGATATCCCCAGCGTTCGGCGTGCTGTGCCAGATCGACGGAATTGCGAAACGCATCGGAGGCCGTTGCGCCTTCGACGATCGATGAAAGATCGAGAACTGAAAATGGAATCATCACGGTGACCGCTGAAGCCTGAATCGTTCAGGCGGCGAACCGGGCCGGTGCGTCCATATACGTAATCTGGGTTTTGCCATGCGGGGTTGGCTTGCCTTCATCCGAGAGATTGACGAACACCATCCGGTTGATCGTCAGAATACTCTCGCGCGTGATTTTGTTCCGAACCTCACACCGCAGCGTGATCGACGTACGGCCGAATTCGGTCGCTGTAATACCGAGTTCGATGACATCGCCCTCGCGCGCCGAACTCACGAAATTGATCTCCGAGATCAGCTTGGTCACCACGCGCTGGTTGCCCAGCTGGGTAATCACATAGATCGCGGCTTCTTCGTCGATCCATTTGAGCAGGCTGCCGCCGAACAGGGTGCCATTTTCCGTACTAACACAATCGTCAAAGTTTACCTAGACTGCTTTTCAGTCGTCATTTCATGCCACGCGTTGACGAAATTTGATTGACGACTGTGTGCAGTAGTCCTGAACAACGGCGTGGCAAACGGCAGAGCCAATGTCTCGCGGCGCGGCTGATTTTTTTTTGACGAGACGATGGTTGCCTGGAGGCTTGCAGAAAAATGCATCTTGAACGCGACGCCGCCGGAAATATTTACGCCATTGTCGTGGACGCTAGCGGTCTGGTACATCCAAGGAGCATCCCGGCGGTGTTTGCGTCATCTAGGGACACCGATATGGTGCTGGCAGGTCTTCTGCCGTTCGCCACGCGCAGTACTAGCTACCACAGCCAACTGCTCGAGGCGGAGTATCTAAAAGGATTGAGTCGTCTCGTCGCAAGCACCGAAATCAAGACTCTTCCAGCCTCCGACGTGGAATGGCAGGTGTTAGTTGATAGTTGCTATGAATTGCATTTGCGAAATCGAACATTGACGCTTCAAAAGCGGAAGATACAGTGGATTAATCACTACCAAAAGCAATTTACGCATCTTCGAGATATCGCACTGCTTATTCCTTCTAACGTCATAATTCCGCCCAAAAATGGGTTTCTAAAGCTGCCATCACATAGGGAGAGTCCTACAATTCTCGGAAAAGGGCGTCGACCAACTCGACACGCGAATGGAAGTGAAACGCTAATCAACCTCGACATCAGCAAGACTGATGCAGAGTATCTCGAGAACTTTAAAACAAGCCTTATCAACGCACGCGCGGCGGTCGACAGCGATTTCGTTGCATATGTTATTTCAATGTCCGAACACTATGCTTACGGCCAAAAGCTACTCGCAATGTGCACGCAAGCACAGTGGAAGGAAATAAAGCAGCGTTTTGACCGCGTTCAAACGCACATTCTCGACTCGCCATACAACGCAATGCATAAAGCGTTGGAAGGCGAAATTTTCCCGGGAAGCACAGAGATTTCACTCGCGCGGATTCTCCGAGCATATTCGGAAAACTCCCAGGGCCCAAGCAACGACCAGGCTTTCAAAAACAATCCCTGGCTTCCGTCGTGGCAGCGACTGAGGTTGCCCGACTTGTGTCCTGCGGCTCCAACCGACAGCTTTTCCACCGCTGCACGTTTCGCATGGATGTGCGGTGAAATCAGCGTTACCGACCTAACCGTCATTCACGCTTTACTCATGGTGCGCAATCCGAAATTTAATGCGCTGCCGCTCTTCGACAGTGTGATTCGCGACAAGCACGGGAAATTTCATTTTGAAGTCGTCATCGACGGAATTTCGTTTTTAGTTGATAAAAGACGAGCTTCCACCCAAAAAACAAGCACACTCGACGAAATGAGTCAGCTCGCAATAACCGTCTTGTTGGACATGACTCAATCATCACGGGTTTTAATGAAAATAGACGATGTATTACGTGACCGCCTTTTCTTTCTTCGCGACCGGAACGGGGCGAAACCCGCTCACTACACATCACTATATGCCTTTAACGGAGTAGGCGAACATAAGCGTCGGATACAAAATTTCCTGCCACGAATTGCGTCAAGCAAAACAATAGTGCACATCAATCCTGCGCGACTACGAAGCACTAGCGCTGTCTTAGCTTGGTTTAAATCGGGGTCGGTTTTGGAGGCGGCACGAGAGCTCGGAAATTCAACGCGCGTTGTGCTAGAACATTATATACCCAGAGCTCTTATCGATGCGTGGAACACGCGAATCGCGCGTCGATTTCATAATTTAAATCTTTGCGTCGCGACAGCGAACGAAACTTACGCGTTTGAAAGTACCGATTTTCATAGCATCGACGAAATGCGAGCGTTCATCGCGGATATGCTTAGTCAGCACGCAGCAGCCAGTAGCGAATTGGCGGCTTTGCTACACTCACGTCTTGCCCGGAATGACGCGCCCTCGGACGCGCACGAGCTCTCAAGTGTTGAAGGCACAGGCTTAGTCGTCCCCATCGGTGTCGAATCTCTGTCAATTATGTATGCATACAGAGACCAAATATATCAACGAGGTGTGCGCAGTCCGGCTCGAGATTTGGAAGCCAGCTCGGTGCTTTCAGAAGCGACGGCGGTCGAATTGGCCGACCTCCTCTCTACTCGCTTGCCCTCTCACGAAAATATGGCTTACCGGAAGGTTCACCAAGACGCAATCTTAGAGGCGAGGAAAATCTCACAAAACATCGACAAATCAGCGCAAATGACGGTTCGAGCGTTAGAGTCAGATTATGACTAAATATCGTTCGGCGCGTGATTTTCATAAGGAAGAGGAGATTATCATTGACCTCTTCTTGGAAGAGGTTCGCGCCCGGAGAATGTCCACTGACACAGGATGGAAAGCTCCGTGGCTACTCTCGGACATCCACGACACCAGTTGGAAGCTACGCACAGGTCTCGCTGCGGCTGTGGATGCAAGACATCGAGGAGAGCAAGTCAACTGGGACGACCGTCTACCAAATGGGACAACACTTTCAGATGACTGCAACACACTTTATAGACATCTTTTGCAAAAAACGGCATTTCTGTTAAGGGAAAATTCCTCTCTGACCGTGCGGTCAGTTAATACTCATTTGATTCACATATCTAATTTAAAAACGATAACGCAATTTGTTTTTCGATTTCCGGATAAATTTGCACCGGAAACCAGTTATCTTTCAAATGTCGACAACAGAAATTTCAGAGAACTTCTCGAACAATATTCAAAAGGAAGCCTCTTCCTCGCCGGCGGCTATGCTGAACGATTTCTCGAATCAATAGACCCGCACAAATTGATATTTCAAAGCGTGTCAAATGCAGATGCAAATGCAGATGTAAATCGCCTGCCACATGAATATGTAGGCACATTAATTGGTCTTCTTCGAGAGCGAGGATTTTATCGCGCTACAGGTGCATTTGGATGCAACGCCTTTTTAGAGCATATTAGCCGAAAGAAGCTCGCGGCACTCTTAAATTGCGATGTGAGTGTATTTCATAGTCAACGTGCTATCGCTTTTTTTCGTCAATTTGAGCCAGACTATATCGAAAAATTTGGCGATTTGTGCGTCCGAATTGCCCCGCTCTATAGGGATTTTCCGTCTCATCGCACAAAAATGCGCGATGAAATTCTGACATCGAAAGCGGCGGAATTCTCGGTTGCTCACCTCACATCAACTATTGAAGCCGTTTCTCTTCTTAAATCGCGTTTAGGCGATGTTGTTCCTAACATAAGCGCGCAACAATTTCAGTCTGCGGGCCGATTCTTTTCGACAAAATCGCAGCCAATGGGCAATACGCCTTGGATGCCGATAGACGTCGCTATGGCCTATCTAAATGAGTCAATAAAATGGGTTCTCGTGTATGGGCCCATACTAGTTGACATATATATCCGAGGCTTGGAGTTTTTCGACAGTGCCGGCACCCAAGCTCTTGGTACGGACCTCGGTCGCAGAACGCGAGAAGACTGGTTTGCTTGCAATCTTCCTCCCGACCTAGCGCCACTGAACATTTCGGGCTGGGGTCCCAGTGCCGGAGATGCCGAAGAACTCGGCACGCAGCGCCATTTTGGAGTGTCCAACGCCATGCACGTGCTGCTGGGGGCTTGTCTACACGTAATAGCGGGGCTTGCGCCATCCAGGGTCACCGAGATTGCCTTTTTGGCAAAGGACTGTGTCAGCTTCGTGCAGGGCGATGGCTACTGGCTTGAAAAAATGCGCGGAAAAGCTGTCCAAGATGACGAATACGACAGCCATCGAATTCCAATACCTCGAATTCTTTCCAAGGCAATCAAATTACTCAAAGACATTGGCGAAAAAACAAAATCGTTTGCTCATGACTATGACAATTCGCTTAACCAATATTTATTGTATTTACCAGATTTTTTCTCGGTAGACCGCCTAGGTTTCAGCAAAAAAAATGTATCGCATATCAATTATGCCCTAAACAAATTCTGTGACTTTGTCGGTTTGCCCACCGATGAGCATGGGCGTCGCTGGTACGTGCGAGTTCACGAGAATAGAAAGTCATTTTTGCTTACTTTGATTTGGTCATTTAAATACGCAGCGCTCGATACGGCGCGATGGCTTGCAGGCCATTCAAATGAAGGCTTTATTATTTCATACATGCTTCGGGCGTTCCCCAATATCGCCATTTCCGAGCTTGAAGCAAATCATTTAGCCAAATCACTGTGGAATTTTTCTATCTCACCAAAAGAGAAGCCCGATATCCTAAATGTGGACGACTTGTACGGTCGAGTTTGTAAGCACTTTAATGTGCGCGAAATCAGTGAAATCGAGCCAGAACAGTTGCAAGATTGGCTGGAATTATGCATCGTCAGCGGTGATTATTTTGTCGAACTCGTCGAAATTAACTCGAACGCCCGGAAACATCGCGTGGCAGTTAGGGTTAGATTTAAATCGAAATAGATACGACCAGTCAAAATTACCCTTGATTAACTGGCATTTTGTGTAAGCAAAGGATAGCAAAATGACAAAACACGCACCAATCGACAAATCGGTCGACAGCACGCGCGCACTTTGGTTACTGTTAAAAGCGGCCATCGAACAACCCGGCAAGGTTTCAGAGAAATTAGTCGCTGCTTGTGCAACTCAAGCTTCAATTTGTTTATTCCAGGACCCACACAATAAGATAGTTCGACTTTCGTTGAATACTCTAAAAAATGCAGCTGAAATCGCCGTTGAACCAGGTGGATGGAAAGAATTGAACTCGCTTCGTCGAAAGGTAGCGATTCTTCGTCTCGCCAACACACACGGAAGAATACGAAACGGGCGCGGTATCCGAGAAGAGCTAAAACGAAAAATCAAAGAGAATCTAGAACTTGTTCAGCGAGTTCAAGAACTTCTTCGCGGCAGAACTCTATTATTGTCAGCATACATGGATACAGTTGAAATGCTACGAACACATGCCAAACTTAGTCCAGTACTTCATGAGCGATTACACGAGCACGAGTCCATTTTTAACGTTCGAACTCTATCTAAGGTGGAGGATGGAAATGACGACGAAAAATGACACCATCCGGACTGCAAATGAAATACATGGGCAACTTTTTACGGTGCTCAACGATGTCTCTGTTCCTACATTTTCCACAATCACCGGGATGGATGGAAAATATGGTCCGGCAGAAACTCAAGAACATGTTGCGATGGTATTTATGCGCTATCCAAATGGTGCGCCATGTGTAGAAGTAGAGCTTTATCTTCTTGACCTTCTCAATTCCGGACTGCGTGTAGATAGGCGCGGAGGCTCTGTACGACAAGAAGCAGTAAAACTTTCCCCGTTAGTTCGATATTGCTACGCCCATCGAAAGAATTTCTGCGAGATGCGGTCAAGCGATTTCGCGGACATGCTTAACAAGCTTTTAAATGAAAAAAAGGAAGAAACTGAGAAACTAGCACGCGAGGCTAATCAAGTTATTGAAATCTCCCAAGCATGTGTTCGCTTTTTTACGTGGTTGCAGGAAAGCTTACTCCCACATCGGTCAATTGTGGGTCTAATTGATGAACCGCATCAAATACTGCTTCGAGAACATGAGGCTGTGGATTTTCAAAAGCGTAGACGAGCCTATCGAATCTTTTCTTTAAATCCAGCGCCTTCCACGCCGCAAAAAAAGACCCCTATGCCGTCCGAGAGCATCAGCAAACTTTGGCAAGCCACAGAGAATATTGGAAATCCGCATAAGCAACCGGCTCGCTATCGCCAGCGTTTCGCCGACGAAGCAGATTTTTTGACGCATATCACATTTAGAATGCGAACTCTGAAAATGATTTTGGAGTTAATGAATGCGGTTCCTTGCCGTCCAGGTGAACTTGCTAACATGTCACTTAGCCAAAATCAGATTGCAATGAAACAAGATAAGTCCATTGTTCTAATGACGGAAAAACGAGAGTCCGGAGCGAAGCGTAAAATTGCAGTTCCAATGAGAATTATTATTGACCTTCAAGTGTACATTGAAGTACACCGTGCCAGAATGATAAAAACTCTAGACCGTGGAGGTACTTTTAGGGCAACTGATTCGCTTTTTATCAACACGTTGGGACGGCCGCTACTTAAAGAAAGTCTCACTACAGATTTTAGAAGACTCTGCGGCAGAGCTAGTCTGAATGTACGCACATGCCTGAGTATGTTTCGCCATCGGGGAATCACCACGCTTGTTGCCACACATCTTCAAGAATTCCTCAGCGGCGCAGATGATGCGGTGGTCGCGACACTTGCAGACTCAAACTACTCGACACTGCTTCAAAAGGTCGCGGCGATTACCGGTCACAAACATTGGGAAAGCCTCGTGCCGTACATTCACTTGGCGTGGGCAGAACTGGGCGCATTCGATGCGATTGAAGCTACAACGAGATTGAATGTGTTGATGGAAGCTGTCATGCATAACCTCGCTCCGGAACTCGATGCGATTAAATCCACATCGCCAGCAAAGCAAGCAGCCTACCTTCGTGAACGACTGGAGTATTTCGAACTCGCCACCAAGGAAATGAAGGACGCTCTTGACGCATGTCGACGCGTGAAAGCTCACCCGCTGCCCGCCCTCACCCGACATCTTGCCGTGTAACGCTCGCCTTCCGGCGCTAGCCCGGGCACTAGATGCAAGTAGCCGCGCGCATCTGTTGCATTTCCAAGTGGCTGAGGGAGGAGAGCATTGCCTGACTACGCGACTAAGCCAACTCGCCCCGTCTCGCTCTGACCAAGCTCCCGTCTCGAGACGACGCCCACGCGGTCGAGGTGCTATTGGCCGAAATCGTAGCGAACCACTTATGTGGTGCAACAAAGGCCGCCGTCGCCGGTTCACATATCTAACGCCCCGCATCGACGCTTAGCCTTTGAGAAGCGCGCCCGGGTCCTGTTCTAGCGCCTCGGCGAGTCGCTGAAGGTTGTCAAGCGTTATGTTTGCGACTGAGCGTTCGACCTGGCTGACATAAGTTCGATGAAACCCACACTTTTCACTCAGAAATTCCTGGGATAGGCCGCCCTCCAGACGCAGTCTACGAATGTTCTCCGCAAGCCGGCGTCTCAGCCAGGGGTCCGCTATTTTTTTGTCAATTTCTTCCATTCGCGCAGATTCACCGAACACCGCGTCTGCGTCTACTCAGCATACATCTACCGTACATTCGTCTACTGTGTTTACATCTCATTTTCGAAAGACTACACTTTGGGCGATTCGCAGACTCTGCGCGGGAAAGTGAAAAATGGCGCCCCACGGCCACGGCCCTTGACCCGCGACGGAATTGATAAGCATCTTCTCGGCGCAACATGGTCTACGTCTTTTTTTGCATTGATGGCGTTTTGAGCGATTTGCCAGAACACCGGCCACTCACGCGTCGTGATGGCATCATTGATTCCAGTGGCCGACCCGACGCGGATTTGCTGGCGTTGATGACCGCAGTGGAGGACATCCCTGGGGTCGTAGTTGTAGTTGGCAACGACTGGCCTTGTGCGTACGAAATCCACACTATTCGCACCACTTGTGCCGCGCTTGGGCGACGAATCGTCAACGGACTGATGGACTCAAGCGCGGCACAAGAACAGTCCGTGCTGAGTTTCATGTCGACGCGCCCAGAACCTTACCTGGTCGTCGCACCGCCAGACTTTGGGTTTTGCGAAATACCTCCTTCCCGACGCATCGACTTTCACGAAGGAATTGGATTCGACAGCGAAGCGCAATCCGCGCTCATCTCGCGGCTTCGAGAGATTGGCTATCTTGCAGTGCGGCGGGTGACTCGTGCCCAAGAACTTGGGGCAATGCCTGGAGGCCAACCGCTTGAACGAGCGCGGCAGAATGCTTCCGCGCTGCACGCGAAGCAAGATGAGAAATTTCAGCTCGCACTGCAATCCCTCCTTGGCGAGGGGCCTTGAGTAAATGCCTGGCAACTAGAAAATGGACAAACGGACAGCGCTCTTTTTGGACATCGACGGCGTTCTGCATCGAGGCGCTACATACGTGAATAGCACGGGAATCGTGACCAGTTCGCCCGGCGTTATCAAGCTGTTCGAATTTGCGCCGGTGCTTGAGGATGTTCTTCGTCCGTTCCCTGCGATTGAGGTTGTTTTCTCAAGTGATTGGGCGTTTAGATTCGGCGCGGCCCAAACGCGACGCATGCTTCCTAGCGAATCACTCCAAAATCGGGTCACTGGAGCTACGTTCGAAGGGTGCGAATTTAATGAGCAATTCTGGCCGATGCTGAAACGGGGCGAGCAAGTGCTCGATTACGTTCGGCGTCACTCCCTTGTTGAGTGGCTCGCGATTGACGACAGAAAGGACGGTTTCGAAAGTTGCATGGATAGGCTCGTTCTCTGCCAAGCCGAGGTCGGGCTCGGCGACGACGCAGTAGTGACACGTCTAAGAAACAAATTGTCCGAAATGAGTCGCTGACCGGTCGTCTTGAATAGAGGCAGACACGCCAGCGTAGTGCACCTGCACTTTGTTCGGAGGTTCGAATGGCCATTGGGTTTTGCCCTCCGCCTGACCAGACGCAGGAAACAGCCTTTCTCAAACGCTGGTCGATTCGAGATTTTTTGACGGCAGTCGCCGTCACCTCGTCGGTCACTGCGTCGCAAATCGGGATGGCAGGGTCAGCACGGAGATTGTCGAACTCGACCCCCTTGCGCGACGTGCGCGAACAAAAAGCGGTCGTCGCTACGTACTTGTTGGTCCTAGTGGATACGACAAAGAAGCGAGTGATTTGTGGAACCAGGTGCACAAGGTCCTCGGGGCCGGTCAACCTTGGAAGGACGTGACCGAGCAACTGATACCCGGTAGCCGTACATCGGTGTCGGCGAAGACGCGCCTTTCCCAACGAAACAAATGACGACCGCGAAGAAACACACGGAATTGTCAGTCGCGGCTGATGATTCAGCAAGGAAGGTAGTTGATGACGCGTTCGATGAAGCCTGTTCGAAATACTTCAGCGCGGTGCTACCCCGGACATACGTCAGCTTGATGACAATGTCTCCGTTTGAGCTCGGCATGATGTTCAAGAAAGCACTCAGAGACGAGCTGTATGACCGTCGGCGCAGCACGGAAAATACAGTCGACAGAAGAAAACTGAATTGAAAGGAACGCCCTGACGCGACGGCGCCAAGGGATACCGTACGTCGATACCTAAAGTTGTGAGCTGAGCCAACGATGGAAGACGAACCGACCGGCCCCATAGTGACTCCCAGGTGTCGGCTGAGGCAGCAAGGAAGCTATTGTGACAGTACGAGAACTCATTGAGAAACTAGCGGAAGTTGACCCCGATGCCATTGTCATTTGGCTCGACGAGTACGCTGACAGAGATGAATCTGACGAAGTTCGCGAAGTCGATGCGAGAGGCGAGAACTGGACCCGCGAGACGGGATATTACGGAAGCGGATGGTTTGAAGTTCGCTATCCCGGCGACCCGGTAAGACGCGAACCAGAATACAACGGTATTGTTACCGAGCATATCCGTGTCGTAGTTCTTTCGTCTGGACCGACGAACCTGAGGTTTGAGTAGTGAGAGGCTCCGAAAGCAACTGTTCACACAAGGCGTGAAAAGTCAGTCGAGGCTTGATTCTTCCCGTCGACGCACCGCTTCGTTCATGTCACGAAGCGCCATCTGTCGTCTCCCAATCAAGTTTTGCTACGCGATGAACTTGCAAACGTCCTCGTATCGTCTTTCGTTGCGAAAACCCACGGCAGCGTGACTCCAATGACTCTCTTAGACGGGTGCTTGGCCTCACGCCATTTTGACCGAACTCGGAGTGCTAAAAATTGCTATTTGATTTGCGTAAGCCATCAAATTTCGTCGCCGTACGCAAACTAGAAAGCTGCCTTTTCTACAGTGAAATTTGCGCACGGTCGCACAATACCCTTCGTCGAGCACGATGAATCGCAGACACCGCCCCTTTTCGAGTGTTGAAGCATTGCGGCGACTTCAAATGAAAGCGCGCTACTGCTTCGAGACGGAAGAGTTCGAGGCGCTCACTGGTCGAGAACCGGGTGGCGCGGCGGGTAAAAGCGCGTTATTGCGTTTGAACACACAGGGGTTAGTGGTGCCGCTCGCACGCCGGTCCGGATTTTGGCTCATTGTTCCGCCCGAGCATATATCCAAAGGCGCTCCACCCGTTGCGTGGTGGCTGCATGACTATCTCTCCCGAAAGGAGGTCACCTACCACGTTGGCCTCCTGTCTGCCGCCACCGCACACGGCTCGTCGCACTTCGCCGTCATGGAGACGCAGATTTTCCTTCCTTTGCCACGCCGTGAGCTTCAGGTGGCCCCGTTCAGGCTGCGCTTTTTTGTCAAGCAAGGCATTGCGGATGCTCCAACGGTGACGCTTCGGACCGAAAAGAGCAAGGTTGTCGTGAGCTCAGTCGCAACGACGCTTCTCGACTTGATACGCCACGCGCCGACTGTGGGCGGCATCGAGCGCGCCAACCTTATTTTGCAAGACCTCGGAGAGAAACTGGCGAACGAGGACATTGCGTTGTCACTCGCGGCTGCAGCTGACATTGCAGCGGCACAGCGCTTCGGCTATTTGCTTGAGCACGCGGCGTACAAGAAACACGCGCAAAGAGTGGCCTATTGGTTGAATGAAAAGCGCGTTCAGCGAACACGACTTGATGTATCCGGCACAAGCTCTAAAGGAGACGTGTCGGAGCGATGGAAAGTCCTCATCAACACCGACCTCGCGAGTGTTGCTTAATGTCGGAACAAAAACGTCCGGCGTGAGAGGGCAATGTCTAGCAAGCGTACCAGACAGTCTCCGGCATCTTTCATGCGCTACTGCTTTGCGCCTACGACTGACACTTCGATGCAGATATGCAGCAGAGGCGCAGTCTCCCAAGCCTTCGTTGCACTTCTCTAGCGCACGCGAGTCCATGTGCGCCCCGAGGTCAGCTAGGCCCCAATGCGCTGCATACCCTCTGCGAAGGTCTGTGAGTTTCGGGGCATCTCAGTCAATCAGGAGCGATTCATCACCAGCTAAAGTGTGGGGCCGGCTAGCGACCTATCAGGTTCGATAAGTCGCGCCAAGCCTTTCGAGTGCGCAGGCCCTCGTTCCCGCGAGCAACTTCTTCGAGCGTAGCTTCGAGTCGAGACGGTGCTCGGGTTGCCTCAAGGCGCACGGTTTTTGACAAGACCAGTAGCGTTTCCTCGGGCCATCTTCTAGCAATTGTTTCGCCTTCTTTTTCGTCCATCAGACCGTGAATAACCATGTCTGGATACTCCACGAACGTGAGGTACTCGCTGACGGTCGCTACGATTTCCGCGAATGACTCTTTCGAATGCGTAGCAAGCCGCACCATTGCTTCAGACGTAGAGCTCGACCGACATGCAACCTCCCGTGGCCATGCGTCTCGAAAAAAACGTTTTCCGAATTTCAGCCAGTTTCCGTCATCGTGCACAACCTGTTCCACCAGCCAGAGCGCGGCATTGCGTCCTGAGTCGCCGCACCCTCGAAGAGCATTTCGACACTCTGCAAGAGTGATGAAGCCGCCCGTTGTGACATTCAAAAATGCCGCTTGAATCAGCATCTGAGCAACGTTTCTATCGGCATGTTCATCGAGTTGAAAAACAGCAGGCTCGGACGCGACTTGGAGGAAGTCGTTCTTCACGGACCGAAAGAGCCGCGATGGGCGCGGTAATGCTATCTCGTGAATGATGCCAACCCAAAACGACTCCGCGAGCCCGTCTTCGACGGAAAGATGCGGCAGAATGGCGCGATTGAACCACCGTCTATCTGCGAAATAAAGGAAATTGAGCTGGCGACCCAACAAGATGGCCGCGTGCCATGCACCGGCCCCCGGCGCTTGCAAGGCACGATGCAATCGCGATTGAATAGGAGGAGAGAGGCCTTCGTTTTCCTCGAACTTCTGCCCACTTATCGCGTTGAAGATGGCGTTGACTAAATGGCCAATGGGTCCGTTGATGGCATGGTCCACTGTCTTCAATGGTCGCGGTTCGCCCTTTGAATTTGTCGCACTCGATATCGAACTTCCTGTCGCCGCCTCGCCGATATCGCACAGACAAACGAACAGGGCATCCCAGAGCTTCCAGAATTCGTCTGCAGATGCGTGATAAAGCTGCTTGGCTGTTTGCTCAATCCAACGAGTGACTTCGTATCGAAGCGGAAACACTATTTCGGACGGCAACTGTCCCAATCGCCTAGCCGAGACTAACAAAAGCCGACGAGACGTTTGCTCTGGCCACGACGAGATAAATTCTCGCCACAGCGACTCTGGATAGTTACTGCGACGCCTCTCAATCGTCAACGCCAGAAGCGCCTTAACTGGGCGCTCCGCTACAAGGCCAGAGAACGGACGTATCTGGACAAGACCATCCCTTGGAGCGCCCGAGAGTTCAAGCGCGCGCTCGGCAATCATACTATTCGGAAGGTCTCGGAGCTCTTCCGGGTCGGTGCGTTGTTGGACCCAGCCGCCTCGCCCCTCCCAATCGTGGTCGGCGCCAATTTCATGCTCTGACGGCCAATCGGTCGAACCGCGAATCCGCGTAAGCGCTGTGAGGGTGGCGGTCGAGAGTTTGCAGCCGTTCCGTTGAAGCCATCCGAGGGCAACTCCTGCGCGATAGCGCCTGTCTCGCGCCGAGTCCCTCCGCGTTTCGTCGGCGTTGCGGGGGCGACCTCTGAGTAGTCGTCGTTCGATACGAAGTCTCTGTGTCTGGGAGAAGTCCTTCCATCGCGCTTTGAGACAGTGAAGCAACTCTCTCTGCGCATAGGGATTCCAGAAAACGTCGTCAATCAGCGCACTCAATTGCTCGCCAACGGTAGCGCCGTCGAAGATGTCTCTGTGCTTCCAAAAATGCAGTCGCAGGCGACCAAAGAAAAAACCCTCCGATGCAGGCCATGCGTTCACTTCCCACCGCAATTCGTTCGGCGCCAGTTCTCGCAAGCGACCGCACAACTCGGCGAACCAAAGAAAATCGGCGTCTAGGCTGTCTATATGACGAAACCGAGCGTCACCCGCGCTAGTTGGCTCGATTGCAGGGGCACGATAGAACCTTGATGCTCCCTCGACATCACTTAGAAGCGACGCAGCTGTTTCCAGTACGCCTCTCATAATTCGGACCACGGCACCAACTTGGTCGTTCGGTACTTCGATATCTGAACCCCTTCGGCTTTCAGTCTTCACGTCGAATGTCACCAGCATACTTATGCTGATAGCCGAGGGGTCGTTCGGCGGGAGCGGCGAGCGAAATGTCGCGGGCCGCGCGACGACGTATGGCTGGGCGATGGCTTGGAGCTCCCTTATTACGGCACCCGTCCAACCTTCAGCCCGAATTCGAATCGCAAGCCGCACCCAACGTAGACCCATTGAGCCTTGGGCTGAAGAAAGTTGTGATTCGTTTAATAGGGACCACGCATGCCTTACGCTGACGTCGAGTTCCGTCATTCCAACGCTGCGATTCGATAGCCTCTGCGCGATGGCATCCATCATCGATGGATGCAACTGAGCTTGTCGCGCTGCCCACCAGAGGGAGCTTGGTTCGTGCAAAACGCGTTCAAACCAGCGAACCAACCAACTGAGGCGTGTTCCGATGGGCGCGATGGCACTGCGTAAATTGGATATGCGAGTGTACGGATTGTCGGGAGCGTCGGACGGTAACGTACCGAGCACATCTAGTCCATCCTGAACTTCATTCTGATTGCCTCCGACCACTCGAGGCGGGTCATCGTCGAGTCCATACTCAGCATGTGGGTCTACGCTGTCGGGACGAACTTGCCCGTAAGCCTTCGATACCGGCGCATACCGAGCGAGCTTATCGAATACGCAGAGCCATTCAGCGGGCGGCGGCGGCGTCGATTCTGCGAACGCTTTGGCGCCTTCAGCAGTCGCAACGAGGGCTGCTACTTGGCCACGCTCGTGGGGAATGAGTTGACGAGGCGACTTGCGCGACAGTGATAGTACGTGAGCTTGCCAAGCGCTCTTGTCGCTCGACCGTTTCGCCCAAGCGTGCAATGACGACCACAACTGAGAATACCCACTGAACGCAATACCGGAGATTCCCAACTCGCTCCATCGCGCTTTAACTTCTCCGGGCTGCCCTTGCGCGAATGCATAGATTCGTCGCGAGCTGGAGGATGAGTTTGTCGACAGTCCTTCGAGTAGGTAGCGAATGGGCGGGTCGTTCGCTGAATACCCGAGCAGCACCACCACTCGACGGTCGAGCAAGTCACGCATAAAGTCGGTCGCCCACCCATCAGCAAGATATGCGCGTCCGAAATCGCTCGAACTGAGGACGAGGCCGCTGGCTTCATCGCTGTTTTTCGGAAGTCTGCCGTGCAGATATACGATGCCCGTAGGAGTTTCGTCCAGTGCCATCAACGGCAACTGCGGTCCGACCCACCGCTTGATACGCGCGTCGATTTTCTCGAACATGCGGTCGAAATTCGTTGTTACCACGAACGGCTCGCCTGAGGCGTCAACGGATATTTTTAAAAGTGCCTCGTGGTTCTGCGCGCAGGCTCCTCGCGGCGTTTTCAACGCTTCGCGTACTTCGTGTTCGACCGTCGTGCGAGAGAACTCCCGCTGCAACATCCCAAACACTTGGTCGAGCGGCGGCGCTAACTCGGGTTTGTTGTGTCTGATTGCATCAGCCATCGCCACGCCGATGGATGACGAGGGAGCGACGCCCAGTTTGGCCATGACTCGGGTGGTCAATTGGAAGAAACTCGGGAAGCCCGCTGGCATCGAAACCCCCGCGCCGCAGAAAAACACCACTTCCCCTTGGTCCTGGTATTTGAGCAACTCATTCGGAATGACTGGGCCGTCAGCTAGGAATCTCAGATATAGCTCCGTTTTCGATACTTATGTGTAACGGCGAGTGGTGGCGCTATGCTGCTAGTGCGCCTGTACGTCATCGATTTCGATGCGGTCCTCTCGTGCGCTCCAGAGGGTCTCCAGGTCCACGTCTTCACTATCAGGCTGCTGTCCTCTGTCCAGACGGTCCACTTGAATCACCATCGGCAAATCAAACGCAGTGCCTGTTACAACACAACATCCTTTTGCCAAGCTCGGTATGAGGCTGCGCGACAAAGTATCGAGCGTCGAAATGGTGTTATCAATCAGGAACAGGTCTCGGTCGTTGACCAACCGATGGATGAAGAAGTTGTGAAGCTGCGAAACGATAGTGGGAGAGATATCCGCTGGACGCTGGCTTGAGATGGTCAGAAAGACCCCGAACTTTCGCCCCTCCTTGATGATTTCTTCGAAGAGTTCCAGTCGATAGTCCTTCCAACTCTCATGTTCACGAGCAGACTGCTGAGACAATATGTTGTGCGCTTCATCCACGATAAGATGAACGGTCTTGTTCGGAGGATTTTCGACACTCTCTCTGTGGGCATTGTAGTAGTGTTTCGCGATGAGCAGCGGGAGAACCTTCTTTGTTTCGCTGTTGCAGCGTCGCATTGAAATAACTGTCACCAGCCTGTCATCGGGCTCTTCCGCTCCGACTCGAATCACACGGCGAAGTGTATTCAGAGATGACTCAATTCGCTTCAACAACGGTTGAATGTGTTCGAACTGCACATACCCGTTTATGAGGTCCGCAATTAGCTGCAGGTTGGCACGTAGCACCAGTTGGTCAAACGCGTCGAGCTCTGAAGCATCGACGGGGTCGACGAAGCGACGAAAGTGCTGGTCATAGTTACTACCGTTGCTGTCGAAAAACTGACCTGCACGCGTAAAACGCCCTCGATTGGAATGCCACGATACGGTCCTGAGTGCGTCGAGGAGCTCCTCATTCCTGAGCAGCCTCGCAACATTTCGCATGAGGTCCAAAGTCGCTGCTTTACATTCGCCCGCGCAGAATGCATCCCGAAATTTTGACTTCGTATATAGCGAGAGCGAGTCGCGATTCACCTCAAATCGCAACCGCCCACCAATGAGACGCGCCAAGAACGGACGCTGAGTATTTTGCGTCGCTTGAAAGAGCACGGCCAAAGTGTCAGCGTTCCAGAACTCCCGCTCGTTCAGCGGAAACGCTCCTCCTTCAGGTTGCGGTACACCTCGCGGCGCGACTCGCGTGCTCAAGTCATAGACAGTCTTCGACGCCGGACCGACCAATTGCCCGCCGGTGTACTCGCCGTTGAAGTCGAGGACCACGAACCGGCTATTGTTGCCCATCGCAGTGGCCTTTCTCTCGAACAGAACCGAATACAACTTTGTTAAAGTGTTCGATTTGCCGCTACCCGTGTTTCCGAACACGCCCAAATGTGTGTTGAACAGGCGCTGCCATGGCAGGCCAATCGCAATATCTTCCTTCAACAATCGACCAATAGTAAACGAGCTATCTCCGTCCCGCCCGAACACCTTAGAGATACGCTCCTCCTGTAGAAGAAAAGCAGGGTCTCGTATCATCGGCAGATACTTGATTCCCTGCTGAAAGGTCTCGCGATGAAAGTAGCCTATCGGTCGCGCGTCAACTTTTCTGACGTACGCAACCTTGCCGCCTTCGGCTTCGACCCGGCTTTCATCGAGATACTCGCCTTCTACGATGCAAATGATGTCGCGAAATCCGCGTTGTATTGCAACGTATTCGCGTATCGAGACCCCCTTGTATTTGTCGCCAGCGTAGAAGAGAGTCTCCTTGCTCGAATCTTCGTCAATCTTGAGCGTGACTCTCACACCGGTTACGGCAATTACCTCGCCGACACGAATGCTCATGCTGCGGCTCCGCCATCGAGGTCGATGACAGGAGCAATCGGCTCATTGGCAGCTTGTTGTATTCCCGTTCGCAAACTCGGCGATTCGTCGAGTGTGAATACTCGCTCGTTGAACGCGCTGAAATCCATGCGACCCTCATCCAATGCCAGGCAGCGTACGTTGTCGAAGCCTTTGAACTCGAGCTGTAACTTGTCCCTAGACCGCTGGCTGAAGCAACATACGAACACCTGAAGATGCGGATTCGCGAGAGACCGTTTCACCAAATTCAAAATGTGCTCATCGGCAAACGAGAAGCCGAACGTGATAAGTACGGCATTTGGCTTCTCGAGCTCGTAGCTCAGCATGCGAAGCATCTGGTAGTAGTGCTCTTCGAACACAGTCTCAAAAAATTTCCATTTTGTCGGGTTCACGATGGGCAACCGATGATAAGCACTCATGAATGCATCGAGTTCGCCCTGTGTGAAATCAGGGAAAGGGAGTTCGTCCAGATTGGATTCGGTATTAGCCAAGCATGCAGAAAATGGCGCAAGTTTCGCTTGCGCAGCCGCATCAAGCAGGTCCCCACTGGAGCGCGAATCGTAGTCGACCACGATGCTTGCTCCATCTTTTTTCCAGTACACCGAGCCATGTACGTGAACGAGGTTGATTTGGGGAACACTCGTCTGATGTCGCTCGAATACCCCCGTCTGACACAGATACGTATTGAAGTTCCGTGCTTGAAGATAGCGCCGGCGGAAACCTCGCGCGCCATCATTGAGCACAAAGTCAACGTTTCCTTCACGAACGAGTTCGTCAGCAACTAGCGGAAAACATCCGTCGTAGTTCGTAGTAAACAGATTGCATCGACGTTCGAGCGATTTGCGACGTTGCAGCAACTGAAGGACTGTCTTTATGAACGTACGATAGTTTTCCACTAGCCGCGCAGAATCGACAGTCGCTAACACGATTAGCTCAGGCGGAAGTACGTTGTGCGAAGACCACCTTTTTAGACGCTCCGCAATTTCCGTCCAATCCGGCGTGTCGGAGCCGACAAAAGCGAGCAACGCGACTCGCGTGAGAGGTGTTGGGCCAGAGAATGGAATGAATAGCATGTCGGTCATACCGGCAGAAGAATTGAATATGCCGTTCCTTCAACGGTGCTCAACTTGTCGGTCGACCACGGCCGTAGAAAAAACACCAACTTCTCGTCCTGCAGGAACACATGAGTTCCGTCGGCAAGCCTGTCGTAATCGCCGGATAGGTCACGCGTCTTCAGTTGATTCTCGATATCCGACATGGCGGATTGCGTACCGAAAAGAAAAGCAAGGCGTCCAGTTCGTAGCCGCAAAAAGCCTTGCCTTCGTTGGAGCAAGCTGGCGACACTAAAAAGCCCCACACCGCGCAGCGAATTTCCCGACGACGTTCTCCACTTTTTGAAGCACTCAATTACCGCATCCTCTTCCTCTTCAAGCGATACATCGTCCAGTCGGTCGACAGAACGCTTGTTTTCGGGACGGCTCGCGAGCCAACGAAGCGCGAGGCCAGGGCCGGAATCCACCATCGTGAGCTCCAAAAAGCTAAGGTAGCGACGAACACCGCGCGAACCGGGCTCATCGTCTTTCCGCACGCGAGGGTGATTCACAAGGTTGTAGAGGAGATACGTCTGAATATGAGTATTTCCGCCGGCAAACATTAGAAGGCTGTCATCGTCGACGTCACGCACTCGGAGTGTTATCGCTCGAATCCCTTTTTCATATTCCACGCCTCGATGGTCGGCGCGAGCCCACCAATCAGAGTTTTCGACGAGTTCGCGGATGAGATGGCTCAATGGCTCCGCAACCTCTCGCAAATATTTTGCTGTCCAGTTTTCTGCCAACTGGGCGAGAATATCTTGCACCACGACCCGAACGTCCCCCTCGGGACGGACTCGCCAAGCGTTGTTAAGCTGCTCATAGAAGGGGCGAATGAACTCCCGCCGGCTTCCTTGCACGCACACCAAGTTTGCTCGGGTCTCCACGGTTTCGTGCGTGCTATGGAACTCGAAGTTGTCCATCGCATCCAGGAACGCTGTAAAGCCCTTCGCCTCCCGACGCTTCATGACGCGGTCATTCGAGTCACGCAGTTGATTCGCAAATACCCAGGCAGCAAGCACATAGGGCAGCCCGAGCTGTTTTTGAACCAAGGTCTCAAACGACCCCGCAGTAGAGTCCAACCCCAGAAAAGACGCTACGGTCGCACTTGGGGAATGGCGGGCCCAGGTGACAACGAACTGCAACAGCGCTGCCTCAGCGCAGAAAGACGTGACCCCCCTAGACAAGGCAGGGATAGACAGTTTGGACGTGTCTTCTTGTCCCAGTGTTGCTAGTGCGCTCTCAATACTCTGGATATCCGGGTCCGGCATTTTCATCGTCAACATGTCCTTCCGAGTGTTCGGGTCGTCGGTTATCGACATGACCAACAACCGGTTAAGTTTCGACGTCACTGTGCGGTAGGGCTCACGCAGGTGTGTCGGTCAAACCCAGAGGTTCTATGGGCTCAGTATCCAAACAAGCGAACTCTGCTGCGCCGCGACGCTGTCGTTCGCAGCGGCCATTATCATCCGCAGCCGGGGGTCTAACGCAGCTACAGACAGCCCAGGCTGTACGCAATTTACAGTTAGGCGCAGGTCGATAGGCTGCAACGCTTCAAGAATATCGAGTGCCGCTTCACGGGTTCCATGAATGAACGGCGATACGCCGCCATTGCGATTCGCCTGCGTACGGCGCTTGACGTGTTGTTTCAATTCATCCAACACCTGGTATCTAACCGATTTTACGGCTTGTCCAACCAACTCATAGACATCGTCCACTCGCTCCCCGCTCGGCAGCGCTCCTCCCGCACCTTTGCAATGAAATAGCCCAATGTCGTAGCGACCATCGTTCCCGCGCCGCCCCACTACAAAATCTGCGGCTTCACCGGACCTGTGGTCATAGATGATGAAGTCATTGTCAGGTTGGGCAAGCAAGTGCTCTTGCAGATGCCGTTGTACGGTTCTTCGTTGACCGTCTTGATTATCGAACTCGACTTGAATCTCGCAACCGTGCCAATCCAGTTCCAGCGTGCGCCCTACACGCGCACCAGGGCTCTGAGTTCGTCGGTTGAGCGTTTTGCCAGTGAACGTATTTAATTGCGATGTATAAAAAACGAGCGGTTCGTCGTTGAGCCACTCTTCGACAGGCAAACCGCGTCCATCGCGATTCTCAATAAAGATGGCCGGCTGCCCGGCGTCTGCGGTGTATTGTGGAATGTGGTTTGGAGAAAACTTAACTCTTCGCGACACGTCGTCGTCGCCGACTGCAAACTGTAGCGACTGTCGGTTGTTGCTTACCCGAATATCGGTAATGGATAAGTCCAACACGCAACCGCGCCGTGGTGCGTCTTGACCTAGCACGACAGTTGGATTGGTGCGGTACGTATCCCGAGACCAGTCTGCGGATACGGTATCTGACGGAAGTTCAGTCAGCCCCTCTCCAAAAGGCAAGCGGTCGAGCCCTGAGCGTCCGATGTTTACGTTTACCGCTGAGATGCGCGCGTGAAGTGTGGTCATCCACCGAAGAGTTTCTGGCAACGACGATTTGCCATTGGACCAGACGCGGCCGCCGCTGCTCGCCCCTATTAACTCCGACGTGCCGTCGATTTCTCCACGTCCGAAGAAATGGCCTTGGCAATAGGTCGCACCATCTGTGTCACGCACGCCTCTATCAGCTTGGCTTCCAGCCACGATGCGATAGCTTTCTGTTGTCGCCACCGGGCTAGTGTTGCGAAGCCCAATGTTAAAGAATTCCTGCTGTTCAAGTCCATTGAGCACCTTGCGGAGTCGAGCAAAGGAAACCTTAGATGCGTCACCATTGCAAAGATGTCCGACAAGGCTCGAATACAAACGCTCGGTCCGCAACGTAGCCGTCACGAACAGCATTTGAGTTTCAGGGAAGAATCTAACGAGGACCAGGTCATGCCGAACATCAATGATGTCTCGTCCGCGAGACCATGCCGGAGTATCAAGGTCACGCGTAAGAAACAGACTTGCGTCGTGGTCGACGGAATCCCAACGCTTGACTACCTCCAAGCCGCCAATCTTTTTCAAGGAATCAAAGCCTTCCGGAGGACGTCGTGCTGCGTACACTGCAATGTGGTGCGGTAAGAGTAGGTGTCGCGTATCGACAGAATCGTAGTCCGCCGAAGGTCGTCCGCCCTCGCGGAAACTTCGAACGTTTTCCTCCTGCCGCAGTGCAAGTTGCTGCCGCGCGTCAGCAACGTTGGCAATCAACAGGTCCCACTGAACGCCGCTTTTGTAAAGCTCGTCAGACTCTGAATCGAGTTCACGAGGTGCAGCAATGAATGTGGCGTCGCCGGTGCGAATCCCGTTTGTTCGCGCGAATCGGCCAATGAACTGGAGAGTTGGTACCAGCGACCGATGAGCGTCGTGTAGAACAGCTATTTTGAACTGAGGGAAGTCATAACCCTCGCCAAACATATCGACACAAACGATGCCATCGAGCTCACCGTCTCGGAGTCGCGTCTCAATTGCTTCCACTCTGCGCGGGCTGAGCTGACTGGAGACACTTTCCACTAGCAATCCCGCCGCGACGTACTTTGCAGCGAGTCGCGTAGAAGCCTCTACTCGACCACAACGGATGAGCATTCGATGCTCATGTCCAGCAGCCCGGTCACGCTCAAAAACTTGAACTGCACGAGTGACCAGCGCGTTATCAATTTCCTCTCGGGACGCGTGCTGGGGTATTTCGACGGACTCGAAATTTACTCTTCCGAACGCCTGCTCTTCGACCGCCCGCTTCAGCGGGTAATAAAAGACGAGGCGGCCAGGAAGCTTCACGCCATCCAAACGGTAGGGAGTTGCCGTAAAAAGCGTATGCTTTGCCTTCGGCAACGAACGAATGAGCGATTCCCAGGTTTTGGCTGGGGCATGATGCCCCTCGTCCATCAAAAGGAGGTCGAAGAACCCCTCGGGAGGGGCAACGGCATCAGCGAGCGCGGGGCTAGCGGCATGCGGTGTCGCAATAACAATGTCGGAGTCTGCGTGGGCGAACCACTCATCTGCGCTAGTCGCGCGCGAATCCAGCGTCGACACTACCGGAAGCTGTCCCTCTTCCAGCGAAAACGTCCCGTGTCTGACTAACACGTCTAGGGAACGAAACGTACGGGCTGCTTGGCCTCTTAACGCTGCACTTGGCACTATCAACAAAACTCGGCGTGCCTGCAAAGCGAAGCACGTCCCGGCCATTACCGCTGTCTTTCCATATCCCGTGGGGAGGGAGATTACAGCCGGCTCTGTCTCCGCGCAAAAATGCGCGGCCAGTGCGTGGAGTGCACCAACTTGTCCCCTGCGTAATCCTCGGCCCGGCGCGTGCGACTCAAAGAATGCAAAGCGCCGCGCATTATCGCGAAAGAAATCCAAGTGAGTCCCCTCCGCCTCGGCGCAGGACTCGTTGTTATTTCCGATTCGCGCCCGACAGCGTATAGCGTTTCCAATTCCTCATATCTTAATCTAAGTGACGGCGCGTATTACCGCCGTTCAAGTCAAATCGGCAAAAATCTCCCGGCCAGCGGATTTTGACCAGACACGCAAGCCTCCGAAATTAGTTCTACTTTTTGTGTAACTGATTGGTAACAAACGAAAATTCAAGCGCCCGGCACATGCTGTTACATAAAGTATGTAACAGCCTAAAACCTGGATAGACGTTGACGACTTCGTCGTCACGTCGGAAAAGTGCCGTTGGGGTTCAGGTCTTCGGGCTTGACCCATTTGCGCGTATGGAAATTCATGGTGGTGATCCTCGGTCCCTCGGCCTGCGTTTGATTGCAGTACCAGTCGGAACGGTGATTAGGGTTTTCCCTGATTATAGGGTTAACACCAAGGTATTCAGCAACCACCAAAAAAAGATTTTTGCATTGCACAAATTGCAAGAATCGCGCGTCACGCCCATCCCATAGGCATCTGCGACCCGTCCCCCTATTTTCTTAAGATTTCTCCTTGAATTCGACTTACTTTCGATATATCGTAAGTTCATTACTTTAGATACTTCGTAAGGAGCACACGATGCGTCACTGCAGAGATTTCTTCTGGTCAGAAATGGCACAAGGCCATGGACACTTTATGCATTTGATTGGCCGGCACCACCGCGGCGGCCGGTTTGGCGGCCCGTTCGGCGGCGACGATGATTCAGACTTTCGCGGCGGGCGCGACGGCGGCGCCCGCATGAGCGGCCGGATGTTCGGGCATGGCGATCTGCGCCTGCTGTTGCTGGCACTGATCGAGAAGGAAGCGCGGCACGGCTATGAGCTCATCCGCGTGATTGAAGAGATGAGCGGCGGCGCCTACACGCCGAGCCCGGGCGCGATCTACCCGACGCTGACGCTGCTTGAAGAAGCCGGCTATGCCGAGGCCGTCATCGAAGGGGGCAACCGCAAGCAATACCGGATTACCGATGAAGGCCGTCAATATCTGGACCAGAACCGCGAAGCGGCTGACTCGCTCGTCGAACGCATGGATCTTGCTGGTCGTATGGCCAACAAAATGAGTCTGCCGGCCTCGTTGCGCGGCGCATTCCGCCAGCTCAAAGGCGCCGTGCTGACGCACCCGCGCAACTGGGATCCGGCAGAGACCGCGCGCGTGATCGAGATTCTCGAGCGTGCGGCGGCGGAAATTGCAAATCCGCGTCCCGCCGATTCAAAGTAAACCGACTTTTTGACAAGGAACCCGACGCATGTCGACGACTGTCATGCATGAAATGCGCCGCGTACGACGTGATGTCGTCATGCGGTTGCTCGAAGTCAAGCGCGTCGAATCACTGACGCCGAAGATGGTGCGCGTCACGCTGACCGGCGACGCGCTGCACGGCTTCGAAAGCGATGCGCCCGATGATCACGTCAAGGTGTTCGTGCCACTGCCCGGTCATACGCATCCGACCCTGCCGGTCATGACGGCCGATGGTCCGCGTTTTGCCGAAGGCGTCACGCCGTCGCCGGCGCGCGACTACACGCCGCGCCGGTACGATGCGAAGGCCAACGAGCTCGATATCGACTTTGTGCTGCACGGCGACGGGCCCGCATCGACGTGGGCCGCGCAAGCCGAAGCCGGACAATGGCTCGGTATCGGCGGCCCGCGCGGGTCGCGCATCGTGGCCGACGATTTCGATACGTATGTGCTGATTGGCGATGAAACCGCGCTGCCGGCCATCGGCCGCTGGCTCGAAGAACTCCCGAAAGGCGCGCGGGCGATCACGATCGTGGAGATCGCCGACGAAGACGAACGCCTGCCGTTGCACTCGAAAGCCGACGTTCAGCGTTACTGGCTGCATCGCAATGGCGAGGCGCCCGGTACGACGACGCGGCTTGAAGACGCGCTGCGCGATATCCGCTTCCCCGAAGGCGACACGTTCGTCTGGGTCGGTGCGGAATCACGGACCGTTCGCGGTATCCGCCTGTATCTGCAACAGGAACGCGCACATAATCCGGACTGGATCAAGGCTTCCGGCTATTGGAAGCTGTGGCCCGAGGATGAGGACGAGTAAAAGAAGGCCAGGGCTTCCCGCGTAGATCGCTGCTCCGGCCTCACTTACCCTTCCTCGCTCACGTCGACCTCGCCGCATGCGGCGAGGTTGGCACGCACGCGCTTGAGCATCGACAGCAGCGTCGCGACCTCTTCGCTTGAAAACCCCTCGGTAATCCTGGCCGTCAGGTCGTCGCCAAGCTTGAGCGCCGCGTCGAGCCGATCATCGGCCTTGTCGGTCATGCTGACCAACAGCGCGCGCCGGTCCGCCGGATCGGCCTGCCGCTTCACCCACCCCGCCGCTTCCATGCGGTCGATCATCCGCGCGACCGTCATCGGCGTCACATCCGCGAGCGTCGCGAGATCCGTCTGACGCATTTCGCCATACGCCGTCATATAGACGAGCAGGCGGCACTGCGCGCGCGTCAACTCGATTTCCTGCTTCGCGCGCTGGTCATAGATGACCCCATAACGGCGTGCGATATCGCCGATCACAAATCCCAAACGGTTTTCGATTGCGCGTTTCATGCGGTTCGTGAAGTTCCTGTGGGTCGTTCGGGCCGTATGGTACGACGAGGCGCGCGCGGACGCGGAACGGCGCGTCGCACAGGTCGCTTCGGGCAAACGCCAATGTTTCAGTAAGTCGCAATATAATATGTTGGCTTATTAATTTCAGGGCGCGCGCTCCGAACCCCTTGGATGCGCGCCTTTCCCGTTGCTGCTGCGACTTCACGACGTGTTTCGTCGACCGCGAATTTACTGACCGTGAGCCATCGATCGGCCGCTTCGGCGGCGCGCCAACCCACACCGGAGCCTGACGACCCGGCTGCATCCAATCCGGAGAACGCGTCCGTTCTGCGCGCTGTGGACGAGCCAGGGCAAGAAGGCCTGACGGCGACTGCCGCGGCCGAAGCCGAAGCCACAGCGGCTGCGCCGTCCACTGTCCCTCCGGTGTCCACGACCGCGGGCGCCGGCCTCAATCGCGGCATGATCACCGTATCGCTGATGCTGGCGACGCTGATGCAGACCCTCGACAGCACGATCGCGAACGTCGCGCTGCCTCATATGCAGGGGACCCTGTCGGCATCTCAGGACGAAATTACCTGGGTGCTGACGTCATATATCGTGGCCGCCGCGATCGCGACTCCGCTGACCGGCTGGCTCAGCGACCATCTCGGTGTCAAGCGGCTGCTCGCCGTCGCGGTCGGTGGCTTCACGATTGCGTCAGCGCTGTGCGGCATGTCAGAGACGTTGACGCAGATCATTGCCTCGCGACTGTTGCAAGGCATTTTCGGCGCATCGCTCGTGCCGCTGTCGCAATCGATCCTGCTCGATATCAACCCGCGCGAAAAGCAGGGCCAGGCCATGGCGGTCTGGGGGATGGGCGTGATGGTCGGGCCGATCCTCGGACCCACGCTCGGGGGGTGGCTGACCGACAGCTACAACTGGCGCTGGGTCTTCTTTATCAACCTGCCCGTCGGCGCGTTTGCGCTCTTCGGCGTGCTGACCTATCTGCCCGATCGAAAACGCGTCACACGCAACGCACTCGACTTCTTCGGCTTCGCCATGCTCTCGCTCGCGATCGGCGCATTCCAGGCGTTGCTCGATCGCGGCGAACAACTCGACTGGTTCGGTTCGCTTGAAATCCAGATCGAAGCGCTGATCGCAGCGATCAGCTTCGCCTTCTTCATCGTTCATACCGCGACCGCGGGCAAGCGCTCGTTCTTTCGGGCCGAGTTACTGCGCGACCGGAATTTCGTGACCGGGACGTGCTTTATCTTTGTGGTCGGCGCGGTGCTCTACGCGACGCGCGCCCTGTTACCGCCGATGTTGCAGTCGCTGATGGGCTACCCCGTGGCCACGACCGGTCTGGTGACCGCGCCCAGCGGCATCGGCACGATGATCGCCATGCTGCTGGCCGGAAGACTGCTCGGCAAAGTGGAAACACGCATGCTGCTGTTCACGGGCTTCATCATTTCCGCGGTCGCGCTCTACATGATGATGAAGTACACCATCGTCCTGTCGAGCGCCGATATCGTCTGGCCCGGCGTGATTCAAGGCTTTGGACTGGGGCTGATCTTCGTGCCCTTGAGTTCGGTGTCGTTCTCGAGCCTCTCTGCGGAACTGCGTGCGGACGGCACGGCGATCTACAGCCTGATGCGCAATCTGGGCAGCAGCCTGGGTATTTCGATCATCCAGACGATGGTGACGCGCAATACGCAGATCTCGCATTCGTCACTGGCGAGCTACGCTACGCCGTTCAATCCGGTCATGCGGGCGCAGGTCGATATGTCGTCGCCGTCGGCCATGGCAATGCTCGACAGGATGATCGGCCAGCAGGCGTCGATGATTGCGTACGACGATGCGTTCAAGCTGATGTTCATCGCCACGCTCGTCGTCGTTCCGCTGCTCGCGCTGATCAGCAAACCGAAACGGCAGGCTCCGCTGGACCCCAGCGAAGCCCACGTGGCGATGGATTGAGTGCTTGAGCGGGCGTTCAGGTTGGCGCTTGGGCGGGCGCCCGGGTGGTGGCTTTGCAAAGCGCCAAGGTGATTCCCCGCTGATTAACCGCGCCCTGCCTCAACGAGTTGCTTGCGACGATTCGCGCCCTGACGTTCGAACATCCAGCCCGGATATTCGGCGGGCAGCGCGCTGACTTCATTGAGCGCGGCCAGTTCGTCGGCGCTCAATTGCACGTTCGTCGCGGCAATGTTGTCGTCGAGCTGATCCACCCTCTTGGCACCGATGATCACGCTCGTGACCTGTTGCTGATGCAGCAGCCACGCCAGTGCGATCTGCGCGACCGACACTTTCTTCGCATCGGCGATCTTGCGCATCACGTCGACGCAATCAAATGCACGTTCCTTGTCGACCGGCGGAAAATCGAACGTCGTACGACGGTTACCTGCCTCGCCCTTCTGGTCTCGTGCGTACTTGCCGCTCAGCAGACCGCCCGCAAGCGGGCTCCACACCATGAGGCCCACGTCTTCGCTCTTGAGCAACGGCACGATTTCGCGCTCGAGGTCGCGGCCCGCAATCGTGTAGTACGCCTGAAGCGACTCGAAGCGCGCGAGGCCGTGCTTATCGGCGATGCCGAGCGCCTTCATGATCTGCCACGCCGCCCAGTTCGACACGCCCACGTAACGCACATGGCCGTGCTGCACGAGGTTGTCGAGCGCGCGCACCGTTTCCTCGATCGGCGTGGCCGGATCGAAACCGTGGATCTGATAGAGGTCGATATGATCGAGCTGCAGGCGCTTGAGGCTCGCCTTGACGCCATCCATGATGTGCGAGCGCGACATGCCGCGTGAATTCGGCCCCTTGCCCGTTTCGCCGAACACCTTGGTGGCAATGACCACATCCTCTCGCGGCACCTTCAGATTGCGCAGTGCCTGTCCCGTGATCTGCTCCGAGATGCCCTGCGAATAGACGTCGGCGGTATCGATGAAGTTGATGCCGGCTTCGAGCGAGCGGCCGACCAGCGCGTCGGCTTCCGATTGCTGGAGCGTGCCGATCTGGCTCCAGATTTCTCCCGTACCGCCGAACGTCATCGTGCCGAGGCACAATTCCGACACGAACAAACCCGTATGGCCCAGTTTCTTGTAGCGCATCTGCAGTCTCCGCGATGATTGGACAATAAGCGCCGGACCGACCAGCCCGGCCGCAACTGGCGCAGTCTGCGCTTGCGCACTGCGGCGCAGGTAGCACGATCCTGTAGATAATTTGCCTAAATCTGCAAATGGCAGGGCCCACACATTGCAACGCGCGTACGCGGGAGTAAGCTGGCGATCTCGTCTACGCACCGCAGCATCCCTCTGCAACCCATGGACATCCAAGCCTCCCCCGATGTACTTCAGCAAGCCGCACTCGATCGGCAGCTCGCCGAGCTTGCGGGGCTGATTGAACGATTCACCGGCGTTGACGGCGTGCACGAAACCGCCGTACCCGGCCTGCTGCTGACCCGCATGTCGACGGCTCGGAAACCGCATCATGGTTTCCAGCAGCCGGCGCTCGCGGTGATCGCGCAATGCTCAAAGAAGTTGATGGTCGGCAATGAGACGTATATCTACGACCCGTTGAACTACCTCGTGACGTCCGTCAATCTGCCGGGCGTCGCCGAGATCGTGGGCATGTCGCCCGATCATCCGTATCTGAGCCTGCGCCTGGACCTCGACGTCGAACGCATCGGTGCGTTGCTGCGCGAAGCCAATCTGCCGGCTTCGGCATCGCAGGAAGCGACGCGCGGCGTGTTCATGTCGCGCATGTCGCCGCCGCTCGTCGACGCGGTCGTGCGACTCGTACGCCTGCTCGATACGCCGGACGACATTCCGATCCTCGCGCCGCTGATCGAGCGCGAAATCCACTATCGCCTGATCATGGACGGGCAAGGTGCGCGTCTGAGCCAGATCGCGCTGACCGGCAGCCATACGCAACGCATCGCGAAAGCGATTGGCTTGCTGCGCGATAACTACAACCAGCCGCTGCGCATCGAAACGATCGCCCGCAACGTGAATATGAGTCCGTCGTCGCTGCATCACCACTTCAAGGCGGTGACGGCGATGAGCCCGCTTCAATACCAGAAGCAATTGCGGCTTCATGAAGCGCGGCGACTGATGCTCAGCGAAGTGCTCGATGCGGCCACCGCGAGTCATCGGGTCGGCTACGAAAGCGCCTCGCAATTCAGCCGCGAGTACCGGCGTCTGTTCGGCGAGCCGCCGCTGCGCGACATCATGCGCCTGCGCGATACGGATCCGACCCGGGACGCCGCCGAGGCGCAGGAGGCAGCGGAAGCTTCCTGACCAGCGTGTTTGTCTGTGGAAGGGTTTGTCTGCGATGACTTCGGGAAACCCGGGCTGTCGACGATTCGGCTTGTCTGCGATCGCGACCGTCCGCCATTCGCTACGAATCTGAAAATAATCAGGCATCCGAATACTGTCGCGGCCGTCATGTTCGCGCCAGAAACAAAAACGCCGCAGTGCCTCTGTCGCACTGCGGCGTTTCACAACCTTGTAAGACCTTCCACTACTTTGTAAAGAGTTGTTGCCGCGATCACGGTACAACTCTAAGCGTTTGACGCGGGCGCTTTTCGCTTATCGGCCTTTGCTGATCGAGATACCTTCAGGCGCCTGACGCAGCAGACGCTCGAGTCCCGGTTCGCAATAGCGCGAACGTGCCGCCGTGTCCGCCGCTTCGCGCTCGCGCGCCGCTGCGACCACTTGAGCAAGAGCTGCGGGCTTCGAGCCCGTTGCCACTTTCGCCGTCGTACGCTGGGTGTGTTGCTGCATGTCGTTCCTCCGAAAAAGATCGTGCGCATCTCTGATGGATGCCGCAACGTTCATTGATGCAAGATACGGACCACTCTAAACACAGGGCACTGCGCACATCGCACTGCGATTCATGAATCGCGAACCTGACCTCGCGTCGATCGGAATCGACACGAAAATAATGGTTCGAGATGACGCACTCAATTCGCCGTCGCCTGGCATCATCCGTCGCGATACAGACTTCACGCATTGCGACACACATATGTCACGGGCCGACGTTCCGCTCACATGGCCCGTCGAGCGGTACGAAATCGGGTACGGATTATTGGGGACTTGAGCGCTTCACACGCCGAATGGAGCGACGCTTTCGGTGGTGTGCAGCGCTTGGACAGATTCCTCTACGAAACGTTGCAAAGCAATTAGTAGCAGCCCTTGGGTTTGCGCTTTCATAATAATCCATTCAGACGCTTTGACCGATCGGCTTTTTAAGCGGTAATTCCAGCCACTCGGATGATTCCATGCTCGCACACGCTTGCGCGGAAATGAAACCAATCAATCCTGCTAAAGATATTGCTCGGTTCGTTATCTGCAAACGCTGCTACGAGATTTTTTATCAATGCGCTGGCAAGCGATATACAAGTTTCTTCGCCCCGCTTTCGCATGAGCAATATTTCAATTCGGTTAATCAATCTTTATCGAAAGATCACACGAATTACGTTTGAAGCAATATATAAGTCCGTCCAGCCGTGTTGCCGGCATGAGCGAAGCGGATGATCGCTCATGCCGGCTATTCTGTCGCACCGGCCCGCTCGAATGATTTGCCGCGCAACCATCCCGATCCGCTGTGCCCGCGCCTCGAATTCGACTCACACCACCTTGTTCCCCACGAGCGTCTCAATGCGCGAGGCGTCGTAACCCAGCACGTCGCGCAGCACCTCGGTGGTGTGTTGGCCAAGCGTCGGCGGTGCATGCCGGTACTGAACCGGTGTTTCCGAAAGACGAATCGGACTCGCGACGCCAGGCGCCGAGCCGGCCGGATGCGGCAGGTCCACGCGCAAGCCGCGCGCGACCGCTTGCGGATCGGCAAACACGGCGTCGAGGTCGTTGATCGGCCCGCAGGGGACACCCGCGGCTTCGAGCGCTTCGACCCATTCATGCGTCGTGCGGGTACGCGTGATGTCACAGAGCATCGGAACCAGTACGTCCCGGTGGCGCACGCGATCGCGATTGGTGGCGAAGCGCGCGTCGTCTGCGAGTGCGGGTTGACCGGCGACGATGCATAGCCGACGGAACTGGCCATCGTTGCCTACCGCGACGATCATGTTGCCGTCCGCGGTCGGGAAATCCTGATACGGCACGATATTCGGGTGACTATTGCCCAGGCGCACCGGCGCGACGCCGGATACGAGGTAATTGCTCGCCTGATTGACGAGCGTCGCCACCTGCACGTCGAACAAGGCGAGGTCGATATGCTGGCCGATACCCGTGCGCTCGCGATACGCGAGGGCAGCGAGGATGGCGTTGCTCGCATACAGCCCGGTCAGCACATCGGTGAGCGCGACACCGACTTTCATTGGCCCTGCCCCGGCTTCATGGTTCGCGCGCCCGGTCACGCTCATCAGGCCGCCCATGGCCTGGATCAGAAAGTCGTAACCAGCGCGGTCCGCGTAGGGCCCGGTCTGTCCGAAACCCGTGATCGAGCAGTACACGATATCGGGCTTAATCTCCCGCAGCGATGCATAGTCGAGCCCGTACGGCGCCAGACCTCCATGCTTGAAGTTCTCGATGACGACGTCCGACCGCGCGGCGAGCTCGCGAACGATGGCCTGCCCCTCGCTGCGCGTGAAATCGACGGTCAGCGAACGCTTGTTTCGATTCGTGCTCAGGAAATAGGCCGATTCCGCCGTTTCGTGCCCTTGTGCGTCGTGCAGATACGGCGGGCCCCAGCTACGCGTATCGTCGCCTGAACCAGGGCGCTCGACCTTGATGACGTCGGCGCCGAGGTCGGCGAGCAGCTGACTCGCCCAGGGCCCCGCGAGCACACGCGATAAATCCAGCACACGCACGTGCGACAGCGTACTGGGCGGCGATATCTTCGCTTCGCTCATGAATCCTCCCGATTCACTCTTGTTGTCTTGCTCGCACGATGATCTGCGACATTGCATCGCGCTCGGCCTTGAGCAGCGTGCCGCGATTCGCCTCGTACGCTTCGGGGTCGCAGACCGCCGCCGGAAAATGCAGATGAAGCGCTCGTGTGATTTGTATCGTCTGGCTCGACGCATCGAACAGATAGTGTGCGACGTAGTCGAGCGTGCCGGTATGCAGTTCGAGGTCGGGCGGGATATCGCTGACGGTGAAGTCGCGTGCGAACGTGAGCACGGCGTTTTCGGTGAAATCTCCGCTCGTGCACGTATACGGCTGCGTCCGCACGCGTTCGGCGAGTGCCGTGCGCAGTTGCGATGCAATGCCGCCCGAGAAGCTGCTTAACGCGGGCACTGCCGTTGTCCCGGTCGGCCAGACCACGTTTTCGAGCGCGCCGCGCAATGTCGTGTCGAATGGCCCTTGCGTCGCATCGAGCGGGCTGGTCGACATCGATCCGCTGCCCTGCAGCCCGGTCAGACGAAGCCGCTCGTCGACGATCCCGGCGCGTTGTTGCGCCGTCGCGCGACGCAGCCGATTGCGTTCGATCTCTGCGCTCCAGCCGCTGTCCTCGACAAAATAGGCGTAACTCGCCCCGCCGTCGCTGCCGATATTCGCCTGGAGCCGCGCCGTGCGACCCAGCGGCTGCGTCGACGGTGTGCGCACGAGCAGGCCTTCATTGACGAGTAACGCAGGCCGGTCGAGCACGCCCGAAGGCAAATAACCGAACTCCGTGCCGCCCGCAGTCGAATCCGCGAATAGCTGCAGATCGGGCAGCCACATGATGATGTGGTTGATCGCATTGCCGCCGTACCCGGGTACGGACGGCAAGGTATAGACCGAGCCGAGATTGAGCAGCGCAGGATCGTTGCGAATGCCTGCGGCGCTCAACAATGCACCGAAGATCGCGACGTGGTCCTTGCAGTCGCCATAGCGATTCGCAAGGATATCGACGACGCGGTGCGGCGATGCAGCCGTCTCGCCGAGCAGCAGCGCGACGTAGCGGATATTCATGCGGACCCAGTCGTAAATCGCGCGGGCCTTGTCGTGCGGATCGCTGAGATTCGCGGTCAGCGACGCAGCGAGTGCGACGATTTTCGGGTCTTGGGCCGTATCGTCGCGCGCGCCCTCGCGATACGTCGCCGCAAAGCTCGCATAGTCGGGAACGGTGGTCACGAGCAGCCGGTCGCCGTAGCTCGCGAACGAGATCGCGCCGCTTTCCTGCCGCGGAAAGCCGCTGCGGCTGTAGTCGAACTCATAGCGCGTGCGTGTGCCGTCGGTTTGCGGCGCCACGGCGGTGTAGCCGCGCGCATCGCTGTGCAACGGGCGATTGGCCGGCAAGTCGAAGATCAGACGCTGCTGCTCGACCGGCATGCGCGGAGGTTCGGCGAGATGGCTGAACTCGTGCGGCATCGACGGACGGGTCCTGAGTTTATGGACCTTCAAGTGCACGCGCGATCCGACACCGACGCCCGGAAAAATCACCACGCGGATCACGGCATCGGTAAAGGTCGGCGCGTCGGCCGAACGCGGCTCCTGCACGTCACGAATCTGATCCGGGCGCACATTGATGTGCTGGCCGTCTGCCGTGATCGTCTCGGCTTCGAGCACCTGAACCTGATCGACGTTGCGATCGAACCAGATATAGCGCTGCGCAATGTCGTCGACGCCCGACTGCGTATTGGCGCGCAGCACGGTGTCGTCGACTTCATCGATCGAGCTGTCGTCGCGTACGGTAAACACGTGCGTATCGCTTTCGATCGTCGCCGAGGGCACATCGTCGTCCGGTGCCGCCAGAACCGGGGTTGGAGCGAGGCACAAGGCGAGACTCAAGGCGAGTCCCAGCCATGCTCCCAGCCCCACGCCTGCTCCCGAAACAAGGGCAAGCGCGAGCGCCAGCACACGCACCAGGTCCCTCGCAAACGCGACCGGCGTCGTACATGCCCACCCGCGAATCGCGGCCGGATTCGACGCGTTCAAGCGCGTGCGTCCGCGCATAAGCCCGAGGCGACGCACGATCGCCTCAGCCGCGCCCGATATAAGGCATCTTGGTCGCCATGACGGTCATGAACTGGACATTCGCCTCGAGCGGCAGACCGGCCATATACAGCACCGCATTCGCGACGTGCGCGACGTCGATGCGCGGTTCGGCAGCGAGATCGCCATTCGCCTGCAATACACCTTGCGTCATGCGCTCGGTCATATCGGTGGCGGCGTTGCCGATGTCGATCTGTCCGCATGCGATATCGAATGCGCGACCGTCGAGCGACAGCGCCTTCGTCAGGCCGGCGACCGCGTGCTTGGTCGACGTGTAAGGCGCGCTGAACGGCCTCGGCGCGTGCGCCGAAATCGAGCCATTGTTGATGATCCGGCCACCGCGTGGCTGCTGCGCCTTCATCAGGCCGAAGGCGGCCCGGCTGCACAGAAACACGCCCGTCAGGTTGGTGTCGACCACCGCGCGCCATTGCTCGACGGAGAGTTCGTCGATCGACACAGCAGGCGCCCCGATGCCCGCGTTGTTGAACAGCACGTCGAGCCGCCCGAAACGTTCGCGCGTACGCTCGAACAACGCGTCGACGCTCGCTGCGTCGGTCACGTCTGTCTGCACGGCGAGCGCTTCGCGCCCCGCTGCCTTGGCGGCTTCGACCATCGCCTCGAGCGGTGCGATGGCACGCGCCGCCAGCACGACGCGATAACCGTGCTCGAGCAAGGTTTCCGCCACCGCCTTGCCGATGCCGCGCGACGCCCCCGTCACGAGCGCGACCTTTGCGTGACTGCTCATCCGTTCCTCCAGATTTTTTGTTTAGTGCCTGCTCCGTCTGCTCGTCACTTTACCAGCCCTCACGCCGGTCGATCGTTTCAGGCCCGGAACGTGCGTCCGTTCCTGTTGCAGCCGGATCCGACGATCCGGTGCGGCGACGCGGCCGTCAATGTGAAAGGCATTAGAAAGAATTCGCGGTAATTTCGTGGAAGTTCTGCAACTATTAGCAGGACTGACCGTTTAGCTATTCCCATTCGATCGCGTGCTCGTTAAAGTGTCTGGCGCCCGTTGCGCCTCGCAATTCTTTCAAGTCTTACAAGGAGTTTTTCCATGATTCGTCGCGTGCTGATCTCGCTCGCCCTTCTGACCGGCATGACCGCCCTCGCCCCGCTGAGCGCGATGGCTGATGAAATGCATCACCCGGTTCATCACCATCATCACCACCCGGTCTGCCACTACGAGCATCATCACAAGGTCTGCCACTAAGAGCGGCGCGAGGTATCCGGTAGCCCGGATACCGGGAAATACGAACAAATAAAAACGAGGCATCAGGTCTGACCTGATGCCTCGTTTGTTTTTCGGCCGGGGAATGCGATCCGCAGGTCCTGGCCCGGCTCCCATGGGGTAGCCGGGCCGCCTCAGACGCTCAACGCCGCTACGCTACCTACTCCCGGTACCGAAACGTCATTTCCACTCAGACGCCCAGTGCAGGATCGCTTGCGCTGGCGCGGCCGTTTTCAACGTGGCCGGCCAGGCGGCGCGAGAACGCCTTGTCCGCATCGACCGTCACCGTCAGGTCGTACCAGCCGTAGCTGGCGCGCAGATCCCAGTAGTCCTCGCACGTGTCGCCCGACTTGACCTTGAACGTACGCGGCTTGCCGCTGCCGTAGGCGTTGGCGACCGTGAACGTGACCGTCTTGTTGCTGTTGTTCTTCAGGCGCAGCTGAATATTGCCGTTGGCGACGTCATAGCCGTTGACGACTTCCGGATTGACGCTGCCATGCAGGCTTGATGCCGCGCTGCCGCGGAACTCGCGCAGGAAGCCGTTCGGGCCGAAGACCGAGAACGCATACGCGCCGGCCAGCGTCGGCGTGATGATGAGTTCGTCTTCGAGCTTCTTGCCTGCCTCGACCGTGTAGCACAGCGGCGCGATCACGCCGTCGTTCTGGTAGACGAGGAACGCCGCGCCCGCATCGCCCGTGTTGCTGAAGGCGACATGGAACTTGCCGTCCGAGCCGTCGATGCGGCCGTGCACGAAGAATTCGTACGGCAATGCACGTGCGAGACGCATACCCGATTCCTGCTTCGGGAGCGCCTGCGTCGCAGGTACCGTCGGCTTGTAGTCGGGGTGACGGAGATTATCGGGCGGTGCATACGACGTTGTGCTCGGCAGCGACGGCACGGCGTCATTCGGATTGTCGAAGTTGAACGCCGACGTCAGATCGCCCGACACCACCTTGCGCCACGGCGTGATGTTCGTTTCCTGCTGGATGCCGTACTGGTGACCGAAGCGCTTGTTGATAAAGCGGATCAGCGACGTATGGTCGAACGTCTGCGAGCAGACGTAGCCGCCCTTCGTCCACGGCGACACGATGATCATCGGCACGCGCGGCCCGAGGCCGTACGGACCGGCCGGATACGTGGCGTTGCCGGCGAAATACTCGTTGGTCAGCGCGACCGTCGAGCGGCCCGCGGCAGACGACCCCGGTGCGAACACCGGCGGGATGTGGTCGAAGAAGCCGTCGTTTTCGTCGAACGTGATGATCAGTGCCGTCTTGCTCCACAGCTCCGGGTTCGACGTCAGCACCTCGAGCACCTGATTCGTGTACCACGCGCCGTAGTTCGCCGGCCAGTTCGGGTGTTCCGAATAGGCTTCCGGTGCGACGATCCACGACACCTGCGGCAGCGTGTTGTTCTTGACGTCGGCCTTGAGCACGTCGAAGAACGTGCCACCGTTCAGGACATTGGTGCCCGTCAGCGCCTTTTCATACAGTGCGCTGCCCGGCGTCGAGTTCTGATACTGATGGAAGTACAGCAGCGAGTTGTCGCCGTAGTTACCAATGTACGCGTTGTCGCCTGTCCAGCCCCACGAGCCTGCCGCCGTCAGACCGTGACCGATGTCCTGGTAGATCTTCCACGACACGCCGGCGCGCTCGAGCAACTCCGGATACGTCGACCACCCGTAGCCTGCTTCTGCATTGTCAATCACGGGGCCGCCGCCCGAGCCGTCGTTGCCAACCCAGCCCGTCCACATGTAGTAGCGGTTCGGGTCGGTCGGGGCCATCGTCGAGCAGTGGTACGCGTCGCAGATCGTGAACGCATCGGCGAGCGCGTAGTGGAACGGGATGTCCTGACGCGTCAGGTAGGCCATCGTGGTCGTGCCCTTCGCAGGGACCCACTGGTTGTATTGACCGTTGTTCCATGCCGCGTGCGTCGTCGTCCAGTCGTGCGCCAGATCCTCGATGAATGCCAGACCGAGGTTCGGTGCGTCCGGGTGGAACGGCAGCACTTCGCCGGCCGTCGCCGGGTTCGGCTGATGCCAGACGGGCTTGCCGCTCGGCAGCGGCGTCACGCGCGTGTCGCCGTAGCCGCGCACGCCGCGCAGCGTGCCGAAGTAGTGGTCGAACGAACGGTTTTCCTGCATGAGGATCACGATGTGTTCGATGTCCTCAATGCTCTTCTTCTCGTTGTGGGCAGGCAGCGCGAGTGCGTTGCGAATACCAGCCGGCAAGGCGCTCATCGCGGCCGCAGCGCCGGCAGTGCCGGCCAGCGAACGCAAAAACTCACGTCGATTATTCGATGTCATGGTCAGACGTTTCCGCAAAGGGGGAGTCATGTGCGGCCGGGCACTCGTGTGCTGTGAGCGGGGGACCCCGGCCGCGCGGGCTTACTGCGCGTAGTGCATGACCGGCGGTGCAAGTCCGTTGGAGGCTGGACTGGCGGCGTTGGCGACGGTCGAGGGGTCAGACAGTGAAGCAGACTGCGGGGTCGCCGCATTCGACGAGGCGTTGCTTTGCTGACTGGCGTCGTCATCACGCCCGCCGCACGCGGCAAGGCTGAAACAGACGACCGCGCCGATCGACATCAGGCACAGGGTCGTGACGACACGCTTGGGGCGGTGCTCGGCGCCAAGCGAATCGGGCACGGCTCGAGACGAGTGGAACACCATGTGTTCGTCCTCCTGAAGTCGGCAGCATGACAACGGCAGGACAAGCCGCGTCCAATGCGAGCCGCCGACAGCATACGGAGCGAACCGTGTCGAAATCGTGAAGCGTGCCTTTCGCACGCATTCATGGCGGGAGGAAACGATAGATTGTCGTGGCGATCACGAGCGGATTGTCGGCAATCCGTATCGTTGACGGATACAGACAGCGCGGATGCCGGAAAAAACGATTAATCCGACATCACGCCGTCATTTCCCAGAACACGCGATCGCGGCCGCTATGCTTGGCCTGATAGAGCGCACGGTCGGCGCGGTCGAGCAATTGCTCGACACGATGATCGGCGCGCGTGCGCAGCGCTGCGCCGATGCTGACGGTGACGGCACGCGGAGGACGCGCACCGCCTTCGAGGCGGATCTCGCGGACTGCAGCCAGCACGCGCGACACCAGCTCCCTGACCTGCTCGGGCCGCGTATGGTGCACCACGATCGCGAACTCTTCGCCGCCGAGACGGCCGAACAGATCCGTTTCGGCAATCTGTTCCGAGACCGCCGAGGCAAAACGCACCAGCACGGAGTCGCCAGTGGCGTGTCCATACTGGTCGTTGATCGACTTGAAGTAATCGATGTCGAGCAGCAGCAGCGTGAGATCGCCCCGCGAGGACGGATCGTTGAGGCGCGCTTGCGCGGCTTCGATAAACGCGCGGCGGTTCAGGATGTCGGTCAGCGAATCGATGCTGGCGAGACGGCGCAGCTCGCGCTCGAGATCCTTGCGCTCGGTCACGTCGCGATAGATGCCCTCGACGCCCGCAAAGCACCCGTCTTCGTCATACAGCGCGGTGCTGCTGATCGAGATATCGATAATGCGGCCGTCCTTGCGCACCATCTGGCCGGGAAAATCGGCCACTTCCCCGTAGGTACGGATCGCTTCCTTAAAAGCGTCGCGGTCCGACAGGTTCGGATACCACTCGGCCGCGTCACGCCCGACGATCTCGTTCGGCTCATAGCCGAGCACGCGCCGCACGCCCGGCCCGACCATTTGCACGACGCCTTTCGAATCGGTCCGGTAGTACACGTCCTGCATATTCTCGAAGAGCCGGCGGAAGTGCTCCTCGCTGCGACGCAGCCGATCGCCGATCGCGTTGCCGCGGCCGACCTCGAGCGCCGTGATGAGCACGCTGTTCTGCCCTTCGAACTCGACCGACACGCTCGTCACGAGCACGACACGAACGTTGTCGCGACAAGTGCGCACGCGCAACTCGACCGGCGCATTGGGCGTCGCGCTTTGCGCCGAACGTCGCATGCGGCTGATCGCGTGGAACTGATCGAGCTGGTGCACGTAGTCGACGATCGGCTGACCGACGACCTCGCTGCACGCCCAGCCCTCGACGCCGGGGTCGGCTTCGAGCAGGCGGCGCGCGGCCTGATTCGCGAACGCAATCCGGCCATCGGTCACGACAAGGACCGCGGCGGGCAGCGCTGCGAGCAAATATCCGGAAACGGAGTCTTGAGTCATATTTTTTATGATGTCAATCAGCGTCATCGGGCTCAGCTGCGTGCGTTCCCTCGTCTACGCACGATGCCGCGCGGCGGCGCGGCTCCTTACATTTCGTAATGTTCAGCGGGTATTGCCAGCATACGACGTGAAGCGACGCCTCCCTTGTCACCGCGTATCAGCTTTATGCGATCTGCTTTGCGTAATGAGCTGCGCGATCGGCTTGTCGATCACCCTTGCGTATTACGCGCTGCAGGCACTGAGCCTCGCTCGCGATGCCATTGCACAACCGGTCAAACACCGGCCGCGCGCGGCGTGGCGACATCATATTCCATTCATCGTATGTAACTACGCTTGTTACTTCGAGGGTTTTGCCTAGGGTGCGGCCGACGAAGAGACAAAGAACAGACTATAAACAGGCTAAAAACACGCTGCTTTGGCGGCACTCTGCGTAAGTCGCTCAACGAGCGCCGGCAAGATCTCACCACAGGACACGGGGACTTTGAGTGAAAGCAATCCGTCAGCCCGCGTGCGTCCGATATTCACCGCCGCGATTGGCGTGCCCGCCCTCGCCGCCTGGTCGCAAAAGCGAAAACCCGAATAGACCATCAGCGACGATCCGACCACAAGCATCGCATCGGCGCGCGCAAGCGATGCGAGCGCGGCATCGACACGCATGCGCGGCACGCCCTCCCCGAAAAACACGACGTCGGGCTTGATGACGCCGCCGCATCGCTCGCAGTCGGGCGCATGGAACAGGTCGAAGCGATCCGATTCGAGCCGCGCGTCGCCATCGGGCAACGGCAGCGCGTTCATCGTGAGCCAGTCGGGGTTCTCGCGTTCAAGACGAATCTGGATGTCGGCGCGCGCATGACGGTATCCGCATTCGATGCAGACGACATCGGCCACGTTGCCGTGCAGTTCGATGACGCCCGTGCTGCCGGCTGCGGTATGCAGACCGTCGACGTTCTGCGTCACGAGCCGCTCGACGCGATCGAGCTTCTGAAGTTCAGACAGCGCGCGGTGCGCCGCATTGGGCCGTGCGTGCTGCACGGTGGGCCAGCCGATCATATTGCGCGCCCAATAGCGCCGGCGCGACAGATCGGATTTCAGGAAGTCCTTGAGCATGATCGGGTCGCGGCCCTTGCGCTCACCGTTCTCGTCCCGGTAATCGGGAATGCCCGATTCGGTGCTGACGCCGGCGCCGCCAAGAATAAAGAGTCGCGGATGCCGCTCGACAAAATCGGCCAGCGCATCGAGCGCCTGCGTACCATCCGACACGACCGTGCCGGACACAACATCGTGATCCGATGGATTCGCCGCTTCCGCAGCCGACCGTTCGCTCATCTCGCGAGACCCACACTCAGCACAAAGTACGGGCCATGTTACGCGTTTTCGGGCGCGAACGAATTGGCTGACACAGGCTGAAACAAATGCTCAGTCGTGCTTGTCGAGCCAGTCGTCGAGCGCGCGCTGACCCCGCGCCGTCACGGTCAGGGCGCGCGAGTCGAGTTCGGGAATTGCCCAGCGTTTGTCTATGAGGGTGTCGAGGAGTGCCGCGCCGAGCACGCCGCCCAGATGCGGACGTCGCTCGCTCCAGTCGAGGCAGGGCTTGGCGAAGTGACGGCGTCCCCTGGAGCGAACCTGCAAAGTTTCATCGTCAAGGCCGATTTTCGCAAAGGCCGTGCGGCCTGCGTCACTCAACGCATAGCCATCGTGCGTGGCAATCAGCCATTCCCGCGCAAGCATCCGGTCGAGCAGCTCGACGGCTAACTCGCCGGCTGCATGGTTGTAGCAGGTGCGCGCATGACGCAGCGAATCGGGGGTGTGGGTGCGCATCGGCGATCGCGCGCGCTGCGCGACGCCCAGCAGCGTTTCGATCAGCGCCGCGACGTCGTCGTCGGCGAGCGTGTAGTAGCGATGGCGGCCCTGCGGAATGCACCGGATCCATCGGTCGTCCTGGAGCCGGGCGAGATGACCGCTTGCTGTGGAGGGGCTGATTTCGGCAACGAGCGCCAGTTCAGTCGCCGTGTGCGCGCGGCCGTCCATCAGCGCACACAGCATGCGAGCCCGCGCGGGCTCGGCCAACGCGGAACCGAGCGACGCGAGCGCTTCATCGAGAGAAACTAATGTCGGGGCATCCATGGGGGCCATCTTCCCACGATTCCCCGACCGATACTTCGGTCACGGCCGAAATGACAAAACGACCGAAACGACCGAAACAACCGAAACAACCGAAACAACCTCAAGCCTGCATATCGACTCAAGCAGGGTTGTCGGCTCAACCCGGCGCGTCTGCTTAAGCCAGTGCGCCGACTCAGGCAGACGCGTCCATTCACGCCTGCATTTCGAGCTCGGGGTCGTTCTGGGCGCGACGCGCGAGCGTGGCCTTGGCCGAGGCCGTCAGCGATGCGATGGTGTTGCCGTACACCGCGCGAGCGCTGGCATCCTGCGTCTGGATCTCGAAGAGCTCCACGAGCCAGTCGACGAATGCGCGCACGCGCGGCGATGCCTGGCGGCTCTTGACGTAGGTCACGCTGACCGGCGTCGGCATCGGCGACCATGCACCCAGCACTTCACGCAATTGTCCTGAGCGCAGATACGGTTCCGCCGACAGCCGCGTGGGTTGAATCAGCCCCAACCCCTGCAAGCCGCACGTCAGATACGCGTGATCCTCCGACACCTGCACGAAGCCATCGACCTTGACTTCGACCGCTTCCCCGTCGATATCGAAATCGAAGCCCATCTTGCGACCCGTTTGCGAGGCCACGCAATTGACAGCGACGTGCTCACGCAAATCGTCGAGTGTCTCCGGCATACCACGCCGCGCGAGATACGTCGGGCTTGCACACGTCACGTGCTCGAGCATGCCAAGCCTGCGAGCGGCCAGGCCCGAATCCGGCAATTCGCCGAACTGGATGCTGCAGTCCACGCCTTCGCCGACAAGGTCGACCTGCCGGCTGCTGAAACCGACGGCCACTTCGATATGCGGATGGCGTGCGTGAAATTCGCCCAGCGACGGCAGCACCAAAGCCGTCGCAATCGCACTGGGCATCTCCACGCGCAGCAGGCCGCGGATATTGTCGGTGCTGCCACGCAAGTCGGCTTCCATCTCATCGAGATCGGAGAGAATCCGCTGGCAGCGCTCGTAATACGATGCGCCTTCAATCGTCAGACTCAGCCGGCGCGTCGTGCGCAAGAGCAGCTGCACCCCAAGCAGCGCTTCGAGTTCCTGCATCAATGTAGTGACCCGCGCGCGTGGCATGCCGAGCGACTCGGCGGCGCGGGCAAAACTGTTACTGTCGACAATGCGAATAAAAGTCCTCATCGCCTGAATACGATCGATCATGTCGATACCTCGTGTCGATAAGTCTGCGGTCCCGGGAAGGCAAGCCCTCTCCCGCCCGGGTTTGCGCGAACGCAACCGGGTACGGCCGGGTGTCAAGTCAGTGGTCGTCGAGTCCGCCGCGCGCGCGGCGTTCCGGACGAAAAGAAATCAAGCAAAGGCGGTACGCGCGGCGTCGTGGGTCAGTGTCCCTTCGTCGACAGGCAGCGGTCCGGTCTCCGATACAGGCTTCGGTGTCAACGAAGCATGCGGTATCGGCACGGTTGTTATAGTAGGTTCCAGCCCGGCTTCGGTGAATACCCGAATCTGCACGATCGTTGCTCAATTCTCCAATGCCCCGGAGAATCGTCCAACGCAATGCCGGATCGTGCATCGCCGTGCAGGATCAGCGCATCGTCACTGCCCTGACCCGGCGCGTGGTCTTGCTGCCCTGCTGCTTCGCTGCCACGCGCGCCGGCTTCCGTTTGACCTGACCTCCGTGTGCCTCGTCCTCATTGGCTGATCGTTGGACGTATCTTAGGCGCACGCCCGATGCGGACCAATTACCTCGCACGTCATGCCGCCGACACGCGCCGCGGCGCGACTGTGCAGCGATTGCCCGAAATCGAGGACAATACGCGTCTTCGAAAATCAGACTCCCTCTCCATGGAAGCACCTGGCAAGCGCGCGGCACTCAACAGAATGAAGTTTTTCGCAACCGGCCTGCTGATCGTCTCAGCGGCGCTGTTTGCGCTCGCGAAACATCATCACGATCAGGGCGCATGGGCCTGGTTGACGGCGTTTTCCGAGGCGGCGATGGTCGGTGCGCTCGCCGACTGGTTCGCCGTGGTGGCCCTTTTCAGGCACCCGCTCGGCCTGCCGATTCCGCATACGGCAATCCTGCCCGCGAACAAGGCACGTGTCGCCGACAACCTCGCGGAGTTCGTGCAGGAAAAATTCCTCGGCGCCGATGCGCTCGTCGACAAGGTCGCGAGCTTCGATCCGGCGCAGCGCCTCGCGTCGTGGCTGTCAGAACCCCGCAACGCGGCGTTGCTCGGCGAAAAGGCGCTGGTTGCGACCAGCCAGATGCTCGAGCTGATCGATGACGAGCATGTGAAAGGCATGCTCTACGCGACGCTGCGCCGCCGTGCCGAAGGCTTCGATCTCGCGGGTGGCGTTGGCGGGCTGCTGTCGACGCTGACGGCTGACGGTCGCCATCAACGGCTGCTCGACGAAGGTCTCGGCGAGCTGTCGGCATGGCTCGAAAAGCCGGAAATCCAGCAAATGCTGGCCGACAAGATCGTGCAGATCGCCGGCGACGAGTATCCGACACTGATCGGTGCGCTCGGCTTTGTCGGACTCAAGGCGGAAGACCTCGGCTTCAAGTTCGCCGGCGGCCTCGTGCGCGGCGCGGGCAAGTGGCTCAGCGACATCGCATCGAACCCCGATCACGAGCGGCGTCAGGCCTTCGATCGCACGGTGGCCACGTTTATCGAGCGGCTTCAGTCGGATCCTTCATTCAAGCAGCGCATCGATGAGCACAAGCATCAATGGCTCGAACGCCCCGAACTGCGTGCGTACGTGAACAGCTTGTGGGACGACTTCACGCGCTGGCTGCGTGAAGACATGATGCGACCCGATTCGACGCTGCGCGCGAAGATCGTATCGGCCGCGAGCACCTTTGCACGCACGCTCGGTGACGATCCTGCCCTGCGCGCTTCGATCAATACACATATGCATGAAGCGATGCGCGGCCTTGCGCCAGAGCTGAGCCAGAGCATTGCGCGCCATATCTCGACCACCGTGCGCCAGTGGGACGATCGCACACTGGTGCGCGACGTCGAACTCAATATCGGGCGCGATCTGCAGTTCATTCGCGTGAACGGCACGATCGTCGGCGGCCTCGTCGGTGTGCTGATTCACGCGCTGAGTCTGGTGATCGGCTAAGCGTTCATCAAACCGCGCTAAGATTTACATTTTCAAGCCTTATTTGCAGGAGTTGCACCATGTCCGAGCTGACCGTCGACACGAACCAGCAAGCCGAGCTGATTCGCGAAATTCGCGCCGAATTCGAAACGGCCGCGTCCGTGCTCGAACGTTTCATGAATGACCCCGCCCAGCTCGAGAAGATCGCGAATGCTGCGCGCCTGCTGTCGAGCGCCTTTGCCGAGGGCGGCAAAGTGTTGTCGTGCGGCAATGGCGGATCGCATTGCGATGCGATGCATTTCGCCGAAGAACTGACGGGACGTTTCCGCGAGAACCGCAAGGGCTTTCCGGCAATCGCCATTTCCGATGTCAGCCACGTGTCATGTGTGGGTAACGACTTTGGCTTTGACTTTATTTTCTCGCGCTACGTCGAAGCGGTTGGCCGTCCGGGCGACGTGCTCCTGGCCATTTCGACATCGGGCAATTCGAAGAATGTGATGAACGCCATGCGCGCAGCGCGCGACGGCGGCATGAAGATCATTGCATTGACGGGCAAGGACGGTGGCGCGATTGCGCGTGAAGGGCTCGCCGATATCGAAATCCGTGTCGCGCACGACCGCTATGCCGATCGCGTGCAGGAAGTCCATATCAAGATCATTCACTCGCTGATCCAGCTGGTGGAACGGCTCGCGGCCTGAGCCTTGGGTGCACCTTCAGCCTGACCGTCAGTCGGCCCCGCCAACACGATGAAGCCCGAAGATCTCGAACGCCTCGTGACCCTTGAAATGCCGTTCGGCAAGTACAAGGGTCGCGTGCTCGCGGACCTGCCGGGGCACTACCTGAACTGGTTCGCGCGCGAGGGCTTTCCCAAGGGCGAAATCGGTCGCTTGCTCGCACTGATGCAGGAGATCGACCATAACGGGCTCAAGCCCCTGCTTGACCCGTTGCGCGGCAAGGCGCGCGCGCCACGGTAGCCGAGAAACCTGATGCCTCCGTACGCCATTGACGTCGCGGCGCGAGCGTTGCGATTGTGAGGCACGAGTGCGCTTCTCTTGACTGCTCTTGCGCCTCACGCACCCTGCTTCAGACCTTCGCTTCTCCGCCGAGCGCATCGACGAGATCACCGAACATCTTCGACAACTCGCCGGTCATCAATACGAGATCGGCATCGAACGTCTCGTCTTCGCCCTGGATCGTCGGATCCGACATGTCCTTGATGACGTCGAGCGGCGCCACGCGCTTGATGGTCAGCGACGGCGTCAGCACGAACGACACGCGATCATTCCACGTCAGCGCGAGCCGCATGCACTGCTTGCCTTCCTTGAGGTGGCGCTGGACTTCGTCGCCTTCGAGCGAATGCCCCGAATAGCGCACCGTCGCATTGCCATCGCCGATCGCACGCAGCTCCGTGTCCTGGTCCACAGTAAAGCCGTAGGGCGCTTCATCAGGCAACAGCCAGCGCGTCATGGCGGCGACCGGTGACGAAGCCGTGCGGACGCTTGCCAGCGGGATCTGATCGATCGATTTGACGAGCAACGACCGGATATCGTCGGCGAGCGCGGCAGATGCGGCGTCGATCACGAGCCACCCGCGTTCGAGATCGATCCATACGCGCGTATCGCGACGAATGCTGAAGGCGCGCGGCATGAGCTCGTCGGTCACGCGCTCCTTGAGCTCGCGCATCTGCTTGCGCCCGGGCTTGAAGCCCTGCTGCTCCTCGATTTCCTGCGCACGTGCTTTGGTAACCTGATTGACCACCGATGCCGGCAGCAATTTTTTCTCAGTCCGATAGACCAGCAGCAACTGTCCGTTGACCGGGTGCGCAAGCAGGCCATTGTCGCGTGGCGACGCCCAGCCCTGCGTTTGCATATCCATCGAGCCCGCAGGGACGAATGCGTACGCGGCGAGCCATTTTTCCATTTGCTCCGGTGTGACTTTCCACGGAGCGGGCAGACGATGAAGCTGGAGATTCTTGAACCACATGGGAAGCGCGGGCAAAGCGCAGCATTCTATACGCGTGCGGGGGGCGACCGCCAGCGCAGACTGCCTGTCCCCTTATCGCGCAAGGTCAAGTCACGCTATAGTGCGGGCCGTACAGATAGCGTGCGGGCCGCACCTGTCCGGGCCGCGCACCCCGCTCGGTGCGCAAGGACTTTTGAATATGTTGATCGTTATCGGAGGCTTGCCCGGGACCGGCAAGACCACGCTGTCGCGCGGACTCGCGCGTGCACTCGCGGGCGTGCATCTTCGCATCGACTCGATCGAGCAAGCCATTCTGCGTGCGCGCGGCGGTGACACCTTTGTCGGTGTCGAAGGCTATGTGACGGCCTACGCCGTGGCCGAAGACAATTTGCGCCTTGGACTCGCGGTCGTCGCCGACTGCGTGAACCCGCTTGCGGTCACGCGCGATGCATGGCGAGATATCGGGCAGCGCGTCGGCGTGCCCGTGATCGAAGTCGAGACCGTGTGCTCGGACGTCGTCAAACATCAGCGGCGCGTGGAAACGCGGCAGGCCGATATCGCGGGGCATCGGATGCCGACCTGGCAGGACGTGCTCGCGCACGATTACGCACCGTGGGATCGCGAACGTGTGGTGATCGATACGGCGCGTCAGACCGTGGCACAGGCATTGACTGCGCTCACGGAACTCGCGGCATCGAAGAAGCGATAAGCCGCACGCTCGGCTCGAGCCTGCGGCCTTGCTCGACCATGCCGGCCACGCTTCAGGCTTTCCGGTCAGACCGGTCCTGCTCATCGAGCAGGACCTTCCGTTCAAGCCCTGCGATCAGTGATGCTCGGCTTCCTTGCGCGAAACCGGCTTCGTCTTGACCTTCGCGTATTCGAACACCGGCAGTTGCTTGAGCGCGTCGCGCGTCGCACCGGCCAGCACGAACTGACCGTTGTCGTTCACGTCGATTTGCGACACGGGAATCGCCACGTCATGACGCGCGACGTGGAGGAAATGGCCCGCGCCGATGATGGCGTACGACACCGAGCCCTCCGGCGCGATGATGATGTCGTCGATCGTGCCGACCGTGTCGCCGTTCTCGTTGAGCACCTTCTTGCCGATGATCGTCTTCTTGACGCTCCAGCCATTGATCACGAGCTCTTGTTGCTCGACCGTCACGCCCAGCGTCGCGCCGCCTGCCACTTGCGCGAACCCGGCCTGCGACGCGGCCGCCAGCGAAACAGCCAACAAGACACCCATCAGACGTTGCTTTGCCATACATAACTCCGGTTAGAGATGCGGTGACGATACGGTTCGTCGAGCATCATGGCCCTGCGGAAAATGAATGCGACGGCCCCTGCGCGAAACGCGCACGGACCGCTCACCCGGCAGGATTGTAGCGATGCACAAAAAACCGCTCAGAGCGGCCTGTCGTGAACACGCGACGCACGACATGCGCAGCGGACGCACGGAGTAGCAAAGGACGAGCCTGATGCCTCGCATCGGACATGGCGAACCGGGCATGTCATGACGTGCGGACACGCACGCAGCGAAGGCGTCCGCCGTCAGTACAAATACGTGCACCGCGACCGACCAAAACGCCCCGCGCCGCGCGTAGAATCAAGCGCCGACATCCACCGGGAGGGTCACGTCATGACGTCTTCGCAAGGCACTGCACTCGAATTGCCCCGCTTCGTCGATGCACCGCAACGTCTGGTCGCCGGGCTCGGCGAGCACTATACGTACACGGCCAGTGAAGGTATCCCGGCGTTATGGCAACGCTTTGGCCCGCATATCGGCAAAGTGCCGAACCAGATGGGTCGCGCCACGATGGGCCTAAGCTACAACGCCGATCAGACGGGCTTTGACTATCTCGCCGGTGTCGAAGTGTCGAGCACCGACGGCATCGACGGAACCTTCCAGATCGTCACCCTTCCCGCGGGCCGCTATGCGGTATTCCGGCATCAGGGGCACGTCTCAGGTATCCGCGGAACGTGCGAGCAGATCTGGCGCGACTGGCTGCCGACGTCGGGCGAGCAATTTGCACCGACGCCGATGTTCGAACGCTATGGCGAAGAGTTCGACCCGGCCACCGTCAGTGGCGTCGTCGAAATCTGGTGCCCGCTCGCAACGTAACGAGCGCGTCGATTGACCGCGTCATCGACTGCTCGCTGAGTAGACGGCTCGCATAGTCGACGGCTCGCTTAGGCGAATTACCGCTCGGTCGAATTGCCGTTCAGTCGATCGACCGCTTAATCGATACCGTGAAACACCGCGTCGTCCGGCCCGAGATAGGTCGGATGGCGCCACGTTGCGTCGCGCATCGAATGCTGCACCTGGCGATCCACGCCCAGCAGCACAGCAAACAAGGCCATCCGCACCGGGATGCCGTTATCCGTCTGCCGGAAAATCGCCAGCCGCGGATCGTGATTGAGGTCGACGCTCAGGTCATTCGCACCGGGACGGCTGTCGCGCGGCAACGGGTGCATGAGCAAGGTGTCGCGTCCGCACGCCGCGTCGAGCAGCGCCTGATTGATCTGGAAATCAGGCGTGTAACCCTCGATCGACTCGTCGGCGAAACGCTCTTTCTGAATACGCGTCGCGTAGACCACGTCGGCGCCCTTGAGGCCTTCGACGAGATTCTGCGTCTGCTCGACAACGTGGCCGTTGGTCGAGATCTTGTCGATGATGTGATCGGGCATTTCGAGCCCGCGCGGCGCGATCAGCGTGATTTTGAGGCCGCGGTAAAGCGCAAGCAGCTTGCCGAGCGAATGCACCGTGCGGCCGTATTTGAGGTCGCCGACAAAGGCGATATGCGCACCGTCGACAATCTTTCCGAGCCGCGAGAATTCGCGCTGGATCGTATAGAGATCGAGCAGCGCCTGACTCGGATGCTCACCGGGTCCGTCGCCGCCATTGATCACCGGCACGTGCGTCGCGCGTGCGAACTCGGCTACGGAGCCTTGTTCCGGGTGCCGCACCACGAGTGCATCGACATACCCCGCCATCACGCGGCTCGTGTCGTAAATCGATTCGCCCTTGGCCATCGACGAGAACGTGAAGCCGGTCGTATCGCAGACGGAACCGCCAAGCCGGCAGAATGCCGCGCCAAAACTCACGCGCGTCCGCGTGCTGGCCTCAAAGAACAAATTGCCGAGCACCGCGCCCTCAAGCACACGCGAAATCTTCTGGCGTCGTGCGATGGGCTGCATGACATCGGCCACGCGGAACAGCGCTTCGACCGAATCGCGCGAAAACTGATCGACCGAAATGAGTTGCGGCCGGCCTTCGAACAGGATCTGGCTTGCCGCGGTCGACGAATGTACGCTTTGCGTAGCACCGGCTTCGGTCGCCGCACTGCCGAGGATCTCCGTGACAAAACGCTCGACGATATCCGGCATCGCGCGGCTTTCCGCGGAATCCTCAGGTAAGAGCCATGTGTCGAGCGCGCGTCGCGACACGCCGATACGATTCGAAAACGCATCGCGCGTCATGTTGAGGCGGCGCATCGCATCGCGAAGAAAGACTTGTTGAGGGCTGCTCATGAGGGTCACCGTGCAGGAGATGTACGCGGTGCGCATAGTAGCAATTCAACCCAGCAAGTCAAGGGAAGAATACGAAACGCCGCTTCTACTCGAGCGCGGCGGGATCGCTCAGCGCCGGGTTCGAGCGCAGCGTCTCGATGGCGAGATCGAGAAATGCACGGACCTTGCGCGCGGCATTCCGGCCTTCGCGATGAATCACGTGAATCGGCACGGCAGGCTGCTCGAACGGCGACAGCACAATACGCAGACGCCCTTCGCGCACCGCATCGGCAACCTGATAAGACAGCACGCGCGCGATGCCGAAGCCCGACTCCGCGGCCGCGATTGCCGAATCGTTCGTCGTCGTGTTCAGACGTGGGTGCGCCGACGACACTACCGATTGCCCATCGACGACGAAGCGCCACTCGGTGGGTGCAGAACTCCCCGACGTCGAGATCGTGATATGCGAGTTAAGGTCGTCGGGTTGTTCGGGCGCGCCCCGTTGCTCGAGATAGGCCGGCGATGCTACAAAAACCCGGCGCACCGCGCCGACTCGCACGGCCTGCAACGACGAACTCGCGAGCGGGCCGATGCGCACCGCGACGTCGATGCCTTCCTCGACGAGATTCACGACGCGATCGACGAACCAGCAGTGGGCGTCGACATCGGGATAACGCGTGAGATAGTCCGTCATGACCGGCATCACGTGCATGCGACCGAACAAACTCGGCGCGGTGACGACGAGCTGCCCGCGCGGTGAGCCGTGCGTACCCGCGGCGGACAGCTCGGCGTCTTCGATCTCCGAGAGAATGCGCCTGCAGTCCTCGAAATAGGCACTGCCCGCTTCAGTCAGACGCACCACACGCGTCGTGCGCGTGAGCAATCGCACGCCGAGATGGTCCTCGAGTTCGGTCACGACCCGGCTGACCACGGAAGGCGAAACGGCGAGCTTGCGAGCGGCCGAAGCAAAGCCGCCTGTATCGACAACAGAAATGAATGTCGTCATCGCCTGCAAGCGATCCATGCTGTGCCTTCGAGAGGATACGGTTGGGCAAGGAGCATAACCGATCGCCCGGTGCGCCATCGAGTTCGGCGATAATCCGCAGCACATGTGCGTTGACATCGAACCGGGCATACACCCGGCTTTCATGCAGTCCGTCGTTGCAATACCCCACGATAAGGAGCATCGATGATTCTTCTGCTGGCAGGTCTCGTTCTGTTTCTTGGCATGCATTCGATCCACATCGTCGCAAGCGACTGGCGCGATGCGCGGATCGCGCAGCTCGGCTATCAGCGCTGGAAGGGGGTGTACTCCCTTGCGTCGATTGTCGGGTTCGTGCTCATCATCGTTGGCTTCGGCATGGCGCGCAAAACGAGCGCGCCGCTCTGGATCGCACCGCCCGGCATGCGTCATGCGACGGAACTGCTGACGCTGATTGCGTTCGTTCTGATCGCGTCGACCTATGTCCCGAACAATCCGATCAAGGCATCGGTGCGTCACCCGATGGTGCTCGGCACTGCATGCTGGGCACTCGGTCACCTGCTTGCCAACGGCAGCGGCGCCGATGCCCTGCTTTTCGGGGCCTTTTTCGTGTGGGGCATCGTCTCTTTCGTCGTCGATCGCGGCCGTGACCGCAACCCGAACCACTTCGAGAACGCGAGTGCTTCGACCGGCACCGCAAGCGGCGCGGTCGTGACGGTCATCGTCGGCGTCGTTGCCTGGGTCGTCTTCGCGTTCTGGCTACACGGCCCGTTGATCGGTGTGCGCCCCTTCGCGTAGTCGTACGGCACGCAACACATACACCCTGTTACGTCGTCGACCGATGGCTTGAAGGTAGAATCGAGCGCTTATGTCTCGTTGTACGGAACAAGTTCTTATGGATATTCAGGCGCAGCTCGACGAACTCGCACAGCGCGTGGGCAATCTCTCGGCAGACAACAAAGCGACGAATGCACCGGCATCGACACCAGCGTCGACGCCGGTAGCGCCCTCCGAGCCCCCGACATTGCAGGTTGCGCGTCCTCAACAAAACGTGATCACGATGACGATTGGTGGCCAGACCGTCGCGCTGGGACCGAACGATATCTCCGAGATGATCGATCAACTCGCGCAGGCACGCGCGACGATGACGCCAGAGATCCCACTTCAGGTTGTGCCCGGCAAGTCATTTGCGGCGACGAAAGACCCGGTCATCGCGGCACAGACCGTGGCCCAGGGCAACAAGCTCATGCTGTTGCGTCATACCGGCTTCGGCTGGGTACCGTTTACCTGCTCGCCGCAATGGCTTGCAGAAATGCTCGCCGTGCTCTCGCGCAAATAATTCGTTTCGCATGCACAAAAAAATGGCCGCCGGATTCTGCTCGTGAATCCGGCGGCCATTCCAGCCTTTTGCCGCTAACTTCGGGCTTGGGCCTTGATTACATCATGAGCTTCAAGCAGCTGCGTCCTTGAGCTTCTTCAGCGGGCGTACCTTGACCTTGACGCTTGCCGGCTTGGCCGGGAACCAACGCTCTTGACCCGTGAACGGATCCTTGCCGAAGCGCTTCTTCTTGGCCGGCACTTGCTGAACCGTGACCTTGAGCAGGCCCGGCAGCGTGAACTCGCCTGCACCCTTCTTATGCACTGCGCCGAGCACCGTAGCTTCGAGATGCGCGAGAACTGCCTTCACAGCCTTGGCATCCAGTTGCGTTTGCTCGACGAGGTGGCTCGTCAGGCTCGACTTGTTGAACACATCCTTCAGCGGCTTCAGCGCTGCCGGCGTTGCAGCAGCCTTCGTCGCAGCAGCCTTCGGTGCAGCCTTAGTTGCAGCCTTCTTTGCCGGTGCTGCTACCTTCTTGGCCGGAGCGGCCTTCTTGGCAGGAGCCTTCTTTGCAGCGGTCGCAGTAGATTTGGTCGCCATATAAAGAATAGAGTTTGATGAGTTGAACAAGCGCGCTGCATCGCCGACGACCGGCTACTCATTGCGCTGGGCAAAATAATAGCGGAAACACTGCGCTGCGCATCATCTCTTCGTCCGAACATGATGCTTTTTTTCATCAAAGTGGGGGACAGGGGCCCACTTTTCAGCTTGTCGGCTTCAAAACAACGCTTTTTACAGCTTTTTTATCCGCTCTGTCGTACCGCACACACCTCACAAGCACCTTCAAAAACGTGCAAGCCCATCGACATCCATCACCTGTTAGCAGGCTGTCTGCGGGCTCAGTCTGTTAACGGCAACGCCGTCGCGTTCTTGATCCGGTGTGGTTCAACCCATGCATCAAACTCGAAAAACCCCTGAAATCAGGCTTCAATTCGCTTCAATCGAGGCCCCCGCGCGCTCGCGACCTCGGGAAAACACGCAGTCCTCGCAGCCTGGGCATGACAAAGGACCCGCCTTCATCCGGGCTGCATGTATCGTAAATCGAGGGGAATCTGCGTAAAAAGCAGCGGCTGCGGTGAGCCTTTGCAGGGAACATCGTGTGCTATGCGAATGAGAAACCGGCACGCACACACCGACACGAACCGCTCATCGTTGCGCTATATCGCTTGATCTGAGGGCCGTGCCGGTCGGTGATACAGGACTCAGTGATGCGCGTAAATCGTCGAATCGAGGTGCTTGAGCTCGCCATCGCGTTGAGCGTGCACGAGGTCCCGATACACTTGAGCGCGCGTTTCCGGTTGGGTGACGCCCGAATCGGCGACCATCGACACCTGCGCATCCGGAGCGGCGGTCGCCGCGATCGGAGCCTGCGTCGTGCCCTGAGCCGGCGCGTTCGTATCAGCAAAAGCCTGGCCTGCTGCGAACACACCCACTGCCGCGCATGCAATCGTCAATGCCTTGATCATGTCGAATCCTCTCTGTCTTTCCGTGTCGTTGCCGTCGTCGTCGATGTGACTGGCGATCCGGTAAGAGACAGAATAAGGACCCGGGCCTAGCAGGCCGGCCTCTTCAGAATGAAGGATTGTTTAGGGGCTGTACCAGACGGTATCCCATGCCGGCCACCGTCTCGATCGAGAGCGCGAAGCCCCCGGCTTCGAGCTTTTTGCGCAGGCGCGAGATCACGAGATTGACGCTCGAGGGATTGATATCGTCCTTGTCGGGCCATGCATAGCGTGTGATCTCGGCACGTGCGATCGCCGCATCGCGCGCACGCATCAGACATTCGAGCAGCAGGAATTCATGACGTGTGAGGGATGTGCGGCGATCCCCCTGCACCACCGCACGTGCCTGAACATCGAGCCGCGGAATGGACGACGCGGCTGTACCCGCCGCCGCACGGACGGGCTCGACACCGTCGGCGACCCGCTTTTCGCGCAGCGCATGCAGGCGTCGAACGCGCTCATGCAGTTCCATAAACGAGAATTGCCGCGGAAAACACGCGTCGATACCGAGCCAGAGCAACTCGGAGCGCGCGGTCGGATCGGGGACGTCGCCGATCGCGACCAGGGTAGCGCCCTGCACATTGCGTGCTAGCTCACGGGCCGATGCCAGGAAACCGGCTACGTCACCGACCGCACTCATATGCAGGATGACGGCATCGAAGGGCTCGCTCGCCGCCACGAACAACGCGTCGCGGACATCGCGAATCGGCTCGAGACTATGTGCCGCCTCGACCAGTGCCTTATGGAGATAACGCGTGTCGGCGCTCTCTTCCGCAATCAGAAGGATTCGCATCAGTGCCTCTCCCCTCGCCGTTCAAGCGAGCGTTCTCGCCCAGCAATCGAACGTGACGCGGGTGCCGGGGTTGGCCGCCTCGATCGTCAGCCCGAAGTCGTGCAGCCCGACAATCGCCGAGACGATCGACAGCCCGAGCCCCGATCCGGCAATATGGCGGCTGCTTTCCGCGCGGTAGAACCGCTGAAGGACCGCATCGCGATCAGCGGCAGGAATGCCCCGTCCGGTGTCGCGCACTTCAATACGCGGCCCGGAATGGGTCGCCAGCAACGCGAGCTTGACGCCGCCCTGCTCCGTAAATTTGATCGCGTTATCGAGCAGATTGCTCAAGGCCTCGAACAGCAACGCGCGGTCGCCATGGATGACGAGCTCGTTGTTTTCCCCGATATCCGCAACGAAATCGATGCCTTTGTCTTCGGCGAGCGGCCCGTACAGATCCTCGAGATCGGCCAGCAAAGGACGCAGCGCAAAGCGCTCGAACTCGCCGCGCCGGCGCATCGACTCGATTTCCGAGATCCGCAGCATCGCGCGGAACCGTTCGAGAAGCGAATCGGTATTGGCCTCGGCATATTCAAGCAGGCGCGCAAGCTCCGCGTCGGGCACATCGCCAAGGGTCGCTGCGCGCGCACGCGCCTGGGTCAGCGTCTTGCGCACGTGAGCCAGCGGCGTACGCAGATCGTGCGCGACGCCGTCGCACGCCCCCTTCACTTCGGCCATCAGGCGCGCAATGCGCTCGAGCATGTGGTTGACCAGGTGCGCGAGCATATCGAGTTCATCGCGTCCGCCCATCGGCAGGCGGCGATCGAGGTTGCCGTTCACGATCTGCTCGATCACGCGCTGCGTCTCGTGAATGCGCCGGAACTGCCGCAGGCTCACGATATATCCGCCGCCCATGCCCGTGACGAGCGCAAGCAGACCGCTCCAGACAAGGGCGTCGCGAATCGCATCGTGAATTTCGGCAATCGGCTGCACATTGCGCGCGACAAGCAACACCCGCGAATCGGGCAGCCTGACCGCCAGCGCGCGCGTATTGCTGTGCTCGGCATCCATGACGGGCAGGCGATCTCCCAGGGGATGCCCGATCCCATCCGCCGGCAACGCCGGCGGCAACGCGCGAACGTTGCCCGTGATCCGCTGGCCCTGCGCATCGAACAATCCGAAGTAGTTGGATTGCATGTGCTCCTGCTCGATGCGCCGGTCGATCGCCTCTGCCACCTGTGAAGGCGCAAGCTTCGAGTAGTAATGCGCTTCCCAATAGAGCGTGTGATCGGTCTGATCCGACATGAACGCCGTCACGCGCCACATGATGATGCTCAGGATGGCGACCACGGCGAGCGAGAACAGCAGCGAGTAGGCAGTCAGCAGGCGGAACGTCGATGTGTGCCAGCGCCGGGGCAGCGGCGCGAATGCATGCGCCGTGCCGATGGAAGACAGGCTATTCAAGAATGTACCCCGATCCCCGAACGGTTCGAATAAGCGGGCGCTGCCCCGGCAAATCGATCTTGCGGCGCAGTCGGCCCAGATGAACGTCAATCAGATTGCTGCCCGGGTCGAAGTGATATCCCCAGACAGCCTCAAACAACATGCCGCGTGTGACGAGCTGTGCAGCATTGCGCATCAGGAATTCAAGCAAGCGATATTCGGTCGGCAGCAGCTCGAGCGGCGTGCCGGCGCGAGCCGCCGTGCGTGCGCCGAGATCGAGTTCAAGCGTGTCGACACACAGCGTGCGCACCTGCACCGTGTCCGCCTCAGCCTGGCGCCGCAACAGGACGTTGAGCCGCGCCGCCATTTCCTCGACATCAAAGGGCTTGGTCAGATAGTCGTCGCCCCCTGCACGCAGACCGCGCACGCGCTCATCGACATCGCCGAGCGCGCTCAGCATCAGCACGGGTGTTTCGATGCCGAGACTGCGCAGCGTCGTCACAATCGTGAGTCCGTCGACGCCGGGCAACAGCCGGTCGAGCGTGATGGCGTCGTAACCGCCGCTCATCGCGCGCACCATGCCGTCGCGGCCGTTATCGACCCATTCCGTGGAGTAACCGTGCGTGCCGAGCGTAGCGAGGATTTCCTCTGCAACAGCCGCGTCGTCTTCGATCGTAAGTACTTTTGCCATGACACCGATTCGCGTCGTCAATCGGAAACGTCAAAAGCCCGGAACCGCGATGCGGAGGCCGCACAGCGTTTCCGTCCTGACCCAGCCTGAGACGCAGTGTAAGGCGCTCGAACGATCGAACGTCTTTCGGTTTCATGAAGAAGAATTTAGTCGAAGCGCCTCACCGTTCAAATCAGTGTTCAAATCAGCGTTCAAATCGACGCGCTAAACAGCCCTTGAATATCAAGCGCACGATTAGCGCATACCTGAACCGCGAATGTCCAATGAGTGAATACCTGAATATCAAATAGCGACGAGGCAGCCGATCGGCCCCGGGTTCAGTCGAGTTCAGGCTTGTATCAAGCGTTCGCGGTATTAATTGCTATAGATATTGCAGAACGACGGGGGGCCGACGCAGTCTTCGTGATCGGGATGAAGCCCCGCACAACCCGCCATCAATACACTTGCCGCCACTGCCACGACCACCAGCCACACCTTCTTCATTTCAGACTCCATCGTTGGATGCCGTCGCCACCACGGCGCTACCGGCCTGCTGCGGCGCGGGTTGATGCGGTGCGTCGGCCTGCGGCGCTTCCGACCAGCCGCCGCCGAGCGCACGCACCAGCCCGACGCTCGCGTGCAGGTAGCGCGTACGCAAATCGATCGCTGAGCGCGCGGCCTCCAGCGCCGCGGTCTGTGCATCGAACACATCGAGATAACTGACGGCGCCCGCCTGATACTGGTCAAGCGCAAGCTCGAGCGTGCGGCGTGCGTTCTGCACCGCGAGATCCTGCGAGCGCGCCTCGTCACGCAGCTTCCCGAGCAGCGCGAGGTTGTCTTCGACCTGCTGGAACGCGTGAAGCACGGTCGACTTGTATTGCGCGGCCGACTCGTTGAGCTTTGCGTGCGCGGCATCGAGCTGCGCTTCATGACGTCCCGCATCAAACAGCGTGGCCGTCAACGCGGGCCCAATGGCCCAGAACAAATTCGGCGCCGAGAGCCAGTTTGCGGTCTGCGTGCTCTGGAAACCGATGATCGGCGACAGCGTGAGATCCGGGAAAAACGCTGCACGTGCGATGCCGATCGACGCATTGGCAGCCGAAACACGCCGCTCCGCTGCCGCAATATCGGGGCGACGCTCGAGCAAGGTCGACGGCACGTCGACCGGAATGGCATCGAAATTCAGCGGCGACGGATCGGCGCTCACGGAGAAATCCGAGGCCGGCACGCCCACCAGACTTGCAATGGCATGCTCGTTCAGTGCACGTTGCCCTTCGACATCGGAGATCTGCGCGCGCACGGTGTAGAGACTCGTGCTCGCGCGTGTCATATCTTCGGCCGGCGCAATGCCGCCCTTGTAGCGGTTCGTCGCGATAGTCAGCGCATGCTGGTACGCGGCTTCGCTGTCGCGCAACAGGCGCAACTGCGAATCGTCGCCGCGCAACGAGAAATACGCGTCGGCGAGCTTGGCGTGCAGGCTCAGGCGCACCGATTCCATATCGTCCGTCGTCGCTTGCGCAAGGTCCCGGCTCGCGTTGACCTCGTTGCGAATCTTGCCCCAGAGGTCGAAGTCGTAGTCGAGTTCCATGCCGATCGTGTCAGCTCCGTACTCGTCGGGCTGACCACTGCCGCGCAACGGCCGGTTGTCGGATTGGCGATTGTTGCTGACGGTCGCCCCGATCCCCACGGTCGGATACAGATGCGAGCGTGTCTGCGCGAGGAACGCATTGGCCTCGTCGTCGCGCGCGACCGCGGCGGCCAGATCGGGGTTGGCCTTGTCGACCTGCTGCTCGAGGCTCGACAGCTCCGCGTCATGCGCGCCATCCCACCAGTTGCCGCGAGACAAACGGTCCGCGGGCGCGGCAGGCGCCCAGGGTCCCTGCTCTTTATAGTGCGCGGGAACATCGACGACGGGCTTCTGATAGACGGGCGCGAGTGAGCAGCCACCGAGCATGAGCACCGCCGCCACGATGGCCGGCATCGCGAACGACGGTGCGGCGAACAGTGGCCCGGAAAACAACGGCTCAGCAAACAATGACTTAGCCCTGCGCATCGGCGCCTCCCCCATGCGCGGTGCGCGCGATGCGCACGGCATCACCCTGCGTGAGCGAATCCGGCGGGTTGTCGATGACACGGTCGCCGGGCTCGACGCCGGAGCCGATTTCGACTTCTTCGCCGAGATCGCGTGCAATCGTCACGCGTTTCATCACGACATGACCATCCGCGCCGATCGTCGCGACCTGTTCGCCGTGATCGCCGAGAATCAAGGCACTCGCGGGGAGCTGGAGCGCGTGCGTGCCGCCGTCGAGCGTCAGATGAACCTGCGTGTACGCGCCCGGGATCAGTTGCCCCTTCGCGTTGTCGCACAGCAGCTCGATCGTGATGGCGCCGTTCGCCGCGTTGACCGCACTTGCGCTGCTCACATACTTTGCATCGAAGACCTTGCCCGGATGCTCGGGCACGGTCAGCGTCGCATTCAGCTTGTCGCCAATCGCGCCCGCTTCGTTCTGCGGCACATCGACGTAAACGCGCAATTGCTTCTCATCGGCGACGCGGAACAATTCGGGTCCTTGCCCACCGCCGGCGCTGATCAGGTCGCCGATATCCGTGCGTCGCTCAGTCACAATGCCATCGAACGGCGCAGTGATCGTCTTGTAGTTTTCCAGCGCTTCGAGCCGCTCGACATTCGCCTTCGCTGCCTGCACCGCCGCAAGCTTGACCTGCGCATCGCCCGTCTTTTCGTCGACGGCCTGTTGCGACACGGAGTCCGTCTCAAGCATTTGCGTCCAGCGCTTCGCCGTGGTCTGCGCGAGTTGTGCGGCCGCTTGCGCATTGGCGAGATCGGCCTGCGCCTGCGAAAGCTGCGCGTTGAGGTCAGGCGTTTCGATCTCGGCGAGCACTTGTCCCTTGTGCACGCGCGCACCGATATCGACATTCCACGATTTCAGATAGCCGCTCACGCGCGCGTAGATCGGCGCATCGTAGTTGGCGGCGAGACGGCCCGGCAACGTGAGTTGCTGCGCACCTTCCGACATCACGGGACGGATGACGCTGACCGTGGCAATCGCCTGAGCCTGCGTCCAGTGTTCGAGACCGGCTCGTTCGTGCGCGCGGCTCCAGACACCCTGGGCCACGACCGCGCCCACCACGAGGAGCGCTACAACAGTAATGACGTGGCGGCGCGAGCGGGCGCGCACATCGTCATGCTTCGGATCGACCATCTGCTTCTCCGGAATGGGGGGTAGAGGCGCCGTCGTGCCGATGCACGAGGCTGAAAATCACAGGAACGAACAACAGCGTCGCGCATGTCGCCGCGAGCAGGCCGCCGATCACCGCGCGTCCCAAAGGCGCGTTTTGTTCGCCGCCGTCACCAAGACCGAGCGCCATCGGCGCCATGCCGATGATCATGGCGAGCGCTGTCATCAGCACCGGCCGGAACCGCGTAAAGCCCGCTTCGAGTGCGGCCTGCACCGCGTTGCCCGTTGCCGCCAGGCGTTCCCGCGCGAAGCTCACGACCAGGATCGAGTTGGCGGTGGCCACCCCCATGCACATGATTGCGCCGGTGAGTGCAGGCACCGAGAGCGTCGTATGCGTGACGAACAGCATCCAGACAATGCCGGCAAGTGCCGTCGGCAACGCCGTGATGATCACGAACGGGTCGACCCACGAGTGGAAATTGACGACGATCAGCAAGTAGATCAGCACGATCGCGCCCGCCAGACCGAACAACAGGCCTGAAAACGCGGTGTTCATCGTCTGGACCTGACCTTCGAGGTGCACCGACACACCATTGGGGGCGTTGACCGCGTTGTCCTTGACGATGCGCTGGATCGCTGAAGCGACGCTCCCCAGGTCACGTCCTTGCGTCGTGGCAAAGATATCGATGACCGGCTCGATCGCATCGTGCGACACCACGGCGTCGCTGCGATGCCGCGTAATCGTTGCGAGTGCGCCGAGAATCTGCGACGGGCGGCCCGGCGCGCCCGTGACAGGCAGGTCTTCGAGATCGCTGAGATTGTCGATGTTGTATTGCGGCGTCTGCGCCGAAATCGCATACGACACGCCGTTGCGCGGATTGAGCCAGTACGCGGGCGCCACCTGCGAGCTGCCCGCAAGTGCCACCGTCAATGCGTTGGTCACGTCCCGCTCGGTAATCCCCAACTCACTCGCGCGGGTGCGGTCGACGTCGACACGGATCTGCGGACGCCGCAGCGATTGCTGAATACGTGCATCGGCCACGCCCGGGATTTCGCGGATCTGACGCAGCAAGCGGTTGGCGTACGCTGCATCAGCAGAGAGATTACGGCCGCGCACCTGCAGGTCGATCGGCGCGGGTGAACCGAAGTTCAGGATCTGACTCGTGATATCCGCGGGCAGAAACGCAAAGGTCACACCCGGAAAGGCCTGCGGCAGCACCGAGCGCAACGTCTTCACGTAGCCCGCGGTCGGCGTGTGGTTCTCGTTCAGCGAGACCAGCAAGTCGCCGTCCTGCTCACCGATCGTGCCGGTGTTGTTGTACGCGATATTCAGGCCGCTCACCGGCAAGCCGAGGTTGTCGACCATGCCCGAGAGTTGATCCGGCGGAATCGTCGAGCGGATTTTGGCTTCGATGCGATCGAACAACGCAGCCGTATCTTCGATGCGCAGGCCGACCGGCGCGCGCACGTGGATCGCAATCTGTCCGGCATCGACGTCCGGGAAGAAGTTGCGGCCCAGCGTCGGCACCAGCGCGAACGACAGCAACGTCACGCCGAGAAAGCCGATGATAAAGACCTTGCGATTGTCGAGCGCACGCACCAGCACGTTGCGATAGCCCGCGCGAAAAGCGGTGAAGCGCCGTTCGAAGCCGAGCTGGAATCGCTTGAACGGATTGCGGGTTGTCGGTGCCGTGTGCGTCGCATGTGCTGCATGTGCCGCGTGCGCTGCGTGCTCCGAGTCCGAGCCTGCTGCAGCGTGCTCTCCTTGTGCCGGCATCCCGTCATGCGCACCGTGCGGCTGCATCATGACTTCGAGTTCGACCGACGCATGCGGCGTCCCGGCCTTGTGTTCGCGCAACAGATATTTGGCGAGCGTCGGCACCAGCGTACGCGACAGGATGAACGACGCGATCATCGCGAAGATCACCGCCTCGGCCATCGGCACGAACAGATACCGTGCGACGCCGTCGAGCATCAGCATCGGCACAAACACGATACAGATACAGAGCAGCGACACGAAGGCCGGCCCGACGATCTGCTTCGCGCCATCCATGATCGACTGCTCGACGGTCTTGCCCTGCTCCAGATGCCAGTTGATGTTCTCGATCGTGACCGTCGCATCGTCGACAAGGATCCCGACCGCGAGCGCGAGACCGCCGAGCGTCATGATATTGAGTGTCTCACCGAGCACAGAGAGACCGATGATCGACGACAGCACCGCGAGCGGAATCGATGCGGTGATGATCAGCGTCGAGCGCCAGCTCGCCAGGAACAGCAGGATCATCAGGCTCGTAAGTGCCGCTGCAATCACCCCTTCGCGCGCCACGCCGCTGATCGCGCCCTTGACGAACACCGACTGATCGGTGATGACATTGAGCTCCATGCCGGGCGGCAAGTTCTTGCGCATCTCGGGAAGCATGGCGCGCACACCGTTCACGATATCCAGCGTCGACGCCGAGCCGCTCTTGAGCACGGTCAGCAGCACCGAACGGCCGCCGTCGACCCGCACGACGTTGGACTGCGGCGGATAGCCGTCGCGCACGTGAGCCACGTCACGGATCAAAACGGGCGTGCCGTCGATCGTTTTGATCGGCAGGTTATTCAGTTCGTCGATGACATCGGGGCTGTTGTTGAGTTTGACTTCGTACTCATCGGTGCCAATCTTTTCCGTGCCGACCGGTGTGATCTGATTACCCGAGGCGAGCGCATCGTCGACGTCCTGCGGCGAGAGTCCTTTCGAGCGCAAGGCCTGGGGGTCGACGTCCACCTGCACTTCCCGGACCTTGCCGCCATACGGCTGCGCGATCGATGCCCCGGCGATGCTCGCGAGCTTCGGCCGGATAAAACTGTTCGCGTAGTCGAACAGCTTCGACTCGCCAACCGTCTTGCTCGACAATGTGAGCTGCATGATCGGCACCGTCGACGCGCTGTAGTTGATGATCAGCGGCGGCGTGATCCCGGCCGGATACGACTTGAGCACCGTCTGCGAGATCGACGTGACCTGTGCGGTCGCGGTGCGGATATCGACGTTCGGCTGGAAGAAGATCTTGACGATGCCGAAGCCCGGCAGCGACGTGGACTGAATCGTCTTGATGTCGTTGACGGTCGAGCTCAGCGTGCGCTCATACGAGAAAATGATCCGCCCGGCCATATCGTCGGGCGAGAGGCCGTTATACGACCAGATCACACTGATCACCGGAATCTTGATGTCCGGAAAAATATCGGTCGGCGTGCGCATCGCCGCGAGCGGACCCGCAAGCAGAATCAACAGCGCCAGCACAATAAAGGTATAGGGCCGCACAAGTGCGAGCCGCACGATTTTCAACATCAGCCAAGGCCCCCGGTCGTCGACATCTGAACTTGCTCCTGCCAGTGGTTTTTGCACGGCGCCATGATGCTGAAATCCGCGTAAATAAACGCGCATCGGCAGATGAAACAAACTTCAATGTCCGGGAGTGGAATCGAAGGGCGAGCGCCCTCCGCGAAACTCGACATCGATCCGACGCAGAGAGGCTGAGGAAACGTGGAAAGCAGACGCGCGTAGCAGGCGCGCGCGTGCACCACCCCGCCCGTAGCGCGCGTGGTTCAGTCGATGCCGGATAGATGCTTAGCGCGCCCGCAGGCGCGCTTCGTCAGACCGCCCCGTTCAACGCGAGACTCGGTCGTTCGGGTGGCGGGGCGACATAGGCGTCGCCCTGAATGGAAATACGCGTGAGCCCGTCGCTCGCGCCGATCTCGAGTCGAAACTCATGAAGCCGCGCGACGGCAGCGACGATGCTCAACCCCAGACCGTGCCCCTGCTCGGATTGATTTCTTCTGCCCCGATAGAAGCGCTTTTGCACGGCCTCATGTTCTTCCTCGGGGATGCCCGGACCGTTATCGCAGACATCGATCGCGAATGTACCTGCACGCGCTTTGCGCACAGCGAGCCGGACGATCCCGCCACTCGGCGCAAATTTGATCGCGTTGTCGACGAGATTGCTGATCGCCTCGAACAACAAACCGCGGTCCCCGTGAATCCGGACCGCATGTCGCAGATCGAGCGAGAGATCGATCTGCTTGCCTTCAGCGAGCGGCGCGTAAAGCTCATGAATGTCGGAGAGCAATCCATCGAGCTCAAGCTCCGCGAAACCGCTGCGCCTTTGCAGCTGCTCGATCTCCGACACCCGCAGCAACGCCGCGAAACGACCGAGCAGCGTGTCGGTCTGATCGATCGCTTGCAGCAACGTCTGTCGTTTGGGATCGTCGGGTGCGTAACTCGACTCAAGTGAATTCAGCAGGGTATGCAGACGCGCAAGCGGAGTGCGCAAATCATGTGCGATCGCGTCGCAGACGCTCTTGACCTCGCCGACCAGCCCCTCGATATCACCCAGCATGTGATTGATGATGCCGGACATCATGTCGAGTTCGTCGTGCTGCCCGGTGACGGGCATGCGCTGTTTGAGATCACCGAGCACGACGCGTTGCGCGATGCGCTGGATTTCGAGAATCCGCCGTATCGGTCTCACGCTCCACACGAACACGCCACCGACGCCCGCCACCAGCATGACCAGACCGCCCACGGCGAGCGCCTTGAGCAGGCCGTCGGTGATTTCCACCCAGTCCCCTGTGTCGAAAGCGAGGACTAGCGTTCGTTCATCCGGCAACGTCACCGCAACAGCGCGCGCATCGGGACGCGTGCGTCCGTTGGACAACTCGAGCGAACCCACCGAATGCGGAATGCCATCCGCACGCAGATCGGCCGGCAAAGCACGAATATCGCCCGCCACCGCTTCACCCGTCGGCCCGAACACCGCATAGAAGTTGTGACCCAGATGATCGCGTGCGACCCGGCTCGCGATATGCCGGTCGATCTCGCCGACCGGGAACGCCACAAAGTAGCGCCGTTCCCAGTTCAGTTCGTCATCAATCTGCCGGTACATATAGGCGTTGATCTGCAACTGAACAAAGCAGATCAGCGCCGCGATCGAGACGCAGAACAGCACGGCGTACAGCGCAACCAGACGAAACGTCGAGGTGCGCCAGATCGAGGGCGCCTTAACCAAGGATGTACCCTGAGCCACGAACGGTCTGCAGCAGCTTCGATGCAGCCTCGACGCCTTCGAGCTTCTTGCGCAGGCGGCCGACATGCACATCGATCAGGTTCGAACCCGGATCGAAGCGATACCCCCACACAGCCTCAAAAATCATCGTGCGCGTGAGCACCTGGCTCGGGTTGCGCATCATGAACTCCAGCACGCGGAATTCCGTCGGCAACAGCGGAATATCGATGCCCATGCACGACGCGCGCCGCGTGACGAGATCGAGATCGAGCGGCCCTACATGCAGCGCCGTCTCGCGCTTGCCCGTGCGCTGGTGACGGCGCAGCAGGATCTCGAGCCGGGCCGACATTTCCTGCGAAGCGAACGGCTTGGTCAGATAGTCGTCGCCACCGGCGCGCAGACCTCGCACGCGCTCATCAGCGTCGCTCAGGGCGCTGAGCATCAGGACCGGCGTTTCCATGCCGACGCCACGCATCGTGCGCAGGATCGTGAGGCCGTCGATATCGGGCAGCATACGGTCGAGCATGACGGCATCGTAGTTGCCGATCATCACCTTCGACATGCCTTCGCGGCCGGAACTGGCCCAATCCACTTCAAACCCGCATTCCGTCAACTCGCGGATGATCTCTTTAGCGGTGATTTCGTCGTCTTCAATCGTCAATACAGTGGCCATCACGTCTCGTCCTTCTTATGTTGTGGGACAGCACGCGGCCGTGCGTAGACAGCGCGATACCGCGGCGTGCACAGCCTGGGCGGCACGTCGTGCGCGCATGCCTCGCCGCGGCGCAGCGTGGCCATGCCTCCTCCTAAACCGAATCAGGGATGGGTGTAGATATCGCGCAGCCCCGCAAGCTCGCTGTCGTGCACGGTCTGGCGCAACTGGCCGACCACTTGCGCGCGAACCGCGTCCTTGCTCATCGGCGCGGCGCTCTGGCCTGCGTCTACACGGGTGGGCATCGCGTAGCCCGGCGACGCGTCCGCATAAGACACGAGCGTCGTCTGCGACCGGGTAGCGTCACTGGCTGTCTGCGTGACAGACTGTGCATAGGCAGCCGGAGCCCACGCCACGGCCGCCGCGATACAGGCGAGCGTTGCGCGGACAAACCGCTTACTCACGTTCACCCGAATGACATTAAAGAGAGTTTCGATCCGCTTCATCTTGAATAGTGGCCGTTTTCGAGTCAGAGGTTGCGCGACGGTCTCAGGCAGCAATGCCATGCTCTTCGACCACGGAATCCCGCGCCGACGAAGCCCATGCCGGACTGCGGTAGTACGCGACGACAAAATCTATAAAGCTGCGTGTCTTGGCCGACAGGTATCGGCGTCCCGAGTAAACCAGCGATACCTCACGCTCGTCGTCAGGCAAGGTATGGCCCGGCAGCACACGCTCGAGTGAGCCCGCACGCAGATCGCCCTCGACCAGTTCGCTTGGCAACACCGCGATACCCATATCGGCGAGCGCCGCCTGTCGCGCCATCTCGCTGCTGCTCGTCGTCATCGCATGCAGCGGCATCACGCGGCTCGATGCCGGATCGGACCATTGCATCCATTCCTGCGCGGATGCCACGGGCGTCTGCACAATGTCGTGCTCGCCGAGGTCCGCCGGCGCCTCGGGACGGCCCCGCCGCTCGAGATACGCGGGCGACGCCACCGCGACACGCGACAAGGCCATCAGCCGGCGGCTGATCAACGTCGAGCTGCGCATCTTGCGCTCCGTGGTAAACCCGATCTCGAAGCCGCCATCGACGAAGTCTGCAGCGGACTCGAACGTGTGGACGTCAAACACGACCTCCGGGTACTCGGCGCGATAGGCGTTCAACAGCGCACACAGACCCGACACCGCAAACAAGCCGGACGTCGCCACACGCAAAGTGCCCGTCGGTTGGCGCGACGACATCACGAGACTCGATTCGACTTCGTCGAGCTTCTCGATGATCACGCGGCAGCCGCTCAGGTACTCGTGACCAGCCTCCGTCAGCGCAAAGCTGCGGGTCGAACGGTTTAACAGTCGCATGTTCAGGTGCGCCTCGAGCAGCGCGATGCTTCGCGACACCGCTGCCGGTGACATGCCGAGCTGCTTGCCCGCGAGGCCGAAGCTGTTGAGCTCGACGACCTTCACGAATACGCGCATTGCCTGTAACTGATTCATGTCTTGACCCTGCCATCCAAAGCGTGCGGCTAGGATGCAGGAGCGCGAGTAAATTCAACGGGGAACGAAAATTAAGGATTTTTTATCGTGCTCGAACGGGTGCGGACGATGCTTAAGAAGCGTTGACATCGAGATTCGAAACACCTTTCATCGTTCGACGAACGCAGGCGCTTGTCCATAAGCTGCGTGGTATGTGACCCCGTGTTTAGCGCTATATACAGGCTGATCTGCGGCGCTATGCGTAACGCTCGACACAGAGCCTCACGGAAGGCTTATGGATGCCCCGAAGGACAATCATGGCGAAGGTATCGACCGACATGAACGCCGCTGTCATTTCCCTAAAAAATGCTTCATACGCGGGAAACGGTTTCTTAAGGTCAGCTACGCGTGCGCATGCGACGATCCACGCCACTGAGGAGATCGTCGCTAAGGAGATCGTCATGCCGACCCACCCCGCCAAAGCCGCGCTTCATATCGAGCCCGTCAACGTATACGGCAACAACGGACTGCGCGTGACCGTCGAAACGGGCAGCCTGATCCTGGATGTCTCAACGATCGATGCACTGATTGAAGAACTCGCACGCCTGCGCTCGGACATGCAGCCCTGCGTGAATCGTGAAGTCGATCGAAAGAAGCCCTTCCTGGTCGAGGTCGATCCCGACTGGCATGCTCAAAGCAACCCGTTGATCGACGGCTCCGTACTGCTCATGCGTCACCCCGGCTTCGGATGGACGTGCTTCGCGTTACCGCGCGAAAGCATCAAGCGCCTTGTCAACGTACTGAATGAGCAGCTCGAACAGACCGAACCGGTCGAGGGCCTCGCGAACTGAACGTGCCGCAGGTACGCATCGAGGAAGCTGCCGAGGAGACCCGAGGAGACACTATTTGCTGCGTGGCAACAAACCAACAAACCGTATCGACAATTATTTTGCTCACGCTCGAGCACAGCGCTAAAGCCTTTATCCGAAAGCAATCGTCGTCGCTTTCGAAAAGCGGAAGACAGAATTTCAGATCCGTTGGACGACATGCGCAGGTCGCGCCACTTAACGTACGCCCCGTGAACGCACTGTGACGCCGCGATGAACACGATTCCTCGTGCTGCCAACGGTACGTCCCGATTACGTTGAAATCACGTAGACCTGAAATTCACTTCGGAACGCATATGAAAACAAAACTCGTCGCCACGGCTGTCCTCGCTAGTCTCGCGTCGCTCGCACACGCACAAAGCAGCGTCACCCTGTATGGCGCGCTCGACACGTCCGTCGCCTACTTCAGCAATCAGAAGGGTGCGAACGGACAGGCCGGACGCACATTCGAGCTGATGTCCGGCAATGTGTCGCCGAACCACTGGGGCCTCAAGGGCAATGAGGATCTGGGCGGCGGCCTGTCGGCGATCTTCAAGCTCGAAAGCGGATTCAATATCGACAACGGCAAACTGGGTCAAGGCCAGCGCATGTTCGGCCGTCAGTCGTGGGTGGGTCTCGACAGCAATCAGTACGGCACGGTCACCCTCGGCCGCCAGTACGATCCGCTGATCGACCTGATCCAGCCGCTGACCGATGACGGCCCGTTCGGCTCGACGTTCGCGACGCCGGGCGATATGGACAACTACGACAACAGCTACCGGACCGACAACTCGGTCAAGTACACGACGCCGAATATCGCCGGCTTCCAGGCATCGGCGATGTATGCGTTCGGTGGCCAGGCCGGTGCAACGGGCAGCGGCCAGACCTATGCGGTGGCAGCGGCCTACAACAACGGCCCGCTCGGCCTCGGCGCAGGTTATTTCCATGCGAACAGCAACGGCACGTCGGGCACGTTTGACGGCCTGAACCCGAATGCAAGCTTTGCCAACGACTCGGCCGCGCTGACCGGTGGATTCGTCACGGCAAACTCGCTGCAGATCATTCGTGCCGCGGGTAGCTATGTGTTCGGTCCGTTCACGGCCGGCGTCGCCTGGAGCAACGTGCAGTACAACAACTACGCAGGCCCGTCGGCCGGCGGTAACAGCACGCACTTCAACAACGGTCAGTTCTTCGTGAACTACCAGGTCACGCCTGCCGCGCTGCTCGGCTTTGGCTATGACTACACGAAGGGCTCGGGCAACAACGTCAACGCGATCTATAACCAGTTCAGCCTGGGCGCCGACTACTTCCTGTCGAAGCGCACGGACCTGTACGCACTGGCTGGCTATCAACATGCGTCGGGCCAGACGATCAGCGCAACGACGGGCGACCTCGTGGCCGCCACGGCGTCGTTCGCCGACTTCGGCAACGATTCGGCGACGAACTCGCAGACGATGGTGATGGTCGGTATCCGCCACCACTTCTGATCGAAGCAATGCTCCGTTATTGCAAAGTGCGATTGCGGAATGGCTTGATCGTTGAACAGTTGAAAGGTTGAACTTTGCGACACGCCGGCCATGGCCGGCGTCGCCCAGTTTTGAAACTTGCGAAAGGCGTATTCAATACGCACACGTAGGTGAACACCCGGGACATTGCGTTCCGGGTCTCCAGGGTTTGAACCGCCTTGAGTCGGTGGCTCGAACACGTTGGCTGACTGTCAGGCACAGGGTCAAGGCCACTGGATGTGCGATGCCTCCGAATTCTGGAGTCGGTCTCTCCGCGACTGCATCGTGCATTCAGCGGCTCACGCGAGTCGGGGTAACCGGTCGCCAAGCTGTCTGCCCTTCGCGGTCCTGACCGGACGTCTGCCAACGGATCTAAGGTGTTTGGGCGCGCATGCCTCACGGTCTGCGCGCCATTTTTTTTGCCTGGGCCGCCTGCATCACTGCGTGTCTCGATGACACCGTGCATTCCAGGCACCTGCTCCCGGTAAAAACGGCGTTGCAGTCATGCAACCCTAGAGCGCGCCTTCAAACGTCAAAACGCGACTCACCCTGGCTCGCTCCTTTCAAATTGCATTCCCGGTAACGCTTGTTTTTTATGGACTTTCCTTATAGGTGCGATGCATTTTTATAGCTAAGCGAAATCAATTAAATTCCCTTAAACAATGCTTCATTCAATCGCGGCTATTTGAACGATTTGAGTCACAGATTCTGCTTAGTCTTCGCATGCTGTCGCAATGCAAACGAAAGCGCACGCGACGCATTTTTCCTTAACAGAATCTGTCGACATGAAAAAAACTCTGATCGCCGCCGCCACACTTCTGAGCTCCGCAGTTGGGGTCGCTCACGCGGACGACGGTAGCTCACTCCAGCTCTACGGGATCCTCGACGTGGCCGTCGGTACGATCGAACACAGCGCGAGCGCAAGCCCCACCTTCCCCGCGACTGTGAACCCGGTCAACAAGGTCAGCACCAAGTTCAACAACGGTGTCACCGGCATGTTCAACGGCGGCATCTCCGACTCGCGTTGGGGTATCAAAGGCACGGAAGATCTTGGCGGCGGCATGCAAGCCTTCTTCGGCCTTGAATCCGGCATCAACGTCCAGTCGGGCACGTTGAACAACGCAGCGGCCTCGCTCGCCGGCACGAACACGACCATGGGCGCGGCATCGGCGCTGGATGGCCAGCTGTTCAACCGCGGCGCATTCGTCGGCCTGCGCGACAGCCGCTTCGGCTCGATCGCCTTCGGCCGCACGACGACGCTCGGCTACGACACCATCGTCAACTACGACCCGCTTCACGCCGCGCAGCTGTTCTCGCCGCTGGGCTTCTCGGGTTCGTATTCGGCCGGTGGCATTACCGAAGGCTCGCGTACCGACAACAACATCAAGTACACGAACCGTTTCAACAACTTCAACTTCGGTCTGTCGTATAGCTTCGGCGGTCAGGCAGGCGACTTCCGCGCAGGCTCGACGTTCGGCGCGAACCTGGGCTACGAAGTCGGCACGTTCGGCATTCAGGCCACGTACTACGAAGCGACCGACATCATCCACGCGGGCGGTCTGACGGGCGCCAATGCACCGACCAGCAACCTGGTCGGCACGAACGTCGGCGCACTGACGCTTAACGACGATCAGGACTTCATGATCGCCGCACGCTATGGCTGGGGTCCGTTGACGGTGAAGGCCGGCTACGAGCGCTACGAACTGAAGGCGCCGTCGGATCCGATCGTCAACGGCACGACGACGAACTACTTCGGTTTCTCGGGCGCTGTGACCAACACGGTATTCACGTCCAAGACGAACGTGTTCTTCGGCGGCGGCGACTACAAGATCTCGCCGGCACTCGACGTTTCGGTCGGTATCTACGACACGCAGACGCTGCAATCGACCGGTGTCGCCGGCGGCAACCAGCTCCAGTACTCGGCACTTGCGGATTACAACCTGAGCAAGCGTACCGACGTCTATCTGGGCTATATGTTCTCGCACTTCAACGGTGCCGCATTCAACGGCAACGAGCGCACGAACTACATCCTGGCTGGCGGTATGCGTACGGCGTTCTAAAGCCTTCGCATGGCGATCGCCTGAAGGCGATCGCTTTAGGTGAAAAATCCGAAAAAACTCCGCGTCAATCGGCGCGGAGTTTTTTTATGAATATAGTTTTAAAAAAGCCAAGGGCATGTCATCACGCAATGACATGCCCTTGGCCTGAATCGCATCCCTACCCCCTGCCGGGGCGAACCGAGCGCGTTGCTCGTTCAAGCCCCCACACAGCAGATGAAGCTTAGTTGGCGTACAGCGTCGCGTTGAGTTTCTCGACCACACCGCTACGCTCTGCATCCACCAGTTCCTGATAAACCTGAGCACGCGTCTTGGGGCCCGCATTGATGTCTTGCGGCGCTTGCTGAACCTGCACAGGCTGTTCGGAACCGGCCATCACGTGCGTGGCCTGGATTTCTTCAGGCGACAGGCCCGATGCAAACACCGAAGCCGAAGCCGTGACCGAAGCGCCGATGAGCATCGCGCAGAAAATTGCCTTTTTCATGTCCATTCTCCTATCCAAGGTGGTTTCCAGTGGTGACCCGGTCATGTGCCGAATCATTGGAATCAAGGATAGTTTTGTGCGGCTATCGGACCCGTATCGCCCGAATGAACGTTTATTTAGAACGGTATCGTGCGGGAAGTGTGGCTTGAGTTCTTAAGAGAAAAACATCTCTCCGGACATTGCTTAAGACCGAATCGCTGATTTCTTGCTAAGAGTGATGGCAACGATACTGCGTCACTGCGATTGTGATGCCACGGCACTCCTACTGCACGATCGCGCGCCGGACACTCGCGAGCACGGTTTCCGCAAGGGCGTGAACGGGTTCGCTGTTCGCATCGCCACGATGCAGCGAAAGACTCAGTCGCGGCAACGGCGGCAGACCATGCGCGTCCCCTTCGAGTATGCGCAACCCTGACGGCAGACCGACACGCGTACGGACCGTGAAACCTAAGCCCGCCTGCGTGCCAGCCCATAGCCCCGCCAGACTCGGACTCGTATAACTGATCCGCCATTCGATGCCGGCGCGTTGAAGTGCGGCAACGGCCATCGACTGAAACGGACACGGATCGTCGAACAGCACCAGTGGCAGCGGTTCGTCGGGACGATTCTTCAGGTAGTCCGCCATATCGTCATTGCCGATCCAGCACGTCTGCAACTCGCCCACACGTTCCACGATCGATGCGCCTTCCGTATCGCCCCAGACCAAAGCCAGGTCGAGGCGGCTCGATCTGACGCGCTCGAGCAGCTCCGCATTGCGCGCGATGCGCGCCTCGATCAGCACTTTGCGATGCACGCGCGAAAACTGGCCGAGCACGTGCGGCAACAGCGATTCGCCGAAGTCTTCCTGAAGCCCGAAGCGCACGCGCCCCTCGAGTTGCGGCGCACGCACCGCTGCAAACGCCTCGTCATTGAGATCGAGGAGCCGTCGCGCGTAACCGAGCAAGGTCTGCCCCGACTCTGTGAGCGCGAGTTGACGGCCCGATTTTCGAAACAGCGGCGCGCCCGTCTGCTCCTCGAGCTTCTTCAGATGCGCACTGACGGCCGAGGTCGAGCGTCCGAGTAAATCGGCCGCCTTCGCGTATCCCTGCAAATCGACGCCGGTCACAAAACTCCGCAGTGCGTCGAGATCGAGTGTGAGACGAGACATGAGCGGCCTCCAATGATCCCGAAAATCAGGACGATTGCGTCAAATTATTTGATTTTCAGAACAATACGCGATCTCCATAATCGGCGCATCCTGATTCTCGACGGAGTCACCATGACATCGCCCGCAGCGTCTTCACCCGCATCTTCGACGCGATCAAGCTCACGCCCCGATTCAAACCCAACTTCACACCCAACTTCGCACTCGACCGTGCCATCGACCGAACGCCTGACCGATTCGCATCGCTGGAAGATCCTGACCATCGGCGTCGCCGCGAACGCGAGCTTCGCTGCCGTAGTCGGCGGCATCTCCGCCACCGGCGTGCTGATGCGCAGCGCCTACGGACTCAATACATCGACGCTCGGCTGGGTGCTCGGCATGCTGGGTCTCGGCATCGCCATCAGCGAACTGCCGTGGGGCCTGCTGACCGACCGCTGGGGCGATCGCCCCGTTTTGCTGACCGGCCTGTGCAGCTCGGCGATCGCCTTGCTCGGCATGGCCGCCTTTGTCGCGCCCAGCGGCGGCGGCGTCTCGGCCATTCCTTCTGTCGGGCTGCTAGCCGGCGGCTTGTGCGTCGTCGGTTTGCTCGGCAGCAGCGTCAACGGCTCGAGCGGCCGGGCCATCATGAGCTGGTTCCGCGTGCACGAGCGCGGACTGGCCATGAGCATCCGGCAAACGGCTGTCCCGCTTGGATACGGGCTCGGAGCGCTGATCCTGCCTGCGCTCGCCGCCCATCTCGGGTTCGCCTATGTGTATGGGGCCGGCGCCCTGTTCTGCCTGACTTCCGCCGCATTGGCGTGGCACTGGCTCCACGAACCGCCGACGCAGGCTTCGTCGTCGATCTCGTCAATGCCATCGACCACGCCGGCGCAGAGCCCTCAGCCGGGCTCAGGCGCTTCGATCAACCCGATGACCGACGGCCAGATCTGGCGCGTCGTACTCGCGATCGGCATTTTGTGTGCACCGCAGTTCGCCGTCATTACGTTCGGGGCGGTCTTCCTGCACGACGTGTTCGGCGTCTCGACGGCGATTTCCGGCGCCGTCCTCGCCGCAGTGCAAGTTGGCGCGATGGTCATGCGAGTCTGGAGCGGACGCTGGACGGACCGCCACGGAAACCGCCGCGACTATCTGCACGCGTGCTGTGTGATCAGCGCCGTTGCGTTTGCGGCCCTGGGCTTGCTCGCATGGGTACTTGCTCTAAAAGGCACACCTCACCTATCGTCCGGGGCGACGACAGGAACAGTCATTGCGGTACTGGTCATCTGTGGGGTCAGCGTTTCGGCCTGGCATGGTGTCGCGTATGCAGAGCTCGCGGAAATGGCCGGCGTCGCTCGTGCCGGGACTGCATTGGCAATGGGCAATATGACAGCTTTCACGCTGCTGTTTATTACACCGTCGTGCATCCCGCTACTGCTGAAGCTCGATGCGTGGCCGGCAGTGTGGCTCGCGGCAGTCGCCTGTGCGGTCGCAGCAAGAGCGTTGTTTCCGGGCAGACAAAAGGCGCAGTAGCGCCCATCGCAAAGTATTTTGCAGGCCATGGAATACGCCGCACCACTGAGGCGTTGTCTGCCCTGTCGTCGTCTGAAACGCGGCTTGCCCCCAAAAGGCTGCAACGCCATCGGCGGGTCGCGAGACTATGATAGTGATGGCATCTGCGGCGTCGCCCCAGCGGCGCTGTTCTGTGGTCTACCCTGGAGAGAAAAATGAAACTGGTACGCGTATTCGGAGCAGTTGCCCTGTCCCTGAGTCTGTGCGCGCCGGCGCTCGTCGTCGCGAAAACCGTCCAATTCAGCACCGACTTGCTTCCGTCGAGCGAAGTGCCGCCAAACGCCACGACGGGCAAGGGTCACCTCGACGCGACGTACGACACGTCGTCCAAGTCGCTTGACTACAAGATCAGCTACGAAGGCCTGTCGGGCCCGGCAAGCGCCGCGCACTTCCACGGTCCGGCGCAGCCTGGCCAGAACGCAGGCGTGATGGTGCCGATCGCCAAGGATGCATTGGCCAGCCCGATTCAAGGCAAAGCCACGCTGGATGGCAAGCAGGAAGCCGATCTGCTTGCTGGCAAGTGGTACTTCAACGTGCACACGGCTGCCAACCCGGGCGGCGAAATTCGCGGCCAGCTGACGCCGGGCATGTAATTCGTCGCTCAGGATCGGACACGATCTGACGTTTCAAGCGCAGGGCCGGACGCATTATGCATTCGGCCCTGTGTGCTTCAATCATCCACATGGCGTCGGCAGACTCGATGCCCCAAACGCCCGCCGTTCAACTTCTGACGCTCGCCCTAATCGAACCTACGAGGTCGTTGCTCGCCTTGAGGATGCTTATCCGAAAACGAACGTTGCTTCCCAGAGAACGCTCTACCGGGCTTAGTTCAGAACGTAGTCGACCGCTTGCGGCTTCGGCGGAAACTCGCGCTCCCCCAAGGTCTCCCTCAGCGTCGCCTCGATCGTCCAGGCGAGTGCATCGAGCGGCAGATCGTTCGGCGCCGTGCCGAACGGATCCTCGATCTCCGCACTCAATGCTTCGAGCGCAAAGAACGTGTACGACAGAAACGCGACGATGACCGGCGTCATGCCATGGATCGAGTCAAGCAAACCGAAAGGTAACAGAAAGCAGTACACATAGATCACACGATGAATGATCACCGCGTACGTGAACGGAATCGGCGTGCTCGCGATGCGCTCACATCCACCGAGCGCCACGCTGAGCCGGTTCAACGGCGCTTCCATCGCGGGAATCAGGACCGGCTGAATCAGCTTGCGCTCACGCATGTCGCGAAGCCATTCGCCTGCCATCAACAACAGGACGGCCGGTTTGAAATGCGCTTCGGCGACGCGCTCGCACTCGTGCGGTTCGAGCAAACGCGAAAGATCGGCTTTGCAATCGGTACCGCGCAACTGATGGCGCAGCGCATGGGTAAAGGCGATCAGCCGGCGCACAAATGAGCGTGCGTGAGATGCATCGTCGGGAAGCGTCAGCGACTGGCGGGCAAGCGTGCGGGTTTCATTCAGGATCTCGCCCCAGAGATTTCGAGCTTCCCAGTAACGCGCGTAGCTCGTGCTGTTTCGAAACCCGAGGAAGATCGCGAGCGTCAGACCGATCAGCGAAAACGGCACAAACGTCAGCGGGATCTTCCGCTCGAACAGCGTGCCGTGGAGAAACGTGACGACAGTCGCGAACCCGGTCGTGATGACGAGTTGCGGCAGGATATCGAGCAGCACCGATCCGCGCAGAACAAAAATCATGCGGAACCAGTGAAGGCTTGGGCGAACGATCATGGGTTACTTCATGCAGCGCACCTGGGCACTGCCCTCGATAGCGACGTGATTAAGCGAGCAGTCTTTGTCACGCGGGGCGACCCATCCATGCTCCGTCATCCGACCGGTCTCGGGATCACCCGGACGGGGGGCGCCCCATCCATGGTGCGAATCATCGGACGGCGGGCGCCAGCCGTGGATATTGGACGTCGGTTCATCCGACGTCGCCTGCGCGTACACCGCCGACGCCACGAGGGCAATCGCGGCGGCCCCGATACAAAGCATGGTCTTCATGGTCTTCTCGTGCTGACTGGTCTGAACTACCCGGCCGCGAGTCATTGCCCGCAGCTCCTTGGTGCGCATCCCCGAATACATCGTCCGCGCGAGCGACAGTGTAGCGTGGCTACTGACGTTCGCCCATGTCGACTCCTCAGACATCAGGGCAATAAACAACAACTTTCGCGAGCCCGGATTGGCCAGTCTCGGCGAAACGTCGACCGGGCGGGCCTTTGCAGATACTTTAATCAATTGCACTTATTAAAGTTTCGAACGCGAGGGCCGATACCCAAATAAACGGAGCAATGCTGCCCATCAAAGCGGGTTGCCGATTTCAGAAATACGAGTATTGAGTTATGTCCGCGACCCTGCCGCACCTGCCAACGCAACTTCAGGCATCCGTATCGGTTGAGCTACCTCGAGAGTCTCGCGGAACGGTCACCCTCGTTCATCTCGATCCGCCGTTCTATACGTTTGCGGTCAACGAGGCGGTGGTCTACACCGGGCCAGCGTCGGGCGTCGAGTTCCAGGTCGAGCACTACAAGCGATACGGCAGGCGTTCGCTCGCCGCTGCCCTTGGCTTCCGCTGGCTCGATACATCGGCCAAAGCGATGCCGCTCGCCGCGACCTGAACCGGATTCCCTACGCGTGAAGAGCTCGGAACGCGAGTTCTTTACGGAGGGGGCAGACAACCCAACAACAGGCGTCGTGCAACACGAACTGGGTTTAGCCCAGCGCCTCACGCATGACCTGCGCGATCCAGCGTCTCAACAATCTGCCCGACTCTTCGATCGCCGATTCAAGGGTCGCGAAAATATCGATCGGCTGGTATTCAACCCGCCGGGCTCGTCGCTCACGCGTGGCCGGATCACGATCCGCGCGCTCAGCGCGTTCAATCCGACCGTCTCTCGCCCTCGCACGTCCCCCTCCCGATTCCGCTGCGGCAACCTGAGTCTCATCACTCGCACGCCCCAGCAGCGTCGCTTCGGCAACGCGGACATCCTTGCCTTCACCTTGATGCGGCGTCGGCGACGGCAACGCATACGCGGTCTCTCGCATCGACGCGGATAACGACGGAAACGGATCTACGCCCGAAATTCGCGTGATCTCCGCGATCGACACCACCGAATAGTCGTTGCCCGCATCGTTACGAACCAGATACGCCCCCGCCCCGCGATCAGGCACATAGACCGCCTTCCATACGAGTTCAGGAATCCGCACGCGCGCATTGAGCCAGTTCGGCTTTGCGCTCGTGTAGCCCGGCCCCGTCACCACGTAGACCTGCCCCGTCGATGTCGCAAGGCGTCGAGTACTGGCCTCGATATGCTCCCAGATCCGCCGATTGTTCTTCGGTGCCTGCGGAATCATGTTCGCCAGCGAAAACGACTCGGCCTGCGACTGCACATCGGGCATATCGCCGGACGGCGTCATATGTCCGCGATCCCAACCCGAACGCGTGTAGTCGCCAAGTTCGGCACGATCCGCCTGGCCGATGGCGTCTTCAGCGTGAAATGTGTTGTCGCGCGTGATGTCGTGTGCGGCACTGACTTTGTCGCGTGTCAGCGCCTCGGCCGACCAGACTGCGGTGCGCGTTTCGCCAGACTCGAGCACCGCATAAGAAGTGAAGCAAAGCAGATGCGGTCGATCCGTGCCGGGCGCCTGAAGCGGCTTCGGCTCCACGCCGTCCAGGAAATTCGTTCGGCAATCCGCCCACACGTCGCTCGACGCGGAACAGATCAACAGCACCACAGCAGCCGCAGCGCAGCGGCGGCTCAAAGTACAACTGCCATTCATATTGATTGTTGTGTGACCCGGCTCGCGGCGCGATACCGAGTTTCAGGCTCAAACCGCCTGCTCGTCCTTCGTTTCCCTGGCCGCGTCCTTGCCGCGCTTTGCGTTCTTGGCGTCGAGCCGTGCCTGACACTCCGGGCACAGGCCCTTGAGCTCGATTTCCTCGCCCGAGAGCCGATAGCCCGACTGCTTGACCTGGGCCATCAGCGTCTTGCGCAACTTGGGCTCATGGAGCTCTTCGACGCGGCCGCAGTCCTGGCAGACCATCAGAATGCCGTGCTGGCAGTGCGTGAGATCGTGACACACCGAGAACGCGTTGATCGTCTCGATCCGGTGGATCAGATTGGCGGACAACAGAAAGTCGAGCGCGCGATACACGGTCGGCGGCGCCGAGCCCGCATGCATGTCGCGCATCTGGTCGAGCAGCGCATACGCCTTGGTCGCCTTGCCGCTCGCAAGCAGCAGGCCGAGCACCTTGCGGCGAATCGGCGTCAGCCGCTCGCCACGGGCCTGGCAATATTCTTCGGCGATCTCGAGCGAGCGCTCGATCTCTTCAGCCGAGGGCGGCGCAGCATCGTGCTCGGCAACGTCATGCCGGTGCGTGCTGTCGTGCGCATGTGCGTGGGTATGCTCGTGCGGCAAGTTGGGTTCGCTCGAAAGACGGAATATGGCTGGATTATAAGGGCTGGCGCGGCAGGCGGGGCCTCCGTGTCGCCCCTACGCTGCCACGGAGGCCGAAGCCCGCAGGAACGCACGATGCGGCATCGGAAAAAATCGCCGCATGGTGCACTGCAAAAGCCGCGGTCTAACGCTCGACGTAACGCAAAAGAATCGCCGCGCGGATCGTCAATTTCGCAATCGCATCCCGGAGGCTTTTGGATATGCTTGCCCGCAATCCCGGCCGGCGCTCTCCCGCGCCGTGCGGTGGCCGCCGCCCGATTGTGCATCGGCGTCGCACCACCGGATCGTGCGGCCCGGGCGTGCAGGATCGAGGACACGCGTCAAGAGACACGTCCTAAGGGATCCGCCTACCGCACGTCATCGCCGCCGCTTTCCGGGGCTTCCCCCAACACTGACTTTTCGCCTTGCCATGAGCCATCCGTATCAAGATCCGTCACGCCCGATTCCCGAACGCGTCGCCGACCTGCTCGCGCGCATGACGATCGAGGAAAAAATTGCCCAGATGCATGCGTTCTGGTTGCTGCTGTCGGAAGACGGCAATCACCGTACGCGCGGCGATTCGTTCACCGGCGAAAGCGACCAGTCGCAGCTTCAGGCGCGCCTGAAGCTCGGCCTCGGCCAGATCACCCGCCCGCTCGGCAGCCACAGCGTGGACGCCCTGTCTGGCGTGCGCGCCCTGAACCGCCTTCAAAAGCAATTGCGCGAAGAATCGCGCCTCGGCATCCCGACCCTCTCCCACGAAGAATGCCTCGTCGGCCTGATGACCAAGGGCGGCACGCTGTTTCCGGCGGCCATCAACTACGGCTCGACGTGGAACCCCGAACTCGTGGAGCAAGTCGCGGCCGCCATCGGCCATGAAGCCCGCAGCATCGGCTGCCACCAGGGCCTTGCGCCCGTGCTCGACGTCTCGCGCGACGTCCGCTGGGGCCGCACCGAAGAAACGTTCGGCGAAGACCCCTATCTGATCGGCGTGCTCGCCACGCGTTACGTGCGTGGCCTGCAAGGCGAGAAGCGCGACCTGCTCGCGACCCTCAAGCACTACGTCGGTCACTCGTTCAGCGAAGGCGCGCGCAATCACGCGCCGGTGCACCTCGGTCCGCGCGAACTCAGCGACATCTTCTTGCTGCCGTTCGAAATGGCGGTCAAGCAGGCGAACGCCGGGTCGGTCATGCCGGCCTATCACGACGTCGACAACGAACCCGCCCACAGCTCGCACTATCTGCTCACCGAGCTGCTGCGCAATCAATGGGGCTTCGACGGTCTGATCGTCGCTGACTACGTGGGCGTGAGCCTGCTGTACCAGCATCATGGCGTCGCCGCCGATCCGGCCGAAGCTGCTGCCCAGTCGTTCAACGCTGGCCTCGACGTCGAGCTGCCGGGCGACGACTGCGCATCGCATCTGCGCCAGGCGCTCGAGCGCGGTCAGATCACCGAAGCGAAGGTCGATGAAATCGTCAGCCGCGTGCTGACCGAGAAATTCCGTCTCGGCCTGTTCGAAAATCCGTACGCCGACGAAGGCAAGATCGACCTGCAAAACGCGAACGCCAAGGCGCTCGCGCAGCAAGCGGCCGAGCAGTCGTTCGTGCTGCTCGAAAACAACGGCATCCTGCCGATCGCACCCGACTCGGGCAAGAAGATCGCCGTGATCGGACCGACCGCGGACGACCCGCTCGCCATGCTCGGCGGCTACAGCTTCCCGGTCCACCTGATCATCAACGACATGACGTCGGACGCCTCGGACATCGTGACGCCGCTCGCCGGTCTCAAGTCTGTCTACGGCGACGCGGTGCGCTATGCGCCGGGCTGCGTGATCCTCAACGAGCGCAAGGCCGGCGCACCGGTGTTCCCGGGTGACGTGACCGACGGCTCGACGCTGAACCTCGAATCGCCGGTGTCGCGCGACAAGAGCCTCATCGATGCTGCGGTGCAGACCGCGCGCGACAGCGATATCGCCATCGTGTTCGTCGGTGACCTCGCGGGCCTGTTCCAGACGGGTACGGTCGGCGAAGGCTCCGACACGGATTCGCTGAACCTGCCGGGCGTGCAGCAACAACTGCTGGAAGCCGTGGTCGCGACGGGTAAGCCGACCATCGCGATCCTCACAGGCGGCCGCCCGTACCTGCTCAACGGCGTCGAATCGAAGCTGGCCGCGCTCGCGATGGCCTTCGCGCCGGGTCAGCAAGCCGGCGTGGCGCTCGCGAATCTGATCTCGGGCAAGGTGTCGCCGTCGGGCCGCATGGTCGTGTCGGTGCCAAAGAGCGTGGGTGCAATGCCGTATTTCTACAACCACAAGCTCAAGAGCGCGGGCACGCCGATCGCGTTCCACTTCGGCAGCCGCTACCCGTTCGGGCACGGCCTCACGTACACGACGTTCGCCTATTCAAATCTGTCGCTGGACAAGGACACGCTTGATATCGAAACCGGCGAGATCGTCGCGAGTTTCGATCTGGCCAACACGGGCAAACGCGACGGCGTGGAGGTCGTGCAGCTGTATGTGCGCGACGAACTCGCTTCGGCCGTGCGTCCGGTCAAGGAGCTCAAGGCCTTCGCCCGCGTCGCGGTCAAGGCCGGCGAGACGGTCCGCGTCACGCTGCGTGTGCCGGTCGACATGCTCAACCTGACCAATGGCGAGCTCAAGCGCGTGGTCGAGCCGGGCACGTTCGAGGTCCAGATCGGACCGTCGAGCGCAAATGTGCCGCTGCATGCGAAGGTCAACGTCACCGGCAAGGTCCGCGAACTGGGTCGCCAATGGCGCATGGAAAGCACGAGCAGCGTGGCACGCCAGGAATCGCACGCGAACGCCTGATCGCCAAGACTTGCTTGCGAAAGCTTGACGGCGAAAACGCCGGTCTGCGGACCGGCGTTTTCTTTTGGCCCCGCGGCGCTTGGGCATGCGCGGGCAAGCACGGCATTGAATCCGTGCCTTGAACGTCGGCATCGACGAACGCCGCACCTGACGCCCTGCTCATTCATCGTCGCAGTGTTCGCCGCACCGTTCGCTTCGCCGCGGGCATGCGCCTTGCCGCTCATGCCGGCCGGGATGCCGGCCTGACAGCCAACCTAAGCGTTCGCTGAATCCCATTCGAACCGAATCCGGCCCCGGCAGTACAATCAAACGATTCTCAGCCAAAGCGTCTCGTTCATGCCCCTGTCATTCCTTGTCAGAGCCCTTGCGATTGGCCTGCTGCTGCACCTCTATGTCGGTGTCCGGATCGTCCCCACGCTTGCCCCCTGGTCCGTTGCGCAGATCGTCATGATCGTGTGGCTGGTTGCTTCGTACGTGCTGATCCCCCTTGGCATGCTCGCTCGCCGCGCCAAGCGCGATGATGCGTCGGCCATTGCATGGGTCGGCTTGCTGACGATGGGGTTGTTCTCTTCGCTGCTCGTGCTATGCCTGTTGCGCGACGTCGTGCTGGTGATCGCGCTGACGGTCGCGCTCGTCGCGCATACCGCCGTGCCGCTGCTCTGGCGCGACCTGTCGGGTGTCGCCGTGCCCGTGCTCGCCATCGTGTTTACCGTGGTGGGCTTCGTCAACGCGCGCCGGCGCGCGGCCATCAAGCATGTCGACGTGCCGATCGATAACCTGCCCGACGCGCTCGAAGGTTTCCGGATCGTGCAGATCTCCGACATCCACGTGGGGCCGACCATTCGCCAGAAGTACGTCGATGCCATCGTCGACGCAGTCAACAAGCTGCAGGCCGACGTCGTGGCTGTGACGGGTGATGTGGTCGACGGCGGCGTCGAGCAACTGTCGTCCCATACGCGCCCGCTCGGGCGACTGACCGCGGCACATGGCGTCTATCTCGTGACCGGCAACCACGAGTACTACTCGGGCGCGCACGCCTGGGTCGATGAATTCCGTCGCATCGGCCTGAATGTGCTGCTCAATGAGCACGTCGTGATTCATCACGGTGGCGTGCCGGTCGTGATTGCCGGTGTCACCGACTATTCAGGCGGTCATTTCGACCCGGCCCACGAAAGCGATCCTCAAGCCGCACTCGAAGGTGCACCTGCCGATGCCGCGGTACGGCTCCTGCTGGCGCACCAGCCGCGCAGCGCAAGCGCAGCGGCCAGCGCAGGCTACACGTTGCAGCTATCGGGCCATACCCATGGTGGCCAGTTCTTCCCGTGGAATTTCTTCGTGCGCGTTCAACAGCCTTTTACGGCCGGATTGAACAAGGTCCAGTCGCTGTGGGTCTACACGAGCCGTGGCACAGGTTACTGGGGACCGCCCAAGCGGCTGTTCGCGCCGTCTGAGATCACGTTGATCCGGCTGGTGCGCGGGGCGACGCGTCCGCTCGGAAAACAGAGTGACCATTCGGGCACTGACCCGGCAGTCCGGCGCGCGGCGTGATCGCTCGTGCGCCTGGCGCCGCTTCGGCGGCGCATGTAGGAGCTTTCACGCCCGAATAAGTCGAGAAGCCGGCTGGATCCGGCGCGGCATCATCGGAACGTGTGCGGCGCTCCGGGTCCGAAGCGGCACATCATCACGTCGCCGCCCCGACAGACCGCCGCACGACGGGCAATTCCGGAAATAGGGGTGGAATCGCGCCCTGCTCGTTTCATGAACCACTGGTAAGTTTGGCTACGCTTTCGTAAAGACTTTGGAACAGGAGGCAGCAACATCATGAAGCAGGTCGACGACCTCGAGACGATTGCCGATCCGGCACTCGCCGCTACCGAACGCACTGAACCTGCCATGTCGCAGACGTTTGCGCTCAAGCACGAAGACACGTTTATGGTGGCCGACGCCTATGGCGACGTCTACGGCAACAAGGATGGATTGTTCCGCGACGACACGCGCGTGCTGTCGCATTTCCGGCTGACATTCGGCCCGCGCGCGCCGTCGCTGCTGTCGGCTTCGATGGGCCGCGACAACGTCGTGTTCACGGCGCACATGACGAACCACCCGCTGCCCGAGCTCGGTGGCGCCGTGGCACCCGAGGGTGTGATTCACGTCGAGCGCAGCCGTTTCCTGTGGCGCACGCGACTGTTTGAACGTATCTCGTGCCACAACTTCGGCAATGCGGCGGTGACGATGCCGCTGACCGTGAGCTTCCGCGCGGACTTCTGTGACATGTTCGAGGTGCGTGGTTCGACTCGTGAGCGTCGTGGCGAACTGTCGGCGCCCGCAGTGCGCGATTCGAGCGTGCGCCTCGCCTACTGGGGTCTCGACGGCCTCGAACGCACGTCGACCGTGTCGTTCTCGGAGGCACCCGAGCGCCTGGGCCCGGATCGCGCAGACTATCTGGTCAAGCTTCCTTCGGGCGGAGCATTCACGCTTTATGTCGAAGTCGGTCCCGACTCGGCACAAGACGAAGCGCCCGATGCACGCCGCTACCGCCGCGCGCGAGCGCAGGCGCGCCTTGCAATGCGCGCGCATCGGCTTAACGGCGCATCGCTGCACAGCGCGACGCCGCTCTTCACGCAGTGGCTCGATCAGTCGCGCGCCGATCTGGCGCTGCTGACCAGCGATCTCGCAACGGGACCCTACCCGTATGCGGGCATTCCGTGGTTCTCGACGCCGTTTGGCCGCGACGGAATTGTGACTGCGCTGGAAACACTCTGGCTCGACCCGAGCATTGCGCGCGGCGTGCTGCGTTTTCTCGCAAGCCGTCAGGCCACCGCGACGTCCACGTTCCAGGACTCCGCGCCCGGCAAGATCATGCACGAGACCCGCAAGGGCGAAATGTGCGCGCTCAAGGAACTGCCGTTTGCGCTCTACTACGGTGGTGTCGACAGCACGCCGATGTTCGTTGTGCTTGCAGGCGCCTACGTCGCTCGTACCGGCGACACGAACCTGATCGACGAACTCTGGCCTGCGCTCGAACGCGCGATGGGCTGGATCGAAGGGGTCATCGACAAGAGCCCGAACAAGGTGCTCGACTACGCGCGCGGCGAAAAGACCGGCTTGTCGAATCAGGGCTGGAAGGACAGTGAAGACTCCGTGTTCCACGCGGACGGCTCGTTCCCCACAGGCCCGATCGCGCTGGTCGAGGTCCAGGGTTACGCTTATCGTGCCTTCCTGACGATGAGCGATCTCGCGGCGCGACGCGGCAACGAATGGCAGTCCGATGCCTGGGCGACGCGTGCGCGCGCGCTCGCCGAAGTCGTCGAATCGCGCTTCTGGATGGAAGACAAGGGCTTCTACGGCATCGCGCTCGACGGACAGGGCAAGCTCTGTGCGGTCGAAGCATCGAACGCAGGCCACCTGCTCTTCGCCGGACTTCCGACCCGCGAACGCGCGGCACGCGTTGTCGACCGGCTCGGTGAAAACTCGTTCCGCTCAGGATGGGGTATTCGAACCCTCGCCCAGACCCAGCCGCGTTTCAACCCCATGTCGTATCACAACGGTTCGGTGTGGCCGCACGACACCGCGCTCTGCGCGCTGGGCATGCGCCGCTACGGCGACCTGAACGGGCCACTCCAAATCCTCGAGGAAATGTTCGACGCGGCGTTCACGTTCGGCATGCGTCTGCCTGAACTGTTCTGCGGTTTCCCGCGTCGACCGGGACTGCCGCCCATCGGCTATCCGGTTGCGTGCCTGCCGCAGGCGTGGTCAGCCGGCTCGGCGTTGTTGCTCTTGCAGTCGTGCCTCGGGATCACGATCGACGGCTGGACGCAAAGCGTCACAATCGATCACCCGCGTCTGCCGGCCGGTGTCCAGAATCTGACCGTGCGTCGCCTTGCGTTCGGTCCGTATAAGGTCGATCTGACATTCGAGCGGTATGAAGGCGGGATCGCCACGCGCGTCGAGGGCACCGCCGAAGCGGTATCGCGCGTGCATGGCGACTGGATCCGGCGCGTGAGCGACTGATCTGGCTACTGTGAGTCCGTCGCGCGAGCGCTGCCGATCCTCTGATCGGCCCGTGTCGCGCGACGATAGACGCGAATCACCTGCTCGTCGTCTCCGGGGCGCGTGCCGCCCCAGAACGGCACCCAGTCGCCCGATGGCCGCTCCTGCACGCGTTCGGATTGCACGATCAGCCAGCGGCACGACGTCGCCTCGCCGAGCCCGATCGGCCGATGCTCGATACCCGTGAACAACTCGAGCATCGGCGCTTCGGACTCGCCGAGCGAATAGCTCGCCATGCAATCACGCGATGTCCAATACGGCGCGATGGCGCCGGCCAGATCTTCGAACGGGCTCCGGTAGCTCTTCGAATAGTCGACCCAGGGTAGTAGCAGCGTGAACACCAGACCCCATACCGCAGCGACACTCGCCGACCAGGTCAGCACGCCGCGCCACATGCCCGCGCGCGACGCGAGGCCCATCGATGTTCCCCACGCGACGGTGATTGCCACGGCGAGCACAAACACCGTAATCGGCGTCTGCAGCGCGTAGTCGAGCGGCAGCCAGCGCGCGAGGCCCTCGAGCCACCAATGGTTTTCCATCGATCCCGTCATCACGGCCCAGGCAGCCCATATCGCAGTCACGGCAGCTGCAAAAATCACACGGCAGACATAGTCCCATCCGATGTGAAAACGTCGCGGCAGGCATCGGATTGCGTCGCTTGCAAAGAGCGCAAGCACTGGCACGAAGGGCAGCACGTAGACCTGACGCGCCGTGGCCGAAACGCCGAGCACGGTCAGGCCGACCATTGCGAAGAGCAACGGCGCAGCAATCACGCCGTGCCGCAGTCGACGCCAGCCACCGCTGATGACGCCCAATACGGCAAGCGGCCCGACAGGAATCGCCGAACTGAGCAGTGTGCGCACGACGAAGAAATGCTTGTCGTTTTCCGCGCCGAGTTGGGCGACTGAGAATCCGAAGAAGCGGCCAATGTTGTTGTCCCAGAACCAGAGCTTGAACAGCTCGGGGGACCGCCCATATAGCGCCGCGGGCCAGATCGTCGCGAACGGCATGAACACGCCCAGCGCGATCAGCAAGGCATGCGCGTAGCGACGATCGCGGCATGCGGGTACGACGAACGGCAGAGCACATGCCGCCAGACCCACGACCAGCGGCACAAACACGCCCTTCGACATCATCGCGATGCCGGTGCCGAGGCCAAGCCATAGCGCCGCGCGCCCCGCTTCGCTGACCCACGGCCGTGTCGCCCGCGCAAGAGACTCCGTGGGCTGGCGATCGTCCGGCCGAGTGGACGGCTGTGTGAACGCGTGCGCCAAGGTCGGAGCGTGATCGAGCGACTGACCGGCCGACGGAATCGGCTCCGATGTCGCCAAAGCATCGGCGACACGTGTGTGTTCCAACGCGCGTACGAGAGCCATCAATCCGTAGAGCGCCATCGTGGCGCCCGTCAGCAGCGCGACGTCAGTCATCAGATCGTGCACGTGCTTGAGCACGACAAACGTCGACGCAAACAGCGCCAACGTTCCGAGCACGCGAGCATCATTGCGTCGCGCCGTGTCATGAAACAACCGCGCTGAGCGCGCCAGGAACAGCAGTGTCACGGCCGTGAAGCACGCACTCGCGAGGCGCGCCGCGTCGAACACCGCGAGCCATCGTCCGAATAAGCTTGCCAGCCCCGCCGCAACCCAATCGTAGAGCGGCGGCTTCTCCATGAATGGCTGTCCCGCATTGGTCGGGACAACCCAGTCGCCTGTGTGCAGCATGTGCGCGATGATGCCGAACGTATAGGTCTCGTCCTGCTTCCAGGGGTCGTGCCCAAGCACGCCGATCAACAGGTACGCGATCACGACGAGCACATAGCCAATCCGCACAAGTCGATCGACGAATTGCGCATCGGTGACCCACGGGCGCGTGTCCGCCGGCCGAGCGTGAGCTGCGGAGTCGGCCGATGAACCACCGAACTCATTTGACGACGGCATCGCACTGACCGCCCGACTGCGCGACAAGAGCCGGGCGACCCAGCCCGGTGAAGATTCCAACGACATGCCCTGCCCCCGATTGCCCGGCCTTTGATGTTGTCGCTTTTTGAAAAGCCGAGACGCGGCCGAAGCAGCGATCGATCGTCGACGATCCAATACGAACCCGCGCGGGATATTACAGCGTATTACTGTCCGCGCGATGTCATTTGTGCGAAAAGACACAGTGAAATTAAGGGTTTATCGCAACAAGCTTTCAAAAGCACCCACGTTTGTCGAATGAAACTTACAAATGGTAATAATGCCGATGTCGTAGCGTCGTCGCTTTCACCGGCCGCGCGGACCCTCGCGCCTCGCGCATGCCACGCATACGGATTCCAGGGATCGGCAGGCCTCCACGCACGGGAGGGAGATTCGGCGTTGCCGTAGCCGTCGTGGTCGGGCTTACGGCGTTCGGTACCGGGCAGGCGTACGCATCCGAATCCGGCTTTGCGCTCGACGCGCTGCCCTCGACGCACCGCTTGCGGACCGTCCCGCGCAATACCCTGGTGCAACTGACCGATATTTCGCGTGAGCCGATGCGTGTTGATCTGTACGTCAACGATCGCTACATCGGCAATGAACGCGTGACGTTCGACGACGCGCATGCGTCGAAAAGTCCGGATGGTCCGGATGAACGGGGACGATCAAAGCATGCCCTGACGCCTTGCCTGGATCCGCACGTTCTGATTCGCGCCGGCGTGGAGGCTGACCACCTCTCGCAGGTAGAACGGGTGTTGGCACATGCCCCTGCGCTATCGCCGTCGAGTGCACCTGTACGTGCACCTGCACTGGCATTGGCTTCTGCATCTGCATCTGCGCTTGTACCTCCGTCCCAGCCAGCATCTGAATCCGGGTCTGCAGTCGCACCCTTGCCTGTGCCGCGCGCCTGCGTGCCTCTCCTCGCCTTGTCGGCCGACGCGACATCGACACTGAACGCGAACGACCTCCGGCTGGATGTCTCGATCCCTCAGATCTGGATGCGCTCAGCCATCGATGGCGCCAATGACAAGGCACGATGGGACGCAGGGATTCCCTCTTTTTTTTCGACCTATGCCATCGACGTCGCGGCATCGCGCGCCGATGGAAGCGTTCGCAAAAGCGCAGCCCTTACGCTCGTGACTGGCATCAACACCGGGCTGTGGCATTGGCGGCAATACGGCCGGATCGTGTTCGACCCGGCACACCCCATGTACCCACGGCGCTACCGTGTCACGCGAACGTATGCCGATCGGCCCGTGCCGGGGTGGAACGCTGTCATGAAATTCGGCGAGGTTGAGACGTCAAGCCTCGTGCAGCCTCACGTGTCGATGGTCGGCGTCACGCTCCAGACCGATGAACGCATGCTCCCCGATGTCGCGCGCGGATATGCCCCCGCCGTGCGAGGGGTCGCATCATCGCGATCGACCGTGCGCGTCACGCAGCAAGGACATGTCGTGTTCGACACGGTTGTCCCGGCCGGCGCGTTCAACATCACCGAGTTACGGCCAGTCGGTAATCGTGGCGATCTTGACGTCGCCCTCATCACCAACGGCAGCGAAACCCGGCACGTACGCATACCCGCTGCTGCGATGCCGCGCATGATTCGGGAAAACGCGGTGCGCTTCGCACTGTCGACGGGATACGCAACCGGCTTGCGCACACATCCGTTGATCGCAGACGGATCGATGCGATACGGCGTGACGGACCGCATGACTGTGCAAGCCGGCGGCCAGCGAAGACCGGGACTCAGTGCTGCAAGCATCGGAGTCGCCGGCAACACCTACGCCGGGGCGTGGTCCGTCGACCTCGATGGCGCGTGGTCAGGCGCAGCGCAACGGCGTCGCGCGGGCCGCTTGCGATTGGGCATCGTGCCAACGCTGCGCTCCTCGACGTGGATCTGGAGCGCGAGCGCAAGCTGGCGTGCAGGACGTGGCGCACTGGATCTGACTGACCGGGTCGAACCGCTGGCCGATGACCACGACACGCCTTCGAACAACACGATCCCGACGCACGCCTCCACCGACTACCCGGCGCACAGCTCGACCCGCTACTCGCCTCACTACTCGCCTTCCTACTCGCCTCACTTCGCGCCCCACTACGCGACGCGCCCCATGACGCACTCAGGGACCGACTACGCAGCGCGACCGTCTCACTCCGCTCGCGCGCCCCACGAGGGCAACCTGAGCGTAACGGTGTCGCATCTTTGGAGATCGCACGTTGCGTCCTACGCGACCGCGGCACTGCAAGTCGCCGGCGGGACACCCTGTTCGCGATGCCGGGCTTTCGGCACAAGTCTCGAGTTGGGTCTGAGCACACGAACGGGATCCACCGCGTTCGTGTTGACGCTCGCCCACACGCGCCCGCCCGGATTCTCCGCGCCCGTCACGCGCCTGAGCGTCGATATGCGCGCCTCGATCGACGACGCAGCAAACGCGCCCCGATTGTCTTCTCGCATCGATACGGACGCGATGGGCACCGTGTCACAACGATGGGGGCTTTCGGGGTCGATTGATCCCGCCGATGCACTCCGCATGATGTCGACTCCGTTTTGGGCCTCCGGCGGATCGGCTGCGGAAGCAGAAGATGATGATCCGCCACTCGCCTATGCCGTGACCCTGGCCTGTCGTGAGCGCTCTGTCGATTTGAACTTCGTTCAAGCGCATACCCAGATTCAACGTACGTTCGAAGCCTGTGCGCACGATCCGTCTGTGGAACTCAGCCGCGGAGACCGGCTCGGCGACACACATCTCTCGATATCGGGTGCTCCCACTGTGTCGTTGCGACGCGATGGCAGCGTTGTCATGCATCGCAACGGCATCACGTGGGGGCCCGCGATCGGCACATCCGGCGCCGCGCTGCTCGACACGCGAGGCGTACCGGAGCTTCCTGTGGTCGGATCGAACGCGAAAACCGACGCGCACGGGTTCGCGGTGATTCCGTCCCTGCGCGCCTATCGCCCCAACACGATTGAAGTCGACGCGACACGAACGCCGCGCGGCGTAGCAATGCCCGCAACGACACGCGATGTCGTCCCGGTTCCGGGCGCCATCGTCCACGTGGAGATCGCGGCGACACGTCCCGCGCCCTGCGCGTCGTCGCAGACGCGCAGGGGTCTATCGATGCGTAAGCGGACGCGGGCCACCGGAGTGTGCTGAGGAAACCGACGCGCTGCTTGGCGTCATCGCCCGACGTCGTTTGGCTTCGTGTGGCGTCATTGCCTGACAACGACTTCGAAACCGCTGACAGGTAATGCAGGGCAATCCTGCGCAGTGGTCGCGACGCGCTCCGGTTCAATGGTCATGTCGGTATCGTGCGACGACCCGCCAAGCCACGCATCAGAGCGGCGTGTCGTCGCACCTGCATCCGGCATCTCCACAACACAAAAGGAACCCCCATGAAACAGCTGCTTCATCGGAATCGCCGTCTCGCCGCGTGTGCGTCCATAGCCGCCCTCGCCTTTCTCGGCGCGAGCGACACCTTCGCGGCCGACGGCCGCATCACGTTCGATGGCGAAGTATCCGATCAGACGTGCCAGATCAATGGCCTCGACAAGAACGCCGATCTGAATGTGAAACTGCCCAAAGTCAATACGAGCGCATTGAGCACCGATGGCGACACGGCCGGCCTCACCTCCTTCACGCTCAAGCTCACGGGATGCAAATCGACGACTGGCAGCGTCTACCCGCATTTTCTGTTTGGTGAGTCGATCAACCCGCAAACGAACCGGCTGAAGAACGAAAGCACCGGCGTGGGCAACGCGCGCAATGTGGAGATCGCCGTGCTCAACGAAGACCTGAGCCCGGTCGATCTCGCGAAGGATGCCGGCGAGCAGAACGTGCTCAAAGCCGAGCTTTCACCTGTTACGTCGGGCCAGCCGGCAACGACCACCGGCGAAGCCACGCTCAAGTTCTTTGCGCAGTACGTCGCGACCGGAGGCGCTGCTACCGCGGGGCGCGTGAACGCCAACGTGCTCTATGCGATGGTGTATCCGTGAGTGCGTTGGGGTCGCTTAATCGCTGAGATCGCTGAGATCGCCGGAACGCCGGATCGCCGCGTTGCTTGCTGCCTGGGTGCATAGCCCAGGCAGCCCGGTCACCGAGTGAACTCCGAGCGTTGTCCGATCAATCAGGCATAAGCGCCAGGTCGCCGGCATCACCGACGCCCTGGCTCGTCGTATCGCTCACAGGGTCGCCATGCTCATCCCGTTCCGCAAATTGCTCCGAATACGTCGCGCGTTGCCGATCTCAAGATCCACTACTGGCGTAATCGCCTTCGCCATCTTCATCGCAATCGGTATGAGTACGGTCACCCGCGTCGCCGAAGCCAACGTCGTGATATCGACCACACGTGCCATTGTTCCTGTGCCACCGGGCCACACGACGATCCGCCTGACCAACACCAGCACGGTGCCTTCGCTCGTACAAATCTGGGCGGATGCAGGCGACACGCAGTCGACACCGGAATCGACGGATGCGCCGTTTGAAGTTACACCGTCCCTCTTCGTTCTGGGCCCGCGCGAGAGTCAGGTCGTGCGCATCGACTACGACACGGATTCGACCGCGGTTTCGACGGCAGCTTCAGAGGCGCCTCCAGCCAAAAACCCCGCTGGGACTTCGGCCGGTGTCTCGGCTCATGACACAACGTCACCGCGCGAGTCGCTGTACTGGCTCAATGTGCTTGACGTGCCGTCGACGGAGCCAACGGATCCGTCGGATCCCGTAGATCTGACCGGGACGGTTGGATCTACCAACGCAGCACACACGGAGGATTCAGGACACGGAGGTGATACGACGGATGCACTGGACGCGAGCAAGGACCCAGGCAACAGCGCCGAAGACAATGCGCTCCGATTTGTCGTGCATACGCGGATCAAGCTCATCGCGCGCCCGCGGACGCTGAGCGGCAACGCGTTGCATGCGCCCGAGAAGCTGACCTGGCGAATGGACTCCCCCGCGACGCTCGTCGGTGTCAACGCGTCGCGCCACTACGTGACATGCGCACCGGTCTTCGCGATCGCGTCAGATAAACGTGAGCGGCAATTGGGCACCCACACCATCGCACCGGGAGAAAAGCTCGAAATCGCCCTGACGCCGCTGACGACGCAAGACACGGCTTCCGACGCGACTCCAAACGCGGACGCAGTCTCGGAGCCGAACGCAGAGGCGAAGGGGAACAAGGACCCGACGAGACTCGACCCTCGTCGCATCGACACGCCAGCAGTCACCCCGTGGTCGCAGATCGTCTGTCACGCCATCAACGACTATGGCTCGATCGACGTATTCCGTTCGAAGCTCGGCGCCGAAGGTAAAGAAGCGCGAGATGACGCAGACCATGAAGCCGGAGATGAACCGAACTAAACGCGAAGCACTCGCTCACGCCTGAGGTATTGAGCGATGTCGCGCCTGTCGACAAAGCCGCTCTCAAGCTTCACCTCGAATAAACGGGTCACGCACCTCAAACGATTCGTGCTTTTATGCGAGTGCACACACTAGAGCGCAAATTGACGCTCCCGGAACGTCTGCCGATAATCGGCGACACATCACAAATAGAACCAACGGTGCACTGGTGCCATCGCCGCCGCAAAAAAGCGCTGGTTTACCCGTGCACCTCGGAGACGTCAGCGCAATGGAGAAATGGATTCTGCTCGGAATGGGTCCCGTGTTTCTCGGCTTTATCGCCTGGGAGGCGTGGTACTGGAAAAGCCGGCGTCCCGATGTCTATAGCCTGAAAGACGTCGCATCCAACGCGGCCCTGGCGCTGATGCATCAGGCGAGCGACGCCGTGTCGTGGCTTGTCGTGATCGGTATTTACTGGGCGATCTATCAACACCGGCTTCTCAACATACCGACAACCTGGTGGACCATCGCTGCGCTCTTCGTGGCACAGGACTTCTTCTATTACTTCTTCCACCGCGCGAGTCACCGGATTCGCTGGATGTGGGCGTCGCACGTCACGCATCATTCCTCAGAGCGCCTGAATCTCTCGACCGCCTTCAGGCAAAGCCTGACCTATCCGATTTCCGGCATGTGGGTGTTCTGGTTACCGCTCGCGTGGATCGGCTTTGCACCGCCGCACATTGTCGCCGTCGTCGCACTCAATCTGGCGTTTCAATTTTTTGTGCACACCGAAGCAGTCGGCAAATTGGGCTGGCTCGAATACCTCTTCAATACCCCCTCGCATCATCGCGTCCATCATGCGCGCAACGCAAAGTACATCGACCGCAACTACGCAGGCGTGTTGATCATCTGGGACAAGATGTTCGGCAGCTTCGTCGAAGAAGACCCTGCCGTGCCGTGTGAATACGGCATCGTTTCGCAGATCCACTCGCATAACCCGCTCACCCTGACCTTCCACGAATGGGGTGCGATGTTCCGTGACGCGGCACGCGCGCAGTCGATCCGGTCACGCCTGGTGCAGCTGTTTGGCCCGCCCGGAAGCAAGACCACCGACAGCGCTGAAATCCAGTCTCCGTCATACATTAAATAGCAGAAATGACCGGGATTTATTCAAGCGCTTCCGTAGTTGCCGCAATAAACGTATGTCAGTGGCAGCATATCGAATCGAGTGCTAATTTCACATTCGGATTCTGTAATTACGATTGTCACGATTGAACAACGGGCATTCAGATTTCCCGTTGGCAAAAACAATCTTCGTCGATAGAATCGGTTCGTGGTTGATGCTCAACCACATCTCCATCCACCAACGTTCACAGGGAGGCGAACATGATGCAAACCGCACAAGCAGTGCACGCGATGCATTCGTCGGTCGTCGCCTTCCCGCATGTGAAGTCATCTCGACGCAATTCATTCGCGGGTTGATGTAACTCCCGCGCGGGGTCAGAACCCGGCGTCTTTCACACCAGACGGATTGCCTTTTCATTCGCCTTGAATGGCGAGGCGTCACTGTCTCTTTTCACTTCTTCACTGAAAACCTGACGCGTTTTTTAACGCGACGGTCACCCATCCCATGACGACTACTAAAACAGAATCAGGCGGGCAGGCTTTCAAGGATGTCTTAGGCTTCACTTTCCGGCACTGGGCCCGGCAACCCTGGCGCATCGTGCTCATCGTTGCGCTCGTCCTGTTGTCGTCGGTCGCCGACGTGCTGACGCCGCTCTATGCAGGGCGGCTCGTCGATGCGCTGTCGTCGTCCGTCGGTGTCGCTTCCAAGGCGACTTTGCATGACGCCATGGCCGCGTTCTGGAGCCTCACCGCGCTCGGCTTTGCGGGTACGCTGATGCGCCAGGGCGTGTTTTTCAATCTCATCTCGCTGACGATTCGCATGATGGGGCAGATCGCGACGGACGCGTTTCATCGCGTTCAGCGATTCTCGACCGATTGGCACGGCAACAGCTTTGCGGGATCGACCGTCCGCAAGATCACGCGCGGCATGTGGGCGCTCGATCTGCTCAACGACACGCTGCTTGTCGCCCTGCTGCCGTCGGTCGTGATGCTGGTCGGCGCCACCATCCTGCTCGGCATGCATTGGTCCGTGATGGGCCTCGTGGTCGGGCTTGGTTCGCTGATCTATGTCGCGGTCACGACCGGCATTTCGATCGGCATCGTTGCGCCGGCCGCACGCCTCGGGAACGCGTGGGATACCCGCATGGGCGGCGCGCTCGCTGATGCGATCAGCTGCAATTCGGTCGTCAAGTCGTTCGGCGCCGAGCAACGTGAAGAAGCGCGTCTTGCGCGCGTGATCTCGAAGTGGAGCAGCCGCACGCGCCGTACGTGGGAGCGCGGCACGCTCAACGGCGGCCTTCAAGGCACGATGCTCGTCATGATGCAGACAGCGATCCTCGGCGGCGCGATCGTGCTCTGGATCAACAAGCGCGCGACCGTCGGCGACATTACGTTCGCACTCACAATGTTCTTCGTGCTCAAAGGCTACTTGCGTGAGATCGGTATGCACGTGCGCAACCTGCAGCGCTCGGTCAACGATATGGAGGAACTGGTCGATCTCGAGGCACAGCCGCTGGGCATCGAAGACAAAACGGATGCGCCGAAGATTGCGATTCGCCGGGGCGATATTCGCCTCGACGATGTGACCTTCCGCTATCCGGGGCATTCGACGCCGCTTTATGACCGGTTCTCGCTGCGTATTGCGCCGGGTGAACGTGTGGGTTTTATCGGTCATTCGGGATCGGGCAAGACGACGTTGATCAAGCTGATCCAGCGTCTTTACGACGTAACGGATGGCCGTATCCTGATCGACGGGCAGAACATCGCCGATGTGCAACAGGCGTCGTTACGCAGTCAGATCGCGCTGGTCCAGCAGGAGCCGCTGCTCTTCCACCGTTCGCTTGGCGAGAACATTGCCTATGCGAAGCCGGGTGCCACGCGCTTTGAAATCGAGCGTGCTGCGCGACTGGCGAGTGCGCACGACTTCATCGAGTCGCTGCCGCAAGGTTACGACACGCTGGTCGGCGAACGTGGCGTGAAGCTCTCAGGTGGTGAGCGTCAACGCGTCGCGATCGCCCGCGCATTTCTCGCCGACGCACCGGTGCTGATTCTCGATGAAGCAACGTCGAGTCTCGATAGCGAAAGCGAAGTGTTGATTCAACAGGCGATGGAACGTCTGATGGTGGGTCGTACGACGCTCGTCATCGCGCACCGGTTGTCGACGGTTCGTTCTCTCGACCGTCTCGTTGTGCTCGATCGCGGTTCAATCGTGGAAGAAGGCACGCACGATGAGCTGATTCGCGCGGACGACGGGTTGTATCGGAGGTTGTTCGAGCGACAGGCGTTGGGCTTGCAGAGTGAGGTGGCTGCAGCGCCGGGCGCAGGTCTTGACCGTGAAGGCGAAGACGCGACCCAAGATGACGCAATTGAGTTTGCAGGTGAATAACATAGCCCCTTAAAACGGAAACCACTACCGAACTTCCATTCGATGAAAGATTAGAGGCGCAAAATACTTAATCCGCTAATCAACAGTCTAGCAATACCAAAGGGCTTGAGTTCTGTTCTGCGCAGGACCAGGCCCGTTTTTTATTCAAACGAACATTTCAAAAATCTTTTCGCTCAAGTGGCATGCGCTCCAAGGCAGCAGGAACTAATCACAGTCACGCAAAGAGATCATCAGCCAAAAAACAGCACTGTCATCGATATCTTGTTCCAGTTATTGCCATATACCGCAGAGGCGATATGCTAAAAGTAATACACCAGCATCGAGGACCTCCAAATGGCCAGCAATTGGAGCAATGTGGTTGCAATGAATCTCTGCCACCTTAGCGCAGGGGGCCTCGTCGACGGGTCTGCGGATCTGTTTCTCAACGGAAATCACCAAATTCCAATTCATCTGGATCTCAGTTTCGCGCTACTTCCCGGGACGTCCGGCCCGTCCCCCGAACAGGTGCTGGCAAATCTCGAATGGATTCGGAACGATAATAAATCTTCCCTTCTATACCTGAGTCAGGCGCCCCAAAATCAATATTGCGTGTATTACCAAACATCTGCCTCAAAAAGCAAAATCATCACAAAAGATACGCCTCAGTACGTTTTCGATTTCTCGTTTGCAGCCACGAATTCGGCGAATGCAGGCGCAGCGGAATCCTTGTCGCTGAGAATAACGAACGGCGACAACCCGAACATTATCTACGATGCCTCCGGGCCCATCACCGACGCGACCTTCTCAAACAAGACACACATAGATTTTACATTTATCCACCAAAAGCAATATGGAGACGGCACCGATCTCTCTTATACACCCATTCTCGTTCAGGATGCAGGTAGCGCACAAACGAGCGTGGAAAACATTGCTTCCGGAGACTGGCATGATGCAAATACCGTGCTTCAATATATCACAATCGACGATGGGCTCTTTTACATCCATGATTTTTCAAACCCCGCTGAATTGCCCTTCGATGGACTTCACTATATCCACATGGAACCCGAAAATGCTCGCACGAACCATTGGTGGAATGCGTTTATTGACACTAGCGCGCCAGTGAATGAGCCGACACCCGCAACGCGCCAACTCCGTCGAAATATAGTTTGGAAGTACGCTGATGGATCGGAAAGTTGTCTTGGCCCGCTTTGGAGTATCGCTTTTATCGCGGAGCCCCATCGGATTTACAGCCTTAGTTCATCCGTCTACCTCGAACATACGCGGGATGATTACAGCTATTTTGCACCGACATTCGATCTGCCAATTCATGACCAATACGGAAATCTAGCCATCGTCACCGTGATAGGTGATCCCTGGATAAAAATAACCAGTGTGACACAAGGATAGGGTCGCCAACGGAAAGGGCGGCATTCTCGAAATAAGGAAACGATCTATCTCAGGAGAGAATCGTGGCTAGTAATTGGGACAATGTAAAATCAATTAGTTTATGCCACCTCATCGTCGGCGGGCGCCCGGACGGCGGTGCGAGTATGTTCCTCAATGGGCTCCATCAAATTCCGGTGCTACTTGATCTGAGCTTTGACCTCGTTTCAGCTGACAAAGGCGTTCCCACTGAGTCGGAAGTCCGCGCTCAGATCACCTGGATTGAAAGCGACACTGGTCAGCCGCTCAAATATCTAGGCGCGGTTTCTGAGAACAATTATTGCCAATATTACGATTCAACCGGTCAGACAACGCAAGTGACGCGATCAGGCGCCCCGCAATATGAACTGTCATTTTTCTTTCAAGCGAACAAAAACGCATCCCCGCTGTACTCAGAACTGATCTCCCTAAAAATCACAAACCCGTCTAACGGCGCCGAATACAACGCAAGCAGCGCCGCCAGCAACGCTTTTCAAACCTCCTGTCAAATTCTTTTTCTTCCGGAGAAAAAATATGGGACTCAAAACTCCACTTTGACGCAAATAGCGGTAAGAACTGCGCCACAGCCGACCGTATCGTTTTGGGGAAATAATAACAGCGATTCCGAAGTAGTTTTAACGTATCTTCAAATTGATGATTCGCTATTTTACATTCACGATTTCACCAATCCTTCCTTGGGTTATCAGGATCTTACGTATATACATAAGGAAAAACAAAAACCGGACACCAACCACTGGTGGAACTCCTGGCTTGTTACTGAATCCCCCGTAAATAACGACGCCACACTCAGCCTAAGATTAAACAAAGAGATGTGTTCGACCTCATCGGGCAACACGATCGGACTCAATGCATACCCTGAATTTTCAGTAAGTTCCCATCGAATTTATCTTGTCTGGATAGGTGTTTATGTTGAACATACCACCGACGACTACACCTACTATTCCCCCGTTTTCAATATAAATTTGCACGATCAGTTTGGGAACTCGGCAACAGTGGCCGTGCAGACTGTGCCCTGGACAAACATTATCGATGTGACGTGATTTTTAGCAAGAATTTCAATTAAAAATGTAACGTCGATCCGACGAAATTGCTCCTTAGATTGAGACTTCGCAACCACCTACGCGCGCGGTAGCAGACCGTTGTTCGTTGACGCCACAATTTTCGCGAACCGTTCAGGGAGAAAGCAAAGTGAGCGCGTCGTTCTACTCGCAAGTGTCCAATTTCATCGACTCATTCACCAGCGACGTCGATCCACGCACGCGCCTGTTCAGCGCGCAACAAACCCTGGGGACAGTAACAGGAAATTTTGGCATGGGCCCTGCGCTGGAGCTCACGATGTCTTATTCGGCGACCCTGCCAATCGATCTGTTCGGAATGGGCGTTGGCATGACCTTGACAATCTGCATTTATATAAAACGATCTGGCACGTTGTATTTAAATACTGGAGAATGCTTCAAAGTTCGGGAAAACATTGGAAGCTCAGATAGCTACATCGAAATTCTTCAGCAAAAACTCTGTAGTACTAAAATAGAAAAACTATCGGCCGATAAATACAGTGTCATTAATCGAAACGGAGAAATCACAACCCTGTATGACATCGGCGATGCTATAGCACGACCCATAAGGATATTTTCTCCGCTGGGATATTCGTTGACATTGAATTGGCGAACTTTTCCTTTCGGGCTCGGTATTGCGAGCATCGTCGACGACGCCAACCGCACGCTGGTGACCTGCAGTTACAGCGACGATGATCTCGGCATAAGAATGCAGTTCTACCCTGATACCTCCGAGACATACTATCTTCAGTTTTTAACTGGAAATGGCCACCTATCGACCATCGTTCATTCGAATCTTCCAGATGGTGCGTGCTGGCAGTTTCTCTATGCCGACGCAGGTATTCCTGGCTTATTGACTCTGTGCAAAACCGTCACACCCACAGGATTGATCAAAGAGGTGGAATATAACCGGGGCACAAACAAGGGGATCATGTACTTCCCTGATTCATCGGGTTTGGATCCCTTGCCGGCCGTAACTTCCCTGCGAGTGTCTCCGGGTCATGCACAACCGGATATCATGAGCCTTTATGCCCCTTCCGAAGGCCCGTTCACAGATTATCTGGGCTACGGAGGGACATTGGGAGGCGCATGGAATCCGGACGCCGATAACGCCTACGGTGTGCTTGAAGCAGATTATGAATATCAGACTATCGTGACTCTGATAGGATTGGACGGAAGCAATTCGGTAACAACCTACCATTACAATAGTTACCACCTGCTGACCCGAATCGAGACTACGCAAGATGACTGCATTGAGCGAATTGATACCGAATACTACGCAACTCCCGGAGCCGATTTCGATCTTCAGCCGAACATGTTTCAATATCCAAGGAGCCAAACCCACTACTGGATCCGAGGATCGAATTCGCGAGCCGAGGTAAGCGAATTTGACTACGACAACTACGGCCTGTTATTACGCGAAGTCTTGCCCAGTGGCGAAACAATTGATTCGACCTACTACGACGTCAATGGGGAGCCCGACAGCGACGATCAGTTAACCGGCTGTCCGCCGGACCCCACCGGTTTCCGTCGTCCCCTTAAATCGCAGACTGTCACGCCGGACGCGTCATTGTTCGGCGATGAACCCATTAGACGAGTCGTATTCCGCTACGGGTCGCTTTCTGCCATAAGCGGCACCCCAGTCACCTACGCTCCGGTCCCCGTCCGGCAAACGCATGGGGAGGTGATCGGGGACTCCTTCCGGGTGCTCCAGAAGATCGACGTCACGTACAACACGTTGAGTCCCAGCGGCCCGGACATGGAGTTCGGTCGAGTCAGCAAACAGTCGGTGACACACTATGACGATAGCGATACGCCGCACACACTCACTCTTGAATCCAGCTATTCATCCGGTCAGGACGTCTGGATTCAAAACGACACATTGACCTCTTGCGACGGTTTGGTGATGACAACTTCACTTTCCAGGTCAAGCTGGTCAAATTTGATTACGGCCGCGACTGATCCGCTCGGAAACCGATACGCGGGCGCGTACGACACCTTTCAGCGGTTGGTTAAATTCACTCGTAGCGTCGCGACGGAGTACGAAGCGACGACGGTAGCGAACCATCAGCTCGGTGTGAAAAGCGGTGAGGTGACGTCGATTACTTCGACGTATGCAACCGCAGATGGCAACGCGATCCGGTTGAGCTACGACGCACTGGGTCGTGCCTTGCAGGCCGAGCGCAACACGGTTGACGCAGGCGCTCCCGACGGTTGGCAGATCTTTCAGACGTGTGCATACGACGCATTCGGCCGCACTGCTTTCTTTTCGCAGATCGACTACACGGACGCCACTGATGCGGCTACCGACATTGGCGTTACGACGTCGATTGAATACGACGCCTGGGGCGAGCCCTGCGTGATCCTGGACTCAACCGGCGTATCGATGCTGGACACGTACGACCCGATCGCATGCACATCCCTCGAACAACGCCAGACGGACGACAACGCACTTCTGTCCGGCGCGTACTCCACCGAATACAACGTTTTCGATCTGCCGGAAACAGTTCAAGTCATGGAAGCGGCCGGCAAGATCTACAGCACACGCGTCAACGGCTACGACTCGCTCGGACGCTTGCGTACCGTCACAGACGAGGCCGCCCACACGACGACCTATACGTATGACGCCTACGATCGCGTCCGAACTCAGTTGTTACCCGATGGCACGCTGATCACACTGAGCTACACCCCGCTGAGCTCAGCATCCCTACCCACGCGCATGGAGGTTACCGATGCTGAATCGAAGATCGCCAAGGTCATTGGCGAACAGACATTCGATGGCCTTGGTCGGCTGACGCAAGCCGTCTGCGGAGGACGAACAACATCGGTCACCTATGACGGCGCGAACCGTGTCCCTTCGCAAGTCCGCGAAAACGGAGGACAAGCGGTGAGCTATACCTATGTGAAGGAGCTGGGCAATGCGGTGAGTACATGCAGGAGCAGCATGGTTTCCCAGCACTACACCTACGACAAGAAGTCGGGGAATCCGTTGACCGTGTCGGAAGACGGCTCGCGCTCCGTCGCGCTGGAATGGTGGCCAAGCGGGCTTAAGAAATCCGAGAAGTTCACGACTGCAAGCGGCGCGACGTTTGCCACCTCCTTTTACTGGACGATGATGGGCAAGCCACTTCGATATGCCGATATCGAAGGCATCGATCACAACGTGACCTATGACGACTACGGTCGCCTTAAGACAATGAGTGATGCGGACGTCAACGTTTCCCTCACCTACGATGCAGCGAGCCGCCTCTCCACCCAAACCCTACTTTCGTCGCGCAGTTCTGACGTCCTGGCAACTCAGTTGACATGGGACGATTTCGATCGGGAAGTCCAGCGCGACATTGCTCCGTCACGTGATAGTGCATCGACCATCGCGCAAACGTACCAGCCAAACAACCAGCTTAAAACGCGTACGTTATTGCAAGGCATGCGCACCGTTCGTTCGGAGACATTCACGTACGACGGTCGAAATCGGCTGACCGGATATACCTGCACCGGCGAGTCTCCCACGGTGGATGGTCATGGTCAGGCGCTCGCGTCGCAGACATTCGGCTTCGATGCACTCGACAACATCGTGTCATGCACAACAGTCCTCGCTTATGGCGGTACTGACACGATGCAAAACCACTTCGACAATGCACTCGATCCGACGCAGTTGACGTCGCTGACGCACACACTCGTCGATCAGGGCCAATACCCCGCGCAGGTGGGGTTGCGATACGACACCAACGGCCGGATGACACTCGACGAAGCCGGTTACGCTCTGACGTACGACGATGCTGGACGCCTCACGCGCGCTGAGCAGAACGGTGCCACTAGCACGTATCAATACGACGGAATGAATCGTCTGGTCACGCAAAACGTCGGTGGCAATGACTCGCGCGAGTTTTTTTACGGAGGGAGTCGCCTGATCAATGAAGTCCAGACTGACAGAGGACGACATAACCGGCTTGCGATCACGCCGCTCGGCACCGGAGCAGCGACGACGACAAGCTCCGTCGACCCGGGACTCACGCCCGTTACGCAGCTCGCCGCGACGGACAGTCAGCAAAGCACTATTTTGTCCATGAGCGAAGCAGACTCGATCGCACACGCCTACGCTCCGTTCGGGACGACCTCGGCTTCATCCGATGCCGACAGCGGGCTACCGGGCTTTACCGGGGAACGAGTCGACCCGTTCTCGGGAGCTATCCATCTCGGTCTAGGTTATCGGAGCTACCGGCCCGGCTTGCAACGCTTTACTTGCCCCGACAGCCAGAGCCCCTTTGGTGTAGGTGGCTTGAATCCGTATGCCTACTGCGCCAACGATCCGGGCAACCTGGTCGACCCCGACGGACACGGGCCCATTTTCTGGGCGCGACTTGCCTTCAAGGTAGCGCGCCGCGTCGCGCGAAGGGTGCGCCGCCGCGCGGCGAAGCGCTCGGCCAGGCGCGCAGCAGAAAGCGAAGCGATGACGGTGCCGTCTACCGAACCTGAAGCGGCACTTAGCGAAACGATCGCCAACGCGACGGGTGACACTTCGCGACGTACATCCACTGATTCAGCCGCAGGATTCGACGCTGCATGGGACGGCAACGTACAGGGTAGCGCGGGTGGCAAATCAGTCACACAAGGGGTTGGTGATTCTGCAATCGCAAACGAAGCATCGCCGAATCGAACTGATCCCGCGGGGCGCACGGTGTTCGGCATGAGTTGGGGTCAAACGCCAACGGGCGAACCAATTTGGGGGGAGTCGGGCTTCTATACCGATACCGTCGGCGGCAAGAAACAGCCCACGCTCATGCTCCACGGAAACCGAGAGGGCACACATGTGGGGTACCACCCGTACGGCGATCCAGATGATCCAGGACAAAACGGTCCGTATCTGCGGTTCAACGCCGAAGAATTTCACAACCACCTGAAAAGTGAATGGGGGCTCGACTTAAGCGGAACACCTGACAGCCCGCCGCTGCATAGCTATGGATGCTACATTCGCGAGGGCTCGTTTCCGGGGGATCTCGCACGCGTGCTGAACAGACCCGTCATGACATTCGGTTACGGCGGCCGAGTCAGCGGCCATCCGAAAGGAGCGAAGGGGTTGGAAAAGAAGGGAGTACGTGGCATGCATATGTTCCCCCCCGGCGAAGACACGATCCGTCTCCGTAAAGCATCCGGCCGCGACAGCATCCTCTACCCTCACCCCAACTACAAACCCTGGGTACGCTACTCGCCCTGACCCAATGCGACGAGGTCCGTTCGTGGGGCTGTGTACGCGAAAGGCCGGCTCCACCACACGAACATGGCACCGTTAGCCGTCTTGGTTGACGTGCGGCTTCGATCGCTACTGAATTACGACCCGAGTTTGATCGCCAGGGAATTTTCACCCGACCGCCTGGATCACACCGTACAGCCACACCCCAATCGCATGCGCCCCCGGATCCACAAATCCCAGCGCACGATCGCCCACATAACTCGAACGCCCTCGCTTCGGCTGCATATTCGCTGTCGCCTCAGCACCTTTGCGCGCTGCTTCGAGCGCGGCACTCAACGCTTGTGCCGGCGACTCCGAGGCATCGACCGCCGCCCCAAACACCACTGCCGCCGGATGCAACGCATCGAGCATCGTCCGATCTCCTGGATGCGCACCTCCAAGAGCGCTGACACCGTCAACGGCGGCTGAGAACGCGTTGGACCAGTCACGCAAAGAAAGCGTCGAAGGCGTGGCCGACTTCGAAAGCTCCGCGGCCGCCCGCAACAGCATCACCGCATACAACGGCCCCGACGTCCCGCCCATCACCCGCCGCACCGTCGCCGACAACGCACGCAACACGCCGGCCGGATCCGATTCCGCCGGACATTCGTCAATCGCCGACAACACCGCGCGCGACACGCGCGATGCACTGATACCGAAATCGCCATCGCCCACGCGCTGATCCATCTCCGTCAACACGGGCTCCGCTTCGATCATGGCGTTGCAGATCGATTCGATCACACGGCGCAAGGTCGACTGCGGCGACAAGCCTGGGCCGCTGTGGTGCGCATGCGCTTGCGTCGGACCTCGATGATCGGCTTCGGAAGGAATGCCTCCCGTCAGCGGCCATGCGCTCGTGCGCGTCGCCGCATCGAGCCATTTCACACGTTCGTCGTCGACACGCAGCAGCGTCAACGACACACCCGCCATTTCAAGCGCACTCAAAAACGTGCCGGCCCACGCGCGGTCCACGCGTATATAGCGCGAACGCAGATAACGCATGGCCGATCCCGCGACGATCGCAAGCTCGCTCGAAGGCGTGCCACCCAGATTGTTGACGAGCAGCGCCACGCGATCATGCGACCCAAGCTTCAGGTCGTCGATGATCTTCGCGAGCAAGGTCTCGACCATGACATGCGCGGGCTCGAGCGCACCACGCTTCACGCCCGGCTCGCCATGAATGCCGAGGCCCCATTCGATTTCATTGTCCGCCAGCGTGAAGCCGGGCTTTCCAGCCGCGGGCACCGTGCAGGCCGACAGCGCCACGCCCATCGTGCCCAAGTCTTCCGCCACACCTCGCGCAATCTGCGCGACTTCCTTGAGTGAACGATGCTCAGCCGCGGCTGCGCCTGCAATCTTGTGAACGAACACGGTGCCAGCAAGTCCGCGGCGCCCCGCATGTTCGCCCGAAGCAGACAGCGCGACATCATCGGCGACGATCACCATCTCGACATTAATGCCCTCGCTGCGGGCGATCTCGGCCGCAAGCCCGAAATTGAAACGGTCGCCGGTATAGTTCTTCACGATCAGCAGCACGCCTGCAGGTCCCGCGACTGCACGGATCGCGTCGAGTACCGCATCGGTCGACGGCGACGTGAACACCTCGCCGGCGACCGCCGCGCTCAACATGCCCTTCCCGACATAGCCCGCATGAGCGGGCTCATGCCCCGAGCCGCCACCCGAGATCAGCGCAACCTCTCCGCGCGCGGCCACCACCTGAGCGTCGACGCGCAGCACCACCCCGCTGTCCTTGAGCAACGCCAGATCGGGATTCAACGCGACAAGCCCTTCAAGCATGTCAGGGACGACAGCGGACACGTCGTTCAGCAGTTTTTTCATGGCGAAGAATGCACTCTGAGATCAGCAGGGAACGTATGCCTGTAAGGCGAGCACGTCGCAGCGGGATGGGCAGCGTACCGCGAACGCATGAAGAACATGCGGACCGCGTTATCCGTCACGGCACAGACCATTGCGTATTCGCCGCAACGCATGACCGGCTCGCCCAATCCACGCCGTCGGTCGGCTCAGCCGTAAGCGGAGTCACGCTCGCATCGCGCGACACGATGACCCCGCATTTCAAGGACGTTGGTTTCTCTAACTTACTTCGCCAGCTTCGCGGCGAGTTCTGCCACGTGCTTGCCCTGGAACATCGCAACCTCAAGCTCGTTCTGCGAAGGCGCACGCTTGCCGTCCGTGCCCGCGAGCGTCGATGCGCCGTACGGCGAGCCGCCCGTCACTTCAGACATCAATGTCAGGCCGGCAGCGGCGTACGGAACGCCGACGATGATCATGCCGTGGTGAAGCAGCGTTGAATGGAACGACGTGATCGTCGTTTCCTGGCCGCCGTGCTGCGTCGCGGTCGACGTGAACACGCTGCCGATTTTGCCGATCAACGCGCCCTTGGCCCACAAGCCACCGGTCTGGTCGAGGAAGGTGCGCATCTGGCCGGCCATATTGCCGAAGCGCGTCGGCGTGCCGAAGATGATGGCGTCGTAGTTCGGAAGTTCGTCGGGCGTGGCAAGCGGTGCGGCCTGGTCGAGCTTGGCGCCGAACTTCGCGGCGACCTCCGGCGGAATCGTGTCGGGCACGCGCTTGACGGTCACTTCCGTGCCGGCAACCGACTTCGCACCTTCAGCAATTGCACCCGACATGGTTTCGATATGTCCGTACATCGAGTAGTACAGCACCAGCACCTTCGCCATAACAGCCTCCGTGGTTGGCTAAACTTCGATCGGCATGCGAGCCCGGCATCCGCGCGCGGGCGGACAAGCAGTATAGACGGCGCTTCATGACAGCTGCAGGCCAAGACGTTCAACAAAGAGCTCGCACGTAACGCACTAAAGGATGCAATATCCGCTCGCAGCGGTTCGTCAACGACACGCAGACTTCCGAATGCCCAGTCACTTTTCACATTGCCACCCGTCAAACAGCAACGCATCGCCGCATCGACGGTCGGACAAACCCTGATTTCGCCGGGGTAGGTGCGATGGCTCAATACGGAACGCAAAACCGAACCCGCTCACAATGAATGGCACTACGGACGTGAACACAACGTCACCGGATACAACGACCCGAGGCTCAAGCTCGCCCTCAGCCATCGAGACGCACACGGCGCACAACGTCGCCCCGACGACCGCCTCGATCGGCGCGCGGCTCGACCGCCTGCCCGCTACGCGCACTGTCTGGCTGCTGGTCGCCGTGATCGCCACAGGCGGGTGGTTCGAGTTCTATGATCTGTTCTTCACGGCCTACGTCGGTCCGGGTCTCGTCAAGAGCGGCATCTATTCGACGACCACTGCGTCGTTCTTCGGGTTCTCCGGCCTCGGTGCGTTTGTCGCAGCGTCGTTCGCGGGTCTCTTTATCGGCACGCTGGTGTTCAGTTCGCTCGCCGATCGCATGGGCCGCAAAACGGTCTTCACCTTCTCACTGCTCTGGTACTCGATCGCGACGATCATCATGGCCTGCCAGTCGAGCGCGGGCAGCCTCAACCTCTGGCGCCTGATCGCGGGCATCGGCATCGGCGTCGAGCTCGTGACGATCGATACCTATGTCAGTGAGCTTGTGCCCAAGCGTCTGCGCGGCAGGGCGTTCTCGTTGCTGCACGCCGTGACCTTTGCCGCGGTACCGTGCGCGGCCTTCTTCGCCTGGTGCCTCGTGCCGAACAAGCCCTTCGGGGTCGACGGCTGGCGCTGGGTGGTCTGGATCGGTGCGCTGGGCGCGATCGTCGTCTGGTTTATTCGCCGCAGTGTGCCGGAGAGCCCGCGCTGGCTCGCGCAACAAGGCCGGTTTGATGAGGCAGAGCGTGCTCTGTCGAATCTCGAGGCGCGTGTCGAAAAGGAATACGGCCGGCCATTGCCTGCGCCCGAGTTCACCGCCGCCGCGCCCGCACAAACCGAAGCACGCTTCAGCGAAGTCTGGGCTCCGCCCTACCGCAGGCGCACCATCATGATGATGGTCTTCAACGCCTTCCAGTCGATCGGCTTCTACGGCTTTGCGTCGTGGGTCCCGACGCTGCTGATTGCCAAGGGCGTGACGATCACGCAGAGCCTGCTCTACTCGTTCGTCATCGCGATTTCGAACCCGATCGGGCCGATCCTCGCGATTCGCGTGGCCGACAAGTTCGAGCGCAAGACGATGATCATGCTGTCTGCGCTCGGTATCGGCGTGTTCGGCTCGCTGTTCGCGACTCAGACGTCGGCGGCCGCGCTGATGACACTCGGCGTGCTCATCACGACGTGCAGCGCACTGCTGTCGGTCGGTTATCACGCGTACCAGTCGGAACTGTTCCCGACGCGGATACGCGCCCGCGCGGTCGGCCTGGTCTACTCGATGTCGCGCATCAGCGCGATGTTCTCGGGCTTCATGATCGCGTTTTCCTTGCGCCACTTCGGCGTGCCCGGCGTATTCGGACTGATCGGCGTCGCGATGGTCATTGTGATCGGATCGATCGGGTTATTCGGACCGCGCACCAACGGGCTGAATCTCGACGAAGTGTCGAACTGAGGCACCCGTCGCCGACTCCTCCGGTCGGTCCCTCGCCGGACCAGGGCCACCAACGGGTCCGTCCGGCCAGCACACCGCGGCACTCCGCCCGCAAACTGACCACAATCTGGCCGCGCGGTATTCAAAACCGGCGCGGCCTTTCTACTTGCGCCCTAAATAGCGCGACATCAAGTCATTTTGCCCGGTTTATTACGCATATGAAGTCATTCTGCCCCGTTGATGCAGGTCGGATTAGGTCATTTCTGACGCTGTAATCCCCTTTCTCCTCCCGTCGCGTAAAACTCGGTAATGCGCATTCATCCCGGAATTGCAGAAACGGCGGCCTTTTCTGGCGCCCTGAAAGGCGGTCTCAAATTTTTTCGCTTAAACTCCGCGCTAATCTTGAACTTGTGTGAACCGCCCACGCATTAGTTTGAACGGGCTGCTCTCGCGTTCCCCTACCCACAATATCAAGTCGTAGAAATGGGGGATCGGAAGGGTTTCACCAGGTCCGCGCCAGGACGTTGCTGGCAACCGGCCTATTCAACGAGCATGCATTTATGAAGCGAATACTCATCGTCAAGGTCACCGCGCTCGGCGACATCATCCAGGCGCAACCGATCGTGGCCGACTTGCACCGCGCATTTCCCGGTGTCGAGATCGACTGGGCCGCCGATGAGCTGTTTGCCGATGTCGCGCGCTGGAATCCGAGTATTCGCCGCGTTCACAGTGCCCCTCTCAAGCAATTCAAAAAGACCCGCTCGATGTCTGCGCTCGGCGAAATCGCCGCGTCGATCGGCGAATTGCGTCGCGATCGCTACGACGTGATATGCGATATTCAGGGGGTCTACAAAAGCGCCATCATCTCGCGCATTGCACGCGGGAAAGCGCGCTTCGGATATCTGAATCAGGACCTCGGCGAGCGCGGTGCCGCATTCGCGTATTCGCGCCGGTTCGTGCCGCGCCCTGCTGGCAACACCGTGCAGAGCATGCGCACGACCGTTGCGCAGGCGCTGGGCTATACCTTCGAGGAAACGCCGAGCTTCGGCCTGAGCATTCCCGGTGCCGACACGCTCCAGCTCGCTGACGAGCGCCCCATTGCGCTGCTGTTCCATGGCACGTCGAAGGACGACAAGAAGTGGGCCCATGAAGGATGGGTCGCTTGTGCACGACAGCTTTTGCTGCGCGGCATGCATGTGTTGCTGCCCTGGGGCTCGGACAAGGAACGCCAGGCTGCGCAGGCGATGGCCGCTCAGGTACCTGGCGTGACGGTGCTGCCGCGCCTCAGCGTGCTTGAGATCGCGCAATACACCGCGCGCGCATCATTGGTCGTTGGCACGGATACGGGGTTCACGCACCTCGCTTACGCGCTTGAACGGCCCACCGTCCTCGTGCTGACGGCGACCACGCAAGCCACCATCGGCATCTCGCATCCGGGGCGTGCCGTCACGGTCGGCGATGAAGGCCAGTCTCCATCGGCACGTGCCGTGCTCGACGCCATCGAATCGGTGTCGCCCAATATGGCGCCCGTACTCCGCCGCTTCCAGGCGATTCCCGCATTGCCTGAATACGCCGAGCTCTACGCGCACCACTGACACGTCGTATCGTGTGTTTGCCGCGTGCGCGTTGGCTGACGGATGAAGCTGCTCACGCGTGAGTCGGCTGATGCATGCGAAGGCTGATACTCGGGAAGGCTGACGCATGCGACGGATATCACCGCATGCGCCCGGCAGTCGGAAAGCCTAGATCCTTGAGCCTTAGTCCTGCGTCGTTGTGAGCGTGAGTTCGACCGAGTGATCCGTGTCGACCGGCAATACGAATTTTTCGCCCGGCGTGACCGTCACGACTTGATCAATCGCGGCTTCCTTGGCCTCAGGCTCGCTGAACTGGCAGCCGTCCGACGACTTCGTCGTCCGGAAGCCCGTCAGATGGGCGTCCTTCGCCACCACGTGGAAATTCGCGGCGCCCACACGCTCGACCGTGATCGATACGCCGCTCGTCGATTCACCTGCCTTGCCCGTCACCGGCTTGCCGTCCTTGGCCGGCGTGCAGCTCGCCACATACGGGTGGACCGTGAAGTTCGACGCACCGACCTTGACGTTGGAGTCCGCGGGCAGCAGGCCTGTCTTGTCGGTCGTCACATCGGAACGGCCGCCTGCGAGCACGCTGTCGCCACGCTTGAAGACCCATTGAAGGACGTCGGTGGCGTGTGCATTGGTCGCAACGACACCCGACATCAGCGCGGCTGCGGTCAGCACGCTTTTGAGTTGGAATGATTTCATTGTGATGGCTTGTGGATGTCGACGACCGGTCGACGCGGTGCGCAGCGTGTCTTGTGAACACGCAGAGCGAAATACAGGTGTTCCGTTCAGATCATGCCGCCGTTGACACCGATGACCTGACGCGTCACGTACGACGCGCCATCACTCATCAGAAAGGCCACGACGGATGCGACTTCTTCAGGCCGGCCGACGCGATTCATCGGCACGATCTTGAGGGCTTCTTCGAGCGGCGCGCCTTCGAGCATTGCGGTATCGACGAGTCCCGGGGCGACACAGTTGACGGTGATGCCACGACTCGCGAGTTCGATCGCGAGCGCCTTGGTCGCGCCGATCAGTCCGGCCTTGGCTGCACTGTAGTTGACCTGTCCGCGATTGCCCATCACACCGGACACCGAGGCGACGGTCACGATGCGACCGCCCTTGCGCGTGCGGACCATCGGCATCGTCAATGGATGCACGACGTTGTAGAAACTGTTGAGCCCGGTATCGACGACGACATCCCAGTCTTCGCCGGTCAGCGCCGGAAACGCACCATCGCGCGTCACGCCCGCATTGCAGACCACACCGTAGTACGCGCCGTGCGCCTCGACGTCGGCTTCGAGTGCCTTCTGACACGCTTCGCGGTCGCGCACATCGAACTGGATCGTGCTGGCCGTGCCGCCCTGCCCGACGATCGATGCGACGATCGCTTCGGCCTCGGCTTGCCCCTGCCGGTAGTGGACGGTCACCGCGAATCCATCCGCGGCAAGACGGCTTGCAATCACGCGGCCAATACCGCCGCTGGCACCGGTCACCAGGACACGTCGAATCATGCGCGCTGCCTCCCTCATGTGTTATTGAATATCTGCAGGCAAAAAAAGAAACCGCCGGCGCAAGATGATACGCGTCTTGTGCCGGCGGTTCCTTAAAGGTCCTGCGAGATCGGTGGGCGCTATTACGTCAGCGTCTCAGCCTGGATCCCGTTTGATTCGTTCCGAGAGAGTGACCGGCAGCCAGCAAGCCGCCGGCTTGCCCATCAACTCTTCTGCAACATATACGTCTCGTACTCGAGCCCTTCGAACTTGCGGTCGAGCAGATACACCGACGCGATGACGGTCAGCAACAGCGCGCCCGCGAAGCCGTATCCATACGTGCCCGGACCGAAGTGCAGCGTCAGCGCGGTCAGCACGCCGTTGAGCAGCACAAACACGAAGCTCAGCGAAAACACAGTCTTGCGCTGGTCGAGATAGAAAAACACATTGAGCGCGCCAAGGAACAGCACCTGCAGGCTCGCGGCGATCACGTCGATACGTAACAGCGGCGAATACAGGGTCGAGATGCCGAGCTTGTCGAGCAGCCAGTCGCCGAACGCGAAGATCAGCAGGATCACCACCGCCTGAATCTTCATGATTTCGTAGAGGCCCGCGCGCACCGTGCGGACCATCATGTCGCGCGACTCCTGAATATGCGCGAGCGTCGCGCCGCTGCGAACCGCATCGTAGAACTCGTCATAGAACTCGACAAAGTCCGCCTCGATCCGCACGAGGAACGCGGCCATGCCGGGCATCACGCACAGGTACGAGATAAACACCGGAATGTCGTAGATCGCCGATGCGCGCAGCGGTCCGATGATCTGCTGACCCGTGCCCGGGCCGAACCAGAACATGAACTTGTCGAGCCACACGCCGAGGTTATAGAAGAAGCCGACGAAGATCAGGCTCGGATACGCGAAGCGCTTGTCGAACACTTCGAACGACACGAAGCGGTCGCTCGGATAGTTACGGTAAATCAGGCCCGACAGGCCGATCAGCAAGACGAAGTGACCGATCACAAAGCCGAGCAGAAGACCTTCGAGACCAAAGCGATTGAGCTCGAGCGCCGCACCGACGGTCACGGTATAGCCGATAAAGAACGTGCCGAGGATGTGCTTGTATTCCTTGACGCTCGACAACACGATGGCCGCGATCCAGATATTGCTGAGGATCACAAAGCCCGTGATCATCAGCACACGGTAACCGAGCGACAGATCGGCAAACAAGGTAAAGGCCAGCACGAGTCCGATCACGCCGGACATCGAGGTCGCAATGAGCACGACCGCATTGAAATTCGGCAGCACAAGGTCAATGCGCTTTTCGAACAATCGGTCGGACATGAAGCGCGTGAACGCGAGCTGCACGAAGCCGGTCAGGATCAGGCTGGCCGCGATCAGGTAAGTCACCGACACCTGGAACTGTGTGATCAGAAAATCGGGGATCACCTTGCCCAGACTGAGCACACCGATCAGCAGCATGCCGATGATCGACAGGATCAGCGGCCCCGAGCTGATCACGCCCGCATAGAGATAGGCCTTCGCGACACCGGTCAGGGTGTCGCGCCGCATCATCTTGCGCAGTTCGAATCCAATGCCTGCCATTTAAGTCTCCTGCCTTCCGGACATCGCCGAAGCCGGCGAACCCTGGGTATGCGTCACATCTTCCGGCCGCAGTCCTCCGGACGGTGCCGCGGCACGCGTCGCACGAGCGTCCGAGCCATGCGCCGAGGCGTCGCCGCCGTGATGCACCGGGCACCCGCCCATCGGCTTCGACGTCGGTTTGGACGAATCGGGCGCCGCCATCAGCCGGTCGTAGATCTCGCGATACGAGCCGATCATCGACTCGAGCGCGTAGTACTTCTCGACCCGCGCGATCGCCGCACGTTGTGCTTCGTACCAGCGTTGCTCGTCCTGCAGCAAATCGCTGAGCGCGCGCGCCAGTGCCGCCGGATTGGCGATCGGCACGACCTCGCCGGCTTTGCCCAGCGCGACATCTTCCGGCTCGAGACCTTCGATCAGCTGACGGCACGAACCGACATCGGTCGAAACGACAGGCACGCCCGCCGCGTAGGCCTCGAGTACGACGAGCGGCAAGCCCTCGCTGATCGACGACAACGCGACGATGCCGACCTTCGGCAGCAGCTCGTCAACGCGTTGAAAACCGAGAAACTTCACGTTGCGCGACAGATCGAGCGACTGCACGAGGCTGCGGCACTCCTGCGCATACGCCGGATCTTCCGTTTCCGGGCCTGCAATCCAGCCCTCGACATCCGGGAATTGCCGGCTCACGGTAAAGATCGCGCGGATAAACGTCTTCACGTCCTTGATCGACACGACGCGCCCGATCAGCGTGATGACCTTCGGCACACCCGGGCCGCGCTTGTCGCGCAGTGCCGCAAAGCGCGCGACGTCGATCCCGTTCGGAATATTGCGCGTGCGCGCCGCGGGCGCGCCGTCGGCAATCTGCCGCAGGCGATTACCCTCGAACAGCGAGACCATTTCGCTGCCTGCGGAATAGCAGACCTTGCCGATGGCTTCGAAGAAACGCACCCAGAGGTCGCGGAAGTAGCTGACTTCGGAGATGTCCTTCTCGAAGATGCCGCGGTTGTCGCGAATCCAGCTGGTCTGCAACAGGTCGATCTTGCGTTCCTTGGTATAGATGCCGTGCTCCGACACGAGCAGCGGGCGCCGTGTCTTGTAGTGGAGCAACGCGCCCAGGAAGCCGGCATAACCCGTCGACACGGTGTGATACACCTTCGCCGGGATCAGCTTGTCGGCAATACGCGCAAGCTGCCACAGCGGCTTGTGCATGATCCGCACGGTCCAGAAGTAATCGGTAAACGACGGATCGGTGCAGCGCTCGTTGTATTGCTGCGTGATGTATTCCCACGCGGTCTTGCTGTACAGGAACTGATCTTCGCCGAGCTTGCCGCCCGGCTGGATCATCGGAATCACATCGGCCATCAGCGCGCCAATGTCTTCGTTCTGCTGCGAAGCCGAACGCAGCGACGCGTGCAGGGCCGCGGAACGCGCAAACGCCTCGGGGTCGCCTGCCGCGGGCTCCGCGAGCGGCGGTGCTTCGACGGTGTAGAGATAGTGCGTCTCGAGATGCACCACGTTGGCCGGCAGTTCATAGAGCTGACCGTCGTAGTCCTCTTCGCGGCTGCCGATAAAGACGATCGCAAAGGTCTTCTCGGGGAACGCGCGGATCATCTGGTCGACCCAGCTCGATACGCCGCCGCGCACATAAGGAAAGGTGCCCTCGAGCAGCAGGGCAATATCCGCCGAAGCGGCGCGACGTGTCGTGTTTGCGTTCATTTCGACCAATATTGGGCAATCGCGCGCAGCGCGGGCAACGAGGCGCCCTCGCCAAGCGCGGCAAGCGCGGTCTTGACCGCACGGTAGTCACCGCGCAGATACGCGCTCTCGGCGATCCAGGGCAACAGACGGTCGCCGGGGAAGCCGCGGGAGAGCGCCTTTTCGAAGTACTCGTCGGCGATGTCGACCTGACCGAGCGACAGCGCGAGGCGCCCGCGCGTGACCCACAGCGCTGCGTTCGAGTCGTCGATCGCCAGCGCGCGCTGGGCGTATTTTTCGACCTGTTGCGCGGCGAAGGTCCGCATCTCGCCCTGTACGAGGTTCTGATAAATCAGCTCCCAGTAGAGTTCGGCGAGCACCCGGCAGGTCTCCTCGACTTCTGCCTGCGGTGCGTCTTCGTTGAGCTTGCCAAGCAGATCGTAGATACGCTGCGTGATCTTCTTCTCGGCCGCATCGAGCATGCCGTAAGCGAGCAGACGCACGTCTTCGACGGGGTCACCGAGCAGATCGCGCAGCACACCACCGGTCGTGCGCGTCGGCATCGATTGAATCGCAACCAGCGCTGTTACACGGTCATCGATCGCAAGACGCGGGTTCGCGAGCTTGGCCTGCAGACGCGCGCCGCTGCCGTGTGCGATCCGCGAGACGAGGTACACCGCAAAGTTCGGTAGCTTGACCGAGGTCCACGCACTCACGTCCGCGGCGCTCGGCCATACAAGGCTCCAGACGATGCCGGCAACGCACACGAGCGAGCCGATGACCGGCACGAACATGCAAAACGAAAACAGCAGCAGCCAGGTCATCAAGACCGGCTTGCGGTATTGCGCGGGCAGCACCCAGCGTACGCCCGTCGCGATCAATGCGGCGGTGATGGCCTGCAGCACGACGGCGACCAGCAACGGATCGATCGACCCGAAGCGATGCTGGACCGGGTGGACGAGGTGCAGGAGTGCGAGCAACTGGAACACAACGCCGAGCACGGCGGTCACCAGCACGCCGGTGACGGTCAGCGCAAGGGAGCCGGTGCCTGTGGCGGGAGCGAGGGTCGCGTTCATGGCATCAGCCGTCGTAGCCGCAGCGCTGCAGCAGGCGCTTGAGCGCCGTGCCGTTTGCGCGAGGTGCGATATGCAGTGTGTGCACGCCGATCCGTGCCGCTTCGAGACTCAACCCGAATTGAGCGTGCAGGCTGCTTTCGATCCGCGACAGATAACCGTCGACACCGGCCGGGTCCGTGGCGGGCATCAGGTTCAGGAAGATCGAATGGGTCGGCGTCTGCAACGACCACGTCAAGTCGAGCGAGCGACGGCGGCGATTGATGTGCTCGAGCAGCGAATCGCCCTCTTCGTCGCGCGGGAACACGAGCGCGACAATCGACGACTCGATGCGCGCATCACGTTGCAGGCGTTCGAGACGGCCCATGTCGACGGCGAACTCGTACGGCACGTTCGGCACTTCCTGAAGGATGCCGTGCGCGGCGCCTGCATGATCGACACCGTCGGCGTAGTAACCGAGCAGCACGAGCAGGAACTGCAGGTTGTCGTGATTGAGCGACAGGAACGGCATGCGCTTCACGACGAGCACGCCGAGCAGATCGCCTTCGCTTGTCGACATCGGCGCGCACGCGACGTACTGCGTATTGCTCTCGGCCGCGCCTTCGACGTTGGTCAGATGCGCCAGCGAGCGCGTCTCGAGGCAGTGACGCACCAGCGGGTCCGACGTATCGATCGCAAACGGCTCGCCGACGCGCGCGGCAAGATCGCCGCTCGCAACGAGGCTGCCCTTGACGGCCGGCACGATCGCCGCGATTTCGAGCTGACAGACTTGCGCGGCAAACTCGAGGAAGTCGCCGGCATTGGGCAGACCGCCCCGCTCCGCCTGGGCTGCGGCGGGTGCCGTGATCGTCGTCTGGCGCAGGCGCGTGATCGAGTCGCGCAGCGTCGCCGGACGCGTCAGCAAGTCCTTCTCGAGACGTTCGTGCGACAGGTGCAGCAGATAGTGACTGTTGGTCAGCGACACGAGCCGGTCGTTCAGGTACTCGTTGAGCGCACGCGCACGTGCCGAACGCATGCCCCACGTATCGCCGAAGTGCCCGCCGACGAGCGTCTGGATCGCGCCGCCGATAAAGAACGGCACCGGGAACGCTTCACTCGTATGCACGGGATAGAGGCCGTACCAGCCCGCCACCATCATCACCACGCTGACCATGCCGAGCAGCGTGCCGTAACGCAGCGCGAGCACGAGCGGGAACAGCCAGATCCACGGGAATGGACGCGAGATCCCCAACGGATCCGATCCACCGACGAGCGAGGCGGCGACGAGCACCACCGCCATGACCACGATCACCTCGAGCACCGCGATCGGGCGCGTCGACACAGGCGTCAGCCAGCGGCGATAACGGCCCGTATCGGCGAAGGTTCCGCGGCGCGTATCCTGCGCGACGTTCGACACGGCGATTTCCTTACTGAGTGACAGGTGCGATCAGCGAAGCAATCAGCTTCTGACCGACAGACGACAGCGACGAACGGCTCCAGCCCGTACGGCTGCCCGTTGCGCTCCAGACCACGGCGCCGCTCTGGACGTCGATGACCTGCAGCGTCACGCCGGCGGCGGGTTCACCATCGACACCCACCTTATAGCGCCATTCTTCGACGGCGCCGCTGACGGCGTACTTCACGTTTTCCTTGCGTGCCCAGTCGAGTGCGCGGTCGATCGACGCGCGATCGGTCGGCTCGACGAGCGTTTCGCGGCTCAGGTTGGCCGGGTAGCGCTTGACTTGCGTGAAGCCCGAGCTCGTGAGCAGGCTTTGCGTGATCGCTTCAGCCGCCATGCCGGCCTGCGGCGTTTCCGTGTAGTTGACGATCGGCAGCACGGCCCACGATTCGGTGCGCGAGAGTTGCGGCGCAGCGCTCGTGTTGATCGTGGCGCAGCCTGCGAACGTGGCGGCGACGGCAAGGCCGGCGATCCACGTTGCGACGCCACGCATCCAGTTGGCGCGTGCGGCGCCGCCAAACAGCTTGATCCCTTGCATGATGTATCCCCTGATTCCTGGCTAACTTGAATTGAAAACGGTTAGTCGGCGCGCGCGCCGCTCAGAACAACCACTGATACCGCACGCCAAACGAGTTGGTATCTGTTCCCTGGTGCGAAACGGATTCGTGCTGGAAGTACACTGCGGCGTGATCGTTGCCGAACACACTGCCTGCGAACCCGGCCAGCACCTCCGGGCCCCAGCCGAAATTGCTGTCGTGGATCAGCCCCACATCGAGGAACGGACGCCACGCACGCGTATAGCGATCGAGCAAGTCGGTGCCGAAGCCCGCCGCCAGACCGTATTGCGAATAACTTTGAGGGATGAACGTACTCGCCGTCGGTACGTCACCGATCGGAATCAGCCGTTGCAGGAACGGTACGTTGATCGGATACGCACTGTAGTTGCCGTGCGTGCCGACGATACGAATCGTCCAGTCCGGGTATTCGGTCCGGATCCGGTAGCCGATTTCGCCGTCCATCAGCGCTCCGCTGCCGATGCGATCGCGTTCCTGCGTATAGAACCGGTCGCCTTCGAATGCGCCGCGCACATAGACGCTCGACACCACGTCCCATTCCACTTCGCCGCGCAGCATGTCCTTCATGCCGCCGACCTGAATTTCCTGCGATTCGTCGGCAAACTGGTTGCGCCCGATCGTGAACGTCGAGCGCAACGCGGTGCCGCGACCAAACTCGGCGGTCAGTCGTTCCGTGTTGAACTCCGTCATCGCCGTGCGATGGCCGAACACGAGCGAGATGTCTTCGGTCGTCGTCTGATAGTGGCCCGTGAACTCGTAGCGGCGATCACGCGACGGAATGTCCGCGAGAATCAGCTTGTTGCTCGACCACTGATTGAGCTGAATGCCCTCCAACGCAACGGACCAGTGATCGGTCAGCGCAAGCTCGCCGCCGAGCTTGGTCTCGTAGTAGTCGAGCGGGCTTTCCGACATCGAGCGGAAACCGAAATTGATCGACTGGTTCCGTTCGGTTGCGAGGTTGCTCAGACGCTCGTGAATGTCTTCGTTGGCGGGTGCCCCACCGAGGCCATAGAACGCAAGCTCTTCAGCTTCACCAGGACGGTCGGCCATTTCATACGCGTCGATCCGGTTGTCGATCGTCGCGCGGCTCGCGCCCTTCGAATCGAGAATCCGGTTGATCGTCTTGACGTCGTGCTCCGACAACGCGACCGACAACTCGGCGTCGACCGGGCGCGTCAGGCGATTCGCATACTCGCGTGCGAGCCACGCCTTGGCCATTTCATTGGACTCGGCCGACAGGGCCCACGCCACCGTCACTTCGACGGCTGCGCTCGAAATCAGGCGTTGCTGTTGAGCGACCGCTGCCGGTGCGCCGGCCGCCTTGGCGTCCGCGTAAGCGCGGTCTGCCGCGGCGTTCGCTGACGCCGACGAGGTGCCGATCGCGCCTGCCGCGGCATGGCCGCCCGGGGCGATCTTGCCTTTGCCGCTGGTATCGCCCGCCGTGTCGTCGTCCGCATCCTGCTGGGTCGGCGCATCCGCTGTCGCAACTCCGCCCGCAGCGGCCGCGACCGGTACACGCGCCACGTTCGCTTCGGCCACCGGCGGCAGCTTGCCCACGTTGCCGAGCACGCTGGCCTGCATCTGCGACGTATCGCCCTGATCGCCATCGGCACGCAGCATCTCGATCAACACGCGCTTGGACGTGTCGCCGTTTTCGAACAGCTGGCTCAGCGCCGCACGGCGCTGACGGATTTCGTCACGACGTTCGATGTCGTCGTTCGACAGCGACACCGACAAGCGTCCGCGGCGCGGCAGACCATTGCCGAGCGGCATCGCATCGGGGTCGGCCGGCAGCATCGTCGTCCAGACATGGCGGCGCAACGACCAGGCAAGATCGTCATGCCCCGCCGCTTCTTCGCAATCGGCGAGTGCAAGCACCCACAGGGGATCGCCCTTCGATGCAGCCGCTTCGCGTCGGAAATACTGAAGCGCGTCGTTCGGCTTGTTCAGGCGAACCAGGCCGGCTGCGTACGGACCCCACAGCGCGGCGACGTCATTCGAGCGATCGCGCCAGCGTAACAGCGCCAGGTGCAGTTCGTCGTCGGTACCGAAGTCGACCACCGTCCACAAATACGCTGCCTGCACATCCGACGATGCAGCGGGCAAACTCGACGCCCGGCGCAGGTCGCGCAGCGCCGCATCGGGCTGGTTGGTCTGGCGCTCGTACTCAGCCACCATCGACAGCGAGTCGGGCGAGTTGTCGATGATCGCGCGTTCCTTCGGCGTCAACGACGCGAGCAGCGTCTTGATGCGCGGCCACGCGCGCGCCTGCACGTAGTAGTAGACCGTATCGGTCAACGCGCGCGGCGTACCCGTATTGCGGTACTGAAGCTCGGCGATCCGGCCCGCGTCGAGCGGGTGACCGTCGTAGAAGTAACTCATTTCGCCGAGGTCTTCGTCGGTCGCGTGACCGCCGGCGAGCAGCTTTCCATACGCGAGATGCGCGCCGTCCTCATCCTCGAGCAAACGCGCGATCTGACCGTACGTGCGCCAGAAGTCGTCGTTCGCGGGCTTGGCAACCGGCGCGGCGACCTTGAGCGCGCCGTACGCACCTTCATAGTCGCGATGCGCGTAGTACAGGCTCGCCAGATGCAGCGAGTCTTCGGCGTTCGGGCCGGTCGTCTGCACGAGCTGTTTGTATGTCGCTTCCGCGAGATCGTCGTTGCCCGAGCGTTCGGCAAGCGCGGCATAGCGGCGCAGCACGGCGATGCGCACCGGGCCGACTGCGCGGCGCTTGAGGAACGCCAGCGCTTCATCGGGCTCACCGAGACGTTCGTAGGCGTCGACGACTGCGTCGATGCGCTTGAGGTCACCCGGGTTCAGATCGCTCTGCTTGAGCAGCGCGAGCACATAAGCTTCGTCGTCATTCAGCGCAGGCGCGATTCGCAGGACTTCGGCCCATGCATCCGATGCATTGGTCAGCTTTGCCACCGCAAGCCAGGCCTGCAACGCGATCATCGGCTCGTTGCTCCACTCCGCCGATTGCGCGAGCTTGCGCTGCCAGTCCGCCGATGAAGGGTCTGCCGTCACGCGCCGTTGCGCGAGCGCCATCGCGCCATGCACATCGTTGCCTTCGAGGAAGGACTTGTACGCCAGTTCGTCGTACTGCTCGCGGTCCTGCGCGCTCATGGCGGGACGTGCCGATGAAGCAGCCGTGCTCGATGTATCGGCCTTCGTGGACGCGGCGTTCGCAGAGGCCGCAGTTGCCGAATCTGCCGAGCTCGCATGCCCTGCTGTGCCGACCGCCGGCGTGCTTGCCGCATTCACCGCATTCACCGCACTCGCCGTGTCGGCGACCCGCACGAAATGGCCATCGCTGTGCGTATTGCGCTGCATCGCGGCGAAGCCATCTGCGTAGTACCAGTCGCCGTAGTCGCCCGGATGCGCGACCACCGTATGCCAGCGCGGCGAATGTCCATGGTCGGCGACGCGGCGTACGCCCCTGCGCGATGCGGCCATGCGCACTTCGGCGAGGCGTTGCTTGCCTTCAGTGTCGCCGTTCTCATCGCCCTGACGGCGATCGATCGCGCTGGTCAGGTCAGACAACGCCTTCGCGTAGTGGCGAATCATGTCCGGCCGGTTCGCGGCGCGCGCGAGGTTCAGCATCGCTGCGATCGTCTGCGGATCCCGGCTGAGCCGGCCCAGATGCTTGTCGCCGTCGGCGAGCGCCTGATCGAGCAGGCCGCCAGCCTGGTACGCGGCGAGCGCCGCCATGAAGTACTTGCGCTGCGTATCGAGATCGGCCGAGGCGGACTGCGCCGAGAAGTAGGCTTGTGCCGCGACGTCATACGCTTGCGAGCCGAGCGCGAGCTGCGCGATATGCATCTGCGAATCGAGGCTCGTGTCGTGATCGACGGTCGCAAGTTGCTGATAGAACGCGAGCGCGGCGCGATTCGCGCCTGCCGCTGTCGAACGCTGTGCGAGCACACGCAGCTCGCCTGCGCGCCACTTGAATGTCGCAGCCTCGTCGAACGCGGCACGCAGGCGGTCCATCGCCGCCGGTCGCGCCGGATTGTCTTCCAGCATGCCGTAAGCGCGCGCCTCCTCGACACCCGCCTGCACGAGCACGGCCGAGCGGACCAGTTCGGCGTCACCCGAGCGCGCCATGCGCTGCGCAAGCCGTTCCGCATCATCGAAACGGCCCACGCGCAGATACTGCGCGGCCAGCACACCGATAAAGTCGTGGTCGTCCGGCGCGACACGCAGCCAGGCTTCGAGGTACGCCACCGACAGCGCATTGGGCTTATCGCTTTCGAGCAGCCGCTGCTGAAGCGTATTGCGCGGATAGGCGGCCGCGAGCACGCCCACCACGGCGAGCGCCAGCAGCATGAGCAGCCACGGCGACAGCACGCGTGCGCGCACGCGCACAATGGCGCGATCACTCTCCGGCACGGTGGCCTGGCTGGCGTCAGGAGCCACAGTTGACCTCGACTTGGTGATAGTGGATGTCCTGACCGGCCGCGGCCGGGAGGTCCAGATGCACGTCCTGCGTGCCTGCGCGGCGCGCGACAGCCTTGCCATCGAGCGTGACGCGGCATGCCTGCGCGTTCGCGAGATCGAGGTTCGGCTGGTAATAGCCGCCCGCTTCGAAGCTCAGCGAATGCGCGCCGCGCGAGAATTTGCGGAGGTAGGCGCTGGCCGACTTCACATACGGCTGCGTGGCCGATGCGGCATCCGCCTGCTGCGCGATATCGAAGCTCGCCGACGAACCGGCGACGTGGATATACGTGCCGTCAGGCGCGGCCGTGTAGCCCGCCACATTCTGCGAATGAGCGAGGTCGGGCGTCGTCGCCGTCGGGAAACGCAGCTCGCGCAATTCGCCGTTGCCGCGCACGAGCCAGCCGTGATCGCCATCGCGTGCGACGGCATAGTCGCGCCAGTCGAGGACCTTGCGCGCATATTCGCTCGTATAGATCGGAAACACGGACTGCTTGAGCACGCCTTCATAGATCTGTTCGAGCGCGCGCAGCGACGCGATCTTCGTGCCGCTGTACATGTGGAAGTACAGATCGATCGGCTTGAAGCGGCGCGGCTCGTCGGTCATCGCGAACGTTTCGAGCACGCGCGTGAAGCCGTAGAACGGGCCTTGCCAGTCGTCCGTATAGACGTTCTCGTCCTGATTCGGCGCGTAGACCTGGTAGGCGCCCGGGCCCTTGTCGACACCGATCGGCGCGATATTCGTCCAGCTGTCGGCCGTCTTCGTGATGACGGTGTCACCGCCGTTGATGTTGAGCGCACCGGCTTCGTACGTGCGGCGCACGGCGATGCCCGGCGGTTCGCAATTGCCCGACCATTGAAGGATCTTGACCTTCTTGCCCGGAGGCGCGAGACGCTTGTTGATATAGCTGATCGAGCCCGAGATCTCACGATCGAGGTCGAACGTATAGCCCGGGATGTTCAGCGAGAAGGCCGCATCACCGCCGCCTTCGTCGATGTTGTGCTTCACGCGCTGGCCCGACTCCTGGACGTCTTCCCATTCGAACGGGTGCGAATACGTGTGCGTGCCGATCTCGACGTTCGGCAGTGCAAACATCTGCCGCGCGATCTCTTCGAGGCGCGGCGACAGCTTCGGATACAGCCCGGCCGGCCCCACCTCGCCTTCGATAACCGACAGCGTCGTCGGCACGCGGTACTTGCTGAACAGGCGGTCATACAGCGCCTGTCCCGAGAAATCCGGGCCCGGAAATTCGCAACGCGACGCGAAGCCGTCGCCGTCGACGTGGACCATAAAGAAGCGGCGGCCGTTTTCCGTCGTCGTGTCCGGCATCGGCATCGGCTCGAGTGCCAGCGCGCGACGCAGGAAATCGATCGGCTGAATCGCCCAGCGTTCCTGCCCGATCGTATTGAGCGAAGCGATCGTGTACGGCGACAGTGCATAGCCGCCCCACGGCGTGATCGCGACCGGGTCGTAAACGAAGTCACCGGCTTTGAGGCGCAGCAGCGGCGTGCCGTTGTCGCCGACTTCGATGCCGTCGGCATCGCGCGCGTCGGGTGCTGGCATCACCTCGAAGCCGATGCCCGGGTCCTTGCTGACGATCGTGATCGGGCCGCGCGGGCGGCCGTCGCGCAGCGTCAGGCCGAGCGCCGCGCCCGTATCGGCATCCATCTGGAAGCCGAAATCGCTGAAGAACACGACCTTCACGTTGTCGCCGATCCGCGCGCGAATCCACTGACGCCATGCTTCGACGTCCGCGATCGGTGTCTGGTCGACCCAGACCACGACGCCCGCATAGCGGTCGGGCGTCACGTGGTCGGGCAAGGGCTTGCCGATATCGGCGTAGTCGACGGTATAGCCGAGATAGTTGAGCGGCGTGGCGACATCGCGCACGCCGGGGCTTTCGTCAAGCGGCTGCGTGCCGTCACGATCCTGCACGAGCAGAATGCGGCGCGGCATCACTTCAATGCGCCCGACACCGATCGTGTCGAACGACGGATCGGTCACGTAAGGCGTGACGCCGGCATCCGCCCCGGCGATTCGCGCGGCGCGCGCGGTGTCGCGCGCGCAAGCGCGATCGGTGGCCGCACAGAAGTCGATCGAGACAACCGGTACATGAAACGTGTCGTGGATGCGACGCGCATCGGCGAGCGTTGCCGCGCGTTGAGCGTCCGGCACCGCCACGACCGCTTTGCGCGCCGGATCAAACGTGCGGATGACCGAACCCGTCACGTAGGCGTACAGATGCGGATGGCTTTGCTGAAGCAGCGACGCGCCGCCGTATTGGATCAGGCGGGCGTTCGGGAAGCGTTGTTCAACAGTGTCGATCAGCGTCGCGACATTGTGTGCGCGGGTTGCGCGCACTTCGTCATTCGGCGCGCCGGCGAGCAACGCGTCGATGCCGTCAAATGCAAAACCCGCATAACCTTGCGCGGCCAGCGGTGCGATCGTCTGCTCGACAAAGGCACCCGAGAGGTTGGCGCTATCGGCGTCGGCATGCGCGAGGTCGACACGCGCGACCCACGTCGTATGCGCAAGCGGGTAATCGTCAGGATGGAAACCGGTCGACGGCGCGACAACGACAGCGTCGTAGGCCTGAAGCATCGGCACGACGACATCCGTCGGTTTGCTGTAGAAGAACGCGATATTGGGGGCGCCGTCATGGCCCAGGGCGGCTGCGGAATCCGGCGCCGCGCCCGATGCGTTCACGCCATCGGCCTTGGCGAACGCGAGTGCCACCGCATGTTGTGCATCGGGTGCGGCTTGCGCGACGCGTGGCATCGACACAACGCCTATCGCAGCCACGACAGCGGCCAGCGTGGCAACGGTGAGCCCACGTGCGACGGCAGCACCCGGGCGAACGCTCGCACGCGCACTACGGTCCTGCGTCTGATCATCACAACGGACAACCAGCCCCCGAATCAATCCCCGCTTCAAACCAAGCATAAATTCGCACGACCGTTTAATTATTGTTTCGGACGCCCATTGCCGTCCGTCCCCGTTGTCGCTTGCGCGACGCGGCAAACCCCGCGTTAACGTGTTTATCAGGGAGTGCCGACTTGTCGCGGTGCACGAAAAACGGTGTGCGCCGCGAGCGGGTTTGTCGTTGCGAATCGGATAAGAGCAATACTGCGCTATGCGTAAAGCGTCACTTGTCAAACGAAACAAGAAACCGCCTGTCGCTAAAGAACGCGACCATCCCGACTCAAGCCTTGAAAGCTTTGTTGACTTAAGACCCGCGCCAGCTGGCGCTCTTGGGACAATCGAACCGAATCTTTTGAAAGGATCAAACCCGGCAGCGATTGTGTTTTAACTTTTCCTGGAGCGCAACGAATTTTTGGATGAACGTTTGGTACACAACGTAAATGAGTGGCTATTTGTGCGTTGGCGCACATTCTTTTTGCATACCGCCGATAAATCGCTGATTTTATAGGCGGAAAATTTTGCCACTGATTTTGTCGGTCAAATGCTTTTCACGTTTCAGTTTTGAAACATAATCGCCAGCCCCGATTTTGTTCCTACAGAGTCTTTGGACGAGTGTGTAGGAACAAATGCGCCCTGCGGAGACGGGCTCAGCGGCCGTGCGCGCCCGAACCCACCGATTGCAGGCCGCCGTCACCAATGTAGGGAATCAGGCCCAGGCCCCGAATTTTCGCAATCGCATCCGCCGCGCACGCCCGGTCGGCGGAGTCGCAGTAATCGATGGAAATCACCGGTAAGGCATATCGGTCGCGAACGATCTTCGCTTGGGCAAGCAGCCAGTCACGATCGGCCGCTGACACATCGACGTAACGCTGGTTTTTCTGATCCCAGCCGTGAAACAGCGATTCAAACGCCACGGCATCGACGATATCGTGCACCTCGGGTAACAGTTCGAAGCCCCGGTTAAGGATCAGGTACGCACCGGGAAAGCGGGTGTGAATGGCGCGGATGACCGCCACGAGCCCGGCCTGTTGCGCTGCGCGGGCGGCGTCGGTCGTCGCGACGAGCTGGTACGAGTCGAGCGTATCGAGAAAGAAGCCTCGATACCCCGCGCGCCAGAGCGGCGCGATCATCGTGTTCACGACAAACTCGGGCCAACCCTTACTCGTCTGGTCGACGATCGACGATTGCCAGACATCGTTCGCGCCGTGCAGCCAGGCGGCGGGCATCGCCTTGAAGTAGGCACGCGAAGCGTGGACTTCGCCGATGCTGACATAGGCATACCAGACCGTCGCGGCATGGGCCGAGCCGTCCGCGTCGGCGGCAGCCTGCGCGGACGGTGCCGGCGGCACGAACCCGTGATCGGGTTCGACGACGGCCGCATCGTATTGGGAGAGTTCGGCCACTGGCGGGTTCGGGCCGTAGTAGAAGGCGATCGACCGCAGCGGCGCGGCGGTGTCCGCAGGGGTATCGGCGTCCGCCGGACCCGGGCGCAGACAAGCAAACCCGGCCGACAACAAACAGACCAGCATGCGCAACACTCGACCCATCACGACCCATCCCCGTCGCGGCGCGCGAGGCGCGGCCGCAAAACGCACGCTTTGTTGGAAGAGCGCGCATTATGCAGCACCGCGGTGACGCTTGAGGTCGTGCCCCGTGTCAGTGGGCCGCGCTCGCAGGACGTGCCGAGCCATCGGACGGTCCGGCGACGACGGCCGTCTTCAACATGAAAGCCTTATCTATGTCGACGCGCCAGGCGCTGCATCAGCCGCATCCATCTCGGCAAACACCTTCTGTGCGAGGTGAAACGCCGAATTGGCTGCCGGTACGCCGGCATAGATCGCTGTCTGCAGCAGGACTTCCTTGATCTCGTCGCGCGACACGCCGTTGTTCCGCGCGGCGCGCAGATGCAGCGCGAGCTCTTCGGTGCGGTTCAGCGCGACCATCATCGCGATCGTAATCAGGCTGCGCGTGTGGCGCGGCAACCCCGGGCGCGTCCAGATCTCGCCCCACGCATACCGCGTGATGAGGTTTTGAAACTCCTCGTTGAGCGGCGTCAGGTTGGCGAGCGACCGGTCGACGTGCGCGCTGCCGAGTACCGCGCGCCGGACGTCGAGCCCTGCGTCATAGCGTTCGTCTTCAGTCATCACGCCTCCGCCAGGAAATCGAGCACCGTCTTGTTGAACGCCTCGGGCAACTCGATGTTCGAGATATGCGACGCGTCGAACTCGACATAGCGCGCGCCGGCGATCGACGCTGCGAGTTCCTTGCCCTGCTCCGGCGTCGCAGCGACATCGTGCGTGCCGGCGATGACCAGCGCACGCGCACGGATGTTATGCGTTTCGCCGCGCAGATCGGCGATACGCAGCGCGTCGCAGTTCGACGCATACCCCTCGTTGTCGGTATGCACGAACACATCGCGGATCTGGCCATACATCAGCGGCTCGCGTTCGACGAAGGCCTGTGTGAACCAGCGCGGCAGCACGGCGTCGGCGAGCGCCGCCATACCGCCATTGCGGGCCTTGTCAGCACGCGGTCCCCAGACCTCGTCCGAGCCGATCTTCGCGGCCGTGTTCGACAGCACGATGCGGTCGAAGCGATCCGGATAGCGTGCCGCGAGCGTGACACCCGTCAGGCCGCCCATCGAAATGCCGCAGAAATGCGTGCGCGCGATCGACAGCGCGTCGAGCAGACCGAGCACGTCGCCGGTCAGCTGTTCGATCGTGTAGCTGCCCTTGGGCGCATCGGAATGGCCGTGGCCGCGCGTGTCATAGCGCAACACGCGATAGCGCGAGGCAAAGTCCGCAAGCTGCGGCGTCCACATCGAGACATCCGCGCCCAGCGAATTCGAAAACACGATCCACGGGGCATCGGTGTTATGGGCTCCGTCGATCCGGTAGTGGATCTGAACGCCCTTGACGCTGACATACGGCATAAGTGAGCTCTCTTTACGGCTGGAAGGCTTCATGAAGGGCCAGCGCAGCATCGACCAGCGCATGGGCCTGGCCGACATAGTGCGCCGGATCGAGAAGGTGTTCGAGCTGCGTCGCGTCGAGATGACGCGTCACGTCGGGCGTCGCCGAGAGCACGTCGAGCAAGGTGCGGCCTTCGGCAATCGCGCGCTTCGAGCATTGCTCGACGAGATGATGCGCGTCGAGGCGTCCGATCGCGTCACCGAGTGCGAGCATCACGGCTTCGCCAAGAATCAGGCCGTGCGTGATGTCGAGATTGGCGGCGAGTCGGCCCGTGTTGACTTCAAGTCCGCCGACCATGTCACGGATCTGCACGAGGGCACCGCCCGTCAGACGCGCAAGATCGGGCAGTGCTTCCCATTCGGCCTGCCATCCGCCGAGCGCGCGTTCATGTTCCTGAACCATGCCTGCAAACACGGTGGCAACGAGCCCGGGGGCGCGCGTGGCCGCCGTCAATACCGCTGCACAACCCACGGGGTTGCGCTTGTGCGGCATCGTCGACGAACCGCCCTTGCCTGCCCCGGCCGGTTCTGCCAATTCGCCGATTTCGGTCTGCATCTGCAGCGAGATATCGCGCGCGATCTTGCCGAGTGTGCCGGTCAGCATGCCGAGGAATCCCGCTGTCTCCGCGATGCGATCGCGTTGGGTATGCCAGGGCAATGCCGGCACGGCGAGGTCGAGGTCGCGTGCGAGTGAAGCCGCGACTGCGGGCGCGGCATCGCGCAAGCTGGCAAGCGTGCCGGCCGCCCCACCGAACTGAATCACCAACACGCGTTCGCGTAACGCACGCAGACGTTCACGGTGACGTGTGAGTGCATCGAGCCATTGCGCAAACTTCAGACCGAGCGTGATCGGCAGCGCTTGTTGAAGCCACGTGCGTCCGATCATCGGCGTTTCGCGGTGCGCCCGGGCCTGCATCGACAACGCATCGCACGTCAGACGCAGATCGATCTCGAGCTGCGTGAAGGTCGCATGCAGCTGAAGCACCAGACCTGTATCGATGATGTCCTGGCTCGTCGCGCCCCAATGCACGTATTTCGCCGCTTCCGTGTCCACCTTGCGAACATTTGCAGTCAGCAGTTTGACAAGCGGGATCGCGAGGTTGCCGCCCGACGCGGCACCTGTCATCAGGGCATGCGCATCGATCTGGCTGGCGTCGCAGGCCGCGACAATCGCAGGCACGGCATCATGAGGAATGACGCCGTGTTCGGCAGACGCACGCGCAAGTGCCGCTTCGACGTCGAGCATGCGCTGCACCGTGGCTTGAGGCGACCAGACCGCATTCATCGACGCGGTGCCGCAGATCAGGTCGGTCAGTCGACCCGTTGCTTCGAACTTCGAATCGGCGCTCAAGGAATCGCGACTCCCATTGATGTCATGTTCCGGAGACGCACTATACGCAGAAGTGTCGCGCAGCTCAGCGTAGATCATTGCTTCGCTGCATGCCCACAAACTCGCCGCCTGAGGGCGAGTTCATAACGCTCACGTGAACGTCGTCGGCGACGATGCGTATCGATGACAACGCGTGCGGTCTGCGAACATTGACGCCGACATTTACCGGCTTATGCCGACTCAGGCCGCTTTGCCAAGCACACGTGGTTCGGGTGCGAACGGCAAACCGACATAGTTCTCCGCAAGCGCACGCGCAGCTGCCTCCGATGAAGACACGTACTTTAACTCGGACATCTTCAAACGGTTAACAAAAGGCGTGTCGTCAAACGAAGGATGCAGCATGTTCGTCATGAAGTACGAGAAATGCTCGGCGCGCCACACGCGTTCGAGGCAATCCGCCGAATAGCGATCGAGCAGATCGTCGCGGCTCTCGTTATAGCGCGCTGCCAGTGCCCTGGACAGCATGCGCACATCTGCGACGGCGAGGTTCATACCCTTCGCGCCGGTTGGCGGCACGATATGCGCGGCATCGCCCGCCAGGAACAGACGACCGTATTGCATCGGCTCCGTCACGAAGCTGCGCATCGGCGTCACGCTCTTCTGCGTGATCTTGCCGCGCGTCGGCTTCCAGCCCACATCGTTTTCGAAGCGCGTCTCGAGTTCGTTCCAGATGCGGTCGTCGGACCACGCGTCGAGATTCTCATCGGGCTGGCATTGCAGATACAGTCGCGTGACCGTCGGTGAGCGCATGCTGAACAACGCAAAGCCGCGTTCGTGATGCGCATACACAAGTTCGTCGCACGACGGCGCCGCGTCGGCGAGGATGCCAAGCCATGCATACGGGTACACCCGCTCGTACGTACGCAGCACGTCAGCCGGGATCGCCTGACGCGAGATGCCATGGAACCCGTCGCAGCCCGCGACATAGTCGCATTCGATCGTGTGCTCGACACCGTCGTGCGTATATCGAACGCTCGGATGATCGGTCTTCACATCGTGCAGCGACACGTCCGTGACGTCGAAGTAAAGCTTGTGATGATGCGTATCGGCTGCAGCAATCAGGTCACGCACGACTTCGTGCTGGCCGTAGACCGTGATCGCACGGCCACCCGTGAGCTTGCTCATGTCGATCCGGTGACGGCGACGGTCGAACAGCAGCTCGATGCCGTGGTGCACGAGTCCTTCGTTGCGCATGCGTTCGCCGAGCCCGGCTTCATTGAGCGTGTCGACAGTACCTTGCTCGAGCACGCCCGCACGCACGCGGTTTTCGCAGTACTCGCGCGAACGCATTTCGACGACGACGCAGTCGATACCTTGAATTCGCAGCAAATGAGAAAGCAGCAGTCCGGCCGGACCGGCCCCGACGATGGCGACCTGAGTACGCATGGTGTTGTCTCCTGAACCCGTGATGACGAGATGCGCTGTTGTCGCGCTTATTCGTTGGATGCAGTCGATTCTCCATGGAATCCGCACTATTCGGAACAGCGATTTTAGAGATAAGCTCTATTCGCTAAAGCGATAGTGAGCGCGACCATGGAACACCTGGACCTGAACCTGATTCCCTATCTTGTTGCGATGGACGAGAAGCGCAGCGTGAGCCGGGCGGCGCGGCTGCTTGGCGTGAGCCAGCCGCGTGTGAGTTCGGCGCTCGGCCGGCTGCGCGAGTACTTCAACGACCCGTTATTTGTACGCACCGCGCGCGGCATGCAGCCCACACCGAGGGCCGAGGCGCTGGTGCCCGCTGCGCGCGAGGCACTCGAGCGGATTCAGAAAGGGATGGTCGAGACGCAGCAATTCGATCCGGCCACGACGAGCGATATGTTTTCGATCGCGCTGTCCGATGTCGGGGAGATTGTGTTTTTGCCGCGGTTGCTGCGCGCGTTTGCGGAACTCGCGCCGGGTGCGCGGCTGCGTTCAGTCTCGTTGCCGCCGTCCGACATCGAGCGAGGGATCGAAGCGGGTGATGTGGATCTTGCCGTCGGTTATTTCCCCGACCTCGGCGGCAATAACTTCTTTCAGAAGCGGCTTTTTACGCACCGGTTTATTTGCCTCATGCGCAGCGATCACCCGCTGAGATCGCAAAAGCTGACACTCGAACGCTTTATGCGTTGCGGCCATGCGGTCGTACGCGCGGAAGGACGCAGTCAGGAAGTGCTCGAAAACTATCTCGAACGCAAACGGATCCGGCGGCGCGCGGTGCTCGAGACATCGCACTTCATGAGTCTGCCTTTTATTCTGGCGAAGACCGATCTGATCGCGACGGTGCCTCATGCGATCGGTTACGCCTACGTGGCTGAGCACGCATCGATCGCGCTCGCCGAACCCCCGTTCGAGTTACCGCGCTTCGACCTCAAGCAGCACTGGCATCGCAAGTTCAACAACGACCCGCGTGTAACGTGGCTGCGCGGGCTCGTGTCGAGCTTGTTCAACGATGAAGAAGATGAGTGGCCGAAATAGGCGGGCACACCGACGTGAGACGACAGCCCCCAGTCCCGTCAGGCGGCGCTGGCACGAGCCGGGAATCACGCTAGCTCTACATCTCGCGAGTCACCGGCTTACGCCATGGATGCCGATTCCCGGCGACGCTTCGTTACGCTGTGCGTGCGCACTGGATTCTTTATTGCAGATTGCCCCAGCGCGACACCGCCGGTTCCGCTGAGGCCCATCGCCATCCGTCCTGCTGTTTGCAGGCCGAGGCGATAAACCAGTCTTCCTTCGAGTCCGGCTTGTCGCCGTCGACCACGGAGAACGCGAATTCACGGCACGTCACGAGCGCCGTGTTGAATTCGCGCAGCACGCGAACTTCGCCGTGCCCGTTTTCGACGGGCAAAGTATGTTTGACGCGCCAGGGCTGGGTGTCGCCGACCGGCTCCGTGCTTGCCGCGACGACGATGGCGTTTTGCTGATCGGCATGGAGCGACTTCATTTCGCGCGCGACCACTTCATCCGTGGCCGCCTGCACGGCGATACCCACGCCGATGCCGATCGCAGGGTTCGTGGTCACCACGCCCGTTGCGACGCCTGCCGCCGCACCTGCCGCTGCGCCGATCGATGCACAACCGCTGACGAGCGCGGCACTCGAAGCGATGGCGAGCGCCAGCATCAGGCGCATCGACACGACCCGTCGCGCCACGCGCGAGCGTCGTCGTCCGGTCGTCACGAGCGCCGTCATTGCAGCGCGCCCCAGCGTGCTGTCGCGGGTTCGGCCGCGGCCCATTTCCATTTGTCGCCATCGCGGCAGACCGACGCCACGTAGAACGCGCTCTGAGCTGGGTGGTCCTTCGTCGCGTCCTGATCGACGGAGAACACAATCTCCTTGCATTCGAGCTTGCCCGTGCTGATCACGCGGCTCACGGTCACACGGCCCTTCTCGTCAGGCTCGAGCGGGAATGAATGTACGGAGTCATAGTTCCCGATGCCGCCGACGGCCAGCGGACCCGCGGCTGCGGCAATCGTCTCTTGCGTGTGGGTATGCACGACGCGCTCGGAGTACTGCACGCCTGCCTTCGCGGCAGCCACCGCGCCGAGACCAATACCCGTCGCCACCGCGGCGTTGCTCGTCACCCCACCGGCAACCGCCGCGCCCACGATACCCGCACCTGCGGTTGCGCTTTCACCATAAAGCGAGCTGCAACCCGTAAGGCTGGCGCAAGCCAGCGCGCCCACAACAAGCGCAGCAAGTGCCACGGCGTTCGAATGGCGCCGCTCAATCATCCTGGACATCATGTCTTCCTTCGTTTCCCCCGACCGCCCGCGATTCTGAAGCAAGTACTTCAGGGGTGAGCCATGAAATTTTGAAAGAAATTGAAAAATGAGAGGACAACTAGAGAAATTCTTGAATAGCGATGCAGGCGAAGTAGCAAATCTTGTGCTTCGTCGAGAGTTCTGGACATGCCGCCTCAGATCGCTCTGAAAGACCGTCAATAGGTCTTCGCTCAACGATCGAAATCTGAAAGCCAGACTTTCGCCCGATATCTAAAGTCCTCTCAATATGTTTTCGAGGACGGCTTCAGGAGGTTTTTATGGCTTTGAACGAATCGAATGCACGCCGCAAACAACTCATCGCGATGAAGGAGAGGACCCTGCAAATGATCCTTCAACGTATCAACGAGGCCGCGGCGAGAGGGCGATTTGACGGAGTCGTAGTGGGTACCGCCGCCATCATTCCTGCCCGTGGATTCCACAACCGTGGCACAGACGCGACCGATCCTCGCCCTATTGACTGACAGTCGAGTCGGCACGAATTCAGGCATCAATGGCAATACCCCCAAGGCGAGGTCGATAGCATCAAGGCGCGTCGAGTTTTCGAGACATTGAATCGAAGGAGGCTTCCATGGCTATGAACGAATCGAGCGCGCTGCACAAGCAACTGCTCGCGATAGAGGAACGAGCTCTGCAAACGATTCTTCGCCGTGTACAGGAAGCGGCAGAGAGAGGGCAATTTGACGGGATCGTGGCCAAGAGCTTCGTCGTGACCATGGACAAGTTTCAGACAATGAGGCCCGACGGACAGTCGGCGACACGTTCAAACGTAAAGTGTGCGATCGAGAGCCTTGGCACGAAAATCGGCATCAATGGCACGCCCCGTGATTCTGAACCACCGTCGCGGAATTGAGCGTGCTGGTTCGCTGCGTCGCCCGCACATCCCTAGACGAAGGAGGCTTCCATGGCTTCGAACGAATTACACACACTCCACCCGCATCTCATTGCACTCGAACAACAGGTTCTGCGAACGATCCTTCGACGTATCAACGAAGCCGCGGCAAGAGGGCAATTTGATGGAATCGTCGTGAAAACCGCCGCCATTCGAATGAAGGACGACTTTAGCGACGAAATGGCCGATGTCGATTCGGTGTTGCGCGCAATGGGCTAGCTTCGAGATCTGACCCGGGTAGCTGCGTCCGGTCCGCTTCAAAACGGACTGACACGCGAGTTGGCACGAATATCGGGAACCTTGGCAATACTCCCTTGGGGTGGACGTTACGATCGAAGTGCGTCGAGTTCAAAAGGGTTGAACCCGTTGTACTTCGATTCGCATCCACCTTAGGGAGACCTCCGATGCTTGCCCTCAGACCCAACTGCGAATGCTGTAACAAGGACCTGCCGCCCAGTTCAGTTGAAGCAATGATCTGCACGTACGAATGTACGTTTTGTAGTACCTGCGTCGAAGAGGTCTTGCATGGCGTCTGCCCGAATTGCTCGGGCGAGTTCGTGCGTCGGCCGGTACGGCCGCCTGAGATGCTGCTCAAGCATCCTGCATCGACGGAGCGTGTTATCGCAGAGCATTGCCCCTGAACGCGGTAGGGTTCAGCTTGCGATCGAGTTCAGCTTGCGATGGAGTTCAGCTTGCGTTCGGGTTCAGCTTGCGTTCGCGAACAAGTCCTTGAGCCATTGCGCAAAGACTCGCACGCGTGAGGAGAGCTGACGGCTTTGGGGATACAGCACCGACACGGGCATCGGCGGCGGCGGGAAATCGTGGAGCACGATCCTGAGCGCACCGGTCGCCAGTTCGTTGGCGATCCGATACTTCGGGACTTGCACGAATCCCATGCCGGCGACCGCGGAACCGGTGTACACGTCGGCGCCCGTCACGGACACGATCGACGAAAGTGTGTATTCGACGACCTGACCGTCGACCGTAAACTCGAGCGGCAACGGACGCCCCGAAGCGCTGGACACGTAGTTGACCGCCCGGTGCGAAGCCAGGGCGTCGGGGGTATCCGGTTCGCCGAACTTGTCGAGATACGACGGACTCGCTACGGTCACCTGCTCGAGCGACGCCACGCGACGGCCAACCATCGACGAATCCTGTAGGGTACCTGCCCGAAGCACGCAGTCGATCCCCTCTCGCACGAGATCGACGAGACGATCGTCCTCGCCGATCAGCAATTCGATATCGGGATATTGGTCGACGAAATCGGGCAACGCCGGCACAACGAAGTGGCGAGCCAGCGTGCCCTGGAGGTTCACGCGCAGCAGCCCCTTCGGGGCGACGTTGCGAAACGCACCCTCCGCTTCCTCCATATCAGCCAGCAATCGCACGCAGCGCTGATAAAACGCTTCGCCGTCATGCGTGAGGCGTACCGCGCGCGTGGTGCGCTCGAGCAGGCGCGTGCCGATGCGCTCCTCCATCCGCTTGATCAGGTTCGTGACCGTCGCGCGCGGGATCTGCAGATCCTCCGAGGCCTGCGTAAAACTGCCCCGCTCGGCGATCCGCACGAACACCTGCATTTCCTGAAAACGATCCATCGTCTCGTCGCTCCGCCCTCTTCCTTCTGGGGCATCGTATTAGGGTCCGAGCCCTGATGCCGCTCTCACCGCCAAAGCCAGGGCAGCTACAGCCCGCGTGCCTGCTTGCCTGCCCGCCTGCCTGCTCGCCCGCCTACCCGCCTACCCGCCTACCCGCTTGCCTGCTGCCTGCTGCCTGCTGCCTGCCCGCCCGCCGCCCGCCGCCCGCCGCCTGCCCGCCTGCCCGCCTGCCCGCCTGCCCGCCTGCCCGCCTGCCCGCCTGCCCGCCGGATTCTATTGTTGAAGTAAATGGAGCGATCTTACCAAAACACAGGTAATGATCATTGAGTTCGAATGATCCACTATGCGTTCCATCGACACACCATTCCTGACGGAGGGAAATCATGAACGCAGTCACTCGCAATGCAGGTCAACAGGTCGCCATCGTCACGGGCGCTTCGCGCGGCATCGGCGCCTCGGTCGCTCGCAAGCTGGCCGAAGACGGTTTCGCCGTGGTCATCAATTACGCATCGAGCGCAACCGAAGCCGATGCGCTTGTCGCCGACATCACCGCACAAGGCGGCAAGGCGATCGCCGTAAAGGCCAACGTCGCCGACGCCGCGGAAGTTCGCGCGATGTTCGACGCGACCGAGCAGCAACTCGGCAAGGTCGACGTGATCGTGAACAACGCCGGCGTGCTCAAGACCGTGCCCCTCGCACAAGTCGACGACGCGCTCTACAACCAGACGTTCGACATCAACGTGCGCGGCACCTTCAACACGCTTCGCGAAGCGGCTGCGCGGATGAACAACGGCGGACGCATCGTCAACTTCTCGAGCACGACGCTCGCGCTGAATATGCCGGGCTATGCGATCTACAACGCGACGAAAGCGGCCGTCGAGTCGTTCACCCATGTGTTCGCCAAGGAGTTGCGTGGCCGGAATATCCGCGTCAACGCCGTCGCCCCGGGTCCGATCGCCACTGACCTCTTCCTTAACGGCAAGACCGAAGAGCAGATCCAGACCTTCGCCAACATGGCGCCGCTGCAACGCCTCGGTCAGCCCGACGATATCGCCACGGTCGTGTCGTTTCTGGCAAGCGAAGCATCGGGCTGGGTCAATGGCCAGGTCGTGCGTGCCAACGGCGGCATCGCCTGATCGGCCCGGTCCCTTTCTCTACGGAGCGTCATCATGAAATCAGTCATTCTGGTCACAGGCGCAGGTACGGGTATCGGCAAGCTCACCGCGCAGGCACTCGCCGAAGCCGGCCACATCGTCTACGCATCGATGCGCGACATCACGGGCCGCAATCGCGAACGCGCTGATGCAGTCCGTGCGCTTGCGGAGCGCGAAAGCATCGACCTGCGCCCCATTGAACTCGACGTGCTTTCGCAAGCGTCGGCCGACGCTGCCGCGGCGCAGATCGTGCAGGCGCACGGCCGAATCGATGTCGTCGTGCAGAACGCGGGGCATCTGGTCATCGGGCCGACCGAAGCGTTCGTGCCCGAAGAAATGATGAAGGTGTTCGACACCAACGTCTTCGGCGCACAACGCGTCAACCGCGCGGTGCTGCCGTATATGCGCAAGGCCGAATCGGGGCTCGTCGTGTGGATCAGCAGCACCACGACCAAGGGCGGCTTTCCTCCGTTCATGGGTCCGTACGGCGCAGCCAAGGCAGCGATGGATTCGCTCGCGGTCACGCTCGCGTATGAGCTGGTGCGCTTCGGTATCGAAACCTCGATTGTCGTTCCGGGGGCTTTCACGAGTGGCACGGATCACTTCCCGAACGCAGGCAAGCCCGCTGACACTACGACGGCAGCCGCCTACGCGCGCTATGACGGCGTGATGGACCAGGTCGGCGCGAAGCTCAATACGTTAATGCCGCCCGATGCGGACCCGATCGCCGTCGCCGAAGACGTTGTGCGGATCGTCGGCCTCGACAAAGGCACGCGCCCGATGCGCAGCGTGACCGACTTCATCAACGACGGCGCCGCGGAAGTGCTCGAAGTCTCGGAGCGCGTACGGATCGAGTTTGCGAAGCGGATCGGTCTGGGCGACCTGCTCGAGGTGAAGACGGAAGTCAGCAATCCATAAGCGGAAGCGCCGGCGACAGGGGCGACGAGCTGTCATACGTCGCCCTGTCGTCTTTGGCGATCTCAACGACGCATTCCGCCTGATCGCGCCGCAGGTACCCAGTGCCGTCGACGTGACCCAAGGCAAGCAGAGCGACGCGTTGGGACAAGTCACACCCTCGCATCGCCGCAAACGACAACCGGCGCACCGCGTCGTCATCAAGACGTATGCCATGCGCCGGTTGCCTTTTCAATGCCGGGGCTCGAATGGCCCCGGTCCCTCCCTGCTCTACCCTGCCTGACCCTGCATTCCTGGCCCTGCCTGATCAATGATGACGACCCGGGTGGGTCATCTTGTGCCACGCATTGCGCACAGCCTCTTTCATATGATTCCACTCCGACGGCGTGCGCGTCGCCCGGTGACGCGGGTCACGCGTGTCGACAAACGACTCGTCCGTCGGATACGCATCGTCCTGGGCGGAATAGCGCCGGTCGTCATCGTCGTAGGCATCGCCTAGCGGGGCACCGTCGTCGAGCGCCGTGCGTCGCGCGCCGAAACGATCTTCGAGCGGCGAGTGCAATCCAAGTTCGGCACTCATATCCTTCGTCATCGACGAAGGTGACGAGCGAACGGTTGGAGGCACATCTGCACGCTGAACGTCAGGGTACAGGTCGCCCCGCCCCTCGCCACTCATGGGTGCGTGCGAGGCGTGCGAGGCCCGCGCGGCAGCGGCGGCATTCGCGGCACGCATTTCGGCGCGCTCATCCATCGCCGCATAGTCCTGCAGCGTCTGGTCGCGCAGCGTCGCTTCGCGTCGAGCAAGCTCTGCCGCGCGCTCACGCGGGTCGCCGGCCGCGCTGTCGCGCCATTCCGGATGAGACCGCTGCTGTAAGCGTTCGCCGTAGTCGCTCAGCGTCGCTTCGCGGAGTGCTGCCTCGCGACGCGCAAGCTCATCAGCTCCCGTGGGCCGACGTCCCGGAGCAGGCCACGGACGACCCGCCATCGCGGCCGCGCTTCGGCCAGCGGCATCGTCGCCAAGCCGGTCTGCTTCAAGCTCATCCGGTCCGGGCGATGACATGTCGTCCCACGATGCGCGGCCTTGAGCCTCCCGGGTTTGAGCTTCCCGAGTTTGCGCTTCCCAATCGGCGGCCCAATCGCCCGAGGCGGGGTCCGGAGCGAACGAAGCATCTCTCACACCGGCTTCAACGCCACTCATCGCATCGTCGCTCGACATAAACGGATCCACTTCGCGTGCATCGTCGCAATCGCGAGCACGCAGTGAAGCACGCATCATGCGACGGTCACGCGCAGCCATCACGTCGTCGTTACGAGCTGCCGCGTGTTGCGACATGCCCGTCACCGTCGTGGAACCCGCCTGCATCGTGCGTTCGCCCGATTCATCTGCCATCGAGCTTTCGTGCGAAAAGCTATCGTCGCGCATGCGTGCTTCGCGCAGCGCCACCGGATCGTCGGCCCGTCTTGAGTACACACGCACGTTGCGGGCAATCTTCGTGGGCTCGTCGCGCTGGATCGGCTGCACGCGACCGCCGTTGCGCATGCGTGCAAAGCCGCAATCATCGAGGAAGACTTCGCAGCCCGATGCAAGCAAGTGCCGCGCTTCATCGCTCGACACGACCTCGTTACCCATATCGCCCTCATCGCTCATTGAACCGACGCCCTCCATCGACCTGTCCGACATCGCCATATGCGGGCGAACTGACTGAGGCGCCATGCGTTCGGATGACGGCATCGGAGGACGATCCAGGTCACGACTGCGGATAATCGGCGCATCGAGATCTTCGGCCGTGCCGTTACGCATATGTGACGGCGCCGAAGACATATCGGATGACTGCGCGCGCATCGCATCGCGCGATGAGGATGACTGCGAGGACGACTGCGGCTGCACACGTTCTTCACCAAAGCTGCCGGACGTCGGACCGTCGTGCATCATGTCACCCTGCATCGCCGGGCGCCGACTCGACTCTCCTGCCATGGAGCGAGTGGCCGCTTGGGTTTGCCGACCCTGCCATTGCGATTGCTGCATGGAGGCATGCTGCATGGATGTTTGCGGCGCCGACTCGACACGGTCGCGCACATCGGCCGGATAGGACGGCACGCGCGAGTCTGCCGACTGATCATGCATGGCTTGACCGCTCATGGACTGTCCGCGCATGGATTGCCCTCCCATGGCTTGCGTGCCCATGGCGCGGCGCTCGTAGCCTTCATGGCCCTCCAGCCAGGCATGATCGTCAGGTCCCTGATGCCAATCGGCCGGAGTGGACTTATCGCTCATGGTTTGCCCCTGCAGATATTCCGTCCTGACCGGACCGCGGCCTGCACCGCGCCCCTGCTCAGCACCGTAGTCGCCTTCGACTCCGAAGTCGCCCTGCAGCCGATCCCATGAAGCCATTCCGGCACCGGCCGGCGCGCGTGTCAGGTCTTCGTGATGCACGGGATCATGCATCGAGTCACGCGATGTGGCTGTGGCTGTGCGCCCCGCCCCCATCGCTGTGCGTGTGGCCGGCCAAGTTTCGCCGGTCGCGAAGTCAGTCCGCGATGCGCGATAGCCGGTCGCATCCGATGGATCCATGCTGGTCACGTTGCCGGGCATCGCCGCCGAACGGATGGGTTGCGTCTTGACACTCCCCGGCACGGGATCGAGCGATGCCTCTTCGGTCATCGCCGGCGTGTTCCATTGCGACACGCGCTCTTCGAGATCGTAGGCTCCCGCGCGAATCAGGATGTCGGATGCGAGCGTCTGCTCGACCTCATCTTCGACATCGATCGCCACGAGCGCGCCGCCGCGACGCAAGGCTTCTTCGTACCTCGACAATTCCTCGCGCTGCGACTCGGAACTGAACAAGCCCTTGAAGAACTCGGTGACGCGCTCAAGCGCGTTTTCGGGCGCGTGATCGCGCCGCTGCACGCGCATGACGCGATCAGTCGGCCGCAGGGGATCTGACGGATCAACCATGCCGGAACTCTCGAGCGATGCGGAGTCGTCGAGACCCCGAACGCTGCCGACGGGATACGCCATGCCCTCGTCGACGCCGCGTAGCGTGCCACCGGCACTGACGCGAACGGACGATTCGGGGAACTGAGCATCGAGCAATGCGGCCTGGGCGCGTCGAGCTTCCTCAGAAGTCTCGAATACACCTACGACAGTCTGTTTCATGTCTGCCTCCGAAACGGGTGCGTGTACCCAGCGCACGCAAGGGGTGTTCCCGCTTGCGGCAACCCGCGCCGCGCGTTCGACGCACGCGCTCGCAGATACCGCCACAGCAAAACTTCGCTGCGCCCCGACGACACACACAAGCCGGCACATGCGAATGGCCGCATGCCGCGCGCGCCGCGGATTTACATGACGCTTGAAACGACCGAGCGATTCAGAGTGTGGATTCGATTCATGGTGCGAGGACCCGCTCGTCCGCGTTGCATTGCACAACGCAGTGTCCCCTGATGATTGATGACTTCAGTATAGAAACTCGCCGGGGTGGGCGACAGTCGATCGATTGTGTCGACAATCCGCTTGCGCAAATCGCTCTCCCGGCGGATCGGACGCGTCGAATCGGCATCTTCTACGCGCGCGGGTTTGTACAAGGGGTGGACAACGCTGAAGAACCGCGCCAGTTGTGGCTTGCACGGGTTCCCGATGGAATTAGAGTAAATACTCTAAACATGCATAAGTATCTGTTTTGCATACATTTTGGGGTTATCCACACTTTCTGTGAGCAAAGCTGTGAATAAGTCGGTGAACGACTCCCCAATGCCTTGAAGCGACATGCTTTTTTTCCGCCGAAAGTCTCCGAGAGCAAAGTTTGCTCACGGGCACTAGAGGGTTTACTCAACGCCCTAAAGTCCCGGGCATACCTGCCGATATAGGCGCCTTATGGGCGATCGGGGCGCGGCTGGCGAAGCGTCGCCAGCCGATTATTCACCTGTTAAGCATCAATCGCCCATCAGGCATCATTCCCGATCGAACCCGAGACATGCAGGCCACCGCCAATCAGTGATGCGCCTGTTCGCTGTCCAGATGCGCCATCTGCGCAGCGCCGTAACGATCGCCAGCCGCAGCGCCCTTGGGCACCGCACGTTCGATCGCGGCGAGGTCTTCAGCGCTGAGTGTGACCCGCAGCGCGCCGAGTGCTTCGTCGAGGCGGTCACGCCGGCGTGCGCCGATCAGCGGCACGATATCGTCCCCCTGCGCGGCGACCCATGCGATGGCGATCTGAGCGACAGAAACGCCCTTCGCCGTCGCGATCTGGCGCAAGGCTTCGACAAGCGCGAGATTCCTGTCGACGTTGTCGCCCTGGAAGCGCGGGCTCACCGAGCGGAAGTCGCCCTTGCCGGCGCTTTCCTTCGTCCAATGCCCGCTGATCAGTCCGCGAGACAGCACGCCGTACGCCGTGATACCGATGCCAAGCGAGCGGCACGTCGCCAGGATGTCGTCTTCGATGCCGCGCGAAATCAGCGAGTACTCGATCTGCAGATCGGTGATCGGATGGACCGCTGCCGCGCGCCGAATCGTCGCCGAACCGACTTCCGAGAGTCCGATATGCCGGACATACCCGGCCTTCACAAGATCGGCGATAACGCCGACCGTCTCCTCGATCGGCACGTTCGGGTCGAGCCGTGCCGGACGATAGACGTCGATGTAGTCGACACCGAGTCGCTGCAGGCTGTAGGCGAGAAAGTTGCGCACAGCCGCCGGACGCGCGTCGTAGCCTGTCCAGCCGCCGGCGGGGTCACGCATCGCACCGAACTTGACGCTGATCAGCGTGCGGTCACGGCCGGCCGTCTTCAGCGCTTCCCCGATCAGCATTTCGTTGTGGCCGCTGCCGTAGAAGTCGCCCGTGTCGAGCAAGTTAATGCCCGCGTCGAGCGCGGCATGAATGGTGGCGATGCCCTCGGCGCGATCCGACGGACCGTACATCCCCGACATCCCCATGCAGCCCAGTCCGATCGCCGACACCTGCGGCCCGTTCTTACCCAGTTCGCGAATTTGCATGACACCTCTCCAGTCCAGAAGCGCCCGGCGGGCGCGAGTCGTGTGAACGGAAGGCAGTATGCGTCGGCAACGATCGTTCGATAATCCACCCTTAAGCGAACGGCTTGTTCGGCTCGGCGAACAGTATCAGGTGGCCTGTGCGGCGGCCGGCATGCGCGAGCGCGCAAGATAGATTCCGAGCACCAGGCACAACGCGAGCAGCACGAACGCAAAGCCGGCGACCGCCGTCCATCCGCCTGTTTGCCAGAACGCGCCGCCCAGCGACCCGAGCACGCTCGATCCAAGGTAGTACGACAACAAGTACAGCGACGACGCATGGCCTTTGGCGCCGCTCGCCATCTGACCGATCCAGCCGCTTGCGACCGAGTGGGTCACAAAGAAGCCGATCGTGATCACGGAGATGCCCGCGACCACCGCGCGCAAGCCATGCTCCATCGTCAGCGCGACGCCGAGCGCGGCGATCACGATGCCGCCGATCATCACCGGGCCGCGGCCGAGTCTGTCCGCCAGCGCCCCCGCACTCGATGAAGCAATGATCCCGAAGATATAGGCGCTGAAGATCAGTCCGGTCTGCGACGCATTGAGCGAGAACGGCGGAGCCATCAGGCGAAAACCGGCGTAGTTGTAGATCGTCACGAAGACACCCATCACGAGCCCGCCAACCGCGAATACCGCAGGCAGGCGTCCGTGCGTCAAATGGCCTGTCCAGAGCTTCAGATGCTGTGCAACGCTGACGCCTGTACGCGGCACAAAGTTGCGTGAAGCCGGCAACAGCCACACGAACGCGATGGCCACGCACAAATCGATGACCCCGATCGTCATCATGGCGGTGCGCCACGAAAAGGCGTCACACAGAAAACTCATGCCGACGCGGCCGATCATGCCGCCGAACGCGGTGCCGCCCACGTACAGCCCCATCGAGAGGCCGAGCCCCTTCGGGTGGATTTCCTCGGCGAGATACGCCATCGCAACGGCAGGCACACCACCGAGCGTAAAGCCCTCGAGACACCGCATCAGCAAGATCGTGTGCCAGCCCGGTACCACGGCCACGAGCACATTGAACACGGCTGCGACAGCCATCGATGCGAACATCAGGCTCTTGCGCCCCGCGCGTTCCGACACGCCGACCGCGCAAATGATCGCGAACGCCAGCGCGCCTGTCGTGACCGACAAGGCAAGCGAACTCTGCGCGGCGCCAATGCCGAACTCGTTGGCGAACGCGGGCAGCAAGGGCTGCACGCAGTAGAGCAGCGAAAACGTCGCGAAGCCGGCGAGGAACAGCGCCAGGCTGATGCGCAGATAGGCCGGCGATCCGCGCGTGACCCATTGTGGTGTCGTGGCCGGGTCATCGACGAGCGCGCGCTTCGACGCTTTATCACTCGAAACAGCGGTTTTCATTCAGTACCTCAAAACCTCAAAAGCATCAGGTCAGTCAGCAAGTCAACTCATGGGACTCATGGGACTCATGGGACTCATTGTCTTGCTCGCAAGATCTTGTGTCCAATATATATAATTGACCTACGCCATATGTTTCACGACTATCTCTAGATCCTGCGCCATGGAACTCCGACATCTGCGTTACTTCCTTGCGGTGGCTGAAGAGAGCAATGTCACGCGCGCTGCGGAGAAGCTCGGCATCGGCCAGCCCCCGCTGAGCCAGCAGATCAAGCAGCTCGAGCAGGAAATGCAGGTCGAGCTGTTCCGGCGCACCGCGCATGGCGTGGTGCTGACCGCGGCCGGTGAAGCGTTTCGTGTCGAGGCCACGCGCGTCGTCGATCAGGCTCGCGTCGCGGTGCGCGCGGCGCAGCGCGCGGCACGCGGCGATACGGGCCAGCTAAGGCTCGGTTTCACGGGTTCAGCCGCGTTCAATCCGATCGTGCCCAACCTGATTCGCGCGTTCCGCGAGCGCTATACGAGCGTCGAACTCTCGCTCGAGGAAGCCAATACGACGCAACTGATCGACGGCATCGAGCGGCGCCGGCTCGACGCGGCGTTCATTCGCCCGTTCGACAACTTGCCCGACTCGCTACGCGTCGACCGCGTGACCGATGAAGCCATGAAAGTCGCCGTCGCCTCGCGGCATCGTTTGGCCCACTCACGTCGCATCTCGATGGCCGACCTGGCCCATGAGCCGTTCGTGATCGTGCCGCGCGCGTCGGGCTCGACGCTCTATGACGATGTGCACGATGCGTGCCGCCGCGCGGGTTTCGAGCCGATCGTCGGGCAATTCGCGCCGCAGATGTCATCGATGGTCAATCTGGTCGCGGCAGAATTCGGCATCGCGATCGTGCCCGCGTCGATCACGCAATTGAAGGTTCATGGCGTGCGCTACCTCGATATCTCAGGTGACGCGCCACGCGCGCGTCTCGGTCTGGCGACGCGCCGGGACGAGACATCGGTCGTCGTCGAGAACCTGCTGAGCCTGCTTGAATCGAGTGCAGCGTGATGCGTGCGAGCAGCGTGCGTCGCCGATGTTGCACGCGCTAGCGGATCGTCACGCAGCGGAAACCGCGTCGAAATCAGCGGAGCATGGCCGCGCCGTCAGCGAGCGCACGCCACGCCGACGTGCTGAATCGGATCGGCATACTTGCGCACTGCAGCGGATCGGCATACTCTTACTCCGATCTACTCTGTCGCAGTAATGTAAATATGGCACACATCAGTACGGGCGTCGAATATGCGCTCCATTGCATGATCTACCTCGCCGACACCGGTGCCGGCGTCAGGGAGGCGAGCGCGCGCGATCTCGCCGAACTGCAGGGCGTGCCCGTCGAATACGTGGCAAAGCTCTTTACCAAGCTGCACCGTGCGGGCCTCGTCGTCGCGACGGAAGGCGCGCGCGGCGGGTTCACGTTGGCGCGCGCGCCGCGCGAAATCTCCGTGCTCGATGTGGTCGACGCGGTCGATGGCGAGAAGGCCCTGTTCGAATGCCGCGAAATTCGCTCGCGCTGCGCCATATTCGAGGACGCGCCGCCGCCCTGGGCAACCAACGGCGTGTGTTCGATCCATGCCGTGATGCAAAGCGCCGAACGCCGCATGCGCGAGTCACTCGCCGATCATTCGCTGGCCGACCTCACGGAGCGCGTGAATACGAAGGCGCCGCGGACCTACGGTCCGCAAGTCGTCAAATGGTTCGAAGACCGGAACGCGAGCCGGCGCAACGAACGGTGAACCCCGGTGAGTGACGAGCCAGGTTGGCAACTCCCCGTGGTTGGCATACCGATGGGTAGCTCCCGGTTGCGTAGCTCCCGGTTGCGTAACTCCCGGTGGGTGGCTCGGGTTGGATGACTCCCAGCGGGTCATTCTCGAACCGTGACTCGCTACCCTTCCGATGCACGATAGAGTTTGATGATCGCCGAGAAATCGAGCTTGCCGTCGCCGTTCGCGCTCATGGCCTGATAGAGCTGCTGCGCGAGCGCCCCCATAAAAGCGGGCTGCTTTGCGAGCTTCGCCGCGTCCGTCGCGAGTCCGAGATCCTTGAGCATCAGGTCTGTCCCGAAGCCGCCGGTATAGCCGCGCGATGACGGTGCGGTCTCGATCAGGCCGGGATACGGATTGTAGGTATCCGAACTCCAGCAGCGCCCCGCCGATGTATTGACGATGCCGGCCAGCACCGCCGGATCGATGCCGAGCTTCTCGCCGAGCGACATCGCTTCGGCCACCCCGGCCATCGTGATCCCGAGGATCAGGTTGTTGCATAGCTTCGCGACCTGCCCGGTGCCCGTGTCGCCGCAATGGACGATGTTCTTGCCCATCGACGACAGCACCGGCTTGACGTGCTCATACGACTCCGTACTACCGCCGACCATAAACGTCAGCGTGCCGGCTGCGGCACCGCCCGTGCCGCCCGATACCGGCGCATCCACAAACTCATTGCCCTGCGACCGCGCCAGTTCAGCCATGGCCCTGGCGCTCGCGGGATCGATCGTGCTCGAATCGACGATCGTCACCCCGCGCTCGATGCCGGCGAGCACACCATCTTCGCCGCCAAGTACCGCGCGCACATGCTGTGCAGCCGGCAGCATCGTGATGACGAACTCCGCGCCGCTTGCGGCCACTTTCGCGGACATCGCCGGCGAGGCGCCCGCGTCGACCGCTTCGCGCACGGCCTGCGCGTTGAGATCGAACACTGTGACCGTGTGTGCATGCTTCAAGAGATTGCGCACCATCGGCCCACCCATATTGCCCAGCCCGACAAACGCCACTTTCATCGCGGTATCTCCCCGTTTTCCGCCGCTACGCCGTGTTGATGCTGCTCCCTCTAGCTGCTCCCTCTAGCTGCTCGCTCTAGCTGCTCACTCTTACTGCTCACCCTTGCCGCTGCTACGGTGCCGCCACTTCGTCGTTCCTACGCTGCATGGTCCCGTCGCAGCATGTTGCCGCTACCCGCGCTGCCGCTACTCAGCCTGCGCCGTGTCATCCCGCGCCGGGACGTCCTCTGCAAAGTCCTGTTCCCAGAACTCGAGCGCCGCGCGTTCGTACGGCTCCTTGCGCGTCAATTCGCGCCGGCGCAGCTCGACGCGACGAATCTTCCCCGAGATGGTCTTGGGCAGTTCCGCAAACTCGATCCGCCGGATGCGCTTATAGGGTGCAAGGCGCTCGCGCGAAAAGCGAAACACGCTGCGAGCCAGCTCCATACTGGCTTCATAACCGACGCGTGTCGTCACGAATGCCTTGGGCACCGATAGCCTCACCGGGTCGGGGCTCGGCACAACCGCGGCCTCCGCAATGGCTTCATGCTCGATCAACACGCTCTCGAGCTCGAATGGACTAAGGCGGTAGTCCGACGATTTGAAGACGTCGTCGGCACGTCCGACATACGTCAGGTAGCCGTCTTCGCCTCGCATCGCGACGTCGGACGTCCGGTAGTAGTCGTTGCGCATCGCCTGCTCACTCGCAGCGCGATTGTTGGCGTAGCCGGTCATCAAACCCAGAGGTCGTGCACCGCGCCCCGGCAGCTGTAATGCGATTTCGCCTTCGGTCGACGCCACATCGTCGAGGTCGATCAGGTCAATGACATAGCCGGGCATCGGCCGCCCCATCGAGCCAGGGACTACGACCTGCCCCGGAGAATTGGCAATCACGCACGTCGTCTCGGTCTGTCCGTAGCCATCACGGATCGTCACACCCCATGCGTGGCGCACGCGCTCGATCACCTCGGGATTGAGCGGCTCGCCCGCGCCGACGATCTCGCGCAGCGAGACGGCATACGAGGCAAGCGGTTCCTGAACCAGCATGCGCCATACCGTCGGCGGCGCACACAGCGTGGTGATCCGGCATTGCACGAGCGCTTCGAGCGCGAGCTTCGGCACAAACCGCGGCGTGTTGTGCACGAACACGCAGGCCTGCGCGTTCCACGGCGCAAACACACAACTCCACGCATGCTTGGCCCAGCCAGGCGAGCTGATATTCCAGTGCACATCGCCGGACTGCAAACCGATCCAGTACATCGTCGAGAGCGACCCGACGGGATAGCTCTGGTGAGTATGTTCGACGAGCTTGGGCTTCGACGTCGTGCCCGATGTGAAATAGAACAACATCGGATCGGACGCATGTGTGACACCTTCCGGCACAAATACCGGAGATGCACGATATCCCTCGTCGAAATCGAGCCAGCCTTCGCATCGCTCGCCGACCGCGAATCGCAGCAGCTTCGCGTCGATCCCGTTGAATTTATGGACCTCGGCAGAATCGACAATCACGCAACGTGCGCCACCAATCTCGATGCGATCGCGGATATCGGCCGGCGACAGCAAGGTCGTTGCGGGCGAGACGATGGCGCCGAGCTTGATCAAGGCCAGCATTGCATCCCAGAGCTCGGCGCGATTGGGCAGCATCAGCAGAACCGGATCGCCACGACGCACACCCGCCTCGCGCAGCGCATTGGCAATACGTGACGAACGTTCCGACATCTGCGCGTACGACAGCCGCAGACCTTCGACATTCGGGTCGTCGACGATCCAGAGCGCGGGCGCATCGTTGTCTTTCGCGATCACATCGAAGTAATCGAGTGCCCAGTTGAACGCGTCGAGCACCGGCCAGCGGAACTCCGAATAGGCGCGTTCGTAGTCGGTGCGGTAACGCCAGAGAAAATCGCGTGCTTCGAGAAAAGGCTGGGCTGCGTTCATCGTTGTCTCCGGGATGCGCCCTGCTGTTTTCGTGGCCCGCGACCTCAGACGTTGCGGGCGATCACCATCCGCTGAACTTCACTGGTGCCTTCGTAGATCTGGGTGATGCGCGCGTCGCGATAGTGACGCTCGACCGGATAGTCCTGCAGAAAGCCATATCCGCCGTGAATCTGGATCGCGTGTGAACACACGGTCTCGGCCATTTCAGACGCAAAGAGCTTGGCCTGCGAGGCCTCCGACAAACACGGCGCGCCCACGCTGCGCAGACGCGCCGCGTGATGCACGAGCAAGCGCGCCGCATTGATCTGAGTCGTCATATCGGCCAGCATGTTCGCTACCGACTGATGTTCGGTGAGCGGCTTGCCGAACTGAATGCGTTCTCCGGCGTAGCGCCGCGCCGATTCGAAGGCGGCCCGCGCAATGCCCACCGCCTGGGCTGCAATGCCAATGCGTCCGCCTTCGAGGTTCGACAACGCGATCTTGAGCCCCTCGCCGCGTTGGCCCAACAGATTGGCCTCGGGAATCGCACAGCCATCGAACGCAATCGGACACGTATCCGATGCACGGATCCCAAGCTTCTTTTCGGGCGGTCCCACATTGAAGCCCGGCGTATCGCTCGGCACGATGAATGCCGAGATGCCACGCTTGCCGGCATCCGGATCGGTCACTGCGAACACAATCGCCATGCCGGCGCGCCGTGCATTGGTTACGAACTGCTTGTTGCCGTCGATAACCCACATGCCGTCGCGCAAGACGGCGCGCGTGCGAAGGTTGTGGGCTTCGGAGCCGGCTTGCGGCTCGGTCAGGCAGAACGCGCCGATGATCTTGCCGGTCGCCAGATCGGGAAGCCAGCGTGCCTTTTGTTCATCGGTGCCGAAGCGCAGGATCGGGCCGCAGCCCACTGAGTTGTGCACGCTCATCAGCGTCGCACACGACGCGCAACCCGCCGCAATTTCTTCGATCGCCAGCGCGTAGGCAATGTAGTCGGAATACGTGCCGCCCCACTCTTCGGGCACCATCATGCCGAGCAGGCCGAGTGCGCCGAGATCGCGAATGACCTCGGGCGGGATCGCCGCCTCACGGTCCCAGTCTGCGGCGTGGGGAGCCAGGGATTGAACGGAGAAATCGCGCGCAGCGTCGCGAATCATCCGCTGGTCGTCAGTCAGAAAGTCTTCCATGCGGTTGTGCGAGAAGTTCGAAAAGGCATCTGCCGCCTTGTGAGCGAAGCGATGCGTCTGGTCGCAGCAACATACCCGGCTCGCCCCCGACGTGCAATTGGGGGATATCCGTTTGGAGGGCGCTTCAGATGTGATTCGGCCCCGTGCAGCGTGGGCTGCAGCGGGGCCGATGGGACGGTATCGGGTGATTCGCGACTGACGTCTTGCTTTGCAGAGCGCAGAGCGTCCGATTGACTGTGCTCGATTGGACGCCTTCAATCGGGTGCTTCGGATCGAGCGCTCTCGACATTCGATCCCATCCGCTTATTTCACAGCCGGGAAATCCACCGTCGTATCGTTGATGCGATTGAACACGTTCGTGAACGTGATCACCGCGATCGCGAGGCTGATGTCGACGAGTTGCGCCTGCGTGTAGCCGGCTTCGATGATCGCGTCATAGTCGGCCTGGGCCACGGTGCCTTGCGACGTCACGATACCGCGCACGAAACGCACGAGCGCATCACGCTTCGCGTCGCCCGTTGCTTCACCTGCACGGATCTGCTTCATGGCTTCCGGTGCCAGGCCGACCATCTTGCCGACCAGCGTATGCGCCGCGACACAGTAGTCACATTGGACCGCTTCGCTCACCGCGAGCTTGATGGTTTCCTGATCCTGCTTGCTCAGCGTGCCCTTGCTGACAACGCCGTCGGCCTGCAGCAGCACTTGCAATGCCGCAATGTTTTGCGAACCGATTGTTGCATACGCATTCGGCACCTTGCCGACTGCTTTTTTGATGTTGCCGAACACTTCTGCCGTAACGCCGGTGGCTTCTTCGGGCTTGATCATCGAGATGCGTGACATGGTGAATCTCCTGGTGAGTGGTGAGCCATCTGGATGGCATGGACACCACTATAGGAGTCGCCGTCGCATCAGTTAATACTCGAAACGTGCTCAAAAATGTTCGTTCGTCTCATCGGTTTTCGGCCCGATACAGGCATGCGCTTTAACGCATCTCAAAGCACCCGATTCAACAGCGGCGGCGATATATATCACAATCACATATAATCATGCCCAAGAAATCGTTGGCCCTTGTTCGTTTCGCCGCTATGGTGGCGAACTCCATTATTTCGTCACACTCGCACGTTCCGCATCTTGTCTTCCACCGCCTTGCGTTCTTCGGGCCTGTCCCGCTGGCTTCATAGTTTTGTCCCCGCACCGCTCGCCGTGGATTGGCGCGAGCGCGTTCGCTCATGCATCGGTGCATTGATCGGCATCGCGATGACGGGACTCGTCATGCGATTGTTCTGCAAGGATGTATCGGATATGCCGTGGCTCGTTGCGCCGATGGGCGCGTCGGCGGTCTTGCTCTTCGCGGTGCCATCGAGCCCGCTGGCGCAACCGTGGTCGATCATGGGCGGCAATCTGGTTTCGGCGATCGTCGGCGTCGCATCGGCAAAGCTGATCGCCGACCCGATCCATGCAGCAGCCATCGCTATCGCTTTTTCCATTGCGCTGATGTTTGCGCTGCGATGCGTGCATCCGCCATCAGGCGCGGTCGCGCTCACGGCAGTGCTTGGCGGCCCGTCAATCCACGCGCTGGGATTTGAATTTGTACTTGCGCCGATTGCAATTCAATCGTTCCTGCTGCTCGCGTCGGCGATCGTGTATCACGCGTTGACTCGCCACCCGTATCCGCACCACGGACCGCACGCCGCGCATCAGGCGCAGTACAAGCCTGAGGAACCATTGTCACCGGCCGTCCGCCGCGAGCTCGATGTGGCGCTGCGCCGTCACGGCGAATTGCTGGATATCGATCCTGCCGATCTGGAATCGCTCGTGCACGAAGCGTTGTCCCTCGCGCAGCGATCGCCCGGAAAATAAGTGACGGCTGTCACATAAAGGCCCGGGCGCTGCGCGCCCGGCGGGCACAAAGCCCACGCCGGATCATAAGCACGCTCAGTTGTGCTGCTCGCCCGGCAGCTCTGCGCCGTGCGCCCGGATCGCAGCAATCAATTCTGCCGCCGTGATTTCGTGGCGGACGTCGCGATGGATACCGGGCTTGCGGTGATGCACATCCACGAGCACAACGGCTTTGCCGTCGTCCGTGGCCTGCAGCCGGACCAGACGTATTTCTTCTCCGGTCGTCTCGTCGAGTTCGGTCATCAGGGTCATATTGCCCGTCGCGCCATTGCTGCTCATATGCCGCTCCCCGTCAAAGCACTGTCAATGGCTGGATTCTACGGGACAGCGCGTCCCGATGCGCGACGTCTGTTTGAATTGTCGGCCCGAATCTGCGGCCAGGCGCATGATCCGGCCCCCTGCGCTGCACGTTTGCCCGAACCGGCGCACGATCAGGACTGCCAGCGACCTGAAAGGTCCGAGCCCCCAAGGAGGTAAAAATGTCGAGCCGTCCTCGCTGTCGTCCACCTCGCAAGCCGCTTCGGTACGTATTGAGTAGGTTGGCCACGGCCATGGCAGTCGGCGCGCTGAGCCTGATGGCCGGCTGTGCCGACGGCGGCGGCGGTTATTCAGGCTCAACCGCATCGTACGGCGCGTATGGGCCATCCGACGTCAACTGCCAGTTCGGCACCCCGTGCGGCAATGCCCACGGCGTGCGTCCGTAGCAACGATGCGTCGAGCCGCTGCTCAGCGGCGCCGGGCGTTTGAGCGGCCGCGCCGCCCGCCAGCCGGCCCGATCACATGGGCTTGAAGCGATCCGCGTAAAGCCGGCTTACCGTCAGGCGATCGGCTTGCCCGCGCAGCGTGAGCGAGAGCTTGCCCGCCTCGTCTCGCACGGCGCTGGCCACGGCGTCGGCCCGCACAATCGTGCCGCGATGGATCTGCCAGAAACGCGCCGGGTCGAGTTGGTCGCGCAAATCGCGCAGCGACAATCGAATCAGATGCTCGCGGTCGGCCGTGACGACCCGGACGTACTTGTCCGCCGCCTCGAAATACACCACTTCGTCCACCGGAATCATCGTGATCGTGTTTCCGGCCGCGGCCTGGATCACGCGCAGCGGTTCGGTCATGCCTGGCGTGCCCGCGAGCAACGCGCGCAGCCGCACCGTCATGTCGTCGAACGCGCCTGCTGACACGCCCTGTCTCTGCTGCGGCTGGTTTTGTCCATCACCTGAGCCGCTGTGCGCGGCAGCTCTGCGAGCCTCGAGCGCGTCGCGCAAGCGGCTGCACGTCTTCGCCAGCCGTTCAGGCACCACGGGCTTGAGGACATAGTCGATCGCGGCATGGTCGAAAGCCCGTACCGCATATTCATCGTAAGCCGTGACGAAAACGCACAACGGTAAAGGCCCGACTTCGTCCGGCCAATCTTCGGCCAGCGCTTCGGCCGCATCGAGCCCGCTGAGCCCGGGCATGCGGATATCGAGGAATACGACTTCGGGGCGGTGTTCCAGCGCGCGATCCACGGCCGACTGCCCGTCGGCGACGGCCGCGACCACCTCCAGTTCCGGCCACTGCCGCGCCAATTCCGCCTGCAGTGCGGCAGCGAGCAGCGGTTCGTCTTCTGCGATCAACGCCGTGGTTTTCATACGAAATCACTCAAAAAAACAATCGATAACCTGTGATCCATCTCGCGCGTATGCACTACTGCACACGTCCTGCCATGCAGGCTCAACGCGTCGCTCAGCGCGCATCCTCGGCAGGCAATCGCACCGTCGCGACGGTGCCGCCGAGCGCGTCGTCGGCGTCACGAAGTTCGAGCGATGCCGCTTCGCCATACAAGGTCGCGAGACGATCGCGGACCTGGCTCAGGCCAAATCGCGACCCTGTTGTGGCCGACGCATGCAAACCACGCGATCTTCCGGCCTCTTCGAGCCCGACGCCCGTATCGCGCACAGTCAGCACCAGCGTGTCACCGTCGCGATCCGCGGTGATCGTGATACGCCCGCCAGCCACCTTGGGTTCGAGCCCATGCTTGATCGCATTCTCGACGAGCGGCTGGAGCAACAACGGCGGCACGCGCAATGCACCGAGCGCGGCCGGCAACTCGAGCGAATCCTGGAGACGCGGTCCCATGCGGACCTTCATCAGTTCGAGATAGTCCGCAATGCGGTCGAATTCGGCCGACAACGCATGCGTATCGACCCGCGATGCATCGAGTGTCGCGCGCAAAAAGCCGTTCAAGTGATCGAGCATCGCCTGCGCACGCGGCGGGTCCTGACCGATCAACACGCGCAGGTTGGCCAGCGTGTTGAACAGCATATGCGGCTCGAGTTGCGACACGAGGAGCTTGAGCTGGTTCTCGGCCGCCGAGCGCATCGCGGCCTCCGCGTGAACCTCGGTCGACGCGAGCCTGCCTCGCACATAAAAGAAGTACGTCAGGCCCAGCGAAATCGACAGCACGCAAACGAGCGTGAACAGCAAGAGGCGCGGTTCACCAATGGCGAGATTCGAAACGCGCGACATGCCAAGAATCCGGTCGCCGATACGCTCGCCGATATACCATCCCGTGATCGACGCGAACGTCACCCACGGGCCCATAAACGCCCATCCCGGCCAGCGGCGCGCCGTCTCGGCGATGCGATCGCGCGGTGTGTTGCCGGTGGTGGCAACGTCAATGCGGTTGCGGCGCAACCACCACCCGATCGTGGTCCGGCCCAGATCGATCAACACCTGAATCGACGTCGCAATACAAAATGAATAGACGAGGTTCAGCGCGATCGACTGGCGGAAGGCGGTCGCAAACAACACGGCCGTCACGACCGTGATCGAGAGGTTGATCCGCAGCTCGCGCCAAAGCCAGAGGCGGACCGACTGCATGCGTGAAGCGCGGGTCTGCGCCGCGGACGGCGTTGCCGACGGGGGAACGTCTGACATCGTGGGCACGCCTGAGTTGGACGGGTTCATCGTGGGTTGCATCAGGTGTCGGACGGCGTGACGGGCCGGAACCCGTCACGCCGTCGCAGTAATAACAGAACTCGAAGGGGCTGAACAGCCGTAAGGAGCACACCAACCACCGACCATCTGCCCGGTCACCCGCCTTCCATCGATGGATCGATCGGGCAAGTCACGGCGGCAGACTGCTCACCCTCAATAAGCCGCCTGCGTCGCGCCGGCCACCCGAGCCGCACGCCACATCGAGAGCCCGCGGCTCAGGAACACGCCGCTGAACGCTCCGTAGCAGAGACCGACGACCGAATCGAACAGCGCTTGATGAATCAGCCCCGGCATCGTGGCGACCATGACGCCGACCGCAAACTTGATTGTGAACAGGCTCAGGAACAAGACCAACGGCATGGCGCTACCTGGCACGATCAGACAGCGCTCGACGTGTGACCATCGGATGCCACCCCAGGCGTTGATCATATGGGCCAGGGCAAGCACCGCGACAGCGCCGACCATCCAGCCGCCGAGAGCGGGCGGCTCGCCTTGAAACGTCGTTGACACGCCGTACAACGAGAGTCCCGCCATGGCGAGCGACAACGTCACGGCCCGGCGCAGGGTCCGGCGTTGTTCCGAGAGCTGTCTGACGCCGAAAGCAATCAGCATCACGAGAACGACCCAAACCCAGGTCGGGGCATGTTGAAACAATTCTGAAAACATGGCGATTCTCCTTGTTCGGTGGGAGCCAGCAGTGCAATGACGATTCGATGGGGCGGATTTTGACAATCGGCCCCCTGCCCCGACACCGGTTTGCGACGAAATGCGCCCAGCGGGAGCGAAATGCCTGTGGGCAGAGCGAAATGCGAATTACACAGATCCCGGGGTACGATGCGCAAAATGACCCTCTAAAACGGCTCACTTCAAGGAGAGCGCTATGCCGGCAAACGCCGTCGATCGCCTTAAGCAGTTGTTTCCGTCACTCGACGACATCCCGCCCGAAGCGCGCCTCGGGGCGCCGATTCACCAACGCGTCTCGCTGGTGGCGGGTGAACTCGAACGCTGGGACGGTCAGTGCAAGACGGTGCTGTCGCCGGTCTGTGTGCCGGGGCCGAACGGAGAAGCCGAACAGGTCGAGATCGGCAGCTATCCGGTCATGGGCGAAGTCGAAAGCGATCGCGCACTCGATGCGGCGGTACGCGCCTACGATTCGGGCCGCGGCGAGTGGCCGACGATGACGGTCGCGCAGCGTATCGGCTGCATGCAGGACTTCATCAAGCAGATGGTCGCGCAGCGTACGACCATCGTGAACCTCATCATGTGGGAAATCGGCAAAAGCTACGCGGACTCGGCCAAGGAGTTCGATCGCACCGTCACCTACATGCTTCAGACAATCGATGCGCTGAAGGAACTCGACAACAACAACTCGCGCTTTGTGATCGCCGAGGGCTCGATCGGGCAGATCCGCCGCACGCCGCTCGGCGTCGTGTTGTGCATGGGCCCCTACAATTACCCGCTCAACGAAACGTTCGCGACACTGATCCCCGCCTTGCTGATGGGCAACACGGTCGTGTTCAAGCCGCCCCAGTACGGCACGCTGCTGTTCCATCCGCTACTCGAAGCCTTCCGTACGGCGTTCCCGAAGGGCGTGATCAACACGATCTATGCGCCAGGCGCTGTGGTCGTCCCGCACCTGCTTGCATCGGGCAAAGTCGACGTGCTTGCGCTCATCGGTTCGAGCAAGGTCGCCGACCATCTGAAAAAGCAGCACCCGAAGTCGAATCGCTTGCGCGCGATTCTTGGCCTCGACGCCAAGAACGCGGCGATCGTGCTGCCCGACGCGGATCTCGAACTGACCGTCAAGGAGTGCCTGCTCGGCGCGTTGTCGTTCAACGGCCAGCGCTGCACCGCGCTCAAGATGCTGCTGGTGCATCGGTCGATTGTCGACGCGTTCCTCGCGCGCTTCACCGAAGAACTTGAAAAGCTCAAGATCGGCATGCCCTGGGAAAAGGGCGTCAACATCACCCCGCTGCCCGGCATGCATCGCACGAAATACATGACGGATGCGATCGACGATGCAAAAGCCAAGGGCGCTCGCGTCGTCAACGAGCAGCAAGGCGGCGGCGTGTTCTACAAGACGCTGTTCCATCCGGCCGTCGTGTACCCGGTGTCGGAAGGCATGAAGCTGTATCGCGAGGAGCAATTCGGCCCGATCATCCCGGTCACGCCTTTCGACGACGTCCAGACCGCACTCGACTACGTCACAACCTCGGACCACGGCCAGCAAGTCAGCATCTTCGGCAATGATCCGGTCGAGATCGGCAAGCTCGTCGATCCGCTCGTCAATCAGGTCTGCCGCGTCAACCTGAACTGCCAGTGCCAACGCGGCCCCGATGTGTTCCCGTTCGCAGGCCGCAAGGATTCGGCCGAAGGCACGCTGTCGGTGACCGACGCGCTGCGCGCGTTCTCGATCCGCTCGATGATTGCCGCCAAGCAGACGGAAGGCAGCAAGGCCCTGCTCGAATCGATGATCAACGACCACACGTCGAAGTTCGTCAATACGGGCTTTATCCTTTAGGCCTGAGTTCCGTCCCGGGGGCAATGCGTGTGCGGGAACCCTCGCATTGCCCGGGCGCGCGGATGCGGCTATCGTGTGCGTCACTTCGCCACCGCGCCCGATCGATCGCATGGAGACCGTTTTCACCGTCCTGATCCTGATTGTCGCGGTCGCGGTGTCCGGGATCTTTTTCCGTATTCGCGCGCTCCCCATCCAACTGCCTCTCCCGCTCGTACAGATTGCGATCGGCGCCGCGCTCGCGTGGCCGGGGTTCGGACTGCATGTCATGTTCGACCCGGCAATCTTCCTGCTGTTGTTTGTTCCTCCGCTCTTGTTCGCCGACGGCTGGCGCATTCCAAAGCGCGAACTGTTTATGCATCGCTACGCCGTCGGCATGCTTGCGCTCGGGCTGGTGCTCGTGACGGTCGTCGTTGTGGGTCTCTTCGCCTATGCGCTCGTGCGGACGATGTCGCTGCCGATCGCATTCGCGCTCGCGGCCGTGCTATCTCCGACCGATGCGGTCGCACTTAACGGCATCGTCGGCCAACGGCGCATTCCTGTGCAGCTCAAGCACATTCTCGAAGGCGAAGCGCTCACCAACGATGCGTCGGGACTCGTCGCGCTCAAGTTCGCCATTGCTGCCGGAGTCACGGGTGTCTTCTCGCTGAGGGACGCTGCGCTGAGCTTTGTCGTGATCGCCGCAGGCGGTATCGTCACGGGCATCGTGACCAGTTGGGCCTTTAGCCTGCTGTCGGCACGCGTGATCGACGCCTCCGCGACCGCCGATCCGGCGCCCGGCGTCGTGATGACCGTCATGATTCCCTTCGCTGCATATTTGTGCGCAGAACACTTCGGCTGGTCGGGCGTGCTTGCGGCCGTCGCCGCCGGCATGGCCATGAACTTCACGCAAATCACGCGTGCCACGACGGCCGCGGCACGTGTGCGAACGGCGAGCACATGGTCGATGATCGAATTCGTGTTCAACGGAATGGTGTTCATCCTGCTCGGCCTGCAGCTTCCGCAGATCATCGGGCGCGCGCTCGAGGAAGGTCACGCCGAGGGCCATGATCAGGTCGGCATTCTGATCGGCGATGTGTTCGCTGTGCTGATCGCGCTGTATCTCGTTCGATTTGCGTGGGTCGCACTGCTGCGCAGATTGACCGCACGTCGCACGGCGCGGCAAGGGGTCGCCAATGCAGTGCCAGGCACCCGCTTCTCGGCCATCATGACCGTCGCCGGCGTACGCGGTGCGGTCACGCTGGCCGGCGTCCTCTCACTCCCGCTCGCGCGGGCCGACGGCACACCGTTTCCGGGGCGTCATATCGCCATCTTTATTGCTGCCGGCGTGATCCTGATGTCGATCGTCGTTGCCGTGATCGCGCTGCCGCTGCTGCTTCGCGGGACGCGGCGATTTGCCGATCCGCATGCCGACGAAGAGCGTCGCGCGCGACGCATCGCGGCTCGCGCCGCAATCGAGGCGATCGCCGTCGAGCAGCGGCGCGCCGCACAAGATCCTTCTCTCGCTGAATTCGACCATGTCGACGCGGTCGCATCGCGCGTCGTCGACATGTACGAACGCCGGCTTGCCGTGCTGGATGAGTCACCCCGCGAAACCGGCGAGGCTTCGCGCGATGAAGCACTCGAGCTGCGTTTGCGGATTGCGGCCATGCAGGCACAACGCGGCGTGTTTCTCGACATGCACGCGACACAGAAAATCAACGACGCGACGCTGAACAAGCTCGTTCGCGAAGTCGACTTGCTCGAGACCGCACTGATTGCGCGCGCAGGCCCGTACGCGCAGGGCCATTGAACGGGCCGCTACTCGGGAATCAACGCGCGCAGTTCGTCGATATCGAACGGCTTGGGCAAGACAGGGACATGCAGATGTTCGGCGCGGCCAAGCTCGTCGGCATATCCCGTCATCAGCGCGATCTTCTGATCGGGATACGCGGCGCGCACGCGTTCGGCAAGGTCGATGCCGTTGAGCTTGCCGGGCATCTGAATATCGGACAACACCAGATCGAAGACCGCGCCCGTCTGGAGCGTGCGCCATGCTTCGTCGCCGCTTGATACAGTCTGTACGCGGCATCCGAACATTTCGAGCACCGCCGTCACAGCCGCCGCGACTTCGGCATTGTCCTCGGCGACAAGCACTGAACTCGCCGGCGCGGCGCGTTGCTCGTCGTGCTGCGAGGTGCTCTTCTGCAGCGAAGCCGCCATATCACTCCCCCGATACCGGGCCAGATAAAGTTTGACTGTCGTACCTTGACCCACGACGCTTTCGATCCGCGCGGTCCCGCCAGCCTGTTCGCACGCGGCGAGCACTTGCGTCAGGCCAAGCCCCGTACCCGACCCGACGACCTTGGTCGTGAACAGCGGCTCGAAAGCGCGCTCGCGCACGTGCGCCGGCATCCCTTCGCCGCTGTCGGTCAACGCAATGGTGACGTAGTCGCCCGCGCTCAGATCGGCGGCATCGTTGTCGACATGAAGGTTCTCACACTGGATGTCGAATCGTCCGCCCGGCGGCAGCACGTCGCGCGCATTGACGGCGACGTTGATCAGCGCGAGTTCCAGTTCCGTCGCATCCGTAAAGACGGGCCAGATATCGCGAGGCACATCGACACGCATCTGAATGTTATGCCCGACGGACGTATGGAGAAGCCCGGCGGCGGCGGGCAACCAGGTCGCAAGGTCGAGTGGCCCCTGCTTGAGCGGCTGTTTGCGCGCAACGCTCAGCAAACGCCGGGCGACCGTCTCGGCATTGGCGGCCGCACGCTCGACCGCCAGCACTTCCGGCTCGGCATTGCTGAAGCCCTTGTGACGCACAAGCGACATATTGGCCGCGACCACCATCAGCAGGTTATTGAAGTCGTGCGCGACGTTCGCCACGAGGTTGCCCAGCGCACCCATGCGCTGCAGATGCCGGCTCGCGGCCTCGGCCGACAGGCGCAGACCCACTTCCGACTGCCAGCGCTCCCAGGCACGCTGCTCTTCGCGCAAGCGGCGCAGCGAGAACACGATCAGCAGCCACACCACGACGCACGGCAGCGCCGTGAGTCCGGACACGATCATCAGATGCGGCCACCACTGGGCGAAGATCGCCGAGCGCGCATAGCCGACCGTCACATAGAGGGGGTAATCGCCCACACGACGATAGGACAGGTAACGCTCGACACCGTCGACCGTCGAACGCATGCGCAGGTGACCGCTCTTCGCCCCGCTTGCAAGCGCCTGGTAAAACGCTGTGTTGTGTGACGGATTGATGCCCGGTTTGACTTCCGGGTAACGAGCCAGCACTCCGCCATCGTCACGGTAGAGCCCGATCAGCAAGGCCTCGTTGCTCGAAGCGAGGTCGGAGTAAAACGCGGTGAAGTAGTCCTGGCGCAGCGCGATCATGACCGCACCGAGAAAATCGCCATTGCCCGCCGTCCGGCCCATTGCCGTGTTGAACACGACCAGGCCCGTCAGACGTCCGAGCAAGGGCAGCGAATAGTACGGGTGCGGCCGGCTCGCGCGCGCCTTGCGGAAATCCTCGCGCTGCGAGATCGATACATTCGGTGCGGGATAGAACCGGCTGCTCGCCAGCAGTTCTCCATTGACGCCGAGCACTGAAATGGCGGCGACTTGCGGATAGCCGCCGCCGATGTCATTCATCTGACGATGGAGCACTGATTCGCGGGCGCGGATGGCCGCATCCCCGCCATCGCCAAGGATGTCGATAATGCGCGAACCGATCTCCTCGTTCAGGTCCATGACCTTGACCGCCTGCTCGACGCCAACGCGGGCGAGCCGGTCGATGACGTCGTTCGCATCCGCCACGCGCCGCTGGAAATCGAAATAGCCGTACCCGCACAAGCACACGAACGGCACGAGGACCGACGCGGCAAACACGATCAGCAAGATACGATGCGTTGCTGCAAAGTTCCGTACGGGCAGCGGCAGGTCGTTTGCCAATGAACCGGAGGGCTGCACGCTTTGAATACTCCCTGTGTCGTCGCCGCAAAGGCGCTGTCGGCGCTCGACGACGCCGATGACCGTTGAAGATAGTGGCTAGTGTATCCCGGCGCGCTGCATCTTCCATTCCTGCCCCCGCAGTTCGCGCGATGTGGTTACCTGAGATAGTGACAAATCGGCTATTTCGAAAGGCCGCGGTCTCCCTTAATCTAGCTTCATCGCGTGACCCAACTGGAGAATTCCATGCAACAACGTCTCGACTTCTATAAGGCCAACCCCGCAGCAATCAAAGCGTTGATGGCCGTCGAAGCGGCGATCGAAAAGTCGTCGATCGAACATGCGCTCGCTCATCTGGTCCGTCTGCGTGCTTCGCAAATCAATGGCTGCGCGTTCTGCGTCGACATGCACACCGCCGATGCGCGCAAGGGCGGCGAAACCGATCGGCGGCTCGCCACGGTCGTCGTCTGGCGCGAAACGCCCTTCTTTACGGAACGCGAGCGTGCCGCGCTCGAATGGACGGAAGCGCTGACGCTCGTCTCGCACGATCATGTGCCCGACGCCGTGTGGGAAGCCGTCAAGCCGCATTTCACGGAAGCCGAACTCGTCGACCTCACGCTGCTCGTGTCGGCGATCAATGCGTGGAACCGGTTTGCGATCTCGTTCCGCAAGATGCCCGCTTGAAGCCGCTGAAGCAGCATCGGGGCACATCGGGTGCGTCGCCGAGACATCGTTGAGGCATCGCCCCGCAGTCACTAAAGTCCCATTCAAGCACCGCGCAGCGCAATGTCGGACGCGCTACCGAGCACAACGGAAGCATCACCGGGGCGCCACTCAGGCCCCGCCTTGCTCGATTCACCCGACGATTTGACGTGATCAAACTCATCTTGAGATGCGTTGAAACTTTCTGTACCATTTAACTACGACACAACGAGTCGTAGTTAAGAAAGAACATCCGGAACACGCGGCACGAACACGCGCCTTTCATTCCGGACACCCTGCAACGGCCGCATCGATGTGCGGCAACGAAAAAGTCTGATGAAGGAGCCCGCCGTGAAACTGTTCCATGTCGATTCGAGCGCGAAGCGTGACAAGTCGAATTCCCGTGCACTCGCCCGCCATTTCATTCAAAGCCTGCGTGATCAGGGCGTCGATCTCGAGATCGACTACCTCGACGTGTCGGTCGACACGCCCGCCCATGTTGACGAAGCCTTCGCCGTCGCAACCTATCGCGCGCCCGAAGACCGCACGGACGAGATGAAAGCGCGTCTGGCCGATTCCGACGCGCTCTGCGCGCGCATGTTCGAGGCCGACGCTTTCGTGTTCGCGATGCCGATGTACAACTGGTCGATGCCGTCGGCGTTCAAGGCGTTTATCGATGTCGTCACGCGTCCGGCCCTGACTTACAAAATGACGCCCGATGGGAACATCGTCGGACAGTTCAACACGCAAAAGACGCTCTTCATTACGACACGAGGTGCCGATCTGCGCCCGGGCAATGTGTTCGCCGGGATGGACGCACTGACGCCAGCACTCAAGGCGGCGTTTGGCTTTATCGGTGTCGATGCGCCGACGTTCGTCGACGCACAGCCGCTCCAGTTTTCAGACGCCGCGGCTCGCGAGGCCGCGTTGATTCGCGCGAAAGCCGAGCTCGATGCGGTCGCATCGCAATGGGCGGCAGAAGAGCGGGAAAAGCTCGATGCCACGGAGAGCACCACAGCCTGAGATCGCTGCGGGTCACCGGATTCCTGGATGCGCTCCACAAGCGCATCCCATCCCGACGACCTCAATTCAAATGCCTGATCGCCGAGGCGGATCTGCCCCACGCAATCAGGCGCACCCGAACACACGCACCTGATTTAACGCACTCAAGGAGTTAAACCATGAATTCCCAACGCTTTGCTTTGACGGCCATGATGGCCTGCATGTTGACGGCTTCGATCGCCGTCATCGCACCGGCACCTGCCCACGCAGCGGATGCGACGGCAGCCGCCGCGTCGGCATCGACCTCGACCGCGACGTCGACACCGTCGGCCGCACCGCGCGAAACGATCGCACCCGCGTTTCAGTACCCGATCGCGAATGTCCCGGGCAAAACGATGACGGCCATCGTGGTCGACTACCCGCCGGGTGGCAAGTCGCCGTCACATCGTCACGGCCAGGCCTTCGTCGTCGGCTATGTGATTCAAGGTGCGATCCGCAGCCAGGTCAACGACGGCGAAACGCGCGTCTATCACGCCGGAGAAAGCTGGACCGAGGTCCCCGGCGTGCATCACAAGGTCAGCGAGAACGCGAGCGATACCGAACCCGCGAAACTGCTCGCCATCTTCGTCGCCGATGCGAAGGACAAGAACCTCGTGAGCTGGGACAAGAAGTAAGGGGCTTGTTCCGGGTGACCGGCTCCGGGTTAGAGATGGGTTTTACGTGACCGGACCCAAGCAATCGCCTGCTGGGCCTGCCCTCATGCGACCGGCGTCGTGAGACCGACGCCGGCCGCACCTTGAAGCGCTTACTTCTTGCGGAACGCCGGTGCCCCGAACGGTGCGCCGACCGTGCCGCCGTCGACGACAATCTCGGCGGCCGTCATGCCTGAAGCATCATCGGATGCCAGGAACAACACCGCCGCCGCGACCTCTTCGGGCGTGGCAAAACGTGCCATCGGGATTGCCGCCGAGAACGCCGCTTCAGTGCTGTCGAGCGACTGGCCGGCGCGCGCACCGCGTGTCCAGATCGGCGTACGCGTGCCGCCCGGAATCACCGTGTTCACGCGAATGCCGCGTCCGACGAGTTCCGTCGCGAACACCTTCGCCATGCCCGTCACGCCCGCCTTCGTTGCGGCGTATGCCGCGGCGCCCGGCGACCCGAGATCACGCATGATCGAGCCGTTGAGCACGACCGCGCTGCCTTCGCGCATTAGCGGCAGTGCTGCCTGAACCGTCATGAAGACGGCGGTCAGGTTGGTCCGCAAGATCCGCTCGAACGCTTCAATAGTCGTGCCACCGAGCGGTGTCGGGCCCGAGACGCCGGCATTCGCAAACACCACGTCCAGCGAACCAAACGCGTCGCCGATCTGGCGAAACGCCGCGTCGACCGCCGCCGGATCGTCAAGGTCCGCCTGAATGGCGAGCACGTTGCCGCCAAGTTCCTCGACCGCTGCGTCGAGCTTCGCGCGATCGCGACCGGTAATGGCCACGCGCGCGCCTTCGGCGAGCAACATTCTCGCGGTCACGAGGCCGATTCCGCTATTCCCGCCCGTCACGAGGGCCGTCTTGTCCTGGAAACGCATTGTCCTTCTCCTTCGATGGGGCCGCCTTATCGAGTGCGGCCACGAAACGTGGGTCGGAATCGGTGCGGCCATTGTGGCCGTGACATCTGCATCGCGCAGAGCGCCGTGCCATAAGGCCTCACCGAATTCTGCATGTTGATCATCATGCACATTTTCAGTATGATGAGCATCATTTAGATTGTCAAGCGGGACGGGAGCGGACTCATGGGCTATTCACAGGCGCAAAAGGCGGAGAGCCGCGCGCGGGTGCTCGACGTGGCGGCGCGGAAGATTCGCGAAGACGGGATCGATTCACTCGGCGTCGCCGATTGCATGCGGGCGGCGGGACTGACGCATGGGGCGTTCTACGCACACTTCGAATCGCGTGACGCGCTCATCGTGGCGGCGCTCGAAAGTGCGATCGCCGAGGGTGACGCACGAATCGAAACGTCGATCCGTGACGCGGAGAAGAACGGGAAATCACCGCTCGAAGCCGTCGCATCGAGTTATTTGAGCGAGCGCCACCTCAACAACCCCGGTAAAGGGTGCGCGTTGTGTTCGCTGGCGGGTGAAGCGCGCCACTCAAACGATGCGATCAAGGGGCTCTTCTCGCGGTACACGCAGATGCTCGCAGCACGCATCGCTGAAGCCGCGGGTATCGAGGATGCGGAACGCGGACTGGCGCTGATAGCGACCGTGGTTGGCGCCATTACGCTGGCGCGCTCGGTCGATGACGATGCATTGGCGAAGCAGATCCTCTCGGGTTCGCTTGCGCTCGTGATGAGCCAGGACAAACGGCGCAAGCCAACGTCTGCACCGGCGCAGTAGCGGACAGCGGATAGCGGTGTACGTCGTCCAAGCCAGGAAAGCCACCCGATTGACGACGCTCGCGGAAGGACTCGCGCTCGTATTAGCGCGCATCACGTGTAGGTGCGGATACGCGTGCTTTGCGCCGACTTCAGCCGGCCACGCGTGACAGACGATTGTTCAGCGCAGGATCCAGTGTGCTCGCCGAAGGCACGGGCGCCGGAGCGCGCTTGCCGGCACCGCCCGACCGTGCTGCCTGAGACGGCGTTTTCGCGGTTTCGAGACGCCATCGCGCCCACACACTCTCGGCACGCTCGATATGACCGCTCGTCTTGAGACGGTCTGCCAGCAAGGCCAGAAAGTGACCGAGGTCACTGCGTCCGTACCAATGCTCGAAGGCCTTGACCGCCAGATCAAGCTCGTGCCCGCGGGTATCGAGCGACAAGGTACTGACGATGGCTGACGCATGGCGTGCGATCTCGGTTGCGTACTGTAACCGGCACCAATACAGACGCTTCTCATCCTTCGTCGATACGTGATACATAGACCATCCTCGTCGTCTTCAGCAGCGCCGGCAAGCGCATGACCGCGTTGCTGTCGCGCTTGCGCGTTCAGCGAGGTCACCGCGGCATCGCGGGTGAGTCACCCTGCAGACGTCGCGACGCGTTGCCATGCCTGGCGTTGGTTTCATTCCGGCGTTATTGGGGTCGAGACCCGCGGGTACGCCGATTCATGCGTCGAAATCGGCACCCATTCCATGCCAAACGCAGAACGATGCGATTTCATTCCGCTGCAGAGCAATCGATGTACCCAAATCATCGAGCGAATGAATGAATTGCGCGCATAAAGACCGGCGCGGGTCTGCGTGATAGTGAAGACTTCGGTTTTCGGGACTTCGCACCGCGGCGTAGAACCGAATTACATGATCGACTGCCTCGGGGCGGCGACATTGAAGCGATCGCTTGAGGCCCGCCGATCCGCGCTGCCAGCGCTCGCGCGGCTCGCCGGAGGCATCCTGATCAGCGGCCGCGAACCTCCACGCTCGATGCCGAACGCTACAACCGCGCGTGCTAAGTCTGAGCGTTTCGCACGCCCAGCGCCCCGCGCAGCAGAGCGGCGAGTTGCTCGCCTTCGTCAATTCGAGTGCTTTCGTGGGCGGCTTCGTCCCGATCACCCGTCCGCTGCGCCCATTTCCTGCGTTCATGCGCGAATGCGATGCGCTCGTTGACGGCGCGAATGGCCGCCCAGATCGTGTTCTCGAGCGTCTTCGAATGCCCTTCGTCGAGCGACAGCGCCGAATAGGCGTGCCCCGTATGGCAGCGGTACCGTAGCGGGTAGTCGTCAAGCAATCGCCACAGGACACCGCCGCAATCCGGGCACGTCAGCGTCGAGCGCTCACCGATATGATCCAGCGCCTCAGGGTCGGTAATGCTCGTGCCCGCCAGACGCAATTCGACGTCGAGTTCGTCGCTCTTCCTGGGAGATTCGGGGTTCATACGCGCTGCACCTCCTATCGCGTCGAGAATGGCGCGCGATAGCTCATGCGATGACACGACATTGTCCACCGTCGCTGAAGCGATCGCTGCACGGGGCATCGAAGGCGCTTCGCACTCGTCGGGGTTCTGCACAATCGTGTATCCGCCGAGAGCGTCGACCACGGCAAGGCCCGCGGCGCCATCATCGAGATCACCGCTCAACACTACGCCCACCACGCGCTGCGCGTAATACGGCGCCGCCGAACGAAACAGGGGATCGATAGCCGGACGTGCGAAGTTTTCGGCGGGACCGTCGTTGAGATGGAAGTGGCCGTGGTCGACGACCATATGGCGGTCAGGCGGCGCGACATAGACCGTGCCCGCTTGCAGTGCCTCTCCGTCAACGGGGTGCCGCGCAGGGAGGTTCCCCCACCGGGTCATGAGTTCGGGGAGCACGCTATCGTGGCGCCCGATGTGCAACACCACGCAGATCGCCGCCGCGACATCAACGGGCCATTGTTCGGCCAGCGCCCGCAAAACGGAAAACGATCCGCGTGACCCGCCGATCAGGACGAGATCTCTTGGTTTCATGTGCCCTCCCATTCCAGGAGGGCAGCAATCAACGCGCCTGCGCCCGGCTAGCCCGGCGCGCTATCGTCCGCGGTCAGATCGACCAGCACGTGAAGCAGGCGCGACACGTCGACCGGCTTGCCCATCTGCGCGTCGAACCCGGCTTCGAACGCCGCCCGGCGTTCATCGGCCCGATTGGAGTCGGTCACCGCGATTGTCTTGAGGCGTGCAAAGCGCGGATCGCCGCGCATATTTCGCACAAAATCGCGTGTTTCAACGATATGCGGAAAGAATTCGGCGACCATCACGTTGAATGGGCGTTGCTCCGCCGCGCCAAGCAGGTCGAGCGCATCGCTGCGACTGGGTGCGACCACCACCTCAGCGCCCTCGAGTTCCAGCAATCGCGCCAATGCCGAAGCCACTTCGCGGTCACTTTCGACGATCAGCGCACGCATGCCTTCGAGCGGGTGCGCCGACGTTGGGGCGCGAAGTAAAGCCGCATCAGGCTGCGCCATCGCCGGCAGCCATACGCTCATCATCGTCCCGCGGCCGGCACCTTCGGAATGGGCTGCCACTCGCCCACCATGCATCTCGACGAGTTGCCTGACGAGCGCGAGGCCGATGCCAAGACCCGAACTCGAGCGTAACCGCGGTCCCTGGCGGAACATGTCGAACACATGCTCGAGCTCAGCGGGCTCGATCCCCTCGCCCGTGTCGATCACATCCACCCGCACCATCGCGCCCTCATTCGACAAACGCAGTTCGATCCGGCCGCCGTCGTGCGAGTACTTCGTCGCATTTGACACGAGGTTCCACAGGATCTGCTCGCAACGCACGGGATCGCCGTAGGCGATCACCGGTGCATCCGCGCCGACCACGTCGATATCGATCCCCTGCGCCTGCGCATCGGCGCGGTAGACGTCGGCGACGGAACGCAGCATCGCGGCAAGGTCGACTTCACTGCGCTCGATCGATACCTTTCCGGTGCGCACGCGCGAGAGGTCGAGCAGATCGTCGATGATCTGGGCCTGGTTATGAACGGCCCGGCGAATCTGCTGGGCCGCTTCGCGAACCGACTCGACGCCGCGCGTCTCCGGCAAGCGAGGCAACATCTCGGCCTTCATGCCGATCAGATTCAGAGGGTGCCGGAGCTCGTGCGACAGCACGGCGATAAAGTCATCCTTGAGCTGGCTCGACCGCGACGCCTTTTCGCGCTCCGTCTGCTCGTGCGCAAGCGCATCTTCGCGTGCGTCATCCTGCTGCTTGCGATCGGTCATGTCGCGCGCGATCTTGGCATAGCCCGTAAACGACGCGTCCGAAATCGGTGTCACGACGCCGCTGCAATAGACGCGCCGATGATCCTTGTTAACGTGCCACCGCTCATCATCCGCGCGCCCGTCTCGAGCCGCGGTCTGCCGCTCGCGTTCGGGAAGGTTGTCCTGGCGATCGTCCTGCGTATAGATCAGCGAAATGTTTTTGCCGACCACTTCATTCTCGGTGTACCCGAAAATGCGTTCGGCTCCGGCGTTCCAAGTCACGATGCACCCCGACGGATCCTGCACGATGATCGCGTAGTCTGCCGTCGATTGCGCCACGAGCCTCAGGCGCTGCTCGCCGATGCGCGCCTGCTCTTCGGCTTCGTGCCGCGCGGTGATGTCGATCAACGTCAGCACCGCACCGTCGATCCGGTCGTCGGCGGTACGGTACGGCAGCAGCCGCATCAGATACCACTTGCCGTCCTGGCTCTGCACCTCGCGCTCGATGAGCTTGAGCGACTGGAACGCCTCCTGCACATCTTCCGCAAGCGTCGGATGCAGCAGCGAGTGCGTGATATCGAACAGCGAGCGGCCAAGATCGGTCTCGATCAGCTTGAAGATGCTTGTCGCGCTCGGCGTGAATCGTTTGACCTGAATTTTCTTGTCGACGAATACCGTGGCGATCTCGGTCGACACAATGATGTTCTGCAAGTCGTCGTTGGCCTTCGCCGTATCCTCGACGCGGGCCTGAAGCTCGGCGTTGACCGTCGTGAGTTCCTCGTTGACGGACTGCAGCTCTTCCTTGCTGCTCTCGAGTTCTTCGGTGGCCGAACGCAATTCCTCGTTGATCGCCTGAAGTTCCTCGTTCGATGCCTTGAGTTCCTCGACCGAGGTTTCGTACTGTTCGATGGTCGTCGCCAGCTGCTCGCGGCTTTGTTGCAATTCATGCTCGAGCTGGATCAGCACAGGGTCATCGCCCTTGGCCTCCGCTTCGCTTTCCTCGGTCATGCGTTCCTGCACTTCGTCGAACAGCACGAGGAAGAAATCCGCGTTGACGCCCGGATCATGAAACGGTCGCACGATCATGTTGACCCACGTCGTGCGACCCTCCTGATCCATCTTGACGCGCCGGGCCTCGACACTCACGCCCGTCTGCAGCGCGCGAAACAGCGTCGTACGCAAATCGAGCCGCAACTCGGGCACGACGACTTCCATGATGTTCGTCGACGGCTCGCCGCCGGCATGGCGCAAAAAGCGTCCGGCCGTATCGGACAGATGAACGATCCGGGAGTCCCGGTCAACAATCACGCTCGGCGGCGCATATTCTTCGAGCACGCGTTGATGCAAGGCCGAGAACGAGAAGTTGCGGCGCTCGCTGATCGGCGGCAGCGCGACCGGCGCACCGACCAGCGGCACTTCCTCCAACAACGGCGCCGCGGAGGCAGACAGCGACGGAAACCCGACCGACGGCTTGCTCCTGTTGATCACGGTCTTGGCCCGATAGATACGGTTCTTCTTGTCGACGATGGAAAACAGGTCATCGGCCGCATCCGCCGATTCGGCCGTGCCCAGAAACAAGTGGCCGTCGGGTCGCAACGCGAAGTGAAACAGCTCGAGGATCTGACGCTGCACCGCACGATCGAGATAGATCATGACGTTGCGGCACGAAATCAGGTCGAGATGCGAAAACGGCGGGTCACGCAGCAGGCTGTGCGTCGCGAACAGGATGCGCTCGCGTATCGTCTTGGCGATCAGAAAGCGCGAGCCGTCTTGCGTGAAGAAACGCCTGAGCAAATCGTGCGGCACATCGGTCGAAATCGAAGCCGGGTATGCCCCCGTTCGCGCACGTGCGATCGCGACATCGTCGATATCGGTGGCGAAAATCTGTATCGCAGCGGCCGACGCAGCAGATTCGCGCGCCTGCGCAAGCAGCATCGAAAGCGAGTAGGCCTCTTCACCGGTCGAACAGCCGGCGACCCACACCCGGACTTGCGACTCGCCTGTGTTGGAACGGAACAGGCCCGGAATCACCGAGCGTTGCAGCTCATCGAACGCATCACGATCGCGGAAGAACTGTGTCACGCCGATTAACATATCGGCAAGCAACAAGGTCGTCTCGTCAGGCGTCACACGCAGGAAATTGCGGTATCCGTCGAGATCGCGAACGCCGTTCACCTGCATGCGCCGCTCGATGCGGCGCAGCACCGTCGCACGCTTGTAGTGCCGGAAATCGTGCCCCGTGCGCACGCGCAGATGCATCAGGATGTCCTGCAGCGTGCGCTCCGCGTTGCCTCGCGGCGGTTCGTGGGGTTCTTCCGACGGCTCCGTCGCCACCGAAACGGGCAACGAAATGCGTTGGGCGTTGCTCCACAGGTCCAGCAGCTTCTGCGGCATCTCGGTGACCGGCAACACGATATCGACCTGCCCCGTCGTGATGGCGTGCTGCGGCATCTCGGGGTATTCGGCGTCGGAGGGCTCCTGGGCCATCGCAATGCCCCCGCGTCCCTTGATCTCGCTGAGTCCCGCTGCGCCGTCCGACCCCGTTCCCGACAGCACGATGCCGATGGCGTGCTCGCCGTGTGCGTTTGCGAGTGTTCTGAAGAACTGGTCGATCGTGACCGTGACACCGATCGACGTTTCGCGATCGCCAACGTGAAGATGACCGTTCGAAATCCAGAGCTGCTTACCGGGTGCGATCACATAGACATGATTCTCGAGGATCGCGGTGGCCTCGGTGACCTGCTGCACGACCATCCCCGTCGAGCGCTGAAGGATTTCGTCCGCGTGGCTGCTGTATTCGGCCGACAGATGAAGGATGACGACAAAAGCCATCCCCATGTTTTGCGGCGTGTGCTCGAAGAACTGGATCAGCGCCTGGACGCCCCCGGCCGATGCGCCAATACCGACGATGGGAAACGACGAGTGGCTTGGCAAAGCCGTCGCCGGATTGTTCGCGCCTGATTCCGCCGATCCGTTGGAAGTCATGGGTGAGCTGGTCTCTGTTTATCGTGACGGGCTGTCGCGGTGTGGATCGAATAGCGCCGCGCCCGGTCGCCTGGCCCGGCGGCGCAGACTTGCATCGCGCTTTCGCTGACGGGCTCGATTCTATCGCTAGTGGCGTAAAAACTTCCGGAATGAATGCATGTCGCGCACACGTGTCTGAGCGTGACAGTTCAGAGCCGGGCGATGCCAGGGACCATCGGTGGGAAATCCGGAGTAAATGCGGCAGGGAATGTGCAGGAAAGGCGACAGGAGAAGCAGGAGGAGAAGCGGCAGGAGGAGACGCAGCGGGAAAAGCGGCGGCCGGAATAGCGCGAGGAATGACCGATCGGGGCTCGTTGCTTGTATGCGTCAGCGCGTCAGTGCGCCCGCGCGCGAACGGTCGAGCCCCGAATGACGGTTCATGCGCTAACCTCCGAAGTACAGATTGCAGAAACTCGTTGGCCCCACGCAGCTATTCGGATTGTGCATACGGTCGTCTGCGTCGCTGTGGTGCCACCAGGCGTGATGCTCCGGCGCGGACGCCTGCGTGGATTGCGGCGCCGTCGCCATCGACGGATCGGACTGCGCCTGAGACTGAGTGGAACTGTTCTGCTGTGCCCAGGCGCTCGACGAAACAAGCGCAGCGCACGCAAGCCAGAACGAACACATAACTGCACGACGGACACCCTTCATATCGACCTCCCTGCTGCACGTTCTGCGATCACGAGCGACCACCAACGACCACGATCGACCACGAGCGACCCTAAACGATTACGAGCCAACAAACCTTGGTTCATTGTAGGAAGCGCACACGCAAGGGAGAAAGCCTACGAAGGTATAGCGCAGTTGACCTCTGGCATGATCAAGCGAACTGTCAGGTGGTTTCAAGCAGATGGACAGCTACTCGGCTGCGTCGCGGATACGCAGGATTGTCTGCCGCGAGGTCGAAAATTGCCTCGCCACTTCGCTCACGGAGACACCGCGCTCGAGAGTGCGCAGCACCGTCTTTTGTTCGCGCTCCGACAGCGCCGGCGGCCGCCCCGGACGGCGCCCGTTGTCGCGCGCAGCGGCGATGCTCGTCTTGCTGCGCTCGCGCCGGGAGGCGGTTTCGAGGCGCACCAACGCACGCAGCGCCCTCACGAGCGGCGGCGGTGTGCGCTTTGCAAGATCCGTCGCGCCGATTTCGATGCAATGCAGGGCAATATCATTGCGACGGCAGGTATCGATCGTCAGCAACATGTCCCGCGGGTTTGCGCCGAGATCGGCGAGCTCGAACACCACGACGGTGTCGAGCGCGCCAGCCCTTCGCAGCATCGCGCAGAGCTGCGGGCGCTCCGCGGACCCGACAAACGGTGCGACCGTATCGATGACGACGCGATTGAGGTCGACTGCAAACCCGGCGCGATCGATCGCCACGAGATCATCCTCGTAGATCACGCCGTCGAGTGGCCGGTTCGAATAAACAAAAGTCCGTGCCATCGTGCCCCGCCGTTACCTGGCGGCCGTTTTCGGCGGCTCACGCCGCAGGCGTGCACTCGAAATGGCGGCAAGCAGATCGTCGATCGCGATGGGCTTCGTCAAATGCGCGTCGAATCCCGCTCGCGACGCGCCGTCCTCATCGGGATCGTGGGCGTAGCCGCTCAGCGCGATGCAGATCACGTCGCTCAGATCGGAGCGTTTCCTTGCTTCCCCGATAAACTCAAAACCATTCATGCCCGGCATGCCGATGTCCGAGAGAATGATGTCGGGGGTGCGGCGTGCAATGGCCTCGAGCCCCTCTCGTCCACTGGTTGCCGTCTCGACGAACGCCCCTTCGGTTTCGAGCAACAGGCGGAAGGTATCGACCGTCACTGCATCGTCGTCGACCATCAGCACACGCAGGCCTTGAAGCGATTCAGGCGGTAAGCTCCAGCTCGCATCCGGGCGTTGCGCGGGAACGTGGCGCAGCGGCAGTCTGACGATAAACGTCGCTCCGCGTCCCGGGCCGTCGGATTGGGCGCTGACTGCGCCGCCGTGCAACGCGACGAGTTCTTTCACCAGCGCAAGCCCGATGCCGAGACCGCCCCGACGGGACGACGCCGCGCGGCTCTGTTCGAACATATCGAACACATTGGGCAAGAAGCTCTCTTCGATCCCCACCCCGGTATCCGCGACGCGCAGTTCGGCGTGAGTGTCGTCGTCCAGTGACAGCATCACCTCGATTCGACCACCGTCGCCGGTGAATTTCAGCGCGTTGCTGACCAGGTTCCAGACGACCTGCTCAATACGCGTGATGTCGGCGTGAATGATGACGGGCGCTTCGGGAACCGACAGCATCAGCTTCAACGAACGACTCTGCGCTTCCTCGCGAACCGCGCCCACCACATGCTCGAGCACGTCGCGCACGTCGATCGCCGTGCGGACCATCGACAGCTTGCCGGTGCGCACGCGCGAAATATCGAGCAGGTCGTCAATGATCTGTGCCTGGCCCTGCACGGTTCGACGAATCGTGTCTGTCGCACGGGAAATCGACAGACTCTGCCGGGAATCCGGCAATCGCGCGATCAGCTCGGCGCTCGCCGATATCAGGTTCAACGGATGCTTGAGTTCATGCGAGACCACGGCAAGGAATTCATCGCGGCGACGTGTCGAGTCGTGCGCCTCTGTCGATTCCACACGCGCCTCGTCGCGCAGACGTTCTTCCGCGCGACGGCGTCCGGTGATGTCGATAAACGACAGCACGGCGCCATCGATACGGTCTTCCGTCGTGCGGTACGGTACGAAGCGCGCGAGATACCAGCGCCCGTCATTGCTTTCGAGTTCGCGCTCGATCAGGCGGAGTGTCTCGAATGCGTCCGCCGCATCATCGGCAAGCCTGTCATATTGAAGCCGGTGCGTGATGTCCAGCAATGAACGCCCGATATCCGATCCGATAATGCTGAACACATCGGTCGCGCGCGGCGTGAACCGCTTGATGCGCATATTGCGATCGACGAAGATCGTGCCGATATCGTTCGCCGCAATCAGATTGCGCAGGTCGTCGTTGATCTTGCCGGTTTCCTCGACCTTCGACTTGAGCTCCGCATTGACGGTCGTCAGCTCTTCGTTGATCGACTGCAGCTCTTCCTTGCTGGTCTCGAGCTCCTCGGTGGCTGATCGAAGCTCCTCGTTGATCGCCTGCAGCTCCTCATTCGACGCTTTAAGTTCCTCGGTCGATGTTTCCGACTGCTCGATCGTGGTCTGAAGCTGCCCCTTGGTACGTTGAAGCTCACGCTCGAGCTCGTCGATGATAGGGTCGCGCTTCGAATCGGCCGCCACCTTGTCGTCGCTCGCCATGCTGTCTTCGACTTCGTCGAACAGCACGAGCACGAAGTCTGCATTGGACTCGGGGTCATGAACGGGCCGCGCCGTCATATTGACGAAATACGAACGCCCTTCCCGCTGAATACTCACTCGCCGCGCTTCGACACTGCGGTTGGTGTGCAGCGCCTGGTAGATCGCCGTACGAAGGTCGAGGCGCAGCTCGGGCCGCACGGCGCTGACGACATTGTGCGAAGGTTCGCCGCCCGCGTACTGGAGAAATCGGCCTGCCCGGTCGGAAAGGTGGACGATTTCAGAGTCGCGGTTCACGAGCACGCTTGGCGGCGCGTGCTGCTCGACGAGCCGTTGGTGCAGATCGCCAAACGAGAAACGCCTGCGGCCCGGTGCCTGATGGGTCGCAACGGCGGGACGCATCGTGACGCTGCCCGTCACGGACGTCGGCAACGGTGTGTCGCCGCGAAAGGTACCATTCGCGCGATAAATACGATGCCGTTTGTCGACCACCGTAAAGAGCGAGTTCACGCCATCGGCCGACTCTGACCCGCCAAGGAACAACACGCCGTTGGGCCGCAGTGCGAAGTGGAACATCCTGAGCACTTCGAGCTGCGCTTCGCGATCGAGGTAAATCAGCAAATTGCGGCAGCAGATCAGATCAAGCCGGGAAAACGGCGGATCGCTCAGCACATTGTGGTGAGCGAACAGCATGTGTTCGCGCAGCTCTTTACGGATGCGATAGTGACTCGCGTCTTTCGTGAAGAACTGCCTGATCCGACTCGTCGAGACGTCCGCAAGAATGGCATCCGGATAGAGACCGAGACGCGCGGCCGCGACCGCACGCTCGTCGATATCGGTGGCGAATATCTGGAACGCTGCCTCGTCGCGCTGCTGGATCGCGTGCTCTTGAAGAAGGATCGCAAGCGAATAAGCCTCTTCACCCGTTGCACATCCCACCGACCACACGCGGATACGGTCCTGTTCGTTGCGGTTTTCAAACAAGCCCGGCAGCACATCGGATTCAAGCAGATCGAAGGCTTCTTTGTCGCGAAAGAAATTCGTCACGCTGATCAGCATGTCCTGCAACAGGCCGTGCGTCTCCTCGATGTGCGTGTGCAGATAGTCGCGATACGCCTGCAAATCGGAAATGCCGTTGACCTGCATGCGCCGCTCGATACGCCGCAGCACGGTAGCACGCTTGTAGTGCCGAAAATCGTGGGCAGTGCGTGTGCGCAGGATCACGAGAATCTCGCGAAGCGCCCGCTCATCGCTCCCGGACGCCTCGCCGACGGCATCCTCATCGTTCGCGCTGGCCGGCAAGTGAATCTGCCGGGCGGTGGTCGAGAGATCGATCAGGCGCTGCGGCATTTCCGCGGCGGTCAGCACGAAGTCCACCATATTCGTGGCGATCGCACTGCGCGGCATGCTGTCGTATTCCGCCTCCGAGGGATCCTGGGCGAACGTGATGCCGCCCATTTCCTTGACCCGCGCGATGCCTGCAGCCCCGTCGGAGCCCGCGCCCGACAATACGATGCCGATCGACCGTTCACGGTGCGCTTCGCCGAGCGTGCGGAAAAACAAGTCAATCGCCGATCGCCGCCCTTCCTCGTGATGGCTGGGCTCGATGCGCAGATAATCGTCGACCATGGTCAGCGCAAGCGACGGCGCGATCAGATAGACATGGTCAGGTTCAATACTGCAGGGGTCGACGACCTGGATGACCGGCATTTCGGTCGACTTCTGGATCAGCGACGCCAGCGAACTTTCATGGTCGGGAGACAGGTGCATGACCACGACAAACGTCATGGACGTCCTGGCCGGCAGCGCCCCGAAGAACTCGAGCAAGGGCTGGATGCCGCCAGCCGATGCGCCGACGCCGACGATCAGATGGTGCATCTGACTCGGCAACACACTCGCGTTTTTAGCGGCCATGGCGAGACCTCAAAGTACGGATCGAGCAGCCAAGCGGAGTCGAATCGGTCAAGTGCAAGACGTAGACAAAAAGGGGACGGGATATTATGAATCAAACTGATTCGGCCGGGGAGCCGGAGATGCGTGGCCGGCACGGAGATGATGCGCCGGTCATTCACCCTGGATTCCGATCCACCCGGCGTGCGCGCTGCTGGGGATCTCACTGGCAAAAATGACGGTCCCGTGCCGTGCCGTGCCGTGCCGTGCCGTGCCGTGCCGTGTGAAAAAAGTACTCGCATTCCGTCCGCCCCAAGCCGTGGGTTACGCCATCCCCAGCAAAACGAAGTCCTCCGGCATCGCGACATACCGATCGGCCTGGCACGTTGCCCCGGCGCTGCGACGGGCACGCCCATTGCAGCCTTGGTTGCAGTCACCCGCGACTCACGACATCATGCGTTTCCACCTTCCTCTCTCAAGTTCCGGACGATGTCTGCAATGGCATGAACCAGCAAGCGTCGCGCACGTGCCTGTACGCGTGCTCGTCGTAGACGATCATCACGACACCGCCGAAGTCCTCGCCACGGTATTCGGCCTGGAGCACTACGACACGACCATTGCGAACAACGGGCGATCCGCACTCAAAAGCGCGGATGCCTTCCAACCCGATGTGATCCTTCTTGACATCACGCTCCCCGATATTTCAGGGGTTGAAGTCGCGCGCACGCTCAGGTCGCAAGGCTACAAAGGCGCGATTATCGCGGTGACCGCGCTGGGTTACGACAAGGACGTCATTCAATACGAACAGGCCGGCTTTGACGGCTTTTGCCAGAAACCGGTGGATATCGAAGAACTGATCCAGCTTGTCCACGACTTGAGCCACCGCAGGCCGTCGGATTCAGGACCCCACTGAACGTACCCTGATATTCGAGGCAAAACGGGCACCGCACCCGGCCAATCGATCAATCTGAAAGCGAGCGCGCTGAAACCGCGGTACCTCGGGAAAGGTACCCGTAGCGGTAACGAATTCCGGTTACCGCGCGGAGGCACCACCCCGATCGAAGTAACGATCGAGCACGAAGCCGGCTGTCGCGCCGTGCAAGAACACCGAGAGCACGATGGTCGCGAGCACCGCGGGCAGTATCGGACTGAGTTGCGGCCCGGCCTGTTCAATCCCGAACATCGCGTAGTAAAACGCGCCAACGCCGCGGATGCCCATCCATCCGATCACGCGCCGGGGGCCACGATGCGCGCGCGATCCCGCCATGGCAATCGCAGTCGCAAGCGGCCGCGCGACAAAGAACAGGCACAACGCCGGAAGCCACGCCGTGAAATCCAGAAGCTCGCGCCAGTGTGCCGACACCACGCATCCGATCAACACCATCAGAAAGAACTCGGCGAGCCGCTCGATCTCCACCGTAAATTCAAGCATGGCTTCGGCCATATAGGCGTGCGCGCGTTCGGGATCGCTCGCGACGTCATGACGTGCGCCACGCGGCACGTCCTCCAGCACTTCCTCGGGCCGCACCGTGCCCGTCGCACGCATCTCCTCCCGGCGCAGTGCAACGCCTGCAGCAAATACCGCAATGAAAGCGTAGGTGTGGATCAGAAGCGCCGCGCCGTACGCGGCGAGCGTGAGCCCCAGCGCAAGAAAGCCGTCGAAGCCGATAGCCTCGCGGAACCGGGTGCGAAGCGAAAATACGATCTTGGCAAATAACCAGGACAGCAGCCATCCCAGCAGCAAAGCGCCCGCGATGCCCCACAATGCGCTCAATGCAAACCCGATCCGCGAGTGCGTCCCGAATGGATGTGCGCCACACAGGGCGAGCCCGAGTATGGCCATCGGGTAGGCGGCGCCGTCATTGAGCCCCCCTTCGCCTGACAGCGCAAACCGCACGGGTTCATCGTCACCGGCGGTTTGAACGCGAAGCTCGTTGGCGAGCACCGGATCGGTGGGTGCAAGCGCGGCCGCCAGGAAAATGGCGCTTCCGACACTCAGCCCGAGTCCGTACACCCCAATCACAGCCAGTAAGCCGATCGATACGGCCATCGCGACGACGCCGAGACGAATGGGCCATCGCCACAAGGGGTTCGTCAACGGCAAACGCAAGTGCATGCCGATCGCGAAGAGCGACACGACGAGACCCGTCTCGGCGAGCATCCGAAGCAAACGAGGATCCGAGAGTGTGGCGGAACCGACAAGCCCCAACACAGCAGGTCCGGCAACAAACCCCACGACGATGTAAATCATTGCGCCGGTCAGAGGCAACCGCCGGATCGGGCCGCCGGCAAGCGCCATAAACGTCAATAGCGCGCCGATCAGGATGAACCAGATTGCTTCAATCGTCATCGCTTCGATAGGACATCCTCGGGTAAATACCGCGTCGCTTGCCTGCAGGGCGCGTCGTCAATGACTGTGTGTTGGCGCACCGGAACGTCGTGTCGTGCGCCGGGAATAAGCTCAGGGTGTTGTCTGCCGCATGAGCCTGACGGCCACGGCAGCAACCGAATCAAACGGCTTCGTGGTGAACTCGTCCTGGCCGGCGTTGAATCCATTCCCCGTCGTTCGACAATACGTCGGCGAGGATCATGGACTGGCAGTTGACCGAACGCGGCACGCTATGGCCCGGCCTGTAAATATCGTCACCCGAGTGAATGGCTTGCCCGGACAGCGCACACACGCCGCTTCTGCGCGCGACACCGCGACGCCAGAGTTGAGCCTCATATCGACAGCCGACGGGGTCCACCCATGACACGGTGACCGTATATTCGCGTTCCCGGTCCAGCACCTTCACCGTGCACGATGCAGAAGGTACGTACTGCGACTTCGCCAATCGACGCGACTGCGTTCCCCCTCCGTGTAGTCCGAAGAGAATACGGGACCACCGGCCACTGTCGCTGCGTTCAATCGACATCATGTTCTTTCTCCCCTGGGTTCGAACGATGAAGACGCGTGCAAGTCGACAGCATCGAGCAAGGCCTATGCCTCATGACCGCTCATCCGCGCATGGACGTCGTCAGGTCTCAGGCGTTGCCAGATCCATATCAACGATCGCCTGACCATACTGCTCGGCCGCTGTGCGCGCTTCGTATCCGGATGAAAACGGACCGATTTGCGGGGCGCCTTCGTAGGGGAATAGCTGACGCCCGTCCGTTCGGCGCTTGACTTTCAACACGCCAAAATACTGGCCTGAACTTGCATAGGAATAACCGGACACAACGACGAAGTCATCTCGTGTCAATACGATCGGGTCGCTGACGGATTGCGACGCCATTGAAGCCATTCTCCATCGAGGCATTGTGAAGCTCCTTACGCAAGCACGGCCTGCAGACCAGGCAATCGCCGCTCGCAAAACAGACCTGAAAAGGATGAGGCAACGCGCGGCTGCAACGAGAGCGAGACGACTTCGGAGTTGTTGATTGAATACAACCTTCAGCTTCTAATTTACGGGAATGAAAGAGCGTCATCCAGACTGGCTTCGACCTGAGTTGTCGTACGAAACTATTCGAATTCGGACACGCCATCAAAATGTCGGCTAGCGGACAGGAAGTCAGCCTGCACCGCTGTATTTCCTGCTGATCACGCCACCCGGACACGAAGAAATCGGAAAATTTGAAGCGATGCAGCTCGCCTCCGTTGTTCAATCCTCAGCTTGACCGACGACGCTCTGCAAAGCGCCTTCGCCGCAAATGGAACCCCGGCACGTCTCCGACTTCGTGCGGCGCAGTACCCGGGGATCGAATATTGCTACCCGATGTGCGCAACGCGCAGTCAGGTGCCGGTTGCATCCGTGACGTGTCGATCGACGACTGCGTGTCGTGATCCGGCAAGCTCAAACCACGTATTCCGTGTTCGACGCTGGCCGGTCTCATTGACCCCAAGCCCGCAATGCGCCCTTGATCACGGACACCGCTCCTCTCGAATATGTGCTGCGCGCATCCGGCCCGGCGGCAATGCCGACGCTGCGACTTGCCTGGGCCTTGCTCGCCCTGACCAGCGTCGTTGCAATCGTCGTCACGGGCTTGCTCGTCGCGGCGATCGTGCGACGTCGCCACGCCGAGCCGGAGAAACCACTGTGCGCCGATGCCGGAGGCATGCGTTGGGTCTGGATCGGCACGGGGTTGTCGACGGTCGGCCTGTTTGGCGCACTGATCTACATGCTTGTGACGCTCGAATCCGTCGCAATGCCGAGCCGGCCGGCCCGACTTTCCGTCGACGTCACCGCGTATGACTGGTGGTGGAAGATCGACTATCCGGGTTCGTCCGGCGCGATCACCACCGCCAACGAACTGCATATCCCCGTCGGCGAACCGGTTCGCATCGTGCTGCATAGCGCCGATGTCATCCATGCGTTCTGGGTCCCGCAGCTTGCCGGCAAGACGCAGGCAATCCCGGGTATCACGAACGAGCAATGGATCGAGGCCGACCATCCCGGCATCTATCGCGGGCAATGCACGCAGTTTTGCGGCGAGCAGCACGCGCATATGGGGTTCGAAGTCGTCGCTGAGCCGCGCGACGCTTTCGACGCATGGCTACGCGCGCAGCAGGCGCCAGCGCTCACCTCGCAGAAAACGGCGGCCGCGGCCGATGGTGCCGACACCAGCGGCAACGCGGGTCTTGGCGATTGGCATGGCGGTCAAAAGTTTTTCGGTGCGCGCTGTGCGGCGTGCCACACGATTCGAGGTACCGATGCCTCAGGCGTAGAGGGGCCGGACCTGACGCACCTCGATTCCCGAAGAACGATTGCGGCCGGCACGCTGATCAACAATGAGGCCAACCAGCGTGAATGGATCACGCACGCGCAGCAGATCAAGCCCGATTCATTGATGCCGTCCATTGCGCTCGATCCGGACGAGGCCAACGCATTGATGGCGTATCTGAGCACACTGAAGTGATTCCCTACCTCATGCCCTGCCATGTCAGATCAAGTCGAACCTCATAGCGCGCTTGATCGCGTGCACGATGACGCGCCGCTCGCGCGCGTGCTCCGGCTCGGTAGCGTCGAGCCCGGCAGCGAAGCCGAGCGCAAGCTGCATGAGATGTGGGAATCCGAGCCGGGCCTGAAAGGCTGGATCTCGAGCGTCGACCACAAATCGATCGGCCTGCGTTATCTGGTGACCGCCTTTGTGTTTCTGATCGCCGGCGGCATTGAGGCGCTGATCATCCGCTTGCAGCTCGCACGCCCGAATGAAACGTTACTGACGCCCGAACAGTACAACCAGCTGTTCACGATGCACGGCATCACGATGATTTTTCTGTATGCGTTGCCCGTGCTTTCCGGCTTTTCGAACTATCTCTGGCCGCTGGTGCTCGGCGCGCGCGACATGGCGTTTCCGCGCCTCAACGCCTTTTCCTACTGGATATTCCTGTTCGCCGGACTCTTCCTCTACGCAAGCTTTCCGCTTGGCGAGGCACCCAACGCAGGGTGGTTCAACTACACGCCCTTGTCCGGGCTGCAGTACAACACCGGACCCAATATCGACGTATACGCGCTTGGTATGGTGCTGCTAGGCATCTCGACAACCGTAGGGTCGATGAACTTTGTCGTGACATTCTTGCGCATGCGAGCGCCTGGCATGTCGATCGGTCGAGTACCCGTGCTGGTATGGGGCACGCTGACAGCGTCCGGCGGCAACCTGCTTGCCGTACCGTCGGTGAGTCTTGCGTTTCTGATGCTCTGGCTCGATCGGCGCATGGGCACCCACTTTTTCGATGTGCTCAACGGCGGCCGCTCGCTGCTCTGGCAGCATCTCTTCTGGATCTTTGCTCATCCTTGGGTCTATGCGGTCGTACTGCCGGCCATGGGGATCGTCTCCGACGCATTGCCGGTGTTTTGCCGGCGTCCGCTCGTCGGCTACATGCCTGTCGCCCTGTCGACGGTCGCCACGATGGTCGTCGGTTTTGTCGTCTGGATCCACCACATGTTCGCGACAGGCATGTCCGCACTCGCACTGTCGTTCTTCGGCTCAACCAGCATGATCATCGCGATTCCGAGCGCGGTTGCCACTTTCGCGTGGATCGCCACGATCTGGACCGGACGTCCGGTGTTTCGCGTGCCGTTTCTTTACTTCGCGGGCTTTGTCTTCCTGTTCGTCATCGGTGGCCTGTCAGGCGTGTTGACCGCCGCCGTACCGCTCGACTGGCAGTTGACCGACACCTACTTCATCGTGGCTCACCTGCATTACGTGCTGCTTGGGATCAATGTGTTTCCCGTGCTCGGGGGCATCTATTTCTGGTTCCCGAAGTTCACGGGCCGCATGACCAGCGAGAAGCTCGGCCGTATCGCGTTCTGGGTGTTGTTTGTCGGGTTCAACGTCGCGTTCTTTCCGATGCATATCGCCGGATTGCTCGGCATGCCCAGGCGCATCTATACCTATGCGCCTGATATGGGCTGGAACACGGTCAATATGATCACCTCCATCGGCGCGTTCGTTTTTGCGTTTGGCGTGCTGCTGTTTCTTGTTGACGTGGCATACAGCCTTCGACGCGGTGCGGCTGCCGGCGACAATCCCTGGGACGCCCCGACGCTCGAGTGGTCGATCCCGTCGCCGCCACCGCCCTATAACTTTGCGGTCGCACCTCGGGTCGGCAGCCGCCATCCGCTCTGGGAAACACGGCTCGATGGGCGTGCCCGCTCCGATCTGAAACACGGGTACCTGCTCGACAACGGGCGAGAGGCGCTGGGCACGACCGTCGCCGATGCCGAGCCTGATGTCCTGCTCAAGATGCCGGGAGACTCTTCGACACCGTTCTGGCTCGGCCTGTCGACATCGCTGATCTTCTGTGGACTGGCCCTACAGTCGTGGTGGTTCACCGGTCTGATGATCGTCGCGTCGGGTGCATTCATTGCGGCGTGGCTATGGCCGCTTCGAGAGCTGGGCCAACGCGAGCCGTCACCTCCTTTGCCAACCCACGAGGTCCAGCCATGAGCAGCGTGTCGATCCATGACTTGCCCGACAGCGAGACCCTGCCTGTTGGTAGTCCGGGTGAACGTTCGGGCGGCTGGTGGGGATGCCTGACGTTGATCGCAACGGAAGGCGCGTTGTTCGGCTATCTGATCGTCTCCTATCTCTATCTTGCCGTGCAAACGCCCTCCCCTTGGCCCCCCGAAGGCTTGCCCAAGCTCGGCCTTGGCGCAATCAATACCGTCGTCCTGCTGTCGAGCAGCGTGGTGGTCTGGTATAGCGAACGATGTGTGCGACGTTCGGATACCCGCCGTGGCATCGCCGCCCTCGCGATCGCCATCATCATGGGTACAGTCTTTGTCGCCATTCAGATGCGTGAATGGGCCAACCATCCGTACGGCATCCGGACACATTTATACGGCTCGCTCTATTTCACGATCACCGGGTTTCATATGGTCCACGTGATCATCGGACTGGTCGTGCTTGCGTTCCTGTTGCTGTGGACCGCGCTCGGCTACTTCGATGCAAAGCGCAGTGCGGCGCTGCGCATCGGCGGACTCTATTGGCACTTTGTCGACGTCGTCTGGCTGTTTATCTTTTCGACGTTGTATCTGTCGCCATACGCTCTGCGGAGATAGCGATGCCGCAGCACAGACTTGATAAGCCAGCCGCGCGTGCCGTACCCGATCCGGCTCCGCGCGAGATCGCAAGCCGGACGCCGTCCACGCGCATCGCCGGCGTGCTTGTCACGCTGAGCGTCGTCTTCTCTGCGTTCGCGTTGCTCATGGTGTCTCCGCACGGGTTGCAAGCCCAATCGGCGATGAACAATGCCGTCGGCGATCAGGCATCGCTGGTGTCACGAGGTGCATACCTCGCAAAGATGGCCGACTGCGCCGGCTGCCATACTGCGGCACCTGCGACTGACGCGACAGGTAACCTCACGAAGCCGGCTGCATTTGCCGGCGGCCTGGCGATGAACTCGCCTTTCGGCACGATCTACTCGAGCAACATCACGCCGGACCCGCACTACGGCATTGGTGCCTACACCTACGAACAGTTTGCTCGCGCATTGCGTAGTGGCGTCACACCAGATGGCAGCCATCTCTATCCGGCGATGCCCTATCCGTCGTTTTCCAAGATCAACGATGACGACATGCGTGCGCTCTACGCGTACTTCATGCATGGCGTTACGCCCGTCAGCAAGCCCGCGCCCGAAACACGGCTACCGTTCCCGTTCAATCAGCGTTGGGGACTCGGGGTCTGGGCATGGATGTTTTCGCCGGGCGCTCCCTATGAAGCCGACTCGAGGCGCGACGCACAGTGGAATCGAGGGGCCTATCTTGTGCAATCTCTCGGACATTGCGGTGCGTGCCATACACCGCGGGGTCCCGCCTATGAAGAACTTGGCTACACGCAGTCGTCGCCGCTCTATCTGTCGGGCGGGACTAACGATCATTGGTTCGCACCCGATTTGCGGTCGACTTCGCTCTCGGGGCTCGGTCGCATACCCGTTGCAGATATCGTTGCGTTCCTCAAGAGTGGCCACGGCGGCGGCCTTGTGACGTTTGGAAGCATGGTGCAAGTCGTCGAAGACAGCACGCAGTATGTCGACCAGCGAGACCTCGAAGCGATCGCTGTGTATTTGAAGTCGTTGCCGGCTGGAGAATCGAAAGGCAATTTCGCGCCCGACTCGCGCGGCGCGCATCAAACCGTCGAAGCGCTTCGAACGGGGCTGGTTCAGCGGCCTGGCGCAGGCCTTTATATGAGCGCCTGTGCGCGCTGCCACCAGGCCGACGGCCGGGGCGTCGAAGGAAAGTATCCCGCACTCGCCGGCAATCCTGTCGTCCTCGGATCCGACACGCAATCGCTGATCCGCCTGCTGATCGAAGGCGGCCGCAGCCCCGACACGGAAAACGGACCCGCGCCGAAGAAAATGCCGGCCTTCGCCGACCAGTTCACAGAAAAAGAAATGGCCCGCGTCCTGACCTTCGTCCGCACGACATGGGGTAATTCGGCCGACCCGGTGACGGAGCTGGATGTGCATCGGTTACGGTCGGCGATTCATCGCTGAGTATCACCAGCTCCACCGCAGCCCCGCGTTGCCCTGAACCGTCTCGCGATGTGGGCCGTTGACGTTCGTGGTGTAGCCGAACGTGGCATATACACTGCCGTGCAGGGTCACACGAGCGGCGATGCCGAGTTCGCATTCGGCGGCGGTGGATGCAACACTCGTTGTGAGTACCGTGTTGTTGGCGTACGTGACGCTATCGGTGCCGCCGAAAGTCCGCCATAGATTCATTCGCAGATAGGGCAGCCAAACCGCGCCCATCGTCTCCAGGCTTCCTGAAAACCGTATTCCGATGCGTCCGATCACACCGCTGTCCGCATGAAATGCAACGGTCGAGATACCGTCGTCCAGGCCGTTGATCGACTCGTGTTGCCAGATCACTTGTGCCTGCGGCTCGACAACGATTCCGTTCAGGATCGGTAGCGTGATCCCTACGGGAAGCCCACCTTCGATTGAAACCGCCTGCGCATGTCCGTGCGTACCTGCACCCACGCCTTCATGGGACATCGGGTCGATGGTCATCGTACTGCCCATCAGTACGGTATCGGTGTACCAACCGCCCGGCCCGATATGCGTCCAATACGCGCCGAGGCTGTAGCTGTCGATTGAGAGGTTTCCGGCGGCGTAACCCGGAAAACCCAGCGCGAATCCACTGGCATCTCCGTACGCACGTGCAACGCCCAGGAATGCGCCGACGTGATCCCGGTGCCCATTCGCGCTTGTATCAGCGAACACATCGTGTCCGACCTGAACACCGCCGATCGTGCCGCTGAAATCCGGACTCGCAGCCCCTCCCGTTGCAAACGATGTGTGCTCACCCCAGGCTCTGACCCACGCAGCGGGCAATACGCCCTGCTCATCGAGCAAAGTCTGATCTCCGTGCCGATCGTGAAACGTGTCGAGCGTGTCGACCATCATGGCTCGGGCGAGCCCGGGCACCCCGGCATATACCGGGACTTCCATTCGATACAGAGGAATCGGCGCCGAGCCTGCCGGAGGGGCGGGGGGCAACGGCGGCGTACCCGCCGCGGCGACGGGCGCAGCGAGCGGCATTGAATTGCCGGATTCCGACGCAGGCTCCGGTATCTGCATCGGAGCCACACTTGAGCGCAGGTACCAGTTGTCCGTTGTATTCGCGCTCACTCCGCCCTTGAAGAGATCGTAGACGTAAGCCCCGGCGGCAAGCCGGCCCGGTAGCGAAAATGCACCGCCCGTCGTCGAAGCTCCGTTGATCGCTTGCACCACGAGAATCCCGTCATGCTGAGTCAGCGCGCCACGTCCGTCGAGATTCGTCACGCCAAGTGTTGTCGAGCCGGATCCGGTCCCCTGCGACACAACCAGCTTGTCGCTTGCAGCGCCGTCTGCCCCGAGAACGGTCTGCAGAAGCAGTCTGCCGTTCTGCCCGACGTAGTTGCCGTTGATCACCAGCGCGTCCGTCGTGCTCGTTCCACCGTTCGTGAGATCGATCGTGCCGGCGTTGTTGACCGTGACGCGCTGGCCGGCGACGGCCGGCGAGATCGACGGATCGCCGAAGCCACCTGAGAAAAGCGTGCTCGTCGCATCGATATTTAATGTTCCTGTACCAACGCCTGCGTTGCCAAGCGTCAGACCTCGAGCATCCAGCGTGAGTGCGCTCGCGTTCGACACATTAATCATCGTCCAGTTTGAAAACCGGCTCGCACCACTGACCTCGGTACCGTCGAGTGTCAGTGTTCCCGTTCCTGTTGCACTTGCGAGACCCGTCAATCCGGACAGATTGGCATCCGTCAACCCCGTCAGCGTTGCAACGTTATTGGCCCCGGCCAGCGTCACGTTCCCGACGATCGTGCCACCGCTTGTCCACATCAACACATCGGACGGCCCGGATATCGTGGAGATCCCCGAACCGATCACCCCGCCCGTCAGGGTGATCGTGTTGGACCCGCCACCGAGATTGACGACACCCGACGTCGATCCCGCCGACATCGTGAATTCGTCGTTTCCTGCATCGGTCTGAACTGCAGCGACCGGTCCGCTGAGCACACCGCTGTTGTTGATCGTTACCTTGCCATTGCCCTGCGCCTGGATGGCGATGTAGCCCGACGAGACAATCGAGCCGCTATTCGCGATCGTTGCCGGGCCGCCGACAAAGATACCAACGCCGAATGCAGTGACAGCGCCTGCGTTTCGGATCGATCCTCCGCCGTTCGCGATCACGCCGTCGGATTGGGGGACCTCGATACGCGCACCCCCGCCATTCACGAACGTTACCGGGCCATTGAAGAACGCACCCGCGCTTTGCTGGCCCGTCACGCTCAGCACGCCATAGTTTGCCGCGATCACAGGGTCAATGTTGAGTGCAACCATGCCTGCGCCGCCTGTGCCGGGCACATCGATCGTGCCGTTGTTGACCAGCGTTGCAGTTCCTGTGCCGTAGGGCACATTGCCCGTGATATCGCCAGTCGAATACAACCCGGCACCGGCGAATCCGTTCGACTCGATCAGGCCATTGTTGATCACCATGTCGTTCGGCGACGCAGCGACCATTCCGTACGATCCTGTGCCGAGCGTCAAGATGTGGCCGTCGTTAACGAGCAGACTACCCCCCGGCCCCTGAAAATCGTTCATGGCGTTCGAGTTCGTGCCGCTCGTCTGCATCACGCCCGACGCCTGATTGATCATGGTCACGGCGGCCGCACTGTTGAACATCGCCTCGGATTGCGTACCGGTCGTCGTGATCGTCCCTGCGTTGATCAGCACGTTATGACCTGCGCCCGTGCCCTGAGACGAAATCGCATCAAAGAAGTCGGCCGTTTGCCGCAACGTGCCCTGATTGGTCACCGTACTTTGATCGAGCACGAAGACCACGTTGCTGTTGCCGACGTCCAGTTCGGCTCCCGGCAGGATGTTGACGGTAACGTGCGTGCTGCCTGGCGTCGCAGCGATGCCGGTCGTGTCTGGATTCGGGGCGCTTGAGTCGCAGGTCACGGTCTGGCCGGTCGACGGCGTGACGTTATCGCAAGCCGCGAACGTGCTTAGACACCGGACGAGCAGCAGCAGCCCGACGCTCGGGCGGACCATCGGCCGTGCCAGCGACGACGCAAGGTGGACGCAATACATGCGTTTCGTCCTCCGACGGCACGCCGTGCTTCGACCGTCGGACAGGCAGACCGCTCAGTCGCATCCGCGGTACCGCACGCGTACATGCACAATATCGAGCACATGCGGGCATCAGAGAGGACTGCGCAGACAAGCGTATTGAGCCCGGTGCCCGATCGTAGAACAAGGACGCAGTTACCGGAACGATCCGAGCCCCGCTAATCCGATGCGTCCCATTCAGTCGAACGCTAAGCATCGATGGAAGGGATTGGGGCTTACCGCGACGGCCTCACTCCGGCCAATGCCAGGCCGGTTTGTCGAGGGGATGTTGTCCGGAAACGGACGTCCCCTCCTCGTCCTTCTCGAGCACGATCGTGTTGGCGTCGTCGGCATCGTCCAGCGCGGCAGCAAGCCGTGTCGAATGCGTCACCACCCAGAGTTGTGACGTGCGAGAGGCTTGTTTGATCAAGCGTCCCAGTGCCGGTAACAGATCGGGATGCAGACTCGACTCCGGTTCATTGAGCACCATGAGTGTCGGAGGACGCGGCGTCAGCAATGCGGCGACCAGCAGCAAATATCGCAACGTGCCATCCGACAACTCGGCAGCGTTCAGTGGCCGGAGCAGGCCGCGTTGCTGCATCTTGAGCGTAAAGAGTCCGCCCATCTCGTACTCGACGTCGATACGCGAGCCGGGAAAGGCATCGTCGATGGCTTCGTGCAAAGCTTCGTGATCGCCGATTTCGAGAATGGTCTGCACAGCGGCCGCAAGGTCGCGTCCGTCGTGATGTAGCACGGTCGTCCGTGTGCCCAGTTGAGGCTGGCGCGCAGGCGCATCGACATCGGTGCGGAAATGATCGTAGAACCGCCAGTTGCGCAACGTTTCGCGGACACCGAACACCTCGGGGCGTTGACTGTCCCTGCCGATCTGGTCGAACAGGCTCTCGTACGCAGGCAAGCCTTGCGTCAACACCGACCACTCGCGTCCTGCCTTCGCACGCACCAAGGCATTCTGCCGCTCGACGAGTGCGCCCGCTTGACGCAGGAACGGGCCGGCCCAGATGCTTTCCGTCTTGAAGACCGGGTCGAGGTTAAACGCAGTGTTTTCTCCGGGAATCGGCAAGCCGAGTGTCACGGCATAGCCGAAGTGTTCACCGCTGAAACCCAGCTTGAGTCTCACGGGGCCATGATTGTTTCGCTGCAGGGGACGTTCGCCACGACGCATCCCCGCCGTCACCACGCTCGGTCCGGCCCAGAACACAGAATTCAACCCGCCTTCGCGTGCGAGAGGTCCGATAAGCCCGCCGTTGGCTGTCTCAGCCAGCAGTCGCATCGCCCGATAGAGATTGGATTTCCCCGTACCGTTCGCTCCCGTCACGACATTGAGTCGCGACAACGGCACAACAACGTCTTTGATCGAACGGTAGTTATGGATCGCAAGAGTCTGAATCATGGCACTCGGCACCAAAGCAATGCACCGACGATACCTGATTTGGGGTTCGGGCGGTCGCCGACGCCAATCGGTGCACGCTGTTTCATCGACTCAATCGACGCGCCCGCCCACACGACGATTCGGCTTCCAGCGCGTGACACGTTCCGCCCACGCGCGACATCGCTTAACCCGGCTGCCGCCTCGTACGGCGCGTCAACGTACCGACGACGTGGTCGCCGAGTACTTGCAGCGCATACACCAGGATCAACAGCAGGACGACCGTCACGACCATCACATCGGTCTCGAAGCGTTGATACCCATAGCGCACGGCAAGGTCGCCTAGCCCTCCGCCACCGATCACACCTGACATCGCGGTGTAGGACACCAGCGCAATCGCGGTCACGGTCGTCGCACCGACAAGACCGGGCAACGCCTCGGGCAGAATGATCCGCCACACGATTTGCGCGGTGGTCGCACCCAGCGTTTGTCCTGCTTCGATCTGCTCGCGATCGATTTCACGCAGCACGTTCTCGACAAGACGCGCGAAGAACGGCGCCGCACCGACAACAAGCGGCGGAATCGCGCCCGCGACCCCGATCGACGTGCCCGTCAACACCAGCGTTAGCGGAATCATCACGATCAGCAAAATGATGAAGGGCAATGACCGCAACACGTTGATGACGAGCGACAGCACGCCATACACCCTGCGCGAAGCATAGAGTCCGCCCGGCAGCGTCATATACAGCGCAAGCCCGAGCGGAAGCCCGAGCAGCAGAGTAAAAAAAAGCGACCCTCCAAGCATCTGAAGGGTCTCAATCCCCGCATGGCCGATTTCCAGCCAATCCACATTCGAAAACACGCAACGTCCCCGCTCAAAGCAATTCGGATCAGAAAGCAGGAACCACCGCGCCCTTGTACTTTTGCTCGATAAACGCGCGAACGTCCGGCGTCTGCAGCGCAGCGACGAGCTTCTTGACGGCGTCGCTATTCGCATTATCCTGGCGCGCGACGATCAGGTTCGCATAGGGCGATTGACTGTCTTCGATAAAGAGCGCGTCCTTCGTCGGCACGAGATGCGCATCGAGCGCGTAGTTCGTGTTGATCAGCGCCAGATCGACCTGATCCAGCACGCGCGGTAGCGTCGCCGCTTCAAGCTCCTTAATCTCGAGATGCTTCGGGTTGTCGACGATATCGTGCGGCGTTTCAAGAATATTGGTCGGGTCCTTGAGCTTGATCAGGCCGTTCTTTTGAAGCAGCAACAAGGAACGTCCGACATTGGAGGGGTCGTTCGGAATCGCCACCACCGCACCGTCCTTGAGTTCGCTGGCCGACTTGACCTTGTGCGAATACGCGCCAAACGGCTCGACATGCACCGGCGCCACAGAAATCAGGTGCGTGTGATGGTTCTTGTTGAACGCATCCAGATACGGCTGATGCTGGAAGTAATTGACATCGATACGCTTTTCTTCGACCTGGAGGTTCGGCTGAATGTAGTCGGTGAAGACACGGACTTGAAGATCGACGCCCTCTTTCTTGAGTACCGGCTTGATATGTTCGAGGATTTCCGCGTGCGGCGTGGGGCTGGCTGCGACGGAGAGCGTCTCTTCCGCATAGACGGAGGATGCGGCGAGCGCGGACAGCGCGAGGGTGCTCAACAACCGGGACAGAGTGTGTTTCATAGGCGAGTCCATCTCTTATAAAAATGTAATCCGACGCTGCACCACGCGGGATCGCCCCGTGTCACGCATCGGCGGTGCGATCGGCACCGTTTGAGGGACTCGACTATAGCGACGGCTCGCTCCCCGGCGAACCAATGATTCTTGCGATTCAAATACGAAAAAACGTTATTGACGGCGATCGCTTACCCGGCCGTCATGGGGCCGCTGCCTTTCGTCGATAGTGTGCGCGCACGGCGTGCGGACTCGTGACACGACGCACCTACACCGTCGTCGCTGTTACGCTTGAGCGCTGCCTCGACTTCCGAAGCACGAATCATGGCCTTCGCATTGGAAGGCAACGGGCGCAGCGGAATCGGCCGATAAACCAGGTCGCCGCGCGAGATGGCATCGCCGCTCACGGCGCATTGCCCCCTGCCCGACGCGCGCCCCACGCGCCATATCTGGCAGATGTAGTTGCACATCGTCGAGTCACTCCAGTCGACGACGATCGTCACCTCGGTCAGTCGCTCGCGCACGAAGACCTGTGCGTTTTCGTGTGAGCGCTCGAACGAGACATTGCGGCGCGGGTCGCCATAGCGAAGCAGGCTCGCACGTTTGGCTTCATAGCCGTGCCGCAATACTTTGCCGGTGGGGCGAGTCAGGAGATACACGGTTTCCAGCCAGGGATCGAACGTCTTGGTCAGCATGATGTACGTCCTTCGATAGCGGTGCGTGGGATGATGAACACGCCGATGGCGGTGTTCCCTCAGTCACCCTATTGGACTGCATCGCGATCCATGCTTCAAACCCGATCGGGTATGCCATTAGTCCGTTCTCGTATGGAAGACGGATACGAACGTATGGCTTTCAGAATCCATGCGGTGGGCCGCTCTATGCTGCGGCCCGCGTGCTCATATCGAGGTATATCCATTCATACGCGAGCAGCGCAAGTCTCCGACATGATGGCGCTCCCCGGCAGAAGACCGGGTCATAACGACGGCTTGGACACCATCAGCCAGAAAACGGCGAGCATCGCGGCAAACGCGGGATATCCAAGCCATTCCCAGTATTGCGCGTACGCCCAGTATTTGGAAGGCAACACGGTGTCCTGACGCGACAGCGCTTCCGATGCCATATTCTCCATGCCAATCTGGAGCCATACGACCGGGAGCCAGCACAGGCCGGCGAACACATACAGACCGACCGCGGCGACGATCCAGGGTGTAGTCCAGGGCCAGCCCGCCATATGAACGAGCCATAGCCCCGAAACAGGTTGAATGACCACAGCGGGCGTCGTGAACCAGTAATCCGCTCGCACCACGAAGCGGGCTACGAGTGTGATCGCGATCACATTGCGTGTGCGGTTCACGCAGAACAGATAGAACGCGGTGCCGAATCCGGTCCCCACCAACACGACGGACGATACGACATGCAGCGTCTTGATCAACAGGTAGAGACTCATGAGCGAGTTTCCTCCATGGAAAGGACGGCCAACGACGCCAGAATGGGCGCGTTCTTCAGGATCGGCCCGAACGGGTGATAGAGGTACTCGGGCAGCGCGAAGGCAACGATGACGGAGTACATGGCAATAAGGCTTGCCTGCGCCCACCACAATCGCTTTCCCGGGCGCACTAGCGTCAGCACCCCCAGCACGGCATCGACGCATATCGACGCGTAAAGCAGGCCAAGTGCGGTCACGCCAGTGACGTGCACGCGCTCCAGCAGCGCGAGACTGTCGGCATGGGGATAAATCCACGCGCAACAGATCGCCGTTCCGAGCCACACAATCGCAAGCGCGATACGAAGACACATCATTCGCCACACATCGAGGGCATCGGAACGCAACGATCCGGCTTCCGAAGACGACACAAACGATTCGATGCCTGCAGGGAGGTGGCCCAGGAGGCTCGCCGTCGCAGCGACATCGCCCGTATTCCCCTGTTGGAGCATGTGCCAGGTGTCACGTGTCAGCATCGATCCGGGCAAGCGGTCACCCAGCGAAGCGCTCAGATCAATCATCCACTTCGGGATATCAACTCGCCATGCACGAGACATTCCCATCGATGCCCGATAGGTGGCAAGCATGTCGCGATACGCCAGCTCCGTTGCACCGACAAGATCGTGCACGCCCCGATGCGATCGGTCCGAATCAACGAGCGTCACGACGACGTCGGCAAGATCATCAATATGAATGGGCCGCACCGTTTGATGGCCGCCATCCGGCAGCGGATGGACCGGCAACGCCGCGATCGTGCGGAAGAAACGGGACGAAGCCCCGCTGACCCCGTAGACCAGGGCGGGTCGGAGGACAGCGTGGTCGACGGGTAAAGCTCGAAGAGACTCGTCGGCGCGTCGCTTGCTCTCGAAGTACGCCGTGCTGCCCGTCTGTGCACCAAGCGCCGAGATCTGGACGATGCGCTTCACGCCTGCATGCGCGGCGGCTTCGAATAAAGCGGCAGGTGCCCGGTGATGGATGCGATCAAACGTCTGCCCGTTGCGCTCAACGAGAATCCCGACGGCGTTGATGACGATATCGACGCCGCACAGCCTTGACGCCCAATCGCCCGGTTCAACGTCGGTTGTGAAATCCATCGCCATCTCGTCTGTTTGACGCGAGTCACGCACGCCTTTGATGACGCGGTGACCGCGGTTCATCAGCGCGGTGCAAAGCGCCTGCCCGATAAAACCATTCGCGCCGCATACCAGAACCTTCATGGCGAACTCCCCCTTTTCGACCGCAGCGTCGCGGGGCTCGGTCGCTGATGGAACGCAGGTGCTCAAAGGCATTTTTTATTCCCCCAATTACAGTTATTTCTGTACTCACAGAAATTTAAAAGCGTAAAAAAGGGCGAACGTATCGCCCATGCCGCCCGACTACGACGCGAGTCCCTAGCCCTTCGTGCGCCGCATGGTCCGGCTGATCCTGGCTCCGATGCCCAATGTCTTCATCAGCGTGTCGGGCTTCATCCGCAACATCTCATCGGACCAGGTCGTGAGCGTCTCAAGAAACTGCAACGTCGCCTGAATCCGCTCTTCGGTGTCGGCACTCTCCTGGGCCATCTCCGGACTCGTCAGACTGTCCCGCAGCATCGTCAGCGTCGGATCGATCTCACGCTGGCGACGGCCTTCGACGATCAGCTTGAACAGTTCCCAGATATCGGTCGACGTCTCGAAGTGATCACGCCGGTCTCCCATCACATGGACGACTTTCGCGAGACGCCAAGATTGAAGCTCCTTCAGGCTCGTGCTGACGTTGGAGCGCGCGACCCCCAGCGTGTCAGCGATCTCATCGGCGGCGATCGGGCGTCCCAGCAAGTAAAGGAGCGCGTGGATCTGCGCAACCGTCCGGTTGACGCCCCAGCGCGAGCCCATTTCGCCCCAATGGAGGATGAATCGTTCTGCAATCGGTGTGAGTTTCATGTCGGCCAATTTATTGAGTTCAGTCATTTCTGTCAAGAGAGAAATTTATCTTGACGAGGCGATTCGCCTCCTTTAATTTCTGTAATAACAGAAATATCTGAATACAACGTGACTGGAGAAGCACCGTGCAAGCCACCGCAATGACGCTTTATATCGACGGCCAATGTCCGCTGTGCGTCGCTGAAATGACGCGACTCCGCGCATGGGATCAACATGGCCAGCTCGCGTTCGTCGACATCGCCGGGCCTGGGTTTGATCCTGCTCCGCTGGGCGTCAACCTCATCGCACTCAACCAGCAACTCCACGCCTGGACAGCCGACGGCCGGTGGCTCATCGGGACTGACACCCTCATTGCCGCTTATACCTGTGTCGGCAAAGGCTGGATCGTTGCGCCGCTTCGGGTGCCAATGTTCCGCCCGCTATGGCGTGCGGCGTATCGCACGTTCGCGCGAAACCGCATACGCATTTCGCGTTGGCTCGGTTACGACGTTCCCGGCCCCTGTCGTGATGACGCCTGCGACCTCAAGCTTTGAGGCGTTCATAAAAGATTCACAGGCCCGGGCACGCGAATCGCAACGGCTCACCAGGCTCGCACTACCTTGTAGTCAAACGATCTCCGGCTGCTCCGGCTCTCGCGCATAGCGCGTCGGCGGCAAACCTACATGCCGCGTAAACGCCACACTGAACGCACTCGCTGAGCCATATCCGACGCGCTCGGCGATTTCAGCAATCGTCGCTTCATTGCCCAATAGCAATCGCTTGGCCATGGCCATGCGCCACGTCAGCAGATATTCCATCGGCGCCACGCCCACTGCCCGGCTGAATCGTTCGAAGAATGCAGAGCGTGAAAGCGCAGCTTCCTTTGCCAATTGCGCAACGGTCCACGATCGCGTCGGATGTTCGTGCATGTGCCGTATCGCGATTGCGAGACGCTCGTCGGCTAGACCACGCAGCAACCCGGTCGACGCGGCGGTCCCGGTCGTCGACCTGAAGGCTTCGATCAACACCACGTCAAGAAGCCGCGCGAGCACGATGTCGCGCGCTGGTCGCACCGCACGCGATTCGTCGATCAGAAGTTGCACCAGGGTCGAAAGCCTGCGTTCGCCGCGAACATGAACAAGTTGCGGAAGCAACGACAAAAGCAACGCAGCGTCTGGCGAATCGAATACGCACTGCCCGACAAGGAAGCGCACGTCGGGAGGATCCTGTTCGATGCCTAATCTGAATTCACTGTTCGGCAGCACAACCGGGGCTGAACGCATGTCCGCCGGCGCGAGCGGATTGCAACTCGACGTCGAAAACCCATACGCTGCAGGAATCAGCACGAAATCGTCCTGCTCGAGCGTCATGGGCTCCCGGCCATCGACCTCAAGACGACACGCGCCCTCAAGAATCACGCAGTAAAAAGGCAGCCCCGCCTCAGAACGGCGAACGCGCCACGCACCCGTCCCGCTGACAATCTTCGAATACGAAGCACGCGGCTGAAGCAGCGTAACGACCTCGGCAAGCGGGTCGATCATGGCCGGACTCCTGCGAATGAAACATGGACTTTCGATTGTAGCCAGTCCAGCGGCGTCAATCTATCGTTAGATCCATTGTCGTCAGTCCACAGGAATCGTATGAAAACCGTCTTGATCACAGGATGCTCATCCGGCTTCGGCCTTGCTATCGCCCACTATTTCCTTGAGCGCGACTGGAACGTCATCGCGACGATGCGCACACCGAGAGAAGATGTCTTGCCACGCTCCGAACGCCTGCGCGTGCTGCCGCTCGATGTTTCGGATGCGCAGAGCATTCGCGATGTCGTCGCTGCGGCGGGGCCGATCGATGTTCTCGTGAACAATGCGGGTATCGGCGTGCTCAATGCACTCGAAGGCACGTCGATCGAAACCGCGCGCGAAGTGTTTGAGACGAACACCCTCGGCACGATTGCATTGACGCAAGCGGTCTTGCCGCAATTTCGCGAACGCCGTTCGGGTGTGATCGTGAATGTCACATCAAGCGTGACGTTGAAGTCCCTACCGTTGCTTGCCGTCTATACAGCAAGCAAGGCAGCGGTGAATGCGTTCACCGAATCCCTTGCGATCGAGCTCGAACAATTCAATATCCACGTTCGCATCGTGCTGCCTGGCCGTGCTCCCGAGACAAAATTCGGCGAAAACGCGCGAACGAGAATGGCAAACGGAATTCACGAGGCCTATTCGGATCTGGCTGAAAGCGTCTTCGCGCAGTGGCAGGAATCGACGCTCATGACGCATACGCCCGACGTGACCGAAGCGGTATGGCGTGCCGCGACCGATCCGGCAGCCCCGATGCGGATTGCCGCCGGGGCGGATGCGGTGGCACTGTCGCCTGCCTGAACCTCAAAGAAATTTGGCGCGCCACAGCGGCATGGCGCGTCAAATTATGGCGGGTCCCGGCGCCTCGCAACTCATCGCCCCGCTGCAACTGCAATGCAGCAAAGCGTGGTATGTGAGGGTCACGGCAACTAGGCCACCGCCCGAACCTCCGGTCGGTCCAGGGTCGACACAGCGGCCAATGCCTGATCCAGATCCGCAATGAGATCGTCTACATGCTCGATCCCTATCGACAAGCGGATCGTTTCTTCGCTGACGCCCGCTTTGGCCAACTCTGCGGGTGACAACTGACGATGCGTCGTCGATGCAGGGTGTGTCGCAAGCGATTTGGCGTCGCCAATGTTCACAAGACGCGTAAAGAGCTTGAGCGCGTCCTGGAACTGCGCGCCCCCTTCACGCCCACCTTCAACACCGAAGGTCAGGATGCCCGGCGCCTTACCCGATAAGTACTTGTCCACGAGCGCATGATCAGGATGATCCGGCAGGCTCGCGTGCGACACCCACTGAACCTTCGGATGCGCCTTCAAGTACTGCGCAATTCGCGCAGCATTCTCTGCGATCCGATCGATCCGCAAGCCGACCGTTTCGATACCTTGCAGCAGTAAAAAGGCGTTGAACGGCGAAAGCGCAGCCCCCGTATTGCGCAGAGGCACGACGCGAGCACGACCGATGTAGGCCGCTGGACCCAGCGCCTCGGTGTAGACCACGCCGTGATACGAGACGTCCGGCTCATTCAGCCTGCGAAAGCGCGCCTTGTGCTCAGCCCACGGAAATTTCCCCGAGTCGACGATCGCGCCGCCGAGGCTTGTGCCGTGCCCTCCGAGATACTTGGTCAGCGAATGCACGACGATGTCGGCGCCGTGCTCAAACGGACGCAACAAGTACGGCGTAGGCACGGTGTTGTCCACGATAAGCGGGATACCGTGACGATGTGCAATCTCCGCAAGCGCTTCGATATCCGTGATGTTGCCAAGCGGGTTGCCAACCGTCTCCGCAAAAATGGCCTTAGTACGATCATCGATCAACGGCTCGAACGAATCGGGCTCTCGCGGGTCGGCGAAACGCGCCTCGATACCGTACTGAGGCAGCGTATGCGCAAACAGATTGTAGGTACCTCCGTATAGCGTGCTCGAGGAGACGATGTTGTCACCGGCCTCGGCGATGGTCTGTATCGCATACGTCACGGCCGCTTGACCCGATGCAAGCGCCAATGCTCCGATACCGCCCTCAAGTGCGGCGAGACGTTGCTCGAGCACACTATGCGTCGGATTCATGATTCTCGAATAGATATTGCCTTGGACCTTGAGGTCAAACAGGTCTGCACCGTGTTGCGTATCGTCGAACGCAAACGCGACCGTCTGATAGATCGGCACTGCAGCAGCACGCGTCGTCGGGTCGGGCGAATACCCCGCGTGAACAGCAAGTGTTTCAAACTTCCACGTTGAGGCTGGCGACGGCACATCGGATGCATCGGTCATATCGTGGGTCTCCTGGGTCGGAAAAACAGCAACGCTCGCAGTTCGATGCTGCGTCGGGGTCGCGCATGCGATGGGGAATTCGGATCATCGAGTGCGGTATGCGCGGTAAAGCGAGCCGGCACCTTCTCGTCGGCGTCGTGGATCTTGATCAGCAACGCTTCGTCCGGTCGCTGATGAGTCTAGGTTTGCACTCGGTGTCACACAAAGAATGTTTTGAGCATTAGATTTCTCGTTTTCGTTCTTTGATGCTTAGCATTTCGATTCATATGTAAATGACGGAAATGCGGGATCGTAAGCGAGTCGTGAGAATCGTCGAGGAAGGCAGATAGCCATTGGTCGGCGGCCTCATCAATTCGTCAATCGCTCGACGGCGGGCTCCACCGTCCAATCGCCTCGTACGTCATAAGCATTCCACGACTGATCGTTTCCCCGGCAAGGGGCGTCGTCATAACATCGGCTTTCTTAACGATAAAAATGGATGCCGATGAGACCGCTGCTTCGTCATGCACTGCACTCTGCGCTTGGGATGGTGGCGAGTGTCGCCGCTGCCGCCGTGATGTCCAATTCGTCTTTTGCGGCGAGCCCGGCGCCCTCGGAGCTCAAGCTCGACTACGCGTACTATTCGCCCGAAAGCCTGGTCGTCAAACGCTTCGGCTGGCTCGAGAGCGAATTCAAGCCGGATCACACGAACGTCAAGTGGGTATTGAGCCTCGGCAGTAACCGCGCGCTTGAATACCTGAACAGCGGCGCCATCGACATCGGCTCGACCGCCGGTCTTGCTGCCGTGCTCGGCAAAGCCAACGGCAATCCGATCCGCACCGTCTATATCTATTCGCGTCCGGAGTGGACTGCGCTCGTCGTTCGCAAAGACTCTCCGCTCAAATCGCTAAGCGATCTCAAAGGCAAAAAGATCGCCGCGACTAAAGGCACCGATCCTTTCCTGTTTACGCTCCGTGCCTTGCACACGGCGGGCTTGACGCGCGACGACGTCGAGATCGTGAATCTTCAGCACCCCGACGGGCGCACCGCGCTTGTCAACGGGCAAGTCGATGCGTGGGCGGGTCTCGATCCGCATATGGCGGCTGCCGAGGTCGACAACGGGGCTCGGCTGCTGTATCGGAATGTGAACTTCAATACATACGGATTTCTCAATGCGCGCGAGTCGTTTGTCACCGAGCATCCCGATACGCTCGCTCGCGTGATCAAGGTCTACGACCGTGCGCGCACCTGGATTGTTGCCCACCCTGACGACGCGGCGAAGATCGTCGCCGAATCGGCGAATATCTCGCTGCCTGTGGCCAAGCTTCAACTCGAACGCAACGACTTCTCGAATCCGTATCCGGGAGCCGAGCATATTGCAGCGCTCAAGGCGGCGGCACCGATTCTGACGGATGAGCAGCTCGTCAAGCCCGGTACAAATATCAATACCGTGATCGATACCCTGGTCGATACGCAAAGCGCTCGCCGCGCACTGGCGACTCAATAGACGATGAACGAGATGCGTCGTGCCGATCACGTTGCCCAGCCGGGTTCGCTCGCGCGCCAGGCGAGCGAACGGCGTGCTCGCCGGCCCGGCTCCGGAATCCGAGCCTGGCAACGCGCCGGACTTGCGTTGCCGTTCGTCGCACTCGCGCTTGTCGAACTGGCCGTACGCGCAGGATGGATTGCGTCGAATCTTGTCCCCGCACCGAGCGAGGTCGCGGCTTCATTGATTCAGATGGGACTGCCACGTGTGCTGCGTCATATCGGAGCGAGTTGCGGACGTGTCTTGACGGGCTTTGCCCTCGGAGCCATCAGCGCCGTGTTGGTCGGCGGGGCAATGGGGCTTAGCAAGCGCCTCGAAGCGTTGCTCGATCCGACGTTTCAGGCATTGCGCGCCATACCGTCATTGGCATGGGTTCCGCTTCTGCTGCTCTGGATGGGTATCGACGAAGCGCCGAAGATCACGCTGGTCGCGATAGGCGCCTTCTTTCCCGTTCATCTAAGCGTGTTGTCCGGCATCCGAGGGGTCGACCGCAAGCTGATCGAACTCGGCAAGGTCGCCGGATTGAGCCACGCCGCGCTCGTGCGTCGCATCCTGCTGCCGGCAGCCATGCCCCAGATCTTTGCCGGGCTACGTATCGGGCTCGCCGTGTCGTGGATGTTCGTCGTCGCGGCTGAACTGATCGCCGCCACGCGCGGCCTCGGCTACCTGCTCAGCGACGGTCGCGAAACCGGACGCACGGACTGGGTCTTCGCCGCCATCATCCTCTTCGGCGTGCTTGGCAAGCTCAGCGACAGCATCGTCAGGGTCATCGAACAGCGCTGCCTGCGCTGGCGTGATACGGAGAGCGATTCGAACGGCACGTCGACGCGTGATATCGATCGCGCTTCACGGCGCGAATCGCAGCACGACGCACCAACGCACGAGCACGAACGAGCAAGCCAGACTGCCCTATGACTCACCCCCTGCTCCACGCACACCTCATCGCCAAGCGATTCGGCGAAAAACGCGTGCTCGACGGCGTATCGATCCATATCCGGCCCGGCGAGATCGTGAGCCTGATCGGCCCGAGCGGCTGCGGGAAAAGCACCCTTCTCCGAATCGTCGCCGGCCTTGACGATGCCTATGACGGCACCGTCAAGCTTGGAGGAAAAGCCGTCGCCAATCCATCCGAACGCGTCGGCATCATGTTTCAGGAGCCGCGCCTGCTGCCATGGCTCAGCGTCGAGCAGAATGTGACGTTTATCGCCGGCGGCAAACGCGATAAAGATGGGTACGCGATACGCCTGCTCAACGAAGTCGGTCTCGCCGGGCGCGAGCGCGCCTGGCCTAAGGAATTGTCCGGCGGGATGGCACAGCGAGCGGCACTGGCACGTGCGCTCTATACCCGTCCCGATCTGTTACTGCTCGACGAGCCATTCAGCGCGGTGGATGCGCTCACTCGTATGCGCCTGCAGACACTGCTGCTATCAATGACCGCCGCCCACGGCACGGCGGCTCTCGTCGTCACGCACGATCTCGATGAAGCACTTTTCCTTAGCGATCGAATCTACTTGATGGCGGCCGAGCCCGGACGCATTGTCGATTCGTTCGACATCGATCTCAAACGCCCTCGCGATCGCGCAGTTCCCGAGCTGGCCCGTTGGCGCCACCGCTTACTCGCCGAACTCGACGCTCACTCGACCACGCTGCCCACTCCGACCGCTCACCAAACCGCGTGACCGTTGCCCCGACGAAAATCGCCAGTGCCAACAGAATTGGCAATGGTGACGAACGAACGCAGTCGTGCGTGCTGCCCCTCAGTCAGGCACATGCCCGTCGTACCGCTCGAATCCATACAACTGCTCCGGATTGCGAACCAGAATGGCCTCCCGCAAACCCGCATCGCCAACCCAGTCGCCGAATTGATCGACGAGATCGGTATCGTCGGGCATGGCTACCGGAATCGAAGGATGCGGCCAATCAGTGCCCCAGACCAATCGATGAGGATTCGCCTCGATCAAAGCGTCGAAATAGCGTCGCGTATCAAAGTAAGGCGGCACAGGAAGGGACGTCGAGCGATAGGCACCCGACAGCTTGACCCAGGCCAGGCCTTCACGCACGAGCGCAAGCAGGTTGCGAAAACCGGGGTCGTGGACACCCTTGACCGTCGGCACATGTCCGAGATGGTCGAATACGACCGGCACTCGCAGACGTTCGACCAGCGCTGTCAGATTGCCCAACGTCGACACGTCGGCGAGAAACTGAAGATGCCAGCCGGAATCGCGAATGCGCTGTGCAAGCGCATCGGCCTGCCCGATGGCAAGCCCCGCGCCAAACAGCAGGTTCAGACGCACACCACGCGCACCCAGCGCATGGTAGTCGGCTAACTCACGATCGGTGACGTCAGGCTCGAGCACGAGTACCGCACGCATCGGCAAGCGACTCTCCGCAATGACTTCAAGGCTGCGCCGGTTATCCATGCCATACGGACTGGGCTGCACGATCACCGCGCGATCGATGCCGAACGTACTGGCGAGGGCTTCATACGTGTCAAGCGTTGCATCCGGCGGCGTATAGCTGCGGCTTGGCGCGTAAGGCCACGCATCCGCGGGGCCAAAAACATGGAAATGGCAGTCGACCGTGCCGGCTGGAAAACGAATGCGAGGCGCGCGCGTTACAGGCAATGACGCGTCACACATGGGAATGATGTCCACGAAAACCTCGTCAAACCTGGGGCAAGTGCCGCATCGGTGCGTTCGGCGATCACAGACGAATCACATAAAGGATATGACCGACGCGCACTGTGCTCCCGATACGAAAAAGCCGGTTCGTCAAAGACCGAACCGGCTGAAGAGAGACTTCCCTTAAGGCTTGACGGTCGCCGTGACCTTCGTCAGCTTGAACAGATCAGCCGGAGCCTGGCAGTGCTGGCAATTGACACCCGGTACATCAGGCGCTTGCTTGACGACGTCAGCCGGCAGCGGCTGAATCGTCGCTCCCGGCGTCGGCGTACCGTTCAACGCCGAATTCAGCGACAGTTCCGGCGTCAGAACAGGATCGAACACTTCCGTGTTGAACGAATCGGGCACCCTGGTCGAGGGGAAGGCGTTGCAGCCATCGACAAACTTGTCGCCCGAGCACACCTTGACCTTATCGGCCGGCACCCATGGCAGCGGATATTCGATGTTATGGACCGTCACCTTCCGCTTGCCGGTCAGCTCTTCCATCATGAGCTTGAACGCATAGCCGGACACATTGATCGGGTCGCCGGACGAAATGCCGTCGAGTCCGCGCTTGCGCAGATCGGGATTGGCAAGCGCCAGACGGAAGCCGTTGGTGTTTTCGCCGGTGACCGGCACGAGCTTCTTCTGGCCGCTTGCGAGCATGGCGGCCACGATGCCGTCCTCACCGTTTTCGCCGAAGATCGCATCGACGTCCGGATGCGCAGCCAGCGCCTTCGCGGTTTCCTGCTGCGTCGTCTGGCTATTCCACATGCCGTAGTACTCGGCGACGATCTTGATGCCCGGATACTGCTTGAACACGCTCATCGCGCCGTCGTAGTTCATCTTGTCGACGGAATTGCCAGCCACGCCCCGGTCGATAAAGACATTGCCCTTGCCATTGAGCTTGTTCACGAGCCATTGCGCCGTATTCGGTGCAAAGCCGGCGGTGATATAGCTCACCGTTCGTGCGCATGGTTCGGTCACGGTGCCGCTATACGTGTACACCAGTACATGCTTCTCGCACGCCTCGTGGATCGCGCGATTCAGGCCGGTGGCCGAAATCGGGAACGTGATGATTGCGTCCGCACCCGCCGACACCATGCTCTGATACGCAGCGGCCTGTGCTTGCACGTCCGTCCCCGAAATCACCGTCTTCAGTTCGACGAGCTTGTCATAAGGCGGTGTCGCGGCCAGCGCCTTGATCAGGTTCGAGGTCTCTGTCTGATAACCGTTGCCGCTATAGCTCATGCTCAGATAGACCTTGAACTTCTTCGGCGGTGTCTGCGCGTGCGCAGCGCCGCTCAGCACGGCCGCTGTCGAAAGCGCAAGCGCGCAGGTCTTCAGGAAAAGGCGAAAATTCATGTGTGTCCTCCAATATGGCGTCCGGTCGAACCGGTCATTCGCGTTGTTTGTTGCTGCTTTGTGGAGTGCTGCGTGGTGTGGAACGGCTGAAGCCACTTCGTTTGATGAGTTGCATAAGGTCATCGCGCAGGAGCACGAGCGCGAGGAAAATCACGACACCGTAGATGATCGTTCGCCAGCCTTCCGCGATACCGAGGGATGAAACGAGCGTGGACAATGTGGTCAGTAGAATGGCGCCGGCTGCCGCACCGAGATAGATGCCCCGACCTCCGACGATGGAAGTGCCACCAACGACGACAGCCGCGACCGATGGCAACAGATAGCTCTGGCCGAGCGTCAGCGTCACGCCGCGCACGTAGCCGAGCATCAGGATCCCGGCGAGCCCGGCGCTGGCGCCGCTGATTGCGTGCGCCGCGATCGTCAGGCGATGCACCGGCAGACCTGCCACGAAGGCCGCGGTCGGATTGGTGCCGAGCGCATAGACTTTGCGCCCGAAACTCGTGCGTATCTGCAGAAAGCACCCTGCGGCGGTGCCCAGCACCATCAGATACAGGATCGGCGTGCCCATCGCCGTGGTCGCGAACAGGGACGACAATGCAGCGGACGGCTGCCCCGTCGGGGTGCCCTGCGTAAAGCCCAGCGTCACGCCGTAGAGAATCACGCCCATCGCAAGCGTCATGATGAACGGCGGGATTTTCACGAGACTCACACCGATTCCGCTGCACGCCCCCAGTGCGGCCGTGATCAGCAGGATCGCCGGCACACCCCACAGCACCGACGAAGCTGATGGTCCGCCGATCCATTTGAAAGCCAGCACGCCTCCAAGCGTCATCATCGACGCGACGCTGAGATCGAGGCCGCCCAGCAGAATCACCATCTGCTGACCGAACGCGACCACCATCAGGAAACTCGAAATCACGAGAATCGCCTTCATCTGCGTCAGGCTGCCGAAGTTCGGCCCCAACGCGCGTGAAGCGACGATCAGCACAAACGAAATCGCCAGCAGGGCGATCGCCGTACGCATATCGCGATCGATACGGCCGAGCAGGCCTGGCGACGCTTCGCCGCCGCGCGTGTCGGCAGGCCGGCCGTCAGTTAATGGCGTCTCTGTCATGAACGCACCTCGCCGCGTGTGCTGATACGTGCAAAGAACACCGCGACAACCACAGCGGCAATCATGACCACGCCTTGAAAAATGCCCGTATAGAACGACGACACGCCTGTTGAGAACAACACCTTCTGCAGCAATGTCAACGTCAACGCTCCAAGGATCGAACCGGCGACACCGCCGCGCCCGCCCGAGAACGATGTGCCGCCCAGTGCGATCGCGGCAAAGACCAGCAGCAGATACGGGTCGCCGGCGTTGGGTGTGCCGGTCGCAGTCAATGCGGTCAGCATGAAGCCGGCCAGGCCATAGCACACGCCGGCCAGCATATAGGCCACCAGCTTCACACGCCGCGTCGGCACGCCGGCCAGCACGGCGGCCGTTTCATCAGCGCCGGTCGCGTAGAGCCCCACCCCCCAGTCCGTGCGGCGCAGGATGCGCCAGGTCGCGTAGACGACCACGACGATCGCCAGTGCGACAGGCACTACATCGCCGACGCGTCCGGTCATCGCGTAGTTCATGAAGTCCGATACATTGCCGCCCGGCGCATCGAGAATCAGCAGCGTGATGCCCGAACACACGATCATCGAAGCGAGCGTCAGCGTGATCGACTGCAGGTTCCAGTAGGCGACGAAATAGCCATTGATCGCACCGACGACGGCGCCGGTCACGACCGCGATCACAGCGCCTTCAAGCGCTCCGGTCGCTCCGTCGCCGGCGAGCACCGCGACGAGCACATTGGTCAGCGAAATGACGCCCGCCACCGAGAGATCGAAGCCGCGTGTAAGCACGACCAGCGTGCCGCCCGCGGCGGCCAGGGCCAACGGCAGGCTGTTGTTAAGAATGTCCGTCAGCACGCTTCCGCTCAATGCATCCGCTTGTGTCGCCGCGAAAATCACGGTCAACACAATCAGGATCGCGACGATGATCGTGGTGCCGTCACCGAGCACGCGACGCAGCCATGGATCGGGCCGCAAGGCGCCGTCGGCGTCTGAAACTTGAATGGATGACTTCACGATAAATGCACTCCCTGTCCTGCCGCGAGCGCGACCAGATGCGGCTCGGTCAGACTGTCGCCGGCCGCCTCGCCCGCGACGCGGCCACCGTAGACAACGACACAGCGATCGACGAGCTGGATCAGCTCCGCCAATTCCGTCGAATAGACGAGCGCCGCACCGCCTTGCGCAACAAAATCCCGGATCACGCCGTAGATCACGGCCTTGGTACCGACATCGACGCCACGCGTCGGATCGAACAACACAAGATGGCGCGGGCCTGCCATCAAGACACGCCCGATCAGCGCCTTTTGTTGATTGCCGCCCGATAGCGCGCCGATCTTGAGTTTCAGATAACGGCTGGCGAGATCGACGCGCGTCGCTTCCTGGCTGACAGCCGCGCGTTCGCGCCGGCTGCTGACGATACCGAAACGTCCGAGCTTGCCGAGTATCGGCAGCGCCATATTGCTGTCGGTGCGCAACCCCAGAAACACACCTTCGGTCTTGCGCTCTTCAGGCACGAAGCCAATGCCCGCGCGCGCCGCATCGGCCGGATTCGCAAGACGCACGACACGTCCGTCGACGCGGATTTCGCCCTGACGCACCGGCGTCAGCCCGGCGAGCATGCGAAACAAATCGCGCTGCCCCTGCCCTTCGAGGCCAGCCACGCCGACGATCTCGCCCTGTTTCACGCTCAGGCTGATCTGCTCGACCTGCCCGCCAGACAGATCCGTGACACCGAAGGCTTCCGACGTCGATACCTGCGCCTGACTGCGCCCCGCATGCACTTCGCGTGCCGCCGAGCCCACCATCATCTTGAAGATGCCCGCATCTTCGATACCGGCGAGCGAGACCGTCTCGATGCTCTCGCCATTGCGCAGCACCGTGCCGCGACGGCAGAGGCGACGCACTTCCGACAGACGGTGCGAGATATAGAGCACGCCTGTGCCGGACGCCGTGAGACGTTCAAGAATGTCGAACAGCCAGGTCGGATCGGACAGTGCGGCAGTCGGCTCGTCGAGCACGAGCAGGCGAGGACGACGTGCAACGGCACGCGTGATTTCGACGCGTTGCTTCTCAGCCAGCGACAGCGCACTTACCTGCACGCTCGGATGAATATGGCCGAGTCCGTACTCCTCAAGAATAATGGCCGCACGAGCCTGGCTATCCTTGACCGACACGAGCCCTGCCTTGCCTCGAGCCTGCCGCGGCAACATCAGGTTTTCCGCCACGCTCAGGTTGGGCAGCAGACTCAGCTCCTGAAACGCCGTGGAGACGCCTGCCGCGCGCGCGGCCATCGGATCCGCGGGACGATACGCCTGACCGTCGAGCATTAACGCGCCCGTGTCCGGTGTCACGATGCCGGATAGCACCTTCACGATCGTCGACTTGCCCGCACCGTTTTCGCCGAGCAACGCGTGGACTTCGCCGGCTTCGATATCGAACGACACACGGCGCACGGCGATCGTTGCGCCATACGACTTCGCGACGTCCTGGATATCGAGGATCTTCGGCGCACCGGATACGGCGCGTGCCGTCGTTTGCGCCGTGGGATCAGCCATTGTAGACACCGCCATCGATACCGAATGCCTGTGCGGTCACGTACGCCGACTCGTCAGATGCGAGATAGACGAAGAGCGGCGCAATTTCCGCCGCATCCGCCTGACGACCCAGCGGCACGAGCGATTCGATTTTCTGCTGCTGAGCGCTGGCACCGCCCATGAAGTCGATCGCGGGCTGATTGAACGCCGTATCGACCCAACCCGGGCAAATCGCATTGACGCGGATGTTTGCTGGCGCGAGCTCGAGCGCAAGCGCCGTCGTGAACGAAATCACGGCGCCTTTGGACGCGGAGTACGCTACCAATCCCGGACCGCCGCGTTTGCCGGCGAGCGAGGACATATTAATGATCGACCCCTTGCCCGCGCGTTTCAGATGCGGAATCGCATGCTTGGCGCCGAAGAAATGCGCGCGTGCGTTGACGGCGAAGAGCGCATCCCAATTGGCCTGATCAAACTCCGCGATCGCGCCCGAGCGCTGCAAGCCAGCGTTTTGCGCGAGCACATCGAGTCCGCCGAGCCATGCAGCGCCCGCTTCAATCAACGCGGCCACACTCTCTTCGCGCGTCACGTCGACCTGCACGAAATGCGTGGCGGCGCCGAGTTCCTCGGCGACGGCGCGTCCCGCTTTCTCGTCGATATCGCCAATGACCACGCGCGCGCCTTCGGCAATGAAGCTGCGCACCGCTTCCTTGCCGATATTGCCGATCGCACCCGTGATGACGATGCGCTTTCCATTAAGACGGCCTGCCATGACAACTCCTGAATAAAGGCTCAATGACTGCCCGCACCGTTCGACTGGGTCAGCAGAAAATGTTCGATGGCCGGATTGCACAGTTCGGGACGCTCCATCGTTGGCATATGCGCCGCCGCGGGAGTCGTCAGTAGCTGAGCGCCGGGAATGGCCTGCGCAATCCGCTCAAGCACGGGAAGCGGCGTCGAGGTGTCTTCTTCGCCCGCCACCACGAGCGTCGGGACCGTGATGCGGCCAAGCACAGCCGCGAGCTCCATATCGCGGATCGCCGCTGCGCTGCCGGCATAGCCATCGAGCGATGTACCCATCACCATGGCGCGCATCTTTTCGACGAGTGCGGGTTGTTCCTGCCGGAACGACGGGGTGATCCATCGATCGACCGTCGCGTTGACGAGCGGTACGATGCCGAGTTCGCGCGCTTCACGCACGCGGGCATCCCACGACGCCTTTGGCGCATCGCTGGTGGTGGCGCACAGCGTGAGGCTCGCGAGACGTTCTCCGTGCCAGGCACCGAGATATTGGCCGATCATGCCGCCCAGTGACAGCCCGATGTAGTGCGCTTGCGCGATGCCAAGCGCGTCCATCAGTGCGAGCACGTCCTGTGCAAGCAGCGCAAGCGAATAGTCGCCTGCCGTACTGCCCGAGCCGCCGTGGCCGCGAATGTCATAGCAGAGCACGGAAAACGAACGGGACAAGGCATTGACCTGCGGCTCCCACATCGACAGGTCAGCCGCGAGCCCGTGACTCAGGACGACCGTCGGCGCACCCGGCGTGCCCGTCAGCGAATAGCAGATCTCGATGCCATTCGTTTCGGCCCTTCGAATCATGTCTCCACACCCTTGTTCAGCGTTGCGCGATCGATGTAGCGCGGTGATTTCGCCGGCGCTTCGATCGCGAGGTGAGCCAGTCTTGATTTTGGCGACAATTTTGTCAATAAAACTGTCGTCAAGGTTTACGCCAATACTGTTGGCTTTTTTAGCCAGTAGAATGCGTGCCTTATAAACCGGTAAAAGGCCCCGTTTTCGGCATCGACCAGGCCTGCGCGAATGGAACAGGTCGAAGCGCGGCTGGCACGCCCGCGAACACGCGGGCACCGCTGAAGCGCCCTGATAGCGCGAACATTGAGGAACATCGATTGGTAACAAAAACGGACCTTCAGGCGGCACAACTGGTCGAAGCGATCAAGTCGGACATCATCATTGGACGGCTCAGACCGCATCAGAGACTGGTCGAAGAGGAAATCAGCGCGCAGTTCAACGTGTCGCGGCATGTGTCGCGCGCGGCGCTTGTACATCTCGACCGCATGGGGCTCGTCACGCGCCGGCCGAATCGCGGCGTGATCGTGCGTGATTTCTCGATCGAGCAAGTCGAGCAGATTTATGAAGTCAGGATGATCCTGCAGCGCGAGGCGGCAGCCCGCGTGCCGATGCCTGCACGTCCCGATGCGATCAGGGAAATTGAAGCCATCCACATCGAGTACTGCCGTGAACTCGATGCGGGGAATCTGCTTCAGGTCAACGTGCTCAACGATGCGTTCCATCGCCGCATCTGGGCCACCTGCCCGAACCAGTATCTGGCCGAAACCATCGAGAAACTGTGGGTCGAGACCACCGGTATTCGCTGGTACGGCGTCGGCGATCCGCAATTGCTTTCGCACTCGCGCGAGCACCACGCGACCATGATCGAGCAACTGAAAAATGGCGACCGAGAGGGCTTCGTGGCGCTTGCCGTCGATCACATCATGCCGCCGCTCGAAGCGTTCCGCCGCGCGCATCGCATGAGTTCGACGTTCAGCGCCTGAACGCTTCGCACACGAGGACACCGCATGAAGCCGACGTACGACATCCTGGTGCAGGGCAATGCCCTGCGTCTTAAGCACGATTTTCTCGGCATCGCGAACATCACACTGATTCGCAGCCGCGACGGCCTGATGCTGTTCGATACAGGTGGCTTCGTCTCTCGCCTTGGCCTGTTGAAGGCCTTGCGCGATCGCGGTCTTGCTCCGTCCGACATCGGCACTGTGTTCCTGTCGCACTTGCATTTCGATCACGCGCACAACGTCGATCTGTTTCCTCATGCACGGTTTCTCGTCAGCGAGCGCGAGTGGGAATATGCCGCCCATCCGCACCCGAACGACCTGCTGATGCCGTGGGGCATTCGCGAGCAGTTGTCGAAATCGCGCGTGGAATTCCTCAATGGCGAGGGCCAGCTCGATGAAGGCGTGACGTACTTTCCCGCGCCCGGCCATACTCCGGGTTGCTGCGGCATCGAACTGGAAACCGCCGATCGAGGGCGCGTCGTCCTCGCGGGCGACGCGATCAAATACGCCAAGGAAGCGATTCTCAAGCGCTGCGACATGGCGTTCGACGAGGTCGACGTAGGCACACGCACGATCAAGCGCATCCTGGAACGCGCGGACCGCATCGTCCCCGGCCACCACCCCGAACTGATCCGGCAAGAGGATGGCAGCTTCGTCTGGGAAGAAGCCGCGCCATTCGAATTGCTCGTGCGCTGAACGCGGCACGGTTTCCCCTACATCTGCGCGCCGATCATCCAGGGCACGAATTCCTCGTCACCCACGCCAAGCACCTCGCTGCGGCTGCGTTCACCCGATGCGACGCGGACAATCGCCTGGAAAATCTCTTCGCCCTTTTGCTGCACGGTCGAATCACCGTCCATGATGTCGCCGCAATTGATATCCATATCATCGCGCATGCGTTCGTACATGCGCGTATTGGTCGCGAGCTTGATCGATGGGGCCGGCTTGGCACCAAAGCACGAACCGCGTCCCGTGGTGAAGACGACAAGATTCGCTCCGCTTGCGATCTGGCCCGTGGCGCCCATCGGGTCATATCCAGGCGCGTCCATAAAGACCAGGCCATGTGTGTCGACCGGTTCGGCGTAGCGGTACACGCCCGTCAGCGGTGTCGATCCGCTCTTCGCAACGGCGCCCAGCGATTTCTCGAGGATCGTCGTCAGGCCGCCGGCCTTGTTGCCCGGCGTCGGGTTGTTGTCGATGCTGCCTTTTTCGCGGTCCGCGTAGGACTCCCACCAATGAATGCGCTCGACGATCTTTTCCCCGACTTCGCGCGACACCGCGCGTCGCGTCAGCAAATGCTCGGCACCGTAGATCTCCGGCGTTTCCGTAAGGATGGCCGTGCCGCCATGATGGACGAGCAGATCGACCGCCGCGCCCAGGGCGGGATTGGCCGTAATGCCCGAGTAGCCGTCGGAACCGCCGCATTGCAAGGCGACGCTGATATGCGAAACCGGAACCGGCTCGCGCACGACCTGGTTGGCTTGCGGCAGCATCGCATTCACCGCCTCGATCGCTGCATCGATCGTCTTTTGCGTCCCGCCCAGCTCCTGCATGACGAGCGGTACGATCATTGGGCCGCTTTCGACGCCTTCGGCGACAAACAGCGCCCCCATCTGGTTCGCTTCGCAGCCCAGGCCAATCACGAGTACACCGGCAAAATTCGCATGTTTGACATAGCCGCCAATCGTTCGACGCAATTGCTGAATGCCCTCGCCGTTGTGATCGATACAGCACCCGAAGCTATGCGTGATGGGAACGACGCCATCGACATTCGGAAAGGCATCCAGCGCGCCGGGCGCGGCAAAATGCTGAGCCACGCGTTTGCTGACCGTTGCCGAACAATTGACCGTGCTGACGACGCCGACATAGTTGCGCGTCGCGATCCGGCCATCCGGGCGGCGGATACCCATGAACGTCATGGGTTGCACGGGCTGCGCGACCGGTTTGAGGTCGCTGCTGAACGCATAATCACGATCGAAGGCGCCAATCGAAAGATTGTGCGTATGAACGTGATCTCCGCGGGTGATGCCGGCGGTCGCAAAGCCGATGATCTGGCCATAGCGTCGCACGGCTTCTCCGACGGCGATTTCACGCAAGGCGATCTTGTGAGCAGCGGGAACGTCCTGGCGCACGACCAGGCCGTCGAATTCGTTGAGCGTCGTGTTTGCCGCCACGGCCTCGCGGGCAATGGCAACATCATCGTCGGCGTGGAGTTTGAGGGCGCGCGAAAGCGGGGTCATGTCGGGCTCCGTATGGCGGGATATTCGAGTAAAAGGCCGATCCACTTCGATAGGTGTCGGAGTCAATCGGCGATCGCCATGGTGTGCCGGGCACGCGCCGCCGTGAAATTGGTCAGACCACAGCGTTTGGAGGTGCCATTGTGACGACGCGCGGAAGCTCGGCGAGCGAGTCCGGCCGAGCCATGGTTGGGCAGATCGTCAGGGAGTTGGAAACTCGCATTCTTGAGGCGAGTGGAGCGAAGGAACAGCGTTTGCCTCCCGAGCGGCAGTTGGCACCCGAGCTCGGCATTTCACGTGCGACGTTGCGCGAAGCGATTCAGCGTCTGGTTGCCCGGGGGCTGCTCGAAACGCGGCGTGGCAGCGGTGTCTTTATCCGGGCACAACCGACGTCACGCGGCGCCGCACCCTGGTTGCAACTGATCTCCGAACAATTGCCGCTGCGTGAGGACACGCTGGAATTTCGGCTCATATTCGAGTGCGCGGCTGCGCAGTTTGCCGCCCAGCGCGCGGGAGCGCGCGAAATCCAGGCCATGGGACGGATCGTGGAGCGTATGGAGCGTGCGGTATGCGCGCACGACGTCGACGCCGAAGCCCGGGCCGACGCGGAATTTCACGCCGTCGTCGCGACCGCTTCACACAATCTGATGCTGGGACATTTCTACGGAAGCGTCATGGGCCAGCTGCGAGACCATATCGCCGACAACACGTTTGCGGCTTCGAGAATCCGGCACAACGCGCACGAACTCGCACTCGCGAGACTCGCGCAGCATCGTGCGATCTTCGAGGCTATCGTCCATCGCGACGCACCGGCCTCCTTCTCGGCAATGCATGCGCATATCGCCTTTGTGGGGAAGCAGTTTATTGGGTCGTTCGCAGACGATGGCTTGAGGACGCAAACGCCGGCGCGCGAGAGCCGATAGTGTCAAATCACTGTTGCCACACACTTCTCGTGAGCGTCGTGGCGAGCCAAAAAATTCCCTCAAGACCCCGCATCCGCAAACGGATGCACCGGCGCGTCCGGCGAACGAAATGCATAACGACGGAATAACTCGGCATAGCCACCACGGATATGAAAGCCATGGCACTTGTCGATGTATTCGGACTCACGCATGCGATACACATGCGGTAGCAAATACCAAGGCAGCGACGGCAGGTCGTGGTGCACGAGATGGAAATTGTTGTTGAGGAAAAGCAGGCGCATCAGAGGACCGGCCTCGTTGATCGCGATGCGCGCCTTCGTGGTCGATACGGCACGGTGCTCGTAAAACGAGCGGATCATGGCGATCGACTGCGCCGGCCACGCCACGACGATCAGGTAGTACCAGACGGGCACACCACTCCAGCGATGGATCGCCACCAGCATGGCGACGACAAGCACCGTATGGGTAGACCACATACGCAAGTACCGGAAATCGCCATTCGCCCAGTCGCGCAGCGTGTGTTTGACGAGGGACAACACCATCATCGGCGGTCCGATCAGCAGTCGCCCGATAAATGTCTTTCGCATTTGCAGAAGCGCACGCTTAAGCGGCGACATGCTGTCCCATGCATGCGGCATCACATAGTTGCTTTCAGGATCGACCGAAGGCATCGTCAGCCGCTCGTCATCGTGATGCGCAATATGGGTATCGCGATACAAGGTGTAGGGGTACCAGACAGCGAGCGGCGCATAGCCCAACAAGCGATTGATCCATTCGATCCGCGTGGGGTGACCGTGCAGTAATTCGTGTTGGACCGACATGTACCATGCCGTCGACACAATCAGCAGCGGCGCTGCAGTGAACAGGCTGATGCGACTTTGGTGAAGCAGGTAGAGCGTCCCGAACCAGCTTCCGTACACCGCGACAATCGCAAGCCAGGTCGGCCACTCGGTGCGTGCGGTCCAGTTCGCCTTGAGCCGTGCGACGGCCTGTTGATGGTCGTGGTCGAAGTATTCCTGCATTGCTATCCCGCCCGAACGTGTCGGTCTTCGTCTACCTGCTTGGCGTAAGATGCCCAACCCTTCGGGTATCGGGATAACGGGGAGCCAGATCCGATATGACACGAGTCTAAGGGCCGTGCCACGTTCGGACCAACGAACGAATCGTTAGAAGCTTATATGCGGGGCGCTTCACATTGAACGGAGTGAAGCGGAATAGAGGGACTCAGGCCGGGCTATGCGAGCTTTGGATAGCCCTTGGCGATTGCCTCGGACTCCAGATCGATCAGCACCGTGTAGTCGCTGCGCGTGAGCGACGCGAAGCCATGCAAACGCAGCGCACAAGCCCGAGCCGGGTCAGCGTTCAGTGCGCGGCCGAGCGCATCTCTTAGTTTCGCGACGACATCGGGCGCCACGGACGCGGAAGCGATAAGCGGTAGCCCTGGCGTTTGCATCGTATAGCCGATAACGTGTAGCGGCGCGCGCGCAATCTCCGCAATCTCCTGTGCATACGCGAATGTCACGCAGTCGATGGCCGCGACGTCCGCTGTCCCTTCGATGATCGCCTTGAGCGATCCAACGTGCGATCCCGTCTCGATGGCAGCCGAGAAAAACCGGCCTTCAGTGGCAAACGGCGCCACGGCATGACGAAACACATTCATCCCGCTGTTCGACAGCGGGTCGTTCAAGGCGGCCCTCAAGCCGCGGCAACGTTCGATCGTCGTGGCTCCGGCCGCATACGCCGCGTCTGACACGACGAGCACACTCGAATAGTTCGGCCCGTCGCAACCTGGCACGTCGAATACCGGAGTCCCGACAACCTGAATCGATGATGGCAGCGTGCGCATCAGGGGATAGCCACACGTCTGCGAGACCAACAGATCGTCGCGCCGCCAGAGCGTATCTAGGCTTAGATCCGCTGTGTCGAGCTGCACCACCGGATCGGCAAACCCGTCTTCGCGGAGAAGGCCAAGCGTGTCGTCGATCAGCGTGCGCCAATGGCCACGCAGCGTCGACGTGACGTTGTACATCGGCAAGGCAGCGATCCACTCTCGCATAGGCACTCGGAAGATCAGTCGGGTAGCGCGCCAGTTCAGAAGATGACCCGCGTTCGCTTACGCATTGGCATACGTGCTCGCGACTATACGCGACTACGACGCTCATCCGATGAGGCCGTAGGAACAAAGTCGCTATAGACCAACTCGCATTCGCTCACATTCGAGCATCGTTGCTCGCGTCTATGCGCGACTGTGATGCTCTCCCGCGGAGGCAGAAGTGGCAGGTTCAAGCGCAAGCTGCACAATCAGGTCAGCAAAGGGCACGGGGCGTCCGACGAGATAGCCCTGAATCGAATCGCAACCGGCTTCTTCGAGCAACTGGAGTTGACCTTCCCTTTCGACGCCCTCTGCAAGCACGTGCACGCCGAGCCGATGCGCGAGATCGATCACCCCTTGCACGATCGTCAGCGCGACCGCATCGTCTTCGATATCGTCGACGAACGACTTGTCGAGCTTGAGCGCTTCGGGACGGAATTTGGCGAGATAGCTCAGGCTCGAAAACCCGGTACCGAAGTCGTCGAGCGCGATGCCGACCTGCATATCACGAATCGCGTTGAGGGCGTGCTGGACGGCTTCGCTGCGATCCATCAGGATCGACTCCGTGATCTCGACGACCAAGGACTCGCCCCGCAAGCCGTGAAATCGCAGGTTCGTTGCGATGGCATCCTGTATCGACGTGTCTCGGAACTGGACTGCCGATACGTTGATCGACATCGACAGCGGGTAACCCAGCCGATGCAATTCGCTCAGTGCTTCTGTCGCCTGAGCCACGACCCAGTCACCGACCGGGAGAATCAGCCCGGCGTGCTCTAGCAATGGCACGAATTCGGCCGGCGACACGAAGCCGCGCACCGGATGATTCCAGCGTAGCAGTGCCTCGACACCAATGACCTTGCGCGTACGCAGGCAGATTTGCGGCTGGTAGTGAAGCGAGAACTGCCCGTTCCTGAACGCCGAGCCGAGTTCTTGCTCGAGCCGGTTGCGAGTCAGGTCGTTCTTCTCAGCCGCACCGAAAATACGCCACGTATTGCGACCTGCTCGCTTGGCCGCATACATTGCGGTGTCGGCGCTCGTCAGTAGCGCCTCTCTTGTATGGCCGTGATCGGGGAACAACGCGATCCCGACCGAGAGGGAAAGCTCAAGGCCCTGCTGGCCCGATTTGATCGGGTATTCGACAACCTTCGTGAGTCGCCCGCAGATGCGGCCGAGCTCGTCCTCCGACCACAGCCCGGGAAGGATGGCCGTGAATTCGTCACCACCGGGACGCGCAACCACCGAGGCCTCCGGCAATACTTTGCGGATGCGACGACCGATGATACGAAGCAAGCGGTCGGCTGCCATATGACCCACCGTATCGTTCAGCAACTTGAAGCGGTCAACATCGATAAAGAGCAACGCAAACGCAGCGGTCTCACCGCAGGCTTTCGAGAGCGCATCCATCATCGATTTGCGGTTCGCGAGATGCGTGAGCGAATCGACGTGGGCCAGGTAGTCGAGCTGAGTGAGCCGCCGACGCTCCTCGGTCACGTCGACGCACACGCTCACATAGCGTTCGACACGTCCGTGCGCATCGGTCACGGGGTACGCATCGACGCGCACCCATTTGATCGTCGCGTCGGGCATCACCAGACGGAAACTCGACTGCATATAGATGCCGTCGCGGATGGCGATACGCATCGCGTCGTGCAGCGGACCCACGTCGTCGACGTGCACGCGTCGCTGCCATGCCGAGTCGTCGCCGATCAGTGCGCTCATGGGCATTTGCCACATCCGCTCGAACGCCTTGCTCACGTGGAGCAGGTGCTGGAAGTCGGGCGTGCAGGTCCAGAACACCGTGTCGACGTGGTTTTCGATGTCGTTGAGCAGGATGGACTGGCTACGCGACTCGTCCATCAACGAGCGCAGCAGGTCCGCTTCTGTTCGCCTCCCCTTCAGCAAACGCGTGACCGCCGTCGCGACAAGCAGACCCGCCGCAAGGATCGTCACAACGCGGCCAGTGACCGAGTGGTCCAACACCAGGGAGGAAAGTGCAACAGAAGCGACAACCATCGCCAGGCTTGTTGCATAGCCTTTTGAGTTCCTCGACGGTACCGTGATCACGCGCAACGAGCGGGCGACGCCATCGATGAAACGACTTCGAATGCGCTTCAATCTGGTAAGACTAGTGGGGTTGCTGATCGGTCGCGTACGCGACTCGATGCGCGCTTGGACGACTGGGAATGGCGGTTTTATATCACGAACGGATGTTTCACCGTGACACGATTTTTGCGGTCATCGATGCGGTCAAATCGACCGAGGCGAAGAAGGTTCTGTGAACGGGCGGACATACGACGTTGAAGATGCGCGTTGCGCTCACCGCTTGGCACCTGATTTCCTGCGTGCGAGCGCAGTAGAGAACGGGGTTTGGCGGTGCGATGAAACTTCGCCGCCAGTGAGGAGGCGAATTCGTTGCGAATTTGCATTGGGCAGACTCGCGGCGATATTTCGTCGGAATGATGCGCAGCGGCGCTGTTTCGTCTTCCCTCGCTAAACACCGCCAAGTCGCTTCGCGGCAAAAAATTCCTGAGGCGTCCCTGTCCATGCGACCCTACCCGCTGCCAATGCAATGACGCGATCAACCTCAAGCACGGTCTCCGGTCGGTGCGCGACCAGAATGGTGGTTATGCCAAGCGCATTGACCGCCAGCAGAATCTCCCGCTCTTTCTCTACATTTAGATGACACGTCGCCTCATCAAGAATCAAGATCCTGGGTTTCTTGTACAGGGCCCGCGCCAGCAATATCCGTTGCTTCTGCCCCCCTGATAGCGCTGTTCCCATATCCCCGACCAGCGTGTTGTACCCCATCGGCATCGCAATGATTTCGTCGTGTATGGCCGCGGATATTGAAGCCGCGATGATGTCCTGATCGTTGGGTTGGTTGTCGAAGAAGCATACGTTGTCCGCAATCGAGCCCGCGAATAGCACATCGTCCTGAAGTACGACACCCATCTCCTTTCGAAGCGTCTCGACGCCGATTTCGTTCAGATCGATTGCGTCGATCAACACGGCCCCGTGGGTCGGCTTGACGATTCCGAGCAAAAGATTGAGTAGCGTCGTCTTTCCACATCCTGTTGGCCCAACGATCGCAACGCGTTCGCCGGCATGGATCACAAGATCCACGCCATTCAGGATGGTCGGCTCTCCGTGGGCGTACCGATATCGGACGCCTTGCATTGCGACCTCGCCTCGAAGGTTTCGCGTATCAATCGCGCCGCGATCCGGATCTTCGTCAACCGGGTGAAGGACGATGTCGGCCAGGCGCTCTCCTTGCAACTGAAGTAGCTTGACTGCGAAGAAGTTGTCGATCAATCCTGTGACGCGCGAATCGAACTGTCCTTTGTATGCTGTGAACGCAATCAACATACCGATCGACAACTGGCCCTTCATGACCAGATGGGCACCGATGTACATCACCAGAAGACTCTCTGCTCCGAATAGAACGCCGTTCGCTATTTGATAGAGCAGCTGTAGCTTTTGCGATTTGAGGCTGGCGTTGATCTGATTGACCAATAGCGAGACCCATGCGCTGCTTCTTTCGTCGCCTCGCTGATACAGTTGAATGGCCCGCATTCCACGAACCGTCTCGAGAAAGTGGCTCTGCTGAGTAGCGCCCCGGACAATTGTGTCCAGGGCGGCGTTTCGAAAGGGTCGATACGTCAATATGCGACCCAGTGCGTAGGCCGCCATTGTCGCGATCGCCACCGCGGTCAGCGCGCCGCTATACAGGCACATCGCCACGAGCGTGGCTATTGCCATCGCCCCATCCAACAAGGCGGCAATGAACGACGTGGTCAGCGTCTGATGAATCGAATCGATCGATCCGAATCGCGACACGATGTCACCGACATGCCGTCGCTCGAAGAAACCGATTGGCAACTTCAGCAGATGGTTGAAGACGTTCGCCTTCCACTGAACACTCAGCGTGGCGGATAGATGGAGCAGGCACCAGGAGCGAATTGCCGATATGCACTGCTGCACGAGCATTGAAATGCCGAAGCCGACCACGAGCGTTGTCAGTAAGCTCGAATCGAGATTCACGAGGACATCATCCGTCACGCGCTGCATGAATAGCGGGTTGACGATCGAAAACAATTCCAGTGCCGCCGCGAGCACAAATACCTGGCCAAGCGTACGTCTTGCACCGCGCATACGCCCCATCAGGTTTCTGAGGTGGAGTTGCTTCGGCGATGGAGCCGGCTTGAAATCCGGAGAAGGCCAGACCTCGAGTACGACACCAGTAAAGCATGCGGAGAACTCGCTCATGTTCATGACTCGCGCGCCCAATGCCGGATCATGAACATGCACGCTTTTCCCCGCAATGCGCTTCAGCACGACGAAGTGATTGAAATTCCAATGGACGACGCAAGGTAACCGCAACTCGCGCAGTTCGTGAAGATCGGCTCTCATGGCGCGGCATGACAGATCCAACCTGCCAGCAATCTTCATGAGATGCGGCAACGAGGCACCTTTAAGTGAGATCGGGAATCGCCGCCTCAAGACTCGCAGATCGACATGGAAACCATGGCACATCGCGATCATTGCGATGCAAGCAAGACCGCACTCGGTCGATTCCGCTTGCAGTATGACCGGCAGCCGTCGACGGAAGCCGGTCATGATGTGATCCAGGAGCTCCATGCGAAGATTCCAGTCAGAGACGTTTTCTCGGGTAGCCAAAGCAACAATCACAACAACCCGCTACACGGGCATTGCAAGCCATGCGTCAAAGCGAGGAGGCCTAAGACAGATTCCCGCGCAAGCTGTACAGCGGCTCGAGCATCCATTCATAAATGCGACGCGATTCCTGCTGGATTGACGCATCGAGCGTCATTCCGCTCTTTAGCGCTACGTCGCGACCGAAAGCGTGCACGACCTGAGACTCGAGTGCCACGACGATGCGGTAATAGGGCTCCGACTGCTTGGCTGGATCGACTCCCGGCGTGGTACCACTTATCGCAGCCAAATCGGAGACGCTCATCGGAGCCAGGGAAATCGACTTTACGGATCCGGGGTAGTGGCCAAACTTCTGATACGGGAAAGCGTGGAACCGTACCGATACGTGATCGCCTTGGCGAATGAAGCCGATTGCTTGAGTTGGCGCATAGAGGTCGACCTCGAGCTCGCCTGACTCGGGAACGACGGCCAGCATTGGCCGACCGGGGTCGACCGATTGACCCACGTCCGCGAGCACGGCGGTAGCGATGCCTCTTCTCGGTGCGTAGATAACCGCTTTGCTTTTTGCTTCTGCGGCGGCGCGCTCCTGAAGCAATTCGCTTTTGGCACGTAACAACTGCGCCAGCCGATTTTCCTGCTTGCTCGACGCGTTGCGAATGTCGTGCTCCGCAGCGTGCAACTCTTGCACCGCCTTCTTACGGCTCCGCTTCAACTCTATAAGCCGGGACGTTTGCTCGAGCTGCTCGCTCTCCCTTTGATGAACCATATCCAGAGACGTGGAGTCGCTGTCCAGCAATTGCCGATAGCGGGCGACCGCGCTCTCCGACACCGCCACTCGGGCGCGTTGATCGCGCAGTTGATCATCGAGCAACCCGATTTGCTCTTTAAGATTCGTCTTTTGCTCCACGAGCGCCTCCAGATCTTCCTTTCCAGATGCACCGATGCGATCCAGCTCCGCAGAAACTGAGGCTTCCCGAACGCGAATCTCGTTGACGATCGCGCGTTGCGCGTCTCCCATTGCGTTGCTTCTGTTGTCGCTGGAGACGACATACAAGATCTGGTTCTCCTCCACGAGTTGGCCCTCCGAGACGTGCTTTTCAACAACGCGCGCAGCTTGGGGGCTAAAAACACGCACCAGACCGGACACCGGAGAGAGCTGACCTGAGACTAGGATCTTCTTCGTGTATGAACCAAATAAAACGAATGCAACCATCAATCCGAAAAGTAGAGCGATGAGCGCCGACATCGCCCACGTCGCGGGCGGATACATCATGAGTACTTGACCGGCAAATCGCTCTTTTTGCGCCTCTAACGCTTCGCGTCGAAACAAGGCCGCCTTAATCGGATCGAAATCGTTCATTTATTAAACCGACGGACAATCCGATCAAATACGCTTACAGAGAGACAACGCAACGTCACCCGTCTTGCGTTCTGGCTCTGCGAAGGACATTGCGTCGCGCCCTACTCCATAGAATGTCTTCGACGGCGCACATGACTAAAACGAGACTGATCTTGGCAGCAATTTCCCATTTACACAGAAGGGTCATCGTGGAGGCAAGCACCCCAAGGATCAATATCAGTTCATTAAATTCTAAAAAAAATCTTTTCGGCTTCAGCAAATCCCGATCGAATTCAAACTTACAAACCCACCGCCACAATACCCATGTGACCAAGCTTGAAAAATACGCGCCCAGCGCCCAAAAATATGCACTTGCCAGCGTAGAAGCACCCATCCAGGCAATTGGCATTATCAGAGCAATCAACCCACAGTACCAAAAGACCCTTATTAGTCGGGTATTCATTTAACCCCCACTTGCACATGTCAGATTATTTTTATTTTTTTATTCATCACCACTCTCAAGAATTATTTATCACCCGGGCACAGCGTTGCATATTCAATCCCTAGCTTGCTTTTCCGAATTGATTCATCCGAAATGCATCGCGATCGCATTTAGCCCAAAGAATGTCTTGGGTAACAAATATAGCGGCAAAGATGCAGAAGCCAGCAACCTCTAGCCATTCACAAAAAAGGGCAACCGCGCCGAGCACCACCACAACAATAAGAAGAACTTTATCCCGCTGGGATGAGTGGTTTATTTTTTGTCTCGCGACTCGCCTTAGATCAAATTTGAAGACCCATCGAGTGAAATACCATAACACCAAGCTGGATGCATACCCTTCTAACGCCAAAAAATAGGCTTCTTTAAAAACAGGGATTGGAAACCAATACACTACCGCACTCAGAATGACTAAACCGCAATACCACGACACCTTCGTCAACATCGCACGCATCGCAACTCCAATTTGTATTGAAAAAAGTAGTTTTCTTGAATCTTAACCATCACCGTCTTCACCAATATGTTGCTGCTGCATATGCCTCATTGCGAAAGTGCATCCCCGCGCCGCGAGGCGACCCGTGAGAACTCCCACGCGTGCGTTGCGTGCGAGTATGGCAGCCGTTACGGTGACTGCAGATTTCAAAACAACGCACTCCAAGGGAATTCCAGAATTCCATGTAATTTCTGAATGACCCGGGATATTGATGTGGATTGTCGTCGAATAGTCAGCCTCCAGCTTCGTCGTAACCGACGATCCCTGTGGAAGCTCGTACCTAATCGTCTCAGCTCCCGAGACGCACAAAATCTCTTCTTCCGTAAGCGGGCGCATTGTTCCCCCGATGGATTAGTTCGCTTGAAAACTGCTGCTACGCGGACGACCGTGACTCATCGCGATCGCACCGCTCCCACACGACGCACTGCATAAAAGTCAACATTGCGAAGAACGCGCAGCTCGCACCTATCTTCCACTTCAGCCACACCATTGCCGCTGCGGTCACCGCCGCGACAACGCTTGCCACCACGTTGAAGTCGATCGATTTTCCCCAGCCGAGCGGAATAAGTCGGCGCCGATCTACAGCCGATGTCCACCGCAGATGGAACCAGATGATGGAGCTAATGATGTGTATTGCAATTGCGACGACATACGCTTTACTGAAAACAGGAATGTGAAGCCGTGAAGCGCCGATAGCTCCTAAAACAAGGCCGAAATACCACATCACTTTTATTCGCACATTGGCTTTCCGCTGTTCTTCTGCGGTCAATGTTTCTTGATCACCCATATGAGCCTCAATCACTTTATTGGCCAAATTCTTCCTACATCGCGCTCGCAACGGAATTCGTTCGCTCCCTGAGGGCCGAAGGAACACGTTGAATTAAAGCAAATCGCATTGCACGCCGTAGCAATAGAACTTTACCCAAAGTCAAACCATCTCATTAATTAAAATCCGTTGCGATATTTCCTATTTTGTCTTGCGAATTAACCTGTCAAAGTCAATAGCCTGAAAATCATTCCTGAGTTTGCTCATTTGCCCACAAAAGTCCCTCGTGTGCTCCGGAGCCACGATGGCGTCATGAACAAGTCGCGCGAATTGCTGCAGGCCGTCGCGGTCGTACGCATCCTTTGAGACACATGCACGGCCCAATAACTGTTGACTCAGAACATTGCTGCGAAGCCATGACAGGTAGTCGAGCCGCGTGGCGACATGCACCCCAGCGGCGATGTGGAATGTTTCCTGGCCCGAAATCGGTGTCGCTTCGTGCCACCATCCACGTGGGATATAGAGCACATCCCCTGCATTGAGGACATCGTCAAAGATGGGTGTCTTTGGACACTCCGATTTGTGTCGCTTACTTGTCTGCGTAGCAAGCGGCAATTCAAACGTCGGGCGATATATCCGCCACCGCTTCTTTCCGTGCCACTGTATCGCGAACACGTCGTGCGTATCCCAATGCTTGCCGAATGAACCCGCCCCACCAAAGGCGACATAGCCATTCGCCACCACCTTTGCACTCAGGAAGTCGCTCAGTGATTGGCACATCAGTGCGACGTCATTTAAATCAAGGTCGAGCCGATTGAGCACCAATGTCGCGCCCTCCAGCATTAGTTGGGCTAAATCGGCGGCATCGACCGCATATCGCATCTCGTCGAGGTCCTGGTATCGGATCGCATAGAGCGCATAGGGGAGCAATCCATTCAGAAACACTTTTATTCTCGAATCGTCACTTGGATCGAGAAGCGAGACATATTCACTGAGCTCCGCCCATTGGACGCCGGTCACATCCGCCGAGCCACGCACAACCAACATCTCTCGCTCGAAGTACCGATCCATGAACTCCGCGTTGCTAACCCCGAGATCGATCATCGCGATGCTCCCGAACGGTCGGCATCGCGCGCGGCACGATATCCGCCAAGATGCGCATTCGAAAGACGACCCGAGTCGGCGGCGTTCTTCAGAAGCGCAAATAAACCGTAGGGAGGCTTGACGATCAACGAGTGGCCGCCCCGTCGACGGAGACTTGCTGGCAGGACTGTCTGGCTTGTCTGGTACGCGTTCATGAACTCACCGCTGGTGTGTGAGTTCGCCAACTTACGCGGACAAGGTTTTTTCGGATCGCATAAAGCGATCACGTAGTGACCCAGCCGTGCTTGCAACTCACGACTGGGCGAGGCGTAGCGAGAACTTGCACGCGGAGGTGCGACGAACGTGCTTGTCGCGCAATGACCGCAGACGAACGAGGCTTCTTAAGTCAAACCGCCGGCGTCGCCACAAACGTCGGTTGCTGCTCCGCAAACGCCGAGAACGCCTGAAGCTTCGGATACTTCTCAACTGAAACCGCGTCCGGCACAAATGCGGTGGTGAAATTCCACGCCACCGCGACCGTGATGCCGGCGAGTCCGAACTGACGTTCGTCCATTGCGAAGGGTTCGCTCTCCAGTTCGTGCTCGAGCTCGGCGCACGCCGCATGCAATTGCGTGTGAACGCGATCCATCCACGGCTGGTGCAGCTTCTCGGCCGGTCGGAGATTGTGTTCGTAGACGATCTGCACGGCCTTTTCGCAGATCGCGAGTGACAGCGCGATCAGGCGGTTTGCACGAAATCGTTGTGCGGGTTCGGCGGGCAGCATCGAAGAACCCGGCTTCTTCGCATTCAGCACGTAGTCGAGTATCAGCGTCGACTCCATCAGCGTCTGGCCGTCGTCTTCGATCAGCGTCGGTGCTTTGACGACCGGATTGATCTCGCGGAAGGCGTCCCAGTGCCGAAACACCGACACCGACTGATGTTCGAATTCCAGGCCCAGCAACTTGAGGGTAATGGCGACCCGGCGAACAAACGGCGAATCCAGCATTCCGATCAGCTTCATACGTGCCCCGTTAGAATCTCTATCGTCAGTCAAAGGAAGTAGCTGGGCGAACTCATGCCGAATTCGCCCCCAACCTCACGGCGGACAAGTAGCTTAAGCATATTCTTGTACCCTGATAAGTGAATTATTCCGACCGGTCTCGTTAGAAAAACTAACATGGACATGATTCCTCCCCTGGCCGCACTGCGATGCTTCGAATCGGTCGCACGCCTCGGCGCGGTCACGCTGGCCGCGCGCGAGCTACATGTCACGCACTCGGCCGTCAGCCAGCAGATCCGCATACTCGAAGAGACGATGGGCGTCGCGCTGTTTGTGCGTGAAGCGCGCGGTCTGCGTCTTACGGAAGAGGGACGTCTTTACGCGCTCGAGGTTCGCGCGGCGCTGCGCAACATCGCCCAGGCGACGCGCATCGCGCAGACGCGCCCGCAGCCGAGCGAACTCGTGATCGCCACGCTGCCCTCGTTTGCCTTGCATTGGCTCATTCCGCGATTGAGCCGTTTTCGCGAACGGCATCCGTACTACGGCATACGCCTCCAGACCAGTCTCGAAGTGCAGGAGATTCGCCACGGTCTCGCGGATATCGGCGTTCGCATGGGACAGGGCGATTGGCCGGGTCTTGGGCACCAGCGATTGATGTCCGACGAACTTGTAGTCGTCGCATCGCCTTCATTCAACGACGGCGATTTGCCGGCCACGCCCGAAGCGATCGTGATGTGCCCCATCGTGCTGAGCCACGATGCGCCGTGGACGGACTGGTGTCACGCCGCCCAGGTCAACGAACCTTCCAACCCCTGCGGACTTGCGGCGATCGACTCGAACATCGTGCTTGGCGCGGTCGCGCGCGGTGATGGAATCGCACTAGAACGGCGTAGTCTGATCGACGACAAACTCGCGACAGGCGAGCTCGTGCAACTCTCGCCGATCACCGTGCCCTACCCGTACGCATATTGGCTCGTGTGGCCGCAACGCGATTCGCTGACCGTCAAACAGACGCACTTTATCGAGTGGATGACGGAGGAAGTCGAGCGCTACGCGTCGCCCCAATCTGACTAGGAGCAATCCTCGGTTCGCTCGCACGAGTTGTAGCGCTATAGTAGGCGGCAATTAAAAAATGAGCGCGCGAAGGGAGATCTCGTGGCCACCATCAAAGACGTAGCCAAACTTGCCGGTGTCGGCGTCGGAACAGCGTCGCGCGTGATATCGGGTCGCGGTTCGGTATCGGCTGAGGCCTCCGAGCGTGTGCGCGTCGCCATCGCGGAACTGGATTTCCGCCCTTCTTCGATTGCACGCTCGCTCTCCGGCCAGTCGCTCGGTGCGATCGGGCTCTTCGTACAGACGCTGCGCGGTGATTTCTACCGGTCGATTCTCGAAGCAACGGACAACGAACTGCGCGCCGTCCATCGGCATATGGTTGTCGTCAGCGGCAGCAATCACGGACCCGACTACGGTGAATCGATCAAGGCACTCGATTTCCTGATGCAGCGCGACTGCGACGGTATCGTGGTCATCGGCCATGAGTTTCATGACGACGATCTGCGTCGTATCCACGAACGCAACCCGCGGCTCGCGATCCTGAACCGCCATCTCGAAGGCATGGACGAGCTGTGCTTCTCGGTGGATCACAAACATGCGGGCGCACTCGCCGCGCGTACTTTGCTCGAACATGGGCACCGCCGCATGGCCGTGATCGCGGGCCCGTCGAGCGCACCCGACAATCTCGATCGCGTCGAAGGGTTCCTCGATGAAGTCGCTGCGGCGGGTCTCGAACGCGCGTCGGTGCCGGTTATCGAAAGTAACTTCGCTGCCGATGGCGGATCGCACACGATGGGCGAATTGTTCGATCAAAACCCGAACCTGACCGGCGTGTTCTGCGCGAACGACGAGATGGCCGTCGGTGCGCTCTCGTGGCTTCGTGAACGCAATATCTCCGTGCCGCACGATATTTCCGTGATTGGTTACGACGACGTCGATGCCGCCGCACACACGTTTCCAGCGCTGACCTCGATCCATATCCCGATGTATGCGGTGGCCGCGAATGCGGTCCGTTGGCTGATCCGCGAGTGTTATGGCGTGTCGCAGCCGTATGAGCGGCGCTTTCCCGTCACGGTGTCGATGCGGGAATCGGTTGCGGCAGCGCCCGAGCACGCACACACGTAGATAGCCCGGTCTATCTGGGCGGCGGCTCGGCAATACTTCTTCGACACCGCGTCAGCGCCTCGCCGACGCATCTTTGGCGCTGCGCGCCACCTGCCCGACGCCTTTTAGGCGCATCTTCTGCGCCGTTGGCGTCAAAAACCGCCCCAACCTGTGGTATACAGCTAGCTTATTTTTTAAGTCTTTGCTTACTTTCGTAAGCCGCTGTTACCCCGGGGCGCCGCATGCTGGTTCTGTTTTCGATTGTTCTTCCCATCTTTGCGCTGATTTTCGCGGGTTGGGGCATGCGACGCTGGGAGATTGCCGGGCCGACCGCGTCAAAAGAACTCAACCGCTTCGTCGTGTTTCTCGCGCTACCCGCACTGCTCTTCCGCATCATCGCGAACGCGCACCTGCGTGACCTCTGGCAACCCGGGTTTGTCGCGGCATTCGGTATCGGCTCGCTCGTCATTTTCGCTTTCACGCTCGCGTGGCAATTGCGGCGGGGCGCGCATCTCGCCGATGCAAGCGTCGACGGCCTGAACAGCGCGTACGCAAACACAGGGTTTATCGGGCTTCCGCTCTGCGCGGCCGCGTTTGGTCCGTCAAGTCTCGGACCGGCCACGATTGCGACGATCCTGACAGTCTGCGTGTTGTTTGCGATGGCGCTTGCGTTAGTTGAATTTGCGGTGCAGCCGTCGGGTTCGATCACGCGTGTCGCCGGACGCGTCACGCTATCGCTCGCAAAAAATCCCCTGCTCGCGGCACCGGTTCTTGGCGCGGTGGCGTCGCTGTGTGGCGTGGTGCTTCCCGAGGGAGTCGAACGTTTCCTGAAGCTGCTCGCCGATGCGGCGAGCCCGTGTGCACTTGTCGCACTCGGCCTGTTTATCGCCGAGAAACGCGGCAAACCCGATTGGAGCGTGTTGACGCCACTCGTCGTGCTCAAGCTGATCGTGCAGCCTGTCGCGACGTGGCTGCTCGCGGCCTATGTCTTCCATATCGCGCCGCCGCTCACTGCGATTGCGGTCTTGCTCTCGGCACTACCGACCGGCACCGGTGCGTTCATGCTGGCCGAATACTACGGTCGCAGTTCGGATACCACGGCCAACAACGTGTTGATCTCGACCATCGTATCGATGGTTACACTGTCGATCATGTTGACGCTCTGGTTCGCCCATTGAACGACGTTGTCGCGACATCAGCACGACGTCGGCACGCCATCAATGCGCAGCGACCCGACGCGGGGCGACAACAGGCAGCAACCTTCCGTTGATCCACAGGCCGATGGTGCGGACGATAAACAGGCCAATTGCAACATTCGCAAATACAAATGATGCGATCGCAATCCACTCGACCGATCCTTCTGCACCGCGCGCCACCATGCGCATCGCCATCGTTGGCAACGCGGCGATGCCAAAGCTGAACGCCCAGTACGCCGGCGTGAAAGGCTGGCGCACGATCCAGGGCAGCAAGCGCCCCATCGTCGCAAGCTGATACAAGCCATAGCCAAGCAGCGCGAGTGCGATGACGTCGGGCGCGCCAGTGGTCAGCGACAGATACGCTCCACCTGCGACGACCGGAGGCGCAAGCTGAATGCCGAGCCCGGGCCGCAGAACGGGATCGAGTTCAGGGTGTGCCGTTACACGATGCAGCATGATCGATTCGATCGCAAGCCAGGACAGCACGCCGGCGCCGAAAAACAATCCGCCGAGTCCATGCCAACCCAGGTTTGCAGCGACCGCGCCTGCGACAAGATTGGCCGCGACACCCGGTATGTAAGCAACGGGCGTCACCTGCGCGGCGCTCAGATGTCCTTTCCATACCCGTGCGTACTGATGTGCGCCAATACCGAGCCCGGCAAGCGCGGCCACCACGAACACGGCGACCGCCAAAGGCCGCGACACCGCCTGCAGCGCATTGGCGGCGAGCATCGAGCTGACCGGTCCAAGCGATATGTAAGCCGACAACACCGGATGTTCAAGTTCGGCACGGGCGGCAGCCGGATGGCGCCACCACGTGTGCGCATAGCCGGCAAGAATCGCAACCCAGACAAGCAACGACCCGACCGTCAGCGCATCGGCGACGATCGCCGGCAGATGCCACAGCGGCACCGCCACGCGCCACGCCGCCGCAAGCGCCAGCGGTCCTACCGCGATTCCGAAGAATGAAGCGGGCATCGGTGCCAGGAGGGTCGGTTTCATCGGGCGTTCCTCGTCCGGTTCACTCCCCTGGCGGCCCGGCATCGTGACAATTCACGGCCCGGCACGGGGAAGTGCCATGGGAGTCACTATAAAAATTCATTTCGCCAGCATGAATGCCAAAGGGTCTCGCGTTTGTGTCCGAAAGTCTCATTCGCTCGGCGGCGTCGGAATGACCTCGCGCGAATCTGCGTGCACACGCTTCGCCGGATAGAGCGCTCCCTCACACCGGTGGGCCTGTCGAGCGCCCCGCCCGCACAGCGCCTGCGACGAACTTTCAGGCCCGTCCCGCTGGCGTTGCCGAGGGGCCTGATCGGATATGAGGTTCCGGTACACTCGGCGCACGGAGGAATTCCCCATGTTCGAGCACTTCGAAGACGCATCGGCCATCGTTGATGGCATACGGATTCATGCCATCCGCGCAGGCACGGGTCCGGCTCTGTTGCTGCTGCACGGCCACCCGCAAACGCACACGATCTGGCACAAGGTTGCGCCGAAACTCACCGAACATTTCACGGTGATTGCAGCTGATCTGCGTGGATATGGCGACAGCGAGAAGCCACCGGGTCTCGCCGATCACTCGAACTACTCGAAGCGCCGCATGGCGCAGGACATGGTCGAACTCATGCACGCGCAGGGCTTCGATCGTTTCTCCGTGCTCTCGCATGATCGGGGAGCGCGCGTGTCTGCCCGCATGGCGCTCGATCACCCGCGAACCGTCGAGCGGCTCGTCACGCTAGATATCGCACCGACGCTCTCGATGTACGAGCAGACTGACCGCGCATTTGCGACGGCCTACTGGCACTGGTTCTTCCTGATCCGGCCTGCGCCGTTCCCCGAAACGTTTATCGCGTCGGACCCTGAGCTCTATATGCGGCAAACGATGGGCTCGCGGCGGGCGGGCATGGCGCCGTTCACGCCGGAAGCATGGGCCGAATATCTTCGTTGCCTGAGCCTGCCGGGTACTGCGCATGCCGTGTGCGAAGACTATCGCGCGAGCGCGACCATCGATCTCGAGCACGATCGTGAGTCGCTTGCGCAGGGCCGCAAGATCGAATGCGAGTTCCTCGCGCTCTGGGGCCAGGATGGTGTGATCGAGCAGTGTTTCGATCCGATTGCGGAATGGCGCAAGTTTTCGGATCGGGTCGACGGTAAGGCATTGCCGTGCGCGCACTACGTGCCCGAAGAAGCGCCCGAAGCATTGCTCGAGACCGTGATCCCCTTCCTGACACGTTGATCACACGTAGGCGCGGCGTATAGTGCTTAGTACGCAAACCAGTGCGCGGATCGTGGAATGGATCGGTGTGCAAACCGCCGCGCGCGCCTTGTCTTCAGCCGGAGGACTTATGAACGCCAATGATTTCACCGCCCTGCTCAACGAAGAAGGCTTTCCCGCCGGGGTGCTCGTCGAACGCGGGCCCAACGAAAAGATGGATGAGCACAGCCACCCATTCGAAGCCAAGGCCCTCGTCGTCGAAGGCGAGCTTCGCTTACTTACAGCCGACGGCGAACGCGTCTATCACCAGGGACAGATCTTTCATCTGCGCCCGAATGAACGCCACACGGAGTTCTACGGCCCGCAAGGCGTCAAATATCTGGTGGGTCGCAAGGTGTAAGCTTCGGCGCTGCTCAACACCACGATCAGAAAGAGATCGGAATTGCGATGACGACAGCGACAAAGTTCATTCCATTCGACGCCGCCAACTATCTCAACGACGATGAGGCGATCTGCCTTTACTTGAGATTTGCGCTGGAGTCCGGCGACGAAAAAGAAATTGCAGCTGCGCTTGAAGATGTTGAGCGGGCCATGCATCGGAATCAGACTGCACGGCCCTCGCCGACTCAGAACGGATAATGCCGCTGAGTCGTCTGTACGGTGATCCAGCGCAGGTCGGTGAATTCGTTGACGCCGGCCAGGCCGCCGAAGCGGCCGATGCCGCTGGATTTGACGCCGCCGAATGGCATCTGTGCTTCGTCATGCACGGTCGGCCCGTTCACGTGGCAGATGCCGGATTCGATACGCTTGGCCACTTCGAATGCGCGCGCGATATCGCGTCCGAACACCGCCGACGACAAACCATATTCGTTGTCGTTCGCGCACGCGATGGCTTCTTCGACACCGTTCACGCGCACGACGGCCTTCACCGGACCAAACGACTCCTCGCGATAGATCTTCATTTCGGGCGTCACGTGGTCGATCAACGTGGCGGCCATCAGCGTGCTGTCCGCACGGCCTCCGCACAGTACTTTCGCGCCCTTCGCGACCGCGTCGTCGATCAGCGCGTTGCACCGTTCGACCGTCGCCATGTCGATGACTGAACCCAGCACGACCGGACCCTTGCGCGGATCTCCGACAGGCAGCGCCCCGGCCTTGGCCGCCAGCTTTGCAACAAAGTCGTCGGCCACGGCAGCGTCGACGACGAAACGCTCTGTCGACATGCAGATCTGTCCGGAGTTGGCGAATGCGCCAAACGCGGCAGCGTTGACCGCGGCATCGAGATCAGCGTCATCGAGCACGACGAACGGCGCCTTGCCGCCCAGCTCGAGCACAACCGGCTTCAGATACTTCGCGCACGTCTGCGCAATCAATTTGCCCACGCGCGTCGAACCCGTGAAATTTACGCGCCGTACTGCCGGATGCGCGACCATCGCTTCGACGACCATACCGGCATCGGCCGGTGCGTTCGTCACGAAGTTGACGACGCCCGCGGGCAGCCCCGCATCCTGCAGCGATTCGATGATCAGCCGGTGCGTGCGGGGACACAGTTCGGAACCCTTGAGCACCACGGTATTGCCGCAAGCCAGCGGCGTTGCAATGGCGCGCACGCCGAGAATCACCGGTGCATTCCATGGCGCAATGCCGACCACCACACCGGCGGGCTGACGAATCCCCATGGCAAGACTGCCAGGAACGTCGGACGGAATCACTTCGCCTTTGATCTGTGTGGTCAGTGCAGCGGCTTCAACAAGGATGCCTGCAGCCAGATGCACGTTAAACCCGGCCCACATGCCGCTGGCACCTGTCTCGTCAGCCATGGCTTCGGCAAATGCCGGCGCCTTCTGCTCGAGTGCCGCCGCAGCCTTGAGCAACAGCGTGCGACGTTCGCCCGGCCCGAGCGCGGCCCAGGCGGGGAATGCGCGATGCGCGGCCTCCACCGCGCGCACCGCATCCTTGGCCGTGCTGGCGGGCGCGCGTGTCGCGACGTCGCCCGTGAGCGGATTGCGGCGTTCGAATGTGGCGCCTCCACCTGCCCCTACGTTCTCTCCATTAATCAGCATCGACATGTCATACATACAACGCCTCTTTTAGTCGTTCGGGTCCGTTGGGAATTCGTGCGCATGGCGAACAACAACCGCTCACACTAGCCGCGCATGCCACCATCGACGGGCAAGCTCGTGCCCGTGACGAAACTGCTCATCGATGAGGACAGATACAGTACGCCATTTGCGACCTCAACGGGGTCGGCGTGGCGATGCAACGGGATCACATTGTCGAGAAACGCCGTTGCATCTGTGTTCAGCACCGTGTCGAGTGATCGCTCGATCGATGTCTGGAACGCGTTGGCGACCGGACCCGGGTGGATCGTATTGACGCGAATGTGACGCGGTGCCAGTTCCTTTGCGAGCACTCGCATCAATCCGACGACGGCATGCTTGGATACCGCATACGCCGCCACGCCAGGGTCAGCCATCAAGCCCATCACGCTCGACATCAGCACAATCGATCCGCCGTCGCGCATATGCGGGATCGCGTGCTTGCACGTCAGGAAGCTGCCGCGCACCGCGACGCGCATCACGCGGTCGAAAACGTCGTCGGGGTAGTCGGTTACCGGAGCCACGCTGCCGAAGATGCCCGCGTTCGCGAATACCACGTCGATCTTGTCGAACCGCTCGACCGTCGCTTCGACAAAGCGTTGTGTCTGGACGGCGTCACCCACGTCGGCGGCCACGCCCGATGCATGCGGATGGGCCAGCGCCGCAACGGCCGCATCGACCACCGCCTGATCGAGGTCGACAATCATCACGCGTGCGCCGTGCTCAAGGAAGAGTCGCGCCGTCGCCATGCCGATGCTGCCCGCGCCGCCGGTGATCAGGCACGTCTTGCCGTCCAGCCCCTTCATTGATTCTCCCTACGGGAAGTGGGTGATGCAGTTGCCGCAGATGTGCCGTTGGTGCCGTTGGTGCCGAGCACACCGGTGTTGCCGTCATCTCGGCGGCACATCGACGGCGGTCGATGCGCCTGCTCATTTAAATCCTGGCCGTCACGCCACTGACGAACTCGGCTCGTGCACCTGACTCGTATGGCGTGCCGTTTCCTTCATCAACAAGGCGACAATAAACACGACCGCTGCGCCGCCAAGCGCCATATAGAGCGGCACGGCCAGCCCGTGTTCCTGCGCGAGCGCGCCGCCGATTGCAGGTGCCGCCGTGGCGCCGACGATCTCGGCAGCCATCGTCGCCATGCCGATGGCGGTCGCGGCCAGTCTGGGCGGCACGGTTTCAGTCGGCACGAGCACCATCATCAGCGCGACGATCCCCTGCTGCGCATTCGTCACGAAGAAAATGATCGCAAGCAGCCAGAGGTTCGTGTACAGCGACTGCGAGAGCATCGCGACTACGAGTATCGCGATCATGACCGACATGATGATCAGCGCCATCTTGCGTCCGATGCGATCCGACCAGGCAGGAAAGATCATGCCAAGGAAGAACGCGCCAAAACCTGCCGCGCCGAGCAGAAAGCCCGCGGTCGTGCCCGGCTGACCCGCGACCTGCGTGATATAGAGCGGCGCGAACACATTGACCTCGAACAGCCAGCAGATCACGCCGATCGCACCGAGGCAGCACAGCCACATATTGCGGTAGGTGAACACACTCAGATAATCGCTGAGCGTCAGATGCGCGGCGTTTGCGCCACCCTTGCGCGGAGGTTCCGGCACCAGGCGCCAGATCAGCACGCCAAGGATAATGCCCGGCACCCCTGCGACGAAGAACGCCGCACGCCAGCCGAAATGCGCTGCGACCTGCGTCGTGAGCACAGGCGCGACGGCAAGACCAATCAGCGACGCGGCGCTGACGACGATGCCGACATTGCGGCCACGATGCTGCGGCTCCGACGTTTCTTCGACGAGCGCGGTGATCACCGACCAGCACGGACCTTCGGCGATACCGAGCAACGCACGGATCAGCAGCATCTGCTCGTAGTTCTGCGCGATGCCCGACAGCCACGACAGAATCGAGAATGAAAAAATCGCGGGCAGCAAGACCTTGCGCCGACCGATGCGGTCGGACAGTGCGCCGAGCACCAGCGTCGAGAATGCCCAGCAAATGCCGGTGACCGCGGCGAGGTTACCGACCTTGCCGCTATCGAGCTTGAGATCGCCGATCATGTACGGCGCGAGATAGAGTTGCGACATGCGGTCGAGAAAAACCGTACCCCATGTCAGGAACAACAACAGCAAAATGCCGTTTTGACGGCGCCACAACGTGCTCATGGTGTCTCCTCCATGAAAGTTGAAGGGCCGTGCCGTGCAACGACTGAGCGTGCCGGCACAGCTCCGGTGGACCTGACTCGACTGCCCGTGCCCCCTGCTTCATGAGCCCTTTTGCGGCTGATGTGCGCGTCATGTGCACGCGATGCGCGCTCTCGTACTCTTGTACTGGTGTCTTTATGTGCGCTCACGCTTCTGCGTGATGCCGCGCGGCTTCGCAAACCGCTTCGCAACCCACTGCAATGTCGCGCGCCGCTGAAATCCCCGTCCGCGCTCCGGCGCCGATCTCAGGCGAGGTAAGCGATGATCTTGCGAAGCGAGCGCAGAAACTCTTCCTTGTGCGACGGCTCGATCAGTTCGTCGAGCGCCTTGTCATGCGCGCGCGCATGCGTGCGCAATGTCTTCCACGCCTTGACGCCCTCGGTGGTCAACGTCAACGAATAACTGCGGCGGTTCGTGGCAAGCCGCTCGCGCACCACCAGGCCACGCCGCTCGAGATCATCGAGCACCGGGGTCAGCGTCGACTTGTCGCGTCCGTTGGCCTGGCTCAGTGCCGTTTGCGATATCCCCGGGTTTTCATGGATCAGCGCGAGCGTGGCGTAGAAGCCGGGACGCAAATCGCTCGAGCCGACGCGACGCGCAAACGCCTGGAACGACGCCTGCTGAGCCAGCCTCAGATTGAAGCCGATGGTGTTCTCGAGTTCGCCGAACGCGATGTCAGGCGCCGCATAGCGCGGTTCCGGCTGGTCCTCGGACACAGATTCCTTTTGCACTGCACTCGATCGGCCTTTGCTCATGCTGCCTCGGTTGTCGCGCTGCAGCGCATGCGGTGAGCATGCGCGTTAAAGAAAAAAGCAAGAACAAATCAGGGGGTATCGGACTGTATTCAAGCAAATGATTGGATATCCGACAGTTGGTATCTATACCGATGTCATGTGCGTTGACAGTATTGTTTGATCACATATAGTTTGAGATCCAACAATTCGCGACGTCATTGAACGCCATCGATGCGGGAGCTACGCGTGTACACGACCAGCACGGCATTTCTTGAAGCACTCAATGAAGCAGGCGTCGAGTATCTGTTCTCGAACTTCGGCAGCGACCACCCCGCGCTGATCGAAGCCCTTGCGCAGGCGCGCCATGACGGCACGCCTGTGCCGCGCGTCATCACGTGCCCGAACGAGATGGTCGCGCTGAGCGCGGCGCATGGCTTTGCTCAGGCAACCGGTCGAGCGCAGGCCGTGATCGTTCACGTCGAATGCGGCACGCAGGCGCTCGCGGGCGCCGTCCACAATGCTGCCAAGGGTCGTATTCCCGTGTTGATCTTTGCGGGGCTTTCGCCGTACACGCAACAAGGCGAACTCAAGGGCAGCCGCAACGAATTCATTCAGTGGATTCAGGACGTGCCCGATCAGCGCGGCATCGTGCGCGGCTACGTCAAATACGAAAACGAATTCCGCTCAGGCCACAACGTCAAGCAGATCACATGGCGCGCACTACAGTTCGCGCTGAGCGACCCCAAGGGACCGGTCTACCTGACCGGCACGCGCGAAGCCATGGAGCAGGAGGTTCCGCCGATCGACGCGGAGTTCGCGGACTGGCAACCCTTGTCACCCGGCGCGCTCGCGGCAGATCAGGTCGAAGAACTCGCGAGCGCGCTCGCCGTTGCGAAGCGTCCGCTTGTCGTGACCTCGTATGTCGGGCGCAATCCTCTGGCTGTCGTCGAACTTGTCGCGCTCGCGCATCGACTGGGTCTCGGCGTGCTCGAGTCGGTGCCCAACTATCTGAATTTCCCGACCGACGACGTGCTGTACCAGGGCAATCAATGGAATCACCCGGTGCAGAACGCGGCGCTCGACGCGGCCGATCTCGTGATCGTGATCGACAGCGACGTGCCGTGGATCCCTACCGTCAGCAAACCGCGCGCGGGCACGCCGATCTTCCACATTGATGTCGACCCGCTCAAGCAACAAATGCCGCTGTGGTACATCCCGGCGAAGCGCTCGATGCGCGCCGATGCGCGTACGGCCTTGCGTCAGATCCGCGAGTCGATCGACGCATTGCCTGTTGACGCGGACCTCGTCGCCGAGCGGCGCGCGCACTATCAGGCGCTGCATGCCTCACGGGCACGTCAGCTCGATGAGCTTGAATCTACCCCCGCTCAAGGCCTGACTGCGGAATACGTGACCGCTCGACTGCGACGTCATATCGACGCACACACGACCGTGCTCAACGAGGGGATTTCGAACTACCACACGGTCATCAATCATCTGCAGCTGTCGCGCACCGGCGCGATGTACACGAGCGGCGGTGGCTCGCTCGGATGGAACGGCGGCGCCGCCATCGGCGTCAAGCTCGCCCGGCCCGATCACACCGTCATCGTCATGACGGGCGATGGGTCGTATATGTTTTCCGTGCCGTCTTCCGTGCACTGGATGGCACGCAAGTACGCGACGCCGTTTTTGACAATCGTGTTCAACAACCGTGGCTGGAAATCGCCGAAGCTGTCTGCGCTCGCCGTGCATCCAACCGGGTATGCAAGCAAAGCAGACGAACTCGACGTAAGCTTCGACCCACCACCCGACTACGCCGCGATTGCCGCCGCATCGGGCGGCGCCTGGGCGAGGCGCATCACGCGCGTCGACGAGGTCGACGCCGCACTCGTCGACGCGCTGCACGCCGTGCGCGAAGAACGACGCTGTGCGGTCATCGACATCTGGCTCGAGAAGCTCTGAGCTGACGCGTCGTCGCGCATCCGGGTGCCGACAGGTATCGGTCTTGCTACTGGCCGGACGTTGTTGACCACGGAGTCGCCGATGACGCATCCACTGATCCGGGCAGTCGCCACCGGAATTGCAACGGCCGTCGCCATCACGGTGGCGTCGACCCTCGTACAAACCGATGCGCTTGCGCAATCGCCTTCCGCGGCAGCGGTTGTCAAAGCGCCCGATCAGGCGCACGAAGCAGCGAAAACGCTTGAACACGCGCCGGCTTCAATCAGCTTGCCGGGCAGCGCGCCCGCGCAAGCCGGGACGGTCGCGCCGGGCACCGCAGAAACGTCGAGCACGCAACCCGCGAGCTCGGGCACGCGCGCGAAGGTCCCCTCAAGCGAAACCGCCAGCGCACCGCACGCGACGCCGCTGCCGCCGTCCTTGCTCTACGGCTCGCTTTACCGCGACGTCGAACTCGCGCATGTGATTCCCGACAGCAAGACGTTCGCCGACATGGTGCCCGACCGGTCGCCCTCGCAAATCGTGCGGCTGTATCACGCTCAGCGCTCGGTACGCGGATTCGATCTGCATGCTTTCGTCGATGCGCATTTTCATCTGCCAGCGCGTCCCGCGGCGCCTACGGCCAATGACGCGGACACCACGGTATCGGACCATATTCGGGGCCTCTGGCAAGTCCTGCGTCGTAATCCGGATCGCGACAGCTCGCCGTGGTCATCGCTGTTGCCGTTGCCCAACCCTTACATCGTCCCGGGCGATCGCTTTGACGAGATCTATTACTGGGACTCGTACTTCATCATGCTGGGCCTCGAACAAGATGGCCAGCATGACCTCGCGCTCGACACGATCAATAACTTCGCGACGCTGATCGACCGCTACGGCCATATCCCCAACGGGAATCGCAGCTACTACCTGAGCCGCTCGCAACCGCCGTTCTTCGCCGCGATGGTCGCGCTGATCGCCGATCACGACGGCGACCAGGCGTACGTGCAATACCTGCCCGAGCTCGAAAAGGAATACGCATACTGGATGCGCGGCGCCGACACGCTCAAGCCGGGCCAGGCCGCACATCATGTCGTGCGCCTCGCGGACGGGACCCTGCTCAACCGCTATTGGGACGAACGTGACGCGCCGCGTGACGAGTCGTATCGCGAAGACGTGGAGACTGCGCGCAGCATGCCCAGACGCAGTTCGACCGATGTGTGGCGCAACCTGCGCGCGGGCGGCGAATCGGGCTGGGACTTCAGCTCGCGGTGGTTTGCCGACGGCAAGACACTGGCGACGATCGAGGTCACGTCATTGCTGCCAGTCGATCTGAATACCTTGCTTTTCAACCTTGAACGCACGCTCGCGATTGCCCATCACGCAAAGGGCGACGCGAAGCTCGCCGCCCATTATCAAAGTCTGGCCGACGCGCGCGCCGAAGCCATGCGCCGCGTGCTGTGGGACAACGAGCTGCATGCGTTCGGCGACTACGATTTCGTGCATCGCAGCCTCACGCACCGGCTCAGCGCCGCGACCGTCTATCCGCTGTACTTCGGCGTCGCGACGCGTGACGAAGCGCGCATGATCGCCACCACGCTCGAGCAGAAACTGCTGCGCCCGGGAGGCCTGGCGACAACCGACACGCAGACCGGGCAGCAGTGGGACGAACCCAACGGCTGGGCGCCGATTCAGTATCTTGCTGTGATCGGCCTGCGCCGCTACGGCCAGGATGAACTCGCGCGCACGATTGCGACGCGATGGATCGCCAACAACCTGCAGTTCTACCGCGACACGGGCAAGCTCGTCGAGAAATACGATCTCGGCTCGGCCAAGGCGGCGACGGGTGGCGAATACGCGCTGCAGGAAGGCTTTGGCTGGACCAACGGCGTACTCGAGACCTTGCTCGCGCTGTACCCTGCCGCCGCGCAAGACACCCGACGCACCCCCGTGACGGCATCGGGGGCGTCGCCGGGCGTGGCGCCGGCCTCATTACCGGCCTTATTACCGGGCTTAACTCCGGCCTCAAACCCGGGGTCGGCCGCCGAGGTGCTGCCCGGCGCTGCGCATCCGGCTCAGCCACCGGCGAACGCGCCCTGACCTTCGGAAATGCGCCGTCAGGTGCACAATGCGGAAAACCCGCGAGGTCGGCTACACTGCCGGCCCGCATTGTCGTTTTGCCGCAAGCATGAATCAGGAATCCGCAGCGCGTGTACGCACGCCCAATGAGATCGAAGTCGACTTCGCGACGCTCGTGCGAAGCGGCGTGCCATTGGAGACTGCGAAGCTCAAGTTCGAAGTCCTCTGGGATGAAACCAACCGGGCCGCCATGACGCTGCTCGGCTCCGCTGAAGGCAACGCTTACATCGAACTGTTGCGCCGCATGCACGACCGTTTCGAAGTGCAGTTCCGCAACGCACCGCCCCGCAAGTCGAGCAAAAGCGACTCGACCTCTTAGCCCTCCCGCGTCATCTCCTCGCCCGATCCTGAGGCAGTCATCCGACGATATTGAACGGAATTCAAGGGAATTCAGGGGCATCCGCGGGCTCTGCGAGTGTCGGGAACGGCTGACATCCGCCGCATGGCGAGTCCCGCTGATGGTTTTACCGTACCCCTGTCAGCCGCTGTGTATCCGCCGGTAATTTACCGTTTAGCGAGTTTTTAACGCAGCTTTAACGGTTGTTTATCGGAAGACTTGATACGTATTCACCCTTATTTTTGCACTTAGGCCTGCTTGGATGCCCGAGCCGCGCCGCCAGACCCTCTCCGGAAATCGCAACGTTTATTTAGCATGTTTATTTTCTGCGCTGACATTTGTTGATTTCGGTGATTTTTTTGCTGATTTCGACATTTAGATCTTTATTTCTAATTTTTATTGCCGTTAAAATGCAAGCCATGCCACACACTGTCGCATTGCATCTGTGGCTTCCAATCCTGGCGCGTATTCATGCGAGAAATAATGTCCGTTCAACAAGGTGCGCGCCAACGTTCTGGAGCGCTTGCGAATGGCTAGAGCCCATCATCCGCGTCGCCATCACGGTGCGGGAGCGCCCGTCCGTGAAAGCAGCCGCCCCCGGCGTGAATCCGCTGCCGCGCGCGCTTTTGATTTCGCGTTTCAGCCCATCGTCGACGTGACACGCGGCAAGCCCTATGCATACGAAGCATTGATTCGCGGCCCCGCCGGCGAGTCGGCGCAGACCGTGTTGTCGAGTGTCCCCGCCCCGTTGCGTTATCACTTCGACCAGGCGATCCGCGAACGCGCGTTCAGTGCGGCCAACTCGGTGGGCCTGTCGACGCGCTTGTCGGTGAACTGCCTGCCCAACGCCCTGTTGCGTCACGATCGCAATATCCAGCGCACCGTCGAAGCGGCCGACGCGAATGGCATTCCCATGAGCGACGTCGTATTCGAAATCGTCGAAGACGAGCATATCGACGACCGCAAGGCGCTCAGCGAAGTATTCGACGCCTATCGTCACCTCGGCTTCAAGACTGCGCTCGACGACTTCGGCGCCGGGTATGCGAGCCTGTCATTGCTCGCCGATTTCCAGCCCGATATCGTGAAGATCGATATCGCGCTCGTCAAAGACGTCGATCGCGACGCGACGCGGCAACACATCGTGCGCGGCGCGCTGTCGATGTGCCGCGAACTCGGTGTCGAGATCATCGCCGAAGGCGTTGAAACGGCCGGCGAACGCGATTTCTTCGAATCCGAAGGCGTTTCGCTCATGCAGGGCTATCTCTTTGCCCGGCCTGAATTCCGGCATCTGCCCGTCCCCTCGATGCGCGCCTAAGGCGTTTCCCGCATGGGCGCGACGCGCCTATGAATGACGTTCTCCGCGTCATCTCCTCATCACCATCAAGCGTCACAATACTTGGGCACAATCGCCGTTCCGCGCGGCGAGCCGATGCCCTGGGCAATCGGCGAGCACGGCGGCGCCGACCGGTTGCGCGCCGTCTGTCGCATGCGGACGGGGATTTTCCAAGCTGAAGACGAGCGGCACAACAAGCCGCCTGCCCAACACAGATTGAAGACCATATCTGACGATCGCCATCGAACGGCGGAGGAATTGTCGTTCGCCTTTTCCGTCCTGCTGGCTCGCGCCCTGCCGCGCCAGCAAGCGGCCCTGTTGTTTCAGGAACTCTGGGATGAGGCCAACGAAGCTGCCGTGGCATGCGCGACCGAGCGCGCCGCGCTCACCTACGTGGAACTGCTCAAGGACATGGACAAGCGCTGGCGCCACATGCCCGCGCTGCATTGAGCGGGACTGCCACGCCACCCACACATCGCTACGTAACCCGCACATAGTCAGCACGTACGCAGCTCATCCGCTGCACGCAAGCGGACAACGAACCGCACCACAAATAGCACCACAAATCGCATAGCGAACGCCCACGCGTGTCGTATCGCCACCACGACCGCGCCCGATGCCGATGGCTCGCCCCTGAAGGAAGACGATGCCGATGCGAACCACTGCCGAAATCGAATACGACTTCGTCGCGCTGCTTGCAGGCCAGTTACCCGCCGAGGTTGCCCGGCGCGAGTTCGAAGTGCTCTGGGACGAATCAAACCGTGCGCTGGTCGCCACGCTCGGCACGGCAGAGGGCGAAGCCTATCTCTCGTTACTCAAGGACATGCACATCCAGTTTGTCAAACGATACGGAGACCCTGCGCGCGGCGGCGCGGGACGCGGCAGCGTGTAGTATGGCGAACGCTCGCGAACGCGCACTTGCGATGATTCGACGGACCGACGCGCCGCGGCCCTAAAGAACTTAAAGAATTCAGCGCCGAAAGCCGATATTGATAGATGGATTGTCATCGGCCATTCGCGGAACATGGAGCACTTGACGATCCGATCGGCGCGAGCCGCGCGGCACTTCGTACCAGGCATTTCGCACCAGGCATTTCGCACCAGGCATTTCGCATTAAATAGCCTCTGTTTGCAAAGGACGGTTGACATGCGCAGGACCTCCTTTCCCTCGAGCCCGCATCGCACGCGATGCGCGACGAGACCTGCGTCCGCCGCGGCGCGCGGGTTGCTCGCCATGCTCGTTGTGACCTTCGTTGCCGCCACGCCCGCGCGTGCCGACGAGGTATTGCGCGTGCTCGCATGGCCGGGCTACGCCGACAGCCAGACCGTCAAAGCGTTTGAAACGCGTTTTCACGCAAAAGTCGAAGTCACTGTCGTCGATTCGGACGAAGCGCTCTGGTCGCGCATGCACTCGGACGCGACCGTCTCCGTCGGCACGGCTGCCGGCACATCGGCCCCGCCACCCTTCGATGTGCTCGCCGCCAACACGGCGGAAATTCAGCGTTACACGCACGAAAACCTGCTCGCACCACTCGATGTTGCGGCGCTGCCGAACCGGCAACGCCAGTTGCCGCGCTTTCGCGCGCTCGACTCGATCGGCGGCCTGGTTACCGACGGCAAGGTGTACGGCATTCCGTTCACGTATTCGTCGATGGGGCTGATCTACGATCGCAAGCAGATCAGTGTCGCGCCCCGCTCGATGAACGAACTCTGGGATCCGCGCTATCGCGGCAAGGTCCTGACATTCGACAGCGCGCAGCACAATTATTCGTTCACTGCACTCGCGCTCGGCTATCGCGATCCGTTCGATCTCAATGCATCGCAGATGCGCGAAGTCACGCACCGCCTGATCGAGCTTCGACGCAACTTGCTGACGTACTACAACGTGCCCGAGGATGCGGCCGCACTGTTTGTCCAGCACAAGGTCGCGCTGATGTTCGGCAACTACGGCAACCAGCAGGTCGAGCTTCTGCGCCGGGCAGGGGCCGATGTCGGCTATGTGATCCCCGACGAAGGTGCGCTCGCCTGGCTCGATTGCTGGGCCATGACACGCGCATCGCCGCATCGCGCGCTCGCACTCGCCTGGATCAATTACATGATCGACCCGGACGTGGCACAACGTTTCACCGCGCGCGAAGGGCTCGCCAATACCCTGTTCGCGACCGGAAGTCAGGACGCGTCGGCGCATCTGTACTGGATCCGTCCTGTCGAGGACATAGGACACCGCGAAGCCATGTGGAATCGCATCGTCTCGGGCGACCGGCCGGAGACGTTCCAATGATCCGTCCGGGACTGACCGTCAAGCTGTCGGTGCTGCTGGCCTGTATCGGTGTGCTCGCTTCCGGGCTGACGGGCTACTACGCCTATCACGCGAACCGCACGATGCTCGTGCATCAGGCGGAACGCAGCCTGCGCACCTCGACAGAATTGTTGAGCCGGCGCCTGTCAGTCGAAATCAACGATATCTCCGCCGACGCGCGCGTGCTGGCTACCATGCCCTCGTCGGCACGCGTGGCCGCTTCGGACGACGGCACGGGCCGCAACGACGGACGTGAGCGTCTTGCTCAGGTGTTCGCGAGCTTTATGGCGAACCACCCCGAATATCTGCAGGTCCGGCTGATTGCGCGAGAGCACCATGGGCTCGAGCTGATCCGGTTCGACCGTGACGCCGTCGGCGCCGTGCGTGTCACGGGTAACGGGCTTCAGGAAAAGGCGCAATTTCCCTATGTGTTCGACACGCTTGGGTTGAGCGCCGGGCGCACCTATGTGTCGAACATCACCATCAATCACGAGAACGGCACGCACCTCGCCGAGGGCCGTCCGACGATGCGCGTCGGTGCACCGGTGTTCGATGCCGGCGGACAGCCCGTCGGCGCGATCGTCATCGACGTCGATCTGGGCGGACTGCTCGCCTTGCTCAAGACCGACCTGCCCTCCGACTACAAGGTCTACCTCACCAATGAGTGGGGCGACTTCCTGATCCATCCGGACGCCACGCAAACCTTCGGCTTCGACAAGGGACGCCGCGTCTTTATTCAGGACACGTTTGCGTCGACGCACGCGCTGTTTGACCAGACGCGAGATCAGGTGCAGCTCAACGGACTCGATGCGCCTGAAGAGGCCCGCGATGCGATCGTCACGTTTATCCGCAAACCCTTCGGCGGCGATGACAGCCATCGCTTCGTCGTGCTGGGCCTGGCCAAGCCGCTCGCCTCAGCGCTCGAGGGCGCCAATCTGCTCGGTAGCAGCATCGTGCGCATGGTCCTGATTTCAAGCGTGCTGGCGCTGTGTCTTGCGATTCTCTTCGCGCGCGCCTTGACGCAGCCGCTTCAGATGCTCACGTTCGCCGCGACGCACTTCCTGTCCGACAAAAGCATGGACGAGCTGCCGATCCGGCGCACCGATGAAATCGGCGTGCTTGCCCGGTGCTTCGCGCGCATGCGCCGCGAGATCAAATCGCAGATCGACGTGCTGCATCACAAGCAGATCGAGCTCTCGCACCTCGCGAGTCACGACGTACTGACTGACCTGCCCAATCGCATGCTGTTCATGGAGCAGCTCGATACGGCCATCCGGCATGCGTCGCTCAGCGGCGAACATCTCGCTGTTCTGTTCGTCGACCTCGACCGATTCAAGCAGATCAACGACCGGTTCGGCCACTCGGCAGGCGACAACGTGCTGATCGCCGTCGCCCACCGTCTGCGCGAAGTGCTCGCCCCGACCGATCTGGTCGCGCGCCTGGGCGGCGATGAATTCATCGTGCTGGTCAAGGGCGAACGCGCCGATCGCGCCACCGCCGACATTGCCGCCGAAGTGCTTCGCACGCTCAACGAAGACTTGCTGATCAACGATCAGCAAGTGACCGTCGGCGCGAGTGTCGGGGTCAGCCGCTTCCCGTCGGACAGCACGAGTGCCGAAGAACTGCTGCTGCATGCGGATGCCGCGATGTATGCCGCCAAGCTCAGCGGCGAAGGACGCAGCACGTGTCGCGCCTATGCGGAACTCGACGATGCCACTTCACCGGCGCTGCGCTCGCGCAGCCGCCAGGTGAGCGGCCGGCTGCGGGGGCGCAGCACTGCGACCGGAAAAGCCGACGTCACGCTGTGAACGTCGAACGTGCGCGCCGGCATGGATGTCGCTGATAGGCAGTCACCGGAGTGACAAACCATGTGCCGTGCGTCGTTGCACGCGCACGCGACGCTTATTCGATCTCGTCAAACGCAGTCGACAAGCCACTCGCGCGTAGCACTTGCGCAGCCAGCGCCTGACGCACGACGCGCGCTCCACCAGCGGTAGCGAGCGTCAGAAACGCGCGTGCCCGCGTAATGCCCGTGTAGACGAGTTCGCGCGTGAGCACCGGGCTCGGCGCATCGGGCAGCACGAGCGCGGCATGCAGAAACTCCGATCCCTGCGACTTGTGCACGGTCAGTGCGAAGACTGTCTCGACCGCCTGCAGACGGCTCGGCAACACCCACTTGATCTTGTCCGTGCCATCGCCCGCGGGGAACGCCACGCGCAATTTCAGCGTCCCGTCGTCTGCGGGCAGGCCGAGCGTGATGCCCATGTCGCCGTTCATCAGGCCCAGCTCATAGTCATTGCGCGTCACGAGCACCGGACGCCCCAGATACCATTCGCCGGCTGGCTCGATCAGCCCTTCACTCTCCAGGATCGACTCGATCCGCCGATTGAGGCCTTCTACACCCCATGGTCCGCGACGCAGCGCGCACAGCAGCTGAAACGCGCCATGTGCGCGAAGCACCTCGCGGGCCCACGCGTCGTAGGCGTCCTGATCGGTGGTCGTCGAATCAGGGCGGTGGTCGCGCAGGGTTTGCAGATAGTGCCGGTAGCCGTCGCGCGCGTCGGTGAGATCGAGTCCCTGCGCGTCGTGCGGGCGAAATACGCCGTCGACGACCAGCGCGCTGAAAGCCGCATCCTGGCCGTCCGAACATTCGAGCATCGCGATGTCCGCATATCCGCGCGTCCAGATCTTCGCGACTTCGGCTGCACTTCCTGCATTGACCGCCGCGGCGAGCTGGCCGATACCGCTGCTTTCCTTGAAGCGATGGCTTTGCCGGAGCATCGCCACTGCCTGATCGAGCGTGGTGCCCGACATGTCCACCAGACGCTCGTCGACATGCTCACCCGTCATCGCCTCGAGCCAACCTTGCGTCTGCGACGTGTAGTGGCCTTCCGCTGCGCGGCGGCATAGCTCGCCGAGCACGGCGCCGGCCTCGACAGACGCCAGCTGATCCTTGTCGCCGAGCAGGATCAGCCGCGCATGCGGCGGCAACGCATCGAGCACGGCCGACATCATCTCGAGATCCACCATCGACGCTTCGTCGATCACGAGCACATCCAGTGACAACGGTGCTTCGGCGTTATGCCGGAAGCGGCGCGTGCCAGGACGGGTGCCGAGCAGTCGGTGGAGCGTCGTCACATCGACGGGGATCGCGGCGCGAATGTCATCGGCACGTTCGAATGCGTCGAGCGGCAAACGGCCGACCGCCCCCGCAATCGATTCGTTGAGCCGGGCAGCGGCCTTGCCGGTCGGCGCCGCCAGACGGATCCGCAAGGACCGTGAGCCCCCGCTCTCCGCTTCGGCACCGAGCGCCATCGCTTGCAAGAGGGCCAGCAGTTTGACGACGGTCGTCGTTTTACCCGTGCCCGGTCCGCCGGTCACGATGCTGAATGCGCTACGTGCCGCGAGCGCACACGCGAGCTTCTGCCAGTCGGCAGCAAAGGCGGCGCTGCGATCGTCCTTCGCCCGCTTGGCGCCTGCCGATTGCGGCGTGCCGTTCGCACGCCCCGCGCTGCTCATGACACCCTTGGCCATCATGGCGGCGGTGTCGCTCGTACCTTCAAACAACGCATCGAGCGCCGCGCGCAACGCCGTCGCGGAACGATTATCGTCGAAGCGACTGGGCTCGCTCAGCCGTCGCGCAATGCCGCGTCGCACATTACGTTCGTATTGCCAATATCTGCGCAGATACAGTCGCGTGTCGACGAGCACGAGTGGCGTTTCCCCGGCGCCGCTTCCGACAACAGCCGGGTCGGACAATGCCTGCCGCCATTGCTCAAGTGTGACGTCGGCGAGGACTTTTGCGGGCCATGCCGCCGGCTCGATCACTTCACGCGCGCGAGGGTCGTCAGGCGGAAGCGACAGTGCGAACGAGGGGTTCTCAAGCGTGGCAGCCAGGTCGAGGCACGCATGCCCTCTGCCCAGCTGATGGCTCGCGAGTGCTGCGCCAAGCAGCAACAGCGGCGGCGCATCGGGCAACTCGCGCGCGAGGAAGTCGGCAAAGGCCAGATCCACGCGCCTCAGCCAGCCGTGATCGACCCATGAAGCAAGCAGGGCTTGCATGCGCCCCAAAGGCGATAGGTGTAACGACGCGTGTTGTGCCGGCGAGGCGATTGCGCCGGGGCCCGTTCCGGCCATTCCTTTTGCGGCCATTCCTGCCGCGTTCATTCCTGTCCCGCTCATGCGTGCTCCTCGTCGTCCCAATCCGCGCTCGAATGACTGCGCGTATCCGTGCCCGAATCCATGACCAAGGCAGCGTGCGCCACGGCTTGCGCATGACGCGTGTCGCCATGCGCGAACAAATCGTCGAGGCGGTCGATCAGTTCGCGCGGCGGCCGCTCGACGTGGATGCCCTGCGTGGGCGCACCGATGCCTCGTACAAACACATAGACCGCTCCGCCAATGTGCTCGTCATAGTCGTAGTCGGGCAGCCGTGCCCTGAGCAATCGATGCAGCGCGAACAGGTAAAGCACGTACTGAAGTTCATAACGCGAATGAAGAATCTGCGTGCGCATGCGCTCGTATGAATACGCGCCGTCGTCGGGCCCGAGCCAGTTCGACTTGTAGTCGGCCACGTAGTAGCGCCCTCCATGCTCGAAAACCAGATCCATAAACCCCTTGAGCATGCCATTGAGCCGCGCGGGTTCGAGGACAGGGCGGCGTGCACCATCGAGCGTCCCTTGTCGCACCGCCTCATCGATATCGAGCGTATTGACGGCATGCGCGGCAATCCAGAATTCCATTTCCGCGAGATACGTCTCAAGCCCGGACAAGCGCACGACCGTGGGCTCGACGCCGCCTGAATCGGGCAATGCCAGCGGCGTGCTCAGCAGACGCAGCAGCCAGTCGGTGAGCGTGTCGATCCAGCGCTCCCAGCCGCGCACCTGGCAACGGCGTGCAACGACATCGCGAAGCCCGTCGGGATTGCGCGTGACTTCACCGAAGCCCTCGGTTGCCGCCCATTCGAGCAGATCGTGCAGGAAGCTGCCCGGGTCTGACCCGCGCGGGAATTCGTGGATCGCCGAAGATGAACCGAACTGCAACGCTTCCTGATACGTATCGGGATCTGCACGCTCTTGCGCAGGCTCGGTCGCATGCTCATTCAGATGCCCGGTCGTTTGCTCGTATGCGGGCCCTTGAGCAGGCCCTTGAGCAGGCTCTTGCGCATGCGCTTGCGCGCCTCGCCGACCGGCGGCTACGTCATCGTCAAGCGCCTCATCGTCAAGCGGTTCGTCCTCGAGCAACTCCATCATGACGTCTTCGTCGGGCGTGTCAGCAGCCGCGGCCTCGTCACCCTGCGCAGTCTTCAGGCTCGAATAGCTTGCGATCCACCACGGCTCGCTGACGACATCGATCGAGGTGCGTGCCGCACCTCGACGGGTCGCCTGCTCGACGGCCACAAAGCGCGCTTCATCGGGCGTCGGAGCACCGTGTACGGCGATCGGCTCACAGGCGTCGAACCGCGCCTCAAGCACAGCCTCGAGTCCATTCACCGGCAGCGCTTCGCCCCCGTTCAACAGGTAGCCGAACGCACTGCGCTCGAATCCGCTGAGCGGAGCGAAGCCCACCCACGTCGCATAGCGTGCGCGCGTCAGCGCCACGTAGAGCTTGCGCAGGTCTTCTCCCAGACGCTCGCGATCAGCGCGTGCGACCGTCGTCTCCGTCGCGGTCAGCTCAACGTGCAACGCCCCTTCGTCGTCGTGCCACTTGAGCGGCACGTCCTTGATATCGACCTCGCGGAAGGTGCACGCAAATGGAAGAAACACCAGCGGATACTCGAGCCCCTTCGACTTGTGAACCGTCACGACCTTGACGAGGTCGCCGTCGCTTTCGAGGCGAATCTGCTGAGCATCGCCCGTCGCGGCATGATCGTTTTGCGCAGCCTGGCGCTCTTCGGCAAGCCACCGGATCAGACCGTGCTCGCCTTCAATCAGCGTACTCGCCTGTTGCAGCAACTCGCAGACATGCAGCACGTCAGTCAGCGTGCGCTCACCCGCCTGCGTTTCGAGCAGACGCGCGGGCACGCGATAGTCGTTGAGGATGCGCCGAAGCATCGGCAACACACCCTGGCGTCGCCAGTCATCGCGGTATTCCCGGAAGCGCATCACGCAGCTTTCCCACGCGAGCTCGTCGCCGCGCAGTGTCTCGAGTTCGTGCCAGCTGAGTCCCAGTGTGCGCGTCGCAAGTGCAGTTCGAACCAGGCGTCCATCATCGGGTTCAGCACAGGCGGCGAGCCAATGCTGGATTTCGGCCGCGGGCGGCGCGAGGAAAACGGAGTCCTTGTCGGACAGATACACGCTTCGCACACCGCGGCGCGCGAGTGCCGAGCGGATCGCATCGGCCTCGTTCCGATTGTTGACGAGCACCGCCATATCGGCAGGTCGCAAGGCGCGAAAACCTGACGTGCCTTCAAAACCCGTTGTCCCGCGTTGCCCCTGATTGAGCAAGGCCACCATCTCCGTCGCACACGCGGCCGACATCCGCTCGAGGTAGGCCCCCTTCGCCAGCGTGCCGTCAGCACGATCCGAGTCGAGCCACCAGGCCGTCAACGCCGTCGCGGGTGCCTGATCCACGACGAATCGATCGTCGCGTCCCTTGGCATCGACCTCGACGAAAGGAACCGGGTTGATCGACTCGCCGCCTTCACCCATCGTGCGGAACAAAAACGCACCTGCGCCGCTGGTACGATGTTCGGCCAGCGCGAAGCACGCGTTGACTGCGTCGACCATTTCACGTGTCGAACGGAAGTTCCGCGCAAGCGTATAGAGTCGATCGCCGCACGCGCGCCGTGCCGCAAGGTACGTATGGATATCGGCACCGCGGAACGCGTAAATCGCCTGCTTCGGGTCGCCAATCATGATCAGGCCGGTCTCTGTCTGATCACGGTAGACCGTATCGAAGATCCGGTACTGGACCGGATCGGTGTCCTGAAACTCGTCGATCAGCGCAACAGGAAACTGCGTGCGGATCACGTTCGCGAGTCGCTCGCCATTCGGGCCTTGCAGCGCCGCATCGAGCTTGGTCAGGAGTTCGTTGAACCCCATCTGCGAGCGACGCCCCTGCTCGTCCGCAAAGCGTTTCGCAATCCACTTGACCGCATGGCGGAGCACGGCATCCCTGCCGTCCGGCAGCGCCGCAATCGCACTCGACAACGTTTCGAGTGCGACGAATCCTTCGTGCGAAGGCGGCTCGCCTTGCACGCACACTTGTGCAATCGCGGACGCGGCGAGCTTCGCGACCGCCGATTCGTTCGGCACGCGTTCCGCACGGTCGCTCGCCCAGCCGCGCAGTGCGTTGAACCACCGCGTACAGTTGCCTTTGGCAAGCTGGCGCGGCGCGAACTGCCCCGCCTCGCGCGCCGCATCGATCTCGGCCTCCATCGCGTCGAGCCATCCCATCCAGGGCGCTTTGAGTGCGGCGAGTTCGCGCGCGGCGTCACGCTTTGCCTCGCCGATGGCTTCGACCGGTGGCGCACCGTCGGGCAGCGCGTCGGCATACTCGAGCAATGCGCGTATCTTCGCCCGTAACGTATCGGGGTCCGGGAACCAGTCGGAGACGACCGACGCTGCACCCGCGTCGAGCGACGACATAAAGCTTCGCCAATAGTCGCGCACGACCTCGGCAAGCAGTTCGGTCTGGTCCGTTTCGAGCGCTTGCGTGAACAGGCTGTCGCTGTCGAACGCATGTTCGCGCAACATCCGGTTGCACCAGCCGTGAATCGTCGAGACGGCGGCTTCGTCCATCCACTCCGCGGCCAGCTGCAGCTTGCGAGCGCAGGCAAGCCATCGCTCTTCGGGGTAGTCGTCCCGCAAGTCATGCAGCAGGTCCTTGCCGCGCGGCAGGGGGTCGACCTCATCGGGCGGCGTCTGAAAATACAGGGCCGCCTCGCTCAGGCGCGCACGAATGCGGTCACGCAGCTCTTTTGTCGCGGCGTCGGTGAACGTCACCACCAGAATTTCCGGTGGCGTCAACGTGGCGACTCGCCCGGGTCCACGCAGCCGCGTGACGCCTTCGTCGGATTGCAGCATCGCGTCCGCCGTTTCGGCGTCATCGTCCGCGTAGCCCGCATCATCGGAAAAGTCGAGACCGTCGCCGTCATCGAAGACGTTCATGTCGACGCCGATGCCGATGCCGTCCTGTTGCGCGCCTTCATGACCCAGCACCAACCGCACATACAACATCGCGATCGTGAAAGTCTTGCCGGTTCCCGCACTCGCCTCGATCAGGCTGCGCCCCCACAAAGGGAAGCGCAACGCATCGAGCGGCCTGGGAACCGCGGCGCCCGCGCCTTGACCGGACAACGTATCGTCGCTCATTGTCCGGCTCCGGTTGACTCGTCGGTATCTCGGCCTGTATTTGGCCCTTTTTGCAGGCCCTCTCCGCCGCTTTTATCCAAGCCTTTTCCCAGCCCAGTCTCCGCAGCCTTTTCCCGATCCTTTGCGCGAACAACTGAGCGTGTCACCGGGCTTAGCAGCGTCTGCGCAAGTCGTTTGAACTCGCCGCTCATCGTGAGCGCCGCAAAATCCGGATACGCACGGTGCAGGCTTGCGCTCGTTTCGACTTCTCCGGCTGCCTTCAGGGCGCCCTCGTACGCGAGCCGTGCGGTCGCAAACGCCTTCGCTTCGATCGCTTCCGGATCGGGAGCAACCGCCGGGGCGTTCCCTCCGCGACGGCCGCCTCCGTCCGAAGCCGAAGCGCGCAGCCAGTCGAAACCCGTCCGGGTTGCAAGCGGCAATGGCCGTCGCATGCCTTCGCACCATGTGTCGAGCAGCGTGACCAGATGGGCGCGCGCATCCTCGCGCGTCATCGGTCCGAATTCGGCCGTGCCCTTTTTGCTCACGACGACGGTGGTCGCCCCCAGGCCGTCCAGATTGGCCGCCAGGTGCTGAATCCAGTATCCGATCAACCGGTCGCCACGAAAGTGGCTTTCCTTGACGAGGTCGCTGGTTTCAATCAACACACGCGCCCATTGCCCATCGCTGTTGCAGCGAAAGCCACCGAGCCAGTCCGCCACACCCGGCGTCAGCGGCAATCCCGCGCTGTCGAGCCGCTCATCGACGAACCGCACTTCGCGCTCCTCGTTCGACACGAGAGGCCAGCGTTCGAGCAGATCACGGTACGTGTCGAGCAAAGCGTCCATGGGCTCGACAAGGGTGTCGCTCATCATGTCGCCAAAGCCACCCGCGGCAAGATCTCCGCGGCGTCGAATGCGTTCGAGCCGTTCGCGCCGCGCTTCGGCCGGATCGTCGCCGTCACGCAATGCGATCGTCTGCGCGCGAATCAATTCGTTCTGCAACGACCAGCGCTTGAGCCCGTCAAAACCAAACGGCTCGTGGTCGTCGCGCCCGCTTTCCTCGGCCTCGAGGAAAACACGAAGGCGCTGAGTCAGAAATGCGCGAACAGGATTCTTCAGAAAGTCGGTGAGTTCACGCAGCGTCAGCGGTTCACTGCGATCGATAGCGGGGAGTCTTTCCGTGTCGAGCGTGTCGAGCGTGTCGAGGGTATCGGTGCCAGCGGGACCGCGGGTATCGGCAGGACCCTGCTGACCCTTCGCGGCCCGCCACTCCGCTGCATACGTAAAGAGCGCGGAGTCCTCCGGATCGGCCGGAAAGTATTCGTCGCTGAACGGCTGCAGCGGATGCTCGACGGTCAGCGCATGCAGCAGCGCCTGATCGGAAGCGTCCGATGGCCCTTCTTCATCGCCCGCGCCATCGAGGTGCCATCCCGCTGCGAGATGGTCACGCAACTGACTGATCAGCACCGAAGGCGGCCGCTCACTGTTGTCGTTGATGCTGCGTCCGACCCACGAAATGTGCAGATGCTCGCGAGCCGACAGCAACGCTTCAAGCAGCAAGTAACGATCGTCCTCGCGTCGTGATCGATCGCCGGGCCGATACTGCCGGGCCATCAGATCGAAGTCGGTCGGAATACGCGTACGCGGAAAGTCGCCATCGTTCATGCCGAGCAGACAGACGCGACGGAACGGTATCGCGCGCATCGGCATCAACGTCGCAAACGTCACGGCGCCCGCAAAAAACCGTTGCGACAGGCTGTTGTCGTCGAGCTGCGAGAGCCAGTAGTCGCCTACGACCGAGAGCGGCAACGGCTCGGCAAGAGCGGCCTCATCGCAGATGTCGAACCAGCTTTGCAAGGCGTTGTCGAGGCGTGCGAGGGTCAGCGTGTCGTCGTTGCTGCTGGCGAGGAAAAACCGTTCCTTCAGCGCACGCAGCCGTTCGCACCACTGCGCGACCGTCGCCGGCTCGCGAAGCGTACGCCACGTGGCTTCGAGCGCATCGATCAGGTCAACGAGCGGACCGATCAGCACGGCATCGAGACCGCCAATCTCGCCGTACGGCTCGATATCGCGCCATGCACCGACGTCGTCACCGACCGCATATCCGAGCAGCATCCGCCGCAAACCGAACGCCCAGGTGTGGGGCGCTGCCTGCCGGGCGTCACGCGGCAAATCGAGGCTCGCACGTTGCTCGGCATCGAGCCCCCAGCGGATATTCGAGCCGTGAATCCACGTTCGCAGCTTCGGCACGTCGGCCTGGTCGATGCCAAACCGCTGGCGCAGCGCGGGCACCTCGATCAGGTCGAGCAGATCGCTGACGGTCATGCGCGAGCGTGGCAGGCCCAGCAGTGTTTCGAACGCGCCCACGAGCGGATCGGCGTGCCGTTGGCCACGATCGGCCACCGTGAACGGAATGTGGCGCGGATCGTCACGACCCGGCAAGCCGAACACGGCCTGAATGTGAGGCGCATAGGCTTCGATGTCCGGCACCATCACGATGACGTCGCGCGGTCGAAGCGTCGGATCGGCATTGAAGGCGGCCAGCAGCTGATCGTGCAGGATCTCGACTTCACGCAGCGCACCGTGCGCGATATGAAACCGGATCGACGTATCGAACTCAGGATCGACACCCGGCCAGTTCTCACGCGTCTCATGCAGCGGACGCAGATCGCGAATGTCTTCCTGGAGTTGTTCGAGCAGATTCGTCGCGTCATCGGCATCGAACAAGTCGATGCGTTGCCCGATCCCGGAGAACTGCGCCTGATAGCGGTCACGCGATTCGGCGCTGTCGTATTCGTCGAGCAATCCGATAAAGTCGCGTCCCTGCTTGCCCCACGCCGCGAGTAACGGCTGCGCGTACAGATACAGCTCGTCTTCGCGCAGCTCGACAGGCATGCCTTCGCGTCGCTGCTGCCGTGAGCGAGCACTGCGCAGCCACGCGTTGTCCGCCACGATATCAGCCCAGTAGTGCGCACAGGGGTTAGGCACGCACATCAGCACCTGCGTCCACGACGAGATGGCGGCAAGGACTTCAAGCGACTGCTGCGGCATGCTTGAAATCCCGAAGACGACAACTCGGCGCGGCAGCCCCGCGGGCGCTTTTCTGTTCGCGCCCTCACGTGCCCACGCTTGTGCGCGCTCCAGAAACGCCGCATGCACCGCGGCTCGTCCGCTGTTTGACGTCGTCGTATCAAGGGCGTGTTCGCTCGCGGTCGCTTCCACATCGTCGAGCAGCGCACGCCACAGCGCGGGCTGCCAGGCTTGCTCGGCCGGCAGCGGCGTGCGCTCGCCGCGCAACCCGGTCAGCACGTCGTCGCCGTTGGCCCATGCATCGAGCCAGTCCGCGCGGTACATCTGATATTGGTCGAACAGATCGGCGAGCCGGTCAGCGAGCTGGAAGCGTTTGCGCTGATCGTCGTCGATATGCATGAAACGCCGCAGAGGTGCAAACACCTCATCGCCGACGCACGCCGGCAGCACGCGCATCAGGCGCCAGACCAGCCGGGATCGATCGAATGGCGAGACTTCGGCCACGGCGTCACGCCCGAGCACGCTCCGATACACCTGCCAGATAAATCGCGACGGCAGCGAGACATCGAGGGCCGCAGCGATGCCGCAGCCGCCCTCGCCCGATTCCGACTCGTCTTCGGCGAGCGCGAGTTTGAGCCACTGCGCGATCCCGTTGCTTTGCACGAGCACGACCTCGGTTTCGAGCGGGGCAAGCGGATATCGCTTCATCCACTGGACCAGCAGGTCGCGCAACCGCTCGGAGCGGTTACCGTGCACAAGCATCAGGCCCGGGATGATCGACTGTGAACTCAAACAAGACTCCGTCAGAAAATCAGAAAACAGGCTGTCAGGCAGGTCATACCGCCTGAGCGGGCACCGGCCTGGCAAAGAGCAAAGCCTAGCGGGCTTTGTGCCGCCCGACAACCATTCACGGGGCCTCAATTTTCACGTGCTAGGATCGATGCCGACGTGAGCCGCCGCTGAGTCCCGCCATGACCACTCTGTACGACACGCTCGGTGTGAGCGAACATGCCGACGCCGAACAGCTCAAACGTGCCTACCGCAAGGCCACGATGAAGTGGCATCCCGACCGCAATGCCGGCAACGAAGCGGCTGCGCACGCCGCGTTTCAGGAAGTCAAGGCGGCCTACGCGATCCTGTCGGACCCCGCGCAACGCCGCGAATACGACACGATATTCGCGGCCGAGATGCGCCGCTGGGCTCGGAAACAGGAAGCTGAAAAGCGAGACCGCGGCGTTGGCGGGCGCATGCAACCGGACGTGCCAAAGGAAGCGCCACAGGAAGCGCCGAGCCCTACAACGCACAAAGCTGAAGGCGAACGCGCCAGGCACAGGCAAGATGCGGAACGAGAGCGCATTGAACGTGAACGCGTCGAACGTGAACGTGCAGAGCGCGAGCACACCGAACGCGAAGCCGAGACACGGATGCGCGCTGAATCTCGCTACGCCGACATGGTTGCGCTCGCCATGCGGTATGCCGGCGACGGCTACAACCGCGATGTCGTGTTCGGCGTGCTGCTAGGCAAGCAGTGCGACGTGCTCGAGGCGCAGCGCATCGCGGATAGCGTATCGGCGTGGCATCGAACGCAGCAGGCAGCACCTGCGCCTGCTCCGCGGGAAGGCGCTCCGGAAGCGTCGGAACATGCCGCTCCAACAACATCGCAAGCCTCTCCGCAATCACCCTCTGAGACTCCCGAAGCCGCTGCCGCGACGTCAGCCTCGACGTCCGCTTCGGCAAAGCGCCCGTCCCGCAGGGCAACGCGCAAGACGCGTGACGACGCGACGGAGTCTCAGGGTGAGGACCCGGCCGACGACACGCTTCACGCCGACGACGCCCCCGCCACACCCGCTCATGCGTTCAGCGCCCTCTGGTACCACTTTCTGAACGGTCTGAAGCTCTAGCTGCCATGGCCAAGCCAGCACCTCCCGTACTCGACGACGTGCCCGGACGCGGACATTCGCTTGCGCGTCGCTACGAACGCGGCGTGCGCATCGATCCGCACGTGCACGACTGGGCGCAGGTGCTGTATGCGGTGTCCGGCGTCATGTGGGTCGAAATCGAACGCGAAGCCCTCGTCGTTCCACCGCAACGCGCGGTCTGGCTGCCCCCTGGCACCACCCACTCGATCCTGATGATGAGCGCGGTCGAGATGCGCAATCTGTATCTGCATGGACAGAACATCGGCCACCTGAGCCGGCAGGGCGAAGTCTTCGAAGTCAACGGGCTGCTGCGGGAGCTCATCACCACCATCGCGCAACGCGAGCAGGAAGGCGACGACGGCTATCTCGAAGTGGCGTACCAGCTCGCCGCACTCGAACTCGCGCGCGCCGCACGCTATTCGCTGCGCATCCGCTTGCCCGACGCTACGGACCGGCGTCTCGAAGGACTGTGCCGTGCCGTGATCGCCAACCCGTCAGTCGACATCAGCTTCGAGCAGCATGCGACATCGGTCGGCGCAAGCGTACGCACGCTTGCACGCCTGTTCACGCGCCAACTGGGCCTTGGCTTCGCCGAATGGCGTCGTCAGGTGCAGCTTGCCATCGCAGTCTCAAAGCTGGCCGAGGGCCAGTCGGTCAGCAGCGTCGCACGTTCGCTCGGCTTTCTGCCGAGCAGCTTCAGCGACATGTTCCGCCGCGAGCTTGGCGTTGCTCCGAGCGATTTTCGTCCGGCTTCCACGCTCGGCGTGTCCGATGACGAGCCCGATATGGCTGTCCGAAATTCGAAAGCGTCTGTCTGAACACGGCCAGCGCGTCTCCCTACACTGACGTCCAACGCTGCAGAAACACGGTGTCGCCCCGAGCGGGGCCATGCAAACCCGTCGACTGCTGCTTCACCCTCATCCCAGGAGTCCGTGTCATGAAAGCCCTGCAAATCACCTCGTTCGGCGAACCGGAAACGCTCGAACTTATTGAACTGCCGACGCCCACGGCAGACGCCGGCAACGCGATCGTCGAAGTCCGCAGCGCATCGATCAATCCAAGCGACGTCAAGAATGTGTCGGGTCATTTCTCCCACACCGTGTTGCCCCGCGTACCGGGTCGCGATTTCAGCGGTGTGGTCATCGACGGTCCCGCTGAATGGATCGGTGCGGAGGTCTGGGGCACCGGCGGAGATATCGGCTTCACGCGCGACGGTACGCATGCGCAGTTCATCAAGGTGCCCGTGGCCGCGCTCTCACGCAAGCCCGTGACGCTGAGCCACGAACAGGCCGCATCGATTGGCGTGAACTTTGTCGTCGCGTGGCTTGGCACCGTCGAGTACGCGAAGCTTGCTGAAGGCGAGACAATTGCCGTGATCGGTGCGGGTGGCGGTGTCGGCGGTGCCGTTACGCAGATCGCCAAGGCGCGCGGTGCGCGCGTGATTGGCGTCGATCGTCATGCACCTGCCGAAGGCTCGCCTGCCGCCGAGCTGATTGACGAATACGTGCCGTTCGATGAGCACTCGGCTGAGCGCGTGCGTGAGCTGACCGATGGCCTCGGCGCCGATGTCGTGTACGACGCGGTAGGCGGTGTGGCCTTCGAGATGGCGCTGAGCCTCGCACGCCGGCGCGGACGCGTCGTCGAGATCAGCGCAACGGGCAAGCGCCGCGTGGAGTTCGACTTGATCGACTTCTATCACAATGAGACGCAGCTGTTCGGCACCGATAGCGCGAAGCTTGGTGTCGCGGACTCGGCACCCTTGATGACTGCCATTGCCGAAGGGTTCGACAGCGGCAAGCTCAAGCCGCCCGTCATTGCGCAACGCTTTTCGATCGATCACGCGCGCGACGCATACCGCGCCGTCGCCGGTGGCACGCGCGGTCGCGTCGTGATCAATATGTCGGCGGCACGTGAGGGAGACGCGTCATGAAGCCCTATCTGATTTCACTGGGCCTCGGCATTGTCGTGGGGTTGATCTACAACGTCGCCCATGTGCGATCCCCGGCGCCGCCGACGATTGCACTCGTCGGACTCTTTGGCATGCTGGCCGGCGAACACGGCTTGACGGTCTTACGCACGCTGCTGGCCCACGTGACGAGTTGAACATGTGACGCGTTAAACAAGTGACGCGTTAAGCGAGACGAGGCCGACGCATCAACGACCGTTGAGAAACCCCTCGACGCGCTCCACCAGCAATTCGCGTAGCGCGTTGACGGTGGGCGACAACATCAGGCGATGCGCGCAGACCAGATTCAGCGGCGCGGCCTCGGCTTCGTAGTCCGGCATGACCGGCTCGAGCCGGCCCGCTCGCAGGTCTTCGAGCACATCGATGCGCGACTTGTAGGCGATGCCCTGCCCATTGACGGCCCAGCGCCGCACAAGCTCACCGTCGTCGCTGACGCGATCGCCCTTGACCGACACGACTTGAGACTCGCCGCCGCGATGAAACGTCCAGCGCGAATGGACCGTGTCGCTCAACGCAAAGCGCAGACAGTTGTGCTGCGAGAGATCTTCGGGGTGCAGCGGCCGGCCGTGCCGGGCCAGATACGCAGGTGCTGCGACCAGCACACGCCGGTTGTCCTGCGCGAGCGGCAGCACGATGAGCGTCGAGTCTTCAGGCGTGCCGTAGCGCACCGCCAGATCGACCGGCTCCTTGAAAATGTCTGCGACGCGGTCACTGATCCGGACCTGCAGATGCACGTCGGGATAACGCGCCTGAAATTCGTCAAGCCAGTCGACCAGTACATGCCGCCCGAGGTCTGACGGAATCGACAGCGTCAGTTCGCCGCCGACGCGTTGCCGACCCTGCGCAACGGCCACGCGTCCCGCCTCGATCTCCGTCAGCGCCGTACGGGCGAACTTCAGGTACCGCTCGCCGTCAGGCGACAAACGCAGGCTCCGGGTCGAACGGGCAAGCAACCGGGCGCCGACCTCCGTTTCGAGCCGCTTGAGCGCCATGCTGGCCACCGCCGGTGAGATATCGAGCTGCCGCGCCGCCGCACTCAAACTGCCGTGATCGGCCGCTGTCACGAACACCACCAGATCTTCGAGTCGAACCATCGTTTCTTATGCCTCGTGTTGTCGACGGCCACATCGAGTCCCGACCGTAGCTGAATACCGCGACTGATTTCCTGCCCGTTGCAGACCGCGATATGCGCTGAATCGACGCGCTGGCGCGGCTCTTCTCTGCCACTACCACCCTCTTTACACCGCAGCGCAACGAACTCTTCACGCCCACGCAATAATCATCCAAACCCTTGCCAGCAGGCGATCTCGGCGGATTGTTCAGCGATTCTGATCGGTCAATTCACGGAATACACGTTTACCCTTACTGCGCCGCACAATACATTACGCACCAAGCCGCTGCACAGCGGGACGCAATACCCAACAGGACTACACCATGAAATTGATCGCCCTTGCCGCCCTTCTGACCGCCCTGACCGCTGCCGCATCGAGCGCCTTCGCCGACACGACGCCGACGCAAGGCCTGACCCGCGCCGAAGTCCGTGCGCAACTCGCACAAGCGTATCGCACGGGCGACGTGGGCCGTCTGAACAAAGTCAGCTACCCCGACCAGAGCATGGCGAGCCGCGACGTGATTCGTGCGCAGGATCGCACGGGCGTCGCCAAGCCGAAGCTGTTCAAGCATCTGCTGGCCAGCGAATAAGTCGGGAAAAACAAAACGGCGATCCAGGATCGCCGTTTTTGCACCAATGCATCAATGCTTCAGTCCGCCGATAGCGGACTAAAGCAAACCGAAGCGCATCATCAAAGTCCGCGCGCCCGATCAATCCGAGATCAATCCGGATTCGGCGAATATACCGGCGCACGGTCCGCGAAATAGATACCGTGCGGCGAACGACCAACGTGAATGGTGTCGACGAGCTTGCGCGACGCGAGGTCGATTACGCCGACGTGGCGCGCGAAGCGGAACGTGACCCACAACGTGCGCTTGTCGGCCGACAATTCCATATCGTCGGGTCCGGGTAACAGCCCCGTGATGTCGTCGACCTTGGTCAGCGTCGTGTAGTCGAGAATGCTGATCGTGCTCTCGACACGATTGCTCACGGCAATGTGTTTGCCGTCGTCGAGGTTGCGGAAGTTATGCGCGCCGCGCCCCGTCTGAATACGTTTGACGACCTGATGCGTATGCGGGTCGACCACGGCGACATCGTCTTCACCCGTCATGCCCACCAGCAGGTATTTGTCTCCGGGCGTCATCCATAGCCCTGCCGGCGCATTGCCGACGGGCATCTTCCAGAGCACGTTCTGCGTCGCGAGATCGATCGCGGCGAGCTCACCGGAATCCTGCAACGTCACATAGACGGTCTTGCCATCCGATGCGAACGTCATATGGCTCGGTGTCTTTCCAAGCGGAATCCGTTTGGCGATCGTGTAGTTCTGCCCGTCGTAGTGGTAGATATCCACGCGATCGAGTCGCAGGGCCGCCGTCACGAACCATTTGTGATCAGGCGAAAAACCGAGCTGATACGGATCCTCGATATCGGCGAGGCGCTTTTGCACCTTGCCCGTATGCGGATCGAGAAACATCAGATCGTTCGAAATCGAATCAGCGACGATCAGCGAGGAGCCATCGGGCGTGATCATCAAGTGATGAGGTTCCTTGCCAGTCGGCTCGGTGCTCATGACTTTATGCGTCGCCTCATCGATCAACGACAACTGAGCTTCGGCGGAATCGAGCACGACCACCGTACCGGCAGCAGCCGGCGTGGACCACGCGGACAGACTCACGGCCGCGATCGCGGCGACACTCGACAACAGGCGAAGGGGGAAAGCAGGCAGTAAGGACTTGGGCATCTCGGATCGCACGGCAGATCAGTTGGCAAACATCAGCACGCGCATTGTACGCATGCTACGCGCGCTCAATGGAATACCCGACTACGCCCTGACCTTCCAGCCAAGCCTCGAACGTGTAGCATTTCCGCCATGCGAATTCTCCTTATTGAAGACGATCCGATGATCGGCGAGACCGTCACCGATGCGCTGCGTCGTGAGTCCCATGCGGTCGATTGGGTCCGCGACGGCCACGAAGGCTCGCTTGCGCTCGGGCACGATGTGTACGACCTGATCGTGCTCGACCTGGGTCTGCCGCGTCGAAGCGGGATCGACTTGCTCACCGCCTTTCGCAAGGACGGCGGCACGGCGCCGGTGCTGATCATGACGGCCCGCGATGCGCTCGAAGATCGTATTCACGGCCTCGACGCCGGAGCGGACGACTATCTCGTCAAACCATTCAGCGTGCTCGAGCTTGCGGCGCGTGTGCGCGCGCTGTCGCGACGACGCGGTCTTGCGCCATCCGCCGTGCTTCAGCACGAGGCGTTGACGCTCAACATCACGTCGCACGAGGTCGTGTTCGAGGGCAAGTCGATCGCGCTGTCGCCGCGCGAATTTGCCGTATTGCAGGCCTTGATGGAAGACCCCGAACGCGTGCTTGCCAAGGCAGTCATCGAAGACAAGCTGTATGGCTGGGGTCAGGAAATCGAAAGCAACGCGATAGAGGTGCATATCCACAGCCTGCGCCGAAAGATCTCGCCAGGCGTCATCGTCACGGTGCGCGGTGTCGGATACCGCATGAAAGCGCAATGAGCACCTCGGTGAACTCGATCCGCCGCATGCTGCTCGTCTGGCTGCTGGGCGGCCTGGCCATCGTGATGGCGATCGCTTCCGTGCTTGTCTACCGTCAGGCGCTCGACGAGGCGACGGAGTTGTTCGACTTCGCGCTACGCGAACTCGCGGTGACCGTGCCGCCATCGCTCGATGCCGCGAGGCTCGCGAGTCAGGACAAGCTGTTTATCGAACTCTCCGAAGAAGAAGTCGGCACGCAGGTCTGGGTCGACAACAAGGTCGACCCGGACTACCGCTGGCCCGAAAATTCGACCTTGCCGCGCCTGCCTCCCGGGCTGCATACGATTCGCCACGACGGCATTGAATGGCGTGTGTTCGGCCTGAGTGAGCCCGAGCGCTACGTGGAGGTCGCGCAACCCATCGAAGTCCGCGATCTGCTCGCGCGCCGCATCGCGTTGCGAACGCTCGTGCCGCTGGGCATCGGCGCCGCCATTTTTGCGGTGTTCGTATGGTGGACGATCGGACACTCGCTGCGCAGCCTGCGCGTGCTGTCGTCCAAGCTGTCGCGGCGCTCAGTGTCCGAAGTGGCACCCATCACGATGGAAGCCCCGGCAGAAATCCGCCCGGTCGTGAGCGCGCTAAATGGTTTGCTTAAGCGACTCGACGATAGCCTGCAAGCGCAACGCACCTTTATTGCCGATGCCGCGCACGAACTGCGTTCGCCGCTCGCCGCGCTCAAACTACAGGTTCAGCTTGCGCAGACCGACATCACCGAACCGTCGCATCAACACCACATGGCGCGCATCGACGCGCGCCTGACACGCACGATTCACCTCGCTGAACAACTGCTTACGCTCGCCCGCGAAGACGCCAACGGGGCCACAGAACCCAAGGCCAACGATCTGCTTGCGGTCGTCAGCGACGTGGTGACGGATCTCTCCGTGGTCGCTGAGAAAAAAAAGATCGACCTTGGCATCATTGAGGGGCACACACCGTGTTGGGTCGTCGCCGACGCTCACGGATTGCGCACGCTGCTCTGGAATCTGATCGACAACGCTGTCCGCTACACGCAGGACGGAGGGTGCGTGGATGTCAGGATTATTGATGTCTCCGAGGAAGAAGCGGCCGTTGAGATTATCGACAACGGCATCGGTATACCGACCGACGAGCTCCACCGCGTATTCGACCGCTTTTATCGCGGGTCCGATTCACACGCGCTGGGCAGCGGTCTTGGCTTGTCCATCGTCAAACGCGTGGCTGAGCGGCTCAAGCTCACGATCACGCTCGAGAACGTCAAATCGGGTCAAGGCGTGCACGTCATTATCAGCGGCCTTAAACGCGGCGTTCCCGCAACACCCGAAGTTTCCGCGACACAATTTCCTTCCAGAATTGAAAGCCTTTAAACCCTGAGAGCTGGCACGCTCTTAAGGCTTTCTTAAGCACGCGACGAGCACACTCCGTCGATTGTTTCAATGCATTACGATGAAGGAGCATGACTCGATGACCGAAGCCGCATGGTGGGTGCATACGATCGGCTACGGCCTGTGCATTCTCGGTACCGGATACGCGTGCTTTGCTGCCTTCACGCTCGAGCGATTCGGTCGGTTCGAGCGCCGCAAGCACCCGCATGACGCGTCGTCGGCACAACCTGTTTCGGTGCTCAAGCCCTTGTGCGGCGCGGAGCCGCGCCTTCTGTCGAACCTCGACACCTTCTGCGAACAGACGCATCCTGACTATGAACTCGTGTTCGGCGTGCGCTCGCCGAACGATCCGGCAATCAGTGTCGTAAGCGAGCTTCGTGCCAAACATCCGCATCGCGATATCAAGCTTGTCGTTGATCCGAGCGTGCATGGCAGCAACCCTAAAGTCAGCAATCTGATCAACATTGCGTCACAAGCGCGTCATGAATGGATGGTTGTCGCCGACAGCGATATTTCGGTAGATCCGGACTATCTCGTGAATGTCACCGCGCCGCTCGTCGATCAGCGCGTCGGCGTCGTCACTTGTCTGTATCATGCGCGCAGCGAAGCGGGATTCTGGGCGCAGATGGGCGGCGAATTTATTGACGGGTGGTTTGCACCGTCGGTCCGCGTATCGGCGGCACTCGGCTCCCGCAGCTTCGGTTTTGGCGCGACCCTGGCTTTTCGCCGCGATACGCTCACGCATATCGGCGGCTTCGAGTCACTGCGCGACCGGCTCGCCGATGATTTCTGGCTGGCCGAATATGCGCGGCAAAAAGGTCTGCATACCGTACTGTCGCCTGTGGTCGTTCATACGGATGTCATCGAACAAAGCTTCACACATCTGTGGCAACGTGAAATCCGCTGGCTGCGTACGATTCGCACGCTGAACCCGGTTGGATTTGCGTTTGTGTTCGTGACATTCTCGTGGCCGCTGATTGCCGTTGGCGCGTGCCTGAGCCATACGACGCTGAGTTTTGCGATTGCAAGCGTCGGTGGTGCTGCACGGCTCATTACGCGCTGGCGCACGCGGGCGCGCACCGGAGTCAAGCGGCCGCGTCTGCGAGAAATGGCACTGGGCCCGATCCGCGACCTGCTGCTCGCGACGCAATGGATTGCCGCCTTTACGGGCGACCACGTGTTATGGCGCAACAACAGTGTGTCGTTGCACGACAAAACCGTTGACGCCAAGCTTCCCAACGCATTTGAATAAGCGGTTCGACTGGACATCACTATGAAAAAGACGCTATTTCTCCAGGCCCCTTCGTTTGACGGCTTCGACGGCGGCGCCGGATCGCGTTACCAGGCCAAACGCGAAATCAAGTCGTTCTGGTTCCCGACCTGGCTCGCGCAACCGGCCGCACTCGTGCCGGGCAGCCGTGTGCTCGACGCACCTGCCGACGAAATCGGCGTCGAAGAGACGCTCAAGATCGCGCTCGATTACGAACTCGTGATCATGCACACGAGCACGCCGTCGTTCCCGACGGATGCGAAGTTCGCCGAGGAAATCAAGAAGCGCAACCCGTCGATCCTGATCGGCATGGTTGGTGCGAAGACCGCTGTCGATCCGCATGGCTCGCTGACCGCCAGCGATGCGATCGACTTCGTGTGCCGTGAAGAATTCGACTACACGTGCCGCGATGTCGCGAGCGGCATGGCGTTCAAGGACATCGCCGGGATCAGCTATCGCCTCGCCGACGGTTCGATCGAGCACAACGGTCCGGCTCAGATGATCGAGAACATGGACGAACTGCCGTTCGTCGCTCCGGTCTACAAGCGCGACCTCAAGCTCGACAACTACTTCATCGGCTACCTGCAGCACCCGTACGTGTCGATCTACACGGGTCGCGGCTGCCGCTCGAAGTGCACGTTCTGCCTCTGGCCGCAAACGGTCGGCGGTCACCGCTATCGCGTGCGCTCGGTCGACAACGTGCTCGAGGAAGTGAAGTGGATCAAGGAGAACATGCCTGAGGTCAAGGAGATCATGTTCGACGACGACACGTTCACCGACTTCAAGCCGCGCGCCGAAGAAATCGCTCGCGGCCTCGGCAAGCTGGGCGTCACGTGGTCGTGCAATGCCAAGGCCAACGTGCCGTATTCGACGCTCAAGATCATGAAGGAAAATGGTCTGCGTCTGCTGCTCGTCGGCTATGAATCGGGCGACGACCAGATCCTGCTGAACATCAAGAAGGGCCTGCGTACCGATATCGCGCGCCGTTTCAGCGAAGACTGCCGCAAGCTCGGTATCAAGGTGCACGGCACGTTCATTCTTGGGCTGCCTGGCGAGACCGAAGACACCATCCAGAAGACGATCGAGTACGCGAAGGAAATCAATCCGCACACGATCCAGGTGTCGCTCGCCGCGCCTTACCCGGGCACGCGCCTCTATAACGAAGCCGTCGAGAACGGCTGGATGGAAGCGAACAAGACGATCAATCTTGTCAGCGACAAGGGCGTGCAGCTCGCCGCCATCAGCTATCCGCACCTGTCGAAGGAACAGATCTATCACGGCGTCGAACGCTTCTACCGGAGCTTCTATTTCCGCCCGAGCAAGATCTGGGAAATCGTTCGCGAAATGCTCGGCAGCTGGGAGATGATGCAGCGTCGCTTGCGTGAAGGCGTCGAGTTCTTCCGCTTCCTGCGTGCCCACGAGAGCTGATCGATTGGTAGACCGATTGGCAGACCGTTTGGCAAAGGCTCATCGCGCACGGCGCGGCATCAGAATGAAGGACGCACCGCGATGAGCCGGCAGGGCCTCATTATCAATGCCGACGATTTTGGCCTGCATGCGCGGGTCAATCTCGCTGTCGAACAAGCCTTCACGCAAGGCGTGCTCACGTCGACCAGTCTGATGGTGGGTGCGCCCGCCGCGGCGCAAGCCATCGAGATTGCGCGGCGTCACCCGTCACTGCGTGTCGGTCTGCATATCGTGCTGGCTGACGGCCGCGCGGTGTCTGCGCCGCCGTCGATCGCTTCGATCGTCGACGATCGCGGCTATTTTCCCGATGCCATGGCGCGCGAAGGCGTGCGGTTTTTCTTCTCGCCACGCGCTCGCCGAGAACTTGCGATCGAGATTCGCGCGCAATTCGAGGCCTTTGCCGCCAGCGGCCTCATGCTCGACCACGTCAATACGCACAAGCATTTCCATCTGCATCCGACGGTGTTGTCGCTGATCCTGTCGATCGGCCGTGAGTTTGGCATGCGATCGATGCGCGTGCCATGCGAACCCGATGCGCCCTGGGGGCTGCGTCCGTGGCTCGCGCTGACGCGCGCGCGTCTCACGCGTGCGGGTATCGCGCACAACCGCTATGTCGTCGGCGTGCGGCACACCGGTGCCATGGATGAGCAGGCGCTGCTCGACGCCATCAACACCTTGCCCGACGGACTCAACGAAATTTATTTGCATCCCGCTATCGAGGGCGACGAGCCGATCACGCCGACCATGCGTGCGTATCGCCATGTCGATGAACTCGATGCACTGCTGTCACCCCGCGTCCGCGCTGCGCTCGACAAGCTCGCACTCACACGTGGCGGTTTCGCAGACTTTCTCCAGTCATGAAGCACCTGAGTCGTCTTTCCGCCCTCGCCGGCTTGCTGATTGCCGCGTGGCTTGTCTACCGCTCGCAGCCGCAGGCCATTTTTGCGTTGATGCGCACGGCCGGCTTCGGCCTTTTTATCGCCGCGCTTGCGCATCTGATACCGATGCCGCTCAACGCGCGTGCATGGCAGATTCTCGTGCGCGGTTCGCGCCGCCCGAGCTTGCTTCAGATGTTCCACTGCGTATGGCTGCGCGAATCGGTTAACGGACTGCTGCCGGTCGCACGTATCGGCGGCGAGCTTGTGTCGTTCCGCATGCTTCGCGGTTTTGGTGTGCGGCCTTCGTGGGCCGCGGCGAGCATCGTCGCCGATATGCAGCTCACGTTGATCAGTCAGCTCGTCTTTACGATGGTCGGCATCGGCTTTCTGTTTCGCCATGCCGATTCGCAAGCGCTGCAACTTGCGAGCGATCTCGCCTGGGGTGTCGTCGCACTGATGCCGTTGCTCGTGCTCTTTGCGATGGTTCAACACGCCCGACCGTTCGAACGCGTGAGCCGCATGCTCAATCACGTGACGAGCGGCAAGCTCGACGAACTCGTCGGACACTCCGCGCGCATCGATCTCGCGCTCAAGCTCGTGTGGCGCCGTCGCGGCGACGTCGTGCGATTCCTGTTTGTCTGGCAACCGGCCCAGTGCCTGGCGACGTCCGCGGAAATCTGGATCGCACTGCATTTCCTTGGGGCTCACGTCAGCTTTGTCGAAGCCGTCGTCATCGAGTCGCTGATTCAGGCCGTGAGCAGCGCAGCGTTTTTCGTGCCGGCTGGCCTGGGTGTGCAGGAAGGCGGCTTTGTGCTGATCGGCGGAGCACTGGGGCTCGATCCGTCGACGTGCCTGGCCCTCGCGGGCGCGCGCCGCCTGCGCGATCTCGTCATGTACGTACCTGGCCTGCTTGCGTGGCAGTTCGCCGAATTGCGTGGCACGCTGGGCCCGGCGTCGAAAACGTCGGCGCAGGTGTGAGCTTGACAGATCCTGTTCGCTCGGCGAGACTGCAGCACATGAAGACCCGCACCGCTGCCCTCGCGCTGATTATTATTAGCACCATTCCTCGAAGGGTGGGCTAGCACGCGTCGGTATCTTCAAGACAAGCAACCCGCCCCCTGAGGCGGGTTTTTTGTTGGGTCCGCCTCCTGGGTCGTCTTAATCCGATAAGGAAAACAGATGACACACGAAGCCACACAGGCCACGGACGCGACCGAGGCCACACACGCCACCGTAGCTACAGTAGCCTCAGAAGTCGCAGACCTCACCGACGAGACGGACGTCACCGACACTCATCGAGTCGGTGACACACACTCGCGCAGCAGCGATGAACGCGCGCTCACGTGCCATGACTATCTGCGCAAGATCTTGACGGCGCGCGTCTACGAAGTCGCACGCAAGACACCGCTCGACTACGCCGCCGCCCTGTCCCGGCGCACAAGCAACCGCATATGGCTCAAGCGCGAGGACACGCAGCCCGTGTTCTCATTCAAATTGCGCGGGGCCTACAACAAGGTTGCCAACCTCAATGCCGCGATGCGCGAACGAGGCGTCATCACCGCGTCTGCCGGCAATCACGCGCAGGGTGTCGCGTTCTCGGCGGAGAAGCTCGGCATTCAGGCCGTCATCGTCGTGCCGCTCACCACGCCTCAGGTCAAGGTCGACGCGGTTCGCACGCTCGGAGGCAATACAGTCGAGGTGGTTCAGCACGGCGATTCCTACAGCGATGCCTATGCGCATGCGTGGGCACTCGGGCTCGCGCGCGGACTGACCTTCGTCCCTGCGTTTGACGATCCCGACGTGATCGCCGGTCAAGGGACCGTCGCGATGGAAATCCTGAGCCAGCATCCAGGGCCGCTCGATGCGATCTTCGTGCCGATCGGCGGCGGCAGCCTGGCATCGGGTATTGCGGCCTACGTCAAGGCCGTACGACCCGAAATCAAAGTCATCGGTGTGCAGACGATCGACTCGTGCGCGATGGCCCGATCCCTCGCAGCCGGCGAACGAATCACGCTCGATGAAGTGGGTTTGTTTTCGGATGGGACGGCCGTGAAGCTCGTCGGACAAGAGACGTTCCGCGTATGCCGCGCGTATCTCGACGAAGTCGTGCTCGTCGATACGGATGCGCTATGCGCCGCCATCAAGGATGTGTTTCAGGAAACCCGCTGCGTGCTCGAACCCGCGGGTGCACTCGCTGTCGCGGGTCTCAAACAGTACATCGAACGCGAACAGATCGAAGGCCGCGAGGGCAACGAGCGTCACGAGGGCCGCGAATACGTCGCAGTCACCTCCGGCGCGAACATCAATTTCGATCGTGTGAGCTTTGTCGCCGAGCGCGCCGAATTTGTCGAAGCCTGTGCGAAGCGTATCTGATCGGCAAACCAGGAACGGATGACATCGCATGGCGCGGAGGGGCAGGTCCGTGAACTGGATCGACCGTTGAAGGAGTACCGGCCGCCTCGAACAGCCGCAACGCCCCGAATTGCGAACCGCACACTCACGAAGTGACCTCGAGCGGGCGCTCCGGCCTACCCGGCCGGTGATGGCGCTCCCGGACCCGGCGCATGCCACAAGCATGTCGACCGGGTCCGCAATGGCCTGAATGCTCGGCGGATCGACTCGTTTCTCGGAGGACAGATACAATTCGGCAGCCCGACACGAAGTCACGTCTCCATCCACTTTCGCGCCATCCATGCCTGATTCGAACCGAGCCTATTTGCTCGGCACGCTGCTCAAAGGGGTTTCCCGCTCGTTTTACCTGACACTGCGCGTGCTGCCCGCCGGGATGCGCGACCCGGTCGGGCTCGCCTATCTGCTTGCGCGCGCTGCCGACACCATTGCCGATACGTCGCTGGTCGACCCCGAGCGTCGGTTAGCGTTGCTGCTGGATTTGCGTGCACAGGTCAATGGCGCGCGCGACGACGGCACACTTTCGCGCACGCTGGCGACCGAAGTCGCGCGGGAACAGACGCAATCCGATGAGAAGGTGCTGCTCGAATCGATCGGACCTGCGCTGGACGTACTTGAGGGGTTCGGCGAAGCCGATCGTGCCGCGGTGCGCGATATCGTGACGACGCTGACGCAAGGGATGGAATTTGACCTTCGTACGTTCCCCGACGAACAATCGGGCCGCATCCTCGCGCTGCCTGAGCCCGAGGCCCTTGATCGATACACCTATCTCGTGGCTGGATGCGTCGGCGAATTCTGGACGCGCATGACGTACGCCCATGTCCCTGGCACGCTCAAAGGCGAACCACCGACGGTCATCGATCGCGGCATCCGCTTCGGCAAGGCGTTGCAGATGACCAATGTGCTGCGCGATACGGGCAAGGATCTGCGGATCGGGCGGTGCTATCTGCCGGCCGACATGCTGGCGCACCACGAGTTGCGAGCCGAAGATTTGCTGCTGCCGGACGCGTCGTTGCGTGCCCGTCCCGTGCGGGACGCCCTTTTGCGAACAACGCTCGCGCTCTATCGCGACGCCCTTGCCTACACGCTGGCCATTCCGGGCACCGCCATCCGGCTAAGACTCGCGTGTATCTGGCCCATCATCATCGGGCTCGAAACGCTGGTGTTGCTTGCGGATAACGATGCCTGGCTTGATCCGGCGCGCGTGTCGAAGATCCGGCGAAATGATGTCTACCGGATTCTTGCGTACTCGTTTGCGGTGGTGATGTCCGACAGCCTCGTCACGCGCTGGGTCAACCGGCTGATCGATGCCGTCGAAGCGCGCGTGGGTGTCTGAGGCGAAATGTCAGTCCCGATTTGGGACTCGGATCTGAGATTCGGATTTCGGGTACTGACTTAGGCCGCCGATCCGAGCCGGCCTTGGGCCTGGTGACCGCCGCAGTCGTGCGCCTCACCCACGCCCGTCCATCGCGTCATGCTGCGGCGTCAAACGTCCGCTTCTGCCTCACCGAACGTAACGGGTGTGCCCTGCAGGAAGCGTTCGATCACCCCCAGTGAGTAGCCACTCGCACGTTCCTCAAGGAAGCGCGGAAAGTCGCGGCCGGCCTCGCCGTCTGCTGAATCCGAGATCGTACGGACCACAGCGAACGGAACGTTGAACGCATCGCAGGCCTGCGCAATCGATGCCCCTTCCATTTCGACAGCAAGCGCGTCCGGTAATGCGTCACGCAGGGCGCGCACGTCGTCCGCATCGTTGACGAATTGATCGCCGCTGACGATCAGCCCGCGGTGCACGCGTCCGACGCCAACGAAACCGAGGTACTGTTCAGCGGCCAGCGCCAATGCGTTCGAAAGGTCCGCGTGCGCCGGAAAACGGCTGACGCCCAACAACGGGACTTCATAACGGGGGAACAGCGGGCTGGCATCGAGATCATGCTGGAGCAGCGTCTCGGCGACCACGATATCGCCGACGCTGATACCGTGCGCGAGGCCGCCAGCGACACCCACGAAGACGAGCGCCGAAATGTCGAACGTCCGGATCATCGTCGTCGCCGTGATCGCGGCAGCCACCTTACCTACGCCTGCGAGCACCGCTATGCAACGCCTGCCGAACAGTTCACCGCTGTAGAACTCGCGACCTCCGATGAGGTGCGATTCGACCGCCCGGTCGGTTCGCATCGCATGGAGAAGCGCCGTGATTTCACCTGGCATGGCCGCGACAATGCCTATAGGGCCACCAGCACTCGCGTGGATCGAAGAGGCCCGCAATCCGGAATCGGAAACAGAATTACGCATCGAAAGATCGTCAAACGGCTGAACAGGCCCAGAGTATGCCACTGAGCCGTGGCAATGACTTGGTTCGGTACCTGTCCGCTCGCTACGCGCGTCCCGGCTTCGCAGAGGGCCATCGATCCGCGACGAGTACCCTGTCGCGCCCCCCTTGCTACACGTGTGCGTACGACGTCAGTTCAGCAGGCTGCAAGGATTCCGGTCGTTGATCGGTGTCACGCGAGGCACGCGCCTGCCCTCGTTGAGACGCCACATCCCATCCAAAGAACTTCCGCACTTCCTCCGCGCGGCTCAACGTGTCTCGCACGCCGAGTGCCATGAGTTCTTGTGTGTAAGGCGCTTCGAAGAGCAGATAGCTCGCCAGCGCGGCGCCCTGGGCGCGTGGGCCGGCCTTGCCGACGCCTGCGCCTCGGAGCAGTGCGCGCACTGGGCGCGGCAACGCGTCGAGGTGTCGTGCCGCAATGTCGTCGAGCCGCTCACTTGGCGCGATCACGAGGAAGTCAATCGGACGCAGCGGCGTCTGTTCGAGGGCTTCGTTCGGCAGCAGCGACAGCGTGTGATTGATGCGCGCCATGCGTTCGACATCGACCGCCAGCGCATCAAGGAAGATATTCGACAACGCATGACCCGCGATATGCGCAACGCTCGGATAGCGGCGCTCAGGCGCACGTTCGACGGAAGGCTCCTGCAGTCGCCCCGCGCCGATCACGAGCATGCGCTCGGCGCCCAGATGGATTGCAGGTGCGAGCGGCGCGGTCTGGCGCATCGAGCCATCGCCGAACCACACCTCGTGCCCATGCTGCTCGATACTCGCAGCCGGGAAAATAAACGGAATGGCCGACGACGCAAGCAAGTGCGTGTAGTCGATTTTCGTCGCCACCGCCTGACGCTGCGTACGGATCCACGGCTCGATCGGCTCGCGCGAATCGTAAAACGTCACATGCTCGCCCGTGCCATAGCTCGATGCCGTGACGGCAAGCGCGTGCAGATGTCCGCGCTTGAGCATCGCAGGGATGCGATGCATCGGTACGAGCCGCTGCAACAGTTCGGCAAGCGGCTCATTGTCGAGCAGCGAGCGCGGCCGAAACCGCCGCCAGCGCGCGAGCGCCCAGCCCAGCGACAACATCGTCGCCCAGCGGGCGCCATTGCGAATCACGCCTATCGAGTCTGCGCGGTAGACCTGGTCGGCACTGAAATTCGCCCAGACATCACAAAGCATGTCCACTGCCTCTTCGAATCGATCGGCACGGCTTGCGAGCGCCGCACTGTTGATCGCGCCAGCCGAAGTACCGACGATGATGTCAAATGGGTTGTCTGACGGCTTGGACGTACGGCGTGGGTCAGATGCGCCGCGACCCGTCGCGGTGGCCGATGCGACAGGATCGCGGGCCGAGCCGGACGGTGCCCATGAATCGGCACGGGCCGATGATGAAGCGAAAGATGATGAAAGCGCGGATGCATGGGATCGTGCCTCGTGCCGCAATTGCGCAATCGCACGCAACACGCCGACCTGATAGGCCGCACGCGCACCACCGCCACTCAATACGAGTGCTGTCAGTGGTGTGTCGTTCATCGCGGCGGCCCGTTAAGAAAGCGTGCCCTGTCCATGCGCAGGGCCTGTGACGGCGGCTGAACACAGCCACCTCAGTCGGCACGCACTTACCCGTGCCGATACCCATACATCGGCAGCAAAACGCGATGAATAGATAGGGACTTACCCCTTGCACTTGCGGGTATCGAGCACGACCCGGCAACGCAGAGATCGACACGTGCAATCCGCGGACGAGGTTGCAAGCCCGGTTGAGCGGAGGCAATGGCTGGCGATCTTCGAACCACCCGACGTGTCGCTCATCCACGCACGACTTCGTCGATCACTTCACGCAGACGCCTGACATGCACCTCCATTTCTGAAGCCTGCACCGCGCCATATCCGAGCACAAATCCGTTGTAGTGCGCTGCTGCATCCGACCCGGGCAGGCAAAAGCCGGATAGCGCACGCAAAACAAGCCCCCGCTTACGTGCAGCGAGACTCACGACCGTGTCCGCGACATCGATATCGAGGCGCGCCGACAGGTGCAGGCCTCCGGCGCCACCGGAGACGGTCAACACATCGCTGAGGTGGCGTTCGAGCGCATCCTGCAGCACAGCGCGCCGCTCGGCATAGAGCCGGCGCATACGGCGCAGATGCCGCGTGAAATGTCCGGCGTCAATAAAGTCAGCCAGCGCCATCTGCTCGGCCACGCGCCCACGCAACAGCAACGCCGCCGCGGAACGCCGCATCGAGCGCGCGAGCGCCACCGGCACGACCATGAATCCAATGCGCAAGGCCGGAAACATGACCTTGCTGAAGGTGCCCAGATAGATCACACGCGCATCGTCGGTCAATCCCTGCAATGCCGACAACGGCGCACCCTGGTGCCGGAATTCGCTGTCGTAGTCGTCTTCGATAATCCACGCCCCCGACGCGTGAGCCTGCTCGAGCAGCGAGAGGCGTCGCTCGAGACTCATCACCGAACCCAGCGGGTATTGATGCGATGGCGTGATGTAGATCAGGCGCGGTGTGCGGTCCGCCCAGTCGGTCGCTGTGGGCGCAAGCCCGTCCGCGTCGACCGGAATCGGGACCAGCTTGAGGTCGGCAGCGAGAAACGATCCGCGCGCCCGGTTATAGCCGGGGTTTTCGATCCACGCGGTGTCGCCTGCATCAGCCAGCGTGCGCGCACAGAGGTCGAGCCCGCTTTGCGTGCCGTCGGTGATCAGTACCTGCGATGCGTCGCACCGCACGCCGCGCGAAATGCGCAGATATCCGGCGATCGCCTGCCGCAATGCCTCGGCGCCTTCGACGGGCATATAGCCGAGCTGGCCCGGCCCAAGATCGCGCATCGCGCGGTCCATGCAGCGCCGCCATTGCGCGAGCGGAAATTCATCGAGCGCCGGCGTGCCGGTCAAAAACGGGAGCAAATCGTTCATGCCTTCGGGCGGCGGATCGATCGTCGCCACGCGCCGGGATAGCTCGGACGCTTCATCGCTCGGGCGCACTTCTGTCCGCTCGAGCCTGACGCGTGCCACGACCGTGCCCTGCCGCTGGCTCAGCACGAACCCTTCAGTCGCGAGTCGCTCATACGCGTACAACACTGAATTGCGCGCCATACCGAGTTCCTCGGCCAAGGTGCGCGACGCCAGCAATCGCGTGCCCTCCTCGATCTTGCCGTCGAGAATCGCCGATCGCAGGCATGCGTAAAGCCGATGTTGCTGCGACGATCGTGCAAGCCCCCTGTGCGCGGCATCGCGCTCGAAGCCGGATAGCAGCACTCGATAGTCCATCATGGCTCCAATTTCTGTACAGGCCGTGGATCTATACATGGTGCCACGATTTTTCTATTGTGAGTGCTTGCGAACCACCCATGCTCAAACCTGAGTTCATGACCGAAACACAGCACCGAGCTACGGGACCGAACCAGGGCACCGTGCCGGGGATTGGGTTCGAAACTGACTTTGACGACTACACCGAGGAGCATTCAATGACGACGGCCGACGCAGGCGTTCCCCCTTCCGTGCGCACGCGCGTGCGCCGCATGGCCGAGCGCGGCCGCTATGATCGTGCCACGCTCGAGGCCATTCTGGACGAAGCGTACGTCTGCCATATCGCGTTCGCCGATGAACACGGCACGCATTGCATTCCGACCGCCTGCTGGCGCGAAGGCGACTACCTGTACATCCACGGATCGAATGGAAGCCGTATGCTCAAGCAGCTGCGCAACGGCGCACAGGCCTGCGTCACGGTTACGCATCTCGACGGCCTTGTGCTCGCGCGTTCGGCATTTCATCATTCGATGAACTATCGATCGGCGATCATCTACGGTTCGTTTGAACTCGTTCCGGATGCGCATAAGGCGGCGGCCTTCGAGACCTTCCTGGAAGGCCTCGCGCCGGGTCGGCAGGCCGAAGTGCGGCCGGGCAATGCGAAGGAGCTGGCCGCCACGACCCTGCTGCGGATCTCGCTTGCGGAAGGCGTTTCGAAGATGCGCACGGGCGGACCGGCAGATGACGATGTGGATCTGGAGATCCCGGTCTGGGCGGGCGTACTGCCGATGGGACTGGCTGCGTTTGAACCCATCGTGCAATCCGCGCCGACAGGTACACCGAAATATGTGGCTCAGTGGAGTGCGGCCGCAGACGGTCGCACCCATGAAGCCATGGAAACGTCGCAGTCCTGAACCACCGCCGCTCTACAACGACGGGCACAGTGACGCGCACCCGTTGCGGTGCGCACACTACGGTGTGCGCACTATGGCGGCCTCACCAGGATGAGTCACTGCGACGGACTCAGGCCTCGACGTCGGCCAGGCTGAACAACTCGGTCTGATCGTTGTACGAAAACACTTCCGCGTAGCGGCCCCAGTCGATCACGGCGTCGAGCGTCTCCTCGGCAGCTTCGTCGGCCAGGAAGTCCTCGAGCTCCTGCTCGAAACGCACACGCGGCGCCTTGTTGCCCGGGCGCTCGTTAAGCACCTGGCGGATTCGCGAGGCCAACGGCACGTTCTTGAGCAGGTGGTCGGCGAACATGACCTTGCGGGCCTGCGTGCCGAACTCGGCAAACACGCGCGCTTGCGGGGTCAGGAACACGTCGCCTTCACGGATATCGGCAAAGCCCAGATGCTGGAGCACGTCCGCCACAGGGAACAGATCGTCGATCTCGAGCTGCAGCGAGCGTGCGATATCCGGCATGTCGGCGCGACCATGGTACGGCGCCGCAGCCAGCGTTTCGATAAAGCCGGCCATCAGATTGGTCGACACCTGCGGCAACGCGCTGCCCAGCGAAAGTCCCTTCTTGGCGGTTTCGCCGCTCGGCCGCGCCGTCATCGTCGCGTAGATCTCATCGACGAGCTTGCGGAAGGCCGGTGCGAGTCGATTGCGCGGGTGCGCGAACGGCACCTTGATTTCGGCCGTCAGACGCCCCGGATGCGACGACAACACGAGAATGCGGTCGCACATGAACACCGCTTCTTCGATATTGTGCGTGACAATCAGCACTGACTTGATCGGCAGCCGGCCGTCGTTCCAGAGGTCGAGCAAGTCGGTCCGCAGCGTTTCGGCCGTCAGCACGTCGAGCGCCGAGAACGGCTCGTCCATCAGCAGCAGCGTCGGATCGACAACAAGCGCACGCGCAAAACCCACGCGCTGGCGCATGCCGCCCGAGAGTTCGCGCGGATACGCATTCTCGAACCCGTCCAGACCGATCAGGTCGATCGCCTTGAGCGCACGCTCGCGACGCTCACGCGCGCCGATGCCCAGGGCCTCAAGACCCGCTTCCACGTTCTGGAGCACGGTCAGCCACGGAAACAGCGCAAACGTCTGAAAGACCATCGAGACACCCTTGGCGGGGCCGGTCAGCGGCTTGCCAAGGTAATTGACCTCGCCGCCGGACGGCTCGATCAGGCCCGCAATAATGCGCAGCAGCGTCGACTTGCCCGAGCCTGAACGGCCAAGCAAGCCAACGATCTCGCGTTCCTTCAGCGTCAGGTTGACGCCGTCGAGCACGAGCGACTCGCCCGGCGTGGTATCGAACCCACGCGAAACATTCTTGACATCGAGCACTTCACGCCCGTCAGGCACGAGCGACTCGAGGCGTTGCGGAGATACGGTCGTCGTGGATTGCATTGCTTGTCCTTTCCAATCGAGTCAAGGCGTTTGATTCACCGCAGTGCCGCGATCCGCGCCAGATCTATAGCTTGGATATCGGCAGGCTGCACATGTTCGTTAGCACGTCGCGGGCCGGTAAGTACTCGCGAGCGGGCCTTGCCGCGAGCCGATACGCTCGCAGCGTCTCGCCACGCGGATGGTCGAAACCGACGCATCAGCCTGGCGCTGAATCAGATGCACGGGAAAGATGACTTTGACGCGCACCGTCTGCTGACTCGCAAGACGGCGGCTCTGGAAAGGGCTGGGGACGTCCTGCGACTCAGGCAGTAAAACTGTTCGAAGATCGACTACTGCAACTGTCCAAGGCATTGGCCCCATTTGTAACGACGCCGGAATTCTAGTCGTCTCCTGATTGCCCGGTCAACCCGCTTATCGCCTCCGGGCACGGGATGTGCCCAAAGCGCCACGCGAGTCCGCCGCGCGCGAACGGCGAAATCCCGTCGAGGCCCGTCCGACAAGGCGCTGCGCGCTCTGTTTCCGGGTCGTAAAAGTCCCGCAAAAGCCCCACAGGCATGCCGCGTGCTAACTCCGGGATGTCGTCTAACGCCCCGGGATATACCTCGCCGATGCGGGAGGCACGCACCGGATTTCAAGAATTCAAGGAGCCGCCTATGAAAACGAAGACTTTGATCACGAGCGCTGTCCTCGCGATGGCCTGCGTCACGACGGCCGGTATTGCCGAAGCCCAGGTCGCCGGCCTGCAGCCGATCGGTGTGACCGCCGAAACGTCTACAGGGTTGTTGAAAGGCTGGAGCGTACGCAAAGCGCTCGTCGACGAGCCGGTCTACAACGATATGAACGACCAGATCGGCAGCATCTACGACATCATCATCGCGCCTGACCGCACCGCAACCTACGCGGTCCTGTCCGTCGGCGGCTTCCTCGGCATGGGCAAGCACTATGTCGCGGTCGACATCAACAAGTTCGCGATCAAGGATGGCAACCTGTTCCTGGCAGGGGCATCGAAGGACGCGCTCAAGGCCGCGCCGGAATTCGAGTACAACAAGCTCGAGAAGGCAACCAAGCCGCAAAAGGTGTCGGTCAAATAGCGTTGGGTCGGTTACAGCGCTTCGCCCGCCGAGATCGTCGGCGGCTGACGACCTGCGATTCGGACAGAAGGCACGAGCCAGGCCGTCAGGAACACCGCGACCGAGATCGCGAACATCGCGAGAAACGTCATATGCAATGAGTCGTGCAGCGCGAACCTGACCGTCGCGGCGCCGAGCCCGCTCGATGCCTGCGCGTCGAGCAACTGCTTGATCTGATCTGCCGTGATGACCACGCCCGCCGACGAGTGCGCGAGGCCGTAGTTGAGCACCGCGCCAAACAGCGTTGCACCGAGCGTGTTGCCCAGATTGCGTGAGAACAGGTTCGACGCGGTCGCGCTGCCGCGCTGCGTCGGGGCCGCGATCTCCTGGATGATCACGAGCGCGCTGACGCTCGAAATACCCATGCCGAGGCCCATGATCAGCGAGCCGATACCCGCCACGACCGGCGAGCTATCGGGCGTGAGCAGCGTGAACGCAAGCGCGCCGAGCGGAATCACCGCACCGCCGAACACAAAGAGCTGGCGCAAGGCAAAGCGATGGAACGACTTCGCCGTCAGCGTCGCGCCCGTCGGCCAGCCGACCATCATCATCGTCAGTGCAAGACCCGCGACGACCGGCGTGCGATGCAGCACGCCCTGCACATAGACCGGCAGAAACGTCGTCAAGCCCATCATCGCCATGCCCGACAACACCGTTGCCGCATTCGCGACCGCGACCGGTCGCAGGCCCCAGACGGAAAACGACACCATCGGGTCATGCGCACGCCGTTCCTGCCATGCAAACAGCACCGCGCAGACCACAAACACCGCACATTCGATCCATGCGCGTTCCTTGTTCGACGTGCCCGCATCCGTCAACGCCATCATCAGCGCAGCGATCGATGCGGTGAACAGGACGGCGCCCGGCACGTCGAGCCGCGGTCGCTCGTGACGCGGCGCTTCACGCAGAAACGCGATAAAGCCTGCCGCTGCAATAAAGCCAATCGGCACATTGAGCCAGAAAATCCACGACCACGAGAGGTCCCGGATGATCAGGCCGCCGGCCATCGGTCCGAGCACGGCCGAGATGGCCCATACGCTCGCCAGATAGCCCTGGATCTTGCCGCGTTCACGCGCCGGATAAAGATCCGCGACGATCGTCATCGACACCGGCTGTATCGCCCCGGCACCGACGCCCTGGATGAGCCGGAACAGGATCATGATCGGCATCGACCATGCAAAACCCGCCAATACCGAGCCGATCAGGAAAACGGCAATGCCGAACAACATCACGGGCTTGCGTCCATAGACATCGGCGAGCTTGCCGAACACCACCGTCATGGCCGTCTGCGCAAGCAGGAACGAAGAGAACACCCAGCTATACAGGCGCAGGCCTCCGAGTTCGGTGACGATCTGCGGCATCGCGGTCGCGACGATGGTGGCTTCGATCGCGACCATGGCCATCGAGGCCATGATCGATCCGATCACGAGGGGACGATTGGTGGGGAGCGAGGACGACATGAATTCGAGTTTCCAAAGCGATCCGGCCCGGCGAAGTCCGACCCGGCGGGCCACGTGTCTTGCCGAATCCTTGCGCAACGCGTCAAAGTGCACCGCATGACGCGTGGCGGCAGAATCCGAAACAAACACGGGCCGCGATTGTGGCAATGTACCTTGAAGCGCTGGAAATGCTGTTGCTTGCTCTTGCAGGATTGTTGCCTATTCGTCCACGAATACTGGGACACGTTGATCGTGCACGACGTTCGTGTTCGACACGCGTACACCGGTCTCTATTTGCATCGCAGGGGCAACCTCCGATTTAATGACGCATTCTCCCCTTCCCCTTCGAGCCCGTTTGATACCCATGCCCGCGACACTGCTTTTGATGAGTTCATTTCACGCCGCCACGCTCGAGACGCTGTCGAGTCAATACACGTGCCACGCTTTATGGAAGGCAGACGACCCCGATGCGCTGATCGGCCGGATCGCTGACGAGGTCACCGTCGTCGTGACGTCAGGCTCCCGGGGTATCACCCGCGACGTCATTGATCGCTTGCCGCATCTCAAGCTGATCGCATGTTTTGGCGTGGGCGTGGATGCCATCGATGTCGGGTACGCGAAATCGCGCGGCATTGTCGTGACGAACACGCCTGACGTGCTCGTCGACGATGTTGCCGATCTTGCGTTGGGATTGACGCTCGCCACCGTGCGCGAGATGTGTGTCAACGACGCTTACGTACGTGAAGGACGCTGGACCGACAAACCTTACGGTCTGACTGCGAGCTTTCAGGGGCGTCGCGTGGGTATCGTCGGCCTCGGCCGTATCGGTCACGCCATCGCGCGCCGTTGCGAAGCATTCAATGCCGCGATTTCGTGGACCGGGCCGAGAGCGAAACCCGACGCGCCTTACCCGTACGTCGCCGACATCGTCGAGCTCGCGCGAGACGTCGATGTACTGATTGCCGCATGCCCGGGCGGCCCGGCCACGCAGGGCATCGTCAGCCGTGAGGTACTTGACGCGCTGGGCACGCGCGGCATCTTCATCAATATCTCGCGCGGTTCTGTCGTCGACGAGGCCGCCTTGATCGACGCACTCCGCTCGGGGCGTATCGCCGGCGCCGGGCTCGATGTTTTCCACAACGAGCCCGCTATCGATCCGGCTTTTGCGCATTTACCCAATGTCGTGCTCCAGGCACATATGGGCAGCGCCACGCATCGCACACGGGCGCTGATGGGCGAGCTCGTCGTGCGCAACGTCGATGCGTTTTTACAGGGCAAAGGGGCCGTGACGCCTGTTTGAACTCAATACGGATCGAGATGCTGCTCGGCGGCGACGCTGCGCAGCAGCGCCAGAAAGCGCGAATCGAACTGGCATTGCGCGAAGAACGTCGTGCTCCCGAGTTCGACGCGCGCAAGGACGAAGAGGGTCAGATTCGAGCGCCCGTTCGCAGGAACCAGCGAGCGCGGCGAACGCAGCAGGTTCGCAAGGCAGTCGGCGACGCGATCGCGCAGATACGTCTCCGAATCGTCGCCATGCCATCCCCGCGCATCAGTGTCGGCATCCGATTCAGCGCCGGATTCCGCCCCGGATTCGGATTCGACAATCGCACATAGATCGTCCATCGGAATCAGCGCGGGCGCGCCTGCGCGCGAAACCGGCGAGCCGCCGAGGATGGCCTTGGCCATATGATGTTCGAGCGGCGTCAGCCGCAATTCGTCTGCGAGTACGTCCAGCGCTGTCGTCATGCGCGCTCCTCCTGCACGTCGATCGTCTGTGACACGATACTCGCGCTTGGCTGCCTTCGCTCGGGACGGGCAAAAAAAACGAATGCAGGTCAACCTGCCCGGAATCCCGGCCCTGCCAGGTTCTCCCCGAACCTGCGTTTCTAACCGAAGATGCCGAGATTCAGCGGATAGGAGCGGCCGATCCACACGGCGCGATCGCGATGATCGCTCAACGCGTGCCCCGTATTTGGATGCACAAAGATATCGAGCGCACCGTGGTGCATCACAAGCCACTCAAACACGCGTCGGAACTGCCCATCGTCGAATGCGATCTGATACGACCACTGCGGGTGCGGTCCGACCGGCTTCTCGTGAAACCGGCCGAGCGCGACGACGTCACCCAGCCGGGCCTCGATCACCTGGCGCAAATCCCACGCAGCGTCGCGACTCGATGCGTCGAAATACACGTGCGCGTGCCAGTCCTGGATACGCGGTGTGACGGCGGCGGCCTGGGTGTCGCTTTGGGAGTGGCTTTGAGAGTGGCTTTGAGTGTGACTTTGGGGGTCGTCGTGGTCGTCAATGTGCGGCATGGCGTCTTCGTTGTAAGGCAGAGTGATCCCGTCCGCGAGTCGGCACGACCGAATTGACGAACCGTGCGGCCATCGAATATAGTGGCCAGCAGCTTGATCGCGGGCTTGCCATTATGGCCTTGTTTGCGATCGCTGCAGACGAAGTCATCGTGAACGAATCGAATCGCTTGTGCGTTTCGTCCACCCCGATTAACTTCGATTGCGTTTAATACACACCCTTCTTCATCGCTCAATGAATCAGGCAATGCACACGATGATCGATACCGCAGTGGCCCCGCCGGCCGGTGCGCGCGTTCGTGTTGCGTTGCTTCGACTCGCTGTCGCACCGCCGACGAACGTCGCAGTGGCAGTTGCCCCGGTGGTCGCAGTGGCAGGCGTCGCAGGCGCCTACCCGCCGCCGCAGTCCCCTCCGCGGGACTGACGTTTCGCTTTTAGCGGCTCCAGCCCCTTTCCGGTTTCGATTGTTCGCATGACGTGCGTTGGCATGTCATGGCCGTTGCATCGTGATGCCTTGTGTTTTTGCGTGCCGAGTTTGCGTGCCGGGCTTGAATGCCAATACGTCCGGACCGTCAACCTTCAACAGGTTGCAGAGAACACGTTCATCCACGTGCCGGCGCATGCAGCGCAGGCAAGACGCACGGCAACACATGTGTCAGACGCGCACGTCGCCGTACGACACATGCTTCGGCATCGAATCGGTCATCGCAAGGCTGGAGCCTGTACGGAATATTCGACAGGTGATATCGAGTCATGAATGCTTTTAAGAACGCGTGGGCCACATTGGGCTCCACGGCTTTGTTTGTCCTGCTTTGGAGCGCGGGCGCCATCTTCACGAAGTGGGGCCTTGAACACGCGTCTGCGTTTGCGTTCCTAGTGATGCGCTTCGCACTCGCATTGGCCGTGCTGCTTGTTGTCGGCATTGCGCGACGGCAATGGTTGCCGGAGAAAGGCACTCGCTGGCAAGTCGCATCGGCGGGCTGCCTGATGGTCGGCTGCTATACGATCAACTTCTTTCTCGCGCTTGAACACGGCGTCAATCCCGGCATCCTCGCGACCGTGCTCGGCATCCAGCCGATCCTGACGCTCGTGCTGCTGGAACGCCGTTTTCCGCTGTCGCGCATGGCAGGCCTGGTCCTTGCCCTCGGCGGGCTCGCGCTCGTGGTCTATCAAAGCCTCGCGCATGCCGACGTCCGGCAAAGCGGAACGCTCTATGCCCTCGGCGCGCTCGTGAGCATTACGATGGGATCGATCCTGCAGAAACGGATTCATCAGCGGCCCGAGCAGGTGCTTCCGATGCAGTACACGATCAGCCTCGTCATGTGTCTGATCTGTGTGCCGTTCCGGCCGTTCCACTTCGAGTGGTCGATCGGCTTTGCGATCCCGCTGATCTATATGGGCCTCGTGATCTCCGTCGTCGCGCAGCTGCTGCTCTATCGCCTGATTCGCGGAGGCAACCTCGTCAACGTCACGAGCCTCTTCTATCTCGTGCCGATCGTGACAGCCGTGCTCGACTACCTCGTGCTGGGCAACACGCTGCCGGTCCTGAGCCTCGCAGGCATGGGGGCCATCCTTGCGGGGCTGGCGCTCGTGTTCGCGAAAGTGTCCACGCCTCGCACGGCGTAGCGTCAGGCGCCCGCGCGCTGCTCCGGCGACACACCGGAGCGGAGCGCGGCACGTCGGCCGCCGTCGAGTTCGCCAATCTTGATCAGCCTCGCGCGCACGATATTCCGGCTCAGGCCGAGCAATCGCGCGGTCTGCACCTGGTTGCGATGGCAAAAGCGGTATGCGGCCGACACGATCTCCCCCTCGATGCGATCGAACAAGTCGCTCGTGCCGGCCTCGAAAAGCTCGAGCAACGCATGCTCGAGCGCGGAAGGGACCGGGCGCGAGGCATGCGAATGCGCGTTCGACGGTTGTGCGCCATTCGACGGATGCGCCGACTGCGACGTGTCCGCAGGGAGCGCCAAGGATGCTCGCAAAGCGTCATCGGTCAGCACATGTCGTAGCGCGCCGAGTATCGGCGGATGGCCAAACTCCGGCGCCATCGCATGGCGGATCGCGTCGGCGCCGAGCACCCCGTCGTGCGCATCGACGAGTGCGCCGTGAATCACGTTCTCAAGCTCCCGGATATTGCCGGGCCACGCGTGTTCGACCAGCAGCTGTGCTGCTTCTTCGGCGATCTCGATCGCAGCCGCGCCTTCGCGCGTGTTGTGCTTCGCGACAAAATAGCGCGCGAGCGGCACGATGTCGCCGCGTCGTGCCCTGAGCGGATAGGCTTCGATTGCACCGACTCGCAGCCGGTAGTAGAGGTCCTCGCGAAAGCGGCCCTGAGCCACGGCATGGGCGAGATTGACATGCGTCGCCACGATGACGCGTACGTCGATCGGCACCGGGGTACGCGAGCCGAGTCGGACCACCTCACGCTCCTGAAGCACCCGTAGCAACTTGACCTGAATCGACAACGGCAGATCCCCGATTTCATCGAGAAACAAGGTGCCGCCATTGGCCGCCTCGAACCATCCGGGCTTGGCCATCGCAGCGCCGGTAAACGCACCGCGCTCATGGCCGAACAATTCGCTGTCGGCCAGCGACTCGGATAGCGCACCGCAATTGACCGCCACGAATCGACGCTCCGCGCGCGCACTGCGTGCATGAAGCATGCGTGCGATCAATTCCTTGCCTGAACCCGTTTCGCCGACGACGAGCACGTTGGCATCGCTCGGCCCGATTCGCTCGATGCGCGCAAGCAGCGCATGGGACGCGGGGTCCTCAAAGACAAACGCACTCGCCTTATGCGGCGCGAGTGAGATCGGAACAGAAAAAGCCGTGGGTTCTGCGCGCTGCGTCATCCGTCGCTCCGTGAGTCGCCGGGCCGACCGTGGCCTGGATTCAACAGGCTACCTTGATCGCCGCACGGCGGGAAACAACGAAGATTGCTAAGTTTATGAACATGCACGCGTAGCGATGCGCATCCGGTGTTGCTCAGGCAACACCGGACGGGCTTTGTGTGGGTACTTGTGTTGCTTCGCACGCAACACATGAAGCACATGACGACGTTTTTTGGGCCAGCGCCCGCCTTCGACAGTCCGTTCATGTGGATTCCCCGCGGATTTCGCGTGCATGTCATTGCATTCCGTGCGCTTCACGACTTGGCACAATCGATGCATCAGTCCGGCGCCTTGTCTCTTGTCATATCGCCCTTGGTCATTGGAGTCCGCACATGTCACCGAATCTTCCCCCCGCTCTCGCGGTGTTGCCGTCGAGCCCGCTGCGGATCGCGCAATCCATCGCCGACTGGATGGCCGAAACCGCCGTTGAACGCGACAAGGCCGGTAAAACACCGAAAGCCCAACGTGACGTGCTGCGCGAAAGCGAGCTCCTCGCGCTGAGCGTCGATACCGAGTTTGGCGGCCTGGGCCAGAGCTGGGCCGTCACGCTCGAAGCCGTGCGTATTCTGGCGCGCGCCGACAGCTCGGTGGCCCACGTGTTCGGCTTCCATCACTTGATGCTTGCGACGCTGCGCCTGTTCGGCGAGCGCGAGCAATGGGCACCGCTGTTCGAAGCCACCGTGCGCGAGAAATGGTTCTGGGGGAATGCCCTGAACCCCCTCGACACGCGCACTCTCAGCACGCCGCACGAAGGCTGGCGCGAGTTCAGCGGGCACAAAAGCTTCTGTTCGGGCGCACTCGACTCGGACATGCTGATCGCATCGGCGCGCCAGGAGAATCTCGACCGGCTCGTCATCGCCGCGATTCCGACGTCGCGTAGCGGCATCACGCTGCACGACGACTGGAACAATATGGGTCAGCGGCAGACCGATAGCGGCAGCGCCACCTTCGAGCGGGTTCGCGTCGACGAACGCGAAATCCTCGTCAACCCCGGGCCGCTCGGCTCCACGCGCGCGACGCTACGGCCGCTGCTCGCGCAAGCGATCCTCACGCAGATCTATCTGGGCATCGCGGAAGGTGCCTTCGAAACGCTGCGAAACTACGTCCATACCGAATCGCATCGTTGGTCGCTCTCAAGCGCGGACCGGCAATCGAACGACCCGTACGCGCTCGAACGCGGCGGCGAGTTCTTTCTCGCGCTCTCGGGCGCACGTGCATTGACCGAACAGGCCGGCGCCGCATTCGATCGCGCATGGTCATCGGAAGATCGACTGACCGACACGGAGCGAGGCGAAACCGCCATTGCGATTGCGACCGCCAAAGTCGCTTCAGCACGCGCCGGTCTCGACATCACGACACGCATGTTCGATGTGCTCGGCGCACGCTCGACACGGGCCGACCTCGGCTTCGACCGGTTCTGGCGCAATCTGCGCACGCATACGCTTCACGATCCGCTTGACTACAAGACTCGCGAGCTCGGCGATTGGGCGCTTAACGGCCAGTTGCCTCGCCCGAGCTTTTACGCCTAGCTGAACTGTAGCTACGGGTGTTGCTCACGCAACACCCGATCAACACGCCTGCTCCCCATCACGCACAAGTCACACATCGCGCCTGCGCAAAGCCCTTCGTATCACCCTCAAAGCCCCTCCCGGCGGACGTGTCGCTGATGGCACGCTTGCTGCATAGCACAGGGACCTGCTTCTCCACTGGTCCCTCTGCTTATCACGATGACCCGACACATTCGCTTCAATGCGTTCGAGATGAACTGCGTGGCCCATCAGTCGCCCGGCCTGTGGACGCATCCGCGCGACCGCTCCGCGCAATACAAGGATCTCGAGTACTGGACCGATCTCGCGCGAATTCTCGAGCGCGGCATCTTCGACGGCATCTTTATCGCAGACGTGCTCGGCGTGTATGACGTCTACAACGGCTCGAACGAGCACGCCTTGCGCGAGGCCGCACAGGTGCCTGTCAACGATCCGCTTCAGGTCATTCCGCCGATGGCGCTCGTCACGCAGCACCTGGGCTTTGGTCTCACGACATCGATCTCGTTCGAGCACCCGTATCCGTTTGCGCGCCGCATGTCGACGCTGGACCACCTGACGCGCGGTCGCGCCGGCTGGAATATCGTGACGTCCTACCTCAACAGCGGCGCCCGCAATTTGGGCCAGGCGTCGCAAGTGCAACACGACGACCGCTACGAAATCGCCGACGAATATCTCGAGGTGCTTTACAAGCTCTGGGAAGGCAGTTGGGAAGACGATGCCGTCGTTCGAGATCGCGCGCGGCGTGTCTTCACCGAGCCCGGCAAGGTGCATCCGATCGATCATCAGGGCAAGCACTTCCAGGTGCCGGGCATCCATCTCAGCGAGCCATCGCCGCAACGCGTGCCCGTGCTGTATCAAGCCGGCGCATCGAGCCGCGGCAAGCAGTTCGCGGCCTCGAACGCGGAATGCATTTTCGTCGCGGCGCCGTCGAAGGTCGTACTCAAGAAGTTTGTTGCGGATATCCGTCGCCAGGTTGCCGAAGCGGGACGCGACCCGCGCAAGGTTTATATCTACACCTTGCTGACCGTGGTGGTTGGCGAGACGGATGCCGATGCTCAGCGCAAGGTCGACGAATACAACCGCTACGCGAGCTACGACGGCGCGCTGACGTTTATCTCCGGATGGAGCGGCGTCAATTTTGGAGAATTCAAGCCGGAGCAGCACGTCCAGTACATCCAGACCGATGCCGTGCGTTCGATGCTCGAGGCCTTCTCGACGGCGGATCCCGACAAGGTCTGGACGGTCAACGAAATCGCCCGCTGGGCGGGCATCGGCGGCCTGGGTCCGGTGCTCGTCGGCTCGCCGCAAACGGTAGCCGACACGCTTCAGGAATGGGTCGAAGACACGGACGTCGACGGCTTCAACCTTGCCTACGCCGTGGCGCACGAGACCTTCACCGATGTAGTCGACCTGCTGGTGCCCGAGCTGCAACGTCGCGATGCCTATCCGAAGGCCTATCGCGAAGGCACCCTGCGCGAAAAACTGTTCGGCGACGGACCGCGGCTCCCCTCGACGCATCCGGCGGCGCAGTACCGCCGGTCGCCACAACCCTCAGTGCCCCGCGAGACAGTGGCTTTTCACAACTTTACGGACGCCCTCGAATGACGACGATCACCTTACCGCCGGCCGGCTCGCCGGCACGCATCATCCGCGACGACGCGGATGCCATCGCGACCGCACACCATGTCGCTGAACTCTTCCGCAAGGATGCTTCCCTGCGCGACCAGCAACGACGCTTGCCGCACGACGAGCTCGATCTGTTTTCGCAAAGCGGCTTGTGGGCCATGACGGTGCCGGCCGAATACGGCGGCGCCGACGTCTCATTCGTGACCTTGACCGAGGTCATCAAGATCGTATCGGCCGCCGATCCGTCGCTCGGCCAACTGCCGCAAAACCATCTGGGCATCGTCGACGTCATCGGCTCGACCGGCACGCCGGAGCAAAAACAACGTTTCTTCGCCGAGGTCCTGGCGGGCAAGCGCTTCGGGAATGGCTTTTCCGAGCGGGGCACACGCAATGTGCTCGACCTCAAGACGCGCCTCACTGCGGACGGCGATGGCTTTCGCCTCAACGGCACGAAATACTATTCGACGGGCGCCCTGTTCGCACACTGGATTCCGGTGCTCGCACTCGACGACGAACAACGCGGCGTACTGGCTTTCGTCGAACGAGGGACACCAGGGCTCACAGTCGTCGACGACTGGTCGGGCTTCGGGCAACGCACCACGGCGAGCGGCACCGTGATTGCCGACAACATCGCGATTGCGCCCGACGCGGTGGTCGCATCGTACGAAGCGTATGACAGACCCACTCGCAACGGCCCGCTCTCCCAGATCATCCAGGCCGCCGTCGACGCCGGGATCGCACACGCGGCACTCGACGACGCGATTCGCTTTGTTCGCGAGCGCTCACGAGCCTGGGTCGACAGTGGCGTCGAGCGCGCCGCCGACGATCCGCTGACTATCCGCGAGGTCGGCGACCTCGCGATCCGTCTGCATGCGGCCGATGCGCTGCTTGAAAAAGCCGCGCAGGCCATCGATACCTTGCCCGCCACACCGTCCGCCGCCGATATCGCGCGTGCCTCGGTCGCCGTGGCGAAAGCGAAGGTGCTGACGACCGAAGCGGCGCTGCGGGCCGGCGAAAAGCTGTTCGAACTCGCGGGCACGCAATCCGTGCTGGCCGAACACAACTACGACCGCCATTGGCGCAACGCGCGCACCCATACGCTGCACGACCCGGTTCGCTGGAAATACCACCTGATCGGCAACTATGTGCTCAACGGCGTTGAGCCCGCACGCCACGCATGGAACTGAAACCCGTCCGGGTACGGTTCGATTCTGAATTCATTTCAATAACATCACACTCTCTCACCGCCATGCACACTGCTCAATCTGCTATTGCCCGCGTACCAGGCGCGCTGACGTCGTCGGATCGTTCGACCGATGTCAGCGCCTCTACTCCTTTTGAGGTGTCGCTCAAATCGGCCACGACACGTTCGTCGCACACCTCACGCGCGTCACGCGCATCACGTCTGCGCACGGCCCTGAGCGCACGTTTGAGCGCGCTATCTCTCGTCGCCGTCGCTGCCCTCACCCTTGGTGCGGCATCGCTCGCGCATGCCGCCGATGAGGACGTCCCGTCGCTCAAGGGTAAGCGCATCGCGATCAGCGTCACGGGCACCGATCACTACTTCGATCTCAAGGCTTATGAAGCGCAGGTCGCCGAGGTCAAGCGTCTTGGCGGCACGCCGATCACACTCGATGCAGGCCGCATCGACAAGAATCTCGTCTCTCAGCTGCAGACGGTGATCACGCAAAAGCCCGATGCCGTGATCCAGACGCTCGGCACGCTGTCGGTCATCGATCCGTCGCTCAAGCGAATTCGCGACGCAGGCATTCCCGTGTTTACGGTCGATGTGCCGTCGCAGAACAGCATCAACAACACGACATCGGATAACTGGTCAATCGGATCGTCGCTCGCCCTGAAACTGGTCCAGTCGATTAACGGCAAGGGGAATGTGCTCGTCTTCAATGGTTTCTACGGCGTGCCCGTCTGCGCGATCCGTTACGACGAACTCAAGCAGGTGCTCAAGTACTACCCGAACGTCAAGATCATCGAACCGGAATTGCGTGACGTGATTCCGAATACGGTCCAGGACGCCTATGCGCAGACGACTGCCCTGCTCAACAAATACCCGAAGGGACAGATCGCCGCAATCTGGTCGGCCTGGGATATTCCGCAGCTTGGCGCGAGCAAGGCACTGGTCGCTGCGGGCCGCACCGAGATCAAGACGTTTGGCGTCGACGGCACGCCTGAAGTGCTCGACTTGCTGAAGGCCGACAACTCGCCGGTCGGCGCGGTCTCCGCGCAACAGCCCGCGTTGATCGGCAAGACAGCGGTCGACAATGTCGCGCGCTATCTGTCGGGCGACAAGGCGCTGCCGAGCGATACGTATGTGCCCGCGCTGCTGACGACCTCGGCCAACCTCTCGGAAGTCAAGAAGCTTCGCGGCGATTAACACGCCACTAGTACGCCACGGACACGCCACCAACACGCCGCAAATACGCGACTCACACGCAACGCGACCGACACACGCCCGATACGCGACTCACACCTTTGAAAGACTCGCCATGACATCGACACCCGTCTTGCCACAGGACGCCTCACCGGATCTCGCGATCGCGCTCGACGGTATCGTCAAACAGTTCGGCGCCAATCGCGCACTCGACGGGGCATCGCTTCATGTCGCACGCGGCACGATTCATGGGCTGGTCGGCGAGAACGGTGCGGGCAAATCGACGCTGATCAAGGTCCTCGCCGGCATGCACCGGCCCGATGCGGGCGAGGTCCGCATCGGTGGCCAGGTCCGTCGCGACCTGACGCCGGCCACCGTCGAGTCCCTCGGTGTGCACTTCATTCATCAGGACAGACTGCTCTCGCCGAGCTTCACGGTCGGCGAGGCGCTGTTTCTCGGTCGTGAATTGCGCAAGGGTCCCTTGCTGGATCGGGCCGCCATGCGGCGACGCGCGGCCGAAGTCATCGACGGCTTCTTCGGCCTGACGCTGCCACCGCATGCTTTGATCGGCGAATTGAGCACAGCGCAACAGCAAGTTGTTCAGATCTCGCGCGCGTTGCTGGCCAAACCCTCCGTTCTCGTCTTCGACGAGCCGACCGCAGCACTCGTGCGGCGCGAGGTCGATCAGCTCCTCGACATCATTCGCCGCCTTCGCGCACAGGGCATATCGATCATCTATATCTCGCACTACCTGCAGGAAATTGAAGCGCTGTGCGACGCGGTCACGATTCTGCGTAACGGACGCGATGTCGGCACCGTCTCGCCGCGCACGACCTCACTCAGCGAGATCGCGCGCACGATGGTCAATCGCGACGTCACCGAGATGTATCCGAAACAGGTCGTTCCGATCGGCGACACGGTGCTCGAGACCCGCGCACTGACGCAAGCCCGAAGCTACGATGCGGTCTCGCTCAAGATTCATGCAGGCGAAGTATTGGGCCTGACCGGGCTGGTCGGCTCCGGCGCCAAGGAACTCGTGCGCACACTGTTCGGACTGACGCGCGCCGATGCGGGTGAGATCGTGGCCGGCACGGAAGTCTTGCGCCTTCGCTCGCCGCGCGACGCGGTTGCGCAGGGTATTGCGCTTGTGCCCGAAGATCGCCGGGCACAGGGCATCGCGCCATCGTTGTCCGTCACGGAAAACATCACGCTCGCGAGCCTCGAAGCGTTCTCTTCGCTGGGCTTCCTGTCGCGTCGACGCGAGCGCGACGCAGTCAGCGCACGCATACGCGAACTGGCCATCAAAACGCCAGGTCCGCATGCACCGGTGCGCGAGCTGAGCGGTGGCAATCAGCAAAAGGTGGCACTCGCCAAGTGGCTGAGCCGGCATTCCCGTGTCTATATCCTCGACGAGCCGACCGTCGGCGTCGACATCGGCGCCAAGGTCGAGATCTACCGCTTGATCGGCACACTCGTCGCGCAGGGCGCGGGCGTGCTGCTGTTGTCATCCGATCTGCAAGAGCTTGTCGGACTATCCGACCGGATCGCGGTGATGTATCGCGGCCGCATTGTCAAAACGTTCGCAGCGGGAGAAGCCGATACGGATGCGCTGCTGGCGAGTGCAACGGGTGCGGATAGCCACGTCAGGTTCGACAATGAAATCGATGCGAGTGTCGGCGCCGACTTCGATGGCGCGCTTCGATCCGACGTCCAGGCCAACGCCGGTGCGTACTCGGCCCGCACACAGAACCCGTCGACCCAACAGGACTCCGCTCATGTCGCTCACTAATACGCGCCGCGTGAGCGTGGCCGTTGCGTTGTCGCGCGGCGGGTCGTTTACCGCGTTCGCGCTGATCCTGATCGTGTTCGCGTTGACCGCGCCCAATTTCATTTCACCCGTCAACCTTGAGAACATCGTCGCGCAGTCTGCGCTGCCGGGCCTGTTGGCCTTCGGTCTCACGATCGTGATCATCGGTGGTGGCCAGAATGTCGTGACAGGCGGCATCGATCTGTCGCTTGCAGCCAATCTAGGACTCAGCGCCGCGGTCTATGCCACGCTCGTGCACGGTGCGCACGGCGATGCCTACGCCGTGGCGGCAACACTGGCGACCGGCATCGCGATCGGCGCGCTCAATGCATTCGCCGTGGTCCGGCTGCGTATTCCACCACTGCTGGCGACATTGGCCACAATGAACCTCGCGGCGGGCCTCGAGCTCGTGCTGACGCAGAACACCGTCGTGCCTGCCGATTCGCCGTTGCTTGCGGTGCTGGCGGGCGCAGGCCCGCTCGGCGTGCCGATGCTCGCGTGGACATTGCTGGCCGTCGCGCTCCTGCTGGTCGCCCTGATCCAGTACACCCCGTTTGGTCTGCGCCTCTACGCCGTTGGCGAATACCCCGAAGCGGCACGCGCCAGCGGTCTCTCGCTGAAACCTTATGTCGGTGCCACGTACGTGGTCAGCGGCCTGTGCGGCGCACTCGCAGCCCTGTGCTCCGCCGCGTTTTTCAACGGCAGCACGACCGGGTCGGGCGAGATGCTGCTCTCGGTCGTCGCGATCGCTTATCTCGGCATCATGTTTTCTCGCCGGATCGTCCCGACGATCTCGGGTGCGCTGGTCGCCGCGCTGTTCGTCGGCAGCCTGATCAACGGTTTTCAATTGCTCAATATCTCGAGCTTCTGGGTCAATGGCGTGCAAGGCGTGCTGATCATCATCGTCGTCGCCGCATCGACGGCATTGCGTCGAAAGGAGATCTGAGATGCATGATGCGACTTCCCCCGTGACGTCATCGTTGCCCTCTTCACCCGCAGCGGCAGCTGTCACCGTGCGAGACACCCATGCGACGCAAGCGGACGCTTCGTCTTCCGGACGTTCATCGTCCGGAAGCGGGACGGGGTTATCCCGCTTGCCCCGAGCGGCGGGTTCGCTCCATCGGCTCGCCGTACCGTTGATCTTTGTGGGCGTCGTTGCATTCTTCGGGACGACCACGCCGACCTTTCTGACCGCGGGCAATCTCTCGAGCCTGCTGCTCAACAACTTTGCGCTGCTCGCCATTGTCGCAACCGGCATGACTGTAGCCGTAGCGGCAGGCGGCATTGATCTGTCTGTCGGTACCGCGCTCGACTTTTCGAGCCTGGCGTTTATCACGCTGCTCAATGCAGGACACGGGGTGGTCGTCGCTACGTTCGGCGCGATCGGTGCCGGCCTTGTTGCCGGCGGATTCAACGCGGTGCTGATCGGAGGCTTGCGCCTGACACCCTTCCTCGCCACGCTCGGCACGCTGTTTGTCGGCACCAGCGTTCAGCAGCTACTGTCAGGTGGCGGCCTGCCGATCTACCTTGCATCCGGCATTCATATCGGCCTCACAACGGCGCATATCGCAGGCATCGCCTTGCCGCTGGTGATCGTGGCCGTCGTCGCAATCGTCTACGGCGCCGTGCTCGCGCGCGGACGCTTTGGCCGCGCGTTGATCGCGGTCGGCGAACAAGCCGATGTGGCGGACTACTCGGGCTTGTCCTCGCGGCGGATCAGCGGTTTGACTTATCTCGCCTGCGCACTCGCCGCGGCGATCGCCGGCATTGTGTTGTCGTCGACGGTCAGCGCGTATGTCCCGCTATCGGGCAACGCTTTCATGCTCAACGCAATCGGTGCCACCTTTATCGGCACGACACTGAGCCGCTCGGCACGGCCTAACGTGGCCGGCACGCTGGTCGGTGTGTTGTTTCTCAACATCGTCGCGAATGGCTTGCTGCTGATCGGCTGGAATTTCTATTGGCAGCAGGTCGCCACCGGGCTTCTGATCCTCGTGATTCTCGCGTTCAGCTTTACAAGCCGACGCGCGACCTCGCGGTAGTGCGCTGCGGTGCCCCAGTAGCACCGCACCACTCCGCACGTGCTCAACACGCGGTCGATCAGGGAAACGGTCGAGTGCCGCGCGAATTCAGAGCACGAAGCACTTGTGAAGTGGGACGCGTTCGATCATCTTTTAAACGTCACAAACTCGGATACTTATCATGACCGACTCCAGCGCGGCCACGCTTGCCCCACCGCCCCATACGACAGCGCCTGCCGCGGTGCGCATCGAAACCGATGCCCAGGCGCTGCACGCCGCACAGGCGTTCGCGGACTCCATCGCGCAAGGCGCGGCCGATCGCGATCGCGCACACGTCCGGCCCCGCGCCGAAATCGAGCGCTTTTCGCTGACGGGTCTATGGGCCATCACCGTGCCGCGTGCGTATGGCGGCATCGACGTCTCCGCGACCACGCTCGCTCAGGTGATTCGCACCGTATCCGAGGCCGATCCGTCGATCGGTCAGGTGCCGCAAAACCATTTCTATGTACTCGAAGTGCTTCGGGCCACGGGGTCCGAAGCGCAAAAGCGATTTTTCTTCGACCGCGTACTGCATGGCGAGCGCCTCGGCAACGCACTCTCGGAGACCGGCACGCGCAGCGTGGCGGAGTTCAAGACGCGGCTGCATCCGGCGCCAGACGGCGCTTTGCTCGAAGGCAAAAAGTTCTATTCGTCCGGTGCGCTCTACGCGGACTGGATCCCCGTGGGCGCAAACCTCGGTGACGACGACCAGGTCTTCGTCTTCGTACCGCGTGACGCCGAGGGCGTGACCGTCATCGACGACTGGTCGAGCTTCGGCCAGCGCGGCACCGGTAGCGGCACGACGGTGCTCGACAACGTACGTGTCGAGCCCTCGCAGATCATTCCCTACAAGGCTGCCTTCACGACGCCCAGCGCGACGGGGCCTGTCGGCCAGCTGATTCACGCGGCCGTCGACGCCGGTATCGCTCACGCCGCCTTGCGCGACGCCATCGCGTTCACGCGCCGGCAAACCCGCCCCTGGATCGACAGCACCGCGGAACGCGCGGTCGACGATCCGCTGAGCCTGATTCAGTTTGGCGACCTCCAGATCCGCGTCGACGCCGCCGATGCCCTGCTCGAGCGCGCCGGCCGGCAGATCGATGCCGCGCGGCGCTCGCTCGACGCCGACTCGGTCGGGCGGGCATCAGTCGCCGTGGCCGAAGCGCGGGCCCTGACGACCGAAGCCGCGATTCTCGCGACCAACAAACTGTTCGAGCTTGCCGGCACGCAATCGACGCTCGCGGAATTCAATCTCGACCGGCACTGGCGTAATGCCCGCACGCACACGCTGCACGATCCGGTCCGCTGGAAATACTTCGCGGTGGGCAACTTCCATCTGAACGGCACCCTGCCGCCAAGGCACGGCGCGATCTGAGTGTCATACTGTGGTCCGTGCGCAACCCCGACGCACGGACCCCGACACTTTGAGGCGCCATGACCTCCACGACTGCTTCGTCCGCTTCGTCTGAATTGGCGCTTTCGCCTGCCTCGTCCGCTTCGTCCGCCCCATCCGCTTCGTCCGCTTCGTCCGCTTCGTCCGCTTCGTCCGCTTCTTACGCCTCTTCTGCAACACCCGCGCCGGCCACTTCTGCAAGCTCATCCCTGGCGGCGAAAGCCTCTGGCACGAACACGCAGCCCGTTCCGGTCAACCCGCCACATATCTCCTTGCTCGAAGCGCCCGAAATCGGCACAGCGAGCGCAGCGATCGAGACCCCGGCGCTCGTGCTTGACCTCGACATTGCCCGACGCAATATCGAGCGCATGCAGCGAGCCACGAGCGCGGCCGGTGTGAAGCTGCGCCCGCATGCGAAAGCGCACAAATGCCCGGACATCTCGCGCCTGCAACTCGCCGAAGGCGCAGTGGGGATTTGCTGCCAGAAGGTCAGTGAAGCCATCCCCTTCGTGGCAGCCGGCATCCGTGACATCCATATCAGCAACGAAGTCGTCGGCGCCCAAAAGGTCAGACAGCTCGCCGAACTTGCCAGCGAGGTGCGCATGAGCGTGTGCGTCGATGACCCGATGCAGATCGATGCACTCGCGGTCGCCACTGTCGTGGCGGGTTCGACGCTGGGCGTCTTCATCGATATCGACGTCGGCCAGCACCGCTGTGGTGTGTCGACACTCGAACAGGCCGTCGCGCTCGCCAAGCTCATCGTCGCTCACCCGCAACTCGAACTCCGCGGCATTCAGGCGTATCACGGCAGCAACCAGCATCAACGCAGTCCGGAAGAACGCAACCGCACCGCTGGCCACGCCGCAAAAATCGCGGGCGAGATGGCTCAAGGACTGCGCGCCGCCGGGTTTCCGTGCGACACGATCACCGGCGGAGGCACCGGCAGCGCGGAATTCGACTTTGCGCACGGCGTCTACACGGAGATTCAGGCGGGTTCCTACGTGTTTATGGACGCTGACTATGCGTCGAACATCTATACGGGCGAGCTGACGTTTGAGCACAGCCTCTTTATCGCGTCGACCGTCATGAGTGTCGCCGTGCAGGGTCAGGTCGTCGTCGATGCCGGGCTCAAGTCGATGTCGGTCGACTCCGGACTGCCGTGGATCTGGGAACAGGGGCAACGTTCGATCGCGCTGACCTATGCCGGCGCAAGCGACGAGCATGGCGTCGTGCGGCCGCTGAACGCGGAGCAAGCACCCTCAACCGGATCGACGGAACCGACCGGATCGAGCGGATCGACCACGTCGTCCGCATCGGCTCCCGCTAGCGTCGACGATCGCTCGCTCCCGCCTTTGGGCACGCAGATCCTGCTCGCGCCGGGTCATTGCGATCCGACATTCAATCTTTACGACCGCCTTATCGTCGTCCAGGACGAACGCGTCGCAGATGTCTGGCCCATCGCCGCACGCGGCATGAGCTGGTAACGCAGTAGAAATGAAAGGTGGAATCTCTATAGTGTGCCGGCCGCGCGAGGCCGACATCTAAGGGAACGGGCACGTCAGCCGCTGTGTCGCGCGGATTCATCGCATGCGGATGCACGCATGCCGACCCATCCATTTCGGCACCCTGACGGCGATGCCGGCCTTTTCCGCCTCTCTCTATGTCTTCCTCGACACACCCTGCGGGATCCTCTGAAGAAAAGGCGGTACCGGGTCTGGTCCTCGGCGCGATCGGCGTCGTGTTCGGCGACATCGGCACCAGTCCGCTCTACACCCTGCGCGAATGCCTGAAAGCGGCCGGTGGCGCAACACCGTCCAACGTGTTTGGCATCGTCTCGCTGATCCTCTGGTCGATCATCGTCGTCGTGACGCTCAAGTATGTGAGCTTCGTGATGCGCGCGGACAACGACAGGGAAGGCGGCATCCTGGCGCTGACCGCTCTTGCGTCCGGCGTCGCGCCCAAGCGCTTGCGTCATCTGTTGCTCACGCTCGGCGTGTTCGGCGCGGCGATGTTCTACGGCGACTCCATGATCACGCCAGCCATCTCCGTCATTTCCGCCGTCGAGGGCGTCACGCTCGTCGATGCCAAGCTGACGGAATGGATCGTCCCGATCTCGCTCGTGATCCTGACGGGCCTGTTCAAGCTTCAGAAACGCGGCACCGGCGCCGTCGGTTCGCTGTTCGGTCCCGTCATGATCGTCTGGTTCCTGACGCTGGCAGCACTCGGCATCCTGCATATCCTCACGCATCGCTCGATCATCGAAGCCGTCTCGCCGCTCTACGCGATTGCGTTTGTCACCCATGCGCCGGGCACTGCTTTCGTCGTGCTCGGCTCCGTGTTCCTCGCTCTGACCGGTGGCGAAGCGCTCTATGCCGATATGGGGCACTTCGGCAAGATGCCGATCCGTCTGGCGTGGCTGCTGCTCGTGCTGCCGAGTCTCGTGCTCAACTACTTCGGTCAGGCCGCGCTCGTTCTCGAACGACCCTCGGCGATCGATCAGCCGTTCTTTCAGTCGGCACCGAGCTGGGGGCTGGTACCGCTCGTCATCCTCGCCACGGCAGCGACCATCATTGCATCGCAAGCCGTGATCTCGGGCGCGTTCTCGATGACCAAGCAAGCCGTGCAACTCGGCTTTCTGCCGCGGATTCCCGTCGTGCATACGTCGACGCACGAGATCGGTCAGGTCTACGTGCCGTTTATCAACGTCACGCTCTATGCAGCCGTCGTGTTTCTCGTGCTGTTCTTCCGATCGTCCGATAATCTTGCCGCCGCTTACGGCATTGCGGTCGCATCGACCATGCTGCTGACCACGTTGCTGATGTACTTCATCACGCACTCGTTGTGGAAGTGGCACCCGCTTGCCACTGCAGCGGTCATCGGACCGCTTGCGCTCGTCGACGCGATCTTCGTGTCGAGTAACGTCAGCAAGGTGCTCGAAGGTGGCTGGTTTCCCCTGCTCGCAGGTGGCGTGCTCTTCACGATCATGACGACATGGCATAAGGGACGCGAAACGCTGGTCAACACGATGAAGGCCGACAATCTGGTGCTCGTCGACCTGATCCGCTCGCTGTGCGGCGGCGAGCACACACCGCCGCGTGTGCCGGGCACCGCGGTCTTCCCGGGTGGTGTCGAGGACGTTGCACCGTCGGCCTTCCTGCACAACCTCAAGCACAACGGCGTGATGCACCGGACCAATATCTTTCTGGCCGGCAAGACCGAAAACGTCCCGCATATTCCGGACGAGGAGAAGGTCGTCGTCACTGACATCGGTCACGGCTGCTACATGGCGAAGGTGCGCCATGGCTTTATGGAAATTCCGAACGTGCCGAACATCCTGACGCTCGCCCAGCAGCAGATGCCGGACTGGACCTATGAGCCCGCCGAGTGTTCGTTCTTTCTTGCGCGCGATACGGTGGTCGCAACAGGAGAAAGTCGATCCATGCCGTTGTGGCGCGAAAAGCTCTTCGCCTTTCTCGCAAGGAACGGCGCGCAAGCCGCCGAGTACTACAGCCTGCCCGCTAACCGGGTCGTGGAAATGGGCGGTCAGATCAATATCTGAGCGCCGGGTGTAGGAGCGCCCGACCTCGGCGACTAAGGCGTCGGAGTGCCGGACACCGGATGGCTCGACCTTGGGGCACCTGCAGTAGTCGCATTGGGCCTCAGCGTCGTTCGGTCGGGAAAAAAGAAGCCGGGCCATGATGGCCCGGCTCAAAGGTGATCTCTGTGCAGCCGGTGAGTCTCATGCCGGCGTTGCGTCAAACCCCGTCTGACGCAACGCCAGGCCACACCAGCAAACGCCGATCACCACACCTTAAGAACGCGCTGCTTAGAAGCGATGGCGCATACCGACGGTCGCGACGACCTGTTCGTTGTTCGCCGACGGCGTCAGGTTGTAGATGCCTGCGTTGAACGCCGATTGGCCTTCGCCGCCGCTGACGTGTTCATACACAGCCTCTGCATAGAGGTCGGTACGCTTGGACAGCGAGTAATCCAGGTTCAGCACAGCCGTGTTGAACTTCGGCGACAGCGACTGCGTAGCCGAATCGAAGTGGCCCATCGTGTACGTGTACGCTGCGCCCACGTTCAAGGCCGGCGTCAGCGCGTACTTCGCGTTGATTTCGAAGTTGTCGAACTTGACGTTGTTGCCGTTGAGCGTGGCGATGCTGCCGCCTTGCGAGATGCCGTTCACGTCATCCGTCGACGAGTGCGTCCACAGCAGGCCGATCGCTGCAGGCCCGATCGTGTACTTGCCGCCGAGGCCCCACATCTGTTGACGGCCACCGGTCGTGAGCGCGTCGTTGTCAGCCGTGCTCACTGCGCCGTTGGCGTTCGCATTCGCCGCGCCTGCCGAACGATTGACCTGCAGGTAAGCCGCACCCAGCAGGATCGGGCCGTTCGCGTAGCTCGCACCCAGGCTGTATGCGCTGTTGTTCGAGAACTGGCCAGCGTCACCCGAGAACGCGTACATCGCACCGACCTTGAAGCCCGCGTAGTCGATGCTGCGGTACTTGACCGAGCTGTTCAGGCGCATGTCGTTGTTCAGGTTGTCGTTGTCGTACGGGTGCTGTGCAAAGTTCCCGCCGAACATCGGACCCGTCGAGCTCGTCGGCGCGATGAAGTCGACCATGAAGTCATATTGGCGGCCGAGGGTCACCGAACCGTATTGGTTCGACGACAGACCCACCCACGCCTGACGACCGAACAGATCGCCACCGTTATTGGCCTTACCCGTCGACACGTTCAGACCGTTTTCCAACCAGAAGATCGCTGCGAGACCACCACCCAGGTCTTCCGTGCCACGCAGGCCGAAACGCGACGTATAGATATTGCCGCTGTTCACGAGCCAGTTGCTATGCCCTTGCGTCGAACCTTGCGCACCCACGCGCATATTGTTCGAATAGACGAGACCTTCGTCCAACAGACCGAACAGCGTCACGCTGCTTTGCGCGTGTGCTGCCGAAGCGATCAACCCTGTCAGTGCGGCAAGTACATATTTCTTCTTCATACGTGAATTCCTCAGTGATCTAGCGCGTGCGATGCTGACGATCTTTCGATCGCCCCGTGCATCAGGTCCCGTTTTGTTTGGGTGGCGCTAGGCTATGCGGCACGTATGTCAGAGAAGTTTCACTTCAATAGGAGTTCATAGGGGTATCGGCGCGATCCATTTGCTTCGACTTATGCGAATGCAAAGGCGCCTATAAAGAATGGGAAGGATGACGAATAGAACGCAAAGAATTGCTAATTCAAGGAGCGTTCATTCGAGTAACGCTAAGCGACGAAACAAACCACTGCGGCATCGTCAACACGATGTCCAGGCTTACGGAATCGACATCGGGCAAGACGCCTTGCGAGCGCATCATAAACGCAAACAGGCCCACGCTCCTTATTCAGGAGGGTGAGCCATTCTATGCCCGCTGCAATGGATGTGTATCCGCAAAGACGCGCATTGCGTCTTGGGTCAAGCGCCTATCGAGGCTTGACCTTCTCTACGTCAACCCTGTTCATGCGATCGGCACACACTCGATATCGCCTTCGCCGGAACGCACCATCGGTCGAGTATCGATACGCGCGCGCTCGGGAGGGCCGGATCGGGACATGGCGCGCGCCGCGTCCCTGACCAGGAAACGCCTGAAATCCTGCGCTGCCGGAGGCAATGTACGGTCCACGCGCTGAATGACATGCCACTGCGCAACATAGGGAAACTGTGCGACGTCGAGCACCTTGAGCACGCCCGACTGCACTTCAAGGCTCACCGAATGCGACGACAGCAATGCGATGCCCATATTCGCCGCGACAAATTGCTTGATGCTTTCCGTGTCCGCGATTTCCATTGAAGGCTTGAAGCGCTCGCGATGCCAGGGCAACGCGGCCTCCATCAGATCTCGCATATGCGATGCGCGATGATGTGCAATCAAAGGCTCGCCTGCGAGCAGCTCATGCGGAATCTGTAACTGCGCCGCAAGCGGATGCGTCGCGGCCGCGACGATCACCAGCGCATGGGGCGCGAACGGCCTGCACTCGACACCCTTGACAGCCGGCATGCCCGTCGCAATGGCCAGATCGAATTCTCCATCCGCGAGACGGGCCAAAAGTTCTTGTCGCTCGTGTACCGCCAGATCGACTTCGAACCGATGCCCGCGTTCCGAGTACGACGCGATCACACGCGGAAAAACATAGCTGCCCGTCATTTCGACGCCCACGCGCAACACATCGCGTGTCACGCCTTGAGCGCGCACCATCGCCTCTTCCGCTGCGCGAAAGTTATCGATGATCGCGCGCGCATAGCCGAGCATCTCGCGACCCGCCGGAGTCAGCAAGATGCGACGTCCAACGTGAGCGAATAACTCGATGCCGAAGTGTTCTTCAAGCTGCTTCACTTGAATGGAGACGGCGGGCTGGGTCAGGTAGAGCTCTTCGGCTGCGCGCGAAAAGCTGAGGCGGCGGGCCACCGTTTCGAATGTCTTCAGCTGTCGCAGGGTGGCATGTTTCACGATGGATTCGGGCTCGGGCACGGGATCGGATTTCGATCAACCCGAGCAGGATATCGCCGCCCTCTGAAATCCGCCCTGTCAGAATGATGAGAATTTATTTAATCAGATGTCATCTTCACGACGGTCCGTCCCCGTCGACTTACAGAAACGTCAACATCGCAACCCCTTCAACCGACCCTATTACCGAAAGCGTTGCTGCGTCCGTCACCCATCGCTTGATCCCAGGCGTCGACGTCACCTGTTGCTTCATCACGCCTCGCTTCATCACCAACTTCTATAGTTAGCCTAAGAACAATCGATTCGATTTGCGCGGCGGGCACCGGTAAAAAGAGAGTCATGCGACAGCGCGTTGCAGTCGCCCTGACCCGACTTTCTACCGGAGATTCTCATGAACAAGATCGCCATCCTCGCTACTTCCGCAGGCCTCTCGCTGTGCGTTTCGCTGAGCGCCTTCGCGCAAACTGCGCCGACTGCGCCCCTGACGCGCTCCGAAGTCCGTCAGCAATTGATCGACGCCGAAGCAGCCGGTCTGCTGCCAATCAACAACGTCGACTACCCGCCCAGCGCGGACACGGTGCAGCACAACCAGGTGCTGTACAAGGAAGCCGAAACGTTCGATGCGCGCCATCCGAATGTTCCGACGTCTTACACGTCGCAAGCACCCGACACTGCGTTGTCGACCGCACAGAATTGATGGATGAAGTGTGTGCCTGAAGTGTCAGACAGACGGGTTCCTTTCACAGGACCCGTCAGCCTTGCCAAGCTTTAAGTAAGGGCAGGATCGCTAAGCGGCGCACTATGCGCGGTGCCGCATTCGAGTAAAAACGCTTTGAACGCCGCCGCTGCGGTGGTGAGGTTCTTGTCCCTGCGGTGCACGACGCACCAGCTTTCGACAACCGGAAAGTCCACAACATCGAGCACGTCGATCAGACCGGCCTTCAGTTCGAGCGTGATGGTTTGCGCCGATACGAAGCTGATGCCCATCCCCGCCATCACGGCATGCTTGATCGTTTCCGTACTCGCGATTTCCAGCGCGTTCGCGAGAGATTCAATCTTGCCGGCGAATACCTCGTCCATCACCCGGCGCGTATCCGAGCCGCGCTCGCGCGTGATGAAGTTTTCTTTGGTCAGGTCCTGCAGGCTTAGCGAGGCAGACGCAAGAAGCGGGTGCGTCGGCGAGCACGCGAGCACGAAGGCATGTTGCGCAAATGCTGCATTGACGTGGGACGTGTCCTGCGAGCCGCCGATCATGATGGCAAGATCAATGGCGTTCTGATCAAGCTGGCGTAACACTTCTTCGCGATTGCTGACGTGCATCTCGAGGTCGACGGCCGCATGGGATTTTGAAAACGCGGCGATCGTTTCGGGAATGAAGTAGCTGCCCGCGCTGATCAGGCCGACCTTGAGACGCCCACCCGCACTTTCGCGCATGCGCGCCATCGCGGTCTCCGCGATCCTGAACTGCTCGATGATGCCGCGTGCCTGTTCGAGCATTTCGTGGCCGGCCGGCGTCAGATAAAGCTTCTTGCCGAGCTGTTCGATCAGGACCAGTCCCACGTGCTCCTCGAGCTGCTTGATTTGCGCTGACACTGCGGGCTGAGTCAGACACAACTCTTCAGCGGCGCGAGAGAAACTCAAACGGCGGGCGACGGTCTCGAACGTCTTGAGCTGGCGGAATGTGGCGTTTTTCACGGCAAGTTCACCTGAGGACACAAAGCGTGCAGCCAGCGTACTCGCCTGTTTAAAAGCTGTCATAGCAACGACATGAAGGAATGTTCATGCCGCTGCGTTTTTAAAGCACAGTTGACGTTCACGCTGACGTGCACAGTGACTGCCAGATCAGCACGATATCGAGCGAGGCTCTACCGTGGCGCGTTTGCCGCGTTTGCCGCCTATGCTTAAAAACATTTAATAAAAGCATCATGAGACGCTCACCAACGCGCATCTATATTTGACGAGGTCAGCTCAGGAGTTCGGTCCGGTCAATGCCGTCACCGCTCAGGCTGCCGCCGAGATGCGGTCAGCCAGACCGGTTGGTTGGGTACGGTTGATCTGACAATCCGTTCGACACCGTGAATCTGACACGCTCGAATCTTTCGAATCCTTTTCTGTCCCGAGGCTGCTGCCATGTACAAGTCCACACGTTATGTCGCAACGCTCTACACGTTGTTGTGCGTGGGCGCCGTGGCTGCAACGGGCGCCATTGCGCTCACCGATTCCGTGTTCAACGGCAGGCCTGCCTTGCACGGCAAGCCGCTCAAACAAGGCATTCGCGACGCGTGCCTGCTCGATAACCATGTCATGACGATGCAGTTCAACTACGGCAACGCCGTCTGAACGCAAACGCCCTACCCGCAAGCGCCCTATGCGCAAGCGCTCTACCCGCATGGAGCGGGTAGTTTTCATACCAGTATCGTCAGTGGACTGTTTGCTACCCGCCTGAGCGCACTAAGATGCGCCTCATTGCCGTTGCACCGTGCGACGGCGGGCACCGGGCTTGCGCCAGCACGCATGCAGGCCGCATCTGTGCCCCGGATGAGCATTCATCACGCTGACGCCATGACATCACCACACTCCAACACAGCGCCCTCGCCGAGCGATACGGAAGCGCAGGGCTTCGAACATTGGCGGCGCAATCTTGCCGTCTGCGTCTTCGGATCGTTCACGACGATCGTGGCAATGACTTTGCTGCTGCCCTTCTTGCCGCTTTACGTCGAGCAACTCGGCGTGACCGATCATGCTGCGATCGTGCAATGGTCCGGCATCGCGTTCGGCGCGACCTTTCTGACCGCCGGACTCACCGCGCCGCTCTGGGGCAAGCTTGCCGACCGCTACGGGCGCAAGCTCATGCTGATTCGTGCGAGTCTGGGGATGGCCATCACGATGTCGCTGATCGGCATGTCGCATTCGGTCTGGCAGCTCGTTGCACTGCGTCTTGCCGCAGGGTTGCTCGGCGGCTATGCGTCCGGTTCGATGGTGCTTGTCGCGACGCAGACACCGAAGGCGCGCTGCGGATGGGCGCTCGGCGTGTTGTCGTCGGGGATCATGGCGGGCAACGTCGCCGGGCCATTGATCGGGGGGTTTATCGCACCGTTGATCGGCATCCGGCAGACCTTTCTCGCGGCTGGCGCGCTGATCTTCGTCGCCTTCCTCGGCACAGTGTTCCTGATCAAGCGTGACCGTCCTGCGCACGCGGGCGGCGTAACAGCTGCACCCGCGGGATGGGCAGCCGTGCCCGACAAGCGCCCCCTGATCGCCATGCTCGTGACAGGCAGTTTGCTGATGTTCGCCAACATGTCGATCGAGCCGATCATCACCGTGTATGTGGCGCAGCTCGTCCCTGCGCATCAAGTGACCGTGGTGGCAGGCATCGTGATGTCGGGCGCGGCGCTGGGCAGCATCCTGTCGTCAGCGCGACTGGGCAAGCTGGCGGACCGTATCGGTCACTGGAACGTGATCGTCAGTTGTCTCGCCGTGGCGGGTTTGTTGCTCGTCCCGCAGGCCTTCGTGACGAAGGGCTGGCAATTGGTCGCGTTGCGCTTCGCACTCGGCATCGCGCTCGGTGGGTTGCTGCCGTGCATCACCAGTGTGATTCGCCACAACGTACCGCCGGGCGTCGCCGGTCACATGCTGGGCTATTCGATCTCCGCACAGTACACCGGCCAGGTGCTTGGGCCAGTCGCAGGCGGCTATGCGGGTGGCCACTACGGCATGCGCTCCGTGTTCTGGGGCACGGCCGCCATCATGCTCGTCGGCGCACTGTTCAACTGGCGCGCCCATCGAGCGTTCGCAAAGTCGCAGGTGAAAGCGACAGACGGAGCCCAATCGTCGCTGTCGTCGAATTCTTAGGTCGCTCGCCCCAATGCGGATGGTGGGATGGCCATGCAACTGACGGGCGTGCTCCGCCTCGTGCCATAGTAACGAAGCGTTCCTCGTAAGAGGCGCAAATGCGCCTCTTGGCGTCAATTTCCTACCCAAGCGCCCTAAATGTACCTGTTGCGAGGACAGACTCTCGTTCCAAGCCGAGCTACGTTGGCAGCGTGAATTGCGTTTCTATCCGCAATTTTCTCCGAAGACACGACACAATGATGGCGTCCGTGAAGAATTGAGGTTGTGGAAATGCCTGCCAATCAAACGCTCGAAGAGCTCGAATACGACTTGGGCGAGAAGCTCAAACGACTTCGCCTGAACAAGAACCTGGACCAAAAGACACTGGCCGCCCGGGCCGGCGTAAGTGTTCGCGCCCTACGCAATCTTGAGTCCGGACACGGTTCGACCGTCAAAACACTGTTGAGCGTCGTTCGATCGCTTGGCCGAGAATCCTGGCTGGATACCGTCGCGCCGATTCCGACGATCAATCCTCTCACGCTGACCCGTCGGGCTACGCAACGTCTACGTGCAACATCCCCCAAACACATTCGCGAACTACCAGCCACATTGAATCAATTTAAACGCGTGCCGCGCTAAGCATGGATGAGTAGAGGCTTTGCGGCGCGCGAAACGGCATGATGTGAGCCAACACCGTGGATTCGGGCATCGCGGTGTCTTGCATCGGATTTGGAAGCTCGATGGCCGGCAACGTGGTTCGATAAGGCGCTGGCGCACGTGCATCCCTCTGCGAAGCTCCGCTCAGTGCCATGTCATGCGCCGCTTCCACCGCCATGTTCAGCATCAGGTTTGCGACTGCTGTTGCTCGGGCAGGGGCTCCGCCCGTCATGACGACAGGTGTCTCACGTTTCAATGCGTCAAGCAGAGCGGGCTCGCGAGATGCAACGTCCGCGATGCTTTGAATGACGTTCGTCGCAGCCATGCGCGCCATTGCGGGTGCGGGTGCGGGTGCGGGTGCGGGTGCGGGTGCGGGTGCGGGTGCGGGTGCGGGTGCGGGTGCGGGTACAGAATCAGACCGCACAAAGCGCTCCACGTCCGCGTTTGTCAGTATCGTTCCATCGGGCATGCGAAACTCTTCGATTTGATGCTCAGGACCGAGATACCAGTCTTTCACCCTCACACGTTCCTCAGTGCTGGTGATTTCAATGGTCAGGTCGTTACCCACGCGCGTCACTTCCACGTCGTCTCGAGATAAAGCGAAGCCCAGTTCGAGCACATCGACGTTACCGCTCGTGCTATCGGTATCGATGATTTCGTCGGACCCCGCGCCCTCGCCGAACTGGTAGGTGTCATTGCCCCGGCCACCGATCAATGTATCGCAGCCGGGATCCGCATAAAGCATGTCGTCGCCATCGCCACCGTCGAGCCAGTCATGGCCCTCACCGCCCAACAAGGTATCGTTTCCGGCACCGCCAAACAGCTTGTCGTTGCCGTCACGGCCCTGAAGCACGTTATCGCCACGATTGCCTTGAATGACGTTATCGAGCTCATTGCCGGTAGCACGAGTGTCTTCATTCCAGAGCTTGATCGGCTCTACCGTGTATATCGCGTACGCATTCGCAACATCGACTGCGGCGCGAAAGCGGGAGATCGGCACGTATCGGGTCATGTCGGTGACAAGGCCCCGGCCCGAGTCGGCGATGTAGAAGCCGTTGATATCGCCCGTGGCCGCGTCGTATGCCACGCCCGTGAGCGTAGCGACATGGTTGACCACTCCGTGTTGCGCCTCGGCGATGACGGGTGCTACATCGCCACTGCTGTTGCCGCGATCTCCACCAACGGATCCTCGGATGTCGCCATTGGCGTTGCGTTCCTGTCCACTCGCATACTGCCGTCCGGCTGACCCCGCATCGGTCCCCCACAGGACGGTCGAATCCGTACCGATCATCACGCCGCGCCCGCCCCGGATGAGATTGGCAAGCGCTTGTTCGTCGTAGCCCATCCGGACGCCGTTCCGAATGCCGTAGCTATCGAGCAGCGCCTGCTGATCCACGTAGGTCGAAGCACCTCGTACGCCGTTCGATGCTGACGAATCGGTGACGCACCAGCCATTTTTTATGGCGTCTTGCACAACTTGTGACTCGGATAGCGCGCGGTTGGCTTCAATGCTGATATTGACGATCGACGTCAACGCGCAGGTTCCTTCGAAGCCATCGACAGCGTTGCCCTGCATATAGTCGAGCTCGTTAGCCTTCGGGTATCCGTACACCAGAATGTCCACGCCGTCCGCGACACCGTGCTCGGGCTTCGAGAAGTCCAGCAAAGTCGCATTCTCTACGTTGGCCTCTATCCAGTAGCTGATGGTCGAATTCACCGTGTCCGTGCCTTCACGTGCGAGCTCAACGACCGAGTCGCCAGGGTTGTCGACGAAGTATGTGTCATGTCCCTCGCCGCCAATCATCACGTCTGCCCCCGTTACGCCATCGAGGATATTGTTCTTCTGGTTGCCGACGATTCGATTGTTTAGGCTATTGCCCGTGCCATTGATGGGCGCGCCTTCGGCAAGCCGAAGATCTTCGATGTTGGCACTCAGAATCGTGTTCGTGCTGCTGATGACGGTGTCATGCCCTTCGTCCGGACGTTCGAGAACGATGTCGCTGAGGGTGTTCACAACATACGTATCATCGCCTTGGCCTCCTTGCATCCGGTCAACACCGGCGCCGCCGTCAATGTAGTCGTCGCCCCGGCCACCGAGGATCATGTCGTTCCCCGCACCGCCGTAAAGGAAGTTGTTATCGCTCACTCCGGGCGCAAGCTCGGGCTGGTTCGTTGCCGCACCGCCAGCGATGCGATCGTCGCCGCTGCCGCCGTAGATGGTGTCGTCACCGGCACCACCGAGCAACAGATCGTTCCCGTCTTCGCCGTACAACGCGTCGTTGCCTTCCGCCGCGTGAATCTCGTCATTGCCCGCGCCGCCCCACAACTGGTCGTGTCCCGGTCCACCGCCGATTAAATCGTCCCCGGCCCCGCCATAGATGACGTCGTTGTCGGTTTCGCCTGCGTCCAGACTTTGCTTGGGATCATTGGTCGCCGTAAAACCAAGGATGACGTCATTTCCTTCGCCACCCCAGAGGCGGTCGTCACCGACGCCTCCGACCATGCGGTCCGCACCCGAGCCGCCGTTGAGCGCGTCGTGACCGGTCCCGCCATTCAATTCATCTTCGCCGGATCCGCCGATTAGCGTATCGTGGCCATCGCCACCCGCCAGGGTGTCATTGTCGGCACCGCCCGCCAAATAGTCGTTGCCGGGGCCACCGTTCAACTTGTCATTGCCATTGCCGCCAAACAGCGCGTCGTTGTCCGTTTCGCCCGGAAGCAGGGTTTGCTTTGCTTCGTTCGTTCCGGTGAATCCCATTAGCAAATCGTCGCCGTCGCCACCTTGCAATGTGTCGTTGCCGAGTTGCCCGAAAAGGCGGTCGTTGCCACTCCCCCCATCCAGGCGATCGTTTCCTTCGCTTCCGCACAGCTCATCGTGACCGACTCCGCCGGCGAGCGTATCGTTGCCGGCACCGCCGACAAGAAAGTCATCCCCTTCTTCGCCGTACAGCGCGTCGTCCCCCGCATAGCCGTGCAGCATGTCATCTCCTGTTCCGCCCCAGAGCCGATCGCTTCGGTCACTGCCCCCCATGCTGTCGTCGCCCGCTCCAGCGTAGAAATTCTGGAGCAACCCGAGGTTGAAATAACGGCCGTTGTAACGCTCGAAGTAGTGCGCGTCAAAGGCGTCGTTGCCGCTCGTGCCGAGCATGCTGTGTTGATCTTGCGTGAGCGCGACTTCATCGGGACCCCACACGATCGCCTCAGCTCTGGGGGTGCCGAAAATCTGAACCTCGCTTCGATGAAGCGCCTCGTTGCTGGCAGCAGGCACGGATACCGAAGGGGGTTCTCGAGATTCGACGGGTGCCGCAGCTGCGCTTTCTGCCGCGGTTCGGTAGATGGCGTTACCGGCGGTGTAGACAGAGTAGTTGTTCGCATGCAGGCGGTAGATCCCCAATGCATCTAGGGCTGCCTCGAGCGAAGTGCGTTCGTTGATGCGGACATCGTTTGAGTTCAACGTACCGCTCGCGTTGACAATGCCGTCCTCGTTCAGATCCGTCCAGGCGACAAGACCGGAGAGTTCTGCTCCCTTCAATTGCTGGTCGCCATCGAGATCCCGCGCTGCGAGTGCGGCTGCGGTCATGGCAACGCCTGAGCTATCGAGAATGCGGAATGTCTTGCCGACAATCGCGGGGTCGTCAGACTTCACAACCGTGGTGCTTTCGTAGAACGCACCAATCGGGGAGCCACGATAGTGATCGAGTGCCGGAAACAACGACACTCCGTTGCTGACAAGTTGGGACGTCGACCACGTCGTGTACTGCTTCCACGTCGGCATATCGATCGCGCCACGACTGAACCATTTGAAGTATTGGCGATCTGCTGCGTGAAGGCGCTCGTCTAGTGGTACGCGCGACTGGAATTGCGCCAACGTGGATTCGAAGTGTTTCTGGTTCCACTCCGGCAAAATCTTGCCCTGAAAGTCATCGACGTTGATACCACCGACACTGAGCGCCTTCCAGACATAATCGACGCAACTATTGGATAGGCCGTGGTAGTTCAAAGTAAAGGATTGCTTGCGCCCATTTACGTCGTATGAGGCGACCCTCTCCCCTGGCCTGGCATTCAGCGTGGCCTCTGAAAATCTTTTAATGGCATCATATTGCAGCGGTGAAAGCTCGATTGTGCGAACATAGGATTTGATCGCGTAGCTAGCCGAATCTGAATCAACGACATCACCCGGAGCGGCGGGCATGCCGTGATATTGATCCTTCGGAGCAAAGCCATACGATTTCACTCTGCCATTCGCATCAGTAAGTTCATACCAAACATGGCCAAAATACGACTCCGTACTCTCGCCGCTATTCCTATCGACGTACTTCGCGTCGCGATTGGCAATAATCACCGACATATTGGTCATATTCACTCCCTGTCATTTTAGATGGCAAAGTGTAAGAGCGATAATCAATCCACATCCAAATTGGAACTTCGAAAAACTCCGGTGAATCTTGGAGAGTTTTGAGCTGCAATTCGTATAAATACTGTGGCTTAATATCAACTCCAGCTACATCCCTTACAATGAACGGGTTTGCGTCAGCCTCCCACCCAAATGTCTCGCGAACTCCCTCGTAAACTGTCTCACGCAGCCCGTCAGCATCAATGCGTATAAGCTTGATTTCGATTGGAATCCGACCCGCCTTATTCTGCGGATGCAATATAAATTCACTTCGTCCTCCGCACATCATCGCAGTAACTGCTTCGGCTAAAGCATTCAAATATAGTTGATGTGCCTGCTTTATGGCGCGGCAACCGATGCGGGGAGTTCGACTCATAAAATCTTCTCGAGTCGCACGAACTGGAGCCCCCCATTCCACAGTGTTCGCGAAGAACAATGCATACTGTGCGTCGTGAAGCCTATTTAGCTTCCCCTGGTCTTCGCCCGCCGCATAATCGAAGACCAGCGAGAATCTCCAGTTTTTTTCCTCCTTCACATAAAATCGTTCCGTTCGAGTAACATTGGCGTGACTTGCATCAAAGCGAAACGCGTGTGGCGCGATGTGCAATGACTCTGCGCGAGATACAGAAGCCATAAGAGATGAGAAAACTAAAAGCGCGAGACGACGCGTAATTTTCATCATTTAAATATCCATTCAGTTGCCTAGCATCGAACACTCGCGATGCCTCGTTCGCAACAGACAACAGAGAATGTCATCCCGCTTGTGGCGCTGGATCTCCATGCACTCGCTACTTGGATCGCAAATCCGATTGCAGGATATTGGCCGTCCAACCTGCCTTCTGCCTTGTCAAGAACGCTCAAAGTCTCGAATTACGCGTCTGCCCGCGTTGGTTCTGCCAAAGCCTCGTGCATGAAATCCAAAAAAAACGGAGGGCACTGATCGACGAGTCAGTCGCGCAATCCGCGCGGGGTATCGGACTCGGAGGGCCGCACGTCTTTCGCTAACTAGGGCTTGAGTATTCCCATAATTACTCAAGGGTTGTCACCGATGCATTACGCCCCTCCCCGCGTCGATATCCCGTGAATGAGACGTGGGCATGGCCATCGCATGTCGGCCTGAACGCGTGTCGAGCGGACCGGCAGAGCCCGGACGGAGATAACGATTCACGGAGACAGTCACACCATGCGTTTCGGGTTTCTACGGGGAGGCCGCGCGCCCGCCGTCGTCGGCGATATCGCGGCACAAGCAGGCGAGCTCGGCATCGAAATCTGTGACGTGTCCGGACACGTAGACGAAGTCGCCACTCGCGTCGGACGTCAGGCGGAGGTCTGCCAGGCCTTGCGCGAATCGGCTGCGCAGACGATGGACGGCAACCGCCGCATCGCCAATGCCGCGCGCGAAATGCGCGAAGTCTCGCTGCACGCCGCGACCGGCATGCAGCAATCCCAACAAACGCTCGAAGCCTCGCTCGCGGATATTCACGGCCTGGTCGAAGGCGTGACGGTGATCGAAAGCCAGATCGGCTCGTTACGCGCCGCACTCGCGCACGTCAACACGGTCTCGGAAGAGATCTCGACCATCGCGCGCCAGACGCACCTGCTCGCATTGAACGCGGCGATCGAAGCTGCACGGGCCGGCGAGTCGGGCAGAAGCTTTGCGGTCGTGGCAGCCGAGGTCAAAAACCTGTCGGCAAAAACCTCGCAAGCCACCAGCCAGATCGAAGCCACACTGAGCAAGCTCCGGCAACAGACCGAGCAGCTGATCAGCGAAGGCACCGTGAACACGGAACGCGCGCATCGCGTGCGCGAAGGCACGCGCATGATCAGCGACATCGTTCACGCGACCGGCAATGCAATCACGCAGCTCAATGAAGACGCCGACCATATCGCCACGTTAACCGGCGATATCGAAACGCAATGCACGGGGCTTGAAGCACAAGTCCTCGACATGGCGTCAGACGTGCAGGACTCGAGCGAAAACTTCACGCAAGCGAAAACGCGCCTCGGCAAGCTGCTCAGCGTGTCGGAAACCCTCATCGAATTGACCGCGGCGACGGGCGTCGAAACCGAAGACACACGCTTTATCGCGGTCGTCGAACAAACCGCGGCGCGGATCGCCAAGGCCTTCGAAGCGGGACTCGCGCGCGGCGACATTTCGATGTCCGATCTCTTCGACGACAAGTACCAGCCCATCGCCGGAACGAACCCGCTGCAGCACATGACGCGCTTCACTGCATTTACCGACCGCGTGCTGCCCGAGATTCAGGAACCCCTGCTGTCATTCGACCCACGCGTGGCGTTCTGTGCGGCGATCGACCGACGCGGTTATCTGCCGACGCACAACCTCAAGTTCTCGCAGCCGCAACGCGAAGATCCGGTCTGGAATGCCGCGAATTGTCGGAATCGCCGGATCTTCAACGACCGCACCGGTGGTGCCGCAGGCGCCAATACGAAACGGTTCCTGTTACAGACCTATCGCCGCGACATGGGTGGCGGCAACTTCGTGTTGATGAAGGATGCCTCCGCGCCAATCGTCGTCGGCGGCCGGCATTGGGGTGGCTTCCGGATGGGGTACCGGGTGTAGCGCCTGAACGCTGCGCCATGTTCAAAGGCGCAGGGTCCAGGCTTTGTGGCACATGTCGAAGCCCGGTTCACTCAAAACATTCACGGCCCCGGGGCTGTGTGCAAGGGCGGCGCTTGCCGGGCTGCCGCTTCGACTAGCACCGATCGACGTCCGCCTCGCCAAGCCCTTGCACCACCGCTTACTTACTTCGCAAACGCATTGCGCAAGAACGCATTGGCTTGCGATACAGCACCCTCGGCGGCAGGGGTATCGCCGATCGCGTTGAGCATCACGAAGTCGTGAATCGTGCCCGAGTAGCGCACCGATGTCGTACGCACGCCGGCTTGCGCGAGCTTGCGTCCATACGCTTCGCCTTCATCACGCAGCACATCGTTCTCGTCGGTGATCACCAATGCCGGCGGCAAGTCCTTCAGATCGTCGAGCGTCGCACGCAGCGGCGAAGCCGTGATCTTTTCGCGGTCGGCTGCGTTCGGCGCGTATTGATCCCAGAACCACTTCATCGCGTTCTTCGTGAGCCACGGGCCGTTGGCGTACGTATCGTACGAGCCGTCGTCCATCGCTGCATCTGTCACGGGGTAGAACATGACTTGCGTCGTGATCTTCGGACCGCCCTGCTGTTTTGCGAGCAAGGTCACCGCGGCCACCATATTGCCGCCGACGCTGTCACCCACAACGGCCAGACGCGATGCGTCGACGTTGAATTCCTTCGCGTGCTCGGCCACGTACTTCGTCGCGGCGTAGGCCTGCTCGATCGGCACCGGGAATTGCGCTTCGGGCGACGGGGTGTAGTCGACAAACACAACCACCGCATGCGCACCGTTGGCTATCTGACGGACAAGCCGGTCGTGCGTGTTTTCATTGCCGAGCACCCAGCCTCCGCCGTGGAAGTACATCACGACAGGCAGCGTGCCTTTCACGCCGTGCGGACGCACGATGCGCACCTTCACGCTACCGGTCGGGCCGACGGGCAAGGTACGGTGTTCGATGTCAGCGGGAAGCTTGGCCACCGGACCTGACTGCGCGCCGTCGAGCACCTTGCGCGCCGCTTCAGGTGACAGCGTGTAGATCGGTGCGCCCCCTGCTTTGGCGAGTGCGTCGATAAACGCTTGCGTCGTCGGCTCGAGAACCGGAGCCGATGCTGCAGGTTGCGCCGCGTGTGCGGCTGCGCTCGACACGATCAATGCAGCGGCGGCGATGGTGGACAGTGCTTTCATGACAAAACTCCAAACAGGTTTCAGGTTTCAGGGTTCAGCTATTAATTTATCTACTACTAGATAGACAATCGAACGCAGTGTGGCGTGCTCGTGGCCCAGTGCAGCGACGCAGTGTTGTCGCTCACCAGATCTCCCAACTCACGGGTCGATCCAACAACTCAACTCAAGGGCTCAACTCAAAACACAACGCAATCACGGACTTCCAGGGCTCAACGCGGTGACACAGACACAAACACAGACTCAAAAACTCAACTCGACGGCACGACTTCGATGGCTTTCTCCTTCCTTTCATCAACCAATATCTATCTACTCAAAGATAGATTGTTACGTACAATTTGCGGCGAAACTCCGGTGACGCGTCATCTATCACGGTGCTTTAGGCAATACGCTCATCCCCGATCAAGCTTTTCGGGCCTTATACGAATCCGTCACTTCTGTCAGACGCGACTTCGTGTCGAACAAACGGCTCGCCAGGACAGCGCCTTGATAGGCTGCGTACAAGGTACGCCCCGCTGCTTCAGGTGGCCCGGCATCGATCAAGGTCCCTTGTCGCTTGCCTTCGGCGAGCACCTTGCCCAGCCAGGTCTCATTACTGCGGAAGAAACTCTGCACCGCCTGCTTCACGTTCTCCGGCAGCGACGCAATATCCGCCGCGAGCATGCCGCACAAGCAGATCTGATCGCCGTCGCCCAACACCTTGCCGAACATCCGCGTATAGCGGTCAAGCCGCGCATCGGCCGGCAGCGATGAATCGATCGCGTACATTTCAGCGAGCGACTCACTGCTGTAGGTGTTAACCGCCTCGAGGATCAGATCGTCCTTCGCCGGAAAGTAATAGTGAATACTCGACGTCTTCACACCCACCAGCTCAGCCAGATCTCGATAGCTGAAGCCGTTGAAGCCCCGAAGCATGATCAGGGTCTGGGCATAACCGACAAGTTGTTCACGGACAGTTCGCGTTTCCATGTACCGAACTGTATCTATCAGTAGATAGATTGTCAACGCGTGTGTCAAAAATAATTTGGACGGTACGCTCGGATGAGCCCGATGCCACCGATACCACCCATGGCATCAACGGCTTCAACGGCGCCAATAATTTCGGTGACTTCGGTGACTTCGGTGACTTCGGTGACTTCAGCGTCCTCAATGACCCGGCGACCCCGGGCGAACCCGATCCCATCCTCTCCCCGGATTGACGCCCCATTTTCGGCTTCCTACGATCCCTGGATCACCGCGCACACAAAGACACCCATACCGCGCGGCTCGAATGACACCTGGAGAATGCCGTGCTCAAGTTTTTCAACTCGCTGTTTGGCCGCGTGGTGATCGCGCTGGTCGCGGGCATTGCGCTTGGCGCATTGTTCCCAAGCTTCGCGCAATCTTTGCGTCCGCTAGGCGATGGCTTTCTCAAGCTCATCAAGATGGTCATCGGCCCGATCGTTTTTTGCGTCGTCGTGCACGGCATGGCACGCGCCGGTGACCTCAAGAAGGTTGGCCGCGTCGGCATCAAGGCCGTGGTCTACTTCGAGATCATGACGACAATCGCTCTCGTGATCGGCGCCGTGCTCGCCTATGTCACGCGCCCTGGCGTCGGCATGAATATCGACCTGCATACGCTTGATCCCGCGTCGCTCGACACGTACACGGGTCAGGTCAAGAACCTCAAGGACACCGCGGGCTTCCTGCTCAAGATCATTCCGGACACGATCTTCGATGCATTCGCCAAGGGCGACATCCTGCAGATCCTCGTGTTCTCCGTGATGTTCGGCGCGGCATTGTCGATGCTCGGCCCGCGTGCCGAGAAGGTCAATGTGCTGATCGAAGAACTCTCGCACGCGTTCTTCCGCATGATGGGTTTCATCATCAAGCTCGCACCGCTGGGTGTACTCGGCGCGATTGCATTTACCACGGGCAAGTATGGCGTTGCGTCTCTCAAGCAGCTCGGGCTGCTGGTGGCGGTGTTCTATGCGAGCTGCGTGGTGTTCGTGTTCGTCGTGCTCGGCATCGTCATGCGGCTTTCCGGGTTCAGCATCCTCAAGCTCATTCGCTATCTGCGCGAAGAGTTGTCGATCGTCATTGGCACGGCATCATCCGATGCCGTGCTGCCGCAGGTCATGCGCAAACTCGAATGGCTCGGCGTGAAGGATTCCACGGTCGGACTTGTGATTCCGACGGGCTACTCGTTCAACCTCGACGGCTTTTCGATCTATCTGACGCTCGCGGTGATCTTTATTGCGCAGGCGACCAACACACCGCTCTCGACGCATGACCTGATCGTCGTCGTGCTGGTGTCCCTGCTGACATCGAAAGGCGCGCACGGCATTCCCGGATCGGCCATCGTGATCCTCGCCGCCACGCTGTCGGCGATCCCTGCGATCCCGGTGCTCGGACTCGTGCTGATTTTGCCGGTCGACTGGTTTATCGGCATTGCGCGTGCGGTCACGAATCTGATCGGCAACTGTGTCGCGACGATCGTGGTCGGCGCGTGGGAACACGATATCGACAAAGCCCGCGCCCGTCGCGTGCTCGATTTCGCACCCGACATGCTCTATTCGGGCGCACCGGATACGGAAGCGGACGCGGCGATCGGACGGGAGCATGTTCCGGCGGCGTAAGCGTCGAGCCATCCCCCTTGCCCGACCAGCCTGTTTGCGTGCACACTGTATAAACATACAGACACCCGGGCGGAAGCGACGGTACGATGCCTCGCCGCCCGCCGCCCACTCGCGCCCCGATGCAAGCCGATACGCCGAACGCCGCTCCCGATCAGCCGGAGGGCGCCGCCCCTGATTACCTCGCCCGCCTTAACCCGCAGCAGCGCGCCGCCGTCGAACACGGAGTCGCGCCGACGCCCGGCACGACTCCGTCGGCCCACGTCGCCGAGCCGCTGCTTGTCATCGCAGGCGCGGGGTCCGGCAAGACCGACACGCTCGCGCACCGCGTCACGCATCTGCTGATCAACGGAGTCGACCCGCGCCGGATTCTGCTGCTGACGTTTTCGCGCCGCGCCGCCGGCGAGATGCGCAAGCGCGTCGAGCGCATCGCGTGGCGCGCACTCGGCGCCGACGCCGCCACGCTCGCATCGGGCCTGAACTGGTCGGGCACGTTCCACGGCATCGGCGCGCGGTTGCTGCGTGAATACGCCGTGCAGATCGGCCTGTCGCCCACGTTCACGATTCACGATCGCGAAGACTCGGCCGACCTGATGAACCTGGTCCGCCACGACCTCGACCTGTCGAGCAAGGACCGGCGCTTTCCGCTCAAGTCGACGTGCCTCGCGATCTATTCGCGCGTCGTCAATTCGCAGGCCGAACTGCAGGCCGTGCTCGACAAGGTCTATCCGTGGTGCGCCAACTGGCACGACGAATTGCGCGCGCTCTTCGCGGCCTATGTCGAAGCCAAGCAAAAGCAAGACGTGCTCGACTACGACGACCTGCTGCTCTATTGCTCGCACATGATGTCGGAGCCCACGCTCGCCGCGGAAATCGGCGCCCGGTTCGATCACGTGCTCGTGGACGAATACCAGGACACCAATGCGCTTCAGGCCACCCTGCTGCTCGGACTCAAATCCGACGGCCACGGCCTGATGGTCGTCGGCGACGATGCGCAGTCGATCTACTCGTTTCGTGCGGCGACCGTTCGCAACATCCTCGACTTCCCGACGCAGTTCGATCCGCCCGCGCGCATCGTCACGCTCGAGCAGAACTACCGGTCGACGCAGCCGATTCTCGAAGCATCGAATGCGGTCATCGGCCTCGCATCGGAGCGCTTCACGAAGAACCTGTGGTCCGAGCGTGCGTCGGCGCAAAGACCATCACTTGTGCATGTTAAGGACGAGGCCGACCAGGCGCGTTTTGTCTGCACGCGCGTGCTCGAACACCGCGAGGCCGGCACGGATCTCAAGAAGCAGGCGGTGTTGTTTCGCGCGTCCGATCACAGCGGTCCGCTCGAGGTCGAACTCACAGTGCGCAACATCCCGTTCGTGAAGTTCGGCGGCCTCAAGTTTCTCGACGCTGCACACGTGAAGGACGTGCTCGCGGTGCTGCGTTTTGCGGAGAACCCGCGCGATCGCGTGGCCGGGTTTCGTGTGATGCAGCTGTTGCCGGGCATCGGTCCGGTCACAGCGGGACGGGCGCTCGACGCTGTAGCGTCGGCCGAAGCGATGGACACAGCGCAAGCGCTGCGCGCTTTTGCGCCAGGCGCGCGCGCATCGGAGGCCTGGCCGGCGTTTGTCGAACTCGTCGCCGACATCCGCGCCGGCGCACATGCGTGGCCCACCGATCTCGAGCGCGTACGCGTCTGGTACGAACCGCACTTGCTCGATCAGTTCGAAGACGGGCCGATGCGTATGGCCGATCTGGTTCAGCTCTCGAACATCGCGTCGGGCTATCCGTCGCGTGAACGGTTTTTGACCGAGCTCACGCTCGATCCGCCTGATGCGACAAGCGACGAGTCCGGCGTGCCGTTGCGCGACGAGGACTACCTGATCCTGTCGACGATTCATTCGGCGAAGGGCCAGGAGTGGAACCACGTGTTCGTGCTGAACGCCGTCGACGGCTGCATCCCTTCGGATATGGCCACAGGCTCGCCGGACGAGATCGAAGAAGAGCGGCGCCTGCTTTATGTCGCGATGACGCGCGCCAAGGACACGCTCGATATTGTGATTCCGCAACGCTTCTACGTGACGCAGCAAACCGCGCAGGGCGATCGGCACGTGTACGGCTCACGCACGCGCTTCGTGCCAAACGCCTTGTTGCCGCGGTTTGAGTCGACCAGCTGGCCGCGCGACCCGGGCACGCAGCCCACCTCTTCCGAACAGGCGCGGCAGCATATCGACCTAGCCGCAAAGATGCGGAAGATGTGGGGCTAAGCGGATCCCGACGTTTCCGCCGAAAAAAAACATTGTCCGAACAAATGATGTAGCGGACGCGCAGGTAATAAAGGGTTTACACTAATCGCTCTTCTGTTCCTGCTGACGGTCCCTTTCGGTAATTTCTGCCGCTTTGCCGTCGCCCGTCGCCTTCGTCTTCGCCTGTGTCCGTGCAAACTGCCCACTCCACCGTGCCCGATTCCGGTACGAACGTCACGCTCAAAGTCATCACCTTTGTCTGCTTCACGTTTATCGCGTACCTGACCATCGGCCTGCCGCTTGCCGTGTTGCCGGGCTACGTCCATCAGGATCTCGGCATGGGTTCCGTGCTCGCGGGCCTCGTGATCAGCGTTCAGTATGTCGCGACGCTGATGAGCCGCGCCATGACCGGTCGTCTTTGTGACAGCAAAGGGGCGAAGAAGGCTGTGTCGCTGGGACTGGCGATGTGTCTGGTCAGCGGCCTGTTCTATGTTGGCGCCGGTGTTTTCGACAGCCATTCGCCGATCGTCGCGTTTGCGATCCTGATCGTCGGGCGGCTGATCGTCGGTGTGGGTGAGAGTCTCGTCGGCACCGGCTCGATTCAATGGGCCGTCGGCGCGGTGGGACTGGGCAACACCGGCAAGGTTATTTCGTGGAACGGCGTCGCGACCTATGGCGGTCTTGCCGCGGGCGCGCCGCTGGGTGTCGTTCTGGTGCGTCTGGCCGGATTCGAGGCGCTCGGTGTCACCGTGATCGTGCTCGCAATCGCCGGACTGCTGCTCGCATGGCGCCAGATTCCGGTGCCTGCCGTGCACGGCGAACGTCTCGGCATTCATCACGTGTTTCGGCGCGTCGTCAATTACGGCCTGGCGCTCGGCCTTGGCTCGGCGGGCTTCGGCGCGATCGCAACGTTCATCACGCTGTACTACGCAAGCCACAACTGGTCGGGTGCGGCGTTCGCGTTAACGGTCTTCGGCGTGTGCTTCTGCGGTTCGCGCCTGATGTTCGTCGATACGATCGGACGCTTCGGCGGCTACAAGGTAGCGGTGGTATCGATGATTGCCGAGGCAGTCGGCCTCGCACTGCTGGGCTTCGCACCGAGCAGTCTGCTCGCCTTGATCGGCGCGGGCCTCGCCGGCACGGGCTTCGCACTCGTCTTTCCAGCGTTGGGCGTCGTCGCGGTCGAGACGGTTCCGCTCGCCGATCGCGGCGCCGCGCTCGGCTTATATTCGGCGTTTCTCGATCTTGCACTGGGCGTCACCGGACCGGTGGCCGGGATCGTCGCACACCACTTTGGCTTTTCGGCGGTGTATGTCGGCACGGCCGGCGTCGTGCTCTGCGGCGGCGGGATCGTCGTCGGCCTGTGGTCGAAAGCGCGCCAGCACGCCGGAACGAGCATGCTCGGCTGACGCACGTCAATCGTCCTCACAGGCGTACACCGGGCACGACGCGCCGGCTGACGCAGCCGAACCCATCCACGCCCCGCTTGACGAGGCGCGTGTGTGGGCCGCGCGCCAACACATCGGACGCCGCAGTCACGGCACCGCACGACACCTCGCCGACGCTCACGATCAGGCAGACATTCGCCTCAGGCGTGTCGCGGTTTCTGTCGGACTTCGGAAAGTAATCGATCGAGCACCCGAAGCAGCCCCGCCGGATCGACGGGCTTCGCGACGTGCATCTGAAACCCCTCTCCTACGGCGCGCAACTGATGCGCTTCGTCGGAGTGCGCCGTCAGTGCGACAGCAGGCGCGTTGGGTGCGCCCATCTTCGATTCGAGATCGCGAAGCTTCTGAATAAAGTAGTAGCCGTCCATACCCGGCAACTCGATATCGCTGATCACCGCATCGGGTAACCGCTGCTCAATCACAGCCAGTGCACCTTCTGCGTCTGCGACGGCGGTCACATCGGCGTCGCAATCGGTCAGCATGGCGGCCAGCGACTGCCGGCTGCCTTCCTCATCCTCGACGATGAGGATGTTCTTGCCACTTACCGCATCTGCGTTCATATCGCTTTTTCAACACTTCATATTCTTGGGGCCGGTCGCGACGGCGAATGCCATCGTGCCACCGCGCCGGGTCACGCCCGACAGCCTCGGACTGGCTGGCCAGCCAGTTTCCCGCCGCTGCGCGAGGGGCGTTCTCCACTTCTGCCGGCTCCAACGGACCCGCCGGCACGGGTGACCGCGCGCCACAGCGCGTCAGCCAGAAAAATGCTCCGTCTTGAGCACCACGGGTTCCGCGGGCTGTTTGACGATACGCCGCTCGAGAGCGACGGCAATCCGCTTGCGACCATCGAGGTAAGCGCGCGTCAGACGAGGCGGCTCAGCCTCCGGAGGTACCCAGAACCACATCTCGAGAGCCTTGCGCGCAAGCGCGCAACGGACCTCGCGGCCATCGACATCGGCGACAAACTCCAGGAATTGACCATCGCCGGATAAAGTTGGTTCGGTCGAGAGCGTAATGTTCATTGGTTTCCGTGGTATTCCAAACAACTAGCGAACGAAACATCGATGCTCGCTTGATTCAAAACGCTGCCAAATCCTTGTTTTAAGCAAACAGCGTGCCGGTTAACGAACCCGCTTCGCCACAAGCCGCACCGGTGCTTGCTTTCGGGCTAGTGTTACCGAATTTCAACATTTTGCGTAAGTTTGACACAGCTAAACGCCTATCGCACTCAGGATATTCAAGACGACTAATTAGGAGGAACACCGATGCCGTACTAAGAATTTCCAGTAAACGCGTAAGACAGGCAAAAAGCGGCAAACAAGTGCTTTATTTCCCTTGATTACAGGAATATTCAGACCAATACTACAAACTCCATTTGACCGCTCACCGGGACACATCATGGAAAATCTTGCCGCATCCACGACGATGCACAGTCAGTTCCCTTCAAAAGGCTTGGGCATCCCCCACCAACCTCTGAGCGAATCGTCTGTGCAAAACTCGCTTGCGACGTCGCTAACCCTCGACAGCCAGCTTTGCTTCGCGCTCTACACGGCGTCGCTGGCGATGACAAAGGCCTACAAGGCCGTACTCGAAGGTTTTGACCTCACCTATCCGCAGTACCTCGCGATGCTGGTGCTGTGGGAGCACGATGAACTGTCGGTCAAGGATCTGGCTGCGCGCCTGGGCCTGGATTCGGCGACCCTGACACCGATTCTCAAACGGCTCGAAACGGTCGGGTATGTGCGCCGCGTGCGCGGTGTGCTCGACGAACGGCTGGTGCTGATCCACCTCACGGAGTCGGGCAAATCGCTCAAGCTGAGCGCGGCCTTCCTTCCCAACTACATCAACGAAGTCGCCGGCCGCCCGGTGTCGGACCTCCAGCGCCTGCGCGACGAGCTGCACGACCTCAAAGCCTCCCTCGCTGGCCGCGTGCGTATGTGAGCGTGTCACCGTAACCTGAGCACGGCCGGTGCCATCGGCGGCGGCTCGTGCCTCATCTTTGGAATGATGTATCGCGGTTCACGATTCGACATGACGCAGTCCGCCTGCCACGGCAGCGGGCCGTGCCATCGTCCGCAGTTCGTGCCGCCTCTTTAGCGCTGCCGGCTCGACTGGCCACCATTCGGCGCCATGCAGACCGCCTGACACCTCACCTCAGCTCACCCCACCTCGCGTCGCGTCGCGTCACGTCACGTCAGCCGGACTGAAGACATAACTCCACAAACCGTTCGACGGCCCGCAGCGGTGCGGCGCCGTGTGGAACGACGATCGTCAGATGGCGAATCAGGCGATGCGGCGCCGCGACGGACAATGCAATCAGCGCATTGTCTTCGTGGCGCATCGACATGGCTGATACAAAGCCGATTCCCATACCGGCACGCACGGCTTCCTTCACCCCTTCCACCCCCGCGAGTTCGAACGCGACGCGCATCGGCACTGCATTGCGCGCGAACGCGCGCTCCACAGACTGACGAACGCCCGACCCGACCTCCCGAAGCACGAGCGGGAATGCGCCGAGTTCCTCGATGCGGACTTCGCCGCCCCGCCGATCGGCCAGGGGGTGTCCTGCCGGCACCACCGCGACGACTTCGTCTTCGCGCCACTCATGGATCGTCGTACCGGGAGGCAGTGCGTCCCCGGTCGATCCTTCGATCAGCGCGACGTCGAGCTCGCGCACGGCGGCGAGCACCTCGGTCGAGTTGCCGTAGCGCGTCGAGATCGTCACGCCTGCATGCCGGCGGTGGAATTCGGCAATCAGATACGGCAGGAGATAGCTCGCGGGCGTCGTGCTGGCCCCGATGCGCAGATGTCCGGCGTCGAGCGAACGCAGCGCATCTCGAAAGGCGAGCGCTTCCCGGAAATCGGTGCGCAGGCGCTCCGCATGGAGCGCGAGCTGCCGCCCGGTCTCGGTCAGCGTGATCCCGCGGCCTTCGCGGTGGTACAGGGGTTCGCCGAATTCGTCTTCGAGCTGACGCAACTGGCCGGACACCGCTGGCTGCGACAGGAACAACGCGCGCGCAGCGCGACTGATATTGCCGTGCTCGGCGACGGCGGCGAAGGTCAGGAGTTGTTCCGGGGTCATCGACGGTTCAACAAGAAAGGGCTGTGGATTGCGCCTGCAAACCGGACAGAGCCCGACAGAGCATCGCAGGCGTCAGGTCTTGGTCTTGGTCTTGGTCTTGGTCTTGGTCTTGGTCTTGGCCTCGGGCTTTGGGCTTTGGGCTTTGGGCTTTGGGCTTTGGCTCAAAACTCCGCGAATTCGCCAAACTATCAGCTACACCGATAGTTTATAGCCGAAATGACGATTTCACATATACGTCAAAGTTGCTTATTCTTTTTTCATCTTTGCTTATATCGAAATCTGGATATGAACTCCGTCCCGACCACTGCCCCGGCGTCCGCCGCCCCGGGGTTTTTTCGCGCGCATCGCGGCGAACTCAACGGGTTTCTGTTCGTCGCGCTGTTCGCGGCGGCGGTGACCCAGATCTCGGCCATCCCGGCAATCAGCCGCCTGGGCCTCAGTTCATTGATCATCGGCATCGCATCGGGCGTGCTCTACGGCAACGTCGTCCGTGAAGCGATGCCCGAAAGCTGGGCGTCCGGAGTGAATTTCGCCGCTCGACGCCTGTTGCGCATCGCCGTGGCGTTTTATGGTCTGCGGATCAGCTTTCAGGAAATCGCGACGGTCGGCGTGCAGGGACTCGCGGTGTCCGCGACAATCGTTATCGTCACGCTGGTCGCCGGTACGTGGCTCGGCACGCGATTGCTCAAGCTCGATCGTGAAGAAGCGTTGTTGACCGCTGCAGGTAGCGCGATCTGCGGCGCGGCTGCGGTGCTCGCATTCGAATCGACGCTGCAATCGAAGCCGCACAAGAGTGCCATCGCGGTCGGTACCGTCGTGCTGTTCGGTACGCTGTCGATGTTTGTGTATCCGGCGCTGTTGCGCGTCGGCCTGATTCACCTCGACACGGTCGGCACCGGACTCTTCTTTGGCGGCACGATTCATGAAGTTGCGCAGGTCGTCGGTGCCGCCAGTGCCGTCAGCCCTGAAGCGACGCATATCGCAACGATCGTCAAGATGACGCGCGTGCTGATGCTCGTGCCCGTCCTGCTCGTGCTGACTGTATGGCTTGCACGTCGCGATGCATCGAATGCACACGGGTCGAGCCACGCATCGAGCCATGCCACGGTGGAATCGGCACACGCACATGCCGCAGGCAACCATCCCGCCCGTCGCAAGATCGCGGTGCCCTGGTTTGCGATCGGTTTTCTTGCGCTGGTCGGTGTGAACTCGCTGCATCTGCTGCCCGATACCGCAGTGCACTCGATCAACACGATCGATACCTTCGCACTCACGATGGCCATGACCGCGCTCGGCATCGAAACGCGCTTCGCGCAGATCCGCCAGGCCGGCCCGCGTGCCCTGCTCTTCGGACTTGGGCTCTACGTGTGGCTCATCGCCGGCGGCCTCGGCGTTACGTATCTCGCCGAGCACCTGCTCTGATCGACCTTAACGCCAAATGAGTGCGTAGCGACGTTGCAGGTGTCGCGACAACGCACGTGATCGGCAAATGCAGGCTAGCTAACGCGAGTCCGCACATTCTCTCCGCTGCCTCGACCACCTGTTCCGATCGCAACAAAACGACAAGGCCCGCTAAATTGCGGGCCTTGTCGTTTTAACCGCCACTACACGCGCTACGTTGCAGGCTTGGCCGTCGTTGCAGGTGCTGCCGACGTTGCCTTCGGTGCGGCGTTGTCGTGCACGGTGTCGTGCAGACTGTTGCCTTCGTAGTCGACCGGCGGGTTGCCCATCGCATCGAACAACGTTGCCGTATCGGCGAGCCGCTGCGCACGTGCGCGTACGTACTGCACGCGTGCACTCTGATACTGCTGCCCTGCACTCAGCGTTGCATAGAACGGCGTCGCACCGAGCTTGTATCTCGAGTCCGTATCGCGCGTCATGCCTTGTGCGGCGTCCATCGCACGACGCGTCTGCGTCACGGTGTTCGCATCTTCATCGAGCGAGACCAGCGTGTTCGCCACCGTCTGGAACGCGGACAGCACCGTCTGCTTGTACTGCGAAACCGCGACCTGATACGACTCTTCGTATTGATGCTTACGCGCGACGAGCGCGCCGCCGTGGAAGATCGGCTGCGTGAGGTTCGCACCGATGCTCCAGATCATGCCCGCGGGCGACGAAAACGTCGTCCAGTCAAAGCCGCCGCGACCGTACGAGGCCGAGAGCTTGAGCGTCGGGAACATCGACGCCGTCGCGGCGCCCGCCTGATCGGCCGCTGCGCGCAACGCGGCTTCGGCCGCGAGAATATCCGGCCGCTGATGAACCAGCTCGGACGGCACGGCCACCGGCACATTCGTCGGCAGATGCAAATCGTCGAGCGACAGCGGTTCAGGCGCCTTGTCCGGCGTGCGGCCGATCAACACCGCTTGCGCGTGACGCATCGCGAGCAATTGGGCGCGCAACGCGGGCAATGTCGCCGCAGCATTCGCCGCATCCTGCTCGGCGCTCAACGCATCGTCACTCGACGCGCCACCAAGCTTGTACCGTGCAGCCGTTTGCTGCGAACGTTGCTCGCCGAGGTCGACCAGCTTCTCGGTCGCAACGACCTGATCGTTGAGCGAGGCCACATTGATCGTCGCGATCACGATATTGGCGGCCAGCGTGCGACGCGTCGACTCCAACTGAAACGCCTGCTGTTGCACTTGACCCGCGAGCGCACGGTCAGCGAGCAACGAGGCCCCGAAAAAGTCGAACGTATAGGACGCCTGGACCTGCGCGACGAACACGTTCTCGAGGAAGGTTTCTTCCGTCGGCAGAATCGGAATGCCAAGCGAACGCTGGCGCGACGGCGCGAAGCCCACATCGACGCTCGGGAACAAGTTGTTGCCGATCTCCGAACGCAGCCCCTCCCGCGCGGACTTCAGCGAATGCTGAGCCGCCGCGAGCGACGGACTGTTCGCAAGACCTTCGTCGACGAGCGCATTGAGCGCATCGGAGTTGTAGCCCTTCCACCACTCCGGCACGGGTTGCGCACCGACGTCGAGTTGCTGAGACACGCCATCCGCCGCGGGCAGCTTCGCTGCCTGCCCCTGCACCGAGTAATGATCGGGCGATGCCATCGCAGGCGGATTGCGATCGGGCCCGAACAGGCCGCAGCCTGCGAGCGCCAGCGTCAGCGCGCCGAGCGCGAACGTCGTATTCAACGAAATCACATGTCGACCGGGCTTGTTCATGCTGCCTCCCGCGGTGCTTCGTCCCGCTTGACGCGGAACCACAGCGCATAGAGCGCCGGCAGATAAAACAACGTCAGAATCGTTGCCACCGTAATGCCGCCCATCAGTGCCGTCGCCATCGGACCAAAGAAGTTACTGCGCAACAGCGGAATCAGTGCGAGCACGGCGGCGGCGGCCGTCAGCGTAATTGGCCGGAACCGACGCACTGTCGCGCCGATGATCGCGTCGAAACGACTGTGCCCGCCCCGGATGTCCTGCTCGATCTGATCGACGAGAATCACCGAGTTACGCATGATGATCCCGAACATCGCGATCGTACCCAGCATCGCCACAAAGCCGAACGGCATGTGGAAGAGCAACAGCGCGAGCACCACACCGATCAACCCGAGCGGCGCAGTCAGCACCACCATCAGCACGCGGCTGAAGCTTTGCAGCTGGACCATCAGCAGCACCAAGACCGCCACCACCAGCAAGGGCATTTCGGCATTGATCGATCCCTGCGCCTTGCCGTTTTCTTCCACCGCGCCGCCGATTTCAATCCGATAGCCGATCGGCAACTGCTTGCGCAGTTCGCCGAGCTTCGCATCGATGACGTTGGTCACATCGATGCCCTGCTTGTTGTGCTGAACGTCGGACTGCACGGTAATCGTCGGCTGGCGGTCGCGTTCCCACACCACGCCGTACTCGAGACCGTACGTAAAGCGTCCGAGCGCAGCGAGCGGCACAGCCGTGCCCGACGGCGAAGGCACCGCCAGGCGTTCGATCTGCGAAGGATCGATACGATCGCGCTCAGGCGCTCGCAAGTCGACGCCAATCAGCTTGTCGCGTTCGCGGAACTGCGTGATCGTGTAGCCCGTCAGCGACATCTGCAGATAGTTGGCGATATCTTGCGACGAGATATTGAGCGCGCGCGCCTTGTTCTGGTCGACTTCGAAATGCACCGAGCGCTCGGCGGGTTCATCCCAGTCGTATTGCACGTTCACCGTATCGGGGTTCGCGCGCATGATCTGCGCGACCTGATCCGACAACGAACGCACGGTGCCGATTTCCGGGCCCGTCACGCGGAACTGCACGGGGTAACCAATCGGCGGGCCGTTTTCGAGGCGGCTGATCCGCGTGCGTACCGACGCGAAATCATTGCGCAGCACGACGTCGAGTTCCTGTGCGAGTTTCTCGCGATCCTTGATCGTCTTGGCGGTGATCACGAACTGCGCGAAATTCGGCGACGGGAGCTGTTGATCGAGCGGCAAATAGAAACGCGGTGCGCCCGAACCGACGAAGTCGACATAGTGATCGATCTCGGGTCGCTTCGAGATGACCTGCTCGAAGCGCTGCGTCTCACGCAGTGTCGCCGCAAACGATGCACCTTCGGGCAAGCGGAAATCCACCAGCAACTCGGTGCGATCCGAACTCGGGAAAAACTGCTGCGGCACGAGCGTAAAGCCCGCGAGCGCCACGATAAACAAGACAATCGTGATGATCAGCACGCGCAGGCGACGGTCCACGCACCAGCCAATCCACCCGCGCAGGCGCGTATAGAACTTCGTATCGTAGATATCGTGATGCTCGTGCTTGATGCTGCCGTCTTCATGATGACCGAACGCACGACGCGTCGGATGCTCGGACAGAATGCGATAGCCCAGCAGCGGAATCACGATCACGGCCGCCAGCCACGATAACAATAGTGCGATCGCCGAGACCTCGAAGATCGACCGCGTGTACTCGCCCGTTGCCGACTTCGCGAGCGCGATCGGCAAAAAGCCCGACACCGTCACGAGCGTACCGGTGAGCATCGGAAATGCCGTGCTCGTATAAGCGTAGGCCGCGGCGCGCATGCGATCGAAGCCCTGCTCCAGTTTGACCGCCATCATTTCGACCGCAATGATCGCGTCGTCGACGAGCAGACCCAGCGCAAGAATCAGCGTGCCCAGCGACACCTTGTGCAAGCCGATATCGAAGACGTACATGAACAGCGACGTCGCCGCGAGCACGAGCGGAATCGAAATCACGACGACCATCCCGGTGCGGACCCCGAGGCTGATCAGGCTGACGACGAGCACGATACCGATGGCTTCGGCCACGGCTTCGACGAAGTCATCGATCGAATGCTTGACCGCATGCGGCATGCTCGAGACTTCCGTGAGCTTGAGACCCGCGGGCAACGCTGCTTGCAGACGCTTGATCGTGCCGTCGAGCGACTTGCCCAGCGCAATCACATCGCCCTTGGGCGCCATGGTCACGCCGATGCCCAGCACGTTCTTCCCCCCAAACCGCATGTATTCGGTCGGAGGATCTTCAAAGCCGCGCTTGATCGTGGCGATGTCACCGAGGCGAATCACCCGGTTATTCACGCGAATCAGCGTATCGGCCAGCTTGTCGACGTCCTGGAACTGGCCGCTCGGACGGACGTAGACGCGATCGGTCGACGTCTGAAACACGCCGGCTGCCGCGACGGCATTCTGCGCGTTGACCGCATCGGCGATCTGTTGCGGCGTCAGCCCCAGTTTGGCGAGTTGCGCGTTTGCAATCTCGACGTAGACGCGCTGTTCCTGGTCAGCCAGAAAATCGACCTTGTTGACGCCCGGCACACGCAGCAGTTCGACACGCAAGCGTTCGGCGTAGTCGTGCATCTGCGCGAAGTTGAACCCGTCGCCTTGCAGCGCATAGATGTTCGTGTAGACGTCGCCGAACTCGTCATTGAAGAACGGTCCCTGCACACCGGGAGGCAACGTGTAGGCGATGTCGCCGACCTTCTTGCGGACCTGGTACCACGTGTCAGGCACCTGCGACGGCGGCGCCGCATCCTTGATCGTGAAGAACAGCTGCGATTCGCCGGGGCGCGAGTAGCTGCGCAGGAAGTCGACGTCCGGCGTTTCCTGCAGCTTGCGCGCGATCGTGTCCGTCACTTCTTCCTGAACCTGACGCGCGGTCGCACCCGGCCATAGCGTGCGGATCACCATCACCTTGAAGGTGAACGGCGGATCTTCGGACTGCGCGAGCTTGCCGTACGACAGCACGCCAAACAGCGTGATCAGCGCAAGCAGGAAGGTCACCAGCGCCTGATGGCGCAGTGTCCATGAAGACAGATTGAAGTGATGCGCAACTTCAGCGGGTTCAAGCGGCGGCTGCGCGTGCGCATCATGGCCGTCGTGCGATGCATTCGATGCGGTCGGCGTGCCTGATGCAGTCGACGCACCTGATGCACTCGACACATCTGATGTGGCCGATGCGCCCGATGTGCTCGTCGTGCCTGATGTACTCGACGTGCCCGACGGATTCGATGTGCCTGATGACGCACCCGATGTGTTCGATCCACCCGGCGTCTGCGAGTCGCCGGGGGTGTCGTGTCGCTCGTCGGTCATCGTGCGGCTCCCTGCGGTGCCGGACCGTCGACGTCGCCTTCGCCGCTGAAGAGCGGCTTCACGGGCTTCACATGCTGGCCCGCGAACACCGTGTGGACACCGGCCAGCACGATTTGCTCGCCATCGCGAATGCCATTCACCAGCGTCGTCGTGCGTTCGCCGTAGCTGCGCACATCAACAGGACGCAACTCGAGCGTCGAATCGCTTGCGCGAACAACCCATACGGCCGGTGTGCGACCTTGATGGAAGATCGCTGTCGACGGTACCGTGAACGTAGGCCCACCGTTGCCACCTGCATGAGCCACAGCCGCAGACGAAGCAGACGATGCAGCACCCGCAATGGCCGCACCGGATGCAGCTTGCGGCGCGAGCACAGCGTCCCCCGTCATGCCAAGGCGAACTTCATTGCCCGGCTGCGCGAGCGTCAGTTTCACGCGGAAAGTACGGCTTTGCGGATCGGCGGCCGGTGCGATCTCGCGGACCTTCGCGTCGTAGCTGCGACCGGGCAAGGCCTGGAACGTCACCGTCGCAGCCTGACCGACCTGAATACGTCCGAGATCACTTTCGGCCGCATCGAGAATCACATCGACATCACCGCTCCACGCGAGTCCATAGACCGCCTGACCCGCAGACACGACCTGACCCGTATCCGCGTTTTCGCTGGTGATCCAGCCGTCGTGGTCCGCACTCAGCGTGTTGTACTGAAGATTGTTTTGCGCGACGACGAGTTGCGCCGCAGCCTGATCGCGACCGGCGAGCGCCGACGCGTAGTTGTCCTGTGTCTGCTCGAGTTGATTCGTTGCGATCAGGTTCTGCGCGGCTTGCGCTTTGTCGCGATCGAGCTGCTGCTTGGCAAACACGAGGCGATGGTCTGCCGCATCGAGCGAGGCTTGCGCGCTCGCAGCCTGCTTCTGGGAGTCGGCCGGATCGAGTCGCGCGACGACCTCGCCCTTATGCACCGTATCGCCGAGACGGACTTTGCGCTCGATAAGCTTGCCCGCGATCCGGAACGACATCACGTTCGAATAGCGCGACTGGACTTCAACGGGATAACGCACCGCCAATCCACCTGCCGTTCCCGCGTCGGGATGCACGGGCAACGCCACCACCACGGCCGGCGGTGCGGTCTGCTCGGCTGCCCGATGACAGGCCGAGAGTGCCACCGTGCACAGCGCAACGGTCGCGATCTTTTTCATGGACGCATGGATGTGCCCGCGCGCGGACGTCGTCACACGCGCATGGGTCGTGCCCGAACGCGATGCGCCCGGTCCGCCGAAGCGATTGAAATCGGCACTGGCCCTCAGGGCCAGCGGCGGACGATGCCGCGAGGCGGCACGAGACAACAGGTCCATCACGTTCACGACGACTCCTTTTAGCGAAGCTTCGAGGCAACAGCGATGATGCGCGTACAACGATGTGGAGCGGATGCTGAAAACGTTGCAGCGGCAGTTACGCTCGTTCGCGATATTCGATTAAGTCCTGACTACAAAGCCGCTGCGATCCCCGATGCGTTACGGCCACACTGACGCTTTCAAACGGCAAGGAAATACATGCACGCATCTTAATACACAGTTGTATCTCAATTCAATCCCGAACTTGGATTTGGACATGTATGTGCTACGATCCGAGCCATGACCCGCAAACGCTTAACAAGAGAAGAAAGCCGAGACCAGACGCGCCAGCGCCTGCTGGACGCGGCTGAGAAGCTCATCGCCAAGAAAGGACTCGCCGCCACGAGCGTCGAGGACATCGCCGACGCCGCCGGTTACACGCGCGGTGCGTTCTATTCGAACTTCGGCGGCAAGAATGATCTGTTTATTGAATTGCTGCGCCGCGATCATCAGCAAGCCACTGATGAGATGAATGCGTTGCTGAGCGACGATATTCCCGTCGATCAGTTACAAGAGCGAACGCGCGAGATGTATAGCCAGCTCTATCGCGATAACGAGTGCTTCATGAACTGGACCGAGGCACGCATGGCGGCGGCGCGCGACGCGAAGTTCCGCGTGAAGCTTTCTGCGCTGATGCAGGAAAAGCGTATGCAGATCGCGAAGTTCATCGAATATTTCTATGGGCGCGTGGGCGTCCAGCCGCCGGCCTCGCCTGAAGAGATGGCCATGGGCTTTATGAGTCTCGTGGAAGGGGTCACGCTATTTATGCTGTCGACCCCGCAGGACATGAATGCCGCGCAGGCCGAGTCGATCCTCTCGTTGTTTGTCGACTCGCTGATGGAATTGGCGGTCATCAAAGGCAAGTCGCACAAACGGGCCTGACCGGGACGACCTGTGCGGTTGCATAGCGCGTGGACTACACCGACCGCGTTTGCGGCAGCTTGATGCGGCCGGTGATGAGTGCCGCGCCGAGCAGAATCACGACACAGCCGACGATCATCATCGCCGTCACGTGTTCGCCAAGGAACACGGCGCCCCAGATCATGCCGAAGATCGGGATCAGGAACGTGACCGATGCGGCGTGCGCAGCGCCGACATGCGCGATCAGCCGGAAATACAGCACGTATGCCACGCCCGTGCACAGCAACCCCAGCAGGATCGTTGCGCCCCATGCGCGCGCCGAGACAGGCGCCTGCGGCAACGTCAGCAACGCGGGCACCGTCAGGATCAATGTCGCGAAGAACATACTTGCGAAGGCAACGGTCATCGGCCTGACACCGACGAGATGCCGCTTCGAATAGTTCGCAGCGAAACCATATGACAGCGTCGCGACGAGCACGGCGCCGATCGCGCTCGGGATCGTGCCGCTCGACAACGTCAAGGTATCGGACACCAGCACCGCGACGCCCCCGATGCCCAATACAAGCCCCAGCACCGACGTACGCGTGAGCGGCACGCGGAACCAGATCGCAGCGATGGCTGCCGTCCAGAGCGGCGTCGTCGCATTGAGAATCGAGTCGAAGCCCGCGTTCAGGTACAGCATCGAGTAACCGAACATACAGAACGGCAGCGCCGAGTTGGTGATGCCGACGACCAGCAACGGCTTCCAGGCGCGCCGGATTTCCGACCGCGCAGTGCCATCGAACACGATCATCGGTGCAAGCATCAAAGCCGCGATGCCGACACGCAGCGCAATCATGACGACCGGCCCGAACTCAGGCGCGGCCACACGCATAAACAAGAACGACCCGCCCCAGAGGGCGGCCAGCACCAGCAATTCGACTGTGTTGCGATTCATTCCCGCACCGTCAAGCAATTGAAAGGATAAATTGTACGGGACTCGGCAACGGGCCAGACACCGGGCCTTGGCGTAAGTCCTGCCGCAGTGCCGGGACATATGCCTCTGCCACGGAGCCTATGACAGAACAGTGATGCGCCCACTCCTGCCGCACCTCAGGTCCGCACCCCAGGTCCGCATCTGCCGGACCCGATCACCCGCCCGTCAGATCGAACGCCGGACGCCGGTCCGCTACGCCGCGCTTTTCGAGTGCGAGCAGCTTTTCCTTGCGATCGAGGCCACCTGCATAACCCGTCAACGCGCCCGAGTGTCCGACCACCCGATGGCACGGCACGATCACACTGATCGGGTTGTGCCCGACCGCCCCGCCCACCGCGCGTGCCTTCTCTTTCGGAAGGCCGATCTGCAAGGCGATATCCCCGTAGGTCGACAACGCGCCGTATTCGATCGTCAGCAACGCCTGCCAGACACTCTCCTGGAACGGCGTGCCCCGTGGTGCGAGCGGTAAAGAAAACGTCGACAGCTCGCCTGCGAAGTACGCCTCCATCTGCTCGCGCGTCGCGCGCAGCACAGGATGATCCGGAGCGTGTCGCCAGCCCTTGAGAACCGGCGCGTACTTCTGATTTAAAAACCAAAGTCCCATCAATGCTTCGCCCTCGACCGAAATGAGCATCTCGCCGAGCGGGCCTTCCATCAAATCGTAGCTAGGCATGGGTGTCCTCCTGCTCATGTGATGACTTCGAACCGGCGCCGCGCACGCGTCGCGCTCTCGCCGTCGACGCCGGGTCCGGAGCATCGGGTTGAACCTGTTCGGCCTGGGCGGACGTTCGGGTACCGCGTGCTTTTCGCAGCTTGGCCTCCGTCGCTATATCCGAAGCATCACGTTGAATCTGTTCCGCCGACGCGCTCACACTTTTGACACGTGCGCGTCGTGGCTTGGCCACAAGCGTCGCGGCCTTGGCATCGGCCAGCGCTTGCTTGGCCCGTTCGAAATGACGCCACAGATGCACGATCGCGTATCCGCGCCACGGCGCCCACTGCGTCGCGATCTCGGTCGCTTCGGCAGCGGTCTCGACACCGAGTTGCTTGCGAATGATGAGATCGCCCGCAGGGAACGCGTTCGGCCACGACAACGCACGCATCGCCACGTATTGCGCGGTCCAGTCGCCGATGCCCTTGATGGCCAGCAGGCCGTTGATCGTCGGCTCGAGCGGTTCGAGCGGCGCCAGGCGAAGCCGCTCGGACGCGACCTCGACGGCCAACGCATGAAGCGTCTGCGCGCGCGCCTGCGTCAATGCGCCGACTTCGCGCAGACGCTCGACACCCGCTTCCGCAAAACTCGCCGCCGTCGGAAACGCCACACGCACCGGTGAAGAGATCGCTGTTTCAGCATCGGCCGATCCATCGACTCGCGCACCTGCTGCGACCTTCACAACAGCGAGACGTGGCCGACGTGACGCAGCGATTCCATCAGTCGGCTTATCATCAGCTGCCTGAACATCAGTCGCCTGATCATCATCAAGCCGCCGCCCGAAGGCCTCGGAGAAACGCGCCAGAATCTTGCGTGCGTGCAGCACCGAGATCTGCTGACCGATCACCGCGCGCACTGCGATCTCGAATCCGTCGACGGCTCCGGGCACGCGCATGCCGGGCAAGTCCGCGGCCAGCTCACCGAGCACCGGATCAATGATGTCCGGCCGGCAATTGAGATCGAATACACGACGCATCCCCGCGAGCACCGCAGGCACGACAGACGACAGCGCGGTCGACATCACCACCTCGACGGCGCTGCGCCCGGGCAGGTTGCGCACCTCGACCCATCCAGTGCAGACGCCTTGCGGACCCTCGAAGCTCACCACGCGCCGATAGCAAGAGTGCTCAATCGACTCCACGCCTTCGATCTGCCGATGTGCGAGAAAGCCGAGCACCGCATCCCACGCGTACGGCGGACGATAAGCGAGTTCGAACCGGATATTGCCGCTGGGGTCTCGCGCGTTCCCGTTGCCACCCGAGTCTCGTGTACCCGGACCCTTGTCGTCCGTGGCCTTGCGAAACCGCCCGGGCGCGAGCCGGTAACGGCTTAGAAAAAGCGAATTGAACCGCCGCACACTGCCGAAACCCGCCGCATACGCGATCTCGCTGAGTTCCATCGAGGTATCCGTCAACAGCCGCTTCGCAAGCAGCAAGCGCTGCGTCTGCGCATATTCGACGGGGGTCACGCCGAACTCGGCGAGAAAGATGCGTCGCAGATGCCGCTCGGATACGCCCACGCGCTCAGCCAGCGCGGCGAGGTCGGTATTGGCGAGAAAGCCTTCGTCGATCAACGACGCCGCCGCGTGCGCGAGCCGCTTCGACACGTCGAGCACGCCGAGCCCCGGAGCGAGTTCGGGACGGCAACGCAGGCACGGCCGGAAGCCGGCCTTTTCGGCGGCTGCCTGCGTGTCAAAAAACTGACAATTTCGCGCTTGCGGCGTGCGCACGGCGCAAACGGGCCGGCAGTAGATGCCAGTGGAGGTGACGCCGACGTAGAACCAGCCGTCGAAGCGGCGGTCCCGTGCGCACACGGCCTGATAGAGGGCTGTCTGATCGAGTTCCATGGACGTCACTCTATGCCACGCCCCGGAACCTGTCTGGCCATTTTCGGACATCAGTATCGGAATACGGGCGTGGGCCGTCACCGGCGCACGCCCGCGTCCCCCTGCCACCGTCATCGCGGTATCGACGACGGCTCAGGAGCCCGTGTTATGCACGAGCGTTCGAAGGCCTCTCACCTAACCCGCCATCTCCAACGCCGGACTCCGCGCCATTTCGACCTGCATGCCCGCAAACAGCGTCTGCGAGATCTCGATCCCGCGCAGCAGCCCGCGATGCACATCAGCTGTCTGTTCACCAGCCGCGTATTCACTGATCAGCTCATCGAGCACGCGCGCATGCTCGACATCGGCCTCGCAATGGATCTCGATCGTGCGCAGATCGACAAAGCGCATATCACTGCCCAGCGATGCGAGGCAGTCACGCCAGAACGGGTACTCGGCCGCCACCCAGCCCTCGACGCCCGAGAACGCACCCACGCTTTGCGCATCGTTGCCTTCGGCAATCAATTCGTAATACGTGGCATAAGCCTGATGCGATAGTCGCCGCGATGCCGCGTCGAGCGCCGCCGTGTCCGATTCGCTCAAATAGCTGCGATACACATCGGTACGACGCAACGTCGTGATGAAACGGCGATACAACTCTCCATGTTGGTTATCCCAGGCTGTAGCCTGTCCGCCGACACAACCCATTTCATCCAGCAAGTTATCGTAAATAAATGCTTTCGCGCGTTGCCCTTTAAGCGCGGTAAATAGTGTGCACACGAATGGCGCAAATCCATACGCAAAGTGCCCATAAAGCTCGAAAAACTGAAGCAGAGCCCGGGGATTTTCACGCATCAAGTCGTTTACCGGATGACGCGTAATCAACTCTTCACGAAGTTTGAGTAGTGCGGCCGTGTTCGCCGGTAAGGCGTGCGGGCCGGTGTGGACGGCGCTCGCCGTGAGCGTCTGAATATCTGACGACCGGTTCAGGGCGGTGGTAGTCAAAATCTTCTCCTTGATAAGGAATAGCGAATCGCCGGACAGAAAAATCCGACAGCCGTGGAACAATCCTTGCAAATCAGCGCTTTAATCGCTGTTTGAAACTGTCCGGCTCCAGCTTATCCAGACCCAGCCCCCTTGATTTGTCTGAGCGTGCAGGGAATTGTTTTCTCACGCTGAAGTAGAATCGGCGCCCGCAATTGAGTGTCCGGGAAGACTGACTCCGGGGGAATCGATGGCCGAATCCGAAACGACGATCGTGCCCGTGCTACCCGAGCGTCTGCACGAGCGCGCCGACGATCTCGTCAGCTGGCAGTCGCTGCTGACCGAATCCATGCTGCCCGGACAGGTGCAGACCTCGACGACGCTGGCGATCGGCGAACTCGGGATCTCGCGCCTGCTCGGCGGCGGCGCCATCGCTTTTCTGTCGGTTGCGCCCCAGGAGATCGCTCACCGGCGCGAACACCTGCCTCGCGACAAGCAGGAAGGCTTTCTGATCCACGTCGTACTCGAGGGTGTCGGAGAGATCGAACAAGACGGCGTACGCCTTCGATTCGGCCCCGGAGACATTTCGTTTCGCAGCACGGCCCACCCGTCGAGCGTGCGCTTCGAGGGCCCGTCACGCCTGGTTGCGCTGCGCGTGCCGCGTGAACGCCTGGAGGGTCATCTCGGTGCCGTGACACGCATCGGCCCTCGCGTGTGCCCGAGCAGTTCACGATTTGCGCGCGTGGTTCACACGTTTGTCGAGCAACTCGTGCCGTGCTTTTTCGAGGCCACCTTCGAACCCGTGGCCGCGCTCGAACAGTCGCTGTTGTTGCTGCTCGCCACGACATACTGCATGACCCATGCGCCGGCACTGCCCGCCCCGGTGCGCGCCCTCGCGACCGAACGGCGCTGGCAAACCCTTGTCGCGCACATCGATGCTTACCTCACGCATAACGACCTGTCGCCGACCAGTTGCGCGCGGGCGCTGAACCTGTCCACTCGGTCCGTTTACGCTTTGTTCGCCGAAAGGCAACTGCGCTTCTCACACTATGTTTTAGAAAAGCGGCTCGAGCTCGGCCGGGTTCAACTCGAAGACACAAGGCTCGCGCGCCTGAGTATTGCTTCACTAGCTTATCGTTGCGGCTTCGCCAATGCGGCTCATTTCACCCGTGTGTTTACCCGCCGATACGGCATGTCACCCGGCAACTGGCGACGCTTGTCCGAGAACAATTCATAAAAATGACGGCGTGCGATGTCGCGAGACGGCACTTGGTGTGCCAAACCGCTTGCGCACGAAAGTCCCGACATGCACAATCCGGCGGGTCCGCAAACAAGTGCGGCGCGCCGGGCGTACGTTTTGGACGGTCGTCCGGATTCAGGCGTTTACCCTTTCAGGCTAAAGAGCGTTGACGCAACCTGTCGCGCACGCTTGAATGGATGCAGGTGCAGGTTGTCAGAGAGGCTGCATCGCAGAGCTGAAATTTAGTGATCGTTTAAACAATGACTCCGTACTCCGAAGCGCCTTCCACGCACCGCGTCGAACGGCCTGCCTCGCTCGTCGAACAGACCGTTCAGCGGCTCGCACGCAATATCGTCTCCGGCCTCTATGCCGGAGAGACGTTGCCCACGCAGGATGAACTTGCGCGCGAGTTCGAAGTAAGCCGAACGGTCATGCGTGAGGCACTGTCGATGCTCGTATCGCGCGGCATGCTCGACGTGCGAACCAAGACCGGCACGCGCGCGCGCCCCATGCGCGAATGGCAAGTGCTCAACCGCGACGTCGTCGAATGGCGATTCCTGCGGACGCCCGAAGACGAATTCATGCGCGATCTGGTCGACTTTCGCGTCGAGATCGAAGTGCGTGCGGCGCGACTCGCGGCCGAACGCGCGACCCCCGAAGACCTCGCCGCGATTCATGAAGCGTTCGCGATCTTCGAAAAGCACAAGGTAGACGACCCTGTCTTCATGACGGTCGACGAAAACCTGCATGCGGCCATCCTCAAAGCCAGCAACAACCGCTTCTTCGACCAGATGGCGCCGATCGTTCGTGCAGCACTCGGTCTGGTGAGCAAGGCACAACGCGCATTGCCGCAGATGGGTGACCAGGTCATCGAGGCACATCGCAAGGTGGTCGTTGCCATCGAAGCGCGTGATGCGGATCGCGCAGAAGCCGCGATGCGCTCGCTGCTTTCGCATATGTGCGAAGACGTGGAGTACCTGATCAACTCGCGTTCGCGGTAAACAGCCATGTGCAGGCGCATGACCGATCGGTCATGCGCCTTCTTCCGCGTATCCCACCTTTCCCGCTGCATCCCCTCACCATCTCCGCACCTCTCGCTGTGCCCGCATCTCTTGCTGTGCCCCCATCTCTCGCCGCCTCGCATCTCTCGTCGCATCCCCCGCAGCCCTCGTTGCATCCCTCCGCCCCCATCCGCGTTCACGCACGCCCCGTTCTGGGGATCGATGCACAACCATCAATCGCACCGGTCGCCCTGGCTCGACGCGTAACGAGCTAGCCGCGCCTTTTCCTGATTGACACGAAACCCGCGCCGCGCAAGGCGTTGCGCCCTCCCCAACTGCGTCTGAATACGCGTTGGCATCAGTCGTGCTTTGAGCGTCGCATCTTGTATTCAAGATTGAACGCATCGGTGCTGTCGAGACAGCCGCCGTGGGCTTGCTCGCACTTTCGATTCGCGAGCGTTTCATTCGCACACGCTGGATTGCGCCTCGATTGCAAGTCGTCGATGGCAAGTCGATAGCCCCTCGAATGCGTCACCCCCTCACCGACACACACGGATACCGCCATGACGAATCGCCGCAGTTTCCTCAAGCAAGCAGGTCTGTTGACGCTCGGTACGGCGCTGCCGTTCGAGTCGTTGTTCGCGGCCACGCCGCTGACGGTGGGCGTGATCTACGTCGGCGCACGCGGCGACTACGGCTACAACCAGGCCCAGGCCACGGCGGCCGGCGTGATCAAGAAACTGCCGAACGTGAAGGTCGTCGAAGAAGAAAATGTGCCTGAAACCGTTGCAGTTCAGAAAACGATGGAAGCGATGATCGAGCAGGATGGCGCGACGCTGATCTTCGCGACGTCCTTCGGCTATTTCGATCCTCACGTGCTCAAGATGGCGGCGAAGTATCCCAACGTGCGTTTCGCGCATTGCGGCGGGCTCTGGAAACAAGGCAACCCCGCCAACATCACAAGCTACTTCGGCTATATCGACGAATGCCAGTACCTCAATGGCGTCGTCGCGGGACACTCGACGAAGTCGAAGAAACTCGGCTTTGTAGCCGCCAAGCCGATCCCGCAGGTCCTGCGCAACATCAATTCATTTACCCTCGGCGCGCAATCGGTCGACCCGTCGATCACCACGCACGTGATCTTCACGGGAGACTGGTCGATGCCCGTGAAGGAAGCCGAGGCGACAAACAGTCTGATCGATCAGGGCTGCGATGTACTGACGTGCCACGTCGACGGTCCGAAGGTCGTCATCGAAACCGCCGAGAAACGCGGTGCGATGAGCTGCGGTTATCACGCAAGCCAGGCAGCACTGGCCCCCAACGGCTACCTGACGGGCGCCGAATGGGATTGGGCCACACCGTACAAGGCGCTCGTCGCCGATGCTCAAGCGGGCAAGGCACAGCAAAACATCATGCGCGGCGGCCTCAAGGAAGGCTACGTGAAGATGTCGCCCTATGGCGCGAAGGTCGCGGCCGACGCAAAGGCCAATGCCGACAGCATCAAGGCCAAGATGGTTGCAGGCGACTTCGTGATCTTCAAGGGACCCATGAAAGACAACAAGGGTGGCGTCGCCATCGCAAGCGGCACCACGCATATCCAGACCGATTTCACGCTCGAGAGCATGAACTACCTCGTCGACGGTGTCGTTGGCCAGATCTGAGGCGCGTCGTCATGAGTCACTCGTTGATTTGGGTCGATCGTTGTCATGAGCCGCCCTTCGAAATGAGTCTCGCTCTATCGAGCGTTTCTGCTTTGGGGGCTCGGGGTGCAGGCTTTGCTGCCTCGCATCCCTGCCCCGCAAAACGCTCTATACCGAACGTCATCGCCATTCAAGCTAAGGAGCCGCCATGCGCCCTGGCCCGACTTCCGCGCGCCTGATTCTGGGTGTGCTGCCCGCCTTGCCGACGGTGCTCGCAATCGCGGGCACGCTGGTGCTGTTCTCGATCTTCCCGCTCTTGCAGGGCGCATCGGCGCTCGATGCGATCGGCCTGATTTTCAAGGGTGCGTTCGGGTCTTCTTTCGCATGGCAAAGCACGCTGCTGCGTGCGGCGCCATTGATGCTGACTGCTCTGTGCGTCGCGTTGCCCGCGCAAGTTGGCCTCGTCGTCATTGGTGGTGAAGGCGCGCTTGCGCTTGGCGGGCTCAGTGCGGCCGTTGTGCCGCAATGCTTGCCGGCAGGCACATCCTGGCTCATCGCGATACCGCTGATGGGCATCGCGAGCATTATCGCGGGCGGGCTCTGGATCGGTGCGGTCGGCGCAATGCGGCAACTACGCGGCGTCAATGAGACGATCAGCAGCCTGCTCATGGCGTATATCGCAATCGCCGTGTTCAAGCATCTCGTTGAGGGTCCGCTTCGCGATCCGGCGAGCCTGAACAAACCCTCGACATTACCGATTCCAGACGCTTTGGCGATCGGCTCGATGCCAGGACTCGAAATGCACTGGGGCCTGCTATGGGGTGTGCTCGCGTGTATCGCCGCCTGGGTGTTCGTCAGACATAGCACCCAGGGTTTCGCGATGCGTATCGTCGGCGGTAACCATCGCGCGGCGCGTCTGGTCGGTCTGCCCGTCAGCAAGCTTGCACTTGGAGCCTGCGCACTCGGTGGGGGCGCCGCGGGCCTTGCGGGCATGTTCGAGGTGGCCGCTGTTCAGGGCAGCGCGAATGCGTCCTTGCTTGCGGGCTATGGCTATAGCGGCATCCTCGTGGCCTTTGCCGCGCGCCAGAACCCGCTCGCCATCATTGCCTGCGCGATCATGATCGGCGGTATCGAAGCAAGCGGCAGTCTGCTGCAACGGCGCCTCGGTCTGCCCGATGCGACCACGCTCGTGCTTCAGGGACTCCTGTTCGCCAACCTGCTCGCATGGGAAGCGCTCGGCGGACGCATGGCAGCCTGGCGCGTCGCATTGCAGGCGATTGCCGAGACCGCACTCCCTGCCCAACCGGAGGCCTCTCATGCCTGATATGCAATCGCCTGTCGTCGTGCTTGTGCTCTCGCTGTTTGCGGGCGCCATTCGCGTCAGCACGCCCTACTTGTTTGTGAGCCTTGGCGAATGCCTGACCGAGAAAGGCGGACGCGTGAACCTCGGACTCGAAGGCATCCTCGTCTCGGGTGCGATGAGCGGCTATGCGGCGAGTTATCTGCTCGGTTCACCGTGGCTCGGTGTACTTGTCGCCGGGGGTGTCGGCCTGCTGTTCGGCTGCCTGCACGGACTCGTCTGCTCGTTGCCGCGTGTGTCGGATATCGCCTTCGGCATCGCGTTGATGCTGCTCGGCACAGGCATCGCGTTCTTCCTCGGCAAGCCGTTTATCGAACCGCAGGCGCCGATGCTGCCGTCAATCGATCTCGGTGCGTGGTCGACTTCGCCTCAGTTGCACAACGCACTGCATATCAATCCGCTGTTTGTGATCGGCATCGTGTTGTCGATCGTCCTTCAATGGGGCCTGCGCAGCACGCGCTGGGGCATGACACTGCGGCTGGTCGGCGATCACGCCGAGACCGCGCGGGCGATGGGCTATCCGCTCACAAGAATCCGTATCGCGGCGACGGCAGTCGGCGGTTGCTTTGCGGGCATTGGCGGCGCGTATCTGTCGCTCGTTTATCCGGGTAGCTGGAACGAAGGGCTATCGAGCGGACAAGGTCTGATGGCCGTGGCGCTCGTTATCTTCGCGCGCTGGCAGCCGATACAGTGCCTGTACGCGGCGTTGCTGTTCGGCGCAGCCGGCGCGCTTGGGCCTGCGTTGCAAGCGGTTGGCGTGACACATGGCTACTACCTCTACAACGCCGCGCCTTATGTGCTGACGCTCGCGCTGATGATCATCAATTGCCGTCCGGATCGCACGCTGGCGGGTGCACCAGGGGAACTCAGCCTGACGCGTTAGCTGGGCCCGAAGTTCTCAATTGAACCGCAGGCCGCAATTGAAGTTCAGGTGCTCAATGAGCCTCAGGTGTTGATCGAGCATCACCCGTTAGTCGAGCCTTACCCGCTGAAAGGAGGTGCGTCATGTCGAGCGATATCACCCGGTCTGAGAAGCGATCGACGCCTCTGCTTGGCGCGCTTCCCCTCGCCGACGCCCCGGCGCTGTTGCCCGGCGCGATCAATCCCGTACGCGCTAATGCACCACGCGCGCTTGGCATCGAAGTGCTCGGCGCGACCAAACGCTTCGGCGCGTTTGTTGCGCTCGATCAGGTGTCCGTGAAGGTACGGCCCGGCACCATTCACGCGTTGCTCGGCGAAAACGGCGCGGGCAAGAGCACGCTCGTCAAGGGCCTCGTCGGCTACGGCCTGCTCGACGCCGGCCAGATCACGGCAGATGGACGCGAAGTGCATATCGGCTCGCCGCGTGACGCACAGGCGCTCGGCATTGGCATGGTGTATCAGCACTTCACGCTCGCGACCGGCTTGTCCGTCGAAGAGAATCTGTTACTGACGCGAGGACGCTTGCCGTGGCGCATCGACTGGGCCGCGGAGCGCGCAGCGCTCACCGACTTCATGGCGCGCATGCCATTTCGATTGCCGCTCGATGCGCCGGTGTCCGGGCTTGCGGCGGGGGAAAAGCAAAAGCTCGAGATACTCAAGCAGCTCTATCTGCAACAGCGGTTTCTGATTCTCGACGAACCCACATCGGTACTCACACCGCAGGAAGCCGATGAAGTGCTTGGCTTGATGCGCGAGTTGACTTCACGCGGCGAACTCAGCGTGCTGATGATCACGCACAAATTCCGCGAGGTCATGGACTACGCCGAGGACGTGACCGTGCTGCGCAAGGGCCGGCTCGTCGGATCCGCATCCGTCGCGAGTACAAATCGGCAAGAGCTGGCAAGCTGGATGATGGGTACGGCAACACCAGGCGGACCTCCGAATTCCGCCGTCCTCGCCGAAATCACTTCGGAACGCGCGCCGCGTCGTCCGGTTGATCCGCGTGCGCCCATCCGTCTCGAGCTGCGTCACGTATCGATCGACGACGACCGCGGACACCGCGCCGTCAAGGACGCCTCCCTGCACGTGCGATCGGGAGAAATCGTGGGGCTTGCCGGGGTGTCGGGTAACGGACAAAAGGAACTGGTCGAGGCCCTGGTCGGACAACGCAAGCTCACGAGCGGCGAGATGACGGTTGCCGGTGCGCCCTACCACGCAACACGTACGGAGATGACACAGCGCAAGCTGTTTGCGATCCCCGAAGAGCCCCTGCGGAATGCATGCGTAGCGAACATGAGCGTCGCAGAAAACATGGCCCTTCGTGACTTCGACCGCGCACCGATGCGCTCAGGGGGATGGCGTCTGAACCGTCGTGCGATCCGTGAACGCGCGCTGCAACTGATCCGCGATTTCAACGTCAGACCGCCCGCACCCGAGCGCGCGATCGGCACGCTGTCAGGCGGGAATGTCCAGCGCGCCGTGCTCGCGCGCGAGCTGGGTCAGCCTGTCGATGTGCTGATCGTGGCGAACCCGGTGTTCGGCCTCGACTTCGCATCCGTTGCCGACATCCATGCGCGGCTGCTTGCTGCGCGCGACGCGGGCGCTGCCGTCTTGCTCGTCAGCGAAGATCTCGACGAAATCCTCGAGCTCGCCGACCGGCTGCTTGTGATCGCCGAGGGCCGGCTCGTGTACGAAACCCCGGCAGAAGGCGCAGAGCGCGCGGTGCTCGGGCGACACATGGCGGGTCACGGGGAAGACCCTGCTGTTGGCGGCTTTCATGCCGAACCGGTCGGCTCGCCGGCTTAGCGGACCAGGCGGCACAGCGCCATTTCGATGCACCTGTAAAGCAGCTTCAGACTCATCGCAACAGACAGACCCATTGCAGCAAACAGACCGATCGCACCATTTGCACCAATCGAATCAGGGATGCCATCCATGGACAACACCGATCTCGCACAAGACGAGACAGGCGACACAAAACTTGAGGCGGGCGTAGCCAGTGCCGTGAATGCAGTGGCCGCGGCCAACGCAGCCAACCCGCTTGCCGAACAGGTCTACCAACAACTCAAACAGGACATTTTCAGCTTCAGGCTCCTTCCCGGCGATCGCTTCTCCGAGAACGGCATCGCGCAGTACTACGGGGTATCGCGCACCCCCATGCGCGATGGCCTGTTCCGTTTGCAAAGAGAGGGATACCTTGAAGTCGGTTTCCGGCGCGGCTGGAAAGTCGCGCAGATCAACTTCGAGCAACTCGACCAGCTCTACGACCTGCGCATCGTGCTCGAACTCGCCGCATTCGAGCGCATTGCCGCGGGCGACGCACCGCATGCCGCGATCGACACCCTCAAGTCAATCTGGTGCATCGACCTCACGGAACGCGAGAGCGATCCGGTCACCATGTTCGGCATGGACGAAGACTTTCATCGTCAGCTCGTCGCCGCGACGGGCAACAACGAAATGCTTCGGGTGCATAACGAGGTGACCGAACGCATTCGTATCGTGCGGCGACTCGACTTCGTCAAACCCCACCGCACCAGTGCGACGTACGACGAGCACGCAAAAATGCTCTATCTGCTCGAGCGCAGCCGGATCCAGGAAGCCAGCATCCTGTTGCGCGCGCATATCACACAGAGCAAGCTCGAAGTACGCCGCATCACGCTATCGATGCTCGCGGCAGCCCGTGATCAGAAGCTGCCGTTCGTGTCGTAGTGGGGGCAAACGTGTCTTATACGATGCGTCGCCAGTCAGACGATCAAGGCGTCAGCACGAACTCCGCGATGCCGAGATAGGGCGTCATGCCTGCGCGCTCGATGGCCTTCGTCTCGGGATTGATTCGATAGACCCCGAGCGCGGCGTCGCCAATTTCCGACACATAGGCGAACGTCTCCGAAGCATCGATGACAAAGCCCGTCGGCATCTTGCCCACTTTGAACGGTGAGCCTTTCACCGACGACAACGCTCCCGTGGACGCGTCGACCGTGAACGCACTGATTTTCTCGTTGCCGACATGCAGCACATACACCGCGCTACCGTCGTGATTGACGAAGACCCCGGTCGGACGATCCGACAATCGGATACGTTGAACCAGTTTGAGACGGCCCGAACTCAAGTCGATCCGGAAAGCCCCCAACTCCAACCCCGAGCCTTGTGAATCGACCGCGTAGAGATAAGTCTCCTGCGGGTTGATGTCGAAACTCTCGGGCGAACGCATCGTGTCGAGGACATCGCCTCCGATGTCGAATTGACGATACGTTCCCGTCACGTAGTCGTGCGTATAGCCCCGAAGCGTGTACAGGCCCGACAAGGCGTTGCATCCCAGCGTGTAGTGCAGTCGGCCCTGAGCCACGGATCGCATATTGCCCACTACGTCACCGGTGGGCATATACGATACCCCGCGCGAATCCCGAGCCCAGCATTTATCCCGATCAAGCGACGGTGACGGCGAAGGACTGCCCGTCACACCCAGGAACATGTGCGGACGCTCGACGATGGCCGCGCTGCTGTTGACTTTGATGTCCGCATAGGCATAGCCGAACTGAATCACGCTAAGCGTGCTATTCACGGGATTCAGCGAGAAGTCGAGTGCTCGCCCGCTCCGCGAAGTCCAGTTGAGGTCGTCGATCTTGCCGAGCGCACCCGACTTCAGGTCAATCGTGAACGTGCCGATCGGCCGGATCCATTTCGCATTGTTGGCGTCCGTACCGTAATCGCCCCCCCGACGTATCACATAGCCTCGCGATCCGTCGCGACTCAGCGTCAGGCGACGTATGAGTGTCCACGGCTGCCCGTTGGCCGCCACGTAGTGTGCGACACCATTGTGCGGATCCAGGCGATAGGAGTGGATTTCCGAGGTGTTGTCACGCACGATGGCGAACTGCGTGCGCGCCACACACTCCACCTTGATATCCGATGCGGCCGTCGCGCCGCCCACCACACCCACGCCGTCGGACACCGTGCAGTGCTGTCCTCGTGGATGGACGGCAACGGTGACGTCAAAGGGCGCGTCCGTCGAAGCCTCCGAAGCGAAGTGGAAGGTTCCGTTTTTGGACACTGTGAGCAGCTCGCTTCGATTGTTGAAGAGCTTCAGCGAGGTGTCCTTGTCGAGCCCCGTGACCGTACCACCGACATGCGGCCCTTCGGGTGCATCCTGCTGCACGTCGGCCGACGCTGTCGGCACGACCTGCACCCCTTGCGCCGCACCACCTACTGACGCGGCGTGCCCGGTCGGCGGCGCAGCGCCGGTGTTATCGCCCCCACAGCCGGCCAGCACGCAAGCGCCGCCCAGCATCCAGCATCCCCAACGCCATCGAGTACTTCTTTTCATCGATCTTCCTCGCTTTAAAAGAGCAAACGAGAGCCGCCGTCGATTCGTTCGAACGACGGATACATTTGCTTGGGTGGATTCAGCAGGTCAAACGAATTGCACGGTGTCGAATGCAGCGATTCCGCGTCTGGCAACGCGGTATCGCCCGGACACCCCACAACGAAAAGAGTTCAGCAGATCAACGATTCGACGGCGGATACTACGGACCCCGAAATCAAATGACAAAAGAAATCTGTCGCCTGAATGGATTTTAGGAACCGTCCGTATCCGCGTGTTTGAACTGGATCCGGGAAGATGTCGATCCAGTCCTTTTCTGCAGGAGTTGGCTGGCGCGCATATCCATCGCGCAGCGATGACTCGCGCACCAACCGCCGAGGTTTTGGTGTGAATTCAGCACGTCGCCTCGACTCGCCTCAGGGATTCAGGGCGTCAATGCGAACTCCTCGACATAGGTGTTCTGCGTAGCCCCGCGTTCGAACATGCGAAGCGCGCCGGTCTCGTCATCGATCTTGAAGATATCGATGCCCATCTGATCACGCAGCGGCGTGTAGGCGAAGGACTGTGCCGCGTCGATAGTCATATCCAGAGGTGAACCATTCTGGCGAAACGGCGAACCTTGAACCGGCATCAGCATGCCCGTCATCTTGGCCACGGAATACGCACTGATCAGTTTGGCGTCCGGGTGAACCACGTAGACGAACCGGCCGTCCGGACTCACGATCACACGCCCCGGCTTGGGCGCAGTAGGAAACGGGCTACCGGGCAGCGCTTGCAGTTGCCCGGTCTCGCGGTTCACACGAAATGCATGGAGCTTGACGCCCTCCGTATCACTGGCGTACAGATACGTTCCCTGCGGGCTGAGCGCGATCCGTACGTCGAGCAGGCCGCGCACCCCGGGATCCGTCAAATCGAAACGCTTGAACTCTCCGGACATGGGGTCGATGGCGAACGCCACGAGCCGGAGGTCACGATCCATCTCGGGCGCGCAATCGACCATATACGCAAACTTGCCATTCGGAGTGAGACGCAGGTCGTCCGGCACGTCGCGCAAATCGCCGCCGGAGCCGACACGGTTGCGCATCCGGGCGCATTTGTCGGTCGGAATGCTATCCGGCGACCGGTCGATCACGTACGTTCTGAACACCGAGATCTCCCCCGCGGAGTTAAGCGCGAGGTACTCCTCGATGTAGTCCTGCTTCAGGTTGTCATAGTGATTGCCGACCACGAAGAACCGGCGGCCGCGCGCGCCAAACGCCATCTCGGTGGCGTGATGGTCCATCGTGAGTCGCGGTGCCGGTAGTTGCAGAAGCCGGCCGGTTGATTCATCAATTGAAAACTTCATGAAGTACCGCCCACCGAGCGTCGAAGGCGACGAGATCGTCGATTCGCCGCCTGAGTTGTCGGTCCCGATGACATAGCCGGTTTTACCGTTCGGATGAAGCATCATGCGATGCGGATAGCCCTCCGTAGTGATCTTCATACCTTGGAGCGGCATGATCTTGCCGACCTCCGGATTCACGGCATAGCTCCGGATCTCCTTCTTGACGCGACTGCGGCTCACACCGATCTGCCAACGCCTTTGACAGGAGATCGATACCGGTGGCGCATTACGATCGCCCGCTGTCCCCGCTCCGTTCTTGACGTCGCAGCGTTGCCCTACCGGGTGTACGGCAACGGAGACGTGATAGCGGGTACCGCCTCTGACCGGCGTGGGAAGCTCAAACTTGCCGGTGTCTTTGACGACCGTCAGGTTGTCGTGGTTGAGAAAGAGCGAGACGCGCTTGCCGACTTCGAGGCCCGCGAGGTCGACCACGACCGGATAGTCACCCGGCGGAATCGTTGCAGGAGGTGTTCCGCCATTCTCGGCCGGTGCACTCGAGCCCGTGGAGGGCGTGCCGGCCGCGGCCGTCGAACCCGCCGCAGCGCCAGACGATGGGCTAGCCGTTGGCTTCGTATGCCCGGTATCGGCGTGACTCGCTGCATCGTTCGATTGCCCGTTGTCGGACGCAGTCGACGTGTTGCCAGTTGCATTGGGCGTGCCGGGCGACGTGCTGTCCGGCTTTGCGATGCCGCCAGGCGCATTGCCACCGGCGCTAACACCGACCGCGCCCCCGCTTTCGGTGCTGCTCGGGTTGCTGCCGGTGTTGCTGCTTGTGCCGATGCTTGCCTCGCCGTTCCCTTCAGACCCCAGGTCGCTGTCCGGGTCCGGCGCTGCTGGTATGCGTGCGGGCGTATCGGCGATCGGCACATCGGCGTCCGGTCCGTTACTCCCCCCGCATCCCGCAGTCAAGCTCACCCCGCTTGCGAGCACTACAGCCAACGCGCATTGAATACTTCGTTTCATGGTCGTCCTCGTCGATGGATGTCGAATCACTTCGGCGCGGATGCTACGGATTTCAGACGCAGGCGCGTTTGCAAAAAACGAAGTCCCAATGGGATTTCAGAGCGTTCCTGATCGAAATGACTATCTGCCACTAGTCATACATCAGACTCCGAACATTCGACATGAACGGTATCCGAGGCGCATGCTTGTCGAATTCGCGTCAAACAACGCACTACACCTCGAATGCATCGGCACCTATACTGCCCGTCCGCAGACCGTGTTATTCGCGCGATTCAACTCCACCGTGACCCATGCCATGGAAACGCACGACGACGAACTGATTCGATTCGAAGCGGACGGCGTGTCGCTTCCCGCCTCCGATATCCACGGCTTCGTTGAGCACGACGGGGTCCGCATCTGGTACGCGTCGTTTGGTTCGGGCAAGCCCGTCATCCTTCTGCACGGTGGACTTGGACACAGCGGTAACTGGGGCAAGCAGATTCAGCCCCTGGTTGAAGCCGGATATCGCCCGATTGCGATCGACAGCCGCGGACATGGACACAGCACGCGGGACGCACGGCCCTACAGCTATGAACGGATGGGCACCGACGTGATCGCCGTCATGGATACGCTCAAGATCGAAGCAGCCCCCATCGTCGGCTGGAGCGACGGCGCATGCACGGGCTTACTGCTGGGCGAGCATTCACCGTCACGCGCGACGAGCGTGTTGTTCTTCGGCTGCAATATGGACCCAAGCGGTACGAAGGAGATTCAGTGGCCGCACACCGTCATCGAACGGTGTTTTAACCGGCACAAGAAAGACTACGCACGGCTCTCGGCGACGCCCGATCAATTCGAAGCGTTCGTCGAAGCCGTGTCGTTGATGGAGCGCACACAGCCCAACTACTCGGCTGAAGATCTCGCGAAGATCGACGTGCCCGTGCTGATCGTGCAGAGTGAACTCGACGAGTTCATCAAGCCCGAGCATGCGGCGTATCTCGCCGAGACCTTGCCCTATGCACGACTCGTGACACTGCCTGGTGTCAGCCACTTCGCACCGATCCAGCGCCCCGAGGTGTTCAATCGTGTGTTGCTGGCATTTCTCGGCGAGCACACATCGCCTTGCGCCTGAGCAGCGCGTGAAACGCTTCGCGGATGCGATTGACCGCGAGCGTCTTGTACGGAAACGCCGCGTTGTGACCGTGCACGAGCATGCATGCATTGACCTCGAAGACGACCACGCGTCCCGACCGATCAAGTGCGCAGTCGACACCAAAGTAGTCGAGACCGATGCGCTGACGGATCGCATGCAGCGCGGCGAACTGCGCCGCGCCGAACACCGTCCGCGGATTGCCGAGAAACACGCGCTCTTCTTCCTGCATCCACGGGTGATCGATCATATCGGTCGTGGCGTGGTGCACTTTCCACATGTCACCGATCGCCAGGTGATACGGCAGGATGTCGTCGCCGACAAACAGGAATCGATACTTCCTGAAGTAGCCGTCGCTTGAACGGTAGTCGACGTATTGCGTCACGTAGTAGCGCGCCGCATCGGTTTGCTGGAGTACGGCGGCGAGGTGTTGCCCGTCGCGGACCTTGTGAAAATCGACGCCGCCATGGCTGCCTGCCGGACGCACGAGAAGCGGATACGGCATCGAGACCGAACCCGCTCCTTGGGCATGACGTTCGAGTGTGGCCTCGCTATGACGCCTGACATGCGGGACCACACACCCCTCGATCCCCAACAAACGCCGGGCAACCGTCTCGCGGTCCGTCAGAGCCACACGGTCAGGTTCGTTGACCACCGGATGGCCGATGCGCTCGGCCAATCGAGCCGCATCGGACAGCAAGCCGTGACCCAGGTCGACATCCGCGACGAGATTGACGACCACGTCCGCCGCGTCGCGCAAGCGATCGCAATCGTGATCGACGTCGGGCAGCACGTTGAGCACGAGGCTCTCGAATGGCGCACCTTCAATCAGAAAGTCAATCGGCGTATTGCCCGCGCCCGGTGCAAAGAGCAGCAGCGCGCGAAACTCGGGAGGTTGCCGGCTCGCGGCAATCGGTAACAGCGGCTGCAACGCATGCGTACGCAGAAACGTTGCGCGTGCCGCTTCGGCATGGCCCAGCGCCTGCTGAAGGTTCGCCACGATTTGCAGCGTGCCGACATCGTCAGGCTCATGCTCGAGCACCTTCGAGAAGGCATCGAGTGCGTCGTCGAGCTGCCTCGAACTCGCATACGCAAGTCCGAGATGGCGGTAGGTGTCCACCTGGTGTGGCGCTTCCGCCACCGCCCAGCGCAGCCAGCGAATCGCCTCGTCGAAGCCTCCGCGCCGCATCAGCAAGCGAGCCAGATGCACGCACGCAGGGACATGCGATGAGCTCGCTTCGACAATCATCCGGTACATCGCTTCGGCCGCTTCGAGCCGGCCCGAGCGGTGATGAAGCAGCGCTGCGTCAAACAAGGCATCCATACGGTGGCTATCGAAGTCATGAATCGCTCCGGCCAATACATGAGTGACGCTCCTTGGCCAGGCGCGCCCACCATAGCAGCGCGATCGACCCCTGAGGCCATCGCTCAGGAAGTCGAAGGTTACGTGGAGTTAATTGAAAGCGACCGCGGGGCGAGGAGGCCCGAGATACGGGGGTCTCGTGTTTCGGGGGCTTTCAGTGGTAAGGGATGGAAAGGCGGGATGCGGTGGCGTGATGCTTCGGTGAACCAAGTGGTGAGTGGGTTGAAGGGGGTGAACGTGGGTTGCGGTTAGGGCTTGCGGTCAGAGCTCGCGATCGGCCGTTGCGGTCGGTGATGTGATCACCGCTCTCCGTTCGGCGATGCGCGCCGACCGATACGCGACGTGAAACGATTCATGCCATGTCGATGCCATGCAGGTTGCACGCCCTTCTTGCCCGCCATTTAAACCTCGGAATACTGACGAGACCAGTCACCGGCACGCACTTCGAAAAACCCCGGTCGAACACCCTTATTCAATTGATATATCACCACGATTGTATGCAGCCTCAGTGTTTTTCGGTCCGAAACCCCAAAATAATCGCACTTTGAGTACTCCGTTGTATCCAATACCACGCTCATTGCAATAATCCGAAATAGCTGACCACGCAATTTTCATTTGGCATAAAACTTGATAATCGCAAAAAATAACCACTTTCACACTACCGGAAAATCACTCTACTCGATTGATCATTTTCGCGAGACGAGTTGAAATGAATCATCGTCGAATGAAAGAAAAGTAATGTCTATGAAACAGGCGTTCGAGCAGAGTCTTTTCTCACCGGGTAGACAGATGTCTGACACAATGGAACGAGTGGAATCTTTTGTAACCCCAATGCACTCACGTCCAATCTGCCCTCATCAAATCCTCGTAGAGTGAGTTCCTGTTTTATTTATGCATACAAAATACAGGTAACAGCTACCGCTTTCATTGGCGCACGATGCAATTGCCCCCACCCGGACCTTGACGTCGTCCATTATCTTTTTAAGAGTTATGTGCAAATACACTTGATTGTTAACGTGTATCCAATTCGTTAGCACGCTGACAAACACTTGTATGATTTGTGAAAAGTGTGTTTAGACTAAAAAGACGACATGTTAAAAAGCACCGCTCGCTTATTGGACGTCAAAAACGAGTGACGAAAAAGGTCCAGCCAGCGCCAATTAGATTCGTGTCGACAATTCGCCAAATAAGCCGGAATCGCGGAATCTCTACGGAGCACACAATGCATACAACGATTCAGCTGATATTCGATTCGCAGCACGACACACACCGCGCGCACGAAGTCGAGCAGGCGTGGCGGGCGCAAACCGCGCGCGACGGCCGGATTCAAGGCCGCCCGAGTCCGGCCAGCGCAAGCCGGGGGAACGTTCTTGTCATCCTCAACGGCCCCCACACCGCGAGCCAGCGGTGGATTCAATTCGAAGTGATGCGCGCGTTCATACGCGGCACGCCCATGATGGTCGTCGACGTGAGCTGCATTCGCGACGAACGGAAGCTACGTGCCGTGCGCGGTCGCAACACGCTCGAATTCCTGTCCGCCGAAGCGGAAGCGCAGACGCTCTGGCTCAAGGAATTCAACCCCGTCGTGCAGAAGTGGCAGGCTGCGCGCGCGTCGTCGTCGGTACCGCGCTATGCCGTGCCGTATGCGATGGACGGCAACGGTCCGTGGCTGCTGTCGTCGATTTTCCCTTTCTACCGGTGGACCGACGATTGGGGCGAACGCAATCTCGGGCAATGGGTCGAGCGCGCGCTCGAGTCGATCGAGCACGCCGACGAAGCGAGCGACAGGTCGCTCGTCCGGCTGGCAGAAGCAGCCGCGATGTAAGCACAGGATCCCGAGCTAGAAGGAGCACGTCATGAAGACAATCGCGTTCGCGACACTCGTCGCGTGCAGTCTCGTTTCCACATCGGGCTGGGCACAGGCAGCGTCCGATGCCAACCAGGCTCAGAGCAACGATCCGTTCGTCAAACAACGTGATGCAATCGCGGCGGCCAACGACGCCTACAAGCAAAAGGTGGCCGCTGCGCAGAAGGTCTACGACGACAAAGTTGACGCCGCCGGAGACGCATTCGATCAGAAGGTGGCTGACGCCAAGGATGAGCGCAAGAAGGCTGTGGCTGCGGCGCGCGGATCGGGTGGTTGAGCCCTGAGACACAAGGTGTGCTCCGGAGGGCGATGGGTGCAGGGACGTCGAGTACCAGGCCCACGAGTATCGAGGCGGTGGCGAACGGGGCAAAGCCGCCGCGTGTCGTTGTGACGCCTCGCCGGCTAGCGGGTCGATTTAGCCAGGCAGTGCCCCAGACCGAGGTTCGTTGCGATTTGCCAGATGTACACGCGGGAGTAGCGCACGCCGAACCTCGCCTCGATGACCTCGCGCAGACGGGAGTTGGTCCATGCATCGCTGTCGAAGCCGTGCACGCGTGCCGACCCCTGAAGCGCCTGAGCGATCCAGTCGAGTGCCTCCCGATCCAGCGCTGACGCACGGCCGCCGACGCCGATCAGTTTGAGCGCGTCGAGCCCGCCCGCCTGAACGATCAGCTGGTAACGACGCACCGTCACCGGCGACATCCGCAGCGCGTCGGCCACCTCCTTGACCGTCGCGCCGGCGACCAGCATGCGCCCGGCCTTCATCCGCCGTACCACGGTTGGCAATTCGTCCGTCTCGTGGGCCATACGAACCTCCCTGTCGGTCACCGTACGCGTCCCCGCCCTGGTGCTGCTACCACCGATATCCGATCCCCGCGACGATCACATCCGTATCGCGGTTGTAGTGAGTGACCACGCGATTCCACGTCAGACGTGTGTCCCAGTGATCGGTCCAGCGATATGTACCCGAGATCGATACAAGCCCTGAGAACTTGCCGTCGCCTGGCCCCGGTGACGGGCTGTTTTCGTTCTCGTCGATCGCGTAGTACACGCCTGCGCCGGCGCCCAGGGTCACCTTGTCATCGAGAAACGCTCGCGTGGCCCAGAGTTGAGACGTGATGCCGTCGCGACGCGCGATATCGCTACTGCCCTCATGCAGATACCCTACCGTCAGATCGAGCCACTTCAGCAAGCCGACGCGATAGTCGATCGCCCCCGCGAGCGCGACCGGCGAGCTTGTCGAATTCACGATCGTCTTGCCGATATAGACCGTCACCTCGTTGTTCGTGACGTTCGATGAACGCGGCAATGCCCAGTCTCTCGGACCGGGTCCGTCAGGCGCATCGAGCTGATATCCGACACCCAACATGACACCCGTTGAATCCGGGCCGCGCTGCACGTGGACCCGATTCAGTTCGAGCTGCGTGATCCATCGACTCGACGCGTAGTACATCGCACGCAGGCTATAGACCACGCCCCACCCGTGCACATCCGAATAACTGCCGCCCTGCTGCGCCGTTGTCGTGTCGAAGTAGCGATACGGACCCAGCCCCGCCTGCAGGACAAAGCGACGCTCATCGAGAGGCAGGCGTGCCCAGAACTGCACCGCCTGTCCGTCGCGATGATGGTCCGGTATGTGGCCTTCGTTGAGCCACATGAAGCTCGCTGCAAAGTACTCGCCTAGCCCTTCCTGGTAGTTGAACGCCCATGTGTACGTGTTGACGTTACTCGCGCGCGATCCACCGGCGAACAAAGAAAACTCCTGTGCGTGAGCGACGTTCGTCGCACAGATCGCGCTGACTCCGATCGACAACAACGCGATCGTGCGTGCCCAATGCGTCGCACGAACACATCGTTCGCTTCGTCTCGTTGCGTGCCGGCTCGCGTTCTTGTAGGGATTCGTCGTCATCGTAATGACTCGCACACGGCTCGTGAGGGAGCGGAATACTAACGCGCGAATCGCCGGTATCGAAAAACTATGCGACTACAGGCGCGTGTTTCGGTTCGGTCTTCGTCTCAGTACCTTTCAGACGCCCTTATAAAATTTCACGCTGCCTCTCGAAGATCAATCGCTTTATCGCCTATCGACGCTCGTTCGTTAGCGTGCTTGAGGAAACGCCCCTGAAGACACTGAAACTCGTTTGGCCCTCACGCTTTTGGTATGAGAATTCGCGCATGCATACGTGTGCGCCACGAGCGCAACGCGTCGCGTGCCGACCGACTCAAAACCACCCAAGAGGAGCGTGAGATGAAAAAATCGTGGATCAGTGCGGGATGCCTGTTCATCGCGTGCCTGTCGTCGCCGGCCTGGTCGCAAAGCGCACCCGCTAAAGATGCGAGCGCTGGAACCGACCCGTTTGTGGCCGAACGCAATGCCGTGCTCAAGGCGAATCAGGTCTATAAGCACAAGGTTGCGGCTGCTCAGAAGGAATACGATCGCATCGAGGGCGAGGCCGATCGCGAATATAAGAAGACCGTTGCGGAAGCTAAGGCGGAGCGCAATAAGGCGGTGGCTGCGATCAAGGCAGGAGGTTAAGTGATCGGAGTGCGCAGGAAGCCGGAGCATGGGGTGTTCGCCCGGGTAGCTTTGGTTGGCTGCTAGCTGTGGTTGCCTGGTAGCTGTGGGCAGTGGGATTCAAGCTCGCTCGCCCGCTTGCTACCGTACACCGCGATTTTTTCGCTCCCTACAACGCCCTCATCGGATCTGAGCAAGAAGCGCGTCAGCGCCCTTGTCGATGCCGGCTTTGGCCGCACCCAGCGGCCTGAAGATGGCCGCAATGTCGAGCGCACCCGGATACTGTCGCGTCACATAGGCCTCGAGCAGGTGATCATTGGACGCATCGAATATCTCCACGGCATAGCTGACCGAGCCGGAATACGCGCTGTGTCCGCCGAAAATGGCCTGCGTCATGTTGTACAAACCACCCGCATAGTCGAGCCAAGTGACCGCGCTCGCGAGAAACGGACTGACCTCAGCACCCGCAAGCACCAGATGAACGCGAAGTGTTTTTCCGGTAGCTGCATTCGTCGTCAGTGCGAATCGCTGCGCCAGCGTTGTGGCGAATCGACGATACATGTACTGCGAGAGCTGCGTCTTCTCGCCCTCACTGACGCCAACAAACTGACTGTCGGTGCCGCGATAGACATCGATGGGATCGAGAATCAACCGGTCGTACGTGAACCAGTCGACGCGCGAGCTGGCGCGTGAAGGCGCGGCGCCATCAAGATCAATCGCAGTGCCATGTGCATCGCGTAGCGATGCCAGGCTCGAATGCGGAATTGGATAGAGGCTCGCGAACCCGGGGAACGTGATGAACGACATCATGACCATCGCACGTCGCAGCGCTCGGATCTTTTTCATGAAAGGGCTCTTCTGTTGACCGGGTCAGCGTGGATTGCTGCCATGACGTCATCTGTGCTGTGACGTCCCCAAGCGGTCGACCGAAGCGTAGCATCTTTTCTTTACTTTACAAACCGGCTGGACGGTTTATGAGAATTTAGGCATGATGCTATCCGTGCTTTACGCCAGTGCGGCGACGCCGGCGCGTCGTACCTGCGCGTCGTACCTGCGCCTCGCTCAGGCCCTTGCTGTCCAGCGATCGATATCGGTGACCCTCGCGTCGCCGGCCGCAACCGAAGCAAGGCCAGTGGACGCTCGATCGCCACAAGGCTGCGCGCTTTGCGAGAAAAAATCAGACAACTTGCTAGAATCCGGCTCTTACCGATCGCATCCGGCCAGAGCCGTCGCCGATCCCGGCCGGACCTCTCCGAATCCGAAACACAACACTCGACACACGATGGATAACGCCTCACGCTCCGAGCGTTCGCGCAGCATCGCCATTCAAGCCGCATTGGTCATCCTGACGCGCGATGGTCCGGGCGGACTCACGTTCGACGCTCTCGCCAAGGAAAGCGGCATCAGCAAAGGCGGCCTGTTGCATCAGTTCCGCTCGAAGCACGGCGTGTTGATTGCGCTGCTCGAGCATCAACGGGAATCGTACGATCGACTGTTCGACGCCTTTATGGCCAAGGAAGGCGACACGCGCTCCGAGCCCGTGCTTGCCGCGCAGATCGCGATCTTTCGTGAGTCGATCAATCAGCCGCATTCCGTTGCGCGCGCGATACTGGCTGCCCTTGTTGAGGACGCAGAGCTTCTCGAAACCGTACGGATCGCGGACGAAGCCCGAACGAAGCAGATCAAAAAGGAAGCGCCGGATCCGGATCTCGCGCTTCTGCGCCTCGCAGCTGCGCGTGGGCTCGCATATAACTCGCTGCTTGGCCTCGATCATCTGAGCAACAAGCAACGCGAAAGACTTTACGACCGCTTGCTCGACGAGGACTACTGGGCACGGCTGGATTCGTCGCAAGCGTCGAAGTCTTGATTTCTGCGCGCGCCTCCGAGGCGGAGGCGCGCGATTCTCCTCTCCTCTCCTCTCTCGTTCCTCCTCTCCTGCTGTCTGCTGTCTGCTCTCTGCTCTCTGCTCTCTGCTCTCCGCTCTCTGCTCTACGCCCTACGCCCTACGCTCTCGCTTGTCGCTCACCTGCCTTCTCCCTCCTCCCTCCTCCCTCCTCCCTCTTTCCCCTTTCCCCTCCCACAGGTTCACGGTCGCATACGGCCCCAAAACATTTTCCACAAACAAACCGCCCGGACGGTTTACATCTAATTTGACGAATGATAGGCTTCGTCCCGAAATCAACCCTTGGCTTGTTCGAGTACGTAGCGGCCGCCTGACACACAATTTTCCGGAGGTATTGAATGGCTTACACAAACGGGTTCCGTCTGCTCTTTATCGCTGCTGCATGCACGGCCGTCGTGGGGTGCTCGAGTGTGGAGCCGGTCAAGTATTCGGGCATCGATTCGTCGAATTACTTGCGAAGCAACATGAGCGGGGACGCCGACCGCGTGCCGTATCGCTACAACGTCGAGCACAACTGGCAGACGTATAAGAAGCTCATGATCGACCCCGTAGTCGTCTACCACGGCCAGGACAATCAGTTCGACGGCATGAGCGACACGGACAAAACCGAACTCGCGAAGTACATGAGCGACACCTTCGCGAAGAAACTCGGCACGCGATTCGAACTCGCGCATGAGCCGTCACCCGCCACGCTGCGAATGACATTGACGCTCACCGGCGCCGAAGGCACCACCCCGTTCCTCGGTCAGTTCACGCACTTCGATATCGGCGGCACGTTGTACAACGGCGTGCAAGCTGCGCGCGGCGGAAAGGCGCTATTCGGCGGATCCGTGACCTACGCCGTAGAGGTCCGCGACGCGACAACCAACGAACTGCTTTATGCCGAGGTGGCCCATCAGTATCCGAATGCCATGAACATCGGCGCAGCATTCGGATCGTTGGGCGCGGCAAAGACCGGCATCGACAAGGGCGCAGAAGCACTGGCCGCCCGTTTCAATTGACGGCGTCTGGAAGCACGCTGGCGTTCATACCGCGGCTTGCTTGCCGTCCAGCAAGCCGCGATGAACTTCCAGCGCGTTGCGCTCGACCCAGTTGTGTTGGAGCAGTCCGTCGTCCCGAACGTGAATCACGGCCGTTCCTGTCATCCGAATCGGCGATTGGCAAGGCGCGATTCCCATGAAGCCGTTGTTCTTTCCTGTGACCACCCATCGCGTGACGACGCGATCGCCCGCTTCGTTCTGAAACATCTCGACGACTTCGAAATTGAAATCGTCGATCGACGACAGAAACGCAGCAACCCATTGCTTGAACGTCTCTCGCGGCCCGATCAATGTGCCGCCGGACGTAATAGCGAAGTCCTCGGCCACCAAATGATCCGCGGCCTCCGGGTTTTTGCCTTGCCAGACGTCCCTCCAGAACCGCTCGACGATCGAAACTGCATCTCGCTTCATCATTGCTCTCTCTCCATTCGTTTAGCTTCAGGCAACGTCAGCCTGAAGTGCCAGACCGCTTGCATCCCACATCAGGACGCGACCCATCCACTATCGAACCTTGCAGTCGATAAAACAAACGAATAATCTTTCTCTTATCTAGTAGCGATGCTTATTGATCGATGAAAACCCCGGACATCGAGATCGACTTGCTGAGAGCGTTTGTCGCCGTCGCGGAAGCAGGCAGCTTTACTGCCGCGGCCGACGTCGTTGGCCGCACACAATCGGCGGTGAGCCAGAAGATTCTTCGGCTCGAAGACATACTTCAGATGCGAGTGTTTGAGCGAACGAGTCGTTCATTAACGCTCACACGCGATGGCGAGCGCGTACTGTCCGCCGCACGGCGGCTGTTGGAACACTACGAAGGGTTTGCACGGGAAGTACTCGAGCCCCCGCCCGTTTCCGTATTGCGACTTGGCGTATCCGAGAATCTGATTCAGATTCAGTTACCCAACCTGCTGTCGCGCATGAAGACGCTATTTCCTGGCGTGCAGATCGAACTGACGACTGGAACCAGTAAGAACCTGGCCGACAGTTACGCGCGAGATCAATTCGATGTCGTTGTCGTCGGGACATTTGAAAAGACGCCGACATCACGGGGCCAAGTCATCTGGAGCGAGCCGCTGATGTGGGTTGCCGGCGCAAACTATCGCGACAACCCTGCCAGCCAGGCTGAGCTAATCATGATGCAGCCTCCGTGCATTTACCGGGAAATCATGGCTGCCGCGCTCGATTCAACGGCAAGGGAATGGACGAACACGTGCACCGTCAGCAACTTGACCGGCCTGAACGCGGCGATTGGCGGTGGACTTGGAGTTTCGGTGCTCAGCAAGTCACAGGTGCGCGAGGGCATGAAGACCCTGCGTGCTTCGAAACAATGGCCCGCATTGCCGCCGATTCAAGTGGAAGTGATTGGCGGCGGGAAGGAGATTCAGCATCTCTTGCAGCCGCTTGTTTCGCTGTTGCGGGAGACGTTGCAGGGAGGTGGTGGTGGAGCGACGCCTGGGTCGTCTTGATTGGTCACAGGCAGCGTGGCTGACCATGTTGGACGCATCGCCCCACGATTTCACTGAAAAGCGACATTTCAACATTTGCTGAAACCCGGCATTTCAGTGAAATCCGCGCGGTTTGCTAGTGCTCCAGCAAACCGCGATTTCCGTCTGGCGCGTCGCGGTCGATCAGATTGGTTTTGCAGGTCAGCCTGGTGCTTTGCGACGCCGTCCCGACCGTCCCGACATCCAATCAGGAGGAAGCCGCATCCGGTTTCTTCGGCGTCGTGGGCAGCAGATCTTCGATGCGCGTCTTCGGCTTACCTGGCTCAAACACCCAAGCTCGCGGAAGGTTTGCGTTGGATTGTCCGTCGGTTCGGACATAGGGGCCGAGATTGTCGAGAATCTCAGCGACATCCCAGCCGACCACTCGCGCCGGAAACACGGCGTCGTCGTTGAACATCCGAATCGTCGCGTTATCCATATATCTGTTGGCAACGCCCACGCCACCGCTGTAAATCACCACCGGCGCCACGTAGTGCGCCTTGCGCATCATGCTGTGATCGAAGCCCGAACCCCGCACCAGGGTCACCGCATTACCCGCATCGCTGAGTGTGCCGGTCGGAACGATGGTGAAGTATTGGTAGCCGGCCTGTTTCGTCAACTCGGCACAGCGGTACATAAAGAACTTATGCACCTTGTCCTTTGACGTGTGGCCATTGCCAGAAAACTGGACGGTGTAGGTCTGATCGTCAATCTTGTGATCTGTATATCCGCCCGTGAAGCCATGCTGCTGGTACGGCGTGCTGCACCCTGCCACCGCGCTAACTGCCACTGCGCCCAACACGACTCGCCATCCGATTGCTCTCATCTCGCCTGATTCCCGTAGCTCTGATTGACCTCCGTGAATTACGGCGCGTTACCTCGATTCTTTAGACAAAATGCATCGCCGCGCTTTAAGTGTTCGGGTTGCGATTACAGACGTCGTTCGCAAGTGTTCGAAAACTAAAGAGAATATGCCGCTTCTAGCGCGATTTGATAAACGCTTCTAATCAGCGTTCCGACCTTGCTCGACTTGCAACGCCCCGCTCGAAACAAAGCTTCTATAGACCTTGTCGATAGAAGCGAGCGTCCACTGCGCCTCGTCATCGTCGGTATCCGCGTTCGGCCACATCTGTAGTTCAGCGCCGAGATCGAAGAACAGCGACATTGCCTTGTCCACCTCATCGTATTGCACCGACTTGAGAAACTGCCCATCGAGAGCCTCGAACGGAAGCGCGATCTCGGCCGGCCGCGAATCATCCGTCGCCGCAAAGTCCCAAGCGCGTAGTGACCAATGGCATGTAAAGAGCAACAAAGACCAATCGCCACGGAAGGACACCTTCCGTTTCAGTCTTCTTAGCTTCTGCTCAGGCGACAAGCCCTCGCTCGTCGGCAGGGGTTCCCTCACCTGCCGATGCGGCGTGCCAAATTCGATGAACACGCAACTGCCGTGAGTGTGACGGACATGCCATGCGGCTTCGCCCAGAAGGGGTTTAAACAGCGCTTCTATGTCGGGGGTTGCGTTCATTGTTTGCCGCTTGGGGCAATGCTGCGTGAGGTCGCAGTCATTGTGAACTTCGTCGAGCCGTACGACGCTTGCATATGGACGCGTTGCCGTCGCTCGCTACGCCGTCAATTACCGAATCGCTTCTTTACTTTTTATCTTCACGGAGGCCACGAGCTTTCTCGATCTCTTTCTCCATCTCCGCGGAGATAGGTTCGTCCAACGACAATTCAACCAGTTCTCGCTCTGCGAGCTTAGGAAGCAAGGATGTTAATCGCTCAAAGACATTCAACTCAATCAAGCCCCATTCAACCAATCCGGTCAAGTATCCATGCCAGATCAACGCGACCGAATCAACATCCCCTCGCCAGCTCAAGTGGCGCACGATCCGCTCTCGAAGTTCATCTTCCGTGGGAAAGCTAATATTTGGACGCTTCAATTCAAGGTGCCTCACGATATAGACGCACTCACTTCGCCCCTAACGCCAAGTACATCGTCATACCCAATAGCACGCTGCACAACCAGCATCCAGCAAACCATCGAAGCGAAGAAACAAACTGAGCTCGCTCTTCCTTTCCTCGTTCGTTCAAGTACGCGTCCGAAAACACCGAAATGCCAGTGACGGCACGTGCATCAAGTATGGTGAGACCGGGTTTTGAACAACTCGCCATGCGAAAGAAGAAATATGCGGCCAAAAAGATCGCGCACGCGGCCGCAAAGCAGAGCATACAAAACATCGCTGCCCCTATGCTTGTAAACAGTCGGATTGACGGCGTACCGTGCCCAGCGAACGAACTGTTATATGTCGCGGCGGTTAGAGCAACCAACGTCGCAGCAACTATTGCGCTGCGACCAAGCCCTTTGGGTGCATTCATTGGACACATCCTCTTAACGACCTTAGAGTGACCACCAGCGTTCAAATTGTGCGAACTGGTCTCTTATGCTCCCCAATTCATCTTCATCAAGATGAGCGCGGAACTCCGCACTTGCAGCATCGCCCGCCACAGCCTTGTTCTCAAACCTCCAAACCAGTGTCGGCTTCTCGGACGTCATTTTTATTTGAAGTGTGAAATGGCGTCCCATATCTTTCAACTCGGCACCCCCTTCATCGAGGCGTCTCAGGTCGAGAACAAAGGTATCCCAAGTGGCGCAATCAAGCCACATGTACCCTTGATACCTTAGTGTGTGTCCAAACTGCACCGACTCCATTGCTACTTGCACTCGCATCGAGGGCATACGTTCATCCAGCTTGACAACTTCGATGCACAACTGAAGCGGATTGTTGATTTCTACTTTCATCGCTCGAATGTCATTGCCCGTCGGGCGGGGCTCCTCGGTACCGTTGGCGGTCGTGCATCCATTCGTTGCGAACGCGAGAGCGCAAGGTCAAAGGGGAGTGCGACAACCCTCAGGCAGTGCAGTAGCTCACCCACCTACATCCGGAAATCTTCTCACCGGAGAGAAATCAACCTTCCATACATCTAACTCGTAAAGGTCACCGTACTCGTCTAAGTAAACTGCCACGGAAACGGGCACGCCGTCGCTATCAATCAGTTGTCTTTCTACCAACCTCGCTCCAAAACGGCGTGGCATCACGCCGTCCGCGATGAAGCGAAGACTTCCCATTCCACCATCGTTCAGCTCTTTGACCTGGGCATCTACCAGCGCACCGAGAAGCCGAGCTTCGTTAGGCGCTCCGGCGATGAGCGCGGCAATTAGCTCCCTTTCTTCTCTTTTCAATACTCTCGGTGCAGCCATGTTTAACCTGGTGACTTCGGTGGGGAACCACTCGCAACGTTGGCGAAGCTTGGTCTGCATTGAACGCTGCATGACCTTCAAGTACCGACCGCACATTGCTTTTCATAGAGCGGCGCATTTCGAAAAAAAATGTTTTAGGGTGAACGAACGGCACTTTTTTATTCCCTCCTCGTTCGTTCCAGTGCGCACCACCTTTCGGTCCGCACTCGAATCCCTAGACACACCGTTCGAGGCATTTTGCCACCGTGTCTGAACTGCAAAAAACCTGTGGAAGGCGGACGCTCAGCAAAGGCAATTAGCTCCATGGCACACGAGACTCGCATTCTGCTTATACGTCGAAAATCTTGCCGCGTTTCTGCGACTTCTTAACGACACGCCTCAAAAGCTTCAACCAAGGCGCTCCCCAGGTCGAAATTTTTCAATTCACGTTCAACAACGGCCTCGAGATTTGATGTTCCGCCTTTATTTTCATAATTCAGAGATGGCGTCATTTTTACAATTCCATTTTCACTGTGCAATCCAACTGCTTTGGCTCCTTTTGACAAAGCTGTCCAACTTTTTACGCCGGCAGCCTCCAGCATCGGCGCCTGAACTGCCTTCCATTCATTCTGACTGGGGTGTTGCACCCCTTCTTTCGAGCCATCTAGTGCACGCCTAATGATGCTATCAAGATTCTCCGGCGCATCCACGGCAACAATGTAAACGGGGCCCGATGCGACCCACAGCCCAGTGGTCGCTTTAGAGTAACTCTGCATAAAAATGCGCCCCTTTCTTAGCAACGCGTACGCCATTTTCATATAGCACCTTCAGCCGATTCCTGGAAAACAAAAACGTTGAATTTCGCACCCCTCGAAGAACCGTGCCGAATCGCCAGAGCAAAAACTCGCTGCTACGCCCCGCAGTACGTCCAGGCAAGCCAGTCGAGAATGCCTACATCGAGAGCTTTAACGGACGATTCCGCGACGAACGCTTGAACGAGCAATGGTTCGTCTCGATGCGGTACGCACGGCGATTGATTGAGCAATGGCGCATCGAGTACAACACGGAGCGACCGCACAGTGCGCTGGGCTAACATTCTCTATCTCACCCCCGTCGGCACAAGACTAGTTATCGGACTGACTCGCCTGGCCCATCACACCCTTCACGATAAGGTCGATCTTGCGACGACCAATCGCGCCGTACTGCTGTTGCAGTTGAAGCAGCGCCACGCATTCATCTTCGGACTGTGGCTTCGATGCCTTGATCTTTGCCGCCACATCCGCAAGTTGGTCATCCTGCGCGAGAATCTCCGGCGAGGAGGTCTGCATAACTTTCTTCAGTGCTTGGTCAAAGCCAATGCCCTCTGTCTTCTGCAGATATTTGACAGCTACGCCCAGCTGAACGCCGTTGCTATGGTTTGCCTCGCGAGCCGATGCGACGCCGCTTTTGTACGCGTCCGAGTCGAGACAGTCGTAGGCGAGACAGTGTGTCGATAGCGCCGCCAAGGCGACTGCCAGATACTTGGTATTCATGTTGTGTCTCGATTGAGCGGATAGACGTCGAACGTCCCGATCACTCCAAATTGAATCGAAGGTCCTTAAGGACCTGTTGGTCGCCCCACTTGAACGAGCAAACGCGAGCGACTTCGACGCCGACCATCTTCGAGCCCAGCGGTCGCTTTTCGCTAACTGGAAGGCACCCGCCTTTGATCGTGACGGTGGGCGTGCCTTGTTTGCTCAACGGAAACTCAACGCCAGCATCTTCCGGAATGGTGTGCGTGAGCGATACGTCTTCCACATAGTCATCGGGCAATGACAAGACCATCGCGTTGTCGACCCACAGCGTGTAGTAATCGTGCTGAAACGGCAGTTCAGCGATGCAAAGCTTCGACGTGTGCTGGTCAATCGTTTGAGTCTGGCAATTCGGCGCGGCCGCGACCGCCGGCAATGCGAAAAGAGCTAAGCAGATAGATGCAAGTGACTTCATTTTGATCGTTCGAAGAGATACACGATGGTGGGCGCGAGATGCGTGTTCTGTCCGTCAACGCCGGACAAGCACATCTCGCGGGTATGGGGTCAATCAACCCTTAGCGTTTCGATCCGCACTCGAGCCAGGTACCGACGTGAACAGGATGATCAAGATCCGTCACATCCGTCGTGCTTTGCGCACAACTTTGCTTCCCGTTGAAATGGAAATTGACGTGGTAGACGTGACCTTTCTCCGGTGTCAGCGATGAAACCAAGGGACCACACGAGTTCGAGCCGGGATCTGTGTCATCGCCATAAATGCCCTCGACTTGAATCGGGACACCCGGCTCCGCGATGATCGTTCTCGAGGGCTTTGCTCTCAACACCGCCTTGTTGACCTTTTCCGTGAGATGAGCGATGCCCGGCAGAATTACGCCTCGGCCACTATCAAATACGGTTCCCACTGGCTGAAACGCCGTGCACGCTTGATCCGACGTGCTCGTCAGAAAGCGTACGAACATAGGCATCCCGCTTGTCGTCATGACGATCTTGGCGTGATCAGGATCCGCGACAAACGCGTCAGTGCCGTCGACATGACTACGAGATTGTTCTTCGTGTGAAACTTGCGGCGCAGGTTGCTTTGTGGCGCATCCGGTGATCAGAAGGACTGAAGCGAATAGCGCCCCGATATTCAGTTTTGAGTTGATGTCAATGATTCGCATTGGTCTGCTGCCTCTAATATCTTTGTACTACGACGGAATACGCACCGAAGTTCGGTGTCCGCTCATAGATTTGATATCGGCAACTGCCGCACGAACTGAAGTCGTTGCGCGCAGAGTTTGAATTCAGCAACCGAGAATCTCGCACCGACTCAAGTGCTCGGAGACGCAACATCGATAAGCAATCAAATACCAACGCTTACTGAGTAGCCTCTGAGCATTCTTACACGCTCTAAAATTACATCATCAATCAAGGCTTTCCGAAAAGAATCGAAATAATTTTCCGAACATACCTCGAGACGGCGGCGACCAATCCGGGGCGAGAAAATCATAAATGTCATCGTATTGAGGCAAGGGGTGTGTTTTCATTAGCTCCATGGGCACTAAGGGGTGGTCGATTTCCACGTGAATTCCCCGATGCCAGCACACCTTCGTCTCGAGTGTCGCAAGCCCTGAAAAATAATACTCCATCAACGCATTCTTCTCGGGCACACTCGCATGCCTTGCAATCAAATCCTCTAGCCCTGCCTTCTCCCCCCTCAACAACATAGAAAAGAAATCCTCCTTTGTGTTCACGGCCAACTGATCATACTTCCGACCTTTTCTTGCAAGATTATTAACTTGTTTCTCTAGCTGCTCATCGTCGCGTTGAACAGCAAGTTGCCACATTCGCACCTTATATTCCGAGTTTCGAGGGTTTTGACATTGATCAACGAAGTAGTCAAACTCCAATGTTGTAACGGATTCTATGAGCTTGGACGATCCGGATAAAAGCGCGTATAAAATATCCGTCGGCACCGTAAATTTCTGAAATCCATCAATGGCAATTGCCGCCAACTCCAATCGACACGCAGTATATAGATTTTGCTTTAGTTGCACCTGATCCTGCTGTACGAAATATTTATAAAATGCAATTACCAGATGACTATGTGCAAGACTGCTGTAGCATGCGCTCACGTCTATCGGTTCGATACGGCGACGAATCTTTTCTGCCGTTGAAATTCGACGATTCATTGCCGCTTGAAAGCCTCGTTGTTTAATTTCTAGTTTATCAGCGCGCACAATACTCATTTCGATTTACCTACGGTCATGCCGCCCCACGGGGCAAGGCCAAAAGTGGACAAATCAGGCCGTCTAACTCCAAACTCAATGGCCGCAGCCTTTTGCAATTCGTCGCTTGTAATGCCGCCCAGTAGTTGTTGCTGCTGTACTTCGATCCCCTGCGTCGCGACCGGATCGCCTCGGTAGAGCGCGAGCTCTCGTTAGAGCGAAGCAACAGGTGCCGCCGCCTTTTGCGGCCTACTATTCGCGGGCACGGTAGAAATCAACCAACGACGCAATAAAATCTGGGTCAACGTCTACCTCAATGGATTGCCAGTTTCTCATATTATGCCGATCAACCAGAGAAGAAAGCGCAGCCGTAGCATTAAAATACAATGCATTCCACAAAGTATCGACCGGCATTTGTGCATTCGCATCCCCGTGCAATAGAACGTTTCGAATAGCATCATCGCCTCGATTGCGCACCAGATCTCCACGGTGTGTCGGAACCAAAAGACCACACGCGACATTTAAGCAAATGAAATCGACAACCCCTCGCCGCCACCCATCATGATCCGGACCATACTGTCCACCACGATAGTTGGGCAGAGCCGCATTCGGGGTGAAATCATCAAGGCTTGCAAAGAGTAGCTGCTGCTGATAGTCGATTTCTGGAAATGACCGCATACACACCTCATTTAGCGGGAAATTTGAATTTCGCCGCTTGACCACTGTTAGCAGCAGGCACAGCCGAGCTATTAACCCGTACCGTCGCCGTCGTAGCTTCATGCTCGTCGACGCTTGATCAAGCGGACGATATGTCACGGCGGTTCCGACAGGCAAATTAGCCGCCCAGTTTCCTTCAAACGTCGTGGGACTAGACCGCGCCGAAAAGCCCTGTCTCCCGCGTCCATTGCGAATGCGAATATGCATTCAGCGCCTACGCGCTGTCGACGATGTGGGCACGACGATCAGCGTACCGGCGCTTTCATGGAACTGCGCATTTCATAGAAAATGCCATGCGGAGCGCTTCAGTGCTTTTCTCTGTACGACAAAGCATATGATACTTATGATTACGCGCGGCGCCCGACCCTCGGAATGCAACGGCCTGCTGAACAGGTCTATCCTTACGCGGATTGCTCACCCGACTTTTTGATACTTTCTTATGGCTACTGCGCACCATCCGATCGCTTCGATTGAAAGCGCAATGATGAATGCAACCCTAAAAATCCACACAATTGTGCCGTGGTTTGCTATTTGACGTGCAGACATGGGCGTTAGACCCCAATGTTTAGAACCCCAGGCAATGGCATCCGGAAGATAGACAACTCCGATGTACACGAGGGCTATCAGCGTCACTCGAGCACAAGCTCCTTTCCAACCGCTGCTTTGCAAGAGTCGGTCGAGTCGTGATTGCTTCATTTCATTTTGGTGCTGGTTGGCTGACTTTTCAGAGCCTCAAGTGCTACGACTTCGTCGTACTGAGGCCAATCTTCTCGCACGCGTCTGAGCGTCCCCAAGACCAGTTCATCCGGCACGTACGCCGGTTGCACCTCCAGCAGCTTTTCGAATGGCGCGTCCATAAGCGGATGATTGAGTGTCGGATTTGCCAGGCCTTTCAGCTCGCGCAATCGAAACAGGAACAAGATTTCCAAGGGCGTGCGTGCGAACTCCGAGCAATCGTAGAACTTCGTCTCGCTGTCCATCCTGGACTCATGAGTGTGACGATCACAAGCGGCAAGTAACCACGGCGTCAAGTCATCGAGATCAGGACGATCCCAACGCTCCAGGATGCCTTCGTAGATCGGCTCGTCGTACCCATACGCGGGCCAGTCATGTGTGACATCCCCACGCCACAACGAAAACAGCCGCAACACGAAGACGTGCACTCTTCGGTGTTTATCGCTGTACGAGATCTGGAGTTGATACCCGCGGTTGAGCGCCGCAAACGCTAAATACCCGTGATAAATGCCTTCCTGAATTCGACCAAGAATAAATTCCCAAGCAGTCGCTTCCATCATGGACTCCCAGCTAAGCATGCGCAGCGGCTGGGGATGATCTGGGTACAAGACGCGGAAATTCTGATGCCAGAAGAAAAACAACTGATCGCAGAAAGCCCGAACCCCTAAGGCAAGCGTCATCTCTTGCTCCCAGGGTCGTCCAGTCAGAGCGAGTATTTCGGCTTGATGCCACAACTCGGCGCTCACAGGTACATAAGTCGAATTCGGCGGAAGGTTTACAGTGTTTCCCGAATCAATCCGATTGTTGTAGGCCTCGACCTTCGCGAGTGGTGTCCGATTCGAGACTGACTTCGTCAGGCGATTGACAATTGCCTTCCGCGTCGGCCAGTGTTTGGCGACACCCGCGCTACTTATGCTTTTTAAATCGGCCATTGTGTTGGTGCTGTAGCCACAGTTCGTATAGAGGCACTCGTTGGATGCACCATGACCTTACGAGCGCGAGATCAGCTCGCGTAGAGATGCATGTCGCCTTCATCCAGCGCACAAGCGTGTCTTGGTCTATTTTGCTCGACTCAACTGCAAAATTAATGTTGCTGTGAGTGTCCCCAACCCGCGGCGACTTACTCAACCATCGAACATTGAACGATCCGTCCGCTTTAGGTGACTGCTTTCGTTTCCAATAGACCGTCTCACACCTCCCGCTCTGCGGGACAAGCTGTTCCAACTCGCGCACATCAAAGTTACGGTTGAGCGGTTCCCACCAGCCCCACTTTTCCGGCAAGACACGCGGCAGCAAATCGCTGTACAGGCGGACCGCGTTGATGAAGTCATCGGCATGGAACATGGACTTCGGGCTTAGCACGTTAAGGCATATCGGGACTTTGTTTTTCATTCAACGTCTCTTCCTCTTTCCCTTCCAAACAGTAACGCCACCTGTTGGCGGATCGACCACGCGAATCGAGCCCTGTGGGCGAGAAATCCGTGCCTGCAGCGGTTTCGATATTGCCTGTGTGTTCGAGCTCACCATAAGTCGAACGAGATTTCCCGTTGCCGCGTGTCCGCCTCTGTTACTGCTGCCAACGACAGGGTATCAAGCACGGCAAACGGCCTCACGTCGGCCTTAACGCCAAGTACATTGCGAAACCCAATAGCAGACTGCACAACCAACATCCTGCAAACCATCGAAGCGAAGAAACAAACCGACTTCGCTCTAGCTTTCCTCGCTCGCTCAGGTAAGCGTCAGAAAACACCGACATACCCGTGACGCTCCGCGCGTCGAGCACGGTCAGACCAGGTTTCGGACTATTCGCCATGCAAAAGAAAAAATATGCGGCCAGGAAGATCGCACAGGCGCCAGCAAAGCAGAGTACCGAAAACATCGCTGCACCTGCACTTGTGGCAAGCCTAACTCGGGCCGTCCCTTGCCCATCGAACGCGCTGTTATATATCGCCGCGGTCAGAGCGACCAACGCCGCCACAGTCATTCCACCAGCGCCAAGGCTTTTAAGCATGTTCATTGGACCAGATGCTGTTCGCACTACGATAGACGTCGATCGCTCTGATCACTCCATATTGAAGCGAAGATCCTTAAGAATCTGTTGGTCGCCCCACTTGAACGAGCAAACGCGAGCGACTTCGACGCCGACCATCTTCGAGCCCAGCGGTCGCTTTTCGCTAACTGGAAGGCACCCGCCTTTGATCGTGACGGTAGGCGTGCCTTGTTTGCTCAATGGGAACTCCACGCCCGCATCTTCAGGAATGGTGTGCGTGAGCGATACGTCTTCCACATAGTCGTCAGGCAACGACAAGACCATCGCGTTGTCGACCCACAGCGTGTAGTAGTCGTGCTGAAACGGCACTTCAGCGATGCAGAGCTTCGATGTGTGCTGGTCAATCGTTTGAGTCTGGCAATTCGGCGCGGCCGCGACCGCCGGCAATGCGACAAAGGCGAAGCAGACGGATGCAAGTGACTTCATTTTGATCGTTCGAAGAGATACACGATGGTGGGCGCGAGATGCGTGTTCTGTCCGTCAACGCCGGACAAGCACATCTCGCGGGTACGGGGTCAATCAACCCTTAGCGTTTCCATCCGCACTCGAGCCAGGTACCGACGTGAACAGGATGAGCAAGGTCCGTCACATCCATCGTGCTTTGCTTCCTGTTGAAATGGAAATTGACGGAATCTTACTGTGCTTTCAACTACCGACCCGTCACGTCCGGTTTAATCAGTTTAATGGGAACAAGCTCCTGAATATCTTGAAGCAACCTAGTTCTTGCGTACAACCCAATAAGCAGATGATCTTGCGGTGAATTTAGTGTTTTTGCAATGACCTCATCAGTCTGCGTCGTCTTCGCCTGAATTAATATTTCATGTCGATGCAAAGCATATTCATCTGCAAACACAATTGAAAATACCGAGTCATTATATTTCACCACATAATTTCGATCATCCATTTCCCGAATTATGAAATCGAGTGGCCTATGTGCAAGCTCCGCTAGCAGTGCACGTCCATCCGGCACGCCTCCGTCTCGCGACACGACGGGAAACGTACAGGTTCCGTACCTGTATATCTCCGCAAAAAATTTACCGTCAGTGTATCGAATAAGAGTCGCCTGAATTCGATCCAAATCAGGTGGAGCATCGAGAGCCAGTGGAATACGTCTGTATGTCATGGTTGTTTGGGCACCACCTGATACTGATTCACAATGTACAAACCATCAATTTTGGTGGGCACGAGATATTCGCGCTCCCACGGATTCGGATTTTCGAAATTCGGCTCCGCAAAACCCGCGGGCAATTTAAACACTGTCACATAACCAGCCTGATCACCCGATGGACCACGCGCAAACGTCTCCGCCACTTCTTGAGAGTTTGTCAAACTAATATACGGAGATTCACCACTATTTAACGCGTGATTCTCAAAAAGATAACTGACGGAGCCCTGACCTTCTGCCTGAGCAATCGCAGCATTTGATGCATCAACACCGTTACTCTTCGCCAAGCTCGACAAAAACTGTAACTGTGCAGAGGCGTCACCACGATAGAGTGTGACATAGTTGCCAGTGACGGCCGTAGCGCTAGTGTCTGTCACCGATCCCACCGCGTTCGACGGCAAAGTGAATATCACCGGCGCCAGCTGAGCGCCCAACCCTGCAGTCAGCGAGCCGTAGATCACCTCTGCCGTCTGTTGATCGACAGGCAATACGTTTCCGATCAAGCCAGAGCCAAGCGTCGGCAAATATTGCCCCGTCAGTGGGAGCGCAAGACCGGACGCAATATTGTCTGAGCCGGCGAACGTTACTAGCAGTCCTCCGATAGCTACGCCACAACCGACGAGAGCGGTTTCGAGACAGGACGCCAGCCCAGCGGTGACCATGCCCGAACCAAACGCGGCCGTCAGGACGCCGCCGCCCGCCTGCGCGGTGCCCGCAGCTGTGGGCGCTAGCGTAGCGCCAACAGCTCGACCAACATCAGAGTCAACCTCCGCCGCTTGCGCCTGCGCAGCAACCACGCTATTAAACGCGTTTGCTATCTTGTTCAGCAACCCATCTTGACCGGGGTGGTTACCGGCATTATTCAACGCCTCGTTCTGCGCAGCTGATGCCCCACCCTGAACGTTCGCACCAGCCAATCCAGCGAGACCGCCGCCTAGTAGCGTCGCAAACCCCGCTAGTGCAGCCTGCTGCCCCGCCGTCAACGGCGCAGCGTTCGGATCCATCGCATTGATAACGTCGGATGAGAATGCCGCGCTAGCCGCTCCGCCAATCGCCCCGCCCGCGCAACCCGTTCCCTCGGCCGCACTCGCGAGGCATCCCAGACCCGCGTGCTCCGCGAGATATGCGACCTCTCCGCCCGCTTCACCCAAGTCGTTAGTCAGCGCAGCCTTGCCGTTGCCAATCGCAAACGCAGCCGCCGCCGCAAGATCACTCACGCCGTCATTCTTCAACGCGTTGAGGAAGCTCCCGCCTTCGATCGCGGTACTCACCCCCGCTTGAATCGTCGCGTCCGCCGCCATCGCAGCGAGCTCTTCCGGCAAGTTGCCCGCTGCTGCCTGACCCGCCTGCGGCACCATCGCACCACCCACCGACTGCACGCCCGCCAAACTAGCGAGCGATTGCACCGAGCCACCCGCCATAATTGGATCGGTCGTGAAGCCCAGCCCAAGGCCACTGGAACTGCTATCGATCGTAATGCCGTTGGTCAGCCCGGCTGTGAGTCCCGCTACTGCACCTGCCTCCAGCACGCTGCCCCATTGCACACCGCCCGTCGAAATCAGCTGGCTGGTCACGCTGGACGCCATGCCTGCGATCCCTGCAGACAAAGCGATATTGCCGAGGCCCGCAGACACTGCGGGAATCGTGATCCCGTCGATAGTGGTTGTCGCCGCTGCACCGGCCGCGAAGGTGCCTCCTTCCGCGCCGAGTTCGGCCCCGATCAGTTCGCTAGCTGCGCCGTAAGTCAGGATGGAGACAACAACCGCTGCTACCAGCGCAATCAGCTGCCCCACGCCAAACGAGCCGCCCTGCTTAACGAAGCTCGTATTCAGCTGATTGCTCAACGACGTCTGCGTAAAGTCGCCACCCAACTCCTGCTGCAACCCCGCAATCAACGCAACCGTACCCGCCTGATCAACCGTTCCATCGCTATTGAGCTTCTGCAACGCTCCACCGATCTGTGCCAGTGTCTGCACGTTCAGATCGACGTTCGCCGCGCTCATGAACCCGCCAGGCTGCACGGTCGTACCAGTCGTGTCCGTGTACCCGCCCTTGACACTGTTCCAGATGTTGCCGACGTTCACCTGATTCGCTTCGTTGGTCAGCGAGTCGGTGTTCACCGTCAGCGTGTCCGATGCGGTGATCGTTCCCGTGTTCATCACGCTGCCGCCATCGCCCTTGCCGAAGTTCAGCGTGACGTCGGTGCCTTCGATGTTGCCGCCTGCCGACAGCGCTGCGCTGCCGCTGGGCAGATAGATCTGCGGCATCAGTGCCGTGATCGTCGGGCAGGCTGCTACGCCCGTTGCCTGGCACTGCGGGTCCGGCACGGTCTGCTCGACGTACCAGAGCATCGGCTGCGTGAGCTGGTTGATCTGTGTCTGCGTGAGTGCGGTGCCCACTTGCAAATCGTTGGCGTCCGCATAGCTGATGGCGTTCTGATACAGGATCGCCTTCTCTTGCTCGGTCACCGACAGGTTCTGCGTGTTGTCGTAAGTCAGGCCATTGATGAAGCTGGCCTTACCGGTTTGCTGGAGCGCAGCTTGTTGGAGCAGCGCGTCCTCTTCTTCCGGGTTGTAATAGAAGACCGTCGAGCTTGGCTTGAGGTTGGCCGGCAGGTTGTTGAGCAGGTCCTGCGGGCCGATATCGTTGCCGCCGAGCTGGCCGTCGACGTAGACGGCCTGGCCGTTGGTCGAGGTCGGCAGTGAACCGGTGCCCGAGCGCGGCACGCTGATGTTCAGCGAGGGCATCGTCAGCGGGCTCAACGAGATCACTTGCGACGGCGCGTTCACGTTCGGCGTGTAGGTGTTCGCCGTCGTGATGCCGTTGATCAGTTTCTGGCCCGTCAGCTGCACCTGCGTGCCGATGATGTTGCCGACGTTCTGGATCTGGCCGCCGGACGTGATGTTGAGGTTCGGAGCTTGGATCGTGGCGGCGACGTTGCCGATCGGGGTCGGTGGGTCAATGCCGCCGCCCGTGTAGGCGCTGCCATAGATCTGAGCGCACTCTGCAGCTGAACCGCATGCCCATACGTCGTGCGTCTTGTCCGCACTGAACATGCCGGTTTCTTCGGTCCAGTGCGAATGCCAATACGCATTAAGCGTCTGCGCACTGTTGACGATCGGACCTTGAACATTGATCGTCGCACTGACCCCTGCCGTGATCAGGCTGCCGATATTGGTCAGCGTACCGGCCTGGATTGAAAGCGAATTGCCCGCAGAAATCGTCGACGAGCTTCCCGATTGCTGCTCGACGTACGCCTCGCAGTAACCGTTCTTATACCCCCCGGCCGTCATACACCCTGAGTACTGCGCAGTCGAACCGCTGTTCTCGTGCACCAGTGTCGGTGGCGGCAAGTTGTTCGTAATCGCGCCCGAAACATTGAGCGTGATGTCATTGCCGGCAATGATATTGCCTGAGGTGTTCGTCAACGACTGAGCGGGTGTGCTGGATGTCGCGGTCGTGCCAACGCCGCCAACGACGATGTCATGCCCAGCCATCAGGTTGCCGTAGGTATTGCTGACATTGCCTGCTGCGATGATCAGGTCGTTACCGGCAAAGATCGTCGCGTCGGATTGGCTATAGCCAAAGTTGTTCTGCGACGGGTTGCCGCCTTGCGTCGCTCCACCGTTGCCACAAGCTTTGTTCGGAATCCCGCTCCCACAGCCGGCTTGCGACGAGGCGTTCTGCGAATTGCCGCCCTGGTTCGTCAGGCTGCCGCCGGTGATGAAGACATTGTTTCCGGCGTAGATCAAGCCGGCGTTGACAAGCGCACCTCCCGACACGGAAAGGTTATTGCCGGCTGCGATCATGCCGGTCGAGCCGGATGACGTGGTTGTACCCGACGCGGTCGGAGCCGCCGACGACGGGTTGATTGTGAAGCTCGACGGCGGCAGTGTTGCTTCAGCGCCGCAGGCCGTGAAGCTATATTCGCAGCCTTCCAACCCGTTCACACCCACTTCACCCGATTTCGACAGTGTCTGAAGCTGCGTCAGGAACGCGGTGTATGCGCTTTGATCGACCCAATCAGTCACCACGGTCGTCAAGGTCGGTGCTGCTACGCCGTTGTTGAGGGACTGAACGTTGAGCGTGACGTTGCCCTGCGCAGAAATCTGACCGCCCTTGTTCGACAATGATCCCGCATTGAGCGTGATGTTCCCCCCAGCGGAAATCACACCTGCCGTGCCTTGTTGCTCGACCGTGGTCGTCTGGTACACCGTTGGCAACGTGAGGGTCACGGTTTGCATCGCACCCGGGAGAGCCGACGTGCCTGCTTCCCAAATCCGAACGGGTCCGCCTTGGTCATTGTTCCACTGCCCAGCGTCCCAGCTCTGCATGAGTTCACTGAACGTCACCGATCCCGAGATGGGCAGCTCGGTGTACGGCGTCTGACAATTGGGATTTGTGTTCACGCACGCGGTGTTCACTGTGGACAGCAAGTCACCCAACGTCGCTGAGACAGTTCTGGTCGATTGCTCCCCGTTGAACACCCCGCTCCCCTGGTTCACCATCTGCATGTAGTACTGCAGCTCGGTGCCAATCGATCCGGACATCACGAGCGACGGGTCGGAGATCCCAACAGTCGTACTCGACGATGCCGTCCCCGTCGGGGCAGTCTGATCATTGATCACCGCCCCTGCGTTGATCGTCAGGTTTGTACCGGCAAAGATATCGCCGCCCGTGTTTTGGAGCGTGCCACCACCCATCGTGAACGTCATGGCTCCGACGGTTTGCGTCAGGCCCAGCTGATTGTCGTAATAGCCACTCGTGACGTTAAGCGTGTTCGCTTCAACGGTGCCTCGATTGACGACGGTGCCGTTCAGCGCCAGCGTATCCGTCGCGTGGAAAAGTGCGCCTGCCGCGTTGCTTAACGCACCGTTCAGGGTGAGGTCGTTCGCGATGACCTGCCCGTAGTTCGTAAATGTGCCGCCTGTCGTAACGTTGAGCGCCGTCGTGCCCGTCATCACGCCCGTATTGACGATGCCGTTCAAGCCGGTAATCGAAACGCTCGACCCGCCGTAGTTCCACGTGCCCGATACATCGATCGTGCCGGCCGTGATCGACAGCGCCCCACCCTGGCTAATCGTGCCTTGCGACACGTCAACCGTGGCGCTATTCGCACCGAGTTGCAGATTGCGCTGGGCAAGCAACTGGCCGCCCGTGTTCGAGTAAGCGGCGCCCGCGCCTGAAATCGTCAGGGAGAGATCGCCGCTCGTGGCTGCCGTCGCTGTCGGGTCTCCCGCCGACACGATGCCGTTGGCGTTGTTGAACGTGCCCGTATTGATGGTCAACGCGTTCACGCCGATCAGCGTGCCGCCGGCGTTATTGAAGCTCGTCGAGTTGACCGTCGCCGACTGCGCGCTGATCACGCCGCTGTTCGTGAAGGCTCCCGTCTGAATCTGTGCTGTCGTTGTCGACGCGAGCGAAGCGTTCGCGCTGTTTGTGAACGACCCGCTTTGAACTTCGAACGACTGCGCAAGGAGATTGCCCGAGTTACTGAAAGCACCCTGCGAATGGAAACTCGCATCGCCGACGACGAACATCTGGCTGCCCGACAACGCAACGCTCGATGTGCCCGTCGCGCTCAGAGCGCCGCCGACCATCAAGTTGCCGAGCGACAGCGCGCCGCCGGTGAATGTGGCGTTGTTCGCAACAACCAGGCTCGATGCGCTTGCGTTGATGGTGCCGCTCGCATTGGCCGTAATGTCTTTCGACGCCTGCAGGCTGCCGGCCAACGTGATGTTCTGCCCCGTCAGGTTGACTTCGCCTGCAATGGTGCTTGTACCTGTCACACTCAGTGTCTTGCCGGCCGAGACGTTTGCGTCGCCGTTCGACGAAATGCCCGCGACACTGACGTTGCCGCTGGTCGATGTAATCGTTGTGCTGCCGACCGTGCTCGTGCCACCTGAGACGGAAATGTCCTGAGCACCATTCAGGGACAGATTGCCGCCGGTCGAGATCTCGCCATTGAACGCAATGCCGCCGGTGGTCGACTTGACGGTGATATCACCTATAGCAAGCGCCGCTCCGAACGATGCGTCCGATGCGGACGTTGCCGTGAATTTGCCGCCGGTCTGGACTGCACCGAGCGCGATGCCGCCGCCCGATGTGAGGTTGATGTCGCTCTGAATCGTGAGTGCACCGCCGCCACCCATCAGTCCGCCGGAGCTCAGCGTTGCAGCCTGGCCGCCCAACAGTGTGTTGGTCAATGTCATCGCGCCTTGCGACGTCAGGTCGATCTGGCCGTTGACCATGCCGCCGGCGATCGCCATCGCTGCGCCGGACGTCGCGTTCAGATCGCCCACGCTTTGAGTCGCACCGCCCACTGTGAGGTTGCCAGTCGTGGCCGTCAGGGTCGTGGCTGCATTTGACGACAGGGCGCCGGTGGCAGTCAGGTTACGGCCTGCGGACATCGTCACCGACGAGAGGCTTGCTGTGTCGCCGGCCACGCTGATGTCGCGAGCCGCATTGACGTTCACCGCTCCGCCGCTTTTCAGCGCGCCACCGACCGTGACATCGCCCGTGCCCGAAAGGCCCTGCGCGCTCAATGTTGCCGCACCCGCCGAATTCAGCGATCCAACCGCGAGATCATTGCCCGCAGCCAATGCGGATATACCGCCGACGGTCAGCGCGCCCGTCAGCGCAACGGACTGGCCAGCGGTCACGGAAAGGTTGCCCTGCGTCGTTGCGCCAGCGCCGTTGATCGTGCCGCTCGCACCGGTGATAGTCAGGTCCCCAACCGAATTGACGTCGCCGCCAAGCGTGACATTGCGTCCCGCGTTGAGGATCGTAGTTGCACCAACTGTCGACGCACCGCCGATGCCGATGTCGCGTGCGGCTTGCACGTTCAGTTGCGCGGTCGTGGTGACCGCACCGCCGAACGTGGCGTCGCCCTGCCCGCCCGTGCCCTGCGCAGTCACGGTGATCGGGCCACTGATTGCCTGAACGCTACCGAGGCCTGCGTTGTTACCCCCTGTCACGGTGACGGTCGACGCTTGCAGCGAGCCGGTCAATGCGACGTCGTGCGACGCATTGATCGTTGCTTGCTGTGCGAGTGCAATGGCCGCATTCCCCGAGACGTCGTTCGCCGCCGTGAAATTGCCTGCCCCCTGACCCGCGATCGTTCCATTAAGCTGGAGATCGTGGCCGGCTTGCGCATTGATGTCTTTGGATACGGATACCTGGCCGCCGAGTTGCGCGTCGGTGCCTGCCGTCAGGGTCAGCGCGCCGTTCGTTGCAGTGGTTCCGGTAAGTGCAGCGCTACCTGTGGTCGCGGTCACCGACAAATCGCCAACCGATGACACGCCTCCCGTCACGGCAACATTGCGCTGTGCGGCGAGCGTCAAGGCATCTCCACTCGCAACCGACCCGCTCACGTTGACATCGCGGGCACCCGTGAGCGTCACCGCGCCGGGCGCTGTCGTCGTACCTGTGACGGATGCGTCGCCCCCACCCGCGTTGCCTTGAGCGGTGACGCTAAGCGTTGTCTGCGACGTTACGCTGCCGACCGATGCATTGTTGCCACCGGTCACGTCGACTTGATTCGCCTGCAGCGTACCGGTCAGGGCGACATCGCGCCCTGCGGTGACAGTCACGTTGTTCGTAAATGCCTGCGTGCCACCGCCATTGATGTCACGCCCTGCGGTGATGGTTCCGCCCGCGTTGCCAACAGTCATGCCATTGAGCGTGGCATCGCGTCCCGCCGCGAGCGTCATTGCAGCGACCGACGTCGTGCTCGCCCCAAGCGAAAGATCGAGACCCGTGCTGATCGCCAGCGCGCCGCCACTATTGATGCCGCCGGTGGCACTCAAGCTGCCTTGGATCGCTTGCAGCGTCGTATCGCCATAGGCTTCGATCGCTCCCGCGACAAACAGATTCCCATTGGTGACGACCGACACGGTCGATCCGGAGGCGAGCTTGCCGGCGATCGATGTGTCTTGCGCAGCCTGCGTTGTAATCGCACCGGCGGCGCCGACCGTTCCGGTCACCGTCAAGGTTCCGCCGCCGGCGTTACCGAGCGCGGAGAGACTGACCGTGCTTGTCGACTCGACGTTACCGACTGTCGCGTCATTGCCCGCCTGCACATTGACCGACGAGGCTTGAAGAAGGCCGCTGAGGTTCGTATCGCGGCCCGAGGTCGTCGTCAGTCCCTGCGCAAACGCGGCGCTCCCATTGCCGTCGAAGTCCCGTCCCGCGGTGATCGTCCCCGCACCTTGCGTGTTGACCGAACCGGTCAAGGCCACATCTCGTCCGGCGGTCACATTGGTCGCGTTGGCGATCGTGATCGTGCCGCCGAGCGTCGCATCCTGAGCCGCGTTGATCGTCGCATTACCGCCGATCCCGACGGTGCCCGTGATGTTGACGTTACCCGTCTGCGTCGTCAGTGTTGCATCCCCTGCGGTTTGCGCCGTGCCGGAAACGTTGATGTCTCGTTGAGCGGTTGCCTGCCATGCCGCACCCGTCGCAATGCTTCCGGATACGTTCGTGTCGCGCGCCGACGTGGTGGTGATCGAACCCGCTGCGTTGACGGTGCCGGTCAACGAAACGTCGCCCTGCCCTGCCGCCCCGTTTGCCGCAACGCTCAATGCCTGGGTTGTCTGGACGTCGTGCAACGATGCGTCGTTGCCGGCGACTGCATTCAGCGTCGCAGCCTGCAATGCACCGGTGTGGGCAATGTCATTCGCAGCATTGAGTGTGAACGTGCCGTTGAACGCCGACGTTCCCGCGCCGGTGATGTCGTGGCCCGCGGCGACCGTCCCATCGGCTCCGCCGACCAGGGTACCGTCGAGCGCAATGTCGTGGCCTGCCGTCAGGACTGCACTGTTGATCGTCGACGTGGAACCCGCCAACGAGATGTCCTGCCCGGCGCCGATATTAAGGTAGCCGGTACTCGTCAAGGTCCCTGTCGATGACACCGTGCCGGTCGTCGCGGACAGAGAGAGCGTGCCCGCGCCTGTTGCAGATCCCGTCACACTCACGTTGCGGCCGGCGGTCGCCGAGAGGCTGTTCGCTGCCGACATTGACCCCGCAACGGACACGTCTCGAGCTGCATTGAGCTGCGACGTTCCGTTGGTAATGATCGTGCCATTGACGGCAATGTCGCCGCCACCCGCGTTACCCGCTGTCGTCACGACGAGATCACCCGTCGACTGGACGTTGTTGAGGGTGGCGGAATTGGCCGCGTTGATGGTGACACTTCCTGCCTGCAGCATGCCGCCCACATTGACGTCATGCCCGGCGGATACGGTCGCCCCGTGCTCGAAACCAACTGTGCCCTGCGTCGACAGATCCCGGCCCGCCTGAAGCGTTCCGTTGCCCTGCCCGTCGGTCGTGCCCGCAAGCGTGAGATCACGCCCGGCGTTGAGCGTCATATCCGACACGGAACTCGTCGCACCGGTCGCGCTGATGTCTTGCGCAGCAGTGACCGACAACGCGCCCGCCGATGTAATCGTACCAGTCGATGTCACACTTCCGTTGGCGGCGTTCACCGTCGTATCGTTGACGGACTGCACTGTCGCCGCGCTGGCGACATTGACATTGTTCTGCGCGTTGAGCGTGATCGAGCTGCCACCGGCCAAGGCGCCGTTGACGGAAATGTCGCGCGCGGCCGTGACGGTCGTTGCACCGATCGTTGCCGTGTCGCCGTTCAATACGACGTCACCCGTGCCGTCCTGGCCTCGCGCCTGGATCTGGACTTTTCCGCCCGCCTGTACAGCGGCCAGACTGACGCTATTCCCTGCTGTCAGCGTGAGGTCATTCGACAACAGCTTGCCGGCGAGCGATATCCCCTGCGCGGCAGCGACTAATCCGGTCTGTCCGATCGCAATCGAACCGGAGCCCGTCAGAGACGCGCCGGTCTGAACGGTTGCGTTGCCTTGCGTCAGGAACAATCCGCCGACATCGATGCCGCCGGTAGCGTTCAAGACAGCATCGGTACCGACCAGCAATGAGCCGGCGACGGACAGATTGCCCTGGGTCGTGACGTTCAGCTTCGCGCCGCTCGTCAATGACCCCGCGATCGAAACGTCACCACCGGACTGGACGCTCACGTTCTGTTGGCTCGTGACCTGCGCCGCAACGGCCGTGGTACCGCCCGATGTCAGACTCAGTCCACCGTCACTGTTGACGTTGTCCGTCAATGCCAGGTTGCCGGTTGTCGCGGTCAACGACATGTCCGACTTCGATTGCGTGGCAGCAACGCTGACGTTACCTCCGGCGGTGGCCGTCAACGCAGCCCCGGACTGAATAAGCCCTGTCGAATTGATGTCGCCGCTTGCGGACAGCGACACGCCCGCAGTGCCCTGGTGCGTGCCCGACATCGAAAGATTGCCATTGGCCTGCAGGTCGACTTGCTGATACGCATTCGTGCCCGCGACGGAGAGGTCGCCATTCGCCGAGATACTGACGTCGCCTGCATTGGCGGCAAGTTGCGAGTCGGCGCGCACGCCCATCCCCGCTGCAGTACTCACAACCTGAATCTGACCGGCCGTTACCGCGCCGAAGGCCGTCGCATCGATGGCATACCCGTTGTTGAGGTTGCCGTTCGCGGCATTGATCGCGCTCGCGGTGTTGGTCGAACCGTTCGCCGATGTCGCATAGGTATTGCCAACGCCGGAGACCGTCGTTGGCATCACAGTCTGACGCCCCGCCACAACGTTGATCGTATTGCCGACGTATAGCGGTGCGTTGATGCCGATGGTTTCGCCGATGAGATCGAGATTGCCGACCGTGCCTTCGATACCCGCGGCCGGTCCGCTCGCGGTCGGGTTTCCATCAATCTGGATATGCCCGCCCGTGACGTTGTAGCCAATGGCGGCGGCGTTATCAAATGACGTCGCGGTGCCGTTCGGTCCCGTCACGAATTGCGGCACGCCGGTCGAGAGGGTGACGCCGATCGTGTTCGTAAAGCTCGCGCCTCGAACAGCGATGCCGTTCGGGTTGGCGACGATGACCGTCGCCGGGGCGCCAAATACTTCGAGCGGCCCATTAAGGACGCTCTGATAGGCCGACCCCACCGACGTGACCTCGTTGAGGATCACCGAGGCTGTCCGGCCATTGAGATTGCTGTTCGCTTGTACCGTGCCGCCGGTCAGTGATGTACCGGTCACCAGGCTGTTGTTGAGAATCAGGCCGACCGCATCAACGTTGAACGACTGGTACTTGTTGAGCGAGATGCCGGCGCCGTTAGGCGCCGTGATGTTCACGACCGGAACGCCACCGTTCGTGCCAGTGCTCTGCGTGACTTTCGGTTGAAACTGAACCGGCGCATTCGGATCCACGATCGGGGCGGCCGAAGCCTCGCGAATGCCGAAGGTCACGGTGACGGGCAGCACGTGTTGCCAGAACGCGAAATAGCGCTTGCCCGCAGCCAGCACACCGGCATCCTGCGCGGCAATCTGTGGGGTGATCGCAATTGGACTGAACCAGAGCAAACTCGCAAGCGACGCGGCAGCGGTGCGATGCCACCACGGACGCGAGTGGGCGGACACTCGTGTGAGCGTCGATTGACCCTGCGCTTCGTGGTCTGCCGAAGCGCGCTGGGTCTCTTGCTGTGCCACCTGTCTGAGAGCTGCGTTCATTTTTTGTTCTGGCCAGTCTTTGTTGTGCTTCGCGCGACCCCGTGTGTGCCTATGCCGGATGCATATGCGCCGCGCGCGACGTCATTACTGTTGGATCTTGGCTGTCTTGACGAGCCCGATCACGACATCGGCGGTCGCCTTTTGAATCGCTGCCTGCTGCATCTGACGCTCGAGCGCTGGTTTGGCCGTCGCATAGTCGGGAATCTGAGTCGGACGTTTCTGTTCGAGCTTCAGGATGTAGAACTTCCCCGCAGCGGCAATCGGATCGCTGCTGATCGCACCGGCCGGTAGCTTGAGCAGGGCATCGGCTACAGGCAGCGGCCAGTTTTGTGTCTTGCCTTCTTCGAGCGGCGTCTTGAATGACACCCAGTTCAGGGCGCCACCCTGAACAGCGTCCGCTGCAACGCTGTACTGCTTGGCGAGCTGCGCAAAATCGCCGTTCTTTTTCAGGAGATCGAGGACCTTTTGCGCCGTGGCCGCATCGTTCGTGACGATGACGCTGGCCTTGTATTCGTTGTCACCGAGCGATGCGACGATCTTGTCGAATTGAGCTTTGACGTCAGCATCCGAGACCGGAGCCGGTTTGATGCTGTCGCGCAGGTAGGCCTGTGTCATGGCGAGCTGCTTGGCCTGTTCGACCGCCGCTTGCACATCGGCGTGCGTGTCGTAGTGAGCAGCCTGCGAGGCTTGAAGGAACAGGGCTTGAGCAATCAGCTCGTTTTTGATGTTTGCGCGCAGCGCGGGCGTGTCGGGCAGCTTGCTGGCGGTGACCGCAGCATCGACTTGCGCCTGTTTGATCTGCACGCCATTCACGACGGCGATCGCTCCGATGGGCAACGCTGACGACAGTGCGCCTCCTTGAGCTGCACTTGCATTGGATGGGGCCGCTGCGGCCGTTGCCGTAGCAGTGGCTGTGGCCGCCATCGCCGCGCACGAGACGGTGCAGGATGCAATACAAAGCGCCACCCCGATGAAGCGATGCTTGGCTGAATGTCGTTGCGTCGATTGGTCTTTCATCGAAAACTCCCGTTAGTCGATTCGTATCTGTTCGTTTGCTGCTACGTGTTGTTGCACCAGGTATCTGGCTACGTCCTCAGGGACGTGCACCCCTACCCCGAAAAATTCAATGTCGCCAGCGCGACACTTGCCTTCGATCCCAGCGAATTCGGTTGTTGTATCGCGCGACCAATGAGTACCTCGCACGACATGTCGTGCGACCAGGCCTTCCACTGAGCCCGCGCGCCGATACCCGTACCTGCGAGCGTGGGCCAGCCACCCTGTGCATTCAGGTGCGCCTTTCCGCCGTCGAAGAACACATACGGTTCCCAGCGCACGTTATGAAGCACAGGCGCATCGCCCCATGCGATCTCGTTGCGCATATAAAACCCGCTGTCACCGCTGATGCCGCCTTCGAGAAAGCCGCGCACGGTATCCATGCCACCCAGGAAGATCTGTTGCGAATCGAACAGCGCTACGTGGCTGTATTGCGCGTTGAGACTCGAGCGATAGACGAATGCGTGATCGAGCACGTGCGGCAAAGGCAGCGTCAGCGTGGCGCTCGTGTCGTACTTGGTGAACTGGCTATGAGCGTCTTCACCCGAAATGTCGGGTGCGTCGCGTGAGGCATCAAGCCAGGGCATCCCGCGTGTGACGCCACCTTCGACGGAGATCGCTGCATCGGCACCATTGGCCGTGAAGTGATGCAATGCGCTCAAGGCAACGCGTGCGACGGTCAGATTCTGCGGATCGAGATCGCTCTCGTTGACGGTGCGGTCGGTGCGCATCTTGGTGAACGTTGCGTCGACACTGAGACGTCCCGTTTTGCTTCGATAGAGCACATCGTTCCATCCGAGAATCTGGCTTAGCGTTCGTCCCCAGAGCAGCGCGGTTCCACCGATCACTTCCTGATACTCGGACAACGAGCTCGTGTAGCTGAAGGTCTGATTGCCATACGGCACAGCGGTCGAGAACACCAGTGCATTCGTGTTGTCGCTGCCGACAAAGCTCAACGACAACGACTCTTGAAGTCCGATCAGGTTGTCGGCCTCCAGGCTGCCGCGATAGCGCAGGCGACCTGTCGCCTGACTGCCGTAGTTGTCTATGCCAAGCGCATAGCTGAATGGGCCGCTGTACTTGTTCGTCACGCTGACGATCGAATCGCCGCTTGCCTGGCCTGGCAAGATTTGTATCTCGGCCTGGTTGCGCCGCAGGCGATTGATCTGATCCACGCCTTGTTCAAGATCAGGCAAGCGCAAGACATCCCCGGTCGACGGCGGGAAAGCCCATGCTGTCCCTGCGTCCGTGAGCAGACCTCCGCCATGATGCTGGTACCAGTGCTCCTTCGGATCGGTCGGTCGCAATGCCGCGCCGTTCAGCATGAACGCTTCGATGCGTCCGGGTACGATCGTCACGACCAACGTGCCGCTCGCCAGATTCTGCTGTCCGAGGTAGGCCCGAGTCGTGATGTAGCCTGCGTCGATATAGGCCTGCGTGAGGCGACGCAACAGAAGATTGATGCGGTTGCGACCGAGTTGCTTGTGCAGAAATGGGGTGACGACGTCTTGCAGACGACCTGCGCTCAGCACGGTCTCGCCGGAAAAATCAATTTTGTCGACGAGAAAGGTCGACCCGGTTTCAGGCATCGTCTCGACGTCTGCACCCGGCGGTAAATCCGGGAACGACGGCAGCGAAGGTGCGGAGATCTGCGGCGGCGATTGGTCGATTTCTCGCTGACGTGCGCGGTCCTTCTGCTCTTGAAGCAGACGCTGGGCCGGATCCTGCTCCTGGCGAGCCGGAATGGCTGGCAAGGTCGGAGGCGGGAGTGCCGGGACCGGGAGCGATGGCGGCAAGGTTTGCGACATCGCGGACTGCGCAAGCGCGAGGGTCAACACCCATGCGGCGGCCGGCTTGACTGCTCTCGAAATCGTTCGAGCTTCGTTGTGACACGCCCGGCCGTAGCGTTCCTGGTTGTAGCGTTCCTGATCGCGGTACAGCTGATCGTGGCGTGCAGGCTTGTGACGTGCGAGATCGATGGTCGTCCGACCCCATCGACAGGCTTTCGCCGCCACGAGTGCTTCAATATGTGCGCTTCGAGATCTCATTTCACAGTCCAATCAATGAAATGAGCCCGAGCGAGTTGTCGATCGTAATCGGCTGGTGATACGGCACGTGCTGTGTCACGATGCCGTGACTTGCGACGACACCTCTCGCGCCGACGAACGAACCCCCATCGATCACACCTTCGCCGTCGATCGTCAGCGTGCCCGTTCCAGCGTCGAACAGGCCACCGACGTCGGCCGCAAAAATCGCGGCCCACGAACTGCCAAACCATTCTTTCAGGCTGCGATTGCGGTTGTAGCTCGTGTAGCCGGGTACACCGCTCGCAGTGACCGTTGGCGCCGACAGTGTGAGGTTGCCACCGGCTATGACGTTGCCACCAACATTCGAGATCGACTGACCAGCGCTTAGCGCAATGTCACCGCCCGCCTGAATTTGGCCACCGTATGCCTGGATACTGCTCGACGCGCTTCGGTGGCACACGAAGAAGCACCATTCACTGAAACTCGCCTGCCCGGCGAAAGCGCCGAGGTTCGCAATGCTTTGCTGTGCGGTGATCGAGATATTGCCGTCGTTGCTTTGAATCACGCCGCCCGTGTTGCTGACATTGCGCGCGGAGATCGTGACGGATCCGGCGTCGGCGCTAATGTAGGGCACCTGATTCGCGTCGCTGATGGAGCCGTAGTTGATCGTGACGCCGTTCTCGTGATGCGAGAAGACAAGCAATCGCGTGCTGCTATCCGAATAGGATGTGATCGACGGCTGGTTTGTCCCGGGTTGCCCCGTGACTTCGTCGAGGGTGTTCGCAAAGTCGCCCTGCGCCGTAATGACGACGTTCTCGTTCGAGAGCACACGACCCGCGTGATTCGTGATGTCGCCCGCTGCGGTGATCGACACATCGTCGTTCTGTCCGAACAGCACACCGAATGCGTTTTGCGGCACCGATGTGTTCAGGATATTGCCGCCAGCGTTCAGCGTGACGGCTCCATGCGAAGCGGTATCCCCCGCAGTGCGGACAGCGCCCTGGATCAGGCTGCTTGTGTTCGTAATGTTGCCGCTTGCGTCGATGACGACACCCGCTTGCGACGAAGCGATCGTTGATTCGTTGGCGCCGTCGTTCTGCGCGACGAAATTGCCGACGTTGAAGTCGATACCGTTCGTCGTGATCAGGTTGCCGCCGTTAAACGTCGTCGTGCCGCCTGACGCGAACGTCGCAGTATTGCCTTTGAGCATGGCACCGTTCACAGCGATCGAGTCAGTCGCCGTGATACCAAGATTGCCCGCCGCCGTTGCGGTTGACGTGCTCGTGAATTCAACCGTGCCGTTACTCGAGATATCGAAGTCGCCCGCATTGGCGAGGATCGTGCCTTCGTGTTTAACGCCAGCACCCTGCTCGGTGACGATCAGTTGAACGTGGCCACTTGTAATGCTGCCGGCGCCGGTCACATCGATGGCGATTGCATTTGGATTCGCGAGTGTTTGGTTCGCAATGCTGAGCCAGTCATTGTTGTTATCGGTTGGCGAGAGGCCGGAATCCACCGAGATCTGGCTTGCACCCCCGATCAACCGCACGCCTGCGGTCGATGAAGAAAACTGATTCGTGATCGGGCCGTTGACTTGAATCGTCTTCGCGATCAGTTCGAGGCCGATCAACGTGCCGGCCATACCCGACGAGCCGACAATGATCGAGCCTTTCGTAGTGTTAAGCGTGACGTAGGGCTGCGCGTTGCTGAGATTCGACGGGATAGTGACGAGCCCGGTCGCGAGCGCCATATGGCCGACGTTGGTAAAGCTGCCGCCGTTGACCGTGATGCCGTTGGGGTTTGCGAGAATCACATTCGCGCGAGGACCGAGCACGGAGATATCACCCTGAATCACACTCGGGTTCGTGCTGGTGACTTGATTGACGATCAGTCGCGCGTTGGCGGCAGTGTTGTCGAGGGATGCACCTGCGGCCGATACGTTGAAGCTCGAATAGGTGTTATTCGAAACCCCAGTAGCAGGTGTGGCGATCGTCACGACCTGACGACCGTTTGGATTTGTGGTGACTGTCGTCGCGGTCTGCCCATCGGGCACGATGCCCGCAGCAAAGCCGCTGACTGATGGCAGCACAAACCCGACGATCGTCAAACAACGAATGCCAGAAACGAAACGAAAACAACGGCATGCGAACCCCTGTCGCATAGCGCGCGGCGAACACGAACCCACGATTGGTCTTTGTTTATATGTGTATTTTTTGGCCGCTCTTCCGGCGACCATCCTTACTCCCGGTTACGGCGAAGAATTTTGAATCTTTAGACAAATACAAAGTAACCCGTTTTCATCAGCCAAATTGACGGTTTCGTCAGTGGGCGAAACGCTTGGCGGGCGCGGGTCATGGCGAGGGTGGGTGTGCACTGTCACGAATTAGAAACATTTCTCTAATTGCGCATTACAAAGATGTGAATCGAGCGACGGCATTTTCATGCGCATTGCACGCATGATTTCGCATTTGCAGGAGTTACCACGTACCTGCGTGCGATCGCACCGCGCTACGGGGGCCCTTCGCCGCAGCGACCGAGGATGCGAGGGAATCTCCGTCGACGCGCCCCCAAAAGAGCACGTCGACTTTCACTGCTGCTCGTACAAACTAGTTTCAGCGGCGATACCCGCCATCTTCCGGTACGGTCACAAGCATGTAGCCACCCGATGGACTAGGAACCGCTATCTGACGCATCAGCGGCGCTTCGCCCAGTTCGATCATGCGTTTAGCCTGCGCTTTGAAGAATTCGAGCAATTGGCGATTTTGTTCCGGCGTTAGTTCAGGCCCCTTAGGCTAGATCGAAAGCTTCGGTCTCTTAGTCATTTCATTTGCCATCTTTTGCTACGGGTTGGGACCCGTGCCTCCCCTCATCGACAGGCACAGTCACAAGCATATGACCACCCGACGGACTACGAACCGCCACTTGCCTCATCAATGGCGCTTTGCTTTCCTCGATGGTGAGCCTTGCTTGCTCTTTGAAGAACGCGAGCAATTGCCGGTTTTGCTCCGGCGTTAGTGCGGGTCCCTTCGGGAGCGGGGGTGGCATTGGTCTCTTGGTCATCAGGTTAGTCCGTGATTTGCGTTGATCTCCGCGCACCCTGAGGGACTTACGATACGAACAACGTCCATACACAAAGTGCGCGCCTTATCGGCACAGTTAGAAATCGAGATGGTTGCCCCCCGATCATTTCTCGATTTGCACAATGCGCTCGTCTGCGCATGTCACCAGTCCGCCTTGTTGGCCGGATCCGAGCGCACGCGCTCGCCCAGTCGAAGTTTCAGGCCGAGCGCCGCGCATCAGCTCAGCAACTGCCTGAAGCTGATTTCGACCGGAAAATCGCCGGGCCCCCTCCAGACGGGCGTTTCCCGCGCGCTCCCCGCGCTACCTCCCCAAACCCCCTTTGACAAATCTTCATTTCGAAACTAAAGTCTTTCCAAACGAAAGTAATCGATTCCCAGGACAGGCGATGCAGGCCAACAAAAGTTCGCTGCGCAGGCGGCTGCAGATCGTCGAACTCGTGCGCAAGCGCGGCGAGGTGTCGGTTGACGAGCTCGCTCAGGCGTTCGATGTGTCGAGCGTCACGATCCGCACGGACCTCAATTACCTCGAGCAGCAGAGCTATCTCGTTCGTGCGTTCGGCAAGGCGCGCTACCTGCCGCAACGCACCGGCGACGGCGTGCTCACGGCTCCCGCCGAAGGGCCGACTCGCAAGGCTTCGGAAATGGCGATTGCCGGCCTCGCAGCCGATTGGGTTGGCGATCACCAGTCAGTCATGCTCGGCGCCGGTGAGATCACGCACAAGATCCTTCCCCTGCTCGCGAACCGCGACAACCTCGCGCTGCTGCTCAACGACATCGCAATGGTCCAGACCGCGCAACGCTTCGTGCGCTGTGAACTCCAGCTCACCGGCGGTCTCATCGAACCGGATGCGACAGTCATGACCGGGCCCGATGCGGAGCGCAGCGTCAGCGCGCGCTCGTTCGAACTCTGCATTCTTCAGGCGTCGGGGATCGACGCGGACGGCAATCTGCTCTGTGCAAGCCCTGCTCTGGCGCGAGTCTTTCAAGCCGGGATCCGCGCGGCCACTCACACTCTGGTCGTCGCATGGCACGCGCACGCGACGCCTGACGACGGTCATGTCTTCGGCTCGATCGACGAACTCGACGGCGTGATCGTCGACGACGGACTCGACCCTGCCGCGCGCGAGGTGTTCCTCAAACGGCACCTCGCCCTGCATCACAAAGAAGACGGAATTCTCGAATTCCGCAAAGCGACAACTCCGTCGGAACAACGCGCATGAATCTGAGTCAGCTCGATGTTCCCTACTTCTACCTCGTCATCGTCAAGGGTATCGTGACCCCTGGCGCTGTCTGCATCGATCTTCAAGCGAACCAACGTCATGCCTAAGTCCGACTCGAACGCCTTCTCCCCATCCGGTCAGATCCTGACGATGGGCGAAATCCTTGTCGAAATCATGGCCACCGAACGGGGTCAGAGTTTTCGCGAACCGGGTACGCTGATCGGGCCCTACGCGAGTGGCGCGCCCGCGATCTTTATCGATCAGGTCGCGCGCCTGGGTAGCCCGTGCGCGATGATCGGCTGCGTCGGTGAAGACGACTTCGGTACGCTGAATGTCGAGCGGCTGCGCAAGGACGGTGTCGATGTGTCCGGCATCGCGGTCATCAAGGGCGCGACGACCGGCAGTGCCTTCGTGACCTATCGCGCGGACGGCGAGCGCGACTTTATTTTCAACATCACGAATAGCGCGTCGGGCCATTTGTCTGTCGCGCAACTGCGTGAAGACGTGCTGCGCCAGTGTGGACACTTTCATGTCATGGGCTCGTCGCTGTTTTCGTTCAGGATCATCGAGGCCATGAAAAAGGTCATCGAAACGGTCAAGGCCAATGGCGGCACCGTGAGCTTCGATCCGAATATCCGCAAGGAGATGCTGCGTATTCCCGAAATGCGCGAGGCGCTCGATTTCATCCTCGACTACACGGATGTGTTTCTGCCGAGCGGTCATGAAGTCACGCTACTGGCCAACGCGAAGACGGAGCGCGGTGCAATCGATGAACTGCTCGAGCGTGGTGTGCGCGAAGTCGTCGTCAAGCGCGGCAAGGATGGGTGCAGCTTCTATGACGGCAAACAGGAGATTTCGGTCCCTGCCCTCGCGGTCGAAGAGATCGATCCGACGGGTGCGGGCGACTGCTTCGGCGCGACATATGTCGCATCGCGTACGCAGGGCATGGATATCGAGCGCGCGCTACGATACGCAAGCGCAAGCGGTGCACGCGCCGTGACGTTCCGCGGTCCGATGGAAGGCACGGGTTCGTACGCTGAACTCGACGCGCTACTCGAGCAATCGGAGTCCAACCATGACTGATTTTGTCGCGCGACTGTCCAACAATCACCCCGCTTCGGCCCGCCTGCGTGGTGTGTACGCGATCTGTTCGGCGCATCCATGGGTGCTCGAAGCTGCGTTGAAACACGCAAAGGCCGAGGGCACGCCGTTGCTGATCGAGTCGACCTCAAACCAGGTCGATCAATACGGCGGCTATACGGGCATGACGCCCAAGGACTTTGTGGCCTTCGTGCACCAGCTCGCGGACTCGGTCGAGTTTCCGCACAAGGACCTGATTCTCGGCGGGGACCATCTGGGCCCGAATGCATGGCGTTCGCTGCATTCGAACGAAGCCATGCAGCGCGCTGAAGCACTGATCGATGCGTACGCCGCTGCAGGCTTCACGAAGATCCACCTCGACACGAGCATGAGTTGCGCGGACGATCCGTCCCGCTTGCCCGACGAGGTCGTTGCGGAACGCGCGGCGCGCCTGTGTGCGGTCGCCGAAGCGGCGGTCGACCGCGAGGGTCTCAAAGTACGGCCGGTGTATGTGATTGGTACCGAAGTACCGGTGCCGGGCGGCGCGGCCGAAGCGCTCAGCACCGTCGAAGTCACGAACCGAGCTGCGGCACTCGAAACAGCGGCGATTCATCGCGCCGCGTGGGACGCTCGTGGCCTCGACGCTGCGTGGCCACGCGTGGTCGCACTGGTCGTGCAACCGGGCGTCGAATTCGATCACACGCGTGTGGTGGACTATCGGCCCGAGCATGCGACGGAATTGTCGCGCACGCTCAATGCGTTGCCGGGCATGGTCTTCGAGGCGCATTCGACTGACTATCAGACACCCGAAGCACTTCGCGCGCTGGTGCGTGATGGGTTTGCGATTCTGAAGGTCGGTCCGGGCGTGACGTTCGCAATGCGTGAAGCGCTGTTCGCGCTCGCGGATATCGAATCGGAGCTGATCGAGCCGGCGGCCAGTTCACGTCTGCGCGATGTCGTCGAGCGTGTGATGCTCGAGAAGCCGGGCTACTGGGAAAAGTATTATCACGGCGACGCGATGCAGCAGCGTCAGCTGCGGATCTTCAGCTACAGCGATCGCATTCGCTATTACTGGGCCGATGCGGAGATTCAGGCGGCGGCAAAGAAACTAATCGACAACCTCACTGCGATCGGCGTGCCCGAAAACGCGCTGAGCCAGTCATTGCCGAATCAGTATTGGGCACTGCGGCGCAGGGAAATCGATGCGTTGCCGGCGAGCATCGTCGAGCACAAGATTCGCGAGGTGATCGGCGAATATGCATCTGCGTGTGTTGCAGATGATCAATGAATATCGATCGAGACCGGTGATCCGACCACGAGCGGCGGCACGTTGCTGTCGCCTGCGGAGTCGGTCGGCGTAGACGACGCCGTGGTGGCTTCGGGTGTGATCGGTGCATCAACCAGGTTGGCTTCGAAGAGCTTGGCCTGATTGCTGACCTTGGCGACGTAGTTTCTGCCGCCATAACTGCGCAAGCCCGATTCGACATCGCCACCGGCAGAGTCGACATAGCCATGCAGAATCGCGGAGCCGGTATCGATATTAACGGTCGGCTCGGTCAGGTCTTTGCCCTTCACAAGCTGGCGGTGCGAAGACGGCACGACTTGCATCAGACCGGTGGCGCCATTGGCTCCACGCGCTTTCTCGCGAAAGCGCGATTCAACGGTGATGATCGCCAGCAGCACTGAGGGAGGAAGCGAATACTTCGATGCCGACTTCATCACAGCGTCGGCAATCAGATCCGCTTTCGCACGCGCAACGCCGAATTTCTCGGCAAGCAGTGCGGACACTCGTTCGGTTCGTTCAGCCAACGTGACATGAACCGGCTCAGTCTGCTCTGCCATCGCTCCCTGGGACAACCCGAGCGCGAGGGCAAAAAGGCAAAGGATTCGTCGCATAACTCGGCGTGGTCCAATGGAGCCGCGATTATAACGGCATCAAAATGACTGGCTATTGGGTTGAATCCCTGAGACCGGATGACCATTTAATGGGATTTCGGTCTGTGGGCTAGCGCACGGAAAAACCCGTAAATACAGGGCTCGCGTGGGGGTGGCGGAAATTGCCGGTAATTCCTGCGGGGAGTAACCCTTCAGAGTTGAAGGGCTTTCCGATTGCGCACCGAAGGAATTTCCGGTCGCGAGTCGGGTCTTGATCGGGTCGGGTAACGTATGCCGCTACACTGACAAGCGTATTTAACTCCGCGACAATTGACCCTAGGTCTTGTGATTCAGTCGTTCGTTTGACAGGTTGAAATATGGCACGCGTACTACCCCGTCCTCAAACCCGCGGCGAAGAAATCGCCAATAGCATCAGTCACGGCAGCGGGTTCGTTATCGGCATTGTCGGGCTCGTGCTCGTCATGATCTTCGGAAAGCATATGGGCACAGCCGGCGATATCGTCGGCCTGATCGTCTATGCGGTGACGATGTCGCTGCTCTATGTCACGTCGGCGATCTATCACGCGCTCGCCGAAGGGCGCGCGAAGCAGATCTTCATGAAGCTCGATTACTGCGCGATTTACCTGTTTATCGCGGGAACGTACACGCCCTTTACGTTGGGCGTGCTACGCGGTGACTGGGGGATGGCGCTGCTGGTTGCGGTGTGGACGCTCGCGTTGATCGGTGTGCTGATGCGCGGGTTCAATGTGCTGTCGCATCCCTACATCACGACGTCGCTGTATCTCGTCATGGGCTGGCTTGTGCTGTTCGCGCTCGGCCCGTTGATCGCGCACGTGCCCGCGGCAGGCATTGCGTGGCTCGTCGCCGGTGGCATCGCTTATACGATTGGCGTGGTGTTCTATCTGCTCGACAGCCGCTTCAAGTTCGCACACTTCGTCTGGCATCTGTTCGTGCTGGCCGGCTCGATCTGCCATTTCGCAGCAGTGGCAGGCTATGCGGCGATTCCGAAGATCGTGTGATTGAAGAAGTTGCGCCGCCTGTGCAGCGCAACTTCCTGACCTTACGACATTACGACTCGACTGCGGGTTGTGCCGCGTCGGACTTCTTCAGACCGCTGTCTCGCGTCTCGGGCATCGCGGCCCACACGAGCAAGACCGCAAGTGCACCCGCTGCGGCAAGCCCCAGGAAGGCCAGCTTGTCGCCAAACTTGTCGGCCGCAAAACCCGCCAGCGACGTGCTCAGCGTCGCGCCAATCCCCGCTGCAAGACCAAACACCCCGATACACAGGTTGTAGCGCCCCTTGTCACCGCCGACGTCGACGGCGATCAGCGGCAGCATCACGCCGAATACCGCGGCGCTCAGGCCATCCAGCGCCTGAACCGGCACGAGCAGGTACGGCGACGTCACGCCGGCAAACAACAACGCGCGCAGTGGCAAAGCCGAAAAGCCCAGCAGCATGATCGGCCGGCGTCCCCACTTCTGCGCCGAACGCCCAACCCACGGCGACAACGCAGCGACCACCATCTGCGGCACGACGATGCACGCGGCAATCACGAGCTGGACGTTGTCGCCCATATGCGCCGTCACATCGCCCGCTGCGAGGTTCAGCATCGCGGCATTCGAGAGGTGGAACAGAATCACGCAGACCGCAAAAATCAGCAGGCGCTTGTCGCGAAGCAGCTCACGCAAGGTCTCGCGGGAACTGCTCTCTTCGGCTTCCTTAGTGTCTTTCGGCAGCGGGGTATCGATGCGCGCGTGCTCGATCATGCTCAGCGCAAAGAGCGCGGGCACCGCCAACGCAGCCGTGAGCCAGAAGATCGAGCGGACCGAGACGTATTGACCGAACAACCCCATCAGAAGCGCGGCTACGGCGCTGCCGATCGACGCGAAGCGCGCATTGCGCCCCAGCCGGTCGCCCAGGTCCATGCGACCGACGAGCGCGAACGAAATGGCGGCGATGGCCGGCGTCAGCATACAACTCGCAAAGCCGTGAAAGATCTCTGCGGTCAACACGGGCAGCCAGGTCGGGCTGATGCCGAGCAGCAGCGCGCTAAAGATCAACGCACCGATTGCGGCCGCGGCGGCGCCACGCTTGCCGGGCAGCGCATCGATCAGGATCCCGCCAGGAATCTGGCTGGCCATGGCGGTGATCGTGCCGACGCTGAGCATCAGGCCAATTTCGCCCTGCGTCCATTTTTTGGAGGCGAGGTACGACGCGATGAAAGGTCCAAAGCCGGTTTGAACATCGGCGATGAAGAAATTCAGCCAGTCGAGCGCTCGCAGACTTCGTGCATTTGCCATGTTTTATCGAGGCGAGCGTGTTGAGGAAGCCGTGTCTACCGCCGAGGCCCCGGATGCGGGGGCTGCGGCAGCGTTCGTGGGCTGCGTTGGCTGTGCGACAACCGGCGACACTGCATCGACCGGTTTGTCCGACTGGTAGGCCGGCGAAGCCTTGACCTGCGCATCGGACATATCGAGCTGCAACTGCAGCTCTTTATCTTTCTGAACGAACATCAGCGACGACCAGTTGACGGCGATATTGCGCACGTCATGACCGATCGAGTTGCTCACGTCGAGCACGACCGCCTGCGGCTGCGCGGCGCCGTCGATCAGCACATCGACAACGCGACCCACCCGATTGCCGTCCTTGCGGAATGCCTTCGAATCGGACATATCGAGCGTGATCGGCTCGGGCGCGTTGGCTTGTGTCTTCGGCTTGACCTGCGCGGCGGCGGGCGGCGCGCCGTTCGGCACGTTCAGCGTGATCGGTACTTTTCGGCTCGCCGTGCTGTTGAATCGGAACACGGTGAGCGGGAAATTCATCTTGCGATCGCCGACCCCGAGGAAGCCGTTGAGGTTGACGATGATTTCGTTGGGCTGGCCCTTGGTGTTGACGACCATGTCGACAACGCGGCCGATGACCTTGCCGTCCGGTCGTTCGACCTCAGCATCCAGCAGGCCATGCGATTGCTCCGGCGTGAGACGGCGCACCGTCACCAGTGGCGGCGGCGGAGGTGGCGGAGGCGGCGGCGGTGCCACAGGCGGCGGCGGTGCCGGCTGGGGCTTGGGCACAACGCGATGCGGTTTGCGCGGATGCTGCGGCGTCTCGGGTGCTTCCTCGGGTTCCGGGGTGGGCTCGGCGACGACGACCGGTTCCGACGCGGGCTGCGGAATCGTTTCAACGCAGGCATCGGACGCCGGACAAGGCGGCACCTCGACAATCGGGGCAGGTTGACGCTCAAACAGGCTGCAACCCGACAAGACGAGCAATAACAACAATGCCGGGACATACCAACGCGCAACCAGACGCGCTAAACCACCAGTCATCGAGACACACTCCCATATCGAGGGCGCGTCGTGCCCGTCTGCACGGGTTGAGCCCGATGCGGACGAGTGCCGGACGATCCTCGAGAAAAGTCGGCAATTGACGCGTACATACGCAGGGCGCCGGAGGCGCGACATTGCGGGCACGCCGCGCTCAGACGCAGCCGTGCAGGCGCTTCGGACCACGCATGGTAGTCGATTCTGCGGGAAAGAAGCTAGTTAAGTGCCTGCCCTGCGGGATTCGCTTCCCCGCAGGGTTGATCTGTCTGCTAGCTGTCTGGTATTGGCGTTGTAAGCGAAATGCATGCGGAACGCATCTCGCGGACGGGTTGGGGGCGTTGGCTGTTAGTTGCTGTTTTGCAGGGTTGTATGGAAACGCATGTAAATCGGTTCAGGTCGGGGAATGGCCCGATTTGTAGAAAGAGGCGACGCACGCTCAAGCGGTGCGACTTCGGGAGAAGGCTGCGCAGAGGCTGGCGCAGCACGACTTTGGGACACGCTGCGCCGGAACCGGCACAGCGCGGCTTTAAACGAAACGAGCTGCCCCTGCTGTCCTTTCAACACACCGGGCAAGGGATCGAATCACACGGGTTTGCGATGCAATTCAAAACAGCCAGGTCACCCCACCCTCCGCCCGCGTGGCGCTGAAGCCTTGGCTGAAGGCGTTGTCGACCTCGATGTCGATGCGCACTGCGGTTTGCTTGCCGAGCCGGCCCGCCACGCCCAGTCCTACATTCCACGACGGACCGGCTGGCATGCCCGAGTACACCGTTTCACCGATGCGCTGTGACATCGGCGGACCCGCGCTTACGGCTACACCTGTCTTTATATAGGGCATCAGCTTTGCGCCATGGGTCAGCACGGGACGGACGAGTTTCGCATTCAGTCGGGCCGCCGTGGCGCGCTGAACGTCTGAGTGAACGACGTAGCCGTCTCGGTCGACGGTGTCTCCCATCCGCAGATCGAGATAGGAGACGGTCAGCGCAGGCGACACATGCAAGCCGTAGGGCATCGGAATCGTGAGGCCGATCTCTCCCAGTGCAGATACAGCGAGTCCGCCTGACGCGAACACGTCGTTCGGGCCATTCCGGACATTGAAGGACAGCGAGTCGACTTTAACGATGGCGCGCTCATAGAAGCCATAGGCGTGCTGCGCGCTGTGGTCGCGATGATGATGTCGATGTACGAGCTGGATGCCCAGGCCTGCGGCACGAATGCGCGCACGATCGGTCGCGCTCGTGCCGGTCGGGTTGGGCTCGCTCGATGTCGTGGCCAAGGCCAAGCTCTGATCGATCGCCACGCCGTGAGTCGTTGCCTCGGCGAAACTGAGTCCGACATCGACACGTATCGATCCATGCGCCTGGCGTGCTTCGTAGACTGAAAGACCGAGTTGCAGACCTCGTTGCGTACTGTTGAATTCGAGTCCGCGCCCGGCTTGTGGGCCGGCGGCGTTCATCGTCACTGCGCCACGATATCGGGCTCGACTACCGAATACGCCGACGAAGGTGTTTGACGCATGCGACGAGGCGACGTCGCCATCATCAGTGGCAAGCGACGCGGTTTCCGGCACACTCCAGCTCAGTAGGGCGTTCTGGAGCATCTGTGCCGTCGCGAGCGGCAGTGACACGTAGCTTGCGGCATGAGGCGACTCAGGCTGCGGCGCGACCGGCACCGAAGCGTGCACATGCGTATGGCTCTCGGCTTCGTCCTTGGAATCATCGCCAGGTACGTCGCTGGAATCGTCAGCTTCTGTGGCCGGCGGTTCAGCAGGCGGTGCTTCCACGGGAGGTGCTTCCGCGGGAGGTGCTTCCACAGGCGGTGTTTCCACAGGCGGTGTTTCCACGGGAGGTGTTTCCGCGGGTGGGACTTCCACAGGCGGTACTTCTACGGGCGGTGCTTCTACGGGTGGCACTTCCGCAGGCGGTGCTTCCGCGGGCGGTGCTTCCACAGGTGGTGTTTCCACGGGAGGTGCTTCCGCGGGCGGTACTTCCACAGGTGGTGTTTCCACGGGAGGTGCTTCCGCGGGCGGTACTTCCACAGGCGGTGCTTCCACCGGCGGCGCTTCGACAGGCGGTGCTTCCACCGGCGGCGCTTCGACAGGCGGCGCTTCGACAGGCGGTACTTCTACGGGTGGCACCTCCGCAGGCGGTACTTCTACCGGTGGCACTTCCACGATGGGGAGTTCTGCCGGTGTTTCGTCCGCAGGCATCGGTTCGGCGGGCGGCGCACTCGCATCGCCAGTATCTGCAACAGGGTCCGGCGCCTTTTTCGTGGCGAGACGAAAGTCCCAGAAACCCTCATCACCAGACACCAGCCGCTGCGACGCGTGGCTCGTTCCGGGTGCGAAAGCCATCAGTTCGTATTGATAGGGGCCAGCGGCCAAGATCCCACCCGGCAACACAAAACTCTGCGGCGACGCCCTGCCTCTGACCTGTATCAGCGAAATGCCTTCGGTTGCCTGAATCACGCCGTCACCATTGACGTCGGTCTGTGCACCATCGCCCGCCACAACGACGTCGATCACATGCACACCCTTCACGTCACCCGAGATCAGCACGCGGTCTGTCTTTTGCGTGTCGAGCCTGCCGCCGACGTTGAGGAGCGTACGCAAGCGAAACGCGCCAGCACCAACACCTGTGCCGACACTCGCACCCGCGCTTGGGCTGGCACTCGAGCCAACCTCGTTTTCCGATTCGGATGCCGTCCTCGCGCTGACGTCCGCATCCTTCCCGGTCAGGCCGCCGTCGATAACCAACGCTTGCCGGGCAGGCGCGGCGTCGTCGAACTCGACAACGCCGCCGATGTTCGACAATGCGTCCACGCGCGCCGACTCAGGCAGCACAACGCGTCCGTTACTCGCGACATCCAGCGCAACGTGTCCCGCCCATGCGCCATGGAATTCGCCGCGATCACGGACCTCGAGCCGGGCCGGCTCGTTCGTGAGGATCTCGATATCGCCTTCCACCTGAGCGCGATCGCCGACGGTGATATGTGCGCCCGATCGCCCTGCCGCGCCACCGTCACGCGTCGCAGTACCTGCGTCACCCACTGCCCCCTTCGGTCCAATCTGCGAATTCACCACCGACACGACCACGGGAGCACGCACGCGCGCGCCCTCGCCAAAGGTCAACGCTGAGCCCGCATCAACTCGAAAAACCGGATCAAGGCGTTCGCCAAGCTCAACCCGCATCGCGCCGACGGTCAGCGACGCATCGTTGCGTACGACAATCAACGGCATATTGCGAACGTCGACTTTCAACGTCGCATCGGCCAGCGTGGCTCGAGCCTGATCGACGACGAGTGCGGGCGAGTCGGATCCGTATGTTTCAAGATCGACCCCGCGCGCAATGAGTTCAGCGCCTCGGTCGACCACGAGAGCAGCGGCGTGCGAAGCCTGCGTCACGATTCTCGCGCGCTCGACCGTTCCGTCGGCCCGCACTGCCGCGCCAATCTCGAGCTTCGCACCCTCGGTCGAACGCGCGCCGTAGGCATGCACACCCATCGTCGAAATCGAACCGCCCAAGGCACGCACATATCCCAGGGACTGCGTCGCGAAGAGTCCATACGCATCCTCCGCACGCGTCTTGACCACGCTGCGTTCAACACGCGTCGTGGCACCGTCGGCCGCAAATGCATGCGCCTCGCGCTGGGTCGTGGTGGCACGCAACACATGCCCGTCCGCCGTCGCACCCTTGCGCGTGTAGATCCCGTTCGCCAATGCGAAATAGACGTAAAGATCGGCATCCGTGATATCGAGCTTCACCTTCGGCCCGGACATCCGGATCGCAGACTTCATCGGTCCCACTTCCGTGGCGAAATACCGGCCGCCGCTCGTGCGGACTTGCTCCTTACGCTGCAGGTCGAGATACGGAATCGGCAACTCCGGAAGCTCGGGCAGCACCTCTTCCCCCGCACGTACGTCGAAAGCCACCGACGCCGTGAGAATCGCGACCACGACCTCGCGTCGCCAAAGCGGCACAGGCCACGCGGCCCAGATGGGTCGACTCACACCCTGCCTCACCGGCACCCTTCGCCGCGCATCTCCCGCTCGTCGCACATCTCCCGCTCGCCGCGCCCTGCGTATCACGATCTGTTGCATTTTCGCCGCCGTTTTGAAGTTCGATCCAACGGCTCGAATTGCACGTCCAAATCGTCAACTCAACCGTCCGCGCGAAATGTGCCAAATCGAGACACGAATCCATATCAGCGCAGGTCGATGGCAACGTAGGAACAGTCTGAAATTTGCGAAAAACGCGTGGGCGCTATCTGGCTTCCAGCCATCCGATGCAATGACTTTTAGGAAACGCGCGGCCCGGAGCGCGTTTTCCGCGGATCAGTGCGTCATGCGTCGGATGGCTTTTTCAATATCGGCCTGAAAGGCATCGAACGCGTGACTCACTACGGTGAACGCACGGCCGACGGCCATTCGGTCATGTGAGGCGCAGGCGGTCTCGAGCTGGACACAGGCGTCCACGAGCCGTTCGCCACCGACAAGGCGGACTGCCCCTTTGATTCGGTGCGCCAGTGCGGAAAGGCCATCATCGTCGCCACGCGTCAACGCTGCGTGCGCCGCGAGCCAGTCTTCGCGATTGGTGTCGCGCAGCGAAATCAAAAGCGCGGCACATTGCGTGCCGAACCTGGCCAGCCTCGAAGGGTCTACGGCCGACGCTACGGCCGGGTCGCTGTCCAGTACGGCGTCATCCTCGACCGACGGCGCAACATGCCCTTGTGCTTCTCTGCACGCGAGCGACAACGCATGCGCGAGGGACGCGATGCTCAGCGGCTTCACAAGGCACTCATCCATACCGGCGTCGAGCGCACGTTGCCGGGCGTCGGGTTGTGCATTGGCCGTCGCTCCAATCACGATGCATCGAACGTGCGCTTCCACGGCTGCGCCGTCATACTCGCCCTCGTGCTCGCCCTTGCGTTCGCGCTCGCGCAGCGCAACCGTGAGCGCCTCGCCGCTCATCGACGGCATCGAGCAATCGGTGAGAACGACGTCGAACGGGCTGTCGGCTTCCGACCATTGCCCAAGCGCATCGTGGCCATCAACGGCCAGCGTGACGACGCAGCCGAGCGATTCGGCTTGCTGCTTCATTACAAGCCGATTCGCGGGATGATCGTCGACAACGAGCACGCGCAAGCCTTTAAGTACGGTGCGATCCTCTGGCAGTGTCACAGCACCCTGCGACTCCTCCGGCGAAGCCTGGGCAAGCGTCAGGTCAATCGACACGCGTGTGCCTTCACCGCGGACACTGTCGATACTCAGCGTCCCACCCATCAGCACGACCAGACGCTTGCAGATCGATAGACCGAGTCCGGTGCCGCCGTACACACCGCGCTGCGCATCCCCGACTTGCGAGAACGGTTCGAACAGCGCTGCCTGATCGACGTCATCAATCCCGACACCGGTGTCGAAGACGCGAATGGTTACGCCGAAGGCGGCGTCGTCAGGTTCGTGGCTATCCGGCTCGGACTCCGATGCGCCGAAGTCGCCGGCCATGGACGCCTCATCGTCCTGCCCCTGCCCGCGATCCGGTGCAAGCCTTCGTTCGACGATCCCGTACTCGATGCCGATCAAGCCCGACGACGTGAACTTGATCGCATTGGACAGCAGATTCGCGATGATCTGCCGCAGACGCACAGGGTCTGCCATGACCCATGCTTCGACACGCCTTGGCGTCGTACAGACCACACGGAACGCAAGACCGCGCTGACGCGCAAGATTTTCGTAGAGCCGGGCGATCCCGTCGATCCACGAGTAAAACTCGAGCGGCCGCGGCGCGAGTTCGAGTTTCGCCGCGTCCATCTTCGAGACGTCGAGCACGTTGTCGATCAGCACGAGCAAGTCCCGCGCCGCCTGCTGCATCACTGACAGCGATGCCGTACGAGGCTCGTCGCTCAGCGCGCGCTGCAACTCGAGTTCGAGCAGCCCGAGAATCGCGTTCATCGGCGTGCGGATCTCGTGGCTCATCGTCGCGAGAAAGGTGGACTTCGCGCGATTGGCCGCTTCCGCTTCGTCACGCGCATGACGCAATGCATCGAGGAGTTCCGACTGCAAGGCCAGCTGTTCGCCGAGCCGGCGCTCGGCCGCCACGCGTCGACGGATCTGGATACGCATCGAGACCGCCCAGATCACGAACAACATCGCGACGGCGCCGCCGATATAGGTGGCAATAACGAGGCGCGGCCGAATGCGCTGCCACACGGGCTCAGGGTTCGCGACCAGCAGCCAGCGGCGTCGAATCGCATCGACCTCGCCGGGCGGCAGGTGCGCAATGGCCTTGTCGAGAATCGACGCGAGTTCGGTCTGATCGGCGCGCACCCCGATGTGGATCGGGATCGGTATCCCGCCGACCGTGCCCGTGATCGAAAACGTGCCCTTCGGATACTGGCCGATGGCGTAGTGAGCACTGCCGATTTCCATCAACGTCGCATCCGCGTCGCCATCGCGAACAGCATCGAACGCGCCAAACACCGACGACGATGTCGCCAGTCTGACGACGGGCTCGACATGCTCGAGTTGCCGCCACAACGCGCTGTCGGCGAGCAGCACAACGCGCTTGCCCTCGAGTGCGTCGACATTGCGCAAGGGCGCGGACGATGCGCGCGTGACGATGACCCACAGCGAGCTCATATACGGAATGCGCGTGGTGATCGTATGCCGCTCGTCGTCCGCATCGACCATAAAAGGCGTCAGCAGTGCATGGCCGCTCACCAGGTCTGCCGCGGTATCGGCGATCTTTGCGCGCAAGGTGCCTTGGAAGACGAGCCCCGTCTCCTGCGAGATGGCATCGAGCACATCGATCGCAATGCCTGCGGGCTGCCCGCGCGCGTCTTCGAACACCAGCGGCGCGAGATCGCCGATCGACGAATACGGCACGACAGGATGCTCGTGAATCCATGCACGCTCATCGTCGGTCAGTTCGAGCGGACGAATGAAACTCGGCTCACCGGGTGCACGCGCCCAACGTCCCCTGACGCTCGTGGCGAATGACGTGGGCAGGCTCTCCAGCGCGCGATCGATCAGGTTGGCCAGCGCGGCGTCGTCACTGCGCATCGCAAAATCGAAACCGCCCTCGTCGAAGTTCGCATAGCCGCTTGGCGCGAGATTGCGCAATTGCAGCTGGTCGATCAGGTAACTCGTGACAAGCAGATTGCCGACGAGCATGTCGGCATCGCCGAAGGACACGGCCTCGAGCGCCTGTATCAGGCCCGGATACGGCACGCGCACGGCATCGGGGTATGCACGCTCGAGATCCGCCTCGGCGCGTTGTGCAACGACGTCGCGCACATAGGCAATCCTGCGCGGATGATCTTCCTGCCTCTCCCCTTGAGCGCGCCGCTCGATCGTCGCCAGTTGATTGGCGACGTAAGGCCGGCTATGCACGAGGCCCGGGCCGTCGCCGAATGTCGACGTCGAAATCGCATCGATCTGATGCTGGCGCAGCGCCTCGATCATCGACGCGCGATCGTCGTAGGCGTGCCACTGCACGGGCACGCCCAACCGCGCACCCATCGCTTCGGCGAAGTCGACCGACATGCCGTACACGCCATTGTGCAAGTCGGTGATATCGAGCGGCGGCGACAGATTCGGCGCAATGCCGATTACCAGCCGATGCCCATGCAAGGCGAGCGTCGCATGCTCGCCCTCGCTGAGCGGCAACGTCTCCAGCGCGATCGGCGCACGCCACTCCGACAGCACGTCCCGACCGCTCGCCGGAGGACCGGGCACATAGGCGTGCACGCGCGATGATAATTGCTCCAGCAACGCCCCTTGCGGCGACAGCTGTTGCGATGACAGCTGTTGCGATGACGGTAGCTGCGAGAACTGCAGCTGCGACGACCGTTGTTCCGGCGACGGTTGCTGTGACGACACCTCCTGCAGCGAGGCCGTCTCCGGCAGCGCACCGATCAGTACCGCCATGCACCACAGTCTCAATGCCATGCGTCGCATGTCTGCTGCCTCGCTAGTCGATCAGCCGATGAGCCTTCGCGAATTCGACGAGATCCACCAGGGTCTCCAGGTTGAGCTTTCTCAGCATGCGTGTCTTGTGCGTGCTGACGGTCTTCGGGCTCAGAAACAGCGTGTCGGCGAGCTGCTTGTTGCTTGCGCCTGCAACCAGGCCCTTGAGAATCGTCAGCTCGCGAGGCGACAACTGAGCCAGACGATCGGTCGCCGCTTCGGTTCCGGAATCCGCAAAGCAGTTGTAGCCGGCAAGCACGAGACGCGCCGCGGTCAGGATGTCGCAGATATCGCGATCCTTGCCGACAAAACCATGCCCGCCCGCGTCGCGCGCCGGCCCAGCATGCATGCGCTCGTCTTGCGACGAAAACACCAGAATGCGCGTTGGCGGAGCAGCGCGGCGTATCTGGCGAATGAGCTCGATGCCATCGATATCGGGCAACTTGAGATCCACAATCACGAGCGATGGCGGCACGCGTCGAATGATCGCGAGCGCTTTATCACCTGTACTCGCTTCCCCGATGATTTCGAACTCACCCGTATCTTCAAGAATTGTCTTGAGTGCGAGTCGCAGGGAAGGATGATCGTCGACGAGCACGATCGTTTGTTTTGCCACAGGCCATCTCCTTCAACGTTTGTGTGCCGCCGGAAGTGGTCGACCGATTAAACGCCGCGCGATGTTACGAGAAAGCGAATATGTGAGCCAGTCGGGTCACATGCAGCCTGGTGCAGCTCATTTTAGGACGCGCGATCCGTTCGCCACTGACGCTGAGTTTCCGATTGATTCGTGCACAAAACAGCAATATTTCATTCAAAATAAAGCGCGTTTTCGTGCGTCAATGCATGCTTAGGACATCTCGCAATTGAGAATCGGATGATTGCGATACGGCATAAACGCGCACCTAAAATGCGGCTCGTTGAGTATCAGTGCCTAATGGTGCGTTAGGAGTCAAAACGAGATAACAGACGTGTCCGCAGATCGATCGAGAGAAATCTCATGCTCGACTGAGGCAATTTGGCACTCAATATCAGAGGAGATATTCAAGACGCGGAAGATCGTTCGAATCCGGGCTGGGAATGAGGTCTTTCCGACGGGGAATTGAAGTGAAATGCGTGGGTGCGGACGTTGAACGTCGGACGTCGAACATCGAACGTTGAGTTGAACGTCGAGAATCACGAAGTGCCGAGGGAATGACGAACGGCGTTTGGATGTGCCGCGTGGTGAGGCGACAAGACAGCCCGTCGAGTTGAATGTCAGGCGAACTGTAACCATGACGGTCACTCAGTCAGTTCGTCATCGACGACTGACAAGACCGGTCGATATCGACTCACTGAGGCAACGGCGCGCGCTGTGAACGACATCCGCGCGGCCAGCGAACTCAATCGTCGAACTCAGCCAGCGAGTTCAGTCAGCGAATTCAGTCGATCAAAGCGAGCTGACCTTGATTGCGCGGTGCGATGGCCGTGGCGACGTACGGCGCCGGGGTCGACGGAACGAACAAGGTGAGGAACTTCGGGGAATTCAGAAAGCGTCGAACCGCGTCGGCGCTGGATTGCTGATCGTGGTCGATCAGCCAGTCTTCGACGCATTCGAAAAACGCGATACCGAACAAGACGCTGCGCGAGTCGACGAGGCGCTCGGCGATTTTCTTGAGCGCCGGACCGCGGTTCAGCGGCAATTTGCTCATCAGGTCCGAAGCTTCGCGGGCGACGATATAGCTGCAAGAACGACGAATCTGCACCTTTTCTTCGTCGATCGCGTCGCGAGGCGTCGCGTTCTTGCTGTCATTCCTCGGCAGTCTCATGTGTGACTCCTTCGCTGGAACCGTATTGGACCGAGCTTCTTCACGTTTCAACAAACGTAATAACGGCAATCGCTCGAGCGAACTTGAGGGCGTAGTCACACAAATTACTTCTAGCGGATGTATGGGTGCCCGTCTCGCCATGATGTCATTTAACGCCTCTTCAACGCGGTTCCATCGAAGGAACAGAAGGCACAAATCCGGTCAGTTTTACGAGCTTTTCCCTGTATCGGCTCACCTCAGCGCCGAAATGCGGTCGTCATGCCCTGCGGTCATTTTGATGAAAGGGTTTGCTCACTTTCAGCGCTGAAAGCGTAGGGTTCGCCCGGTTCGATGGCATTCCTTTCGTTTTCATTACATACGATCGTATCGACCCGTCGTGCAGGCAGTCAGCGTGCAGTCGCGGCGATTCGCGCGAGCAGTACGTCCGGTGACTGCCGCGGGCGGCATTCAACCTTTGAGTTGATCCAGAAGGGCCACGCACTCCCGCGCTTGTTCGATATTGGCGAGCGGCACGGACCAGGTCGGGTTGCCCAGGTCGTTGGTACGGAACACGACGCCAGCCATCGCCAGGCCGGTTGCCTGAGTACCGTGCACCTCGAGTTCTCGCTCAAAGAGCTTCCACTCTTTGAGATCGGAGAGCGCGTAGCGCTGCGTCCGTCCCTCGATGGTCAAGGTGACACGACGCTCACGCGCCTCGACGACGACACTCGAGCCCACGCCAGAAAATGTCCGGCTGACGAGCGTACGTCCCGTCGGGCTGACCGCGCGTTGCTTGCGTCGGCGCAGCCATGCAATCGGCACGGCGCTCAGCAGCGCGAGCACAAGAAAGTAAATGGCGATCGCGATATCCGCGCCCACGCGATGCGACAGCGCATTAAAGCCCCACCCCGCGGCGACAATGAAAACGATGAAGGCGAGCAGCGGAAGAAAAAGAATCGGCATCGACTCCCCCCGTGAAATCTCAGATAAGCGGTAGATCGTATCAAGCTCTGCCCGAAGAACCGCATGTCGCTGTTCAACAAAGGACACGTCTGCTTCGAAAGCGGTTCTTTCCGAACGCAAAAGCCGCCATGTCGCAAAGACATCGGGACATGCGCTGAACGATGCAAGGCGCGTCGGCACTTGTTTCGAGACGTCGCACTTGCGTCAAGACTCGCTACTCATCGGCGGCGTAGCAGCACAGTCAACAAGGGACACGCAGGAAGGGGACGCAGACAGGAGATTCAGGCAGCGGGACCCGGAACGCGTGGTGCGCAGCCGATGCGAGGCACACGATGCGAGGCGGATCCGGGAAACGAATGCGGGGCACACATACGGGCCACGGACGCAGCCCGCGAACGCAGCAACGAAAGGTCTGCGCGTCCGCAGCGCCTTCATCGCCGGAGACTCGTGCGGAGAACCCGGCCGACTTGCATCGGCCTGCGATCCCCCGCATCACACGTCAATTACTTCTTGAACTCGGTGTGACCACCGAAGCCGAAGCGCATTGCCGAGAGCAGACGCTCGCCGAAAGTGTGATCCTTGCGCGAACGGAAGCGTGCGAACAGCGAAGCAGCGAGCACGTTAGCCGGCACCGCTTCTTCGACGGCTGCATCGATCGTCCAGCGGCCTTCACCGCTGTCTGCAACTTCACCCGAGTAGTCGTCGAGTTGCGGCGACGAAGCCAGGCCTTGTGCCGACAGGTCGAGCAGCCACGACGACACGACCGAGCCACGACGCCAGACTTCGGCGATGTCGGCCAGGTTCAGGTCGAAGCGCTGGTCTTCCGGCAGGTGCGTCGAATTCTTCTCGCGCAGGATGTCGAAGCCTTCCGCATACGCTTGCATCAGGCCGTACTCGATGCCGTTGTGAACCATCTTCACGAAGTGACCGGCACCGGCCGGGCCTGCGTGGATATAGCCGTGTTCGGCGCGCGAGTCGAGATGCTCACGGCCCGTCGTGCGCGGGATATCGCCAAGGCCCGGGGCCAGCGTGCTGAAGATCGGGTCGAGCGACTTCACGACATCGTCCGGGCCGCCGATCATCATGCAGTAGCCGCGTTGCAGACCCCACACGCCACCCGACGTGCCGACGTCCACATAGTGGATATTCTTCTTGGCGATTTCCTTCGCCCGGCGCATATCGTCCTTGTAGTGCGTATTGCCGCCGTCGATCAGCACGTCGCCAGGCGAGAGCTTGGTCGAGAACTCGGTCAGCGCGTCTTCCGTGACCTTGCCTGCCGGCAGCATGATCCAGACAATGCGCGGTCCCTTGAGCTTGGCGACGACATCGTCAAAGTCCTTGGCGACCGTCGCACCTTCCTTGCCGAGTTCCTCGGCCGGGCCGCTGCTGCGATTCCAGACGACGACCTCATGCTTGCCCCTGATCAGGCGGCGTGCAATGTTTGCACCCATGCGGCCGAGGCCAACGATAGCGATCTGCATGCTCTTATTCTCCGGTTGTATTACTTCACAAGTTGTTTCGCTGTCTCGTAGACAGCCTCGGGCGTAAAGCCGAATTTCTTCTTGAGGTCAGCCAGCGGAGCCGACGCGCCGAAAGTATGCATGACGATCGTGCGCGCGTCCCGACTAATACCGACATAGCGGTCCCATCCCATCTCGGCAGCCTGCTCGACAGCGACCCGCGCCGTGACATCCGGCGGCAGCACGCTGTCCTTATAGGCCTGGTCCTGCCGCTCGAAGAGTTCCCACGACGGCATCGACACGACGCGCGCGGCGATGCCCTCTGCCGTGAGCTTCTCGTAAGCGTCGACGCACATCGACACCTCGCTGCCCGTGGCCATCAGGATCACCTTCGGCTTGCCGCCCGCTGCATCGGCCAGCACATAAGCGCCGCGCGCCACGCCTTCGGCGCTCGCGTACTTCTTGCGATCGAACGTCGGCAGCGCCTGGCGCGTCAGCACCAGACACGAAGGCTGATCGTGCAGCGTCAGAATCGTGCGCCACGCCTGAGCGACTTCGTTGGCGTCGGCCGGCCGCAGTACGACCATGCCCGGAATCGCGCGCAGCGATGCCAGTTGCTCGATCGGCTGGTGCGTCGGGCCGTCTTCGCCGACGCCGATCGAATCATGCGTGAACACAAAGGCGACTGGCAACTCCATGATCGACGCCAGCCGGATCGGCGGCTTCATATAGTCGCTGAAAATCAGGAACGTCGAGGCGAATGGCCGTAGCTTCGACAGGGCGATCCCGTTCGAGACCGAGCCCATCGCGTGTTCGCGAATGCCGAAGTGCAGATTGCGCGAGCCATAGCTCTGAGGCTGGAAGCTGCCGGCACCCTCGAACTTGAGCAGCGTCTTGGTGGACGGTGCAAGGTCGGCCGCGCCGCCAAGCAACCAAGGGATCTTGACGGCGAGCTTGTTGAGCACCTGGCCCGACGAGTCGCGCGTGGCCAGACCCTTCGGATCGGGCGGGAACACCGGCAGCTCGGCCTCCCATCCAGTGGGCAGACCTTGCTTGCGCATCAGCTCGAGCTGCGCACCCTCATCCGGATTCTGCTTCTTGTACTCGTCGAAGGCTTTGTACCAGGCTTCGCGCTTTTCTTTGCCGCGTGCGCCGATACCCTTGCTGAAGTGGTCGAGCACGCCGTCGGGCACCAGAAACTGGGCGTCTTCGGGCCAGCCATACGACCGCTTCGCGGCCTTGACTTCTTCTTCGCCAAGCGGCTCGCCGTGGGCCGAAGCCTTGCCGGCTTTCTTCGGGGAGCCATAGCCGATGACGCTGGTCACGATGATCAGCGTCGGGCGATCGTCGACCTTGTCGAAGGCCGCGAGGGCCTTGGCCAGCGCCGCCGTGTCGTTGGCATCGGCGACAAGCTCGACGTGCCATCCATAGCCGCGGAAGCGCGTGGCGACGTCGTCGCTATAGGCGAGGTCCGTGCCGCCCTCGATCGTCACGTGATTGCTGTCATAGATCCAGCACAGGTTCGACAGCTTCAGGTGACCCGCGAGCGATGCGGCTTCGGCCGACACGCCTTCCATCATGCAGCCATCGCCGCACATCGCGTAGACGTTGTAATTGAAGATCTCGGCGCCGGGCTTGTTATACGTCGTCGCGAGCCAGCGTTCCGCGATGGCCATGCCGACGCTGTTGCCCAGCCCCTGCCCCAGCGGGCCGGTTGTGGTTTCGACACCCGACGTCCAGCGATACTCCGGATGACCGGGCGTCTTGCTGTCGATCTGACGGAAGCGTTTGATCTCTTCGAGCGGCACGGCAGGCGTGCTCAGCGGCACATCGTTCTCGCCCGTCTCGCGCACGCCCGTCAGAAAGAGCAGCGAATACAGCAGCATCGATGCATGGCCGACTGACAGCACGAAGCGGTCGCGATTGGGCCAGCCCGGATCCTGCGGATCGTAATTGAGCCGGTCCTGCCAGAGGTGGTACGCGACTGGCGCAAGGCCCATCGGCGTGCCGGGGTGGCCGGAATTGGCCTTCTGCACGGCGTCCATCGCGAGCGTGCGGATCGTGTTGATGCAGATCTGGTCGATATCGCCGGCCGGGCGTGCCGCACCGGCCGCGCCCGCCGCGCCTGCACCCGCGCCATCACGCTCGGCGGCCTGAAGAGCGGATTTCGCTGCGGGGTTCATCATCCATCGTTTCATGTCGCGTGCTCCATCGGTTTCTGTCAGGTCCGTGCAGGACAGACCGGCTGCGGCCGGCTCCTGCGAACTTGAGTCGATAACAAGGCCTTAGGGAAGCCCTACTGGCCTCCGGATTTCATCGGCGTCCATGCGCGCCCATCGCGTTCCAGCATCGCATCGGCGCTTGCGGGGCCGGCGCTGCCTGCGGCATAGGGCTCCGGCTTCGCATGCTGCGACGCAAGGTCGATCGGGGGCTGCACGGCGGCCCAGCTGGCTTCGATCGTATCGGCGCGCTGAAACAGCGTGGCATCGCCGAGCAGGCATTCATAGACGAGCGACTCATAGCCCACCGTCGCGGTGTCGCCGAATGACTTGTCGAAGTCGAATGCCGCTTCGACTTCACCGAGCGTCGCCAGCGGGCCCGGCACTTTGACGTTGAAGCGCAGCGCGGCGCCATGCGTCGGATCGATCCGGATCGTCAGTACGTTCGGACCCGGACCGCTGACGCGCGCACCGCCGACATCGGAGCGCTCGCCCTGTGCCGGATGCGCGTCCTTCGTCGGGCCATAGCCCGCCTCGCCGGCCGAGCCTTGCTCGAACAAGCCGTACGGCTCGCATTTGAAATGGATCGAAATCTCCGTAAAGCGCCCGCCCATGCGCTTGCCCGTTCGCAGATAGAACGGCACCCCTTTCCATCGCGGCGTGTCGATCGACAGCTTGAGCGCCACATAGGTTTCGGTCGTGCTGTCGGCGGCGACCTTGTCTTCCTCTTTGTAGCCCTTGACTGCGTCGCCATCGATCTCGCCCGCGGCGTATTGCCCGCGCACGACGTCTTCGACGCGCACCGGCGCGATCGCCTTGACGAGTCGCGTCTTCTCGTCGCGTACGGCGTTTGCGTCGAGGGTCTTCGGCGCCTCCATGCCTGTCATCGTCAGTAACTGAAACAGGTGGTTGGGCACCATGTCGCGCAGTGCGCCCGTCGTTTCATAGAAGTTGCCGCGCGAGCCGACACCAATCGTTTCCGCTGCAGTGATCTGTACGTGATCGATCGAATCGGCGTTCCATGCGGGCTCGAACAGCCGGTTGGCAAAGCGCATCGCCAGCAGGCTTTGCACGGCATCCTTGCCGAGGAAGTGATCGATGCGGAAGAACTGGGACTCGTCGCCGTGCGCGAGGATGCGCTTGTTGAGCTCGACCGCGCTCGGCACATCGTTGCCAAAGGGCTTTTCGATAATGACGCGGCGGAAGCCTTTCGAATCTTTCGCTCCTCCGCTGCCCGTGCCTTCTTCCTTGCCTTCTTTGAGCAGGCCCGCTTTGCCGAGGTTTTCAACGATCGGGCCGAAGAAGCGTGCGCTGACGGCCAGATAAAACACAACGTTCCCGCTCAACGCATCATTCAGCCGCGAATACGTTTTCGCTTCGTCGAAATCGGCCGTCATGTACTCCATGCGGTCGGTGACCCACTTCCAGATCTTCGGGTCGACGCTGCCTGCATGAAACTCGGCATGCGGATCGGCCGCGAGTTCGTCGAATGTGTCGCTGAGCAGCTTGCGCCAGTCGTCCGTCGATAGCTCGTTGTGGTCCACGCCAATCAGGCGCATCTTGTCGTCGAGCAGGCCGTCGCGGACGAGGTTGTAAATCGACGGCATCAACAACCTTCGGGTCAAGTCGCCGCGGGCGCCGAAGATCACAAGCGTGCACGCGGGAGCGGGCTTGGCGGCCGGGGAAGTTGAACGCGGCTGTCCCTCGGGAACGGTCATCCGGAATCCTCCTGGTTATGGCGCATGACGACAACATCGTGGCGATGCAATGACATGCAGATGACATCTGCTCGCTTGCGGCGAGCAGCTTTCGCGCAGGCGAGAGATTGCGTGCTCAGCAATTCGCATGCCGAAGGCTGCGGCCTCGGGCATCTCGGTGCGCCCCTACGGACACGGCGCAGCGGGCACCACCCAGCGGGCACGAAACAGTGTATGCCTATGCGCGCGATTTCACCGTGCAGCCTGCTCACTCGCTGCTGGGCATGTGCCGCCTGCGGGCTCACTACCTGCTCATTGCCCGCTCACTACCGCTTCACCACCGCTTCGACATCGCCTCACGGGTTCCTCGTTGTCCCCTCAAGGTCCCATTCTTTGCCTATGCTTGACGTGCCGGCCACGACCTGGCGGGCGGACTCCCCCCACGCCGCGATGCGCTCTGGCTGGATCGCAGGCATGCTGCACGCGTACATCTCGTTCAACTTGCATCAACTTGCATGAAGGAGGTCGTGCATGGACGTCGACTCCGGCGCGTTATTACTGTCGCGGATCCAGTTCGCCTGGGTCATCGCGCTTCATATCCTCCTCCCCGCCTTTACCGTTGGCCTGTCGTGCTATGTGGCGACGCTTGAGTTGCTGTCGTGGCTCACGCAACGCGATGTGTATCGGCGCCTGTCCGCTTTCTGGCTCAAGGTGTTCGCCGTGTCATTCGGCATGGGGGTCGTTTCCGGCATCGTCATGCCGTTTCAGTTCGGCACGAACTGGAGCCGCTTTACCGACGCGGCCGCCAACGTCTTCGGTCCCTTGATGGGTTATGAGGTCCTCACGGCCTTCTTTCTCGAGTCCGCGTTTCTCGGCGTGCTGTTGTTCGGCCGCAAGCTCGTGCCGCAGTGGGTCCATGTGATGGCCGCGGTGTTCGTTGCGCTCGGCACCCTGCTGTCGTCGTTCTGGATTCTCGCAGTCAATAGCTGGATGCAGACGCCCGCGGGCGTCACGCTCGTCGACGGCCGATTCGTGCCGACTGACCTGTGGGCGATGATCTTCAGCCCGTCACTGCCCTACCGGCTCGTGCATACGGTGCTTGCGTTTGTCGTCACGACGGGCTTCGTGGTGCTCGCGACGGGTGCCTACTATCTAAGACATGGCCGTGCGATCGAAGAAAGCCGCGTGATGGTCAAGATGTCGCTGTTCTTCCTGATCGTGACGGTGCCCGCGCAGATGGTCGCGGGCGATGCGCATGGACTGAACACGCTCAAGCATCAGCCGGTCAAGATTGCGGCCATGGAAGGGCTGTGGGAAACGCAGTCACGCGTGCCCGCCAATCTGTTTTCGTTCCCTGATCAGGCCGAGGAACGCAATCACTTCGAGATCTCGATCCCGGTGCTCGGCAGCCTGTACCTGACGCACGATCCCAATGGCGTCGTGCGCGGGCTCAAGGACTTTCCGCCTGAAGACCGCCCGCCCGTCGCCATTGTCTTCTGGGCGTTCCACCTGATGGTCGGACTCGCGTTGCTGATGTTGCTTGTGGTCGTGATCGGGCTGGTGCTGCACGTGCGCAAGCGTTTGTTCGACTGTCCGCGCTACTGGGCACTCTGCACGCGCGTCGGGCCGATCGGTTTTGTGACCGTGCTGTGCGGCTGGGTGACGACGGAAGTCGGCCGGCAACCGTGGACGGTCTACGGCATGTTGCGCACGGCGCATTCGGTCACGCCTTCATTGACAGCTCAAGACGTCATGCTGTCGCTTGCCCTCTATGTCGTCGGCTACCTCTTTATTTTCGGCTCGGGACTGATCCTGCTGGCCCGCCTGATCCGCGTCGGCCCGGATGGGGCGCCGTACGAAGACACACCCGGCGTTGCGACGCCCGGACTGGCGCGTCCGTCGAGGCCGTTGTCGGCGGCCAAACCCTCGCTCAAGAAGACGGAGAACCCTCCCCATGCTTGATCTCGTCCCGCTTTGGGCCGGCATTCTGGCCCTCGCCGTCTTTATGTATGTGCTGCTCGACGGCTTCGATCTGGGCGTCGGCATGCTGTTCCTGATGCGCGACAGCGACCACGACCGGCATTTGATGATGACGTCGATCGCACCGGTCTGGGACTTCAACGAAACGTGGCTCGTGCTGGGTGCGGGCGGTCTGCTGGCCGTGTTTCCGCTGGCGTTCGCGATCATCGTGCCGGCCGTGTATTTCCCGGTCGTGCTGATGTTGCTCGGACTCATGTTTCGCGGCGTCGCGTTCGAGTATCGCGAGGTCGTGGGCTCGCGCAAGCCGATCTGGGATCGCGCGTTTTGCTATGGCTCGCTCGTGGCGACATTCTTTCAGGGCGTCGTGCTCGGCATGTTCATTCATGGCTTCAAGGTCAACGGGCGTGAATTTGTCGGCACAAGCTGGGACTGGGTCTCGCCGTTCCCCCTGATCACCGGGCTCGGTCTGATTGCGGGGTATCTGCTGCAAGGCTCGACGTGGCTTGTGATGAAAACCGAAGGCGAGCTTCAGCAATGGGCTCGCACGATGGCCCGGCGCAGTATCGTGGGTGTCGCGGTGTTTGTGCTCGTGATCAGCATCGGCACGCCGCTGACCGATGCGCGTATTGCGCAGCGCTGGTTCTCGTTTCCCGACAGCATCGCGTTTGCGCCGGTGCCCGTGCTGTCCCTGCTGTTGTTCTGGTGGCTCTGGTCCGGACTCGAGAAAGGCAAGGAGGTGCAGCCTTTTGCGTGCTCGATCGGCGTGTTCTTTCTGGCGTTCTCGGGGCTGGTCATCAGCCTGTGGCCGCTGATTGCGCCGCCTTCGATATCGCTGCGCGCGGCGGCAGCGGCACCTTTTTCACAGCAGTTCCTGCTGCTCGGTACTTTGTTCCTTTTGCCTGTGCTGCTGCTCTACGTCGTGTGGTCGTACTGGGTGTTTCGCGGCAAGGTCCGGCACGATGCCGGGTATTGATGGCGGACCGTCGGGAAGTCGGTACGGTTGGCACACGCGACGCACGTGGCGTGCATGCGCTGAATGCGTTGAGCTATCGGGAAATGGTGCCTTCGGGCGCGACACCCGGTGTCTTTCCGCACGGCGCGCCGTAATCGCATCGAAGATCAGGCACCGCGCCTTGCGTGCGATTCATCGATGCGTTGTCGGTCGAACACCCCGCCGCCAGTACAACGACAGCGAGCAAAACGAAAACGCCCGACGCGCCATACCCATCAGGGCAGGCGCGCCGTACGCTTTTGCTTAAGAACGCGTTCAAGGCGGATCGCTTACTTCGCGACAGCCGGTTCCGAACGCGCTGCCGTCGTGTCGAGCGGGCTGATTTCGTTGAGCGCCTTGCGAACGCCCGCACCGTACGCCGGATCGGCCTTCGTACAGTGCTCGATATGCAGATCGCGGATCGGCTGCGACACGCCTTGCATCGCGCGCGCCGTGTTCTCGAACAGCACCTTCTGCTGGGCCGGCGTCATCAGGCGGAACAGCGCGCCCGGCTGCGAGTAATAGTCCTCGTCAGCACGATGATTCCAGTGGTCGGCCGAGCCTTCGAGCGTCAGCGGCGGTTCGCTGTAGTCGGGCTGGTCGAGCCACGCGTCGCGCGTGTTCGGGTTATACGGCGTCACTCCGCCCTGGTTGCCGTCCACGCGCATAAGGCCGTCGCGGTGATAGCTGTTGTAATGCTTTGCCGCACGCGGCGCATTGACAGGGATCTGATGGTGGTTGACCGACAGGCGATAACGTTGCGCATCGCCGTACGAGAACAGACGCCCTTGCAGCATCTTGTCCGGCGAGAAGCTGATGCCCGGCACGACGTTGGCCGGGTTGAACGCAGCCTGCTCGACATCGGCGAACCAGTTTTCAGCGTTGCGATTGAGCTCGACCACACCCACTTCGATCAGCGGATAGTCCTTCTTCGGCCAGATCTTCGTGAGATCGAACGGATTGTAGCGATATGCGCCCGCTTCCTTCTCCGGCATGATCTGCACGAACATCTTCCAGCGCGGGAATTCCTTGCGCTCGATGGCTTCATACAGGTCGCGGTGATGCGTCTCGCGATCGTGACCGACGAGGGCCGTTGCCTCTTCGTCAGTCAGGTTTTCGATGCCCTGCTCGCTCTTCAGGTGGAACTTGACCCAGAAGCGTTCCTTGTTCGCACTGATAAAGCTGAACGTGTGGCTGCCGAAGCCGTGCATATGACGGAACGTGCGCGGAATGCCGCGATCGCTCATGACGACCGTCACCTGGTGCAGCGCTTCCGGCAGTTGCGTCCAGAAGTCCCAGTTGCTTTCCGCGCTACGCAGGCCCGTGCGCGGGTCGCGCTTGATGGCGTGGTTCAGGTCGGGGAACTTGAGCGGGTCGCGCAGGAAAAACACCGGCGTGTTGTTGCCCACGAGGTCCCAGTTGCCTTCTTCCGTGTAGAACTTCACGGCGAAACCGCGGATGTCGCGCTCCGCGTCGGCCGCGCCGCGCTCGCCCGCAACGGTCGAGAAGCGGATAAAGAGCTCCGTCTTCTTGCCGATCTCTGAAAAGATCTTGGCGCGCGAGTATTTCGTGATGTCGTGCGTGACCGTGAATGTGCCGAACGCGCCCGACCCTTTGGCATGCATCCGGCGCTCGGGAATCACTTCGCGATCGAAGTACGCGAGCTTTTCGAGAAACCAGACATCCTGAAGCAATTGGGGCCCACGCGGACCGGCCGTCTGAACATTCTGGTTATCGACAACGGGAGCGCCAAATGCGGTAGTCAACTTGTTCATGAACATTCCTCTTTGTAGGGATACGCTGCATCGCGTCGGGCCGCTTGATGTTCTTCAGCCCGCGGCCCGTTCTACCCATGCGCACACGTTCGTGACTTGCACGACTGGCACATATCTCGCAGAGGGCGCAAGCGTCTGCCTCGCCAATTCCGACGCAGCGACCGGTAGACTACTCGCGCACGAAAAAGTTGACAGTGCGACATTCGAGATCGGGATCGGGGATCCCTCCCTGTCGCACCGATCCGCACAGCCCTCAGCTCTGCGTCGCCCCACTGGATCTCTCGATAGCGGTGCGCATGGGATCACAGATAACGGCTTGGCGCGTTTGCCCCCTAACGCATGCGGTCATTCGCGAGGTAGGTGACAGAATGATTACAAGGGGTCCGAGAAAAACGGGTGCGACGCCGGCTTGTGGCCCGTAACCTCGAACAGTTCCATGCGAAGCATGCGTGCACGTTCCACACCGAAGCGTGCCTCAAATTCCTGTTGCGCGTCTCTCCAGATCTTGCGTGCCTGCGCGATGCGTTCAGCACCGAGCGGCGTCAGAGAAAGCACATTGCGCCGGCCTGGCGGCGGCCCGAGTGTCGAGGTCACCAGGCCATCCTTGCGCAGCAACTGCACCGCACGCACCAGCGTCGAGCGATCGGCGACGATGACGTCGACGAGTTCGGCCATCGTCAGCCCGTCGCGGCGTTCGATCTTGCGCAGAATCGTGAACTGCGGTGGCGTAAGACCGATCGGGTCGAGCTTCAGCGCGTACTGCTGAGACATGAAACGAGCTGCGCGGCGCAGCGCCAGCTCGTAGTTCTCGTCTTCCATCAGCGCGTCGTCGTCACGCTGCTGGTCCTGCGTGTCGTGCGCTGAAGCCTGAACGTCGGTCGTCACGGCTCACTCCTCGTGCGATGCGCTTGTCTGCGCCGAGGTCGTGCCCGATGCGGTCGTCGCAGTGAACCTGGATGATGCGGCCGACGTCGTCACGGCGGTTGCTGTCGTCGCGGTGGCTGTCGTCGCGGTGGCTGTCGTTGCGGTGGCCGTCGTTGCGGTGGCTGTCGTTGCCGAAGTCGCCGGAGCCGCTCCGCCCTGGTTCGCCTGCGCAACGTCGATCCGGCCGTCGCGCGACCAGCCGCCGCCCAGCGAGCGATAGAGCGCGACTGCCGCAAGCGCGTGCTCACGTCGCGCCTGATTCAACCCGTCCTGATCGCGCAGATACGCTTCCTGGGCATCGAGCACGTCGAGGAAGTTTGCCGCGCCGCTCTTGTAAAGCTCGTTCGACAAACGCAAGGCCTGATCCGACGCCGACACCGATGTATTGAGCTGCGTCACTTCGTCGCCCGTGCTCACGAGATCGCTGCGGGTGTCTTCGACTTCCTTAAGCGCGTTGAGCATCGTCTGGTTCAGATTGAGCTGCGACTCGCGCATCTTGCTTTCGCTGCCTTCGATACCGGCCTGGATTTCACCCGCGTGGAAAATCGGGCTCGTTGCGCTCAACGCGGCTCCAAAGAGGTTGTCGGTCAGCGTCGGCAATCCAACCCAGGACGCCGCGAGCAAGCCGTCAGTCAACGACAGGTTGAATTGCGGATAACGCCGGGCGCGCGATACGCCCACTTCGGCAGCACGTTGTTCTACGGTGTCGTAGGCAACGCGCACATCCGGGCGGCGCAGCAGCGCGACGGACGGCAACAACACCGGTGCATCGCCCGACGGCACCGGAATATCGGCCGCATTCGCAAGCAACAGGTGGTCGACGCTTTCAGGCGTGCGGCCCGAATACACGGCAATCAGGCTCAGCTGATGCTGAATCGTCGAACCGACGCGCGGCAGCCGCGCCTGAAGATCGCTCAGCTGATTCTGCGCGCGCGACACATCGAGGTTGTTCGACAGACCATACTGACGGCGCTCCTGCGTGAGCTTGAGCGCACGCGTACGGATCTCGACGTTGCCCTGGAGAATCTTCTGCTCACTCTGTGCCCAGCGCAGATCCACATAAGCCGACGCGGCGTTCGCCGCGAGCGCGAGCTTGAGTGCGTCGAGCGCGTCCTTGCTGTGCTCGACTTGCGCACGCGCCGCCAGCACCGCGAGTTGCTGGCCGCCGAATACATCCGGCCGCCAGCTGGCCGTCACACCGACCCCGCCTTCTTTCACATAACCGAGCGGGGGTGGCAGAATCTGACGCTGATACGCACCGCTCGCACCCAGGTCAAGTTGCGGAAGCAGCGCTGCGTGTTCCTGCGTCGTCACAGATTCGGCTTGTTTGACGCGCTCGACCGCAGCCTGCACGTCGAGGTTCTGCGCGAGCACTTCGCTCACAAGCTGATGCAGCGTCGGATCACCGAATTGCTCCCACCATGCATCGGATGCGAGCGGGCTTTCGTTGACCTGCACATCCCATGCGGCCGGTGCGACCTTGGCCGTTGTATCGGACAACGGCGCATGCGCGGCAGGCTGAACGGCACACGCCGCGAGCGCGACGGCGGCGACTAAAGCGGCAAGAGTGGTTTTCATGGCAATCCTTCGAATTCGGTCGAGCGGGCCTTGACCCGATCTGTCATTGAACTGAATACAATTTAGCGATGCTGGGTCCGTGCTTCGTGCACGGACGCGAGTCGATCAATGCGCATCGGGCGGCGGAGCGGCTGCGATCTTGACCGACTTCGAAAACACCGCCAGCACCACCGCAACGACAAAACACGCCGCCACGGCGGCGAATGTGTCGGAGAACGTCAGAACGAGTGCCTCGCGCAGCGCGAGCTGATGAAGCAGCCCAAGGCTTGCGTTCGCGCCGTCGAGCAGATTGCCGCCGACCTGCGCAAGGTGCGCAGCGTTGGCGCTGATCACGCCTTCGATCGTCGGACGGCCATAGGTCACGTGTTCGTTGAGACGTTCGTAATGCAGGTTGAGCCTGTCATTGAGCATCGTGCTGACAACCGCGATACCGATTGCACCGCCAAGATTCCGCATCAGGTTGAACAGCCCGCTTGCCGAACGCAGCCGCGCCGGCGGCAGCGACCCAAGCGACATCGTCACGATTGGTGCAATCGAGAACTGCTGGCCGAAGCCGCGAATCGCCTGCGGCAACACGAGTTGCTGCCAGCCCCAATCGTGGGTCATCGGCACATAAAGCCAGCAACCGAGACCGAACAACGTGAGACCGAACAACATCAGGTACTTGAGATCGACAAACCGTGCGAGCCGCGAGTACAGAGCGAGGCCGAACAACTGCGCAACGCCGACCGACAGCAGTGCCACGCCGATCTGCGTCGAATCAAAGCCGCGCACGCGGCCCAGGAACACGGGTGTCAGATAGACCGTGCAGAAAATCCCGATCCCCGTGATGAACGACAGCACGCTGCCAATACCGAAGTTTCGAATCGTCAGCGCGCGCAGATCGACGATGGGCTCTTTTGCGGTCAGCGCGTGCACGATAAACAGGAAGCCTGCAATCGACGAAATCCATGCACAGGCGAGAATCACCGGGTCGCCGAACCAGTTCTTGCGGGGGCCTTCTTCAAGCAGGTATTCGAGGCAGCCGAGGAACAGCGACATCAGCAGAATGCCGAGGTAGTCCCCCTTCTTGAGCAACGAGATATCGGCCTCGTCGAAATTGACGTAGCGCGGCACGAGCACCGTAACGGCGATGCCAGGCACCAGGTTCAGATAGAACAGCCAGTGCCAGGACCACGCGTCGGTGATATAGCCACCGATGACCGGACCGATCGTCGGCGCGAGCGTGGCGAGCGCACCGATCGTCGTGGCGGCCACCACGCGTTGATGTCCGGGGAACAGCACGAATGCGGTCGTGAACACGGTCGGGATCATCGCCGCGCCCAATGCGCCTTGCAACGCACGGAAGGCAATCATCGAATTGATGTCCCAGGCCATGCCGCACAGCATGCTCGTCACCGTGAATCCCAAAGCGGACGCGGCGAACACCCAGCGCGTTGAAAAGACACGCGTGAGCCAGCCGGACATCGGAATCACCAGGATTTCGGCGATCAGATACGCCGTCTGCACCCACGACAGTTCGTCCTGACTGGCCGACAGACCACCGCCAATATCCTTGAGAGAAGAAGCCACGATCTGAATATCGAGCGTGGCCATAAAGAAGCCAAGACACATCAACGAAAACGCAAACACCTTCGTTTTCATTGGCAAGTCCATCGGATTGCCGGGAGCCTGGGTCATGATCTGAATCCTTGATCGGGGTGCTTCATCGACGTCGTTCGGGCGAGCTTCGTCCACATGGGCCAGGCAAGGGCGGGCCCATGGAGATGCATCAATCGAGACGTTGGCGTTGATTCGACCGCGTTAAGTAGGCGGTGCCGAGACATCGCCAAGTCAGCGTCGATAAGCGATGTTCGTTATTGAGCGGCAGTGGACACCGTTTCACCATTGCCGACATGCACGCTGACCGTGGCCGACAGACCCGGGCGCAGGCTCTCTTGTTGTGCCGCAGTGGCATCGAGGTGGATACGCACCGGCACACGCTGCACGATCTTCGTGAAGTTGCCCGTTGCGTTTTCCGGCGGCAGTACGCTGAACGTCGCACCCGTGGCAGGAGCAAGGCTTTCGACCACGCCCTTGATCGCCGGGCCATCGGCCGCGTCGAGGCGCACTTCGGCCTTGTCGCCCTTGCGCATCTTCTTGAGCTGGTCTTCCTTGAAGTTGGCGTCGACCCACAGACCTTGCGACGGAATGACGGTCAGCAGCGACACGCCCGTGTTCGCCAGAATGCCGACGCGCGCGGTGCGGTTGCCGATATAACCATTGATCGGTGAGCGGATCGTCGTGTATTCGACGTTCAGCGCGGCGTACCGTTGTTCGGCTTCGGCCTTGGCGACGTTCGCCTCTGCATCGTTGAGCTGCGCGCCGAGCACAGCGAGTTGACGCTTGGCCGCCTGCACGCCCGCATTACTTTGATCGACGGACGCGCGTGCCTTGCTGAGATCCGCATCGGCACGCTCGACAACCTGGTTCGACACCGCGTCGTCCTTCACAAGCTGCGTATAGCGTGCGTGATCCGCATTGGTGCGGGTCAACTCAGCGTTGGCCGCGACGACTTCAGCTTCCTGCTGATTGATCTTCGCAAGCTGCAGATCCTGTTGCGCGTGGATTTCGCCGACCGCAGCGCGCGCACTTTGCAGTTGCGCGTTCGTCTGTGCGAGCCGCGCATCGTAGTCACGCGAATCGAGGCGAATCAGCACCTGCCCTGCTTTCACGAACTGGTTGTCCTGCACCAGCACTTCGGTCACGAAGCCGTTGACCTTCGGTGCCATCACCGTCACGTCGCCGCCGACGTAAGCGTCGTCCGTCGACTGATAGAAACGTGCATCGAAGAACCAGTAGGCCGCAGCAGCCGCGACCACAACGACCACGGCGCCGACCGCGAGCAACATCCAGGGCACACCCGCGCGCTCGATGGCTGCGGCACTCGAATTCGGAAGAGTCGTAGACGGCGTATTCATATGGTGTGTATATGCACAATGATGGTTGATCGAAATACCGACTCGACACTCATCGAGGCACTGCGTGGTATTTCGGGGATTGGAGGGAGTGTATGAGTGCATATGCACAACGTCAAGGGGAATTTATTCAATGGATGCTGAATATATTTAATGCCCGCTGACACCCCTGTTCTGACGGGGTTCCGGCGTGATTCGACCGTTCGCATACGGAACAAGCGCGGTGCACGCGAACACCGGGGCCGCCCGCAATCCATTGGATAATGGCGCGTCTGCAGACCGCTCAATTCACCTCGCTCCATGTCTGATCACTCGCCGGACCCGAATCCGCTAGACGCCAGCGGCCCCGCCGCAACACGGGATTCATCGCAGAACCCAACGAGCGATCCCGCTAGGGATCACATGCTGGAACAGGCAATGAACTTGCGCTTCGAAGGCAAGTTCGATGAAGCGAGCGCGCTCTACGAATCCCTGCACGCTCGCGCGCCGCGTGATGCCCACGTCCTCTACGAATCGGGCCTGTGCCTGCTGAGCATGGGCAAAACGGCCGACGCTGAAGCACGCTTCCGGGAATCCGTCGAGATTGCGCCGCAAGCACCCCCGGCGCATGTGATGTTAGGCCTAGCCCTTAAAACGCGTGGACGGCTACACGACGCCATTGCGGCCTTCGACCGCGCGCTTGAATTCGACCCGCAGTACTTTCAAGCCTGGATGGAGCGCGGCTTGGCCTTTGGGGCGCTCGATCGCGTCAACGATGCCATCGCAAGCTTCGACAAGGCCATCGCCATCGAACCCACGAGCCTCACGGCGATCGGTCATCGCGGCGATGCGCTTCGGCGCGCAGGTCAGATCGATCAGGCACTGGCTTGCTTCGACCATGTGCTCACGAGCGACCCCGACGACACTGTCGCACTCCTCGGCCGTGGCGCGGCACTTTCAAACGTACGCCGTAACGCCGAGGCGCTCGAGTGCATCGAACCCGTCCTGTCGCTCCAGCCGCACAACGTGCACGCGCTCAATAACCGCGGCAATGTGCTCGTCAATCTGCATCGCTACGAAGAGGCCATCCAGTCCTTCGAGCGCGTGCTCGAGCTCGATCCTACGTATATCGCGGCGTGGATCAATATCGCAAACGTCTTGGCCACACTGAACCGCTACGACGACGCCAAGGCGGCTTCTGACCGCGCCTTGACGCTGGGCCCGGAATCGCCCGCGGCGCACTGGAACGCGGCGTTGATCGACCTGCGCGCCGGCCGTTACGACAGCGGCTGGGAACGCTATGAGGTTCGCTGGTTGATGACCGGCTTCGGTGCGCCGAAACATCGGAACATCAAGCAGTGGCTCGGCAAGGATGACCTGAAGGGCAAACGCATCGTGCTCTGGCACGAGCAGGGATTGGGCGACACGATTCAGTTTTGCCGATACGCGATCATGGTCGCCGCTCTGGGCGCATCCGTCGTGCTCGAAGTGCAACCGGCACTCAAACCTTTGATCGCCGAAAGCTTCAAGGGCGTGGCACAGGTTATCGGCACGGGCGAAGCCGGCCCGTTCTGCGACTACTCGACATCGCTGATGAGCCTGCCGCTTGCCTTTGAAACACGCGCCGAGTCGATTCCGTTTGCACCACGGTATCTGAAGGCCAACCCCGCACGCGTTCAAGCCTGGAGCGAGCGGCTCGGTCCGTCTCAAGGCAAGCTTCGGATCGGTCTGGCCTGCACGGGGAACCCGAAGCACAAGGGCGACCTCGAGCGGTCGATCGATCTTGGCATGCTGGCGTCCATCTCCCGATATGGGGAGCTGTACATCGTGCAAAAGGATGCGCGTCAGGGCGATCGCGCGACCCTGGCCGCGCGTCCGGAGATCGTTCACTTTGGCGACGCCTTGACCGACTTCGGCGAGACGGCTGCGCTCGTCGAAAACCTCGATGTTGTGATCAGCGTCGACACCTCGCTCGCCCACCTCGCCGGCGCGCTCGGCAAGCCCGTCTGGATCCTGTTGCCCACGCACGCAGACTGGCGCTGGCAACTCGAACGCGATGACAGCCCGTGGTACCCGTCCGCGCGCCTGTTCCGGCAGCGCACGGCGGGGGCGTGGGATGAGGTTGTGGCGCGGGTCTGCGAGGCGCTGGAAGGCTTGAAACGCTGACCTGACCACCAAGCGAGTTCGCAACTACTTAGCCATTTGACCGCAATTTCATCCATAAAACAGGCATTGCCGCATGGCAAAGCGGAGCCAGACTACTTAGACTTCTGCAAACACATCCAAAGCATTCCGCAGCCGTTCAACATGATTCATTTCCCCCGTCCCCGCCCCGCCAGCAGGAATCTGCAGGTATTTGCAGGTCTTTCCAAGGAATCCGACGCGTCGCTTTGTTAACGTGCAATCAGCTTGCGCGCGGATCTGCGCGCAAGAAGCGCGACGATGCGGAGATCCGGCTCCCTTGATTCCCCCGAAGACCGTGACGCGCTCGTTGACTGCATGAATGTTGCGCGTCTGTACCCGACATCAACGCCATTGCGATGCGTTTCGGGTGCGCTGGAGTGGCTGATGAACGCAGATGAACACCGGTTTCGCCTGAGCCCTTTCGGCTCGAATCAACAATCGCCCGGAATCTCAGCGGCGCGGGATGTGCCGCGAAGTCCATCGGAACGTTCGTCGACCATCGTCGCGGTCCTCGATGCCGACCCATCGGTCCGCCAACGCATTGCCGACGCGCTTCAGCACCTGGACCTCACCCTCGAACTATTCAGCGATCCGACCGAGTTCCTTCTGAATGCCTTCCCGGCGATTCCACTGTGTCTGGTGACCAACGTCTCGAGCGAGACCATGAGCGGACTCGACATTCAGCAATTGCTCAAGCGCGGTCGCTGGCACACGTCGGTGGTGTTCCTGGCCAAGGACGCAGATCTTCCCCTGGCCATTCGAGCGATGCAGGAAGGCGCGGCGGACGTGCTCACCGAGCCGCTCGAAACACATCGTCTCGTGGAGGCCGTTTCACTGGCGATATCGAGCGCTCACACGCGTTGCACGCGCGAGCAGTCCATCACGGAATTCGAGCAGAGGGTTCGCAAGCTGAGCAAGCGCGAAGGCGAAGTGATGATGCTTGTCACGCGAGGTCTTCTGAACAAGCAGATTGCAGCGACGCTCGGAATCAGCCTCATCACGGCCAAGCTTCACCGCGGACGAATGATGAAGAAGCTACGGTCTCCGCGCCTTCCGGAACTCGTGCGCATGGTGGATGCGCTCACCCATGCCGGGGTCACGCTGCCTCAAACCTTCGCCGACGAAGCGGTGGATATGGAAGAGGCGCTCAGTACTTGAGTTCGCCAGCGTGCGCTGCCGCGAACGCCTCCCACGTCGCACCGGGGCGCCCCAGCAACTGCGACAGCACACCGAACTCCGCGCCCGGCTCCGGTGTCTTGCCGGCCGAATACGCGGCATAGTTTTCGTATGCCGACTGCATGTACGCGATATCGGCACCTGCCGCACGCACCTTTTCCATAAACTCCTCCGCGGGCCGTGCTTCGTAGACGAACGGCTGCTTCAGAACATCCGTCAACGCCTGTGCCACCTGGTGATACGTCCGCACATCCGATGCGAGTCGATAGACTTTCCCCAAGTGCGGCTGAGGATTCACCAGAATATTCGCGGCGACCTCAGCGACGTCGTCTGTGTCGACCCAACTGATCGCGGCATCGCCAACGTAGTGCCGGATCACGCCATCACCCGCAGCGCGAGCGCCGCCATAGCCGAGCACGTTTTGCATGAAGATGTCCGGCCGAAGGTGCGTAAAGTCGAACCCGGCCCATTCGATGTACCGCTCGACGAATTGCTGCCAGCCCCAGTGCGCGACCTCGGTATCGTCGTCGCCGCATGCGCCGAGATGCACGATGTGTTGAACGCCGGCTCGTCTGGCGGCGTTCACGAATGACTTGCTCTGGCGGAACATATCGACGGTATAGCCCGTCAACATGAACACGCGATCAATCCCGTTCAGCGCGGATTCCAGCGTTGAAGGTTGGTCAAAGTCGAGTTCTCGCACGGCAACACCGAGGTGCGCGGCCTTCTCGGGTGTTCGGGCACCGGCGATGACTTCGACAGCAGGGTTGTTTGCCAGATGACGCACGACGGCGCCTCCGACCTTCCCGGTGGCGCCCGTTATCAAAACCCGAGGTTTGCTTGCGACTTCACTCACGCCGACTCCCATGACCCTTCGAAGTCTCGTGCTCTCAGTGACGCTCACGCATAACGATGCAGGCTGGCGTTGAGGCATGTCCGAGACAGATACGCGTTGAGCGTCATTCTGAGTCAACGACGGTCGTGGATATAGCTGCCTTCCCTATCAACACCGGTAAGCGAACTTGAACAATGCCTGGCGGAGCGTGGTCGCTGACGCGCGACACTTCGGAGCCGAGCGACCTAGTGGGCAACGGCTCGTACGCTTTCGGGCATCGCGTCGTTCTGGCTATTACAGAGCCTGACCTTCTCCAAAGTTTGCGCGCAACGCTGCGTCCACGATGCGAACGAGTGCGCCTCAGCCCGCGCCATCGCCTCGTGCAACACCGCTTCCGCCGCGTGCAATCCGTCGTGGCTCGCGCCAGCGAGAAGGACCTCTGCTTTCACGCGAAGGAGTTCGGGTATAGCGCATGTGTCGTCGGTCCGCATGGCACGATCCAGCGATGCATCGATCAGCGCTGTCGCCTGCTCCAGCTTTCCATGGCGAATCAACGACTCCACGGTCTCGGAGACGAACGGCGTCAACGAGACGTAAAAGCGCTTGGAGCCGATTTCCGTCATTGCAGGGGCGATGATCTGGTCATAGGCGGCAGGATTTCCTGCGCGCAATTCGAGAAGTCCCGCCCACATTCGGGTGCGGGCTCGCCATGTGGAGATGCTGTGACGCTGCGTCTCCACCATCAACGCGTCGACACTCGCCTTCAGTTCTGCCTCGTCGCCGCACAACAACGCGAGGGTGCACACACCTTCGCTGAGCGCATAACAGATCGAAACGGGGTGGTCGAGCTCCCGAGCGTCCATGACGGCCTGTCTTGCCGCCGTCCTGGCGTCGTCCGTCTTGCCCTCGAACCAGAGCGCCAGCGCGAGCGACGTGTTCGACAACATTCGCTCGTCGTAAAGAAAACGCATCCGCTGTGCCTGGGTCAGCCGCACGCGTGCGTCGGATGCCAGCGTCAATTCCTTGACGCCCGAGGCCACGTCGCCGCTGAACAGATGCGACATGCCATTCAGCCGATGTGCAGCGAGCCGATCGAACGCGTTCGGAGACTGTGCCGAATCTTGATTGAATCGCTTCGCAAGCTCGACCGCCGGTGCGAATTCGCCGTTCAGGTAGTGGCACATCCATCGGCCCCACATGCCCAACAGCTGGAAACCCAGATTGCCGACATTCCGCGCAGTCTCGACCGTCGAATCAAATGCATCGCTCGTGATGGGTGCCACCGTGTGACACAGAAGGCACATACCGCGAGCGGCGTAGAGTTTCATGTGCCGCTCGTCGGCCTGGGCCCCTGTTTCCACGAGCCATGCCACGGCTCTGTCAACGTTCGCCAGACATTCAGTCAGCAACGCGAGATGCATGAAAAACGGAATACTCGCGACGACGAGTTCAACGGCAACGTTCATATCGCCGTCGGCACTCAGGCTCCACAGTATTGCGGCGCGGAGGTCATCGAGGTGCGGCTCGTAGAGTCCGCGCCAGTCGACGTCCTCTCGGGCAACGGCCTGACGTTCAGCGACCGCGAACGTCGCCACGTAGAACGCAGCATGGCGCCGTGACCACGCATGCAGCTCGCCTGCATTGCGCAATTTGTCTCGCCCGTATGCGCGCGCCGATTCCAGGAGCCGATAACGCGGAGCGCCCGCGCCCGATACGACTGCGACGAGCGATTTGTCGACCAGCTCGATGAGCGTGGCAAACACGCGCTCCGAGTCCACGTTCTCGCAACTGGCCATCGCTTGAGCCGATTCGAACGAGAAGGCACCCGCGAAGAGACTCAGACGACGAAAGACCGTCTGTTGCGTCTCCGACAGCAGGCTGTAGCTCCAGTCGAGCGTCGCCTGAAGCGTCTGTTGTCTCGGGAGCACTGTTCGAGCGCCTCGCGTGAGGATCTGAAACCGGTTCTCGAGACGGTCCGCGGTGCCTTGAAGCCCGAAAATCGGCACGCATGCCGCAGCCAGTTGCAACGCGAGCGGGATTCCATCAAGCCGGCGGCAAATACGTGATTCCAGCCGCAACCGCTCGGACGGATCTTCCGCCGCATGAATATAGGCGCCCGCGCGGTCCTGGAACAACCTGACTGCGCCGTACTCCCCGGCTGTCTCGCAGTCATCGTTCGGCGGGACCTCCAACGACGGTACGCGATAGACGGTCTCGCCAGGCACGCGCAACGGCTCTCGACTCGTCGCGAGCACGGTGATCCGAGGCGCGGCTTGCAGAAGACGTTCGACCATGGCGGCCGCGCCATCGACGAGATGTTCGCAGTTGTCCAGCACAAGCAGCACGTGCCGCGACGCCAGAGCAGGCGCAAGCCGGTCCAGCGACGGTGTGCCATCTCCCGGCGGATAGCCGAGCGACAGCGCCAATGTTGTCGGGATGTGCTCGGCGGCGGTCGTCGCGGCCAGCTCCGCGACGCACACCCCGTCTTTAAACTCCCCATGCAGTTGCCGGGCTGCTTCGAAGGCCAGCTTCGTCTTGCCCACCCCACCCGTTCCGACGAGCGTGACGAGACGGTGCCGCTGTACCGATGTGCGGATGTCGGTCAGCGCGGCTTCGCGACCGATGATCGGGCAAATATCCGTCGGAAGCGGAATCCCGGCATGCGGTGCGGGTTCTGTTCGGGCCGCGGTCGCTTTGTCCGAACGGGGGCCCGTGCTCTCCACGTCCCCGACGAATTGATAGCCTCGACCGCTGATTGTCCTGATGGCCAACCGGTCTTCGCCGAGCGCACGTCGCAACGCGGATATCTGCACCTCGACGGTGTTGTCCTCGACGACGCGATTATTCCAGACGCGTTGAACGATTTCGTCTTTGCTGACGACGATTCCCCGGGACTCGACGAGTAGCAAAAGAAGATCGAAGGCGCGGGCGCCGAGGTCGACTTTGACACCCCGATGCAGTACCTCGCGTCGACGAGGCACGACGACCGTCGCGCCAAAAGCGAAGTCATCGTGTATCAGCACGCTCGCGTTCATGAGAAATTCCTCGAGATTTCGCTGAGTGAACGGTAGTTCGTTTTTATGTTTGCGGAATCGCCGTGCTTTGGAAGCCGTGCGTACCGAGCTTATAGCAGGCTCAAATGACCCCAAGCCGGAGAAAACCCTCGTTTGTTTTGCACATTATTTCACGCGCGTATTTTGGCGTCCGGGGGTCGTAACGTCATCCCTGCCGGAGGCATCCCAAATCGGCGACCCACAGCCCAAAACTCGCCCCCTCGCCCCGACTCCACTACAATGCGCGGTTTGTCGCCACTTCTGTGCCATTGCGGCGTTATTCCAGCGAGGCCCTCATGATCATCAAACCCCGCGTTCGCGGCTTTATCTGCGTGACGACCCACCCGACGGGCTGCGAAGCCAACGTCCGGCAGCAAATCGACTACGTCAAGGCGCAGGGCCCGATCCCGAACGGTCCCAAAAAATCGCTGATCATCGGCGCTTCGACCGGCTATGGCCTCGCTTCGCGCATCTCGGCGGCCTATGGCTGCGGCGCCGCAACAATCGGCGTCTACTTCGAACGCGCGGGCGAAGAAGGCAAGCCGGGCACGGCCGGCTGGTACAACTCGGCGGCATTCGAGAAATTCGCACAGGCCGATGGCCTCTACGCGAAGAGCGTCAACGGCGACGGGTTCTCCGACGAGATCAAGCGCAAGGTCATCGAGCTGATCAAGCAGGATCTGGGTCAGGTCGACGAGGTCATCTATAGCCTCGCCGCACCACGTCGTACGCATCCGAAGACGGGTCAGGTCTTCAATTCGGTGCTCAAGCCGATCGGCAAGGCCATCAGCGTGCGCAGTCTCGACACCGACAAGGAAGTCATCAAAGAGACGGCGATCGAGCCCGCGACGCAGGAAGAGATCGACAACACCGTTGCCGTGATGGGCGGTGAAGACTGGCAGATGTGGATCGACGCGCTCAGCGAAGCCAGCGTGCTCGCCGATGGCGCGAAGACGACGGCGTACACGTACCTCGGCGAAACGATCACGCACGACATCTACTGGAACGGCACGATCGGCGCCGCGAAGAAGGATCTCGACACGAAGGTCCTGTCGATTCGCGAAAAGCTCGCGGTCAAGGGTGGCGATGCGCGCGTGTCGGTGCTCAAGGCCGTGGTGACGCAGGCAAGCTCGGCGATTCCGATGATGCCGCTGTATCTGTCGCTGCTCTTCAAGGTCATGAAGCAACAGGGCGTGCACGAGGGTTGCATCGAACAGGTCTATGGCCTGTACAAGGACAGCCTCTACGGCGCGAAGCCCCATCTCGACGAGGAAGGCCGTCTGCGCGCGGACTATAAGGAGCTTGCGCCCGCTGTGCAGTCGGCGGTCACGGAACTCTGGGGCCAGGTCACCAACGACAATATCAACACGCTGACCGACTTCGCGGGCTACAAGTCGGAATTCCTGCGCCTGTTCGGCTTTGGCGTCGAAGGCGTCGACTACGAAGCGGATGTGAATCCGGTCGTCGCGATGCCGGGCATCGTGCAGTAAGGTTCGCAGTCCGTCTTTGTCAGAGCTTGAAAGTGTTCGCCCTCCGCGAACACTTTCATTAACTTCTCCCGCCTATCTCCGTGAACGCCTCGCGCAGCCACGTATGCGCGGGATCGGCGTGGTCACGCGGATGCCACACCGCGAACAACGAAAACCCACGCGCCTCGAATGGCAGCTCGAACGCATCGAGCCGATCGCCGTAGCGGCGTACCAGCCGGCTCGGCAAGGTCGACACATAATCTGTCTTCGCCAGCACTTCGGGCACGATCGTAAAAGTCTGCACCGATAGCATCACACGTCGGGCGCGACCCAGCGGCTCGAGATGCTCGTCCATGAAGCCGTGAAAGCTGCCGCCGCTCGTCGATACGAGCACGTGCTGCAAGCTGCAATAGGTATCGAGGTCGAGCGGGCCTGTGCCGCGCGGGTGTCCTTTGCGCTGAACGAACATGAATCGCTCGTCGAGCAGACGACGCGCCTTCATCGATTCGGGCACCATGCGCTCCGACCCGAGCGCGATATCGATTTCCCCGCGCTCGAGTTCCGTGGCGACGGTCTTGGCGTCGACATTGCGAAACGCGAGTCGCACGCCCGGCCCCGCCATCGCGGGCATGCGCTCCATCAGATCGAGGCCGAATATCGCCGCGAAGTTGTCGTTCGCCGCGACCCGGAAATCCCGCTCGTCGGCCATCGGGTCGAAACGCGGCCGAAAGCGCACCACGGATTCGATTTCTTGCAGGGCAGCCCTGAGCGGTTCGATCAACGCCATCGCACGCGCAGTCATCACCATGCCGCGCCCCGTTTCGGCCGGGATCAGCAACGGGTCGTCGAAAACTCTGCGCAAGCGCGATAGCTGAGTCGACACGGCAGGCTGCGTCAGATGCAGCCGCTCGGCCGCCTTGGTGACGTTGCGGTATTCGAGCAGCGCGTCAAGCGAGACCAGTAGATTCAGGTCGATACCGCGTAGATCAATCATATTGATACGTCGAATCTTATTAATTAATTTCAAATATAGGTGGTCACTCCTTATTGTTCAAGGCAGGCAGCACACCCTTTCGGCGGGGATCTGACTCAGGCGCAGGAACTTGATTCGCCTCTGGTTCGCCTCTGGTTCGCCTCTGGGCCGACGCGTTCCGATGCGTTCCGATGCGTTAGTCACACAGTCACCGCCCCTTTAAGCCTTGTTGAATGGAGCAACACCATGAACACCGAAACGAACTCGACGACCCCGACGAACCCGGCACACGCCGTCATCATGGGCGGCACCTCGGGGATCGGTCTCGCGACCGCACAACGTCTGCACGCGAGCGGCATGCGCGTGACCGTGACCGGCCGTGACGCCGCGCGTGCCGATGCGGCAAAGCGCGCCATTGATCAAAACGGCGCGCGCGTCGACGCGGTCGCGCTGGATGCAAGCGATGCTCAAGCGGTCGCAGCGTTCTTTGCGAAGCTCGGCCCGCTCGATCACCTGGTGCTGGCACTCGGCGGGGGTAAAGGCTTCGGCATGTTCCGTGAACTCGCGCTCGACGATGTGCTCGGCGGATTCACCAGCAAAGCGTTGCCGCATCTGGTCAGCGCGCAGGCCGCGCTCGGCACGATCCGCAAAGGCGGATCGATCACGTTCATCACAGCCGTCAGCGCCCAGATGGCATCGCCCGGCACCGCAGGCCTGGCTGCGATCAACGGTGCGCTGTCGTGTGCGGTGCCGGCGCTCGCGGTGGAATTGCGACCGTTGCGTGTCAACGCCGTATCGCCCGGCGTGATCGACACGCCGTGGTGGGATGCGCTGCCCGCCGACCAGCGATCGGCCGCACTCGCGAGTTATGCCGAGAAAGCGCCGGTCGGGCGAGTCGGCGCACCGGACGATATCGCCAAGGCGGTCGAGTTTCTGACCGGCAACACGTTTATGACGGGCCAGACGCTGGTATGCGACGGCGGGCTGAGCCTCGTTTGAGGCGGGGCTGCGGCCAGGTACATGGTCGAAGCGGGCTGTGAGTTACGCCTTCCCGAATGACGACCTGACGCTCAGCGTGTGGACAGCGGGGCTGAGGGCTACGCAATGTCCAGGGGCGACGCAACCTTCAGCGTGTAGTCGAAGGGGGCTGTGGGTTGTTCTCGGGATTTGTGTCATACATGGCGACATTTGACACAGCCCCCTCCTGCACAAGATCGCTGAGTGACGCATGTAACGCATCCGCCACGGCTTTGTCATAGACTTCGGCGCCGTCGACATAGACCGTAAAGGCACGCAAGTACTTGCGCTTCTTCTCGGGGTTTTCGATGGTCGCGCGCGTCCATGCGTAGAGCGGGTAGTTCTCTGTTCCGAGACGTTCGGCCTCTTCGACGTAACCGGCGAATGCATCGTATTGACATTGCACCGATGCGCGATGCGGACGCATGACCGCATCGAGTGCCGGGTACGCCTGCTCGATATCGTGCTCACGAAGTGCGGCCGCCAGCGTTTCCGATGCGGTGAATCGAACCTGATATTTCCACTCGCTTTGCATCGCTGTCTCTTGGGTCAGTGTTGTGGTTGTGCCGTGCGTCGGCCGTTGACCATCGCGTGCTAACCGAGGAACGTCGAAGGTCGAAGGTCGAAGGTCGAAAGCAGATTGCCTGATGTTGACCGGCCAAGCCGCACCTATTCTAGCGATCTCCATCACGCCTGGACTTCATTCGGCCGCGCCGCCTCACAAACCTGAAACAAACTTTCGCGTGTCACAGCCGGGTCATACGGGTGCGAATAATCGGGTGTGCCGGACCACCACCGCGCACGCGGGTCCGGGCCGGGTCTGGGCCGTTTTCCGCGCTCTCCCCGGCGCCCGCTGCACATGTCATGCGCACGCCCGTTTCCCCCAGAACGAGAACACACGATATGTCGAACAAGCACACCCCCGATGCACCGCAAGTCGAGGCCAACCTCGCTTCACGACGCAACTTCCTGAAGCTCGCCGGCGCGTCCGGCCTGGCCTCAGCGGCCGGTACCTTCACGGCCAGCCGCGCCGTCGCCGCCACGCCGGACGGCACGCCCGAGCAGATCCACCTGACCTTCGGCGAAGACCCGCGCACGGAAATGGTCATCTCGTGGGCCTCGCTCGCGCAAGCCGCGAACCCGCGCGTGCTGATCTCGAGCAGCCACGAGCGCAAGACGCAGCTCCACGCCGTGCAACGCACGTACACCGACGGCCTCAACGGCGAAACCGTCTTTACGTATCACGCGCGCCTGCGCGATCTGCACCCGGGCACGACGTACACGTACGAAGTCACGGCCGACAACGACAGCAACGCGGGCCAGCCCTTCTCGGCTACGTTCACGACGGCGCCGAGCGGTCATGCTCCGTTCCGCTTCACGAGCTACGGCGACCTCGCGACGCCGAACACGAACTGGGTGCTGTCGTCGCCGCAAAGCAAGTTCGCAGTGGCCGCCGTCGAACAGTTCGAGCCGCTGTTTCACTTGCTGAACGGCGACCTTTGCTACGCCAACCTGAACCCGACGTCACAGCCCGAAGTCTGGCGCGACTTCGGCAACAACGCGCAAACCTCGGCTTCGAAGCGCGCATGGATGCCGTGCCCTGGCAACCACGAACTCGAATTCCACAATGGTCCGCAAGGGCTCGACTCGTACCTCACGCGCTATTCGCTGCCCGACAATGGCACGCGTTTCCCGGGTCGCTGGTACAGCTTCCGGGTCAGCTCGGTGCTGTTTGTCTCGCTCGATGCCGATGACGTGATCTACCAGGATGGCGCGGCCTTCGTCGCCGGCCCGGCGGCCTTCGTGCCGGCGGCTTCGACGGGCAACGGTCCGATCGAGCCGGGTACGTCGCTCTACGTACGTGGCTATAGCAATGGCGAGCAAACGCGCTGGCTCGAGCATACGCTGCGTCGCGCGCAAGACGACGACGGCATCGACTGGATCATCGTGCAGATGCACCAGGACGCGTTGACGTCGTCGAAGACGGGTAACGGCTCAGACAAGGGCATTCGCGAAGCGTGGCTGCCGCTGTTCGATCGCTACGGCGTCGACCTCGTTGTCTGCGGTCACGACCACGACTACGAACGCAGCTATCCGGTGCGTGGTTGCAATCACCACGCAGGCGTCGATGCCACGACGGGACAACCGGTCGACACGCTGCAACCGCGTCCGGTCACGACGTCACATCCGTCAAACAACACGTACGACACGAGCCACGGCACGATCCATCTGATCCTCGGCGGTGGCGGCACGAGTGCGCCGCTTGATGTCTATGGCGTGGATGCGGGTGATGGCCTGCCACAGGCGAAGGTCTTCACGAAGCCGAACCGTCCGATCCCGGGCGCAACACCGGGCACCTTTGTTCGCAACGGCGCAGACGCGCTCGAAGACGCGATCTGGTCGGCACAGCGCGACACGGGCACGGGCTACGGCATTGCGGTGTTCGACGTCGATCCGGGTCATGGCGGCGGCACGACGAAGATCACGATGAACTACTACCACGCACCGGGCGCGGATACGACGCCGAACCCGGAATACGTGTTGTTCGAAACCGTCACGCTTGAAAAGCGCCGGCATGGATAAGTATTGCGCGGCTGGTCGTCGGTAGATGGATAGTTTGATGCGACGACTGCTGAAGATGTAACCGACCGCCCGGCCGCTGAATGGCCGGGCGGTTTTTTTACGCACTAAGAAAGAGGATCGAACACTTCACACGCATGGATTGGGTTCAGTCGGCGAACCGGCCATGCGCCGATCCGCATCGATGCGCTCATTCAGTTTTTTTGCACCGATCAATTGCCGCAATCGCTATTGCCCATTCCGTTGCGCAATACGTTCAAGATACGCACAGAGCATCTCGGCAACTTCCCTGCCCCATGCATCGACCTCATCGATCGACTGCGCTCGCTCTGATACGGATTCGCCAAGCGTCGACATCGTCGTCAGCAGCATGCGCGCAGCGAGCGCCTGATCAGCGTCACTGACGCCCGGCAGGGCTTCCTGAATGAACGACAACGCGAACGTCATGGTCGCGGCTTTGCGTTCGAGCGCTTCGGGCGAAGTCCGATAAAGCGGTGCGGCGTCGTCGAGTGCCTTGCGTAGTGCGGCTTCGTCGTATTCAGTGCGGAAGAACGCTTCGACCATCGAGCGCACCCGCTCCATCGGGTGCCGCGAGGCATCGCCGAGGATGGCTTCAAGCATCGCTCGCGTGCGATCCCATTCGTCGGTCTGCAGACGAAACAGGATCGCTTCTTTATTCGGAAAGTACTGATAGAGCGAGCCAACGCTGACGCCGGCCGCCTCCGCAACACGGGCGGCAGTGAATCGTCGCGCACCTTCCTTGATTAAAACGCGAACAGCGGCTTCAAGAACGTCAGAAACGAGGCGTGCCGAGCGTTCCTGTTTGGGCGCCTTGCGCGCTGATACCACGGGGCTTTGCGGGCTTTTCATCGAAGCGGAATCCGAATGCGAATAGAAAATGTGACGAACTATTCGTATTCTATCGATGTGCGCACACACCGGCTAATTGATTCCCGAGCGACGAAGATTCCGGCGCTCGATTCTCTGGATACGAAAGATGAACACCCTGACTCAGCAACCTGTTTCGACCGTGCTTGCTACCTTGTTTGCCGACGCCGATGCGACGGATGCACTGCTGCGCCAACAGCTGTCCGCCTTGTCGAAGGAAGAGCGCGATGCCTTCATGCAGGACGCGAAGAGCACGAACTTCAAGACGTTCTATGGACGGGCGAAAGACTTCCACCTCGCCGTGTCGAAGGACACTGCCCATCTGCTGTATATGTTGGCCCGATCGTCGAACGCACGGACGGTCGTCGAGTTCGGCACGTCGTTCGGCGTCTCGACCGTGCATATTGCGGCCGCGCTGCGCGATAACGGTGGCGGACGTTTGATCACGACCGAATTCGAACCGTCAAAAGTGGCTGCCGCCCAGCGCAATCTCACGGCAGCTGGCCTTGTCGATCTCGTCGAGTTCCGTGAAGGCGACGCGCTCGTCACATTGGCGAGCGCGCTGCCCGATACGATCGATCTCGTGCTGCTCGACGGCGCCAAGGCGCTCTACCCCGAAGTACTGCGCCTGCTTGAACCGAAGCTGCGTGCAGGCGGCGCCGTCATTGCTGACAACGCCGACTGGTGCCCCGAGTATCTCGACTATGTCCGTACGTCCGGCCGTTACCTATCGGTGCCGTTCGCGAGCGATGTCGAGTTCTCGATCAAGCTCGGCCCGTACGCGGCTGCGCATTAAGTCAGTGGGCACTGGCTACGGCGGCACCGTGCGAAATCTCGGTGCCGAGCACGGTCAGAAATTGAGCGAGCCACTTCGGATGCGCGGGCCATGCGGGGGCGGTCACGAAGTTGCCGTCGGTGACCGCGTCATCGACGGCAATATCCGCGTACTGACCGCCAGCGAGCTTCACTTCAGGCGCACACGCCGGATAGGCAGAAATGCGTTTGCCGCGAATCACATCCGCTGCTGCGAGGAGTTGGGCGGCATGGCAAATCGCGGCAATCGGCTTGTCCGCCGAAGCGAAATGCCGGACCACTTCGATGACCTTCGGGTTCAAACGCAGGTATTCAGGTGCGCGACCGCCGGCAATCGCCAGCGCATCGTAGTGCGCGGGATTCACTTCATCGAAGCTCGCGTTGAGTGCGAACTGATGACCAGGCTTTTCTGTATACGTCTGATCGCCTTCGAAGTCATGGATCGCCGTCTTGATCCGCTCGCCTTTCTTCTTGTTCGGGCATACCGCATCGACCGTGTGCCCGACCATTTGTAGTGCCTGGAACGGCACCATCGTCTCGTAGTCTTCCGCGAAGTCGCCGGTCAGAAACAAAATCCTTTTGCCTGCCATCGTGTTCTCCTGAGAAAGATCGAATTCCGAGGCCGGAATGCTCGAATGGCCCCGGTGAAACGCGACGTTGTACGACTTGTCGCGCACATAAATCGCCGAGTTCCGATGAAGCTTAGACGATGGCAGCGCACACCCCTAGGGAAACAAGTGAGTTGTGGAAATAAGCCCGGGCGACGCGCTACTGGATGCGTTCAAAGTCCGAACCTTCACCTACGTCCGGGATTGCCATCAGCACCTCAATAAACCTTTGCCTCTCTGACCCATCTCGCTTCTCGCTCAAGATACGGTCGGCCGTTCTCCGGGCTTCTCGCCGGGCCGCCATGCGGCAGTCGAGTTCGCGACCAGAAATCGCCCGTGCCGGATCAGCTTTGAGCTTCTCGTACGCTGAAATCACTTCCTCTTCAGACCACAAATCAATCGGGGTCGAAGTTTCTGCCATGTCCGCCTGCACGAATTCTTCCGTTTCGATGTCGTCGTGAGCGTCCTCGACTTCTGCGATGACGATAATGATCAATTTGTTCACCCCATCTCAATGACGAGGCGTGAACATAAAAGTATGCCCGCACGGTGACTTGCACGTTTCGCTCACGCAAACAAAAACGCGGTACGCGATGCCGGAGCACCACGTACCGCGTTTGTCTGTCACAAGCCGCCTAAGCGGCTCGAACGCTCAACCTATGCTTACGCGCTGACTGCGTTCGCGTTCGCCGTCACGCTGGCGATGGCTGCGTTGAACGTTTTGCTCGGACGCATGATCTGGTCGAGCTTGTCGAAGTCCGGCTTGTAGTAACCGCCGATATCGACCGACTTGCCTTGCACGTCGCCGAGTTCGCCGAGAATGGTCTTCTCGTTATCCGACAGCTGCTTCGCCAGCGGCGTTGCGATCTTCGCGAGTTCAGCATCATCCGTCTGCGCTGCAAGTTCCTGCGCCCAGTACAGGGCGAGATAGAACTGGCTGCCGCGGTTGTCGAGCTCACCAACCTTCGGCGACGGGTTCTTGTTGTTCTCGAGCAGCTTGCCGGTTGCCGCGTCGAGCGTCTTCGACAGCACCTTGGCCTTCGCGTTGTTCGACTTCAGACCGAGGTCTTCAAGCGACACAGCCAGCGCCAGGAATTCGCCGAGCGAGTCCCAACGCAGGTGATTCTCTTCGACGAGCTGCTTGACGTGCTTCGGAGCCGAACCGCCCGCACCCGTTTCATACATGCCACCACCGGCCATCAGCGGAACGATCGACAACATCTTCGCGCTCGTGCCGAGTTCCATGATCGGGAACAGGTCGGTCAGGTAGTCGCGCAGGATGTTGCCCGTGACCGAGATCGTGTCGAGGCCGCGAATCACGCGCTCGAGCGAGTAACGCATTGCACGCACTTGCGACATGATCTGGATGTCGAGGCCCTTGGTGTCGTGATCCTTCAGGTACTTTTCGACCTTCTTGATCAGCTCGGCTTCGTGCGGACGATACGGGTCGAGCCAGAACACGGCCGGCATGCCCGAGTTACGTGCACGCGTAACCGCGAGCTTGACCCAGTCCTGAATCGGTGCGTCCTTGACCTGGCACATACGCCAGATATCGCCTTGCTCGACGTTCTGCGTCAGCAGCACTTCGCCCGTCTTCAGGTCGACGATGCGTGCTTCGCCGTCTTGCTTGATTTCGAACGTCTTGTCGTGCGAACCGTACTCTTCAGCCTTTTGCGCCATCAGGCCAACGTTCGGCACCGTGCCCATCGTGCGCGGATCGAAAGCGCCGTTGGTCTTGCAGAAGTTGATGATTTCCTGGTAAATCCGCGCGAACGTGCTTTCCGGAATCAGGCACTTCGTGTCCTTCGGACGACCATCGGCACCCCACATCTTGCCGCCGATACGGATCATGGCCGGCATCGATGCGTCGACGATCACGTCGTTCGGTGCGTGCAGGTTCGAAATACCCTTGGCCGAATCGACCATCGCGAGTTCCGGGCGATGCTCGTGGCATGCGTGCAGGTCGCGAATGATTTCCTCTTTCTTCGAGCTCGGCAGCGTGTCGATCTTCGAGTACAGATCGACCAGACCGTTGTTCACGTTCACGCCAAGTTCGTCGAACGTCTTGCTGTGCTTCGCAAATGCGTCCTTGTAGAAGATCTTGACCGCGTGACCGAACACGATCGGGTGCGAGACCTTCATCATCGTTGCCTTGACGTGCAGCGACAGCATGACGCCCGTCTTGCGCGCGTCTTCCATTTGCTCTTCGTAGAAGTCGCACAGCGCCTTCTTGCTCATGAACATGCTGTCGATGATTTCGCCGGCTTGCAGCGCGACCTTCGGCTTCAGCACAACCGTCTCGCCGCTCGTCGTCACGAGTTCCATCTTGACGTCACGTGCGTGGTCGAGCGTCATCGACTTTTCGCCGTGATAGAAGTCGCCATGCTTCATATGCGCGACGTGCGTGCGCGAAGCCATGCTCCACTCGCCCATGCTGTGCGGGTGCTTCTTCGCGTAGTTCTTGACGGCTGCCGGCGCGCGGCGATCCGAATTGCCTTCACGCAGCACCGGGTTCACTGCCGAACCCAGGCACTTCGAGTAACGCTGGCGAATCGCCTTTTCTTCGTCCGACTTCGGATCTTCCGGATAGTCGGGGATCTTGTAGCCCTTGCCTTGCAGTTCCTTGATCGCGGCCACGAGCTGCGGCACCGAAGCGCTGATGTTCGGCAGCTTGATGATGTTCGCGTCGGGGCTTTGCGTGAGATCGCCGAGCACGGCCAGATTGTCCGGCACGCGCTGTTCTTCGGTCAGGAATTCGGGGAATTCACCCAGGATCCGGCCGGACACCGAGATGTCGCTCGTCTCGACGCTGATTCCCGCGGGCGCCATGAACGCCTGGATGATGGGCAGGAACGAGCGGGTCGCCAGAAGCGGTGCTTCGTCCGTAAGGGTGTAGATGATCGTCGGCTGCTGGGTGCTCATTGCTTCTCTCAAGATCGGAAAACGCAAGGGGAAATCGACTGCGGCATCTGAAGCTGCAGTACGAAACCGCAATTTTGCCTTATTCGGCGCGGGAACGGGCGGCAGACGCCCGATTCCCCCGCCGCATCGGCGTGTTGAAGCCTCGATTCCGGATTTTTGACATCGACGCTCGAACCGCGCTCGCGCCCTATTTGGCGAAACTCACAACAGAACGCAGTTTTTTGCACACAAGATCACGATTTTTAACCACGAATCGATGTTTCGCAAATCGAGAGCGAAACACGACGCGGATTATTCCGGATTTGTTTGATATCGCTCAAATCGTCTGCGAGTTTTGAATTTGCGCCTGACACATCGCGCTCGTACACTTAGTCTCGAATATGTCGCAACGCAGCAAAAACTTCATGGAGCGTACCCGCCTATGAACGCCTCTGCCCAATCCGGCGATGTCGACACCACCACGACGCTGACGCCGGGTCATATTGAATCGATCGATTCGCCCGCGGCCGTCGACTCGCCGCCCGCGTCGATGTTGCCCGCCTTCCCGCTTGCACCCTTCTTCGATTTCCCGTTGCAGTCGACGCTCGCCGCGGCGTTCGCTGCCCCGTTGCAAGAGTCGCTGCGATCGACTCTTGGGGCCGCGCTTTCGCCGAGCCTCGCTCCGACACTCCGCGCGACGCTGCAAACCACGTTGCAGCCCTGGTTTCCGGTCTCCTTCGCGGAAGCAGACGGCGAGCCCGCGACGCCCTCGCCGGCCACCTGGGTGCAAACGCCGTGGTCGGCAGCCGTGGCCTATGGCATCGACACATGGCAGCGCGCCGTGTTGTACGCCGACGTGATGCGCGAGCGCGGCAATCAGTACCGCACGCACCTCGCTGAACGCGCGCCGAATGTGCTCGATTTCAACGCGGAACTGGTCCTGGACGGCCGCACGCTGCCTCGGCCCGTCAACTACGGGCTGGTGCGCATCGTTGCGCCGACCGACCTGATGCCCGATCCCCCGCTTGAAAACGACCCGGGCCGCAAGCGTCCTTTCGTCGTGTTCGATCCGCGCGCCGGCCACGGACCCGGTATCGGCGGCTTCAAGCGCGATAGTGAAATCGGCGCCGCGCTGCGCGCCGGGCACCCATGCTATTTCGTCGGCTTTCTTCCCGACCCCGTGCCGGGCCAGACGGTCGAAGATGTCATGCGTGCCGAGGCGACCTTTATGGAAAAGGTCATCGAGCTGCATCCCGACAGTCCGGCCCGACCCGCCGTGATCGGCAATTGCCAGGCCGGCTGGCAAGTCATGATGACCGCCGCGATGCGCCCGGACCTCTTCGGGCCGATCATCATTGCGGGCGCCCCGCTGTCGTACTGGGCAGGCTGGCGCGGCAAGAATCCGATGCGCTATACCGGTGGTCTGCTCGGCGGCACATGGATGACGGCACTGACCGGCGACCTGGGCAATGGTCGTTTCGATGGCGCATGGCTCGTTCAGAACTTCGAGAACCTGAACCCCGCGAACACGCTCTGGGAGAAGCAGTACAACCTTTACGCGGACATCGACACCGAAGCACCCCGGTATCTGGGCTTCGAAAAATATTGGGGCGGCCACGTCTACCTGAACGCCGTCGAGATGCAATACATTGCCGACAATCTGTTCGTCGGCAACAAGCTGACGCGAAACCAGATCGTTCTATCCGATGGCACGCGCCTGGACCTGCGCGATATCCGCTCTCCGATCGTCGTGTTCTGCTCGTATGGCGACAACATCACGCCCCCGCCGCAGGCGCTCGGATGGATCACCGACCTCTATGAAGACGACGACGCGATCTTCGATCACGACCGCACGATCGTCTACGCGACACACGAGAACATCGGCCACCTCGGCATCTTTGTGTCGAGCAGCACGGGACGCAAGGAACATCGCGAATTCGTCAGCAATATCGATCTGATCGACCTGTTGCCGGCGGGGTTGTACGAAGCGCATATGGGCGCGAAAACCGAATCGACGTCGCATGTCGAACTCGTCGAAGGCGATCACGTGCTGTCGATTTCGCGGCGTCATCTCGACGACGTCCGCGCGATCGTGGCCCACGATGCCGAGAGCGACAAGCGCTTCGCCACGGCGGCCTTTGTGTCCGAGCGCAATCTGGGTCTGTATCAGGCGTTCGTACAGCCATGGGTCCGCTCCGCAGCTTCGCCGTGGTTTGCGCAGGTCTCGAGCGTGCTGCATCCGCTCAGACTTCCGTTCGAGTCGTGGTCGGATCTGAATCCCCTCGCGCGCAGCGTCGCGCTGCAGGCCAGTGCCGTGCGTGAACGGCGTATGCCTGCCGAACCTGGCAACCCGTTTCTCGCGATGCAGACGATCGTGTCGGACGCGATCGCCAGCACGTTCGACTATTACCGCGATGTGCGCGATGCCGGCTTCGAAGCCGCGTTCGAGTCGATATATAGCCAGCCATGGCTGCAAGCACTGGCAGGCGTGGGTTATTTCGCCGATGCGAGTGCGGGCGCCGATGGCATTCCCGGACTGCATGACTCGCCCGACGCCGCGCATCGGACTCATGAGGCGCATGACGCGATTCACGAGGCCTTGCGGGCCGGCATGACGAAGGGCGGGCTTGCCGAAGCCAGCGTGCGCGCGATCCTCTACATCCGTCGCGCGCATGGCGAGGCCGACGAGCGGCGCTTCAATCTGGCGCGCGAGTTACTAGGCAACGTTTCGGACCACGGCATCCTCGCGTACAAATCGATGGTGCGCGAGCAGGCCGCGTTACTCCGCTTCGATTCGGAGGCCGCGATCACTGCGTTGCCGAGCCTGCTCGCGAACGCCGTGCACAAGGACATACGCACGATGGCTCGCGATATTGACCGGCTCGGGACCACACTCGAACCGGATGATCAGGAACGAGCCGACCTCGCACGCGTGCTCGAGTTCTTCGAGTCGGCCGGCAAGGCCGGATCGAAGGGCGAGGCGTCCGAGACGCAATCATCCCGAGCCACATCCTCTCAACGAAGGCGACCGGACCATGGCGCACGCACGCGAAAAATATGAACGGCTCGTGGCCTATGCCGCGACGCTCCCTGCTACGCCGGTCGCCGTCGCGCACCCGTGTGACTACGAGTCTCTCGAGGCCGCGGTCGAAGCGGCCAAACTGAAGTTGATCGAGCCGATCCTCGTCGGGCCGCGTGACAAGATCCTCAAGGCCGCGCAAGACGGGGGCATCGAGCTCGGAGACTTGCCGATCGTCGACGCCCCGCACAGTCATGCAGCCGCAGCACTTGCCGTGCGCCTCGTGCACGAAGGCAAGGCCGAGGCCCTGATGAAAGGCTCGCTGCACACCGACGAGCTGATGGGCGAGGTCGTCGCACGCGAAGCCGGCCTGCGCACCGAGCGACGTATCAGCCACTGCTTCATCATGGATGTGCCCGGGCGCGCCGAGGCGTTGATCATCACCGACGCGGCGATCAATATCGCGCCGACACTCGACGACAAGCGCGACATCGTGCAAAACGCGATCGATCTCGCCCATGCGCTCGATTTTCCTTCCGTGCGTGTCGCCATCCTGTCGGCGATGGAGACCATCAACGCCAAGGTGCCATCAACGCTCGACGCGGCAGCGCTCTGCAAGATGGCCGATCGCGGTCAGATCGTCGGTGCCACGCTGGATGGCCCCCTCGCGCTCGACAACGCGATCAGCGAAGACGCCGCGCGAATCAAACACATTGTTTCCGACGTCGCAGGCCGTGCGAACGTGCTCGTCGTGCCCGATCTCGAGGCAGGTAACGTGCTTGCCAAAAGCCTGTCGTTTCTCGCGGGTGCCGATGCTGCGGGCATCGTGCTCGGCGCACGCGTGCCGATCATTTTGACGAGTCGCGCCGACTCGATCATCACGCGGCTCGCTTCTTGCGCAGTGGCAGCGTTGGTCGCACTGGCAAAACGCACACCTTCAGCCGCCATCGTCAAACCGGCAATGGCCACCGAGGCAGTCGCTCAGCCTGCGCCGATCTGAAGCGATCGAGTGAGCCCGATACGATGGTGCGTCGCAAACAACCGGAAAACCGAACCCGATCGCACAACGCCAACTTCCGATAAGCGCGATATGCACACATGGACGCCATACTTGTCATCAACGCTGGTTCGTCGAGCATCAAGTTTTCGGCCTTTTCAGTGGCCTCGCACAAGCTCGAACCGATCGCGAGCGGCAAGCTCGAAGAGATCTACGAGAACCCGCATTTCGTCGTCAAGCGTCACAACGGCGAAGTCATTGCCGACAAGCATTGGCCCTCCGGCGAAAAGCTCGGTCACGACAAGGCCATCGCATTTCTGCTCGACTGGCTGCGCAGCCACGGTGAGGGATCAACGCTGCTCGCCGTCGGACATCGGATCGTGCACGGTGGTGAGGCGTATGTCGCACCCGTACGTGTCGATGCGCATGTCATCGAACAACTCGAAGCACTGATTCCGCTGGCGCCGTTGCATCAGCCGCACAATATCGCGGCGATCAAGGCCATCGCGGCGCAAAACGCCGATCTGCCGCAGATCGCCTGTTTCGATACGGCATTCCACAGCTCGCAGCTTCCGGTCGTCACGCAATACGCGCTGCCGCCCGACATCACACAGCAAGGCGTGCGGCGCTATGGCTTCCATGGCCTCTCCTACGAATACATTGCACGCGTATTGCCCGACTACGACCACAAAGCAGCAACGGGCAGAACGGTAGCGCTGCATCTGGGTAACGGCGCGAGCATGACGGCGATGTTGAACGGCAAGAGCGTCGCGAGCACCATGGGGTTCACCGCCGTCGAAGGCATTCCGATGGGCACACGTTCTGGCAGTCTCGATCCGGGCGTCGTGCTGTGGATGCTCGATGAAGCGAAGATGGACAGCCGCGCGATTGCCGATCTGCTCTATAAGCGCTCGGGGTTGCTTGGCGTATCTGGCATTGCGAGCGATATGCGGACTTTGCTCGACAGCGACGCGGCTTCCGCGAGGGAGGCCGTCGAATTGTTTTGCTATCGGATATCGCGAGAGCTGGGGTCGCTGGCCGCCGCACTCGGCGGTCTCGACGCGATCGTATTTACCGCGGGCATTGGAGAAAATGCGCCGCCTGTGCGCGCACGTGTGTGCGAGCTGTCACGGTGGCTCGGGGTACGCATCGACGCCGACGCCAACCGGAGCAATGGACCGCGGATCAGCGGCCCCGATAGCAGCATCGACGTGTGGGTGATCCCGACCAATGAAGAGTTGATGATTGCGCAGCACACCCTGGATCGACTGGAGCGCTGAATATGGATACGCCAACGCCCCCGCTCGCGGGACGCAAGGCCCTGATCGTCGGCATTGCCAACGAGCATTCGATCGCCTACGGATGCGCATGCGCGTTTCGCGAGCTTGGCGCGGAACTCGCCATCACGTATCTCAACGATAAGGCCAAGGCCTACGTCGAACCGCTCGCGCAGGCGCTCGACGCACCGATACTCGTACCGTTGGATGTGTCAAAGCCCGGCGAACTCGAGGCGGTGTTCGACGTGGTTCGGTCCCACTGGGGACGGCTCGATACGGTGATCCACTCCATCGCGTTCGCCCCCAAGGAAGATCTGCAGGGTGGATTGCTCAACAGCTCGGCGGCAGGGTTTTCGATGGCGATGGACATCTCATGTCATTCGTTCATTCGCATGGCGCGCCTCGCGGCGCCCTTGATGGACGAAGGCGGGTCGATGTTTGCGATGAGCTATCTCGGCGCGACGCGCGTCGTGCCGAACTACGATCTGATGGGCCCGGTCAAGGCTGCGCTCGAAGCGACGTGCCGGTATCTCGCTCACGAACTCGGCCCGAAAGGCATCCGCGTACATCCGATTTCACCAGGGCCGCTCAAGACGCGTGCTGCATCGGGGCTCAAGGATTTCGACCTGTTGCTGAACGAAGCCGCCGCGCGTGCACCGATTGGCGAGATGGTCGACATCATGGATGTCGGATTTGCGTGCGCTTACCTCGCCACGCCCTACGCGCGGCGCATGACCGGCAATACCATCTATGTCGACGGCGGCCTGAGCATCATGAACGAGTAATTGCTGGCGCATCACGAACGAGTCAAATACGCAAGGGATCATCATCACACTCGAAGACGCCTGAGCGTCCGGTATTCAGCTCACCCGACATCGCCGCGCGTGGTTGCGACCGGTGTCACTACACAGGGAATCAAACATCATGAAACTCTGGATCGGCAATCTGACACACGGCGTCACAAAGCAATCCATTTCGGAACTCATTCAAAAATATACGGGCGCGCCCACAGAAAGCGTCCATATTCTTGACGAAGGCGAGCCGCACCCTGCCGCACTCGTCGAGATCAAGGACGCCAGCCTGCTGACACTCGAAATCATGCAGCAGCGGCTCAATGGCATGTTCTGGATGGAACACAGTCTGAATGTGCAGGTGTTGAGCTTCACGGATGAAAGTAATGAGGCCGATGAACGCAGGGAAGCGGAGCGACGTGGGCCCGCACCGGTTTGAAGAATTTCTGAAAAAGCAATCAGAAAAATCCAGAAGTTTTTTCAAGTTCATGACAGTTTGTGCCGATATCTCGTCAGATCGGGAGCCATGCGCGCTCCCTGCGGGCTGTAGACCGAGTATCTGAGGACAAACATGAAGGTGAGGAATTTCCCCGTCCGCGTGGGTATCGCGGCGGTGCTGGGCTTGTCTGCCCTGGTGACGCTGATTGTCGGACTGCTTGGCATCGTGTCGCTGCGTTCGAACAACGATCTCGCCAGCCAGCTTCAGGTTGACAACCAGTCGGTCGTCTACCTCAAGGATGTCTATATCAACAACCTGAAGGCACGCAGCGCGCTCGCGCGTGCCTATATCGCAATGGGCAACGACGGCAAAGCGAAGGATCGCGATGCCGCCTACGCGTCGGCTCAAGGTTTTTACGCTCAAGCCCAAAAATCATTTGCTGACTTTGATGCAGTACCGAAGCGCGATGGCTTCGGCAAGCATGCCGGCGAAGACGTCGCATCGACATTCCATGCCCACAGCGACGCACTGACGGCACTGTTCGATGCCATGAAGGCCGGCGACGCACAACGCTATGCCGACACGAACGAGCATCAGATGACCGACACCAGCCAGGCCTTCGGCAAGGCGGCTGAAGCGTTCTTCAAGGCGATGAACAAGGATAAGGCCGACATCGAAGCGCAACGCAGCACGCAATATTCGATGCTCCTCGGCGTGGTGGTCGGCGCGCTGGTCATCGCGATCGTGATTGTCGGCGTGTCGTACCGCATCGTCAGCAGCGCGGTCGTGCAGCCGCTCGACAACGCGATTTCGGAACTCACGCTGGTTGCACGCGGTGATCTGACAAGCCGGATCGCTTACGAATCGACCAACGAAATCGGCGACCTGTTCAACGCGATTCGTGCGATGCGTACGAGCCTTGCGGATATCGTTGCCGTCGTGCGTTCGGGGACGAACTCGATCGAAACGGGCGTTCACGAACTCGCCGGCGGTCACACGGATTTGTCGTCACGCACCGAAGAGCAAGCCGCATCGCTGCAAACCACGGCCTCGAGCATGGAAGAGCTCACCGCAGCGGTCAAACACAATACGGATAACGCCGTGCTGGCGAGCCGCCTCGCCGTGGAAGCCTCGGAAACGGCGGGACGCGGTGGCGATGCGGTGAGCGCCGTCGTCGCCACGATGAAGCAGATCGCGACAAGCTCGTCGCAAATGGTCGACATCATCGCGGTCATCGAAGGCATCGCCTTTCAGACGAATATTCTTGCGCTGAACGCGGCAGTCGAAGCTGCACGCGCCGGTGAAAGCGGCCGCGGCTTCGCGGTCGTTGCTTCGGAAGTGCGCACGCTCGCGCAACGCAGCGCGACGGCCGCGAAGGAAATCAAGGCGCTGATCGACGGTGCGGCAACGAATGTGGACGCGGGTAGCTCAGGCGCGCAGAGGGCCGGCGAAACGATGTCCGAGATCGTACGCGCGGTCAAACAGGTCACCGACATCATGGGCGAGATCGCTGCCGCAAGCGCACAGCAACGCAGCGGCATCGAGCAAGTCGGTCACAGCGTTCAGCAGATGGATGCGGTGACCCAGCAAAACGCGGCGCTCGTTGAACAGGCGGCTGCAGCTACTCATTCGCTTGAAGAGCAGGCCACGCGATTGAGCGAAGCCGTTTCCGTGTTCCGGGTCGCCGCCTGACAATCAGCGGTGTTGAGCCGCGACCTTGAGTCCGAGTGAAATAAAGATCGTTCCGATGATCTTGCCTTGCCAGCGGCTGAGCCACGACAGCCGCTTGACGATGCGTCCTAGCGGGCGGATCGACAGCACAAGCAACGTCGTATAAGCGGCGCTCATCGCGACGAACACCAGACCCAGCGTCAGAAACTGCGAGAGCGTCGAGCCCTGCTCCGGCCGCACGAACTGCGGCAAGAAGGCCAGGAAGAAGAGCGCGGTCTTCGGATTGAGGACTTCGGCGGGAATCGCCTGCAGGTAGGCTTTGAGCGGCGACACACCCGCCGGCTTGCCATTGAGTGCCACGCCTTGCGACAAGACTTCGGCCGATGCCGGGGTGCCCGACATGGCAGACGTTGCCGGCGATGACGTCGTTGCAGGCTTGGCCGGCTTCTCGAGAATCGCCCGAACGCCGAGATACACGAGATAGGCCGCGCCGACGTATTTGACAATCGAGAAGGCGAACGCGGAGGTCATCAGCACCGCGGACAGGCCGATCGCCGCGCACATCGTGTGGACGAAATCGCCGGTCGCCACCCCCAGTCCCGTCATGATCCCGGTCTTTCGACCGCCCTGAACGGTACGCGTTAACACGAGCAACACGGCCGGGCCGGGAATCAGAAACAACCCCAGCACGACGACAACAAACGTACCCAACGTCGAGAATTCCACCATGGCAGCCGCTCCAATCCCGGTATGACGGTGCGACGACATGTCGGCACACGTGCTCCGTTCGCAATGAATCCACGAACGGAGCACAACCGTCAACAGGGAATTTGAAGTTTCTTGGCGACGCTGCCGCGCAATGCCTGGACCCCGGCCAATGGCCGAGATCCGGGACCCTGGCGCCTAGTGTTTCGGCTGGAACGCCGGCTCACCCATCTGCCAGAGCGCAAACGCCCACTCGTCCGCGAGCTGATTCGAGCGTTGCGAGACGCTCGAACCCATGCCGTGCCCTGCGTCGTAATCGATACGCAGCAGCACCGGACGTCCGCTGTCCGACGCGGCTTGCACGCGCGCGGCCATCTTCATCATGTGCCAGGGCGCCACACGCGGGTCGTTCGCGCCGGTCGTGAACATGATGGCCGGATACGGCGTGGCATCGTGCACGTGGTCATACCCGCTCATCGCATAGAGGCCATGAAAACCATCCTCGGTCGACGTCGAGCCGAACTCCGGCACGTTCGGCGGACCGTTGGGTTCCGTTTCCGCGCGCAGCGTATCCGACATGCCGACATCGTCGAGCACCACACGGAACAGGCCCGGATTCAAGGTGATGGCCCCGCCCATTACGATGCCGCCCGCGCTCGCGCTATTGGCTGCGAGCAATTTCGACTGCGTGTAGTGCTCGTCGATCAGGTATTGCGCCGACGCCATGAAGTCGAGAATCGTATTGGTCTTCGTAAGCTTCTGACCCGCACGATGCCACGCATCGCCGTATTCACCGCCGCCGCGCATATGCGACACGGCGACGATACCGCCCTGATCGATCCACGCTTGCCACGCCGGACGATAGAACGCATCCATCGACAAGCCATAGCTACCGTAGCCGAACACGATCGTCGGGTGCGAGCCGTCGCGCTTGATGCCCTTCTTAGCGATGATCGACACCGGAACGAGTGTGCCGTCATAGCTCGTCGCAAATTCCTCATGCGATTCGATATCGCTCGACTCGGTCTTCGCCGGCGGATTCATCCCCGTATCGACGGCCTTGCCACTCGCCGGGTCGAATGCGATTTCACGCGGCGACTTGACCCAGCTTTGCAGACCGAACAGTGCGCCCGGCAGTTGCCGATCCGTTGTCACGTGCGAAATCGCACCGTCAAACGGCAATTCGACATTCGTATCGGTCTTGCCGTCGAACGACACACGGTGCAATTCGAAGCGTGCACCTGCGCGCTCGCTCACATAAAGTGCATCGCTCGCGATCGAGAACGTATCGATCACGTTCTTGCCTTCGGGCACGATGACATTGGCATGCGCAAGATCCGGATGCACGGCCGACGTGGCAACGACCTTGAATCGCGACGCGCCCTTCTCCGACTGAATGTAGAGTCGATCGCCATGTGCCTGCACGTCCGTGATGCCGTCTTCGGGATCGGCCAGCTTCTGCCACGGCGTCGAGGCGCCGTGTATCTGATCGACCGGCACGACGTAGAAGCTGTTCGGCGACTCATCCATATTGCGGTTCGCCACCGCGATCGCATACGGCGAGTCGGGCGACAACAGCACATACGTGCCCTGGCCTTCAGGCACATCGAGATTGGCCGACACGCCGCGACCAAAGACGGCTTCGTCGCCTTCACCATCCGTGTGTTGCCCCAGCACGTGGAGCAGCGTCACCGCGTTGTATTCGGTCTGACTCGGCGGCGTATCGGGCCCCGTCTTCGGGTAGCGCAGATAGAAGAACGACTGATTGTCCTTGCGCCACGACACGATGCTGTCGCTCGCGCGGTCGATCGACTCGGCCAGTTCGCTCCCGGTCTTCAGATCGACCACATGCAGCACGCTCTTTTCGGAACCGCCTTCCGACACGCCATAGGCGACATAGCGCCCGTCCCACGACGGCGAGAACCAGTCGAGAGCGAAGTGGTGTGCGCTGTCCTTGGCCAGCTTGGCCGGGTCGACAAGGATATGTTCCTCGCCTTGAAGGCCGTCGCGATACGCGAGCTTCGGCAGGTTGGCGCCTGAAGTCAGAACTTCGTAAAACACACGATCACCGCGACGCGCGAATTCAAAGCGGCGATCGTCGCTGCTCGAGAGTGCCTGGATGCGCTGCGCGAGCGCAGCGCGGCCCGGTATGGCATCGAGCACCTTGCGCGAATACGAAGCCTGCCCCTTCATCCAGGTCTGCACGCCCGGATCCGTCAGGTTCTCCATGTAGCGATAGTTATCGACGACCTTGACGCCGAAATACGTATCGGTCACGGGACGGACCGGAGCGACAGGCGGCCCCTCCGCCGACCATGTCGTTTGAGCTGCGCACAGGAGTGTCGTCGCAAGCGCGACGGCCAGCACCGCCTTAGTCTGTTTCATGGGATCGCTTATTGTCGTGAGGCTGTTGTGAGGCGCTACAAAATGCATATTCCGTACTGGATTTATGCGGGTTTCGTGATCGCCTCACCGTATTGCGCGATCATTCGGCTTCGCCGGTCAGGCGATCCCGGATTATTGAATCGACACAAAGATTGGTCAATCGGATTGGTCGATTGCAAAGGTCATTGCATGGGGTGATTGCATGGGGTGATTGCATGGGTCGGTCGCATGGATCGATCTGATGGAGCGATCTCAGGCCCGATCACGTGGGTCGATCACACGCGTCCACCGGCCGTCGGCGATTTGTGCAGCCGTGCGACGATGATGTTGAGCAACGCCTCAATCGCATAGAACACCGCGACGCCGATCAACACGCCTTCAAGCCGCGTGAAACCTGATTCAAAGCTTGCTGAAGGCTTCGATGTCTGCGCACAGACGACGAGAAACGTAATCTCGGCCTGCAAGCCGAGATAAGCGCAATCGGCCGGCCCGCGATTGAGCACGGAAAGGCACCACGCAACCGCGACCATGACCGCCCAATACGTGACCGTTGCGGCCACGCCCGCATGTTCGAATCCGAGGCCCAGTGCGACCGCGAGGCCAGCCACGGCGCCGAGAGCCGCGCCGAGCAAACGCTGTGCGGCCTTGCGCTCGACCTTCTCGAGGGGCCCGGTCAGCGCAAGTGCACACACGGAGATCACACTTTGCGCCCCGCCCGGTAACTCGAACACCCGGCACAGCAGGAACGTCACGCACGCAGCAAACGCGGGCGAGCACGCATTGCGAAATCGCTCGATGTTCGTGATCGTCGCGGGCGATCCCGATGCTGCAGATCCTGCTGAAGCGGCAGGTGCTGCTGCCGCGGCCACCGTCGGAGCGCCCAGCACCGACACGGCAGCCAGCTGAAACAAGGCCATCGTGACGACGCCAATCGTCACTTCGGCCGGACGAAACACCGCAATCACGTGCGCGTGCTCGGGCGCAACGGCGCCGCCTGTCAGCACCATCGCGCTCGTGATCGAGCCGATGCGCCACGCATAGGGCCACGACGCGACCTGCGTCATCCACAAGCCGACGAACACGACCACGAACGTGGCAGCGCAAAACAGAACCAGCGAGCCCCCGACGAGCTTCACCAGCGCAAGCCCGATCGCTGCGCCAACGTACGTCCCTGCGAGTCGATGGCCGCATTTGAGCAGCATGCTCCGGCGATCGGGCAAGGCAACGACCATCGCGGTGATACCCGCCCAATACGGACCGTCGAGCCCCGACAGGTCGGCGATCCACACCGAACACGCAATGCCGGCGGCCATCCAGAACGTATGTGCGAACTGTGCGCGATCGAGCGCGGCAATCGCTGCGCCGATCGCCACACGGATACGCATCAGTGAATCGACTGCCCTCGCTGCGAACATGCGGCCCCCGTTGGTCACGCGCCCGGATGCGAGTTGCCGTAGTCGCTCTTCGCCGAGGCCGCCGCAAGGGCCGCCTCGGTTTCGGCGAACACATCAGGCAAGGTGTCCTTGAGAAAATCGATCCAGGTGCGGATCTTCGCGTCGAGATACTGTTTGGACGCATAGAGCGCGTGGACAGTCAGCTCCTGCGACCGGTATGGCGCGAACAGGCGCACGATCTCGCCCGTCTGCAGAAACGGCAACGCCGATGAAATCGGCAGCACGCCGATCCCCATGCCGGCGCGGATCGCATTGGCCATCGCCTCGGCGACGTTGACCGTGAATCGCGACGCACCGAGATGCACGGTCTCTTCGATCTTGTCGCCATCGGTAAAGACCCAGCGATCGGGTGGCCAGACCGGCGTCACGATCTGCAGACAGGTGTGATGCTCGAGATCGCTCAGCCGCTGCGGCAAGCCGTGTTTCTTCAGGTACGAAGGCGCTGCGCACGCAATGCTGTAGAGACTGCCGAGACGCTGAGCGACAAAGCCCGAGTCCTCGAGCGCAATCGATGCCACGATCGATACGTCGAAGCCCTCTTCGAGCAGATCCGGGATGCGCTGCGCCAGCGTCAGATCGACCTGCACGGAGGGATAGCGCGCCTGATATCGCTCGATCATCGGCACGACGTAGTGAATGCCGAAACCCGCCATCGAATGCACGCGCAGGCGTCCGGTCGGTGTCGCGTGCGCATCACTCGCTTCCGACTCTGCGGAATCGACGTCATTGAGGATCTGGATGCAGCGTGCAAGGTAGCGTTCGCCCGCGTCGGTCAGTGCAATACGACGCGTCGTTCGGTTCAGCAAGCGCGTGCGCAGATGCGCTTCAAGCTCGGAGATCGCGCGCGACGCATGTGCGGTCGTCACGTCCATCTGGATCGCCGCAGCCGTGAAACCGCCCGCTTCGACGACGCGCGCGAAGATCCGCATATTGTGCAGAGTGTCCATGTCCGCCTCGCTCAGACGCGCCGTTCGGCCGGGATCGTCGCCCCGGTCAGGGCCTGAGCAAACGACCGCGACACCCATGCGCTTCCAGAGCCTCCTGCGATGGCGAAGACCATGCCGCTGAGTTCGTATTCGTTCATGTTCTTGTGAGCTCCAGAGGACACCGTTTTGTCGATACGATACGCTCCGATCGCATCGATGACATATTGATTCAAAGAATCAACATTGACACGCCAGGTCGTGAGCCTATTCTTGTGGTCGCCCCAAGTCATCCGAGGTCGATCATGCCGCACGACGAAACCCTGCTCCAAGGCAAGCCCGTACAGGCTTCCAAGGGCAACGAAGCCCCTTTTGAACATTACCTCGATGCGTTCTGGCGCGCGACCGGCGGTGACGCTTCGCATATGAATCGCTTATCTGTAACCGGAGAAGGCGCACTTCCTTCAGTCTTTCCGGTAACAGACTTTGCTGTCGCAGCGATGGGGGCGGCCAGTCTGGCCATTGCCGAACTGGTCTCAGTCGAGACGGGGCGAGTGCCGGCCGTTGAAGTCGACCGCAGGCTTGCCTCGCTCTGGTTCGGCGTCTCGTTGCAGGCACAAGGCTGGTCCGTGCCGCCGCTGTGGGACACGGTCGCAGGCGACTATCGGGCGGCTGACGGGTGGATACGCCTGCATACGAATGCCCCACATCACCGCGCGGCCGCCCTCGCCGTGCTGGGTGTGACCGCCGAGCGCGATGCCGTTGCACACGCAGTGGCGCAGTGGAAAGCGAACGAACTCGAAGCGGCGGTCGTCGCACGCGGAGGCTGTGCGGCCGCGATGCGTTCGATCGAGCAGTGGCATGCGCACCCTCAAGGTGAAGCGGTCGCGCTTGAGCCCGTACTCGCGCGCGAGCATCGCCCGCACGTCGACCCCGTGCTTCTGCCCCATGCAACCCGCGCGCGGCCGCTTGCGGGCGTGCGCGTGCTCGATCTCACGCGGATTCTCGCGGGGCCGGTCGCCACCCGCTTTCTCGCCGGCTTTGGCGCCGATGTGCTGCGCATCGATCCGCCCGGCTGGGACGAGGCCAGCACGATCCCTGACGTCGTGCTCGGCAAGCGCTGTGCACGACTCGACCTCAAGTCGGCCGACGGTCTCGGCAGGCTCGAGCAGTTGCTCCGTAGCGCCGACGTGTTCGTTCACGGGTACCGGCCCGATGCGCTCGAACGCCTCGGCTTCGGCGAAGCGCGCCGCCGTGAATTGAATCCGTCGATCGTGGATGTCTCGCTCGACGCGTATGGATGGAGCGGGCCATGGCATGCACGCCGCGGCTTCGACAGCCTGATCCAGATGAGTACCGGCATTGCCGATGCGGGCATGCGGGCGACGCGCGTCGACAAACCCGTGCCGCTTCCGTTGCAGGCGATCGATCATGCGACCGGATATCTGATGGCGGCGGCAGCCATCCGCGGCCTGACCGAGCGTCTTACCGCGGGCCGGCCGACGACCGCGCGCGCGTCACTCGCGCGGACCGCGCGTCTGCTTGTCGACTACCCGCCGAACTTCGATGCGGCGGCCAACGGCGCACAAGCCAGCCTCGACGGATCCGCATCGGCCAACACGGATCACGCGGTGATTCGGTCGGCCGACGCCACCGACTTAGATCCCGACGTCGAGCACACCTCCTGGGGGCCTGCCCTGCGATTGCGGCCCGCGGTGTCAATCGACGCCACGCCGATGCATTGGCCGCTTCCGGCGCGCAAGCTCGGCTCCGACGCGCCGGAGTGGCGCTAGACGTGCCATTTACATTTCCTTACACAATGCCTGACGCCAGAAAATCAGGCGATTTCCGTGCTCTGCCGCGCCGGACCTCGATCGTGCTATCCCGTGCAACGGATAGCACGCTAAGGAATGCCAATTTTGAAAGCTTCTGGTAAATCATTGACTCGGAACGTTCACACTTCGCTGCTGCAATTCGCGTTCACGGCATGCCAACAATTCGACCGCGAACATGAGCCTCTCACCGAACGCTGCTCTGCCTCCGCATCGCCCGACCAAGAACGATAACGATCTCGACCCCGAGCGCCGGCGTCGCGCGTTGCGACAGATGCTCGTCTGGGGTGCAGCGGGCATCCTGTTCGTGCTGCTGGTGCTCGCCGCGTACGCATTGCGATACCCGGAGCGGATGCCCATCAGCATCGGCCTGCTCGTCGAAGACCTCACGGGCGCGAATCCCCGCCCGGTCCACTTCGATCGGCCACCGGTCGCGCCGCTTAGCGCGCTGGCCGAACTCGGCAAGCAAGTGTTCTTCGACACATCGCTCTCCGCGTCCGGTCAGCAATCGTGCGCCACGTGCCACAGCCCGGCGCATTCGTATGGTCCCCCGAATAACCTGTCGGTCCAGCTCGGCGGGCCGCACATGAAGGACGAGGGCTATCGGCCGCCGCCCTCGCTGACCTATCTGTATCGGCAGACCGCGTTCAGCATCGGCCCGGATCTCAACGACAACGACGCCGCACCTAACCTCGACCAGGAAGCCGCGGCCGCGCAGGGCGTGCCGCGCCAGCAGAAGACAGCCGGTTCGGCGACCGCCGCACCCAATATCGTGCCGCAAGGCGGATTGTTCTGGGACGGTCGCGCGGACACGCTCCAGGCGCAGGCCTTCGGCCCGATGCTGAGCCCCGTCGAAATGGCCAATACGAGCGAGGAAGACGTCGCGAACAAGCTCGCTCATTCGAAATACGCCGACACGTTCAAACAGCTCTTTGGCGACAACGTGTTCGACCGGCCCAAGCTGCTGATCGCCGAGGCCATGTCGGCCGTAAGCCGGTATCAGATCGAAGACCCGTCGTTTCATGCGTTCACGAGCAAGTACGACTACTGGCTCGAAGGCCGCGCGCGGATGACGCAGGCCGAACTCCACGGCATGAAACTGTTCAACGATCCCGACAAGGCGAATTGCGCAGGCTGCCATTTGAGCCAGGTCACGCCTGACGGTTTACCGCCGGTCTTCACCGATACGCAATACGAAGCGCTCGGCGTGCCGCGCAATGCGCATCTCGCGCAGAACAAGGATCCGAAGTTCTTCGATATGGGCGTGTGCGGACCGTTCCGCACGGACGTCGCCAAGCAGACGCAGTTTTGCGGCATGTTCCTGACGCCGACGCTGCGCAACACGGCCGACCGCGGGGTCTATTTCCACAACGGCGTGTATCACACGCTCAGGCAGGTCATGGACTTCTACAACCTGCGCAATACGTCGCCCGAAAAGATCTATCCGCGCGATGCGAACGGCAAGGTCGAGAAATACGACGATCTGCCCGCGCAATATCAAGCCAATATCGATGTCGCCGATGCGCCGTTCGATCGCAAGTTCGGCGAGAAGCCTGCGATGACCGACGCGGAGATCGACGACATCATCGCGTTCTTGAAAACGCTCAACGACGGGTACAAGGTCGAAGCGAACTAGCATCGGAAAGTCTGTGCGCTGTGCCACATCAGGACTGGAAAGCAATCTGTCATGTGCATGAAATACCAATGACAGACGATTGCCGGGCAATTGAAAGCAGATGCCAAAGTTGAAACAGAGGCAGATGCGCAGAGCCGGTCCATAAGTCTGAACAAGCACAGGAGATTGACCATGCTGCAATTTCGTCGCGTTGGCCTGAGCGCCATCGCAATGCTCGTCCTTGCTTCATCCGCACACGCCGGTGTCGACCTGATCGCCACGGGACAACTCAGCGGCACCATCGCTGATCGCTCGCGCGAAACCGCCGGCACGCTCGAAAACGGCGTCGCAGGCAATCTGTTCGGCGGCATCGGTTCCGGCATGACTTACGCCGGCTGCGAAACCTTCCTCGCGGTCCCGGACCGCGGCCCGAACGCCGTGCCGTTCAATTCGGCAATCGACGATACGGCCTCCTATATCAATCGATTCCAGACGCTGCGTCTGCACCTGAGCACGGCCCCCAAGCACGCTGCACTGCCCTTTACGCTGACGCCGGAACTGCGCGCCACGACGCTGCTCCACACGTCCGACCCGCTCGTCTACGGTTCGGGCGCCGCGTTTGGCGTGCCGAGCGGCGAGCCTGCGCTGAACCGTAAGAACCACACGCACTATTTCACGGGCCGCTCGGACAATTTCGACCCGGCCAAGCTCTCGACGAACCCGCTTGACGCGCGTCTCGATCCGGAAAGCATTCGCGTCGCGAACGATGGCGACAGCGTCTACATCTCGGACGAGTACGGCCCCTATATCTATCGCTTCGACCGTGACACGGGTCGCCGCATTCAGGTGATCAAGGTGCCCGATTCGTTTGCCGTCTCGCTGCTGAGCCCCGTCGGCAATACGGAAATTGCACAGAACACGTCGGGACGCGTCGCGAACAAGGGCATGGAAGGCCTCGCGATCACGCCGGATGGCAAGACGCTGTACGGCGGCATGCAAAGCCCGCTGCTTCAGGACGGCGGCACGAACGGCGGCTATACGCGCATCCTGCGTGTGGACCTGCGCACCGGCAAGACGCAGCAGTTCGCCTACCCGCTGACGAACATCGGCACGACGGCGAAGCCGAAGTACCCGACGATCAGCGAAATCACCGCCGTCAACGATCACGAACTGCTTGTGGACGAGCGCGACGGCAACGGCCTTGGCGACGACTCGACGGCGTCGTTCAAGAAGGTGTTCCATATCGACCTCGCGAACGCGCAGGACGTGAGTCAGGCAGTCGGCCAGGCCGGGCTCGCACCGTACGCAGTGCAGAAGACGCTGTTCCTCGACATCGTCGCGGTGCTGACCGCGCACGGCTTCACGACCGACAATATCCCGGCGAAGCTCGAGAGCCTGGCGTTCGGTTATGACGTCAAGATCGACGGCAAGAAGAAGCACACGCTGTTTATCGCGAACGATAACGACTTCCTGGGCACGATCACCGACACGCACCATCCGAGCGGCACGGCCAATCCGAACCAGTTCTTTGTGTTTGCATTCGACGCTTCGGATCTGCCGGGCTTCGTTCCGCAGCAACTGCGCGCGAACGACGGCCGCGAGCATGACGACCACGGCAATGCGGTGTGCGGCCGCGGCTGGGATGACGACGATCATGACAACGGCCATGACGGCGACCACGGACATGATCACGACCACGGCCGCAACGACTGAGTACGGCTACGCGGCTACGCCAAGGCTATACCCGGCCCGGGTCTGATTAACCGCTGAGCTTTATCGTTGCCTGACACTGGCGCCCTCTTCGGGCGCCAGTGTCGTTTCGGACACCCGCACTGGCCCACGGAACTCCGCGCTCCCACACTGTGTTCGCGCACCCCGTCGTGTGCACGTCGCCGCAAATTCAGTAATGATGACGTCACGACGGTGGTATGGCGAACGGATCACCCGCCCGATTCGGGCGTACACCCTGACTGAACGCGCGCGCGGATTTTTATTTGCCGCGCTGCCGATGACGTAGCAAGCAGCTGCCCGGGAACGGGGATTGCTAACGAACCTGACAATTCGCAAGTCGACAAACGACCGGTATCGGCGATCCGCACACATCACCGACCGGAAACAAACGACTGGCGGTCAGCGCAGATAGCGTCGATCGTAGACAATCCAATTGCTTGCGCACTATGAGTCGGGTGGTTCAGGGCATCGTTGTCACGCACTGCCGTTTCAGCGGGCCCATCGATAAGGCTCGCGCGTGGGTGGATTTGAGCAATCGGCGTTACTTGCTTGTCCAATCGCGATCGCGAGCGGTCCGGGGGTTGCATCGCTGACCCGCACTCCGGGCCTGTGTCGTGATCGAAACGGGGGATTATCAGTGTCACCGTCTCGCCTTCACCGCAAGTCCACGCTGCACGGTTCTGGTCGCGTGCCGATCACGCTTGCCTGCGTCCTGGCCGCATTTGGCCTGAGCACTGCGCACGCGCAAACGCCCTCTCCGCTCGGTGAATGGCAGTACTCCGCCGGTATTCCCCTTGAAAAAATGTATCGCGGCAGCGAAGCCGACTGGCAGATTCGTGTCGGGATCGGCGCGACGTTCGAGCCGCGCTACACAGGCGCCGACGTGTATCACACGCTCGTTGGCCCGAGTCTCGACATCCGTTACAAGGACCTCGCGTTTTTCTCGACCGGCGAAGGGCTCGGCGTCAACGTATTCCAGGGCCAGAACTGGCGCGTGAGCATCGCGGCGGTCTACGATCTCGGGCGCCGTGCTCACGACGACCCGCCCAATCTCGCTGGCCTCGGCAATATCAATCCAGCGCCGGAAATGAAGGTCGCCGCGGAATATGTCGTGTCCAAGGATTTCCCGCTGGTGTTCCGTGCCGCGGTCACGCGCAGCTTCGGCGGAGCCAACGGCTACATCGCGGATATCGGCGCGTATATGCCGATGCCCGCCAGCTCCGAGCGCTTTTATTGGTTCGCCGGTCCCTCAGTGAGTTTTGCGGATTCGAACTATATGCAAAGCTGGTTCGGGGTTAACGCGGATCAGGCCGCCAACTCCCAATACCGCCGGTACGACGCCCATGCCGGCATCGTGTCCGCGGGTTTCGGCGTGACGTTCATCTGGTTTATTACCAAAAACTGGTTCGTCACCGCCGACGGCGCGCTCAAGCGCATGCTCGGCAGCGCGGCCGAGAGCCCGATCACGCAATCGAAGACCAATGGCGTGACCGACGTCTCGATCAATTATTCGTTCTAGCGCATAGCGGGTATCACGCCCGCACCCCACGACGGGTATTCAAGTTTTCGCGCATACCGCCGTAAGACTGGGTATGCACCGCGTTTGTGCAAACAAGCATTTGAATACCTGTCGTCATTCGATGGCATTCATTAAGCCGACTGGTCGTCAGGATCGAATCGTGGGTCGTATGCCGAAACTCACTCTTGTTACGCTCGTGGCGATTGTGACGATCGCCGCGCACGCGGTCTGCGTGTCAGCGTTTCCGCACGCGGCGACGCCGTTGAGTTACGTCTTTCTCGTACTCGCCCCTGCGCTTGCGTGCGCTACGTGCACCATGCGCGCGCGCACCGAAACACCGGGCTCGCGTGCACCGTGGATGCTGCTGGCCCTGGGCCTGTTGCTCTGGACCTGCGGCATGGTGCTGAGCGCGTGGGAAGAGATGTATCAACAACTCCCGCCCAGCGTCGCGTGGTTTTCCGACTTTCTGTACTTCCTCTACGGCGTGCCGCTGCTGCTTGCTGCATCCTCAGTGGCGGCCGAGCACCGCATTCCGATGTTTGTCTGGATGGACGGCATCCAGGCCGTGATGACCGGGTATCTCACGTATATCGCCATTTTCTCGGTGTATCCGTTTTCCGGCACGGCGTTGGCGCCGGTACCGGAATCGACACTCGTGCTCACGTACAACATCGAGAATCTCGTGCTCGCGGGAGCCGCGACGTTACGTTTGATCGCGCAACCGCGCGGCAAGGACCGCCGCTTCTACGAGATTCTCTGCGGATTCCTGTGGGTCTACGGATTCAGCGCGTATGTGTACAACGACTGGGCGGTGTCCCACGACGGGCACGCCGTGATGGATATCGTCGTCGACGTGCCCTTCCTGCTGCTCGCAAGCTTCGCATCGAATGTCACGGCCGCGCATGACGATGGCGGCACGACGCCCGCCAAAGAACAATTGGCACGCGTTGTCGAAAACGGCAGCCCGGTGTTCTACACGGTCGCGCTGCTCGTGCTCAGCGTCTCGCTGATGCGCGAACACTTCACCGCGGGCACCGTTGGCGTGTTTACCGCGCTCGTGGTCTACGCGATGCGCACGACGACACTGCAGAGCCGCTTGTTCCGCACGCAGCGCGAACTGCGTGATGCGCGCGACCGGCTCGAAACCATGGCGCTCACCGATGCGCTGACTGGCACCGCCAATCGCCGCTATTTCGATCAGACGCTGATGGTCGAGTGGGTACGCGCAACGCGCCATCGCCACGTCCTTGCGTTGCTGCTCATCGACATCGACTTCTTCAAGCACCTCAACGACCGGCATGGACATCTCGCCGGCGATCGGTGCCTCGTGCTGATCGCACATGCGCTGCAGTCGGCGATCCCCACGGGAAGCGCGCTGCTCGCTCGTTATGGCGGCGAAGAATTTGCCGCGGTGCTGCCGGCGACGGACATCGAACACGCGCATGCGATTGCACTCGGCATGCAAACCGCCGTCGCCGGGCTCGCGATCGCCAACGACACGCCGGTCGCGCGCGTCGTCACGGTCAGTATCGGTATCGCCGTGTTCGACTCGACGGATCTTTGCACAGCACACGAACTGATCGATGCAGCGGACCGTGCGCTGTATCGAGCCAAAGAGCATGGACGCAATCGCATCGAGTCGATCGGTCAGATCGAGTTCATGTCCGACAAGAAGGGTCACGCCTTGTCTTCGTCGGGCACGAAGATCATGACGATATAGAAGACGGTCGATACGACGATCACGCCGATACCCGCAAAGACCTTGGTCCGGTTGAATTCAAACCCGCCATCAATGGCAATCGCGATGCCCGCGACAGCCGACAAGGTACCGACGACAGCGAGACCGATGTGAAAGCGGCTGAGCAGGGCAACCCGGCGCTTGCGACGCGACGGCTGCGCCTCGCTGGATGTATCTGAATCGTTCGCCTTGCTGGAAATGTCCGGTGCGCCCGACACGATCGCCCTTTTCCGCTCGTCCGATAAGGACGGATCCGATGGTGCACCCGATGTGTTCGCGATGTGAGGATCCATGTGTCGTCCCATTTCGTTGACACCTCGTTGATACCTCGATAACACCTGCAACGACGAGTTCGACGGCGTGCACCCGCAGCCAGTCACCGACGAATCTGCGAATCCCCACTGTTTCCCAGCTCACTGTCCGCGCACAAGCCCCCTCGTTGTCGAACGATTAACGCGCAGGGCATTGGTTCGCTAAGCAATGTCACCGCGACGCCGTCGCACACGCATCATGCTGACTGGCGCACATGCTATGTTGGTTGTGCAGGGATGCACGCGTGCGGCCACGCTCCGGCACATGGCGAGTGCGTCCCGTGCGGGCATGCGTCATTCATCGCGGGAGGCGACCATGAGCAAATTCACGGCGACGATCAAGCATGAGTTTCTCGAGATGCTTCCACCCACCATTTTCTTCTTTGTGATTCTGCATATCGTTGCGTTGATCCGGTCGTTGATGACGCTCGATACCGGGATCTCGCTGCCGACCTCAGCGTCCGTCACGTTGGCCGCGCTGATACTGGGCAAGTCCGTCTTGCTCGCGAACATGCTTCCGTTTATCAATCGCTTCCCCGAAAAGCCGCTCGTCTGGAACGTCTCGTGGAAGACGCTGATCTACACGCTCGTCGCACTGGTCGTGCATTACCTCGAGCATCTGTACGACTACTGGAAAGAGACACACGCGTTCGCCGCGGCGAATCACAAGCTGCTGCTCGAAATGAACTGGCCGCATTTCTGGGCGATTCAGATTCTGCTGTTCACCTTGATCGCGAACTACTGCGTGCTGGCCGAAATCTCGCGTATCGTCGGGCGTGAGCGGTTCCTCGCCATGTTTTTTGGCCCGGTACATCGCGAGCGGGTCGAACCTGCGAGTCATTAGCGCAAAGACCACGGCCATTCAGGTCATGGGTCATCCTTCGCCGGGTCGGTCGGCAGGTCGCGTGCCGTGGGACGCGACTTACAGGGCACAAACCGATGTGATACTAATCAGTCTATTTTGGAGAATTTAAAGACTTATAAGACTCATCGCGCAAACATAAAGTGGAGGCTCCTTAACGCGCTTCACCCACTTGAACCTCAAGGAGCCACACCATGAGCCGCATCACCGTCCCTCCCGTTGCACAAGCCACCGGCGCCACCGCAGAAGTCTATGCGCAGATCAAGAAGGCCGCAGGCAGCGTGCCGAACCTGTTCGTCGCAATCGGTGCGCTTGCGCCCGAATCGCTGAAGGCGGTATTGAATGCCGAAGGCGTGCTTGCTGCCAGCACGTTGTCGAAGCAGGACGTCGAAACCGTGAAGCTGCTGGTGAGCACACTGACCGGCTGTGACTATTGCGAAGCCGCGCACACGGTGCTCGGCAAGATGACGGGCCTTTCGCCCGAAACGCTGCGTCAGATCCGCAAGGGCGAGCCGACCGGCGATGCGAAGCGCGATGCCTTGATCGCGTTTGTTCGCACGATCCAGCAGACCAGCGGCACGATCAGCAACGAGGCCTTTGCGGCAATTCGCGCAGTGGGTTACTCCGAAGCACAGCTCGTGGATATCTCCCTCGCCGTCGCGTTGACGATCTTCACGAACACGTTCAATCGCATCAACGACACCGACCTCGACTTCCCGCCGGTCAAGTAACTGTCATCGGCACGCGCACAGATGCGCGACGTGGCTACGCCGCGTCGCGTCCGGCACGGCGCCATTCACCGGGCGTAACACCGACGCGCTGCGCAAACGCGCGTCGGAACGCCGCCAGCGACTGATACCCCACCTTCTCGGCAACCGCTTCCGTCGACGCCGACGGATTGCGCAGTTCGTTCGCCGCCAGCGTCATTCGAATATCGGTCAGCAGATCGCTCGCCGAGCGCCCCACGTGGTCCTGGAATTGCCGCACCAGCGTCGCGCGCGACATATGGCAGAGCACCGCGAGCTCGGGCAACGTCCACGGATGGGCTGGATCGTTGAACATCGCCGTCAAGGCCGGTGCAAGACGTGGGTGACCGGCCCCCGCAAGGAGCCCCATGGGCGCCGTCTCCGATTCACTTGCCTTGCGCAGGGTCAGCGCAAAGAGCGCGGCGGAAAATGCGTTGAGCATGGCATGGGCGCCCAGATGCGCTCCCATCGATTCCCGTCGCATCATGTCGACAAGCATGGTGAGCTGCGTCGTCGTGTCGGTCGCGTACGGTGTATCCGTCGGCGACGCGGCCGACGCGGATACGTCCGAAGACGAAGATGCCGATGATGTCGACGATGCAGAAGACGACGAGCCGCGCTTCGCGGCCGTTCGCACCACCAATGTGTTGGGGAAATAGTCACGCATGAGCCGGTCGTGCGGCGGCGACAGCACAAAGCGGCCACACAGCATGTCGAGCCGTTCGCCCTTGCCCGAATTCTCGCTGAGTTCGAAATTCAGGCTCTCGCTCACGCGCGCGCGTGCAGGCCGCGCACCCGTGCCGTCATGGAGCACATGGGCCGATCCGTGCGCCATCAACACGATATCGCCGGCTCCGAGATGAATCTTTTTGCGATTATCCTCAGTCTCGAGCACCGCCTTGCCGGACAACACGACGTGATACGGCATCTCGCCCGGCGTCGAACGTTCGTAGGCAACCTGCCACGGCGCGCCATAGGCACAGCGGATTTCGAGCTGACCGCTCACTGGCATCATGACGAGCAAGCGGCTCAGCCAATCGAGGGAAGGCATGAAGAGTCCTTATGACCGTTTGAAAACTGCGTCCAGCGCGAAGCATACGGCAATGGAGCGAATGACCGGGTGGAGACAGCGGGACCAACTTAAGAGATCCTTAAGTTGCGCGCGCGGACAATACCGCGAACTGGAGGCTCACCCGATGCGACTCTTACTCGTCGAGGACGACGCGATGATCGCGGAAAACACCCAGCAGGCGTTGCGCCATGCCGGGTATACCGTCGACTGGGCCAATACCGGCCGTGCCGCGGAGCTGTCGCTCGCCAACGACGTCTACGACCTCGTGCTGCTCGATCTCGGCCTGCCGAACAAGGACGGCATCACCGTGCTCGAGCAGTACCGCCGCCGCGGCGGACGCGCGCCCGTGCTGATCGTCACGGCGCGCGACGCCGTGGCTGATCGCATTCGCGGTCTCGATGCCGGCGCGGACGACTACCTCGTCAAACCATTCGACGTCGACGAACTCGCGGCGCGCGTACGCGCCTTGCTGCGCCGGCGCACAGGCCAGGCGATGCCTGTCTACGTCCATGGTCGTCTGACGCTCGACCCGGCCCGGCACGAGGTCAAGCTCGACGGCGCCATGCTGCCGCTCGTGCCGCGCGAATTCGCGCTGCTGCAGGCCCTGATCGAAGAACCGACCCGCGTGTTTTCGAAGTCGGAGCTTGAAGACAAACTCTACGGATGGGGCCAGGAAATCGGCAGCAACGCGATCGAGGTCTACGTGCACAGCTTGCGCCGCAAGCTCGGCGCGGAGCAGATCGTCACGATCCGCGGCGTCGGCTATCGGCTCGCGCGTCCGCAATGAGCACGCTGCTGCGTCGTTGGGTTTCGCGAGCGCCATCGGGTCCGGTGCGCATGCATTCGATCCGCCGCTGGCTTGTGGGCTGGCTCCTGTGCGGCGTGATCGCCGTGTGCGCGATCGCCGGCTATGCCATCTTCCGGACCGCCAACTCCGAGGCGGCAGAACTGTTCGACTACGAACTGCGCACGGTCGCGATGTCGTTGCCGCACGTCGTCGCCGACGCCGATCTCGTCACCCGCCCTGATGGTGCGTTCGAGGGCATCAGCGATGACCGGATCACCATCCAGACCTGGTCGAAGGATGGCAAGCCGATTCTGACCGAGACGCCGGATAGCCCCCTTCCGAAACAATCTGCCGGCTTTTCGACGATCGAGATTCATGAGCACGACTGGCGCGTGTTCGGACTCGAGCAGTCCGACCGCTTTGTTCAGGTTGCACAACCTGTCGAGGTCCGCGACCAGCTCGCATTGCGTCTCGCCGCGCGCACCCTGTGGCCGCTTGCCATCCTGTTGCCCGGCGCGATGTGTCTGGTGCTGCTGGTCGTGAGCCGCGGGCTGCGCCCGGTGACGGTCCTCACGCAGCAACTCGCCACACGGACCGCGGATTCACTCGAATCGATCGACGTGTCGTCGGGTATTCCGGTCGAACTGCGCCCGCTTGTCGAAGCGCTCAATGATCTGTTGCAACGGCTTGACGTCGCACTCGCTCAGCAACGCACGTTTGTCGCGAACGCCGCGCATGAACTGCGCTCGCCGCTTACCGCACTCAAGCTCCAGCTTCAGGTCGGGATGCGCGAGGGCACGGTCACAGGCGACGTGCCGACACTCGGCAGGCTCGAGGCGCGCCTGAATCGAACGATTCACCTTGTTGCACAGTTGCTCGCACTCGCGCGCGAAGACGCCGCGGCCAATACGCAGATGTCGCCCTTCGATCTGCACGCACTTGCCGTGCGAGTGCTGATGGATGCCTCGATCCTGGCCGAAGAACGTTACATCGATCTGGGCATCGATACGCCGAGTGTCACGCCGGCCGGAGCGCCATGGAAAATCGTCGGCAACGAAGACGCATTTCGCCTGCTGATCGGCAATCTGCTCGATAACGCGATCCGCTATACGCAGGTGCGCGGCAAGATCGATATCCGGCTGGGCATCGACGAGTCCGGCATCTGGATCGAGGTTGTCGACGACGGACCGGGCATTCCTGAACACGAATTGCGCCACGTGTTCGACCGCTTCTATCGCGGCACCGACACATCGGAACAGGGATCGGGACTCGGCCTTGCTATCGCACAGCAGGTCGCGATTCGTCACCGGTCAACGCTGACGCTGATAAACAATCCGCGTGGACGCGGGCTGACTGCCCGGGTGTCGGGCCTCGTCGCGGCAAGCGCCAGCGTATAAGCGCGCTTTTTTCGACGCGAATTGGTCAACAATGTCGATTCGACGCGGATGTCTTCGTCGTACGGATGAGGCCGCACGCCGGCCCGCACCTCAACATCCATCCCAACCTGCCAGGAGCACACTGTGGCCCAACAGATTTACGTGAATCTCGCCGTACGCGATCTCTCGAAGTCCAAGGCGTTCTATCAAGCGATCGGCGCAACGCTCAATCCGCAGTTTTCCGACGATACGACCGCGTGCATGGTCATTTCGGACACGATCTACGTGATGCTGATGACGCCGGAAAAATGGGCCGTCTTTACGAAAAAGCCGCTGGTCAACGCGCATGAGGCAAGCGAAGTCATGCTGGCGCTCAGCTGCGACGACCGCGCCTCAGTCGACCGGATGACCGACACGGCCGGCGAGTACGGCGGCAAGGCCGATGTGAACGCGAAACATGATCTGGGCTTTATGTACGGCCGCAGCTTCGAGGACCCGGACGGTCATATCTGGGAAACCGTCTTTATGGACATGAGCCAGTTTCCGACGGCCGCGTCGAGTGATGCCTGACACGGACGCCCGCGCAGTACACCACTCACCCACGAGTGGCGTATCAGCAGCGAGCCACAAACGGATCCGCAGCGCGGGCGCACGCCTACTTCAGGCCCCCACGCATCCGATCACGCGTTGTCGCGCTGCTTGATCCGCGCGCGATGTGCGGCGACCTTCGCCCGGTTGCCGCACATCGCCATGCTGCACCAGCGACGCGCGTGCCCTCGCGTGTGATCCGCGAACATCAACGTGCAGCGCGAGCCTTCGCATGCCTTGACGTGCGTGAAGTCCTCTTCGCAGACCAGCCGGGCGAGCGCCTCGGCAATCGGCATCAGCAGCGTATCGGGCGTTGTCCAGCGCCGCCCTGAACGCAACTCGAACGGCGCCCCGCCGTCGCCGTTTCGGGCCACCACTTCCTCGAAACGCTGGTCCAGCGCGAGCAGCCGGTTCACCGGATCGATCTCGCCAATATCCTCCGCGGTCAGCGGCCGGCCCTTCCGGCTGCGCACAAACTGACGAAACCATTCGCGCAACTCGCGCGCCTTGACTGCCACTGCGTCAAAGTCCGCGGCCTCATGATGCAAGCGCATCGCCTCGAGCGCCGGCTGTGGCACCAGCCCGGCCTGCGCCAACCACTGAAGCAAGCCTTGCCCATCGCTAATCCAGTCGATCTCGTGATCGACCGGCGTCGCAATCGAATTCAAAAAATCCAGCCCGGGCGCGTCGGCCACAAGGATGGCGGGCATCTGTTGGTAGTCCATGGCAGCACACGTACATGCGAAATCTCAGTGTCGATATCGTAACCACTAAAAAACCACTTGACAAGTTACATGCTGAATTCGTAACCTTCTCAACAACGTAACAACGGTTACATAACGATGACTGAAGTCGCTAAGGCACCGCGGAGGAAATTGCTGCAGTGCCGCACTGCAACCTCCCGTTGCAGCGCGATAGCGTGTAGCAGCGTCGTTTTTCCTGACTCTTTCGCATCGCCCATCACTCAAGGAGCATGACCATGTCCGCCACGACTTACCGCCATACCGACGTCGACGGTTTTAAGGTGTTCTATCGCGAAGCCGGCCGTGCGGGTGCGCCGAAGCTGCTGTTGCTGCACGGCTTCCCGAGCTCGGGCCATATGTTTCGCGATCTGATTCCGCAGCTTGCAGACCGCTATCACATCGTCGCGCCGGACCTGCCGGGCTTCGGGCAGTCGGACCGTCCGCGTCATGATCAATTCGAGTACACGTTCGACAACCTCGCAAACGTGATCGAACGATTCACCGAAGTAATTGGGTTTGATCGTTACGCGGTCTACGTTTTCGACTACGGCGCACCGACGGGTTTCCGGCTCGCGGTTCGACACCCGGAGCGGATCACGGCAATCATTTCGCAGAACGGCAATGCCTACGAGGAAGGCCTGAGCGACGGCTGGAATCCGATTCGCGCTTACTGGCAAGACGAATCGCCGGCGAATCGTGAGGCGCTGCGCGCGATGCTCACGCATGACACGACGGTCTGGCAGTACACCCATGGCGTGGCCGATACGAGCGCCGTGTCTCCCGACGGTTACACGCTCGACGAGTTTTATCTGAGCCAGCCTGGCGCGGATGACATTCAACTCGACCTGTTCCGCGATTACCGGAGCAACGTGGCGCTTTACCCGAAGTTCCAGGAGTACTTCCGTACGCACAAGCCGCGCTTCCTCGCGGTATGGGGCAAGAACGACCCGTTCTTCCTGCCGCCGGGCGCGGAAGCGTTCAAGCGCGACATCCCGAATGCCGATGTGCGGTTCTTCGATACGGGCCACTTCGCACTTGAGACGCATGCGACCGAGATCGCCACGGCAATCAAGGAATTTCTGGGCTAATTTCTGGGCAAATTTCTGTGGAAATACCCAGGCTGATGTTGCACACGCGCATACATGGCAATCGAAACTTGTATGCGCATTGAGTGATGGAAGCAAAAACGGCTGCGGGATATTGCGCGTGGTGCGACGCGTGATCGGACCCGCAGCCCGGCATGCTTAACGATCCTTAAGACAGGAGAAGCAAGATGTCCAGCAAAGTGGCGATTGTGACGGGTGCAAGCCAGGGTATCGGACGGTCGACCGCCGTGCGGCTCGCACAAGATTTCGACTCCTTGGTGCTCGTTGCACGCAACCGCGAGAAGCTCAATGAAACAGCTGCAGAGGTCAAGGCTGCTGGTGCGAAAGCGATCGTGCTCGATCTCGACCTTGCCGAGTCCGGTGCCGCGCAAAAAGTCGTCGACGAAGCGCTGGGTGCGTTCGGGCGCATTGATGCGCTGCTCAATATTGCAGGCGCGGTGCCGCAAATCGATCTGTTCGATATGACAGACGAACAGTGGGACAAGGGTCTCGCGCTGAAACTTCATGGCGCACGTCGACTGACCGTTGCGGCATGGCCGGCGCTGAAGGCGGCATCGGGTTCCGTCGTGATGATGTCGGGTAACTCAGCATTATTTCCGAAAGCGCCCTATGCAGCGGTCGGCACGATCAACGCGGCGATCGTCGCGCTGGCGAAGGCGTTTTCCGATCGCGGTATTGCCGATGGCGTTCAGGTGAACAGCGTTCTGCCGGGCCCGGTCATGACCGGGCGGCGTCAGTCATATCTCGAACACTGGGCGCCGCTTCATAACATGACCGTTGAAGAAGCGACGGCGCGTTTCCCCGCGGAGGCTGGCATCTCGCGTTACGGTCAGCCCGAGGAAATTGCGGAACTCATGGCGTTCCTGGTATCGCCCGCCGCGAAATGGATGACGGGATCGACGCTGCGGATGGACGGCGGTGAAGTGAAGTCGGTGTGATCGAGAAGGTTGGGCTGATCGACGACGTCGGCCCTGGCGAAGATATTGGCTTGATCGAAGACGTGGGCCGGATCGATGAAATCGGTGGAATCGATGTGTCAGCGCCTTTTTCGGGCCATGCGGGGCCCCACCGACGTCGTCATCGGGTTCAGCAGGCAAAGTCCGTCGTCGAGGATGCGGTTGCGTACAATACGCGCTTTACGCGCTCGATGCGCCGACGACAGGACCCTGCACCATGCCGATGAAGAAAACCGACCTTGAGAAGAACAAGGCGCTCAAACTCACGCAAGCGATGAAGGCATCGCATTCGGACCGGTTCGGCAAGGGAGCGACTGCCGCGCCTCTGGACCGCCGCGAGCAACGCAAGCTGGATCAGGCCAAGGGCCTTGTTCCGTTTGCCTGCAAGCTTGATGCGGAGCTCGTCAAGGTGCTCAAGGAACGCGCGGAAACGGACCCGGAAGGACTGACTGGCGTGGTCGATGCGCTGTTGCGCGCCGGTCTTGCCGCCGATAAGTCCTGAGCGAAGCTGAATGAGTCTGCTTCCGGCAGACTCGGCGCGATTTGACGTGACTAGCGCGTCTTGGCCCGCGGACTCTTGCGGGCCGCCGCCGGCCTGGGCGCCGCAGCGGGCTTCGGCGCTTCCTTTCTGACCGGCACGATATCGCCGGCGACGCGATCCATCCACGACAGTGCGTTCACATACGCAAGAAACTGTCGCGCATACTCGGGCGATACGTCGCGCATCAACGACAGCGTACGAAGCATCAGCTTCTCGGTATTCAGCGGGCCCGCGTTTTCGGGGACTTGCGTCGAAAACTGACGCCACTGATTCTCCGAGTTGAGCTTTTCCCACACCTCGCGGAAGTAATCGAGTACTTCCACTTCGGGCTGCACGGCGTTCGTTGTGATGGCTGAGCGCGGAATGTCGCTCGCTGTGTTCGTGCGCGACGGCGACGGCGCTTGTGGAGTGGATCGTGTCTGGGTTGCGATATGCGCCATGAGATCGGACAGCGCACTGCGTGCCGAATCGACGGCGGGCGCGGACTCGACTGCATGATGTTCGAGGTCTTGCCGATAGCGCTCGACCCATGCAGCGAGCTTCCGGTCGAGCACATCACGAGAGGCGCCCTGGTACGTCGCTGCGCGCCGATCAAGCGCATCGATCACGCGAAACCGCACGGGATCGAGCTGATCGGCGCCGCTTTCGCGCCAGGCATCGAGCGTGGCGCGCACACTCGAATCACTCATGATGATCGCCGGAGGCCGAAGCCTGAGCCCGGGGCACAGGCGACATTTCGACACGACGGTTCTTTGCGCGGCCCTCGGCATCGGCATTCGAACTGACCGGTTGCTCCGAACCAAACGCTGCGGCGAAGACCGACGACGCGGGCACCCCTTGATCAATCAATTCGCGTGTGACCGTCAATGCGCGTTGCGCCGACAACTCCCAGTTATCGGCAAAGCGCCGGTTGCCCGAACGCACCTGTTGATCGTCAGAGAAACCACTGACCATCAGGATCTCGTCGCGCGACTTCAGATAGTCCGCGAGCGGCTTGGCGAGGGTCTTGAGCAAGTCGCGGCCCGCGGGCTGCAACTGATCGGAATTGATCTCGAACAGGACGCTGCCGCTGATGCCGATTTTGCCGTTGACGAACGTGACCCGACCTGCAGCCAGCGGACCCGCGAGCGCATGCTCGAGTGCCTCGCGCCGCTGCGTTTCGAGCTGCCGTTGCTTGACCTCCTGCTCGAGCCGGGTCGACAACTGCACCTGCACGCCGACTACCGCGACGAGAATCAGCACGAAGGCCCCGAGCAACACCGACATCAGGTCGCCGAATGCGGCCCAGATCGGCGTGGAGTTCTCGATGCCGCCATCGATGTCTTCCATCATGCCGGCGTGGCTCCCGCCGATGCCTGCGCACCTGCAAGCGCCTGCATGTCTTCAATGATCTGCTTCTGCGACAACATGCAGAGATCGATGACCTCCCGGGCCTGCGCGACATAGTAGGCAAGCTGCTCGTCGCTGCGTGCAGCCGACTTGTCGAGCGCGGTCTCGATGCGTTCGAGATGCGCGACGAGCGTGTTGTTCGATTCACCGTACATCTGCATCGCGGCACCGAATGCTTCGCCGAAGCTGGCCATTTCGACTGCGCTGCCGGTGACTTCGGCTGCGGCACCGTCAAGTTTGCGTGCTTCGGTTTCGATGGTGTCGGAGAACTGCTTGCCCACGCGATCGAGCAGATCGGTCGATGTCGACACGAGCGCATCGACGGCCTGACGTTGTTCGGATGCGGCGTGGTTGACGGCGTCGAGCAGCGTGTCGACGGTCTGCAACAGGCGAGCGCGCTCGTCAAGCATGGCGGTGTCGCGCACCATGCTGTCCGACAGCTTTTGCCGAAGTTCGGCGACGACTTCCGCGGCGGCGCGCGGCGCGTCGGACGCGGTCTGCACGAGGCGTTCGATCTCGGCGATGGTCTCGCGTGCGTGGGCTTGAGACTGTGCCGACATGTCGCGGGCGGTCTGTGCTAGTGCGTCGCAGATCGCCTGTTGACGCTGCGTCGTATGCTCGCCGGTTTCATTCCAGCTCGACTTGAGTTCACCTGTGATGGCGCCGAGTGCCTTCTGCCATTCGCCGAGGCGCTCAGTTTCACGCGCGGCGAAGTCCGCCTGCCATGCCGTCTGTGTCTCACGCACGCTGCCGAGCAGTGCTTGCGAGCGTGTGTCGAACGCAGCGACCGCCTGGGTCAACGTCTGTTCGTTCCGATCTGCCAGGGCCTGGTGCGCACTCGCCTGCTGGCTCAATGCCTCGTTCCACGTCTGCGAAACGGTGCCGGTCATGGTTTCGATTCGTGCGGCCACGCCGTCCAGCAGTCCTGATGTGCGCTGCTCGAGCACCTGAGAGAACTGATCCAGCGATTGACCGAGGCGACCGGACAACGCCTCGCTCGTGTGCTGGTGCGCGTCGAGCGAACGTTTCCATGTGTCGGCCAATTGATGCGTGACGGCGTCGAGATCTGACGACGAGGCTTCGATCTGACGTTGCACGGCGCTCGCGACAGTCTCACGCAGCGAGGTCGCTTCGTGTGCGAGGCCCGCCATCGTCGATTGCAGCACCGGTTCAAGCGTTGTGCCGACGACGCGCGCGTTCTCCGCGACGCTGTCCTTCAGCGATTGCTCGACCGATTGCGCCAGTCGCGCATAGGACGTCTCGATCTTGTCCTGGAAGTCGCGTTGGGTCGCGAGATGGCGTTCGTTGAGCGCGACGTTGCGCTGCTCCATCGTCTCCATCATGGCCTGCAGCTGCGCGATCAGCGCCGGCATCATGCCCGCTTGTCGCTGAAGCAGGCTGAACGTCTGCTCGCGCTGGAAGCTGAGGGAAAACGGACGCAGCGTTGTCGCCAGTTTCGTGTCGAGACGGCGAGCCACGAGCGCGCGGTCACGCCGGCACAACGCCGACAACAAACCCAGCATGGCCGACGTCGCCACGCCTGCGATCGACGTGCCGAAGGCAAACCCCAACCCCTTCACCGGCGCCGCAAGTGACGCGCGCACGGCCTGCAGGTCGGTCGCGCTATCGAGGGCGAGACCGGTGCCTCGTAAGGCAGCGACCATGCCGAGCAGCGTACCCAGCATGCCGAGCAACACGAGCAAACCGACGAGATACGGAGTCAGCAAGGGGCCGGGCAACGCCGCGCGCTCGCCCTCGGTGCGCAGGCGAACGGCGCCGCGAAGCGAAGGATGCAAGCTATCGAGCCAGGACCTGAGATCCGGCGGCGTGACGGTCAGGCCATCGACAGCCTGCGCGAGCGAGGTTGTCGCGCGTTGATAGCGTTGCAATTCGACCGCGCCCGCGCAGTAGCACGCGCCAATCAGCAGGCTCACGGCCAGCGCGAGCGGGTTTGTCGTCGCGTAGCTCGCGCCGACCCAGCACAGGGCGGCAAGGCCCGCCACAAACACAATAAGGTGAATACGAAATCTGGACATGGTGCCCCAGTCAGCGGACGCGAAACGCTACGAGTAGCGCCTCGACCGGTTGAAAACGAATGGCGAGCTCGGCATGCAAAGCGCTTTGCATGTCTTTGCGGAACACATCGAGCCACGCGCCGCGCGCAGGCTTCGAGGTTTTGACCGTGTCAGCGGCGCCGTCTGGCGCATGCCGCTCTGCCTTGTTCAACTGAGCCTTGTGCGGCTCAGCGTCTTGAAACCTGGTGTCTTGAATCTCGGCCTCTTGCAACTCGGCCCTTTTTGGCTCTGCTGCTTGGCGCTCAACCTCTTGCGGCTCAGCTTCTTGAAGCCCAGCAGCTTGCAGGCGCTTGAAATGCGCTTCGAGCAAGCCCGGCACGGTGCCCAACAGCGCGTGTTCCCGCTCGCCGAGCGCACGCTCCATGATCTCGTCGATCGCCGCGAGGCGTGCCATCTGCACGGAGCATGCTGCAAGCCGTTGACGCAGCCGGTCGCGCAGATCGGCGACGCGCGCTTCCATCATTTGCTGCATCGAAAGATAGTGCTGACGGACCACCCTGTAATCGAACGTGTCGTCCCCTTTCGAGGCCGGTGCAGCGTCGCGTGATGCACTGCCTTCGCTCGATCGACGCACCGCAGTACCCGCCGGGTCGAGCGAACCTGTGCGTGCCTGACGCAAGTTCGAGTGCGGCAGGTTCGGATGCGAATGAGGACTCTGCTTCGAAAACACGAACACACTATCTTCGGAAATGGCTCGTGCAAGCGCGGTTCGCGCTTCGGCGCACAGGCGTGCCTCGGCATCGCCCGCGACAGGCGCGCGCGATGTGGACGCGGATGGCAACGCGGATGCGGATGCCGGTGTTGATGCAGGCAACGCCGCGTCGAGCACATTCGACAAGGCGATGGCATCGGTCCATCTCAGCCATTCGCTGAGCCGCTCAAACGGGGACGGGCCGGACTCGGTGACCTCGGCGGCCGACACGCGAGCCAATAAACGGACCAGCGCCGGCGCGCTGAACACGGTGCGCTGTGACGCTTGCACGATGAAATCAAACGCAAAAACCCGATAGTGTACACGTCGCCGGGTTCGGTCCCGCCGGCGGTAGCGTGCAGCCTTGCAGAAATGGATGGTCAACCCACTCCAATCGGCTTTGGGGACGGATCTGGAGGTCAGTCGCAGCGGGAGATCGGCCGGCGCAGGCTGCCGGCGATGAGGTTCGGAGAGGCGACGGACACCGCCCAATGACGACGCCGCGTTACAGCACACCCATGGCAGCGGCCTTCAACGTCGCCGCCGCCCGCGTCGAGCATTCGAGCTTGCGGAAGACGTTTTCCACATGGGTGCGGACTGTGCTCGGACTCAGTTCGAGTTCGCGCGCGGCTTCCTTATTGCTCGCGCCCTTTGAAATCGCGCGCAGTACATCGATCTCACGCGCGGACAAACGAGCATTGGCGGATGGATTGCCCAAGGCATGGCCCGTCGCATTGACCAGGGTGTTGGCCTGCACCGCACGCTTCGGCGCCGGGCCCGATGCAATCAGCGCCTCGACGACATCGGCATCCCATCGCCCTTTCGCCGCTTCTTCGCGCAACACGCCGGCCGCTTCGTCGTCACTCAGGGCTTCACGCCAGGGCCGCGCCGACCGCAAAGCGACCCACGCCGCCGACGCGCCGAGAATGCGCGCCTCGAGCGATAAACCCGCGCCCGCCATGCCGCGGAAATAACCAGAGCCGTCGGCCCGCTCGTAAGCGTGCGACGCAAGCGTCGCGGCCTCGGCAAGCGTGCCCGTCTGGCCCCCGGCTCGCGCGGTCCAGTACGGGACGAGCCGCACCTTCTCCCACGCAGACGTCGACAGCCGCGAGGGAACATTCCACACCGTGTTCGACACAGCCGCACGGCCGATGCCATGAATCAGCCCCGCACTGTAAATGCGCTGACACGTTTGTGCATCGAGCGAACAATGCGCGGCGCATTCTGCCGCGGTATTCGCGACCGCACGTGAGTACCCGGTCATCCAGGGCAACTTCAGGTCGATGACGTCGGCAATCAACTCGATCGTCGTCTGCCGATCCATCGCTGGCGTGCGCAATGAGTCGGCACGGGTCGCATCGTTGTCGTGCTCGCTCTGTGCATCAAGCGCGGCCATCCATTGCTGCGCATGCCGCGCAGCGAGTTCGACGATGCGCGCCGGATAGCGCTTGTCCGCTCGTTGCGCGATCAGCATCAGCGCCTGCTCGACACCGTAGACGCGAGAGAGGATTTCGAGGTCACCCGCCACCGCCACGACGAGCACCGTTTCGGGAACAGCCGGGCCCGGCAGATGATCCGGAAAACCGCTGCCGTCCCACGCCTCAAAGATGTGACGGAGTGTCGTCTGCGTTTCGATCGTCAGCCCAAGCATCCGCGCGACTTCACCCGACACCTCGCAGTGAATCTGGGCCAGCGGAGTGATGATCGTTTCCGCGCCGCCCTGCGCCTCGAGCGGGTCGGCCCATCCCGGGCGACCGGCGAGCATGGCCTCGCGGCTCGCCACGTCGTCGCCGAGCGCATCGGCAAACCCCGCGGCGTTGGCCGTGCAGCCTGACCACCGCAAGAGCGACGCTTCGCGCACAGCCACACAGGCGGCCTCGCCAAGCTCGGCGGCTTGCGCGATCTGCGCAGCCAGCCACGCCGTGCGCAGCGAGTGGTCAGTCGGCTGTCCCATGCTGAGATCGCCGATAAAGGCGAGCGCCCGGACCGCGTCGAACACGCGAACAGTCGGTGAAGCGATTGCGTCAGAAACGGAAGTCTGCATATCGGGTCGTCGCGCCAGGGGCCGCGCACAAGGAGGCGCCTACTATACCGGCTCCGCGAGTTTCAGCCCATGCCTGAAGGTGGCCGGCGCTTGACCCACTGCGTCAGTTGCTCGTGTGCATAGGCGAGCTGCAACACCGCGAGATCGGCCTGCGCACGGCCGATGATCTGCATGCCCATCGGCATGCCCTGCGCATTGAAGCCCACGGGCACACTGATCGCCGGCAGACCGGCGAGCGACGGCCCGATCACGATTTCCATCCAGCGATGGTAGGTGTCCATCTTTCGGCCCGCCACTTCATCCGGCCAGTGCGTGCTGGCCTCAAACGGGAACATCTGTGCACTCGGCAATAACAAATACTCGTATCGCTCGAACTGCTTCGAGAGCGCACGGTACCAGTCGCTTCGGTCGAGCGACGCGCGATAGACCTCGGCAGCCGACAGCTTGAGGCCGCCTTCGACTTCCCATTGCGCTTCGGGCTTGAGCTGCGCCCTGCGGCGCGGGTCGGCATAGAGTTCGCCGAGCGAGCCTGCGACGAGCCAGTGCCTGTGCACGAGCCAGCTGTTCCAGACGCGATCCATCGAAAAATCGGGCACGCAGGCTTCGACCTCGCACCCCAGCGCAGCGAAATCTTTGAGGGACGCCTCGCAGACCTGCATCACATCGGCTTCCATCGGCAAGTAACCACCATAGTCGCCAAGCCAACCCACGCGCACACCCTTCAGATCACGCTCAAGACTGCCTGCAAACACCGAGGGGTCCTCGGCAATCGTCAACGGGCATCGCGGATCAAAGCCGGCCTGAGTCGACAGGAGCCGCGCCACATCCTCGACGCTGCGCCCCATCGGTCCTTCCGTGCTCAGTTGCTGGACGAATACCTCGGGCGTCGGTCCATAAGGTACGCGCCCTCGCGACGGGCGCATGCCAACGATGTTGTTGTACGCAGCGGGGTTGCGCAGCGACCCCATCATGTCGCTGCCATCCGCGACCGGCAACATGCGCGTAGCGAGTGCGACGGCCGTGCCACCGCTGCTGCCACCCGCATTGCGGGTCGTGTCGTAAGCATTCAGCGTCGTGCCGAAAACGCTGTTGTAGGTCTGCGAACCGAGACCGAATTCGGGCGTGTTGGTCTTGCCGATAAACACCGCGCCGCTTGCCCGCACGCGGCTTACGAAAATCGAGTCGACCGTATCGGGACGCACGCTCGTCAGCGACGATCCCTTGCGCGTGGGCAGACCCGCACACTGCGACAGGTCCTTGACCGCCTGAGGCATGCCGTGCATCCAGCCCAGCCATTGGCCTTGCGCGAGTTGCCGGTCGCGCTCATCGGCTTCGAGCAGCAGCGCCTCGGGTTCGCGGCGCGAGACGATTGCATTGAAGCGCGGGTTTTGCCGATCGATATGATCGAGATACGCCTGCATGACTTCGCGGCATGACACATCACGCTTGCGTATGGCTTCAGACAGGGGAATCGCGTCGAGCGAAACGATATCGTTCGCGGCCGGATCGGACAGCGATGAGCGAGGGAGCTCGGGGGGCATCTTCAAACCTCTTCGACAAAGTGAATCGGCGCTACGCGGCGCTTGCGTGCAGTCAGGCATTCGCAATCACGTACGGGCATTGCATCTTTGTGACTGTAAACGCAAGCGCCACATTCATGCAGTGCATGAATCGGTCGTCGAGGTCAATGAAGCATGGAACCGGTTATTTCTTGCCGGGCAATGCGTCCCACATCGTGCGGCCGAGGAACGAGAACGTGCGATCCCATGCCATTTCCGCCCACTTCGAATCGTATTGCGTACGCGAGATGCGGCCATAGCCCACTGCGGTCTCGTTCGTGAAACCGTGGTAAGCGAGGTAACGGTGGAATTCGACCGACACGCCCGCGTCGCGCAGTTTGTTTTCGAGCGTTTCGACCGTCTCGATCGGGAAGAACGCGTCCTGCGTCGCCCAATGACCGAGCACCGGCACCTTGATCGCACTCGGATCAATGTATTCGAGCGGCGGGAAGCCGTAGAACGTGACCGCGGCCGACACGTCGGGCACGTTCGCGGTTGTCAGCAAGGCAAGCGCGCCGCCCATGCAATACCCGAGCACGGCGACACGTGACGACTGCTGCTTCAGGTACTTCACGGCGCCATGGATATCCTGCGTGGCCGCGTCGCCGAAGTTGAGTTCGCTCATCAGGTGATTCGCTTCCTCTTCCTCGACCGTGCTCTTGCCGCGATACAGGTCGGGCACGAGCGCGAAATAGCCGGCCTCGGCAAGACGGTCGGCCACACCACGGATCTGGTCATTCAAGCCCCACCATTCCTGCACGACCACCACGGCGGGCGCACCCGCCGTCTTCTCCGGCTTAGCGAGGTAGCCTTGCAATTCGCCGCCGTCCGGGCGACGGAAGCTCACGATACTTCCCTGCGTTTTCTTCATGGACACTCCGAGAATCGTTTGAACAAAAGAAGGCGCAACACGTCCGTGCGACTTCGCCATTCTGTCGCATCGGTGCGGGTGTTGTGTGACGGTTTCCAGGTCCGGCCTACTACCGCCCGAGCATTCTATGACCTTGGCTGTCGATATGCACGCAACCCCCGTGCGCCGCATCTGGCTGGGCTATGGGGCTGATTGAGCCTCGCGTCGCGTTGAGCCGCGAGGTGGGTTGCGTCGCGAGGTGGGTTGGGCCGCGAAACGACGTGTGCCGCGGGCCAATGCAGATCATTACCGGGCGTTGAACCACCGGTAGTACGGATTCGTGCCGTCCGCCTGCATGACCTCGTCCATATCGGCTGCCCACGCGTCGCGATCGCCGCGATAGGCGTCGAGCGCGGCGCGGTAAAACGTGTGCAACGTGGTTGTCTCACGATCCACGGCCAGCCTCTGCGTCGACGAAGCGTTCGACAGCGGTGGCGGGCCGCGCAGTGCGAGTACATGAGTGAGGGTCGACGCGAATGCATCCCGGCGCACCCATGGCGCGTATTCGATGCGCGGGTCGTCGTCCGTCACAGGTGACGCATCGGCGACGTAGTAGGCAAGCCCCGACTGGTCGGTGACCCATGTTGCCAACATCGCTTCGGGCGATGCGACGCCGACGTCGTGCAGCGCTGACGCGACCTGCGGATCCGACATGCGATGGACGATCGTCGGCCAATCCAGCTCAATCGGCTCATTCGAGCCGATCAGCATCATTTCGTGAAGCTCGGTGGTCCAGAGGCTCGCGTACGGAAAGGTCTGAATAAAGCTCGCGATCAATGAGCGTGTGTCGGCTTCGTTCTGTGTCGACAACGGTAACCATTGAGCGACGATGCCGTGTTCGCGCAGGCGCGACGCCGCAATGCGGTAGAAGTCGGACGAGTAAAGATTGACTACCCCCGCGGCAGAAGGCGGCGGAGGCTCGAGCGTGATCAGGTCGTACTGCTCTTCACGACTTAGCAGTTCACGACGACCATCTCGCAACCGCACCTCGATACGCTTGTCGTGCCCCATATCGAAGTTGCCATGGAACTCGGGTATGCCGCGGATGACGGCGGGCAGCAACTCGGCCACCACGCGATGCTCGAGGCCGGGCCAGACGAGTGTCGCCCCGGCGGTAATGCCCGTGCCCGCGCCGATCACGAGCACCGACCGCGCCTCTCCCGTGTGAACGATCAATGGCAGCAGCGTTTGCAGACGCATATAGCGCAGCGACGTCAGCGCGTCGCCGGAATTCGAAACGCCCTGGATATACAGGCGCCGGAAATCTTGAGTCTGGCTGCGCTGCTCGACCACGGCCACCGAGCCGCCCGCACTCTCTTCATAGGAGATCAGCGTGCCACCGTGCACGCCGATCAGTACACGGGCCAGGTGATCGGCAGGAGTCGTCACGACCAATGCACCTGTCAAGACGAAAGCCAATCCGATGAACAGGCCGGCAAATTGATGTTTGGCGCCCTGGAATTGCCCCCGCGATCGTGTGTCTGACCATGCCTCTGACCGCGCCTGTGACCGTACTGCTGGCCACCCCTGCCATGCAGCCACCAGGCCAGTCAGCGCCGCCATGCATGCCAGCAAGCCGAGGGTTCGCACCACACCCAACGCAGGGATCAGTGCGAAGCCTGACGTGCACGTTCCGGCCACGCCGCCCGCAGTGTTCGCCGCCACCAGCAGTCCCACATCACCGGCGGGGCGACGATGGCTCGCCCCGGACTCAGTGAGGAAAGGCATCGCCGCGCCAAGCAGCAGCGTGGGTGCCGCAGCGAGCCAGAGCGCGACCACGAGAAAACCGACACACATTGCCAACGACATACTGCCCCACGTCGCAAGGACCCACGCGCGGACGCCTGCCTGAATGTCCATTAAAAAAGGCCCTATGCCAGCGAGCCCGAGCATCGAGATCAAGCCGGCAAAGGCGACCAGGAACCCGAACGCACGCCACGGATCGTGAATCCGTCCGACAAAGCGCTGCGCGAGCGCGCTCCCGATCGCCATCGAGGCCAGACACGTCGCCAGCACGACGGTGAATGCAAACGCGCGGGTGCTGATCAACGGCGCCATCGCTTGCGCCCATACGACCTCATAACCCATCGCCACGCCACCGGCGATCGCATAGAGCCATGCGGCCCGGATCAGCGAGGCATTCGGCGTGTGGGCGGAATGGTCCGGGTCTGCGGGAGCGTTGGGCTCGGAGGGAGCATGAAACTCGACAGGCACACTCACCCGCCCCACGCTCAACACGCGGTCACCCGGCACGAGTCGTGATCGAAAGATGCGAGAAGCCCCGCACGCGGCGGCGGCAGCCGCAACGTTGAGGGCCGCGGCAAACCAGGCTGCGCCGGACACACCGAACTGATGGATCAATACAAAGCCCGCAGCAAGCGTGCCGATCGTTGCGCCCGCCGTATTCGCCGCATACAACACCCCGCTAAGCCGGCCCAGGCCTTCCGTCGGTTTATCGTCTTGCGTGCTCGCGAGCGTGCCCGCACTCGAACTCAAGGTCACCCGAAGCATCACGGGAAGCGTGCCGCCCATCAGACAAGCGGGAATGCCAACAAGCGCAACCGGCAAGCACCACGCCAACGCAGCAGCATGTTGCTGGAGCACGGCAAAGAGCCATGCGGATTGCGGCAACGCATGGGTTGTGACGGGACCCATCACGGCGATGCCCGCTTCAAGCATGCCGTAGAGCAACCAGAGGCGCGAAAGCACGCCGTCAGCGCGAGGCTCCGCGTCGGGGTCACACGTCAATTGTCGCGTCAATTGATGAGGCGATGGATGCGTCGATCGATGCGCCACATTGCTCGCGACCCGGTCGGCGATACGCCCGAATAGCGTGTTTCCCGCGGCGAGCCCGATAAAGAACGCGCTCACGCCGACCGTCATCGCCTGAACATCGATGCCGACGACCAGCGAAAGCTGCTTGATCCAGATGACCTGATAGATCAGCGACGCCGCGCCCGACACAAATAGCAGTATCGCGGGCACCCATCGCGCCCGCAGGTTGTCGCGCGTAGCGGAGCGACCACGCACATGGCCTGACGAATGCCGCTGCACAGACGACCGTGCAAGCGGCCGGCTACTTGGCTGGCGCAACTTTCTTACGCTGCTCGTTGATTTTCTCGTCGACGTCCTTGCGCACCTGGTCGATGCTGAACGACGCCGGCCGCTGGCTCGGCGGATAGTCGACGAAGGTTTGAAGGAACGCAGCCGCCTTCATCGTGCCGATCGCCGCAAGGTACGCATTCTTCGCCAGCCAATCCATATATTGGTCCGACGTAATGTCCGCCCGCTCGTAGGGGTCCATCCGCAGGTTGTACACCTTCGGAAACCGCAGGCAGACGAACGGCTCCATCCAGATGTTCAGATTGCCTGGTGCGCGCTGCTCGCAGAACACCTCTTTCCAGGCCATACCGTCCTGGTCGTAGCGCATCGCAACGAGCTCGCCATCGTCGTTGAAGTAATAGAACTCCGTGCGCGGGTCCTTGGTGGTCTGGCCGGTCAGGAAAGGCAACTGATTGTAGCCATCGAGGTGCACCTTGAATGAGGTGGCGCCTGCCTTGGGCGCCCATCCCTTAAGCAGTCTGTCCTTGACGTTGGCGTCCCCCGCCGCGGCGAGCAGCGTCGGAAACCAGTCGAGCCCGGAGAACATCTGGTTCGACACGCTGCCTGGTTTGATATGGCCTGGCCAGCGCACCATCGCCGGCACCCGGAACGCGCCCTCCCAATTCGAGTCCTTTTCGCTTCGAAACGGCGTCATCGCTGCGTCAGGCCAGGTGAACATATTGGGCCCGTTGTCCGTCGTGTACACGACGATCGTGTTGTCGGTGATCTTGAGATCGTCGAGCAGCTTGAGCAGCTTGCCGACGTCCTGATCGTGTTCCCACATGCCGTCTGCATATTCATTGCCCGGCATGCCGCTCTTACCACGATATTCCGGCCGCACGTGCGTGAAGATATGCATGCGCGTGAAATTCATCCAGACAAAAAACGGTGTCTTCGCGTTGACCTCCTTGCGGATGTAGTCCATCGCATGCTGCTCGGTCTCGTCGTCGATCGTCTCCATGCGTTTGGTCGTCAACGGCCCTGTGTCTTCGACCTTGCCGTCCGAGGTGCTATGCAATACGCCGCGCGGCGAGAAGTTCTTCACATACGGATCGTTCTTGTCCTGAGGCCAATAGGGCCGTTCGGGTTCCTCTTCGGCGTTCAGGTGATAGAGGTTGCCGTAAAACTCGTCGAAACCGTGGTTCGTCGGCAGATACTCGTTGCGATCGCCGAGATGGTTTTTGCCGAACTGTGCCGTCGCGTACCCAAGCGGCTTGAGTGCCTGCGCAATCGTGATATCGCCCTTTTGTATGCCGACCGGCGCCCCCGGCACGCCGACTTTCGACAAACCTGTGCGTAACGGCGTCTGCCCGGTGATGAACGAAGAGCGACCTGCCGTGCAGCTGTTCTCAGCGTAGTAGTCCGTGAACAGAAGGCCTTCGTTTGCGATTCGATCGATATTGGGCGTCGTATAACCCACCAGGCCGCGCGTATAAGCGCTGATATTGGATTGGCCAATATCGTCGCCGAAAATCACAAGAATATTCGGCTTCGACGATTTGTCGCCATTCTGGGCAGGCTTGGCCGCCTGAGCCGGTTGCGAAGTCGCAGGCTTCACGGTGCCCTGCGACTGCGCATGCGCGGCACGCGGCACAAAACTCACCACCACGACCGCAATCAAGACGGTACTGACCCACCCGACTAACGCATGCGTGCTCTTCAAGCGCGTGCTCATCGTGTCGCTCCGTTCAATAGACGTTGCCTGCCTTGCCAGATCCCGCTCTCACCGTGTCGGCCCTGATATCTGTCTGCACACCGCCGCGCTCGCGTTCGGCGTGCACGCGCTCCCATGCCTGCTGATCCATCACGAGACGAAAGCCCAGATGCGACATGCTGTTGTAGGGATCGGTGCCGCGTCGCGCGCTGGGCCGGTAGCTCAGGCAGTAGTCCTCGTTACAGAGAAACGATCCGCCGCGCGTCACGCGTTTGGGCGCATCCACCGGCACGCCTGGATCGGCGGGATCCCATGACGTCGCAGGTCCGTGCGGGTTGTCGATCGCTCCGCCATTCGCGGCCTCCTGCCTGAACTCGTCGGCGCGATACCAGTCCGCGACCCACTGCCACGCATTGCCCGTCATATCAACGAGACCATAGGCATTGGGGGGAAACGTGCCGACAGGACTCGTCCCGATCGCACCGGCGCCTTTGGGACTCAACACTGGGAAAGGCTGCGATTGCTGTCCTTGCCAGACATTCGCCATCTGCTTGCCACCGGGCGCAAATTCATTGCCCCACGCATAGTCGGCCTGCTCCAGGCCACCCCGAGCGGCGAACTCCCATTCGGCTTCGGTCGGCAGGCGCTTGCCGGCCCACTTCGCATACGCCTGCGCGTCTTCGTACGACACCTGAACGACCGGATGCAAGTCCTTGCCGTCGATCGAGCTGTCGGGCCCCGTCGGATGCCGCCAGTTCGCACCGGGCACGTAACGCCACCATGCCGAATAGTCGTCAAGCGGAACGGCCTGATCGGTGCCGACAAACACCATCGCGCCTGGAACGAGCGCGCTATCGGCCGGTCGCGGGGTACCGGGCGGCAGTTGCACTTTGAGCGTTTCCCAGTCCGGCGGTTTTTCGGCGGTGGTCACATAGCCGGTCGCTTCGACGAACTTGCGAAACTCGGCGTTCGTGACATCATGCTGGTCCATCCAGTACCCGTGAATACGGACCTTGTGCGCCGGGCGCTCATTGGCCTGCGCCATCTTCGCGTCGCTGCCCATCAGAAACTCGCCGCCGGGAATCCAGGCCATGCCGGCCGGACCGCGCACGCCATCGCCGAGCACGGCATGGGGCTGTGCTTGCGCACGCGTATGCATCAGCCAGCCGATGCCGCCTCCGACCAGAGCCGGGACGAGCACGACGAGTACAGCCCACAGCCAGCGCCGCGCGCCGTGGCCGTGCGCAAACGCGATCACTGCCGCCCATCGCCGTCGTTGACTCCGGGCGGGCGAGATGCCGTGAGGGGCCGCCACGGTTCCAGCGGCTCCAGTGGAGCCGGTGGTTCCTGTCAGATGCAGCACGTGTTTGCGTTTGCTCATCGAATCACACTCTCGAGAGAAATGCGTACGACCGAGGTCTTTCGCACGCAAAAAACATCGACCCGAGCCAATGCATGCCATTGCACTCGGGACGGCTTGCGGCATCTGCATTCTATTGAGACATATGTATCGCACAGCCACACAATTCAAATATATTCGCGAGTTTCCTGTCGCGATAAGAGAATTTCGTAGCGTCAAAGACGTTCTGCATAGCGCGCATGAAAAACTCGCGACCGCGCTAACGGATCGATCGATATTGCCCTCGCCGCTCCGGCACATGCGCCGCAGAAGCAACGATGATGAATGCCCGATCCCTTCATCTGTGCAGATGCGCCATGCGCGAGTCGATTCTCGAATTCGAAGCGAGCGTGAACCGCGCCGTCATCGGCCAGCAGACGGTGGTGCGTCAGATCCTGATTGCGTTGCTTGCAGACGGTCACGTCCTGCTCGAAAGTTTGCCGGGACTCGCCAAGACGCGAACCGTCAAGGCTATTGCGGCACGACTGGCCGCGACGATGAGCCGGATCCAGTTCACACCGGATCTGTTGCCCTCCGATATCACCGGCGCCGAAACACTGCTTCAATCGGGCACCGAGCGCACGCTGCACTTCCAGCCTGGGCCGCTCTTCGGCAATCTGATTCTTGCCGACGAAATCAATCGCGCGCCCGCAAAAGTACAGTCGGCACTGTTGGAAGCCATGGAAGAGCGACAGGTTTCCGTCGCGGGCCAGACGCATCGCATGGCCGATCTCTTTCTGGTGATGGCGACGCAGAACCCGATTGAACAGGAAGGCACCTATCCGCTGCCCGAGGCGCAGATGGACCGATTTCTCCTCAAGATATTGATCCGGTATCCGTCGCCGGAAAACGAACGTGCGATGCTCGCCATGCTGCGCGGCGAAGCGCAGGGAGCGGCGCCCGCCATGCAGGCGCTGGACCCGCAGACGATCTTCGACATCCGTCGCGACATTGCACGCATTCATGTCGCGCCCGCGATCGACGACTACATAGTGTCGATCGTCAACGCCACGCGTCACGGCGAAGCACTCGATGATGACCTTCGTAAATGGATCGACGTTGGCGCGAGCCCGCGCGGGGCGATCGGGCTCGACCGGGCCAGCCGTGTCCAGGCCTGGCTTGAAAGCCGCGACTTCGTGACGCCCGACGACGTTCGCGCGGTCGTCCATCCCGTACTCAGACACCGGTTGATCCTGTCGTACGAAGCGAGCGCCGATCAGATCGAGGCCGATCAGGTCATTGACCGGCTGATCGACAAGGTCGCCGTGCCCGCCTGAACGAGCCACTTCGACGACCGCACGGCACCGCACCATGACCCGCTCTCATGCCCCGCCGACCCTCGCCACCGTGCCTGCATCTTCGGATATCGGCCGCATCTACGTCGACGCGGCACACCTCGCACGTCTTGAACTCCAGGCGCACGGGCTTAGCTTCATTCCGCCCGCGCCGCTGACGAGCGTGCTGTCCGGCAACCATGCTTCGCGTTTGCGCGGGCGAGGACTTCATTTCGAAGAGATCCGCAACTATCTGCCCGGTGACGATATCCGCCATATCGACTGGAAAGTCTCGCTGCGACTCGGCAAAGCGCAGATTCGCAGCTACACCGAGGAGCGTGACCGGCCGCTGCTCGTGATCGTCGACCAGCGGATGAGTCTGTTCTTCGGCTCGCGTCGTGCATTCAAATCCGTGGTCGCCGCCGAAGTCGCGGCCTTCGCCATCTGGATGGGATTCGCGGCGGGAGATCGCGTGGGCGGCGTGGTGTTCAACGACGAACGCGTCGTACGCGTGCGGGCGCTTCGCAGCCGTAGCCGTATCAAGACCCTGTTCGCGACCATCGTCGACATGAATCAGCAGCTTCGGGCGGACACGGACACGCGCACGAACTACGACCAGCTGGATGCAGCGCTTCAGGGCGTGCTGCAGATCGCCGGACACGACTGCCTGGTTTGCGTCATCAGCGACTTCGCCGGAGCGACGCCGCGCACGCGAACGCTCTTGCGCGCGCTTTCCGCCCACAACGATGTCGTCGCTGCGATGATCTTCGATCCGCTCTGGCAGCGCGTGCCCGAGCATCGTGCGCTGGTTGTCAGCGAGGGCCAGCTTCAGGTCGAACTTCGCATCGAGCAGGAGCGCGTCCGGTTGCCGCTGACCAGTCTCTTCGAAGGACGCGCGGCCGAGGTCGCCGAGTTGTTGCGAACGAGCGGCGTGCCCTTGATGGCGATCTCGACCGAGGATCCGGTGGTCGATCAGGTTCGACGCATGTTCGGCAAACGGGCGCGCTTGTCGCAGGGAGCTGGACTATGAACGCTTCACAGCCCGCTTTACAACCCGCTTTACTGCCCGCCTCACCACTCATGACGCCGCCCACGTCACCGCAGCTGTCGCCCGCCGGCACGCCGCAGACGTTGAAGCGACTCGAGGAACTCACGCTGCCGGAACCGCCGTCGTATGCGCCGCAAACAGCGGGCTGGATCGTGGTGGCATGCATCATCTGCCTGTGTGCGGGCTTTTTGGCGTGGCGCCTGCTGCGGCGGTATCGAGCGCAGCGATACCGTCGCAGCGCACTCCTCGAGTTGCAACGCATCGAACGCCGACTCGACGATGCGTCGACTCGCGTCTCAGCGCTCGGCGACGTGGCGCTTCTGCTCAAACGCACAGCGATGAGTATCGTGCCGCGCGATCGCGTCGCAGCATTGAGCGACGAACGCTGGATCGCTTTCCTGCGGCAGACACGCGGTCGATTCGACGCACGCTCTGCGCCGCTTCTTTCTCTCGCCAGCTACGCACCGCCCGATGTCATCGCCGCAGTGCCGCCTGAGCGCGTCGCGTTGCTGGTCACGCATGCGCGCGACTGGATCCGCCATCATCGCGCTCCCGAACGTGTGGAAATTTGACGACCTCTGGATGTTCGCGCTGCTACCCCTGCCGCTCATCGTGTGGTGGCTGGTTCCCGCCTACCGGACTGAGGCGCCCGCCATACGCGTGCCGTTTTTCCACGAAATGGCCCACGCAGCGCGAGAACGACCCGCACGCGGCGGTGTGCGGCTACGCCGCAACGCGATGCTCAAGGTCCTGCTGCCGCTGATGTGGATACTGCTTGTGTCGGCAGCGGCACGCCCTGTCTATGTCGAACCGCCGATCACCGAGGCGATGCCCACGCGCGACATGATGCTGGCCATCGACCTGTCGGGATCAATGGCCGCACGCGATTTCATCGACGCCACCGGCAGCCCTATCGACCGCCTCACGGCGGTCAAACACGTCGTCACCGACTTCGTCGCCGCGCGGAAAACCGACCGCATCGGGCTGATCGTGTTTGGCGACGCCGCCTATCCGCAGGCTCCGTTCACACTGGATCATCAAGCTGTCACGACGCTGATCGATCAAATGCAGGTGGGCATGGCCGGGCCCCGCACGGCGATCGGCGACGCCATTGGCCTCACCGTCAAGCTGATGGACACGTCGCACGCGCAGGAGCGCGTGATGATCCTGCTGACTGACGGCAACGACACGAGCAGCGCCATTCCCCCTGATCGCGCGGCCGACATCGCGCGCGATCACCACCTTGTCATCCATACCATCGGGATCGGCAACCCCGACACGACGGGCGAAGATCGTGTCGACCTCGAAGCGCTTTCGCGTATTGCCTCCGCAACAGGAGGGCGAGCGTTCCGTGCGCTTGGCGCGCAGCAGGAACTCGCAGACGTCTATGCCACCCTGGACCGGATCACTCCGATCAAGGTTCAACGCGAAATCTATCGTCCTCAGCGTGACTTTTACTGGATCCCGCTCGCCGCCGCGGTGGTGCTGCTCACGCTCTATCACGCCGTAGCGCTCCTGCTGGCAGGGTTGCATGCGATGCGCGTGCCTCCAATGTCTTCGATGTCTTCAACACAAGAGATCCGCCCTGTTCCTGCGGCAACACATTCACCGCGTGACACAGCACAGACGCAGACGCACGTAGCGCGCGCTTCAGTGAACGAGGTCAGCGATGGAAATTGATCTCAGCGTGTTTCACTTCATCCGGCCGGCATGGCTATGGCTGTTGGTTCCGGCGTTCGCTTTACCCTGGTTCTGGTTCCGCCGCAACGACGTGCGACATCGCTGGCGCAACATCATCGAACCGGCTTTGCTTGAACACCTGATCGTGGGCGAAAACCGTCAAAAACGTATTCGTCCCGTGCACATATTGGGCCTGTTGATCGGCCTGGGCGCAGTCAGCGCCGCAGGTCCGACGTGGCAGAGGGAGCGCCCACCCTTCGGCCAGGATCAGGCGCCGCTTGTCGTCGTCCTCGAACTCGCGCATTCGATGGACGCGACCGACATTTCGCCCACCCGTCTGGAACGCGCGAAGCAGAAAATACTTGCCCTGGCCCATGCCCGACGGGGCGCACGCACCGGACTCATTGTCTTCGCCGCGTCTGCACATCTGGTGGTGCCACCTACCGACGATGCCTCGATGCTCGAACTTTACGTGCCGGCGCTGTCTCCTTCGTTGATGCCCGCCGACGGCAAGAACGCCGCAGCCGGGTTGCGCGAGGCCGAGCGCCTGCTCGATCGGGATCCGGCAGCGGGAACCATCGTCTTTATCAGCGACGGCTTCGATGAAGGCCGGGCGAGCGAATTTCTGGCTGCGGCCAAAGGCGTTCGCCATCAGCTGTTGTGGCTGGCAGTCGGATCGGAAGACGGAGCCCCGATTCGCGCCGACGATGGCACGATCGCCATGGACGCAGCAGGTCATCCCCTTCGGGGCTCGTTCAACGTCGACGCCATTCGCTCGGTGGCGCACGATGCGGGCGTGCCACTCGCGAGCCTGCGTGCCGACGATGACGACATCGCGTGGGTCCGCCACCGCGCACAGGCCTGGCTGGCACAGGTCGAACAGTCGCACGTCGCCCCACGCTGGAAAGAGGCCGGATATTGGCTGGTCTTTCCGCTGATCGCGTTGGCGCTCTGGTCGTTTCGCAAGGGATGGACCGTGAAATGGCTGCCCGCGGTCGTGCTCGGCTTGAGCGCGATACTGATGCCGCATACAGCCCATGCGGGCTCCTGGCAATGGATCGACGCGTTCGCGACGCACGATCAACAGGGCCGCTGGTATTTCGAGCATCACGACTTCAAGACCGCGGCTCAGCGATTCGACGACCCGATGTGGAAGGGCCGTTCACAATATCTTGCCGGCGATTTTACGGGTGCACTCGAATCGTTCTCGCGCCTGAAGACGGCCGACGCCTACTTCTATCTGGGCAACACCCTCGCCCATCTCGACGATTATGCCGGTGCCACGCAAGCGTATGAGAACGCGCTGAAGATCGATCCTCATCTCAAAGCCGCCGAGGCGAATATCGATCTGATGCGACACCTGATCGCGGAGGACAAACGCTCGGAGTACGACCCGGAAAACGACAAGCCTGACCAGGTCGTCAAGGACAAGCGCAAGGGTCAGGGAACGAAAGCCATCAGTGAAGGCGCGCCTCGTCCGACCGAGGAAGTGTGGCTGCGCAATCTCAACACATCGCCTGCGCTGTTCCTGCGGCAGCGATTCGCTGTGGAGTCGCAATGATCGCGGCCCGCATCTTCCGTCACGTTGCGCGGTGCACCGCCATCCGGGTTGCGTGCTTCGTAGCCTGCATGGCCGTGCTTGTCTGCGCGTCCGCCCATGCATACGCCGACGCCGACCCTGGCAGCGCGCCGCAAACACGCGTTCGCGTGCACCTCGACCCCGCTGGCCCCGTCGTAGCCGGCACGGAGGTCAAGCTTGTCGTCGATCTGCTGACAACGACCTATTTCACCGACGCGCCGGACTGGCCGTTGTTCAACCTGGCCGATGCAGTGGTCAGCCTGCCCGACGAACAAGCGACCAATCTTTCGGAAACGATCGACGGTGTCCGATGGTTCGGAGTGAGCCGCGCATACCGTATCGCGCCTCAGGCTGCGAAGACCTTCGATATCGCACCGTTCGTGATCACCCTGCATCCGGGTGGAATCGACACGCCGGTCAAAGTCACGACGCCCGCGCTCAAGCTCATTGCGACCTTGCCGGAAGGTGCCGAAGGCATGAAGACATTCTTCGCGACCACGGCGTTGACAGCGACACAACAGATCGCGCCGGCGAAGAAGGACGCACAGGTCGGCGAGGCCATCACGCGCACGATCACGCAACGCGCGACGGGCACGCAGGCGATGCTTGTACCGCCCGTCGTGTTCACCGACGTCGAGGGGTTGCAGCGCACCGCCGGCCCGGCGTCGACGCACGACGTCACGGATGACCGCGCCGGGCTGGTCGCCGGCTTACGCACGGACAGCGTGAGCTATATCGCCCAACGCGCGGGTCATTACACGCTGCCAGCGATCAAGGTCGAATGGTGGAATGCGACCACCCATCGTCGCGAAGTCATCGAATTGCCGGCCGTATCCATATCGGTCGCCGCCGCACATGAACGGCCCGTATTCGATATTCCTGTCGACACGCTGACGGGAGACGTCAGGCATCGCATCCTCGTGATCGATCGCACGCAGCTCGTTGTCGGGGCCGTGATGGTCGTGGCGCTGTTTGCATTGGTCTGGGTTTGGCCTCGCGTCGCGGCATACGCCCGCGGGTTCATCCGCCATCTGCGAACTCAACGACAACGATGGGCCGATAGCGACCTCAGGAAGTGGTTCGCGTTGCGACGCGTTGCGCGTAGCGGCCGAATGACCCTGATCGTTCCGGTCCTCTACCGATGGCTCGACCGCGACGCTGATGCCCACCGCGCCCGACCGGCATCGCTCGCTGACCTGGCCGTGCCGGGGGATGCCGAGGCGCAGTCTGTTGTCAACGCTGTGATGGCGCGCTATGCACCGAACGCGGGTGACGTAGGCAACTCATTGCCGAACACAACATTGAGCGCGCCTGATGATCCAGCCGTTTCCCCGTCGTCGAGACCTGATGCGAAGCCAAAATCGCCCGTGCCTATCGATGCAACGACGCTACGTCGGGTCCTGCTCCATTACCGGCGTCACGTCAATCGCGCGCAGAAGCAGCGCAAGGACGAAATTCCGCCGCTCAATCCGTTCTAGCGCGGCCTGTGCACCGGCGGTGCTGTATGACGTGAACGACTTGTTCAACACCTGCGGCTACGCTGATGCGCCGGGACCGCAACTCGTCCACACGCTTCCCCTAAGCGCCGTGCCATCGCCCAACCTCACTCCCACGTCTTGCGGGCCTTCGCAAAGTGAATCGAAGCAAAGAGACCCATCGCGACAAAGCCCGTCGCAGCCGCAAGCCATGCGGACGCAGTAACCGTCGGCACGCCGTGTCGTCCCGCAAGCCAACCGGCGATAAGAAGATTCACCACGCCCCACACGAAATTGATGAGCGCCGAAGAGCGACCGATTCCGCGCGGCGTGGCAAAAGGCGTAGGAAAGGCCTCGCCTCGCAGGCCGCTTGCCAGATGCGGGATGGCGTTGCAAAGCAGCGCGCCTGTAAAAAACATTGCGATAACGTCCATCGACGTAACTCCAGAAAAGAAAGGGATTGAGTTTCAGAGGCTCGGACTTTCAGGCGTCCTCGTTCGCATCCTGCATTTGCGGCCGGTCGACAGGTGCGGTGGCGGTCGCCATCCATCGGCCCAGTGCCGGACCGACGAGCAACACGGTGACGAAGCGCGCCATCTGCATGGACATAACAAACGGCACATCGACATGACTCGTCGCCGCAATGATCGCGACAGAGTCCGCGCCGCCGGGGCTCATCGCAAGATAGGCCGTCAACGGATCGATACCGGCGAATACGACCAGGCCCAACGCGAGCACACCGCACAGCACGATCAGCATCGCAATACCGGCGGCCATGCGCGGCAGGGCGCGGACTGCGTACCTCAGCAAAGGCCGCGTAAAACGCAGGCCGATGCGCCAGCCGACCATCGCGTATGCCAGCACCAGCAGCCAGCGCGGCAGTTCGATATGCAACCAGCCTTGACGCGCGAGCACCGCGCTCACCACGAGCGGAAGGAGCAATGCGCCACCCGGAACGCGCAGACGTGCCCCGACGACGGGTCCCAGCACAGCGATGGCCAGCGTGCAGACGAACGGCATCCACGCGATCGCCGGAAACCAGTCTGCCGCGCTCATCGCATGCGTGGCGTGTGCACCGAGCGCGCGCATCAGGACCGACGCAATCGCCGCGACGAAAATGACCCGCAGATATTGCATGGTGCCGACCAGCTGCGCATCGGCGCCGTAGGCTTGCGCCATCAGCGTCATCACGGTCGCCGCACCGGGGCTGAGTCCCCACATCGCCGTCGTGCCAGGGAGCATGCGCATCTTCGTCATAACCCAGCCGAGCGCCGCGCACATTGCAATGACCGACAGCACACCGGCCAAAAACACGAGCCAATGCGTCGTGATCTCGGTGGCCATCGACCACGGCAGCATCCTGGCGATCATGCAGCCGAGCAATCCCTGAACGGGTCCGAAAACCCATCGCGGTGGTTCGATCGAGCCATCGGCCGACGCAACCACGATGCCTGCGATCATCGGACCCAGCAGCAAAGCCGCGGGGATACCCAGTGCAAACAGCACACCGCTCGCCACGGCGGAGAGCGCGATCAGCACAATCCATTGAGCGGGCTTGCCGAATGGATGAAGCCAGCCTCGCGAGGCCGTCAATGACGTATTCATGTGTCGACGATCAGAGTGAAGGTAAGTCCGTTATGCGAGGGAATCCTCTCATAAGTCGGATACTAGAAGCAACCCTCACATATCTAAATCTCCAAACTCCAGCGTTTCGGCGCTCTTTGTGGTCACGCCATCGTCAAAATCTCAAAGTTATGAGAGGATTTGCTCTCAAATCTTCTCATTCCATTTCGATTGCCTGATACGCCTATGTCATCGCCCCGCCCTTTGGTCGCGCAGGAGCCCAAACGACAACGTGGCCGTCTGCGCGTCGCCGCGATCATCGAGGCGAGCGTCGAGTTGTTTAAGGAGAAGGGGTTCGATGCGGTGACGATGACGGAGATCGCCGCGCGATCCGGCACGGCGATCGGATCGCTCTATCGTTTCTTTCCGTCAAAAGACGCGCTCGCTGACGCGTTGCTACTGCAGTTCACGACACTCGTCACATCAGAGCTGACGGAGCTTGAGAAGAAAGTATCGGGCATGGCGCCCGACGAACTTGCAAACGCGCTGATCGATTTCAGCGAATCGCTGCGTGCACAGCGCAACTTTGCCGCCGCGCTGCTCGAAGAGCGAGGGGGCCGGGAATCCAGGCGGATGGAGTTCAGGGAGTTCATGCGCCAGCGCATCGCCCGGATCCTCAGGAAGTCCATTCCCGATCTTGACGCCAGCCGGGCAAAGACGATGGCGATCGTGATCCTGCATTCGCTGAAGGTGGTGTCGGCCACCGAACAGGAAACGCCCGCGGCGCGGGCGTTGATCCTGACGGAGACGCGCAAGCTCGTGCGTCTCTATATCGCGTCGGCCGTGGGCTGAATACGACCGCCGAATGCCGAGGACGATGGCGGAAGTCCTTGCGCGATTTCGCGGGGCATCCGATTCATAGCGACGCCGACGGCGCGCCAGGCCCGGTCAATCCGGAATCAGCCGCGCCTCCTTGAGGCGATCAAACAGTCGGAAGAACGCCTCGTCCGTGGCCTCAAAGTCCGCAAACCCGGCCTTGCGACTCTTGCCCATATCGGTGATGACTTCCATCGGGCGCCCCAGATCGGCATCGGTGTGCCACCACGAGGCAAGCTTGGCGATGTCGGGTTCGGCAAGATCGAATTTCCCGGCGATTTCGCGCCATGCAGGCGCAGCGTCCGCCATGCGGGCTTCAAGCGGGCGCACCGTGCCATCGAACGGCACAGGCTCGATGCCGAAGTAGCCGGCAATGCGCGACCACATCCACTTCCAACGAAACACATCGCCGTTCACGATATTGAAGGCCTGATTGCGTCCCTCCGCGTGTGTCGCAGCCCACTCGAGTTGTCGCGCGAGCAAGGCTGCGTCGGTCATGTCTGTCACGCCGTGCCATTGCATCGCCGAGCCCGGGAAGATGAACGGCATGCCCGTGTGGCGGCACAGCGTCGCGTACACGGCGAGCGTAGTGCCCATATTCATTGCATTGCCGACCGCGAAACCGATGACTGTATGGGGACGGTGCACACTCCAGCCAAACCCATGCCGTTCAGCAGCGGCAAAGACGCGATCTTCCTGCTCGTAGTAGAAATTGTCGACGCGCTGACGACCCTGCTCCTCGCGAAACGGTGTTTCGGGCACGGCACCCGTGGCATAGGCTTCGAACGGTCCGAGATAGTGCTTGAGGCCCGTCACGAGCGCGACGTGTTCAACGCTGTCCATCGCCTCGCCCAATGCATCGAATACGTTACTGACAATCGCACCATTGACGCGGATATTCTCGCGCTCGTTGGCTTGGCGTGACCAGACCGTAAAGAACACGTGACTCGGTTGCAGCCCCTTCAGTGCCGTGCGCAATGCATCAGCCGACGTCAGATCGACGGCAATCGACTCGACGCCCTCGACTTCAGCATGTGCACCACGAGAGAGGCCGCTGACGCGCCAGCCGTTCTCCAGCAGATGCCGCGCAAGCGTACTGCCCGTGACGCCACTGGCTCCCACCACCAGAGCATGTTTTTTCATCAGATTCCCCGATTGATTGAATGACCACCACGCCGTGGCGCGTCGCGAGTCGACGTTGATCGACGCTAAGCGACGCTCGACGCGGACATGTCGAAGCCCGCGAACGAGGCGCGCGTCGGCGCCTCGCCCGTCCATGCGAGTTCGAGCAGATGCCGTATCGCACGCTCGGACAGCGGGCGTGGATTGAAATAAGGCGAACGCATCGCTGCCTCGGCCGCGCGATCGAGATCGGCCGGTGTCACGCCAAGCGAAGCGAGCGTGACGTTCAGACCGATCCGGTGTGCAAACGCGTGCAATGCACTGACGGGGTCGTCGGTGCCGAGCGCGCGCTCCATCCGAAGCAGCGCCTGCGGCACAGCAGGCAAGTTGAATGCGAGCGCATACGGCAGAATCGCCGAATGCATCTCCGCATGCGGCAGATTGAACAAACCGCCCAACGTATGGCACAGCTTGTGATGCAGCGCCATGCCGACGCTGCCGAGTACCGTCCCGCACAGCCACGATCCATACTGAGTCAGCTCGCGCGCGTTCATATCCTGCGTATCGCGACACACGGCAGGCAGCCCTTCGACAAGACTGCGTATGCCCTCCTCGGCAAAAATCGACATGACGGGGTTGCTGTCCTGCGCATACAGTCCTTCCGCCGCGTGTGCAATCGCGTTGAGCCCACTGGCCGCGCTGGCCGCAGCGGGCAGCGTGAGCGTCAGGCTCGCGTCATAGAGGACCGTGCGGGGCAACACGCGCGCGCTCTTGCCCGTGCGCTTCTCGCCCCTGTCCGTCAGGCCGTAGATCGGCGTGACTTCCGATCCCGCATACGTGGTCGGAATCGCAACGATGGGCAAGCACGTGTCGAGCGCAATGGCCTTTGCAAGGCCGATCGTCGAGCCGCCGCCAGCTGCAATCAGACCGTCCGCGTGGATATCGCGGGCGGCCTTGACCCCTGCTTCCGCAGTCTCGACGGGCACGTGCATCACCGCGCGATCAAAGATGCCGGCGCATCGATCCGGCGCCAGGTCATGCACGCGCTCCGCGAGCGCACGTTGCTCGGGTGTCGACAAGATGAGCGCGCGCCGAATGCAAAGCTCGTCAAGCTCCGCATCGAGCCGGGCCAGCGTGCCCGCTCCGAACACAATGCGACTCGCGCGACTCGTATAGGTGAACGGTGTCGAAAAGGCAATCGTCATGGCGCAGGGTTCAGGACGAAGTCGAACGCGAGCGTGCAGAACGGCTCGTCGAGCGTCGTGCCGTCGGGCGCAACGCCGGCCGGATGCTCGATCCAGTCTGCGATCAATGACGAACGCACGCCGAACACCGCATCGGAGTCGAGATAGCGGTCACCCTCGCGGAACACATGCGTGACGAGGCGCTCATAACCCGGCGCCGTAATCATGAAATGCAGGTGCGCAGGCCGCCATGGATGACGATCAAGTGCAGCGAGCATCTTACCGACCGGTCCGTCGTGCGGGATCGGATATGGCTCGGCGACGATGGTCCTGAAGAAATATCTTCCGTCGGACAGGCTGCACAGTACGCCGCGCGCCCGATGCGATGCCAGGTCGCGGTACTGGACATCGTAGAAGCCATCTTCGTCTGCTTGCCAGACTTCGATCTGCGCGTTGGCCACCGGCTGCCCATCGAGCCCCACAATGCGGCCTGACACAAAACATGGCTTGCCCGGCGCGCCATTGGCCACGTCAGCGCCGTTCTCGTACGCGGGAGCGTCCGACACGAAGAACGGCCCGAACACCGTCGCCTCGGTGCAGCCTTGCGGTTTGCGACTTGCCATCGCCGTCACCAGCATCGACAGGCCCAGCGTGTCCGACAGAAGAATGAACTCCTGCCGCTTGTCGTCCGTGATATTCCCCGCTTCGGTCAGAAAGCGGATGCCCGCTTCCCACTCAGCCTCGGTCAGTTCGACTTCACGCGCGAACGCATGAAGATGACGCACCAGGCTGGTCATGATCGTACCGAGCCGCGTGCTCTTCTGCCCCTCATGACGAGCAAGCACGGCGTCGGTGATCGTCGTTTCATCCAGATTCCGCATGATTCGAAGTCTCGTCGGCGGGCCGGGTCAGCGATTGTCGACACGCTTGTTGAACGGGCGAATATCGACGCTCTTCCAGATCCCGGCCGCGTTGAACGGGTCATTGGCATTGAAGCGCTGAATCACTTCGATATCGTCGGCTTCGAACAGGAAGAAGCTCCCGATCATCGTTTGCTCATCGGCCGCGAGCAGCGGGCCCGAGATCACCATCTTCGCAGGCGACGTGCCGAGATAGGCCTTGTGGGCGTCGTAGTTCGCGAGGCGGCGGTCGACCATGCCGTCGTGGTCGAGGCAATACACGGTGTAATGCATTCCAGGCTCCATAAATAAAGCTGCATTGAGGCGATCTCACCCGGTCGCAATGACCTTGGCGATCACCGCGATGTCTGTGCGTCACTGTCATGGCCGACACCTTGAAGGTGAGCGGCCGCTTCGACGGCACGGACAATCGAAAAGAAATCGAGTTCGGCACCATCGCCGCTCGCATAAACACTGAACTGGTCGCGCACAAGGGCAGCGGCAGCCATAGGCACACCCGCATGCTCACCCGCGTCGACCACCAGCGACATGTCCTTGAGCATCTGGCGCGACGAGAAGGCCGGCGCGAAATTGCGCTGGCGCAGCGGATCGAGCTTGTATTTGACGAGCGGCGATGCCACGACGCTATCGCCGATCACATCGAGCATCTGCACCCAGTCGAGTCCGCCTTTACGGCCGAGCGTCAGCGCTTCACCGAGCAGCACGGCGGTGGACCCCACAAGGTGATTGATCGCGAGCTTCAGATAGCGCGCCTGCTGATCGTCGCCCACGTAATACTGCTTGGCCGACAACGCTTCGAACATCGGACGCACGCGCTCGTACGCGTCATGCGGCCCCGATGCGAACACCGTCAGTTGCCCTTTTTCGGCAAGCACCGTGCTGCCCGAGACGGGGGCGCCGATATAGGCCATGCCACGTTCGCGCGCCGCGTCGCGCACTCGCACGGATGCCGCGGGCGACACCGTGCTCATATCGACGTAGATCGCGCCGACGGCAGCGTGCGCAACGATACCGCCGTCACCCAGCGCGATCTTCAGCAGAACCGCATCGTCGGGAATGATCGATACGATGATCGACGCCGACGCGCAAAGCCCGGCAACCGATGTCGCGGGTTTGGCCCCTTCGGCCCCAAGCTCGGCGATGCGCTGCGTATCCACGTCGAACACAGTGACGTCGAACCCTGCTTTGAGCAAGTTGCGCACGATCGGTGTGCCCATCTTGCCGAGTCCGATCCAGCCGATGGTGGGACGTACCCCATTGAGTGATGTCGTCATAAGTCGGTATTAGCGCGTGATTTGCGGATTGATGAGAATCTTCATCTTGTCGCCCGTCTTGTCGCTCAGCGCATCGAAGCCCTTGGCCACGACGTCGTCGGCATCGATCAGATCGTGAATCAGCTTTTCGACCGGGAATTTCCCGCTGCCGATCATGCTGATGATCCGTGGCCACATCGTGACCGGATAGCACCAGGTGCCTTCGATCCGGATGTCCTTGAGCGCCCATTTCATGGGCTCGACCGTGGCAGTGCCGACATGCAGTCCGGCCTGCACGACCGCACCTTGCGAACGCACGGCGTCGACACACGCGTTCAACGCATGCTGATTGCCGACGCATTCGATCGCGACGTCGACACCGACGCCATCGGTCAGATCGCGGATCTTCGCGGCGAGCTCGCCGTCCGACGGATCGAAGATCTGCGTTGCAACACCGAATTCCGCCATCTTCGCCGCGCGGCGCGGATTCGGTTCGCTGATAAAGATCTTGCTGGCGCCAGCGGCATAGCAGGCCAATGCCGACAACACGCCAATCGGACCCGCACCCGTGATGAGCACCGACGACCCCGCCGTCACGCCGCCACGATCGACCGCATACAGCGCCACCGCGGCCGGCTCGATCAGCGCACCCTGCTTGTCGCTGACCGTATCGGGCAGCTTGTTCGCGTGGTAGTCGTTGATCACCGTGTACTCTGCCATGCCGCCGCCATCCCAGCTCAGGCCCACGCAGCCCATCTTCGTGCACAGATGGCGTTGCCCGCGTACGCAGTAATAGCATTGACCGCACGAAGCCAGCGGCATCACCGAGATGCGGTCGCCGGCCTGGACGTTCTTGACGTCACGCCCGACCTCGACGACTTCCGCACTGAATTCGTGACCGAGAATTTGCGGCGCCTTGGCGCCCGTGAGCGGATGCGGCTCAGTCGGCACGACGATCGGGCCCGCCTGATATTCGTGAAGATCTGTGCCGCAGATGCCGCACCAGAGCGGCTTGACGATCATCTGCGTCGCACCCATCGTGCTCGGATCGGGCACGTTCTCAACGCGGATGTCATGCGCACAGTGAAACCGGACTGCTCTCATTGCCTTGCTCCTCTCATACAGACTGCTTTGAATGCCCTATCGACGACGCCGCACGACGTAGCACGCCGATGCGACAACGATGATCAGCCCCTTGACGATGGTTTGTGCCTGCACCGGCATACCGACGAGCAACACGATGTTGAAGACGATGACAAGAATCGCGGCGCCCGTGAGGCCGCCAAGCAGCGAGCCGCGACCGCCCGACAGCGCGACGCCGCCCATGACCGCGGCCACGATCGAATCGAGTTCGAATCCGCGTCCGACCCAGTTGTCGACGATGCCGACATAACCCGACAGCACCAGTCCCGCGAGACCCGCGAGCATCGAACTGATGACGTAGCACGCGATGCGCACCCGATCGGGATTGACCCCGACGAGCCGCGCCGACTCCGTGTTGCCTCCTGTCATGAAGACGCGCCGCCCGAACGTCGATCGGTGGAGCACAATGCCAAACAGCACCGCGCACACCCCGAGCATCACGACGTTGACCGGCACGCCCCGCACGAATCCCGTGCCCATTTCATGAAACAGCGGCGGCACGTTGCCCGATGGAGCACCTTGTGTGTAGGCGAACCGCAGCCCTTCGAGCACCACGGCGGTTGCGAACGTCGCCAAAAACGGCGACACCTGGCGCTGTGTCACGAGTACACCGTTGACGACCCCGGTGCACGCGCACACGAGCAGCGTGACCGCAAAGATCTCGGGCGCTGAAGCGTTGGTGCCGTCGAAACCCGTCGCGATCACGGCAGCCGTAGCCATCACCGACGCCACCGACAAGTCGAGTCCGCCGACCAGGATGACGAACACCTGCCCCGTGACGACGATGCCCAGCGGGGCAAACTGCACGAGCATGTTGATCACGTTGTCGCCGTGCAGGAACGCCGGGGACACGAGGCCGGACACCGCGACCAGTGCGACGAAAAACACAACGATGCCGTAGCGACGCACGACGTCGAGAGAAAGAGCACGCATGGGCGAGTGAGATTTATGGATCAAGAGGCTCATGACGTCACCCGCTTGCGTTGCGTGTTCAGACACACCGCGAGAATGATCGCGGCGCCCTGCACGATGAGCTGGTAGTGCGACGGGATGCCGATAAAGTTGATCAGGTTGTTGAGCAAGCTCAACAAATAGACCGCGGCCAATGTGCCCATCACGCCGCCACGTCCACCCGTCAGCACGGTGCCGCCGACCACGACAGGCGTAATCGAGGCGAGCGTGTAGTTCGCGCCGAGATAGGGCTGCCCTGATCCGAATTGCGCAGCGAGATAGATCCCCGTCAGTCCCGCGCACAATGAAGAGAAGGCGTAGACGCAGAGCACGACGCGCGCCCGCGGAATCCCGTTCAGCGATGCCGCGTATTCGTCATCGCCGACCATATAGACGTAGCGGCCGAGGCGCGTATGACGCATCGCGAACGACACGGCGAGATACAACACGAAAACAATCGTCGCCGTGATGGGCACGACGCCGTACCGGCCGTATGCGAGTGCATCGAAACCGTCCGGGACATTGCCAGCGGGACCCAGGGAGTAGTACAGGATCGCGCCCTGAAGCACCGCGCCCATGCCAAGCGTCACGATCAGCGGGTGGACGCGGAGCCAGAGCACGAGCCCGCCGTTGATCAGGCCGACAGCCAGCGACAGCGCGATGACTATCAGCAGCGCCATCGTCCATCCGACGCTCGGGTTATCGGATAGCCCCGAAGTCAAGGTTGCCGCCACACTGATCAATGATCCCACGGAGAGATCGATGCCACCCGTGAGTATGGTCAGCGTCTGTCCCAGTGCGACAAGCGCAAGGCCGGTCGCCTGCTGGTGCACATTCAGCATATTGTTGAACGTCGCGAACCGGTCGCTTGCCCATGCGCCTCCTACGATCAAGACGATGATCAGACCGAGCACCGCATAGACCGCACCGTGATGCGCGATATGACGACGCAACACCAGCCGACGATCGTCGAACGCAGGCGTCGACTTATTGAGCGGCTTCATCAGCGTATTCATGCTCGCCTCCTCGCAGGTCTGTTGACGGATCCGCCTCGGCAGTGGCGAGGCGCATGATGTCGTGCTCCGTCATCCGCGTGCCGCTGACCTCGCCATTGATGCGCCCTTCGCGCATCACAAGCACGCGATCGGACATGCCGATGACTTCCTGCAATTCCGAGCTGATCATCAGGATGCCGAGGCCGCGCGAGGTCAATTCGCGCATCACGCGATAGATCTCCGCTTTGGCGCCGACATCGACCCCGCGCGTCGGCTCATCGAGGATCAGCACGTGCTTGCACACGCGAATCCAGCGTGCAATCAGCACTTTCTGCTGATTCCCTCCCGAAAGCGTCGCGACGCTCCCCGTTGGCCGCGCACCCGCGATCCGATAGTCCCGAATGGCTTCCGCGCCTGCCTCGCGCTCGGCCTGGGCATCGAGCATCGCGAGTTTCGACACACGTTCGAGCGTCGTCGCCGTCACGTTGCGCGCGACATCGAGCAGCATCAGCAGCCCTTGGGATTTGCGGTCCTCTGTCACGAAGCCGAGACCGAGCCGGATCGCTTCGCGCGGTGTCATCTTCGAACGGGTCTGGCCGCATACGCTGATCGTGCCGCCGCGTGTGGGCAGCGCACCAAAGATGCCCGACGCCAGCTCGGTACGGCCTGAGCCCACCATGCCTGCGATCCCGACGATCTCACCAGCACGCACGGTGAGCGACGCATCGAATACGCGCTGGCCGACATCGAGACCACGGACGTCGAGCAACACGCGCGCATCGGCCGCGACGCCCGGCCTGGCCGGATAGATTTCCTTCATTTCGCGCCCCACCATCGCGCGGACCAATGCCTCTCGCGTCGTATCAGACACGGCCTGCGTCGACACCTTGCGCCCGTCCTTCATCACGGTGACGCGATCGCAGAGCGCGAAGATTTCATCGAGCCGGTGCGAGATATAAATGATCGCGACACCGCGATCGCGCAATGCTCGAAGCCGCGTAAACAACAGCTCGACCTCTTTGCCCGCAATCACGGCCGTCGGCTCGTCGAGGACGAGCACACGTGTGTCGCTCGCCATCGCCCGCGCGATCTCGACCATCTGCTGGTCAGCGACCGACAGGTTGCCCACCCGCTCCCGGCAATCGAGTGCCACGCCAAGGTCCCCGAGCAAAACGCGCGCGTCGGATTCCATCTTGCGATGGTCGACAAGGCCAAGACGCGTGCGCGGTTCGACGCCAGCGAAAATGTTGGCCGCGACGGTCGATTGCGGAAACAGCACCAGTTCCTGGTGAATCACATGGATCCCGTGCTCCTTCGCTTCCGACGCCGTCTTCCAGCGCACGGGCTTGCCATCGACCATCACGTCCCCCTCATCGGGGACATAGACGCCGGCCATCACCTTCGTCAACGTCGACTTGCCCGCACCGTTCTCGCCGACGAGCGCGTGAATCTCGCCGGCGCGTACGCCGAACGACACCGCGTCGAGGCTCTTCACGCCCGGGAATGACTTGCTCACGTTGCGGACTTCGATGACATCGATTGCCGAGGGCGTGCTCATTTCTCACCCGGCAGCTTGACCTTGAACGTTGCCGGGTTGTACCCCGGTCCCATGCCGCCATCGATCAGCTCGTCAGGCGGTCCGTTCTTGTCGACGATCTCGTCGATGTATTGATCGGGATGCGGCACGGAGGCCGTTTCGTCTCCACGTGTCACCGCGATTTGCGGGCTGATCTCATAGATCTTCGGCAGCGGCTGACCCGCAAGCACCTTGAGCGCGACATCGATCGATGTCCCGCCCATCGACGGCGGGTAGCCGATCTCGAGCATCGGGATCTTGTACTTGAGCGCGAGTTGCAACGGCCCGTTCAGATCGGCCGTCGTGTGCGGAGGAATTTCGCCGGCCTTGAAGCCCGCCGCGACGAACGCATCGATCGAGCCGGCGACAGGCAGTCCATGCGCACACCACACCGCATTGATCGTGTGACCGTACTTCGAGATCATGGCCTGCATCTGCTGCTTGGCCTTGACCGGGCTCCAGTCCGAATAGACCGTGTCGAGCACCTTGATATCGGGGTATTGCGAGAACACCTGCTTCGCCGCCGTCTCGCGATCGGCGCTCACGCTCGACCCTGCCTGGCCCGCGAGCATGATCACATTGCCCTTGCCATGCAGCTTCTCGACGATCCACTGAGCCCAGAGGCGGCCCATCATCGCGTCGGAACCCGTCACGAACGAGACGAAGTTGTCGGAGGCGATGCGGCGGTCGACCATCACGACGGGGATGCCCTGCTTCATCACGCGCGTGACGACCGGGTCGAGCGCCTTTTGCGTGTTGGCGCTCACGATCATCAGATCGACGCCGCGCGAGCTCAAATCCTGGATGTCCGCGGCCTGCTTCGCGTCGTCCATATTGCCGTTCGTGATGATGATCTGCTTGATCAGGTCCGGATGCTCGGAGGCCGCCTTCATCAACGAGTGTTGCATCACAACGCGCCAGCTATCGCCCAGGCCCGCATTCGAAAAGCCGATGACGTACGGCGGCTTCTTCTTGAACTTCGCCGTATCCGAGAACGGAATCTGGACCGCCGGATTGAACAGGAAGGTGCGAGGCGCACCCGTGTAGTCGGCATGAGCGGACATGGAAGGAAGCATCATCGCGGCGGCCAGCGTTGACGCGCCGATGCGAAGCAGACGGGAAAAGTGACGCATGTTTGCGTGTCTCCATAGTGTTTTATGTGCGTCGCCGCAATGCCGCGATGTGTAGACATCTCGACGAATCCCGATGCAAGGCGTCCACGTGAATGAGGCGGCGGGCGTCGGATACTCATTGCTGAATGACGCATATCGACGCTTCACGTTGCTTCGGACCACGACCTATAATCAGTCCGTCGTCGGCCCGTTACGCTTGCAGGAAGATCCTGATCAACGACGAACGCAGCGTGACATGATTGAAACGGGCCATCTAGCAATTGCCATTACTAGTAATGGCAGTAACAGGGAAGCATCGGAGAAGTAAGGAGACACGGCGATGGAGAAGCAGCAGCGGCTCAATGAACTCGCGGACTTCCTGCGCACGCGGCGTGCGCGTCTGCGTCCGGAGGATGTCGACTTTCCCTGCGGACCGCGCCGCAAGACTCCGGGTTTACGCCGTGAGGAAGTCGCCGAACGCGCTGGCATCAGCGTGACGTGGTACGCATGGCTCGAACAGGGACGCGAGGTCAACGTGTCGTTCCGGACCGTCGAGAGTCTGGCCAACGCGCTCAACCTGTCGCCTCACGAACGCACCCATCTCTTCGAACTTGCGAATCAATACGTGCCGCCGGGACCCTACCCGATTGCGCAGAACGTGACCGATACGGTGCGTCGCATGCTCGATCAGCTCGGCAATATGCCGGCGTATGTGGTCGACGGAAACTGGAACTACGTCACGTGGAACGATGCGGCCGTCAGGGTATTCACCGACTTCCGCAAGCTGCCGGCAGGCCGGTGCAACCTGCTTTGGTTCACGTTTCAGGAAGAAGGCGCTCGCAAACTGTTTCGCGGCTGGGACGCTTATGCGAAGTGCGTGCTCGCCCAGTTCCGTGGCGACTACATCCTGCGGCCGTCGGGAGAAGTGTTCCTGCGCGATCTCGTCGAAGAACTCTGCGATACCGATGCAGACTTCTGCCGCTGGTGGGCCGAGCACGAAGTGCTCAAGCGCAGCGACTGGCGCAAGGTCATCGAGCACCCGGTCGCGGGTGTGCTCGAGCTTGATGCGCTTTCGCTCGAAGTGCCCGATGCGCCGGGTATGCGCATCATGGTCTATACGCCATCGCCGTCGACCGACACCGCCGAACGCATTGCCGCACTGATGAAAAGCGCGCGTACGGCGGAGAAGCCATTTGAAGCGGCGACGGTGCTCGATACGTTTCGGATGCCGGCCGTCAGATCCAAGGGCTGATCACTCGCGCGTCAAGGCGACTCAATCGTCATGCCAAGCAACGCCGAACTCACGCTCTTGCCATGCGCATCGAGCGCAAGCGAGCGCGTGACGCCGCCGCCGAGCGCGTCGCGCAGCACGAAGTTGAACGCGGCGAGATTCGGCAGCTCATAGCGGACGACTTCGCCTTGCACGACGTCGGCGAGCCATGTCTTGACGGCCTCGGGAGTCAGCACACGGCGCAAGTGATCGAAGTGCTTCGGGTCATGGCAGATGACCGAGACATTGAGCGTGTTGCCCTTGTCGCCCGTGCGCGAGTGAGCGAGCTCACGCAGCTTCACCTCATGCATATTCATGACCGGCCTCCACGAACTCGAATGTCGGATTCACGAGCGTGCGCGGCAGGAGTATCGATTGCACGGCGATCACTTCGCGCGTGGCCTTTGTCGCACCGCCACCGCCCGCGGGACCGTTCGTGTAAAGCGTTTCAACCTCGTTACCGACACGCATCGCCTGCTCGATCGACGCGGTGCGACCCGCGACGCGCAAACGCACTTCGTAGGGCTCTCCTCGCTCGGCCTGCGCCGTATCGCCGTACAGCGAGTCGATACCGATCAGGTCGAAGCGCAACTCGCTGGTCGCCACACCGGTCATCGCAAGGCGATCGCGCACGATATCGAGCGCCAGCTTTGCGCGTTCGCGCGCGCCGGGGCCGCCGTATGAGATCTGTCCTTCGCCGATGTATCCGTCGATATACGCGACCGATACCTTGAGCGTATCGGTGCGCTGCGTGCCGGTTCCGCCCGACACGCGTACACGATCGTGCGCCTGCTGCTCGACGCGCACGCTACTAAAGTCGGCCACCACATCAGGCTGCAGATAGCGGCGCGGGTCGTGAATCTCGTAGAGCAGCTGTTCCTTGCACGTGGCTTCGGTCACATATCCACCCGCGTGCCCGACCTTCGTGATGTCGACGTTTCCGTTCGCATCGACGATGCCGATCGGAAAGCCCAGACGGGCGAGGCCTGGCACGTCCTTGAAACCCGGGTCTGCGAAATAGCCCCCGGTGATCTGTCCTGCGCACTCGAGCAAGTGTCCGACTACAGTGGCTTGCCCGAGCGTTTCCCAGTCATCCATGCGCCAGCCGAACTCGTGAATCAGCGGTGCGACAAACAGCGACGGGTCCGCAACGCGTCCCGTCAACACGACATCCGCGCCCGCTTTCAATGCACCGACAATCGCTTCCGCACCGAGGTAGGCATTGGCCGAGACGATGCGGTCCCGGTAGGCGGCCACATCGTCTCCCGACTCTTCGAAGCGATAGTGACCCGCGAGCACGACGTCGAGCACGTCGTCTCCCGTCACGGCAGCAATCTTGAGATCCCCGCAGCCGAGTTCGCGCGCGATTTCGGCCGTTTTGCGCGCGGCACCCTGCGGATTGGCCGCGCCCATGTTCGACACGATGCGCACGCGATGTCTGGCCGAGGTCGGCAGCACCGCGCGCATGCGCGCTTCGAGCAACGGATCGTATCCGAGCGAAGCATCCTTGCGCCGCGCCTGCTGTGCGATCGCGATCGTGCGCTCGGCGAGGCATTCAAAGATCAGATAGTCGAGCGCGCCATGTTCGGCCAGCTCGAGCGCCGGTTCGATGCGATCGCCCGAATAGCCCGCGCCGGCGCCGAGCCTGACCCGGCGTTGACCCGCCGTTGCCATCGTGGATTCCATACGTACTTCCAAAGAGACTGAAGAAAAAATCTACCGAAACACACGCTGCTGAAACACACGCTGCGGAAACACAACCTGCTGAAAACAAGCTGCCGAACCAAGGCCTGCCCCGCGGCGCGAGTGGCACGCGCGCGGTAGAGCCTCTCGCTATAGAGGAAAAATGCCGAGCACGACGCAGGCGATCGTCATCACGATCGAAGCGCCGAACAACAGGGGAAACGTGAATTTCTGATGGTCCGCGAGATCGATGCCGCACAGCCCGACGACAAGGAATGTCGCCGGCGTCAGCGGACTGACCGGAAAGCCCGTCGTCATTTGCCCGAGCAGCGCGGCCTGACCGACGTGTACTGCGGGCACGCCAAGCTGACTCGCGACCTCCGCGATCACCGGCAATACGCCGAAGTAAAACGAATCCGGGTCGAACAGCATACTCAGTGGCATCGAAACCAGGCCGAGCACCACAGGAATCTGGCCCGCCATCCCCTGGGGCACAAAGCTCACCGCGGCTTGTGCCATCGCCTTGAGCATGCCGCTGCCCTGCATGATCCCGGTGAACGCCCCCGCGGCGAGCAGAATGCCCGCCATCATCAGTGCAGCGCGCGCATGGGCCTCGATTCGTTTGCGCTGCATCTCGACGTCGGGATAGTTGACGATGAGTGCGATGCACAGGCCCACCATGAACATCAGCGCCGGCGGCACTTTTTCGCCCATCACGACCATCGTTCCGAGCACAATGATCGTCAGCACGATGTTGAACCAGAACAGCTTCGGGCGTCGCAACGCCTGCTGTTCGGGGGTGACTTCACGCGTGGGCATCGGGATCGATCCACCCATCTTCGACAAGCCGAGTCGCTTTTCCTCGCGTCGCCCGAGCCACCATGCTGTGCCGAATACGAAGACAAGGCCGATCCCCTGGATCGGGATCAGCGGATTGAACAACGCCGAGATCGGCAGATGCAGCGAGGCCGATGCGCGGATCATCGGCCCGGTCCACGGCAGGAAGTTGATGCCCGCCGCTATCGATGCGGCAGCGGCCAGCACGCGACGATCCATATTCAGTCGATCGTAAAGCGGGAGCATCGCGGGAATGGTCACGAGAAAGCAGACCGCACCCGAGCCGTCGAGATGGATCAGCAACGCGAGCAAGGTCGTGCCGACGACGATGCGTGTCGGACGCGTGCCCACGGCACGCAGGATGCGGTCGATGATCGGATCGAGCGTGCCCGCATCGGTGATCGTGCCGAAGTACAGGATCGCAAAGACAAACATGCCGACCACGGGGGCCAGACTCTTGAGCCCGTCGATCACGAACTTGCTCGTCTGCAAGCCGAAACCGCCGATCAGCGACGCGGCGACCGGGACGATGATCAGGGCGACGAGCGGCGAGAGCCGCTTCGACAGAATCGCCGCAAGCAGGACCGCAATCGTGACGATCCCCAATAGAGCCAGCATGGTTGTCTCCAATCTTGTCTTTTAGTGCGAGCCAGCGTAAGTTCGCTGGTGCGATAAAGCAATTGAAATGATTTGATCGCAGTTATCACGGACTGTTATGGATCTGAATCTTCGCGATATCCGGGCTTTTGTGACCGTGGCGCAAGCGGGCAACTTCACGCGTGCCGCCACGCGCCTGCATTTGTCGCAACCTGCGTTGACCGTGCAGATCCGGCGCCTCGAGGAGACCGTCGGTGCAAGGCTGTTCGACCGCAATAGCCGTAGCGTCGCGCTCACGCAGACGGGGCGCGAGCTGCTGCCCCTGCTGCAGCGCTCGCTCAACGACATGGAGCAGGCGCTGCGCGATGCACGTGCGTTTGGCGAGGGGGCCAGCGGAACGGTACGGCTCGCCTGTCTGCCCACGTTTGCATCGAGCGCCTTGCCCGAACTGATCCAGGCGTTCCGAAAGCGCGTGCCGCAAGCCCGGTTCCAGATCCGCGATGTCGTGGCGAGCATGGTCAATACACTGGTTCGCAATGAGGAAGCCGATATCGGCGTCACGGGCGGCAACACGGTCGACGCGACGCTCGACGTCTTGCATATGAGCGAGGATCGGCTGGTGGTGGTCTGCCCGAAGACGCATGCGCTCGCGAAGAAGCGCAGCATCAAGGTCTCTGATCTCGACGGAATGCCGCTGGTGTTGACCGCATCGGGTACGAGCGTGCGTGCGGTCGTCGACGCAGCGCTTGCAGCGGCGAGATGCACGCCCGATATCGCATGCGAACCGATGTACATGATGACCGCGGTTGCCATGGTGCGAAGCGGCCTCGGTGTGTCCGTGCTGCCTGCGACCGCACGAGAAGTGCGCGCCGAACCGGGTCTCGTCACCCGGCCGATCGACGACCCTTCATTTGTGCGCCCCATTGCCCTGGTCAAGAAGCGCGGCAGAACGCTGCCGCGCGTGACCGAGGAGTTCGTCAATGCGATGGTGCTGGCGATGCCTGAGCGCAAGTAGAAGGTCAGCGTTTGTGCCGGCTCCTCGAAGACGCCCCCCCGAGCTCGACATGACTCGCGTGGCCCGTCAGAGGTACCGGGAACGCCACCTGCGCTGTCGTTCGCTTAATGCTGCCACGTCCTGATCACTGATTCGTCATCGTTTGTCTGGGCACCACACACCGGTAGCTCGACGCTGCCTTCCGGTCGCCATGCCCGGCGTATTCGAGTTCCGCTGGATATGTGCATACGGGTCGCTCGAATTGCACGCCTGAGCCCGGCTTGTCGTCGACATACTTCGTCGAGATAAAAGTACCCGGCGCCTTGCCGTGCTCGACCCACGCCTCGAGTGCGGTCACCACGTCGCGATCCGGAGTGAATCGCACCGGTGGCGTATTCCCGCCGACCGACGTCGGCCCCGTACCGCCGCCGCAATGGCTCATGCCCGGGATCATGACCAGCCGGAAGAAGCGCTGCGTGTTACCGACACCGCCCTGGCGCTTCGCCACATCGTCGAAGTATTCGATCGGCAACGTCTGTGCATTGAACGAGTCAGACCAGCCCTGGGTCATGATGAGCTTGCCGCCATGCGCCTTGAATCGCGACAGATCCGTTTGCATCGCATCGCTCGACGGCGCGAGCTTCGCGTCGAGACGGTCGCCGTCCTTGCCGAAGTCAAACGTCGTCCAATCCCAGTTCGGATCATTGAACACGACATTGGCCACCAAAGGCTGTGCGTAGTTCGGCACCAGCGCACCCTGGATCAAGGCCCATTGGTTTTCGCTGCCGCGTACGAAGCCCGGATACAGTTCCTTTCCCGTACGTGAATCCAGCACGGGCGAATAGAGACGCTCGGCCTCATGGACCTGCGCCTCGCTCAGACAGCTCGAAGGATCGTCGCCCGCTTTGCACTGCACCGTCGACGGATCGAAATGACATTGCGTCGGGCGCTCAAGAAACCCGTCGCGCACCGCATCCGCCCCTTCGCAACTCTGCAACACGGCGCGACTCAACACGCCAAGTGCTTCGGGCGACAGCTTGGCCTCGGGCTGTTGCGCTGGCAGCTTCGCGCTCCAGAGGAAGCTTTCCATCAGGTGGCTGTAGTCCATCCCGGGCGAACCCGCATGCACGCCGTCGTAGTCATCGGGGTAGTACTCGACCTCCTCCATCGCTTCGGCGCCGCCTGTCGAGCAACCGGAGTAGTAGGCACGCGACGCAGCATGCCCGTAGAAGCGCGTCGTGATCGACTTGGCCGCGACCGTCATCAGGTGCACGGACGAATGGCCCCAATCGCGAAGCTGCGCCGGATTCAGCGCCCACTCGAGACGCTGTCCAATCGCACCTTGCGCGCCGCCCTGGTGGCCCGTGTCCGTATTGACGGCCACGAACCCACGTGCCGTCGCTGGCGCGAGTGCGCTATAGAGGATCGCGCCGCCGAAGCCACCCGATCCGAGGCCAAGCAAACGGCCATTCCAGGCATCCGTCGGAAGCCAGACTTCAATGCCGACGTGTTCATCAGGCTTTGTGCTCACCGTTGCCACGACGCGGCACACGGCGGCCGACGTGACGACGGGTTTGCCGTCGGGATCTTTGAGTGTGCTGTTGGCAGGCAAAATCTCGGCCGAGGCGATCTTTGTATCCGCGATCGATGTGTGCGCGAGCGCGGCACAGGCTTGTGCCGGGTCTTCGATTTTCGTCGGACCGCCGATTGCCGCGGACTCGGCGCCGCCCGACGCCTCGGTCTGAAGCGCGTGAGCCAATACGGAACCGCTGAAACTCATCATTGCCGCGGCGCAAATCGCGCTCCATCGCCGCGAAGCGACGAGGCTCCGACTCGTTGACGAGTGCTGCATAAATTCTCCTCGATGCGTTATCGCGTAGGCGCAAGCCATCGCTCTTAGTGGGCTTGTTCAGATCCGATCAAATGGCGTTGTCGTCAGTTCACTCGCTACACGCAAAACTCGCGGCGACGTGCGTATCGCCGTGACCATCGTAGACAGCGTGCTCGGGATAGGGGCACAGCGGGCGTGTGCTTGCCACCGCTCCGTTTCTGACCTCCGACGCGATGATCTGGTCGGGCGCCGCGCCTTGAGTCACCCAACGATCGAGCGCACTCAGGATGTCGTGTGACGCGTCGATGACGGGCGCGGGTGCGCTTTGATTGCCAAAGCTCGTCTGACCGACTCCGCCCATGCAGTGGGCCATGCCGGGCACCATATAGAGTTTGAAAAACGTATCGGTCTCTGCCTGAGAGCCTTGCAGCGCCTTGACCTTGTCGTAGTACGCGATCGTGTCGAGCGGGTTGACGACCGGGTCGGCCCATCCTTGATACGTGATGAGCTTGCCGCCGTGTGATTTGAACTCCGAGATGTCGGGGTTGTTCTGGTCCATGAGCGGACCTAGTTTCGCGAGCGCCGTCTGATAGTCGCTGTGATAGTTGAACGCCCACCAGTTCCATGACGGATCGTTCAATGCCCAGTAACGCCAGAAGTCCGCGCGCACGGGTTCGGTTTTGCCCCAGTACGAGCCCCATGTCGACTCGGAACCGACGACCGGTCCCGGGTAAATTACCGCGTGCGTGACGGGGTCAACCGGCCCTTGGTAGATCTTCTTGACCGCGTTGACCTGTGCATCGGTCAGGCAATTCGCCGCATCACCCGCCTTGCATCGCAGGGTGTCGACATTGAACTTGTCGCGCGTACACATGCGCGGATCGGCAATCACACCATCCACCACACCGTCGAGCGAGTCGCACGCCGCGACGGCGGCCTTGGTTACCAATGCAACTTTCTCGGGCGTGAGAATCGGGTGCACATTGTCGTTGGGGGCGTGGTTCGACAGGAAGCGCCAAAGGAATTCCGCGTTAAGTGCGACGCGATTGTTGCCGGGGTCGCCGGCGACCACACCGTCGAAATCGTCGGGATAGCGTTGCACTTCGGCGTACGCCTGATGTCCGCCGGTTGAGCATCCGTAGTAGTAAGACTGGCTCGCCGGGCGCGCCATGAGGTCGGTGAGAATCTGCTTGCCCGGTACCGTGATCGCGTGGACCGAGCGCGTGCCCCAGTCAATGATTTTCTGCGGATGGCCGACCGCGAACATCATGTCGTTCGGGTCCTTGGACTGGTGGCCGGAGTCGCCGCCGAGCACCGCATAGCCTTCGCGCATCGCATAGGCCATATCGCCGTAGTTGAGCTCGGGGCTGTAGCCGCCATTTCCGGTGGCGACAAGTTTGCCGTTCCATCCGGTGGCCGGCACCCAGAGTTCAAAACGAATCAAAGAATCGGAGGTTGGTGTCGCTTGCGCGGTAATGCGGCAAAACGACGGAAGGTTCGTGAGCGCAGGCTTCCCTTCGGCCGGCGTGTACGCGCCGGCGGGCATCAGGTCCGCAGACGTCACCGTGGCTTCATTCAACTTGAGTGCCGTCAGGCTCTGCATACCGCAAGCCTTGGCCAGCGATAGCGAACCCGTCAGTGGTGATGCACCCGCACTCTGTGCCCCGGGTTGGGCACAGCCCGACATCGTCGTAACAGCGATCAACGCAGCGGAGAACGAAACGGCCGCGAATGGCAGGCCGATGCGCCGGTGCCGTGAACCCTGTTGATGACTATCCTCAAGACGTGTCTGAACGTCTCTCAACCGACGTGCGTGTATCAAGCCGCGTACGTGCATTGCCTCCTCCGATTTATGGTCCAGCCTGGTTATCGGATCAGCTTAGTCACCCCGCATGCATCAAGCAATTGAAACGATTTGATTGCAGCGATTACGAATGGTGATAGTTAGTGGTGGTCTGTTTCGAAACTAAGGGGCTTAGAGGTGGGGCGAAATCAACGTCCCTCGAACTTCGCTGCCCGCTTTTCCTTGAATGCTGCTCGTCCTTCAGCTGCATCGTGTGTTGCGAAGCAGATCGTCTGTAGCTCGCGTTCGTATGCGAAGGCCATGTCGCGGGTCATGTTGAAGGCGGCACGCAGGTTGAGCTTGGCGGTCTCGGCGGCAATGGGCGCGCGTGATGCGATGGTTCGCGCCAGCACGAGCGCGCCTGGCAATAGGTGATCCGGCGCGAACAGTTCGCTGACCAGTCCCCATTGCGATGCTTGCTGCGCCGTGACGGCATCGCCGGTCATGATCATGATGGCAGCGTTGCTCGCGCCGATTGAATGACTCAGTGCGTGCGCCACGCCCCCGCCACCGACCCAGCCGAGCTTGATTTCCGGTGCGGCAAAACTCGAGGTTGTCGACGCAAGCCGAATGTCAGCGGCGAGCGTCATCTCAAGACCGCCGCCAAAGGCCATGCCATTCACAGCTGCGATCAAAGGCTTGCGCAGCAGGCGCAGCGCGTCAACATAGTCAGTCCGATTCCTGAACGACCAGGGCTCCGGATATCGATCCAGATCCTTGACGTCGCTGCCGACGCAAAACGCGCGCTCGCCGGCTCCCGTCAACACGACCACGCGAACCTCGGCAGAGTCGTTGCACGCAAGAACATGCGAAACAAGTTGAGCGGACATCTCCGGGGTCATCGCATTGTGCTTGGCCGGACGATTGAGCGTGATCGTGGCGACCCAGTCACGAATGTCGAGATCGACGGATTCCATGCAAACTCCTTTGGTCTATAGCGTGCCGACGGCGGCACGGCGGCGATCGTTATCTCATCCCTCTTCTATAACCGCTCTTCCCCGACACTGCCCGAGCCGAAAAGCCCTTCGATCTTCTGGTCGTCGTAACCGAGTTCCTTGAGGATCTCGCGACTGTGTTCGCCCGTAAGAGGCGCACCGCGCCGCACGGTCGAAGGGGTCTGATCGAACTTGATCGGAAAGCCCGGCGTTCGTACTCGCCCTTCGGTCGGATGGTCGTATTCGACCATCGTGCCGTTATGTTCGATCTGCGGATCGGCCGCTACATCCGCGTATCCGTAGACAGGCCCGCACCAGACGTCGACGGCCTGAAACGCCGCAAGCCACTCTTGCGTCGTTTTCAAATGCAATCGCGCTTGCGTGATAGCGAAGATCTCGTCGCGGCGATTCCAGACGCCGGTTTCCTCGTCGATATGCGCGAGTTCAGGCGCATCGATGATCTGCGCCAGCACGCCAAGCGGGGGCGAAGACAGGGCCATAAAGCTGTCCTTTGTCTTGAACACCCCATACGGTGCGCGAATATAGGGATGCGCATGCGGTTCATTCAGCCGCGTTTGCGGAATCCCGCCGACGGTGTGAACCGATATCTCCTGCATCTGCATCGCGACGATGGCGTCGAGCATATTGATGTCGACGCGCTGCGCAACCCCCGTGCGTTCTCGATGCAGCAGCGCGGCAAGCACGCCTTCGAACGCCGTATAGGCAGTCACGGCATCGACAAGATACTGCCCGGCCGGACTAGGTGGCTCGCCGTTGCGTCCGACGCTCAGCATGGCGCCGCTCATTGCCTGCAGAAGCAAGTCCTGCCCGGGTCGTGTCGCATAAGGACCTGACTCGCCATAGCCCGACATCGACACGTAAATCAGTTTCGGGTTGATCGCCTTGAGTGTGTCGTAATCGACCCCAAGCCGTGCCGCGACACCTGGCCGATAGTTCTGCAAAAACACGTCGGCAGATCGCACGAGATCAAGCAGCACGGCCTTGCCTTGCGCCGACTTGAGATCGATCGCGAGGCTGCGCTTGTTCCGGTTCAGCGATAGAAACGACACATTGATACGATGGCCCTTCGCATTGCCCGCAGGCTTGTGACGTTGCCACTCGCCCGAGATCGGCTCGATCTTGATCACATCGGCGCCGAGATCGCCAAGCCGCTGCGCGGCAAACGGACCCGCCATCGCGATCGAACAATCCAGAACGCGGTATCCATCCAGAATATTCACGGCAAGTTCTCTCTCACATAGATATCGATTCGCGGCGACACGATGCCCGCCCCCGCGTCACGCCCAGCCTGAACGTTCAGCAGCATCCGGCACGCATCGACCGCTTCGCGTCGCGGGTTCTGCGCAATGGCCGCATCCATCACGCCATCAATCACGAGCCCACGCGTATCGCTGGTGAGTTCATGACCGATAAAGCAAATCTCGCCCGCGCGCCCTGACTCACGTAGTGCCGCGCCGACGCCGGCCGAGCCCGCACCGATGTTGTAGATGCCCATGAGGTCGGGATGCTGTTCGAGCAAGCCCAGCGTTTGCGTGTAATTGCGGTCTGACTCGTCATGCCCCTCGCGCAGACCAACGATGTCGAGATCGGGATAGGCCTCGGAAATAATGTGCAAAAAGCCCATCTCGCGCTCCTCATGACCGCGATACGCGAGGCTTCCGGCAATCAACGCAATCTTCCCCGCACGCTGACCGATAAAGCGTCCGAGCAACATACCCGCCGTACGTCCCGCCGCGCGGTTGTCGATCCCGACGTATCCGGCGCGTTTCGAGCTCGACAGGTCCGATACCAGCGTGACGACGCTGACGCCCCGTTCGACCAGAGAGCGCACCGCTTCGCGCACGAACGGATGCTCGAGTGCGACGAACGCCACGCCCATCGAGTCGCGTCCGATCTTGACGAGCGCGTTGGCAAGGACTTCCGGATCGAATCCTTCGATCAGATGCACTCGCCCCGAAATCGGTAGAGGCGCGAGCTCCTCGTGCAACCCTTCGATACGCTCGGCCAATTCCTTCATAAACGTATTGCTGCCCGCCGGAAGGATGAAGTCGTAGATGCGCGGCCCTGCAGCCGGATGATCGGTCGACCGGATCTGTTGCGGATGCAGCATGGGCTCAGCCGCGATGTAGTCGAGCCGCCGCGCGGCGCGCAGCACCTTCTCGACCGTCAACGCGCGAACGCCCTGACGTCCGTTGAGCACACGATCCACGGTGGCGGTCGACACCTCGGCCTCGCGCGCGATATCGACGATCGTCGCGCGGCCCTGCATCGAGCGTCCGTTCATTGGAGTAGACGGGGTCATCGCGATCGATCGCCTCCAGTACGCATGGAATCATCCGGCGCTAGCCGAAACCTAGACGCCTCATCACGAAGCGTCAAAAGACGTGAAAAATGATGTGATTGCATCACGGCGTTGATGTAACAGAATCTCGACCGGACTTGCCTCGCATGTGACGTGTCGCCATCGTTTCCACTCGATGCCACCACGATTCCACGCAGGCGACCATGTCTGGCGCAACCCTTTTTTCTCAACCCATCAAAACCCATCAATCCGTTCTGCGTTTTGCTTCACGCTGCGCGCGCCCTATCCTCGGTTTCATCGCCATCCACCGACGCGAGGCACCATGCAACTCTACGAAGAAGCGTTGAGCCGCCGGGCGCTGAGTGCGCGCGTGGGCATGTTGTCCCAGGTCGCCGGCGTGCAGCTCTATACGCTTGGCGACGGCGTCGAGCGGGGCGTGCGATGCCTTGAGTTTCGAACGGGCACCGGACTCATCTTCACGGTGCTCGTCGATCGCGCCATGGATATTGCCCGCTGCGAATATCGCGGCGCCGCCATTGGCTGGCATTCGCCAACCGGGTTCCGGCATCCGGGCCTGCATGAATACGAAGGCGAGTCCGGCCTCAGCTGGCTGCGCTCGCTGTCCGGTCTGATCGTCACCGGCGGTCTCGACCACACCTTGTTTATGGATGCCCAGGCCGCCGATCACTATCACTACACACCGCGCAAGCAGGTCGCGAGTTCGCTGCACGGACGTATCGGTACGATTCCCGCGCGTCTGACCGGCTACGGTGAGCGCTGGGATGGCGATGAATGTGTGCTGTGGGCAGAAGGTGTCATTCAGCAAGCGACCGTCTTTGGTGAGGACCTGCATCTGGTCCGACGCATCGAAGTCGCGGTTGGATCCAACACCATCGCGTTGCACGACGAGGTCATCAATCACGGCTTCTACCGCACGCCGCATATGTTTCTGTACCACATCAACGTCGGATACCCCGTACTCGACGAAGGCAGCGAATACGTGGCGCCAATCGTCGAAACGCCGTGGGCCGCGCACGAAGCGCAGGTACGCGCTCAAGGTGTCGGCTATCGCACGCAACCGGCCCCGCGCCACGATTTTCACGAGCAAGTCTACGAGCACACGATGCGTGCAGACGACGCGGGCATCGTCCCCGTGATGCTGTGCAATCCATGGTTCGAACACGGCCGTGGCCTCGGCTTTCTTGTCGAGACACGCAAAGCGGAGTTTCCATGCATGTTCGAATGGCAGAACCTGCAGGAAGGCCATTACGCGCTCGGGATCGAACCATCGACTCACCACGTGCTCGGCAAGCCCTTCGCGCAAGAGCGCGGCGAGGCCAACTGGCTCGAGCACGGCGAATCGCGCCATTACCACACGCGCTTGTCCGTGCTGCCCGACAACGCGGCGATCGACGCGCAGCGCGAACGCATTCATGCGATCGCCGTGCAGCCCGAAGACGAATACGTGTCGACGACATCGAACTGGGAGCCGATCGGCTCCGGTCGCTAAACAGGACGCTCCGCGATGAAAGGCAAACGCATTCTGATTACGGGCGGCGCGGGCGGCCTCGGCGGCGTTGCATGCTGGGCGTTCGCGGCCGATGGCGCTGATGTGGTCGCGCTTGACCACGTCGACGATCTCGACGCGCGCATCGCTGCAGCGCGCGATACCTATGCCGAGCTGACAACGACGAGCGTCCAGGTACCGAACACGATTACGAACACGGGTTCCGGTTCCGGTTCCGTTGCTGGTGCTGGTGCGGGTGCTGGTAAGGCTGCGGGTACCGGTACGGTGCGCGGCCTCGCCGCCGATCTCGCCGACACGCAAGCGCTCGGCGAAACGATCGACGCGGAAATGCAGCGCAACGGCGGCTTCGACGTGCTCATCAACAACGCCGCGATTTATCCCAGCAAGCCGTTTCTCGACTATCGCGAAGCGGAACTGCTTGGGGTCCATGTCGTGAACACACACGCACCTCTGATCCTCGCCCAACACCTTGTGCCGCATATGCAAAAGAACGGCTGGGGACGCATCATCAATATCTCGAGCATCACGTTCTACGGCGGATGGGGTGGGCTGTTGCCCTATGTCGCATCGAAGGGCGCGCTGGTCGGTACGACGCGTGCGCTCGCGCGCGAACTGGGCCAATTTGGCATCACCGTCAATTGCGTGAGCCCGGGTGCCTTTCCGACAGCAGCAGAAGCGATCCATCCCGACCCAGAGGGATATAACGCGACAGTCATCGAGCGTCAGTCGATCAAGCATCGCGGGAACGCGCTCGATATCGCGAACGCGCTGCGCTTCTTCGCATCCGAGCAAAGTGGGTTTATCACGGGTCAGACGCTGGCAGTCGACGGCGGATGGTATATGTCCTAAGACGGCAGGCCAACCGTTCTGCGACGTCGATAGCATGCGCCGTCGGGACGTATCACTCGGCAGCCAGCGAAAAAGCGCCTCATGCTCGATTTCCCTATGCATGAGGCGCTTTGTTTTCACCGCGCTACCCTCTCAGCCCTTCACCGCGCCCACGGCGATCCCCGATACGATGCGCCGCTGGAACACCACATAGAGCACGACGATCGGCGCAGCCGCGAGCACAAGACCCGCGCACAGCAACGGCACGTTCGTGGTGTACTCGCCGCGTAGCGCGGCAATGCCGACCATCAGCGTGCGCTTGTCCTGCAACACGAGCAGTGAAATCAGCACATCGTTCCAGCAGTACAGCGTATTCAGAATCCCCAGCGTGATGAGCGCAGGCTTCCCCATCGGCAACATCACATACCACCACGCCTGAAGGATGCTCGCGCCATCGATGCGCGCCGCTTCGAGCAGATCGCGCGGCAAGCTCGAATAAAACGCGGTCATCAGATACACGCTGAACGGCAGAAAAAAGGCCGTGTACGAGATGATGAGACCGACACGGGTGTTCAACAGCCCGAGCGCAATGATCGTCTGATAGAACGGCACAAGCACGACCTGCACCGGAATCATCAGCGACGCGAGAATAACCACAAAGATCAGCTTGCGGTACGGAAAACGCAGGAATGCGAACGTGAAGCCCGCCAGCGACGACACGAACAGCAAACACGCGACGGCGCCCACCGTCACGAGAATCGAGTTGATGTAGTACTCGCCGAGATTGGCTTGCACGCACGCCTGAATGAAATTCTCAAACGTGGGATGACCTGCAATGCCAAAGCGATCGAGGATGTAGTCGCGCGTCGATTTGAATGCGTTGTTCAGTGCGAACGCAAGCGGATAAACGCAGGACACGGCCAGCACCGCCATCGGGACGGACAACGTCCAGAGCACGCGCCGGTCTTGCTTTACGGTAATCGCCATAACGTCAGCCTCAGAGATTCGCGTTGCGAGTCATGATCCGGATCTGCAACCAGGCGATGCCGCCCATCAGCGCAAACAGCACGACCGAGATCGCCGCCGCGTACGACGGGCGATTCATCTTGCCTTGTTCGATCCAGATGAGAAATTCGGGCAAGGTCGTCGAAGTCCCTGGGCCACCATCGGTCAGCACGTAGATCAAGCCGAACATCGACGTCAGCACGCCGACCGTCGTGACGACTGCCACAAACTCGATGATCGGGCGCAGCGTCGGAATGATGATGTAGATCCATGTTTGCCAGATATTTGCGCCATCGAGCCGTGCAGCCTCGATCATTTCGTCGGGTACGGTCGACAGGCCCGCCATAAAGATCAGGACGCCCATGCCAAACGTCGACCACATTTGCACGCCGATCAGACTCATCAATGCGGTCGAGCCATTACCGAGCCAGTCGACTGCATCGATGCCGAAGGTATCGAGCATCGCATTGAGATTGCCGTCATAGCGCAGCACGACGTTGAAGATCGAGCCGATGATCACGCTCGACAGCACGGCAGGGAAGAAATACACGGCGCGAAACACTTTGCCGCCCGGCACACCCTGGTGAATCAGGATCGCGAGCACCATCGGCAGCATGACCCAGATCGGCAGCGTGGCCAGCAGGATCAGCGTGTTGACCATCGAGTCACGGAACGACGGGTCATGCGCAAGTGACACGTAGTTTTGCAAACCGACAAAGCCCGTTGCACCCGACGGCGTCGTGCCGAGAAACGACAGCACCGCCCCCCATCCAAGCGGAAAAATCCGGAAGACGATGACGAGCAGCAAAGCGGGCAGCAACAGCATGAAGGCCATGCGCTGCTCGGCACGGTCGCCCCCCGTTTTGGCCGCGACCGGTGTGGCCTTCGTTGCAGGCGCCGCGCCGGTTGTCACAGATGCAGAAGATTTCGACATGTTCGGGTCATTTCTCAACGTGCTTTCCAGGCTCTTGGCGCTTTGAATGCCTCGACAGCCTTGACCGCCTTGCCGGCGCCGACAGCTTCGATGGCTTTGAACGTCTGGCGCTCATCGAGCATGCATCAACGGGCTTCATCGCTTCGCCGACGCCTGCACTTCATCCATGCGTGCCGCCGCCTTGTCGACGGTCGTATCGCCATTGAGCAGCAACTGGCTCTGACGATGCCACTCTTCCATTTCAGCCGCCGACGCACCGAGCAGCGTCGTGGTGACCGCCGAATCCTTGAGCCATCCGAGGATGACCTTGACCGTCGGGCCCTTGAACGAGGCGAGATCGACACTGCTGGTCGCGGGCAACGCGCCCGCATCGTTTGCAAAGACCTGAAGTGCCGCCGGGCTCGCGAGCTCCTGCACAAGCTGCTTGGCGAGCGCCACGTTCTTCGACGCCTTGTTCACGCCGTAGCCGATCCCACCCGACACGGGCATGCGCGGATTATCCGGGGGATTGCCTGCCGCGACCGTCGGAGATGGCATCTTGTACACGCCAAGCTTTTCCGGCGTGAGGAAGTTCTCGAACTGCTTCCAGTGCGCGACATCCGAAATCAGGCCGATCGTATTGCCCGCATCGCCACGCATGAACTGTTCGTACTCGTCCATGAACTTCGTCGTCGAGTTCGCACCCTTCGGATACCAGCCGTCCTTTTGCGTATCCACCCACGCTTGCAGAATTTCCTTGACCTGCGGGCTCGACCACTTGAGCTTGCCCGCCGCGAATTGCGCCTGTTCGTCGGGCGTCATCGATGTGGCGGCGAGCGAGGAGAAGAAGAACTCCGCGCCGTAGCCTTCCTTGTTGCCCAGCGCAAAGCACGGGATCTTGCCGCCCTTGGCCTTGAATGCCGCACAGATGCGCTTGAGGTCGTCCCAGTTTTTCGGCGGCTTGTTCGGATCGAGACCGACTTGCGTGTAGAGCGCCTTGTTGTAATACACCACGAAGCCTTGCAGCGTCAGCGGCAACGCATACGTCTTCCCACTGGCGTCCTGAAACTCCTTCACGCCGAGCATGCCTTTATCGAGCCCGGTGAGATCGACGAGGTCCGACATGCGTGCACGCGCCTGTGCGCCGCCATTCATTAGAAACACGTCGGGTCCAGCGTTGGCCGACAGCGACGTACCCAGAATCGTGTAGTACTGCTCGATCGGCTGACCGACGAACTTGACCGTCACGCCCGGGTGCGCGGCTTCAAAATCCTTTTTGACTTTCTGGAAATAGGTCGCCGTAACCGGGTCGCTCGACTTCCAGTCCCAGACCGTCAGGCTCTGCGCCGCCGCGGCAGCCGAAATCGCCAATCCGGCGAGGCATACCGCGATGCGTGAAATGAATGGGCTTTGCACAGCTGTCTCCAATGGTTTTGTGTTTGGAATGCAGGCCTAGCCGGCTGTCGACACCGGTGCCGGCTTCGAGATCGGTGGTGCACCGAGCTCGCTCGCCGCGAGCACATCGGGCCGATGAAGCTCGCGACGCGCGTACTCGCTCAACTCGAGCCCGTGCCCCGGGCGATCAGGAGCGATCGCGATACCGTCGCGAATCGCGATCGGCTCTTCGACGAGCGCATCGAAGTTCTGGAACGAGTATTCAAGCCACTCGGTGTCGGGCAGTGCGCACGCGCAGTGCACGCCCACTTCCAGAAATGTGTTGCCGAGGCTCACGGGTACACCGCGATCCGCTGCGAGCCAACCTACGCGCATGACATCGGTGATCTGGCCGTGCACGTTGAGAATATCGACAGCGTCGGCATCCATCAGAGCCCGCTTGCCGCTCGCATCGAGGTATTCACCGGTGTTCAGGGCAACCCACGAAGCGGCTTGCCGGATTTGCCGCAGCCCCTCGAAATCATTGCGCAGGATCGGATCCTCAACCCACAGCAAGGTGTGTCCGGCTTCGCGAATGCGCGTAAGTTTCATCACGGTTTCTTTGGGCGACCACGCTTCGTTCGCATCGACCATGACTTGCGCATCGTGCCGCACGACTTTCTGGAGCAAATCGAGCCGATGAAGATCGCGCTCGAAGTCCTTGTGTCCGACCTTGATCTTGAACGCGGTATAGCCGAGCGCGTCCGCATGACCAAAGAGTTCGACAAAGTCCGCGTCGCTCAAATGAAAGTCGAGGCCGCTCGCATAAGCCTTGATCCGGTTACGGCGCGCACCGAGCATTTGCCAGAGCGGCATCCCCGCCTGTTTCGCGGCGAGATCCCATAGCGCCACCTGGATGGCCTCATGAAACGGCAACGTCCACGCACGCTGATTGCCCCCGCGCGGTCGTGTGACCCGGTGCACGAGTGCAAGCGGTTGCTCACCTTCGAGCGAAGGCCAGATTTCGAAGCGGAAAATGCGCTCGATCTCGGCCTCGGCGGGCATCGGCACAAACAGCGACTGGGCAAAACCCAGCCCTGAAGCGCCCTTCTCGCCAATCAGCTCAAGCGCCACGACGTGGGCGTCGTCGGCCCGGACCTGGCTATCGCCGATGACCCGATCTCGGGCAAACTGGAAACGCGTAATACGGAAGTCAACGATACGCATGATGTCGGGCACTGATAGATCAGATGCGATTTGTGATATATCATGCTAGTCGTTAAGATCGGAGATCACAAGTGGGTAGAACGAGAAAAGATGCGATTGCCGACGCGACGGTTGCAAAGGCGGCCGCGGAAACGCCTGCAGAAAATTCGACGGCAACCGAGACCGCGGGAGGCGGCGCGCGCCTGAGCGATATTGCGTATGAGCGGATTCTCGAGGGATTATTTGAGCGCAAGCTGCCTGCGGGTGCATTCGTTTCGCAGAACGAACTCGTTCAGCTTCTGGGTATACCCGTAGCGCCGCTGCGCGATGCGTTGCGCGTGCTCGAAGCCGAAGGCGTGCTGACGATTCACCCGCGCTCGGGCATTCAGTTCATCAAGCCGGGGCTCGAACTCACGCGTGCGACATATCAGTTTCGCAGCATCATCGAGCGCGCGGCGATCCGTGTGTTCGCCGAAACCGCGGATGAAGAATCGATTCGGTCGCTTGAAAAGCGACACCTTGCTTTGGTGACCGCGATCGAGAAGCAGGGACTCAACGCGCAGCACCTTGCGGATGTCGAAGCGCTCGAAACCTCGCTGCACCATGCCGTGATTACGTCACTCGGCAATCCGCTCGTCGAGAACAGTTACCGGCGCATGCACAATTATCTGAAGCTGCTGCGGCTTGAACGCAAGTTGACCGCTCCGCTCGTCTTGCGCACGCTCAAGGAGCACCTTGCGATTCTCGACGCCTGTCGCGCACGCGACCCCGATGCCGCCGAAGCGGCCGTTCAGGCGCACTTTACGGCAGCACTGCAGCGCAATCTGGGGATGTACTAACCGAATTGCCGAACGGCGGAACTGGAAGCGTCTGAGACATCAAGAGTTCCGGTCGACGCCGTCATACTGCCTGACGGGCTGACGGCCCGACTGCCAGGCCGTCGCGTCAAGATGCCCTTATTTCACACTCAGGTGCTCGATGATCGCCCGAGCCACAACATCGGGTGCTTCTCGTGGCGGGAAATGTCCAACGCCGTCGATAACGAGGCGACGATAGCCCCGCGTGAAGTGCGCATCGAGCCCCTCCGATGAGGCCGGCTCGTCGCACGTGTCTTCGCGGCCCTGAATCATGAGCGTCGGAACATCGACCGTATCGGTGGCCGCGATCTTTGCGCGCGACGCTTCATAGCGCGAATCCGAGGGCTCATCGGAACGCCAGCGCCGGCGATATGCATTCAACGTAATCGCGACCCAGTCCGGATTGTCGAAATCAACGGCGGTCCGATCGAATTCGGCGTCGTCGAACCATCCCGGTGGCGCCCACGTATCCCACTGAATACGCGCGAAGCCCTTGGGATCGGAGCGGATTGCCTCGGGCCCGCCATCTAGCGACATAAACCACTGATACCAGTGCTTGCGCGCTTGCGAGAAGGCTGGCAAAGCAAAAGTGCCGCGCGGCTGAAACGCTAGCGCAAGTGACACGATTCGGCGAACGTGCTCGGGAAACAAGACAGCCATCGTGTAAGCCGTCCGACCGCCCCAGTCGTGGCCGACCACATCAAAGCCGTCAATGCCAAGCCGCTGCATCAGATCAAGCCCGTCGTGTGCAAGCGCCACGCCCGATCCGTCACGCACCGTCTCAGCAGACAGGAATCGCGTGGGCCCAAAACCGCGCAGCCACGGTATCAGTGTCCTGAACCCTGCTTCGTTGAGCCGACTCGCCACCGGCACCCACGCCCGCGCCGAGTCTGGCCAGCCATGCAGGAGCAACACGGGCGGTCCGTCCTTCGGTCCGCTTACTGTGTAGCCGATATGCAATACGTCTGTTTCGACGGCTTCCATCCACACCTCCTTTCGGGGCGAGGCTGAGTCAAACGTCCTGAAGCAAACGTTCCGAATCGAGCGTTCCGAATCAGGCGTCAAGCCAGATCATCAGCGCCCGTCCAAAATGAAATTGAGCTCAATGCCATTGCCTGCCGGGTCGACAAAGAAGATCTGTCGTTGCGAGGTCAGCGGTACGTCGTCAACCGAATACCGCACGTTGAATTGTTCTAGACGGTCGACCGTGCCTGCGTAGTCGACACACGAGAATGCAACGTGATCGAAAGTATTCGTCACGTTAGGCGGTCGCACTTCGCCGACGGACGCCTCGGAAAGATGAAGCACGGCCTGTTGTCCGGCATAGAGCCAGTATCCGTAGCTTCCGAAAGGCGGCCGATGACCCGCTTTCAGGCCGACAACTTCGACGTAGAAATCGCGCAAGGTGTCGAGCGTTTGACGGCTCGCGCGAAGGTTGTAATGATTGAGTCCTTGCACTGACATAGACGCCACCAGCCGGGTCGACACGAAGCAGACATTCTACGGCGCATGCTCGACGAGCGTGCGCTCCACGAAATCGACAAAAGCACGTGCCTTCGATGTAACAAGGCGTCCTGCGGGAAACACGGCCCACAGATCGATCGGCGGCAAGGCCCAGTCCGTCAGTACGGGCACGATCTCGCCCGAGGCCAGCTCGGGCGAGAACATCCATGTCGACACAACAGCAAGACCCATATCAGCAAGCACGGCGGAACGAATACCTTCGGCGGCGCCGACCCGTACACGCCCCGACAGGGTCACGGACACTTCCTTGCTATTGCGGGTGAACGACCACGTGGGTCCGTTGCCTCTTCGCGAATACAGGATCGCTTCGTGGCGGCTCAAGTCAGCCGGCGTACGCGGAATGCCGGCCGCTTCGAAATAAGCGCGCGTGCCGACGACGATCCGCGATCCTTGCGCAATGCGCCGGGCAGTCATGTTCGAATCGGCGAGATCGCCCATCCGAAGCGCGACGTCCATGCCCTCCTCGAGCAGATCGATATCCCGGTCGTCGAGTTCGACGTCGATGTCGAGTTCGGGGTGCGCATCCATGAACGCCTTCAATGACGGCATCACATGCAGGCGTGCAAATGTGACGGCAGCGGTAACTCTGAGGCGGCCGGTCAGACCCGATGACGTTGAACGGGCTGCGAGGTCGGCTTCGTCGGCCTCATCGAGCGCGCGCTTCGCGTGCTCGTAAAAGCGTTGCCCTGCGTCGGTCGGCGTCAGACCGCGCGGCGAGCGCAACAGCAAGCGCGTGCCAAGCCGCTCCTCCAATTGCGCGACGGATTTCGACACCGCTGGCTGGCCGAGCTGCAAGGTGCGCGCCGCGCGCGAAAACGACCCGGCCTCGACAACGGTCACATAGGTCTGCATGGCGGCAAAGCGGTCCATGGTTCGCTCCGGGGAAAGTGCGCATCATGCGCGGCTTCGAATGTCGGCGCATTCTAGCTCCGACACGCATCCCGGCTAAGGTAACCAGATCTGCTGCAACTCGTCCGTGCGCTCTTCCGTCAGATCGGTCATGCAGGACTCAGTCATCGCTTCGCGCGACGGGCCCTGTTCGAAGAGGGTGTTCTGCACCTTGCAATCCGCGTCACGGAACTTGAGCCATGCGCGCTGCGACGCGATCAGCGCCGATTTCGCCTGCGCGTGCTTGTCGTCGGTACTTAACAGGTTCAATGCTGAACGATAGGCGTCATTGAGTTTGGCGTCGGCATCGACGAATGCGCTACGGGCGCACGAAGCGGAGTCGGCGCCTGCCGCGTCTTGCTGGCAGTCGCTGTCCTGCGCGTACACCGCCTGCGCAAGCAAGAGCATGGATGCCAAAGCAAAGCCGCTCAGCACGCGCTGCTTGGAGCGGTTCAGACCGTTTTTATTGTTCAGAAACAGGCGCGCCATGATGCCGGATTCGATTCCCCGTTAATCGAGCGCTGATCTTCGCACAGCCACAAAAATTCAAAGCCTCGAAAAGCGAGCCCAACGCGCAAACGCTAGGTTTCGACGGAAAACGCAGAAGCTGCGCGCCAGGCTATGCCCTCGCGCCGACATAGAAGGCACGCGCCGCGCAGGCATCACCCTTTATTTCAGTTACATGACGCTATGCAAGCAACCTTACACAGCGCAAGGCCATCATTTTCTTTCGGGCCGTAATCCTCTATAAATGCGAACCATTCTCATCTAACAAAGAGATCGGCGATTGTGTTGCCTGCGGAACCGTAGGAAGCGTCAGAGCCGTCGTCGCTCTCACGCACACTCCGGGGATTGCACATGCATCGCACGACCACGACCCACGGCTGCTTACGCACGCCGTTTGCCAGAAAGGCGCTCGTTGTCCACACACTGCTCGCCGTGAGCCTCATCGGCCTGGGCGCCCGCGTGTCCTTTGCGCAAAGTGCAACCCGAACAGCAACACAACAAGCAACGACGCAAGACGCCACAACACCCGAGGCAGCAGCACAGACGAGCACGGCACAGCCCGCGAACTCCGGCGTCAACACGGATGCCGCGCCAAAATCGGCTGCTGACGCAAACGTTCAACAACTGCCGGAGGTGACCGTCACCGGTCAAAAGACCAACGGCTTCGCGCCCGCCACTGTCGAAACCGGCCCCTATAAAGGACTCGATCCGCTCGACGTGCCCGCCACCGTGAATGTCGTCACGCGCAGCCTGATGGACGCCCAAGGCGATACAGGGCTTTACGACGCGCTACGCAATGTCGCCGGCGTCACGCGCCAGCAGCTCAGCGGCCTCGCCTACGACAACCTCGCGATCCGCGGCATCCCGCTAGACAATCGTGCGAGCTATTACTTCAACGGCGTGCTGCCGATCGACAACAACATCTGGATGCCGATGGAGGACAAGGAGCGCGTCGAAGTGCTCAAAGCTGCCTCCGCGCTGTACTACGGCTTCGCCGCGCCCGCCGGAATCGTGAATATGGTGACCAAGCAGGCTGGCCCCGATCCGGTCACCAGCCTCTCGCTGCTCGGCGATTCGAATGGTTCGTACGGTGCTGCCGTGGATATCGGCCGCCGCTTCGGCGCGGACAATCAGTTCGGCCTCCGCGTGAATGCGATGGATGAGCATGTCGAAACGCCGATCGACAACGATCATGGCTATCGCAAGTTCATCAGTGCTGCGTTCGACTGGCGAGTCAATTCTCGCCTGAAGCTCCAGTACGACATGGAGCACATCGAGACGAGCATCGTCGAGCAGGCCGGCCTGACGCCGCTTGCCGCCAATAAAAACGGGGTGATCGTCCTGCCGGCGATTCCCGACCCGAGCAAGCTGCTATCAGGCCAGAACTATCCGACGCGTGCGAGCGCCGATACGAATCTCTTCCGTCTCGACTATGCACTCTCCGATAACTGGAGCGTCAACGCGTCCGTTGGCGAGTCGATCACGCGTCGCGACCGCTGGAACTGGGTCTTCCAGAAATACAACGTCACGACGGGCGCCGGCACGGTGCAGGCCACGCAACAGAACGGGCAGCGCTATCAGAACGAAATCGTTCGCATTGAAACCAATGGCGTGTTCAAGACGGGGCCGATTTCGCACGACCTCACTTTGGGCGTTTCCCAGGACTGGATGTATCAGCCGAATTTCACGTCCTATACCTATACCGCGGCGCAGAACCTCTACAACCCCGTCGACATTGAAACGCTCAAGCCAAGCGGAACCTCGAAGCCTTTCTACGCGCAGCATGTGAAGAACGGCGGCGCTTACATTTACGACCGGATCGAGCTCACGCCGCAACTTCAGTTCATTCCCGGCGTACGTCAGTCCGAATACTCGACATCCCAGGCCGGCACGCCGAACTCCGATATCAGCAAGACCACGCCGTCGGCGAGCCTGGTTTATCGCATCACGCCCAATACGAGCGTCTACGCAAGCTATGTCGAAGCACTCGAGTCGGCGGGCAGTGCGCCGTCGACCGCAGAAAACGCCTATGCGATCCTGCCGGCGGTGGTCAGCAAGCAAGAAGAAATCGGCATTCGCACACAGTTGTCGAGTGGGGTACTCGCCTCGCTGGCCCTGTTCAACCTGCGCCAGCCATCGGCCGATACGAATGACGACAACGTCTACGTCCTCGACGGCACCGCGCGATATCGCGGCATCGAGTTCTCATTGCAGGGCGATGTGACGAAGGACCTGTCGTTGACAGGCTCGGTGGTGTATCTCGACGCGAAGCAGGTTGCAGCCTCCGACCCGACGTTGCTCGGCAAGGTGCCCGAGAACGCAGCGCACGTCACGGCGAACGTGTTCGCGAACTACCGCGTCGCCTTCGTGCCGGGCCTCTCGGTCAACGGTGGCGTCTACTATATCGGCCCGCGTGCGGTGAATGACGCGAACCAGGCCTGGATCGGCGGCTACACGCTCTACACGGCAGGCCTTCAATACACGACGAAGATCCTGGGCAAGCGCGCGACGTTCCAGGCGAATCTCGAGAACGCAAGCAACAAGCGCTACTGGAGTTCGGTCGGATCGAGCCAGATCGGCGTCGGACTGGGCCGCACGCTCGAGCTGACGTCAACGTTCGACTTCTAAGGGGATACGTGACGCGCGGAGCGCGTGCCGTCGCCAACGTGACCGGGCAAGATACGGACGCCGGCGCGCGCCGAAAGCAGCACGCCGCACGCCGCGACCGACTACCCGCGAACCACGCCGAACAGGAAAATCAGATTGTTCACGCCGTGCACCGCGATCGACATCGACAGCCCGCGCGTCTTGCGCGCGAGCCATCCGCACACGGCGCCAAGGGCGAACAGATACACGAAGTAGCGCATCTCTCTGTGCATGGCCGAAAAGACCGCGGCCTGCACGACATTCGACCACTCGAAGCTCAGATGCCGTGTGAGTCCGCCCAGCAGGAAGCCACGGTAGACGAGTTCTTCAACGATCGGAACGATCACGCAGGTCAGGACGGCCGCGAATCCGACACCGCCGAGTGCGAGCGCGCCTTGCGTCAGAATCACGCCGGGCGCGTGCACATCGAGCGAGCCCGCCGTCGGTAGCCTGAAGAGCTCTTGCCGAAGCGGGTATGCCACGCACAGGACGATCGGCATGATCAGCCACTCGGACTCCCATTTGCCTTTGCCCAGCCAGTCGCGCCAGCCGAACAGCCATGCGACGCCGGCCAACAGCACGATCTGCATGCCGAGCGTCCACACCTCGGTCACTGCATAGATTTGCGGCCAGTCAGAACGCGACACACCACTGCCCGTCGTCGAAATCGATGCGCCTCCGATGCGAAACATCGACATGCCGAACAGCGCGACGAAAAACACACCCAGTGCGTACCACGCGTGCCGGAGGCCGACCCGGTCGAACAGCGGCTCCGATACACGTCCCGCGCGCCGGCGCACCGTCCCCCAGTAGTGAACCGGAAACAGCACCAGCCCCGGCATCGCGGCATAGGCCACCAACACACCGAGCATTCCGAGCGCGACGGGGAACAGGTCGGCGCGGAAAATCGCCGCCGGGTTCAGGCGGATCAGATGCGCATACGCCCACGTGAGCGGATACACGGCCTGATTCTGCTGATAGGTTTCGCGAAGCGTCGTTTCGACGGTCGCCGCGTCGTGGGCATCGAACGCGACGTCGAGACGCAATTGGCGGTTCTGCTCCGATTCGAACCGGTTGATCTTCTGCGCGGCGAGCGCAGCGTTCGCGCCCGCGGAATCTCCCGCACGCTGCAGCGCACGCGCCTTCGTAAAGGCATCGATCTTGACGCCGGCCGTCTCCGCGCGTCGCAGCTCGTCGGCCGCAGCCGAGCCCGGCAGGACTTCGAGGGCCGTCCCGATGCGTTGACCTTCGAGCCATGTCTTCGTATCGACGGGCGCCGCCTTGAGTAGTTTCACGGCGTCGGCCTCGCGATGCCGGCCCGCAAGATAGCGCATGGCCTTCGGGAGCCGCTCGCTGCCCGGATCGAGTTCGGTCGCGGCCAGCGCTTCTTCACCGGATTTCGCGTCGTTCTTCTGGAACTGATACAGACGCGACAGCGTGGCATGCAGGCGCGCACGCTGAGGCACCGCCCACGCTTTCGACGCCGGGATCAACGACGTCCCGTACGCAATCCCGTCCGCGCCAAAACGATGCTCGAGCACGAAGAGCCGCACTTCCGGGTCGTCGGGGAACTGCTTGTCGACCGCGGCGCGGCACGCATCGAGATCCTTGCCCGCGGCGTCGCCCCAGCTCAGATCCTCGAGATACGTGAAATGCTCGATAAACCGGCAATGCGCCAGCGCGAGCGCACTGTCCTTCGGGTTGGCGAGCTGTGCTTGCGCATACGCGTCGAGCACCTGCTGATAGGAATGCTGCTCCTGATCGGAAACATGGCCGGCGATCTTGTCCGGCGCTCGAAGCGCATCGACTTTCAGATCGAGCGCCGGCGCCGCGTCGCGATGTGACTGAGCCTGCGACTGCGCGCGAGCCGGGTTCGACATCACGCCGGCGACACAACACAACACCATCAGCAGACGGGTGAACGACGAAAGAGCGGGCGTGCTGCGCATGCGTATGAGTCCGGGCAATGTCTCTTACTGAATATCGCCACGAATTCGCAAATCTTTAGACAAATGCGCGCCCGCCCGACGCTGGCCCGTCACACGTTGCCGGCGCCTCCATACAGCGCAAACGCGGGGCGCCCGGCAAGGCGCTTGTAGTAGTCCGAGACCGCAGGCAGGTCGGGATGATCGAACGGCGTGCCGAACCAGCGATTGACCGACAGGCCGATCGCGACGTCAGCGATGGTGAACTGGTCGCCAGTCACGAACCCTTGGGTGCCGGCGAGGTGTGTGTCGAGAATCGACATGCAGCGCGTCCAGTTGCGAATCGACAGCGCGATCTGATCCTTGTCCTGGTGCGCCGGCGACTGACGAACCAGCCCAAGGAATGCATAGACCCACGAGCGATTGAGATCCGTCGCCTGCCAGTCGAGCCATTGATCGACACGCGCGCGCGATTCGGGGTTCACGGGATAAAGGTGCTCGCCGTTGTAACGGTTCGCCAGATACCGGACGATCGCATTCGATTCCCACATCGCGAACTCGCCGTCACGAATCACCGGCACCTGCGCATTGGGATTCAACGCCAGAAACTCGGGCACATCCGTCGAGCGGAATCCGGAACCCCAGTCTTCGCGCTCGAACGGCACGTTGAGTTCGGCGCAGGTCCACAGCACCTTGCGCACATTGATCGAAGGCGTCTTGCCGAGTATCTGCAGCATGCGGGTTCCCGTGTCGGAGTCGGTAGAAGAGCCGCCCATTCTATCCAGAGTCGACGACCCGATGGCGCTGAAGGCATTCGCGGCCCGGCGACTCCTCTTGGCCAAGATTGGCGCGAGCCAACGCCATGCGGCCTTCGCACGCCGTCTCGGCTCCAGTCCGGAAAGGCACAACCGCGATCACACGCATTCGAACGTCATCGCGCACTGCAGCATCAAAAAGGGCTTGTGTCCCGTTCCAAAATGTTTACTATTGTTCGTTATTGGTTGTTGTTGTTCGTTTTGTTCGGTAGCAATTCAAAATCAAACAATTGGAATCATTGGAGAGAGACATGCTCAAGAGAACACTCGCGTCCGTCGCCGCCTGCTCCCTGCTCGCCCTGGCTTCGGCCGCCCATGCGGGCGACCGCCCGCTGAAGTCGGTCGGTGTGACAGTCGGCGATCTTGCGAACCCCTTCTTTGTCGCGATCGGCCAGGGCGCGACGGAAGAGGCGCACAAGATCAATCCGAACGCCCAGGTCACGGTCGTCTCGGCCAAGTACGACCTGAACACGCAGGTCGGACAGATCGAAAACTTCATCGCCAACAAGGTCGACCTGATCGTGCTCGGCGCCGCCGACTCGAAGGGCATCGCACCCGCCGTCAAGAAGGCTGAGAAGGCCGGCATTGTGGTCGTCGCAGTCGACGTTGCCGCCGAGGGCGCCGACGCGACCGTCATGTCCGACAACACGATGGCCGGTGCCGAGTCATGCAAGTTCATCGCCGAACAATTGCATGGCCAGGGCAATGTCGTCATCGTCAACGGCCCGCCGGTCTCGTCGATCATGGACCGCGTGTCGGGCTGCAAGGCCGAGTTCGCCAAGACGCCGGGCATCAAGGTGCTGTCGGACAACCAGAACGCCGGCGGGAGCCGAGACGGCGGTCTGTCGAGCATGTCGAACCTGCTGACGGCTTTCCCCAAGATCGACGCCGTGTTCGGCATCAACGATCCGACCGCGATCGGTGCCGAACTCGCGATCCGCCAGGCCAAGCGCACGGACGTCAAGCTGATTGGCGGCGTCGACGGCGCCCCGGATGGCGAGCGCGCGCTCAAGGATCCGAAGTCGCTGTTCGCCGTGTCCCCGGCGCAAGACCCGCATCGCATGGCGGTCGAGAGCGTCGATGTCGGCTATGGCCTGATGAACGGCAAGGCCCCCGCGGAGAAGGTCAAGCTGCTGCCGACGCCGCCGGTCACGCGCGCGAACGTCGATTCGTATCAAGGCTGGGTACGCAACTGATGTCGTGATGTGAGGGCTGCCGATAGCGCGTGTTGCGGGCTCCTTCGCCTGCAACGTGCTGCTTCGCGCAGCATCGGGCGTTCATGGCCCGCGCGTCATGAACGTCTCCCCCCTGCGTCCCCTTACGATGAAAAGTCCAATCCTCCAGATGGTCGGCATCGACAAGGCGTTCGGTGCCACCCGCGCCTTGTCCGATATGCGCCTCACGGTCCATCCGGGTGAGATCCATGCGCTCATGGGCGAGAACGGCGCCGGCAAGAGCACCTTGATGAAGGTGCTCTCCGGCGTTTATGCACCCGATCGCGGCGAGATCCTGATCGACGGCAAGCCCGTGCGGCTGCGCGACACCGCAGCGAGCCGCGCCGCGGGCATCAACCTGATTTACCAGGAACTGGCTGTCGCGCCCAATCTCAGCGTCGCCGAAAACGTCTTTATGGGCAGCGAGCCCCGCACGCGATTCGGCTTGGTCGATCACGTCGAAATGCGCCGCCGCACCCAAGAAGTCCTCGCACAACTCGGTGCGAGTTTTCGTGCCACGGACCGCGCAGGCCGTCTGTCGATCGCCGAGCAGCAGCAGGTCGAAATCGCCCGCGCGCTGATCCATCGCGGCCGCATCCTGATCATGGACGAGCCCACGGCGGCGTTGTCCGATCGCGAAACCGAACATTTGTTCAGCGTCGTGCGTCGCCTTCGCGACGAAGGGCTCGCGATCATCTATATCAGCCACCGGATGGCTGAAGTCTATGCGCTTGCCGATCGCGTGACGGTGCTGCGCGACGGAAGCTACGTCGGCGAGCTGTCGCAAGGCTCGCTCGACTCCAACCGCATCGTGCAGATGATGGTCGGGCGCTCGCTCCACGATTTCTATCAGCACGAGCGGCTGTCGGAGGCCGAAGCCGCACAACGCCCGACGATTCTCGAGGTCCGCGACCTCTCGGGCGGCAAGATCCACCCCGCCTCGTTCTCGATCCGGCGCGGTGAGATTCTCGGCTTTGCCGGACTTGTCGGCGCAGGACGTACCGAGCTGGCGCGACTGTTGTTCGGCGCCGACCCCAAGGCATCGGGCGAAATCCGCCTTGAAAATCGCACTGTCGCCACGCCCAATCCACGCGCCGCGATGCGACTGGGTATCGCGTATGTGCCCGAAGACCGCAAGGGCCTCGGGCTCTTTCTTCAGATGCCGGTGCTCACCAACGCGACGATGAACGTCGCCGGACGGCACAGCCGCTTCGGCATCGTCAACGATCGTGTGCTGCGACGCCTTGCAAACGAGTCGGTCAAACAGCTCAACGTCAAAGTCAGCCGCCCCGACGTGATCGTCGGCAAGCTCTCGGGCGGCAACCAGCAGAAGGTGCTGCTTGCGCGCTGGCTCGAGATCAAGCCGAAGGTATTGATCCTCGACGAACCGACCCGTGGCGTCGATATCGGTGCAAAAAGCGAGATCTACCAGATCATCCACAAGCTCGCCGAGGCGGGTGTCGCGGTCATCGTGATTTCGAGCGAGCTGCCCGAAGTCATCGGCGTGTGCGATCGCGTGCTCGTGATGCGCGAAGGTGCGATCACCGGCGAACTCGCGGGCGCCGCACTGACCCAGGAAAACATCATGCGTCTCGCGACCGATACGGAACACGTTGCGCCGGAGCACGCTGCCGCGCTCGCCGCGTCCGGCGCCTAGCACGCATCAGAGGGCACATTCATCATGGCTGAATCCAAAATGCAGGCAAATACAGACCTTGAAGCGCGTCGCACGGCGCGCAAGCCTCACCGTATCGCGGAGTGGACGTTGCAACGGCTCGGCATGCTGCCGGTGCTGATCGTGTTGTATCTGATCTTCTACGCGCTGACGGTGTATTTCAGCGCAGACGGCACGTCGAACTTCGCGACGTCCGACAACACCATGAACATCCTGCGCCAGGTCGCGATCAACCTGGTGCTCGCGGCCGGCATGACCTTCGTGATCCTGACCGCCGGCATCGATCTGTCGGTCGGGTCGGTGCTTGCGGTGTCGGCCGTGCTCGGCATGCAAGTCTCGATCGGGCATGCGGCGGGCTGGTCGATCCCGATGTTCGTGGTGTCGGGCCTCGTGATGGGCATGATCAACGGCGCGATGGTCGCCTTCCTCAATATCAATGCATTTGTCGTGACGCTCGGCACGATGACGGCGTTTCGAGGGGCGGCCTATCTGCTGGCCAACGGCACCACCGTGCTCAATAACGATATTCCGAGCTTCGAGTGGATCGGCAACGGCGATTTCCTTCATGTGCCGTGGCTGATCTGGATCGCGGTCGCCGTCGTGGTCGTGTCATGGATTATCCTGCGCAAGACCGTGCTCGGCCTTCACATCTATTCGGTCGGCGGCAATCTTCAGGCCGCGCGCCTCACGGGGATCCGCGTGGGCTTCGTGCTGTTGTTCGTGTACGCGATCAGCGGCCTGTTCTCCGGGCTCGCCGGCGCGATGTCGGCAAGCCGCCTCTACGGTGCGAACGGCAACTGGGGTACCGGCTACGAACTCGATGCGATCGCCGCGGTCGTGCTCGGCGGCACGAGCCTGATGGGCGGTGTCGGCACGATCTGGGGCACGGTTGTCGGCGCGCTGATCATCGGCGTGATGAATAACGGGCTCACGATTCTCGGTCTGTCGTCGTTCTGGCAATACGTCGCGAAGGGCGCGGTCATCGTGCTCGCCGTCATTCTCGACAAGTGGCGTCAAAAGGGATCGGCGAACTGATATGAATGCCCCGCACTTTTCTTCGGCTGCACGCGGCCCGTTCGTGATCGGCATCGACTTCGGCACCGACTCGTGCCGCAGCCTGATCGTCGACGTTCAGACGGGCGAGCAGGTGTCGAGCGCCGTCGCCTACTATCCGCGCTGGCGCGAGGGCCGCTACTGCGACCCCGCGCGCAATCTGTTTCGCCAGCATCCGCAGGACTATATCGACGCACTCAGGGAAGCGGTGTGCCGCGCCCTCGAGCAAGTCCCCGATACCGTACGCGATGACGTCCGTGCGCTTGCCATCGACACGACCGGCTCAACCTCGGTCGCCGTCGACGAGCACGGTACGCCCCTTGCGCTGCTCGAGCCGTTTCGCGACAACCCCAACGCGATGTTCGTGCTCTGGAAGGATCACACGTCCGTTCAGGAGGCCGACGAGATCAATCGCCTTGCGCGGACCTGGGGCGGTATCGACTACACGCAATACGTCGGCGGCACGTATTCGGCCGAGTGGTTCTGGGCCAACATGCTTCACGTGCTGCGCGAAGATGAAGCGGTGCGCGCGCACACCTATAGCTGGGTCGAGCACTGCGACTGGATGCCCGCGCTGCTGACGGGCACGACCCATCCGCGTGCAATCAAACGCAGCCGGTGTGCAGCCGGTCACAAGGCGATGTGGCACGCGTCGTATGACGGCCTGCCCGCCGAAGAATTCCTCGTACGCCTCGACCCGCTGCTTGCCGGCATGCGCGAGCGGCTCTATCGCGACACCTATACCGCAGACACGCCCGCCGGCGCACTGACGCCCGAATGGGCGGAGGCACTCGGGCTCTCGACGCGCGTCGTGGTCGGCGTCGGCGCCTTCGACGCGCATATGGGTGCGGTCGGCGCCGGCATTCGTCCGTATGCGCTCGTCAAGGTTATGGGCACGTCGACGTGCGACATCGTGATGGCACCGAGTGCCGAGATCGACGGGCGGCTCGTGCGAGGCATCTGCGGACAGGTCGAAGGATCGGTCATCGACGGCATGACGGGCATGGAAGCGGGTCAATCGGCATTCGGCGATGTGTACGCGTGGTTCCGACAATTGCTGGCCTGGCCATTGTCGATGCTCGGCGACAGCCTCGACGGGCAGCGTACCCGCGATGAAATCATGCTGCGCATCCTGCCCGAACTCGAGCGCGAAGCCGCGCGTGAACATCCTCGCGAAACGGGTCTGGTCGCAATCGACTGGCTCAATGGCCGCCGCACGCCGTTCGCCGATCAAACGTTGCGCGGCGCGCTGTTCGGTCTTTCGCTGGGCAGCAGCGCGCCGAAGATCTACCGCTCGCTGATCGAAGCCACTGCGTTCGGCGCCCGCGCCATTGTCGAGCGCTTTCGCGAAGAAGGGATCCGTATCGACGAAGTCATCGCGGTCGGCGGCGTTGCGAGGAAATCGCCGCTCAATATGCAGATCGTCGCCGACGTCTTCGGTCTCGATGTTCGCGTCGCCAAGGCGGATCAGGCCGTCGCACTCGGCGCGGCGATGTTTGCGGCTGTCGCCGCCGGTCTGCACGACAGCATCGAGGCCGCGCAACGACAGATGGGCTCAGGCTTCGAGACGACCTATCGTCCGCGCGCTGATGCCGTCGCGACGTACAACCTGATCTACCAGCAATACCGGGAATATGGCGCCCTGATCGAGCGCCTGACCGAAGGAGCCGCACTGTGTTCACCGAACTGAAACGCGAAGCCTACGAGGCGAACCTCGAGATCCCCAGACAGGGGCTCGCCATCTACACGTTCGGCAACGTGAGCGCCTTCGACGCGGCGCGCGGTGTGTTCGCGATCAAGCCGAGCGGCGTGCCCTACGATCGACTGACACCTGATGCCATGATCGTCGTCGATGTCGACGGGCGCACGGTCGAAGGCCGAGGCCGCCCTTCTTCGGACACGGCTACGCACGCGGTGCTCTACCGTGCATTCGGCGATATCGGCGGTATTTGCCATTCTCACTCGATGTATGCGGTGGCATGGGCGCAGGCCTGCCGGGAGATTCCGATTCTCGGCACGACGCACGCCGATCACCTGACCGCACCCGTGCCGGTCACGCGACCGATGAGCGACGAAGCGATCGAACGCAACTACGAGATCGAGACGGGCCGCCAGATCGTCGAGCGCATGCGTGGCCTCGACCATCATGAGGTGGAAATGATCGTCGTCGCCTGTCATGGTCCGTTCACATGGGGCGGCACCGCGCACAAGGCGGTCTACAACAGTCGCGTGCTCGAAGAGATCGCACACATGGCCTACCTGACCGAAACGATCAATCCGGCCGCGCCGCCGCTCAAGGACACTTTGATCCGCAAGCACTATCTTCGAAAGCATGGCGTCGACGCATACTACGGACAATCCTGACGCGAAGCGTTGAGCTCGATCAGCCCATATGGTCTTGCACGCAGCGCGGTTTACAATAGGCCCCACGGTCAGGCGGTTTTCCGATGCTGATGACCGTGCCGGCCATGCCCGATCGGGCAACACAGCGTCAGCGACTCATTGAATTTTCCATGGAATTGAAAAGTGCGCCCGACGGCGCGTTGGCCGACCATCGACGCGAACTGATCCTCGAAACACTGGCTGAAGGCGGTCAGTGCCGGGTCAGTGATCTTGCCAAACGCTTCTCGTTATCGGAGATGACGGTACGACGCGATCTTCAGGTGCTCGAAGCACAGGGACTGCTGCGCCGCGTGCATGGCGGCGCCGTGCTCGTGAATCCGGATATCGAGTATCCGATCCGCGCGCGCGAGGGCCAGTCGCAGAAGCACCGGATCGGCCGCTGTGCGGCAGGGTTGATCCGCAACGGCATGGCGATTTACCTCGACTCCGGCACGACAGCCATGGAACTGGCGCTCGTGATCAAGGAAGGGTTGCCCGGCGTCAGCGAGCTGTCGATCGTCACCCACGGGATCAACATCGCCATCGAGTTGTCGGGCCACACGACCTATGGCGTGCATCTGATCGGCGGCGAGCTTTATCACAACGGCCTCAGTACCGTCGGACCCGTCGCGCTGACGCAGATCGCGCAGCTGCATTTCGATCTGTTCTTCATGGGTGCGCGCGGCATCGATGCGACCGTCGGCTGGACGAACTCGAACCAGCTCGAAACCCAGCTCAAGCACGCGGCGATTGCACAGAGCCGACAGGTCTGTGCAATCGCGGACAGCGCCAAGTGGGGACAACGCGGCTTCGCACCGATCGTGCCGTTCAACGACATCCCTGTCTGGGTCAGCGATGAAGACCTGCCCGACACTGCACGCGAAGCCGCCGATGCGGCGGGCATGACGCTGATCATCGCGGATTGATGCTTGCGCACGCATGCCCGGAAGCGGGGTTTCGCAGGACGGAGGGCTACTGCGCCGCCGCTGACGCAGGCCCCTTCGGCAAGGCAAACGCAAACGTCGCGCCCGAGCCAGGGGCCGCATCAAGCCAAAGCCGTCCGCCATGCGCCTCGATGATCGAGCGGCAGATCGACAGCCCCATCCCGAGCCCGTCCTGCTTCGTCGTATAGAACGGCTCGAACACATTCGCCGCATCGCCGGGCGAGATCCCAGGGCCATTGTCCTTGACCGCAACGACAACGCGCCCTTCGTGTCCGGGCGCCGTGCTCACGCGAATTTCCCGCGCATGCCCGAGCACACCACCGAGTGCCTGATTCGCGTTGACAACCAGATTGATCATGACCTGCTGAAGCTGCACACGGTCCGCCACGACCGCAGGTAATCCGGGTGCGGGATCGAACGCGACTACGACGTCGTTGTGTTCCGTTTCGCGGCGAACCAGCTCGAGGGTCTCCGCAATCATCTCATTCATGTCGAGCGACACGCGTGTCGATGCACGCCGCCGCGACAGGTCGCGGATACGCTGGATCACCTCGGTCGCCCGGTTGCCGTCGCTGATCACGCGATCGAGCGCCGCGCGAACCTCGTTCATGTCAGGCGTCTCGCGCCCCAGCCAGCGCAGCGCCGCATAACCGTTGGTCACGATCGACGCCAGCGGCTGGCTGACCTCGTGCGCGATCGACGACGTCAGCTGGTTCAGCGTGGCGACCCGTGTGACGTGCGCCAGCTCGGCATGCGCGGCACGCAGCGCGTTTTCGCCGCGCTTGCGTTCGGTCAGGTCGATCACGGTGCCGATATACGTGCAGCGCCCTTCGACGCTGTTGTCCGGCTCGCCGACCGACTGATAGTGGCGCAGCGCGCCGCTTGGCAGCGACACACGATATTCCGTGCGAAACGACGCACCCACGCGAAATGCACTCGACAGCTCGTACTCCACCCGCGCCCGGTCGTCGGGATGAATCGCTTCAAGCAGATGCTGGAACACGCGATCGCCCCAGGTGCCTTCGATCTCGAACATGCGCATCAGCTGATCCGAGCAACGGCCTTCGTTGGCCGTCACGTCCCACCACCAGCTGCCGGTCTGGCTGATGCGTTGGGCATGCGTCAGAAACGCCTCGCTCTCGCGCAGCGTCGCTTCCACGCGCTTGCGCTGTGCATTCTCTTCGCTCAAGTGATCACAGAGCCGCGCGTTCTCGGCAGCAAGCGGATCGAAATCCGGATAGTCGCGCTCAAGCGCACGCACCTTGCCGTGCGCACCCCAACGCACATACGCGTCGCGCGCGCGGCGCAAATGATCGTCGCGCATCGACGCATAGCCGCGTGCGTCGAAGAACAGCGCGGCGCGCTCGTACGCGAGCGCCTCGAAGTGCACGGCGCCCTGCTCGCGAGCCAGTACCGCGGCACGCTGATACGCGTCGATCGCGTCCATCGGCCGGTTTTCCAGCCGCGCGAGTTCGGCCTGAAGCATGCAGAGCTTGTCGGCAAACGTCGCCGCGCACGACTGCGCCCAGCGCTCGATACGCGCAATGGCGTCGCGCAAGATCTCGGACGTGCGCTGCGAGGCAAGGTCCATCGGATCCCTCGATGGCTTGATCGAAGCCGCCGCCAGCGCGCGAAAGAAATGGAAGTCGAGCAACTGAATATGCCCGAGCGAGGACCATTCGAACTTGGCGGCTTCTTCGAATGCGCTCAACGCTTCGTCAAAGCGCCCGCCCAGGCAACGCACCTTGCCCTTGATGACCCAATACCAGAACACCATGGTCGACATGCTGGTCGGCGTGAAGTCGGCCTCGAAAGCGCGCTCGTCGAATTCGACGCCGTCGAAACTCGCGACGTCGCGCGTATTGCCCCGCATCGCCTCGATAAAGCGTTGCTGCGCGACGATGATCTTTGCCGCATCGACGAATGACGTCCCGCGCACGAAGTCCAGTGCCGTACACGATTCGTTCCAGACGCTGTCGAGCGCATCGCCGTGCATCAGCAGGTCGGTGACGATATGGTTGCTCGAGAAGCACGCCATCGTGATGTCGCCCGAGCGCACGCCGGCCGCAAACGCGGCGCGAATGGCCTCGAGCGCGACCGAAATCGGCTGCGTCCAGTAGCACGCGAGCTCGAACGAGAACAGCGACTTCGCTTTGCGCACGGTGTAGTTGCGCCGCTCGGCGATATCGCACCCTACACGCGCAAAGCGATAGCCAAGCTCATAGTCTCCGAACGCATCGCCCGTCATGCTGCCGAGCAACGCGATGCCTTCGGCCGATGCGCCCGCGATGCCGTGCTCGATCGACAGATTGACGATCTCGCAGAGAATGCGCAGGGGCAGATACTTGTCGGTGAAGTAAGCCGGCACCATGACCGACGACAGCACATCGAGGCGCGCCTTCACCACCGGGTCTTCGACAGGCGGCAAGCTCGCGAGCGCTTCGACCGGGCGATCGCCAAGCCCGGCAAGCACGGCCGCGAACGCCGAGTCGACTTCTTCTCGCGTGGGCTGCGCGTTGATGTGAATGCCCGTGCGCGCCAGAAATGCGATCGCACTTGCCACCGCATCGGCATTGCGCGACTGCACGCTGTGCAGGGTCATTTCAAGCACGCAGGCCTGAGCCAGCTCCTCGATCTCGCTGCACTGCGCGAGCATCTCGTCGATATGCGAAGACGCTTCCTCGAGCCGTCCCTGAACCAGCAACGATTCGGCCATGGCGGCACCCAGTCGTGCGCGTACGCGCGGCTGCGCCGTCCAGGCATCTTCGCCCAGGAACCGGATGCCCGATTCGAGATACGCGAGCGCTGACGCATACGCCGTCGACGCCTTGGCATAGAGCCCCGCATCGAGATTGAGCAACGCAATACGAATGCGCTCGTCGGGATCGGAGATCAGCGAACCGGCGATATTGAAGTGATTCACCAGCTCGAACAAATCGTCTGCCGTGCGCAGATTCGACAGACGCGAAGACAGCATGCGTGCGATGGCGAGGTGCTCACGCGTGCGCGCACCAGGCTCGATCGCCCGGTACGCGGCCTCACGCACGCTGTCGTGCACGAATCGGTAGACGTTTTCGTCGCGCAGGATCAGGCCTGCTGCAATCGCTTCAGCGGTGCGCTGCGCAATCTGCTCGCCCGACAGCTGCGCGACCATGGCGAGCTTGTCGGCCGATGCTTCGTGGCCAAGGCACGCGAGCGGCCGGATCACCGTCTGCGCTTGCTCGCCGAGCCGGCGCAGACGATACCCGACAAAGTCCACCATGGCCGCTCCGGTCGCGGTGCCGTCGCGCGCCTCAGGCGCGTTCGCCGCATCGATCTGTAACGGCTGCCAGTCCCATTGCGCGTTGACCTGCTTGCCGACCACGCTGTCCTCGGCGAGCTGACGCACCATCTGAATCGTGTAGAACGGATTGCCCGCCGTGCGAGCCCGGATCAAGGCCGTCAGCTCGTGCAAGCCCGATGCCTCTTCCGGCAGCACGTCGCCGAGCAACTGCTCGACGTCCGCCTCCTGGAGCGGCTGCAGGCGAATCTCCTGCACCGGCACCTCGCTCGCATGGATCGCCGACATCGCCTCGGACCACGGATGCACAGCATCCACTTCATTGTCGCGATAGGCACCGATCAGCAGGGTCTGCGGCACGGCGCGACGCGCAACGAGGAACTGGAGCAGTCCGGCCGTGCCCGAGTCGATCCACTGAAGATCGTCGACAAAAAGCACCATCGGCCCGCGCAGTCTCGCAATGGCGGCGATCGCCTGCGCGAAGGTCGTGTACATGCGGAACTTCGCGGCATCCGGGGGCACGTCTCCCGCCGGTGCTTGTTCACCGATCAACGCGGCGAGCTCGGGGATGAGATCGACCAGCAGTTGTCCATTCGGACCGACAGCCTGCTGAATCGCATCGCGGCATGCGGCGCGTTGGTCGTCGCCCAGCGACAGCATCTGGCGAATCAGGCCCTGCAAGGCGAAGACGATCGTCTGATACGGCACATCGCGCCGATACTGGTCGAACTTGCCCGACAAAAAGAGCCCCGAGGCGGACCGGCGTTGCAGCAGTGCGCCATACAGCGCCGATTTGCCCACCCCTGCGTGCCCGGCGATCATCACGAAGCGCAGTTCGCCCGAGGCGCGCACCGCATCGAATTCGTGCAGCAGCGTTTCGAGTTCCGCCTCACGCCCGTAGAGCCGCGACGGTCCGCGCCATACCGGAGCGAAGCGCCGCGAGGAATTCAACGACTGGTCGAGTTCGAGCCGGACGAGACATCGACCGAGGTCCGCGCGCACGTTCGCGGCGGACTGATAGCGTTCATTGGGCGACTTCGCGAGCAGGCGCGCAATGATCCCGCCGACTGCGGCAGGTAGTGAAGGCACAGCTTCGTGCGCGGGCACCGGCGTGCGCGTGATATGGCAATGCGCCCATTCGAGCGGCGTGTTCGCGCGAAACGGTAATTCACCCGTAAAAAGGCGATAGAGCGTGACACCGAGCCCATAGAGGTCGCTGCGCCAGTCGAGCCCGCGGTCCACCCCGCCGGCTTGCTCCGGTGCGAGGTACGGCATGCTGCCCGGAAAAGGGGGCGGCGCATCGGCGTTGTCGAAGCTATCGGCGGTAGTGCGGGCATTGCCGGCATCGCCACCGTGGCCCGTGAGGCCCGGGATCGCCGGCCCACGGATGGCCGCCCCTTCCGGATCGAAGTCGCCCAGGCCCGCGGCATCACCGTGCGTCATCGCGTGAACCGCCGCCCCGAAGCCGATCAGCCACGCCCGATCCGATGACAGGTCGACCAGAACATTCGCCGGACGCAGATCGCCATGGATCACGCCATCGCCATGCAACCGGTCAACGGCCCCCGCGAGCGCGATCGCGATCCGCAGCCGCGTATGCAGGTCTGCCTGAGTCTCGAGGAGATCCTCTAGACACGTGCCGCCCGGATCGGAAAGCACCAGCGCCGTCAGGTTCCGGAACGACGTGAGCTCGAGCGGCAGCGCCGACCAATCGGCGCGCAAATGCGCGCGCAGCGCATACTCGCGTGTCAGGCGGCGCGTGCCGTCAGGTTCGGGCCGTACCGCGTTCTGCGCGACGAGCAGAATCGGTTCGCCGCTTGGCGACTGGCCACGAAACACGGACGTTTCGGCCGACCGGATCAGTGAAAGGGCAACGCCCGATAAATTCATGAATGACGAACCCACTGGGGGACAGTGCGGAGTGTAGGGCTGCGGACGCCCAGTGCGCAGCCCGATCCCAGGTGGACGGTATTCTAACGGTCGGGATGCAATCAGGCATGCCGATGACAGGAGAGTGGCAATGGCGCAGCACGAGCACACCTATCAGGTCAACATCGAATGGACAGGCAACAAGGGCACGGGTACGTCGGCCTATCGGGCCTATGGCCGCGACCATACGATTCGTTCGGGGACCAAGCCGGATATCGCCGGCTCGTCGGATGCGGCCTTTCTTGGCGACGCATCGCGCTGGAACCCCGAAGACCTGCTGGTGGCATCGGCGTCGGCATGCCACAAGCTGTGGTATCTGCACCTGTGCGCCGATGCGGGAATAGCCGTACTGGCTTACGAAGACGAGGCGGTCGGCACGATGGTCGACAGCCCGCAGCTAGGCCGGTTCACGCAGATCGTGCTGCGGCCTCATGTGACGATCCGTGCGGGCGACAATGCGATGCTCGCTCACGAGTTGCATCACGCCGCTCACGCACGGTGCTATATCGCGAACTCGGTCAATTTCCCGATCGAGTGCGAGCCGACCATTCATCTAGGCGTTCAGCCCGCGTGAGCGCAGGAATTCAGACAGCAACGTCTTGAGCGTCGCGGTGTTGTTTTCGCCGAACGACGATTCGATCTGCGCGTGGGCCCGCTCGACTTCCTGGCGCACGCGCTCGACGACGTCCGATCCGGCTTCAGTGATGGCCGCATAGGCGCGGCGCTTGTGGGCAGGGTCGGGCATCTTGCGCACGAGCTTGCGCTGGTCGAGGCGGTCGACATTGAGGGCAAGGGTCGCGACATTGGTCAATGCGCGGTCACGGAGTTCCTTGAAGGTGTGTGAGCGCGTGCCATCGAAGGACGTCAGGATCCGGTACTGCTCTTCATTCAGGGATTCGCGTGCGAGACACTGGGCGGTCTCGGTGCGCATCAGGCGGTCTGCAACGAGCAGAAGACGGTAAAGACTCGTATCGGCGCCCTGTTCATGCATGTGGTGATTCAATTCGGTGGGTGTTGCGTTCATGGTCGTGTACCCCGGCGCAAGGGTGATCGCTCATGATCGCGGAGCGAAGCTTAACTCCAGCTTAAGTTTGGATTTTGTAGGGAAAGCCCCCGTACGGGCGCACACCTGATGCGGTTGCGAAGCATTCGCAACCGCATTGAGGCAACCGCATTTGGGCAGCAAGGTCAGAGCCCCACCCTGGCTAACCCGACTCAGTCACCCTGCCTTAGGTACGTTGTCTGCGTACCCGGGGCTTCAGGGCGACGGCTCAGGCCAGGGCAACCGGCAGCCCGTCGCTGTGAACGCGCAGAAAGCGCCCGGCGTCGGCAGGGTTCATGGCCCGGCCATAGAGGAAGCCCTGCCCGTATTCGCAGCCATGGATGGCCAGGAAACGTGCCGTCTCGGCGTCTTCGATGCCTTCGGCCACGGTCGGAATCTCGAGATTGGCCGCGAGACCGAGGATCGCGGTCACGATCTTTTCGCTCTCGGCGCTGGTGCGCATCGACATCACGAACGATTTGTCGATCTTGACCTTGTCGACCTTGAGCTCGCGCAAGTGCGACAAGCTTGAGAAGCCTGTGCCGAAGTCGTCGAGCGATACGCGGATGCCGCGACGCTGGAACTCAGCGATCGCCACCTTCGCCCCGTCGATATCCGCCAGCAAGGCCGTTTCGGTCACCTCGATCTCGAGCCTGTCCGGCTCCATCCGTGCGCGCGCGAGCACATCGCACAACGCATTGACGAGGCCGCGATCGGTCAGCATGCGGGCCGACACGTTGAGCGAAAGCCGCGTCGTTGTCGGCCATTGCGCTGCATCGCGGCACGCTTGACGGAGCATCGAGAACGTCAGGTCCGACACCACGCCGAGCCGTTCCGCCACGGGCACGAAGATATCGGGGCTGACGGGTCCTCGCTCGGCATCGGTCCAGCGCGCGAGGATCTCGAAGCCGTACACCTCACCCGTCGTCAGATCGACGAGGGGTTGATAGTGCGGATGGATCATCTCGGTCATCAGCGCAAAGCGCAGATCCGATTCGAGCGTTGCCTGCTCGCGCAGCGCGTCGTCCATCGCGGGCTCGAACAGACGGTAACCGAGCTCGGTATCGCCCTTGGCCCGATGCATGGCGATATCGGCGGCGCGCAGCAGACGCTCCGCGCTATCGCCGTCGCCGGGGTACGCGGCAATGCCGAGGCTCGCGCCGATTTCGAGCGCCATGCCGGCATAGGCGATCGGCGTCGACAGTTCGTCGAGCACGCGCTCGGCAAAACGGCTGGCCGCCATCGCATAGGTTTCAGAATGCACACGTGTCACCAGTGCGAATTCATCGCCGGCAAGACGCGCGACCACGTCGTTCCATCCCACCATGTGGCTCAGGCGCGATGTGATCTCACAGAGCACGCGGTCGCCGATCGAGTGACCGTAGAGTTCATTGATCCGCTTGAGGCGCCGAACGTTGATCACGGTCACGAGGATCGTCGACGGCGAACGTGGCACACGCGCGATCTCGGCATCGAGCCCGGTCGCCAGTGCGATCCGGTTGGGCAGACCCGTCAACGGATCGCTCTTGGCCAGATGCTGGGCTTCGCTTTGCGCGATGCGCGTGGCTTCATGTGCGCGGTCGAGCGCGTGCGTAGTCTCGAGAAACGCGTTGAACGCCGCAGCCATATCGCCAATCTCGTCCGTGCGCTTCGTTCCCAGTATTTCGAAATCGCGCTCACCCCGCGCGAGACGATTGAGTGCCGCGGTCATTTCGCGCAGCGGGGTCGTGATGTTTCGTCGCACGAGGATAAACATGACGACAACCAGAAACAGCGCACCCATGGCCATGGCCACCACACAGACCACGGCGAAATGCGTCACGCCCGAGATGGCTTTTGACTCGCGCGTGGCCGCATCCGTATTGGCGGCAATGACCTGGTCGGCGGCGTGATCGGCATCGGCATAGAGCGAACCCAGCGTCGCATCCGATCGATCCGCAGGCACATCGTGCGTCGGCTGTGTGATCCAGCTGCCGTGTGCCGCATGAAACGCGCGCCATTTGCGTTCGAAGTCAGTGAGTGCCGACTGCGCGTCCGCATCCGCCATGCCGCGATAGTCGGCCACTTCCGAGTCGATCATCACCGCGCGGCGCCGCGCCGATTCGAGCAGTTGCAGACGCACCCCATCGTCGCGCTCATGCGCGAGGTTTGCCTCGTCGAGACGAAACTCGGTCAGCGTGTCGCCCAACTCGCCAAGCAGACGCGTACCACCAAGCCAACGCGTGCTGAGTTCATTCGCGCGGCCATCCACGGCGAGTAACGCGCCGACGGCGAGCGCGCTCATCGCGACAATGACGATCACAAATGCCGCGAAGCACGCAGTGAGCTTTGAATGAATGGTCGAGTGTTTGTGGGCCATGCGAGAAAGTCGTCGTGCAGCATGCGACGTCGGCAAGCTTTACCGACATGAAATCACGGTCGCGTATCGCGTCGAAAGCGCGTTCATCTCTCTAACGGCACCGAGTGATTTTCCTGAATGGGAGGACAAGTTTTGATCCGTCGATTCGATATGTAATCGCCAGGGTTCAGTTCTCCAAAACGTGAGATGTGGAGGACTTCGTTCAGCGGGTCTGAATCAGGGATAGTCCGACGTCACGTTCGTTGCAGGGTACTTGGAGAAAAATGTCGTTATTTGGACGCGGTCAATGTGTCCGCGTGTGATGCACAAGCACGTGGATCAAGGCGTGTGTCGTAGTGCCAAGCCAATTTGAGTCACTGCTCGAATACTCGCCTATCTTCCAAACGCCAACTCGGGTAGCGTGCCCACATTCACTAAGCACCTTCACTAAGCGCATTCGTGACGAGCATCAGACAGGAGACACAGTGGAGTTCCCGGAACACGATTCACCCCCGGACAACACCGACGAGCGCGCCTCGATGGACATCATCGAGGCCTACGTCGATGTGGTTCGCCGCGCGAAAGGCAAGCTGACGTTGTCGGAGATCGATATCGATCTCCCGGACTTCGAGGACCATCTCGAGGATTTCGTGCGCGACGTGTTTCGCACGATGACGATCGACGATCACAAGTGACCCGCGTTTCATCCGTCCCATTCGGGCAGTACAGACCGGTATAGAACTCGCGAACCCGCACCTTCTCGACCGCACGTTCCGCTGAAAGCGACCAGGCCTCATGTCGCTGGGGATACGCCTTCCATTACCGTTTATTTCGTCCTGCTGTTCAAACACAGGTATGAAACGTGCGACGCCACCGGCACGCGCACTTCATGAGACAGAGCGACGTCGTCGCGCACGGCGCCTCGGTCCTTCACGTCACGCATGCCTGTCCTTGCCATTGTCATCGTTACCGTCGTCGCGACCCTGATCGTCGTGCTCGTGTTCGCCAACCTGTCGAGCGGCGAGAAAAAGGTCGGGCACAACATCCAGCGCCTGTATGGCAGCGACGATCCGCAATTCATCCGCTCGATGAGCCAGTTGCTCGGGCCGCCCGTCGAAAGCGGAAATCGATTCGCCGTGCTCGTCAACGGCGATGAGATCTTCCCCGCGATGCTCGACGCGATCGCCTCGGCTCGCTACACGATCACGTTCGAAACATTCATCTATTGGTCTGGCGAGATCGGCGCGAAGTTTGCGAAAGCACTCTCCGACAAGGCACGCGATGGCGTCGCCGTGCACGTGCTGCTCGACTGGGTCGGCAGCGACAAGATGGATCGAGGCTATATCCGCGAACTCGAACAAGCCGGTGCGCAGGTCCTGCTTTATCACAAGCCGCACTGGAGCGGCCTCGGGCGCATGAACAATCGCACGCACCGCAAGTTGCTGGTCGTCGACGGCGCACTGGGTTTTACGGGTGGCGTCGGCATCGCCGAGGAATGGACGGGTCACGCGCAGGACGCGAAGCATTGGCGCGACACACACTTCAAAGTCGAAGGCCCCGTCGTCGGCCATATGCAGTCGGTCTTTATGGACAACTGGATCAAGGCCAGCGGCGACGTGCTGCATGGGCCGAGATATTTTCCGGCCATCGAGCACATGGGCCAGGGTGTCGCGCATATGTTCAGCAGCTCGCCGACGAACGGCGCCGACGACATGCAGCTGATGTACCTGATGGCAATCACCGCGGCAACGGAGTCGATTCATCTGGCCAGCGCCTACTTCGTGCCGGATAAGCTTGCGATCAATGCGCTCGTCGAAGCCGCTAAGCGTGGCGTACGCATCCGCATCATCACGCCCGGGCAGCGCATCGATACGCATACCGTACGCGAAGCGTCGCGTGCGTGCTGGGGGCGCCTGCTCGAAGCCGGCATCGAGATGTACGAATATCAGCCGACGATGTTCCATTGCAAGGTGCTCGTCGTCGATGAGTACATGGTGTCGGTGGGCTCGACGAATTTCGACAGCCGCTCGTTCAAGCTCAACGACGAGGCCAACCTGAACATCTTCGATCGCGACTTCGCGCGACAGCAAACGGCGATCTTCGAGAAGGACATCGAACGCTCGAAGCGCATCACACTTGAATCGTGGCGCCATCGTTCGTGGCGCGAAAAAGCCATCGATCGCGTGATCTGGGTGCTCGATCCGGAGCTGTAGCAAGCCGGTCGTTTCCGGGCTTTGACGGCCCGCCTCGCGCCGCGTAGCATGGGACGCCGCCTGAGGAGCACTCAAAAAACATGCCGACACTCTGGGACATTTCCCCGCCCGTACACCGTGCGACGCCCGTGTGGCCCGGCGATACGCCGGTCGGCCTCGAGCGGGTCTGGCGCATGGAAGCCGGCTCGCCGGTCAACGTCGGTCGCCTGACGCTGTCGCCGCATACGGGCGCGCATGCCGACGCCCCACTGCACTACGATGCGCACGGTGCGGCGATTGGCGACGTGCCGCTCGACACCTATCTCGGACCTTGCCGTGTCGTGCATTGCGTGGGCGTGGCGCCGCTCGTCGAGCCCGCGCATATCGCACACGCGCTGGACAATGTGCCGCCGCGCGTTTTACTCCGCACGTATGCACGCGCGCCGCTCGACGTCTGGGACAGCGCGTTCTGCGCGGTGTCACCCGAGACGGTCGACCTGCTCGCCTCACGAGGGGTCCGCCTGCTTGGCATCGACACGCCGTCGCTCGACCCGCAGGACTCGAAGTCCATGGACTCGCACAAGCGCATCCGGGCGCATCGCATGGCCATACTCGAAGGGCTCGTGCTCGACGAGGTCGTCCCCGGCGACTACGAGCTGATCGCACTGCCGCTCAAGCTGACCGAACTCGATGCGAGCCCCGTGCGTGCCGTATTGCGCCGGCTCGCATCCACTCGCACGCAAGACGAACACGACAGACGCGACAGACACGACACGCACGACACGCACGACACACACAACAGACAAGACAGACCGAAGGAGCCCACCCATGAAAGACCGTGAGAGCGTCGCCGCGCTCGATCGCGACGATCCGCTTGCGCCGCTGCGCGAGCAATTCACGTTGCCGGAAGGCGTCATTTATCTCGATGGCAACTCACTGGGCGTGGCCCCGTCAGCGGCCGCGTCACGCGCCGCACAAGTCATCAACGATGAATGGGCCGTGGGTCTCGTGCGGAGCTGGAACACCGCGGGATGGCACGCCTTGCCCGGGAGACTCGGCAACAAACTCGCGACACTGATCGGCGCCAAGCCCAATGAAGTCGTCGTCACCGACACGATTTCGAGCAACCTGTTCAAGGTGCTGTCGGCAGCGCTCAAGCTTATCGAAAAGCGTGATCCCTCGCGACGCGTGATCGTATCGGAGCGCTCGAATTTCCCAAGCGATCTGTATATCGCACAAGGCCTGATCGCCTTGCTCGATCATGGCTATACGCTGCGCCTTGTCGACACGCCCGAGGAACTCCATGCGGCGATCGGGCATGACACCGCGATTGCGATGATCACGCACGTGAACTATCGAACCGGCTATATGCACGACATGGCCGCGCTCACGCGACATATTCATCACGTCGGTGCGCTGGCCGTCTGGGATCTCGCGCATTCGACGGGCGCGGTGCCCGTCGATCTGACCAGCGTCGATGCGGACTTCGCCGTCGGATGCACGTACAAATATTTGAACGCGGGGCCCGGCGCGCCAGGTTTCGTCTGGGTCGCGAAGCGTCATCAGCTGCACGTGCATCAGCCGTTGTCGGGATGGTGGGGCCACGAAGCGCCGTTCGCCATGAACCCCACGTTTCGTCCCGCGCACGGGATCGGCCGCTTTTTATGCGGCACGCAGCCGATCGTGTCGCTGGCGCTCGTCGAATGCGGCCTCGACGTCTTCCTGCAGACCGATATGCAGACGTTGCGACGCAAGTCGCTTGCGATGTCCGACCTGTTTATCGAACTTGTGGAATCGCGGTGCAAGGAGTTCCCGCTCGAACTCGTCACGCCGCGTGATCACGCGCAGCGCGGATCGCAAGTCAGCTTTGACCATCCGCATGGCTACGAAGTGATGCAGGCGCTGATCGCGCGGGGCGTCATCGGTGACTATCGTGAGCCGAGAATCCTGCGCTTTGGATTTACGCCGCTTTATCTGCGCTTTGTCGACGTCTGGGATGCGGTCGAGACGCTACGCGACGTGCTCGCGACCGAGGCCTGGCGTGCCCCTGAATATGCCGAGCGCAGCGCGGTGACCTGAGGTATCTGATGACCCAATCCACAGAAGGCTGCCCGATGGGCTATGGCGCGCAACTTACGAACGACGGCGCCTCTCCGAAGTCGGCCAATGCAGACGGTCCGGCTTCGAATCCGGCTTCAAATGCGACGTCAAATGAGGCTTCGGACGGCTGGCATAGCGCTCAGCTCGACTTCTCGAAGTCGATGAGCTATGGCGACTATCTCTCGCTTGATCCGATCCTGTCGGCACAGCATCCACGCTCCGACGATCCGAACGAATTGCTGTTCATCATTCAGCATCAGACGAGCGAGCTCTGGATGAAGCTGGCGCTCCATGAGCTCGGCAACGCGCGAACGGCTGTGCAGGCGGATCGGCTCGCGCCTGCGTTCAAGATGCTCGCTCGCGTGTCGCGCATCATGGAGCAGCTCGTACAGGCATGGAGCGTTCTCGCGACGCTGACGCCGACCGAGTATTCGGCGATGCGCCCGCACCTCGGGTCGTCGTCGGGATTCCAGTCGTTTCAGTATCGCAAGATCGAATTCATGCTGGGCAACAAGAACGCCCAGATGCTCAAACCTCACGAGCATCGCAGCGATATTCAGGCCGATGTCGAAGCGGCGCTCAAGGCGCCTTCGTTTTACGACGAGGTGGTGTTCCTGCTCTCGCGCAGGGGCTTTCCTATCGCGCGAGAACGTCTCGAACGCGACTGGACCTTGCCGACCGTGCATGACACGACTGTCGAAGCCGCGTGGGTCGAGGTCTATCGTGATCCGGAAAAGTATTGGGAGCTGTATGAGCTTGCCGAGGAACTGGTCGATCTCGAGGACGCGTTCCGGCAATGGCGCTTCCGGCATGTGACGACTGTCGAGCGCATCATTGGCTTCAAGACCGGAACCGGCGGCACGAGCGGCGTAAATTACTTGCGCAAGATGCTCGACGTCGTGTTGTTTCCGGAGCTGTGGCACGTGCGAACCGTGCTGTAGCCGATGACCTCAAATTGAACGGACCGGCTCGCTGACAGCGCCGTAGTTGAACTGCCGTGTTCGGCGCGCTCACGAGACACAGACGGTCCAATGCAAATAAAAACGGCGTGGCACATATCTGCCACGCCGTTTTTCTTAAGGTCGGCCGAGCTCCGCCAACCTCACGTGCTTAGTGACCTGCGCTTTGACCGCCGTCGACGTGCAGGATTTCGCCCGTGATGAACGGTGCCGAATCCAGATACAGAACGGCGTTGGCGATATCGCTCATTTCACCCATGCGGCCGACCGGATGCAGCGCGCCGAGTGCTTCGTGCGTTTCCGGTGCGTGCATCGGCGACTTGATGATGCCGGGCGAAACCGCGTTCGCACGAATACCTGCCTTCGCGTATTCGATGGCCAGCGACTTCGTGGCCGAATTCAGACCACCCTTGGTCAGCGACGCGAGAACCGACGGGACACCGTTGACGGCGTGATCGACGAGCGAGGTCGTAATCTGCACCAGGTGGCCGCTCTTGTTCTTTTCCATCTGCTCAATCGCGAGCTGCGTAATGTGGAAGAAGCCGTCGACGTTGACGTTGATCACGGCTGCGTAATCGTCTTCCGTGTATTGCGTGAACGGCTTGGCGATAAAGATGCCGGCGTTGTTGACGAGCGTATCGACGCGGCCGAACTTTTCGAGGGCTGCGGCAACGACGCGGCGGGCCACTTCGCGATTGCCGATATCGCCGGCAACCGTCGCCACACCCGGATCATCCGACGGCTTGATCGAACGCGCTGTTGCGACGACATAGTCACCGCGAGCGCGGAATGCCTTGACGATTTCTGCACCGATACCTTGCGATGCACCCGTGACGATAACGACTTTCTGGGATTGGCTCATTTGATACCTCGATTCAAAGTGATTTGGGCTGTTTGCCGATCGGAGCAAAGCGGCGCCGACTGAGTGCAAATGTAGGCGCGTCGACCGCGGCTTCGTAGACCCGGCATGGTCAAAGAGAATTGAGTCGGAGGAACAAATGGGGGGCCACACTTCGCAGGCACGTGAAGCTGCCCGCGCGAAAAGCGCGTCGAATGGCTTAAGGATCAGGGATTAAGCGCACCGCGTCGTTGAATCCGTTCCGGATTGTTGACTCGGTGTAATAGCGCTTGTTCGAAAAGGGACGCCGCAGCACGCAGCGAATACGGTCGACGTATGCCGCGCGAGTCTCGGGCGACCTGAGGTGTCGCCCGGGTGATCTGAAACTTACATCCAGCCTACATACTTGATGCCGGCGAGCAGCGAGCAGACACCCGCGACGCCCAGACAGATATTGCGATTCAGCAGCAGACGCGGCAGCCGCTCGCGCGTCTCGATCGTCATGCCCTGCGCGCCGAGCGCGAAGTAGACAAATACAAACGTGCCGATCAGCCAGCCCGCAACACCGTACATCGGCCCGACGATCTGTGCGTTGTAGATCGGTCCCATAGCCTTCCCCCAAATCCCAAAGTTCGCGACGGCGGCTCGCTCGGGGGGACGCTCTGAATGCTTTCCCGCTCCCGGCGGCGCTCGGACGCGTGTGCTCACTGTTCACACGCCTGCCTTATCGGCGCCGCCTGAAGAATCTTTATAGGGGTTTTAAGCAGCGATGCGCTTCATCGATGCAAGAAGGTGGTCGACGTCGTTCGCGGTCGTCTGGAAAGACGTCACAAACCGGACCACGCCCGGGCCCCAGCGATCGCCATAGAAGCCGAAGCCTTCTTTGCGCAAACCGGCAATCAACGTGTCCGAGAAGCGGCAAAACAGGATGTTGGCCTCAGGCGTGCCGAACACTTCGACGCCGTCGATTTGCGCAAAGCCATCGTTCATGCGTCGGGCCATGGCGTTGGCTTGCCCGGCGTTGCGCAGCCAAAGGTCATCCGTCAGATAAGCGTCGATCTGCGCCGACAGGAAGCGCATCTTCGAGAACAGATGGCCCGCGCGCTTGCGGCGATAAGCCATTTCCGTCTTGAGCGAGGTATCGAACAACACGATCGCCTCGGCGGCGGGGACGCCGTTTTTCGTGGCGCCCAACGAGAGCGCATCGACGCCGGCCTTCCAGGTCAGTTCGGCGGGCGAGCAGCCGAGTGTGACGAGCGCGTTCGCAAAGCGCGAACCATCCATATGGAGTTTCATCGACGAGGCTTTGCAGACCTCGGCGATCGCGGCGATCTCAGCGACCGTGTAGGCGCTGCCGACTTCGGTCGCTTGCGTGATGCTGACGCAGGCCGGCTGCGTCGAATGCACGTCGCCGACTTTGGCGCGGGCCAAAGCACGCAGCTGATCGACGTCGATCTTCGCCGCCGGGCCGTCGACCTTCACGAGCTTGGCGCCGCCAGAAAAAAACTCCGGCGCACCGCATTCGTCGTTGTTGATGTGGCTGTCGGGGTGGCAATAGATATTGCCCCACGGCGGCGCCATGGCCGCCAGACAGAGCGAATTGGCCGCTGTGCCGGTCGGAACCAGCAGCACGGCGACGTCGCGCTCGAAAATGTCGCCGAGCTTGCGCTCGACACGCGCGGTCAGATCGTCATTGCCGTAAGGGCTGGCCTGACCGGCCATGCACGCCATCAGCGCCTGCATGACTTCAGGAGCGGCGCCGGCGATGTTGTCGCTGTTGAACCCGAGGGCGGGAGTCTGGGCTGGGAGAGTGTGGGTGTGATTCACGCTGATCGGAGGGTGTAGAGCCAGGTCGGCCATATCGAGGAGCACGGTTCAGGCCAAGATCGATTGACCTGCGTGCGATAGCGTAGCGAGCGGCGAGTATAGCGCTTCGAATCAAGGTCGACATCGGGCAGGCCGGGTCTCAGCCCCCGAGGGCATAACCGGCGCCGCGGACGGTTTTGAGCCAGTTTTTCGCCGCGCCGATCGCCCCGAGGCGTTTGCGTAGATGCCCGATATACACATCCACCCGGTTCGAGCCGGGGTCAAATCGATAGCCCCATACCCGCTCGAAGATGATCGTCCGGGTCATCACGACACCCGGATTGCGCATCATGAGCGCCAGCAAGCGGCACTCCGTGGAGGTCAGCAACACGTCGAGCCCGGCGTACGACGCGCGGCGCTCGACCAGGTCGAGTTCGAGCGTGCCGACTCGAAGCGTGTGCTGCCTTGCGCTTGCGATCGGCTTCCGTCGTCGCAATACGGCCTCGATTCGCGCGAACATCTCCTCGACCGGGACAGACTCGGCCAGAAAGTCGTCCGCCCCGGCGCGAAGCACTTCGACGCGGTGTTCGCTCGAGCACGGGCCGCCAACAATGATGATCGGGATCGTGACGCCGGAATCCGAGGCTTCGCGCAATAAGTCGAGCGCATCGTGCCCCGGAGCATGCTCGCCGAATACGATGGCGTCGTAGCCCGAGTCCAGAGCATCGATGATGCCCTCGGTAGCGGAATCGGCGAGGTGCGCGGTCCACGGTTGCGCCGCCGACTCATGCACCAGGACTCGAGCCAGCATGGATTCGCGCCCGACCACGAGAATCCTGTACGCCGGGAGGTCAGCGACCACGGTGGCAGTGCCGCGGCGGTGGGTATCGCCGCCGACGAAGGGCTTTCGATACGTTGGGAACATCATCGTGACGCGCCGTGACCGAGATTGCGTCGCGCGAGAAGCCGGTCGACCGACAACGGTCCTGAGCCGCCGAACACAAGCGCGGCAAGGCAAGCGATATACAGCAGATCGGTTTCGTAGCCGGGGCGGCCGAATTGCGGCCCTGCGGCGGTCACATCCATCAGTTTGATCGACGTGAATCCGAACGGCAGGTGCACCGTAAAGATGGCGACCAGCAACACAACCGTCATCGGGATCACGGTGATCGGCACAAAGGCGCCGGCCAGAATCAGCGCTCCGCCCAACAGCTCGACGACGATCGTTGCCCATGCCATCAGATGGGGCGCGGGTACGCCCAGCGCGTGGAGGATCGCCGCGAAATGATCGGGGTTTTTGGCGATCTTGGCGACGCCGTGAGCCACAAAGCCGTAACCGGCGATCAGCCGTAGTGGAATCGGCGTCCAGCGTGACAAGGCGGCTGACAGCGTGTCGGGGTCGAACAAGCGAAGCAGCCCACTTTGGTCTTTCATACTCTGCGTCCCTGAAGGTATCGAATGAAATACGCGGAAATTCGGCGTACCTCGCATCCGGCGGGTACATCACGTCTCCCTGTCCGATAAGTCGCGACGCAGATGCAACGGGTTACAGAAGGCGTTGATTATTTCGGTGCCTTGAATCACGGCCGCAAAAGCGGCCTCCGCGCTCGCGGGGGCCAAAAAAGTTTGTTCCGGGTGTAACCACTTGCGGATTCGGAACGACATAGAAAGAAGAGCGCCGCTTCTTCCGAGCGGCGCAGGCTCCCGCCTGTAGGGCGAGCGTCAGCTTCCGGAGAAGGCGTTCGTGCCACCCAGCAGAAACCGTCGTATCGATACAAGCCGCACAGAGGAGGCATTCAAGGACCTGCTGCTGCGCGCGCTCGACGGTGATGCTCGCGCATACGAACGATTTCTCGACGGCGTCTCGGGATATCTGCGCGGCACGCTCAGACGGCGTTTGCGATCGTGCGAATCCGACATCGAAGACGTGCTTCAGGAAATCCTGATCGCCTTGCACAAAGGGCTTCACACCTACCGGCAGCAGGTGCCGCTGACCGCCTGGATTGCCGCGATCGCGCGTCACAAGATCGCCGACCACTATCGGGGTCACGCCCTGCGAGATGCGCTGCACGAGCCGTTCGACGACGAGAACACGGATCTCTTTGTCGCCTCCGAGGCCGAGTCGGTCGAGGCGAGCCGGGATATCGAACGACTGCTGAAGACGTTGCCCGAGAAACAAAGCGCGCCGATCGTCATGGTCAAGCTCAACGGAATGAGCGTGGCCGAAACGGCGAAGGCGACGGGCTTATCCGAGTCCGCCGTCAAGGTCGGTATTCATCGAGGTATCAAAGCGCTGACGCGCATGATTCGAGGTCAATCAGATTGAAAACCCAAGTTCTGATCGCACAGCTCGCGAACGACTTTCGCTTGCCCGACGTGCAGGCGCTGGAGCGCCGATTTCGCACCGCCCTGTTCGTGGGCCTGATTTTGGCTGCCTTGGGCGTCGTCTCGATCTGGGGCATTCGACCGGATCTGGCGGCGGTCGCGCCCACCCCGATATTCGGCGCCAAGCTGATCTTTCCCGGCGCGATGATCGCATCGACCCTCTGGATCGCGGCCCGCCTCGCCATTCCGGGCGCCAGCGCGAAGCGCGCCTGGAAGGCGCTGATCGCAGTCAACGTCGTGTTGTGGATCATCGTCTTCGCCGTCGTCGCGGCTGCTGCGCCGGGCGAGCGCGTTGATCTGTTGCTCGGACACACGTGGCATTCGTGTTCGCTTCGTATCGCGGCGGTGTCGATACCGAGTTTCATTGCATTTTCATGGGCCATGCGGGGCCTCGCCCCCACACGCCCGCGACAGACCGGCGCCGCAGTCGGCCTGCTTGCCGGCGCCATCGGCACCCTCGCCTACACGCTGAAATGCCCCGAAATGAGCGTGACCTTCTGGGCCGTCTGGTACTCGATCGGCATGGGCATCCCCGCCCTCATCGGCATCGCCACCGCCCGCATGGCGTTTCGGTGGGCGTGACGCGGCAAAGCGACGTAAGCATTCGTGCACGCGCGTTGGATCTCGCTCAAGCGAGCGCCCGATTATTTCGTTTATTTCGAATTTGCCGTTTCGAATATTTCGAATTACCATGGAATCCTTGGCCTCCCCCATCGAGAGATTCCATGACCTACGAAGCCACTCCGGCAGCCCTGCCGTCGGAACAGGAAGCTGAGCTTGCACGCGAATCGCGTCGGAATTTGATAGCGCTGATCAACAGTCAAACGGAAACTCAGCGACTCGAATTCACGGACGACAAGGGCGAGACCCACACGGTTACGCTCCCGACATCAGCTTTGAAGCTACTTGACGAAATTCTTCATCAGATCGGAAACGGCAACGCCGTGTCGATCATCCCCATTCACGCCGAGTTGACGACGCAACAGGCCGCCGACTTGCTGAACGTATCGCGGCCGTACCTCGTACAACTTCTCGAACAAGGCGCGATCCCGTTCCGGAAGGTCAACACACATCGGCGAGTGATGTATCAGGATCTGATCAGCTATAAGAACAAGATCGACGCAGACCGTCTTGATGCTTTGGCTGAACTCACCGCACAGGCGCAGGACCTCGGATTGGGCTATTGATTGAATGTCGTCAAACTTCACAGTCGTGTACGACGCATGCGTACTCTACCCGGCGCCCCTACGCGATCTTTTGATGCACCTGGCGTTGACGGACCTGTATCGCGCGCGTTGGTCCGACATGATCCATGACGAATGGACAAGAAGCCTTCTTGCCAAACGGACCGACCTCAAGCCAGAAGCCGTCCAACGAACCAGAGAGTTAATGGACGCGCATATTCGCGATGGAAAAGTAAGTAACTTTGAACATCTGATTGGCGTGATCGACTTGCCGGATCCCGACGATCGCCACGTAGTCGCGGCGGCCATGCATGCTGGCGCGGAACTCATCGTGACGATGAACGTACGAGACTTTCCCAAAGAGCGTATCGCCAAGCACAATGTTTGCGTCCAACACCCCGACGATTTCATCGTCGACTTGATGGATTTGAATAGGCAACGGGTCTTGGAAGCGATCGCGCGACATCGAAAATCGATGAGGCGCCCACCGAAGACGGCCGCCGAATATCTCGACACAATGAGCAATCAAGGCCTGTTGCAAATGGTGGATGCCCTCCGTCCCTACGCAGCGTGGGCGATCTAACCGGTCACGGCCGGCGATCCAAATTCCGCAATGAGCCTCGGGCCGATTAAGAGAAACTCGGCGGCAACGGACGCCTTAACCTTCCAAACCCGACCCAACCTATAAGGCGTGCCACCCACGACGGTGGGCTCATCAGCAAGGTCTTGACGGACGTCCATCCCGGCGTGGTGATGTTCGCCCACGCGCTGTATGGCATTTCGTGGCTTTGTCCCTCTTCCAGCAAGATCGACACGGGTCCAACGATGGACGTCGTCAGCCAGGTGAGCGACTCGTCCTGATACTGGATCCTTAGCGGTCCGTCGACGGCGACAATCAGGCTTGCGCGTGGCAGACGGCACATGTGCAACTCGCCGGGGGCAACGTGTTGCTCTGTGGTTTTCATGTTGGCTTTCATCGCACGCTTCCTTAAGGCTCAGGGTCCATCGTGGCAGCGCAGTCTCGTTGCTTGCAGACGCGGCGCCTCGGTGAGATTCAACTTTAAGGAACCCGGCATCAGGGATACAGACCCAGCGCGCTAGAATCTGTTGCGAAACAGAGGAACACGAACGCCGCTTGTTTCGGTCGAGTTTCCCCTGATCTGTATCTGGCGACCCCAGCGTGCCCAAGGCACGATCCACGTAATGCTGCTCTCTGACGACCCACACCGCGCCAGCCTGCCCCTGCCCGACGAGCCCTTGTACGAGCGGCTCGCCGAACACTATCGACGCATCATCGCGTCGGGAACGCTGCTGCCCGGCGATCGCATGCCGTCCGTGCGCGCACTGATGGACCGGCATCGAGTCAGTCTTTCGACGGCGATTCAAACGTTCAGACGTCTTGAAGACACGGGATGGCTCTCAGCCAAGCCGCGCGCCGGTTACTTCGTGCAGCGGCCTTCGGCGCTCAAGCTCGCCAAGGTGCCGGAACCCGAAGTCACCACGCTCCCGAGCGAGGCACGCTACGTCGGCTTGCATGAGCGAATTTCCCGCGTCCTCGAGTACGCCCAATCGTTCCCCGACGCGTTGAATCTCGGCGGCGCGACAGCAGCAGCGGAACTCTATCCGGCAGACCCGTTGCAAGCGCTGATGCGCAAACGCCTCCGGCTTCGACCCACTCTGCTGACTGAAATCGGCGTCGATACCGGCGCCTCCGAATTTCGGCAGGCCGTTGCCCGGCGCGCGCTGTCCAACGGCGTCACCGTCTCGCCGGACGAGATCATCTCTACGACCGGTGGCGTGGAAGGCGTCAACCTGGCACTCCGCGCGGTCGCACAACGCGGGGATACGATCGCCATCGAATCGCCCGCTTTCTTCGGCTTGCTTCAGATTCTCGAAAGCCTCGGGCTACGCGCACTCGAAATACCCACCAGTCCGACGACAGGCTTGTCGGTCGAAGCACTCGACATCGCGCTCAATGCATACGAGAACGTCAAGGCGCTAGTCGTCGTACCGAATCTGCAAAACCCGTTGGGCTGCGTGATGCCCGACGATCGCAAGGCGCAGCTTGTGGCGCTTTGCAAACAGCATGGCGTCGCGGTTATCGAAGACGATCCGTACCTCGATCTGGTTGAAGGCCCTGAGCGCCCCAAACCCGTCAAAGCATGGGATCGCGATGGCAACGTGATTTATTGCGCATCGCTGAACAAGGTGTTGGCACCGGGGATGCGGCTCGGCTGGATTGCGGGCGGACGATGGCAAGCGCGCATCAAGATGCTGAAATTCGCACAGAGCCGGCATAACGAAACGCTGCCGCAACTCGTCGCCGCCGAATTCATATCGTCAGGAGACTTCGACCGCCATCTGCACCGGCTACGCGCACGCTTAAGCGATCAGCGCGAAGCGACATGCGATGCGATTGCGCGGTATTTCCCTTCCGGCACTCGCATGAGTCCGCCAAGCGGCGGCTTGTTACTGTGGGTTGAATTGCCCGAAGGCACACCGTCCGAATCGCTCTATCAGGCTGCTTTAGCCGATGGCATTCGCATCGCACCCGGAACCATCTTTTCGAACTCAGATCGGTTCGGGTCGTTTATTCGGCTGAGCTGCCCAAAGCCGTTTGATCGCGATCTTGATGATGCGATGCGCAGACTCGGGCAACTCGCGCGAGTGGCAAAGCCTGCGGATATCAGGTGAGTCAGTACAACGTCGCGTTCACTCTTTCCGGCAGCTCGCGATCGTAAGCTTGCGCATCGATCTTGCCGTGACTCAAGCGCGCAAGTATCGCTCCCGGGGTCGGCAGGCTCTTTGGGTCGATCTGTTTATCCGCGTCCCAAAGCCCCGATCGGACGATCGCCTTGGAGCAATGAAAATAGACAGAGGTGACGCTGACCAGAATCACGGTCCGCGGCTGCTTGCCGCGAATCTCGAACCGGGCCAGCAACTCCGGATCGACGGAAATCGATGCCGTACCGTTCACTCTGAGCGTCTCGCCAACACCCGGCACAAGAAATAGCAGCGACACGCGTGGGTCGACAATGATGTTGCGCAGATTGTCGATACGGTTATTGCCGGGACGATCGGGAATCGCGAGCGTCTTGTCGTCGATGATCTCGACGAACCCCGCAGGGTCTCCCTTCGGTGAGCAATCGGTGCCTCCTTCGCCAACCGAAGCGAGCACGACAAACGGCGCGGCGCGCACGAACTTCTGGTAGTCCTCGTTGAGATGATCGATCTCTTTCCAGACCGAACGCTCATTCGGCTGGCCGTAAATCGACTCCAATTGCTCCAACGTGGTGACGGAATGCGAGTGCACGGGGGGCCTCTCTGCTCAGATACCGCGGTCTATGACATTACCGCTGGCAAGTATAGGCCCGTCTCGCGAAACACCGAGGGATGCGGGATGCGGGATGCGGGATGCGGGATGCGGGATGCGGGATGCGGGATGCGGGATGCGCAGAGTATATGCCGCCCGCAGCAGCGCGCTTTCGCCAAGCTGCGGACGACCCCTACTCGCTCAAGGACTCAGCGCAAAACGCTGCGTCCCCGGTGCGCGGGCGAGCCACTTCGCCGCGCGGTCGGTGTAGATCTCGATTTGCGGTTCCAGTCCGTCCATCGTGTCGAGCGTGCCCGCTTTGACGATAACTTTCCCAGGCATTTGCGAGACCTTCGTGATGATCGGCGAACCGCACTTGCCGCAGAAATGCCGGTACGACGGGTGACCGCTGTCGCCAATATCCTCGAAGAAAAGCGTCTCGCCGTGCTGCTCGTAGTCCGCTTCGTCGACAAACAAGTTAAACGAAAACAGGCTCCCGCTTTGCCGCTGGCAATGCGTGCAATGACATACCGCCGTTGCCTGCGGCTCGCTCTTCAATACATAACGGACTGCCCGGCACAGGCAACCGCCTTCTCTCTTGACCATGATGACTTCTCTTAGCAAATATCACTGAATGCGTGCGTTCGTACAACGCAGAGGGCTCGTCAAATTCATGCCGCGCCGGCAATACGGATCAGCTTGCGATTGATGAACTCACCAACGCCCAGCTCCGACAGCTCGCGTCCAAAGCCCGAGTTCTTGACGCCGCCAAACGGCAACCCCGGTGAATCGGCAAAGCACGAGTTGATGTAGACCATGCCCGACTCGATGCGCGATGCGACTTGCTCGGCATGGGCGACATCGGCATCGAACACATAGCCGCTCAAACCAAACTTCGTTGCGTTCGCCAACGCAATGGCCTCTTCTTCGCTATCGACCACGTAGAAGGACAGCACCGGCCCGAACGCCTCTTGCTGGTACAACGGGTTGCTCGGTGCGATATCGGTGATGAGCGTCGGCTCAAGGAAATAGCCCGGACGATTCACACGCTTGCCGCCGTGAATGATCGTCGCGCCTCCGGCCTTTGCGTCGTCGATCTGCTTGAGCAGCACTTCGAGTGCGCGCTCGCTGACGAGCGGACCCAGTACCGTCGCCTCGTCAGTCGGATCGCCGACCTTGATGGCAGCGAATCGCGCCTTCAAGGCGTCGAGGACCTGCTTGCCGCGCTGCTTGCCGACTACGATAACGCGCTTGATGTTGACGCAGCCTTGCCCCGAGTTGAACGTGCGGCCCATCACGATCTGTTCGATCGCATGTTCAAGCGGCGCACCTTCAAGAACGATTGCAGGATCGCTGCCGCCGAGTTCGAGAATGACCTTCTTCAGATTGCGGCCCGCACGTTCCGCGACGGCCATGCCGGCACGCTCGCTGCCGGTCACTGCCACGCCGCGTACACGGAAATCGTCAATCAGCTTGGCAATCTGCTCGACGCTGCAAAACAGATTCGTGTAGGCGCCCTTCGGCACACCGGCTTCCTCAAGCAATCGAGCAAACGCCAAGGCACACTGCGGCACATTCTCCGCGTGCTTGATCATGACGACGTTGCCGGAAATCAGCTGTGTCGCCGCGACGCGGGCGAGCTGGTAGTACGGGAAATTCCAGGGCTCGATCGCCAGAATGACGCCAATCGGTTCGGCGACGATCTTCGCCCCCGGTTCGCCCGGCAGCGCCTGATCTTTGAGAAACGCTTCTCCGTTCTTTGCGTAGTAATCGAGAATATCCGCGACAAGATCGACCTCGGCATAGCTTTGCCAGACGACCTTGCCCATTTCCAGTGTCGGGTAGGTCGCATACTCATCGCGCTTCGCGCGCAGAATGCTTGCCGCCCGGGCCAGAATTTCTGCGCGCTCGGCCACGGGCCGGCGCCGCCAGTCTTCACGATAGCGTTGATCTGCTGCCGCCAGTGCGGCAAAAATCTCTTCATCCGATTGCAACGGGAATTCCTTGACGAGTTCCCCGGTCGCCGGGTTGACGGTACGAAAACTCATGGTCGACTCCTTAAGTTTGACCTTTCAAGAACAAGGCAACGGCTCCGTCGAGCGTCGATTACCTCGTGACTCAACTTCTTTCACATGCTTTGAAACCCTTGAATTCCCCGAGTCATGAAGCTCGCGTGAATTCATTCACTCCTTCAAATCCTTCCCCTGGTGCCATCGGGCCGAAGCTTCAGGCCCGATTGAGTCCACTCTGTTCCCGAGTGACCCACTGCGCCCTTTCCTTTGGCGCTTTGATTCGTTATCCGGTGCGATTCAGTGCTGCCTCCCATTGGGACCCTCAAACGCGGCTTTGGCCGCGCGCATCGCATCGTCAAACGTCGCTTCGGTGGCGACGTGCCGGTGATCGATCGACACCAGCCACGTGTCGTGCGCGAGCCGCCAGCGGATGCGCGAGTCCTGCAACAACATCGAGAACCATCGCCACAAGGTCGCGTCTTCCGTGTTGGCGATGGCCCGGCCCTGCAAGCGAAAAATGTCGACTGAGTTCACGATGCGTTCCTCGCTATTTCGCAGCACCGGCTCAACGCCACGCTTCAAGCGTTGGCTGAAGAGGCCGCTCGCCAACGGTCTCGTCCGCCGCACTCCAGAAACGTGTGTAGTCCGCAGCGCGCTTTTCGGTAAATGCAGCGAGGCCCTCTTGCCACTCGGCTTTCGGCACATCGAGCGGCGAGCGCATCACACGCTCCCAGTCAATCGACGCATGCGCATGAAGATGACGCTTGGCGGCGCGTAACGCGCCCGGAGGCACCGCCTGGACGATTTCTCCGGCAAGCGCCAGAGCTTCGTTCACGACCGCTTCCACAGGCACCACGCGATTCACCAGTCCAAGCGGCAAGGCCTCCTGCGCCGGCACGCGTCGACGGGTAAGGACGAGCTCATAGGCTCGCCGGATGCCGATGACACGAGACAGCAACGCGATGCCCGTGTTCGGAATGACACCGTGCCCAAGTTCCGGAAGGGCGAACCACGCCGTCTCCGCGGCGATCACGAGATCGCAAGCGAGCGACAGTTCCATGCCGCCTCCGACCGCCACGCCCTGCACGGCCGCGATCACCGGTCGCCCAAACTCGGCGATACGCCTGAACAGGACCGCGGGATCATCTTGCGCATCCGGGCCGTCCATCCATCCGTCGCGAAGGTCGTCGATATTGGCGCCCGCGCAAAAGGCAGAACCTGCCGCCGCGATGACCACCGCCCGCGTGCCGTCGCTCAATGCCTTGTCCAGCCCATTCGACAGCCCGCGCACGATCGCTCGCGAGAGCGCATTGCGACGATCCGGTTCATTAAGCGTGAGGAGCGCAACGTGCCCACGCCGCTCATACAGCACTGCGTTCGCATTCATCCCAACATCTCCTTGGCGTCAACGTGTCATGCGTACGCTCACACGTCCTGCCGCTGTGCATCGGGTATCAGATGCGCGGTGGCCTCGTGCTCAGTTCGCAGATAAAGCGCGGTCGCGATGGGCTGCCGCATCTCTTCGAGAATGTGACCAACCAGGCCCACGGAACGCGCAGCCACCGCCAGCCCGCGGCAGATCTGCCATGGGATGCCCATCTCGGAGGCCACAGCGGCCATCGCACCCGTGACATTCACAGGCAACGCGCGTTTAAGCGTGGCCTCGGCTTCACGCCCGATCGCCGTCATGAGCCGGATATAGGGGCCGTCGTAACCCGTCTCTTGCGCGACCTTGAACAAGGCCGGGGCGCGTGGATCGATCGGCTTGTGAAACGGATGGCCAATGCCCGGCAGGATCTCCTTGCGTGCCCGGTAGTCGGCGACGATCTCTGTCGCAAGTGTGTCGATATCCGGCACGTTTTTCGGGTCAGGCAACGATGCCTGCAGCAGCCGTGCCGCGTTGTCGAGCGAGCCTACAAATACGGAACCCAGCCCAAGCAGTCCCGCGGCGACACCCGCCTGCACGGCTTCAGGCGCGCCCGCGTAGGTCATGCGCGTCGCCAGCGATGAGGGTGTGATGCCATGCTCGACGAGAATCACCATCATCGCGTTGAACATGCGCAGCTCGCGTTCTTCCGGCAGACGGCCGAACCATTGCAGAAACGCCATCTGGCCAAAGTCAATCTTGCCGACGATTTCTTCGCACAAGTCCAGGCCATGCACGACAACCTGTGTCGGCGTTGCCCATGCGATATCCGAGCGAATTTCAACGTGCTTCATGATTGATTTCCCGTGTTGCAGATGCAGATGCGGTTTCAGATGCAGTCGGAACAAGACCCAGATACTGCGAAGCCATCTCACGCAAGACATTCCGCAGAACCTTGACGCCGTTCGGACCGTCACGCTCCGGAAACGCATCGATTGGCACGATGCGCCGCGGCACCTTGAAGCCCGCGATGCCTTCTTTGCAGTAGGCGAGAAGTTCGCTTTCCGTTGCCGGGGTCGTCGAATGGCGAATAAAGGCCACGGCGACATCGCCCTCGCCCTCGACATGAACGCCGACGACTTGTGCGCCAAGCACGCCCGAATGCCGCGCTAAAAACGTTTCAATTTCGGCAGGATCGACGAGATAGCCGCGTAACCGCAGGCTGTCGCGAATGCGACCGACATAGCAGAACGCGCCGCCATCGGCGTACGCCAGATCGCCCGTCTTGAACCATCCATCCGAAGTAAATGCCTTGGCCGTCGCCTCGGGGTTGTTGAGGTAGCCGGCCATGACGTTATAGCCGCGCAACTGCAATTCACCCTGTTGCCGATCAGGCAATACGACGTCGGTTTGTGGATCCACGATCCGGAATGCCATCTCGCTCGAGATCGGCGTTCCGCCGGGGATGCCGCGCTGGTCAACGCTGTCGTTGGCGTCACGCATCGCCGCCATCGCAAAGCATTCCGACATGCCGTACAAGGCGGCGAGGCGCACGCCCCATGCGGTCCAAGCCTTGTCGATCACTCGCTGGCCCAATCCCGCATATTCGGGAAATGCGCCGCGGCGCCACGTGGCCAACGAGTGAGAACTGGCGTTAAGCACCCTGTCCATCATCGCGTCCGGTCCAAAGAAATGCGTGACGCCATGCCGCTCGATCGCGGCCGCCGCGGCATCCGCCTTGAACACCGGCATCAGCACGCACGATGCATTCGCAGCGAGCCCTGCGATCGCCTGCACAAACCCCAGCACGCCATAGAGCGGCAATGCGCACAGCACGATGTTTCCGGCTTGCATGTCATTGATGCGTGCGACATTGCGTGCATGACGCGCGATACCGCCAGCGGTGTGAGCAGCAAGCTTCGGCTGGCCTGTCGTGCCCGACGTCATGAACGTGCAGAGCAGGTCGGTCTCGCGTCCGTCCCAAACCGGATACGGTTCAAGTGACGACCACTCGAAACGATCGAAGTCCGGCACTTCGACCACATGCTGCAATACGTCGACGCTGGCCTTGATCTCATGCGCTGCCGCCGCATAGTCGAAGTCGAGGAAGCTGTGCGGCGTAATCAAGACGCTTGTCCTGGCGGTCTTGACGACGTGCAGTGCCTCCTGAAGCCTGAAACGCGTACTGACGGGAATCATCAGCGCGCCCAGTTGCGACGCTGCAAAGAACAGCTGCATCCATACCGGGCCGTCCGGCAGCCACACGGCGAATGCGTCGCCACGCCGAATACCGAGGCTGCGCAGGAAGGTCGCCGCGCGCCGGCCCGCGAGCGCGAGTTCCCCGCGCGTGAAGTCGCGCTCGCCGTGGTAGAGCGCGACCGACCCGGCGTCGCCTGATTCGAGCAGGTCAAACGCCATGACGGCCTCCCGCCTGAGCGAGCGCGGCGCGTGCAATCTGGATGCGCTGCATTTCCGAGGTGCCTTCGCCGATACGAAACGCACGGGCGTCGCGGTAAAAGCGCTCGACCGGAAGCTCGGTCATATACCCCATGCCGCCAAATATCTGCAGCACGCGATCGGTGACACGGCATCCCATCTCGCTCGCGTAAAGCTTGGCCCGGCAGGCCGCGACGTGGGCCTGCGAATCGTCTCGCTCGATCATTTCCGCTGCCACGCGAATCAGCTCGCGCGCCGCTTCGATTTCGACATCGTTGTCAGCCACCATGAACTGCACGGCCTGATGCTGAGCGAGGTTCGCACCAAAGGCCTTGCGTTCGAGCGCGTACTCGCAGGCCATGGTTTGCGCTCGCGAAGACAACCCGAGCGAGCGGCTCGCAGAGAGCAGACGATCGTGATTGATCGAGCGCATCATGCCGAGGAAGCCCGCGTGCGGCGCACCGAGCACATCTTCATCCGGCACGAAGCAGTTCTCGAGCGTAAAGCCGTTCAGGTGGTAACCGCGCCAACCCATCTTGCGATAGCGCGTCATGCCGACAAGGCCCGGGCTGTTGCGATGAACGATAAACGTCGTGAGCTTGCTCTTGAGCGACGCCGTCGGATCGGTCACCGCCAGCACGATGATGTAGTCCGCTGTTTCAGCATGGGAGATGAAGTGCTTGCTGCCGTTCAGCAGCCAGCCGCCTTCGACTTTCTCGGCACGCGTGCGCAGACCACTGAGGTCCGAGCCTGCATTCGGCTCCGTCAATGCATACGTCACCGTCTGCTGCCCGGCCAGAATGCCCGGCAGCAAGTCGGCGCGCTGGCGCTCGTCCATCTGCGTCAACTGCAGCGGCAGATGACCAAACACTTCGCTGAGCGGCACCGACGTGTAGGTGAGCTCTTCGAGTATGGCCAGCTTCGCCGCCGCCGAAAGGCCCGGTCCGCCAACGCTTTCAGGCAGATTGAACCCATACAGGCCGAGCGCCGCGACCTCGGCGCGCAATTGCGCGAGGAGATCGAGACTGACATCGTCGTCGGTTTCGATCTGCTGCTCGAGCGGCACAAGCCGCGTACGCACGAACCGGCGCGCCGTTTCGCGAATCATGGACACTTCGTTATCGATTTGGGTCATTGCTCTCACCGTGTTCGAAATCGATTTCGTGAATAAATAATTGCACCGCTGAACAAGGCTGTCAACCTTGTTTGTGAAATGGTCTAAATCGTTTTCGTAAAAAGTCGCAGGCCGGACCTGAAATCTCGCGTGGCCCGCACTCAGACCGTGGGACGCAACATCTCGAACATCTCGCCGACTTCGACGTAGTCGCCGCGGTAGCCCGCTCGCAGGATCGGCTGTGCCGCGCGTGTGTCGAACAGGCCGTCCTTGAGGAAGACGTTCCGGATGTGCACGCCGACGACCTGCCCGAGCACGAGCCAGTTGTCAGTCAACGCGCCATCGAGATTCGTCAGCTGGGTGACCTGCAATAGCTTGCATTCAAAGGCTGCCGGCGATTCGCCGACTCGAGGCACCGACACTTTTCTCCCCGCCACGGGTGTCAGCCCCGCCAGCGCGAACTCGTCGACCTCGGGCGCAACGCGCGCGGAAGTCAGGTTCATGGGCTCGGCCAGCGAGCGTGACGCCAGGTTCCAGACGAACTCCCCCGTTTGCTCAATATTGCTGAGGCTGTCCTTGCGTCCCTCGCTACAAAAGCCGATCACCGGAGGCATCGACGCAAATGCGCCGAAAAAGCTATACGGCGCGAGGTTCAAGGCACCGCTCGGCGCGCGCGTCGAAATCCAGCCGATCAGGCGCGGCGCGACGATCGCCTTGAATGGATCGTGCGGCAAACCGTGCCCCACGGCCGGATCGTAAAACGTGACCGATCCATCGACGCCGCGCGTATCGACGTCCGATCCGGTGCCCGCGCGTCGTTCCTTGATGTCGTTTTCTTCATACGCGCATGTCATATGCGTTCCTCCGATGCCTGAACTCGTCGACCGAACCCAACAACACGCTAAACGGCGGTGCTTCGCCCGGGTGTCGAATCGTTGCAAAGCGCAATCGCGCTGATCTCGACCAGCGCACCGTAGTGAAGCTGCGCACAGGGCACGACGGTTCGCGCAGGGGCCGGGCTTCCGACAAAAGCCTGGTAGAGCTCGTTGACCCGCGGCCACAGACCGATGTCCGATACATAGACCTGCACGCTCACCAGCTTGTCGACGTCGCTGCCCGCGGCGAGCAGAATTTCGCGCACGTTGGAAAGCGCCTGGTTGACCTGTGCGTCGATCCCTTCCGGAATCGCGGTACCGCCCTCGGTCGTCAACGGCAGTTGCCCGGATACGAAAACAAAGCCGTTGGCCTTGGTCGCCTGACTGTAGTGGCCCCTTGGCAGTGGAGCCTTCGACGTTTCGATGTGGTCTATCAAGGTGTTCACCATGGATTGACGTGGTTGAACGAGAATTCCCTCGTTCGAAATCGATTTCGAATGCAAGATAGCAGCCGAAATCACGGATGACAAGCGACGCAGACGCGGTATCGAAATCGTTTTACGACCGAATGAGAACACACCGCACCCACCCCGAAGCGATTGCTGGCGGCGTCTTGTCGGACACACGAAACGTATTGGATACGCATGTCGGGTGTGTCGTGCCTCAGGGTAAACACCCAAGAAAAACATGACTCCCGGGCTCAAAGACCCTACTCCGAAAACGTTTTTCAAATCATTGAACCGGAGTAGTCTCGCGTCAGTCGGAGCGTCGTAGAATGCGAAAAAATCGTTTTCGATCTCTCCTCGAACGCATTCGCTCTCAGGAGACATGCCACCATGAACATTCAAGAACTCGCCGCCACGCTCAAGCTTTCCGTGAGCACGGTTTCGAAAGCGCTGAACGGCAGGGAAGACGTCAGCGCTGAAACACGCCAGCGTGTGGTCGAGGCTGCTGAACGCCTCAGTTTTTCGCCCGACCCGGCCGCGCGTCGCTTGCGCCGCCAGTCCGCCGATACGGTTGCGTTCGTCGTATCGGCGCCGCAGACCTCATTCGCCCACCCGTTTTTCCTCGACATGCTGATGGGGATCAACGAAGCGATGGACAACAGCGGGCTGTCTGTCATCGTGGCTTCCGCGCGAAGCGTCGAATCGGAAATCGACGTGTTCAAGCGATTAATCGAGCGACAGCGCGTCGATGCACTGCTGTTCGGCAGGACTCGCCGGCAGGATGAACGGATCGAATACTTGCTTGAACGTGACATTCCCTTCGTCGCCTTCGGCCGAAGCGAGACCTCGAGCGAATTCGCGTACGTCGATATCGACCACCAGATCGTCGGACGTGCGGGGTGCGCACGCTTTAGTTCATTGGGGCATCGGCGCATCGCGCTCGTACACGCGCCCGAGTTCCTGATGTTCAGTCATCTCGAACGCCAGGGCTACAAAGAGGCATTGCGCGCCGCGGGCATTCCCTTCGACAAGACCTTGTGTGTCGAGACCGCGATTTCCGAAGAGGGCGGAGCCGAAGCGGCCCGACGGTTGCTCGAGCTGCCCGAACCGCCGACCGCGATCGTCTGCGGACACGATCTGCTTGCAATGGGGGTACTTCGCGGCATCGCAGAGACAGGCCGTGTGCCCGGCCGCGATATCGGCGTGATCGGCGGCGACAACCATCCGATCGGACGCTACGTGCAACCTGCGCTCACGACGTTCAGCGCCGAAACGCATCGCGCGGGCAAGCGCATGTCGGAGATGCTGCTCGAGCGGATCAACGGCCGGCCGGGAAAAGCGTTGCAGGAAGTATGGGCACCGGAACTGATCATTCGCGCGTCCGATGGGCCCCATGTCACCTCAACGCGGGATGCAATCGAAGACAAGACAAGCGCGCCAAAGCGCGCGCGCGCCGCGAGAACGTAGCAGCAGGAAAGGGCCCGGGGGACGCTCCCCCGGCATTGCCCTCCTCCCTTCTTCAAACTCGGTCAGGCCTCGTCGCCGCGGCCCGGTCGCCTTGGCTTAGTCGTCTCGGCCTCGTCGCGTTCGCACGGTCGGCTCCGACTCATCATCGTGGCAACATCGCCGCAGCCTCTTCGCCCTCGCCTGGTCTCCTCGACGCAACCCCGCTGCGACGTTGCTTCGCGCTCAATCGCCTTCCATATCCGAGTTGGCATCGTTGCGCACAAACCCCGCATCGTGCATCTCGAACGTATCGTGCGGGATCGGGCCGCGATCGACGGCCGTGACGCGCCACACCAGCCCCGTGTGTTCCGACCAGATCATCAACGGCAAACGATCGTGGTCGCTCCAGCAGATGCGATGGGTGTCGGCACTTTGCGCGAGTGCGTACCAATGGCACGCACCGATCGGCGCCGGCGCCCCCTCGGGCGCATGGCTCGCGTTCAACCGGTAGTCCCCGACCGGATGACGCAAGCCATGCGCAAGATCGAACCAACCACTGAAGTGCCCGAGCCGGATCAGGTTATTGCGGTCGATACGCGTCGTGATGCGCTTGCGGTAGTCGACGACGACCATCTGATACTCGCCCGGATCCTGATCGTCGCGTACCACGTAGGAGTCGAGCGCATCGTCGGTGCGGCGACGCAAGCGCGATTGCCCGTCGCGCCAGACTTCGAGCGTATGCGGACCATCGGCGCCGACGTACGACACGCGATAGTGAAGCGCGGGCGGTTCGCCTTCGAACGGGAACGCCCGATCAAAGGGCGACTTGCCCGAGGCTTGGGTCGCGACTTTGCCCGCAACCTTAACCGGACCGGCACCGTGCGCAGCGGACTGGATAGTCCCGCCAGCCCCCGCAGACGCATCGCTTCTGTCGACGCTCGAAGTCGCCGCCTGCGCGACGCCGAGCCACAGCGCCGACGTCGCGAGCACCGCACACGCAACGCGACCCATCCCCATGGGCAAGCGTGCGTGCGCGTCGACCTGCTTGTTGATCACCGCCCGATGAACGGCACGCACGGCATATACGGCATGCGCAGCCGGCTTACTGACGAACAGCTTTGGCATAGTCGAAGTAGCGATAAGTCTTGTTGTCGACCTTGAGGTCCTTCACGGCCAGATTGATCGTGTAGCTGCCCTGCGTCAGCGACGTGTCCTTGATGACGCCCGTCGGATCGGTCGGCAACTCGAACTGGAGGCCGGTCGCGCTCGCGGTCGGATTGACCACCGAAGCCGTCACGCTCGGCGAAGACGAACTCGCCGGCTTGAGCAGTGCTTCGTTGATCACGCGGCCATCGGCTTGCGGCATCGACAGGCCAAGCAGATAAGCGACCGTCGGTGCGACGTCGACATTGCCGGTCGGATTGCTGACCACCGTGGTCGTACGGAACGACGGGCCGCCTGCGATCAGCGTGTTGTGCACGTCGTTAATGCCGAAGCTGCCATGCATGCCGCGCTGTCCACCGACGCTTTCGAATTCGATACCGGGCATGCCCTGAATCGAAACCTGATCGTCCCACGTGAAGCTCGCCACGACATCCGGCTGGCCGTTGTTCTGACGCGTCGCATTCTCGAGATTGACCATCGACATCGGAAGCGTGCCCGGCACACTGCCGTAACGGCTGTCGACAAAGATCGCACCATATTCCTCGCGCTGCTGCAGGAACTTGACGAGATTCTGGATCGTCGTCGTGTCATGCCCCGGCACGTAGAAATAATCCGAGCCGCCGTTGGCCGCGATCACGATGCTGTTTGTCGGCAGGCTGCCCGGGTTGGGCACCTTGAAGCTGGCAACGGGCGTCGACGGCGCAGTCAGTGTTGCGCTGATGGCCTGATAGTTCGCCGCCGATGCGCCACACAGCGTGCCCGCCGCAGCTTGCTTGACCGGAATCGTCGGCGTGCCGGATGCATCGAGACCATACATCGCCGACGTCGAGCATCCGGCGCCGTCATAAGCGTTGAAACCGCGATAGGTCAGCAGGTCAGCCGAACGCACATCTCCCGAGAACGAATAGCCAGCAGCATTCACAGCGCCAATCGACGCGGCATCAGTACCCGACGTCGCACCGTTGACTGGCGTACCGGTCGGTGCCGTCGACGAAGCCGTGATCGCGCGCAACGGATACATCGCGAGCGGCCCCGACACGCTCGAGTGCCCGTGATCCGAGACCACCACGATATTGGTCGTCGAGTAGAGGTTCTGTGCCTTAAGCGCGTCGATCAGCTCGCCCAGACGCTGATCTTGCGAATGCAGGCCCGCCAGCGCATTGTGCGAGCCCGGGCCATAGCCGTGCTCGACGTTATCCGGCGTGCGGAACCAGATCAGCGACAACATCGGCAGCTTCTTCGGCAGGATGTACTGCGTGTAGACCGACAGCATGTACTTGTTCGCCGCATCTTCCGGCGCGTTTTGCGTCGTATCGCCGCTGTCGCGCGCCGCCACCGTCAGCGTCGCGCCCGCGTTGTCGTAAGCCGTCGTATTGAACGTGATGTAGCCGGCACGCGCCGTCGGATCGCCGTTGCTCGTGGCGAGCGTCACCGCGTCGGTGCCCGAATACCCGAACGTCGTGTTCTTCGGCAACGCGATATTGGCCGCCTGAAGTTCCGACACGAGGCTGCGCGGCATCACCGTGTTTTCGTCGAGGAAGTAGCCGCCTCGCCCCAGATCCTGGATATAGGCAGCGCCCGACTTGCCGATCGTCGCCGTCGTCATGCCCGATGCCTGCGCAGTCGCGAACAGCGTTTTGACGAGCAGCAGCTGGCCGCCGTAGTAGTTGTTGAGCGTCGTGAGGACCTGATAGTCCTCCGTGAAGACCGGATCGATATAGTCCTGCGAACTACCCGATGCGCCGTTGCCCGACGGAATCGTATTGCTCGCGCCTTGCGGCGGCGTCCAGAACGTATTGCCGTAGAAGCCGCTCGTCTTCGGGAACGACCCCGTCGCAAACGACGAGCCGTTCATCATCGTGAACGTCGGATAGGTCGAGTGGTTGTCGGCGAAATTCACACCCGCCTGACGCAGTGCATAGAGATTCGGCGTGTCGGTCGCGTTGACCGAATCGGGACGCAGGCCGTCCCACACCATGATGATCGTACGCGTTGCCTGCGACGCGGGCGTCGGCGTCGAAGCCGTACCGTGATCGTCGCTACCGCAACCGAACAAAGCGATGCTGCCCACCAGCATCATTGTCCAGCCGGACATCTTTTTCATCGTTGTCGCTCCAAAGTGGACTTCCCCTGAGTCCCGTGGAGGCTAAGGTCGAACCATTACATTCGAATGACATTTCTTTCTTTTATCTTTCGTTTATACGCAGAAAGCCTTACGACCGTACTCAGGACGACGCTCACGCGCGCACGACGTTGACGCCCGCAGCTTCGATGGGCGCGATGCGATCCGGCTCGGTCGCCTGCTCGACGATGATCGATTGCGCGAGCGTGATGTCGCCGATCCGGTACGGCGATGCCGCATTGAGTTTGGCCGACGAGGCCAGCACGACCGTCTCCGCGGCACGCGCGGCCAATGCGCGCTTGATAAACGCCTCTTCAAAGTCGCCCGTGCTCAGCCCGACCGTTGCGTGCACGCCCGTGACGCCCATGAAATAAAGGTCCGCCTGGATGTGAGAAATGGCTTCGACGGCCGCCGCGCCCACGGACACGATCGAGTGTTTGTAGAGCCGCCCGCCAATCAGAATCACCTCGATCGATGGATGCTCGGCCAGTGCCACCGCTACGCTGGGGCTATGCGTGACGATCGTTGCCGACAGATCGTCGGGAAGGTTCTGAACGAGCAATGCGGACGTCGTGCCACCGTCGACGATAACAACCTGCCCCGGCGCAATCATCTGCACCGCGCGCTGCGCGATCCGGCGCTTGGCCTCCGACTCCATGTTCTGCCGCTGCGCAAACGGCGCGACCGCAGGCGACGCGGGCAACGCACCGCCGTGCACGCGCTGCAGGAGCCCCTCTGCGGCAAGCTCCCTTAAGTCGCGACGGACGGTGTCTTCAGACACGTTGAACGCGACGCTGAGCTCATTGGCGAGCACTTGTCCGTTGCGTTTGAGGGCATCGAGGATGGCTTTCTTGCGTTGGCTGGTCAGCATGGAGCGCGGCGGGTCGTGTGGGTAAAACGGGCACGGCGCGAAAGCCAATGCACGAATATTCTTGATACTGCACGAATTTGCACGATATCATGGCCGCTCATTCTTTGTCGAACGGTGGTCGCCATGACTGCAACGAAAGATCGCGTGCGCATCGTCCAAACCGAAGTGCTGTCCGATAACTGGTTCGTGCTCAAGAAAGTGACGTTCGACTTTTTGCGTCGCGACGGAACATGGCAGCGTCAGAGCCGCGAGACATACGATCGCGGCAACGGCGCCGCCATGCTGCTCTGCAATCCCGACACCGGCAATGTCGTGCTCACACGGCAATTTCGCATGCCTGTGTTCGTCAATGGTCATGACGGCATGCTCGTCGAGGCCGCAGCGGGCCTGCTCGATAACGCAACGCCCGACGAGCGTATCCGCGTCGAGGTCGAAGAAGAAACCGGCTATCGCGTGCGCAACGTGCGCAAGATCTTCGAGGCGTATATGAGCCCGGGTTCGGTCACCGAGAAACTGCATTTCTATCTCGGCGACTACGACACCTCGTTACGCGTCTCCGATGGAGGCGGTGTCGAAGACGAAGGCGAAGATCTCGAAGTCATCGAGATCCCCTTGCAAACCGCTCTTGAACGCATCGAGAGCGGCGACATCGTCGACGGCAAGACCATCATGCTGCTTCAGTACGTGGCGTTGCAAAGCGCCATGCAGCCGCGCGCTGCTGCTTAAGTCGGTGAGGGACTGTGCGGATGCGGACGCGACCTCGGGTGCACCAGGCGTGGTCCCATGCGTTGCGGTCCGTGCGTCACGCCACCCATCTGTGCCCCTTCTCCGCAGACCAGTGCGCGCAACGACTCCAGCGGCATGGGACGTCCGGTGAGAAATCCCTGCACCGTATCGCAACCGGCATGCGCAAGCCACTCGAGTTGCGCCTTGTCCTCTACGCCTTCGGCGACCACATCAATGCCGAAGCTGTGCGCCATCGACAGGATCGCGGTTACGATCGATTCACCCTCATCGGGAAGCCCTTTGATAAAAGTGCGATCGATCTTCAGCGTATCGATTGGAAAATCGTGAAGGTACGACAGCGACGAGTAGCCGGTCCCAAAGTCGTCGAGCGAAAGGCTCACGCCCAGCGCGCGTAACGCGGTCATGATCTCCATCGCCGCCGTCACATTTGAAATCAGGTGGCTCTCGGTCAATTCGATCTCGAGCAGGCCCGGGCGCAATTGGGCAACCTCGAGCGCGTGCCGCACATCGCTGAGGAAATGCGGGTGCCTGAGCTGCCGCGCAGAAATGTTCACCGCCACTCGAAGCTCGCGTGCGCCGTTGGCATTGAGCATGGCCGCCGCCTTGCACGCCTGATTGAGCACCCATCGTCCGAGCACAACGATCAGATCGCTGCCTTCGGCGATCGGAATGAATTCCGACGGTGAGATCGGCCCTTGTGCAGAGTGAGTCCAGCGTGACAATGCCTCGGCACCGACGAGCACCCCGGTATGGCAGTCGAACTGAGGCTGATAGACGAGGTCCAGCGCGTTGTTGTTGATCGCGTTGCGCAGATCGAATTCGAGCGTGGCACGTCGCTTGACCGCGTCGGTCATGTCGTTGGAGAAGCCGACCACGCAGTTCTTACCGCGTGCCTTGGCTTCGTAAAGCGCCACATCGGCGCTGCTGACCAGCTCGACCGCGTCCTTTCCGCCTTCGGGGTAGGTACTGAAACCGATACTCGCCGCCGGAAACACGATGCGTCCGCCACACTCGATCGGCGTGTTCAACGCCTCCGAGATTTCGTCCGCGAGATCCTGAATCACCGCCGCGTCCGGATCGCCATCGACAGTCACCGCGAACTCATCGCCACCCAAGCGGCTCACCGTCCCGCGATGCCGCGTTGCGCGTGTCAGCAACTCCGCGACCTGTTGTAGCAGTGCATCCCCGGTCGCATGCCCCAGGGTATCGTTGATCGACTTGAAGTCGTCGAGATCGACAAGGACAAGCCCGACGCGCCGATTGAAATCTTTCGCCGTCTGCAACAGACGGTGCAACGTATCGTGGAAGGCGCGCCGGTTGCAAAGCTCGGTCAGCGGGTCCGTCCATGCGAGATACTCGAGTTCGCGCTCGGCTCGCATGACGCGCCGCCGAAGCCGGCTCATGATCACCGTCGAGGTCCAGATCGCACAGAGGCACGCCAGCGTGATGAAGCAGGCATAGCGCACCAGCTCGCCACTCATCTGTCCGGTCGTGGCGACGAGCACGATATGTCCGAGCTCCTTGCCGTCGTGCCGGATCGTCGCACCGACAAACACGTCGTTGAGCGAGAGCCGCTTGTGTCCGAGCACCGAGCGCAAGGTGCCCTCCTCACGCTCGGATTGGCTGAGACCGGGCCGGCTGTAACGAGCAAAGAGCGCACCGTCAGGCAAATAGACGCTGACGCTTTCAACATAGGGAACGCGCGCGAGCGGGCGCAGCACGTCGTCGGTACCGCGTTCGTCGGCGAACATCACCGCAGCCGACACATTCTCCGCAATGATTGACGCCTGCAGCGTGGCGTTGTCGGTCAATGTCGCACGCAACGTCATGGCCTGATAAAGAAGCAGCCCCGTCGCCATCATGAACAGCGCAGCGGCGACGCTGACGAGGTTCGCGCGCAGCGTCAGCGACGTCGCACTGGTGGCATTGCCCTTCGGTACCCAGCTCTTCCGTCGGCTGGAGGCACGCGATTCACGGTTGAAATAGGGGATATTCATCGCACCTTCCGCGCAAGTCGAAGCAGTTTCGAGCTCAGCACCAGATGGCGGCGCGCCGCCTCCGTATTATTGATTTCGAACTGCAAGTGCTCATCCGCATGAACGATCTGAATGACGGCACCACTGCCGTCGGACGCTACGGCATCGTCGGCGCCCACGATCAGGATGGCCCTGTCGGTATTGATAACCGGGTCGAGCCCGAAGCGCGAGCCCGTTTGTGCGTCGAGAATCAATACGTCGCACTCCGAGGCGTCGAACTTGTCGACGACAGGCTTGAAGCGCCACGTCGACGTACCGATCGATCGCCCGTCAAGCGCAGCCAATGCATCGCGTAGAGGGCTCTGCGCGCGAGCGCAGACCCGGAGCCCGCCACTGCGCGCGCCGTCGGCCGGCCACTGCGTGAACTCTGCAAAATTGAAGACATAGGCCGCCTCGAGCGCGTAAAGATCGGGCTGCGCGCACGCGTGCGTCGACACGATCAGCGTGCCGATCAGCATGAAAGACCAGGGGCGGATACGTTCAATCGCTGGCATTGGTCAGAACCCCACCACCGCCTTGATCATGAACGTACGGCTCTGCTGATCGATGGTCTCCTGCACGAAGCCGGGCCCGGAAGGCTCGGCATAGCGATGATTCGCGACGTTGTAGACGTAGCCAATCAGATCCGTGTGCGGGATCAGCTTGCTGGTGCCGAGCGACAGGTTGGCGACGCAATATCCGCCCGAATACGCGGCGTCGGCCGCACGCGCCGAATTGCAGCGGAGTTCGGCCGCGGCACGCGCCACCCCATGAAACACCGGCACGACGGCATTGAGTTTGCCCATATGGTGCGGCAAGACTTCTCCGGCCGTGTCGGCATCGTCCGCCGTGCTGTGCTGGTACGAGTAGCTCGCGCGTACGCTGGCCCCGCTGCTCCAACGTTGCTCATACGCGATCTCCGCCCCCTTGGCTTGCGTGTGCTCGGCGTTTTCAAATACGAACAAGCCTGTCGACGGATCAGTCGTTTCGCTGATCAGATCGCTCATCGCATAGCGGAACACGCTGACAGTCAGGCGTCCGGTATCGGTGAACGTGTGTTCGTAGACGAACTCTTCCGTGGTGATGTGTTCTGCACCCAGCGACGCGTTGCCCTCCTGACCACCTTGGCCCGGGTACGCGTAGTACATCTCGTACGCGTTCGGGGTGCGATAGGCCATGCCGTAAATCGCCTTGAACACATTCGCTTCAGTCGGTTTGTAGATCAGCGCCACACGCGGGTTGAACGCCCCTTCCTGACGGGTTTCGACGTCGTAGCGCGCACCGACGTCGAGCGTCAGGCCGTGCGTCACATCGATCTCGTCGTCGACGTAAGCGCCGGCCTTTGAACTCTCACGATGGTCGTCGAGAATCGACTGATAGGGGTTAACGTTGTAGTTGACCTGATCGCTGTCGGCGTCACGCGTGAAATCGATGCCAGCCACGATGCGTTGATGCGACCACGCCGTGCTCGTCACGTGGATATCCGCGCCGTACCAGATCGCGCGATCTGCGTCGTCATTCGTCACGGGCGGCAACGGCATTTGCTGTTGCCGGGCCAGGTAGTCATAGCGGCCCCAGTACACCTCGTAGTCGAGCGACACGGTATCGCGAATCGCCTGGTGATACGTCGCATCGACGAACGCATGCGTGTCGTTCAGATTGAACGGCGCATTGAACACAGCGCCGTAAGGTGCATCCGGCACGCCCTTGGACCGATTGCCATAACCGATCGACAAGCGGAAATCGTCGAACGCGAACTTCGCAAACAGTTGCTGCGAGCGTTCATAGTCGAGCCCCACCGCGACGCCGTTGTTTTGGTCCGGCGTGTCGAACTCCGGGTAGTAGAGGTTCTGGCCGTTGCGCTCGTATGCACTGGCAGACACGACGAGGTCCGCGCCGTTGCTGCCATGCCAGCCGTATGTGCCCCGGCCTCGCTTCTCTCCATAGCTACCCGCCGCCACTGCGGCCTGGGCGCCGTCGATATCCTTACCGTCTTTGGTAATGACGTTGATGACCCCGAACAGCGCGTTCGAACCGTACACGGCCGACCCTGGACCGGCCACAAATTCAATGCGCTTGACGAGATCCATATCGAGCGGAAAGTCCGCGCCGATAGGAGCCTGATCGTAGACCGAGTCGTTGACGCGCATACCGTCGATCAACAACAGGAAGCGACTGTTGTAGTCCCCGGGTCGCTGAAACCCGCGCGCACCGAGATAGTCGTAGGTGCGATCCGTCGATGTGTAGAGACCGGGAATGGTGGCAAGCGCATCGGAGAGCGTGCGCCAGCCGAAGTCGCGAATGTCCTGTGCCGTCAACACCACGACTGTCGCCGGTGCGCTGCTGATCGACTGGGAGACGCGCGATGCGCTGCTCACCGTCATCGTCATCAGCGATTCAAGCGGCAGCGTCGCAAGATCGGCAGACGAATTTGTCTCATCGCTCGCCGCATTCGCCTTAGCCGCTATCAATGCGAAAACCGCGAAGCCAACCACCAAAATCAAATTGCTGCGAGTCGCCGTGGACCTGGAATACTTTTCTGTCGGCATGTCACACGAGCGTGTTAAAGGGAATTCAGACTCTTCCTTTAACGGCTTGCGCGCTTCACTTCTTAAAGCTAAACACGATCAGGATAATTAACTAATTCGAGGATAGGCTTTGCGCCGCACGCACCGACGCAACATGTGCTCTCGCTAAACAGCGAAAGCGTATTGGAGGAAAGGTGTTTTACCGGGCCGACTCAGATATGGCCAGCGCGAAGGTAAATTGTGCGCCGCCCAGGTCACTTTGACCGATCGTCAGCGCGCCGCCATGCGCATCGACAATGGAGCGGCAGATCGACAGACCCATGCCCATGCCAGTGGGCTTGGATGTCACGAACGGATCAAACACGTGTTCGGCGATCGACTCGTCGATGCCGTCGCCGGAGTCTTCGACCGACACCCTGATGCGCCCTTCACTATCCGTCGTCGATGAGATGGACAAGACGCGCGGCGTACGCTCGCTCATCGACATGGCCTCGATCGCATTCATCACGAGATTGAGTACGACCTGCTGGATCTGCACACGATCGCCGTTGATCAACACGATCTCGCGCAGGCCGACCGTGTTCAGATTTACACGACCGTGATCGAGCTCGGAGCGCACCAGCGCGAGCACTTCCGAAATACTCTTGTTGATGTCGAACTCAACACGCTCAGGGTCGGCTTTTTTGGCAAGCGACCGCAAGCCGCGAATCACATCGCTGGCGCGCGCGCTGTCCATCACGATGCGTTCGAGCATGGTCTGCGCTTCACCGATGTCTGGCGTCGCACGTCCTAGCCAGCGAAGCGCCACATTGGCTGCGGTTCCGATAGCCGTCATGGGCTGACTGACTTCATGCACGATCGACGCCACGAGCTGGCCCATGGTCGTCAGTCTTGCGACCCGTGCCATCTCGTGCCGGAAGATGCGAAGCTCTTGTTCGACTTCGGCGCGCTGACGATTCTCCGCCAGCAGATTGTCGTAGAGCCGCGCGTTCTCGAGCGAAATTGCGGCTTGCGACGCGATCACATCGAGCACGGCCGTCCGCTCGGGCGTGAACACCCCCGGCGCAAGATTGTTTTCCATATACAGCACGCCGACCAGCTCACCCTGCTTGACGAGCGGCACGCAGAGCACCGAACGCGGCCGAACGGCGCGGATATAGGTGTCATGCTGATACGCCGCGGACACATCGGCATCGTCGAGCACGATCGCCGACTGCAGGCGTGCGCAAGTCAGCAACAACGATCTCGCACAGTCCGCTTCGGCAAGCGGCACCGCTGTCAGATTGAAACGAATTTCCGTTTCATCGACCTCGGCGCGGGCTTCGATCCTCAGCTCGCCATCGCGTATCAGCGCAAGCAGGCACCGGCGCGCGCCCGCATGCTCGAGCGCAATGCTCAGCAAGCTGCGCAGCAGCCGGTCCTGAATGATCTCGCTCGACAATGCATGCGACGCTTCGACAACCGCCCGCACATCGAGAATCGTCTCGATTGTCGGACCGTCCGCGTCAATGCCCGCGTAGATGATCTGCGCTGTCATGTCCTGCGCATATCGGGCATCGATCTCGGCTACCTTGGCATCGGCGCCCCAATATCGATAGGCATTGCGGGCGCTGCGCAGATAAACGAAGGCGATCGTCTCGAGGCCGCGGCTTAAATAAAACGCCGCAGCCAGGTCGTTCGCAATGGCTTCGACCTGCAGGAAGCCATGGCTTCTCGCGCGCCGGATCGCGACCTCATAGTCGCGTTCGGCATCGAGCATCCGGCCTTCCGTATGCGCGACCTCGGCCTCTGCGAGTGCAAGGCGGCAGCCGAAATTGTCGGGGCAGTGACTGTCCCAGGTCCGAAGCAGAGCCATATGCGCGGTCAGTGCCGCGCGATGTGCTTCGCGCTCATCGGGCTCGCACGTGCGCAAGATGCCCGCTCGTGCCAATGCTCCGTAAAAATGGTGCTCAGCGGTTTCAAGGAAGCCGCGCGATCCCCAATAGAACGCCTTCGCACGCTCTTCCGCTTCAATGGCGCCACGGACATCGGCAAACACCATGCACGCGCACTGTTCGTGGGCCAATTGAGAGAAGGCCGCAATGGCTCGCGACGACTCGCCGCGCTGCGCATAGCGCAACACCCAGTCCTTGTCGAAGCCCTCGCTCAACAGTGTCTGCTCGTCGTTCGGCTTGCCGCGCAGCTTTCTGAACATCACGATCTGCGCAAGATGGGCATCGACAACGAGCGCGAATTTCTTCTCGGCCGAAAATGCCATGCCGATCTCGGCCTCGCGCTCCATCTCGTCGAGCGTGGAACCCGCGAAGATCAGGTTGCTTAGCAAGTTGCGGCGCGAATAAATCTCGAACGTGATGTCGCCGCTTTCCGCTGCGCCCAGCATGGCGTGACGCATGATGATCTGGCCTTCGCGCACCGAGCGCGCCCAAGGCAAGACCAGCGTCGCGTACGACATTTCCGAGCGAATCTGATAGCGCGACAAGCCCTTCTCGCGAATCAAATAGCGCGACAGCTCGCCGAGCTTGCTCGCGGAATCGTAGTCGCCATAGCGGAAGCCGATGATCGGGCAGACATAACCATAGGCCGACGCGTCGCAATGTCCGTACTCGAGACTCAGGCTCAGCATGCGAAGCCGCAACAGGTCGTGCAGATTCGCATCGGTGAACAATGCCGCCGGCACCATGTCGGCCAGAACCGACATCGTGCCGCGCATCGTCGTGTCCTGCATGATCGGCAGATCGCGCATGGCTTCGACGGGGCGCCCGCCAAGCAACGCCATCGCATACCGGTACTCTCGATCGACATCCTCATCCGAGGGGCGCGCCGTCATATGGAAGCCGACACGCCCCAGAAAATCGAGGCCGACATTCAATGCTTGCCCGGTCTTGCCAATGGTCGTGTACAACGCGGCCTGCAGGCGGGTCAGGTCGGCACGCAACGTCAACGAAATCGGACGCTCCGACAGTCGCTTGAATCGTGCTTCGGCAAGTTCCAGTGCGTTCGTGAGGTACTCGCATTCGGCGCGATGCAACTCGATCTCGTCACGCGTTTCGTCCTGCTCGTCGGTGGCGGCGAGCAACTGTGCCGCAGCAGTCAGATAGGACAGCGCGGAAACATAGGCGGTTGCGGCTTTGGCTCGACGGCCCGCCGTCAGATTGAGTGTCGCAAAGCGCCGCCGCTCGCTCGCCGTATCGACAAGATTGACGCCCAGATTGATTTGATTGACCGTCTCGAACACAACATCGTTGGACGCTTCCTCGGCGATCGCGAGCAGCCGTCGCCCGATGTTCAAATGCAGGCTCTGACGTTCGTCAGGCGGCACGATCTGGTAGGCGGCCTCGCGAATCCGGTCGTGCCAGAACGCATATCCGTCACCATCGCGGTAAACGAGATTGGCCGCGCAGGCCTCTGCCAGCGCAGCATGCAGATAGTCCGCGGGAACTGCGGCAGCCACACTGAGCGTGCGGGTCGCTGCACCACTCCCGAGGCACGTCAGGCACTGCAGCAGCGAACGCGTCTCGCCCGACAGTGAATGCAATCGTCCGAGCAGCAGGTCGACGACGTTGCTCGAATAGCCCTTGCTGCGAATTCCAGAAATGTCCCACTTCCACGTCTGTACCGAGTGATCGAACGAAACCAGCCCCTCGGCAAGCAGCGCTTCGAGAAACTGAATCGTAAAGAACGGATCGCCGCGCGTTTTATCGCGGACGAGTTCGGCGAGCGGCTCGGCATCCTGCAAGGAGCAATGCAGGACATCCGACACGAGACTGACCAGATCGGCCGATTCGAGCGGACCCAGCGTGATGGATCGATGCTCGATCGCGATGCCTTCGAAGCCGGTGCGCAACGGATGATCCGGTGCGACCTCGTTCGTGCGATAGGCCCCGATCAGCAGCAGGTTTCTGCAGGTGGGATCGGTGACAAGGAACCGGATCACTTCCAGCGTGCCCATATCGCACCACTGGAGGTCGTCCATAAACAGGATCAACGGCGCACCGTCACTGCTGAACGCGCTGATAAGCCGCGCCGCCAGCAAGAGGAAGCGGTTGCGTTCGGCCAGGGGCGGCAAGTGTGGAATCGGCGGCTGTTCGCCGACGATGCGTTTGAGATCCGGCACGAGATCGACAATGGACTGGCCATGCGCGCCGAGCGCCTTGGACAGCACGATCTTCCACTGCTCGAACTCCGCTGTCTCGCAGCCCAGCACCTGATGCGTGAGGCCGTGCAAAGCCTGCAACAGGCCACCGAACGGAATCGCCACGCTGTCGTCGAACTTGCCCGACGCAAACATACGGCGTCGCTGACCGAGGCGATCGTTGGCAGCGCGTACGAGCGACGATTTGCCAGAGCCCGATTCGCCGGAAATCAACAGAAACTCGGAACGGCCGCTCGCGGCGACGCGATCCACCGCCGCCACGATGGCTTCGATCTCTACATCGCGACCATAAAGCCGGCGACTCGTGGCCTGGCCGACAATGACGTCTGCGCTGTCGAGCGGAAACGGCTCCACGCGGCCAAAGGCTTCGAACGACGCGCTGCATCTCGCAAGATCCGAAGCCAGGCTGCTCGCGCTTTGATAGCGGTCTTCGGGCGCCTTCGCGATCAGCTTCAGAACGATACGCTCGACCTGCGCAGGCAGACCCGGCGTTCGATCCTGCGGAAAGGACGCGCGCTGCGTCACATGGGCGTTGACCCAGTCGGCCACGTCATGACCGCCGAAGGCCCTTGTGCCCGTGAGCAACTCGTAGAACACCAGGCCCAGCGAATACAGATCCGAACGTGCATCGACGCTTCGATTCATCCGGCCGCTGAACTCGGGCGCCATATACGGCAGATACGCCACGTCGAGCTGCGACGGCACGAGCCGGTGCGCGGCAAATGACGGGCCGTCTTCAATGACATGCGCGCGGCCAAAGCTGGTCAGCCATGCACATGCGGCGTCCGGCGCGACCCAGATATTGTCCGGGGTCACGGAACAATGCACGAGGCCCTTGGCGTGCGCCTGGCGAAGCATGTTCGCCAGAGCTATGGCCATCGGCAGGAAGCGCGCAAGCGGCATCGGCGAACCCGTATGGACGCGCAGCAGCTCGGTGCCAGGATCCGAGAGGACCAGGGCGACGCGCTGATCGAGGCGTGTCATCTCGAGCGGCACACATCCCCATTCTGGCTCGATGCGATCACGCAGGGCCCATTCGTTACGCAGCAGCGCGAGCTGCCCTTCGGACGGCGTGTCGTTGATCGTCGTCACGGTCAGCACGTGTGCGTCGGCGTCGCTCGAGCTGCGATACAGCGCGAGTTCGCCACCACGTACCAGCCGGTGAGTCTGATCGAAGATTTTCATCGTCAAGGAAGGGGTGATGTCGCGATCGCAAGTCAGCGCGCCGTTGCATTCGTGTCGTTGCATGGCCGACGATGCGGCTCGCCAGTATACGTAATGCGCGAGCCATACGCCGAGCGTAGTCGTTTTCCCTAAGGCGCTTAAAAGTCGAAAATAAATTGAGGCCGAACAACGGCCAACTAACCCACGAATAACGAGCGTGGCTTATGCCTTCAACGCATCGATGACTGCGCGCAGACCAGCACTCTGATGCTTGCGGCTCGGGAAATAGAGGAACAGCCCCTCCTCGAGTGGACACCATTCTTCAAGACATCGCAGCAAGCGCCCTTCCTTGACCGCTGGCGCGGCACGCTGCTCCCATACGTAGGCAAGGCCAACGCCGCGCACTGCGGCATCCACCATCAGCTCCTGACTGTCGAGCATCAGTGGCCCGTCGACTTCGACATGCACGGACTCTCCGTCCCGCGCGAATTCCCAGTGCAGGATCGTGCCGCTTGGAAACGCATAGCGAATGCAGACATGCGCATGCAGATCGTGAGGCGTGCGCGGTATGTCGCGCGATTCGAAATAGGCAGGCGAACCGACAACGGCAAAACGGAGATCCGATCGAATACGCACGGCAATCACGTCTTGCGACAGGCGCTCGCCGAAACGGATCCCGGCATCGAAGCCTTCGTCGACGATATCGACGCGACGATCCGTCGCCACGATTTCGAGCTTCAGACCGGGGTTGGCCTTGAGCACGGTCTCGATCATGGGGCCGAGCACAAAGGGCGCAATCGTATTGGGCACGTTGAGGCGCACCGTGCCGAATGGCGTGTCGCGCCACGAATTCAGCGAGTCGACGGCGTCGCGCATATCCACGAGCGCGGGGCCCAGTCGCGCGAAGAGCATCTGCCCGGCATCGGTCAGTGACACGCTGCGCGTGGTCCGATGAAAGAGCCGGACACCCACCCGGCTCTCGAGGTTGCTGATCGCATGACTGACCGCCGACGCCGAGATCCCCCGTTCGAGCGCGGCTTTGCGAAAGCTGCGATGGGTGGCGACGGCGGCGAATGCGGCCAGCTCCGAAAGCTCACTGTTTTCGATCATTGATGATTCTGGCTCAGCATCGAGTGCACGATTAAGCATCTTATCGAAACGCTCGCGCACTTTCAGAATGACTTCAAGCACTGCGTCATGCCGGTTTCGCACAGCGCGCAGTGAACATCCGTCAACGAATCATCTGGACTTCGCCATGCGCGCACTTCTTCTCGACAGCTACGACCACGGCACCTTTCGCGTCGCCGAGACCGAATCTCCCCTTCCTGCGGCCGGCCAATTGCGGCTGCGCGTTCACGCGAGCGGCGTGAATCCGATCGACTACAAGATCCGCAAGGGTCAGGCGGCCTTTGCCATGCCGACGCTGCCCGCGGTGATTGGCACGGACGTCGCCGGGGTCGTCACAGAGGTGGGCACCGGCGTGCACGGGTTTTCTGTGGGCGACGAGGTCTACGGCCTGGCCGGTGGCGTGCGTGGCCTGCCGGGCTCGCTCGCCGAATACATGACCGTCGACGCGGCGTTCATGGCACGGAAGCCGGTCAATCTGAGCATGCGCGAAGCCGCAGCGCTGCCTTTGGTCGCACTGACGGCGTGGGAGGGTCTGGTCGACCGCGCCAACGTCCAGGCGGGGCAGAAGGTGCTGGTGCAGGGTGGCGCCGGCGGCGTGGGCCACGTCGTTGTGCAGATTGCCAGGGCGCTCGGCGCGGATGTCTACGCGACGGCCTCCACGCAAAAACTCGATCTCGTCCGCGAGTTGGGTGCGACGCCGATCGACTACACCACGACGAGCGTCGATGAGTACGTGAAGCAGTACACCGCCGGCAAAGGCTTCGACGTGATTTACGACACCGTCGGCGGCCCCACGCTCGAAGCCTCGCTCGGCGCCGTGCGTCACTACGGACGGATTGCGAGCTGCGCGGCCTACGGGACGCATAACCTGGCGCTTTCGTCGCTGCGATGCGCCGATGTCATGGGCGTGTTCGTCCTGTATCCGATGCTTGGCGGTGAACGTCACGCGCATCACGGCGACATCCTGCGCGAAGTCACCCGGCTGGCCGAAGCCGGCAAGGTCCGCCCCGTGCTCGACCCACGGCACTTCACGCTCGAAACAGCCCTCGAGGCGCACGATGCCGTCGAAGCCGGTGCCAACGTGAAAGTGGTGATCGACGTCGCGGCAGGCGCATAAGACAGACGCACGAAGCGCCAGACGCCTCGGACAAAGAATTGAGACGGCCCGGTCCTGAAGCCTGAGGCGGCTTGTCCGGGACGGTGCCATGGCCGTCACCGAAGCACCAGATTCACGCCACTTCCGTAAGAGAGATCGAATATGCCCAAGCAGTACATCAACCCGCCGGGGCTCCCCAAGCACCCGTATTACACACGCGTGCTAAGCGTGACCGAGCCGTCCACGCTGATCTATATCGCGGGCCAGGTGCCCAGCGACGACAACGGCAAGCCCGTTCACGCGGGCGATATCCGCTCGCAATTCATCGCGGTGCTGCACGCGTTGACCGTGCAGCTCAAGGCCGCCGGCGCCACCTGGGACGATGTCGTGTTCCGGCGCGCCTATGCCGTCGACGTACCCGCCTTTGTCGAGCATTGCGTGCGCGACAAGACCTTTCCGTTGCCCTGGGACGCGAATCACCCGTCGCCAAGCACCTTGATCGGCGTCACGGCTCTGGCGAACCCGGAGTTTCTGATCGAACTGGAAATTGCGGCGGTGATTTCGGATTGAATCAAACGCTAAGGCGGCTTACGCCTTGCGGTGACGCGCAAGGAAGCGATCCAGTTGCCCTGCAAAAGTATTACTGTCGCGTGAGCTATACGGCGAAGGGCCGCCTGTTTCAATGCCCGTGCTACGCAGTTGGTCCATGACGTCGCGCATGGTCAGGCGCTCCGCAATATTCTCGCGGCTGAACCAGTTTCCACGCGGATCCAGCGCATGCGCGCCTTTGTCGAGCACGGCGGCAGCGAGCGGAATGTCCGCGGTGATCACAAGGTCACCCGCTTCGGTCAGCTCGACAATGCGCGCATCCGCGACGTCAAAGCCGCTTGGCACCTGAATGGATTTGATAAACGGTGACGGTGGCGTGCGCAGATACTGATTGGCGACAAGCGTCACGCAAACTTCGACACGGCGCGCAGCGCGAAACAACATCTCCTTGACGACAGCCGGACACGCGTCGGCATCAACCCACACTTGCATGGAAGCCCTTCTTTAACGAGGCGAAGCGAAGCAGCGATCTTATCGCACGGTCAGGCTTCGATTGGCGATTCGCGCGCGGCTAGCCGTATTCGACGCGGTTACGGCCCGATTCTTTCGCTTGATAAAGCGCACGGTCCGCGCGTTTCATCAATGCGTCGACATCGCGCTCGTCAGACTCGCGCGTCACGACGCCGATGCTGACCGTGAAGGGAATCGGCTTCACGCGCCACGTGTGTTCGAAATCCTGATCCTCGAAGCGTTGCCGTAGGGTGTCAGCAATACATTGCGCAACACGCGTATCTGCGCCCGGCAGTGCGGCGACGAATTCCTCACCGCCCCAACGCGCAAACAGCTTCGCTTCGTGTGGAATCGACATGCCGACGCTTGCCAATACACGCAGCACTTCATCGCCGATGTCGTGGCCGTAGCTGTCGTTGATTCTCTTGAAGTGATCGATATCGAGGATGAATACAGACAGCACGTCGTCGGTGTCGAGCACCCTCTCGACGAACTCGAGAAATTCCCGGCGATTCGGCAGCCCCGTCAGCGCGTCGGTCACAGCCTGCTTCTTCAGCAGACTGATCAGCTCGGCACGTTCGGTGATGTCGCGAATGACGGCGGTGAACTCGATCACGCCGTCCACGACCATTTTGGAAATCGAGATTTCGACCGGAATGATCGTGCCATCCCGGTGACGACCGTACACGCTGTTCGTCTCATCCATACGCGGCGGCGTCATCGACCTCAGGCTGGTCTTGACCGACGCCGCAAACTGCTGAACGTTTCTCGAATGATTCGCGCGGAATTGCTCCGGCAATAAGATCTCGATCCGTTGCCCGAGTACCTCGGCCGCTTTGTAGCCGAACATATTTTCGGCGGCACGATTGAAGAACACGATACGGTGTTGCGCATCGATCGTCACGATGGCGTCATACGCCGAGTCGACCACCGCACGAAAACGCGACGCGCTCACTTCCAGCTCATGCGTGAGCTGCATGTTCGGCGCGATATCGAATCCCGTCACGAGAATTTCATGGACTGCCGCGCCGCTGCTCGCATGGAGAAGCGGCTTGAGCGACAGGCGCCAGCGCTGCATGCGCTCGTCGAACCAGAAATCCTGAACGAAGTCCTGCGCTTCGCCGGACTCGAAGCAGGCTTCGAGTCTTTCACGCAACTCGAGCCGCGCCTGATTCGAACCGAGCACATCGAACGAAACGGGAAAAGCGTGTAAATCCTGACGCGCCCCACCCGTTATCCGGAAGAACTGATCGTTGCCGGCACTGATGACGAGTTCGCCATGCGCATCGCGCCCGACGACCGCCACGCTGATCGTCGAGCCATCTGTGTATTCCTGGGCTCTATTGGGCAAACCGGACATAGCCTCACCTTCCGACACCGTTTTACGGTACTCAACCGGGTAGCAAACGGCATCCCCGATGTTGATACACCGTCTATGGTTATCGGCAGGTCTTGCGCCAGCTTGAGCGGTTTAGCGCGCCGTATACCCCCCGTCGATCGGCAACATCACACCACTGATCATTGACGAAGCGTCACTCAGAAGAAACAGGATCGGCTCAGCCACCTCGCGAGGCTGCGCAAAGCGCTTGAGAGGAATCGCCTGCAGCGCCGGGCCGCTTTTCGCGGGATCGCTCCACGCTTTGACCGCCATCGGAGTCAGGGTGACCGTGGGGTTCACGCTATTGACGCGTATGCCGTAGCCGCCCAGCTCGATGCACAAGGTCCGTGTAATCGAGTCCATCGCCGCTTTCGATGCGGAATAGCTCAAGTGGTCCTCAAGCGCCACGAGTCCCGCCTGGCTGGACACGTTGACGATGCTGCCGGCCCGCTTCGCCTCAATCATCGCGCGTGCGACATAGCGCGTGACCAGCGCGGCACCCCGCGCATTGACCGCCATCACGTAGTCAAAGCTCTCTGCCTTCGTATCGACTGCACGCTCGAGCACCGTGGTCCCGGCACAATTGACCAGCCCGTCGAACACTTCACATGGGTCCAATGCGGCCGCAATCGCCGCCGGATCGCCAACATCGAGTTCAAGTGGCTCGCAACCCGTCTCTTCAGCGAGACGTGCCAGTTCGTCCACCCGTCGCGCTGCCGCCACCACGCGCGCACCGCTCGCGCGCAACAGCTCCACCGTCGAGCGGCCAATCCCGCTCGACGCGCCGGTGACAAGCACCGAGCGCCCGGAAAAATCAAAGTTTGTCGTCATGCCTGTCGCTGCCGGCGTGGTGCCGGCACCTGGTTGAGATCAAAGACGTTGGGTGATCACTCAAGCCACGCAAGCCACTCAAGCCGATGCGCGCGGCTTCAACAGCACCTTAATCGAATCGAGCGACTTTGCAATCTGGATCGCGTCGTCCCATTCTTCAAGCGAAAAGCCGTGCGTCACGATGCCCTTGGACGTCACCAGACCGCGCGCGAGCAGATCGATGGCGATCGGGTAGCAGTACGGTCCAAGATGCGCGCCACGCACATCGAGTTCCTTGCGGTCGCCGATGATCGACCAGTCCACCGACGTCTCGGCGCCAAACACCGAGAACTCGACAAAACGCCCGAGCTTGCGGATCAGATCCATGCCCTGCGTTACGCCAGCCGGCACACCCGTGGTTTCAATGTAGACATCGCAACCGTAGCCGCCGGTCAACGACTGAATGATCGCAAGCGCATCGTCCTGCTTCGGATTGATCGTGACGTCGGCGCCGTATTCGCGCGCGAGCGCCAGCCGCTCCTCGACGAGATCGATCACCACGAGCTTCTTCGGCGTTTTGAGGTGCGCGACCTGAGTCATCATCAGGCCGAGCGGCCCTGCTCCTGCAATGACCACGACATCGTCGAGCTGGATATCGCCACGATTCACGGTGTGGATCGCGCATGCCATCGGTTCGATGATCGCCGCATCCTCAAGCGAAATACCTTCCGGAATCTTGTGGACGATCGCCGTCGGCGGAATACGCATGTACTCGGCCATGCCGCCGTCGGCCACTTCGCGCTGGAACCCGAAGATGTTATGGACTTCGCACATCCAATACTGACCTGATTTGCAATACCGGCATTTACCGCAAGGCACGATCTGCTCCGCAATGACACGGTCGCCGACCTTCACCTCGAAGTGCTCGGCCGCACCCGCACCCAGCTCTTCGACGACGCCAAAAAACTCGTGCCCCGGAATAACCGGCGCCTTGACCCAGGGACTCGGACCGCCCCAGAACATCTTCGCGCCCGAGTAGCACTTGCAGTCGCTCGCACAAATGCCGCACGCGGAGATGCTGATCACCAGTTCATTCGCGCGCGCTTGCGGCCTGGCAACTTGCTCGACGCGATAGTCTTCGGGCGCGTGGCAAACGATGGCCGTCATCTGCTGGGCTTTATCTTGAGTCGTCATTGCATCGTCCTGCAAATAAGAGAGAAAGAGGAGAAAGGAGAGATAGAAGCGCTTGACCGAATTGGCACATCACCTCTTGCGATCGCGGCTGATATAGATCGCGAGCAGGATGATTCCGCCCTTGATCACGTTCTGGACGTAAGGGTTCACCCCGACCATATTCAGCCCATTGTTCAGTACACCGAGCAGCAAAGCACCAATGAGCGTGCCAATGACCGATCCGCGTCCGCCGGAAATGGAGGTACCACCCATCACCACCGCCGCAATCGCATCGAGCTCGAAACCAATGCCCACATTCGGCTGCCCGCTCATCAGGCGCGCGGTCAGCACGATGGACGCAAAGGCTGAGGTCAGGCCGCTGACCACATAGACAATGAGCTTAATTCGCGCAACCCGCACACCGGATAGCCGCGTGGCCTGTTCATTGCCACCGATCGCGTAGACGTAACGTCCAAACGGCATGCGCTCGAGCATCACCCACGCGATGGCGTAAATAACCAGCATGATGAGCACTGGGGCTTGAATGCCCAGCACTTTGCCCCGCCCGAAGAAGCCGACCCAATCCGGCAGGCCGTCGATCGGATAGCCACCCGTATAAATCAAAGCCAGCCCGCGTGCGATGCCCATCGTCGCCAGCGTGACGATAATCGGCGGCATCTGCGCATAAGCGACAAAGAAGCCGTTGGCCGCACCGAAACCGAGTCCGATCGCAATGCCGACCACCAGCGCCGCCACGGCGTTCAGTCCGGCGACCATCAGGCCCGCTGCAATCGTTCCCGACAGCGCCATCACGGAACCCACCGACAGATCGATGCCGCCAGTCAGGATCACACACGTCATGCCCACGGCAATGATCGCGTTGATCGACACCTGGCGCAGCACGTTCTCGATGTTATTCGCCGAGAGGAAGCTATTGCTCGCAAACACCATCACGATGCACACCGCGAGCAAGCCGATCAACGGATAGAACACCGTCGAGCGCTTGATACTGGCCCACGACAGACGGAACTGCGCATCGGTGCCGGCTGCATCCGCCGTCGACGTCCGGGGTGAAGAAGGATTAGGCATGTTCATGAGCGACTCCATGCGCCGACCCTGCGGTGGCATACGTCATCACTGCATTCGCGTCGATAGCATCGCCTTCAAGAATCGCTTCAATGCGTCCCTGACGAAACACGGCCACGCGGTCACACATGCCGACAATCTCCGGCAGTTCCGATGAAATCATGATGATTGAATAGCCACGTGTAGTGAGTTCACGCATTAACAGATAGATTTCCGCTTTCGCACCGACATCGATACCGCGTGTCGGCTCGTCGAAGATCAAGATTCGTGTGTGATGATTGAGCCAGCGCGCAATCACGACCTTTTGCTGATTGCCGCCAGACAGCGTCGCGACCTCGGTGTGCATGCTCGGCGCCTTCACACCGACACGCTTCATGATTTCCGCGGTCGTGCGCGCTTCGTGGCGTTGATCGATCAACACGCGCCACGAGCGGTATTTGCCGAGGTTGTTGATCGAAATGTTCTGCTTGATCGAGAAATCGGTGATCAGGCCTTCGGTCTTGCGACTCTCGGGAAGAATGCCGATCCCTGCTTTCAAGGCATCTGCCGGATCGGACAACTTCGCGCCCGCGCCGTGAATGCGAATGTCCTTGACGTGAGCCGGATCGGCGCCAATCACCGCCAACGCCGTTTCCGTCCGACCTGATCCGACCAGACCGGCAAAACCGAGAATCTCGCCTTCGCGCAACGAGAAGCGGTTCACCGGGCCGTCCTTTTTCAGCTGCAGCGCATCCACGTCGAGCACCGTTTTGGCGTCGGCGGGCAGCGTTGGCTTCGGCGGAAAACTGCTTTCGATGCGGCGGCCGACCATCATTTCGACAAGCTGCCCCACATCCGTGTCGGCCACATTCGTCACGCCAACATGCTGACCATCGCGCAGCACCGTGATGCGGTCACAGACTTCAAAGATCTCTTCAAGGTGGTGCGAGATAAAGATCATCGTCACGCCCTGACGCTTGAGGTCCCGCATCACGTTGAACAGATGCTCCGCTTCGGCAGGCGTGAGCGTTGCGGTCGGCTCATCGAGGATCAGGATTCGCGCGTTGAGCGACAGCGCCTTGCCGATTTCCACAAACTGTTGCTGCGCTACCGACAGTTCACGGATCTGCACCGACAGATCGATCGACACGCCAAGACGTGCAAAGATCTCCGCCGCTGCGTGCCGCATTTGCGTGCGCTTGAGCATGCCCAGCCCGTTACGCCACTCCCGACCAAGGAAGATGTTCTCCGCGGCGTTCAGATAGGGAATCAGGCTGAATTCCTGAAACACAATGCCCACGCCCGCAGCGACGGCATCGTGATAGTCGGTGAAGTGCTGGTCCTTGCCATCGACCGAGATCGTGCCGGTGTCTGGCCGGTAGATGCCCGACAGGATTTTCATCAGCGTCGATTTGCCTGCGCCGTTTTCGCCGAGCAAGGCGTGGATCTCGCCGCGTGCGACTTCCAGGTGAATGCCTTGCAACGCCTTGACGCCGGGAAAGCTCTTCGTGATGCCGTCGAGTTTCAGTATCGTGTCCATCGGGTCCGTCGAGCTCATGTGCGCGGGGCACGCGACGGCATCGCGACGTCAGAAGAGACGCGATGCCGCCACGTGTGACTTACCAGCTGAATCCCTTTGCATTGCTCTTGTCGATGAGCTTCACATCGACCGGAACCGTCTTCGGCACATTGGCGCCCCACTTCTTCGCCAGCGCAATGCCGAGCGCGATCCGCACCTGGTCCGCCGGGAATTGCGCGGAGGTCTCGATGAACTTCGAGTTCGGCTTCTGGATCGCTGCGATTGCCTCAGGCGCGCCGTCGACGCTGGCGAGCTTGATGTCCTTGCCTGACGATTCGATCGCCGACAACGATCCCATCGCACCGCCGTCATTCACGCTGAAGAGACCCTTCAGATTCGGATGGGCTTCGATCATGTTTTCGGTCACCGTCAGTGCCGTTGCGCGTTCCTGCTTGCCGTTCTGCGTATCGACGAGCTTCACGTTCGGGAACTTGGCCAGGGCCGCCTTGCAGCCCTTGACGCGCTCCAGAATCGGCACGACCGGAATGCCATCCAGAATCGCGACTTCACCGCTGCCGCCGATCGATTTGGCGAGGTAGTCGCACGACAGCTCACCCGCATCGAAATTCTTCGAACCAACGAACGAGTCGACCGGGCCGCTCGCGTTGGCGTCCACGGCCACCACAATCGCCCCCGCCTTCTTCGCGGAGATCACAGCCGACTGAATGCCTGTGGAATCCGTGGGATTGACGAGCAGGATGTCGATTTTCTTCTGCAACATGTCTTCGACATCGCTGACCTGCTTGCTCACGTCGTGATGCGCATCGGTCGTGACGACTTCCGCGCCCATGCTTGCAGCGGCGTCATTGAGCGCCTTCTGCATCGTCACGAAATACGGGTTATTCATTTCCTGAAACGTCATGCCGATTTTCAACGGCGCTGCGTGCGCTGCAGTCACCGACAGAGACAGGCCAAGCGCAAGGGCGGCGCCGATGGCCGAAGCGCGTGCACGACGCGCGATGGAATGAAATGAAGGCTGCTGCTGCGTGATATTCGTCATGTCGTCTCCAAATATTGAGGATGAGCAAATCCCTCGCGCGGTGCGTGGCCGCGCGATGCGTGTTGAAACTCAGGTCAGGCGAAGAACTTAGTGCGAAAGGCGCGCGACAGGTGCAGCACGCGCGTGCGTGAGACTCGGCACCGCCGGCACGATCGACGGTGCGTTATCGATGCCATGACCGCGAGCGGCCGCAGCCTCCGAGGCCTCGCGACTTGCATCGTTGAGTCGCTGATTGCGCCGGAACTCGGACGGGGCCATGCCTTTGGTCAGCAGGAAGCGCTGATTGAAATTCGACAGCGTGTTGAAGCCGGCCTTGAAGCAGATGTCCGTGACGCTCAATTCGCTATCCGTCAGCAGCTCGCACGCGAGATCGATGCGTAATCGATTCACGTACTGAACAAACGTCATGCCGGTGTGGCGACGGAAATAGCGGGAAAACGCGCTGACACTCTGCCCCGAGAGTTGCGCGAGATCCGACTCGCGCAATTCCGAAGCCAGGTTTTGACCGATAAACGACAGCGCGTGACTGATGCGGGTCGCACCAAAAGCGGTCGGGTCCGGCTGGTAAGCCGGGCTCGCCAGATACTCGATATCCCGCGCATCCATCAAGGCCGCGAGTATCGACATGAACAGTGCAATGCGGCGAACGCCGCGTGCGTCGATCAATTGGAAGAACAAAGGCTTGACGATTTCACTGGTGTGCTCGCCAAACGACACGCCGCGCCTTGAAGAGGCGAGCAAGGCTTCCGCCTGTCGCAACTCGGGGAAACTCTCCATGCATCGCGCGACGAAATCCTGTCCGAACTGCACGACGAGATTGCGTTGCTCGATGACTTCGCCTTCTGGAACGTCGCTCACCCAGTTATGCGGCAGATTCGGGCCCATCAATACGAGGTTGCCGGGCGCAAAACGTCCGATATGGTCGCCGACGAACATCTTGCCCGTGGTCGCCACAATCAGCTGGATTTCGTATTCAGGGTGAAAATGCCAGCGCACCGTACGGTACGGATAGCCGTGGTACCACGCCTTGAACGACTCGTCATGGCGTACGGTCACTAGTTCGAGATCAGGCTGCACGTGTCTTCCTCTATGGACGCGGCCTGGTAGAACGCTGCCAACCTGGCGTGCCGCGAATCTTTTGCTTATGTGACGAAAATTAAACGCAAAAGCGTCACAGCACTACCCTAAACGCCCCCGATCACTACCAGTTTTTTGCATTAGGGTTAGTACGGACGGGCGCAGCGAGAATCCATGCGAGCACGCCGGGATTGACGTGAAGTGTCTCAATGCCGCCTGGACCCGAGCGATCGCAGCAGGCAAGCCATTGCTTCGCGTGTCATGAATGCGCCGGCCGTGGCGGTTGAAGAGCCGCGACAGCCTTCGCTGCGCTATGAATGCCTGACCATTGCTGTGTGGGCGGCCTAATCTGCAAGAGTCAGACGCATCCGCTCGATTGCGGCTGCAACGAGACCTGCCGCATCGTCGATGTTGTCGGCGATTCGCGCGACACCGTCGAGGCGGTCATCGATAAGCAACGTCGCGAGGCCATGCACGTACGCCCAACCGGCCGTCATCTCAACCGCCCGAGCGGTGTCGATGGCGAGTGGCGCGCTCTCCTGCGCTGTCTCTTGGCCGATCGTGCCGGCAAGCGCACGAATCGACATGCGCCGTGCGATGCCGAGCGCTTCATTTGACTGATCGAGCAACTCGTTACGGGACATCAGCCTGAACAGTTCCGATTGCTCCACCGCAAAGCTGATATAGCCGCGGGCGATCGCCTTGCGCCGTTCAAGCTCGTCGCCCACACCTTCGCTGTGTTTTGCCATCGATGCTGCGAGACGGTGGTGACCGATCGCCGCGAGCTCGCTCAGAACGCCAGACGTGTCGTTGAAGTGCCGTTGCGGCGCCGTGTGCGACACGCCCACCTCCCGCGAAATCGCGCGCAGAGTCAGACCTCGCAGTCCGTCCCGACGCAAAACCAGTTCGGCGGCCTCGAGCAGCGCCTCGCGCAAGGCGCCGTGATGGTACGGGCGCGCGGGAACGTCCCCCTCGGCAACTGACTGCAACTTGTCCTTTTTGCCCGGATCGGGTCGTGCTTTGCGATTTGGCGTGGGTACTTCATTCATGCGCGCTATCTTCTTTTCAGTGTTTCCAGTGTAAACACATATTGACCGGGCACGCGAACAAAGTCAAAATGTTTCCATTGGACACATCTTCAAGGCGCTCAGGAGGCGACGTGGAAGTGGCGATGCCGTTCCACACCTGGCGAATGCGCCGGGTCGACGCGCACAGCCCCGGCTGTCCAGACCCTTCAATCCTTCCCTTGGAGATTTCAATGGACATGCTTCTGGCGTTTTCCCCCTTCGTCGCATTTGTGATCATCGAGCGCACCGTCGGTACATCGGCGGGTTTGGCAGCAGGTGCGCTTGTGGCAGCCGTGCTGTTGGCGCGCGATTTTCTGTCGGGCAAACGCCGCGTGAAGATCCTTGAGGTCGGCACGTTTTTGCTGTTCGGCGCACTGGCGCTGTACTCGTTTTCGTCCGGTGCGTCCTGGTCTGTGCCGGCAGTGCGACTGCTTGTTGATTCGGGTCTGTTCTTGATCGTGCTGGCGTCGATCGTGTTGCACCAGCCGTTCACGCTGCAGTACGCACGCGAGAAAGTCGCGCCCCATCTGTGGGATTCGCCTGCCTTCGTTCGCGTGAACTACGCAATTACCTTCGCTTGGGCGCTCGCGTTTGCCGCGATGGTCGCGGCCGATCTGCTGATGACGTATTCTTCGACCGTGCCGCATTCAGCGGGCATTTTCATTACCGTTGCCGCACTGTATGCGGCGATCAAGTTTACGGGATGGTATCCGCAGCAACAGCGTGAAGCCCGGCAGGTGTGATTTCGGCGCGGTGGAAATAGTCTGATCGCGACTATGCGAATGGGCTTCCATCGCAACGAGGCCAAAGTCATCGAACAACACGGTGGTCGCCCAAATCACCGTCGCCGGCTCGACCAGGTCGACCAATGCCTCGCGCAACTGCTCAAATATCGGTTGCTTGAGTGAAACAACGAAGGTTGCAGTCTCGACGCCTGTGAAGCCTTGTCGGGCTCGGCGCGCCGCAATGTCGACGAGTTGAATGCGAAACGGGGGCTTGTGGAAAACGAAATCGTTTGACGGCATGCCGCGCGACGCGTACTGTCGGGTCAGTGTCGCGACGCATGAACTGCAGCAGGGTAATTTCCCTGAACCGCACCCCCCATCTCCGCGAATCCCCTTCTTTGCCAGCTCAAAGGCGAGTTGGCCCTAACCGAAACTGAACGACCGACGTCGCATACGCTTGACCAACACGGTGTCGCCATTGCGTCTCTACGTGTTGAGCTAGTGCATGTTCGCGCACGTCGCACGCCCCCCTCGACGGTATTGCTCGACCGGGTCGGTTCGATCTGCATCCGCAATTGAGACGCGCGCTGAAAATGCGCGTCGACGCGGCAACACATGACGCCATGGCGTCTTCACGCGAACGCATATAGATCTCGCAAGGAACCATTTTGCCAAAAGAAGAACTGCTGGAACTCGAAGGAATCGTCGATGAGGTGCTTCCCGACAGCAAATATCGGGTGACCCTCGATAACGGAATTGTCGTCGGCGCGTACGCATCAGGCCGGATGCGCAAGCATCACATTCGCATTCTCGCAGGTGATCGCGTAACGCTTGAGCTCTCGTTGTACGACTTGACGAAAGGTCGAATCAATTTTCGCCACAAGGACACCAAGAGTCCGGGTCGTGATGTGATTGCTTCGAGCCAGCGTCGGTAGCTTTCTCGAGGAGCACAACTGCGCGCTTATTCAACGCCGCGTTCACTTCGTGACTTCTGCTTCATCGCACCGAGTGCCGCGTTCGCCGATCACGATGCCGAAGCTTGTCTTGTACGGACTAGTCTCGGCGGCAAGATCGCGGACACCATGCCGCCGAGTAACCACGTCCTCGGTGGCGCGACGCCATGGCATTGCGTAAGGAACACGGGGCTGGGAAGCCGCCAGTCCTCCGACGTTTATGCTTGGCCAATTTGGAGAATCCTGATGCCCAATCTGCATCAATATCGTGGGCTAGAGATCACCCTTCTGATTTATCGGCACACCGCATTCGTGCCAGGTCGTGCACGTAACGATGATCAGGGGTTCGACGCCGCGGTTCAGATTCGTGAACGACTCGCGTCGGCAATCGAGCCGCGAAGTCGCGTGTTCAAACTGAACGCCGAAGTCCCGTTTCGATCCGTCGGGGACGCGAATCGCGCTTCGAAACTCTATGCCGAAGGGCTGATCGACGCGTGCCCCCCAAATCGAACCGTCTTCGATATAGATACGTGAAGCTGGGGAGATGGGTCGGCTAACGTAGTGTGCGATACGCACATGCAGGAGGAAGCAAGGGCGCAGCCGCAACAGAGGCACGAGTTGCAATGACTGCGAGCACCAGCACATGCCAATCTGTGGCACGGAATGCCGTCCTGTATCCGCGAGCCCGGGCGCGCGGTTCCTCGCTTAATGCCTGGAGGGCAAAGGCAGTGGACTTCGGCCATTCGTACTCAGGCCGAATACACCGTTGACGTGATGCGTTACAAGATAGGGGTTGACGCCGATTCATCTGTAACGTACTGTGTTTTGGAATCCTCAAGAAGTCCGATTGCTGTTCATCAATTACTCGCTCGTTAGCGGTATTCGCTGTCCTCTCCCTCCTTGATGTTTCACACATGCTCGCATAGAGCGAACTCCTTCTATTTTTTCAAGGTTATTTTTATGGATACCGGTACCGTTAAGTGGTTTAACGAGACGAAAGGCTTCGGCTTCATCACGCCCGACAACGGCGGCGACGACTTGTTCGCGCATTTCTCCGAGATCAAGAGCGATGGCTTCAAAACGCTGGCCGAAAACCAGAAGGTAAGCTTCGAAACGAAGCGAGGCCCCAAGGGTCTGCAGGCAGCCAATATCAAGCCGTTGTGAACTGAACGGTCTGGCACTCCCTCGGAATGACAGACCGAGTAGCACTCCCGCCAAGTTTTTGTCTCTCCAAGTAAGCGCGGTCGCCGCTCGTTGGCGTTGCCTCGAGCAGGTGGCTGCGATACGTCTCGTTGTGCCTCGTTTCTTCCGCTGACTTAAGCGTCGTTCGCCTTCGACCGTAGATCCATTCGGGTCGAGAATCGGTTAGTCCGCGCACGTGAATCTTCCGTACCACACACGAGACATCCATATGACTATTTGAAATGCAGAACGTACACATCCAACAATACAACGGCTACCTCGTCCAACCGACGACGCATCGTTTGCCTGACGGCAGTTTTTCGTCCAATTTGCTACTTGAGCGCATTGGTAGCCCACAAGGCGAAGGCCATTTCTCCTTCTTCTCGCTTGACTACCACGAGAGTGAGGAAGACGCGTTGCAACACTCAGCCCGCTGGGGCCGCAACTGGGTCGACACGCGCGGTTGAATCCGCAATCAACTTCAGCCAGTCGTAGTCGCTCGTTCGCGATCGGAAGCGGACGGCCGATGCAGTGAAGTCGCGCGATGCCTGGCTCTGGGTTACCTGGTCCGACACGACGTTGTGTACCGGGGCTGCTAGACTCAGGTGCCCGCGCGGACAGTGCCTTCAGTAGCCATCGCTACACGACGTCGGCCTCCCTACGTGCGCGACACCATTACAGATCGGCGGCAAAGGACTATGTTGATTCGAAGATCTATACGTCTGGCATTGACGCTCTCAGCAGCGTGTCTGGCATCCGCATGTGCGATTGCCGCGATCGCCGCTCCTCTCGACGGCGAATACGTGTACACCCCGGCCGGACACGCGAGTGGCACGCTCTCCATCTCCGGCGGTAAATTCACGATCAGCACCGTGGGCAGCAATTGCCATTCTTGCGACGTGCAAGGCAAGCTCGACGGCAATCACGGCATTGCAGGCGACGCCGACCAAACCTGTCGCATCACGTTCTCCGATGATCACGGCACGCTAAAGCTCGATTCAGGTAACTCGGACGCCTGCCGCTCGTTTTGCGGCGCACGCGCGATGTTCGACGGCCAGTATCAGAAGGCGCCGCAGGCTTGCTCCGATCATTCACGATCCTCGCGACTGAAACAGGCTCGCGGACAATACGGCGCAAAGAATTTCACTGCGGCCGCAACGAGCTATCAGTCCCTGCTGGATCAATGCTCGACGTTCATGGACTGGATAGAAGCGGATCGCGTGCGCAGCGAACTCGCGCTCACGCAGTACCACATGGGTGACAACGCGCAATGTCTGTCGACGCTTGCACCGACAAGAGCGATCGAGAATCAAAGCAACGGCGGCGACGATAGCGACGGCACTTTTGGCCTGCCGCCGTGCGATGCCGAGAACTATCAGTCGACTGGCAAAGCCATTCTCCACAACGCCGCACTCTGCAAGGGCACAGCGCAGCAAGTGGCGAAGTGATCAGCCTCTCTTTCTGTTGTGTGCCAGGAGCTCGGACTTCGGCATGAATGGATAGGGCAACACCGTGTTCCAGTCCTTGTTCCCGACGGGTACGTAGAGCAGCCGTTGCGCCAACGCCTCCGAGGCGAGCTCGAATACGGTGAGCTCGTGCCCCGCGTCCCGTTTTGCCTGCGCATTGCGCATCGCTTCTTCGCAAAAGATCACAATGGCATCGGACAGGTACTGTTCCTCGGTCTGGTTTTCCGGGCGCCATGAGCCAGCCTTGTGCAACTGCTTGCAAGCAGCTTGAAACCTTTGTTCAATCAGCTCCAGATCGGTCTGCATAGTCACTCCATCCATGAATGCTCGTCTCGGTGCAATCTCCACGGCTCTCGCCGCAGCTGCCCTGTTCGGCGCTGCGACTCCGCTCGCAAAGGCGCTTCTCGGCGCCATGTCACCGTTCATGGTCGCGGGACTGTTCTATCTGGGTAGCGGAATCGGACTGGGCATTGCGATCATCGTGCGCAATTTGTGGGCCTCGAACACGAGAGAGGTCACTCAACGGATCAGCAAGGGCGAAGTTCCGTGGCTTCTCGGAGCGATTGCGGCCGGTGGCGTCGCGGGCCCAGCCCTGCTGATGCTCGGTTTGTCGACCACACCCGCGGCGACCAGCTCACTCTTGCTGAATCTAGAAGGCGTCTTGACCGCCGTGATCGCATGGGTCGTGTTTCGCGAGAACGTCGATACGCAAATCTTTCTCGGCATGGTCGCCATCGTTGCCGGCGGCGTATTGCTGTCGTGGCAACGCGGCAGTCACGGTGTGTCGACCGGCGCAATGCTCATCATGGGCGCGTGCTTGTGCTGGGCGATTGACAACAATCTGACGCGGAAGGTGTCCGCCAACGACGCCATGGTGATTGCAAGCCTCAAGGGGCTGATCGCCGGTCCAGTGAATTTGCTAGTTGCGCTGGCGGCCGACGCGAAGTTTCCGGCCCTAGTCACCATCGCTGGAGCGATGACGACAGGCTTCGCCGGTTACGGCGTCAGCCTCGTGCTGTTTGTCGTCGCGCTTCGCAACCTGGGCACTGCCCGCACGGGCGCTTATTTCTCCGTGGCCCCGTTGTTCGGCGTGGCACTCTCATTGATCCTGTGGCCCGAGCTTCCGCATCCATCGTTCTGGATCGCCACGGGACTCATGGCAATCGGCGTCTGGTTGCACGTTCGGGAACGTCACGAACACGTGCATCTCCATGAACGCCTCGAGCACACCCATCGACACCGCCACGACGAACACCATCAGCACGAGCACGACTTTCCTTACTCGGGCGTAGAGCCTCATACCCACGCACACGTCCATTTGCCCATCACGCATTCGCACGCGCATTTCCCCGACGTACATCATCGACACCCGCATTGAACGAAGGCGCGATTCGACATGGTCGCGCCCGACGCCATCACCCCGGCAACGTCAGAACGCGACTGAATGGATATTCACGCGCCCGCTTAAATCATTCTTATATCATTCATTTCCGTAAATAGTGAATTTCCAATAAAGCGATTAATCAATCTAAATTAACAAATACCACCGCGCGATCACAAAGAAAATACCCGGCAGAGATAATGATTCATTGAATATCACTGTAAAGATCCTTAATACCGTGTCGATAGAGCATCTGAGCGCCGACAAGTCTTGCCCGCCCTCGCTCTTCCCGAATAACACCAACGGATCAATCCATGAACGTGCTGCCCCCCGTCAACCGAGCCCTGTCACTGGAAATAGCCGCACTTGAAAATGCCGCTCGCACGGCGAATAAAAATAATGCGGTTACGCCGCAAGGCACTACCGAAGCATCGGCTGTCTCTATCGCAACGGGATTAACGGATTCCTCGATGGCGACTTATTTATCCAATGGTTCGCTGTCGAATGGCTTGCCAGCCATAACGTGGGCAAACTCGACTGGCGATGCCATCTCGTCGCTGATGAACAACGATTACACGTCGTCGGGCATGTCAGGTCGCTTTGCGGGTCTCGGTAGCGCGCTGCTTGATCGTTTCGAGTCGACGGGCAGTGATTATTCGCAATCCGTCAGTTACGGGCCGCCCAGCGGTGCCGGCGCCTACGCTTCGCTGGCGACGCTGCCGCAGGGAAAAATCGATCTGTCCATCAAGACCAAGAGCGGCGTAACGGTCGAGATTGAAATGGACAGCGAGAACGGCGGCCTCTCGGTCAGCATCAAGAGCAGCGGCAAACTCAGCGATAGTGAGCGCGGCGCGATCGCCAAGCTGGCCGACGGCTTTCAAAACGCGATTGACGGTCTGAGCGGCCAGCCGCCCAAGCTCGACCTGAGCGGCTTGACGCAGTTCGATACGTCGGCAATCGCCTCTGTGAGCTTCAAGGAAGACATTTCTCAACTTAACAGTCCGAACATCTCGGCGAGCTACGTGCAGGACAGCGCGTCGCGAACCTTGAGCATCAAAACCGGGGATGACAACACGATCAACCTCAAGGTCGACACATCCAATCCCGCGCTATGGGGAACGAGCAAGCAACGCGACGCAGCGGTGACGAGCTTGCTCAAGCAATTTGATGCGGCCAATGCAAAGGGGCACGGCGACGCTGCGCTGATGTCGATGTTCGAGCAAGGGTTCAAGCAGATGAACGAGGACTACGGCCCCGCAGCGCCGGATGCATTGCCGGGTGGGCAAGACTCATCGTCCCTGGTGACGGGACTGGCGGACTACACCGCGTCGATTCACGACGCACCCGGAGACAATGCGGCACATCCGGGTGAGACGGACACGTTCGACTATGACGTGTCGCAAGATACGTCACTCGACGTCGCGCCGGATGGCTCGGGTAATTCAGGTACTTCGGGTACGACTGGCTCATCCGACACCACGGGCATCACCCAGCGTCAGTCGGCGCACCTAAAGGCGAGCTTCCATCAGCTGATGACGGGTGCCGGGCTGAAGCCGATGACGACGGCAATGCAGCCGTCGAGTTACGACTTCACGCAGCTCGACGACACCGCCCAAAGCACCGTTCAACTCACCGCGGAGCGCGGCGCGCTGGTTAGCGCAACGCTCAATCAGTCGACCCATCAGACAAAGACCGACACCAAACACCAGAACGGTGTGGTGACGACCGATGTGATGAAACCGGTCGACACCTCTTCGAAAAAGGATCTGCTATCCATACTCAAGCCGTCGATCGATAACGGCGATGCGAAGCGAGATACGCCGGCATGGGAACTGGCGAAGACGCTCACCAACGCACTGATCCAGCTGAACGCGCAGGAGTAATTCGCGTAAGCGATCCGCCGGTGTCCACGGCCGCCGTTACCAGGGCCGGAACACCTATGCCCACAGGATTACTGACCGGACTGCGGCGCGGTAGTCGTCCCGCTCGGTGCCGATGCGGCCGTGCCCGGCTGGGCGGAAGCCGACGTGTTGCTCGTAATGCCGGGCGAGGCTGGTCCAGACCTCGCTTTGCCCGCAATTGCAACGGTCGACACACACGACAGCGACAGCACCAACGCACAACTGACTCGAGTGACTCTGCTGATCTTCATGTTTCATCTCCGTGAACGAACGCGACGGCGGGGGGCGCGGCAACAGCCTGCGTACTACTAAACGGGCCACGACCACGCCTTATTCAAATCACCGACAGGGGCTCAATTCAGTATAGTCTTGACGCGTCGGAAATTTCCGACATATAGTGAACGCATGGCTGATAACGACCTTTTCGCCGCGCTCGCGAACCCGACGCGGCGGCGCATCCTCGAGATGCTCCGTCAGCGGCCGCATGTGGCGGGCGAAATTGCTGCGTCGTTTGACGTGAACCGTCCCGCTATTTCCGAGCACTTGCAGGTATTGCGCCTGGCTGGCCTCACGACCGAGGTCTCGCGAGGCCGGGAGCGGGTCTACCACCTGAACGCAGCGCGATTGCAAGAGCTCGCCGAGTGGCTGCACCCGTTTGAACAGTACTGGGCACAGCGTCTCGATGCGCTGACTGACGTTCTCAACAAAGACTCGACATGATCGAACCCGGCATCATCCAGCTGACGCGCTTCATCCCTCACCCACCCGAAAAGGTGTGGGCGGCGCTGACAGATCCCGTGATCCACGCGCGATGGTGGGCCGCCGGCGACATCCGCGCTGTGGTGGGACACACGTTCACGCTCGACATGGGCCAGTGGGGTCAGCAACCCTGCGAAGTCATTGCCGCTGAGGCGCCAAAGCTGCTTTCTTATTCGTTTGCGCCCGGCACGCTCAACACGACGATTACATGGCGACTGACGCCCGAGGGCGACGGCACGCGGTTATCGCTCGAGCACAAGGGCTTTGATATGGATTCGCCGCTAGGCAAAACGGCGTTCAACGGTATGGGGAATGGATGGCCAGGCGTCTTGACGCGCCTTTCAGAGGTCGTGGCCTAGACCGTGGCCTAAACCAGCCCCGATGATGCGTGCCAGCCCAGTACGAGCAACGCAACGAACACCCCGATCGGGGCGAGATGCGAAAACTCGCGATGACGCAAGATGGTCAAGGTCGCTGCGACAACGACGAAGGCAGCAAGGAACAGACCCCACTCACGCGTGTGGGGTAACGTCACCATCAAGGCGGCCGTCAACTCCAACGCGCCGGTGACATAGCACCACCAACGCGGATAGCCCCAGTGGACGAAGCCGTCTTTCGTAGCCGGCCTGCCGAGCACATTGAACACGCCTGCGCCGCATAGCGCGACCACCAGCGGCCAGAAGGAAAGGATATTCAGCACGAGAATCACGCTTGAGAGTCGAGAAGGGTCATGCACGATCGACGCCCGACCTGAGGGTCGACGGCGCCGAGTGCCCTAAGCTGCTTAAACAGCCACCGCGTACGAACGCAGCTCATCGATGATCGAGTGCCGCGACGGGTGCCAACCCAGTTCGCGTTGCGCCTTGGCGCCTGATACCACCTGATCACAGGCGATTGCATCGGCGAACGCCCACAACGTCTGACGCGCCTCATCGAGCGGCCACTCGGTGACTCGCCCTTCTGCGCCCGCCGCTTCGCTTGCAGCGCGAGCAATATCGATGAGTGCGACCGCTTCGCCATGGGCGCCGTTCAGCACTGAACGAGGCGGTGCTTTCTCGAGCGACAGCACGTAGAGGTCAGCGAGATCGTCGGCGTGTACCGTCGTCCAGCGATTGCGCCCATTGCCGACGTGCAGCGCCGAACCATGCTCCTTCGCCGCGCCGTACATCATCATCGCAGCACCGCCCCAATTGCCATAGACCCAGCCCGGACGAATCACGATCGGATGGATTCCATCCGCAGCAGCAGCGAGTATTTCGGCCTCCAGACCCTGACGCCAGCGCACCATGTCGATCGGTCGCAAGGGGCTTTCTTCGGTGGCCGGCGTGTCGCCAGTCGGGCCGTAGACCAGGGTGCCGCTCGTGTAGACGAAGCGTTTCCCCGTGCCGCGCATGGCGGCAAGGATCGCGCGCACGGACGACTCGTCGTACGCCGCCGTGTTCTGATCGCCCGGCGAGGCCGCATGGACCACCGCGTCAGTCGCACGGACCGCAGCTTCCACACTCACCGGATCGGCCAGGTCGCCATGCAAGGCTTCAAAGCCTTCATGCTCGAGCTTGCCTGCACTCTCCTGCGAACGCGCCAATCCCACGACTTGATGTCCGCCCGCCTTCAGCCGTCGCGCGACAGCGCCGCCAATCAAACCCGTTGCTCCAGTCACCAGCACCCGCATATCCCACCTCGCTAAGGATTAACGAAGTCGAATATAAGGAAGCCGCTTCAAGGAGGGAAATCGCAAATTCTGATGCGAGGATATCGGTCGCGCCGATGACGTCAAATCGACGCAGCGATGTCTGTGATGAGGTTGCGAAGCCAGACGCTGGCCGGATGGGCATCCACGCGTCGATGCCACATCATCGTGACCGGCCACGTGGGTAGCTCGAGCGGCGGCTTATGAACCGTGATGCCCACCCCGGTCGCAGCAAAGCGCTGCGCAACACGCGTTGCCAGTGTCGCAACGAGATCGGTCTCGGCAACGACGAACGGTGCGGCGAGGAATTGCGGAAGGCTCAGCACCACCCTGCGCTTCATGCCCAGGGCGTCGAGCCTTCTGTCGACAATGCCCAGACGGTCTCCTTCGGGAGACACCATGAGTTGCTCCGCTGCCGCGTATTCCTCAATACCCGCACCGTCGGCGAACGCGGGATGGCCATGCCGCGCGATGCACGAAAAGTCCTCGCGAAACAGGGTCTGCATCATGATGCGTGTCGACGCGTCGACCGGAAAGCCGACTGCAAGGTTGGCCTCGCCGCTGTCGAGAAGCTGGACCGCTTCGTCACGGCCCAACATGCCGCGCACGTGGATATCGACGTAAGGGGCTTCGACGCTGAGGCGTGCCAGAAGTCGGGGCAACAACACAAACGCGCCATAGTCGGCCATGGCAAGCGTAAATGTGTTCCGCGCTGTTGCGGATTCAAAGCCATCGGTCTGGATGGCTCCGCCAATGAGTCGAAGTGCGTCGGAAATCGGAGCCGCAAGATCATGAGCCCGCGGAGTCGGCTGCATGCCGAGCGGCGTGCGCACGAACAGCTCGTCGTTGAATAGCTCGCGCAGACGCGTCAGCGCGCCACTCATCGCCGACTGACTCAGGCTGATCCGCAAGCCGGCCCGCGTGACATTGCGTTCCGCGTAGAGCGCATCGAATGCTTTGAGCAGGTTGAGATCGAAGCTGGTCAGGTTCATGAGGTATGGGGGAGTGGCGATGCCTTAGTCATCGAGCCGATTTGTGGCCGTGACTCCACCATACCATCCTCATTGCATGCGTCCGCATGCGACAGGACGCGGACGCTACATCCTGCCGAAGCGCATCGGGGAACCGTGCTGCACGAACCTGAGCTTCACGCGATGCGCCGCTTCAAACTCACGATGGATCGACACGGCCTTCGCGATTCGCTTTGCGGCGAGACAACTGGAAAATTCGATGCCCCACATCGATACGACGACTCACGACGAACGCGAACTCCCGCACCTCGGTCTTGACGTATCGGGGCCAGCAGGCCAGATGGTAGAAATGCGTCACGCTGCGACGCGAGCCCCGTAGCCATCGCCACGAGATGCGGTCCACGGGAAATTCCTCGAGCGACCGATACCCCACGGCACAGACACCCGCCGTCATCCAGACAAGCGCAACAATCAACGTCGGTACGCTGAGCACGCAAAGGGCTGCCACGATCGCCGCGGGCGCGCACATTTCAATCGACGAGCGGGTTTTCATTTTGATTCTCCCTGCAAAATCCTTAACCTGCGCCAGGCCCCGTTCATGGCCCAAGGCGCTCACCTCTAACAGTGATAACGACCGATCAGCGTGAGACTTTCGAGCGTGCGGAGACGACGAGTAAAAAAAGAACATATTTCTCGATGACCGTCGTAAATCATCAGAGAACGCGCGGCCATCGGCAGTGGAAAGACGAGCTTGTTATGGGAGAATCGCCCTAACCCACCGCAATGACGGAGTTCGACGAGTATGGTTCCGGCACGTATCAGTCTGACAGCACCGCGCTTCGCCAACGAATCCACGATCTGCTTCTCGGCCTATGGCTTTGGCTGGGGTTATTGCGCTTTCGAAGTCAGCCCTGAAGTGGCGTGCCAATACCTTGGCGCAGCGAATGACAGTCATCGGCAACTGCTCCTCGCGTTCCAGCTTGGGAACCAGAAGCTGCTGCGAGCGGCCGAGCGCGCGACCCCGCCGCTGAGCGGCGCGCCGATCGAAATTACTGGTCAGGATCTGTAGCGGAGCCGGGTACGTAGGGGCGGACGACACACGGAACATGTCTCCGCGCATGCGTACGTCGCATACGTACTCCGCGCCAAGACTCTTAAGTCCTGCTTCGCACTTCCGCACGATACCGGCCCGGACTCTGGCCAAACATCCTCTTGAAGGTCGAACTGAAGGTGGTTTCAGACACGTAGCCGACTGTGGCGGCGATGGTCGAAAGCGTGTCGTTGCCTGTCTTTAAGGCATTCCGCGCCATCGTCATGCGCCACCGGATCAGATATTCAAGCGGGGGCAAGCCAACGAGTTCCTTGAAGCGTTCGATAAACGCAGTACGCGACATGCCGACCTTCTCCGCCAATGCATCGACCTTCCAGCGACGCGCGATGTCTTCATGCACGATGCGCAGCGCCGCGCCGATTCGCGGATCGGACAGCGCGCCGAGCCATCCCGCCGATCGAGGGTGGGCAGCCAGATGAGCACGCAGGATGTTCATCAGCACGATATTCGCGATGCTGCCGGCCATCGCCGTCGCTCCTGGTCTGACTGACTCTGTCTCTGCCCTGATCAATTCGAGCGCCGCGCTTAAGGATCTCGCATCCGGTGAATTCGCGGACACATGGACCAGCGGGGGCAGCACGCCAAGCAATACCCCGCTCACGTCATCGTCGAATTCAAACACGCCTCCCACGCTGATCGCACGTGTGTCGCCTCGTCCATAGCGAACGATGCCGTCGTCATCCAGGTGATCGGCAAACACCGCGTCCCCATCCTGCAACGCGACGTCCGGGTCGCTTGCGAAACAGTACGGAGATCCATCCGTCAGCAGACAGAAATCGCCTTCTTCCATCTTTACCGGGTCCGTGACGCCTTCGATCCATACCCACCGGGACCCTTTGACGACGCCGCCGAATTTCATGTGCCGATAGGCGGGAAATCGTAACGCCCAAGGGCCGGCAGCCTCGAAACGCGCCGACAGCACGCTTTTGACCTTCAGCAGTGAGAGCACATCGGAGAGCGGATCCACGGGAGGTTTGTACGATTCGATAGGAAATATGGCCGAATGATTATGGATTGTCTGTGCATGCGGGGCAAGAATGTCCCCTCGCAGTGACTGCCGCTGCATTCGCACTTCCCGTGCGTTTCGAACCGCCGCCGTTTCGGAAAGGTGTGTTGAATGCCGCTTTAACGGGCTGCGCTGACGTTCACAGGCCCTATATCCACCATGCCTCAAGCCCCCAATATGAGTCGTAAAGCTGAATTCGTCGCTCGCTTCACCCCCTTCCTTCAGGAGATCAAGGACGCCACCACCGGCACGAAGTTCGAGCAATGGCTTAACGTCAAATATGGCGTTGAAAGCGCGTTGTATCGAGATCTCGCCCGCCTGATCACAGAGGGCGTGAAAGAAGGCTGGGCAGCCGACATCGAAGTTGCCGGCCCGCGCTACCGTCGTTCACAGATCGTCACGCCCAGCGCCGAGACGTTCTTCTTCAGCGCCACCGCGGTGTTGATGGACAGCACGGACAACACCCAGAACAACGCCGAAGGCGGTTTCCGCGCCAACGAGCATCTGCATCCGTATGGCGAAATCAACCTCGTCGTGCCGCTGAATAAAGGCGCCGCGCTCGCGGGCCCGAACGGCTGGTGTCATGGCGGCTGGACTGCGCCAGAGCCGGGCAGCCGCCACTTTCCCGAGGTCAAGGGCGGCGCCGTCATCTCGCTGACGTTCCTGCCTGCCGGGCGAATTGCCTTTGATTTCAAGGCCTCTCAGGACTGAAGGACGCGTGCATGCCTGCCTGAATGTAGCCGCCCTGTAATCAATGTTGTTCCCCAAACGCCGTTTATCGATTCGCCGGGCGTCGCCATACTCCATCACGTCGATCCTCCGATCGACGGCGTGCATCGCCCGCCAACAGGGCTCGACGACGCACGGACGCATTCGGCAACGGCACGGCTATGTTCACACGAGACACGATCGAGTCCGGCAAATACATCGAGCACTTCGATTCACTGCCCGATGTATGGACGCCCCAGCAAATCAAGGCATCGCTCGAGCAGACGCTCCGGCAGCGTCCCCAACAATGCGATGAGCTGTGGGTGTTCGCTTACGGGTCCCTGATGTGGAACCCGGTCATGCAATTCGATCAGTCCCGCCTCGCGACGTTGCACGACTGGCACCGATCGTTCTGCCTGCACCTGACGGTGGGCCGCGGCAGCCCCGAGGCTCCGGGTCGCATGCTTGCGCTCGAGCGTGGCGGCGTCGCGCACGGCGTCGCATTGCGCTTGCACCAGGCGAATGCCGAAGAAGAACTCATGGTCCTCTGGATCCGCGAAATGGTGCTCGGGTCATATATCCCGACTTGGGCACCCGTCACGTTCGAAGACGGCACGCATACGCACGCCATTGCGTTTGTCGCGAACACACAGCGCCAGCAATATGCGCATGACTCATCAATCGACACGATCGCGCCGCTGATTCACAGCGCATCCGGCGCATTCGGCACGAACGCGGAATATCTTGAGCGGCTGACGACGGCACTGGCGAAGCACGGGATCGCCGACCCGTATCTCGACGCTTTGGAAGCGAAGCTCAAAGCGTTGGATGATGTGCCGGATCGGGCAAACCCCGGGGCGCTTGACGGCTGACTAGCCGGCAACACGACGTCCAGTTACCTCGCGACACACGCCCGTGCTTCGACGTACATTTTCGATGCCTGAACTTCTGGACTTTTAGGCACGAACATTGGACTTTCTATCATCGATCGTCCCCTTGGCCTGAGCTAAATTGATTCTTTACTCAAGCCAAAGGAGACTCGACATGGATGACCACAATCGCATTGCTCTCGTCACGGGCGCAAATCAAGGTGTCGGTCGACAAGTCGCTAAAGAGCTTGCTGCGAACGGTGTGACCGTGCTGGTCGCGGCGCGCGACTTCGCCAAGGGTGAAGCGGCTGCCAAAGAAATAGGACGCGGCGCGATTGCCTTTCAGCTCGATGTGACCGACAAGGCATCGATTTCGGCCGCGGCAGAACGCGTTCGCCATGAATTCGGTCGCCTTGACCTGCTCGTTAACAACGCCGGCATTTCGCAGACGACAAAACGGACGCTGCAAGAGAACGTACAGGCGAATCGGGCAAGTACCGCCTCGCTGGACGAAGTGCGTGCGGTATGGGAAACCAACGTGTTTGGCGTCCTCGCCGTCTATCAAGCGTTCTTGCCCTTGCTCCGGCTGTCCTCCGATGCGCGGATCGTCAACGTATCGAGCGGCGTCGGCTCGCTGACCAGCGCGTCCGACCCGACCTATGAATATCGCCACATCTTCGGCCCCGTGTACCCGGCGTCAAAAGCCGCGCTGAATGCGATCACGCTCGCGATGTGTATCGAACTCGAAAACACAGCGATCAAGGTCAATCTCGTATCGCCTGCTTTCACGAGCACGAATCTCAACAACTTTGAAGGCACGGAATCCATTGAGGACGGCTCGCGTGAAGTCGTGCGAGTTGCACTGCTCGGACCGGACGGTCCCTCCGGCACCTTCACGCGGTGGGAGAACACGACGATTCCCTGGTAACGCGCGACGAGCGTCCGCTACGTCTTGCCTTGAAGACGATCGGCGGACGCGTGAAGCGCTTCAGGTCGCCTTCGGGATAACCCGGTCACACCGCGCATCAGGCCGTGCGAATCTCGTCCGGCACGTCGAGCCTGAGCCGGACTGACCGCGAGAAAGTCCGCGCCCGGGCTAAAGATTGTCGTTGCGCCGTTCGTTAACCAGATAACTCGGCGCACGACTCTCCGACAGTCTCTACTCACATGCATCACCCCGATTCGCGGGCCATTCCTGGCGCACCTGAGGGCGCGCGGGCACCTCAAGGCTATCGCTTCTCGCGCCGGACTCATCTTTTGCGCGTCATCGGATTTGGTGCGTCAAGCATTCCGGTTTCTGCGGTCGGCTGGGAAGAGCATGCGTCGCTGGCGCTGATCGGCTTTGGCATTTTTGTCTGCTTCGCGTGGCCATGGCTCGCAAGGTACTTCGCAGCGTGTGCAAGCACGCCCCTGCGTGGACAGAGACGCAACCTGATCATCGATAGCGTGCTCGGCGGCATGTTCGTCGCGATGATGCAATTCGCGCCTGTGCCGACCTTTGCGGCCTTCGTCATTTTTGCCGTCAATTCAATGGCCGGCGGCGGCGTGTCGGGCTTTCTCAAGGCATTGATCGCAATGGGAGTCGGTGGCCTGACGGGTTTCGCACTGACGGGCGGCGCAGTCTTCCGCGGCGATGCACTGACGGGCGCGATGTGGTGGGTACCCCTCGTCACCATCTACGTTTTGCTGGTTGCTAACCTCGCCTACGAGATGGCCGTCAAGCTCGCCGACCGATCGCATCGCTTGAGGGAAATCGGTCGAATCGATCCGCTCACGGGGCTCTTGAATCGCCAGGCGCTCATCGAAGAACTCACAGCGGAGCTGGCGAGGTCGGCAAATTCGCGCGACATCGTGACCTTGTTCTATCTCGATCTCGACGGGTTCAAGCTTGTGAACGATTCGTTCGGTCATCCGACCGGGGATCGTCTGCTTGTCGAAATGGCGGGACGCATCGCACACGTCGCACGCGACTGTGTCGCCACGGGTCGTCTCGGCGGCGACGAATTCCTGGTCGTGGCTTCGCGCTTCTCTGATGCGGAACGCGACGAGCTCGCCGAACGACTGCTCGAAGACATTTCCCAACCCGTGTTGCTCGACGGTCGTCCCATTGAAGTCGAATGCAGCATCGGCTGCAGCCAGGCGCCCGTCGATGGCGACGACTCGGCAACACTGATTCTCAAAGCAGACACGGCGATGTACGCGGCAAAACGTGCCGGTCGCAATGGGTTCCGGGTCTACGCCGAAACCGGGACAGCAAGCAAACCCGTCATTCATACCGAAGTGCCGGCGCAATCCGATTCAATCTAGCGGTAAGCAACGCCGCGGCGCCATTCCTATTCCAGCCCACCTTGGGCGTTGTCGACGCGACTCAGACGTCGGCTTCGGTTCGGCTCGTCTCCGCAAACAAGTTTTTATCGACGACGCTCCTCGTCACGCCGACGCTTTGTGCCTCCCCCGCGCCAAAGTCGAGCGTTGTGCATCCTCAATCTATGCACGTTTGTGCACGTTTACATTCTTGTTCATGCACGATATGATCGACGCATGAACGATGACCTTCCCCTTGCCCGCCGCGACCAGATCGCAGAGCGCCTCGCCCAGGGCCAGCCTGTGGTGGCGGCAGCACTTGCTGTCGAATTCGATGTTTCCGAAGACGCCATCCGGCGCGATCTCCGCGCGTTAGCCGCCGAAGGTCGTTGTCGCCGGGTCTACGGCGGCGCGCTGCCCATCACGCCGGCGTCTGCACCCATGGCAGCTCGCATGGATGCCGCGTCCGAACGAAAGTCGGCCTTGGCCCGCGCGGCCGTCTCCCTGATTGATCGCGGCGAGTTCGTGTTTCTCGATAGCGGCAGCACGAATCTGGCACTCGTCGATGTGTTGCCCGAAGAATTCGAACTCACCGTCGCGACGAATTCGATCGATATCGCGGCCGCTGTGCTTCGCCGACCGGATCTGCAACTCGTCATGATCGGCGGCGGAGTCGATCCGGTTGTCGGCGGAAGCGTTGACGCGAACGCAGTACAGAGCGTGACGCAATTGAGCATCGACCGATGTTTTATTGGCTCATGTGCCGTCTCGCCCAAAGACGGCATCAGCGCATTCGGCCTGGCCGATGCAACGTTCAAGCGCGCACTGCTAGCCGCCAGCGCGCATAGCGTCGCGCTCGTGACGACCGACAAGTTCGATACACGCGCGCCGTATCGCGTCGCCGCGATCAAGGCGATCGACCACGTAGTCGTCGAGCACGATGTGCCGCGCGCCCAGCACACCGTCCTGTCAAAGGCGGGTACCGCCGTCTTGCGCGCCGAGCCCCCGGCCGCTCAGTAAGCGCACCACCTGTTTCCTCTGGAGCTTTCTCCCATGACTTCCAAGCAACCCGCCGCTCGACTGGCGACACGGCTCGCATTCCTCGTCGCCGGATTCGGTGTAGCAGGCTGGGCGCCGCTGGTGCCGTTCGCCAAACATCGTCTCGGCGTCGACGACGGTGTGCTTGGCATGCTGCTCCTCTGCATTGGCCTGGGGTCCGTCGTCGCCATGGTGATCACGGGCGCGCTGAGTGCGCGCTACGGAAGCAAGCCCATCATTGTTGCAGGAGGATGCGGGCTCGCTGTGATCCTTCCCCTGCTCGCCGTAGTCAGCACGCCGCTGACGCTGGGGATCACACTGCTTGCGTTCGGTGCGTCGCTCGGCTCGCTCGACGTCGCCATGAATATCCATGCGGTCGAAGTCGAACGGCTCGAGGCCAAGCCCTTGATGTCAGGATTCCATGCGCTGTTCAGCGTCGGTGGCTTCGCAGGCTCGAGCCTGATGACACTGCTGCTTTCATTGCATATCGGCACGCTGGCGAGCACGTTGCTGTGTGCGGTGCTCATGCTCATTGCGATCCTGAGTGCACGCCCTCGCCTGATCGAAACGGCCAGCCCGCATGACGGGCCGTTCTTTGCCATTCCGCGCGGCATCGTGCTGCTCCTTGCGAGTCTCACGGCCATTACGTTTCTGGTCGAAGGTGCGTTGCTCGACTGGAGCGCGTTATTGATCACCGGCAAAGGATTGGTTGTCGCTGCGCAAGGCGGTGTCGGCTACATGCTGTTTTCGATTGCGATGACATGCGGACGGCTCGGCGGCGATTCATTGAGCGCCCGAATCGGAGACCGCGCCATGATGTTCTGGGGCGGCGTGCTGGCGATCATCGGTTTTGTGGTGCTTCTGACAGCACCCGTCGCAGCGTTGGCGATGTTGGGTTTTGTCCTGATCGGCTTGGGTGCATCGAACGTCGTGCCGGTCCTGTTTCGTCGTGCAGGATCGCAACGCGCGATGCCGTCGGCACTCGCCGTCGCGGCGATCACGACAACGGGCTATGCAGGCAATCTCGTGGGCCCGGCCGGCGTCGGCTTTGTCGCCAAAGGAATCGGTCTGCCCGGTGCGTTCTGGGTTTTGGCCGCTCTTCTCTGCCTTGTCCCGGTGTGTGCGCGTCTGGTCACGGTCTCTGCCGGTAAGGTCGAAGAGAACCCTCGACGTGAGAATCAACCTGCGACGCGCGAGCCGTTTTGACTCTATAGAAATACGCTAGCGCGCTACCTTTTCCACGCATTTATCGCTAAAGAGCGTATTGCGGGTCAAGCAGGCGGTCGTATTCTCAAGTCTCAAAACGGCAGCCAACGATTGCTCTGGCTCCGCCACGCGGTAGTTCGATTCGTCCTTCAGACGGGGTCAGCTCATGCTCGGTGAAATACTGAGATCGCAGCCGGAGATCGCACTCTTCGTAAGCCTTGCCGTCGGGTATTTCATCGGATCCTTCAAGCTGGGGCCCGTCCAGCTGGGCGGCGTCTGCGGAACCTTGATCGTCGCTCTGATTCTGGGCCAGACCGGAGCGCGCATCGCTCCAGATCTGAAGAACATCGCCTTTGCGCTGTTCATCTTTGCGCTGGGCTTCACCGGCGGACCTCAATTCTTTGCCAACGTTGGCCGCGGCTGGCGCTATGGCCTGCTGTCGATCGTCGAAATCGTGTCGGTGCTCGCGTTGATCATGATCGTCGTCGTCATCATGCACCTCGACGCGGGAACGGCAGCGGGCTTACTCGCCGGCGCCGCGACCGAGTCTGCGGTGATCGGCACGGCGACCGAAGCGATCGGGAAGCTGGGGATTCCGGATGCCGACATCAGCCATATGCAGGCCAATGTCGTGACCGCCTACAGCGTGAGCTATCTGTTCGGGCTGATCACCATCGTGCTCTTTACCAGCCAGCTTGCGCCGCTGATGCTGCGCGTGAACCTGCGCGACGAGTCCGAACGCCTATGGCGTGAGATGGGCGGAGAAAGCGCGCTTGAAGACGGGCAGCGTCAAGCGATGGCGTCCCTCGTGACGCGCGTGTTCAAGGTGGGCCCCGCCCTCAACGGCGTGGCGGTCGGCGTACTCGAGCAGCGCCATGGCGGCGCATTGACTGTCGAACAAGTCGAACGCAACGGCGTGCCTTCGATCGTCGGTGCCAATTTCGTGTTTGCGCAGAACGACATCGCGATGATCATGGGACGTCGCGATGCGCTGCTTGCTGGCGCGGCGGATATCGGCGTCGAGATAGCGGGTCGCGATTCCTTTGGTCTTGCCAAGGCAGAACGCCTGGATGTCGTGTTGACGCGCAAGGATCTCGAAGGGGTCAGTCTGCGCGAGCTTCGTGGCCGCTCGACCGCTGAAAGGGGACGTGGCATCTATGTCGAGGCCGTCACACGACTCGAAGCGACGATTCCCGCCTTGCCTGCGACGCGCCTCAACCGCGGCGATATCCTGACGCTCGCCGGCACGAAAGGCGACGTCGATCGCGGTGCACGCCTGCTCGGCTATCCGCTCGTGCCCACGCAAAAGACCGACTTCGTCTATCTGGGTATCGGCGTGTTGCTCGGCATGGCCATCGGACACTTGGGCGGCACGTTCGGCGGCATCTCGCTGTCGCTCGGAACAGGGGGCGGTTGCCTGCTGTCCGGACTGTTCTTCGGCTGGATACGCTCACGCCATCCGCTCGTCGGATCCCTGCCGCCGGCGGCCGCACAAATCCTCAAGGACTTCGGCCTGGCGACGTTTATCGCCGCAGTGGGCCTGTCAGCCGGTCCCGACGCCATCAAGCTCGTGCGTGAGTACGGCATCTCGCTGCCGCTGGTCGGCATTCTGATGGTGCTGATTCCCGGCCTCTTGTCGCTTCTTATCGGCCGGCATCTGCTCAAGCTCGACATCCCGACCCTGCTCGGCGCGATCGCGGGTCAACAGTGCAGCACGCCGGCCATCAGCTCGCTGGTCAGCGTCACCGGCAATTCGACGCCCGTCATCGGCTACACCATCACGTATGCCTTATCGAACGTCTTGCTGCCGTTGATGGGACCGGTGGTCGTGGGCCTGGCGCGGCAGTTAGGGGGTTAGCAGCATCGCAGTCGCAATGCCGTTTCGACAGCAGTACCGCCCGTACTTTGCTAGCGAGGACACGATGGACTGGATACACGGCGTCTTTCATAAATCTCCGGAAATCGCGTTGTTCCTTTCACTGGCCGTCGGCTACTACGTCGGCCAGATCAACTTCGGGAAATTCCAGCTCGGCGGCGTGGGAGGGTCGCTACTGGCAGCGGTGGTCGTCAGCCAGGTCGGCGTAACGATCGACAGCGGCGTCAAGGCGGTCATGTTCGCGGTGTTTATCTACGCGGTCGGCTATGACTCCGGTCCGGGCTTCTTTAACTCGCTGAATCGGAAAACACTGCGCGAGATCGCGATGGCCTTGTTCCTCGCGATCACGGCGCTGATCACGGTCATCGTGTGCGCGAAGCTTTTCCACCTGAACAAGGGGATTGCGGCAGGGCTTGCGGGTGGTGCGCTGACGCAATCGGCAATCATCGGCACGGCCGGCGATGCGATCGCGCGGCTCGGCTTGCCGGCCGATCAGGTGAAGTCGCTTCAGTCGGACGTCGCGATCGCCTACGCGGTCACGTATGTGTTCGGATCGCTGGGCGCCATCATCGTCTGCGTGAACATCCTGCCAAAGTTCATGGGACAAGGCTTGCGCGAAGCATCGGTCGAGGCCGAGCGAGAGATGAGCGGCGGGACATCGACGATGGGGCCGGGACAGGTTGCCGCGTTGCGCGAGCTGTTCGGGCGAGCGTATCGCGTCGACGTGGCCGACGGCCGCAAGGTCCGCGAGATCGAAACCGGTGAACGCGACCTGATCGCCATCGAGCGAATCACTCGCGGCGGCAAGTCGGTCGAGCCCGAGCCTGAAGTGATCCTTCGACGCGACGACGTCGTCATTGTCGTCGGGCACCGCGAGCAGATCGTCGATGTGGCACGTCTTATCGGGCCGGAGGTTTCCGGTAGTGGTGAGACCGGGTTGGTCATGCAGACACGCCAAGGCGTCTTTACGGCTAAAGGCCTGAACCATCACACGATCGGCGAAATCCGCGATCAGGTTGATCGCACGTTGCGGCATGGCGTGTTTATCGACGCCGTGACGCGCGTCGGTCAGCCGGTGCCCGTGCTGCCCGGGACCAAGCTCGAGCACGGCGACGTCATCACGTTCTACGGCACAGCGAAGGATACGAAACGCGCCGTCGAAACCGCAGGCTATGAACTCCCGTATTCGATCAAGACCGACTTCATTTATATGGGCGTCGGGCTCGTGCTCGGCCTGCTGATCGGTCTCATCGTCGTCAACATCGCCGGCATTCCACTGACGCTGGGCTCAGGCGGCGGATGCCTGCTCGCAGGCCTGGTATTCGGATGGATGCGCGGCAAGCACCCGATGTACGGCGTGATGCCTCCCGCAGCTTCACGCCTGCTGCAGGATTTTGGACTGGCGGCGTTCGTCGCGGTCGTCGGCTTGAATTCGGGCTTGCAGGCCGTGGAAACGGTCAAACAGCTCGGCATCACGATCTTCCTGCTGGGTGTACTCGTCACCTTGCTGCCACTTTTGCTGACGATGGTATTCGGGCGCTACGTGCTCAAGTACAACAACGCCGCCCTGCTGGCCGGCGCGCTGTCCGGATCGCGAAGTGCCAACCCGGCTTTCGGCGGCGTGCTCGACAAAGCGGAAAGCGCTGTGCCGACTGTTCCATTCGCCATCACTTATGCCATCGCGAACGTATTGCTGACGCTGCTCGGCCCGCTGGTGGTCGGACTTGTCTAGCGTGACACCCCCTTCCCGCTTGCCGGTCACCGTCATCGATCGCAGAACGCCGGCATGCTCTTTAGCGCATTGGAGAACGCATCATGGCCAAAGACAAAGGCAGCAACGGGCACTCGAAATTCGCAGCACTCAGTCCGTTTGAGCTCAAGGACGAACTGATCAAGGCAGCCGGTGGCGCCGCTGTCACGCGGCCAGAGAATCTTGCGATGCTCAATGCCGGCCGCGGCAATCCGAATTTCCTCGCGACGATTCCACGCCATGGGTTCTGGCAATTGGGGCTCTTTGCGATGCGCGAGGCGGAGCGCTCGTTTGCCTATATGCCCGAGGGCGTCGGCGGCTTTCCCAAACGCGAAGGGCTCGCAGAACGCTTCGAGCTGTTTGTTCGCGAGCACAAGGGCACGCCGGGCATCGATTTTCTAGCCGGCTGCGTGTCGTACGTCCGTGACCAACTGGGTCTGTCGGGCACGGATTTTCTCTATGAAATGTGCGAAGGCATTCTCGCGTCGAACTACCCCGTTCCCGACCGCATGCTCAAAATGTCGGAGGTTATCGTCGGTCAGTACCTGCGCAGGGAGATGATCGGCAAGCATCCGTTTGTCGGCGAGTTCGACGTGTTCGCGGTCGAAGGCGGCACAGCTGCAATGACGTATATCTTCAACACGATGCGCGAGAACCACCTGATCAAGGCCGGCGACACGATCGCGCTCGGCTTGCCGATCTTCACGCCCTACATCGAGATCCCCACGCTCAACGACTATCAGTTGAACGTCGTGAATCTCGAAGCCGACGTCACCAAGGGTTGGCAATACTCGAAGAAGGAACTCGACAAGCTGCGTGATCCGAAGGTCAAGGCGTTCTTCCTCGTGAACCCGAGCAATCCACCTTCTGTGAAGATCAGCGACGAAAGCCTGAACCACATTGCCGACGTCATCAAGGACCGGCCGGATCTGATCCTGCTGACCGACGATGTCTATGGCACGTTTGCAGACGATTTTGTCTCGCTCTTTGCACTCGCGCCCAAGAACACGATTCTCGTGTACTCATATTCGAAGTATTTCGGCGCAACAGGATGGCGCCTTGGCACGATCGCGACGCATCGCGACAACGTGCTCGACAAGCTGCTCGCCGAGTTGCCCAAGGACAAGAAGAAGGAACTCAACAAGCGTTACGAGTCGATTACGACCGACCCTGAAAACCTCAAGTTCATCGATCGCCTTGTCGCCGACAGCCGCACTGTCGCGCTGAACCACACGGCGGGGCTCTCGACGCCGCAACAGGTGCAGATGGTGTTGTTCTCCCTGTTCGCGCTGATGGACACGCCTGATGCCTACAAGAACGCGTTGAAGCGCGTGATCCGCCGCCGCAAGCAAGCGCTTTATGAAGAAATCGGCATCTCGTTCAAGGACGACGATCCGAATCAGGTGGACTACTACACGATCCTCGATGTCGAATTTCTCGGCGAGCGCGCATTCGGCCGGGAATTTGTTGATTGGCTTCTCAAGCACACCGAGCCGAGCGAACTGCTGTTCCGTCTTGCCAGAGAAGCGCACGTGGTGCTCTTGCCGGGCAAAGGATTCGGCACGCTTCATCCGTCAGGCCGGGTATCGCTCGCGAACCTCAACGAATCGGACTACCGGAAGATCGGCCGTGCGGTGCGCGGGTTGATCGAGGACTACGTCGATCAATACAACGCAGCCACCGGGTCAAAGCTGGACAAATCCAAGGTGCTCTAGCCGTCACAACAATCACACGGGAGCCCGCTCCGCGGAGGCGTGACCTCCTTGTGTCCGGCCAAATCAAGTTACGTGCCGTGCTGCCGATAAAATAGGAGAGATTCGGCTTGCAGATACGGGCGTGATGCATCGACAGGTAGGGAACAAACTCAATCGGGCACCGAGGGCGATCGCGGCCAGCGTCACGCTTGCGGTCGCCGTCGGTGTATCCGCCTGCGGCACACTCGATCGCAATCAGCATGCCGACGCGCTGGCCGAACCCGCCGGCCTGCATCGCGAAACCGTGCAGGGCGGCTCATTCGTTTTCACCACCTATACGCGAATCGGCGATCCGCATGCGCCGATTCATGTCTATATCGAAGGTGACGGACTCGCGTGGATATCGAGGTCGGAGGCTTCTTTGGACCCGACACCGCGCGACGCCGCCGGGCTTGCGATCGCTGCAACGGACAGCGCGTCCAACGTCGTCTATCTCGCGCGGCCATGCCAATTCACGCCCATGGCAGACAACCCTGCATGTACCCCCGCCTATTGGACGAGCAAGCGGTACGCGCCCGAAGTCATCGACTCCATGAACGCTGCGATCAGCCACATTGCAATGAAAGCACCCGGCGAGTCGATTCATCTCACCGGATATTCCGGAGGCGCGGCAGTCGCTGTCCTGATCGCCGCGCGCAGAACCGACGTGGCATCGCTACGCACCGTGGCCGGCAATCTCGACGACGAGTATGTGAATCGTCTGCATCACGTATCCGCTATGCCCGATTCGCTTAACGCCATCGACGTCGCCGACCGCGTAGCGGCGATCCCGCAGATTCACTTCAGCGGCACCGACGACACGGTCGTGCCTGCATCCGTGGCCACGCGTTTCGCACAAGCTACGGGAACGACATGCGCGCAAGTCGTTGAGGTCCCGGGCCTTTCACATGACGGCGACTGGGCCGCTCGCTGGCCCGGCTTACTCAAGCTCGAGCCAAGCTGTCGTCAGGACTCGGCGATCCATTCGGTGACGCATCCGGCTCGGTAGAGCCATCGCGACGGGCAGCACGCACGCGTCGCACGACCCGATGGCCGCACCCGTTTAACGAGTGCGCATGCCATCCGGTCGCGCAAGCCACGCTTAGAACTTCTGCTGCAGGCGCAGGATGCCCGTGCTCGACACGAAGCCTGAACCCGCCTGAAGCTCATAGCGCGCGGTCAAGCTCATGTTGTTCGCGCGAAGCAACGTGACGCCGACTGACAGATCCGCCACATCGGAGACCGGTGTCATGCCGAACGACGTGAACGCGGTTTCGCCTGAGGTGTCCGCGGCAAAACGCGCTGCGGTCGTCTGCCTGGCCTGATCGTACTCATGCACCCATTGCGCCGATACCTCGGGCACGATGACGCCATACTTCGTCTCGTACGACTTCTCGAGCTTCGCGCCGAGTGCGCTGCGCACCGAAGTCGCGTGTGAACCCCCGATTGCCAGCGCCGCGCCATTGCCACCCGTTTCCGTGTAGCCGTTCTGGTTCAGGTAGCTGTACGAGAGGCTTGCAACGGGCGTGACCGTGGCACTGCCGACTGCGATCGGATACCCGCCATCGACGCGGGCGACATACTGCTGACCGCTGAAGCTGCCGTTTGCGAGACCCGTAAAGCCCTGGAGCGCGACGATCCGAGACGTGTCGTAGTGCTGAAACACCACGCCGCCCGAGAGGTTCACGTACCACGGCGAGCCGGCGTAGCTTGCATACCCGAGCAGGCCGTAGCTGTTCACGCCCGTGCTGTCACCCGAGGTATCGCCGCTATTGTCGATCGCCGTATGCGCGTAGTTGAACACGCCGCCCACGCGCCAGCGATCACTGACTGCCCTGTCGGCACCGACGAGCGCGCCACCAAAGTTCGCGCTATAGCCATCGACGTTATCGCGTTCTTGCTGGCTCGCGTGGCCTCCAAAGCCTTGCCCCCAGACCTGCCATTCGAGCGGAGACTCACCGGTCGAAATACCCGAGCCCATTTCTGACGACGCAAGGTGCATCGAATTCATGTGGGCGTTCACGACGTCGAGCGCGCTGAACGTCGGAGCAGCCGCACCGGTCGACGTTTGCGTCGGCGTCAGTTGCTTACCGATGCGGTTTGCACTTTCAGTGGTCGCGTTACTCAACGAACCCAGTGCAGCGTCGTACAGATTGAGCAGGCTGGCGTCGCTGACGCCGGTATAGCCGAGCAGGCCATTCAACGACGACACCGCATTGGGGATCGTTGCAAACGGCGTCGTCGTCGCGGTAGTCGACGTCACGGGTGTCGTCGGCGTGGCCGGTGAGGTCGGTGTTGCGGGCGTCGCAGGCGCCGTCGGGGATGCCGGACTCGTCGGGGTCGTCGAAGCATCGACGTGTTGCACCGTGAGCACGAGGTCGCTATTGCCGTTGTTCGTCACGGCCGCGCCCGTTACCGAGCCCGACACACCGTGCATCGAATAGTGGAGCGTATTTTCGTTGTAGGTCGCCGCACCAGCCGTATCGATCACGACGTAACGCTGGCCGGCTGCGAACGCATAGCCGTTGGATTTCAGCGTGACATTCGAATTCGCATCGATGCTCGTGTTGCCCGAGACCACCAGACGACCGTAACCCGTATCTGAGAGCGCGCCCGTCGTCGTCGCACCGCTCGCGACGCCGATCTGCAGCGTTGCCGCGGCCGCCTGAGTGTAGTTGCCCGTGATCGCAACGGGCTGATTGACCTGAAGCACGCCACCCGCATTGTGGACGGTGTTCGTGCCGACGTTGATGTTGTCGTTGAGCAGCGTATTGCCGCCGCTGAAAACCACGTCGCCCGTCATGTTCGTAATCGTGCCCAGCGACACGGAGTCCGCGCCCGTCAACGTCCCGAACGTCGTTCCGGTGCCGCCCGCAAGAGTCAGGGTCTGCGGCAGCACGGTGCCGTACACGATGTCGCCGGCGATCGTGCCCGAGTTCGTAATCGTCCCGATCGTCCCAAGGAAGCCGTTGTAAATCGCCGTAGGACCCTGGATGGTGCCGGTGTTGTTGATCGAACCGATCGTGCCGTAGTTCTCGATGGCACCTTGTCCGCCCGTGATCAGACCATCGTTGTTCAGCGTAGTTATTGCACTGGATCCGCTCATCATCATCGGATCCATGTCGTTAAAGACGCCGAAATAAGTGCCTTCGATCACACCGGTCGAGCCGTTGTGAAGCGTGCCGATCGACGACGCGGCCTGCCCGATCCCCCCTCCACTCCAGATGCCATACGATGCCGTCGCCGTGCCGGCGGCGGTGCCGCCGATAATGCCGTCGTTGTTCAGCGTGCCGATCGATCCACCCACGACGATTGCGTTAGGGGATGAGATGACGCCCGTTACGGTGTTATCGAGTTCCGTCAAGGTACCGCTGATTTCGATGCCGGTGTCGTTGTTGGACAGCGTGCCGTTGTTCGTCACGTTGCTCATCGTCTGGCCGTAGGGAACGAACACCTCCTCGCCCCCCGACTGGCTGGACTGGCTGGACAGGTTCGCCGACGAATCGATGGTGACGTTCGAACCATCCCACGTCCAGCCCGAACCGGAGGTTGCACTGCCGTTGGTGACGAGCGTGCCGTCGACCGTCATTCCCTGGATCGCAAATGCAGCAGACGTCGCGCTCAGCATCGCCACTGCGGCTGCAATGTGCTTCAGCGCGGGCAATGTGAAGGCGCTGCGCATCTTCACAGCAGACTCGCCGCGCGAAGCGCCCGAAGCCGAACCGGTAATCAATTCTGATGCAACCTGAAACGCACCCAGACTCTTATTCCAAACAACTCGATACACGTGATTCACAAAAATCCCCAATTAACCGTCGTTTTCAAGCGCGCAATAATTTCCGATTCGGATACCGAATTATTTTGCAAGCGCTTAGAAAGGGATAACGACGATGAATCCGGAATCTTTTGTGAAAAATGACTGTCCCGATGATACAGATCAAAATCACGGTAAGAATTGCTTGATAACCCGAGTCCATTCACCTCGACTATATGAACGGATATGTGTCAATTGCAGTAACACCACATATTCAAAGTAATGGATTTCGTACGTCGCGCGCGCATTGCATCGACGCCGGCACGTCTCAGGCAAGCAACCGCGGTCCGTCACTCCGCAGCCTCACGATGAAGCTGCCGCCAGTCACCCGGCGTCACGCCCATGCGCTGGGCGAAGACGCGCCTGAAAGCAGAGACCGACTGATAGCCGACCAGATCGGCGACCGTCTCAGTGGACGACATGGAGTTTCGTAGTGCGTTCGCGGCCGCGCTCATTCGGATATCGGTCAGCAAATCCATCGCGGAGCGGCCGAGGCTTGTCTGGAAATGGCGCATGAACGTCGCACGAGACATGCTGCAGAGTTCGGCCAGTTCAGGCAGCGTCCACGCCCGGGCGGGGTCGCTGAACATGGCCGCGGCCGCCGGAGCGAGCCTGGGGTGAGCTGCCAATGCCAGTACGCCGGGGCGAGCCTCACCCGCCTCGCCTGCGGCGCGCAGGGTCAATGCGAACAATGCTGACGACAGCGCGTTCAGCACGGCGCCACCGCCGACCTCGTCGTCGAACGCTTCGGCTCTCATCAATGCAACGAGACGATTCAGGCGTTCGACCTGCAGCAGAGCCTTTGGGGCGTTGTCGAGATGGTCAGTGCGGACCACGAGCTCCAGCGGGAGATAGCTTCGGATCAGCCGGTCGTGTGGAGCCGCCACGACGAAGCGACCGCACAGCATGTCGAACGGCTCGCCGGCTCCGCTGTTTTCGTTGACCAGCAGACTGCCCGAGCTTCGAACCTTCGAAGGCTTCGGCCTGCGGCCGCTGCCGTCGTGCAGAACGTGCGCGGAGCCGTGGGGAAGCAGCACGATATCGCCTGGCTGCACTGCATAAGAAGCGCCGGTTTCCGAATTCTCGAACACGGCCGTCCCGGTGAGCACAACGTGGTAAGGCATTTCCCGGGCACCCGCCTGCGGGTACCGTGTGATCCAGGGAGCTCGCATCGCACAGCGAACTTCGACCTTTCCGGTGATGGTCACGAGCTCCATGAAGCGCGTGAGCCAGTCGATCTGATTCTGCATATCGGGCATCCCCTTCAACGGCGGCATTCCCCCTGCCAGCGAAGCGCCCGCTAAGCGTGCGGCCCGGCGGACGGCCCCATCAGCATGCCAGCGATCGACTTGCCCCGCCGACCGCCGGGCTCTCCGATCACACCGTGACGACGTTCGTCACGACGTCAATATTGCCGTGCACGGACTTCGAATACGGGCAGATCTGATGAGCCAGATGCGCGACGGATTCGACAACATCCTTAGACAGGCCCGGTACGCGGACAGTGAACTCCGCGCCGAGCAACCATGCTGCATCGGTCTGTCCGATGTTGACCTTGATGTCGACAGAGTAGTCAGGCGGCAGCGTGACTTTTTTCAGCTGTGCGGCCATGCCGAACACGGTGGTGTAGCACGCCGACCATGCGCCAGCGAACAGCCGCTCGGCTTTCGGGTGCGGGTCGATGCCGATGTATTCGATCGTCTCAAGGCCCGCCGCGGAGAGGGTGAGGTTGTACGCGCCAAACTTGCCGCGACGGACGTGGGACTCGCGATTCACCGTAGCGTGCGTGCGGCCCGAGGCGAGAATCGTTTCAATCTTTTCCATGATGCATTCCTTCGTCAATATGCGTGTCAATGTGCGTGTCAAATCACGCGTCAAATGCCTTTAATACGCATGCGATGTCATCGCATACGATTAATAAATCAAAGAAAATGGGGGGCTTTTTCTATGCCGTGACCACTTCGAGCCCGATTTCGATATTGCCGCGCACCGCCTTCGAATACGGGCAGCGCTGATGAGCCAGGTGAGCGACGGACTCGATGACGTCCGCCGGCAAACCTGGCGCACGGATCGTGAACTGCGCAGCGAGGCAGAAGCCCTTGCCCGCCGACCCGATGCTGACCTCGATGTCCACCGAATAGTCTGTCGGCAGCGCGACCTTCTTCTGCGCCGCTGCGCCCTCGAACGCGCTGATATAGCAAGCCGACCACGCGCCCGAAAACAACTGCTCGGCCCTCGGATGCAGCTCGGTGGCTTCGAACGCGTGGCTCGCGCCGTCGAAAGCCGACAGCTTGAGGTCGAGGACGCCGTGCTCGCCGCGTTGCAGGCTGGGTTCGTGGTTGAACGTGGCGTGGCTGTTGCCTGAGTAGAGAACCTGTTCGATCTTGCTCATGTTGAACTCCTTCGATATGTGAATAGGAGCACGAACTTTAAGTCGAACAGGTGCACTCGCCGAGTCGAGAAGGGGTCAAAGGCATGCGCGAAAGGATCAAACGACACACCGCGCGAGAGGGAATTGAAAGCAGAGCCGGGGGGTGTCGAGGGCGCCGGCCCTGCGAACACGATCAGGCGTTCCGCTGCCCTTGACGCCGTAGAACCACGTGCGTGGCCTTCTCCGATGCGACGAATTCGGCGCACACGTAACCCAGCGCACGCACGTCAATTCCGGCAAGCAGGGATTCGCCCTGGCCGAGCAGAACCGGCGAGATCGCGATATGCAGTTCGTCGATCAGGCCTTCACGCAGATACTGCCGGATCGTCTCCGGCCCGCCGCCAATCCGCACGTCTATCCCGGCAGCGGCCTCGCGCGCGCGATCGAGCGCCTCGTGAATACCGCCGGTGACGAAGTGGAACGTCGTGCCGCCTTCCATTTCAAGGGGTGCGCGAGCGTGGTGTGTCAGGACGAAGACGGGCACGTGATACGGCGGACTGTCACCCCACCAGCCTTTCCAGTTCATGTCGGGCCATTCGCCGCGAATCGGTCCGAACATGTTTCTGCCCAGAATCCAGGCCCCGACGTTCTCAAACCCACGAGCGGCGAAATCATCGTCAACGCCGGTCGTCCCACCTTCCCTGCCAAACAGAGATCGCTGGAACGTGCGTGTCGGTAAGAGCCATTGATGCAGTTCGGTTCCACCGATGCCGAGCGGGTTGTTGAGGTCCTGATTCGGACCGGCGCCGTATCCGTCGAGTGAGATGGTGAAGCCGTTAACGCGAACGCGTGTCATCACTTGTCTCCGCTTGAATGCTGGGTGGCTTATAAACGGTTGTTGCTTTGTGTACCGGATTCTGACACCGAAAGCCCGTGCACGCGAGTAGTCGGGTACCACATAGGAAGTATCACGCGTCTCGATCCGCGCCGGGTACCGGCAACGTGAACTCGAGCGTCGCGCCCGGCCCACCCCCGTTCACTGCGCGCATGTCGCCGCCATGCGACTCGACAATCGATCGGCAGATCCGAAGCCCCATGCCCGTACCGCTCGGCTTGGTGGTAAAAAAGGCCTCAAAGATCTGTCCCGTGATCTCCGGCGGAATCCCTGCGCCCGTATCGCTGACCGACACCAGAATCCGCCCGCCATCCTGCACCCGCGTTCGAATGCTCAAGTGACGGACTCCGTCGACCTCCTTCATCGCTTCGATGCCATTGACGATCAGGTTCATCGCAACCTGTTGCAGCTGTACGCGATCGCCAACAACCTGAGGCAGATCGGGCGCCAGCTCGACTCGCACCGACGTATGGGTTCGCGCAGCCTCACCCAGCAAGAGTTCGACAGTCTCCCGAATGATCTCGTTGATATCCAGCACTTCACGTTTCAAGGCACCCTTCTCAAACTGCGTGCGAATCCTGCGCATGATTTGAGCCGCGCGCTCGCCGTCGCTCACGATGCTCTTTACGGCGCTGCGCACCTCGACGAGGTCGGGTGCATCGCGATCGAGCCAACGCAAGCACGCGATAGCGTTGGTGATAGCGCCTGTAAGAGGCTGATTGATCTCATGAGCGAGTGAGGCGGCGAGCTCCCCCATCGTCGTGACCCGGTTGATGCGAGCGAGGTCGATCGACGCCTGGCGCAGCGCATCTTCTGCGCGCGTGCGTTCAAGCGAAATGGCGGCTTGCGACGCCAGCATTTGCAGTATCGCGACCCGGCCCGACGTGAAAACACGCGATGCGAGGTTGTTCTCCAGATACAGCGCGCCGCTCAACCTCGACTGATTGACGATGGGCACGCACAGCACCGACCTTGACCGATTGTGTTGCACGTAGTCGTCCGTCGCGTACGCGGCATCGGCTGACGCGTCATCCATCATCACGCTCTCGCGCGTGCGGATCACGTAATGCAACGCCGACTGAAGGAGATCGGACGACGTCACGGCTTGCTGACGAATCGTCACCGCGATCTTTCCTGTGCCCGTGGTCGCCTCCGCTTCAATGTACGTGCCGCCGTTACGGATCAGGATCAGCAACCCGCGCTCCGCGCCGGCGTGCTCCATGGCAATACGCATGAGCCGCTCGATCAGCGCAGGCAACATGATTTCGCCCGACAGGGCCTGCGACGCCTTGACCACGGTCCCGACATCCAGCTGTCCGGCCAGCGCGGCGCCGCCGGCGATCCATGCCGGCGCTCGTTCTTCGCGCAGATGCGGGTACCGGCTGTCGAGGTGTTCTACCTTGCCCGTCGCGCCCCACCGCGCGTAGCCATTCCGCGCGCTCCTGAGATAGGCGTGGCCCGCTGTCTCGATCCCGCGGGACAGATAGAACTTCCCCGCAAGCTCGTTCGCGACAGCCTCGTTGTGAATGAATCCATGGGCGTGCGCGGAGCGAATCGCCTGCTCGTAGAGCGGCATCGCTTCCATGTCGTGCCCGTCGATCCGCGCGATCTCGGCACGCGCCAAGGCAACACGATTTTCGAAGTTGTCAGGACAGTGCTGCGCCCAGATCGCAAGCTGCGCGTGATGACCGGATAACGCCTCGCGGTGCTCCAGCCTGTCCAGCCCGATTGCAGTGTCGAACGCCCCGGCTCGCGCAAGTGCCCCATAGAAATGGTATTCGGCGGTGTCGAAGAAGGACCGCAAGGTCCAGAGAATGGGCTCGGCCTTGCGCGCCGCGTCAATCGCGCCGGCGTGATCTTCCGCGAAGAACCGTGCCTGTAGTTTCCGGATCCAGTATTGACCTTCCGGTAACAGCAACGACGGATTGGTCGTTACCTGCGATTCGAATTCGCGTTCGTCAAAGTGCTCGTCGTCAAACGAACCGAATTGCTTCGTCAGTCCCCGCAATGTTCGAACCAGTACAAGCTGACCCTCGATGACGACCGCGGATCGAGGGAATCGCATATTCGTTGCAAAATGGAATCCGCGCTCGACTTCTTTTTGCACATCCGCAAGATGGTCACCCGCAGCAAGCAGATTCGTATTCAGGTTGTTGAAGCTATACGAAGCGAAGGTCAGATCGCCGATCCGGTTCGCGACGTCGAAGGCACGGCGCAGCAGCGCTCTTCCACCTTTGATATGCGTTCTCCAAGGCGCAATGTGGCTTGCGAACCGCAGATACACGCGCGCCTGGTAGCGATGCAAGCCACGCTCCTCGACCAGGTCGTATCCAAGCCTGCCGAATTCAAAGCCCGCCGCATAGTCTCCAAGATGCGGCCCGGCGAGCATGCCAAGAGAAACGTATGCGAAACAGGATGCGTCACAATTTCCGTGCCGCAGGCTTAGCGTGACCATCCGGCAAAGCACGAGGGCAAGCAGGTTCGCGTCCGTGTACATCGCCAGCATCACGACCTCGGTCAACACCCCCAGGACGTCGAGCAAATCCGGATCGGTGAGCAGCGGCAAAGTCACCAGCTCGCCAATCGTTCGCGTACCGAGTAACGCCGCGATCTGGTTGTACTCCCGAGACACGTCTTCGTCGCTCGGATGAGGCGACCACACCTCGCCAAGTCCCTGCAAATACGCAAGGAACACCTCCACGCCGCGATCGCTGTGACCGATCAGGTCATACAGCGTCAGGCGCAAGCGCGTCACGACCGCGAGATCGTGCGCCGTGTTCGCTCGCTCAGCCAAAACGGAAAGCCGTCTTTGCGCCTTGAACGAGGCGGTGGTCTGCATTTCGCATTCGGCGAGAAGCAGCTCGATCGAGAAAATCAGTTCGTAGCGTTGATCCCACGCTGCATCGGTGACCAGGTCACGTGCAGTGCGCAGGTAGGCCAGCGCCGACGCATAGGCGGTCGACATCTTCGCGCGCCTGGCGGCCATGAGATTCAATTCCGCAAGGCGTTCGCGCTCTGCGACCAGCGTCATCAGATGCGCCCCGCGATTGAGCTGGCTGGTGATTTCAAAGATGCCGTCCTCGAGCGCATCCGCGCGGGTATGCGACACCATCAACATGCCGATGCGCAGGTGCGCCTCGGCCCGCTGTGCCTCCGGCATCAGCGAGTACGCCGCTTCCTGAACGCGGTCATGGACGAATCGATACGCATCCTGAGTCCGTGAAATAAACCCCGCGCGAACGGCGTCCCACAGGTGCCGGTGTATCAGCTCGCTGGACTCCTGGTAGACGATGGCGAGCATCCCGAACTCGGCGTTGTTACCGAGGCAAGCCAGCTGCTGCAGCGCGATCTGTGTTTCGACGGGCAGCCGATGCAGCTTTCCGACCATCAGGTCCACCACATTCTCGGTATGCGCCATCGCGCGGATCCGGTCGAGATCCCAGCGCCACTGCCCTGCACCATAGTCAAACGCGAGCAGGCCCTCTTCCGCAATAGCGGAGAGAAACTGAATCGCGAAAAACGGATTGCCGTGCGTCTTTGTCTCAATCAGCATCGCCAGCGAGCTCACGCGTGCGCGGTCGCAGCGCAGCGCATCCGAGATCAGTTGCTCCAGATCGTTGTGCCTCAGCGGCTCGAGCACGACCTCGCTGACGGCCGCTCCGGCCCGACGGATCGCACCAATCGTGCGCATCAGCGGATGTGTGGCGTCCACCTCGTTGTCGCGGTACGCGCCGATCAACATCAAATGCCCGACCTCCGGATGCGTGAGCAGGTCCGCGATCCAGTCGAGCGTCGCTGCGTCGAGCCATTGCAGATCGTCGAGGAACAGCGCAAGCGGGTGTTCTCGCGTGAACACGCCTACAAACCGGCGAAACACGACCTGGAACCGGCTCTGTGCGTCCTGCGCGGCAAGTTCGGGTACGGGCGATTGCTTGCCGATGATCAGCTCGAGTTCGGGTACCAGATCCACCATGAGCTGACCGTTCGGGCCCAGCGCTTCGCGAATCGCCACGCACCAGCGATCGACCTCGTCTTCGCGCTTCGCAAGAATCGGCCTGATCAATCCCCGGAATGCCGATGCGAGGGTCGCATACGGGATATCGCGCTTGTACTGATCGAACTTGCCCGATGCGAAATATCCGCGAGGCGGTACGAGGGGCTTGTGGAGTTCGTTGACCAGGGAAGACTTTCCGACGCCGGAGTATCCGGACACGAGCACGAGTTCCGGGCGCCCCTGGTCTACGACGCGGCCAAAGGCCTTGAGTAATGCATCGATCTCGGACTCCCGGCCGTACAGCTTCTCGGGAATCCACAATCGGTCCGGCGTATCGTGCGCGCCCAGTACAAACGGTTCGATGCGCGCTTGCGTTTCCCACTGGCTCAGACACCGTTGAAGGTCGTGCTCGAGGCCAACCGCTGTCTGGTACCGGTCCTCGGCCGTCTTGGCGAGCAACTTCACGATCACCGACGAGACGGCAGGCGGAATAACCGGATCGCGCTCGGATGGGGGCACCGCCTGTCGCGCAATATGGCAATGCACCCATTCCATCGGATCGGCGCCGTGGAAAGGAAGTGTGCCGGTCAACAGCTCATATAGGGTGACGCCCAGAGAATACAGATCGCTGCGCGAGTCGATCGAACGATTCATGCGCCCGGTCTGCTCCGGGGACATATACGCCAGCGTGCCCGCGATGATCTCGGGCGCCAGCGGCAACGCGCGCTCACGTGGCAGCCACGATGCCACGCCAAAACCCGTCAGCCAGACCGATCCCGTGCCATCGGCCAGTACGTTAGCGGGCTTGATGTCCTTGTGAATCAGGCCGCGCCGGTGGGTCTCGCCCAGTGCGGCTGCCAGAGCCACGGCAATGCGCAGGAAATCCGCGAGATCCACGGGACATCCATGGTGCTTCTCGATCAGCCGGTCCAGCGGTTCGCCGCCCGGATCCTTGAAAACAAGGGCCGGCCGCCCTTTGATATGCGTCAGTGCGAGCGGCTGAACCGCCCATGCCGAATCGAGCACGCGCGCGAGCGACCACTCATGTTCGAGCCGAAACACGCTTTCGCGCGACGGCCGCTCGGCCGCAGCCATCAGCACGAGGATTCGCTTGAGACTGCGAGCCTCCATTCCGCGGTAGAGAATGAAGTCCGCTGCTTCGTGAAGCGGCTCCAGCACGTAGTCGAAATCCTCTTGCATCGAAAACTCAAAGGATGAGACGCCGCGTACCGATCGCGATCAGCGCCAAAGATGGGCCTGCGTGAGCGCAGCCTGGATGCCGGATTCTACTTCAGAGGACCTCTCGATACGGATGCCGCCGACCTTCACCAATTCCGCCGTGGCAGCAAAATTCTGATTGCACGATTCGATGCGCAGTTCTCCGCCGGATGGATTGAGCGAGGTAGATGACCGTTCGAGCAGCCCGGGCCCGTGCACTCTATTTCACCAATGGCTATCCACAAAGCTCAGGATCGCACTGGCCACGTCGTCCGGTGCCTCTCGTTGCGGGAAGTGGCCGATGCCGTCGAGCACCACGCGCTGGTAGGGGCCGGCAAAGAAGCGTTCCTTGCCCGCCGACGTGTCCGGGTGATTGCATCCGTCGGCGCCGCCGTGCAACACCAACGAGGGCACAGGCAGCAACGGTGCAGGGTTCAACTTCGCCTCATCGTCTGCGTAGGACGGATGCCCCGCTACGAAGCCCCAGCGATGACGATACGAATGCAGCACGATGCTCGCCCAGTCGGGATTGTCAAAGGCGACGGCAGCCTCGTTGAAATCTGCCTCGGTGTACCAACCCGAAGGCGACCACGTGCCCCACATCAGGCGAGTAAAGTTGTGCCGGTCTCGTTCGATCGCGCGTTGTCCGCGCGGCGTCGCCAGAAACCAGTGGTACCAGTAGTTACGCGCCTGCACGTAGCTCAGGGGTTGCAGCGGATCGTTGGTGCCATATCCGACGGACAACATCACGAGGTGCGACGCCACGTCGCTGCGCAACCCACACGCGATAGAGACCGCGCGAGCGCCCCAGTCATGCCCGACGAGCAAGGGCCGATGCAAGTTCATCGCCTCGATAAACTCCAGCAGGTCTCTCCCCAGTGCCGCGAGTTGGCCGCTCACGGGCGTCTCGGGATTTCGAAATCGCGTCGGACCAAACCCCCGGAGCGCCGGACAGAGCACCCGGTAGCCCTCATGCGCAAGACGCGCTGCGACAGGACGCCAGCATTCCGGACTGTCAGGCCAGCCGTGCACCAGCACCGCCGTGCGCTCACCCTCCGGATTCCAGTCGAAGTAGCCGACATTCAATAGCCGCGTCTCGACAAACTGATATTCCATCGCGCCTCCTTGGGCGTTATCGCTGCATTGCGCGGACCTTGACCGGTACCGACTTATAGGAAGGTGTCCCGCTAACGGGGTCGATGTAATCGAGCGGGACCAGCACATTGGCTTCGGGGTAGTACGCACCCACCGAGCCCCTGGCGATCTTGTAGGCAACGACCGTAAAGCCCGAGAGTCGCAATGGCTCAGGCGTGGGCAATATCGCCTCGATATCGACGACATCTCCATGCTCGAGGCACCGCATGGCCATATCGTCTTCGTTCATGAAAATCACATCGCGACGCCCGAAGACGCCGCGATATCGGTCGTCAAGACCGTAGATCGTCGTGTTGTACTGATCGTGGCTTCGCAGCGTGGCGAGTGTGAGCACGTCGTGATCCTTGAACTGCGGCCCCTCATGCACGCCGGTAAATGGAAAGAATTCCGCCTTGCCCGATGCCGTGGTCCACTTGCGCTCAGTCGGCGGGAGCGGAAGCCGAAAGCCGCCGGGCACACGGATCCGCGCGTTGAATTCCCTGAAGTCGGGATACACTGCCTCGATCCCGTCACGTATGCGGTCGTAGTCCGCAATCAGTCCAAGCCAGTCGACTGCGCTGTCGGGCAACGCGGCATCGGCGATGCCCGCAATGATCGCGGGCTCGGAGCGCAGATACGGCGACGCCGGTGTCAGCCTGCCCCGCGAGGCGTGCACCATCGACATCGAATCCTCGACCGTCACCGATTGCGGACCGCTCGCCTGCATATCGACTTCGGTGCGACCCAGACACGGGAAAATAAACGACGCCTTGCCAACAAGCAGATGGTTGCGATTAAGCTTGGTGTTGATATGGACCGTCAGGTCCAGCTTGCGCATCGCGGCAAAGCACGCTTGCGGATCGGGAAGCGCGACGGCGAAGTTGCCGCCAAGGCAGAACAATGCCTTCGACTGGCCGGCCGCGATGGATTGCATGGTCTTGACCGCGTCGTGGCCATGATGCGAAGGCGGCTTGAACCCGTATGCCTTTTCCATACGTTCAAGCATGTCAGCCGCCGGCTTTTCAGTGATGCCGACCGTGCGGTTGCCCTGAACATTGGAATGACCTCGCAAAGGGCAAATGCCTGCACCCGGCTTGCCGAAATTCCCGCGCAACAACAACAGGTTCGCGATCTGCTGCACGTTGGCCGTGCCTTTGTTGTGCTGCGTGATCCCCATGCCATACGTCACGATCGTGGCATTCGACTTCACGTAGGCTTTGGCCACTGCTTCGAGGCCGGTGCGAGGCAAGCCGCTAGCCTGTTCGATGTCGTCCCATGCCGTCGCCCGGATATCCTCGGCAAACGCATCAAAGCCATTCGTATGTTCGCGGATAAAGTCGTAGTCGATGACGGAGCCATCGGCGTTCGCCGCGTCGTCCAGATCGAGGATGGCTTTAAGCACGCCTTTGAGCGCTGCAGCGTCGCCACCGACCTTGACCTGGTAGTACGACGAAGCGATATCGGTCGAGCTGAACGTGATCATCTCGAGCGCCTCCTGAGGATCGGCGAATCGCTCGAGCGCCCGCTCCTTGAGCGGGTTGAACACAATGATCGGAACGCCCCGCCGCGCGGCGTGATGCAGCGTGCCCATCATGCGCGGATGGTTGGTACCCGGGTTGTGGCCCATCGCGATGATCAGATCGCAATGCTCGAAGTCGTCGAGCGAGACGGTGCCCTTGCCAATACCGATCGACATGGGCAAGCCGACACTCGTCGCCTCGTGGCACATGTTCGAGCAATCGGGAAAATTGTTGGTGCCATACTCGCGTGCGAAGAGCTGATAGAGAAACGCCGCTTCATTCGACGCACGGCCCGACGTATAGAACTCGACCTCGTCGGGATCCTCGATCTGCCTGAGCACCTCGCCGATGCGTGCAAACGCCGCTTCCCATTCGATGGGCTGATAGGTATCGCTCGCTGCATCGTAGGCCATCGGATGCGTCAAGCGTCCCTCATTCTCGAGGTCGTAATCGCTCCATTCGCGCAGCGACGACACCGTGTGGCTCGCAAAGAACTCCGGCGCGACGCGCTTTTTGGTCGCTTCCCACGTGACCGCCTTGGCACCGTTCTCGCAAAACTGGAAAGTCGACTTGTGCTCCTTGTCGGGCCACGCGCAACCCGGGCAGTCGAATCCATCGGGCTGGTTCGTGTGGATCAGTGTGATCGGCGCGATGATCGCGTCCATCTGGGTGCGCACCGCTTCAGCGGTAGCCTTGAGCGCACCCCATCCGCCCGCAGGGCTGTCGTACCGTTGAATACCGGGTACTTCACGCTTCTCAGACATACACCCTCCGGTCAGTAGCTTGTGGAATTTGATGAACGATCACGCATTGACGAATTGAAGAGTTGAGGCATCGACGCATTGGCGCATCGATGCAGCGACACGCCGACACAGTCGATTAATGCGTCACCGCGTGAACCAGTAATTTGAAAGGCAAGGTCACAAGAAACGTCGCAGCGACGCCGCCTAGCCAGAGGAGGACGAACCAGAGCAGGCGCTTGCCGTGGGTACGAGTGCCGGTGGCCGGGCCTTCGCAACTGCCGCTGCCACTGCCTGGTGCCATTGCTTCGAGATCGGGATCCATGGAGGTCTCCGTGCGCCTGCTAGCGCAAATGCGAGCGAGTGCGAGCGCCAGTGTCCGTGTCGGTGCCTGTATCAGTGATAGTGCGCACCGCGTTCCACCTTCCCGCGGAACACCCAATACCCCGCGGTGGTATAGACCAGGATCACCGGGATGATGATCACGGCGCCAACCAGCGCAAATATCTGACTCGAGCGTGGCGCCGCAGCCTGGGCAAGCGTGATCGAGTTTGGAACGGCGTAAGGCCAGATGCTCACGCAGAGGCCGATATACCCCAGCAGTACAAGCAACAACGCGAGAACAAAAGGCGCATTGTCGTGGCGAACGACGACGCTTCGATACATCAGTGCCGCGACGATCAGCACGAGCACAGGAACGGGATAGAGCCGTGTGCGGAACGACGAATCGAACCACCGCGTCGCGATTTGCGCATCGGTCAGCGGGGTCCAGATGCTGACGGCGACGATAAAGCCGAGCAGCACGAGCGTCAGCGGCCAGATCAGCTTGTGCATCCTCTGCTGCATGTCTCCATCGAGCTTCGTCACCAGAAAGCAGGCGCCGAGCAACGCATAAGTCACCATCAGACCCATGCCGGTAAAGAACGTGAATGGCGTTACCCAGAAGAATGCGTCACCGGAAAACACGCGATTCTGTACGGGAATGCCGTGAATAAAGGCGCCGAGAATGACGCCCTGAAAGAACGCCGCACCTGCGGAGCCACAAATAAAAGCGAGGCTCCAAAGGTTCCGTGTCTTGTTGGCCGCGCCGCGCAGCTCGAACGACACACCGCGAAAAATCAGGCAAACGAGCATAAAGACGATCGGCAAATACAGCGCCGACAACACCACCGCGTAGACCACCGGAAACGCAGCCAGCAGCGCGGCGCCGCCGAGCACGAGCCACGTTTCGTTGCCGTCCCATACGGGCGCGATCGAATGGATCATCATGTCGCGCTCTTCGGTGTCCGGGAAGAACGGAAAGATCATGCCGATGCCCAGATCGAAGCCGTCGAGCGACACATACATGAACACACCCAGCGCGATGATCGCAGCCCAGATCACTGTCACGTCCATTCATCACTCCTGTGGTGATCGATCACGCACGGCCGATTCGACTCGTACGACCCCTATGCCACGCGCGAGGCATGCGGCTCGCTCGACTGATACGACAGATACGACTCACTTGACCGCCGCAAGCGGCCGGCGGCCGGAGACGGTGGCATCCTCGGAAGGTGCTGATACGGGTTCTGGTTCGCCGGGAAGCGGAGGCCCCTCGTTGATCAGCTTCACGATGTAGTAAATGCCCGTGCCAAACACAAGGAAGTACACCATCACGAAGATGAGCAACGACAGGCCGGCCGATTGCGGCAGCACTGGCGATACGGCCTGCGACGTGCGGAAGTAGCCGTAGACGACCCAAGGTTGCCGACCCGCCTCAGTCGTAATCCAACCCGCAAGAAGCGCGATAAACCCCACAGGGCCCATCGCCACCATCGCGCGCTGATAGAGCCGGTTCTCAAAGACGCGCCCGCCGATCCGCAGCAACGCACCGATCACGGCCGTCAGGATCATCAGCATGCCCAGGCCGGCCATCACGCGGAAAGTCCAGAAGATGAGCGAGGAATTCGGACGGTCCGCTTTGGGGAATTCCTTCATGCCCCGGATCTCGCCGTCCCACGTGTGCGTCAGGATCAGACTGCCCAGATGCGGGATCTTGATCGCATAGCGTGTGACTTCTGCATCCATGTCCGGAAAGCCGATCAGGTTGAGGGACGTGCCGCCCTTCTCCGTTTCCCAGAGACCCTCGATCGCCGCGATCTTCACGGGCTGGTATTTGCGGGTATTCAAGCCGTGCTGATCGCCGACAACGGCCTGGATCGGCGCAAGGATCAGCAGGAGCCAGAGCGCCATCGAGAACGACGTCTTGACCGCCTCGTCGCGGCGGCCCCGCAACAGATGCAAGGCGCCTGTGGCGGACACCACGAGCGCTGCGCAAATGAACGCCGCGATGCTCATGTGCGCAAGCCGATACGGAAATGACGGATTAAAAATAATCTGCAGCCAGTCCTGCGGAACGACCTGGCCGTTTTCGACGGTAAAGCCCTGAGGGGTTTGCATCCAGCTATTCGACGCAAGAATCCAGAACGTCGAAATGAGCGTCCCGACGGCGAGCATCAGCGTCGCAAAGAAATGCGGCAATTTCCCGACCTTCTCCCATCCGAACAGACAAATGCCGAGAAACCCGGCTTCGAGAAAGAATGCCGTCATCACTTCATAAGTCAGCAGGGGCCCCGTGACGGGCCCTGCGAACTGCGAAAACCCGGACCAGTTGGTCCCGAACTGGTAGGCCATCACCACGCCCGATACCACTCCCATGCCAAAGCCGATGGCAAAGATGCGTGCCCAGTATTTGCACAGTTGCTGATAGTGCAGCTTGCAGGTTCTAAGCCAGAGAAATTCGAGCAAAGCGAGAAAGCTCGCGAGTCCGATGCTGAGCGCCGGAAACACAATGTGAAAAGACACGGTGAACGCAAACTGCAGCCGTGACAAATCCAGCGCGCTTGGATTCATGGGTCGCTCGGCAATCGATAGGTTGGTCCGACTATCTACTTGGAACGCGACACCGTATTGAACAAAATAACTGGTGTTTCGCGCGCCCGATCCATTCGCTTATCTTGCGCTCGATCTCATCCTGCGTGCGACACGGCGTCGTCGTGTCGCGTGTCATGTCGCGCCATGGAAGCCAGTCGGTCGGCTTCACACCCGTCGAAATGCGCTCGCCGCCATTGGCCCGGCGTGGTGCCGATGCGCTCGGCAAACACTCGGGTGAGGTGGCTCTGATCCGCGAACCCGGACGACGCAGCAATCGAAGCAAGTGCCTGTTCCGGGTCCTGCATCAGGCGCATCGCGACCTCGAGGCGCTGCGATATCAGCCAACGGTGCGGCGTCGTGCCCATGTGGCGACGGAACACGCGCACAAAATGATTGATCGACATCCCGCATGCCGCGGCGGTCTGCTCGAGACCGATGTCTTGATCCAGATGCGCAAGCATGAACTCCTTCGCCTGCTTCAGCCTCGCCTGTGCAATCACGGCGGACACCGATGCGAAATGGCCTGCCGATTCACCGTATGCCGCGGTCTCGTGCTGGAATCGAGTCATCATTGCATCCTGCCTCTCGTGCCCATGGGCTGCGCCGTTCGCCGACATCGGCTGATGTCTTGTGGGGAAGGTAAGACGCGGTGCAGCAAAAAACCATCGTCACTTTGGACCGCCATTACCACCCAGAGGACAAGGGTACCTATACGAAGGTTTTATTTCAGTCGGGCACACATGCGCTCACACCGATACCGCTCGGCAAAACGCATTGCTTATCCACTTATATGCGTTGACCAAATTAATACGGATTGATGTAATCTCGTCGACATTGATTTCGCTTACCGACCTTGATGGGTCTGCCTATGCTCGCCTGTGCTGTCGAAACCGCGCAGCCCTCCGTGGTCTACGTCGTCGATGACGATTCGTCAGTCCGGGACGGCGTGGGACGGCTGTTGCGCTCGGTCGGACTCCAAACCGAGGTGTTCGACGATACCGATGCGTTCCTCGCGTTTCACCGGCCGCAGGTACCGAGCTGCCTGATCCTTGACATCCGCCTGCGCAATAAAAACGGCTTGGCGTTTCAGCAGGACATGGCGCGTCTGGGCGTGCAGATGCCCGTGGTCATCGCGACGGGCTTTGGCGACGTCGAAATGTCGGTGAAAGCCATGAAGGCCGGGGCATCGGATTTCATCGAGAAGCCATTCCGCGAGCAGGATTTGCTCGATGCGGTGAACAGCGCGCTGGCACGCGACACCGAGAGGATCGTGCGTGACCGTGCCATGGAAGACACACGCTCGTCGTATCACACGCTGACGCCACGAGAGCGCGAAGTGCTGAACCTGATTCTTCGCGGCCTAATGAGCAAGCAGATCGCCGCCGAGATCGGCGTCACCGCCATCACAGTCAAGCTGCATCGCGCGCAGATCATGAAGAAAATGGGTGTGCGGTCGGTCGCGTCTTTGGCGTTGAAGGCGGCCGCCCTCGGGATCGAGCCGTCGCCGGTGTGATGGCGGGTTTCCCGCGCGCGAACTCGGAGCACTCGCTCGCGCTCACGCGACGACACTGGATTACCACCAGACGATGCATGTTTCAAGGCCGCGCGGCCGATGTCGCACCGAACCGAATCGCGGCGGATCGATTTACAAATCAATCACGGTGTCTTCCTTCGGCCGCGCACAACAAATGAGCACGTTTCCCTCGCCGGGAGCGTCGAGCGGGTCAGGCAGATAGTCGACCGTGCCCGAGATCAGGCCGCTCTCGCAGTTGTGACACACGCCGCTGCGGCACGACCATCGGACGGGCACATCGCAGGCCTCGGCCAGCTCCAGCAGGCTTTGATATCTCGAAGGATGCCAGCGCACGGACACGCCGCTTCGGGCGAACGAGATCAAGGGGCCGCTGCCCTGCTCGCCTTCGGGCTGATGCGGGGTCTTGGGCAGGCTTGCGTCGACGATGCCGGGCTTGAGCGATGCACCACCCGCGAACACTTCCGTACGGATGTTGCCGGATCGTAAGCCCAGCGTCATCAGAATGCCTTGTGCGTCCGACATGAAGGCGTCGGGACCGCAGATGTACGCGACGGCGTGTGAAGGGATCCCCCAGGCTTGCAGCTGTTCCTTTGTCGGGCGGCCCGGGACGTCGAAATCCTTGCCCTGGCGGTCTCGTTCACCAGGGCGGCTAAACCAGATCCGGCAACGCGAGTTCGGCAATTGCGCCAGCAAAGCATCGACTTCCTGCTTGAACGGATGATGCTCGCCATCACGCGCGACATGCATCCAATACACAGCACGACTCGAGCGTGTGTGCGCGAGCTCGTGGAGCATGGCAAGGACCGGTGTGACACCGATGCCGGCGCTGATCAGTACAACCGGGGCCTCACCGGGTTCCAGAAAGAAGGCCCCTCTCGGCGCGCTCACCTCCAGCGCCTTTCCCACTGTCACGTCCTGACTCATATACCGCCCCGCAGCGCCGTGCGGTTCGATCTTGACGCTGATGCGGTAAGCGCGATCCGATGCCGCCGCCGAAAGCGAATAGCTGCGCAGCAGCGTCGTACCGTCGCTCCCGCGCAGCCGAAGCACGACGTACTGTCCGGGCTTCGAAGGTGGCAGCGGATCGCCTCCGGTCCGTTCCAGATAGAACGAGACGATCCCGGCGGCCTCACGCGAAATGGATGCCACTTTCACGCTTTGAAATCCCGATGCCACACGCTGAGCGGTACTCGCGGGCGCGAGGCCCGGGTTGCCGTCACCTCCTGTCTTCGCGCTCTGTAGAAGCTGCTCGAACGACCAACGCCAACCCGGCGACAGCGCGGATATCCGTAACGCGCGCTCAAGCTGCTGCTGTGGATGACTGGATGAATAGAGCAGTGCATTGATCGACGACACCGACATGCGTTCGCTTGCCGACTCGCCGATCTTGACGATCTCGTCGCCCGCACCGACATCGCCTTCCTCCAGCACGCGGAAGTAGAACCCGGTCTTCCCGCTGGCGGTCAGCAGCGCAGGCATGCGCGGCTCGTCGAGCCGGATGCCGACGCGATAACACGTGACACGCGGTTGCGTCACCTCGAAGACGGCACTGCCAATTCTGTAACGATCACCGATACACACGACGTCATCGGTGAGTCCTTCGATCGTGAAGTTCTCGCCGAATTGTCCGTGCGTCAGGTCGTGCTTCGACAAGTGCTCTCGCCAGTGCGCGTAAGCCTCGAGCTGGTAGACAAAGACGGCCCGATTCTCGCCGCCATGTCCGCCGAGGTCGCCCTGACCGTCGCCGGCGAGATTCAGCCGACCCACCGTGCATCTTCCGGAAACGGGGGCCTTATAAATCCCTGTGTGGACCGTATTGCCCCGCCACGTGATATCGCGGGGCAGACCCACATTCACCGATACGAGTCGAGCCATCTTGTCTCTCGCTGCACGACGCGTGCCGTATCAAGTCATGCTCATCGACGTGCTCACCTACGCGCTCACCCAAGTGCTCATGCACTGACGCGCTCAAGCGCTTCGCAGATCACATCGACCACCGCGGCAGGTGCCGTGACGCTCGGGGTGTGATCAAACGGGTGAGCGTGGATCGTCGCCTTCATCCGCTCCGCCATGAACCGTTGCGTGCTCGCCGGGATCATGTGGTCGTGTTCCGCGAGCAGATAGTAAGCCGGAACGTCTTTCCATGAAGGGCGGCCAACGGGCGTCATGATGCATTGAGGGGAGATCGGTCTTTGAACGGCGGCCAGCACGGCTTGCTCGTCAGCGCTGGCGTTTTGAGCGAACGCCTTCCCAAAGCTCTCGGTCGGCAGCCACATCACACCGTGTGCGTCCGGAGCGAGTTTCGGCGCGCTTGCGTGCGGCGTGTCGCGACCGAACACTTCGGCCACGGTCTCGCCTTCGTCCGGCGCCAGCGCGGCCACATACACGAGCGCCTTGACCATCGGGCTGGCCACAGCTGCCATCGGCGCGCCACCATAGGCGTGGCCGACCAGAATGACCGGGCCGCCGACTTTCTCCACGACACGCTGCACGGCGTTCACGTCATCCTCGAACGACGTCAGCGGCATCGGCACGGCCACAGCATCGATGTGCTTTGCGTGCAGACCTGTGATGACTTTGCTCCAGCTCGAACCATCCGCCCAGGCACCATGAACCAGAACCACCGTAGCGTCGCCTGCCATTTGAATCTCCTATCGATGTAGATGACCCGCATACCGTCGTGATACTGCGCGGTCGCGGTTTTTCGTTTCAGGCCACGATGACATCCAGGCTCCGATACCGCCCGGCCCCGATGGATACCGTTGCCTTGACCATCATCGAGTGTGCGTCCGCCAGCGGGGTGAAACCAGAATCCCGGGGTCTATTTCCGAGAGACCAAGGTATGACGCGCAGGCCGCGATCTGCACGAATAATGGACAAGTGTCCTCCACCGGGGTCCCTTTACGCGTGTCTCCGATCGGCCAATACTTCACTCAAGCTTCACGGCATTCAATGACCACGACGGATCTTCTGAATGCGCATGTGAATACCCATTAAATGAATATTTCATTTAGTTCCATTAAATATTATCTGGAGTTGCGCGATGAAAGCGATCGTACTGAACGGTTTTGGCGGACTTGAAGCGTTGACGTATCAGGACATTCCGAAGCCGAAGGCAGAGCCGGGTATGGCTGTGATTAAAATCAAGGCGTTCGGGATCAATCACGCAGAAATTCATATGCGCCGTGGCGAATGGGCGGAAGCGGCCCCCGTCAGTGGTATTGAATGTGTCGGCATCATCGAGGAATGCCCGGGTGGTGAATTCGAAGTCGGCGCGAAAGTTGTCGCCTTGATGGGTGGCCTCGGACGCACGATCAACGGTAGCTACGCCGAATATACGTCTGCACCGGTGACCAATATTGCGGCGATCGAATCCAATCTGTCGTGGGCGCAATTGGCCGCCATTCCGGAGAGCTTCGCCACGGCGTGGACGACCCTGTTTCGCAATCTGAAGATTCAAAAAGGCCAAACCATTCTGATCCGTGGCGCGACGTCATCGCTTGGAACTGCGGCAGTGAAACTGGCCGTCAACGCCGGTCTGAAGGTGATCGCGACGACGCGCAGTGAATCCCGCTTCGACCAGCTGCTGAAACTGGGTGTGACTCGCTGTGAAGTCGAACGCCCGGATCTGTCCGAGCATTTGAAGGAAGCGAAGCAACTCGATGCCGTGCTGGACCTCGTCGGAAACAGCACCGTACTCGATTCACTGCGGATCGCGCGCCGCGACGGAAAGGTGTGTCTCGCGGGTTGGCTCGGTGGCCTCGCGCCGATTCCCGAATTCAATCCTTTGCTGCAAATGCCCAGCGGCGTGGATCTGACGTTCTTTGGCAGCTTTGTATTCGGAACGCCGGGATTCCCGGTGTCGGATATCCCGTTCCAGTCGATCGCGGCGGATATCGAGGCAGGAAAATTCTCGGCGGACCCCGCCCGCGTGTTCCAGTTCAGCGAAATCCGCGAAGCACATCGCGTGTCGGAAGCCAATGAAGCCAACGGCAAACTCGTTGTGGTACACCCGGAATAAACGAGCGCCGCAGGGTTTATGGTGCCGATAAATCGGGATGATTTTGAAAGACCGACGCGACCCATTCTGCGAATTCTCGCGTCGCGGAAGTCACGTGATCGCGATGCAGGAAAATCAGTGACAAAGGAATCGGCGGGGACTTGATTTCAGGCAGTATCTGAATCAATTTCCCCGCCGATATCAGCTCACTCACCAGGTATTTCGAAGGCTGAATAATTCCAATCCCTTCGACGCCCGCTCCGACATAAGCCGCACCTTCGTTGACGGCACAGCGACTGCGGAAGATATGTTTGACAATCTGGTCAAACTGCTCGAATTCGAATGGGACGATTTTCCCCGTTCTTGCCGAGACATAATTCACGACCAGATGTTTCTGCAAGTCCTCAAGCACCGTCGGAACACCATGCTTTTGCAGATAGGCCGGTGACGCACAGGTGACCACCTGCGCATTGCCGATGCGACGCGCAATCAGGCTCGACTCTTCGAGAAACCCCGCACGTATCGTGCAATCGACACCCTCTTCGATCAGATCGATATTTCGATCAGTCAGGCCGAGTTGCACGTCAATCTGGGGGAACCGCTCAAGAAACGGGTTCAGTGCCGGGATGATCAGGCCATTCGCCAGCGTGGCCGACGTATCGACCCGGACCAGACCGCTCGCCGCCGATCGCTCCGAGCGAAGATCCCCCTCCAGTTCAGCCAGTTCACGCACGAGCTGCTGGCAGTGATCGTAGTAACGGCGTCCTGCGTCGGTGAGACTGACTCGCCGGGTGTTCCGGCTGAACAGACGGACACCCAATTGCTCTTCAAGCGTCTGTACCGCGCGACTCACGGTCCCTCTGGGCACATCCAGTGAGTCGGCGGTCTTGGTGAAGCTGCTGGTCTCAGCGATCCGCAAGAAAATCTTAATGGCTTCAAGCCGTCCCATCATGATTGCCCCAGGAAACCGGATTGCAGATACGTCAATCAGTGCGCTGCGGGAAGCGTGAAATCGAATCGCATTCCGCGCGGCAAGTTTGGCACACACGTCAGTGTGCCGCCGTGCGACTCCGCGATCGACCTCGAAATGGCCAATCCCATCCCCAGCCCCGTCGCCTTGGTACTCACAAAAGGCTCGAACGCTTTATCGGCAATGTCGTTCGCCATGCCCGGACCGCTGTCGATCACCGACAGGACGACTTGTCCGCACCGCGAATAGGCCGCGCCAAGTTTCAGCTGCTTATGCGGCTCGACGTCATTTCGCATGGCTTCCATTGCATTCACAATCAGATTGAGTACCACCTGTTGAATCTGCACGCGGTCGCCGCACACTTCGCATGAATCTGTCGTCGAATCGTAGTGAATGTCGATGCCAATACGCTCGACCTCACCGCGCAGAATCTCGAGCACTTCGCAAACGACCTCGCTCAGATCGAAGCGCTTCATTTGCGGTCCGGATTTGCGCGCCAGCGCATACAGGCTGCGGACAATAGCGCCCGCGCGCGTCGCATCAATGACGATGCCTTCAAGCGCCGCGCGCACTTCTTCGATGTCGGGACGCGCCCGGTCAAGCCACCTCAGTGCTGCATTCGCACCGGTCAGGGCCGAGCCGAGCGGCTGGTTGATTTCATGCACGATCGACGCAACGAGTTCACCCATCGCCGTGAGCCGTGCAGTACGAGCCAGTTCGGCCTGAGCGCTTTGCAGACGTCGAGCGACAGCTTCGCGTTCAGCGCGCTCTGCCAGCACGCGCGAATAGAGTCGCGCGTTTTCCAGCGATAGTGCTTGCGTGCATTTCTTCAAGTCGTCCACCACGCGCGTCGACTCGGCTTCGTGTCTCTCCTGGCAACTGGCCATCTGTGTGTCCTCCGTGCTCAACAGCAATGCATCTCGAACTGTTTTCGCAAAGCGATCGTTAGAGATATTTCAGAATCTTTCGAGGAGGGACGTCTGTTGCGCGAGCTAGCAGCGATATTTACCGCGAACAAGCATCCCTAAGTATATGTATCGACGACCCCGGTCTGATCGAAACCCGTGACAAGCCATTCAAGCTATTCGACGTTGAGCGACGTCAAGTTACAAGTCGACGTCATCGCATCGGAGCGATATGCTTGCCGCTACTGCAGAAGACGGAGGAACCATGCGAGTTGAACACCCCACCATCGGATACGAACGCGAGATCGACGTCGCAGAACAAGCCTGCGTGTATGTCGTCGATGATGACGAGCGCATGCGTGCTTCGATCAGCTCGTTGCTTCGCTCGGTTGGCGTCCGGGTCGAGACGTTCGCCTCAGCCCGCGACTTTCTGGCTTTCAAAAGAACTTCAGGTCCGAGCTGTCTCGTTCTCGACGTTCGCCTGCCCAATGAGTGCGGGCTTGAATTTCAACAGCAGCTGAGCGCCATTGGCCTCTCCATGTCCATCGTGTTTATCAGCGGCCACGGCGACATCCCGATGACCGTTCAGGCGATGCGTGCAGGCGCAATCGACTTCTTGTCCAAACCGTTTCGTGATCAGAATCTTCTCGATGCCGTGAGAAATGGCCTGCGTCAGGACAGAGGACGCGCCGACACGGAGCGCACGATCTCTGTGCTTCGCAAGCGCTACGAATCACTGACCGCCAAGGAACGGAAGATCATGGAGTTTGTGCACGCCGGACTGTTGAATAAACAAATTGCCGATCGCATGCACTTGAGCGAAATCACCGTCAAAACACACCGGGCACTCGCGATGAAGAAGATGGGTAGCCGATGCATTGCCGAATTCGTGCGAGCCGGTGAAATGCTGCAGCTGGACCCTACGCATCGTTTCGTGCTTCGACCCGAGTTGGTGTAGTGAACGCTTCAACCCGTGCTTAGCCGAAACGCGGTCGGCTTCGGAACCGCGGCTTGCGATCAGCACGGGCTGCGGAAATCATGAATCCCGTCTCCCTTCTGGAACGCTTTGGAGCCTAAGCGACAGGCGTGGGAGAAATCGTGGGAACCAACGTGGAAACACGCGTAGAAAGCGGCCCGCGCTTAGCCCGGAACACCTGCTTCGCGAAGCCCCGCAGCAATCCTCGCCAACACAGGCGATGAAAAAAGAATCGCACCCGTGATGTCGCCGACGGTCAGCCGCGGGTAGTGATCGACCAGCGTGCGCGCGCCGTCTTCGGCCTTTCTCCGCTCACCCGCCGCGGCATAAGCGGGCACCAGATTGCGATGAATCCAGAGGGCCTTCGGGTTCAACGCGAGTGCCTGTTCCATGCGCCGGATCGCTTCCCCATGGTTGCCCTCGATGAAATGCGCGGCCCCGAGCCCCGCTAACGCGTTAAACGGCGGCTGATCGAGCGGCGCCAGTTTGATTGCCGCACGGAAATGACGCACAGCCGCGCCCGGATCCTCCGCGAAGTTGGCCAGCCAGCCGCTTCGAATGCGTGTCTCGGGTATCTGCCGGTCCAGTTGCAGAGAACGGCTCAGCAACACCTCGGCACCGTTCGGATCGCCAACCAGCATGCGTGCTGTCGCGATGGTCGTCAGGCACTTCGGATCATGGATGCCGCCGCGCGTGGCCGACGCCGCGTAGTAACGGCTTTCGGCCCGGTCGCCATCAATGTTGCTCGACCAGTTATAGACGACGCGCTGCGCATGACACCAGGCCGCGAGCGCGAGTGCACAGGGCTCATCGGGGTTCTCGTCGAGAATGTCCTTCAACAATGTGAGCGCCATCTGATTCGCCGCCGGCTCGAGGCTCGCGGTCAGCCTGCCCGCTTTCGCGATGCGGTTGTGAAGGCGACGATCGTCGTCCGCTTCATCGCTTGCCGCCCGCATCGCGGCACCCATCGCCTCCGCCGTCTTCTCGACCCATTCCTGAAGATGCGAGACCGGCGACCGCTCAAGCTCGATCTGATCAGCCCACATCACGGAGCCCCGACGCACGTCGATGCACCGTAAGGACACCTGCGCGGCATGGCGCTCCCGGACGATCGCGCCCCGGATGGCGAAGTCGATGTCGGCCCGATCACTCAGGAGCCGGCTGGCGCGCTCGCCGTCCACCACCACGAAGGACCCCTGACGCCAGAGGCTCGTACTCAGGCTCGCTGCGACTCTCAGGCCTATTGCAGCGGTCTCGTCGCCTCGCGGTGCCAGCTTGAGCGGCTCGAGCATGACACCAGGCCGGGGCCCGCTTTGCTGAGGCGTCCGATGACTGCCAGCGATGACTTCGATGCGCGGCGGCGGCGCGGTGGCCAGCTGGATGTCCTTGATACCCAGCTCGCGGCTCAGGCTACGACGCGTCGACGCCGCGTAGGCGGTTGCCTCATCGACCCGACCGCAGCGTTCAAGCAGCTGCACAACGCGCGCATGGCCCCATTCGCTCCACGGCTCGGCAGCCACGAGTCGACGCGCAGCGGACAGTGCTTCTTCCGGTCGCGCCCAATCCAGGTCGACTGCGGCGCGAAGCAAGGTGCTACGGAGTCCGCTCAACGCATCGCGCTCCGAAGCGATCCAGGCCTGAAACGCGGGTTGCCCTGCGACCTCTACATCGGCCAACGGCAAGCCGCGCCAGAGTGCCAGGGCCTCGTGAATACCCGGTTTGTCGAGCGGGCTCTCGGCCAGCGCGCGCATCGCAATGGCGTCGACCGTGAGTCCGTCGGTAACAAATGCCACTCCGTCAGACGAGATATCGAGCCAGGGCCCGACGACGAGCTTGAGTTTCGACAAACTCCAGCGCAGTTCGCCGCGCGGGTCGGCTGCGCCCTGCCACAGCAGGTCGCACAGCTCGTCGCGCAGACACCGCTTCTGCGCCAGCGCCAGATACGCGAGCAGGCCGCGTGTCTTGCGCGAAGCCGGGAGTTCGCAGCGCACACCGTCATGCATCACGAGCGTCTGGCCCAGGACTCCTACGGTCAAGTTCGAATGGCTGGTCTCGCTGGGACGCATGAAATAGCTCCGATCATTCCCACGCCGGTCTCTTCGGCGCTGTCGTTTGAATCGATGCTATCACGCGGATTTGTGTGGGTTATGGCAGCAGGTAACGGGTCACACACACCCTGCTGCGAGCGGAGCGAGCTCACTGAATGGCTCGACTCGATATGCATCAAAAGGTGTTACGTTTTGCTGGAGAGCAAAGCATGGACTTCCGACACGACCGCCGCCCCTTCGCCAACTGCAGACGCCACGCGTTTGATCGAGGTCGCACGCACATCGCCCACGGCGAACACCCCGGGCACCGTGGTCTGGAACGCTGCGCGCCGGCCCGTCTCAGGGTCCTCTTCGCCACGCCCGGTGATCACAAAACCCTTGTCGTTCAGTTCGACTCCACAGCCCTGGAGCCAGTGCGTGCAAGGGTCGGCTCCGGTGAAGAGGAACAAGTGCCGCGTATCGATCGTGGTCGTCCCATGCGGCGAGCGAACGCGAACCTGTGTCAGGCCATCCTCATCGCAATCGAGCGCATCGATCGTCGAACGCAGATGAATCGACACGTTCGCCAATGCCGAGACCCGATCGATCAGGTAGCGCGACATCGTCGCCGAGAGGTCATCGCGACGAATCATCACGTGCACATGCGCCGCGTAACTTGCCAGAAAGACGATCGCTTGCCCGGCCGAATTGCCGCCGCCGACCAGCACCACTTCCTGACCCTGACACAAACGGCCTTCGATCGACGAAGCCCAGAAATAAACACCTCGCCCGGCAAGCTTCTCGAGCCCCGCGATATCGGGCCGCCGATAGGTGGCGCCCGACGCAATGACAATGGTCCGCCCTTTGATACGCCTGCCATCTTTCAGGGCGATCTGAAACGGCGTGCTCTGGCAATCGAGGCCGACCACTTCGCTCTGGATCACGATCTCGGCCCCGAACTTCACGGCTTGCTCAAAGGCACGGCTCACTAGAACGTGTCCGGATATGCCGGTCGGAAATCCGAAGTAGTTTTCGATGCGGGCACTGGCGCCGGCCTGTCCGCCAAACGCCCTGCAGTCCAGAACAAGGACGGAAAGCCCCTCCGATGCCGCATACACCGCGGATGCGAGGCCAGCGGGGCCGGCTCCGACGACCACAGTGTCATAGACCCGTTGTTCGCTCACATCGCCGACCACGCCCAGCGCCACGGCCAATTCCCGCTCGCCGGGATCACGCAAGATACGGCCGTCCGCAAGAATCACGGCGACTTCGGGATCGGGTTGTGTATCGGTCGATTTAAGAAATTCGGCGACGCCCGGGTCCGTCGATGCGTCCAGCACTCGGTACGGGTGATTGATACGACGGAGGAAGTCCGACAGCGCGAGCACGCTCGGCGATGCCGGCGCCCCGACGATGACCGGACCGATCTGGCCTTGAATCAGGCCGACTCGCCTGAGAATGAACGCGCGCATGATCTCGGACCCGAGCTGCGCTTCCGCAATCAACAGCGCGCGAAGCTGATCGGGCGGAACGAGGATGGCGTCCACATCCGTTACCGCCACGGCGTCGACCAGATAAGGCTTGCCGCTCAGCGTCGCGGTCTCGCCGATGAACTGGCCGGCCGACACCTCACGCACGGCCTGCGAAAGACCCAGGCCATTGCGGACCACCAGATGCACCGCCCCGTTCACCACGACCCACATGCCGTGCGTACGTTCTCCGGTCTGGAACAGCGGCTCGCCTGCGCGAAAAGCCATGCGCTGCCCGAAACGCGCGATCTTCGCGAGCCGCGCTTCGGTCAGGACCGGATACATCTGATAGTGGCGTCGCTCAACCTGCACGCGTTGGGCGGCCTCTTCGATTTCGTAGTTCTCAGGTAGAGACTTGTCGGCAGGTATCGGCATGGCATCAGTCTGCAAGCGGCAAAGAGCAGCGCTGATTGTGCACGGATCCTATCCAGTTTTCAGTCGTGCGCTGACCTCGAGCGGCGGCTCTACCAATGCCCCCGCGCTTTCCATCGATTTGCTGAAATCCATCCGGCGTGAGTCGGCGATGGCGCGCGGGTCGAAATTCTCATCCAGCATGACACCCCAGATTTTCCGCATCTGCATGCCGATGTTACCCGCGTCATACAAAGGAAACACCGCGGCTTCACGCAGGAATTTCTCCATCGGGTGCTGCCGGTCGAGCGCGTTGACACCCATCACCTGAAGCGCGCGAAAGACGGCAGTAAAGAGCGTCTCGCCGCAAAAGATTTTGGCCATCGCGCCGACCGCGTGCCCGTCCGAGTTGAACAGATCAAGGTAGTGCGCGGCTTTCCATGAGAACGCGCGACATGCTTCGATCTTCATCGCGATGTCGGCGAGCATGTAGCCCACCGCCTGATGATGGATCAGCGGCATGCCGCCACCGGCGGTGCGCGTCTTCGACCATTGCAGGACGAACTCGTAAGCGGATCGTGCGACACCCACCGCTGCAATGGCCGCAACCGGGCCGGACCAGGTAAACGCCTTGCTGATGACAAGATCCCCATCGCCAACGGCAAAGAGATTCTCTTCCGGAACGCGGCAATCATTGAAGGTGATCGTATTGTTCTGGCACAAGCGATGACCGAGCTTCGATATCGGTTCGCCATAGGTGACGCCCGCCGTTCCTCTCGGGATGATGATGGCGCTCAGTCCCTCGCGGCCGCCCTTGGTCGAATCTGTGCGAACGATGCATACATTTACATCCGCGCCCATCAAATCCCAGCCACCCGCATTGCAGGGCCAGTACTTTTTTCCGTTCAGCACGTACTCGCCACGCGACTTGTCATGCTTGGCGATCAGGCCCATGCCCGCGGGACGCGCGCCGGGATGATCGAAGTTGGCCGTGCCTCCTGTTTCATCGACGGGCTCGCTCACGGTCCATCCGGCGAGATATTCGCCGCGCGGATCGCTTGTCGCCTGATTCAGCCATTTCTTCTTTTGTGCGGCGGAGCCAAACCAGACCAAGGGCATCAGTGCGAGACCGTTGACCAGCAGCACCGTCGCAAAGCCGGGATCGACCGCCGTGATCTCTTCGGCGACGATTTGCAGGTCCAGATTGCTGATACCCCCGCCTCCGTAGTCCTTAGGCAGGAACCCGGTTGCAAAGCCCAGTTTGTAGCACTCGAGATAAGCGCCCTTCATCAAGGCGAAGGCTTTTTGCGTGTCGGGCTCCTCGTCCGCTTTCTTGACCAGCGGCTGAAGAATCTCGAGCGCGAATTCGCGCGCATTACGCTGCAACCTTTGTTGAGCGGTAGTCAGAGTGAAATCGATCGACATTGCAGGCCCGGTCTGTGTTCGGGTTGCTGATTAGCGCGTCGGTTAGTGTCTGCCTGGCAGACGAACGATCCCGTTCGAGCGTCTGACCTTCGCGCCGCCGTATTTCCTTAGCCCTGCCCTTAGCCGAATCTTTAGCCCGATCCTGTCATGCGCTGCACATAGATCGGCTCATCGTCCATCGCGCCGCGTGGATTAAAGCCATCGGCCGCCAGCACACCCTCGACCCGGCGCCGCTGCATCGTCATGTTGCCGGCATCGAAGATCGGCAGCAAAGCGGCGTCGTGAAGATTTCTCGTGAAGCTGTATTGACGTTCAGCGTTATGCGCACCCACGATCTGCATGCACTTGAACACGCAGTCGAACATGATCTCGGTGACATTGAGCTTGCACATCGCACCAAGAATTTCCGCGTGGTCCTCGTGCTTGTCCAGATAGTCGGCCGCGCGCCAAGCGAAATACCGCGCCGATTCGATCTTCGCCGCGACTTCGCCCAACACGTAGCCCACATTGCCGAACTGCGTGATCAGCGGGATCGATCGGCCCGAATATCGCTTCGACAATCGCAGCGCCACTTCATATGCCGCACGTGCCACCCCGGCTGCTGCAATTGCTGCCACAGGACCGAACCACGCAAAATTCCGATTGATCACGACATCGCCGCGGCTTTCGGTCGCGCGAAGCAAGTTTTCAACGGGGACCTCGGCGTTGTTGAACTCAATCAGCGCGTCGGTCGGCTTTCGGGAAACGCCGTCTGACGCGAAGCCACAGGTCACGCCTTCCGTACCGCGCTCGACGACGATCGCAGAGAGCCCTCGCATATACCCGATCTCCCGGCCTGTGCGCGCAATCACGATCTGCGAATTCGACCCAAGCCCATCCCAACCTGCGCCCGATGACCACTTTTTCCGGCCGTTCAGGACGTAGTGGTCGCCGCGCAGTGTCGCGGTCAATCCGATGCCGGTGGCCGCTAAAGGATTCTCGGAGATCGTCGTCGCCTGAGGCTCACCGGAAGGTTCGGCGGCCGTCCAGGCTGCGAGATATTGCTCATCCGGATCAGAGGTCGCAGCACGCACGAACCGGCGCTTTTGCGCTTCGTCTCCGTACCAGACGATCGGCATGAGTCCGAAGCCGTTGCATAACACGGTGCAGGCAAAGCCCGGATCAATCGCAGAGATTTCTTCGGTCGCGATCGTGAAATCCAGGCACGACAGGCCTGCACCGCCATAGGCCGACGGCAACATCGCCGTAGCAATGCCTTGTCGATAGGCTTCGATATAGGCTGATTTCCGTTTGACGAATGCGCTGATCAGGTCGAGCTCTGAGTCCGCGTCGTGGATCGACGACGCGAGAACGGACTCGGAGAATGTGCGTGCCTTGACCTGTATCGCCTTCTGGGCGGCAGACATCGTGAAGTCGATTGTCATCTGGAGCCTCCTGAGGGACCGCAGGCAACAATGGGTTGCTGTGCGACTCGAAGTGGATCTGTGTCGTCAGCATAGGCAGGGCTTTTAACGCTGCCAATTGTCAAAAGTGTCGAAAGCCGGGACTGTTACAAATTAGCGGCCGACGCCCGGAAGACGCGTCAGGACACAGGTATTTCAGGCGCAGAATGCCGGGCAGCCGAAAGATTTTGGACAGAACGGAGCACCGAACCTTTCTGGGTCGTGTTCTCGCAAGCATTCACCCAACACGGATCTTGGATCTCGGGTCTCCGGCCGGGGACTGCTTGGGAGCTGCGTCAAGCAAACGGCTTGAATCGAAACCGGCAGGTATCGCCACCGCGTTGCATGCACGTCAGGTGCTCGACTTCGGTGCCCATCAGCCCCGAGAGGAAGCCGATGTCGAAGCGGCACACTTCCGGGTAATCCTTGGTGAGGTCGTGATACACGCAGTTCGTGCATTCGACGCGGGCGAGCTTCGATCCTTCCGCGGGATCAATCTCCGACGCGCGGAACCCCGCCTCGTTCATGATCTTGACGGTTTCGGTGATCCGCTCGGAGCGCGTTTTGCCGACCAATCGCGGTATCAGCGCGGCCGAGGTCTTCATGCCCAGATCGAACATATAACGATCGAGTCGCTGAGGACCCAGCTCCTGCCGTAGCGTCGACACGAGCAAGGCCGAAAACCATGAATACTGCTTGGGGAAAAGATTGGTGCCCTCTTGCGTCAGCACGTAGATCTGAACGGGACGGCCACCGGTTTTGCGCGGAAAACTCTTTTGAATGTAATTCCGGGTTTCCAGAGCAATCAAATGCTGATTGACCGCCGTCCTGCTGACGCCCACCGCCGCAATGATTTCATCGACCGTCATGCCGTTCTTGTGTTCAAGAAGCTGGTCCAGAATCCCTTGCCGGGTGCCGGACATCGGATCGGTAGCCATAACGGTGTATGTCGGAATGGAGATCTGCCCAAATCACTCAAGAAGAATACACCTTCGATAGGGCGACGACAGTCGGGATTCCTGTCGAAAGAGTATCGAGGCATTGCTGCGCAAAGCGGGGTGCATCCGACGGCCCTGTCAGAAGCATGGCGTGGCATGATGGGCTCACAGGGCGCCCTTCGGTGATCAGCGCTTCGACGTACTCGCCAGTCACTTAATAAAGCAACGAGCGACGCTCGACGCTTGCTCGCGCGGCGCTCAGTCCTGCTACAGTCCTGCGTGATATTTCCTCGCGCGGAGCTGTAGACAAAATGAAAGGTTTCAAGGCAGCCATCACAACGACATTGCTGTGCATTTCAACGCTCGGTCCGACACTGGGTCACGCGGCCGATCAACCCGCACCGGCGTACCTGACCGCATCCGCAGCGGCCAAACTCGAAAATGCCTCGACGATTATCGAAGGTGCAACCGGCGACAAGGTCAAATCGACGATCTATGTGTTTATGGATCCGAACTGCATTTTCTGTCACTACGCGTGGGAAGCGTTCCAGCCCTACGAAGCCGTTGGTCTGCAAGTGCAATGGATCCCGATGGGCTTTCTGAAGCCCGATTCGCTGGGCAAGGCCGCCGCTCTGGTCGACGCTAAGGACAGCGCTGCACTGTTGCGTGAAAACGAAGTGAAGTTCGTCGAATCGACGGAATCGGGCGGCATTCAGCCGGCGAACCCCGTGTCGTTCACCGCGCAATCGAAGCTGACCAAGAATATCCATATCTTCCAGGACATGGGTTTCGACGGCACGCCGACCATCATCTATAAGACCGCCGACGGACGCTGGGCCGACACGAGCGGCATGCCGTCGCTGAAGTCTTTGCCCGCGATGCTCAATCTGCCCGAGCAAACCGAAAGCGCGTCGCTCGCGCGTTTCCGCTGACACGAAGACAGGGGCGTTATAGCCGAGAGGTTTTGAGTACGGGTCGCGTCTCGCGACCCGCTCATTGCTGCATAACCCCGGCAACCGATTACGCCGGATGCGCGACCGACGCACGTGCGTCGACCCTCTCCTTCCATGCGCGCAACGCCGAACACTCTGCCGGCACGTCAATCTTTGCGAAGTTTGCGAAGAGCAGGCCCGCCCACACGGTGATGTCGGCCATCGAGAACGCATCGCCCGCGACATACGGTTGCGTACTCAGCACGCTGTCGAAGTACCGCATGCCGGCGACCGCCCTTTCCCCCTGAAGCTTGCCCCAATCCGCACGCCCAGCCCATTGCGGCTGCTTGAATTCGCGTAGTGCGTCGCCCAACCCCGGGGTCGCATGATGGAAGTAGACCCCGATCGCATCGATCAGCTCGGACTCAGCTCGCTTTTGCATCATGTGAATCACGCCCTTGTCTCGCGCCGTCTTCCCCGTGAGGATGGGGTTGCCATCAAGATTGTCGAGGTACTCGGTAATCGCCGTGCATTCGGCGATGCGAGTGCCATCGTCAAGCTCGAGCACCGGCACGGTCCCTGTCGGGTTGATTTTCAGAAACGCGGCTTGCTTGTGTTCGGCAGCCGGCAAGTCAACTTTGACGAACTCCACGCTCGAAGCAAGCTGCTTCTCCGCCAGCACGATGCGGATACGCAGCGGATTCGGGAATCCCGGAATGTCATAGATCTTCATCTCTAGCCCTCGTTCGATAGGTTACTTACCAACCGCTAAGTAAGCGAGTTCGAATCCTAGAGGCTGCCGCGCCGCCGTGTCAACGCTTACTTATCGATAAGTAAGCTTACCTACCGAGTGGTAAGTGATCTGCTATGATCGCGCGCATGGATACTCTCGACACAAAGGGCCGGATACTTGCGGTGGCGCGCCGCATGGTGCAGGCCCACGGGTACAATGCGCTCAGCATTCGTGAGGTGGCAACCGAGGTCGGCATCAAGGGGCCTGCGGTGCACCATCACTATCCGACCAAGGGCGACCTTGGCGCAGCGCTCGCGCGGCAATACAGCGACGACGCGCAGACCTATCTCGATGGCTTGCTGGAACGGCAGAAGAGCGAGCGCACGCAGTTCGATGACTACATCAAGATTTTTCGGGCCGCACTCGAGAACGACAACCGTATGTGCCTGAGCGGCATACTGGCGGCCGAACACCACGATCTGCCGGACGCGGTCAAAGTCGAGGTCGAACGATTTATGGATATCAACGTCGAGTGGCTCACTCGCTTGCTGTCGCTCGACGCTGAGAGAAAAGACAAGAAGGCCAACAAAGCTCGCGCCATGGCGATCTTCGCTGCAGTCGAAGGTGCGCAACTCATCGCGCGTGGAAGGGCCGATATCCGGATCTTCGACGAGACGCTGCGTGCTTATCGGACCAACGGGTTGATTCCCTGATTGGGACGCGATGTAGGAGAGCGCGCACGAAAACGCGTCAATGCGAAAGTACTGCGAAAGTTCAACGCCAGTAAGGCTGCCGACTGCGTCTGGCTGCATTGAAACCCATGCAGCCGGCGGTTAGCGTCGTAGGAGTATCAGCGATTCCACGCGGCGTTTTGCAAGACAATCCTGTAGCCGTCCGGATCCTCAAACGTCCGACCCGATACGTCCCAATACGGATTGAACGACGTGACAGACCGAAACCCATTGTGGGTGAAGCGGTCACATGTTGATTGCCATACCTGTTGATCAGGAAGGTAAAAGACCAACAAGTCCTCGCTGGTTGGAGTTGGCACCACCGGAAGTTCGCCGCAATACGTGAACTCGAAGTGATAGGCCGCGCCCGCACTCCCGAGCATCACACCGTCGAATCCCTCGTGGTTCTCGAATCTCGCCAGCACGGCGAGCTCAAGCGCGGCGGAATACATACGCTCAGCACGAGCGAGATCACTAACAGGACGAGCGATTCTGAGTTGTGTCTGCATGATGGGGCAGTGACGAGATGTTTTTTAAAGGCGTTCAATCTGCTCTGTAATTTGACCGCGTGACATTGTCGCCTAAGTGTCCCGTCAATCTCGCGAACCGGCCCTTCGCGCCTCGCTTCTACACCGAGGCTTTCACATCGACTCGCGCTGTGCGCAATCCTTGACTTCGTCCAGACGCGTGCAGAGATTAAACCACGGCAATTGTGCAGCGGGCTGCTGCACAATTCAGCGGCAATCCGATCCAGTTGCAACAGGTGCTTCTGCAATGATTGCCAGTAGACCTCGATTGCCCTCCGAGAGAACCTTCGAGAAGCTCTCGATCGATTGAAACCATACTTTCGGATCGTTTGGCGACGGCTTGACCTGCCCACTGGCAATGGCGATCGTCCAAGCCTTGAATTGCGCCGGAGACATGATGCCTGCCTTCAATGTCTTCTTGATCATTGCTCACCCCGGATTTTCAGAAACGTCTTAACGTCTTTCTAGAATTCTGTGACCAGCGCGCTGGCGCTGGAGTCGTCGTAGAACAGTACCTGCGCTCCGGCGTGAACATGATCGAACCGAAGCTCGCCGTCAGGATGCCCACGCTTTCGGCGCGCACATCCTGACTGAAGCCTTGTTCCTCGTCTTGACCATTTCGATCGTATCGACGATGTCGAGGCCCTCGATGACCTTGCCGAACGCGCAACAACCCCAGCGTTGCAGCGTCAAGGATCGGAACAAAGAATTGGTTATTTGCGGGCTCGTTGCGAGCAGGCAAACGCGCTGCCGCGATTGTCAGTCTCGTGCAGTCTGCCAAGGTCAATGGCTCGCGGCTACCTCAACCTCTCGTGCCAGTCAGTCTGCCAAACACGATGCCCTATTTGGCGCAAATGACATCAACGCCGTCGCGTATTCCCGTATCCATCATCCGAGCCCATCGCTAGACTCAAACGCATCTCGGGTCGCGAACGCAACCCCGTTACGAGGATTGCCGATCGTCGAACCGCAGTCGCCTTGAACTTGAATACTGGGCGTATGCCTCTCCTACTTAGGTAAATGTGATGAGCAAAAAAGTACTTGTCTCCGGTGCAACGGGTGCCACGGGGCTGGCCACAGTCCGCGAATCGATTGCGCTCGGACTTGATGTCCGCGCAATGGTACGCGCCAAGGATGCGCGTTCCGAGGCTCTGGAGAAGCTCGGTGCCGAAGTGGTCATCGGTGATTATTTCGATATCGACAGCATCTGTGCCGCCACGCAAGGGGTGGAGGCTGCGTACTACTGCTACCCCGTCGCGCCCGGCCTACTTAACGCGACGGTAAATTTCGCACAGGCGGCCAGGGAAACGGGCATGAAGGCTGTGCTCTATCTGTCGCAGCGCTCAATAAACCGCAATTCGACAAGCCACTTGTGCCGCGATGGCTACATTGCCGAGCAAGTCCTGAACTGGTCGCGACTGCCGGTGATCCATCTGCGTCCGACCATGTTCCTCGACTGGCTCCTCTACCCGACGCAATTGCGGCACTTGCGGCAGGGCATCCTGAGCATGCCGGTAGGTAAAGGTCGGCATTCGCCAATCGCTTCCAGTGATCAAGGCAGGGCAATCGCCGCGCTCCTCAAAGATCCTGAAGAGCATATCGGTACATCCATTGATCTTTCCGGGCCAGTCGAGATGGACCACGAGCAGATCGCCGCCGAACTATCGAAGGCGCTTGGGCGCAAGATTGTGTTCCAGGATGCTTCGCTTGACGAATACTGCACCGCCGCCGAGAACGCAGGTATGCCGCCGTATCTCGTCAATCATTTTCGCGGCGGTCTCCTCGACTATCGCAATGGCCATATGAGTGGTGCGGACAACAACATCGAGAAACTCACCGGCCGCCGCCCGATGACCGTCGGTGAATTTGCTCGCGCTCACGCCGACCTGCTGAATGGCAACTAAATCACTGTTTAGGCGCGGCGCGAACGCGAGGCTCGACTACTGACGGGCGAGGCGATTGCAGGAATGATCGCTCACGAAGTCAGGCAAGCGCCCCCGCTCTCGCTGCGTCTCCGCATTGACTCCGAGTAGAGCTCGATTGCGCTCTCCTGCAGGCTGCACTCGCGAACTAGGTGGCATCGGTCGAGCTGCGTTGAAATGACCGTCTGCCTGACCGCTCACCGAACCAACAGCGAAATCACGAGAGTGAGTCCGTTGCGTATGGCGTGCACAGCACACGTGACCGCAAACGGGCGACCGTTCCGTGCGTCCTCTATATCGAAGACCAGAGCGAATACCAGACCCGCCGCCACGCCGAACACGACGTAAGCGCCGCTGTAGTTGTGTGCCAGTCCAAAGGCGAGCGCGGAAACGCAGATCGCAACGCGGGTGTCGCAACCTAACCGACCAAGCAATCGAAGACATCCCCATTGAATAACGGCGGTCTCGATGAGGGGCGCGGCAATACAGCCAAGCAGCACCATTTTGAGCGCATCATGCCGCCCCCAAGCTGGACCACCGAGGGGCTCCACGGTGTTCGACAGCATCGAGTAAATGGCCGACGGCAATACAGCCAAGTATGTGCAGATTAGCGCGAGTGCTATGAGTTTTGACGTGGGAAGTTCGTATAACCAAACTCCAACCTTCTTCGCTTGAAATTCGAGTCTTTCCGCCATAGGCAATCTATTCGTAATCGAACGCACTACGCGATGGTATACGACCGTTCAGCCGCATTGCCGAGCGTCACAAACAAATCCTTTCTACCCGCACGGCCGTCGATTGTTGCGTTAGGCCGGAGCGGGTTAAAGATTTACTCCAGCACGCCGATAAGCTAAAAGAAAACTCGGAAAGCATTTTAAAACCTCTGCCTCCCGCACCATTCCAACAAAGAAACCAACCAATGAAGGCGAAGCGACTCCTGACATGTCTTTTGGCCACACTGATTCTGGCCTCTTGCGCTGCACCGCAGCCTAAACTGGATTCTTCGAAGCTCGCAACGGTCAGGACGATTGCTGTCGCGGTCCCGCATCGCGCGCACTACTCCGCGGCCTCGAGCAGCGGCCCCATTGTCATTCCCGGTGCCGGAGTGATCGCGGCCGCGGTTGGTGCCGCAGTCTCCGGGGGAATCAATGCATCGACCGACAAAAAGGCGCTGACATTCGACGAAGTCGTGTCCGCGAAGCTTGGCGACACGCACTTCAGCCGTCGATTTGTCGATGCGGTGGAGGCCGAACTTCGAGTCCAAGGATACACGGTTAGTGAAATCGATCTTTCCCAGGAAGGGTTGAAAACCGAATTCGATCGGAATACCTGGTCGTTCAAACTGACGGGGCCACAAGGGTACAAGGCTGCCGATGCCATTCTCGTTGCCAACGTAGGCGAGGCCTACTTTGCACCGGGGCCGTTAAATTCGTTTACCCGCCAGATCAATGGGGGGATCGATATCTATAAAGCAGACACGCTGGAACCCATCTTCACCAAACGCCTGTCCTTTTTAAAATTCACCGACCCGTATAGCTACGCTACCTATCAAGGCATCGTAGACGATCTTCCACATGCAATCCAAGGGTTGGACGATGCGGCGATGAGTCTAATCCCCGGTTTCTCTGCATCGTTGAGCGCAACGCGCAAGAACGCTATCGCAAGCGGCACGCAAACCGAAACCAGAGCCCAATAACCCAATCAACGCGTTGCGGAACATTACACAAAAGGCTCCCCGGGGAGCCTTTTTAAATCGTAGTGCACGCCCTGAATGCGTCAATGACCGATGTGGGTCGCTCATCAGCCCGCATGCTCAAGATGCTCCCCCAACCTCTCCAACATCGCATCACACCGGGCCAATTGCTCAACACTCAAGAACTCATCAGGCTTGTGCCCCTGATCCATGCTGCCAGGCCCGCAAACAACGGTGGGAATGCCTGCTTCGACGAATAGTCCACCTTCCGTCCCAAACGCGACGGTGCCGAATGCATCGGATCCCGTCAGCATCGCCAATAAGCGCGCCGCATCGCTGTCATTCGACGTCGCAAGCGCGGGGTAGGCATTCAACGGCGTGACCTGTATATCCGTATCGGGCTGCACGGAACGCATCCTCGGCAGCAGTTCGTCGTCGACGTAATCCTGCAGTCGGTTCGCCACCGAATACGCATCGAAGCCAGGCATCGCCCGCACTTCAAAATCGAATTCGCATTCCGCCGGCACGATATTCAGCGCACGACCGCCTTTGATCACCCCCGTCTGTACTGTCGAGAACGGCGGATCGAATCGCGCGTCGTGATGCTCGGGCTGCGCGAGCGACTCGCCGATCTCTTCGAGCCGATTGATCATCCGTGCCGCGTACTGAATCGCATTGACGCCGTAGGGTGCATACGCGGAATGGCACGCGGCGCCTTTGACGTGACACCGCATTGCCAGCTTGCCCTTGTGCCCGAGCACCGGCTTAAGTTCGGTCGGCTCACCGATCAGGCACAACCGTGGCGCATGCGCACGCTTTTGTAGTTCGGCCAGCATCGGCCGCACCCCCACGCAACCCACTTCCTCGTCGTACGAGAACGCGATATGCACTGGTGTATTCAGCGATCGCCGCAGAAAACCGGGCACCGCCGCAAGCACTGATGCAATGTAGCCCTTCATGTCGGCCGAGCCGCGCCCATAGAGGCGCCCGTCGCGCTCGGTGAGCTTGAACGGATCGACGGTCCATTTCTGACCGTCGGTAGGCACCACATCGGTATGTCCTGACAGCACGATGCCACCGCGATCGCGCGGTCCGATCGTGGCGAACAAGTTCGCCTTGGTACGTTCGGCGTTGTAGAAGAGCTCGCTCTCCACGCCCAGTCCGGTCAGATACTGCTGGATAAACGCGATCAGTTCGAGATTGGAATCGCGGCTGACCGTTGCAAAGCTAATCAGTCGCTCGAGCAACGCGCGGCTCGAATAGTCACTCATCACCTGGTACTCCATAGCTCGGCGCAGCAGTCGGATTCAACGCACGCGCGATGTAGTCGAGCATCTGCGGTCGATAGGCCTGCCACAAACTCTCGAGTTGTCCGATCGGATCGTCTTCCGCCCAGTCGACACGCAAATCGACGACCGGCCAGACTTGTTTGTCGACGATCTTGAGCGCGGCCGAATGCACCGGACCCGCTTCGCCTCCGGCCGCGAGTGCGGCCTGCATCGCGGCCAGCAGCCGGTCGGCAAGAGCGCCGCGAGTGGCTTCAAACGCTGTCACCATCGCCTCGATCACTTCTTTGCCCGACAGCATATTCCCCGCAGCGACGCATTGCTCGCCCCTGACGGCGTTATGCACGCCGAGCGCCTGTTCGCCGGTAAAAGCGAAGGTTCGACCCTGACTATCCACCGTCGTGACCTGCCGGTACGCTCGCCACTCATCCGCCTGCAACGCGCGCTCGACGGCCAACGTCGGATCGATCGCTTCATGTTCGAGTAAATCCAGCACCTGCGGACCCAACGCGGGCAACGTCACGTTCTGCGTGGCAACCGCGCCAACGCCCGCGCGCACCCAGGGGCAACGTGCGCCCACTGCAATGCTCGACGAGCTGATCGCGATGCCAAGCTGACCCGTTTCCGCGCAACGTCCGACGATCGAGAAGGTCATATGCAGCTCCTTAGGCCTGAGCGGGTGTCCAGCCGTCCGGAATCACGGCGATGACGTCGATCTCCATCAGCCATTGCGGTTGCCCAAGCGCGCTGACGACCAGGCCCGTGGAAATCGGATAGACGCCCTTTAGCCACTTGCCGACTTCCTGATACACCGGCTCACGATAACGCGGGTCGATCAGATAGGTTGTGGTCTTGACCACGTGAGACAGATCGCTGCCCGCTTCCTCAAGCAACTGCTTGAGGTTCTTCATGGCCTGCTCGGCCTGCGCACGCGGATCGCCGAGTCCGACGAGGTTGCCTTCGAAATCCGTTCCGACTTGGCCGCGCACGTAGACGGTGTTGCCTGCGCGCACGGCCTGGCAAAGGTCGTTGTCCAGCGACTGGTTCGGATACGTGTCCTTCGTGTTGAACATGCGAATGCGGGTATGCGTCGGCATCGGTTGACTCCTGATAGTTCGATTCGTTGTTCGTGCTATTCGTGAGATTCGGCGAGCGGCGCGTTTGCCGCATCGGTCGAAGCATGCTCGTGCGCGCGCTGCGATGCATCGCGATACTCGAGGTATTTGCGCTGCGTGACGATGTGATCGGCGATATGCCGGGCGTCATGCCAGACGCCCCAGATAAATGACGAGCCGCGCCGCGAGAGCCATGGCAGGCCAAGGAAATACACACCCGGCTCGGCGGACACGCCACGCTGATGCTTCGGCTTTCCTTTTTCATCGAAGGCGTCGACCTTTAGCCAGCCGAAATCGACCGCGTAGCCGGTGGCCCAGATAATCGTGCTCACACCGGCTTGCACGAGATCGAGTTCGCGAAGCGGGTTCGTCACGCAATCCGGATCCGCCGGCACGATCCGCGCTTGCGGATCCTCGGGAAGATCGATGCCGTTGCGCGCGATATAAGCGTCCGCAGCGTCGAGCAAGGCCATGAGACTTTCGTCGCCACGCGCCAGATTGAACGCGAGGTCCTGTTCGAACGTCGCGACTCCGCCTTCGAACGACTTCGTCAGGCCAACCAGCGTGATGCCCTGATGCGCAAGTCTGCGGAAATCAATCGTCTGCCCGCCGTAGGCGCCACTCACGGCGATGGTGACGTGCTCGCGCCCCGGACCCGCGACTTCCTTGTCCCATTCGCCCAGCACACCCAGCCACCAGCAGAAATCGCGGTTGCGATACGCGCGCGGCGGCCGGTCATGCGCGCCGACCGACAGATACACCGTGCGCCCTGCGCGCTGGAGTTCGTCAGCGATCTGCACGCCCGACGAACCCGCGCCGACGACCAGCACGGCGCCGTCGGGCAATTGCGCGGGGTTACGGTATTCGGCGGAGTGAAGCTGTGTGAGTGTCGCGTCTTTAGGCGCAATCGGCGGAATCACAGGGCGCTGAAACGGCCCCGTCGCCACCACCACGCGACGCGCTTCGATGACGCCGTCCGAGGTCTCAACCGTAAATCCGGGGCGTCCCTTCTGTCGCGCAACGCTTTTGACCTCGACGCCCGTGCGGATCGGCGCGTTTAGTTTGCGCGCATACGATTCGAAGTAATCGGCAACCTGATCCTTGGTCGCGAAGGCATCCGGCCCCAGTCCTTCAAACGTCATCCCGGGAAACCGGTCATGCCATGCCGGACCGTTCGCCACCAGCGAATCCCAGCGGCACGTGCGCCAACGCTCGGCGATCCGGTTACGTTCGAGCACGAGATGCGGTACGCCCATCTTGCCCAGGTGCTCGCTCATCGCAACGCCAGCCTGACCGGCGCCCACCACCAGCGTGTCGATCGACAATGTTTCAGCCGTCATGGCTGTCTCCTTCCGAAATAGCAGTTCGATGAGGTCAAGCTTCAGGCGACGCGATGCGTCGCACGGACAACGATGTCCGGCGCGTTTGGACAGAATGTACGTCTCGCAGTGCATACGAAAAAATACATTTAAAAAATGCCATGCATTGTTTTTTGCTATGCAAGCATCTCGATCACGGGCGAAGATGGCGTTCAACGAAACTCGAGGAGTCGCCGGGATGGAGGGCAATTCGGTGCGGTATTCGCTGCGTCAGCTGCGATATTTCGTCGTGACGGCGGAAACGCTGTCGTTCACCGCTGCGGCAAGACGGCTGCATATTTCGCAGCCCTCGATCTCGACCGCGCTCGCAGATCTCGAGGAATCGTTCGGCGTGCAACTATTTATCCGGCACCATGCAAGCGGCCTGTCGCTGACGCAGCCCGGCCGCGACTTGCTTGGCCATGCGCGCAATCTGCTTAAGAACGCCGAGGAACTCCAACTGACCGCGAGAGAAATGGACGGCGGCATGTCCGGCGCGATTTCGCTCGGCTGTATGGTGTCGCTCGCACCCCCGCTGATGCCCGGCATCATCAGCCGCTTCGTGCGCGACCACGCGGCCATCACGTTTCGTACGACGGAAGCGCACCAGGACACGCTGCTGAGCGGACTGCGCGATGGATCGCTCGATATTGCGCTGACCTATAGCCTCGACATTACCGATGGCATCACGTTTACACCACTGCTTTCCTTGCCGCCTTACGTCATCCTTCCTAAAACGCATCGCCTCGCGCGTGCGCGCAAGGTCTCGCTCGCGGATTTGCTGCCAGAACCTTATGTGATGCTGGATCTGCCGCACAGCCGCGAGTATTTCTCGGCGCTGTTCGATGCAGTCGGAAGCCGGCCTGTGGCGGCGTTCCGCTCGTCGCAGCCCGAGGTGGTGCGGGGTATGGTCGCAAACGGCTTGGGCTACAGCATTCTGAATTTCCCGCTCAAGTCGAGTCGTACCGTCGATGGCGAAGACTTCGTGATTAAGCGTTTCAAGGAGAACGTGAACGCCACGACGCTCGGCATCGCGACGTCGAGCAGCATGAAGCCGCGCGAAGTCGTGCGGCGCTTCTCGACGTTTTGTGAAGGGTATATCCGCCGTCTGCATATCGATTCGTAACGGCTGCAAGCACCGCACCACGGGCATAACGAGGCTAAAGGACGACGCTGCATAGCCCGGCCCTATCCAATGCATCCGAAAACAATGTTTTGACTTGTAAATTGGATTGTTAAATTGGAGTCATCGCCACGCTTTTGCTGACCCGGAGGCCGCATGGCAGCCTTTCCAGTTTCGACGGATACGGAGCCCGACGTCGTGAGCGCGTTGCGCGCAAACTGCGAGCGACCGTTCGAGGATGCGCGGGCCATGCCCGCGGCGGTCTACACGTCGGAGGATTTTCTCGCGCTGGAGCAGCGTGATGTGTTCCGCAACGAATGGCTATGCGTAGGCCGCGTCAGCGCGCTCGCCAACCCCGGAGACTATCTGACCGCACAGATCGACGACCAACCCGTTGTCGTGCTGCGCGACACACAGGGCTCGCTGCGCGCGTTTTCAAACGTCTGTCTGCACCGGATGTCGATCCTGCTTGAAGGGCGTGGCAATGTGCGGCGCATCGTTTGCCCCTATCACGCATGGAACTACGCGCTGGACGGCACGCTGGCAGGCGCGCCGATGATGGATCGTCAGCCGGGCTTCTGCAAAGAGCAGTACGCATTACCCAACGTGCGCTGTGAGACATGGCAGGGCTGGATCTACGTGACGCTCAACGCGCATGCACCGTCAGTGAGCGCGCAGCTTGCCGAGTTAAGCACGCTGATCGAACCGTACGGGATGACCGATTACGTCGAGACGTTTCACGAAGAGCACGTGTGGGATACCAACTGGAAAATCCTCGCGGAAAACTTCATGGAGAGCTACCACTTGCCGATGCTGCATCGCGCAACCGTGGGACCGCATTCGAAGCTCGAGGAGATGGAATGTCCGCCGGGTCGGCCTGCATTCAACTATCACTGGATTACCAAGGAAGCATCGCTGCCGATCGGTAACGCGCATCCGGACAACTCGCGCTTGCAGGGCCATTGGCGCCGCACGACGGCACTTCTCGCCATCTATCCGACGCACCTGGTCACGCTGACGCCCGGTTACTTCTGGTACCTGATTCTTCAGCCCAAGGGCGTCGGGCAAGTACATATCCAGTTTGGTGGCGGCCTGGCACCCGAATTCGTCAGCGACCCTAAAGCCGCCGACTATATGGCCACGCTCAAGACGCTGCTCGACGAGGTCAATGCCGAAGACCGGCGCGGCGTCGAAGCCGTGTTTCGAGGGGTGCATGCGCCCTTGGCAAAGCCCGGCCATCTGAGTCCGCTCGAGCGGCCCAATTACGACTTCGCGCGGTACCTCGCGCGAAGCATCGGCGCGGCGTGACCTCGGTCGCCCCTCGCGTGGACAGCCTATCCTCTGCCGACCCTTCCATGTCAAGCCAACCGTTTATTTCTTTCGCGGGCGTCTGCAAGTCGTACGACGGCGTCCATAACGTCGTCGAAGGGCTCGATCTCGATGTCGCGCGGGGTGAGTTCGTATCGCTGCTCGGTCCGTCCGGCTCGGGCAAGACCACGACCCTGATGATGCTTGCGGGCTTCGAATCGCCGACGCGCGGTGAAATTCGTCTCGCCGGCAATCGGCTGGACGACAAGCCACCGCATCGACGCGACATCGGCATGGTGTTCCAGAACTACGCGCTGTTTCCGCATATGACGATCGCCGAGAACGTCGCGTTCCCGTTGTCCGTGCGCAAGATGAGCCGCAGTGAACAGAAGGTACGCGTACAGCGCGCGCTGGACATGGTCGAACTGTCGCATCTCGGCGCGCGGCGTCCGGCGCAATTGTCAGGCGGGCAGCAGCAGCGCGTCGCACTCGCCCGCGCGCTCGTGTTCGAACCGAGTGTCGTGTTGATGGACGAACCGCTTGGCGCACTCGACAAGCGGCTGCGCGAAAGCATGCAATACGAAATCATGCGGCTCCACCGCGAACTGTCGCTGACCATCGTCTACGTGACGCACGATCAGAACGAAGCACTGACGATGTCGGATCGCGTTGCCGTATTCTCCGACGGACGCATCCAGCAGGCCGCCGCACCGACGGAACTCTACGAAAACGCAGCCAATGCGTTTGTCGCTAATTTTGTTGGGGAGAACAACGGGCTGCTTGGCCATGTGGTGTCGACGCAAGGCGAATGGGCCGCGCTGCAACTCGCAGACAACAGCACCGTGTATGGTCGCGCGGGGGCAGGCCTCGCGACGGGCGATACGGCGATGCTCGCGTTGCGCCCCGAACGCGCCCACATTGCCGCGACCCCCGCTTCCGTGCAAGAGGCTGCGCAACAGGACATGAACGTCGTGCATGCGCTGGTGCAGGAACTCGTCTATTGCGGCGATCATCACCGCGTGCATCTGAAACTCAGCCACGGCGAAACCGTCGTCGTGAAGGTCCCGAATACACAACATCGAGATCTGCCCGCGCTGGGTCGTCAGACCGCCGTCACCTGGCGTCGCGACGATTGCAAGGTGCTGCCCGCCACCGCCGCAGCCCTGAATGCCATTACGCCGCAGGACAGTGCCGGTTTCTCCACTTCGTCGTCTTCATCGTCCGATTCGCCCCTCATCGCAGGAGTCAACTAGAAATGAAAACCAACGTCCCTTTGTTCACGACCACCCTCGCTGCGTGCATGCTTGGCGCGTTTGCCGCGAACGTGGCACAGGCGGCCGATACCCTGTCCGTCGTCACATTCGGCGGCGCCTATGAAGCGGCCGCAAAGAAGGCCTGGTTCGAGCCGTTCACCGCAAAGACCGGTGTGCAGTTCGCGACCGAGTCGTATGACGGCGGCCTCGCCAAATTGCAGGCGATGGAACAGGCCAAGAATCCGACATGGGATCTGATCGACCTCGAGACCAACGATGCGATCACGGCGTGCGACGAAGGCCTGCTTGCGAAGTTCGACAAGAAGTCGCTGGGCAACACGAGTGATTTCCTGCCGGGTTCGCTGAGCGAGTGCGCGGTGGCGGCCATGGTGTGGTCAACCGTCTATGCCTACGACACCAGCAAGCTCAAAACTGCGCCGACGAGCATCAACGACTTTTTCGACCTGAGCAAATTCCCCGGCAAGCGCGGCATGCGCAAGTCGCCGAAGGTGGCGATGGAATGGGCGTTGATCGCCGACGGCGTCGCACCCAAGGACGTCTACAAGGTGCTGGGTACGCCGGCGGGTGTCGATCGCGCGTTCAAGAAGCTCGACACGATCAAGTCGAGCATCGTCTGGTGGGAAGCCGGTGCGCAAGCACCGCAGCTGCTTGCCGACGGCGCGGTCGTGATGACGCAGGCCTATAACGGTCGCATCGACGACGCCGTGCATAAGGACAGCAAGCCGTTCAAGGTCGTCTGGGACGCACAAGTCTACGACTACGAATGGTGGGCAGTGGTGAATGGCGCGAAGCACGCCGACGCGGCGAACAAATTCATCGTCGCCTCGTCGACGCCGCAAGCCTATGCCGACCTGTCGAAGTACATCGCTTACGCGCCGCCGCGCAAGGATGCGATTCCGTTGATCGACAAGGCTCGACTGAATGATCTGCCGACCGCGCCCGCGAACTTCACGCGTCCGTTGCAAATCGACGCGACCTTCTGGGCCGACAACGCGGATGCGATCAACAAGCGCTTCCAGAACTGGCTGACGCAGTAATCGGCGTCATCAGAGATCGATCAGACCGACATCGGAGAGACGCGCGACAATGAATACGCCGCTGCCTTCCACGGCCCCCTTTCGCCGAGACGCACCTGCCGCGGACCGCGCATCGTTTCGCGCGGCTCGCCGCAAGGCGGCGGTGCAAGCGCTGTTACTCGCCTTGCCGTTGCTGATCTTTCTGCTGGCGACCTTTGTGGCGCCGATCGCAAGCCTGTTGGGACGGAGTGTGCAGAACCCGGAGGTTCGCGACGGCATGCCGCAACTCAGCGCGGCGCTCGCAGGCTGGAAAGGTCCGGACGTACCGGGCGAGGCTGCATTCGCGGCGCTCGCGCATGATTTGAAGGGCACCGGAGAAAACGGCCAGCTCGGCAATATCGCGCGCCGCATGAACTTCTATCAGCCGGAGTTCCGCAGTCTGTTGTTCAAAACAGCACGTGCTACGCGTTCGCAAACGCCGGATCAATGGAAGCCTGCGCTGATCGATCTCGATGCGCGCTGGAACGAACCGGAGACCTGGCGTCTGCTCAAGCGTGCATCCGTCTCGCCAACGCCCGACTATCTGCTCAACGCGGTCGACGCCCACGTGGCGCCGGACGGCTCGGTGGCGCCCGTCGCCGCCGACAGCGCGGTGTATCGCGCAGCGTTCGCACGCACCGTGGCGATCAGCGCGACCGTCACCGTGTTGTGCCTGCTGTTTGGTTATCCGGTTGCGTATCTACTCGCGACATTGCCGGAAAAGCAAAGCAGCCGTCTGATGCTGTTCGTGATCGTACCGTTCTGGACTTCGCTGCTCGTGCGTACCACCGCGTGGTACGTATTGCTGCAGCCTGGTGGCGTGATCAACAGTGCGTTACTCCATTTCGGCATCGTGAAGCATCCGTTGCCGCTTGTGTTCAATCGGACCGGCGTGCTGATCGGCATGACGCACATCCTGTTGCCGTACATGATCCTGGCGATCTACTCGGTAATGAAGAACGTGCCACCCGTATATATGCGCGCGGCGAAATCGCTCGGTGCGCATCCGGCCGTGGCGTTCGTGCGCGTCTACATTCCGCAGACACTGCCGGGTGTCGGTGCGGGTTGTTTTCTGGTGTTCGTGCTCGCGCTGGGCTACTACATCACGCCTGCCCTGCTCGGTGGCGCCGGCGACGAAATGATCAGCCAGCTCATCGCGTCGCAGACCAACGATCAGCTCAACTGGGGGCTTGCGGGTGCGCTGTCGTGTTACCTCGTTGTGTTCACGGCCGTGTTCTATTTCATCTTCAATCGCCTGGTCGGCATCGACCGGCTGAGATTCGGATGACGCGCGATTGCAGCGACGCAGCTCCGGGTAGGTATCGCTAATGCAGAGGTGGAGAGTGAGATGAAAGACGGACATACGCGGCTGCTTTCCGAACGTATCGCCGCCATCGCAGTGCGCGTGCTCTGCGTGATCGTTTTCGGTTTTCTGGTTGCGCCGATTCTCGCCGTCGTGCCGCTGTCGTTCAATTCGGGCTCGTTCTTTTCTTATCCGATGCAGGGCTTTTCACTGCGCTGGTACGAGCAGGCGTTGAGTTCGCCGGATTGGCAGCGTGCGTTTGCCAACAGCATCGGGATCGGCCTGGCATCGACGCTGATCGCCACAGTGCTTGGCACGCTCGCGGCGCTCGGATTGAGCCGGACGCAGTTCCCGTTTCGTTCGATCATCATGCCGATACTCGTGTCGCCGATGATCGTGCCGATCGTGGTGGTCGCGGCAGGTTTCTATCTGGTGTTTGCACCGCTCGGGCTGGTCAATTCGTATGTCGGCGTCGTGCTTGCGCATGCCGCGCTGGGAACGCCGTTCGTTGTGATTACCGTGACGGCTTCGCTGTTGTCGTTCGATCAGAGCTTGTTGCGAGCGGCTTCGGGACTGGGCGCGCCGGCGTGGGTCGCCTTCCGGCGCGTGACGCTCCCGTTGATCACGCCTGCAGTCGCGACAGGCAGCGTGTTTGCCTTTGCGACATCGTTCGACGAAGTGATCGTCATTTTGTTTATCGGCGGCCCGGATCAACGCACGGTGCCACGTCAGATGTGGAGCGGGATTCGTGATCAGATCGATCCGTCGATCCTGGCGGTGGCGACTTTGCTGATGGTGTTCGCGATCGCGCTGTTTGCGTGCATGAACTGGTTGCGCAAGCGCGCAGCGGCTGCGAGTAGTGCCTTTGCTTGAGGGCGTGCTTGAGTGGAATATCGGGCGATCGCTCGATACACTTCCGGTTTCCCCGGAACCACTGCTTTGGCCCACCCATGAGCGACATCATTTTCCGCACCGCGCGACTGACGGATCTGCCCGAGATTGTCGGGCTGCTAGCAGACGATCCACTGGGTAGCCAGCGAGAGACCGTGAGCTCGCCCGTGGATGAAAGATACGTCGCGGCGTTTAAGGCGATAGACGTTGATCCGAATCAGCGGCTCGTAGTCGCTACCGATGCGGAAGCCGTGATCGGCACACTGCAACTGTCGTTCATCCCCGGCATTGCGCGAAGAGGCGCGTGGCGAGGGCAAATCGAAGCCGTTCGAATCGCTGCCCCGTTTCGTAGCACGGGAATCGGTCAGCAGCTATTCGAATGGGCGATCTCGGAGTGCAAATCGCGCGGTTGCCAACTTGTTCAATTGACAACGGACAAGGGCCGGCCTGATGCCCATCGCTTCTATGAAAAGCTTGGGTTCGTTGCCAGCCATGAGGGGTACAAGCTGCAGCTTGCAGGTTAAGGCGATTCCGCTCTTCGCGTCGCCGCCTGAAATTCCGAGGGCTATATTGACGCCCCAACTTCGTGGGCAAGCTCTCGTGCGCCCAGTGTCTAGCCTGCAATCAGGTTAAGGCCCCCGCAGTGCGTCCGCCGTTCTCCTCGATGCCCACGCTTTCTCGATCAGTTCAAGCCCTCGCTCGATCTCGGCTGCGCCAGTCCTTCCAAACGCAAAGACAAGAATATCGCTCGCCGACCCCGTACTAGAGAACTGATTGCCTTCGTATATCCCGACACCCTCTGCCTCTGCGAGTCTGCAGAGTGTTCTTGCATCGCAGCCGTTAGTTATGCGAGCGGCGACATGCATGCCACAAGTAGATGCCAAGGCAACTACGTATTGCCGAAGTCGTGTACCGATTCCGTCTAGCAACGCTGTACGCCGCTTGCCGTACTCAAATCTCATTCTATGCAGATGCGTCGCGAAATCTCCGCTGGACATGATTGCCAGTAGTGCGTTTTGCGCATAAGACGACGTCTGCCTGTCGACGACCCATTTGGCACGATGAAGACTGTCTCTTAGCCAGGGCGGAGCGACGATATATCCAATGCGGAGCGCGGGCGCGAGTATCTTGGAGACAGATCCGACATAGATGACGCGCTGCGCAGCGTCTTCTGCCTGAAGGCAGCGTGATGGGGCAGCACCGTGATAAAACTCACAGTCGTAGTCATCCTCAATAACAAAAAAATCCTCCCGTGCGGCACGATCGAGCAGCTCCCGACGCCTTGATCCACTCAGCGCGACACCGAGTGGAAACTGATGATTCGGAGTGCAATAGACGCCTGCGATCCTGGATGGCACTTCATCGACCTTGAGGCCGTTATCGTCCACGCCAATGTGACATAAGGCGGCGCCAGCGAGTTTCGCTGCGTGGCCAATCACGGGGTAACCCGGATCTTCGACGGCAAGTGATCTTCCCGGTTCAAGTAACAGGCGACATAGCAGGTCCATGGATTGGTGCATCCCGCTTGTGACTACGATATCGTCGGGGCCGCATCGGACAGATCGGGATTGGCGAAGATACGCCGCAATCCGCTGTCGCAAAGGTAGCTCACCTGCAGGATCGCCGTATTGGCAGAGCGCGGCCGTCACAGCATCGCGACTTTGTGCGGGCCGACGGTACCGGAACAGCCTCTCCGCGTCGGACGATACGACGCCCGGGCGGAAATCGACGACAAGAGACGAAGATGGCAACTCTGGCAGAGCCTGAGGAAGTTGTCCCGCCCAGGCCGAAAGCGACAGCTGTCCTGACGCGGCGCGCGCGCTCGTCAAAGCCGCTTCGACCTTCGAATGCAAGGCCGGTTGGGGCCGCACAAACAGTCCCGAGCCTGCGCGTGCTTCCAGCCAACCTTCTGCGATCAGCGCAGTCGTAGCTTCCCGAATGGTATTTCGCGCAACTCCGAGCTCGAGCGCCCACACGCGCGACGCCGGTAACCGCTGGCCAGGCTTCAGACGCCCGTCCCGAAGTGCCGCATAGATGCCTTCGTAGACGCGCTGTTGCATCGGACCGTTGTCGCCGAGTTCAATCAAGAGATCAATCAATGTGTCTTCCGTGCCCTGTCATTGCGGGAATGCGTCGGATCAGACCAATTTGTGACGTCGAATATGGCCCACTAGGCAGACGCGCCAAATTTATACTCGAACGAAATCAACGCTTCGGGTGCGCTGCAAACCTGCCGAGTCTACCCCGCGAGGACAAAAGTAACGATGAACGCCATGACTCATGCGAGGGAGACGAGATCTTCCCTCACCCTTCATCTCCTGCCGACAATCGCTGGGCTCGGCTATCCTTGGTATCTAAGCTGGTTCGCCGCAGAAGTTAACAGGGGAAACAATCTGATTGCAGCGTTCGCGATGCTTGTCGTACTAGCTGTTCCGGCAAGTGCTTTTGTGAGCTTCACCGAATTGTCTTGCGCTCAGGATCGAAACTGCAGAGCGCTTATAGTGAAGCGCGCATCGCTTGCAACGATTGCGTCGCCATCATTGTATGTGTTGGTCGGTGTCGTCTTGTACATGATGAAAATCGACAACGCCGACAAATATGTCTGGAGCGCTGGCTGGACGATGCTCCTGATGACCGTGGCACTCGGATATTCAATTCCAGAATCATCGGAGACGCAGCGCAATGCGAAGCGCGATACCAGCCGCATTCGCACAATTCACGGCGTCTCAGCGGCGCTGCTCCTCGTCGTGTTTCTCGTACCGCATCTCGTGAATCACAGCGTTGGCGTCCTCGGGAACGACTTGCACAAAGCTGTGCAGCACGTTATCAGACATGTCTATCTGAACAAATGGGTTCAACCATCGATAGTGGGCTTGATGCTGTTCCAGGTATTGACCGGTATGTTCCTCATATCGGAAAAAATGTCCCGCGAGCAAGACTCTTTCGTCAGCCTACAGATCGCCTCTGGCGCGTTTTTGTTGGCGTTTATTCCGTGTCATATGAACTCGGTGTTCACGCTCGCAAGGCACTTCGGCACTGAAACCGACTATGTGTGGGCCACGAATCAGCCAGTCGGTCTGATTCGTGACGCATGGTCGACCCGATTGATCCCGCACTACAGCATTGGCGTGATTCTGCTTTTATGCCATGCGATCTGTGGAATTCGAACCGTGATGCTTGCACACAATGTTGAAGTGGCTCGCGCGAATCGCATCTCCGGCGGACTTATCGCTGCGGCACTCGTCTTCTCATTGGTAATTATTGTTGGAATGCTAGGCGTACGCATCTGACGGTCTCGAGCCGACGACTGACGTGGTGCGCGGTTTGTATGCGCTACTGCACCCGTCATCGGGGACCCAACAGGCCCAAGTTCTCGTGACCCAACTTCCCATCGAATCACGCACTCTGAGCCACACACGCGCGCCGCAAAATCACGTGCGGTCGTGAGCCATGCAGTTGGCCCCTTCGTGGCATCGAGCCTTTGCCGGAAAGGCGCCAACGAAGCGTTCCTGATACATCTTGGAAGACGCGTCGACTCCTGACCGACGAGCGTCCTTTCTTTGCATCCTATAACTCCGACTGCTATAGTCGTAGTTAAAACGCGCGGTAGATGAACGGTAGATCAACTGAACATACACTTAGGAGTATCAGGAATGACGCAACGTATCCTTGTTATCGGCGCTGGTTTTGCCGGTGTCTGGAGTGCTTTGTCCGCTGCACGAGCCGCGGATCTGGAGGGGCGAACGAATGATGTCGAGATCGTCGTGCTCGCACCGGAGCCGACGATCGGAATCCGTCCGCGATTCTACGAAAGTGATCTGTCGGGTGTATCGGCCCCGTTGACAGAGCTGTTCGATGTGACTGGCGTGCGTTTTGTACGGGGCAGGGTTGAACGCATCAACGCAGCAGACAGTGAGGTGACCTATCGTGACGAGACGAATGCCGAGGCAACCCTGACATATGACCGACTAGTACTTGCGACGGGAAGTAAGCTAGCCAAGCCAAATATAAAGGGCATCGACGATTTCACTTTCAACAACGACACGCTCCCCGAAGCACAGCGTCTGCAGAAGCACCTCGAGGGATTGGCATCGCGACCGCGCAGTCGCGCACGAAACACAGTCGTTGTCGCCGGCGGTGGATTCACAGGAATTGAGACGGCAGCTGAATTGCCTTCGCGTCTGCGCTCGATCCTTGGCGCTTCGGAAGAGATCGAAGTGGTCATCGTCGAACGTGGCGACGCGATCGGACCAGACCTTGGCGAAGGTCCGCGCCCCGTGATCGAGGAGGCGTTGCAGCATCTCGGCGTCGTCGTCCGCCTCGGTGAGGCGGTATCGGCAGTTGATGCCGGCGGCGTGACGCTTGCCAATGGATCGCGGATCGAAAGTGACACCGTGATCTGGACCGCTGGTCTCCAGTCAAGCCCCCTTACGGCCCAAATTCCCGGTGAGCGCGATCGGCTCGGACGTCTTCATGTTGGTCGTGACCTGAAGGTCGTTGGTCAGCAGAATATTTTTGCCGCGGGCGATACAGCGTTCGCTGCCACCGACGACGAAGGAAACCATACGATGATGTCGTGCCAGCACGCGTCGAATCTCGGTCGCTCGGCGGGACACAACGTCGCATGTGACCTGTTGGGCAAACCCACGATTCCCTACGATCAGGTGAAGTACGTCACGTGTCTCGATCTGGGGCCGTGGGGTGCCGTGCTGACGGAGGGTTGGGACCGCAAGGTGAAGCTCAAGGGCAAGGAAGCGAAGGACCTGAAACACCAGATCAACACGGTCTGGATCTATCCGCCCAAGGCTGATCGCGTCGAGGCTTTTGCGGCGGCGGATCCAATGCGGCGCCTTGTGTGACGCTGTTTGAAGTAACGCTCCAGTAAGCGCAAAGCCGCTGACGAATGCCTGGCGGCTCTGCACACGCTCCCATCGACGGTGATTCTGAATCGACCCGAGAAATAAGGCCGAGAAAAAAGGGGAATCATCGAACGAGGCGCAGTCGCTTGCCCCCTGTCGCAACTACTGACGCCGAAACAGCGCTACGCTTTCGCTGAGGCAGAAGCTAATTGGCGCGCGGCGTGCGAATACATCAAATGCCCAAACACCATGGTGCGCCAAAACCCATTGCAGTTTGATATTGATCGCCAACGCGACTCGCCCATATATCTGCAGATCTGCGAACGCTTCAAGCAAGCGATAGCCGCTGGTCATTTGAAGCCTGGAGACCGCGTGCCGGCGCAGCGAGGGCTTGCACTGCAGCTCAATGCGTCGCGCGGCACAGTCGAACTGGCCTATACCATTCTTGCGAATGAAGGGTATCTCCAGATGCGAGGCGCTGCGGGTACGATCGTGTCGCCGGTGTTGGCCGAAGTCACCCCGCGCTCGACTATTCGGCAGCAGCATGGGGAAGATGCTGTGCCACAGACCCTCCCTGCGCAGAAGCGCACGCCCCATCCGATACTCCAACCCGAATCGTCGCCGCCCCCTCTTCAACCGGGATTGCCGGCGCTAGATGCGTTTCCAGACAAGGTGTGGAGTCGCATCGTCACGCGTCGTTTGCATAGCGGCGGCGCCTCGCTACTTCAATATCCTGACCCGACTGGCTATGCTCCCTTGCGGGAGTACATCGCGACCTATCTGAGTCTGTCACGAGGAGTCGCTTGTGCTCCCGAACAGGTTTTCGTCACCAACGGATATCGTGCCACCCTGGAACTGCTTCTTCGCAGTCTCCTGGGCCAGGATGATCGCGTCTGGTTCGAGGATCCGGGATATTTGCTCGCTCGGCAGTTTCTGGAGAATATCGGTGTCAAGCTTGTACCCGTGCCTGTTGATGAGCAAGGAATCGACGTTGAACGCGGCCGGCAGCTGGATGTGGACGCGCGATTCGCGATCGTCACCCCTTCGCATCAAAGCCCGCTTGGCCATACGCTATCTCTCGCGCGGCGTCTTGCGTTGATAGACTGGGCACAAGAAGCGAAAAGCTGGATCATTGAGGACGACTATGACAGCGAGTTCCGGTACGTCGGCCGGCCCTTGCCGCCGTTGAAAAGTCTGGATTCACACGACCGCGTCATTTACTGCGGGACATTTAGTAAAGTCATGTTTCCAGGATTGCGGCTCGCCTATGCGGTTGTCCCTGAAAGTGCTATCGGTCGCGTGAGCGAGGTTGCCCGCGGAATGAATGCCGGGACACCCACGCTCGTGCAATCTTCGGTCGCAGATTTTCTAGCCCAGGGGCATTTCGCGAGACATCTGAAACGGATGCGCGCATTGTATGAGTTCAGACGTTCGCTCATTGCCTCTGCTTTTCGATCCACACTCGGCGAGTGTGTGACAGTTGACTTGCCTGCTGGTGGCATTCAGCTTTCCGTGCAGTTTTCAGACATGGCAGGAGACCCAATCGACGATACGTCAGTGGTTGCCCGCGCACGTGAGCGAGGAATGGGCGTGGTACCCCTTTCCATCTGGTACGCAAACAGTCACGCCGCCCACACGCCTCGTGGGCTTGTTCTGGGATTCGCAAATGTCCGAACTGCCGAGGAAGCACTAACGCATGCTAAAACCCTGGCCCAGTGCCTCTATCGCGGCTAATCGTCACAGTGAGGATCTGCGGTAAAACTGGAATCTCTGTCAGAAAACAGCAGACGTCGCGAACAACGGATGCAGGTTTAGTTCGGCGCGCGCTTCTTCGAGCGCAAGATTGACCGCATCCGGGCCGTACACAAGCCCCTGAAGTCGTATGTATCGAACATCCTTGATCCCGATGGAACCGAGAGCATGCGTCACATACGGAGTAAGGAAGTCAGGCTGTCGCGCCCGCTCACCGACGTGGAATCCGCCGGAACCTACGATGACAATGGTGGGGCGATCTTTCATCAACCCCACCTTGCCATCCGGCGTCGGTACGAAGGTGCGCCCAATGCGCAGCACATGATCGATCCATAACTTTAATGACGCAGGCACTGTAAAGTTGTGAACCGGCGTATTGATGACTAACACATCGGTCGATTCCAGCTCGCAAATCAAGCGCTCAGATGTCTCGAACTTGGACAGGTCCGGATCCCTCGACGTTATCGCCAGCGCGTATTCCTGAGAGATCGGGGAAAGTGGTTCGGCTACAAGGTCACGGGATACCCGTTCGAAACGGGATGTCGTAAGACTTCTCACGCGTTGCTCGATCTCGTGAGCGATGGCAAACCCGGTGCTGGCTTCTCCATGCGGGCTCGCGTTGATTGACAAGATTTTCATCGTTGGGGCTCCAGGACGGTCATTGACTTACGAGGATGTCAGCTCTTGAGCGAAGTGCATCCCTCTTGCAAGCAATCCCTGGCGGAAATAAAAGCGTTGTGCCAGTGCCATGTGGAGCCCTGTATCCAATACGAAGACCGTGCAGCCGGCCTTTTGCGCAATATCACGTGTCGCTGCGAGCAACTGCTCGCCAATGCCCGCCCGGCGCTGGCTGCTGTCAACGACGAGATCGTCGACATAGATGAAGTTTCCATACAGCAGGTTCAGTTGCGTACGATAGCCCGACAGCCCCACCAAAGCGCCGTCAGAACGGGCGGCAAGGAGGCGATACCCCTGCTTATGTTGCTGTTTCACCTGTGCGACAAAAGCACCTGGATCCTTCAGATGCGGTCGCAGTTGTTGCATAAGGTCGAAAGCAGCAGCAATGGCTGCTGGCTCGTCCAGATGTTCGAATGTGAGCGAATCGGTCATGCGTCTCTCCACCTGAGAAGACCCACACACTAGCTGCACAAGGGGTCAGCCGAAAGAGCCAAGAACGTCAGTTAATACTAGGCCAAGCCGAAGAACTCACCTCGCACCAGACGGCAGACCCGCATGCGGTCAAGCTCGTGGACCCGCTTGCGCAATTGCGCAGCCGGGTCAAATCATGTGGCTTTCCTGGCTCCGGCTTTCAGCAGTCTTGTCTTTTTAAACTACGACTCATATGATCGCAGTTAAATGATGAAGACTCATCGTAACGATCGCAATGATCGCGGCAATCGCGCTTTGGCATGGAACAATCGGAGTACGGCCTTCTAGGCCATGTCTGCAAACGACATAGCATGCCATGTCGGATAGTTCGCCTCGCCTTCATTGATCAACAGTACATTGAACGTATTCGACATCGCTGGGGTTGTCATGGCTGAGATGCGGCACATGCAAATTTTTGTCAATATCTGCGAGGTAGGCAGCTTTACGGGTGCGGCGCGGAAGCTCGGCATAAAAACAGGCGCAGTATCAAGGAGCGTCGCGGAGCTCGAGGTACTTTTGAAGACACGGCTTATTCAGCGCACGACCCGCAGTCTCTTCCTGACCGATGCAGGAGAGAGATATTTCCAGCGCTGCCGCGAGATACTTCGACTGGCTGATGTTGCGGACAAGGAGGCGCTTCAAGCAAGCACGAAGCCAATGGGTCGATTGAAAATCCACGCACCGCCTGCCTTTGGGAAGCAATACGTCGTCCCCGTATGTTCGAAGTATCTGGAAAGCTATCCGGATGTTCAGGTAGACCTGACGCTGTCGCCCGACATTATTGATCCGGTCGGCTCCGCGTTCGATATCGTGATTACTTTTTCGCAAACACCACTGCCAGACTCTGGATTGGTCGCGGTTAAGCTGTTTGACACTGCGACCGTACTTTGTGCGTCGCCGGCATATGTGGCAAAAACAGGAACTCCGGAAACGTTCGCGTCTTTGCAGTCCCACGTGATCTTGCAACTCATAGCGAACACGCGAGTAGACGAGAAATGGGCAATTCGCGAGTCTGGCCTTGACAAGACTTTCGTTGTAGCGCCGTCCAGAATCCGGGTGGGATCCATGGATGCTCTTGCGGCGTCAATTCAGGAAGGACTCGGTATTGGCGCATTGCCATGGATCATGGCAAAACCTTTGGTTGAAACGGGGAAGCTTGTTCGCGTCTTGCCAAGCGCAACATTGGATGACTTTACCGCCTATGCGCTCTATCCATCGCGTGAGTACCTTGACGCCAAAACGCCAAGATGGATTCGACTTTTACAAGCCCGGATTCGAGATGCCACGCAGAGAGAGAACGAAGGGCGCGAAGTTCTGGCTCAAGATCTCCAATGAACTCTGAATGCGTGGTTGTCGCACAGACCTGTCAAATCGACGCCGCTTCGTCCAGAGGAGCGCATCAGTCCTTGACCAGACCGCCGTCAACCACCAGATTCTGCCCGGTCACAGCCCGCGCCCAGGGTGACAGGAAGAAAAGCACCGCGTCGGCGAACTCGGCCGGCGTCGTCACACGCCGCAGCGGCGTGAAGCCGGCGATCATGTCGAACACCGCTTCCGGGGTCGCGCTGCTGGCGTCCGTGGTGCGCAGGAGGCCACCTGACACCATGTTCACCGTAATGCCATCAGGCCCGAGGTCATTCGATGCCGTGCGCGTCAGCGACAACAGTGCGGCTTTGGCGGCCGTGTAGTCGTGATACGGGACGACGGGGTTTTGAAACAGGTTGGTCCCAACGTTGACGACGCGACCGAAGCCCGCCGCACGCATTGCGGGCAATGCAGCTTGAATCGTGTTGAGTGCACCTTTGACGGCACCATCAATCTGATGCTGAAAACGCGTCCAGGCAATGTCGCCAATGTTGGGCCGTGCATCTCCATCAAAGCTGAAGTCGACCAGGGCGTTGTTCACAACCGCGTGAATCTGTCGACCGCTCTTTGCGCGAGCCTCCTCGAACAGACGCGCGACAGCTGCTTCGTTAGTGATATCAGCCTGCACCGCCACGACCTTCGGGCCGAGTCGCTCGGCAAGTTCCTTCGCTTGCTTCTCGCTGCGATGATAGTTAATGACAACGCTGGCACCTTCGCGTGCAAGTGCCTCTGTGATCGCAGCACCCAAGCCCCGCGCCCCGCCAGTGACGAGTACGTTTTGTTCTGACAGTAGCATCGACTTCCTCAATGGTTCGCTAGCGAATGATGGCGGCATTATGCCAGTCGCTGTGATCCAGAGAGGCGCGCTCTCTTGCAGCGCTTGCTAAGGCTCAGTCAAGACAGCGTCGGTGTCGTGGCGCAGCTTCTCATTCTCGAACGGTTGCGGATGATGCTCGCTTTAGACGATAAGACGTGGGCACACAGCCTCACATTGGATTCGCCAGTCGGTCCCGCAGTTGTCTGCGCAGCACTTTGCCGACCGGCGTTTTCGGCAGATCGTTCACAAAGACGACCCGCTTCGGCACTTTGTAGGCGGCCAGGCTAGTTCGGGCAAACTCAATCACTTCCGCCTCTGTCAACTCCGGCTCCCTCTTTACTACGAAGGCGACGGGCGTCTCGCCGGATTGTGAATCCCTTGCACCCACGACCGCAGCCTCCAGAATGCCGGGATGCCGGAAGAGCACCGCCTCGACTTCGTTCGGGTAGACGTTAAAACCGGAAACCAGAATCATGTCTTTCTTGCGGTCAACTATCCTGATCACGCCGCGATCGTCCATGACGCCAATATCGCCGGTCGCGAAAAATCCGTCCGTGCCGATCACGTGTGAAGTTTCCTCCGGCCGATTGAAATAGCCCTGCATGACAACGGGCCCTGCAACGCAGATTTCGCCCGGCATACCGGTGCCGACGGCCGCTCCGCTTTCATCGCGGATTTCAATACACATCGAAGGCAGCGGGACGCCGATCGAACCGTCGAAGTCCCTGCGCGTCACGGGACTGGCCGTCACCGCGCCAGCAGCTTCCGACAGTCCATAGACTTCCAGAATCGGGTTGCCCGTGAGTTTCTGCCAGCGCTCCGCAACTGCCGGTTGGGTCGCAGTACCGCCTCCGAAGGTGTTGCGCAGCGCCGAGAAGTCGAGCGCCCGAAAGTCCTCGTTGTTCATCAGCGCCGTAAATAGCGTGTTAAGACCGCCGAAGATGGTTGGCCGGTGCGTCGCAAAATCCTTCACGAGGGAGGGGATGTCGCGCGGGTTCATCACCAGGACGGCGCGGTTTCCCATATGGAACAAGACCAGGCATTGGCACACCAGGGCCGCCACGTGGTACAGGGGCAGCGCGATGATCGCGGTTTCCCCGCCTGGCCGGAACGCAGGCGTGCACCAGGCCGTGAGCATCAGCACGTCCGCGAGCACGTTGCCGTGGGTCAATACGGCACCTTTGGGCTCGCCGGTCGTGCCGCCGGTGTATTGAAGGAACGCTCTGGTCTCACGGGTCAGCGTCGTCTTGGTGAAATCCGAGGCCAGGCGTGCGGTCATGGCAGTCCTGAAGGGGATCGCGCCGGCGATCGTCCAGTCCGGTACGAGCTTTTTCTTTTTTCGAACGATGTAGTCGACGAGGATCGACTTCGGGAAGTTCTGCATCTCCGCGACGCGGGCGACGATAACGTGCTCAATGACGACATGGGCGAGCACCCGCTCGACGGTCGCCGCGGAAATCTCCATGACCACGATCGCACGCGCACCAGAGTCTTTGATCAGATTCGTCAGTTCCGGCGCGGTATAGAGCGGATTGACGTTGACCACGGTGAGCCCCGCACGGAGTGCGGCAAACAACGCAATGGGGTATTGCAGGGAGTTTGGCAACATCAGCGCGATGCGGTCGCCGGGATTCAGACCAAGGTCTTTCTGGAAATAGGCTGCGAGGCGGGCCGAGTTCTCATCCAGTTGGCGGTACGTGAGATCCACGCCGAACTGGTGAAAGGAGATCTGGTCGCCAAAGCGGGCGACGGCCTGTTCCAGGAGGGCCGCCATCGAGCCGTAATCCACGAGATCGATGTCCGGCTCAACCCCAACGGGATATTGCGAAAGCCATGGCAGCCGTGACATTTCGTCCTCCGTTGCAGATCACCATGACGCTTGCCGCGCCCGAATCGATTCGATGCCTTCCGGAGCTACCCGTTGCCAAATGTGCTTGAACGCAGATTCACGCAAGCGTTGATTGAACTTCAATCGCTCGATGAAGTTCGTCGAAGAAAAAGTCTATACCGTTCTTTCGGTTTGTCGCCGCTAACCCGTGATCGCACGATCGATTCACGAGCAGTGGACGTGATGGCACATCGGCAATCACCTTGCCGAAAAAGGCCGTCATACCGCGGGTCGCCCGAACCGTATCGCCAGAGGCGCACACGACGCCTCCGGTTAGCTCCGCATCGGCCCTTGCTACATTCAAGCGGCCAGTTCGAGCCCGTGGCGCTTCATCACGGACTTGATCATGTCCAGATTCGGTGGGCCGCCGGCGCCCAGCACACCCGCTATCTCGCGAAAATAGTCAGGCCCGATGTTCGCGGGCGAAAACACCACAAGCACGCGAGCGGGGACGTCGCCAGGATTGGAGAAGTGATGAACGCTGCCGCGCGGTGAGAAACCATAATCGCCCGCGTTCAGGACACGTACGGCGTCATCGACCCGGCACGTCAGCGATCCTTCCAGGATGTGGATCGTCTCGTCAACGTCGACGTGGCGGTGAGGGGGCGGCACTTTGGCGAGCGGCTGGACGATCATTTCCGCCATCGCCATATGGCCCGCCGTGTCGCGACCATCGACCAGGAACCTCATCGACAGCGAGCCAATGGTGATCAGTTCATTTCCCGTCGAATTCATCGCGACACTCCAAGGGGTTGTGGTAAAGTCACTTTACCATATGAAATCGAACCGTCAATCCCTTTCCGCCCGGAGATTCCCCGGCGATCCAGACCCGAGTGATCCGCTCATCGGGGCGCGGCTGCGCTTTTGCCTCCTCCGGGTGGAACAGCGCGTGGGCCAGGCATTGGCCTCGGCCGGGTTTACTGATATCCAGACTGCCCACTTCAAAGTGCTGCGCTTTCCTCCTCCCGAGAACGAGCGGCCCATCGACCTGGCACAGCGCGCGGGCATGTCCAAGCAGGCGATGAACTACTTGCTGCAGCAGCTCGAAGAGCTGGGTTATCTGCAAAGGGTCTCGACCGACGAATCACCCGCTCGTCTCGTTTCTCTGACCGAGAAGGGATGGAAAGTGGCTGAACTACAGCGAGCCACGGTGCACGAGATCGAACGCGAATGGGAACAGCTGATCGGCTCGGAACGTTTCAAGACGTTTTACGCCGTGCTAAAGGAACTGTCGGACGGTTGATAGGTTCGGGGCCTGTTCCGGCGGATCGTTACGCTCAAAGTGTCAGCGGGGAACGACTTTGTGGAACACCGAGTAGTCGATATGCGTAATCCCGTCTTCCACGTGCAACAGATCGACGTATTGGTGATCCCAAAGAATCATGTCGGGTGACCAGGCCGTACGAGCCTGCATCGTTTGCATCGTCGTTTCGTCAACACCCTCGATCATGAGCAGCAGTTCGGCTCGACTTTCGGCCAGCGACTCCGCCGTCTCGCCAAACAACGGACTGCTTTCATCGATCACGTGCATCACGTTCCAGCCGAGCAGGAAGATTGGGTGACGCTCGCGAATCAACTGGATGTCGTAGACCCTGCGAATGAACAGGCCCTCGGGGGTGGTTTCGGATCGCATCATGCGCATGCGCGCCGTGGCTTCCATGATGACGTTTTGCCGGGCGTTCGCCGCGCGGACCATCAAGGTGGGTCGACCGTCGACTGGCTGCACGACCGCGTATTTCGCGAACACGATCCGCGCATGAGGCCGCGAGAATCGCGCGAAGATCATCCCTGTCGTCAAGGCCACCCCTGACATACCGACAAAGATTTCAATGGTCGCCACCAAGTGGCCGTAGATCGTGGCGGGATGCATATCGCCATACCCGACGGTGGCCAGGGTTTCAACACTGAAGAAGAACGCACCGAGAAAACCGGCCGGCGCCTGATTGGCAATCGCGTGGTCGCCGCACAGGAAGAGCCATGCAAACACGCCGTTCAGGAACACAAACAACACGGCCGCCACGCCAAAAAAGACTGGCCATCGGACCGTGAGCGCGTGATGATAAACGTCCTGCCAGATGTGCTGCCGAAGTCCATGGGTGATGGCATATCGGCCTCCGTCGAGCGGTATCCGGCGATGCGGTGGCGGCAAGTGCCGCTCACCGTTGTGCGCTTGTGAGCGGTTATCGATCATCGCGCGCCTGCATACTTAGTCATCACTACACCCTAACCGAGATCCTTCAATGCCCTGACCTGAGCAAACGCTCTGCTCGATATCGAGATCGAGTTCCCGTCGGGATCCTTTGCGTTCGCGAAACAGTATCCGTCGGCTTTGTGCGTGGATCCAAAATCAAGCCCCTCCGTCGCGCACTGCTGCTTGAAGCGCTCGACGTCTTCGATATCGAACACGAGCTTGATCGTTACCTGTCCCGACTTCACGCCTTTGGCGGCCTGGTGCACCATCAGAATCGCCCCACCGTTCGGACTCTTTAACTCGATGACTCGATCATTCGGGACCTGTGAACGTTCGAATCCGAAATGACGCTCGTAGAAGGCACAGGTGGCCTCTACATTCCTCACATACATCATGATTCGGTTGAGCAATGCGTTCATGTCGGTCGTTGGATAACGTACTAGCTAACTCGTCGAGAGAATTCGCGGTGATTGTCGTTGAGGTGCAATTTTTTGTCGAGTCGCTACCCGCGCAGGAGCGCCCACAGAAGATAGGGTCCGCCGATCAATGCGGCCATGAGTCCCGCCGGCATCTCATTGGGGAAGGTGACAATGCGGCCCAGCCAGTCTGCCAACACCATCAGCAATGACCCGATCAGCGCCGAGGCGGGGAGTTGTTCATGCGCACGGCGAAACCCGAGCGCGCGCGCAAGATGCGGCGCCATCAGGCCAACGAAGGATAGCGGGCCGATCAGCAGCGTTGAGCAGGCGCTCAACAACGCCGCCAGCAGGAGCACGATCAACCGGGCGACGGCCACGTGCACGCCCAGCGAGCGGCTTATATTTTCGCCCAGCGACAGCAGCTCGAGCCAGCGAGCGAGCAACGGCGCGCACGCGAAACCGGCCAGAGCGACCACGACTGCGATCGCCGTTGTGAGCGGCTGCACATAGTACGTTGACCCAACCACAAAATTCAGGAGCAGTTCGGCACGTGGGTCGCCGCTGGCCGTCACCGCCCCGACGACAGCCTGAAACAGCGCGCCGAGCGCCACTCCGATCAGCAGCAGCCGCTGCGGTGCGTAGCTCGAGCTGCGCCCGAACCACATCAGCAGTGCGAGCGTACCCGCTGCACCTGCCAGGCACGCGACGAACATCGGCAGTGGCGCCGGCACGGCGCAGAGGAACACCACCGCGACAAGACCGAGTGCACCACCCGAGCTCACGCCGATCAGATCGGGGCTTGCAACCGGATTGCCCGTCATGCGCTGAATCAGGGTGCCGGCGAGGCCGCAAAGCATGCCGGCCGCCAACGCGGCCGCGAGATGCGGCACGTGCCAGAACGCCAGCGCCCGGATCTGCGCGACGTTCGCGAATCGCCAGCCACCGAGGCCACGTCCGACGGTCAGCGAAAGGATCGATACCATCCCGATGAGCAAAGCGAGTCCTACCATCATGCGCAAAGGATGCTTGCAGCGTGATACGGCTGACGCAGCCAGAGTATCGGCCCGAACATCGGGCTGTGATCGGAGATAACGCAGTTGCCACAGCAGCATGGGTGCACCGACGATCGAAGTCACAGCGCCCGTGGGGATCAATTGCGAGCCATACAGGCCCGAAAGCGCAACCCACTGCACGAGCTCGTCGGTGAACCACAGCAACAGCGCGCCGAAGAGCGGCGCCCAGACGAGCCGCTGCTGAAAGCGCCACGCCCCCGCCAGACGCGCAAGCGTCGGCGCCACGAGGCCAATGAAGCCGACTACGCCCACCGCGCTGACGACACATGCCGTCAATGCCACGGTCAACCCAAGCGCTGCAAAACGAGTGCGCATCAGTGAGACGCCCAGTCCGCGCGCAGTGCTCTCGCCCGCGTCGAAGAGCCCGAGAGGCCGACGCAGCATCCACACTGCTACAGCCGCGAGGACGAAGCGTGCGAAGAGCGCGGCACTCGCATGCCAGCCTTGCTGGTCGAGCGCCCCGCCGCCCCAAATCATCAGACCCGCGAGTAGCTGGAAATGCGAGATCGCCAGCGCGAGGCTCACCGAACCGCAATAAAGACTCACGATCATGCCCGCCAGAATCACGGCGAGCGGGGCAAGCCGCTGCCGCCATGCGAGCGCGAGGACGACAAGCGCGACGAGCGCGCCACCCGCAAACGCGACGAGTTCGCGCTGTGCGACAAGCCACGCAGGCCCCCAGATCGCCGCGAGGGTCAACGCCAGCCACGCGCCTGGAAAGATGCCGAGTGTCATCGGCTCCGCAAGTGGATTGCGCAGGACCTGTTGTGCCACAGTGCCCGCCAACGCGAGCGCGGCGCCGCAGACCAGCGTCATCGCTATACGCGGCAACAGGCTGTCGCGCACGATCAGTTGGTGCAGGTTCCCAGACTCGGGCGCAACGAGCGTGTCCCACAGGCCCGCACCCGCGAGTTGTGCTCGCAATGTCCAGACGGTCAGCAGGAAGGCCACGAGCACACCGGCTAGCGCGAAGGACAGCAGCCGCCCGCGCGGCTGCTCGCGCTCAGGCAGGCCGCCCGTAGCAAAGGTATCGGGCATCGAATCAGATGACATGAGGGGTACGCATCGATGGAACCTCGCGAGCGACCGCGCGCGCGAAACGCTGAGCGGAAACGAGCGCGCCCGTCGCCGCAATGACGGGCAGCATCGCGCTGCGTCCGGGCTCGGAGAAAGGCAGGTGCCACCACACAGGATTGCCTTGCAACGCTGCGAGTCCACCGGGTACACCGCCGTCGACGCACAAGAGGTTCGCGTTCTGCAGCAGCGCAAGCCGTTCCAGTTCCACCACGCGCGCGCCGGAAGACGTCTCGGCAGCGGCATTGCGCAGCCCAAGCGACTGCAGGATCTCGTCGAACAGGCTGCCACGGCCGTAGACGCGCACATGCCGGTCGTCCACAACCTGTGCGACCCACACGGGTGCGCGGATACCCGCTAGCGTCGCAGTCGACTCGGCTATCACGGTGTCGGTGCACGCAAGCAACGCCTCGGCCTGCGCTTCACGGCCAAGACGCCGCCCCAGGATCAGCGTCTCCGCACACATTGCCCGATACGGCTGCGGATCGTTGATATAGGCGCCCAGCGTGAGCGTCGGTGCGAGGCGCTCGTACGAGGCCCGCGCACTCGCATGAGCGGGCGTGATCAGAATCAGGTCGGGACGCAGTTCATAGAGCAGATCGTAGTCAGGCTGGAACAGCAGCCCCACATCGGTCACGCCCAGCGGCAACCGTGGCTCGACGATGTCTCTCGCGTACCATGCAGGCGCGGGCACGCCAACCGGTGCCACGCCAAGCGAGAGCAGCATCTCGGTCAGCTCCCAGCTGAGCACCACGATGCGCGTTGGCGCTGGTGCCATCGCAGCCCTGGCCGCTGCCGTGCCGTTCACCAACACGGCGGCAGCCAGCGCACGCAGCACGGCACGACGCGTCGTTGCGCGCGGCGTCTTCAGGCGATCGTCGCCTTTCATTGCGGCACGCCCACCAAGTGACCGCCGTTCGGATCGCGCAGCACGTTCATGGGCACGCCATAGATCGCGTTCAGATTCGGCTCGGTCATGATGTCGCGCGGCGTGCCCTGCATCAGGACGCGTCCGTGCCGCAGCGCCACGATCTGATCGCAGAAACGCGCGGCCATGTTGATGTCGTGCAGCACGATCACGACCGCCATGCGGCGTTGCGCGCAAAGCTTGCGCACGAGATCCAGCACGTCGATCTGGTGCGCGATATCAAGCGCGGAAGTCGGTTCGTCGAGCAGCAGGCAGCGGCTATCCTGCGCGATCAGCATCGCGATCCAGACACGCTGTCGCTCGCCGCCCGAAAGGCTGTCTACCGTGCGATTCGCGTACTGCGCGACGTCGGTCATGTGCATCGCTTCGATCACGTGTTCGCGGTCTTCTTTGCCGAACACACCGAAGCTCCCGTGCCACGGATAGCGCCCGAGCGCGACGAGCTCATGCACCTGCATACCGTCGGTTGCAGGCGTGTACTGCGGCAGATGCGCCACCTGGCGCGCGAACTCGCGCGGACCCCACGAGGCAATAGGCTTGCCTGCGAAGCGGATCGAACCCGCGCTCTGCGTATGATGACGCGCGAGCAGGCGCATCAACGTTGTCTTGCCGGATCCGTTGTGGCCGATCAGGCCAGTCACGCGCTCCGGCGCGATCGTGAGGTCGATGCCGTCGAGCAGCGTTGCAGAGCCTGCCTCGAAGCGGACCTTTCCGAGTTCGAAGAGCGGCGACGCGGCCGCGGATCCGGTCGGAATCGAACGGGTGGTCATAGCGTGCACTCTTCAGTCACCTGGCCGAAATCAAGCTTGATAGTCCGGTCGGCAAGATGGAAATAGCGGTCATCGTGCGTGATGACGAGCACGGTCTTGCCCTTCGCCTTCAACTGCGGCAGCAGCCGGCGATAGAACACGTCCTTGAAGAGCGGGTCCTGATCGGCTGCCCATTCGTCGAACAGATAGCACGGCCGGTCTTCCAGATAAGCAACGAGCAGCGCGAGTCGCTTGCGCTGCCCCTGCGAAAGGTCGAGCGTGGAGAACACGCCGTTTTCGATCTTCACCTTGTGCGCAAGCTGTAAGTCTTCGAGCAATGCGCGCGCGGCCGCATCCAGATCGCCCACGTGTACGCCAAGCAGTTTGTCGAACAGATAGAAGTCGCCAAACACCGCGGAAAAGAGCTGCCGGTAGCGGGCCCGTGTCGAGTCGGTCACGGCTTGCCCATCAAGCAGGATGCGTCCGTTCTCCGGCGCGTAAAGGCCGACGATCAGCTTGGCGAGTGTCGTCTTGCCGCTGCCATTGCCGCCGATCAGGTAGACGAGTTCGCCGGGCTTCAATCTCAGGCTCACCGGGCCGAGCGTGAACACTTCGTTTTCCTGCTCTCGGAAATAGCGATGCGTGATGTCCTCGAGCACGATGTCCCCGAACGTCGCGGGTTCGCCTGCCGCATCGTCTTCTTCGACGGGTAGCTCCGCGTTCACCTGCTCGATGCGCTCGAGCGCCACACGCGCGGTGCTGAGATTGGGAATCGCGGAAAGTACACTTTCGATCGGCATGATCATGTACAGGAAGATCATCGCGTAGCCCGACAGGACATGCGGCGTGACGGGCAGATAGCGCGTCAACACGAACAGCACGCAACCGATGAAGGCAAAGAAGATGAAGCTGCCCCAACTCGCTGCCGCCGCATAGAGCACATAACCGCGAGTGCGCTGCACGCGCACCGCCTCGACATTCGGCTCGATTGTTTCGTCGACGAATTCGCGCATACGCGCCCGGTGCAGCTTCAGTTCTTTCGCACCGTCGAACAGCGCCCGGAAGTGGCGCACCAGCGCGTCCTCGCGTTGGCGCGAACGACGCAGGTGGTAGATGCCGCGTGCGTTCGCGAGATAAAAACCCCCGGAGCCGATCAGGACCGTCACGCCCGCGAACGCGAGCACCTGCCACGACAGATAGCCAAGATAGACGAGACAACCCGCTATCACCGCGCCATTCATCACGAGCGCGGGCAACCCAACGAAAAACACGACGACCGCATCGAGGTCCTGCGTCAGCACGTTAAGCGCACGCGCGGAACCTTGACGCTCGACGTGCGCGTACGGCGCCGACGCGATGCGTTTGATGGTGCGCATGCGCAGGCTGGCTTTCGCGTTCTGGCCAAGGCTCATGAAGAGCGTCTGCGAAGCCGTACGCGCCACCAGTACGCCAAACGCGATCACAAGAAACCGCAGACCGAGCGCACCCAGGTCCGCGCGCGGCGCGACGAGCGCCTGATTGATTAACGCGACCAGTGCTGCGCTGCCGAAGCCGCTGGCGAGACTCATCGTGACGGCCGGGAAGAGCCGCACACGCGAGCCCTGGACCAGGTACCAGAGGGTATGCATTGTTTTCGTTGTATGTATCGTGAGGACGCCCGCCGGTCAGCCGATTCGTACCACTACCACTGATAGCGCGCGGTACCGATGACCGAACGATCGGAGCCGTAGTAGCACTGCGTGGCGCTGTTGCAATAGGCGATGTACTGGCGGTTGAACAGATTGTTCACGTTGATCGCGAAGTGCCAGTTGCGCACGTCGTAGTACACGGCCGCATCGACGAGGAAGTGGCTCGGCACCTCGAAGGTATTCGCCGTGTCTCCCGCGGCAGCACCGATGTAGCGCGCACCGCCGCCAAAGCCGAGCCCGCGCAGTTCGCCCGTATGCAGCGTGTAGTCGAGCCACAGCGAAGCCATATTGCTGGGGTCGCCCGTCGGAGGCGTCTTGCCGAGCGAGGGATCATCAGGGGCCGCCGCCGTGACCGTTTGATTCAGGTAGGCATAGGAGGCGATCACGTTGAGGCTGTCGGTCAGGCTGATGCGCGCCTCGGCTTCGAACCCGCGCGAGCGGATCTCCCCTGTCTGCGTCATGAAACCCGGATGATCGTCGTCCAGTGTCTCGACGTTCTGCTGGCGCAGATCGAAAGCGGCGAGCGTGAAGAGCGCGTTATACCCCTTCGGCTGGAACTTCACCCCGACCTCGTACTGCTTGCCACGAGTCGGCTGGAACGGTGTGCCGTCGAACGTGCTGCCGGCCTGCGGCTGGAATGACGTCGCGTAGCTCGCGTACGGCGCGATACCCGAGACCAGTTCATACGAGAGCCCGGCGCGCCACGTGAACGCGTGCTGTTGACTCTGCGAGTCCGCGCCATCGATCGTGTCGGAGCTTCGCGCCCAGTCCTGACGGCCACCGATCGTCAGCGTCCAGTCCTTGTAGCGCAGTTGGTCTTGCGCGTAGAGGCCAAGTTGCGTCTGCCCGATGTACTCCTTCGTCGTGTCGGACACATAGGGGATATCGCTGTAGTCGGGATCGAAGATATCGATCGTGCCGAGCCCGTAGCCGCGGTTGATGCGGTCCGTCACGCGCTGCACGTCCAAGCCGAACAACACGGTCTGGCTGACCGGGCCCGTGGCGAATTTCGCCTGCATCTGCGTATCGACGGTGTAGTTGTTCAGGTGCTCGTCATTGTTGTTGGTAAAGAGGCCCGCCGTGCGCTGATCGCTCGCAAGAGAACCAAAAATCGAGTTCTGGTAGTACTGCAGATCCTGATGCAGGTAGCGCACGTTCTGGCGGATCGTCCACGTGTCGTTGAACGCGTGCTCGAACAGATAGCCGATCGAGAACTGCTGGCGATTGAGGCGGTCGGTGTCCGGATTGCCGAGATAGTCGTGCGACGAGATATGACCGTTGATGTTCGGCAGGATCGTGCCCGCTGCGGGCACCGGATTGAAGAGCCCGCCCTGCGGGTCGTACTGGTAGTTGCTGAGCAGCGTGAAGCTCGTGTCGCGGTCCGGGCGGAACGTCACGGATGGCGCGATGGCGACGCGCTGTTCCTTCACGTTGTCGGTCTGCGAATCGGCATCGCGCGCGAGGCCCGTCACGCGATAGAGGATCGTTCCGCTCGGGTCCACCGGGCCGCTCATATCGAACATGCCTTGATAGCGATTGTCACTACCAATCTGCATCTGGATCTCATGGAACGCGTAGTCGGTCGGCAGCTTGCTCGTCATGAGCACGGCACCACCGGGACTCGCCTGCCCGTACAGCACCGATACCGGACCACGGACCACGTCAATGCTGTCGAGGAAGTACGGGTCGATGCGCGGGTTCGCGTACCACGTCGTTCGCATGAGGCGCATGCCGTCGAGAAAGGTGTCGCCGTCGAGGCTGAAGCCGCGCACGGTGATCTGGTCGAAGCGCAGATCGTTGTCCTGCGTCGTTACACCCGGGACGTAGCGGATTGCAGCGTCGACCGTCTGCGCGGCCTGCGCATCCATCTGGTCGCGCGTCACGGTCGATACCGACTGGGGAATCTCGGTGACTGGCGTATCCGTTTTCGCGCCCGCTACGCTGCGCTTCGCCACGTACCCTTGTGTACCCGACTCGTCCGCACGAGACGAAGTGACGACGACGGGTGCCAGCGTGCCGGAATCAACACCCGTCTCAGCCTGCGCTGCGTGGCTGGCCGGTGTGCCGCCGCCATCCCCGACCGACTGGGCGTGCGCGGCAGTAGCGCCGGCTAGCCACGCCGCCAGAACCGCACCCTGCACCCTTTTAACCCGAACCCGCTTCGATCCCCGATAACCCATTCCTGCACCTTTTCCCAACGCGCATGTTATAGAAAAACCAAAACAATAATGAGAATCGTTACTATTTTGATTCGCAATTTCTTGCCGAAAACCAACAGACGTGAAAGGATATCGTCTGCGTTAATGCACTGTCTTGCCACCAAACACGGCGAAACAGACAAGTTTTGGCAGTGTCAGAACATGGTGGGAGAGATGGATCCAATATGGCGAGCGCAGTTCGGCTTCGAGTACAAAAAGCAGCCGCGGCCGGTCATGGCACGTGGCTCGCACTACCCGAACGGGCATCGCGAGATCTGGCATTCGCACGAGCAGGCGCAGCTGTTTTATCCGATGAACGGCGCGGTGCGTGCGCTCACGCCCATGGGCAGCTGGATGCTGCCGCCGATGCGGGCGATATGGCTGCCGCCCGGGGTCGATCACGAGCTGCACACGATCGGCGCGGTCCAGTCCTATAGCGTCTATCTGGAGCCAGACGCAGCGCCGTGGCTGTGGCCGACATGCCGCGTGCTGCTCATCACGCCGCTGCTGCACGAACTCATCATGGCGCTCGCGCAGCAGCCTCACGACTACGGGGAAGAAAGCCTGGGCAACCACATCGCGGTGTTGCTGCTCGCTGTGTTGCGCGACGCCCAGTCAACGACGCAAGGCAGCTTGCCGCTACCGAGCGACCGCCGCTTGCGCACGATCTGCAGCCGCCTGCTGGCCAAGCCCGACAACGATGACACGCTCGAAGCATGGAGCGAAACAGTGGGCGCCAGCGCGCGCACACTCGCACGGCTCTTTCGCCAGGAAACGGGACTGACGTTCGGCCAGTGGCGCCAGCAGTTGCGCCTCGTGGAGGCGATGGCGAGACTGGCTCAGGGCGATTCCGTCGCCCAGGTTGCTGACCAGCTGGGCTACCAGAGCAGCAGCAGCTTTATTGCCATGTTCCGGCGCTCGCTAGGAGAAACGCCGCAGCGGCTGCTCAAGCGAGGCTGAGCAGCCGCTTCGAGTCTGCAGAATAGTGAGGCGCCACATACGCGCCGCGCGGACGTCTAGTCGAGCGCCGTAGAGACCGTATGTCTCTGACCCAACACAGCCCGACAGGACCGGCCTTTGCCGACCCTGAACTGCCCTTAAAGCCAACGCCTCGTATTTGTCCGGTCGCAAGGTGAAGCGGCCATTCGCGCGCGAGGAGCGCGCGCCTCGGTGACCGAGGCGTCTTTCTTATCAGCTCAAATCCTTACTGCAGATGCGCCGACCGCCGCAACAGATTGGCCGACTTGTTCGAGTCCGATCGCCCGAAAAAAAATAAAACAAGGCGGAACAATCTTCAGCCTACAGGTGTTGAGAAAGGGACGATTGCGACGGCTTGCATCGAATGCTTATTCGAGCGCGTGGCTCCAAAAGATCCATGTACGCGGCGGCTATTGATTTTCAAGCGTTCACACACCGCACATCGCAGTTGCACGTCTTCATTGTTAGACATCAACCCACATCCGTCTTTATAGCGAGACTCAAAGAAAATGAAGCTCAAGAACAATGTAGTAATGCTAAGCATTATGGTGTGTGCGGCATCGGCAGCATTGACCGCTTGCGGCGGCGGCGATCACGACAATAACAACAGCGGCAGCAACACGCCGCCTACGATGGGCCAGTTCCGCGCGACGGTGCTGACCTCCGACGGCAGCGTGACGGCCGCGAACATCGACCCGAACCTGCAGAACGCATGGGGCCTCGCGGAAAGCAAGACGAGCACGATCTGGAATTCGGACAACGGTACCAAGAAGTCGTCGCTGCATGACGGCAACGGTGTGACGCAATCGCTGGTGGTCGACATTCCGCCGAACGTCGCAGGCGCGGCGGCTGGTCCGACGGGCATGGTGAACAACCCGAGCACGACCGACTTCGTGATCACGGCGAGCGGAAAGTCCGCACCTGCCGTGTTCATGTGGGCTACCGACGCGGGCACGATCGCCGGCTGGTCGCCGAATGTGCTGCCGACCACGGCCGTCAACATGCATGACGACAGCGCCAACGGAGCGGTCTATAAAGGCCTGACGGTCTCGAGCAACAACGGTGCGAACTTCCTGTACGCAGCCGACTTCCATAACAAGACGGTCAACGTGTTCGACACGACGTTCACCAAGGTCAATCTCGCAGGCAGCTTCACCGACCCGAATCTGCCGACAGGCTTCTCGCCGTTCGGTATTCAGGCAATCGGCACGTCGATCTTCGTTGCCTACGCCGAGCTCGGCCCGGACGGCAAAACTCAGGTGAAGGGTGCAGGCCTGGGCCTCGTCGACCAGTTCGACACCGCGGGTAATTTCGTCAAGCGCCTGGTATCGAACGGCGGCGTGCTGAACGCACCGTGGGGCATGGTGATGGCGCCGGCGAACTTCGGTGCGGCGAGCAACCAGCTGTTGATCGGCAACTTCGGCGACGGCGCGCTCAACATGTTCAGCCCGACCACCGGCGCGCTGGAAGGGCCGCTGCTGCAGACCAACGGCCAGCCGTTTGTACAGTCTGGTCTGTGGGGTCTGCTGTTCGGTAACGATACGAACAACCAGCCGTCGAACACGCTGTTCTACTCGGCTGGCCCGACGCCGACGACGGGTGTATTCGGTCGCATCGACGTGATGCCCTGAAGCGCAAGTTCACGATTTAGGTCGACTGCCTAGCTGCTGCGGCCCGCGCATAGCGCGGGCCGCAGCTTTATCTGCGAGGCGATGCGATCTTGTCGTGCAAGTATGGGTACCTTGTCGGCGATCCACATCGCCGTGTGGACTGACCACTGTTGGCCGGCAAGCGTCCACTCGCCGGCCTTCATCTACTCACACTTCCGTTTGCTCAGCCATCTCGAGGGCATCGTCGACTTCGATGCCGAGGTAGCGGACCGTGTTCTCGAGCTTCGTATGTCCAGGCAAAAGTTGCACTGCGCGGAGGTTCTTCGTTCGCCGGCAGATCAGTGACGCCTTCGTGCGTCGCATTGTGTGCGTCCCGTATGTGCTGTCGTCTAGGCCAATCGATGCGATCCATCGGTGGACGATCCGCGAGTATTGTCGGGTGGAGGTGTGAGGCGATCCGCGCAACCTGCTCGGAAACAGGAAGTCGCTCGCCATGAGCTTCGCGGTGCGAATCCAGTTCGCGACGCTTTCACTTGCCCTCCAAAGCCTTTCTTGCCGGACCCGAACTCGCAAACTAGTTTTTCTACTCTGGATCGCAAGTTCTTCTCATTTGTCGGGACGGCAGTGGCTGACCAAAATGGTCTTCATCGAGAACGCCAACGGTTCTCGCCACTGACCTCACGGAGATGACATATGAAGCTGCAAAACAAGATTGCTTTGATCACGGGCGGCACCTCGGGCATCGGCCTGGAAGCGGCAAAGCTGTTCATCGCTGAAGGTGCAAAAGTCGCAGTGATCGGCACGAATCCGGAGCGCTTGCAAGCCGCCGCTCAAACGCTTGGCGACGATGCCCTCGTGCTCAGCGCTGATTTGCGCAATCCGGCCGACATTGACCGCGCGATCGGCGATGTGGCCGCAACGTTCGGCCGCATCGATATCGTCTTTGCGAATGCCGGTGCAGCCAAGGCCGCACCGCTCGAAGGCATCACGCCGGAGATGATCAGCGACCAGTTCGCGCTGAATTTCACGGGCCTGTTCCTCACCATCCAGAAAGCCTCACCGCTCATTTCCAAGGGCGGCAGCATCGTGGCGACAACGTCGTTTCTTAACGCGGTTGGCGCACCCGGACTGTCGATTCTCTCTGCGACGAAGGCTGCGATCCGTTCCCTGGTCCGCTCGCTTGCCGCCGAACTCGCTCCGCGCGGCATCCGCGTCAATGCAGTGAGCCCCGGCCCGATCGCGACGCCGTTCCATACGAAACTCGGTTTGACCGATAACCAGTTGTCAGAAGCGGCTGCCGCGATCGAAGCACAGGTACCGCTGAAGCGCTTTGGTCAACCCATCGAAATCGCGCGTGCAGCGCTGTTCCTCGCGAGCGACGATTCATCGTTCACGACGGGTTCCGAATTTGTGGTCGACGGCGGACTGACGCAAATCTAAGCGAGAGACGGCATCGATTCGCGTTACCGGATACGATGCCGTCGTCCGACCCATTCAACGGAGCCCAATGATGCAGTCCGACATTCACGCGCTGGCTACCTATCCTCGCTTCAGCCTGATGGACGGCGCAACGCCCATCCAGCGACTCGACCGACTCGAGAAAACAGTGATTGGTTAGCTGAGATTGGTCAGCTGCAAGTGGTTGGCTGCAATTGGTTAGCTGTATTCGGCAGGCCTTGAAAGAGCCCGCCATCACACGGGAACCCATGCCATGCGCGCTCCAAACAACCTGAACGCACTCCGCGCATTCGAAGCGGTGTCGCGACACCTGAGCTACGCTGCTGCGGCGGAAGAACTCAACGTCACGCCCGCGGCGGTCGGTCATCTGATTCGCGGACTGGAGGACACGCTCGATGTCGAACTCTTTCACCGCGCCTCATCCGGCGCGACTCGGCTCTTTCTCACGGACGCAGCGAGATCGGTGCTGCCTGCTCTCCAATCCGGCTTCGACCTGTTGTCCGAGGCGGTCGAACAATTAAAGGCCAGCAAGTCACGCACGCGGTTCACGGTTACGGTACCTGCCGCGTTTGCCAACCAATGGCTCCTGCGACGCGTCGAGCGATTCCAGCAGAAGCATCCGTACTTCGATCTTCACATTGACACGAGCAACCGTCTCGCGGATTTCACCACCGATCGCATTGACGTCGGCATTCGCTATGGTGCGGGCGTGTGGCCCGATCTCGTCTCGACCTATCTGCTGCGCGACGAATTCTTCCCGGTGTGCAGTCCTTCCTTGATGCGCGGCAGACATCGGCTCAGGACACCCGCCGATCTGCAAGACCACCTGTTGATTCACGACGTCTCGATGCAATCGAGCGGCGTCTTTCCGACGTGGCAGTCCTGGCTACAGAAGGCCGGATACAAGAACGTCGTCGACTGCAATCGAGGCATCCAGATCAACGATTCCGCGGCCGCCTACCAGACGGCGATAGCCGGCAACGGCGTGGCACTCGGCCGTACGACGCTTGTCGAACACGATCTTCAGGAGGGGCGACTCGTTCAGCCCTTCGATATGGTGCAGCGATGCGAGCTTGCGTATTACCTGGTGCACCGCAAGTCCGCAGAGAATCTGCCTTCGGTGATCGCGTTCAAGGAATGGTTGATCGAGGAGGCTGGCACTCGCTACTCGCAACGGGGAGCGTGACCGATATTCTGGCCGGTGCAACGCGTCATGGATGGTGGCATGGCGCTGTGACCGCTCATTGTCGACCCGAGGCTGTCGAACCACCTCCAGGGTCGAGTGGCGCGCCCGTGGAGCATGCCACCCGAATTGCCTGGTTCTGGTTCGGACTAAGGTCCCGTCAGGATTTGATGAATGCGAGAAGGTCGGGGTTGAGAACGTCCGCGTGAGTGGTCAGCATGCCGTGCGGGTAGCCGGGGTATGTCTTCAGCGCACCGTTCACGAGCAGATTGACCGCGCGGGGCACCGCGCTGGCGAACGGCACGATCTGATCATCTTCGCCGTGCATGACCAGCACCGGCACAGTGATCTTCTTCAGATCTTCGGTGTAGTCCTCCAGCCAGGACGATACGGTCTCGTAGTGAGCCTGAGCGCTGCCGGCCATGCCCTGGCGCCACCAGTTCGCGATCACTGCCTCAGACGGCTTGGCGCCCGCGCGGTTAAATCCATAAAACGGACCCTCCGGGACTGCCCGGTAAAACTCCGACCGGTTGCCAAGCACGCCGGACCTAACCGCATCGAACCACTCCCGCGGCTGGCCTCCAGGGTTCGCGTCGGTTTTCACCATGTTCGGCGTCAACGAGGCCACCAGTGCCGCCTTGGCGACGCGCTCCTGGTGGCGAGCGACGTAGCGGGCGACCTCGCCGCCGCCGGTGGAGTGCCCGATGTGGATCGCGTCGCGGAGGTCGAGGTGTTCGGTCAGTGCTGCGAGGTCGGCTACCCAGGTGTCCATGTCATTGCCGGTGCCCACTTGATCGGATCGCCCATGCCCACGTCGGTCATGGGCGATCACCCGGTAGCCGTGTTGAAGAAAAAACATCATCTGGGCGTCCCAGTCGTCGGCCGACAAGGGCCAGCCATGGCTGAAGACGATCGGTTGACCGGAACCCCAGTCCTTGTAGAAGATCTTTACGCCGTCCGGGGTGGTAATCGTAGGCATTGCTGTACCTCCTATAGGAAATTGATTGAAGAGTTGGTTTTCTGCGAGACATCGAGAATGCTGATGGCGGCCACTTGCGAACTCTTATTTCATGCGCACGCAAAAACGTGCGAGCAGAGCGCGCGCCGACAACGCTGCGATGGGCTCCATATCCCTCGGCGCGACGTCCCTTCTGCTGCCGCTTGAACGCATCGAGTACAAGAATCGGCCTGTGATTGAGCTCTCGGGGTGCGGCGACCGCGTCCATGAGAACTCCAACTGGGCGCTTGGCTCGTCGATACGGCAGCCGTTGAAATATAGGTATCCGTTGCCTCGATGACAAAGACTTTGTAAGCTTTGAGCTATGCCTCACAGGCATACAGGAGAGCCAATGGAACTTCGACATCTACGATATTTCGTTGCGGTTGCTGAGGAAGGAAGTCTGTTGACGGCCGCCCAACGACGGCTACACACATCGCAGCCGTCACTGAGCCGGCAGATCCGCGATCTTGAGAATGAAGTGGGTGCGAAATTGCTGGAGCGCCAGGCACGCGGCGTGGCGCTTACCTCGGCTGGGAGAGTTTTCCTTGATCACGCGCGGCTGGCGCTGCTTCAAGTCGAAGCGGCAGTCGACGGTGCGCGGCGTGCGGAAATGCCTGAAAAACCCATCCTGGCGATGGGCTTCCTTGCTGGGCAGGAAGTCGTATGGTTGCCGCACGCGCTGCGCATCCTCCGCGAGGAAGCACCGGATGCGGAGATCACACTGTGCAGCCAATCTTCCCCTGAACTCGCTCTCGGGCTGATGCGAGGAAAGCTAGACGTCGCTTTCCTTCGCCCCGAGAAAGAGACCGTTGGCCTGTCATTTAAAGTCTTGGCGAAGGAGCCGCTGATCGCCGTACTACCGGCCGATCATCGACTGACGTCGCGCAAGAGGATTCGGCCGCAGGATCTGGCCAGCCAAATTTACGTCAGTTCCTCCAAGATTTCTCCTGTACTCGAAACGGTGATTCAGCGCTACGCATCGAGTGTCGGCATAACGCTCAAGGCAGGATACGAGGGCGAAAACCTGCCGTCCGCAATGTCGCTCGTTACGTCTACGGGTGGCGTTACGCTTATCCCACTGTATGCGCAAAATATGCTGACACCCAACGTCGTTGCAAGAGCGCTTGACGGCGTACCCCCGACGATCGATCTCGTCTTGGGATACAGCGATGCAAATACCAACCCGTTACTTCTTCGGCTGCTGTCTCGTGCGGACGAGTTGGTCGCAAATGTTGAAGATCAAAGCATCATTCGCTATGCCGTCTAGGTTGTGGATGCCGGCTCGGTCGCTTCGAGATTGAATGCCCGCTTTGCCAGACAGGCCGTCGTCTGATTGCTTGCGCACGATCGAAGCGCCGGGTGCTTCGACGGACGCAACATCGCCCCCGATCGCAGCAACCTATGCGCAGCGATCCACCAGCGTGGACTCGCGTGCACGGTCAATGTCCGGGCTTCGATACGATCTTTCCGGTATCTCCGCGAGTCTGGACGGATGCACTTGCTCGCTCAGCCCGTAAAACTTCTGGAAGCTCATAATCAAAGGCACCCACTTGTCAGGATCGATGCGATCGACGTGACCGTCCATCAGCAGTTCGGGCTGAACATGCACGCGCTGAATGCGCACTTCGACCAGCGTAATCGCCCCGCGTAGTTCCGCACTGTCTTCCCCGATGCCGTGACTTGCCGCGACGACCGCTTCAAGATGAATCGGGCATTCCAGTGCACGAGGCGCTTGTACGGTCTCGGATTCCACGCGCGTCATCCCTGCGCGGCCGAACTTATCGGGTTCGTAGGTGTACCCCCTGGCAAGTTTGGACTTAGGAACGGGATATGTACCCGTCGTGCGTGCGATTCGATCGACAGCGCTCGCCTCGTGGATCGACGGCAAATTCAGAACGCATTCACCGGTGCGAAGCAGGTTGCGTGTGGTCTGCGATCCAGACGCAATACCCAGCACACCTCGCCAGCCTAACCAAAACGCCGAAGATATCGGTGCGAGATTGTGTGTCCCGTCCTCGTTGACGGTGCTGACTAAAACAACCGGGGTGCCGAAATAGAGGATGTTGGGTTCGGCAACAATATGGCGCGTATTCATGGATACCTTGCTCTCTCTGAGTGAATGGTTCCATGTTGCGTGCTGTACGCGCTTATTGCTCTCCGATTCTTGCTTTCGCAATTCCGGTCTGTGAACTCGCAAGCCGCTCGGCACCGTTCTCGCAGCATCTGGACAAGTTTTATCCGTAGACGCTGCTTCATGACTCATGCGCGGTAGTGAGAGCGGGATGATTGAGAGCGTGTGATTTGCGCCGCTGTGATGAACGCCTTGGCTGCGTCGAAGATTTTATGGAGCCAACTTCGATACGGCGCGCGCGAGCTCTTCCAGCGTCGTGCCACCTAAGCTTTTCAAAAGCGCTTGTTGTGCGCTATCCAGCGCTATCTCGAGCTTCGCATTGACGGCTCGCTCGACCGGACAATGCGGATGATCGGCCGACGCTCCGATCGCAAAGACGTTCTCGCTCTCGAGCGCCTCGAACACGTCTCGTGCCGTGATCATTTTCGCCGCGCGTGCGAGCCGCCACCCGCCACCCCGCCCTCCGGTAGATGTCACCAGCCCGCTGTCGCGCAACCGGCCCATCACACGTCGGACCACGACGGCGTTGGTCTGGAGCATCAGGGCAATCGTCTCAGACGTCTCAGTGCCGCCGAGCAAATGCATGTGCACCAGCACATGCAGCATGCGCGCGAGGCGGGTGTCGTGTCGCACCGGGTCTCTCCCATGAAGCGCAATCGATGAGGTTAATACGGTTGACGATAGCACAAAGCGCAACCTATGATGTTACGGAAAAGTCATGGAGAGCTTAGATGCCTGCAACCGACGAACGTAAGATCCGCACAAACGGTATCGACATGCACATCGTGCAGCAAGGCGAAGGGCCAATGATCCTGCTATGTCATGGATTTCCGGAGACCTCGCATTCCTGGCGTCATCAACTGCCTGCGTTGGCGCAAGCCGGGTTTCGCGCGGTCGCGCCGGATATGCGGGGCTACGGGCAAACGGATAGTCCGGCGGCGGTTGCTGCGTTCGGCATACAGCATCTAGTCGCCGATATGGTCGGCGTGCTCGATGCATTGGGCGAATCTCAGGCGATCATCGTCGGTAGCGATTGGGGCGCGACTGTTGCGTGGCAGGCTGCGCTGACGCGCCCGGATCGTTTTCGCGGTGTGATGGCGCTCGGCGTGCCGATGATGGCGTCGCCCCCTGTGCCACCTACGCAGCTCTTTCCACAAACAGCGGACGCCCTGCTCTACACGCTGTACTTTCAGGCCGAGGGACCGGCCGAGACTGAATTTCAGCGCGACATCAGGCAAGCGCTTCTGAAGATTCTGTTCTGGGCGTCGGGCGATGCCGGCCCACGAGCTATCGACACCACCATACCCAGTCCATTTTCGATGGTGTCGCGCTCACAGGGCTTGCTTGCGGCGCTTCCCATACCTTCGAAGCGACTAGCGTGGCTCGAGCAAGAAGACCTCGATACCTACACCCAGGCCTTCGCACACAGTGGATTCAGAGGTGGTCTGAACTACTACCGCAACCTTGACGCAAACTGGGCACTGGAGCGTTCCCGTGACGATCCGAAGATCGAGGTGCCAGCGGCATTCATCGCGGGTGAACGCGATCCTGGTTTGAGCATTCCGGGCATGCAGGAAATCATTGCGGCGATGCCAGCGCTTGTTCCGCGGTTGCAGTCGACGGCAATCATTCCGGATTGCGGGCACTGGGTTTCGCAGGAGCGCCCTGAGGAACTGTCATCCGCCATTATCGAGTTTGCCAGTCGCATCGACCGACTGTAACGGCAGCCGTTTCCGGCTCACGTTCTTCGCAACACCGTACCGCGGCAAACAATTGCCCGGCGTGTTCTTGCGAAACGAACGCGCAGAAGCGCCCGTGGTGCTCGTGATCGGCGGCGCCGATACCTGTTTCCAAGACCTGGTCCTGACTGTGGCGCGCAATCTGTTCGAGCGCGGCTATTCGGTCGCGTTGGTCGATCTGCCGGGACAGGGCCGCAACCAGGCCAACGGACTCTATTGGGAAGCTGAAGCGGCGCCGACGGCCCCGTGCAGGTGAACGGACGGCTGCGGCTCGCGCAGGAATGCTGCGGCTGGCTCGACGAACTCTTTGCTGCGCGTGCCTCGATCGATTGATCGGGCACAATGGCTGCGCGGCGTTTGCCGTTTGCCGTTTGCCGTTTGCCGTTTGCCGTTTGCCGTTTGCCGTTTGCCGTTTGCCGCTTGCCGCTTGCCGCTTGCCGCTTGCCGCTTGCCGCTTGCCGCTTGCCGCTTGCCGATTGCCGATTGCCGATTGCCGGGAGGAAAACACTGCCATGCAACGTGCGCTCAACCTCGTCACTCAGTGGCTCGAGAGAATAGATCCGGGCACGCATCGACGCATCAAAGGGCTGCGGCTCGTCACGGCCTACGGCATCGCGCTGGCGCTCGGCACGTTGCGCGATCTCGCTACGCTTGTGCCCGCGGGCCTATCGCTCGGTGCGCTCGCCGGCAGTTTTGCGTTGTGGGCAAGCGTATCCGAAGCACGTACCACGCGTTACGAGTCGAGCCGCGATCTGGTCGCGTTATGTTTCGCCGCGGCGGTCGGCGCGACCCTCTTTGCATCGCTTGCGCCACTCACGTTCGCTGCGCACGTGCCGGGTCTCGCCGGCAGCGAATGGATTCTGATCACTGGTGCGTTCGCGGTCGGTGCGTTCAAGCGCTATGGCGTACTGGGCGCAGGCATCGGCTCGCAAATCTACATCGGCGAACTCACGGCTTATACGCTGAAGGCGAGTACCGCGGACTGCCAGGCCATCGTCGTCGCGGCAGCGATCGCCTGTATCTCGGCGATCGCTGCCGCGCCTGCTAAGCGGTCCCGCGGAGAAGCCCGCGTTGATGGCCGCCCTCGCGACCGTACCGGCCAAACGATCGGGCGGCTATCCGGCCGAATTCGTCATGGGTCTGCAAGCGGCGAGCGCAGCGTTAGCGATCGTCGTGCTCAACAGCGTGTTCCGCCTGACTGAGTCGGCATGGGCTATCACTGCATGCGTGTATGTGATTAGCGGAACGGCGGCAGGCACGCTCGAGCGCGGGCGGCGAAGAGTCGTCGGCACGTTGATCGGCGTGCCGCTCGCGCTCTGTCTTTTGCCGGTGCTCTCGCACGCCCCGTTGCTAATCTGGTGCGCCGCGTCGATCGCGATGGTCATCTATGCGATGGCTTTGCCCGAGCGCTACGACGTTGCGTGCGGTGCATTCGCCTTCACGCTGTTGTTGACACTCGCTGCAGGAGGGGAACATTCGATGTCGGTACTGGTTGCGAGGCTGTGGGAGACCGTGCTCGGCGTTGCCATCGGCGTGGCAAGCGGCCTACTCGTCATGCCGCTGCGCGACGACGCTTCGCATTCGATCGATTGACCCGGGCGTGTGAGTGCCCCTCCCCCACGCCAATAGGATCTGCCGGTTACACAAGGTCGGAATGATCGTTCAGCCTGTTCTCACCGCCGCGTGAATCAATACTCGCCGAGCTAAATCGCTCAAGGTCGGACACCGTGGCCGGCGCCGCAGCGCTAGCGACGACAACCACAATCATTCTGTGCTGCGCTTGCCTCCGCCACTGGCCATGCTGGCGAATACGCCGTCCTTGCGGACCAACGCGTGATACATAGCCGCCATGAAATGCATGCCGAATGTCCCTGCCAAAAGAATCGCCAGCGTGATGTGTGCCTTTTTCAGCGCGTGGTACAGGTGAATGTTGTGCGGCATGATCGACGGCAGGTGCAGCCATCCCATCAGGATGATCGGCGGCCCCTCGGCCGATACCATCGACCACCCGACCAGCGGCATGGCGAACATCAACGCATACAGCGCGAAGTGAGACGCTCTCGCTGCCCGGCGTTGCACGACAGGAATGTCCGAAGGCAGGGGCGGAATGTTGCTGTTGAGCCGCACGCAAATCCGGACGAGCGCGAGCAACAGTATGGAAATGCCCAGTGGCTCATGGAGCCAGAGCAGGTCTTCATCCAGACCGATCCCCAGCATCGTGAGAATCATGATGGCCATGCTCCAGTGAAGCGCTCGAGCAAAAAAGCCGAAGTGATGAGTATGAGTATGCACGGGCTGAAGTCCTTTCAGATACAGAAGATGTACCCGAGGCATCTCATGCGATGCTCCGAGCGTTCGTTAGGCAAACCCAAATAAATTCAAACGACGTCGCCTATAAGACGCGGCTCGCTCGCTGTCTATTCCCGAAAACCCCACGAAATCCGACCTCGCCTTGTGCGCCGGATTCTTCTCGAGCAATGGGAATAAAGTCTGAGTAAATGCGGTAAACATGAGTGACCAGAACGAGTTCTCGCGAGCACTCAATGGGCCTACGTGCGGATACTTCGACATTCGCACCCACGCATTCATGAACGTGTTCGACGTCTGTGTCGGAACGAAGCGATCAATGCGGCATGGAACAGAAAGGTCGTCTCGATCGTTTCATATCGCTCTTAGACACGTCTGGAATAAATCGTTAGCGTACGCAGTCCATAGCAAAGGATTCGACAATTTGTGCGCGCTTTGCGATCCTCCGCGCTCCTTATTTGGGGACTCCACGATCCATTGAACCTCTCCATAGATCTATGCGACATGCCCACAACACCGATCTGCTGTCCGGGTACCTCGACCGCGAGCTAGGGCCGGCCGAAACATTTCGGGTCGAATGTCAGCTCGCCAGCTGCAGGCGATGTCAGGAGATCTATGCGACGTATCAAAAGCTGAATATCCGCCTAAGAACCGCGTTCTTATGCGTGGACGCTCCTGAAGATCTGGAGGAAAGACTACGAGCTTTAGCGAAAAAATGAACGCCATGACTTCGTTACGGCATCCGAACCATCGATGGAGCGCGCGCAGTTGTCAGCGAAATTCGCAAATCGTGTGAAGCTTTTCTTACGAAGACATTGCGAACGGAAGCGAATGAAAATCAAGGATACGGGTGACACACGAACGGCTATGCACAGAGATTTCTGGGCCGTGACCGACACCGGAGCAGACGAACTGAATGGCTTCGTGAACGACGTGAGAACACGTGCACTGCCCTAGCCGGCAGGATCACTGGCACCGCGGCGATCTTGCGCTCAGGCTCCGCGCGGGTGCGTGATTCGCCCCGAAAGGACGAACAACGTGAGGCATAGCCCGATCAGCGCCGCGCCGGCTGCAAGCACGAGGCTCGTATGGATGGCACTGATCAGCGCGAGGCGTGCCGACGACAGAATGGCATTGCCGGTATGCCCCGCAAAGACAAGCTGATTAACGAGTACGCCTTGATCGGTTCGGTCGACCATGCGCGTCGGACTGGCGAGCGACTTGAACCATTGCGTCGTCTGGTACGCATGCAGCAGACCGTGCATGTCGCCCGTGTACAAGTGCTTCAACACCGAACAGGTCACCGAAATCCCCAACATTCCGCCGAGCGTTCTGAGCGATTGCAACGTCGCCATCGTCGCCCCGAGGTCGGTCCGCGCGATGATGTTTTGCGAAAACATGGACAGGCCCGATGCAACGAGACCGAGTCCGATCCCGCCGATGCCCATGCATGTCATCCACAGGAGATGAGAGAACTGGCCCGTGATGGCGACCACGCAAAAGCACGCGATGATGAACAACGCGAAACCCGCGCTCATCGTGAGGTTGGCTCGCTTCACCCAAGCCATGATCTTGTTATTCAATGCGGAACCCGCCGTCACGCCAGCGACAAGCGGCGTGATCAGCATGCCGGAGTGAGACGACGACATTCCGAATCCGCCTTGAAACAGCAGAGGAACGTTGAACAGCAGGGAAAAGGATCCGAAGCCACCCAGGGCCGACACAATGAAAAGCGCGATGAGCCTGCGGTCGGCAAAGATGGCGAACGGGATGATCGGATGCTCTACCCTTCTTTCCCAGACCCAAAGTGTGAACGCGGCCGTTGCGATGATCAGGCCAAGCGTCACCGTCACACTGCTGACACCGTCCTTCGGCAGCACCTCAATCAACAGTAGCGCCGAGGCTAAAGTGAGAACGAGAAGACATGCACCGAACCAATCCACACGCGCAACGTCGGCGCGGCGCGCGTGGTGCATGTCGGGAAGGAAGCGATAGACGAACATCAGTGCGACGACGCCGATCGGCACGTTGATCAGAAACACCAGCCGCCAGTTGCAGTACTGCGCGAGCACCCCGCCCAGAATCGGTCCGATGAGGTTACCGACGCCAAATGCCGCACTCACGATCACCTGCCATCGCAGACGCGACGCGGAGTTCGGAAACAGGTCCGCGACGGAGGCGAAGACCGTGCCGGTCATGATGCCGCCGCCAAGCCCTTGCAATCCTCGCGTGATGACGAGCTGAAGCATGCTTGTCGCGAGCCCGCATAGCAGCGACGTGACGGAGAACAGGATGATTGCCGCGATCAGAAGCCTCTTTCGGCCAACCAGGTCTCCGAGCCGCCCGAAAATGGGAATCGCGATGACCGACGTCAGCATGTATGACGTCGCCACCCACGCATAAAGATCGAACTGCCCAAGATCTCGGGTGATCTGCGGCAACGCGGTTCCGACGATCGTTTGATCCTGCGCGACCAGCATGGCCACGAGCGCCATACCGAACATCGCAAGCAATGATTCGCGGAAGGGTCGATTCGGCTGAAACGTCTGATCTGTAGTGGGAAGCGCGTTCATCGGTGATCCACACGGTGACTTGGATGACATTCGACAGGGCGATTCCCGCCCTCGGTCCTGGTGGTCTTGACGGAAATTGCCAATTTCGAGCGCGCGAAACCCGATTCGTTTGTCTCCGCTCGATGGACATCCGGTAGACCGGGTTTCTCTCGCGTTTATTCCCACATCACAGAAAAACTTCACGAACGGCCGCTGCCGATGCGCTCTGGAAGACCGCGCGTCTGTTGCGCCATCGATTGTGGGAATAAACGGGGCGGCCGCAGGGTCTTGCTCCATGAACCTGTACGAGATCGTCGGATGGGCCGGCGGACCGGTTCCTGTTCCTACTCACGAGGGCAATATGTCATCCAACCAATTTCCATCTGATCCCAGCCGTCGCAACGCCTTGAAATGTCTCGCGTTCGGCGGTGCCGGGACGCTGTTCGTACTCGCCGGCGGGGTGCTCACGCCGGTCGACGTCGCTTTGGCAGCCGACAACAAGGGAACAGCAGCCGCGCAAGGCACGCCCCTGTTTCTTCAGATCAGCGATACGCACATCGGCTTCAACAAGGAAGCCAATCCGGACGTCGCTGCCACGCTCTCGAAAACCATCGACTACGTCAACTCGATGCCCTTGAAGCCGGCGCTGACGATCCATACCGGCGACATTACGCACCTTTCAAAGGCACAGCAGTTCGACGATGCACAGCAACTGTTGTCGCGCCTGAATATCACCGAGTTGCATACCGTCCCGGGAGAACACGACGTGACCGATGGAACCGGCACCGAGTATTTCAACCGATTCGGCAAGGCCTCTGACAACAAGGGCTACTACAGCTTCGATCACAACGGCGTTCACTTCATTGCGCTGAACAACGTGATGCATTTCAAGCCGAACGGCCTCGGCGCACTGGGCGACGATCAACTGGCGTGGCTGAAAGCGGATCTGAACGGACGCTCGTCGAGCACGCCGATCGTCGTGTTTGCGCACATGCCCTTGTGGACGATTTATGAGCCGTGGGGTTGGGGTACCGGCGACGCCGACCAGGCGATGAGCTATCTGAAGCGGTTCGGTTCCGTGACCGTTCTCAACGGGCACATTCACCAGATCGTCTCGAAAGTGGAAGGAAACATCACGTTTCACACGGCGCGCTCGACGGCCTATCCGCAACCGACCGCCGGCAATGGTCCTGGCCCTGTGCCGCTCACGGTGCCGAGCGATCAGCTTCCGAAAATGCTCGGCGTGACCGACGTGAAGATTTCGTTCGCTCCGCCCACTGCGACGCTGACCGACTCCACCCTCGCCTAAACCAGCGACACAACCAGATATCAGGACTTCCCCATGAAAATCACCACACTTCGTCACGCACTTGCCATCGCCCTCGGCGCCGCATCGATTCTGGCCGGAACGGCCGGATTTCATCTGGCCCAGGCGCAGGATCAGCAAACCGACATGATCACGATCAAGGACTTCATGTTTTCTCCGATGTCCGTGACCATCAAAGCGGGCTCGACCTTGACGTGGAAGAATCTCGACGACGAACCGCATACCGTTGTCAGTGATGCCGGCCTGTTCCGTTCTGCAGCGCTCGATCAGAACGAGACCTTCGAGTACAAGTTCACCAAGCCGGGCGTCTACAGAATATTCTGCGGCATTCATCCGAATATGCGAGAGACGATAACCGTTCAGTAATGCTCGGGCGGGCGGCCTGGAACGAGTTCGAAGATCTCGTGTCGTGAGGCTTGTGGGATTCAGTTCATGAGTTCGGGCCGCCTTGAGACAGGCTAAGCATCTGCTTCAGAAGCCACGCCGAAGTAGACGTCCGGCGCTGTTCTCCGCGGATTGTGCAGAGAGGACTTTATCGCTTGGACGATGGTGCATCAGCGCGTCCGTCCTCCTCGCATCCCCGGCGAACTCGGCCTTAGGTGTTGAATGGCTGAATCGTGCTCGAAGCGGTTGAATCCGCAGCCGACTTCTGCTCGACAAGGTCAGCTGTAGCCGAACCCAGACCGCGGATGTCTGCTGAATCGGTTGCGTGCCTAATGTGGTTTGGCGGTGCCCAGGAACTGCATCTCACTCATCAATGCGACGGGTAACTTGCGCAAGGGGATCGCCGGGAACGTGATCACACGAGGAAAGAAAGAGTGCATGGTATGCACAGTGTATTGAACTTGGCGAAGGCTTCGTGCAATGAATATGGGCGCATGTTCACAAGCTTGCTCTTGCGGCAACATTGAATCACTGGTTCCGGCCATGCATGCAGCAAAAGCCTCCAATCTCGCGCACCACGTCCCATCGAACACATCGACGGCCTTAAGGCCTGCAAGCCCCAGTCGGCTTGAGCGAATGCGGCAATGTCGATATGCCCTTGTCACTCGAAACCAGTTCACGCGCGACAATCGCGTCCGGGCCGCCATTGTCCTGCCCAAGAATCTCGTAGTCGTGTCCACGCTCGGGCACGAAGGTCGCGAACTTTGGCTGGTCGGTCACGACGTAGGTTTTGCCGTTGAGAAACTGCTGACTCACGAACTGCGCACGGATGGTCATTGGTTCGCCGGCCGGTACGATGTATTCGTGAAAATACTGTCCCGCATCTGACGGAACGGGCATGCCCACAGTCTTGTTCGTGAGACTCGACAGACCCGGCTTCGTCGCGACGAAGTGTTTCGCCTCACCCGTGGCGCACGCGGTGTTCATGTAGAAGGTCACGTTAGGCCCCCAATATGCCCGTACGCGTGCTTCGGTTTCCGGATGGTAGTCCGCGGCGGTCTGGGACGGCGTGCCCGCGCACGCGCTCAATAGCATGAAACTCAGAAGTGAAACGTGTCGCGCGAACGTATGGCGGGTCATCGGGTATGTGATTGAATCCAAAAGGGCTTGCCTTAGCGACAACGAAATCCGAGAACCGAATGACGAAACCGCCGCACGCTATTGATATCGGCATCGCGACAAAAATCTAAATTCCGATTCTTGATATTATTTTCGAAGCCCCGTTACGAAAGCCGCCCATCGGGTCCCGTATCAGCGGCCTCCTATCGAGCACACGAAGGCGAAAATGCCTGACATCGAAGATCTGTACACATTTGTCGAAGTAGCCGATGCAGGCGGTGTGACGCCTGCTGCGCGGCGGCTCGGTCTGTCGAAATCGATCGTCAGCCGTCGACTCGCGCGACTGGAGAGCGAGTTGCACATCCAGCTCGTATCGCGCACCACGCGGGGCGCAACGCTGACCGAAGCCGGATCGACCTTCCGCGAGTACGCGGCACGCATCTGCGCCGATTTCGATCTCGCGCGTGAATCGATTCTTCCTGCGGGCGACCTGCGAGGACGCTTGAGAATCGCAGCACCTGCATCCTTCGGCGCGACGCATCTCGCGCCTCTTTTCGCAGACCTCGCGCAACAGCATCCCCTTCTCCAGCTTCACACATCCTTCAGCGATCACTTCGTCGACATCGTCAACGAAGGCTTCGACGTCGCCATTCGTATCGGCCATCTTCCGGATTCCAATCTGATCGCACGTCGAATCGGTCCGATATTCGGCAAGCTGGTTGCGAGCCCGGCTTATATCGATGCCCACGGAGAGCCCCAAGCTCCTGACGAAATCTCGAGCCATGCGGCAGTCTGTCAGCACGCGGAAGTCTGGCGCTTCGTCGACGGCGACAAGGTGATTACCGTGAATCCGCGCGGCCGATTCATCTCCAACAACGGTCAGGCGCTCGTTGCTGCCGCGATTGCGGGGCTCGGTATCACTTCACTCCCCGATTTTCTGACGGACGAGCACGTGGCTTCGGGAGCGCTCGTGCCGATCATGCGTCAATTCCGCGTGCCGGAGGCCGGCATTTACGTCGTACGGCCGCAGGGTGCGCATCCACCGCGCAAAGTGCGCGATCTGATCGAGCTGCTCACCAAGCATTTCGGCTCTCCCAGCTGACGTTGCAGGTCGCGTCGGGACACATGCATGATGGCGGCGCGCGCCGGCGCGCAGATTCCGTATGCGGCTGCGTTGCAGAATCCGCGACACAGATTCGCATGACCTGGGTCTACCGCCGCATGGCGGGGATAGGTAGCCTTTCCATTCGCTCGTAGTCGGCTCCCTCGTGGTCGACTGTGTACGTGAATGACCCATCCTTTGAGCCAGACATCCGACCCATCATGACAACCATCCTCCAGATCAACTCGGCAGCCCGCTCGCAAGGCGCAACCTCGACCTTGCTCGCTAACGAACTGACCGAAAAATTGCTCCAATCCAATCCCGGCGCACACGTCGTCTATCGCAACCTGCAAGCCGATCCGCTGCCCCATCTCGACGATGCCATCCTCGGCGCGTTCTTCACGCCGGCTGAAAAGCGGACCCCCGAGCAGGCCGCCATCTCTGCTCGTAGCGAAGCGCTGATCGCTGAACTGCAAGCGGCCGATATCGTGGTGATCGGCGCTCCGATGTACAACTTTGGCATCTCGACGCAGCTGAAGACTTACTTCGATTTCATCTCGCGCGCTGGCATCTCGTTCCAGTACACGGCTACCGGCTCGGAGGGTTTCGTGACGGGCAAGAAGGTGTTCGTCGTCACCGCGCGCGGAGGCCAGTATGTCGGCACGCCGGACGATACGCACACGCCCTATCTGCGCATGTTCCTTGGCTTCCTCGGCATGACGGACGTGAACTTCATCTACGCAGAGGGCCTGGCCATGGGGCCCGACGCTGCGAGCGCATCGCTCGCCTCTGCGCGCGAAGAAATCGCTACTGCTTGAGGTGGTTCGTTAGTCGTGCGACTTACGGACTGCGCTGGTTGCCACGGCTTCGCGACCCACAAGCGCCTCGTGCTGAGGAGCATATCGGTTCCCGACGATCTGAATCTGATTTGCAGCCTGCTCGATTCTGCTCAGTTCGTCGGTCGTCAAAACCAGGTCGGCCGCACCGAGGTTCTCCTCCAGGCGCCCTATTTTGGTCGTCCCGGGTATCGGCACGATGTAGCCACGCCGCGCGAGCAGCCAGGCAAGAGCGATTTGCGCGAGCGTTGCGCCCTTGTCATCGGCGACTCGACTTAGCAGATCTACCAGGACGCGATTCGCTTCGATCGCCTCGGGAGCGAAGCGCGGCATCGTTTTGCGGAAGTCGCCATCGGTCAGCGTTTCCTTATCGATCGCGCCCGTCAGGAAACCCTTTCCGAGCGGGCTATAAGGTACGAATCCAATCCCCAATTCGTCGCACGCTTGCAGGATGCCGTTGGTTTCTGGCGCACGCCACCACAACGAGTATTCGTTCTGGATCGCCGTGACGGGCAGCACCGCATGCGCCCGGCGCAACGTTTGCACGCCCGGCTCGGACATGCCGAAGTGCCGTACTTTGCCCGATGCAATGAGATCGCTCACCGCGCCCGCCACATCCTCGATCGGCACATCAGGATCGACCCGATGTTGATAGAGCAGGTCGATGGTATCGACCCGCAGACGTTTGAGCGCCCCTTCGACGGACCTTCGGATGACCTCCGGGCGGCTGCAGACTCCACGGTTCTCACCTGTCGCCGGGTCAATGTCGAAGCCGAACTTCGTCGCAATGACCACCTTGTCGCGAAGCGGCGCAAGCGCTTCGCCGATCACGGCCTCATTGACGAATGGGCCGTACACCTCTGCGGTATCGAAGAAGGTCACACCTCGTTCGACTGCGCCCCGGACGAGCGCAAAACCTTCTTGCGTGCTCAACTGCGTGGCGTAGCTGAAGCTCATGCCCATACAGCCGAAGCCAAGCGACGATACCTTAAGAGATCCTTGTCCGAGAAAGCGGGGTTGCATGGTGTCAATCCTTAGCGAAAGCGCGGGTGGCCTGCACGCGAAGCCCAGGTTCAGACTCAAGGCTTTCGGTACGGTATGTATTCGAACGATGTTATCGAACCCGACTCCTGCGATAAAGGGACCCGCGTCGCATGCACTTATGGCCTGTAGCCATCAATCGGCGAACGCTGCACGCCTTCAAGACAGGCGCGGAAGGCTCGCACGCCCCCCTTCGTCAGGCGCGCGCCCGCAATGCATCGACCACGATCTGGAACGCGCGTGACGTCTGACGCCGGCTCGGATAGTAGGCGTGCAAGCCGGGATACGTTGGCCACCAGTCCTGCAGCACCCAGTCAAGGCGGCCTTCGTCGACAAAGGGCTTGGCCAGATCTTCAGGGACGTACGCGAGCCCGAATCCCGCCACGGCGGCTTCGATCATTTGATACGTGTTCGTGACGGTCACTTGCCCCTCGACGCGCACTTGCGTCTGCTTGCTCTTTTTCTTGAGTTCCCATGGCAATAAGCCGCCATGCGTGGGCAACCTCAGATTGACGCAGTCATGCTGGAGGAGGTCTTTCGGTAACGCAACCCGCGCATGCTTGCGCAAGTACGTCGGCGCTCCCACGATTGCCATGCGAAACGGCGGCCCAATGCGCACCGCAATCATGTCGCGCGCGACCTGGTCTCCCGAGCGCACGCCGATGTCGAATCGGTCCGCCACAATGTCGCGAAGCGCGTAGTCGATCGATATCTCGACTTTGATGTCTGGGTACTGGGGCAGCACTTTCGCGAGCTTGGGCCATATCACTGTGTTGGCCGCATAGTCTGTCGTGGTGATGCGAATGGCACCCGCCGGCGTGTCCCCCTGGTCAACGACGGCGGCAACCTCGGCATCGATCTCCTCGAAATGATGCGCCAGGCTTCCCAGCAGCCGCTCGCCGGCATCGGTCGTCGAAACGCTGCGCGTGGTGCGTGTCAGGAGACGCAAGCCCATGCGCTCTTCGAGGGCTCGCATCTTATGGCTCAGCGTCGATTGCGATATGCCGAGTTGCGCGGCGGCCTTCGTAAAACTGCGTTCGCGCGCCACGGCGACGAACGCTAACAGGTCGTGCAGGTTTTCGCGGGGCATTGTCGGAGTCAGGCTATAGATTCCATATCGGGCCGTACATTGGAGCCTTGCTCCTCGGCCAGCGCGACAATAATGCCTTCAGGTCCGCGGATATAGGCTAAACGGTAACTGTTCTCGTACTGCATTTCGCCAATGATCTCGGCACCATGGTCGCGCATGCGCTCGACCACAGCGTCGATGTCATCGACAGCGAACATGATGCGGCGGATGCCTAGCGTGTTCACCGGTTGGGCCACCGGACCGAATCTGATCGCATCGGGCGTGTGGAACTTGTCTAGCTCAATGCCCTGTCCATCGGGTGTTCGCATCATCGCGATCGTGGCGCGGACGTTCTCGAGCCCGATCAGCTGTCCGATCAACGGTCCTTCGACTGTCGCTTCGCCCTCAAACGTCAAGCCCAGTTCGCTGAAAAACGCCTTGGTGGCTTCGAGATCGTCGACAACGATAAGGACATTGTCCATGCGCTTGAGCGTCATACCTTACTCCTCGTGTTCTTGATGACCGGTCTGCCAGTTGTGGCATCTCGCATCAGCCTGATCGTTCGTCATAAAAGTGTCACAATTCGCCTTTCTGCTGATCGCGCAGGTGAAAACCCGCGAATGAGCTTTATCTGCGCAGACTGGTTGCAGGCTAACAGGGGTCATGCATCGTGATTGGACATGTCGAAACGTTATCGCGCCTTCTCATCGCCGCGCTGCTCGGCAGCGTCATCGGATTTGAACGGGAACGACTGAACTGGGCCGCCGGCCTACGCACCCATATGCTGGTTTGCGTGGGAGCTTCGCTCATGATGCTCGTGTCCGCCTACGGGTTTGCAGACGTCCTCGGACAGAGCAATGTCGTGCTCGATCCGTCGCGCGTCGCGGCACAGGTGGTTTCGGGTATTGGTTTTTTGGGTGCCGGCTCTATCCTGCTAAGAGGAGAAGTCGTACGGGGGCTGACAACCGCCGCGAGCTTGTGGTCAGTCGCTGGAGTCGGCCTGGCGGTCGGTGGCGGCATGTACACCGCGGCGATAGGCGCTACGGTGATCATTTTGATTATCCTCGCCGGCGTGAAGCCGTTGGAACGGCGTTTTATCACCGTCAAGCAGCAACGCAGCGTCCTGCTTATCGCCGAGCGCGGCCGCGTGTCGTTCGAGACGCTGCACTCAGCACTGGGTACAAGTAGCGTCCGTGTGAAGCAGTTTGTCGTGCAGCAATCCGATGACGATCCGGAATTGGACGAAGTGCAAATCGCCCTGTCGCGCGCGACCGCTAGCGAATTCTCGGCGATTCTGTCCCGGCTCGAAGCGATGCCGGGGGTCAGAGAGTGCCGTCACGACAAATGATGGGAGACACGACGATGAACCGCTCGTATGAGTATCGTGGATACGCGATCTCGGTTTCCGTCGAGGCCGACTTCAGCTGGAGCCCGCGCAACGCACATTCGGTCCCAATCGAATACGTTTCGATTGTCGCGATTCGCGAAGCAGATCGCTCTGCTCTCGTGTTGCCTCCGCTACGTCTTGGCGATTCCGGCGGGAAGGCGTTCGGGACGGAAGCAGAAGCCATGATGACCGGATACGCGGCTGCGAGAAGGATCATCGACGATCTGTTTGCGACGTCGCTCAATGCCTCCGACGCACACGACGCCCAAGCTTAAAGTCTTTTACGCAGGAACAAGCCCCCTTGTATGAATGTATTTCGCCTGTGGCAATCGCACGGGTCGCGAGAGGCGATGGACTCGCCCGGTGGATTCGAGCGTGCCTCAGACTGCGTCTTCTTCATCGGCGGCGTGCGTAGCCCAACTCGGAAACGGATCGTCGAGCACGAGCCAGCCCTGCGGTCCGAGTGCCATTTCTTCGTCAGTCAGCAGGCAAGCATCGAGCCGCTGGCGTAGCGCATGCTCGTCCGCGTCGATGCCGATGACCACGAGCTCCTGCCTCGCGTCGCCGACATTCGGGTCCCAGTACTTCTCGATAAACTGAAGCGCTTCAGGATCGGTAGGCCAATGCTGTTTCGGCACGGCCGCCCACCACACTCCCGCCGCACCGTGCCGGCACACAGCGCCGGCCTGTGACCACGAGCCGGCGTAGGTGGGCCGGCTCGCAAGCCAGAAGAAGCCCTTGGACCGCAACACGCCCGCCCACTCGGTGTTGATGAGATTCCAGAAGCGCTCCGGATGAACCGGCCGCCTCGCGACCCATACAAAGCTTCCGATGCCGTATTCGTCGATCTCCGATCGATGCTCCCCGCGCAATTCCTTGAGCCACGCAGGCGCTTTCGATGCCTCTTCGAAATCAAACAGTCCCGTATCGAGCACCCGATCAAGCGGTACACGTCCAAACTCGGAGAGCTCGATGCGGGCCCGCGAATTCAAGCCGCGCAAAATGGCCATCAACCGATCTCGGTCCGCATCACTCACGAGATCGAGCTTGTTCAGCACGATGACATCGCAGAACTCAATCTGCTCGATAAGAAGGTCGACGACCGTTCGATGATCTTCATCGCCGAGCGACTCACCCCGCGTGCGCAGACTGTCCTGCGACCCGTAGTCCTTGAGAAAGTTGAATGCGTCGACGACTGTCACCATCGTGTCGAGGCGCGCTACGTCGGCAAGACTCTGCCCGCTCTCGTCTGCGAAAGTGAACGTCTCGGCAACAGGCAGTGGCTCTGAGATTCCGGTGGATTCAATCACCAACTGATCGAACCGATTTTCTTTCGCGAGCCGGGTCACCTCGAGCAGAAGGTCTTCACGCAACGTGCAGCAAATGCATCCGTTGCTCATCTCGACAAGCTTTTCATCGGTGCGCGAGAGCTGCGCGCCGCCGTCTCGCACGAGAGCTGCATCGATGTTCACTTCGCTCATGTCGTTCACGATGACCGCGACCCGACGACCCTCGCGATTGTTGAGGATGTGGTTCAGCAAAGTCGTCTTGCCGGCTCCCAGAAACCCGGAGAGAACCGTGACGGGCAGGCGCGCATTCATGCATTGCTCCTTGGTGTTATCTTCTTTTTCGATGTTATAACATAACACTAAGCAAGGGCAAATGACTCGACAATCCAGGGCGCCGCTCGTCCGCTGCCGGCTTGTATCGGAAAGCACGAAACCCGCATGACGAAAACCGCGTATTCCCTAGCGCGTACTCACACCCGATCCCACGACGGCACGCCTTCGAACGCCTCGACAAGAAAATTGATCATCGCGCGAACCTTCGCGCTCAGGTGGCGACGGCTCGGATAGACGGCCAGCACATCGATGTCCGGCAAGCGGTAGTCCGGCAGGACGTGAACCAGCCTGCCTGCGCGCAGGTCGTCACCAATCAGGAACGTCGGTTGCCAGATCACGCCCTGGCCCGCCAGCGCGGCCGCGCGCGCGGTGTCTCCGTTGTTCGAAAACATATGGCAGTTCACTTCGACAGGATGCGGCTTGCCGTCGCTGTCTGTCAGTTGCCAGATGTTCGCCGTGGCCGAGTAGGTGTAACCAATGCAGCGATGCTTGAGCAGGTCATTCGGCTGCTCCGGATGTCCCCATCGGTCCAGATAAGCCGGTGATGCGCATACGATGTTTTTCGAGGTCGCGAGCTTGCGCGCCGCATAGTCGACCGGTCCCGAGCGTGAAATGCGGATCGCCAGATCGAAGCCTTCTTCGACGATATCGACTACGCGGTCCGCGAGCGCGACCTCGAGCTCGACGTCGGGGTAACGCTCCATGAATAGCGGCCAGAGCGGCGCGAGATGCATGATGCCGAAGCTCACCGGCGCGTTGATGCGCAAGCGGCCGCGCGGCTCGATCGACGTCGTCGATACCAGTCCCTCAACCTCGGTGACGTCTTCGAGGATGGTCTTGCACCTCGCGTAGAGGGTTTCGCCACCTTCGGTCAGCGACAGCTTGCGCGAGGTGCGATTCAGCAGCCGCGTGCCGAGATGCGCTTCAAGTTCGTTCACATAGCGCGTGACGTTCGCCGGCGACGTCTCGAGCGCTTCGGCCGCGCGCGCAAAGCCGCCCCGATTGACTACGGTCACGAAGACTTCAAATGCACGTAACCGATCCATATGTCGCCACGATGATTCATAAAAACTGAATGATACAACCAGCAATTCGATCTTTCACCAACAAAAAGGAAACCCTATAGTTCGTTCCAGACAGCCGACGCACACGGCATCGGTTGAAACCCACTCTGGAGAATGAACATGGACCGCTTGTCAGGAAAAGTCGCCATCGTCACCGGTGCTAGCGCAGGTATCGGTCGTGCAGCCGCTAAGTTGTTCGCCGCAGAAGGCGCGAAGGTCGTGCTGGCTGCGCGTCGCGAAGCCGAGCTCGAAGCGCTGGTTGCCGAGATCACTGAAGCCGGTGGCACCGCCGTTTCGCTGGCAGGCGACGTGCAATCCGAAGCGTATTCAAAGGCATTGGTCGAACTTGCCGTGAGCCGCTTCGGCCGCCTCGACATCGCGTTCAACAACGCAGGGACGCTGGGCGAAATGGGCCCGACGAGCGGTGTGTCTGAAGCAGGCTGGACGTCGACGCTGGCCACCAACCTCACCAGCGCGTTTCTGGGTGCCAAGCATCAGATCCCGGAGATGGTGAAGCATGGCGGCGGCTCGGTCATCTTCACATCGACGTTTGTCGGCTACTCGTTCGCGTTCCCGGGTACGGCAGCGTATGCGGCAAGCAAGTCTGGCGTTATTGGTCTGACTCAAGCGCTCGCCGCTGAATACGGCCCGCAAAACGTCCGCGTCAATGCAATCCTGCCGGGCGCGGTCGATACGGAGATGTATCGAGACATGAACGACACGGCCGAATCGCAAGCCTTCATCACCGGTCTGCATGCGCTCAAGCGTGTCGCGAAGCCTGAAGAGATCGCACGTTCGGCGTTGTACCTCGCATCGGATGATTCGTCATTCGTCACCGGCACGGCTTCGCTGGTCGATGGTGGTGCTTCGATCACGCGTGCTTAAGCATGTAACGCACATTCGCAGAGAGGTTGATCTACAACGCCCGATGCACGGACTACATCGGGCGTTGGCGACAGGATCGAAGGTCGCGCAGCCAGAAGACTCGCTTAGCGAACTCAGTGATACGTCGTGGTCGTCGACTGCAGTTTCGTCAGTACGCCGTGCTCATAGCGAAACCAGCCCTGCGATCCTTGCATCACCACTTCTTCTCCCTGCCAGAACACGCGCTTGATTGTCATGCCCTTTGCGGTGCGCAACACAAGCGGGGGACGCGAACGAAAGTCGTAGATCACCGGGCCCGCATCGGTATCCACGAGCATGCGCGAAACGTCATCGTGATCGTTGATATCGTCGAAGTGCGTCAACGTCCACGCGTTAAAGTGATCGAGCGTCGTTGCGTCAAGCGTCGCGGTGAATTCACGGCCCTGCCGCGTAAATTGAAGCTTGCCTGCGGGCGTCGCGATCGGTCCGGCGTCGTCGCTTTGCGCGTGGGCCGCAGTTGCGACGGAAATCGTCAGGAGAACGGCAAGAAAAAAACGATTCATGGTGCGTCTCAGGGTGGGCCGCGCGGTGAATCGCACGGCGCGGGATAGCGAGGCTACGCGTCAGTGCCGCATGCGCATCACGCAGACAGCCCTGATCAATGTCGCGAGAGCATAACGCAGGTCGTCCCCGATCCATACAGCAGGCCCGCGCAGACGCCCTTCTAGTGTTCGAGCATCGACGCAAACGCATCGACGATCGCCTGCACGTGAACATTCTTGTGAGCGAGCGCGCTCGTTGCCGGCTCAGGATGAATCAGCATCGTGGCGTTGGCCTCGAACACCAGCAGATCGCCGTTGGGCAGCACCGAAAAATCGATCCCTGCATAGTCGAGGTCGAGACGATGGGCAATATCGCGGAGTGCCTGCATGCCCTTTGCACCCAACACCGCTTGCGGGTCTTCGAGGAAACGGCGCTCTTCGTCGAGCTTACGCGGTGCCTCGAGCATCTCGGCTGAAAAGTAGTGAACCAGCCAGCTCGGTGAAATCGCCAGGTGATACGGATAGGGCTCACGATCCACAAAGATCACGCGGTACTTGCGGAAGAACCCGTCGTCGCTTCGATAGTCGTGAAACGCGGTGGCATAGACCGCGTGAGCCGACGCCAGCGCGCTCGTATCGAGTTCGTCGCGGGTGTTCACGAACTGCACACCCTGGCCGCCATGCGATGCGATGGGCCGCACAATGACGGGATACGCAGGTCCTTCCCGGTCGATCGCATCGGCAAGTGACTGCTCGTTTGACGATGCGAGTTCAATGCGACGTGTCACCGGCACGACGATCCCTTCTATGCCAGCGAGTCGTTCAGGCAACCGATCGCGTCGCGTGCTTCTCACGTGGTCCGGCGCGTTCAGCACACGACGGCTCGTGCGGGCAAGCAGCGTATCGAGATTCGGATGATCGCTTGCGCTGACATCGGGGTCGCCGATCACGTTGAACACGATGTCGTGCTCAGGCACGGACGCGAGTTCGGGCTCCCGCGCGTATTCGACGAAGTAACGGATTTGCGTATAGCGTCCGTCAGGCATCAGATGCTTGATCGGGATATTGCCGATACTGCCAGCGCACAGCATCAGCACACGTCGTGCGGCCTCGGGCGCCGACCCGGCAGCGGCACTCGTAGCGGGCTCGATAAACACCCCCTGTCGACTGTATGCCTGGCGAAGATGTTCGTCGGCTTCATCGGGCTTGCCACGTCGGCGAAGCACGGAGGCGAGGTTCTGATGTGCAACCGCCAGCTCGGGATCGATGGCGAGCGTGACGCGGTACCAGTGCTCGGCTTCCTCGAGATGCAGGTCGTTCAGATACGCGGTGGCCACGTTGTAGAGCAACAGCGCGTTGCGATCGGTCAGCGCCTTCGCTGCCGTGCGCGCGACGGCGGCCTTCAGGCGTTCGCCGACGACTTCATAAGCGACAGCCAGTGCATGCTGCAACCCCGCGTCGAGCGAGGAAGCGCTGGCGAGTTTTTCCAATACGGCGACCGCGACAGCACGCGATGCGTTGTTGCCGGAAGTCGGGTCGTTGCCGGACATCAAATGCGCTCCTGAGGGCCCTTGAAAGGGCATCGAAAGGACATGAGTTACATCGAAAGATCGATGGAATCACGTTCTCGCCTCAAAGACACGCAGAAGTACCGACTCTGTCGGCTCGCTTACATTTCCTTCGTTTACGCAGCGATGAAGGGTCGCTCACTCGAGCAGGCGTATGTGGGTTCGCGACTCGCCCATCCGCCGCATGCGCAGCGCATCCGCGGCACAGCGCCTCCCGTCGTCGCGTTCCCTACTCAGCCAACTGCCTGTACGCGAACGCGCTGAAATCCGCGGGCTGCGAGAAGCCCAGCATGTCGTTGACCGTGATCCCGGTGAACGCGCCCGTGAAACCGATCGGCGTCGCGTATTCGTCGCTAAGCTTGGTGAAGTCCTTTGCAAGACCCGCATCGGCCCAATCGCTCGCGACCGACCGATAGAAGAACCGCACCGTCGAATCGACCACGCGGATGCGCAGCCCGATTTCCCCGTATTCAGGCAACGCGGCAATCCGGTTCTGGTACGCATAGCTACCCGCGTCCGTTTCCATATACGACAGAATCTTCGAGCCGTCGTCGTCACGCGTGACGAAAAGGTAATAGAAAGTGTTCTCGTCGTAGCGTGCCATCACGCCTGCCATCTGGAGATAGGACGTCGGCGTGAATTCGAACGAGGTCTCCATTTCAAACGCGAAGTCCCGCACGCGGCATGCGAGCAAGCTCTGATAGAACCGCGACGTCGGCGACTCCTGACCGCGAATACGCAGGAACCCCGGACGCTCGCTCAGATTGCACCAGTCCTCGCTCTTCGGAATGCGCAGGCTTTGCAGCTCGAGCGGAATCGCCTTGGCCTGACTGAAGTCGACGGCCCAGCTCGAATCGAGGTTCTGTTCGACGTCCGATTCGACTTCAAACGATTCCCCGGGCACGACCCCGCCAATCGCGAGGCAAGGCCATCCGTCACGCCATTCAATCGGTGCGATGCACGACTCGCGCCCAAGCGGCGAACGACGTGTCTGCCCCTCGATCGGCCGGGAGCCGAGATACGGCATATACCACTGGCCTCCCGGCCCTTCGACGAGATTGCCGTGGCCCGTTCGCTGAATACGCCGCTCAACATCACGCGAGGTCAGCATCGGCGTATCGGGATGCAATTCGTACGGGCCAAACAGGTCGCGCGACCTCGACACGACAGTCGCATGCGTATAGCCCGTGCCGCCCTCCGCCGTGATCAGGTAGTACCACCCGTCCTTCTTCATCAAGTGCGGTGCTTCGTAGATCTGGCACTTCATGAAGTAGTCGGTCCGGAGGTTGGCCCCCTTGTAGATCACATGTTCTTCGCCGACGAGGCGTTGCGCTTCGGCCGAGTACTCGCGAACGATGATGCCCGCGAACAAGTCCTCATAAATGCCGCGGAAATCACGGCGAATATAGGCAAGCCACTTCTTGCCGTCATCGTCGTGAAAGAGCGACGGGTCGTAGCCGCCCGACACGAGGTGCACAGGCTCGGACCACGGGCCGGTAATATCCGGCGCCGTCACGACATAGTTATGCATGTCGCGCAGCGGCGAAATCTTCTGCTCGCCCTTCCATGCCTTCGTATCGGTGTAGACCAGCCAGAACAGACCGTCGTGATACGACAGCGCCGGTGCCCAGATTCCGCCCGACGGTTGCTCGCCGATGAGGTTCAGCTGCGAAAGACGATCAAGCGGATTCGCCTTGAGTTCCCAATTGACGAAGTCTTTCGATTCGTAAATCAGCACACCCGGATACCACTCGAAGGTCGAGACAGCGATGTACCAGGCATCTTTACCGCGGCACACGCAGGGATCGGGATTAAAGCCACGCAGTACGGGGTTCTGAATCGTGCTCATCGGGGAACGGTCTTTTTCTGGACGTGATTCCACTGATTCTGCACGGGGCGTGCCACACGTTCAATCGCGAACTTGAACGCTGGCCGTTGTGAAATTGCCCAACCGCCCTTACGAAGGTTTGGGCCTTCCAAGGCCGAGCTTGTCCATCGCCTCGTGCGCATCGATGACCATCGTCGCGATCTCGCCGACCGTGACGCGCAAGCTCGTGGCACGCGAACGCATATGTTCGTACGCGTCGTTTTCGCTCAGGCGATGGGTATCGATCAGAATGCGCATGGCCTTTTCAATGTGTCGTCGCGCCTTGATCGCGTCTTCAAGCTTGACGATCTTGCCTTCCAGACGTCGCTGATAGCCGCATGAAGCACGCGCCAGCACCAGCGTGCTCAGGATCCCGGTGGATCGATAGGGTTTGGTGATCACGCCATGCGCCTGCGTGTCGACCAGCATTTTCAGCGCCGTCGGGTTTTCATAGTCGGACAGCGCGATCAGCGTCGCATGCGTGTCGGCCGCACACCAGTTGCCCGCCGTGCGAAGCTCAGGCCCGACGAGGAAAAAGATCACATCCGCGTCGGCCGGCAACTGCGCCGGAAACGGCCAGACGGGTCGCACCGGACAACCGATCCGCCGCAATTGCTCCTCGAGGACAGTACGGTCCTCGCCAGGTGGATGAATCACGACCACCTGCAGGGTGCGCAAGTCGTCGAACAGTCGGCGCGCACCCGAACTCATGTCGTCTCTCCGTCGAGCCAGAACTCGGCGAAACCGTATGCCGTGAGATACGGATCGGGACGCACCGGCTGGCGGCTTTCCCACACCACACGAAACGAGCCGTCCGGCTGACAGACCGCAATGCGCGGCGTCAGCACGGCGTGGTTGTTCTCGGGGTCAATCCTGAGCAGCCCTTCCGGCGAATCGAACTCCACTTCATGCACGGCTTCCACGAGCTTCGCCGTATCGAGACTGCGCGCGCGTTCCAGCGCAAGCGCAAAGAGATGCACCTGGTTATACGCCATCTCCGACCACATGCTCGCAGGCTGGTCGCCAAAGCGGGCGCGCCAAGACTCAAGAAACCGCCGATTGCCCGCCTGATCCACCGTGTTCACATAGCTTGCCGAAACGATATGCCCGCCACACAGCTCCGCGCCAATCAGGCTCGTTTCTCCCTCAGTCATGGTGAGGCTCGCGATCGGGACCTCGGCCGGATCGATGCCGTGTTCGCGGTAGAGCGTGTAGAACGCACGCGCGCCACGGCCGATCAAGGTCGAAAACACGACATCCGGCTGCACGGACTGGATGTCTTTAACAACGTTGACCAGATCAGCCGGATCCGCATCGGGGGGCAGATACACCTCATCGATAATCTCGCCGCCATGCTGCTCGACCATATCGCGCATGATGCGGTTCGATTCGCGCGGGTAAATGTAGTCGGCACCGACGAGAAAGAAACGACGCTTTTGATTGCGCAGCAGCCACGCGGCAAGCTGCATGCTGTTCTGGTTCGGCACCGCACCCGTATAGATCACGTTGGGTGAATATTCAAAGCCTTCGTAGATCGAGCAGTACCACAGCAACGCGTTGTTACGCTCGATGACAGGCAGCACGGCCTTCCGGCTCGATGACGTCGAGCAACCGAAAATCACCGTGACGTCGTCTTCCTGCAGCATGCGTGCGGAGAGGCGCCGGTATTCGTCGAGATCGCCCTTCGGGTCGTAGACGACCGGATCGAGCATGCCGCCCGCGACGCCGCCTGCCGAATTGATTTCCTCGATGGCCAGCACGGTGCCGTAAAAATGCTCGGTCTCCGTCGCCGCGGTTACGCCGGCTCGGGAAAACAGCACCCCGATTCGCCAATCGCCATCGCTCACCACCCCAGCACTCGTGTTCATGCGTGTTCTCTATCGATCAGGACGAATCAGGTCGGCTCAAGTCACATCAGCTCAGATCAGTGCGGCTCGGTTCATCTCAGACGCGCAGATGATCGAAGATGGAGGCGGCCGCACCGGCATGCCTGGCGTCGCCCTGCTCGATGATCTCGCCCTGCTTGAGCACCACATAGCGATCCGCCACCTTCAACGCAAACGGCACATTCTGCTCGATCAGCAAAAGCGTCGTGCGATGACGCTCGCGCTCCCATAACAACGCATCGCCAAGGCGATCGATCACCGAGGGTTGCAGACCTTCGGTGATCTCGTCGAGCAGGATAATCGATGGACGCATCATCAGCGCGCGCGCTACCAGCAACATCTTCTGTTCCCCGCCCGACAAGGTGCCGGCATGTTGCTTCAGGCGACTCTTGAACACGGGGAACAATGCTTCGATTTCGGCGAATCGCTCGTCGAACAACGATACCCTCGACAAACCCAATTGCAGGTTGTCCCGGATCGACAGGTCCTGAAACAACGCGTGTTCCTGCGCCGCATAAGCAATGCCGGCGCGGGCGATCTGATGCGGGGACGAACGGGTCACGTCGCTGCCGTTGACGTGCACCGCACCGGCCTTGGCCGGCAGATAGCCCATGATCGTCTTGAGCAAGGTCGTCTTGCCCATCCCGTTCTTGCCGAGCAGACCGACGGCTTCGCCGCTGCCGATCGACAGCGACAGATCGCGCAGCACGACGGACGCCTTATACCCGCTCGTCACGCGATCCACATTCAATGCCACGCCGCTCATTGTGCAACTCCTCGCTCCAGACCGGCATTGCCCGAGCCGGGCAATGCCGTCCCCGCATAGATGGTCCTGACCAGTTCCGAATGCACGACTTCGCTGAAGCTGCCTTGCATCACGATACGTCCCTGATGAAGAACCACGATACGCGTGGCCACCTCTTCGACAAAGTCGAGATCATGCTCGACGAGCAGGCAACACAGGCCGTAACGGTGGGCAAGTGATGCGAGCACCTCGCCGATCTGAGTCCGCTCCGTCTTGGTCAGCCCTGCCGTGGGTTCATCAAGCAGCACAATGCGGGGCTCAAGCGCCAGTACCATCGCCAGCTCGAGCGCTTGCTGCTCGCCATGCGAAAGGTCCTTCGCCGCCGCGCCGAGTTTTTCGTCGAGATGCGTACGCCGCATGACTTCGAGTGCATAAGCAGGCAACGCGAGCGTGGGCGCACGCCGGAACAACGAAGGACGATCGACAATCGCACTCGCCATGCGCAGACATTCGGCGACGGTCAGCGTATCGAAGATATTCGCGTTCTGAAACTTGCGACCGAGCCCAAAGCGGACGCAGCGCTCGGGCGGCAACTCGCGAATATCGTGACCACAAAGCACAACGGTTCCCGCCGAGCGCGCGTCGCCATCGCTCATGCAACGCATGAGTGTTGTTTTACCCGCGCCATTGGGCCCGATCAGACCGACGAGTTCACCTGCCTCGGCCTCGAGGTCGATACCCTGCAGGACCTTGAGGCTGCCGAAGTGCTTCTCGACGCCCTTCATCTGCAATGCCTTACCGGCATGAACGGCATCGCGATGCGTGCCTGCCTGTCGCTGAATCAATTCGGGCTGCACGCGTTCGCCAGCCCAGCCCTTGAATGGCCTGAGCAGCAAGGGAACGAGTCCTTGCGGCAAGAGCACGATCACCAATACGAATGCCAGACCCAGAATCAGTTGCCATGCGAACGGCATGCTGCCGCTCAGATAGGACGTCACGACGTTGATCAGCAAAGCGCCCGCGATCGGCCCCCAGAGCGTGCCGCGGCCACCGAGCGCAACCCAGATGATCAGTTGCGTGCCGAGCACGAAGCCGGTCAGCTCCGGCGCAACGACACCGCTGAACGCGCCGTAGCCAAAGCCCGCGAGACCCGCGACGATCGCGGCGGCGACCAGCAGCACGATCTTGATCAGCGACGTATTGATGCCGAGGTAAGCACAGCGCGATTCGTTGTCGCGAATCGCAACGAGCACGCGCGCGCCGTCGCTGCGCACGAAGCACCATGCGAGCCCACCGATCACGGCGAGGCCGCCCGCCGCGATCCAGTACCACGTCTGAAGCGAGAAATCGAAGGTCGTATAGCCGGTCAGCCCGGAGCTCGATCCGGTCCACTCGCCGCCTGATAGCAGCAGCTGACTCAATACGATCGGCAGGACGAGAGACATCACAGTCGCAAAGAACGGCGACGCTCCTCGATAGAACGACAGCCATCCGAGCAAGGCTGCGACAGCTGCGCTTGCCACGATCGCCACACCGATCGCGAGCACGACATCGATCGCCGAAAAACCATGATGCGTAAAAACAAGCGCCGCGGCGTAAGCACCGATGCCAAAGAATGCCGACTGCCCGAATGTCAGGTATCCCGTGTATCCCCACAACAGGTCGACCGTGACTGCCACGATCGAAAAGAAGCACGCCTGGATCAGCACGTTCAGCAGGTAGGTGCTGAACACGAACGGTCCGGCCACCAGCACCAGAACGGCCACGGCTGTGAGGCCCAACGCGATGCGCGTGCGTGCACCGCTTCGCCCCGAAGCGGTTTGTCCATGTCCGATCTGCCGGAGATCGGGCGATACCTTTGCGTTATCCATGAGCGAACCCCTTCGGAAAGACACGCAAGGTCAACGCAGCCAGCACGGCGATAGTCAGGCCGCCAAGCACCGGACTCACGAACGTGCTGACGAGCACCTGGCACGCGCCGAACACCAGGCAGGTCATGAGCAAGTTCACCATCGAGTAGCCGGACACCATGACGAGCATGAATGCATTGACCAGATAAGGCAGCCCCATGTTCGGATCGACACTGGATAGCGGCGTGATCAGCATCCCTGCCAGCGAGCCGAGTGCAGCGCCCAGGCTGAACGTGATGAAACGAATGCGTCCGGAATGAATGCCCAGACCGCTCGCGAGATCCTCGTTCATGATCACCGCACGCGTTTTCACGCCGAAGCGCGTGCCCGACAGCAAGCCGGTCAGTGCGGCACAGAGCGCGACAGCAATCGGGATCAGCAGCAGACGATAAGCGGAATAGGCGGTGTCGCCGATCGCGATGGCCCCTTTGAACGGGGAATCGACGAACTGCACCTCGCGTCCGAACAGCATCACGATCACTTGCCCAATGACGATGCCCAGCCCCCACGTCGCGAGAATCGCATCGAGCGGCCGCTTGTAGAGCGGGCGAACGATCCACTGCTCGACCGCCATGCCGACAACCACACCGACCACAATCGACAGCGGCACCCCCATCCACGGGCTGAGCTTCAGTTGCGTGACCACGTAGCTTGCGTACGCGCCCATCGTCAACAATGCGCCGTGTGCGAAATTGACGATCTTCATCACGCCGAAAATCACCATCAATCCGGCGGTCACGATAAACAGCAACGCTGCGGTCGTCAGAACATCCAGTGTCAAAACCATTTGCGTCTCCGGTCGCGTCCGCGCGCCAAAGGCCGGCGGACGCATTACGTCATCACGTCACTTGATATTCGGACACTGCTGGCCAGGGTCGACGCCCTTGAACGTCTCGAGAATCCTGACCGAGCCATCGGGCTGAATCTGGCCAAGCCGCATCGAGAGCGGCGTATGCCGGCTCTTGTCCATGCTCACCGGTCCGCGCGGACCGTCGAACGAGACTTCTCCCAGCGCTTTGACGACTTTCGCGGGATCGGTCGTGCCGGCTTTCTCGACTGCAGCCTTGTACAGATAGAACGCCTCGTATTGTGGCTCGGACAATTCATTGGGTGTTTTCAGGTCCTTGCCGAAGCGCTTCTGCATGTCCGTCAGAAACTTCTCGTTCGCGGGCGCGTTGATGCTCGTAAAGTAGGAACCCGACATGTAGATGCCGTTGGCGACGTCACCCATGCTCTTCGCCGTTGCCTCGTCGATCGCCAGATTGCCGTAAGGCACGTTCAGGCCGGAGCTCTTCAATTGCTTCGCCAGCGAGACGTTTGGCGCGCCCCCCGCGGTTGCGCTGATCAGGGCATCCGGGTGAGCCGCGCGAATCTTCGACAGGATCGGTGTCCAGTCCGTCCCGTCGATCGGCAGATAGTCTTCACCAATCACCTTGCCGCCATGCTGCTCGATGTACTTCTTCGTGAAGTCGAGCATGCCGCGCCCGAATGCGTAGTCGTTGCCAACCAGATAGAACGTCTTCGCACCGGCGGTCTTCTGGAAGTAGTCCACCACGGGCGCCACCTGCTGCTCCGGCACCCAGCCGTTCACATACATCCACGGGCTGCATGAACGGCCTTCGTAGAACGACGTGTAGATCAGCGGCTTGCGGCCGCGTGCAATCGCGGGCAAGGCTGCATTGCGTGCGGCGCTGGTTTCCATCGAGATCACCGCGTCGACGTTCTTCTGAAACACCAGGGTGTCATAGGCTTTCTGTGCCCCGACGGCACCGGATGCATCGTCCGCGATTTCGAGCTCGACCTTGCGCCCGAGGATGCCTCCCGCTGCGTTAATTTCGTCGACGGCGAGTTGCGACGACTGCACCACCGCGGGCGCCACCACGCTGTTGGCGCCCGAGAGGCCGACCGCCACGCCGACTCTGATGGGTTCTGCAGCCAACGCATTCGTGCCGAACACGGCCGTGGCCGCGAGGACGTGGAACATCAGACACAAGCTCAACGATTTATTCATGGCGATATCCTTCGCAGGGTTTTAATTCGGTTCGGATGGTTCGGTTCGGATGGTTCAGTTCAAATAGTTCGGATAATTCGGTTCGTTCGGATGATTCGGATCAATACGGGTACGTCGTACAAGCTGCAGATCAGTCGCGATCGCGTGGCGCCGCTTCGTTGCCGGGTCGTGCGTAAGCCGTCGCATCACGTGGTGCGTCTACGGATGCAGAACGCGGCACTTGGGGCGGTACCTGGGGCGGCACGTGCAAAGGCGCGTACACGTCGGGCCGTTGATCGCGCAAAACATGGTTGAAGGCGCTGAGCGCGCGCGCACTGCGAATTCGCTGCACATCGATCGGGGCGTAGAGGATCGCCTCGCGGTCCTGCGGTGCCGGACCGGCAAGCGGCCAGCCATCGCCGCCCACGATCAGGCTCTGCCCGATAAACGGCTGGCCTCGCTCGACGCCGATCCGGTCCGCGCACGCGATCATCACGCCATTGCTATGAGCCGCAGCCATCGCAAGCGTCGTGGCCATCGCGGGGCGATCAAGCGGCTGAGCCGGCATCGGTACCCAGTTCGTGGGCACGCAGACGATGTCGGCGCCTTGCGACGACGCCAGCCGGTAGACCTCCGGAAACCATCCGTCGTAGCAGATCGCAATGGATACGCGCCCGAACGGAAGGTCAAACACCGGCACACCCCGATTGCCCGGCTCAAAGACGATGTTCTCCCTGTCCCAGAGGTGAAGCTTGCGATAGGTGCCGATCAGGCCCGATGGCCCGACGAGCACGGCCGAGTTGTAGAGCCGGTCGCCGTCGCGCTCGGTAATGCCCGCGACGATGTGCACGTCGAGCCGGCGCGCGGCTTCCGCCCACGTCTTCACCGTGCTGCCCTCACTCAGCACCTCAGCCAGGCCAAGCGCCTCTTCCCGGCTCTCGAACACATACCCGGTGTTCGCCAGTTCCGGTAGCACGACAAGCGAAGCACCGTGGCTCGCCGCTTCCTCGACGCACCGGAGTGATTCCGCGACGTTCCGGTCTTTCTCGCCGACGTGCGGCTCCATCTGGACGCACGCGACAATGGGATAGTCCTTGCCCGACTCTGCACCGCGATGCTGCATCGTTTCCAATTCATTCTCCAAAAACAAAAAGCCCCCGAACCGGCGTTCTCACGCAAGTTCGGGGGCTACATAGCCGTCCATATGTGACGCGGCATCGTTGCCGCGACGCCGCCGAATGCTTCTCGGCGACGAATGGCGTGAATCTACGGCGTCAATATTCGTCCGTCAACCCGTTCGGAACCGGGCAAGGGAAAGCCCTAATTTGTCGCGAAACCGGTGCTCGCGCGTCACACGGCAAGTCGGCGCTCGGGCCTCGACAATCGCGACCGGTCGGTCGCCTTGGTCGAACGAGTGCGTATTGACGTGGCCACTCTGCTCAGACCCGGCTCGATTTCCGGCGTCGGCTTCGATGACGACATCGCTTGCCGAAGTGCCGTGAGCGGAAAATATTTTTACTCACGACGTGGTAATGAAATGAAAGGAATTCTAATTTCGCATTCCCGACTATCTGCCGCGCACCGTAAGCACTCGCTTCGGCCACATGGTGTCGTCGCGCGACTCAAGAACGCAGCGCATCTGCCGTTACTCATGTATGCCCGCCAGAGGCGGCAACAAGGTATACCAAAGCCTTGTTGAGCAACGCACCTAGATCTACGTACAAGAGAATGAAGGCGTATTTGCCGATCCGGCGTCTCACCGCCCTCGCATCCATCCCACGCGGTAACCCGACGCTGCTCATCGCGCAATTCAAGGCGTTTGCGCGGCAAATGCCGCTCATGTATCTGATGCTCACGGTCAACACGTGGGCCATCGCTTTCAGTCATGCCGGTGTTGCCCCACGGTGGGCAACCCTTTACGCGCCGCTCCTGTTGACGTTCGCCTGCGCGCGCCGTTCGCTGACCTGGCTGCGGATGCGCCGCGTCGAAGTGACGGCCGAACTCGCGGAGCGGACGTTGTCGCGTACCGGCTGGCTCGCGATCCTCATCGCCATTGCGTTCACAGTCTGGGCACTCGGACTCTTTCGCTACGGCGACGCGTACGCGCAATCTCACGTGGCGTTTTACATGGCCATCACGGTCATCGGCGTCATCTTCTCGCTGATGCACCTGCGACCCGCGGCAATCACCGTCACCGTTATCGTCAACGGCGCATTCGTCATTTTCTTCCTGATGTCCGGTCATCTTGTCTTCAAGGCCATCGCCGTCAACACGGCGATTGTCTCGGCGGTCATGCTGATCGTGATGCTCAATTACTACCGCGACTTCACCTTGCTGATCGACGCGCAAGCGGAAAACGAACGGCTTGCCAATCTCGACAGCCTCACGGGGCTCCCGAATCGCCGCGCGTTTTTTCATGAGCTCAATCTCGGATACGCGGCCGCCGTTGAAAACGGCACGGCTCTCGCAGCCGGGATCATCGATCTCGACGGCTTCAAGCCCGTCAACGACGTGCACGGTCACGCGATCGGAGATCGCGTGCTTTGCCGCGTCGGCGAACGCATTGCGAAACTCTGCGCACCGGATGTGTATTTCGCGCGTCTGGGCGGTGATGAATTCGCCATGCTCGTGACGCATGCGACCAGCACCGAAGCACTACGCGCGCTCGGCGAGCAGATCTGTCAGACGCTGCGCGAGCCGATCGTCGTCGGCGACGTGACGATCCAGATCTCCGGGTCCGTGGGGTTTGCCGTTTATCCGGCACACGCCGAAACGGCCACGGATCTCTACGAATTCGCCGACTACGCGCTGTACTACGGCAAGCGGAACCACCGCGGGAGCGCCACGGTGTTTTCCTCGCTCCACGAAGAAGCGATCCGGTACGACGCGCGCATCGAGCAGGCATTACAGACCGCCGATCTGCACCGGGAAATGTCCGTCGTGTTCCAGCCAATCATTCAGATCTTTTCCGGTCGCATCATCGCATTCGAAGCGCTCGCGCGCTGGTCGCACCCGACGCTCGGACAGGTGCCGCCTGACCGCTTTATTCTGGTGGCCGAGCGCATCGGCCTGGTCAATGCGTTGACGAAAGTCTTGCTAGCCAAAGCACTCGTCACCACGCAACGCTGGCCGGACTCGATCCGGCTTTCGTTCAATTTGTCCGCGCATGATCTTGGATCGACGGAGCGTGTGCGCGATCTGATTGACCTGATCGTCGAAAGTGGCGTCGACCCGTCTCGGATCGATTTTGAAATCACCGAGACGGCGTTGATCAACGACGCGCGCACTGTGCAGGCCTCCACCGAGCAACTGCGTGAAGTCGGCTGCGGCGTATCGCTCGACGATTTCGGCACGGGCTATTCGAGCCTGAGCCATCTGCACGCGTTCCCGCTGACGAAGATCAAGATCGATCGCAGCTTCGTCGCCAATATGCATAACGTGCCGGCGAGCTACAAGATCGTGAAGTCCTTGCTCGCGCTGGCACGCGATATGAACCTCGACTGCGTTGTCGAGGGGATCGAAAGCGACGAGGAGCTGCAGGCGCTCAAGATCGCGGGCGGGGAATTCGCACAGGGCTATCTGTTTTCACGACCGATATCGGCCGACGCGACAATGGAACTGCTCGAAGAGATGCGGGATACGACGCAGCTCTCCCTGGCGCTCGCACGATTCGAAAGCGTTTAGTCCGAAGTCCCCGACGACTTGCTGCGCACCCGCCGCAGCGCGGGGATATCGGCTAATCGCACACCGTGCGGAAACAGCGCGTGTTTGGGCTGCCCAAGGCGCTGCGCGCGGTAAATACCGGTATGTCCCGAGAACAGGTAGCTGACCACACACGCAAGGCCTGCGTACACGCCAATGTGCGAGCCGAACAATTCGATGGCCATGATCGTCGATGCGATCGGCGTATTGGCCGCCCCCGCGAACACCGCGACAAAACCCAGACCGGCGAGCACGGGTAGCGGCAAAGCGAGCACATGCGAGAGCGCATTGCCGAGTGTCGCGCCGATATAGAACAACGGCGTGACCTCGCCGCCCTTGAAGCCCGACGCGAGCGTCATCACGGTGAACGCGAACTTCCCCGCGAAATCGTAGACAGGCAGATCGCCCTTGAACGCCGCCTCGATCGTCGGAATGCCCAGGCCAAGGTACTGGGGCACATTGAGCGTCATGCCGAGCACGGCAACGAACGCTCCGCCGATCAACGGACGGATGGGCGGGTACTGGATCCTGCGTTTGATCCATGCCGACAGCGCATGCGTCGAGTCCGCGAACAACATGCCGACCACGCCAAACGCGATACCCGCGACAATCGCCGACGCCACGCCACTCAACGTAAGCGCTGGCACGAACGGCACGACGTACACGGTGTGGTGAATGCCCCAGAGCCGGCACACCTCATCCGCCACGATGGCCGATGCAAAGCAGGCGAGCAGTGCGTCGTAGCGAAGCCGCCCGATCGCGAGCACTTCGAGTCCAAAGATCGCGCCGGCGAGCGGCGTACCGAACACCGAGGAAAAGCCCGCCGCAATCCCGCCCATCAGCAGGATGCGTCGCTCATCACGCTCGAGTCCGAACCATTGCGTGACACGGTCGGCAAGCGCGCCTCCCATCTGAACCGCCGTGCCTTCACGCCCTGCGGATCCGCCGAATAAATGTGTGATCACCGTTGCAATGAGCACGAGCGGCGCCATCCGCCGGGGGATGGTTTTCTTCGGGTCGTGGATCTCGTCGATCAGCAGGTTATTGCCGCCTTCGACGCTTTGGCCCACACGGAAATAGACCCAGCCCGTCGCCAGCCCTGCCAGCGGCAAGAGCCAGACGAGCCACATATGCGTGGTTCGCGTATCGGTCGCGAGATCGAGCAGAAAGAGAAAGAGTGCGGAAGCCGAGCCAGCCAGCACACCGACGAGGGTCGAGAACAGCAGCCAGCGGCCAAGATGCGGCAGCATTGCGATCTGTTCGACGGATTTCAGACGTTTCATTGATTTCCAGATCTGACAGGACATCAAACCTGGGCGGGCGGTCGCCGCTTTGGACGGCCTACGACCTCCTGCACCCAGGAACTCGTAGGCATCATCAGCCGGGCTAGCCGGCGGTTGTTTGGAGGAATGCCATCTCCAGTGGCGCGGATTGTACTCGAAATTTATTTCTTCGCACAAGCCGGCGGCACCGGGCAAGCACCATCAAAGCGTCAATACAACGCACCCAGGGCGAAGCGACGGAGCGCGTTGTGCGTTGTGCGTTGTGCGTTGTGCGTTGTGCGTTGTGCGTTGTGCGTTGTGCGTTGTGCGTTGTGCGTTGTGCGTTGTGCGTTGTGCGCGGCGTAAGCGGTGCGGCGATGGAACGAGTCTCCTTACCGCAGCGATACGCCCCGTCCCGTCACGAATGGCCGCCCGGATCCTCGTCTTCGTCACGCGCGGCGGTGTCGTGGCCGTGACCAGCGTCACCGCCGTGACCACCTCCGCCCGGTGTCGCAAACGCCGCGGTAGCCCCGCCACCGTGATGCTTGAGCTTATGCGTCACCTCATCGAGCTTGTCGCCGAGCATGCGGCGCACCGACACGTAAAAAATCGGAATCAGCAACAGCCCGAAAACCGTCGCAAAGAGCATCCCGCCAATCACGCCGGTGCCGATCTCATGACGTGACGCAGCGCCCGCACCCGTGGACACCACCAGCGGAAACACGCCCAGGATAAAGGCCATCGATGTCATCAGAATCGGTCGCAGGCGAAGGCGTGCTGCTGCCGTGACCGCCTCATACAGCGTCATGCCGTTCGCCTGACCTTCCACGGCGAACTCGACGATCAGAATCGCGTTCTTTGCCGCAAGCCCGATCACCGTCACGAGGCCGATCTTGAAGTAAATATCGTTCGGCACCTCGCGCCAGAGGCAGAACACCACCATGCCGAGCATCCCGAGCGGCACGACGAGTAGCACGGCCGCTGGAATCGACCAGCTTTCATAGAGTGCCGCAAGACACAGGAACACGACCACGATCGACAGCGCAAGCAAGGTCGTCGCCGAGCTTCCCGATAGCAGCTCCTGATACGACTGCCCCGTCCAGTCCGCATCGAAGCCGCGCGGCAGTTTCTGATTGACAATGTTTTGCAGCGTCTGCATCGCCTGACCTGTCGAATACCCCGGCGCCGAGTTGCCGACGATTTCGACCGCGGAATAGCCGTTATAACGCGGCAGCACGGTCGGGCCGTTGAACCAGTTTGTCTTCACGACGCTCGACAGCGGCACCATGTCGTACGGACTGATCGCGGTGTTCGCCACGGAGGGGTCGATCTGCGTCAGATACCCGCTCGTATTCGTCGCGGTACGCGTGCTGCTCGACGTTCCCGACGCCGCGTTCGCGATCCCTGCCGGCGTGTACAGATGCTGGAACGAATCGAGACTCATCCGGAACGGCGCATCGGCCTGAATAAAGACCTTTTTCACGCGCCCTTCGTACGTGAACTGGTTCACATAGAACGGTGCGAGCTCCATTTCGATCGTGCTGTAGACGTCCGTCAGCGACAGCCCCATCGACTGTGCCTGCGGACGGTCGACTGCGATCTGTAACTGCGGCGCATTCGGCAACGAATTCGGCCGGATACCGAACAGCTCCTTGCTCTTGCTCGCATCGGTGAGCAACGTCACTTCCGCGGCGCCCAGTTCGTTACGCGACTGCCCGGCACGCGCCTGCAGATACATATCGACGCCGCCGAACTGGCTGAGCCCGCGAATCGTCGGCAGGTTCACGACGAACAACTGCGCATCGGGGATGCTGTGCAGGATCTGGTTGGCCTGTGGAATCAGCTCCATCGCCGTTCGAGATCGCTCGTTCCAGTCCTTGAGCTTGATAAACGTCATCCCGACGTTTTCGCTCGTCCCGACAAAGCTGAAGCCCTCAGGCTGGAACATGGCAGCGATGGCGCGGCCGATATCGCTTTTCAGCAGCTTTTCACGCACCTCTCCCATCACGCGGTTCGTGCTCTGCAGCGTCGACCCCGGCGGCAAGTTGACCAGTGCAAGCATGAAGCCCTGATCTTCATCCGGCACGAAGCCTGTCGGCACTTTGGTATAGAGGAACCCGGTCAGCACGACCACGAGGACGAAGCCCACCATCCAGCGCGGTGCATGACGCACGGCCCGCCCCACGTGCCCCAGATAATGCGACGACGTCCAGTCGAAGCCGCGATTGAACCACCGGAAGATCGGGTTGCTTCGCGTATCGTGCTCGGGCTTGAGAATCGCCGCGCACAACGATGGCGTGAACGACATGGCCAGGAATGCGGAGAACAGCATCGACACGGCGATCGTCAGCGCAAACTGCGCGTAGATGATCCCGGTCGCGCCCGGCTGCAATGCAGAAGGCACGAACACGGCCGACAGCACAACCGTAATCGCGATAATGGCGCCCGTGATCTGCGCCATGGCCTTGCGCGTGGCCGCCTTCGGATCGAGGTTCTCCTCGGTCATGATCCGCTCGACGTTCTCGATCACGACGATCGCATCGTCGACCACGATCCCGATCGCCAGCACCATCCCGAACAGCGTGAGCTGGTTCAAGGTGAACTTCAGTGCGGCCAGACCGATAAACGTCCCCAGCAGCGCCACCGGAATCACGAGCGTCGGGATGATCGTGGCCCGGAAATTCTGCAGGAAGATCAACATCACGAAGAACACCAGCACGATGGCTTCGACGAGCGTCTTGACCACGTCCGTGATCGACGCCGTAATGAACGGCGTCGTGTCGTACGGAATATCCCAGGTCACGCCCGGCGGCAGATCGTGTGCGAGTTCGCCCATCGTCTGTTTGACTGCCTTGGCGACCTTGAGCGCGTTGGCGCCCGGCAGCAGGAACACGGCAAGACCCCCTGCCGGTTTGCCATCGTAGACCGGCGCCACGCCATTGGTCTGCGCACCAAAGCTGATGCGCGCGACGTCCGACAGGCGCACCGTCGTGCCGTTGCTGTTCGCGAGCAGGATGATGTCGCGGAACTGTTGCAGCGACGAGAACAGCGCATCGCCTGTCACGGTCGCGGTAAAGACCTGTCCCTTGATCGCAGGATCGGCGCCGAGAGACCCCGCCGCGAACTGCGCGTTCTGTGAGGTCACCGCGTTAAGCACCTGCGTCGTCGACAGCCCATAGCCTTGCAGCTTGTCGGGATCGATCCAGATACGCACCGCATATTCGGAACCGAGCAGCGTGGTGTTGCCGACACCGCTGATCCGCCCGATCACCGGCTGGATCTGCGAAGCGAGAATGTCGCTCAGCCGCGCCGCATCGACTCCCGGACTATTCGAACGCAACGCGAGAAACAGCAGAATGTCAGGGCTGGCTTTCGCGACGACCACACCCTGCTGCGTAACCTGCGAGGGCAGCAGCGGTGTAGCGATCTGCACTTTGTTTTGCACCTGAACCTGCGCAATGTCCGGATTGGTGCCCGTCGCGAAGCTCAGCGTAATGACGCTCTGTCCGTTCGAACTCGAATTCGAGCTGAAATACAGCAAGTTATCGATGCCGGTGAGCTGCTGCTCGATGACCTGGGTGACCGTCGATTCCATCGTGGCGGCACTCGCGCCCGGATAGGTCGAGGTGATCGTCACCTGTGGCGGCGCGATGTCCGGATACGAGTCGATCCCCATGGTGCTCACGGAAATCGCACCGAACAGTGAGATCAGAATCGCGACGACCCAGGCAAAAATCGGCCGTTCAATAAAGAAACTCGGCATGCGATGCTCTCCTATTGCGCCGCGTGGGTCTCGCTGGCCGGCTGCGCGCCGGAGGCTTCCGCAGAAGGCTGCGCCGGCGGCTGCCATGCCATCGTCGTGACCTGGCTGCCCTCATGCACCGCTTGCACGCCGGTGACGACCACCTGGTCACCCTCGGCGATGCCCTTCGTGACGATCCAGCTGTTCTCGAAGCTCGCGCTGGTTTCGACGTCCTTGCGCACGACCTTGTTGTCCTGACCGACCACGAGCAGATACGCGCCTTGCGTATCGCGCAACAGCGCTTGCTGCGGGATCAGGAACACATTGTTCTGGTCGCCGAAGTGCGACGTCAGCGTGATGTACATGCCGGGCAGCAACAGATGCTTCGGATTCGCCACCAGCGCGCGCAGGTTGACGGTGCCCGTCGTGGCGTTGACGGCCGGATCGGAGAAATCGAGCTTGCCGGTCTGGTCGTACTTCGAGCCGTTGGGCAGGCTCACCTGCACGGTCTGCGCATCTTGCTCGGACAGCTTGACGGACCCGTTGCCCTCGTTTTGACGCAAGGTCACCAAATCGGCCGCGCTGATCGTGAAGTTGACGTAGACCGGATCGACCTGCTGCACCGTGGTCAGCAACGTGCCGCTCGCACCGGAGTCGCTCGTGCCGCTACCAACCAGCGCGCCCGCCGTGACGAGCTGTTGTCCCGCGATCCCGCTGATCGGCGCTGTCACGCGTGTGTAACCCAGATTGATGCGCGCGGTCTTCACAAGCGCCTGGTCCGCCTGCAGCTTGGCTGCTGCGCTACGCTCGGCCGCGTTCGAGTTATCGACCGTTTGTTGCGACACCGACCCGACCGGCAGCAGCTTGCGATTACGCTCCGCGGTGATGTGGTCGTTGGTGTACGTTGCCTGATCCTCCGCAAGCTGCGCGAGATCGTTATCGAGCTGCGCCTGGTAATACGACGGATCGATCTCGAACAACACCTGGCCTTGCTTGACCTGGCTGCCTTCGGCATAGACGCGCTTGACGAGCACGCCCGAGATGCGGGCCGTGACGTTGGCGCTGTAATACGGCGAAAGACGGCCGACGAACTGACGCGTCAGCGGCACCGTCTGCGCATGGGCCTGCGTGACGGCCACCTTCGGCGGCGGTGGCGCAGCCGGCGGTTTCTTCGAGCAGGCTGCGAGCGCCAGGACGCTCAGACACAGCACCGAGGCGAGTAGCGAGAATGACTTCATGAACGGGTGACTCCAGTCAGAAGCATCTTTAGTTATGTGGCTGCGGTGTGGCAGGCGCGTTGGTCGTGTTGGTCGTGTTGGTCGCATTGGTCGGATTGGGCGGCGTGCCCGCATCCTGCTCGCGCGCCTGCGATTCCAACGACCCGTAGCCCGTCGACGAGAACGGATGGCCGGCCGCCGATGAGGCCTTGTCGTCATCCCATTGCCATCCGCCACCGAGGTTCTTGACGAGCGTGACCGTGCTTTGGGCGAGCACGGACTGCGTGTCGCGCAGGCTCTGCTCGGCCTCGACCAGCGTCAGTTGCTGGTTCAGCAAGTCCTGCTCGCTCGCCGCACCGGCGTCGCGCTGCGCGCGCATGCTCGAAAACAACTGCTGATTGCGATGCAGGATGTTCGCGAACGACTCTTCCTGCGTGCGCAAATGGTTGACCGACGACAGGCTGTCTTCAACGCTGCTGAACGCAGTGAGCACGGTGTTGCGATACAACGCCACGTCTTCGTCATACGTGGCTTGCGCCTGCCTCACGGCAGCGGTACGCGAGCCCGCGTCGAAGACCGTTTCGGCGAGCGTCGGACCCAGCGTCCACAGGCGGTTCGGCAGCGAGAACAGATGCGCGAACGTGTTGTGCTGGAAGCCGCCTTCAGCGGTCAGCGTGAGGTCCGGGAAAAACGCCGCCTCGGCCACGCCGATCCGCGCGTTCGCGGCAGCCGCAGTACGTTCGGCGCTGACCACGTCATAACGACGTTCGAGCAATTGCGAGGGCAGCGAGAGCGGAATGTCCGGAATCAGGAACTCGTGCCCCGGATCGGGCGGAATCGTAAAGCCCTGCGGCGGCACGCCGGCCAGCACGGCCAGTGCGTGCTCGTCCTGCTCGCGCGTGATTCGCGTGGTCTGCAGCTCGGCGACGATGGTTTCAAGATCATCCTGAGCGACAAGCACCTGATCGCTCGAAGCGGCGCCCTGGCGATACGCCTGCTGGACCATGTCGAGCAGACGGTTATCGATCTCCTGCTGTTTGCTCAACGACTGGATGTCATAGTCGGCTTGCCGGAGCGCGAAATAATCGACGACCACGCTGGCTTCGATCGAAATCCGCTCGCCCGCGAGTTGCGCGTCGCTCGCTTGCGCGCTCTCTTTCGCCGATTCGATCTGCCGGCGAATCGAGCCCCAGAGATCGATTTCCCAGCTCGCGGACGCGGTCGCACTGACACTGTTGTGCACACCAGCGCCAAGCGCGCCCGCCGACCCCGCCGCTGACGACGAAAGGCCGGACGACGTCACACCGGAGCCGATGCCCGTGCGTGACGCTGCGAGACTCGCCGAGACCACCGGAAACAGGCTCGCCGTGTTGGCCTCGACGGTCGCAAGCGCGACGCGATACGCCGCTTCGGCCGCGGCGATCGACAGATTGGCCTTGACCGAACGATCGACGAGGTCGTCGAGCACGGGGTCCTGATACATCTTCCACCAGGTGCTCGAGATCGCTGCGGAAGGATTCGCCTCGGCCCGTTGCCAGTCGACGCCTTCCTTGAAGCTTTGCGGAACCTGCACCTCGGGCTTCTGATAGTCGGGGCCCAGCGTGCAACCCGCGAGCGCAGCCGCCAGCCCGGCGGCAAGCAAAACGGCGACCCTCGACACCGGTGTCAGACCGTTGTCGAGCCGCCGCCATCGCGGCCGCACGGGGCCGCTTGCTGCTCCAGAGCCCGCGATACGCGGATCTGTCCTCATGCGCGTTTCTCCATGAACCCACGGCCACCAGGCTGCGTCGACCGTGCTACGGATACCTGCTTCGGATAACTGCGTTGGATACCAGCGTTGGAAACCTGTACGGCAGGACAAGCGAATGCTTAGGAAAGGCGATCCTTATGTTACGCAGACCGACACGCTTGCGCAGCCCGACTTTCTGCGCCGGCTGCGCAACCTGACAGGAAGATGGCGACCGCCTGTCTTGCGATACGGCGCCGGCTTGTTACATTCGGCCGGGGAGCGCGCCCGAGCAGCATGCGCGAGCGCACGCAGCCCAGCACCAGATGGACAAACTGCTCGACGGCGAGGTCCACGTCGTCGAGTTCAAGCTCACGCCGCCCGACTGCACGGCTCAGATACTCGGTCAGCGGCTCCATGCCCGTGAGCTTGCCGCAGCGGCCACGATACGTGTCGACCAGCGTCGGAAACCGACGGGACTCGACCAGCAGCAAGCGATACAGCTCGATCATGTCGCGCCGCGTGCCGACATCGAGCAGATGCAGGGCCGCCGCTTCAAGCACGGCATCTGCACCGTTTTCCTTGGCGACGATCTTCCGGAGTTCCTCGACCCATGCATCGGTCAATGTCCGCACGATAGCGTCGAACAGGCCGGCCTTGCTGCCAAAGTGGCCATAAAGCGTTTTCTTCGCCACGCCGGCATCGCGCGCAATCGAGTCGAGGCTGGTTTCCCGATAGCCCTGTGAAAGGAATTTGCCCTTCGCCACTTCGAGCACCGCATGCACGCGCACTTCGGAGTCAGATCGCGAAGGGCGACCACCTCTTCCCGACTTGAGGGCCGTTTCCATTTCCATGACTTTCCTTATTCACGGTGCATGTACTGGAAACTCCACCGGTGCGTTTCGTTCAAGCTAGTCGACTCAAACAAGGAATTCAATGCTGATTTTTTAGCGTCTGTCCCTCTTCAAAAAAGCGCGTTGCCATCAGGGCTGCCATTCGCGTTGCCGGATCGCACGGTATGCTTGAGGCATTCCGTATGCATGCATTGCCTTTTTCTCTATGACGCAAACGCAGCCCGCCGCACTGTCGCGATCCACCGATCCCGATTTCTTTCGACTGCTCTCGGACAATTACCGCCGTCTCGTTGGCCAACCGCTGGTGCCCGACACCGTGCCAGCGAACGAACGCGCGGCGTGGCTGTATGAAGCCGCACCGTTCGGCATCCTTGCGCACGACACGCAAGCCGATCCCGTATTCGTTTACGGCAATCTGCGAGCGCAGGAGATCTTTGGCTATCGCTGGGACGAGCTGACGGCGCTGCCCTCGCGCCTCTCAGCCGAAGCACCTGAGCGCAGCGAGCGTCAGGCCTTTCTTGAGCAAGTTACTGCGCATGGCTTTGTCACGAACTACCGCGGAATCCGCATCGCGAAGTCCGGCACGCGCTTCTGGATCGAACATGTGACGGTATGGCAATTGACTGATGAAAACGGCGTGTACCGCGGACAAGCGGCACTGCTGCCGGAAGTGAAGCCCTTATAAAAAAAGCGAAGCCCGCAAAGGCTTCGCTCTCAAGCTTTCTCCCTGGAGTGCCGTCAGTTGTGCCGTCAGTTGCTCATCAGCTGCACGCTGGCGCGGCCTTTTTGCAGGCGTCGGCCAGTTGCGGCGGCGGGTCTTTCTTGAACACCGTCTTGTATGACTCAAGCACGTTCGCTTGCGTGACAGGCAGGGATTGCACGCCGATCCATGCAGGTGGCGTCTGGCCAAGCAGCGCCTTCATCATCGCCATGGCTTCGGCGACGCCCTGATCATAAGGACGTTGCGAACCCGTGGCCTTGAGCGGACCGCCCTTGGCAATTTCAATCGCCGATTCCAGGCCGAGGTCGACCGTCGTCATCGGCGTATTGATTCCTTGCGCGCGCATCGAGGTCAGCGTATCGAGCGCAGGCTGGTCCCACACCGCGAACACACCCTTGACGTCCGGGTTCGCCGTCAGGAAGTCGCCGGCAATCTGACCGACCTTCGACGGGTCCGTGAAGTCGACCTGCTTGATCTTGATGTCCGGACGATTCTTCTTCATCCAGTCATTGACTGCCTTGGTGCGCTCTTTCGTGCTGAAGTAATCGACACCGAAGTTCACGAGGCCAATCGTTCCGCCCTTGGGCACGCACGACGCGAGCACCTTCGCCGCGATCTGGCCATTGCCTTCGCTATCAGCCGACACCATCGCGGCGTATTGCTCGGGATGCTTGAGGCCCGTTGGCACGTTGTCCATAAACACGAGCTTGATACCGGCTTGCGACACTTTCTTATAGGTCGCGGCCGTCGCCGTGCCATCGACAGGAATCGAAATGATGCCGTCAGGGTGGCGCTGAATCGTGTTTTCGATGTCGGCAATCTGCTTGTCGACCTGATACTCAGCCGACGCGGTGCCAATCACTTCAACGCCATATTTCTTGAGCGTATCGGTGATGCCCGCCACCTGCAGCTGCGACCAGTCGAGGTTCATGGTCTGCATCGAAATGCCGACCTTGAAGTTGCCCGCCTTGATCTTGGCAGCTTCGGCGTCCGTCAGCTTGACGGCGTCGACGGACGCTGCTTTTTCGCCGTTCGGCCCTTGTCCGACGATGCCTGCGGGTCCGATCGAATTAGCCGGCAAGGGGGTGCATGCGTCCGCGAATGCCTGCGAGCAGCATAGGGCCATGGCAGTGGTTACCGCTACGCTCGCCAGCTTTACTACTGATCCACGACGATCATTCATGTTTCCTCCGTTGGTCGTGATGGGCTACGTCTCCTGCTGTTATTGGAATGACGCCGGGTAGCCCGCCTTGTCATGCTGTACCGCTGTGATGCTGTACTGCTGAAAAGTCGTAGTACTGAAAAGCTCTCATGCTTGAGCGCCGCTTTGCAAAGGCGCGGTATCGCTCAAATGCGGTGTGGCGCGTGCGCCTGAAATCCCGATGACCAGGCCTTCATCGCATACGTCATTTACGCGTGAACGCAACTGCTGCAACGATGATCACGCCCTTGATCACGAGCTGAAGCGACGAACTCACGCCGAGCAGCACGAGGCCATTGTTGAGCGTGCCGATGATGAGGCTGCCAAGCAACGTGCCGAGAATAAAGCCGCGTCCGCCGAACAAACTGCAGCCGCCCAGCGTGACTGACGCGATGACGTCGAGCTCCATGCCCTGCACGACATCCGGTCGCGCCGCATGCGAGCGCGCCGACAGGACGAGTGCTGCGACACCGGCGAGCACGCCTGTCAGCACGAAGGCGAGCGTCGTCACACGACGAATGTTGATGCCCGAATACAGGGCCGCGGTCGGATTGCCGCCAGCCGCATAGATCTGCCGGCCGAACACGCTGTAGTGCAGCAGCAAGATGCCGCCGATCACCGCAAGCAGCGTCCAGAGAATCGGCACCGGAATGCCCGCGATATCCCCTTCGCCAAAGATCGCGATAAAGCGGTCGTTCGTGATGATTTCGGGCCGTGTGGTCGTGACCATCAATGCAAGCCCGCGCGCCGCGCTCAGCGAACCCAATGTGACGAGGAACGACGGGATGTTCAGGCGCGTCGTCACAAAGCCATTGATGGCCCCGATGATTGCGCCGGTGCCGATGCCCGCAATCGCGCCGACGATCCAGCTATCGCTGATGTGCGACATGGCCAGCGCGGCCGACATACCCGACAACGCCAGCGCCGAGCCGACGGAAAGATCGATCTGACGCGCAATGATCACGAACGTCATGCCGATCGCGATAATCGACACCAAAGCCGTCTGCCGCCCGATATTGAGGAAGTTATCGATCGACAGAAACCACGGCGATGCAAAGCTGAACACGACCAGCAGCACGACGAACGCGATATACAGCATGTACGGCCTGTCGCCTTGCAACAGGATCTGCGCAATGCGCCGCATGCGCGCATGGCGTTGGGTAGCTTGTTGCTCTGCGGGCATACGAGAAACGGACTCGGTCATGTGGCAAGCTCTTCAGTCAGCCGGGGCGTTTGAATAAGGTGATGCAGCTCCTCCGCGTTGCGCACCTGCGCGCGCTCGACGGTGCGTGCAATCGAGCCGTCGACCACGATCGAAATGCGATCGCAGAGCCGCAACAACTCGTCCAGGTCCGACGACACGACGACGACACTCGTGCCAGCGCGCGTGGCATCGCGCACCACACCGTAGATTTCTTCGCGTGCACCGACGTCGACACCGACGGTCGGCTCATCGAGGAGCAACACGGTCGGCCGCGGATGGTTCCACTTCGCGAACACGACCTTCTGCTGATTGCCGCCGGACAGGAATTTCACGGGTGTCGACGCATCGGGCGCCTTCACGGAAAGTTGCGTCATCGCCGTGCGCGCCTGCGATGCAGCCGCTTTGGCGCGCAGCCATCCGCCGTTTGAAAACTGCGGCAAGCGCGGCAACGTCAGGTTGCGTTCGATCGAGTGATCGAGCACCAGGCCCTGGACATGCCGGTCTTCCGGCACGAGCGCGATGCCGCGTTGAATCGCGTCGCCGGGACGTCGTGGCGCATGCGGCTGCCCGTCGAGTTCGATCGAGCCCGCTTCAATGGGCAAGAGACCGAATATCGTCTGCAGGATTTCCGTGCGGCCGCTGCCGATCAAACCCGCAAGGCCGTGCACTTCACCTTGAAGCACCGACAGATCGACACCATGCAGACGGGCATTGCTTACGTTCGATAGTGTCAGGACGGGGGCGATTCGCGTCTGTTGGGATGCGGCGCGTTGTTCGGTGCTTTCCGTCCTTCCCGTGCCCAGTCCGTCACTTCCTGTTGCGACGTGTGCCGCCACGCTCGTCGCGTCATGCCCCGCTGTGCCGGTGACCGTTTCCGTTCTGGCCTGCCTCGCCGCCTGTCGCGGTCCGATGATCGCGGCGACAAGCTGCTTCATATCGGTGTCTGCAGTGGCAAATTGCCCTGCATTCGCGCCATCGCGAAACACGGTCACGCGCTGGGAAATGCGAAACACCTCGTTAAGCCGGTGGGTCACATAAATCACACCGACACCGCGCTGCGTGACCGTGCGAATCGCGTCGAACAGGATCTGTTCCTCACCGCCCGTCAGCGCCGATGTCGGTTCGTCGAGAATCAGCACGCGCACGTCGCCCATCAGCGCCTTGCAGATCTCCGTCATCTGCCGATACGCAAACGGCAGCGAGTCGACGGGCACGCGCGGGTCCAGCGGAATATTGTGTTCGCGCAGAAATGCGCTGACTTGCGCCATCAGTTCGCGCTGCTTGACGAAGCCGAGCCGCGTGCGCGGCTCGCGCCCGAGCATCAGGTTGGCGCCCACCGACAACGATTCGACAAGACTCAGATCCTGATAGACGACGGCAACGCCCGCTTCGCGCGATTTGGCCGGCGACTCGAAAGCGACTTTCTGGCCGGCGATTTCGATCGAGCCTTCGTCATACGCGTGCACACCGCTCAGGATCTTGATGAGGGTCGATTTGCCCGCGCCATTCTCACCGAGCAGCGCGTGGACTTCGCCCGGCAATACCTCCAGATTCACGCCGCGCAGAGCCTGCACGCCTCCAAATTTCTTGGTGACGCCCGTAACCCGGATCAATGGCACTCGAGGCGATGAAGCGGCCGCGCCCGCAACCGGCTCACTCATCGTGATGTCTCCTTCGTCGGTACGACGAATGCTTATACGTCGCGATCGTGTCGCAATTTGTGTTGTGATCTTTGCATCAGGTAAATGACGTGTCAATAACATTTACCCCTTAATTGAGCCCTGAACGACGCCCGTTTTGACATAAATATCTCAGCGTTTGTGACAATCCTATCGTTTTCACGGATTCTTTACGGGTGGCGGGGCGGATAAGCGGATCAGTGCATGTCACCGGGTCGGGGCCGGGAATCCGCTAAAGAAGGCCGTCGCTGATCACACCGCGCTCGGACGTGCTGGCGCGCCTGAAGACGTCGGCAGGGCGACGGCCAGCTTCTTGTCAGACGAATACGGGTGGATCAACGCACAACGAATGGATGCGGCGGGGGGAAGTAATAGGGACGGCGACAGGCGACAGGCCGCCGACAAAGAAAGCGCGCCAGCCGGTGCCGAGAGTGCATTCCGGCTTGCGCGTTGGCTGACCCAACGGCCCTTGCGGCCGCTGTCGCTATAACGATGCTGCGGCGACGCAGGCCAATTACGGTGCAAAACGCGTGAAGACGTAGTCACGATCCTTGACGCGCGCTTCGTGGCACGCGAAACAGGTCTTGTGCTGCGCTTCGTCGACGGGCACGCCGTTGATGAAGCGACCAAATCCCCAGCCGCCAGTCGACGCGTACTTACGCGAATCCTTGACCATGACCTGCACGGTCGTGGCCTGGCCCGGCACCGTCGCCGGTGCAAAGTCGTCGGACTGCTTGCGCTTGTAGGCGAGCTTCACGAGGATCGTGCCGTCCGGGTAAGGCAGCGTCGACTTTTCGATCGCTTTGATCGCCACCGAATTGCCGAGCACCATACGCAATTCATCGAGCGGGGCCGCTTCTTCCGCGGGTGCGATCACTTCCCACTTGCGATATCCCTTCGGAATCGTCACGCCATAGATTGGCGAGGCTAGCGACTGGCCAACGGTGCTCGACGTCGTGTTGGCGGATACCGTTGTTGCTGGCGTGGCGCTTGCGTTCGCAGTAGCGGCTACCGTACTCGCTCCCTGAGCGGATTGCATCGACTGAGACGCGTCGGCGGCAAACGCAGCCGGCATCACGGCGCAAGCAAGGGCGGCCATCATCAAGGCCCTGGAACGGGAAAGCGGAGTCATCAGTGAGCGCGTGAGCATTGTCTTAGCGGGGAATTGAATGGATGCTTGAATGTATTTCAGCGCTCGCACGCACGTAATCATCCATGCGTATGAGCGTCTAATACGGATCCGATCAGGCGTCTAAGCGGCCAGACTCGCGTCGATCAGTTCATTGGTTTGAGCGAGGTCGCGCTCGATCGCGTCACGCAGTGCTTCGTCGCCCAGCCGCTCGCACCGGATCCCGATACGTGTCAGCGGCGAGCGCATATCGTAGGCATAAGCAGCCTGCACGGTCTGCCACGTTGATTCGCGTTCAGCGCAACCTCGTAACGTCGCGTTGATCGCCTTTGCCAGTCTGACGACGCTCTCAGACCCGCACTCCGGAAGCACGATGCGCATGCCTTCCCCCATTGGGCGCTCGAGTATCGCCGCCAACCGGTCGAGTTGCTGCCGTTGGCGTTGCGCGCGAAGCACCACCGCTGCGATCAGCATCGCCACGCCCATACCCAGATAGACAATCAGGATTCGCAGCAGCGCACCGTCGGGAAAGTACGTCAACATGTTCAGCTCCGGTTCTCGTGGTGCCGCAGGATGACTCGGCATAACGCAATGACACCATGCAACACGATTTCGGACCATCAAACATGCGGACGCGCACCCCCTACGAAGGTTTATGTCCCTCATGCGCGCGTGTGTGGCTCAATGGCGCTAAATCGCCGACGCCGAGCGCTTCCATCTTGCGCACGAGGTCGGCGACCGAGCGCGACTGCATTTTGCGCATCGCCTGACTGCGATGAATCTTCGCTGTGATCTCGGCGATGCCCAGCAAGTGGGCAATCTGCTTGTTCATCAGGCCGGCCGCCACATGCCCGAGCACTTCGCACTCACGCGGCGTAAGCGACTCCCAGCATGCGCGGACATCGTCCAGGTCGCGCTCGGCAGCAAGACGCTGCGTATCGCATGCCAGTGCGGCATTAACGGCATCGATCATCTCCTGCTCGCCAAACGGCTTGGACAGAAAATCCATCGCGCCTGCCTTCATCGCCTTGACGCTCATGGCGATATCCCCGTGCGCGGTCATGAAAATGATCGGCATATGCGGCAAGCCGCTTTCAAAGAGCAATTGCTGAAACGCGAGTCCGCTGCGTCCCCGCAACCGCACGTCGAGCACCAGACACGACGGGCCTGCCGCCTTCGGCGCAGCCAGAAACGCTTCAGTCGAATCGAATACCCGCACCTCGAGACTGACGGAGCGCAACAGGCTCGCCAGCGCGCCGCGCACAAGCTCGTCGTCGTCCACGACATAAACGATAGGTAACGAACGATGATCCGGTACGGTATTCATACAGGGAAAAGATGAGAAAACGCGTCAGGTCGAAAGACGTACATGACGTATCGACACTCGACGCCGGATTTAACGCATACGCGCTGCTTGATGCCGCATCAACATGACGGCGTATCGCTATGCGCATTTCGCATGAGGTCGCTACATTCTGCGCAGGGCACATGCTGGCGCCAGCGATTGTGTGGCACTTCGCTGACACATACAAGGCCGTTTCTTACAGTTACCCCGCGCATACACATTCAGATACGTTCCGGTACGTTCAGATACTTGCAGCTACGTTCGGATACATAAATGGCACCGTGTCCAGACCGCCATTGCGTAAAGTCAATTCGCCATGCCCCACAGCGCCAATCAAGGTGCTGTGTTATACGTCATGCACGCGCATGCTTCAGCGCGACGCTTGCTTCGTCTGCTTGTGTCATTGGCTTGCCGCACTAGCCAGCGTCACTGGCTTGCCGCCTTAGCCAGCGTCAGTGGCTTGCGTCATTCGCTTGCTTTGTTTGTCCCGGTTAATTGCCTGCATCACTCGCCTGCTACGTCCACGATCCTGCCGACTCCCCCAGCATGAACTTCGCCGATTTCGCTTCGCCCGCCTTTTACCAGAACCCTTACCCCTACTACGATCAGATCCGGCGCGCAGGCGCGCTGTTGCCCGTCGGCCCCAGAGCCATGATCGCGGCGCACTACAACGTGATCGATGCGCTGCTGCGCGATCGCCGTATGGGCAAGACGTATATGCAAAGCGTTCGCGCGCGCTATGGCGACGCTGCCACGGGCCAGCCCGTGTTTCAGGCACTCGACCGTACGTTCCTGATGATGAATCCGCCGACGCACACGCGCCTGCGGACCTTGCTCATGAAAGCGTTCAACGCCAGACAGGTCGACACCCTGCGCGAACTGGTCCATGCCACCACGCAGGAACTGATTGCGCCGCTGCGAGCGAAGCCGACGTTCGACCTGATCTCGGAGTTCGCGTTGCCGCTGCCCGCGACGATCATCTGCCGTTTGCTCGACATTCCCTATGCGGAAGGCGCGCAATACGCTGAAGCGGCGAGCCGGCTGGTCTCCGCATTCGATCTGTCGCCGCTCGACCCGCCGTCGCTCGAACTCGCCAACGAAGCGGCCCGCTCACTCGAGACCTATTTCCATCGCATCGTCGAACAGCGTCGTGCACGCCCGGGCAACGACCTGATTTCGGCTTTGCTCAGCGTCGAAGACGAAGGCACGACGCTCAGTGACGACGAGATCGTGTCCAACGTCATCCTGCTGTTTATCGCCGGCCACGAGACCACCACGAATGTCATTGGCAACACGCTCGTCGCGCTGTTCCGAAACCCTGAGCGCTGGGCCGAACTGCAGGCGCAACCCTCGCTGCTCAAAGCCGCGATGGCCGAGTGCCTGCGCTATGACACGCCCGTGCAAATGACAGCACGCACGGCATTCGAAGACGTCGAAGTCGAGGGCGCGACCGTGCCGGCCGGCACCGTGGTGTTTCTGTTGCTCGGCGCAGGCAATCGCGACGCGGCGACGTTCAGCGATCCGGACACCCTCGACTTTCACCGCGTGAATCCGCTGCCTTCGCTCTCGTTCGGCGGCGGCATTCACTATTGCCTCGGCGCGCGGCTGGCGATGCTCGAAATCGAAACGGCGCTCGAGTCCCTGATTGAAGCGTTCCCCAAGATGGTTCCGGTCGATCTCGACGCGCTGGTCTGGCAAAAGCGCAACAATGTCCGAGGCGTTGAATCACTGCGCGTGCAACACACCTGACGCACGAAAACGCGCCCGCATAAGATCACCCATCCTGCACGAGTGCTGCAGAAGTCCTGCACAAGCCCTGCGGAAGTTGTGCAGGACTCTGCTCTCATTCCGTACGAGCCGGCGTCCGCGCCGTCAGCCTTGCGGCCGGACGATCTTTACCGGGATCGTGAACGTAAATGCAGCACCCTGGGCGCCATTGGGTTCGCCCCAGATCTGGCCTCGATGGCTCTCGACAATCGAGCGGCTCACCGATAGCCCGATCCCCATCCCCTTGCTTTTGGTCGTATAGAACGCGTCGAACATCCGCTCGACGTCGATGCCTTGCAAGCCGGGACCGACGTCAAGCACGCTCAGCGACACACGGTCCTCGCCATCGACCTGCGTTTTGATCGTGAGCTGCCGGGGGCGATCGTGAATTTCGCTCATCGCGTCGGCGGCATTGCGCATCAGATTCATGATGACTTGTTGCAATTGCACGCGATCGCCCGCTGCACGCGGCAGCGCGACGGCGTAGTGCGTATAAACAGCGACGCGCGCGAGATCAAGATCGCCACGCAACATGGCAATCACTTCGTTCGCCGCATCGTTGAGATCGACCGCATCGAACGACGTTGCCTTGCGCGCATAAAGGGCACGCAATCGACCGACGACGTCGGCAGCAAGGTGTCCGTCGCGAATCGTGCGCCGCGCCGTGTCGAGCGCGCCCTCAATGTCCGGCGGCTCGGCGCCCAGCATGCGCAGGCACGCGCTGGCGTTCGTCACGATCGCCGCCAGCGGCTGATTGATTTCATGTGCAATCGATGCCGTCAACGCGCCGAGACTCATCACGCGCGTGACATGCGCAAGCTCGGCACGCGCCATATTCAACGCTTCTTCCTCAGCCCGACGCTGCGTGATATCCAGCGCGGCGCCGATGTACTCGATTTCCTCGGGCCGGTCCATCACGCGATGCGCGAAGAAATGGACGGCCTTGATCGAGCCGTCCGGCATCATCAGCCGATGCTGATACTCGAGGTCCTGGACGCCGCTTCGTGCTTTCTGGAACATCTCGTCCATCAGCCCCACGTCGTCCGGATGAATACGCGACGAGATCAACGCCAGGGTCAGCGGAACCTGAGGCGCGAAATCGAAGAGGCGGTAAAGCTCATCGGACCAGACGATCTTTTTCGTGCCCAAATGCCACGAAAACGACCCGATGCGCGCATGACGTTGCCCGGCGGCAAAAAAAGCCTCACTGCGCCGAAGTTCTTCTTCGGCCCGCACGCGGTCATCGATATCGGTGTTGACGCCATACCAGCGCACGATATTGCCGAGGCTGTCGCGCATCGGATGGGTGCGAAACAGGAACGCGCGGTACTGACCGTCGTGGCGTCTCATGCGCGCGACAGCCTCGCCCGCTTGACCGCTGGCGAGCACAGCCTGCCAAACGTCCGACAGCCCCGATACGTCTTCAGGATGCAGCGAACCGATCCACCCCCAATCCTGAGCCTGCTCGGTGGTCATCCCGACGTAGTCGAGATAGTGCTGATTGAAAAATTCGGCGCTGCCATCGGGGCGCGCACACCATACGAGTGCCGGGATCGAGTTGATGATCTCGGCGAGGCTTTGCGCGTTGCCGGGAAAGCCGGCATCGAAACCCGGGCCGCCGGCCACATTTCCTTGCATCATGGTCGCCGGCAAACGGGCGGGGGGAATCGAACTCATCCTGGTTTCAACCTTGTGCCCCCGCTCGTCCAGGGACGTGCGCCGGGATCTGTACCGAGGCCTGTGCGGATTCGACAGACAGATTCGCGCGCTCACCCTCGCTTGCGCTCATGTCTGCCTCAAGGTGTGAGCTTACACGCGTCCCGACGGGCAATGTTTCTACGGGCGATGTTTCAACGGTCGACGCTTCGATGCGCGGCGCCACGATGTCCGTGCCTTTGCTGTCCAAAGAGACGAGGCGGGGCAGCGTCAGCGTTGCACGCGTGCCCGCAACCTCGCGTGCGCCGAGGCATAGCGTACCGCCATGCGATTCGACGATCGACTGCGAAATCGCGAGGCCCATGCCCATGCCGTTTTCCTTGGTCGTGAACAAGGGCTCGAACAACCGGCTGGATACGGCCGGATCGATACCGCAGCCCACATCCTCGACGACCACGCTGACTTCGCCCGGCTGGTCTGTCGAGCATGTCAGCCACAGCAGCCGCTCGCCTTTGGCGCGTTCGGCCATCGACTCCGCCCCGTTGACCAGCAGATTGATCAGCACCTGCTGGAGCTGGATGCGATCTCCGTGAACATGCACCGGCGCAGCGAACCCTTTGATGACGAGCCGCGCATGCAGGTCGTCGAGCTGAACGGCGATCAACGCAGCAGCCTCGCTCACCGCGCTGCCGAGTTCCATCGTGCCGAACCGGGGCGCGGCCTGCCGGGCTTTGGCACGCAAGGCTTCGACAATCGCCTTGGCACGCTGGGCGCTCAAGCTGATATGGCCGACCATGGCGTGCACTTCATCCATGACCGGTGGATCGCGCTCGAGCCAGCGCATCGCCGCGCTGGCCGATGCATTGATCGAGGCCAGCGGTTGTCCGACTTCATGAACGATCGACGCGACGAGCTCACCCATGGCCTTCAGACGGGTCGCGCGTGCAAGTTCGCTGAGGGCCGTGCGAAGCTGCTCTTCGGCGCTGGAACGCTGACGGTGTTCCTGAATGAGCTGATCATGCAGCCGGCCGCTTTCGAGCGCCATCGCAGCCTGCGCGGCGATGAACTCGAGCAGCGGCACTTTCGCCGGGCTGAATGCCATCGGCTCGCGCGATGTCTCCAGATAAAGCGCACCCGCGACCGTTGCATATCGAATCAACGGCACGCATAGCATCGAGCGAGGTCGCCTCCCCCGCACGTACACATCGTTGGCGTAAGCGAGCGCGGTGCTTTCTTCACCAATGAACGTGACCTGATGTGTCTGCGCGACGGTGAAGACCAGAGACACCGGCACACTGCTCGCCGACATCGGGATGCATTCACGGTCGATCGTCAGATCCGAGTCACAGCGTTGTGCAAGCGCTTGCACGACCCACCGATCCTGATTCAGGACAACCAGTGCGCCGCACTCCGCGCCGACGCTGTCCAACGCCATGCTCAACAGCGTTTCGACAAGGCATTGCGGCAAGGTGTTGGAGAGCACGCTGGATGCGCGGAGCACAGCTGCGGCCGATGCTTCAGTTCCGGTCGACGGCTGGGATATCGCCGATGCGGGATGGTCGCGCGTTGAATCGTCGTGACTCGTACCGTGGCTGTCGCCATGACCGGCTTCGTTCGGAGGAAACGGCCAGCCCGCTGCCATATCGGCCCATTCGACGCCTAAGGCAGCGCTGAACGCGGACTCGCGTCGGTCAAGGGCGGCATATTGAATCGGAAGGGGTCGCATGGTCTGAGCTCGCGCACGCACATCGGTCTGATACTACGGGCTGCGCCCAGGGCGCCGGTTCCTGTCGAATACAGTGTACACACTACAAATCGAACTATAGTGTACACACTGCAAATTGCAAGAACAAAAAAATAGGACCGATGATCCGGACGCAAGACAAATCAAGTTCCGGAGCAAGGTCATCGAGGCGAGGACGGCCACCCGATAGTGCGCGCGGACAGAAATGAAAAGCGAGGCAGCTCGTGGTTTCCGCGGGCGGAGCCTCGTGTTGCGCGGGCGATCATCACATCGATGCCGCCGCATGCCCCCGGCAGCACGCGTGAGAAAAGGTCACACCACTGGATACGGATTGGCCCGGACGATGTTGCGTGGCGGCCACGTGCGACGTGGCGCACAGACACCGTGAGGCTCAGGCGCTTTGAATTCGACTTAGTGCGACTCGGGCGCGCCGATCATCTTGCTCAGCAGGAAATGCAGCGCGACCTGTTCGCCCGGATTGAGCGGCACATACGTCTGTGTCGTCGCTTCCCGGGCAAAGGGAATCGTGCGTTCCACCAGGGCCAGCCCCGACGGGGTGGCCTGGACGACCAGCTTGCGGCCATCGCTCGGGTCGGCGGTGACTTGAATCAGGCCCCGCGTCTTGAGGCGCTCGATGACGCCGCGGATCGTCCCCTGGTCGATCGCCGTCGATTTGACAATATCGTTCAGCGAACAGGATTCGGCTTCCTTGACGGCGCACAGCGTGACGAATTGCGCGGCCGTCAGCTCCGAGTCGGGGATCGCGTCCTGGAAGATCGCGACGTGGCGCTGGTAAGCGCGGCGCAACAGATGCCCGATCTGATCGTGAAAATCATAACTATCGACTGAGGACGGCATCGTGGTGACCACACTGGGTGTATCGGGATGGATCGAGAGCCTACACTTTATTTAATCAGAGTAAAAGTTAAAATGCATCACCGGCATTTCACAGCGTTCCATGCGCATTCAGCATGCGCAGCACCACTTCGGGTGTCGCCGGGGCTTCATGGATGCGAACGCCTGTCGCATGGGCGATGGCATTCAGGATGGCTGCGGCCGTCGGCACAAGCGATGGCTCGCCGATACCTTTCGCACCATAGGGTCCGATCGACGCCGGGGCTTCGATAAAAATCGATTCGACTTCAGGCATATCGAGCGCGGTGGGAATCACATAGCTCGAAAAGCTTTCTGTCTGACCCGGTAAAAACTTCTCCATCAGCGCAAGACCGACGCCTTGCGCGACCGCGCCTTCGATCTGGCCTTCGAGCAGCGTCGGATTGACCATGCGGCCCACGTCATGCGCCGCGGTCACGCGCAACACGCGAGTGACTCCCGAGTCGAGATCGACTTCGACTTCCGCAAGCTGCGCACCGAATGCGTAGACAGCGTAAGGGCTGCCTTGACCGTCCTCGTCGAGATCCAGCGTCGGCGGATCGAACGTCTTTTCCGCCATCAGCACGTAGCCCCACGCGTTGACCGGCATTTCGCAGACGTCGAGCACGGCATCCGACGTTGCAATGGCGCCCTCGGCAAAGATCAGCGAGACATCGGCATCGGGCGCCTTGCCCAGTGCCTGAAGAATTTGTTTGCGAAGATCCCGGCCCGCGAGTTCGGCGGCGCGTCCTGTGACAAACGTCTGGCGTGATGCCGAAGTCCGCCCGCAATCCGGCGTGATATGGGTTGCCGCGCCGACACACTGGAGTTCGTGCAGACGAATGCCAACCGCATCTGCCGCAATTTGCGGAATCACCGTGTTTGAGCCCTGCCCCGCATCGACCGCGCCTTGATGCAGCACGACTTCGCCACCGGGCTTGACCCCGATGCGAATCGTCGACGGATTGCTCATCGCCGTATTGCCGCATCCGTAGATCATCGCCGCGAGCCCGACGCCGCGTCGGATCCGGCCGGATTCGCGATTCGCACACCGCGCGTCCGCAAGCGCCGCGTCCCAGCGCGGCTTGAGTGCATTCAGGCACTCCACGATGCCAACGCTATCCTCGAGCACCTGCCCGGTCACCAGCGAATCGCCGGCACGGATCGCATTGCGCAGGCGGAACTCAAGCCGGTCGATACCGAGCTTTGTCGCAAGGTCGTCGATCAGTTGCTCTTGCGCGATCAACGTCTGCGGCACACCGAAGCCGCGAAACGCGCCCGACGGCGTCACGTTCGTGTGAATCGCGCGCGTCTGTGCGCGATAGTGCGGCACGCGATAGGGTCCGGATGCATGCACGGGCACCCGGTTCGCGACAACCGTACCCCACGATGCGTAGGCACCGGTGTTGAAATCGCCGCTGAAATCGATCGCGGTAATCGTACCGTCGGCGCGCGCGGCGATCCGGCTGTGCATCGTGGCAGGGTGTCGCTTGGTCGACGTCGCGATCGACTCGGCACGCGTATAGGTCATGCCGACTGTCGTGTTGAGCACCCACGCCGCGACGGCGATCAAAGGCTGCACGGTCATGTCGAGCTTGCCGCCAAAGCCACCGCCAACGGCCGTGGGGATCACGCGGATGTTGACCGCGTCACAGCCGAGCACGCGCGCAAGCTCGGCGCGATGTGGATGCGGAGCCTGTGTCGGCGAATAGACCTCGATCACGTCGCCCATTCGACGAGCCCATCCGCCCTCGGGCTCGAGGTAGGCATGTTCGACAAAGCTCGTCTGGAACACGCCGTCCACCACTGCGTCGGCCTCATCGAAACCTGCTTCGAGATCTCCGCGTGCAACACGTCCCCGGATCAGCACATTGCCCGGCCGCGAGTCGTGCAACAGCGGCGCACCATGGGCCAGCGCATCGTCCATGGCCTGCATGTCGCGCTGGGGCGTCCACGTCACCGGAAAATCATCGAAGTCATTGCGCGCAATCGCCGCAGCCGATCCGACGATCAGCGCGATCGCTTCACCGCGAAACCGCACAAACCCCGCCGCCAGCACGGGCTCTTCGGCATACGCCGTCGCCACGCCATGGATGTTCTCACCTGGAATGTCGCTGGCCAACAGCACGCGCTCGATGCCAGAATGCCGTGCGACGAACGCGTCGACATCGCCGATCTCGAACAGCGCGCGGTGATGCGGAGAGCGAACCGCGCGAATCATCAACGCATCGGACGGGATTCCGTCCGACCCGAATACGTCGGTGCCAAGCACCTTCTCGACCCCATCGAGTCGAGTCACGGGCCGACCCACGGCGTCACCCGCCTCTACCGGTGCGGGTCCATGCTTGTAAATACCGCACGCAACCTGATGGATCGCCGCGACCGGCTTCTGATACCCAGTGCATCGGCACAGCACGCCGGCGATAGCTGCCTTCGCGTCGTCCGCTGTTTCAACGCGCTGCTGATCGAGCGCGGCCGTTGCCGCGCACAGCATGCCCGGAATGCAAAAGCCGCATTGCACCGCCTGATTGGCCAGAAACGCCGCCTGCAGCGCCGAACCATGCTCCGTGCACGAGGCCAACCCTTCAACGGTCACCACCTCACACCCGGCCGCGCGACCGGCCGGCGTGATACACGCATAGACCGGCTCGCCGTCGACGATCACCGTGCACGCGCCGCAATCGCCCGTGCCGCATCCGATCTTTGTGCCGCGCAGACGGACATCGTCACGCAGAAAATCGGCAAGCGGCTTGTGCCGATCGGCAGGCAGCGTCACCTCTTCGCCATTCACCTTGAGCGCATCGAAGCGGATCGGCTTAAGCATCGAGAAGCCTCCGCTGAGCCCGTTCGATCGCTTCGCCCACGAGTGCACGCACGCGATCGATACGAAAGTGCGCCGACGCTCTCACATCGTCGATCGGGTCGATTTCAGGCAAATCCGTGTCGGCGATCAAAGACGCCGAATCGTCCGCGTAAGCACTCGATAACATGTGCTCGAGCGTCGAGAGCCTCACCGGTGTCGGCGCAACGCTCCCCGCAGCGATCCGGTAGTCGAATGCCTGACCCTGTGTGTCGGCCGATGTGACAGATACCGCGACTGATGCGATCGAGATATTGAGTTCGCGCCGCAGGCCAAATTTGCAGAATGCCGATGCCATACGCGGCTCGCCGGGCGGGAACGGAATCCACACAGCGTGGAGCATTTCTCCCTGACGCAGATCGATACGATGCCTTGCGGTGAGGAACTGTCGAAGCGGGACGGTGCGGGTATGTCCGAGCGATCTGAGTTCGACCTCTGCGTCGAGCGCAAGCAACGCCGTCGTGCCGTCCGCGGCAGGCGACGCGTTGCAGAGATTGCCCCCGATCGTCGCGCGATTCTGAATCTGTAGCGAACCGATACCGCGCGCTGCGTCCTGAATAGCGCCCAGCGCGGCTGGCAAGCGTGCTTGCCTAAGGTCCGACCAGGTCGTCGCCGCCCCGATACGTACCCCGCGTTCAGCCGCGTCGATGCCGCGTAGTCCGGGCACCCGACTGATGTCGATGAGCCGGGTGCGGGCGAGCTGATCGGACTGCGTTGCATAAAGGTCCGTCGCACCGGCGACAAGCCGGTAGCCTCCGGCCGCGATCATCTCGAGCACTTCGCGTTCATCCGCTGCGAGGACATAGCTCGCGTTCACGTCCTTCTGCACGTCATGCGAGCGCATTCGACACCCGCCTCTTCGTCAGGCCACTCACGACAAGCATCGTGGCGACGTTGAGCGTCCATGCAACGATCCCCGGATTCAACGTCGCCGCCCATGCCTGAGAAGGCATGACTGTCGCGATCGAGCTGTTCGTCAGAACCAGCGTTGCCACGGTTGCGACGCCGGCAATCATGCCGGCACTCGCGCCATACTTATTGACCGGATTGTTTCGCAGCAAGCCTGCGAACAACGAAGGCAACACCTGACTCACCAGGCTGTAGCCCATGATCAGCAGCGCAACGATGCTTTGCCCGCCGTGCAGCGCGATCACGACCGCCGCCAGCGTCAGCACGAGCGCCGCAAGCTTTGCGATCTGCGCAAGCTGCCGTTCGCCTGGACGCAACATCGAGACGGGATAGATATTCCTTGCAAAGAGCGTCGCCACCGATACCAGCATGATGGACGCCGGCACCAGGGCCGTCAGCAAACCCGCCGCGCCAATCACGCCGACGAACCACGGGTCAAAGCTTCGAATCGACAACGCCAGCAGCGCGAGATCGATACGCGGGCCCTTGAGCCCGGGAATCTGAAGCACCGCTGCGAAGCCGACAAACATCGAGAACAGCATGACGAGCGCGTAGAGCGGCATGACCGCCGCGTTGCGGCGGAAGTGGTCGTCCGACTTCGCCGTGTAGACCGAGCTGAACGTGTGCGGCCACATGAACATACCCAGTGCGCAGACGACGATCGTCGAGAGGTACCACGTGAGATTTTTTCCCGCGGCGGGCAACGTAAAGAAATCGGGGCGCTGCGCGTCAATCGCATGGAACATCCCGGTCAGGCTGCCGTAGTAGTGGCAAGGCAGATAGACGCCTAGAAACACGCAGACACTCAGTACGACGGCATCCTTGACGATCGCGGTCAACGCCGAGCCGTGCACGCCCGACACCACGACAAAGCCGGCAAGCGCCGCTGCGCCGATCCAGATCGCCACGCCGGTCGGAATCACGCCGTACGAGGACGTTTCGACCAGAATGCCCAGCCCTTTGAGCTGCAGCGCGAGATACGGCAACAGGGCAACGAGGGATATCGCCGCCACAAGCAGTCCGACAAACGGGCTGTCGTATTGTTTAGCAAAGAGATCGGCCTGCGTGAGCAATCGATGCGTTTTTGCATAGCGCCAGATCGCCGGCAACAGCCAATAGGACAGAACGAACGCTTGCGTCGTGTAGACAACGATATACAGCGCCGCGCCGCCAAAGCCGTAGGCGAACCCGCTCGCGCCGAGAAAGGTGAACGTCGTATAGAGCTCGCCCGCGATCAGGACGAACACCAGCAATGCCGAGAATCCGCGTCCTCCGATACTCCATTGCTCAAGGCTCATGCCGACGCCGCGCCGCGCGCGAAGCGCGAGTGCAAATACAACAACGAGTGTCGCGGCAAGCAGCGCCAGCGGCGCGCTCATGATGCGATGTCCCGGGTCAGATTGGACACGCGTTCAGACATGCCGTCAGAACCTGATGCCAAGTCCGAGCCCGGTTCCGCCGCCGAAGCCAAACGTGACGCGCGATGTGAGGAACGCGTGTCGACCCAATAAATGATCTGCATCACCACGGCGGTCAGCAGAACGGATCCGACCACCCACGCGAGCATGAAAGGCATCCCCGCGATATACGGTCGCGCACTCTGCGACAGGCAAGCGCCTACAACATTGACGGCGGGTGGCACGGCACCCAGGAGGTAGATCTTTTTCATATCATTCTCGATCTGCCCGGAATAAGGCGTGCTTACCGGACCAAAGGCAGGAAGCGTGCATATGCAAGCATGTTGCGCGCTTCGAGTGCACGATCATAACGCGTCACAAGACGGTGTACATATCGAAGTCGGCGCCGCAACGCGGCGCTTGTTTAGTCTTGCGTCAACGTGTTTTCTCAGTTCGGATGGCTCATTAAATGTTGGCGGCCAACTTGCATATCCAACATTCGTCTCCGGTTTGCCGTCAGGTCAGTATCGATTCGACTTGTCATATCGACGTGTCGTATCGACTTGAGTCCCGGAGCGACTCAGGCCCCTGAGTCTGCCGGATCTATTCAGCCCACGCATGTCTCGGTACAATGCGCCCACTGTGCATGGAACCAATCTGTGTTAGCCGGTATGTGGGACGTCACGTGCCATTCCATGCGCACCCAATGACCTTTTAAGCGAACGAAGGGTTCGATCCTGGACAGCGCCAGCAAAACAAGTTTTCGACGAGCGGTTGAGCCGGTATGACGTCGCCACTGGACCGCGAACTCGCGGAAGCCTCGGCAGAGTGCGAACAGCGCCTGACCGAACTCGCGCAGATTCGATCGAAGATTCTCGCGCTCTCCGAAATGGGCCTGCCGTCGTCGGACGAGGTCGTCGCCGAACGTATCCTGTCGGAAGAACTCGATACATGGCTGATGCGCAAAGCGAAGCTTGAACACGCGATCAAGCACGGCGAACCCGATCTGTAGTGCCCAACATGTCTTTGCGCCGGTGATCGATCTGATCGCCAGGACAATTCGGCGCAGACTTCTCTTGTTCTCCATAAGCTGGAGTGCCCGCAGAACATGACTTCATCCCGCGCGATCAGGCAGACGACCCGTCGTATCTTTCTCGGCGCTCAAGGTTTGCGCGCGGGCTGGAGCATTCTGTTATTCGCCGGAATCTTCGCGTTAATCTTTGTCGGGTTCGCCAAGCTGGTCGGCCATTTCACGCATTCGCCGCGCAACGTCGTGTTGCATGTGCAAATACTGTACGTCGGCGAGGGCATGGCACTGGTCAGCCTGTTCGCGGCGGTCTGCGTCATGTCGGCCATCGAGCGACGCTCCCCGCTAGCGTTCGGATTTCAGGGCGATGCAAAACGAGTCCGCTTCCTCACAGGCGCCGCGTTAGGTGTCGTGGCCATGAGTTTTTCGGTGCTGGTGCTCGTCGGACTGCATGCGGCAACGCTCGACGTTCGCCCTGTCCAGAGCGCGGACCTTGTGCCGGCCTTGAGCTGGGCGGGCGGCTTCCTGCTGGTCGGGCTGTTTGAAGAGTCCGCGCTGCGCGGCTACCTGCAATACACCCTCGCCCGCGGCATCGGATTCTGGTGGAGCGCGATCGCGCTCTCCATCCTGTTTGGCGCGATTCACGGATTCAATGCCAATGAAACGCATGTGGGCGTGCTGGTTGCCGCAGCTTTCGGTTTCGTGTTCTGTATGAGCCTCTGGTACACAGGCTCATTGTTCTGGGCGATCGGCTTTCATGCAGCGTGGGACTGGACCGAATCCTATTTGTTCGGTGCGCTGGATAGCGGTGCGTCCGTCGAAGGACATTTGTTTTCGCTCCACCCTGCCGGACACGTGCTGCTGAGCGGCGGAACGGTGGGACCCGAAGGCAGCATCGTGCAGATCCCGATCCTCGCGGCGATCGCTTTGCTGATGAAGTTCTGGTGGGGCCGCCGTGCAACGCCGGTGTTCGGTATGCGTCGAGGATTGCAGCGGCCCTGAACACCCTGCCCCATTGAGCAACATGCGTGACCGTTATTCGAAAGCGATTGTCTGCCCGACGCGTGCGTGTTGGCTAAAGTAGGGGTGATGGCATCGGGCGATACGCCGCATAGGCCTGAGAAGGCAAGAAGGAGACGCACGTGGACGTACTGACCGGCATGAAGATCTTCGTCAAGGTCGTCGAGGCGAACAGCTATGCGCACGCGGCGGAGGCGCTCGATATGAGCGTGCCGCGCATCAGTCGCACGATCAGCGATCTCGAAGAACATCTGGGTGTGCGACTGCTTCAGCGTACGACACGTCGCATGTCGCTGACCGAGGCCGGCCGCATGTATCTCGATCGCTGTCGGCTGATCTTGGGCGACATCGAAGACACGTATTCAATGTTGTCGTCTAGCGCAACCAACGCTTCGGGCCGACTCAAGATCGTTGCACCTGCACTCTTCGCCATGCGCAAGCTCGCGCCGATCCTGCGCGAGTACCGGGCACTGCACCCGAACGTCACCATCGAAGTCGCACTCGCTGACCGCGCTGTTGATCTGATCGAAGGCGAGTTCGATCTCGGGATTCTCGCGTCGCGATACATCACGGGTCAGACGCTCGTGTCGAGACCGTTGATGTCGACCGACTTCTATACCTGTGCCGCGCCTGACTATCTCGCCGAACACGGCACGCCGACGCATCCGTCCGAACTCGAGGCGCACCCGTTCATCGCGTTCAGGACTGAACACAATACGAACGAAATGACCTTCGAAGCCCCGGACGGCACTCAGGTCACCGCATCGGTCAATCCCGTCGTCTACACGAACAACATTGGCATGGTGCGTCGATGTGCGCTGGCCGGGCTGGGTATCGGCACGATGTCGGGTTATCTCGTCGACGACGATATCCGCGCGGGAAAGCTGATCCGCCTGATGCCGGAATTCCGGTTACCCGATCGCGAGTTCCGCCTGGTCTACACCAACCGCAAATTCATTCCGCTCAAGGTCAAAGCGTTTATTGACCTGGCCGTCAATCATTTCCGCTCACAGGAAGAACCTGTCTCGGCCGGCGGCATGCGATCTGAGTGACACGACCGCCCGATCACTGCCATCGGACGGTTGATCGCGACCAGGCTTATTGCCCTGCCGGCAAGCCGGTGTAAGTCGTGCCGAGCCCTGTCAGTTGCCCGTTGGCACCGAGCAAGCTCGTGAAATGCGGATCGGGGCTGATACGGCCTGTGAACCATGCATAGCGAAAGACATCGGGCCGTGTCTCGCATGTCGACACCATGTCCTTCATTTGCGCTTGTTGCGCCGCGAGCGTATCGATCAACTGTGCGCCGTCGTTCGCGCTGTGCCAGTTCGCAAACTCCGTCACCCAGATCTGCTTGCCGTACTTGTCGAGCGCGTTGAGCTGCGAAGCGAGTCCATAGTCGTACCAATGGAAGGCGAGATAGTCGATCTGCGGACTCCGGCCACCGTTCGCGGCCTGATAGTCCGCGATGAATTCATCGAGCCATACCACCGGATCCGAATAGCCCGGCAGCGTTCCCCAGTTCATCGCCGGACCGACGATCTTGACGCCAGTCGCCGCGGATATAGCCTCATAGCGCGGCCACAAGGCGGCAGCGGCCGACGGCGTCATATCCGCCTGATCGACCAGATTCGGCTCGTTGAGCACCAGCAGATATTTGATCGACGGGTTCGCCTGCAGATAGGCAACCACCGATGCGTCGTTGAAGCTGCCATTCCAGAGCATCGGAATGAACTGCATGTTGTAGCGTGTGGCGTAGTCGCTCGGCACACCGGCATTCGGTGTCAGGCTCCAGTTGTACCACCAGCTCACATTGGACGAGACTGCGGCGAGATCGTCGGGCGTCGCGAAGTCGTAGGCCACGCCGCGCTTTGCGTTCTTTGCAGCGGGTGTCGCCGTCCCACCCGTCGGGTTCGTCGTCGAGCCCGACGTGCCGGTATTCGTGGCGCCGTTACTCGCAGAGTCCGTGCTCCCGCCACCTCCTCCGCCGCACGAAGCAACGCTCAAGGCAACGAGTGCAGCGAACGCGGCCATTCTGAGGCCGCCAATCATTGGGTTCATCACATTCATTTTTGTTATTGATGGGGTATTACCAGCCGATGGCTACCAGCATGCGCTGCGGGTTGTTGCATCCGATATCGGACGACTTGCTACCCACGTCGTCATAGGAAAATCCGTAGGCGAGGTTGGCAATGCCATGCGTGTGCCAGAACTTCGCATAGTAGTTGGCGGGCGAAGTCGGGTAGTACGCACTCGCGTCGATCGTGCTCCAGAAGTTCGGATTGACCAAGGTGCCGTCCGACTTGAATGTGCCCGGCGTATCGGCCACGTGCCGCTCAACAGCGGCGATCAGGTCGGGTCGAGAGCCGTCGGCAAAGCGAAGGAACGGCGTGGGCTTCGGTACCACCGTCGGATCGATATTGTTGTTGGCCCACACCGTGTTGATGTAGTTGTCGTAATAGCTCGCGTTAGCACCGCCCGTCTGAAAGTTGGTCGCGGTTCCGGGCTCAACGATGCGATAAGGCGCGTTTTGGGTACCCGTCGACTGAAACTCGGCCGGCACTTCGGCGAGGTACTTGGCGAAGGTGACCGAGCGGTCTTCGAGGAACGTCCCGTAGTCCTCGCCGCGCGCGACGTCGGTGCCGTCGCTGCATTGAAGCCGGATGGCGAGCTTCACGCCAAAAGCATCGACGCGCGTCGTGTCGCCGTTGAAGTTCCATGGATCCGTCGACGACGAGCGCCCCAGATTGAACTCGATAAAGTCGTAGTAGCTCGTGTTCGTTTGCGTCGCGCTGGCCTGGTTGGGAGCGAGATAGAAATAGATGCGAGTCGAATTAATTCCAGGGCTATCGTAGGTCGGCTCGTCAGCAATCGAGTGGAATTCGTTGACGGGCTGCCCTGATGCGTTCGTACCCGTGATCTGCCAGAACACCTGACTGTCCGGATACTTGCCGTTCGTCTTGTTGAGAAAAACAAAGCGCATGACCTGCGTTGCCGCAGGGATCGTCGTCGTGTCCCCCCAGAAACTGGCGGGCGGCGAAGCGTCGGAAGCCGTATTGAAGGTCAGCGTAACCGCAGTCGACGCCGTGGTGCCCGACGCATTGCCGACCGCAACAGCGAACGAAGCGCCGTTGTCCGAAGCCGCGGCGGCCGGCGCAAAGTAACTGGCAGACGTAGCGCCCGCGATCGCCACGCCATTGCGATACCACTGGAAAAGCGTCGCGCCGGGAGCCGTCACCGTAAAGAACGCGCGCTGTCCTGCGGCGACCGTCTGGGCTTGCGGCTGCACCGAGATGCCCGGACCATTGCCGCTTGTCGCGAGCGGCACAGCCGGCGCGGACGCATCACCTGACGTTCCTGACTGACCGGTCGAGTTACCGCCACCACCCCCGCCGCACGCGGCGAGCAGAGACAAAGCAGCCGCGCAAATGGCGGTCCGGCTCAAAGAGCCGTTCAGGAATCGATTCATTTTTTTTCTTCTCTCAATGCTCGCGCCACGCGCGCCCTGTGCCAAACCCGCCGTTTAAGCGGACTAAGGTGCGAATGCTAAGCGGACATTGTTTCAAGAAGAAAAATTTTCTATATCGCTAAAGGCAATATGTGCAACTGTTTGTGACAGATCGACTTTTGTAGAACAAAGATAGTTTGATATGCAACATGTTGAGACGAGTCTGTGCCCCAATGATCGCAGGTGAGCGCTCGCTGACATTCACGCGTCCACATGCTCAAAGGCTTTCACAAGGAAGTCGACAAACACTCTGACACGCATCGGGATGCGACGGCCTGCGGGATAGACGAGATGAATTGGCGCGCTGTCCGGTTGCAGCTTCGGCAGAATCACCTTGACCTCGCCCGTTCGGATTTCCTCGGCGAATAGCCACTTCGGTGCCTGGGTAATGCCGAGCCCGCACAGGACGGCTGCGCGCACATGCTCCGCATCGCCGGTGGTCAGCGACCCTCGCGGCACATACGACACCGTCTCCTTCCCCACACGCAACGGCCACGGATAGCGCTCACGTCCCTTCGCAAACACAACGCATGCGTGCTTGTCGAGGTCCGACAGCTTCGACGGTGCCCCATGCTCGGCCAGATATCGTGCGCTGGCCACCAACAGGAAATTCGTTTCAGTGAGTTTTCGCGCAGTGAGCGACGAGTCCATCAAGCGGCCATGCCGAACCGCGAGATCGATACCCTCTCCCACAAGATCGACATGCCGCTCGGAGACCGACACTTCGATTGACACGTCGGGATAGGCCTCAAAAAACCTGGGCAATAGCGGCGTAATCCAGAGCCGCCCATGGGCGGGAGCCGTGTCGACCCGGACCACACCGCTGGGTGAACGCTGCCGGTCGCCTATCGACGATTCGAGCGCATCGAAATCATCGACCAGGTGCTTGGCCGACTCGTAGAAGCGTTGTCCGGCTTCGGTGACCACCACCGTGCGCGACGTTCGCAGCAGCAGTTGCGCGCCGAGATGCGCTTCCAGTGCGCCGATTTTCTTGCTGACTGCGGGCTGCCCTATTCCATTCTCGCGGCCTGCCGCAGAAAAACTGCCGCATTCCACAAGGCGCACAAACAAGCGAATTGCATCGAGTCGGTCCATGTCAGTCGCCTCAATCGATTCCGAAGTGGAATGCATGGTATGCCGCCAATCGCCGTTTCGGCAATGAATGAAAACAACTAACTTAGCGACACCGCAACCCCACATCGATGCAAGCGAGGTTCAACCCATGAAAGCGATTTGTGTGACACCGAGTCGAGAACTTGAAGTCCGTGACGTTCCCGCGCCTGAAGACGCCGCACCGAACCATGTCGTGATCGACATGGATGCTTCGACAATCAATCAGGGCGACAAGGCGTTTCTGAAAATGCCGAATGCCGCAGGCACCGCGTTTGCGCTCGGTCCGTATCCCGTCTGGGGTGCGTCAGGCGCCGGGCGAGTCGTTTCGATTGGCGCCGGCGTGCCGGAAAAATATCTCGGCAGGAACGTCGCGATCTATCGGTCGCTGAGCAGAAGCCCGGACAGTATCGGCCTGTGGAGCGAACGCGCGCATGTGCCCTTTACAGCGTGCCTCATCTTGCCGGAGCACCGTGATGCGCGGGAATACAGCGGCTCGCTCGTCAACGTGATGACCGCCTACGCATTCCTTGAAGAAATCGTGGAAGCCGGGCACAAGGGCGTGATCGCCACAGCCGGGAACGCTGCGACAGCTCACGCGCTTGCGACGCTTGCGCGCAAACGGAATCTGCCAGCCATTCTTCTGGTACGCAGCGAAACCGCCCGAGACGAGCTTCATGCCATGGGCATCGAACACGTTGTCGTGACACGCGAGGGATTCGAAACCGAGCTGAACACTTTGGCGACCGAACTCAACGCGACCGCGGTGTTCGATGGCGTCGGTGGTGACTTGCTGAACAAGGTGGCATCCGCCCTGCCGATGCATTCAACGGTCTACATCTATGGGTTTCTGGGCGGTGCTACGACGATTGGGATTCCGACCATGCTTCTGATGGCGAAGAATCTCACGATCAAGCGATTCAGCAATTTCGAAAGCCGGACCGTCAAGGAAAACGCAAAACTGATTCGCGCGCTCGATGCACTCGAAGGCCTGATTGACGATCCGATGCTGACAACACGACTTGGCGATACGTTCCGCTACGACCAGATCGAATCGGCGATGGCCTATGAGGCGTCCCATGGCGTCAAAGCGGTTTTAGTGGCGTAGGGCGTCGTCAAGTCCAGGTCGGTCTATGATCACAGCATGTCCTTTTGTGGCTAGTGAGGAAATCGTCGTGACCGACCTGGACCTTGGCGACATCTATCGCCGCTATCTGGCGTGCCTGAACCAACGAGATTGGGCATCGCTTGGCCAATTCGTCGGCGACGAAGTCACGCACAATGGGCGGCCATTCGGACTGTCCGGATACCGCAGGATGCTGGAACAAGACGTTCTCGAGATACCCGACTTGCAGTTCAATCTCGAGTTGCTCGTGGTCGAAGCTCCGACGATTGCCAGCCGCCTGCAGTTCGACTGCACACCAGCAGGCATCTTCCTCGGCTTACCGATCAACGGCAGGCGCATCAAGTTCGCCGAGAACGTCTTCTATACGTTTCGTGACGCGAAGATCGCTGAGGTGTGGTCGGTCCTCGACAAGGCAGCGATCGAAGCGCAAATCTAGCTACAGGCTGTCGGCGCTATGACTACGATGGTCTCTACTGAAGACATTGGACAAGGGGCATCAGGACGCTTCGGTGTCGACATTCACAAACAGCGTGACCTCGTCATGCTCCACGTCGCCCTCAGATTCTTCGGCAAAGCGCGCATCGCTGTGATTGTGTTGCCTCGCCTGCAACATTAGCCCGCGGCTATGGTGCAAGACCGGGTCATAAAACGCCCGGTAAATCACGAAGAGCAGCCATAACGCCAGCACCGCGAAACTCCACCATCGCAGATAGATTCCCCAGCCCCAGATCAGCGTGCCGAACGCAGAAAGCGTGAGTCCGCGCCTGGCATCAAGGATGCGATTCAAGGACTCAGTGACTTCGATCGCAGCCTGTCCCCGCGTTTGGGCGACAACTAGTTCGGTCACTCGGTGCTCGAAATACCGACGTGATGCCAGTAGAAGCCCCGCAATCGTCACGAGCGAACCCGAGCGCTCGAACAGGCGCCAATCTGCCGAGCTTCGTGCAAGGTACGCACACAAAATAGCCGGACACACCGCGAGCAAGATCATCGACACACTGCGCACCATGAAACCCCATGGCGCCTGCGGAGCACCGCGCGGAAATCCGCGTACTCCGTTGTCCGGTTTTTTATTCAAAATCCACTGCCTCCAATCCACCAGCGACCGCGTCGCCCGCCCGATTTCATTCGACGTGGCCCGCCTCCGCGCTCACAACCATCCGACACGCCCGGCATTTGTCTGACCTGTCAAATACATAGACAAAGAGAAGCCTGCTCGCCGACCGGCCTGCCGTCATAGCTGACCTAAAAGAACGTCGTAACCGTCTACGCCAGCCCGTCGACGCATTCTCTGCTCGAAGGCAACCGCGGTACACACCGGAACCGGCAAAAGACTTATGCCGCTCCGTAACAGGACGGCAACGACGGACCTCGTCCGAGCGGGCAGCGTAAAGCCGTCCGCTTCAGAGAGATCGGACGTGAGTTCCCGACGCTGGGACAAGCGCGACTCAACGCTACGCCTCGGTCCTAAACGGACACCATTCTGTCCTGCAGGGCGCTGTTTCACGAAGTCGCGCACTCGTATGCTTTCGGAATACACGGGCCTTCGTCCACATAACAATCCGGAGACATCGATGCATTCGAGCTTGCGATTGGGTTCGCTTGTCGTATTGGGGTTCGTCCTCGCCGCGTGTTCATCGGTTCGATCCACTTCGCTCACGCCAGCTGGCGAAGCTTCCGCCCCCGCAGCGCAGCTCGGATGTGCCCAACTCGTCGGCCTTCATATTCCAGCTTCTGCCATCAAGCTGCCGACAACCGGAGCAGTCGTGACGACAGCGACCGTCGTGGACGCAAGCGGCGAAGGCGCCAAACGTATCCCGGCGCATTGCATGGTGACAGGCTCCATTGACCCGGTCGATCACACCGCCCCTGAGATCAGATTCAAAGTCGCCCTGCCGGACGCATGGAATTCAAAAGCCGTGATGTTCGGCGGCGGTGGACTCGATGGTTCGATTCCGAACGTCATCGGCAACGTGCCCGCGGGGCCCACTGACAAGCCCTACCCCGTCGCGCGAGGCTACACCGTGTATGGCAGTGATTCGGGCCATCAGGCAGGCCCGTTAGGCTCTGAAGACGGTTCATTCGCAAAGAACGATGAAGCATTGATGAACTGGAACGCAGGCGACGCGCTCAAAAAAACGCGTGACGCTGCAACCTATCTGATCCAGCAACACTACGGACGCAATCCGGCAAAGGCGTATTTCATCGGCGGCTCAACCGGCGGCCGCGAAGCACTGACAGCCATTCAACGATGGCCCGAAGACTGGAATGGCGCAGTCGCGTGGTATCCGGCATGGGCCGGGATGGTCAGCATTCTCGGCGGCCAGCAAATGAATCGGGCACTCGCGCAGCAGGGCGCCTATCTCACGCCCCCCAAACGTAAAGCGCTATTCGATGCGGCCATGCAAGCGTGTGACGCACTGGACGGCCTTCGCGACGGCGTGATCAGCAACCAGTCTCAGTGCAACGCGATATTCGATCCGGCGACCGCAACAGTCGACGGCCATCCACTGCGGTGCAAGGATGGCAAAGACACCGGCGATCGGTGCCTGTCCGACGCACAGATCAAGGCAGTCAAAACCATCAACGCTTCGACCCGGCTTAACTATCTCGCTAGCGGTCAAACGGAACATCCCGGCTTCAACATCTGGGGCGCTGATACGGGAATGAGCGACGCAGACGACGCAGTGCACAAAGCCGTACGCTGGCTGGCGTTCGGCTCCGCCGCACCGACGAACCCGATGCCGAGCAACGCCCCCTACATCAGCGTTTTCGCGGATCAATGGTTCAAATACGCGATTACCCGCGATCCGAACTACGACTCGCGGTCGTTTGACGCGGCCAATCCAGGCCAGTGGGCGGCCCGGATCAGCGAACTCAGCGTCACGCTCGACGCAAAGACAGATATTTCCGCCTTTGCCGCACGAGGCGGCAAGCTGCTTCTGGCTCACGGCGTCAGCGACGTGCTCGTGAGCACCCGATCGACGGAGGATTACTACGGCCGTCTCGTCACCCAGATGGGCCCGGCCGCCGTCCGTTCCTTTGTTAGATTCTACGAAGTGCCCGGATACAACCACGCAGCGAGTGCTGTGTTCAATGCGTCGTGGGATTCGCTGACTACGCTCGAGGATTGGGTCGAAAACGCCCAGGCGCCCACGAATCAAGTCGTCGCCGACACCGTCGGCGTGCCCGGCCGTACACGCCCTCTTTGCGAGTTTCCGCTCTGGCCCAAATACAACGGCACCGGGTCGCCTGATTCGGCAACCTCGTTTACGTGCTCGCAATAGACCTCAAAACGCCACCGTCGCGGTGGCCTGCACGCTCTCCGTGCTCTTGAGCCGGTTGACGCTGTAAATACTGGGTACCCAGCGCAAGCTCGCCGATAGCGGGAGCTTGCCGCCGATCTTGGTGTCGTATGTGATCACCGGGCCTAAAGAAAAATCATGTCCGACAAAGCCATTGAGCTTGTCGGCGGTCGGCCCGCTGTCATTGCCCAGCTGTTGAACCGTACCCATCACAATGCCAATTCCAAGGCCGTTGGGAAATTTCTTGACGCCCATCGCATCGAACGTCAACAGCGGCGCGTTCTGATAGTTCGTCGCGTTATTGCGGGTATAAAACTCGAGTCCGAGCACCATATCCAGCTGAATCCCGTACTCGGGAATGATCTTCGTATAGGCCACTTGCGGCACAAACGTCCAGTTGTTCAGGCTGGGGTTCGCAAGGTCGTTAGGGTCATAGTGCCCCGTCGGCGCCCAGAAGTTGAAGCTGAGTGCGATGTGATCGTTCTGCGTGAGGTGATAGCCCGCGACGATCGGGGTGAAATACATATCAAACAGATTGGACGCGCGGTCGCTCGTCGAGCGTGTCAGCGCGCCGACGGAGAAACTCCCCGTCACCTCGGTCCATACATAGGGCAAGGTGAAGCCCGACGCGAAATCCCACCCGCCCGCACTGCCCCACACTTTCATTAATGTCGCCAGCGTGAACGCGACCGGCGCGTCGATGCCGACCGATGCCTTGCCTGCGATCGGCACACCGCGATCGCCGCTGATCGACCCGTCGATATAAATCTGCTGAAGATTGAAAATGAACACCGGCTCAGGGGGCACGATGCCCGCTCCGGAAAGCACGCTCATACCCGCGACGGGGCGCCCTAGCCCACCTTCCGTCGCGTGGGCTTCGAATGCGAGCGAGCACATCGCCACAGCGAGCGGGAGCATGCACCGTTTCGACTTGCGAAACGCCTTACGCCAGGTAGCAGTCGTCCGCATGAATCCACCTCAAACGGTAACGTCGACGGTAGCAGTAGCACGTCGAACGTTAACAACTGTAATCGTCAGCACAAAGCACGAGGCGCAGCGAAAGCCCCCTATCTGAGAGCGCACGAACGACCGTGACGCGTCAGTGCCGGAACAACCGTTGCGCACTCTGCTTCGCCCGGCCCGACATGGGGATAACCCGTAATCGGGGTAGATACTGAGTCGCCCCGCATTGCTTGAAAAATGCGCTGGCGTGCTCTAAAAAAGTACTTAACTTATCCATGTGTCGCCTCGGCCAGTAGCGGAGGCGACATTTTCATTGGAGCGCGTGCGACCTTCCATGAGTCTCCTGGAGCTCAGAGGTATTTCGAAGCACTTCGGCGCCATTCAAGCCCTGACCGAAGTGACGTTCCAACTAGAACCGGGTCAGGTGGTCGGGCTCATGGGGGACAACGGCGCGGGGAAGTCGACGCTGGTGAAAGTCATCGCCGGCAATTTCCCGCCTTCACATGGCGAAATCCTCATCGACGGTTCGCCGGTGCATTTCAACAAGCCCGTCGACGCGCGCGCCCAGGGCATCGAGGTCGTTTATCAGGACCTCGCGCTCTGTGACAACCTGACGGCCGCCGCGAACGTCTTCCTCGGCCGCGAACCTCGCATCGGATTCGGTCCGATCCGCATCCTCGATCACGCGGCCATGTACCGGCGCGCCGGCGAGCTTTTCAAATCGCTGAAATCGGAAACGCGGCCTCGCGATCTCGTTCGCCAGATGTCCGGCGGCCAACGGCAGGCGGTGGCCATTGCGCGCACGCGCCTTTCTGAGCCGCGCCTCGTCATCATGGACGAGCCGACCGCCGCCATCAGCGTGCGGCAAGTCGCGGAGGTGCTCGATCTGATTCACCGTCTTTCCGAACATGGCATTGCGGTCATTCTGATCAGTCACCGCATGCCCGATGTGTTCGCCGTTGCGCATCGTGTCGTGGTCATGCGGCGCGGGCGCAAGGTGGCGGACAAGAAGACCGATACGTCATCGCCGGAAGAAGTGACCGGTCTCATCACCGGAGCCATCACCACCGCCTGACCTTGCCCAGCACGGGAGACCGCAATTGAACGAGCCGTCGGAAAGACCGCCCTCGATCACAACGCTGATCGACGATCCGCAAGCGCAAAGAACGCATACGCGCTGGTCGGGGTTGCTCGCCAGCCAGGTGTTCTGGGTGGTGCTCGCCACCGTCATCGCATGCGTGCTGCTCTCGTTTGTGACGTCGACCTTCGCGACTTCGCAGAATCTGTTCAACGTCACGCGCAATTTCGCGTTTGTGGCGATCGTCGCGCTCGGCATGATGGCTGTGATCATCACCGGCGGCATCGATATCTCCGTGGGGTCGACCATCGGCATCAGCGGCATCGTGCTGTCCGTCGTCATGAACGCGGGCTATTCGATCTGGGCGGGTATTGGCATGGGCATGCTGACCGCAGGGCTCGTCGGGCTCGTGAACGGTGTGCTGATCGCGTATCTCGACATGCAGCCCTTTGTCGTGACGCTCGGCATGCTGAGCATCGGGCGCAGCCTCGCACTCGTGATCTCGCGCAGCCGCACAATCTTTGAATTCGGCCCCGACGGGAGCAAGCTGCTGGCGCTCGGCGGCGGTGCGACGCTCGGCGTGGCCAACCCCGTCTGGTTTCTGCTGCTCTTCGCGGTGATCTTCTGGTTCGTCTTTGCATTCACGCGCTGGGGCCGCTACGTGTTCGCAGTCGGCGGCAACCGACATGCGGCCAACCTGACCGGCGTTCCGGTGCGCCGTATCATCTGCTCCGTCTACGTGCTTGCGGGCCTGATGGCCGGCGTCGCCGCCATTCTGGAAGTCGGATGGCTCGGTGCGGTTACCACGGGCCTCGGTACGGGCGACGAACTACGCGTGATCGCCGCCACGGTGATCGGCGGCACCAATCTCGTGGGCGGCATTGGCAGCACATTCGGCACCGTGGTCGGTGCCGCGCTGATCGAAGTCATCCGTAACAGCCTGATCCTGCTGGGTGTCGATTCCTTCTGGCAAGGCACGCTCGTGGGTTCTTTCATCATCGTTGCAGTGCTGTTCAACAGATTGGGTGGCGGGCGGCAGGGAGATTAAAAGAGTCTTCATACGCATTGGCCGCGCTGCGGCGGGTGCGGGAAGGAGGGAGCTCGGCCGGACGAGGCGCGGAACTACCGGACGCACGTGTTCGCGATGCAGCGAGATTCCGCACATTGACCCAGACTCGAACACGGGCCCGGGGTCGACAACACAAGAACCTTAGTGCGAGCAGACATGTGCGCCGCAGAGCCGGCGCCGACCAGGAGGAAACATGAAGATTGCTTCGATGTGCATGGCCGCGATCGGAGGGCTGGCTTTATTCGCCTCGACCGCATTTGCGGACGACAAGACCCTTGCGCTCGTCGTCAAAGGACTCGACAACCCGTACTTCGACCTCATGCATCAGGGGTGCGATCGCGCCAACAAGGAACTGAAGGGTCAGGGCTTCACCTGCTACTACACCGGGCCTGCAACCGCTGCCGATGAAAGCGCCGAAGTGCAGATCATCGACGACTTGCTGACCAAGGGCGTTGCTGCGATGGCGATCTCGCCTTCCAACGCGCCGGCGGTGGCCGAAGTCCTGCGCCGTCGTCACCTGTCGATCCCGATCATCACCGCGGATGCCGACTTGCTGCCGAAGGATGCGTCGCTGCGCAAGGCGTATGTGGGGACCGACAACTACGAGCTTGGCCAGAAACTCGCTGAACAGCTCAAGGCGCTGATGCCCAAGGGCGGCAACATCTGCCTCGTCATGGGCAATCCTGCCGCTGAAAACATCAATCAACGTGCGCAAGGCACGCGCGACGCCCTGGGCGGCAAGAAGGGCATCACCAAGCTGAATGGCGAGAACAACTGGCATGAGATCAGCGCTTGCCCGCTGTATTCGAACGACGATGCCGCGAAGGCGAATCAGATGATGCAGGACACGCTGACCGCCAACGCGACAGGGCTTGATGCGTTCGTGCTCGAAGGCGGCTGGCCGTTGTTTGCGCCACAGGCCTATTCGCAAGTCGTCACGCCGATCATGGACAAGATCTCGAGCGGCAAGTTCGTCATTATCTCGGCCGACACGCTTGCACCTGAAATCCAGGCACTCAAGGATCACAAGGTCAACGCTCTGGTCGGTCAACGCCCTGAGGAAATGGGGTATCAGGCCGCGATGGTCATGCGTGATCTTGCGCAAGGCAAGACGGTCAAGACGATCATCCACACCGGTCTCGATACGTGCACGTGGCAAAACGCTGACACCTGTCTCAAGCATTGAAGCAGGACGAAAGCCGTCGCGGAGAAACGGAGTCGCTGCGCGCGCTGCGCAGCGACGAACTGCCGTCCGGAGCCGTCGAGCTTGCGCGCTGGCTGGTTGGAAAATGGCTTACGCATGACACCGCTGAAGGATGCTGCGCCGGCAGGATCGTCGAAGTTGAAGCCTATCCTGTCGGCGACTCGACCGGCTATGCGTATCGAGGGCTGACACGGTACAACGCACCGCTTTTCAAGGCACCCGGTTTTGCGTACGTGAAGCTCGTCTATGGCGCGGCGTGGACGTTGAACATTTCAGCCGAACCAGACGGTATCGGGGCCGGGGTATTGCTACGAGCACTTGAGCCGCGCTCCGGCATCGAACTCATGCAGTCACGACGGGGTTCTACGGTACCTATACGCGAACTTGCACGCGGTCCCGGACGACTGTGCGCCGCGCTCGGCGTGGGCGTCGAATCGGACGGAAAGAATCTATGCACGGGTTCTGGGCTCTGGCTTGGTACCGAGCAACCCGCGGCGAACAGCCCGGCCCAACCAGCAACCGCGGTCGGCGTGACGACGCGTATCGGCTTGTCACGCGAAATGGATCGGCCTTTGCGATTCTTTGAAATCGGCAATCGCTGCGTAAGCGGGCCGAGGCGTTTGCTAACAACGCTCGAGTAGCCGCCTGCGACGCTAACAACGCACGCGATAGCAATATCCCGCCTGGACATCGACCGCTCACGACAAAGCTGTGTATCCTCGGTGCGTTCACATCGATGTTCACACGGAATCCAATGAGCGCGTTCTCCCCCAGTGAGCGGTATCTGCAGAACTTCCACGGACGTGTTGCAGGTGCAACGAGTTCGGCGTTTGGAGGCTTTCCCGCATGGATGGCTTCACGCGAATATCGATCGTCGTACGACGTGCTTGCTTCACTTGCGCTCGAAATGCCCTCTGTTAAAACCGTGCTCGACGTTGCATGCGGTGACGGCCATCTCTTGGGACTTCTCCTGAATAAAAATAAGAATGTGCGTCTCATCGGCGTGGATATGAGCGAGGGAGAACTCAATCTCGCGAGAAAGGCATTGCCCCCGGAAGTGGTGTTGCTGAATGAACGCGCACAAGCCATGTCTGTTGACACGGGCGCGGTCGACGTTGCGCTGTCGCATATGGCGCTCATGCTGATGGACGATATTGGCCAGGTCATGCAGGAGATTCGACGCGTTCTGAGGCCCGGCGGCACGTTCGGCGCGATCATTGGCCGCACGTTTTTGCTGGGCGAGGTCAATCAGATCTTTCTGAACGCGTTCAAGCCCATCGCGAAAGAGGATCTTTCACCGCTGCCATTTGGCGACTCACGAACAAGATCGATGGATGGCTGGACTGAGTTGCTGCGCGAAAGTTTCGACGACATTCGTTTCGAAGACATCGACGTACCATGGAGTCCGACGCCCGACGAACTGTGGCAGTCACTGGGCGAAACATACGACGTCGACCGCCTCTCAGAACCAGCACGCAACCGGCTCAGGGATCACTTCATGCCCGCCCTGTCGCCCCTTCAGGACAGCGACGGCACGATTCGCACAGGTTGGGGATTGCGGCTGGTACATGCACGGGCGCGTTAGTTCGAACGTCGGCGCCCCACAGTGATCGAAATGTACAAAGATCGCTTCATGCAAATCGCTACGATGGAAGGTCTTCACGTCTACGTGCGGCAACCGGACCGGACTATTCGTTGACCAAACCGACAAAACCGAGCGAGAAAGCACAATGCAGCGCGGCAACCGTATGACCGAAGCAGAGGGCGGCCGACTCGGCGACATTGATCAACTTCTCCGTCAATGGACCATCCGCGATGCGCTATCGGTGCTCGACGAGATCGATCATCGTCTGGCCGTACTGGCGGCCATCGAGAAGCTATGTGGCGACGAAACCACCGACGAGTTGCACACTCTCCACCCCTTAGTCACACAAGCGCGCTGGTTGTTTGGGCCTGAATTCGACAGTAGCGAATATTCTTCGAACGTCAGCCTGCGTACGGCGGCAGAAAAGATCTTTAAAAAGAGACTGTCTGCTGGCGCCTTCATCAATCAGAGACAACGACCGGACATCGTCGTGCTCGGAGACGCGACCTGCTCAATAGTCGGTACCGAAGGATTTGATCCGGCCGATCCGACGCTCACGCGCATCCAGAACGTGTTGATCATCGAACTCAAAAAGGGAAGATCCGCGATCGGCCGCGAGGAAATGAACCAGGCCGACGGCTACGTACAGGATTTTCTCAACAGCGGCACGCTCGACGGAACGCCGATGTTCAGGGCGTTCGTGGTCGGTCACGAAGTTGCGGCGAAGACCACCCGAGAAAAGGAGCTCAAAGAGGACGGTGCACTGCGAGGCCGGGTTCAGGCAGTCACTTACTGTCAGATCACTCGCTCAGCGCATCAGCGACTATTTCGTCTGAAAGAGCGCATCCCGGCTCGCTACGAAGACGTTTCGGGGGCCGACTTATCCGCGAAGGTGATGCAAACTGCTTCGCAAGGTTTGCTGGCTCTCTCCACGCCTGTCATCAACTGACGAGCCCGCCGGTTTAGCAGGGGCATGTCGCGCTGCCGGCACATGCAGAAACGCCGTTGAGCCGACGGCGCTTCGGGACTTCGAGTCACCCGACGGCAGGAGTCCAATGCACTTCGGTCAGGCCGACTCGCTATCGCGACGTCGGACTACTCCTCCGACGGCAACAACGTTGAAAGCAGCCGACGCAATTCCATGCGCTCTTCGTGCGTCAGCCTCGCCGTCAATATGCGCTCAACTTCTTCGACACGTGGTCGCAAGGTTGCGAGTTGTTTCTTGCCGGCGCTGGTGAGATACAGCACGTAGCTCCGCTTGTCGACCGGGTCGTCCTTGCGTTCGACCAGCTCATTGCGGACCAGGCGCGCGACCAGATCCGCGATGGTCGAACGATCGACGTCGAGTTCATCGCCAAGTTGTCGCTGATTGACGCCCGGTGTCCTCTGCAGGACCTCGAGCGCCGCGTACTGCACGCTCGTGATCTCCGCAGAAACCTCGCTAAGCCACACGGCTACGTGCCGCTGCTGGGCGCGCCGCACCAGACTGCCAGTGAATCGGGAGAGCGCTTCGGGGACGTCGTGTTTGGGCGGCAATTTTTAAGCGACGAGCGCAGGTGTGTGAATTCGAAAAATGCGCAGCAGGAAGTCACTTAATTCTGCGTGAGCATCCAGTGGCAACACATGCGCGACATACTGATCCGGACGCACGACAACGAGTGCGCCCTTTTCACGGCTTACGCCGCGCTCGACGAAGATATCGCTTGCCGCGTCGCTCGTAAATACCTTCTCGTAGTCGATCAATCCGTAACGTCCCTTGCGCGGCAGCAACAGCGAGTGCAGATCGCCGACGCGGACATCGCGATGAGGCTTCTGCAACACCGCGCGCAAGTCAACGACATGGTCCCAGTCGGCGCCCGGCGGTGTGATCAGCTTAAGGATCGAATCCGGCGACGTAGCCCAGTTTTCGCACAACGCGTTCAGAGCTTCCCCGCTCGCATCCGAAAACGCATACAAGCGCCAGCGGCCATCCGCGCGTGCCGCGTGCCCAAGCTGCATCGGCTTTGCATCCGCGACCCGGACGACGGTCGACGAGTGAAAGCGCGTGCCAATGGTGAAGCCACTTGCGAGTGACTGATAGGTGGACTCCCCCGTCAACGCGCCCGGTCGATAGCGCGTCGCGACGCCCGCTGTATATCGGCCCGCGCGAACAAAATAGGCCTGAAGCTCCTCCGGATCGATGCCGCCCGCCTCGGGGCGCAATGGATCTTTCGGCGGCGCGGCCATCATCGCCGACCACTCTTTATCAAAGTCGATCAGCTCCTGCGCGACAGGTTGACGTTCATCGGAGTACGTACGCAGCAGGTCGACGTCGCTCAGCCCTTGCAATACGGCTCCCAGCTTCCAACCGAGATTGAAACCGTCCTGCATCGATACATTCATGCCTTGCCCTGCTTTCGCACTGTGCGTATGACAGGCATCCCCGGCAATGAACACGCGCGGCACTTGCTTTGTTCCATCCATGCGAATCGCGTCGTCAAACCGATCCGTCAAACGCTGACCCACTTCATAAACCGAGAACCATGCGACCTCTTTCACATCAAGCGAATACGGGTGCAGGATTCGCTGCGCGGTCTGAATGATGCGGTCGACCTTTGTCTGCTTGATCGTGTCCCGATTCTCGGGAGTGACTTCGCCCAGATCGACGTAAAAGCGCACAAGGTAGCCGCCTTCACGCGGAATGATCAGCAGATTGCCTTCGCTCGCCGACTGAATCGCGACTTTCAGGCGAATGTCCGGGAAGTCCGTCACGGCGAGCGCATCCATGACGCCCCATGCATGGTTGGCTGCATCGCCGTTAAGCGTCTGCCCGATCGAGGTGCGAACACGACTGCGCGCGCCATCGCAACCCACGACGTACTTCGCGCGGACCGTGACGAGTTCATCGAGTTGCGATGCATTCGTCCGACGCAAAGTCACGCGGACCGGATAGTCACCCACGTCGTCGCGCTGCACGTCCACGACTTCGAGGTCGTAGTCCGGCTCGAGTCGCTGTGCGGAACGATGCATCACATCCAGCAGATACTCCTGAACGCGCGCCTGATTGACAATGACATGCGGAAATTCAGACAGACCTGATTCGGTGTCCTGAACACGACCGGTACGCTTAATCGCGCCACGGTCGGTTGCATCCGGTCTCCAGAACGCGGTTTCGTTGACCCAATAGGCTTCGCGCAGCATCCGGTCGCTCAGGCCAAAGGCATTGAACATCTCAACGGTCCGGCATGCGACACCATCGGCCTGTCCCATCAGCAACGGGCCCGAGCGACGCTCGACGATGCGCGCTTTGATCGATGGAAACTGCGACAGCTGCGCCGCGAGCACCAAGCCGGCCGGACCACTGCCGGCGATGAGCACGTCGACCGTGTCGGGCATATCGGCGCGAAACGCGCCGGTGACAGCGGGCTCGATCGTCGGATCGCCGACGTGAAATCCGTTGAGATGAAATTGCATGGTGTCTTCCTCCAATCAGGCTCGGTCTCCTGTTGAAGCGAAATATACTCCGTACACAAACTATATGAAAAGCACCCTTGAATGAGTAAATACCCTTAGATTTCGTCGACAGACACGCGAGGGGATCAACGCTAAAAGTTGCGAGACTGACTCGAGTCAAACTGAGCAGCGCTCTGCGGATACAACGTCGGAACCGGGTGCACGACAAAGCGCCCTCACAGGCTTGCCTCCGACCCAAAGGTCAGCAGCCTGCGAGGGCGCAGATCAGGCCCAGGCGCGCAACGTTTCGATTGCGCGCCGAGTGCGGAACCCTGCGATCAGGCAGCGAAGCCACCATCGATCATCAGGTTCGCGCCCGTGACAAACGCGGCTTCGGGGCTCGCGACATACGCCACCATGCCGGCAATTTCATCGGCGTGACCGTGACGCGGCAGGGCCATCAAACCATGCAGCGAAGCAGCGAACTCGCTGTTTTCCGGGTTCATGTCCGTGTTGACCGGACCCGGCTGCACGTTGTTCACCGTGATGCCACGCGGGCCGAGGTCACGCGACATGCCTTGCACGAGGCCTTGCAGTGCGGACTTGCTCATTGCGTAGACGGCGCCGCCCGGGAAAGGCATGCGATCGGCGTTGGTGCTGCCGATATTGATGATCCGGCCGCCGGTGCCCATATGCGGAAGCACGGCCTTGCTCGCGACAAAGACGGCGCGGACGTTGACTTCAACGGTCTTGTCGAAATCGTCGAGCGAGAAACCGTCGATCGGGCCGAGCAACAAGACGCCTGCGTTGTTCACGAGGATATCGATCTTGCCGAACTCACGGGCCACTTCGTCGATGGCGCGCGTCAGCGCCGCAGCGTCGCCCGCATCGGACTGGATCGCCAGTGCCTTGCCGCCGTCTTGCTTGATGCTGGCTGCGAGCGCGTCGGCCTGAGCAGCCGAGCCGCGATACGTGAACGCGACCGTCGCACCGTCGCGTGCGAGACGACGCACAATCGCTGCGCCGATGCCACGTGCGCCGCCCGTTACAAAAGCCACCTTACCGTTGAGAACCGTTGCCATGATGTGCTCCGTTGCTTGTGTGGAAGAAAGTGACTGCAGTATGGTTCTGCGATTCCACTTCGAATAGACCATAATCACGGCAATCACTTTCAACCCAAAGTATCAGGACGGCGATGGAAGCCTTGAATCTCCTCGAATCGTTTGTCACGACCGCCCAGACCGGCAGCTTCTCGGCAGCTGCGCGCCGACTCGGTTTGACGCCCGCCGCGGTGAGCAAGAATGTAGGCCGGCTCGAGGCGCAACTGGGCCTGAGGCTGTTCCACCGAAGCACGCGCAGCCTGACGCTGACCGATGAAGGCGACCAGTTTCTCGGGCAGGTCCGCACGCCATTCGACGACCTTCAACAGGCGTTCTCGCATGTGTCCCAGCAAAACGGCGCGCCGTCGGGCACCTTGAAAGTCAGCGTCGGCGTCGGGTTCGGCCGCGAGTATCTGGTGCCGCTGCTTGGCGAGTTTCTCGAGCGATATCCGTCGATCGTGCCGGACTGGCACTTCGACAATCGGCAGGTCGATCTCGTGGGCGACGGATATGACGTCGCGGTCGGCGGCGGCATCGAGCTGAACGAAGGCGTCGTTGCGCGCGAGCTTGCGCCTGCGCATGTGGTCGCTGTGGCGTCGCCGCGCTATATGGAAGGCAAACGCATGCCCGTGCATCCGTCCGAACTCGCCGTGCTCGACGGCATCGCACGTCGCTCGATTTCTTCGGGACGTGTCTATGCGTGGACATTGCAGAACGCGATTGGCGAGCGCGCCGACGCACAGCTTCGTACGCGGATGATTTTCGACGACCCCGAAGCGATGGCCGCCGCCGCGGTACGCGACCTCGGCGTTGCACTACTACCTATGCCGCACGCTGAACCGCTATTGCGAAAATGCTGTCTGGTCCGACTGCTGCCGGGGTGGTTTGCGAGCCTGGGGACGATCAGCCTGTACTACCCCAACAAGAAACTGTTACCGCCGAAGACACGAGCCTTTGTCGAGTTTGTCGTCGAGTCGTTTCGGGTGCAACGTATTGCGGCACGGTTCGATGCAAGAGGGTAAGGACTCGAGCGTCAGGCTGCCGCTCGCCGTACAATCGATCCAACCTGCATTTGAACGACACACGCATTGATCCGTGGATCGATTGATCTGTTCGGATCCGGAGCACCGTTATGGAAGACCAAGACATCCCTCTGGCAAATAGCGACGTCCTGTATAAGTCGCTGATCGGAGAAGCGGATTACAGCGTCACACGCACCACCGTTCGCCCTGGTGGCGAAACGCAGTGGCACCATCACACCCACATCTCCGATCGCTTTGTCGTGGTCCGAGGCGTATTGACGGTCGAGTTCCGCGAAGGAAGCGAAGTCAGGAAAGTCGAGGTCCGCGACTACTACGCGCTTGCGCCCGGCGTGCATCATCACGTCCGGAACGAAACCCAGACGGATGTCGTGTACATCAACGTCCAGTCCGGCGGCGAGCGGGATATCGTCATCGAGTAGCGCGATTTCTCAAGCTCGCGAATCATTTCGACGCTCCGCGAAGTGCGCGGAGACACGTTCATTTCTAGTCAGCTCATCCGATATCGTTGACGTGTGGATCGTGTCGCTCGAAGACGGGCCGATCTCTCGGCACGCGACGCAAGCGTATTGATGGTCCCTGCCGATGCTTGAGATGCATTGGTTTGCGGTACGCCGTTCTGGCGCGATCACGCATTCGAGGGATTCTCATGAAAACGCTTTTGGCTGCGTTGCTGGCTGCGTCACTCACGATCTCCGCCATCAGTGCGGTTGCCCAAGGAACGACGAGCACCCCTGAGCCGAAGATCACCGAAGGCTACGCAAGGATGGTCGCGCGCGACGCCTACTTCTGGGCGTGGCCGATGCTCAACGTGTACAACCGGCGACTCGCCTTCAAGGACGTACCCGAGCCAGGGCTACAAGGCGGCATCGTGCCGATCGCGCCACCCAACCGGCTCGCCATGCTTAGCGACTATGTACAGCCGGAGGAAAGACTGGTCGCGTGCCCGAACCAGGATGTCGTATACGGCGCATCGACACTCGCGCTCGATGAAAGCCCGGTGGTGATTCAAGTACCCGACTTCGGCAAACGCTTCTGGGTGTATCAGATCGTCGACGTCCGGACCGACAGCTTCGCGGATCTCGGTGCGATGTATGGCACCAAGCCCGGCTTCTATATGCTGGTCGGACCCAACTGGAAAGGCACAGTACCCAAGGGCATCACCAAGGTGTTTCGCTCATCAACCAATACGGGCTTCGTCGTGCCGCGCATCTTTATGGACGACACGCCTGAAGACAAACGCGCCGTGCAGCCTTTCGTGAACGCGGTCGATATGTATCCGCTTTCCCAGTTCGACGGCAAGATGAAGCATCGTGTCTGGGCCGACGCACCTAAATTCCCGGCGCAGGCGACTGGCGACGCCGAAACAAAATGGGTGGATCCGGCCAAGTTTGTCGATGAATTGCCGCTCATTATGAAAGACGCCCCGCCATTGCCCGGCGAACAGGCGCGCTACAAACGCATCACGACCGTTCTTGCAGCCGCTCAGCGCGATCCGGCCATCAAACAAGCGATGATCGACGAAGCCGGGAAAACCGATAGCGAAGTCATTCAACCGCTATTCGAATTGCGTAATTTCGGTATTCCGCTGCCGGACAACTGGGGGACCATCGACAACGGCGCGATGTTCGGAACGGACTACCTGACCCGCACCGCGGTCGCCAAATCGAACATCTTCGTCAACAAGCCGAACGAGACGAAATACTTCTATCAGGATCTCGACGCTTCAGGCGGACGCCTGAACGGTGCGAATCGCTATACGCTGACGTTCAAGAAGGGCGCGCTTCCGCCCGTGCGAGGTTTCTGGTCGCTCACGCTTTACAACACCCACCACTTCTTCGAACCAAACGCTTTGAAGCGTTATTCGCTTGGCACCAAGAACAAGTCGTTGAAGCCTGATGCCGACGGTTCTCTCACGATCTACATTCAGGCCGATTCCCCCGGGGCCGATCATGAGTCGAACTGGCTGCCCGCGCCGAAGGATGCTGATTTTTCCCTGTATGTCAGGGCATATTGGCCGGAACAGGCCATCACGAGCGGAAAGTGGACGCCGCCGGCGGTCGTGAAAGCGAATTGAGCACGTCGCGGTACGCATGGGGATTCGAATTGCGTCGATGCAGACACATCGAATCGCTACAATCACGCAGATGATTAAGGCCATTCACCGCGACACGTGACCGACATACTGACTTCCTATTTCTGGAGCGGCGACGCCATTCGCAGTCGCCGCGTAAGTGACGTCGTTTTAACAGCCACGGTCGAAGTGCCTGCGCCGTCCGCGCGTGTGCTTGCGGATTGGGAACGAGAAACGTCTACGCAACTCGTCCTCGAACCGGGTGACGTCGAGACGATGCCCTTGGCACGCACGCGAGCACGTTGGCCGGATTTCCTGCGATGTGTGCAGGCAATGACTGCCTGGACATCCGCACTCGGATTGCCTGATGTACTCGCCTCGAGTGATATCGCATTGATGGCCTGCCGCGGCGCGCGGTACCACCATGACGGCGGCCAATACGGCAGCGCCGCTTTCTGCAATCTGTTCCTGAGCGAAGACAAAGGGCTCGACTTGCATTTCGCGTCGACAGGCCTTCGCATTCCCCTGACTCGCGGAACGGCGGTGATATTCGACACCTGCCAACCACATGGCGTTATTCGACGCGACAGCACCGGTTTTAATGCGGATGACTTCGCATCGAATCACGATGACATCCAGATATTTCTGACCTGGGAGCTTCCCATCGAAGACGTCGGTGTGACTCGTGCACTGAAGGTGGACTTCGACGTCTCGCCTTCGACCTCTCAGCAGCCAGATGACGAACAAGTCTGGATGAACGGTGCACCCGTTGCCGTGTATCCGGAGTCAGGGCGCTGGTATCGGCTTGATTGAACGATCAGAACCGCCCGCCTACTCGAATTCACAAACACCATGAAATTAAGAATGTTGCTGGTCGCCACGTCAATGTGTGCGGCTATGTCGGTCAATGCTCACACGATCTGCACCATCGTCGCGGATGCCAACAGCGGGAAAACGTTGCTCGAGCAAGGCGACTGTGCGAAGCGCGTGACACCCGCATCGACTTTCAAAATCGCAATCAGTTTGATGGGTTATGACTCGGGGATTCTTAAAGATGCTCACAATCCCACTTTTGAGTACCGCCAGGGTGACCCCGACTGGCTCGGTGCCATTTGGAAACAGCCGACCGACCCTACGCGCTGGATCAAGTATTCGGTCGTGTGGTTCTCGCAACGCGTGACAACGTCATTGGGTATGACCCGCTTTGCCGACTATGCGAAACAATTCGCCTTCGGCAATGCCAATGTATCGGGCGATTCGCGGCATCCCGACGGTTTGACCCATGCGTGGATTGATTCGTCGTTGGAGATCAGCCCGCGAGAGCAGGTGTCTTTTCTGACGAAATTGGTCAATCGCAAGCTGCCAGTGACCGACCACGCGTTCGCAATGACCGAGCAGATCACCGAAGTGACTCAACTCCCGGACGGCTGGGATATACACGGGAAGACCGGAGCCGGATTTCCAGCGAACGCCGACGGATCAGACGATAGAGCGCACGGCTGGGGATGGTTCGTCGGATGGGCCCGGCGTGAGGACAAAACACTGGTGTTCGCACGACTGATTCAGGACGACGGCGTCGCTGGTAAAGGACCCGCCGGCCTACGGGCACGTGATGCGTTTCTTGGGGAATTTCCGGGCCTGACTACGAAGCTGGTGGGGTCGAACCGCGGATAACCTGGCCTTGTGCCGCGACGCGCTTGGTCATTGGCACACAAGCCAGATCAATTCCGCGTGGAGATTTGTAGACGGAGATCTCATCGCCTGACCACCCGCAGCGCCGATAAAAGGGCGCTGCGTTGAGCGTCGAATCAAGTCGCATCATTGAGATGCCATGCGTCTTCGCCTGGGACTCGAGATAGTCCAGCATCAACCGTCCCACGCCCCTGCCCATATGAGACGGACGAACAAAGATCGCATCGATCTGCCCGTTCGCCGGGGTCAGCATCCCTGTGCCGACGATCAGGTTGGTGTCTTCAATCACGTAGAAGCCGTGCTCGACGAGCTTTGTCCATTTCTCGCCGGGCGTACCTTCTATCCAGGACGACAGTGTCTCCGAGGGATAGTGATTGATGCATGCGGTGAGCACTGAATCCGCGCGGATATTCCACGCTTCAATTGCATCGGCTGCGGTTGCTTTTCGGATGGTCAGCATTGAGCGGTCCTCGCTCCAATTTACGTCGGTGCATGTCGGAGCGGCTCAAAGCGTACGGCTCCGTCATGACTGGCGGGCCGTTGGGAATACTGCAATGGTCTGAACGCTACGACTCCCACGGGCCGCCGGAGGCGGTCATGGTACGCATCATCATGGAGTTGGCGTCGTAGTTCATGCGCCGATACTGCCTGTTGTTATTTCCCTCGTCAACTTCACGCTATCCGTGATTCATCTGGCGACCTCGGTGCCCGTCGCGTTGAGTTCGTTGTAAAGTCGTGGCGCATCGCTTTCATCGCATGCGTTCAAGTCGTCACGAGGAAACTATGACGGTTGTCATTCTCATCGGCGCTTCGGGAGCGGGGAAAACCACCATCGCTCAGGAAATCGAGAGGCGCCATGGAAACGAATTCGACGTGTTCTACTTCGATCGGATCGGGGTGCCGAGTACAGAAGAGATGCTCGCGACGCATGGATCGGGCGAGGCGTGGCAACGCGCCAAGACATTTGAGTGGCTTCACAGAATAGCGACGCTGCCAAACCCCACGCGCCCGATTCTGTTCGAAGGCCAAACTCGCCTGTCGTACCTTGCCGAAGCCGCAGCGAGCGCGGGCGGCCTCCGCTACGTTCCCGTCTTGGTCGATTGCGACGACCAAACGCGAATCGACAGATTGTCCTCGGCCAGAAATCAACCCGACCTGGCGAACGAACACATGATGAACTGGGCGCGCTATCTGAGGAACGAAGCGCACAAAGACGGATGCAGGATTCTCGACACATCCAGCATGTCGTTAGATGACTGGGTCACCTATGTCGTGAATCTGATGAGGGCGTAGCGCCCCGAACGCTGCTCATGCCCGCTACATTCTGGCAACTCGAGCGTCCATTACACATAAGCAAAACTTGCGAGCAACAAGGCGAACATCTTTGATCACAACACCCTTCGATTCATCGATCCTATCGACCCCTCGCATCCGGCTCGTGCCACTTGTCGCGGAGCATGCTAATGACATGTTCGAGGGACTGAACGACGCCGCTTGCTATCGTCACATCCCGCAGGATCCGCCAACATCCCTGGAGGCGCTCGCGACGAGATACCGCAAACTCGAAAGCCGCCGTTCACCGGACGGAAGCGAAGCGTGGCTAAACTGGGGGTTGTTTGACGTCGACGACAAGGCGCATGGCTACACTCAGGCAACGATTGACCTGAACTCGAAAGAAGCCTGGATCGCCTATTTCATATTTTCGGCGAGCCAGCGTCAGGGCTACGCACAAGAAGCGCTGCGTGAACTGCTCCCGGCTCTTCGAGAAGCGTACGGCATCGTCAAATTCCGCGCAGAAATCGACACGCGAAACGTTGCATCAATCCGTCTCGTCGAATCCCTCGGCTTCTCGTGCGTCCGGCACGTGAAGAGTGCCGACGAGTTCAAGGGTTCTGTGAGCGACGAATATCACTACGAGCTTTAAGCGCGGTTAGCGCGAAGCCCGTCCGAATTCCTGAACGTCATCCATTGCCGGTCAGGCGAAGCCCCCGGCATCTACAAGGAGAACATCATGTCTCGTATCTTTATCTCGGGTTCGTCGACCGGCTTGGGCCTGATGGCGGCGGAAAAGCTTGTTCAGCAGGGGCATCAGGTCGTGCTGCACGCACGCAATGCCGATCGTGCACGCGACGCGAAGCGTGCGTTGCCGGAAGCCGAGGCAGTCGTCATAGGTGACCTGGAAACCATCGAAGCCGCGAGGAAGGTTGCTGCGGACGTCAATACATTGGGGCGCTTCGATGCCGTGATCCACAATGCGGCGGTGGGCTATCGCGAAGGCAATCGCCTGACGGCCGACGGCTTGCCTCATGTCTTCGCGGTCAACACGCTGTCGGCCTACATCCTCACGGCATTGATCGAGCGTCCAAAGCGGTGCGTCTATCTGAGTTCGGGCATGCATCACCATGCGGATGCCAATCTTGACGACATCCTTTGGCGCAAGCGTCGGTGGAATGGATCTCAGGCTTATGCTGAGAGCAAGCTTCACGACACGATGCTGGCATTCGCTGTTGCACGGCGTTGGCCCGACGTGCTGAGCAATGCGCTTGAGCCGGGTTGGGTTGCGACAAGGATGGGCGGGCCCGGCGCGCCGGACGAAATGGACCAGGCGCATTTGACGCAGGCATGGCTTGCTGCCGGCGACGACGCCAAGGCGGAAGTGACGGGCCAATATTTCTATCACTTGAAGCGCATGAGGGCGAATGAGCAAGCGCTTGATCCCGACTTGCAGGATCGGTTCCTACGAATCTGTGAGGAGGTTTCAGGTGTCGTGCTGCCTTAGGTCGAGCGACGGTTTCTACGGGCGCAACAGATTGCCAAGTATTCGAGAGAACGGCCCGCGCGGTGGGCACTTCAGCCAGCTGATGCGCGGCCGGTAGGGCAAAGGGACTCGAAACTTGACTGCCGCGCGCTACGACCGCGTCCCCTTGACCGACCGATCAAACCTCCGTACCAGATCCACAACCGTCCTCGCGCCCATTTTCTTCATCACGCGGCCGCGATGGACTTTGACGGTCATTTCGCTGATGCCGAGCTCATACGCGACTTGCTTGTTGAGCTTCCCGACGGCAATCAGCTCCATGACTTCGCGTTCGCGCGGTGTCAGCGCGTTCAGGCCAGCCGACGTTTCAGCAGAGTCTTCAGCTTCCCCACCGGCAGGCTCATCGAACACGCGGATCTCCCCGCGACGTAGCGCGCCGCCGTGTTCAATAGCCTCGAAAACTGCATCAAGCAGCGCTTCGTCACGCAAGGGCTTGACGAGATAGTCGATCGCACCGCCCTTCATCGCCTGCACCGCGGTTGCAGCACAGTCGAGCGATGTGGCGAAGACGAGCGGCGTGAGGTCGCCTGCCAACGCAAGATGACGTTGTATATCGAGGCCGTTCACGATTTGCAATTGAGCCTCGAGGATCAGGCAAGCAGCCTTGGCGCATGGCGCCCTTGAAAAAAAGTCCTCCACGCGATTGAACGCCTGGACGTTCAATCCCCTCGCCCACAGCATCCGTTCGACGTGCGCGCAAAACCATGGGTCCTCATCGAGCAACATGACGGTCGCGCCTTTCGAGCCGTCTGAATCGTCGTGCACCCACGAGGCAGCGATCGCGTCGACGTGTGTGTTCGAAAGCGTGTCCGAGAGAGATAACCCAGGTTGTTTCATGTGCTTCTTCCGTCGTGTGCCCATATCCGACGATCCGGGTCGTTTCGCCAATTCGAATACAGAGACTCGGGGTCGCGACGCGGATTGCGCTTCGAATGGGGATAGAGGTACCGATCGCTGTTGCAGAGGGAGAAGCGGTCTCAGACACAAAGGCCGCCGATACGCGCAGTGTAGTGAGACTTCTCTCGAGGACAATCCCTACTTGGTCGTACACGTCCCAGCTCTTGGGAGGCGTCTGTCGAGCTGAAACAAAGCGCTCTACTTTCCGAGGCTTTTTATGCCGGGTTCTCTTTAAGACGCATGACATTCAAGCCGTGCGCGTCCAATTGCCCAGGATTAACAACGCTTAACACGACCCCAACACGCGCGCTTCCCAGCGCACCACTCGTTTAACACCCTCCCAACGCTTAACATCGCTTCACTATGTCCCGATAGCACGATGTTCGACACTCGTCTCACCAACTGAGTCGAGGATGACCATCATGGATTCTGTAATCGATCCGCATCGTGACGATCCGTGGGCGCGAACCGTACGCTTGCTCGGCTGGGTGTCCGCCCCCGCCAACGAGCTCGCGGACGCCTCTATGCCCTCGGTATTGCGGCGGGGCACGCGCGGTGCGACGTCGTCGACGAGAATGACATGCACCTCGTTAGCGGATGTCAAAGTGCTCGAACGTCTCAGCGACGTAACCGCCGCAGTGACGTGGCACGACCCGACGCTGTGCAACTACGAATCGCAGATATGGCGCGAAGGCACAGCGCGCATCACGGGCCTTTGCGCGTTGACAGGTGTTCGCATCGTGCCAGGCGAGCCCATCTATCGTCCTATCGGTCAGCCGGCAAATGCGGGCGCAATGATCCGCTCCGTGGCCATTGGGCCCATCCTCGACTCGATCGAAGTCGCGGAGGTGGTCGAAAGTGGACCACTCTCGGGACCGGCTCCAGAAAATTGAGTCGCCTGAAGTGGGTACAGACTCGGCCGTAAGCGCTTGGTAATTTTCGCGAACACATTTCAATCGGTGTTCGACCATGCGCATCGCAACAAGCACGCTTAACCAGATCGGTCCGACGGGGATCGCACAACAGCAGTCCGAGTTGCTTCGACTCAGCAACATCATCGCGTCGGGCCGCACCGTCAGTCTTGCCGGTGACGACCCTGTCGCGGCAGCGCACGCCGTCGTGACCAAGACGGCGCTGAGCGCGAATACGCAGCACACGGCGAACCAGGATGCGGCCAATGCGTCGCTGGGTCTTGAAAGCAGCACGCTCAACAGTGCGGTCACGCAACTTCAAAAGATCCAGACCCTCGTTGCCAAAGCGAACAATGGCTCGCTGAGCGACTCGGATCGCGCTGCCTATGCGACCGAGCTGGAGAGTGCGCGCGCGCAATTGCTCGCCCTGGCCAACACGACCGACGCGCATGGCAACTATGTGTTCGGCGGGTTTCAAACGAGCGCGGCGCCGTTCTCGAACAATCCGAATGGCGCGGGCGTGCTCTACAACGGCGACCAGGGGCAAATCAAGGCGCAGGTCGGGCCGACGCGCCAATTGGCCGTCAATGACCCGGGGAGCAACGTGTTTCTCAGTTCAACGCCGAGCGTGGCATCCTCAATCGCGACCGCACCGAGCAGCAACGCGGGCTCCGCAACGATTGGCGTTCTGTCCACCGTTCAAGCGGGTGCCGCATCGAATTCGGATGCGTACACGATCGCATTTCAGAAGGACGCGAACGGCAACACGACGTACACCGTGACGGACAATACGACGGGAACCACCACGCAACCGGCCGCGTATTCGGATGGTTCCGCCATTCCGCTAGGTGCAGGACAGACTCTGATGATCCACGGCGCGCCTGAAGCCGGAGATACATTCGACGTTGGGCCGCCCAACGCAGCGCAGAGCAATGTGTTCGCAACAATCGACAACCTGATCACCGCATTGCGAACCCCGTCGCAAAGCCCGGGGGGTCATGCAAACCTGGCGAATCAGATGGCGTCGGGACTGCAGCAGCTTGGCAACACGTACACGACCATGCTGACCACGCTCGCCTCGGTCGGAGCGCGGCAGACGGAGCTCAAGTCGCTCAAGTCTGTTGGAAGCGCCAAAGACCTCACGTATTCGTCGCAACTGAGCGATGAGGTCGGCCTGACGACAGACAAGATGCCCGGCGTCTACGAGCAGCTGGTATCGGTCAGCACTCAGCTGACTGCGACACAGACGGCTTTCGTCAAGACGCAGTCACTGTCGCTCTTCAGCTTGATCAAGACGTAGTCTCACGTCGGAAGCCGTCGAATGGACCACTTTGTCGTTGGCAGATCCGAGCATCCGCTTCCGTGCGTAGATCTGCTCGGAAGCGGGAAGGCGTCCGCGCATCGCGCGATTTTCTTCGGTGATGAAGAGCAGGTGTTTCGCAACGAGGCCTTCGATCGCATGCAGGCTGCCCGCTCTCGACGAAACATCCGGCGTGGCGGCAATGACCATTTCCTCGAGGCTCGCCGGCCCGTCGAGCACAGACAATCGCTCGAACGCAACGCGCTCTCGTTCGCTGAGCCAGCGATAGCTCCATTCGATCGACGCGTCGAGCGTGCGGTGCCTGGGCGGCACGTTACGACATGCTGGCCAGTGCAAGCGCGATTCCGAGTCGATGAGATTCAGCGTGTGGATAAGCCCGAACGAAGCGACACGCAAGGCCACTATTTCGATGGCCAGCGGCACGCCTTCGAGCTTGCGGCATAGCGCGCCGATCGTCGCAAAGTTGTGATCGCCGGAATCGAAGCCCGCGCCCGCCTCACGTGCGCGCACGACGAAAAGTTGAACCGATGCATAGCCAAGCCATTCTCGCGGCGACGCTCTCGCGTAAGGAGGAGGTAGCGCGAGCCCGCCGATACGATAGACATATTCCCCCTTGATTCTGGGGACTTCCCGGCTCGTGAGAATGAAACGGCTCAAAGGAGAGCGGCCCATGACATACTCGGTCAGGACTGACACCTCGTCGATCACGTGCTCGCAATTGTCCAGCACGATCATCACAGGGCGCCCCATCACCGCACCGGCGATCTGTGCGAGTCGATTATCGCTTAAGCGATCGATCCCGAGCGTGTTTGCCACTGCGGCTTCAACGTCGCTGATTGTTCTGTCGCAGTGGCTCAGATCAACAAAGTAGCGTTCGCGTGGTATCGATGCCGCTGTGTGATTGAACAACGCGCGGGCAACAGTCGTCTTGCCGATACCTCCACCACCGACAACCGACACGAGCCGCGTCTGGCGCGCGATGGATATCAAGGACGCAAGCGTCGCCTCGCGTCCGATCAACCCTGTCGATCCGGCGACGATGCGCGTAGCCGACGCTCGTTCGACTGCATCGAAGGCCACATCCGCGCGGTCAGCCGGAGCCAGATAGCGCGAAACCTTCGCGACGAACGAATATCCGATGCCGGGCACGTTGCGGATGTAGTGGATCCCGTCGACACCCTCGCCGAGTGCCTTGCGCAACCCCGCGATATGCACTCGCAGGTTGCTCTCATCCACGACGATGTGGCGCCACGTACGCGTGATCAGGCTGCGCCGGTCGACGACCTGCCCGGCGTGTTGAACCAGCACAATCAGAATATCCAGCGCGCGGCTCCCTAACCGCACCTCTTCGCCGGCACGCTCGAGGCGCCGTTGAAGCGGATGGAGCGTGAACGGACCGAACGACACGGATTCGCCGTATTCCCGTCCATCCGCGCCGGCCAGCACGCTGGACAGCGACAATTCACCCATTTCAAGCACTCCCTCTCATTGCAACTGCGCACGCATTCTTTCACGACTATTTCAACGTAGTTGTGCCTCGATTGCGCAGTTCGCGAGACGGCGTTCACAGCAACGGCAACAACAAGCTCGCACACGAACTCCTGTCGTGGGATAGCTTATGACCTGTCTTGCATGGACATACCTTAAGTCAGGCCGCAACGCGCAGCGCCGAGGCAATACGTCGCGCGCTCAGGTCGATTTCGACTTCGTCAAACGGAGCGAATCCCATCACCAGGCTCGACGGGTGTCGATGGCGCGCGCTGTATCGCGCGAGCGGTGATGCATCGATGCCCGCTGCTGCGAGTCGTTCTACCGCAGCCGCTTCATCATGGCGCACGAGCTGGCCCACGACGTCGAGGCCCGCTTCGATTGCCGGAATATCGATAAGCCCTTGCCAATGCCGCCTGGCTGCAGTTTCGAATGCCTGTGCGCGTGAAGCGTATCGCTTTCGCATGCGGCGAATATGACGATCGAAGTGACCTTCCGCGAGAAAGTCCGCCATCACCGCTTGCGCGATTCCATTTGCACCACGTGCAGTGACCGCCGCGGCGCGTTTGAATGGCTCGACAAGGCGAAGCGGCAGCACAGCGTATGCGAGGCGTAGCGAGGGAAACATCAGTCTGCTGAAGGTGCCGGTGAACACGACATGCTCGCTGGCTCCCGGCAGACTTCGCAAAGCCGGAGTCAGCTTTGCCGCGAAGCAGTACTGGCTGTCGCAATCGTCTTCGAAAACGATGGCATCTCGCTCGATCGCCCATTGCAAGAGCGCGGCACGTCTGTCGCTTGAGAGGCTGACGCCAAGCGGCGCGTGGCGGGACGGTGTCGTGTAGGCGAGCGCCGCGGCCGGCGCTTCGCGTATGCCGTCTTCGACTCGCATGCCGTCGCAATCTACGCAGATGTCGACGACCCTTGCACCCGATGCGAGCATGACTTCTCGCGCGCCCATGTGACCGGGATCTTCCATCCAGACCGCATCGTCGGGTCCGGCGACCAGTCGCATGCAGAGATCGAGAGCTTGTTGCATGCTGCTGACGATGACTATTTGCTCAGGGCACGCAGAGACGGCGCGTGAGATCGCGAGGTGATCGGCGATGGCTTCGCGCAGTGCGGGCAGTCCTGCGGGGTTCACTTCCCGCAAGGCGTCGATACGCGAACTGCGTAACTGTCGCACATGCAATTGTCGCCACGTATCGATGGGAAACGCCCGAATATCGCTTCGATGCGGCAGGAATGGACGAGGCGGGACGTCAGAGAGTGCGAGCGGTAGCGCAGGCACGTGCTCGACAAGCCGGTTGATCCACGGCCCCTTCGGTCGTCGCTCCACAGGTCGTTGGGTCAAAACGCTGGCAGGTGGCGCGACGCTGACCTTAGCGGACTGATCCGGTAAATGGCGGCTCACACGCGTGCCGCTGCCTACGCGTGTGACGAGATAGCCTTCGGCCAGGAGCTGATCGTAGGCCGCAAGAACCGTCCCGCGGGAGAGGTGGAATTGGCGAGCAAGCGTGCGCGTGCCGGGCAGGACGCTGTCCGCCGGCAAACGCCCGCTCACGATCGACTGACGGAGTCCTTCGTAGAGCCAGCGGTGCAGACTCTCGCCCGCCTGCGGGGCGTCGAGCGGAAGCGACAAGACCAGCGGCGGGTTCATCAGAGCCCATCCCCCAGGGCACGGCCTGTGGCAAGCTGATAGGCGACTCGGGCAACACGTCGTCCGAGGTGTTCCGACGCCACCCATTCGGAAGGGCGTACCGGCGTCGTGTCCGCATTGACATCGATTTCGGCATCGACATCGGCCCTCGGTGTCTCTGGCGCAGCAACGCCGAGAAAGTCGCTATGCAGACAGACCGATGCGTCGCGGGTCGACGACCCGTCGTGGCACGGCAACGGACCGAGATTGACCCAATGCATGCCCTGCTGCGCCGCAAAGATCCAGAGCTGCACGAGCGTATTCAGCGTGTGGCCTGAGCGTGCCGATGCATGTGTAAAGCCTGCAGCGACTTTGTCCCGCCATTTACTCTGATCGAACGCACGAGATGCGCTTGCATCCATGAACGTCTTGAAAGGGCCCGACGCACTGCCCATGCAGGTCGGACACCCGAATATGATGGCGTCCGAGTCCTCGAGCGTGTCCCAATGACAATCGATTTCGTCGACGGAGATCAGCAAGCTATTCGCCTGCGGATGGCTGGACGCGCCAATGGCCACTGCCTGCGCCTGCTCGGTGGTGCGGCCGTCACGATCGTCGTAGACGATAGCGACAAGCACCTTGATGTTGGACATGGTGGACATCCCCGACCGTGTAAGGGCACGCCCAATGCGTCCCTCTCTGCGGGCTTAGACGCGAGAGCGGGCTCATTTGTGACGGATCTGGATCTTTACAGCGGCGGGACGGACGACAGCTTGTCGGGGTTGCGCATCACATAGACCTCTGTAATACGGCCGTCTTCGATCGTGAATGCATTGGCCGACTCGATCACGCCGTGCACGTAGCGAAGCAGACCCAGCGCGCCATTGATGCGCGCGAGCCGATAGGTGACATGGCCTGGCGCCGCATGTTCGACCGACCAGAACACGCCCGCCACGCGCGCAGCCCCTTGCAGCACCTTGGCAAACGACGACATTTTTGCGCCGCCATCGCTGATGAGCTCCGCTTCCGCGCTCAACATGGATTTCATGGCTTCGCGATCGCCGGAGCTGGCCGCCTGCATGAAACGCACAAGCAACTCGTTGTGCTCCTGTTCGGAGACGGTGTAACGCGGCCGGCCTTCTCGAACACGTTCGCCAGCCCGGCTGACGAGCTGGCGGCAGGCCGCCTCGGATTTGCCGACAATCGCTGCGATTTCCGCATAGTCGAGATCGAACGCCTGGCGCAACAAAAACGCGGCGCGTTCATCGGGGGACAGACGCTCGAGTACCCAGAGAAACGCGATGGACACTTCGCTCGCGAGCTCGATCGCCGCTTCGGGTGTGTCTTCATTGAGTTCGACGATCGGCTCGGGCAGCCACCTTCCGACGTATTGCTCCTGTTCACTTTTGCGGGCCCGCAGCCGATCGATCGACAGACGTGTCGTGACTGTGACAAGCCATGCTTCAGACGAGCGCATTTCAGTGTGGTCGGCCTCGTGCCAGCGCAACCATGCGTCCTGCACGACGTCTTCGGCATCCGAGCGCGTACCGAGCATGCGATACGCAATGCCGAAAAGGCGCGGCTTTAAAGTCGTGAAGGTCTGTAGCGTATCCATGGGACTCACTCGTCGAATTAACGTCACTGGACGCCCGAAAACATTAGACGTCTGGACCGTGCATTTTGTGACAGAGCAGCGTATAAGCGCGTTTTTTTTAGCGTGTTGCCAGAATCGCGAGCGGCTTTGTCACAGATTGCGGGACCGCTGCGTCTAAGGGAGGTCAGAGGCGCGCAGGGCGCCGCTCCACCCCAAGGTGACCACCATGACTGCTGCACGCATCAACTTTTTCAAACTCGCCCCCTCCAGTCTTAAAGCGCTGATTGGCCTGTCCGGCTCGGTCAAGCAAAGCTCGCTCGGCCATCGCATCGTCGAGATGGTCAATCTGCGTGTGTCGCAGATCAACGGCTGTGGCGTCTGCGTCGACATGCATTGGCGCGACCTCATCAAACAGGGTGCCGACCCGCGCCACCTCAATGCCGTGGCCGGCTGGCGTGAAGCCCCGTTCTTCGACGCCCGCGAACGCGCGGCGCTTGCGTGGGCTGAAGCCGTCAACGCGCTGCCGCATCGCGACACGACCGACGAGGTCTATCCGGAACTGAGCCAGCACTTCGACGAAGAACAGATCGCTGAACTGTCATATGCGATCGCAACGATCCGCGGCTGGAACGTCATCAACCTGAGCCTGCGCAACCAGATCCCCGAACATCCGGCTCCCGGATTTTGAGCTTGAACGCGGCGACGTGCAGAGCGTCGGAACGACCCGTTTCCTTCCGACTTGTCGCCAGATCGAATCTTCCATTGAATAGACAGGACTATTGAAGATGAGCCAAACAATTCGCAATGTGCAGCCGGTGATTTCGCCTCTTGGTAAAGAAGGATCGACAGAGCTCGTACCGTCGCGTTACGCCGTGCGCGTGGGTGACGTCGACGTCGTGGTGATCAGCGACGGGATTCTTCCGTTGCCGACTTCGACGATGTCCACGAACGTGAGCGAAGCGAACCGCAACGAGTGGTTCGACCGTCGTTTCCTGCAGCGCGACATGTTCGACTGGGCGCTGAATATCGCGCTCGTCCGCAGCGGTGAACGCCTGATCCTGATCGACTCGGGTGTGGGCGACGGTTTCGAATACTTCACGCGCGCGGGACAGTCGGTGATGCGCCTGGAGTCGGCGGGCATCGATCTGGCTGCGATCACCGATATCGTGATCACGCATATGCATATGGATCACGTCGGCGGGCTGAACAATGACGGCGTCAAGGCCAAGCTTCGTCCGGACGTGCGCATTCACGTGGCGGCGCGGGAAGTGGAGTTCTGGAAGAACCCGGACTTCAGCAAGACCGTGATGCCGGAAACGGTGCCTCCTGCGCTTCGCAAGGCCGCGGCAACGTTTGTTGAACTCTACGGCAAGAACATCGTGCAGTTCGATCAGACTGTTGTAGTCGCGCCCGGCGTGTCGGCGCGCGTGACCGGCGGTCATACGCCGGGGCATTGTGTCGTGGATGTGGCATCGAACGGCGAGAAGCTGACGTTCGTGGGCGACGCGATTTTCGAAGTCGGGTTCGACAATCCCGATTGGCAGAATGGCTTCGAGCACGACCCTGAAGCGTCGGTTGACGTGCGTATCGCGCTGCTCAATGAAGCCGCGGAAACCGGCTCGCTGATGGCCGCAGCGCACATCGGGTTTCCGTCCGTCGGGCACATCGCCAAGAACGGGAAGGCGTTTCGTTTTGTGCCGGTGAAGTGGGACTATTGATTGACGCAGGGCATTTCACCGTCGTCGCCTAAACGGCGGTGACGATCGATCGTATGCCGCGGGCCCACAAGGCTCGCGGCTTGAGTCGATCAACGCGCACCGCGCACCCCTTCGACACGCGGATAAGCGCGCGCCGCCAAGAAAGTGACGGTAAGCGCTGTCGAACCTAGCGCAACGGCAGCGACAAACCCAAGCCCCGGTGCCGGGATGATTTGCGGAAGCAGGCAAATCGCCAGCGCCGGAGGAAAATTCAGCCTGAAAAGCCGCAATGTCATCGCCCCGACGATTAACGCAATCGCTACGGAAACGGGGCCGACCCCACTCATGGTCACCAAGGCCACGCCCACACCAGCGCCGATTGTGCTTGTCACGGCGAGCGCATAGGGACGCGTGGCCCACGGACAGCTATCGGGGTGAACGAACATCTCGTAAGCGATCACGATCAGCGGTGGAAACAAAGCCAAGCGCAGCCCGGTGATCGCGCCAAGCGCGTACACAAGTACAAGAAAGCCGGCGAATACCGGAACCCATGCGAAACGGTCGCTCGTGCGGTCCGCGCCGTGTTTTGATTTCTGGCTCGAAGACTGCGTGACCGCCGGAATCCGTTCGCTGAAGATCCGACGATACGCGATGGACGATATCGCCAGCACGGCAGTGACGAGCGCAATCGACGCCGGGTACTGCCAGCTCGTGAGCCCCAGAGCCAACGGCAGAAAGCCCGCCGAAATCGCTGGCGCGATGGGTGAGCGTAGCAGCCGCATCAGCCCGATAGCCGCAGCGACACACACCGCCACGCTCAGCGCCCCATATGGGAGGTGCTGCGCGATCAGAACACCGACCACCGCTGTCGCCGTGGGTGTGACGATCATCATGAGCGGCGCGTTGGCCCACACGCCGGCCGGGCGCGAGAACACGTTGTAGGACAATGCGCTGAGTTCTGGAAAGAGGACGAACGGCACGGCCGTCGCTAACGCAAGCTTGGAAGCGCCGGCAAGCAGAACAAGCGTGAGCAATTCGCTCATCAGTAGGAAGCTGGGAATCATCGTGCACGGGTCATAAAAGGACCAGCGCTATGCTAGGGGGAATGCTTCTGTGCGAATATTCCCCACAATTGCACGTCATCCGTGAGAATTTGCACCGATGTTCGATTGGGAAAACATGCGCTATTTCCTCGCGGTGGGCCGCTTTGGCACGCTCACAGGGGCCGCGCGCGCACTGGAAGTCGATCACGCGACGGTCAGCAGACGCCTGAGCGCGCTCGAAGAACAATTGAACGGCCGCCTAGTCGACCGTCAGCCGCGCGCGTGCACGCTGACGGCCGCGGGTCAGCGCGTATTCGAACTGGCCCAGGCCATGGAAGAAGGTGCGGACTCCATTGAGCGATTCCTTGACGCCAGCCGCTCGCCGCTGAAGGGAAAGGTCGCGCTGAGCGCACCACCCGTCCTGGTGGCGAACTTTCTTGCGAAGCACCTCGCCGATTTTCGACTTGTGCATCCTGGCGTGCAGTTATCCGTCTCGGCGCAGTCGCGGCTGGTCTCGCTCGGCCGCAGAGAAGCCAGCATCGTTCTTCGACTGACCCGGCCTCAGGAACCCACCAGCGTCGCGCGCAAACTCGGCCGCATGTCGTTTGATCTGTATGCCAGCAAGACCTATCCTTTTCTGGGCGATCCGTCCGGGTGGGAATTCATCGCCTACGACTCTGCGTCAATCGACGTTCCGCAGCAGAAGTGGCTGATGAAGATCGCGAAAGGGCGGCCCATTGTCTGTGAGATTGGCGACATCAATGGCCATCTTGCCGCAGCCAGGGGAGGCGCAGGTGTGGCATGTCTGCCCTGCTTTCTTGCGGATCAGGACCCGGCGTTGCGCCGGCTTGCGCACGAGACTCCGCCGTTGTCGCGCGACATCTGGATGGCCGTGCACCGCGATCTGCGCAGCGCTCCGCAGGTACGGGCCGTCACGGACTACCTGCTGAAGGTGGTGGGTGAACACCCGGCATTCAGGGCAAGCGTCTAGTCGTTTGTGCGTCGCTGTCTATACCCAGAGGAATACCCATGCCTTCCGAACACGTCGATGTCTTGTCCGAGGTACTCAAGCTGATTCGTCTTCGCGGGGATCACGTATTTCACGGAGAACTGGGTCACGCGACCGAAGTCGCCTTTTCGCCCGGGCCGGCGACGTTTTTGCACTTGCGAACCGGGCAATTGTCCGTGTCTCAACGCAACGGGCAACCCGTGCTCGTGCGCGCGGGTGACTTCGTTCTGTTACCCCGTGGCGATGGTCTTACGATTCAAAGCGAGTCGGGGAAAAGCACGCCGCAAAGGTTTGAACTGCTGGCCGAAGCAAAGCCGAACGGGAAAGTTCAGACCTTCAAGTGGGGAGCAGGAAGCGTCGCCGGATCCTTTCTCGCGGGTTCGTTTCATTTCGACGGTGCGCCGTTGCGCTCCTTGCTGACCGGGCTTCCCGGTCTGATACACCTGACATGCGACAAGGTCAGTGATCCCCCTTGGCTGGCCTCCATCACGCATTTTCTGGACGTTGAATCGCGCAGCGGCGGCCCAGGGTCCTTATTGATGATATCGAGGCTGATTGACCTGCTCGTGGTCCGTACGCTACGGATGTGGGTCAGTCGGCAAGGCGATCGCGTCGGCTGGTTGTCCGGACTCAGCGATGAACGCGTTGGCCGTGCGTTGACCGCCATGCATCTCGACCCCGGTCGGGCATGGACTGTCTCGACACTCGCAGAGACAGCCATGATGTCGCGATCGACATTTTCAAATCGGTTCAGCGCGGTGGTCGGGCTTTCACCGTTGCGCTATCTGACACGGTGGCGCCTGACGTTAGCCGCTGACTTGCTGCGCAGCGGAACCGTCAAGGTCACCGAAGTGGTGCATGACGCCGGATACGGCTCGGAGGCGGCCTTCAGCCGTGCATTCAAGCAGGAATTTGGCTATTCGCCGAGTGAGACGCATCGCATGACACAGACCGACATTTTTGTCGCTCGAAGCTCGGAATAACGTTGACGGTCAGCGCAAAGATGCTCAATCGATTCATCAATCAGTCGCAACTGTCGTTTCGGCAGTTACGATTCAAAGGAATCGGGTAAGGTCTGAGCGGTCTCGGCTTTTTGCATCGGTCGGATCACAGTCGTTCATACAATCGATCATGTAAACGAGACGTCGGGATATGGTTTGTTTCAGATGCGCTCTTTACAGTCCAGAAGCGGGTCACTCGTATATCTGAAAAGAATACGAGTTGCCGCACACAACAATCTGGACTCGTCAAGGAAGCAAGTCTGATGAAACAACTCCTCGCCGCTCTCACCGTGTCTGCATTCGCGTTTAGTGCCTCTGCGTCGGCCGCAGAAAAGCCCCCTATCGTGTTGGTCCATGGCGCTTTCGAAGACGCCAAGATCTGGGGGCACGTCAGCGCCAAACTTCAAGCAGACGGCTTCAAGGTTGTCGCTGTTGAACTGCCAGGCCGTCCCGGTTCGCCCGCAGCGCCGAACGAGGTAAGCCTGAATCTGTATCGCGACACCGTCCTCGCTGCCCTGAACAAAACTCATCACCCTGCCGTTGTGGTCGGTCACAGCTTCGGCGGGCTTGTCATCGCCGACGCTGCCGAAGCAGCGCCGAAGAAGATCAAGACCCTGGTCTTCCTTGCAGCCTATTTGCCGCAAGACGGTGATTCACTCGTGTCGATGGCGAACAAGGATGCTGATGCCAAGATCGGCCCGCACCTGCAGATCGACAAGGAGAAAGGCATTGCCACCATCGAATATTCGGCACGTGCCGATCTGTTTGCAAACGATGGTCCTGACGGTCTGCGCAAGGCGATCCCCGATCTGATCCTGCCTGAACCGGTGGTCCCGCTCGGCACGCCCGTGCACGTCACTGCCGCCAACTTCGGTCAGGTCGACAAAGTCTACATTCACACCGCCAACGACCAGGTCATCAGCCCTTCGTTTCAAGCAAAGATGGTTGCCGCTACGCCTGTAAGGGCTGAGTACACCCTGCAGACTGGCCATACGCCGTTCCTCACCGATCCGGACGGCCTTGCGAAAGCCATTGAGGATGCCGCGAAGTAGGCACGGGCTCCAGCCGACGACCTGACGCGACAGATGCGCTACAGCGCGCCAGGTCACCCGGTCACCCATTCAGTCACCGTCTGGGTGACGTCAGTTCGATGACGATGATGCTCCTCTGACAGCGGGGATCTAAGCCAGATCGCCCGCTGTTGCTTTCTGCGCCGGACGCTAGAATCGCAGCATCTCATCGGATTGAGCCATCCGTTCGGATCGTGGTCCAGCTGATCCGCACGATCACAATGACCCACGCTCCATCACGCCGCCTCGAGCCTGAACATGAACATTTTCGACCGCCTTTCCGAAGCAGGTCTTCACTTGCCTCAACCCATCAAGCCGCTCGGGTCGTATCGGACCGTCTCTGTTTCGGGAAACCAACTATATGTGTCCGGGCTGGGTCCGTTTGAGAATGGCCGACCGATTGTCGGGGTCGTCGGTCGCGATCTATCGCTAGAAAGGGCTCAAGAGGCAGCACGCCTGACGATGCTCATGATCTTGGCGTGTGTTGAACAGGAGTGCGGACTCGACAAGATTGCGCGGTGTAGTCGACTCACGGTGTACGTCCGCGCCGATGAGTCATTCACCCAGCATCCGCAAGTGGCGAATGGTGCCAGCGATGTCCTGCTGACTTTGTTTGGTCAAGACAACCTTCCGGCGCGAAGCGCGCTGGGCGTGCATACCTTGCCGATGGGAATCCCGGTCGAAATCGACAGTATTTTTGAATTGAAGGGATAAGTTCCGAAGCGTGCGCATCGAGCGGCTTCGGGCCGAATTGTCTCCGCAGCGCGGAGACAATTCAGTTGGACGCGCTCGAGATCGCTTAACCCTGCGACGCCCTCCCGACCAAGGTCCTTGGACGAGTATCTACGCAAAGCTGCTTCGCGAATCGCTCGTTCAACGTTGCGCTTTAGTGGCTCGGCGTCAGTAACACGATGGTGCCGGGAGTTCGCGAACCGACATAGATGCCCCCATCCGAACGCACAGCGATACCTCCCGGGTCGTTGACGGTACCGAGCGTCGCTACCGTGCCGTCTGGTTCGATTTCCTGCACCGCGCCGCTGCCGCTTTCTGTGACGTAGACGTTTCCTTTCGAATCGACGGCAATCCCAAAGCCGCCTGTAATGCCACTGCCGAGCGCGGTAATCTGCCCGTTCGTCGGGTCAACTTTATCGATGACCCCGCCAGTCCCGAAGACATAGAAGTTTCCGGCAGCGTCTACGGCAATAGCTTGAGGAGACGGAACACTGGCGGGGACCGTCGTCACCGTGCCACCCGGCGTTACCTTGTGCACGACGCTGTTGTTGAAGTCCGCAACGTAGACGTTGTCATTGCTGTCGACTGCGATAGCGTCCGAAAACGGCAATCCTGGGGCAACGACGGTTTGCGTCGTCCCATCTGCGGACATCTTGATCAAGGAATTGGCCCCGTTCATCGTGTAGACATTTCCCGAACTGTCCACTGCGACCGCATTTGGTACAGACAGCCCAGTGAATCCAATCACCGATACCGTACCGCTCGACGAGATCTTCACAACCTGATTCGAGTTTTGCGTGGCCGCATACACATTTCCGCTTGCGTCGAGTGCGAGTTCATCCGGAACTGAAAGTCCGCTTGCAAACGTCGAGTTGGTTGCAGTCGCGGTCGAGCAGCTTACCGTCACGGTCACGTTGGTTTTTACCGTTCCGCTTTGATTCTGAAGACTGCACTGCGTCCAGAAAGGTGTGACGGCGGTCACACTATATGTGCTCCCCGATGCCACACTCGTCGGAAAAACGAAGGAGCCGTCGCCATTCACCGTCACCGTATCAGCGCCGTTTTTGAGCTGCAGAGATTGTCCGTGCAGTCCCGAAACCGTCCCGCTGATCGAGAAATTTGCAACCGGCGTTGTCGCAGGAGCAGCTGGCGTTGCAGCAGCATTGTCAGACCCGCCCGAGCCGCCGCCACAGCCCGCAAGCGCCATCGTGACGGCCGCAAGCGCGACCATTTGCGCAGTCATTAAACGGGTGCGCCGGATATATCGAGCTTCTGTTATTGAAGTCATTTCTCGTTTGTCTCCTGCGGGACGCCCGCACGAATTGCGAAGCCTCGATCTGTTATAGACGGTCAATCGAATAAAGGCGGCATTCTATGTGCGTTGTATGACATTTACGACGGCCGAAACACGGTGCGCCCCTTCCCTCCGTCTAGCAGAAACGATCGACGAGCTCGAACAAAAGACGGCATGACGTCTCAAGGCGTGGCACAGGCGCCGTGGAAACTCCGAGTAAAAGCCCGGACAAGGCCCTCGATGGCGTCGCGAACCACTTGGACAAAGGCGACGGTGCCATTCCCATTGCACGGGCCTCCCGCGCGATTTGCGCGTCAGGTGCGCCGTCAGGAAGTCTGAAGAGTACCGTCAGACCGGCATTGATCCATTCCGCGTCGCGCATGCGTAACTGCGCACACAACGCATCACGCTGGGCGGTATAGAGACGCCTGAGCCGGCGAACGCGCCGGATATAGTGACCGTCACGAATAAAGTGAGCGGTGGCGAGTTGAATGACCGGGGCGGGCGCGGGTGCAAGGGTCGCGGCCACCACTGAAAACTCGTCAATCAGTTCCTCGGGTGCCACGACAAACCCGAGTCTCAATGCCGGACTGATCGTTTTGCTGAATGAGCCGATGTGGATGACCCGGTTGCCCTCGTCCAAAGACGCCAGAGCCGGAGCCGGCCGGCCATCGAGTTGCAATTCGCCAAGATAATCGTCTTCTATGATCCAGGCGCTTCGCGCTGTTGCCCATTCGAGCAACTGAAGGCGTCTTCTCAACGACAGTGTCACGCCTAACGGAGCCTGCTGACCCGGCGTTACAACGGCGAGCGCCGCATCCGCAGCATGGTCCATTCCGTATTCGACATCGATGCCTTCGGCGTCCACCGGTACCGGGACGATATTCAGCCGAGTGAGTTCCAGTGCCTTTCGCGTGACCAGGAAACCAGGGTCTTCTACCCACGCCTGCTTTCCGTCCAAACCGAGTACGCGCAGCGCGAGACCTAAACCGGAGCTATATCCCGCGGTGATAAACACCTGTTCCGGGTAGCAGTGGAGATTCCGGGCGATGGAGAGATATCCCGCAACCTCCCTGCGCAACTCGAACTCTCCTCTCGGATCGGGATGGAGCAGCGACGATAATCCGCCGGCCTTCAAGAGATTCGAAGAACGTGCACGTGCAAAAAGCTTTTCTGGCAGGCCCTCATAGGCTGGAATGCCGAGCTGGAAGATATTGGGGCCACCGTGCATCTCGTCGTAGGCCTTCATAAACATCCCGGGCTCGGGTGCCTCATGCCTGGGCGTCGCAGCGCGAGGCCGTGGCGCGACGCGCGTGCCGCCCGCACGGAAGGTTTCGATCATCTGCGCGTCGGACAGCCGGTCATAGGCCGCCTGAACGGTGCCGCGCGATACACCGAGCTGGGCAGACAGATCCAGCCACGAAGGCAGCCGCGTCCCCGGCGCGAGCGTGCCCGACTCGATCGCTCGGCTGATGCTCGTACGAATCTGCTCTGTGAGGGACATCTTCGATGTCCGGTCGAGCCGTATCTTCAGGTCTGAATTCATGTTCTTGATACACACAAGATCCGCGAATCCTGCTTGCTTGACTCATACCATCGACGGTACAGATTTCTCGGCAACATCCTCCGAATCAAAGGCGAACGACGGTGACGCATTTAACGCGCAACCGCAGGGCGTTTCATTCTCATCAGATCGGCCACCTCATCTCGATCGTCCGCCGACAGGATTGGCACGGTCAGCCATTTCCCGTCGTGATACGTCCGCGATTCGTCATACAGCTTGACCAGCCCCGGGCTCCAGGAACAACGCCGCTCTTCAAACTTCTCGCGCTCGACTCGGCCCAGGACAACCAGCGTCGACAATTGCCCGTATTCGGGCATCAAGCTGCAGAAGGCCTTGTTTTGCTTATAGCGTAGCGCCCAGCCGCGCTTTTTGCCGCCGTATATCCAGTCCGGCTGGAAAACGTCGGGGTAGAACTCGTCGATCCATTTGCGCAGTTCGACCCAATGTTCAAATGCCTCCGGCCCTAACCAATCTCGGATCGTGCGTTCATCAGGCTCGGAGAACTTATCCGCCATTCTGTCGCCAATCTGGGCGGTTTGCTGTGCGTTGGTTTCCATATCTCATCTCTCCTGCGTCTCAGCCGAGCACCTTTCGGTACTGGATAAAGCCCGAACGCTCTCCGACGCTGTCGTAAAGGACTCTGCCCGCGAAGTTGGTTTCATGAGTCAGCCAGTGCACACGGGAAACGTTGCGACGTTTTGCGTCCGCGTAGACATGCTCGATCAAACTGCGTCCAACGCCGCGTCCACGCGCTTCGGGGGCAACAAACAGATCATGGAGATAGCAGTAATCGCAGGTGGCCCAGGTTGACCGATGGTAGACCGTATGGGCAAACCCGAAGGCCCCACCGCCCGCTACAGCAAGTGATGCGTACATTCGTTCGTTCGGGTTGAGAAACCGCTCCCAGGTATCGAGGGTCACGCTCTCGGGAATATCCACCTTGTAGAAAACTTGATAGCTTTTCCACAAGGGCAGCCAAATATCAAAATCACTACGTTCAATGGCTCTGATTTCGATGGATTGCATAGATGCTCCCGACATTCGATTCACAACAGCAGGGTCGCCCCGACTAACCGCGCGTGGTTGAGCGCGACCTATTCCCCGATTCGGCTCACGCCGTATTTCTCACGGTACGTTTGCTCGATCTCGTCCTGGCTACGAGGTGGATCGGCGAAAATATGCGCAGGCGACTTCAATGGGGAAATCGACGTCAGCTCAATCCTGACCACATGCTCGACGGGATACTCGGGCCCGTTGGTCGCACGAACCCACTCCGCGATCATCGAATACTCGTCGTTACCCGGCAGCAGAATGACGCCCCGACCGCTGAACCGGTAGCCACGCCTCTGGAAGATATCGACTACGTTGATCTCGACCGAAGCGTTGCGCTTCAAGTTCTGTATCGTTCCACGCGAAGCGATATCCGCGAAGTAGAGGCGACCATTCCTGACAGTCAAGGATGCCTTCGGCGACAGACTGGGTCTTCCGTCCCGGTTCACTGTCGCGACGAACGACAGGATCGCCCTCTCGATGACTGTCTCAGCGTCGGCGGTGATTTCAATCATCGATGTACTCGTCTAAAAAAGATTCCTGCGGAATCGAGCATCGTTCTCTAGAAGCGATCGACTGAGGAACCTCGAGAACACCGTTCTTGAGGTTCCTCAACGTCACATACCACTCAGTCGAGCGCTCAGATTGAGCCGGCCGGAGTCACAGCAGGGAAATCCATATCCGGATCGAACACGTTATTGAAGAAGTTCGTGAGGGAATACATGGCCACGAGTGCAACGATTTCCATCACGTTGGCGTCCGTGTGGCCTGCTTCGCGAACAGCATTCAAATCGGAGTCACTGACCTTCCCGCGGGTTTCAATGACTTTGCGCGCGAACTGGACAGCAGCGTCCCGCTTCGGGTCAGCAGCGTGACCGGTTCGGGCCAGGATGATTTCATCCGCCGGCAGCTTCGCCAGGTGTTCTGCCGTGAAGCTGTGAACCGTCAGGCAGTAGTTGCAACCGTTCACTTCGGAGACTGCCAGACCAATGCTGTCACGCGTCTTCACGTCAAGCGCCTTGCTCAACGAGCCGAGCAGTTGAGCCCATGCATTGAAGGCGATCGGGCTCTGCGCGAAGGCACCCATCATATTCGGGGTGAACCCGATGTTCTTGGCGAATGCTTCGAGTGTTGCCTTCGATTCGGCGGGCACTTGTTCCAGAGTAAGCGTAGTAGTCCTTGTCATCATCAATTCTCTAATTTGCTGGTTTGACTGATTGAGGAAAGTTCATCATTGAACTGTTCCCCGGGTTCATTTCGTCCTTGCAGACGGGTCGGAGCGCGTTCGGCTTACAGACAAGAGAGACCTTGCTTGTGTCTGCCGATTTCGCAGCCGGTGGATCATTGCGTACCGTCAATGCCCCTGCGGTGCGCTTATACGAGGTCGAGCACCTCGGCCACGGGGCGACGGGGCTTTTGCGCCCAGTTGCCTTGTCGCTCGACGCCGACGGCGAGGAGCAGTGCCGGCACTTCGTCGTCGGCAAGACCGAATTCACGGTGCACCGCGTCGGCGTCAAAGCCAATCATCGGTGTCGAACCCAGGCCGAGCGAGCGGGCCGCGTAAATCATTGCTGACGCGCCGAAGGTCGCCGTGCGTACAGCTTCATCGCGTCGACGTTGCGGGTAAGCCATATACAACTCACGAGCCGGCTTCTCCCACTCTTGCACCATGTCAGCCGGCATCACACCCGCTGCCACCAGCGGCGCCAGACGTTGCGGAATCACGCTGGTATCGACAAGCTGTCCGCAGATGATGAAGGTCACTGCCGCGTCTGCGACAGCGGGTTGCTTCCACGCAAGCGGGAAAAGCTTGGCCTTCGCTTCGGGCGTGCGCACAGCAATGAAGCGCCAGTTCTGCAAGTGGAAAGACGTCGGCGCGCTGGTGGCAATTCGCACCAGCTCACTAATTTCTTCGTCACTCAACTTCGCTGATTTGTCGTAGTACTTGGTCGCGCTGCGGCTGACGATGCATTGGATGACTTCGTTGTTCATGGTGATTTCGCTGCTCATGGTGATTCCTATGGATAGAGGTATCTGCTGAGTCACACACTTGCTTTCGTGCGGCATTGCGCGGCTTGAATTCCCGGTCTTATGCCGAAATCTCTTCGCCTCTGCCGCGAGTAACGCGGCGTTGCAGTGCTTGCTGCTTGCTCGTCTTCAAGTGATGCTGTGACTCAACTTTAGGCCTCTCCTATAGCGATTTCGAGAGCGTATGGGCTCAAGAAAATATCCAATAGGATCACTTCACCCTGCGTGCACGCGAAACCTGGAGCGCTATCGAACCTGGCGTGCGAGACGGCGCCATTCACCGGGTGTCATGCCCATCCTGTCCGCGAACAAACGACGGAATGACGAGACGGATTGATAGCCAACCAATTCGGCAACGGCCTCAGTGGTCATCGTCGGTTTCTTCAGTTCGTTGGCGGCGTGGCTCATGCGGATATCGATCAGCAAATCGACCGCTGAGCGCCCTAACGTATCCTGGAAATGCCGCATGAACGTGGCGCGCGACATATTGCACAAGGCAGCCAGATCAGGCAGGTTCCAGGGTCGCGCGGGTTCAGAGAATATGGCTGAAATCGCAGGGGCCAATCGCGGATGGCCGGCCAGCGCCAACAAGCCTTTCGGCGCTTGTCCGGATTTGCTTGCCTCACGCAGCACGATCGTGAACAGCGCCGAACTGAGTGCGTTGAGGATGGCATAACCGCCCACTCTGTCGCCTGCAGACTCTTCGCGTATCAGCCTCACAAAATTGGCAAGGTGACTCGAAGCAGACTCGATACCGGCTTCATCATCGCTGCCATTCGTTCGCACTACCAGATTTGTCGGAAGGTAGTTGCGAATCAGCCGGTCATGCGGGGCGCCGATAAAAAAGCGGCCGCACAACATATCCAGGCGTTCGCCGACGTCGTCGTTGTCGCTAAAGGTCAATCCCGAGGCGTCCCGGCGTTCACGCGTAGGGCCCGGTTCCTTTCCGCTACCGTCGTGCAGAACATGCGCTGATCCGTGAGGCAATAGAACGATATCGCCGGCCACAAGCGACTTGGTCGTCCCCGTCTCCGGATCCTCGATGACAGCCCTGCCCTTGAGGACGATGTGATAGGGGATTTCGTGGGTGGCTGCCTGATCCCACGCCACGCGCCATGGCGCACCGTAGGCACAGCGCACTTCAGGTCGACCGGTGATGGTGATGATTTGCACCAGTTGACTCAACCAGTCGACGTGAGAGACAGGACTGCTTTGGTCGCTATCTTCAGAACGCTCGACCATCATCTTCAGCGGTGCGTCCATGGTCCAGTGCCTTTCAATATGACGCTTGCCCAGGAGTGCAAGCAACTGCGGACGCCAGCATCATTCGATGGCGATTGATGGGGATATGTGTTCGATTGACACGCGGTCGGAAGATCGAGTCGCCGCTGTGTATGGGCTTACCCGACAGCACACAAACGGCATCCATCTGCGCGAGACCTATACCCCAGACCTGACTCTCGTAATGGCCCAGACAGGGATCACTCCAACGTACGCTGATCGTCGTCGACGTCAGCTTCTCGACGACGGAGACCCGCGGGATCGTCGCTTCGTTCTGCATGAGATGCTCGACTACTCAAACGAGACTAGACACGAGATTCACCATCGCCGGCTCGATCGTTGCGATCAACGAAGCACGAAGTTCATCTGCCTTCGCGTCATCGAGGAATGCGGTGGCTTGCAACGGGAGATAGTGAACCGTGGTCACTCCGATGCATGCGAGTACGGCGGAGAGATAAGGCGTGAGGAAATCCGATTGATTGGCACGCTCGCCCGTAAATACGCCACCCGAAGCAATGCCGACAAATACCGGACGATCCTGAAGCAGTCCGACTTTTCCAGCGGGTGTCGACTTCATGGTGCGACCGACGCGGAGGATCTGATCGATCCATGCCTTCAGGACGGAGGGGACCGTGAAATTGTTCATCGGCGTTCCGATGACGATGACATCGGCAGCCTCGACTTCCTGAATGAGTTCCTCAGCGAGACGGAGTGCGTCGGCGGTCCGCCCCGCGGCGGCCAATGTCGCAGGCGTCGAAAGAACTTCAGCGTAGGCAGATTCAGTATGGGGTATCGGCTCGAATCCCAGGTCGCGACGATGAACCTGTGCGCCGGGCAGAATCGACAGAAGCTTCTCGACGATTCCTGCCGAAAGTTTTCGGCTATGCGACTCCAGCCGCGGGCTGCAATCGATGTGCAGAATATTCATGCCTTTCTCTCCTGCCGATTCGCAACGGCTAAAGTGGCGCGGTCGCCTGCTCCGCGTCGATAGCCTCAGCATGCAGGCGAAAGCGGATCACTCGATCTGTGTTGGCATTGCATTTCTATCAATGCCGGCTGGAAGATTCTGTACCATCGATAGTGCTGACAAAAGAACCAAGATCGGTATTCTTGTGTAGACCAAGAATGGGAGTCGGGACTCGCCGGTACGGCTCGAAGGCCAGCGCAACGCGCTTGCGCTGATCGAAGGTGGGCTGTCCCGCCACGGGCAACCAGTCGCGATGTCGTCGTGTGCGGCGGCTTCCATTTGACGGATATTGACCGCGTGTTTTTACGAGTTACGGAGAAACGTCTTGCGTCTCGCAAAGCTCTTTTGCGTTGGAGTGTTGATCGTGGCTGTCCTGGGGCTCGCGACACTATTCGTTTTGCACCGCGACGAGGTGGTTGAAACCGACACGCTGATCGACAGCCCGCCTTCGAACGTATGGCAGATCTTAGCCACAACCGATGAGTATCCGAGATGGAACCCCGAGATTACGCAGCTCCACGGCGAGCTTCGCGAAGGCAACGTTGTTGAAATCGTTGTTGGATCGGGGTCCGATGCGATGACATTCAAGCCAACAATAATCACGCTGCACCCGCCGCAGGAATTGGCGTGGAAAGGTCATGTGTGGGTTACTGGGATCTTTGACGGTGAACACCGCTTCGTACTCGAGGCGGTGGGCGGCAAAACTCACTTCATTCAGAGCGAAGCGTTCACAGGGCTGCTTGTCGGAAGTCTGACGCAGGGTGTGTTGAGTAGCACGCTCACCAGCATGCGCGCGATGAACGATGCACTAAAACGTCGTTCGGAGCGTACGTCACATCGGCTTAACGGATGACCGGTGTCCAATTCAACGTGCAGCCATTTTCAGTCGTTCGCGACGACAACGCGATGGGCCGCTCTTGCTTGGCCAACGGACATACTGTGTCGCCGCAGTACTATCTTGATTGCGGTTAGCTAGACCTCCGGCCCTTGAGCAATGCTCGCGTGTACAGCGGTCGCAAAAAGATCGTCGATGATTCGGCGTGCAGCCGTGCACCCGGCCATCATGGCTTCTGCCTGCGAAGCGAACGCCTTGCCCCCTGCGTCACCGAGGCGCAGAGGCGGCATCACGGGAACAGCGTCACCCACGCTAGAAATACTGACGATCGATACGTATTCGATACGCTATGAGCGAGCACCCCGAGGACTCCAGCTGAAGTCGGCCTCAATCGAAACCGAGATGGCGTATCCGCGATAGTCGTATGTGCGGTTCATCGACGTGTCTCCCATCATTTCTCGTGCCGGCATTCCCGCACACCTGGCATCGCTTCTAGACGGCTTCGAATTCCTGCGAACTCGCTGATAGTCGCCCGCGAAAAGGCGATTTGAATCTCGTCGAGGTCGGCATCCTCTTCCGACTGCTGCACGATGAACTGCTTCACCCGTACGCTGCTCGTACCCAGCGCTGAGTGCACAGTTTCGAACGATGCGCGTCCCCGCTCCACGACGAGCAACAGGCTTCGCTGCTGCCTAACCGTGATGAATCGCCGCTCCAGAGGCTTCACGCCGGCGAGGATGATCAGGATGATGACAGTAGCCCCGATCGCCGCGGTGTACATTCCCCCGCCCACTGCCAGGCCAACGCCTGCGACAGACCATAGGCTTGCGGCCGTCGTCAGACCCCGTACGACTTCTCCGCGAAGCAGGATTGCCCCTGCGCCGAGGAATCCAATGCCTGAGACGACTTGTGCGGCCACCCGAGACGGATCGAGAACCACGTCCTTCTGACCGAGCACGTCTGCAAAGCCGTACGCCGACACCAGCATCATCAGCGACGCACCCACACAAACAAGCATATGCGTGCGAAGGCCTGCTGCCCAGTTCAAACGCTCCCGCTCGAACCCGATAACGCTGCCCAATAGTGCCGCAATGAGCAGGCGCGACAAAGTTTCAACGTGTCCGATCACAGATCCCATCCCGAGCTAGCTGTTGACATCACTGCCTACCGCTACCGGAGTCATTGACCCGCTATCGGTGGTCAGTAGAAAACTGGATTGTGACATTTTTGTGACCAATCGCCAGGTTGACGATCTGCCTGGTTGGAACGCTCGCGGCGAGCGTCGCAACCTTTCCGACTCGAAACCATCGACACCGGGCAATCTCATTGCGCGGACTTGGCTCCACGCCGTCTGGGATCAAGGCTTCAAAGACGTGATGACGTTTAGCGAGGCCACCAAACTGAAACAGGTGTTGGAAGAAGTGGCCGCAAAGTCCCGTCTCTTCCTCGAACTCACGCGAAGCTGCCTCCACAGGCGACTCCGCCCGTTTAATGGTGCCGCCGGGGAGCGCCCACCTCCCGCGCGTACGCGCGACGAGCAGGACCTTGTCGTCTCTCCAGCACACAATGGTCGCGCGTTCTCTCATGGTTTTCGATAGGCACTGAGGGATATGCTTTTTGCTCGCGATTCGCGCGCACGGTCGAAAGTCTTCAGCGGATTGGTCGTTATTAATAACAACGCCGAGCGCACCGACCCATCAACGAGTGTCACTCGCCAGCGTGAATTCTGAAGGGGAGAAAACGAAATGAAAACCCGCTCGTCGATTGAAATTTTTGCCCCGGCGGCCATCGTGCTTGGGCTTTGCGTGTTCAGCGTCCCTACGTTCGTTGTTGCCGTCATTTGGATGACTGCAGGTGTCTGCGCGGTGGGATACCGCACGCTCGAAGAGTTTCCTACGGCAGGCATCTCCTGGAGGTGGATACGGGGATGGCGGCGCGGCATAACCCATTTTTACCATTTGGCCTGTTGGCCCCGCTATGTGGGTGGTGAGGTTCGAGCGCGCGGGCTTTCGCTTGTCACTCGAATTCACAGCAAACCCTTGCGCCTGCCGGTAGCGTCGCGCAATCGCGCCATGTCCAAACAGAACAACAATCAGCATTGAATCGCGCCCAACGTGGTCGCTCGATGCCTCGCTTTGCAGGCGAGCACCGGATGTGATTTCACGCGCATTAGAGACATGAGCAACGCTCGGGGAAAACGCGAGGCCGGTAACCGCAAGCCTTCAGAAAGTCGAGTGACTGCCGTTGAATCGGGGACAAAGCTGCATCCGCCGCGGTTCTTACGCGGGCGTTTAAATGGGCGCGTTGACGCCCACCGTCACCCGAAGGACTTTCCATTATGTCGCTCGATTTCCGTGACTTGCGCATCGGCGTTCGGCTGGCCGTCGCATTTCTCATCGCTGCGTTGTTGACCGCATTGCTGGGTGGGGTCGCCTATGCGCGTCTATCGGCCATCACGAACGAGTGGCAGGGGTACGAGTCGGTCACGCTGGCAAAGCTTCGCTTGCTCCAACAAGCCAAGGACCAGTTCGGCCACGCGGTCCATAACTACAAAGACTACGTTCTGCGCGGCGGTGACTATCGCGAGAAGGTGGTCGCCGACCTGGATGCGATCGACAATGCGGCGCGTCATTCCCTCGAAATGGGCACCTTTGCACCGACAGAACCCGCAGCCGTGAGCGCGTTGATCGCTGCGACCGCCGGCTACCGTGAGTCGCTTTCCAAGCTCCAAGGGTTGGTGGCCTCCGGAGCGACCATCGAGGCTCGCGACCAAGGTGTCGCTGGAGCAGACAAGCCGATCGGCAAAGCGCTGGACGCGTTGATCGAGATCGGCATGGAGCACACGCGTGCTCAAGGGGCGACGGTCACACACCTTGCTTCGATCGCGGAATGGACGATCGTGATCGTCACGCTCGCTGCGCTCGGCGTTGCCGCTCTCTTGGCTTTCTTCATCACGCGCAGCATCACGGTGCCTATCAATGTCGCTGTTTCTGCGGCCGAAGCGGTCGCGCGGGGCGACCTGACACAGGACATTTCAGAGGGACACGCAGACGAGACAGGGCGACTATTGCGCGCGTTGCGAGACATGAACGAAAGTCTCCTTCAAGTGGTCGCTCGCGTACGTAGCGGAGCCGACAATCTCGCGACAGCAACGAGCCAGATAGCGGCAGGCAATCAAGATCTGTCTTCTCGCACAGAAGAACAGGCCAGTTCGCTTCAGGAGACCGCATCGAGTATGGAGCAACTGACCACCACCGTACGGCAGAATGCCGACAATGCTTCGCAGGGGAGCGCGTTGGCCGGCGTGGCAGCAGACGTCGCCGTGAGAGGTAGCGCGGTGGTGGGCAAAGTGGTCAATACGATCGGGCAGATTAGCGAGAGCTCTGCCCGGATCGCCGACATCACGGGAATTATCGAGGGGATCGCATTTCAGACGAATATCCTTGCGCTTAACGCCGCCGTGGAGGCCGCTCGCGCGGGCGAGCAAGGGCGTGGATTCGCCGTGGTAGCCGGCGAAGTCAGGACGCTGGCGCAGCGGTCTGCCGTCGCGGCGAAGGAGATCAAAGAGCTCATAGGCGCTTCGGCGCGGCAGGTTCAGGATGGAAAAGACCTGGCGGCGGAAGCAGGCGGAACAATTGACGAACTCACGCTGGCGGTCAGTAAGGTGAGCGAGATCATGGGTCATATTGCCGCCGCGTCGAGCGAGCAAAGCCAGGGAATTGAACAAGTGAACCTGGCCGTCGCACAAATGGACCAGGTCACTCAACAGAACGCTGCGCTTGTCGAAGAGGCAGCCGCCGCTTCCAGTTCGCTGCAGGAGCAGGGGCTCCAGCTCAGTCGAGTCGTTGCCTTCTTCAGTTTGCGACCGACTGCTCAACACAGCTAGCCAACAGCCCGACGCCGGAGTCGTATTACTGGAGCGCGGATAACCGTACGTACAGTGAGAGACGCAGAAGCATCTCACGCCGTTCACGCTGCACGATCAGTTCTCTTTCTATGACTATCAAGTCATTCTGAAGGGCGTTTGCCGCGTCACGACCGGCGCAGGGGCTTGCTCGCTCTCTCAGCGCTCTGACGAGGGTTCGGATGTCCGCGTGGACCGTCAAAAGCGCAATTAGTGTGACACGCTCGCTATCAGTCATCCGCGGCACCCCGTCAAGAACACGAAAACTACCGCCCCCACAAATCATTGGGCGACGTCTCATCGGCGCACTATATACCTCGGCTACGCTCTTCTTCGCGAAAAACACCGCTGCCTCCCAAACGCGGTTGCCCTACGCGAGATCAGTTTGCGGGTGGCAAGTATTCCATCTAAATCGAACGTTCGAACTCGCATCATTGACCGGCAGAAATGGGTCGCGTAGCGACAATCGCCATCGGACCGTACGCGGCCACAAGCGGCCGCCGGCCTGTCGACGCAAGACGACCTTTCTCAGCGCAACGGCGGCCATTCAGCATTCCGAGTCAAGCTCGTGCCGGCCAAGGTTGCGCGCTCTGGTCGGCCGTGTATGCGAGCCGCGTGGCCGCGCCGCCTTACCCGCAGCCTTTCAACTAAAACGGCGGAATTCAGAAATGCCGTCGTGATTCGGCCGAGCGATCAGCTGGTTACGATCACTGATCCCGGTGTTCACTGCGCTTGAGACGGCGAAGTTTGCCGCGTTCGCAAAAGCGTCAGGAGTGCTGCCAGTACTGGAGAAATCTGCTTGCGGGACGGGTAGTAGAGGTAAAAGCCCGGAAAGGGAGCCATCCAGTCGTCCAGCAGGCTCACCAGCCGGCCAGATGCAAGCCAGTCTGCTGCCTCGTGTTCCAGAACATAAGCGACCCCAAGCCCGTCCGCTGCGGCGTGAAGCATGAGGTCGGGCTCGTTGAACGTGAGTGGCCCCGAAACGGCGACCTTCAACGGCTGGCCATCCCCTTCGAACTCCCACGAATAAAGCGTGTCGGCGGACACCATCCGGTAGTTGATGCAGCGGTGCATGGCGAGGTCTTGTGGCGTTCTTGGCGCGGGATGCCGTGCCAGGTAAGCGGGCGATGCGACGACTGACATCCGGAGCGCGGGGCCGACGCGCAACGCGACCATGTCCTTCTGCAATTTCTCTCCGAGCCGGATGCCGGCATCGAAGCGGTCCGCCACGATGTCGCGAAATCCGTAATCGATGACGACCTCCACGGTTGCGTCCGGATATGTCTCGCAGAATGTGTCGAGCACGGGTCGAATAACGGCCTCGTAAGCCTGCCTTGTCGCGGTGATGCGGACCGTACCGACGAGCTGGTCGCGAGCCTGGCCCAGCTCGCCCAATGTGGCGTTGATGGCCAGTAACGCCGGCTCGAGTGTCAGCAGTAGCTTCTCACCTGCCTCCGTCGGCGCGACGCTGCGGCTTGTCCGTCCAAGCAATACGATGCCGAGCCGCTGTTCGAGCCGCTTGATCGTATAGCTAAGCATCGAATTCGACACCCCAAGCTCGGCCGCCGCGCGCGTGAAACTCCGTGTTCTCGCAACCGTCGCGAAGGCCGAAAGGTCGTCCAGGCTTCCTCGCGCGATCATTCCATTAGATTGCATGACTCGTTCGAATTGTGCGGGATGATTGAAAGGATATGCGTAACTAAAATCCAGTCAAGGTGCTGCGGTAGACCGCTGTGGCACGGGATGCCGGTTAGTGGACGATGGCGAACGCGGCGAACGAACGGAGCGAATATGTTGAAGAAGAATGCGGTGTGGCTGATCACAGGATGTTCGAAAGGGCTGGGACGGGCACTGGCCCGAAGCGCGCTCGAGTCGGGGTATCGCGTGGTGGCAAGCGCTCGGGATACGGCAGCTCTTGAGGACCTCGGCCGCGAGTATGGCGACGCTGTCGCGACCGTCAGGCTCGACGTGACCCGCCCAGAGCAGGCAGAGGCCGCCGTTGCCGCCGCTCACGAACGGTTCGGCGCCGTCGACGTGCTCGTCAATAACGCCGGCTACGGATATCTGGCCGCAATCGAAGAGGGCGAGGACAGTGATGTCAGGGCGATGTTCGAGACGAATGTCTATGGAACCTGGAACATGATCAAGGCGGCCCTGCCCGGCATGCGCAGTCGCCGTGCGGGGCATATCGTCAACATCAGCTCGGTTGGCGGCCTGACAACGTTTCCGGGCGTCGGCTTCTATCACATGACGAAGTTTGCGGTCGAAGGACTCTCCGAGACCTTGGCGAAAGAGATCGGCCCGCTAGGCCTCGGCGTGACGGTTGTTGAACCGGGCGCATTCCGGACCGATTTCCGGGGCGCATCAATGAAACAGTCCGGCATGCGCCTTGAAGATTACGAGGGCACGGCCGGCAAGGCTCGCGACAGTGTGCTCGCCGGGCACGGAAAACAGCAGGGAGATCCAGAGCGCGGCAGTCGAGCCATCATCGCTGCGCTGGAATCGGATCAGCCGCCGCTGCATCTCGTCATCGGAGGCGATGCGCTCGATCTCGTCCGCGCCAAACTCGAGGACCTGCGGCACGACCTCGACACGTGGGAGCATCTTACGAGAAGCACGAATTACGAGGCTTGAGGGAACGCGCGCGGACGCACCCGGCCCCGCTGGTCCGGTGCGTCCGCGCGAGATGACGACCATGCACCTTAGTCCAAACGAGACGTTGGCCATACAGGTCGGAGCCGTCGACAGCTTTCGTGCAACGCGCGCACGCCGAGCGCAAAACGCGAAGACTCCCCTGCCGATAGACGATTCAGTGACCGATTCGGGTCAAACTGAGCCGTCCGTCCGCAAAGTTCCGGATTCGATGTGAATGGATTGGGCGAAGGCGCTTGCGTTGGTTTCCCATGTACAAGCGATGAAGACGACGGTGCAGAGCTTTGGAAGCATATCGACCTCGCTACGGCTGCTGCAACCGTGCGAGCACGGCTGCGACGGTACGATCGCAATACCTGCCGCCAAACTCGAATAGCTCCGGCCCCAGCCGCTCGATTTCTTCCGACAGCGATTCGCGCAGCATCTGTCTTGCTCTGAAATGACGGCTGCGCACCGTGGCCTCGGGAATGCCCAGGCTCTCCGCCGTTTCTTCGATGCTCATCTCTTCGACAGATCTCATCACGAACACCGTACGAAAACCCACGGGCAGAGCATCGAGCTTTCGTTCGAGCAGCGCGCGGATCTGCGCACGGGCGACCGCCTGGTCGGGGGCGCAGTGATCATCGTCATTCACCGGGTTCATGTCGAAAGACATCTCTTCGTCGTCGGGGCAGAGCGGCAGCATCGGCAACACGTTCTGGCGGCGCGCGGCGCGACGCATCCTGCCAAAACATTCGTTGAGGACGAGGCGCGAAAGCCACGTAGCGAGTGCAGCGTCGCCGCGAAACTGCGCGAGCGCCCGGAATGCCTTCAAATACGCTTCCTGCAAGGCGTCCTCCGCGTCAGCGTCATTGCGCAGCGTGGCGCGGGCAAGCCGGTATAGCCGCCGGTTGTGGCGCCGCATCAACAGTTCGAAAGTCGCGAGGTCCCCTGCGATGATGCGGCGCACGATCTCCGCGTCGGCGTACGTCAGTTCGCTAGAGTACACGTCGGCCATATTCCCGCCTCCCGCTCTGTCATGGTGTCCGCTCGACGATCAGTGTGCCATGCATCGTCGGATGAAAAAGGCACGTGTACGGATAACGGCCGGGCTCGCTCACGACGGATCGCCATGACGCCTCGGACGCGATGCTGCCGGAGTCGAAACGCTTCGCGTCGCCACTCACCGTATGGGCCACAAGGTCCTTGTTAACCCACACGACGGTGTCCCCGCTATGCACCGTTACTGTGGGCGGATCAAAGCGCATTTGCTCGATCGTCACGACATAGGTGTGCGCAGCCGCCGACTTGGCGCCGGCCACGGACATGATTGCACAGACGGCGAGTGCGACTCGATGCACACAGCTCATTGCGCGTTCGCCAACGACGCCTGAATACGCTTCGCGTGATCCAGATGCGCGACGAAGGCCGGCCTGACTTTTACCAGCAGCGCCTTGAGTTCGGCGTTTTGCGCACTCGGGATCAGGGTCTTGTCGAGTGCGTCGATGACTGCCTCGTGATAGGTGACTTCGTGATCAATATAGGCGCGATCGAACTGTGCCCCTTGCAGTGAATTGAGAGTCGCGGTGTTGGCTTCGCCTCCTTGCTTGAGGCTGTCACTGGTCGGATTCGCTGCAGGCGTGACGCCAAGCTTGTGCACGAGATCGACGGCCGCCTGGTTGACACTGGTATGGTCGGCGACCATGCGCTGCGCGAACGCTTTGACGTCTTGCGAATGCGTCTTCGATTCGGCGAGCTTGCCGGCATCGATATCTGCCTGGTTCGCTGCGACGACGATGGCGGCAATCTGCGGGTCGGTTGGGGTCGAGCCTTGCGCCAACGCAGAGGCGCTCACGAACGCGAGCGCGGTGAGCGACAGCCAATGGGCGGTTTTCATGTGGGTCTCCTCGACGGGTGAACGGCGTGCTCTTCCTGTTGAATGACTGGCGTTTCGCCTGCATTCGAGGGAATAGATGTCACGAGCCGGAAGGCTGTTCCCAAGTGGGAGCCCGTGGCCGATGTACTCTCAAAAGCCGCCGACGTGGGCGTGCGGAATCGAACGACCGCTCCGGGCTGCGGATTTAACCGGTGGATGCAACACAACAAAGCCACATGAACGGCGGCAATCCGCGAACGCAACCTCTTAACTCCGCTTCCCGAGCAACCCCGATCAAACCTCGGCATGGTCTTCGATCTGCCGCTTGGCCACCGCGAGTGCACCATTCGAAAGGGAATCAGTACGCACCGGACCTGGACAGACCGCCGAGCGGTCTGCCTTGTTGTCCACTCGAAGGCTGTCGGTGTAGCCTGCCAGTCTGAGAAAAAACCTATACCGGATATTGGCACTCCATGACGGCTACGCTCCCTGTCGCTCTCGTCACCGGCTCGACTTCGGGCATTGGCGCGGCAATCGCACGACGACTCTCAATGGACGGCTTCGCAGTCGTCTTGCATTCGCGCAACTCCGCAGAGGCGGGCCAGGCGTTGGCCCGTGAACTGGGAACCGCAGCTTACGTTCAAGCTGATCTGGCGGATGATGCAGACCGGGTAGAGCTCGTCCGACAAGCAACGGCCATATGGGGCCGGCTGGACGTTTTGGTCAACAACGCGGGGATCAGTCGCGTCATCCCTCATGCAGATCTGGCGACGGCCACGCCCGACGTATGGCGTGAACTGCATGAGGTTAACGTCATCGCACCGTTCCGGCTGGTGGCCGAAGCCCAGTCCGCACTTCGCGAGGCCGCGAAACGAGGAAAGCCTGGTTGCGTGATCAACGTCAGCTCGCATGCCGGGGTTCGGCCAAAGGGCGCGTCCATTCCTTACGCGGCGACCAAGGCAGCACTCAACCACATGACCCGCTTGCTTGCGCTTTCGCTTGCGCCGGATATCCGCGTGAACGCAGTCGCACCTGGCCTTGTCGATACGCCTCTCACCGCAGACTGGAAGCAGGCACAGGAACTCTGGAAGGAGCGAGCTCCCATGCGCCGTGCCGCAAGCCCGGAGGACATTGCCCAAGCTGTTTCGATGCTAGTTGCCTCGGACTATTTGACCGGCGAAATTCTGTTGTCCGATGGCGGCCTGAACCTCACATGACAACCGCGCAGCGATCGACTCCTCCCGCTTCTATCGGGCCGCCCACTGCCATGAAGATCAACTCGCTAGCACGAGAACTACTCAGTACGCAGTATGCAATTTCAACCGTTACGAGCAGCCCGGCCTCGAGACGCAGCGCGTCGAACAACAACAGATCGCCACGCAAGTACTTCAAGCGGAGAGGATGCTGATTTCGACGATTCGCTCGATCTACCCGTCGTCACGTCTGTTGGTCGTCCAGTGCGGGATATGCCTCAACGTATTCTTCATCCCGGCATCCGTAGTACGTTACGGTACGCTCCAGCAGGTCGACCTCATAGCGAATAACACCCGCACGCCACGACGCTTCCAGAAACTCTGGAAATGAGCTCTCCCCTGCCTGATCAACCCGCAGCGCCGTCACGAGAGCCGACTGGTCGAACGGCGGCACATCCACGGCACCCGACACAAGCGGTGTGCCCTGCACGATGACCGGCCCATCCTCTGTCAGGTACAGGCTCTCGCACGCAGGCAAGAACCACACATTGCGCATCACCCCAGCTCGCCGCAGTGAATCAGCCAAGTACGGAAAACCGCCCACTTTCGGGCGGTTTTCCATCGCACGATGTTGCGCAGTCATCAGATTCTCAATCGCTTTGCTCACTGCGACTCCTCGTTGTGGAAAATACTGCTGCCTTCGGTGCGGAGAGTGTTGTCCCTCAATCCACAGGGATGTTATGCATTTGATGAGCATCGGCCAGTTTCATCAGTAACTTTCGAAGCCTGGCGCGCTCGCTCTCATCCAGAGCACCGAAAAAGTGCTCGTCATTACCGTCGGCAATGGTTGTCAGTTCCGGCAAGGCCCGCTTGCCCTGTTGAGTCAGCGCAAGTCGTTGCACGCGGTTGTCTTCTTCACTCGTCGCCTTGGAAATCAATCCTTTGGACTGCAATTTGTCGAGCACCTTTGATATGGCCCCGCGAGTCATGCCCATTGCGTCGGCAAGGCTAGCCGGAGTCGAGGCTGCTGCCTGAGAGATTTGATTCAGCGCCACCCATTCGGCGACCGACAAGCCTCGCGCTTGCATTTCTCTAGCAAACGCGCCGGATACATGATTGGAAACGAGTCTCACCCAGTAGCCCAAATGGGTTTGGAGTACGGACGCAGGTTGCGTCGAAGTCGCACGTGGCACGCAAATCTCTCCATATGAGTTCCATGGAAACTATTATTGTTTCCATGGAAACCATTGTCAAGGAGATCGGGATAGAACACTCCAGGTCTGCATTCCGTCGACCTGGAGCCGATAACGTCACGGATGGAAAGCTGCGGGCACGCGCGATTTCGTTTTTTACCGTTGAGAGCGGACTCATATCCAAGATCGTCGAGTTTTGGCCCGACCCTTACGAACCTCCGTTCGACAGATCCGAATACACCGAGCGTCTGGACTAGTTTCCGCAACGACGCCGTTCCGGTCTCGCAACTTTCATTGCAAGTCCATCTGGATTGGGAATGAGCGCCATCCGTTGCGTGATGGGACCTCCCCTTCGGAGGTGCCGCGAGGCTTCTGGTGCCGCGGCCCGAACGCCAGTCATCTATCCAAATCCGGAATAGGCGTCATCCCGCCCGGTCTCTATTTCCGGCGCCCCGAAAAACCTACATTTGATTCCAACGCAGCACGCGATGCATCACCCCCCCGGCGATGCTCAACAAACTCTCAAAGGAATCATCATGGCCAAGCTCTTCACCTCCAGCAAGATCGGTGCATATGACCTCAAGCATCGCGTTGTCCTCGCTCCGATGACGCGCCTCCGTACGATTCAACCCGACGACATCCCGAGCCCGATGATGGCCGACTTCTACGGTCAGCGCGCTTCGCAAGATGGCCTGGTCATCATCGAAGCGGCAAGCATCTCGAAGCAGGCACGCTCCTACCTCGGCGCCGCAAGCATCTTCCACGACGGGCAGGACGCAGGCTGGAAGGCGATTGCTGATGCTGTTCATGCGAAGGGTGGTCGCGCATTCCTGCAACTGATCCACGGTGGCCGCCAAAGCCACATCGAGGTCAACGATGGTGGTGCACCGGTGGCACCTTCGGTCGGACCGTTCGACGGCGTTGCACTGACGAAGGATGGTTTCGTACCCGTTACACCGCACCGCGCCCTGGAAACCCACGAGATCGCAGGCATCGTCGAGGACTTCCGTCAGGCCGCACTGCGTGCGAAGAAGGCAGGTTTTGACGGCGTCGAGCTTCACGGCGCGAATGGCTACCTCGTCGATCAGTTCATCCAGGACGGATCGAACAAGCGCACCGACGAATACGGTGGCCCGGTCGAGAATCGCGTGCGCTTTATGCGCGAATCACTCGAAGCGCTGATCTCGGTGTACGGCGCAGACCGCGTCGGCGTGCGTATCTCGCCGTCGGGCGAATGGGGCGGTGTTTCGGATAGCAACCCCGAAGCGACGTTCAGCTATGTGGCGAAGGTGCTCAACGAATACAAGATCGCCTACCTCCACGTGATCGAACCGCGCGTCAAGGGTGACGACACGCTGCACCACGGTCACCCGGTTGTCGCAACGGCCTATCTGCGCCCGCACTTCTCGGGTCCGATCATTGCCGCCGGCGGGTTTGATCGTGAGTCGGCGATCGAAACCGTCGAGTCGGGTCTCGCAGACCTCGTCGCGTTCGCCCGCCACTTCACGTCGAATCCGGACCTTCCTTACCGGCTCGGGAACGATCTGCCGCTGACGCCTTATGTCCGCACCGCGTTCTGGGGTGGCACCGAAGAAAACTACTCGGACTTCCCGACGTATGAGTCGCAGCAAGCGGCTCGTCAGGCTTCGGAAGACGAGGAGAACGCCGAAGTCGCATGAGTGAGGCGGCTCAGTCGGATGGGACACGTCGAAAGCATCAAGCGTCTTGATCGTGTCCGTGACGTACGCAGCCGTCCTTAGGTAAGTGGCCTCCCGCTGTTGCCATTGCAATGGCGGGAGGCCACGGCCCGTTACGGATCAGGTTTCAGTGCCCACGGCCTTCCTGATCGACGAGGATCGTAAGTTGGTCTTCGGCACGGCACCTACAGGCGGTAATCGGTTTTGCGTCGATAAGAATTTTCTTTAGTTTGGAGTGTTGGGATGTCAGCCGAGAAGCGAAGAATTTTAGTCACAGGTGCAACGGGCCAGATTGGCGGCGAACTCGTTCGCTTACTTGCGAAGGATGAGAAGCTCGAAATCGTTGCCGCCGCGCGCAACCCTGAGAAAGCGAAAAGCCTCGGCGTGCCGGTCGTGTTGTTGGACTACGATCGCGAAGGGACGATGGCGCCCGCACTCGAAGGCGTCGACAGCGTGTTCATGTTGACCGGATATACCGTCGATATGCTCAAGCAGAGCTACGCGCTGTTGAATGCGGCGAAGCGAGCAGGCGTCAAATACGTGGTGCATCTTGGCGCACCCGGGCATGACAACACTGAAGTCGCTCACTGGGCGTGGCATCAATTCGTCGAGCGTTATATCGAATGGTCCGGATTTGCCTTCACGCATCTGCGACCGGAGCTTTTCATGCAGAACCTGCTCGGGTACGGCGGTTCACAAGAGGAAGCAAACGGAACGATTCGCCACTTCGTCGGTAACGCGCGGATCAGTTGGGTTGATACTCGAGATGTCGCTGCCGTCGCCGCGGTCGCGCTCCGGAATCCGGCCGAGCACTCCGGGAAAACGTATCACCTTGGCTACGACGCGAAGACCTATCACGAGATCGCCGAGATCCTCACGACAGCAGTCGGTCAACCGTTCACGTACGAAGCGCGCCCTCCTGAGGAATTCCTGAACGCGATGCTATCGGCAGGCGCTGATGTCGCATACATGAACTGCGTTTACCAAAACTGGATCGACTATGAAGCGGGAAACATCGTCGGCGCAGATACGATCTACGATAACTTCGTCGCGCTGACTGGACGTAAGCCGAAATCCTGGGCCGAGTTTGCAAAAGAGAACGCGGCGGCGTTTTCGTATTCGAACGCCACCGCGTAACGCGCGGCTTCCGATCTATCTGGACCGGGTTGCGGCGCTCGCGCTGACCGTCCTCGCGGGCGAGATGAGGTCCTGTAGTGCGATGGTGTGAAGCTCAACGACGCCGTCGCGTTTCGTGGTGATTTCGATGTCGGTTTGCGAAGGCGCTTCGAGCAGAGTTCGAATGCGAAACAGGTTCTTTGGATTGCCCGTCACGGTTCCGACGCGAGCGATTTGGTCGCCGACGCGAATGCCCGCTTTAGCGGCAGGACCGTTGGCGACGGTGTCGATCACTTCGAGTGCGCCGTGCTCGGACAGACCGATCCACATGCCGCTGCGATCATACGTGTCCGGGCTAGCGAAATCAGGCCCCTTCAAAAGCCACATGACGCGATGTTCATAGTCGAACGACACGACGAATCGCTTGAGAACACCCATACCGATACTGCCGGCCCGATCGGTTCGCGTGAAGCTTCCCGCTTTTTGAAGCGACAGACGCGTGATCGGCGGTGGTATGTCGATGTTACCGATCGAGAATTGCGTCATACGCCCGATGATGGCGTGGATTGGGCCTCCGCCCCCATAGCCGGTCATCGCCTCGACGGTCTGGCCGATCTTTTGATCGAATCCGTGTTCCCGCCAGAAGCCCGAGAATAGCGTCAGCGCAAATCGATCCCCCGTATCGACCTGAAGCGTGACAGGCAGATCATTGACGGACGCCTGTATAAGCGGAGTGCCGTTTTCATCTAGGGAAAACGGAACGCCTAGTGCGCCGGCAGGTGGTGTGAAGGTGGTCGCATTCTCGATGACCGCTTGCTTCGCAGCCGCATCGAGCGTGACAACGCGATGCTCGAACACGCCAAATCCGATCACACCGTCGAATCGCCCAAATCCGATGACGCGGCGGAGTTGATCGGTGTTCATCGCCGGGGTATCGAGGTCATGCATGTGTATCGGCCCTAAGCTCAAAGCTCGCACTCGCACGGTCTGAAACTCGAGAGGCTGTTCGCCTGCGCCGGTCCCTGAGTCAGACTTCAGCGCAGGCAGCTTGAGGCGTGTGGCCAAAGCAGTGCTGACGGTGGTGTCCGATGAACCCGTGTCGAGGATGAAGCCGAAAGGCCCTTTTCCGTCGACCATCACGTCGACAAACGGGCGATTGTCGACTATGGACAGCGGCAGCTTTTCGCCGATCGATGGTTTCCCGGCTGCGTTCGACCACAGCGGCACACATAGCAAGATGAATGCGGCAAGCATTGAGCGTCTTAGGCTCATTGTGTTTCCTTTGTCACGTGAAGGCTCACGATCGAGGTGGCGGATTGGACGAGATCTGTCAGATCCGAGGTGAAGACCGTTCGATAGCGTGAGGGGGTCATCGCGTCGCGGCAGAAACGATCATTGACCGGACGCCTTAGCAGCCCACGCCCTCGTCGCATGGCAGGTTTGCATTGCGCGCTTGTAGGCCTCACGTCCGGTTGTGCGGGCCACATAAGCTCGCTCCGCCTCGTTGAGGACTACACCGCCCGCTCTTGTGGCTAACTCGAGAGCGTAGGTCACTGAAATATCGGCCGCCGTAAACGTCTCGCCTGCAAGATAGGGCGAGCGTGCGAGCTGTCGTGTCACCAGGCCCAGCCTGCTGTCGAACACCTCCTGTGCCTGATCAGCCTTCCAGGTTTGTCCTTCGGCGTTGGGCGCAGAATTGCGTGCAACGACGACAAAGTACATGGACGCCGCAAGGCCGGCCTCTCCAAGGTGGAGGAATTGTTGGTACACGGGGAAAGCCGGATCACGCGGCTCCGGCGCGAGCGGCGTCGGCCCGTAGCGGGCCATCAGGTACTCCATGATCGCAATGGATTCGACCATCGAAACGTCGCCATCCCGAATCGCGGGGATAAAGCCAGCGGGATTGATGGCCAGAAACTCTATATCGTTCTCGACTCCGGCCAGTAGATCCACGGGTCTCAGTTGATACGGGAGCCCCATCTCTTCCAGCAACCAGACGACCCTGAATCCTCGCCCTTCGCCATAGACCGTGATCATTTTTGCAATCCCTCGTTGACGCGGCCGGTATTGAATATCACGGTGAGGTCGCATGCGCAACCGGCCTGCCTTCAGATGCCGAGCTAAACGATCAACCCAATCAAGCCCGGCTACCAACGCTCAAAAGACAAATGCGGCCACTCACGTCGCCATCGATCTGTTTTCGCCTCGTAGACTTCCCGAATCGGTAGTGCCTTGTTTGGTCTAAGGTGTCCGTCGAACAGGGATGCCAGACCGAACGGCGAATAGATCTCGAACTGTTCCTCAAGGCGTTTGACACCAACGGCAACCGTTGCGCAAGGAAATCTGTCGATACCGTCCGACGCACGCATGACGGTTCCGAATGGAATACCAAACTTTGCTTGGTACCACAGCGGAACTCGTGCTTGATTGCGGACTTGAACCTCGATTGGCAGATCCGCAAACAATGATCGAGCCTTACGTATCACCACATCTTCGGCTTCCCACGACGTATCCGAATCGTAGTAGATGAGGTCGTAGTCCAGTATGCCGGCATCAATCTCACGGCCGCACGCGACGTTCCAAACAGACTGGGCAATACAGCCCGAGGTCAACCACCAATCCGTGATACCGAGTTGATCGGCGCGCGCCAGGATGAGCTTGTTCCAGCGATTTTTCTCGATGACTAAAACAAGCTCACGTTCGAGGCTTGAATTTGTTCGCCGCTGAGAGGGTTCAATGGATAGGATGGGCAATGGCATAGTCGATGCGGCCATGATCTACTCGATCGATGACATCTTACTGCTTTGTATATTCTTTAGATTGTGTCGCGAACCTGCAATGAACGCCCGAAGGAGCCAGCTTGGAACAAGACGAAATTCTTCAGATCGCTAGTCAGCTGTCCGGCGACGATGTGTGTGCAGAAATTCTGGCTCTTAGCGTTGTTGAATTCAGTCATACGCCCAAGAGTCGCATCACTCTGGATATTGATAGCACGAAGGGCGTGCTCCGAGATACGGGCAGAGGAATGCGCCTGACGCCGGACCGCGGTGACACGCTGTCGCATGCGGAGCGAGCGCTGATCGGCCACTATCCGTGTCTGCCGTCCAACGACGTTGTGGGCACGGTACTTAGTGAACTGATCTGGGGCGCGCGCGGTTCATTGGGGCCGTCGGTAGCAAACTTTGCCTGCAAGTCTTATCGTTTTACCAGCATGAGAGACGGAGAAATTTGGTCTCAGCTGTATCAAGGTGGAAGGCCCACGGGACCGGCGACGATGTTGGGCCTTACCGAAGAATCAGGCACGCGGGTTGAGTTCGAGACCGAGCGTCCGATTGACGCATCCAAAGTCAAATCGCTTGTGCACACCGTATGCGGGCGTATCAAGGGGCTTTCGATTTCGTTGCGACATGATGGTACGACCTATTAAAACGCACGTTACCTGTGGTCGATCCCTAGTCGTTCCGGAGAGCAACCCATGCAGCCACCCTTCGCAGGTACCTGTATGTGCGGAAGCATTCGATATCAGTTGCTAAGCGAGCCGCTGACGTTTTATGTATGCCACTGCCTCGATTGCCAACGCCGAACCGGGGGTGCCGCCCTTCCGGTGATGTGGGTACCGCGAACGGCACTTCGCATTCTCGTCGGTACGCCAGTTCTGCAGGTATTTGAACTAGGAGAAGGCAGGCAAAGAAGAAGCCGGGTCTGTCCGCGATGTGACACGCGCCTTTGGGCCGAGCCCGCGGACAAGCCGGATGTCGCGATACTCCGTCCGGGGACGCTTGTGGATCAAAGTGCCTTCACGCCCATTGCTCATCTGTACGTGCGCAGCAAGCAGCCATGGTTCTCAATTCCGGAGAACGTGGCTCAGTTCGAAACTGAGCCCGACGACCGGCAAGAGCTGATTCGCTTGTGGAAACAGTCGGGAAACTCGGCAGGAGCTCGTTCGTCAGTCAAGCGATAGCGATGCTGGGCAATCGTCCTTAGCCTCACATGAAAAATTTCCGCCCGCAACTCTACGAACGCTGACCCCGCGCCATCCCCGCCAGCCCGACCATCGCAATAGCGGCAAACAGCGCTGGCAGCAGGAAGACGCTCGGCAGGCCTATCCGCGCGACGCCGAGACCGCCTGCGACGCCACCCAACGCCGACGCTAGCGCGGTCGAACTCATGAAGATCGCGGAGGCCGTTGCGACCGCGTCGGGGAGCATGCGCTGCGCAACGATGATGCCCAGCACCATGAAGATGCCCCACACGCCCCCCATCAGGATTTGCCCGGCAAACATGCCGACCGCCGATGGCCAAAGCGCGAAACACAGGTTGGCACACACGCCGAAAGCCGCCGCCGCGCTCATCATCGATGCATTGCCGAAGCGACGGCCAAGGCGAATGCTGAAGGGCATGATCAACAGTTCGATGAAGGGCTGAATCCCGATGACCGCCCCACGCACGGGCGGACTCAGTTTCAGGTGCTCCTCCATGTAAATCAGCAGAAATCCATATTTGATGGGTTCACCCGCATAAACGAGGACGAATAGCCCTGTAAATGCGAGCAAAGGAAGCATGGCGCGCAGACCGGTATGGTGTGCAGGTTGATCCGCTGAGGCCTTCTTGATACTGCCCGTCGGATTCAATGCGCCGAGCGGCGCGATCTGCAACAGGGTGCAAATCGCGGTCATCCAGATCATCGGGCGAAGCCCATAAACTGCAGCCACCCACGCGCCCAGCACGGGACCGACGATCCATCCACCGGTCAGGGCCATTCGGATGATCGCCACCACGCTTTCGTTTGCGCCGTCCGCCTTGCTGCTCAGTTCATCGTGAACGGCCGCGAAAATCTGCGAAGCGGTCGCGCCGGCCACGGCCAGCAACACGACTGCAATCACGAAAGGCATCCAGACCGACGTAGAAAGCGCGACCCCGGCCCAGCCCAGAAAACCCGCCACCGCACAGAGACGGAAAAGCCCCAGGCGGTTTCCGGTCCGATCGGAATACCGGCCCACGAGATATCCCGCGACCGGCGCAGCAAGGCTCGTCAGGTAATAAAACCCGGCTACCGGCAGCGACGCACCAAGCTCTTTAACGAGGAACAAAACGATCTGCGGTGCAGCCGCCGATGTTCCAAGACCGGACAAAAACATCGCAATCGTCGCGCCGAGAAACAGTCTCGAAGCGGCAACTTGACGCAATGCGGAATGACGCACGGCTGGCTCCGGCATCGCAATGGATTCACTACCGGTTTGGTCTGACATCGTGAAACGGTCTCCCTGGTGACTGCCAATATTTTTTTATTCATTGGGCAGCGCTCGACGGTCAGTCGAGCACGCACGCCGGAGAGTATCGCGACCGCCTGACGATGGCTATGGTCCGATTGATCTGGTCACCGGGGCACTGTGGAGACTTCTAGGAGGCGATGCAGTGGGCAAAAATGCTTGAGAGACCTGCGCAGTTGCAGGAGACAACCATTCACGCGAGGGATGCACGGGATTCCGCATGGACACACCATGCGAGACGCAAAGGCTGCTCAGCAGCCTCGATGCGGCGGCATGGGACGTCGGCCGCCTATGATTGATAGGCCGCGGGGTTTTTACCCCTCGACCTTGGCCCCTTCAAAGAAGGCAACACGATCCCGCCCGCTGCGCTTTGCGGCGTACAACGCCGAGTCGGCAAGCCCATAGGCCGCGTCGAAATCGGTACCGGCCCGGTTGTCGCTCACGCCGAAGCTCGCGGTGATGCGTCGATTGACCGGATCCCCGAAGGTGTGATTCGCAATGGCCGCGCGCATGTTCTCAGCCATGCGCAGACCGTCGGCCATGCTTTTGCCGGGCAGCACGACAGTGAACTCTTCTCCGCCAACGCGGCCAAGAATGCCCTGATCGCCCAACGTCTCGCGAAGACAGTTCACGATACCGAGGATCACGGCATCGCCGGTCGGGTGACCGAAGTCGTCGTTGATCTTCTTGAATTCGTCGATATCGAGCAGGATCATCACAGCCCGATCGACACGCAATGCCTTGACGGCGCGCTCGATGACCGCGCTTCGATTGAATACGCCCGTGAGGGAATCGTGCGTGGCCCGATGCTGCAGTAGCTGAGTCAGCGACTGCATTTCGCGTTCAGCGCGGTCGCTGCGTCCGATCAGACGACGCGTCTCGCGCATGAGTCGCTCGTAGTGCCGGATAAGCTCGCCCAGGGCATCGCGGTAAGCCTCTGCCTGTGCATCGGGCGCCGCGCTGATGGCCTTTGCCCGCTCCAGCGCCTCGCTTTCGTTGCGAAACAAATCTGCTGAGCTGCCAGTCGCTGCCTCACCCTGAGCGTTCTTATCCACGCCACCCGTCCTCAGTTTGCTACAGGGCAATCGTTGAACTTGATCGCCGTAAAGTCGATTTGCAATTCTTCGCCGAATTCCAGAATCGTCTCGTCTTCTGCGTCCCGGTACCAGTTCACCAGGACTTGCTTGCCCGACGATGCTGCACGATCCAGCGCGTCGAATACGCTGAACAGCATCTTCGTGCTCGAGCTATTGAAGTACGTCAGCGCCACTTCGACCGTGATCGCCTCTGCCGCGCATTCCTTCAGCCACGCGTTGAGCTGCTCGATGATCGGCGCATAGAATGCCGCGGCGTTCTCCGGATACGACTCGCCGCGCAGCGACAACACATTCTGATCGAAGCGGAAGTCGATTTCGGGCGACGTGACCGTGGCAGCGATATAAAGGTTTTCCATTTTTGTACGCAGCCCCCCGGTCAGATAATTGTTTTCAGGCAAAACAGAGTCGTTTTCGGATCGTCATCGCGCTGGTGAAACGCGAACTCCAGCGGCGCACTCGCGTCACGCGCCATCGTCAGAAATCCCAGGCCCGCGCCTTTGCTACCCGCCGGCGCTTCTGCGCGCAGCGACAGCTTATACGCTTGCTTGATCTCCTCGATCGACATCGTGCGCAGCGGCTCGAGCTTCTCGCGCAAGTCGTTCACGGCCACCGTCGCGATCGGGTTGATGCACACCATCAGGTGACGCTCACCTTCGACGGAAATGCACATCGCGCCTTCGCGAATCGCGCTGTCCCGATCGGCTTCTTCGCCGATCGCGTCGCACGAGTACTGAACGATGTTTTGCGACAGCTCGATAAACGACGAGAAAATTCGGCGTCGCGTCGGTCCGCTCAGTCCTGCTACTTCCAGCTGCAACTTCACCACTTCGCTCATCGCCGCAACGATGCTGTGCGAGAAATAGCCCTTATGATAAAAGAGCAAGTTCGGTCGCTGCGCGATTTCAAAAAAGCATTGATCTCGATTCAACATTTCGGACATGTGTGTTAACTACCTCAAACCTGTGCAATGAACAGCGTGACGTCGTCGCGACGGAACTGGCTGCCTTGCCAGTCGGCGAACGCACGGAGCACGGAGTCGCAAATCGATGAAGGCGCACTTTCGCGCTGAGCAAGTACGAGATCGAGTGCCCGGCGTTTGCCGAACGCGATCTTGCGCGGACCGCCGATCTGGTCGATCAGCCCGTCCGTAGAGACGAACAGCAAGCTGCCACGCGGTACGTCAACGCTGTGCAGTTTCCATGTGTAGTCGACGAGGCTGTCGACATAACCCACGCCCATGCGATCGCCGGCGATGCTTTCGAGCTTGTCGGCATCAGGCCGAAGCACATGCACCGCCACCCGCGCGCCGGCGAACAGCAGCTTTTGATTGTTGGCATCAAACCAGAAGAACGCTGCATCGAGCCCGTCGTTCGACTGGGGCGCATCGCCCGCACCCATGGCTTGACCCAGCAAGCCCTTGACGTTGCGATTGACCGCTGCCAGCAAGGCCGACGGATCACGCGGACCGATTTGTTCGAGCGCCTGCGACAGCGACGACATGGCCAGCAGCGTCATAAACGCGCCCGGCACGCCGTGCCCGGTGCAATCGGCGATCGCGCCAAACCAGCCATCGGGAAATGCGGCGAAGTGATAGAAATCGCCACCGACGACGTCGCGCGGTTCCCAGACGAGTGCAGCGTCCTGAAGCGTGTTCGCCATCGCCTCGCGCGATGCACGCAGCATGGCTTGCTGGATCACGCTCGCATACTCGATGCTCTGCATGACCTGACGATTCTTCTCGGCCTGCGATTCCGCGATGATGCTCAGCAGGCGAAGGCCATTGCCGACGCCCACAAAGCGACCTTCTCGCGTGATGATAAAGCCGTCGACCAGGGCCTTTTCGCCGACTTCGACGGTTTTGAACGCAAGCGCCTCGATGTCGGTGTCGACATCGACGATCAAGGGCTCCTTGTCCATAAACGCGATGCAGCTCTTCTTGTCGTAGAGCTCGCGATGGAAAGGCTTGCTCATCTGCGACAGGAAGATGTCGCGATTGATCAGACCGATCGGGCGATCGTTTTCGATGACCGCGAGGCTGGCCATATCGCCGCGCGCGTAGAACATCTCGAGCACGACGGAGTTCGTGTCCGAAGCGTCGATGGCCGGAACTTCCTGAGCCAGATCCGCGGCGCTGAACGACCCACCAGCGGGTCCCGTACGACGAAACTGAGCGAGCGCGGGATGCATGGCGATCCGTTCTGGCAAAAAAGGAGGAAACACAGCACGCTATTGACCCCTCGTGTCATTTTCGTTACAAACACGCCGAAAGTCGCTCAGGACCTTCTGTTTATGGGGCCGCCATAAACAGAAAATGCTGCGCGGGCTCTGAATGTATGAATGTCAGGGGATTCCAAACGAGTGCAACAGCCGTCCCAGATTTTGGGGTTGCACGTGAATAACGCCGCCGCGAGGGCTGTCGACGTCTGCGATCAGCGCAAGGGACAGCGATACCGTGACAGGCAGGATCGCGATCAACATGCCCTTGCGAAGACTGCCGCTCGCGCCGTACCCCTGCATGACGCATCCGCACGCGCCGATAAGAATCATCAACACCCAGGCGCCGATGGGAATTCGATTGATGCGAGCCGCCTCGGAATAGTCTTGCGAGTTGAGCACGTCGTTCATGCCCGTCACAACGGTCGCACCGATGGGTGTCGGCATGTCCTTCGCCACCTGGGTCGCTGACTGCCAGAGTTCTGACTGCAGTGCCGTGGTGTCCCGTCCGATCTGCGCCAGCGCTTCCGGATCCCGCGTCAGATAGTCGGCCAGCCTGAGTTGTGAATAGCGTATCAAGCCGCTTTTTATCGAACTGGCGACGGGATCACGCGCGAGGTCGGCGCGCGCGTACTCCGTGCCAATCGCGTTAGCCTCTGCTTCCTCGAGGTTCTTACGCTGATCGTATCGGCTGACCGCCATCGACAGACAGAAGCCAATGATGAATGCGAGCAGCGTAAAAGTTGCACCCTGAACGACTTTGAAGTCCTCGCGCTGGCTTTCGGTCAGTTCTGCCCGGGGCCGGAGGACGAATGCGCCAAACGCCACCGCGGCAATAAACACCACGGCAAGCACCACCAGCAGGACGGCCGGATGATCGACGAACGCTGCCATGCGCACTCCGCACAGAAGGATCTACGACAAGGTGAGCGATGCAACGTGCCCGCATCAAGGCTTCAATGCGGACACTTCACGATGCAGTGTGACAGCGCGATCCGCGATGTGCGCGGCGTGGATCCCGCTTTTAAACGGGATCCGTTATCGCACTCGTGACTTGGCGTTGCGCGGTGGCCGCAGCGTCTGCAACGTTCAAGGAAACACTTCCTGATGACCCCCCTGTTCTCCGTCGCGACGACCGACGACAACGTGGCAGAGACAGCCGCCAATGCGGTAGAAATAAATGCTTCGGATCGGGCGGCGCATAGCAATATTTTTATCAGTTAGCTTGGCCTGCCAGCAGGACCCTTTGATTCGCGCGGTTACACGAACCCCCTCTTAAAACTAAACATCACCTGCGGTCTTCACCTTTAAGTACTGCCACCAAAAGTCTGCAAGTTGAAGCGCTATGCTTTGCAGCTAAACAAAGTAAGCGCATCGAATGGAATATGTTTCTGGTTGATTACGCATGAATGCCCTCGATACCTGTTGCCGCGAATAATTGATGCCATGCACACTGCGGGATGTGACACAGGCAGCCCGTCGTTCTGATTCGCTTGTGTCAGACTGACGCCACGCCAGCCCAAAGCCCCATCGGCAAAACGCACACGTCAAGGAAAGTGCAAGTGCTGACCGCAATCGAAGACATTGACCGACATATCGCCGAGATTCGTCGCGAACTCGACAAGGCTCGCGAACGGATTCGACATTGCGCAATGGATGCCGCGGTGACAAGCGATGATCTGCTGCGGGAGCAACACCTCGTCTTCGAATTGAAAACGTGGCTCGAGCGTCGGGAATCCATCGAAAAGACCATGGGGAAGCGTTGAGTCAGATCGTGAGAAAAGCACTCGTCCTTGTTACGGTTATCGCGGTCAGCGGTTCGGCCTTGGCGGATAGCGCCGCGTGGGTTCCTGTCAGCAACGCCGCGGATGTATCGGTCGATATGGAGCAGTCGACCTGGACGCGATCAGGGGACCAGGCGTCAGTCTGGTTCCGCGAGCGGTTCGCCGAGCCTCAGACGAGGCCCGGTCAAACGGTGCCGTTCGACGACGCACGCTTTCGCGTGAAGATCGATTGCAGCGACCTGACTGCGACGGTTCTTTCCACGATATGGATGGCGAATGGGCAGCCCATCGCCAAGGCAGATGGACAGATGGCCGCCGGACCCGCAGTCCCCGGTACCGCGCTAGGTGACGTCGCGGTGAAGGCGTGCGGCCCGCGCACGGCCGCGCCGGGCGACGGGGAATAGCGCGCGCTGCCCTTCGGCACGTGCCACGACGAAGTCGCGTAAAATCCCCGCTCCTGCGAGGCCTGCGCCTCGCCGACTGTCCTCACCCTCGACTCATCATCTGCCGCATGACCTCTGCACTCGATCCCCATTCCGGCATGGAAGACTCCGCCGGTTCCGCTGACGACGGCGTCGTCCACGAAGATCGCCTCTGGTGTGACAAAGGATGGACGTGCCGCGTCGTCAAGAATGAAGAAGACGACGGATGGGCTGTCGAAATGACACGCGATGGCGAAGCCGAACCTGCGCTCGTCGGCCCCTGGACGATGGGCCGTGACAAGAAGAACCCCAAGCCGCTCGACGTCTCGGCGTTCAACACGCTCGTAAAGACCGCGTCGGAAGTCCTGCGCCGGCACGAGCAGCAACTGCACGCCATGCTGCACAAGCAGGTCTGGGTCGACACGGCCGATGACCGGATCAGCGTGACGCTCGATATCGCCCCTGACGAAGACGACCCGCACGCAATGCTGGCCGCCGAAAACGCCGCGGGCGAATCGCTTGCGCGCATCAAGGTGTCGGCGGCGTTCAAGCTCAACGCCAAAAGCGCCGCACAATGGATTGAAAGCGGATACGCGAAGCCGCGCTGACCTCAGCGTGCCGTGATCTCCTTGCCGATTGACGATAGCGGCACGGTGCGTTCGACGCCGCCTCGTTTGATCGCCTCCTTGGGCATGCCGAACACGACGCAGCTTTCTTCGTCCTGAGCGACCGTTCGCGCACCCGCGTTTCGCATTTCGAGCATGCCGGCCGCACCGTCGTCGCCCATGCCGGTCATGATGATGCCGACGGCATTGGCCCCCGCACACTTCGCAACGGACCGGAACAGCACATCGACCGACGGACGGTGACGGTTCACAAGCGGTCCGTCGACCACCTCGACGTAGTACTGGGCGCCGCTTCGGCGCAGCAACATATGCCGTCCACCCGGGGCAATCAGTGCGCGTCCCGGTAACACGCGGTCATTGTTTTCAGCCTCTTTGATCGTGATGTCGCACAGGCTGTCGAGCCGCGCCGCAAACGCCGCGGTGAATTTCTCGGGCATGTGCTGAACGATGACGAGGCCCGGCGTGATCCGCGGCAGGCCTGTCAGCACTTCTTCCAACGCCTGCGTGCCACCTGTCGACGTGCCGATCGCCACGACCCGTTCGGTCGTCTGCGTCATCGCACGCGCCGCCCCCGGAGGCAGGATCACGTCGGCCGTGTGTTTTTCCTTCGGCTGTGGTGCGGGTTGCCCCTGTGAGCGCACGGCAAGACGCCGTACGTTCGCACCGGCAGCCGCAAGAATCGCCGCGACCAGGTCTTCGGACGCGTCCTGGAGAAACTGCTTGAGACCCAGCTTGGGCTTGGTCACGATCGACACCGCTCCCGCTGCCATGGCCTCCATCGTCGTTTTGGCGCCCTTCTCGGTCAACGTCGAACAGATAATGACCGGCGTCGGACGCTCGGCCATGATCTTGCGCAGGAACGTAATGCCGTCCATCCGCGGCATTTCGACATCGAGCACGATCACATCGGGCCACTGCTGCTTCATGCGCTCCATGGCGAACAGCGGATCGGCCGCAGCATGAAGCAGCTCGATACCCGGGGTCGCCTGCAGCAGACCCGTGAGCAACTGCCGCACGACAGCGGAATCGTCAACCACCAGAACCCGGACTTTCTTCATAGCGGTTTGCGATACACGGACGGTGCCACTTGCTCGACTTCGCGCGTGACGTCGTTGAGGCTTTCGGAATGGCCGATGCAGAAATACCCGCCCGGCTTCAGATGGGCGAGCACGCGGGCCACGACGTTGCGTCGCGTGTCGTTGTTGAAATAGATCATGACGTTGCGCAGGAAAATCACGTCGAACAGGCCCATATCCGGCAACGTGTCGTTCAGGTTCGCATGGACGAAGCGGATCTTCTCGCGCAGGCCGCGCGTAATCAGTAGTGTGCCCTCGTGTTCACCCTGCCCCTTGAGGCAGTAGCGCTTCAGATAGGGCATAGGGATAAGCCGTGCGCGCTGCTCGGGGTAGTGTCCCGTACGTGCCCGGACCAGCACTCTCGTGCTGATGTCGGTGCCGACGACTTCGAACGCTCGGCCCGACAACGCTTCGTTCAACACCATCGCAATGCTGTACGGCTCTTCTCCCGTCGAACATGCCGCGCTCCACACGCGATAGGTCTGACGCGACGTATCCGTCCGGGCGAGGCGCTCCAGCAAGTCGAAATGCTTCGATTCGCGGAAGAAGTACGTCTCGTTGGTCGTCAGCAGATCGACGGCCGATTGCACCTCCACGGGGTCCGTACCGCTTTGCAGCAGGCGAAAATAGTCCGCATAGCTTTCGACCTGCCTAGCATGCAGCCGCTTGGCCAGCCGGCCGCATACGAGCGATTTCTTCGCCGACGTGAGCGTGATGCCCGCGGCGTCGAAGATAAAGCGCTGGAAATTCCCAAAATCTTTATCGGAGAGAACGTAAGGATCGAGCGGCATATCACTGAGTCCGACAACGCTCGCGCCTTATTGCCCGACGAGAGCCAGCGGCTCCGTGTGCAGTTGCGCGAACGATTCCATTTCATCGAGTGACAACACGCGCGCCAGATCGAGCAGGATCACGAAGCGGCCCTTGACCTTGCCCATGCCCTGGATGAAGTCAACCCGCACGCGCGCGCCGAACGACGGCGGCGGCTCGATATCGGCCGCATCGATGTCGACCACTTCGCTGACCGCATCGACAACGACACCCACCACCTGATACTCGCTGCCCATCGGGATCTCGACGATCACAATGCACGTGCGCTTGCCGACCGGACTCGACGGCTGGCCGAAGCGCGCCTGCAAATCGATGACCGGCACGACGGCGCCGCGCAAATTGATTACACCGCGCACGCTCGGCGGCATCATCGGCACCATCGACGGCATGCCGTATTCGATGATCTCCTTGATCGCCAGAATGCCGATCGCGAACATCTCGCCGGCAAGCTGGAAGGTCAGAAACTGAGCCGTATCGACCACGCGTGCGCTGGATCCGCGCGCTGCGGTCGACGTCTGAATTGAAGAGACGTTAGTCATGGCGTATTCCCACTCGCGGCTCAATACCGGGAGAAATGCGACTCGTCGAGCGCTTCGCCGCCGGCGAGCGCCAGCTCGTGCATCGGAGCGGGCTTGCTGGCCATGCCCTTTGCAGCCTTGCGCGCGGCAGGGTTCGGCTTGCGCGCCACGACAGGGCTACCCGGCGTGCGGAAGAAGCTCATCGTCTTGCGCAGTTGCTCGGCCTGGCTGCTCATTTCCTCGGCCGTCGCAGCGAGCTCTTCCGAGTTCGACGCATTCTGCTGGGTGGTCTGGCTCAGCTGGGTCATGGCAGAGTTGATTTGATTGACACCGGACGACTGCTCTTCCGAACCCGCGGTGATTTCCTGCACGAGATCCGACGTCTTGCGGATGTTCGGCACCATCTCATCGAGCAGCGTGCCGGCGCGCTCGGCGAGCTCGACGCTCGAACCGGCCACCGCGCTGATTTCCTGCGCCGCGACCTGGCTGCGCTCGGCGAGCTTGCGAACTTCCGCCGCGACCACGGCAAAACCCTTGCCGTGTTCGCCTGCGCGCGCTGCTTCGATGGCTGCGTTCAACGCGAGCAGGTTCGTCTGATACGCGATGTCATCGATGATGCCGATCTTCTGGGCGATCTGCTTCATCGCATTGACCGTCGCCTTGACGGCGTCGCCGCCTTCGGCCGCTTCCTTGGCTGCCTGCGTCGCGATCGAGTCGGTGACCTTCGAGTTCTCCGTGTTCTGCGAAATCGAGGCGGTCATCTCTTCGATCGATGCGCTCGTTTCTTCCACGCCTGCAGCCTGTTCGCTCGACGCCTGGCTCAGCGACATCGCTGTCGCGCTGACCTCTTCCGATGCTCCGGCGAGCGACTCGGCGCCGCTATTCACTTCCGTCACGACTTGCGAGAGCTTTGCCACCATGCTTCGCATCGCAAACAACACGCTCGACGAATCGCCGTTGCGGATCTGTACGTCCAGCGTCAGATCGCCGTTGGCCACGCTGTTCGCGATGTCGGCGACGTAGACGGGTTCGCCGCCCAGCTGACGAACGAGCGAACGCGTAATGATCAGGGCCATGCCCAGCGCAAGGACGACGCACACACCCAGCGTTGTGATGACCCAGTTACGCGCCGAGGAATAGGTCTTTCCCGCATCATCGGCTGCATGTTGGCCGCCTGTGATATTCAAGTCAGAGAGCTTGTCGGACGTCGTGCGAACCGTGTCGTAGGCTTTCAGCAGATCGCCGTCGAGCAAGGCCTTTGCTTCATCGCGCTTGTTCGACAGCGCGGCGGTCACCAGCTTGTCGTGGCCCGCGTAGAAAAGATCGAGATTCGTCTTCAGCGTTTCGTACATCGCCCGTTCTTCAGGCGATGAGACGAGCTTCGCGTAGTCATCGAGCGTGGAGCGCGTCGTGACCAGACGCGCATCCGACTCCTTGGACGCCAGGTGAAGTTCATTGACGTCGTCGGTCAACGCCATACGCATTTCGAGCACGCGCAGGCGGTTCGTGTTTGCGCGGATGATCAGCACGTTGCGCACGCTCGGCATCCAGTTCGTCGCAAGCGCAACGGTCGAATCATTGACGTTCGACAACTGAACGATGGCATAGGCACCGACCCCGCTCATCAGGATCAGTACGATCAGAAAGGACCCAAACAGCTTGGTCGCGAGTTTCATTTTGTTAAGCACGGTCATTCCCTTTGCATGATGTGTTCGAAGCAGCCGCGATAGAGGTCAGCTGTTGGATGATTGAATAGACGACTCGAGTACCGGTCTTTCTTGCCGGCTCAGTCCTTGAGCGACGTCAGCGAGTGCCGGAACATCGAGAATCAGAGCGACTTCTCCACTACCGAGAATGCTCGATCCGCTGATGCCGTGCAGGTGCGAAAACATGCGCGCAAGGGGTTTGATGACAGTCTGGGCTTCGCCCAGGAGGCGATCGACGATCAGGCCGAAGCGCTGGTCGCCATGACGCACAACAACGATTGAAGGACGGCCCGTCCGGGCACCCGGCACGCGAAACAGCGAGCGCAGACGGATGAACGGCAAGACCTTCTCGCGAAGCTCGGTGAAGTCGTGGCCGGAGTCCTCGCGGAATTCCACGCATTCCTCGACGGAGTCGAGCGGAAGCACGAAGACGGAGTTGCCGACCGCAACCTGGAAGCCATTGATGATGGCAAGCGTCAGCGGCAGACGGATGGTGACCGTCGAGCCCTGGCCCGGCTGGCTGTCGAGCAGCACCGCACCACGCAGTGCCGTGATGTTGCGTTTGACGACGTCCATGCCGACTCCGCGACCCGACAGGTTCGTGACCTGATCAGCCGTCGAAAAGCCGGGTTCAAAAATCAACGCATAGATTTCGGCGTCGCTGAGCGACTTGCCAGGTTCGACCAGACCGCGGTCGATTGCCTTCGCGAGAATCTTTTCTTTCGACAGCCCGCCTCCGTCGTCGCCGACTTCGATAACGATGCTGCCCGAATCGTGAAAAGCGTTGAGCCGCACGCAGCCGCGTGCCGGCTTTCCGCGCGCAATGCGCACGTCAGCAGACTCGATGCCGTGATCCATGCTGTTGCGCACGAGGTGCGTCAGCGGGTCGGCGATCTTTTCGACGACGGTCTTGTCGAGCTCAGTGTCTTCGCCGCTGATCTGCAAATAGATGTCTTTACCGATCTCGCGTGACACGTCGTGCACGACACGTTGAAAGCGACTGAACGTTGCACCGATCTTGACCATGCGCAGCTGTAGCGCGCTATCGCGGACTTCTTCGACCAGAGTCAACAGCGTCGAATGGGCTTCATGCAGCGCGCCGCTTTGCACGTTGCGGCCCGCCTGGATCGCTGACGCAGAGGCCGTAATCAGCTCCCCGACCAGATCGACGAGGCGATCGAGTTTCTCTGCATCGACGCGGATCGACTGGCTTTCCGCCGGTTTGCCTTCGCGATGTGCCTTTGCCTGCGGCTGTCTCGCCTCGGTCGCGTTCGATGGGGGTACAGCCGCGCTTACGTCTGCTTGCCCCAACGCGGTCGGTACTTCCACGGGCGCTTCGACGGGCGTGTTGGCCGCCACGATGCGCACGTCGCAATCGTCGATGACGAACTCAAACGCGCCCTCGATCTGTTTGTACTCGGCGTCGCTCAGCAGCGCAATATCCAACCCGAGATAGCACGACTCGGCGTCCATCGCATCGAGCGGCGGCAGCGCGTCAGTCAGCGTGATCACGTGCGTGACGGTACCGAGCTTGCCCAGATACCGCAGGAACGAGAGCGGGTCCATCCCGTTGCGCAGGACGTCGGGTCCGAAGCGCAGCGAAATATGCCAGTGGCGAGCAGTACGATGCGCGCTCTCCGATGCCTGCGCACTGGCGTCGGACAGGAATGCAGGAACCACGGGACGCGGGGGTGCTGAGGGCATCGCGGAAGCGAGTGCGGTCTCCGCGCTCTCCATCAACGCCGGCTCGCGATGCAACAACCGGTTCAGTTGTTCGAGCAAGGGTTGGGCTCGCTCCGTGAGCCCGGCGTCGGGCACCGTTTCACCGCGTGCTGCGACTTCGACGAGTTGGCCGATATGGTCGCCGCACGCGAGCAGCAACGTGACGACCGATTCGCCGACATCCAGCTCTGCCTCGCGAACCTGGTCCAGCACGCTTTCGACGACGTGCGTGAATTCGACAATGAAGTCGAGGCCGAACAAACCCGCCGAGCCCTTGATCGTATGCGCGGCCCGGAAAATCGCATTGACAGAGTCAGACCGATCGTCTTCGTCGAGCACCCGCAGCAGGGCCGACTCCATCGCGTCGAGCAGCTCGCGGCTCTCGACGATAAAGGTCTGCAATGCCTGATCCATGTTCATGACGCGGCTCCGTCCTGCTTGCCGATGGCGGCGGGTTCGGTCGCAAACAGCGATCCGAGATTCAGTAAGCCGCACACGTCGCGCACGGGTTCGCTCGGATCGTGAAGCACGATCGAGCGGCCCAGCGAATGCACGGCAGCTTGTGTGGCCAGCAGGAGCTGAATGCCTGAGCTATCGATCTCCGCGACATCGGAGAGATCGATATCGAGCACGTCGAACGGCTGCGCGAGATGCGCGAGCAATGACTCGCGAAGCTCCGCGGCACGATAGATCGTGAGCTCTGCGCCAAGGGCGACACGAGTCGGTTGGCTCATGGCAGCACCAGCTTTTCGACTGCGGCGAGCAAGGTGGGCGGCTGGAACGGCTTGACGACCCACGCCTTCGCACCGGCCAACTGGCCTTCGCGCTTCTTCTCTTCCTGACTTTCGGTGGTCAGCATGATGACCGGCGTGAAGCGATAGGCAGGCATGGCCTTCACCGACTTCAGGAACGTGATGCCGTCCATATTCGGCATGTTCACGTCGCTGATGATCAGGTGGACCTTCTGGCCCGTAAGTTTGCTCAGCGCGTCACGCCCATCGCAGCCTTCGATCACGCTGTAGCCCGCGCCCTTCAATGCAATGCCGACGACCTGGCGGACAGAAGAAGAGTCGTCAACGATAAGGATGGTCTTGCCCATGGATTCGGTCCTTTAGAAAAATGTGATGTCTTCAGACGTCGCCGCAACGGCTTGCACTGCTTTCTTGTGGCCGCCGCTATGAACGACGCGTTCGCTGGCCATGGCGTAGGTACGTTCAAGTTCGCTGAGCAGACCTTGCGCCTCGAGCGGCTCAATCGTTCCGTTCAGGCAGGCATCCGCATGTTCCTGAACGACCTCCGGCAAGCGATTGATGTTGTCGCGCACGTGGGAGAGGATCTGACTCACGCGGTCCTGGAATTGCAACTGAACGATGGCTTCGTTGACTTCGCTCTGGATGTCGCGGCTTTCCACACGTAGGATTTCGGCCGATTGCGCCAGCGACTGCGTGAGGCTGCTGAATTCGTCGAGCACACCCCGGATGCGTGCCTCCGAGTCGTTCAGGATGCGGCCTTCATGCTCGCTGCTCGCGTCGGCTGCCTTGCGCGTTTCGTCGATCGCCGTGCGAATCGCCGCGATCTTTGCGGCAATCAGTCGACCGGTATCGCTCGACATGCCCGACAGGGCACGCACTTCGTGGGCAACCTGCGCGAAGCCACGACCCGAGTTGCCAGCGTGCGCGGCCTCGATGGTTGCGTTGATGGCGAGCAGATTGGTCTGGTGTGCGATGCGCGATACGCCGTCCGCCATTTCCTGCAGCTCGCCGACGATGGACTGCAGGCTCTGAACCTTGGCGAGCAGTTGCGCCTTCTCTTCCATGGCTTCACGCAAGGAGGCCACGACGGACTGCAGTTGTTCCGAACTCGCGTCGAAGACGGCTTGTGCGGCGGCATCGCCTGATACACCGTGCTCACCATCCGTCTGGCTCAGCGTGTGGCCGAGCTTTCCGACGATCGTGGCAAAGCGCACCGTGATTGCCGTGATGGCCTCTTCCATTTGCGATCGAGATGACTCGATATGGGCTGACCATACCGGCGCAAGCGATGCGCTGAAATCGCGGCTGCTTGTCGCAAGTTCCAGATAGGCGTTGTCGGACTCGCGCTCACGCTGCCGGGCACGTCGTGCACCTGCGGCGCCCAGCACAAACAACAACAGCGCACCCATGCAGCCGGGCAGATCCGCTCTCGACACACCGACGCTGATCAGTCCACCTAGTGATCCTAGGGAAAAAACGAATAAAGCTTGCCGCGAAAGGTTCGAACGTTTAGCCATATGTGTTCCGCAGAGGCCCCACGCCAAACGGCGTGCGACGTTCAAATGCGGCTCAAGTTAGAGAGGTCGCTCCTTGACAGTGGTTGCTGTAACGGCGTGGTCGATGTCTTCTTTAGTTGTCTGAACTACCGGTCAAACGTGCCGAATCAGGCAGTTCGCAGAGCACGGACAAAAGAAGCGCGGAAGATGTCTTGAGATTTCAGCGATGTACATTACCCATCACCAACGTCAATTGACGTCATCACAATTGTGAATGACGTGAATCTAAACAGCAGGAGAGGACAGACTCTGGATAGCCGTCGTCGTTCGAACGCGCGTTTTTAGCAAATCGTTTTGTGCGCTTTGACGCCCGGAGAATCGACTTCGCGTCGCGTCGTCTTCGGCGACTTCATCGAAAAAAATTTCGGTGATTGGACGAGATAAACACAGGCCTCGTCGTCACGCATACCAATGTGACGGCGGGCACTCAAGAATCATCTGTTGAATGTCGTTATAGGGGGAGGCCTCGCGGAATCCGCCTCCCCGATCGAACCCTTTTGTGCCCCGGTTCGAGGTGCTGCTTCTGAAAGACCGAGCAGCGTGCGACGTTACGGCCGCGCGGCGGGGGCACTCGTCGGCGAGGCCGCAAGTCGGGGCCTCGGTCGAAACGCAAGCAGGAGGCCAGCGCCAATCAATGCCACGACTGCCAGCGTCAACATGCCCGCTGACGGTCCGGCCCAGCGTTCTGCCGCGGCCTTCAGGTTCGGCGCGACAAAGCCGCCAAGATTGCCGATCGAATTGATCAACGCGATGCCACCTGCGGCGGCAAGGCCGGCGAGGTAACCCGAGGGCAGCGTCCAGAACAAGGGTTGTACGGAGACGAAGCCAATCGCTGCGACGCAAAACGCGGCGACTGCGGCAGGCAGCGTAGCGGCCTGTGTCGATGCAGCGATACCCAGGGCTGCCAGTGTCAGCATGGCGGCTGCCCATATCCGATGGCGCCCGGTCCGGTCGGCGAGCCGCGTCACGATAAACGTCCCGACAATCGCCGCGACCCATGGAATGGCAGAGATCAGACCGACCTTCGTACCCACATGCCCGCCCGCCACCGCTGCGATACGCGTCGGCAAATAGAACACCACGCCGTACACCGCGATCTGCATCACGAAGTAGATCAGGCAGCACATCAACACGCGACCATCGCATAGCGCAGCGGTGACGGAAACGGGGCCATGTGCGCGTTTCTGAGCGTCTTCGGCACGCACCGCCGCGACCAACGCCTCGCGCTCGTCGTCAGCCAGCCAACTCGCCTTGGCAGGACCGTCGGTCAGATAAAACCACGCGATCACGCCCACCACCGATGCAGCGAGCCCTTCGACCACGAAAAGCCACTGCCACGGTAACAGATTGAACGGATTGGTCGTATCGAGCAGCAAGCCCGAAACAGGGCTGCCGAGCATCAGCGCAAGCGGAAAGCCGAAGTAGAACGCGCCGACCGTCTGCGAGCGGATCGACGACGGAAACCAGTTCGTCAGATACAGGATGATGCCGGGAAAGAAGCCAGCTTCGGCGAGGCCAAGCAGCACGCGTTGAAGGTAAAACCCGCTCGCGTCATGCACGAATGCCGTACATGCCGACACGATGCCCCACGTGATCATGATGCGACTGATCCAGGCCCGGGCGCCGAATCGATGCATCAGCAGATTGCTCGGCACCTCGAAGATCGCGTAGCCGACGAAGAACACACCCGCACCGAACGCGAAGGCCGCGTCGCTCAAGCCCGTGTCTGCCTGCAGCACGTTCTTCGCAAATCCGACGTTTGCCCGGTCGAGAAACGCCAGCAAGTACATCAGGATCAGGAAGGGCAGGATTCTGACGCGTGCCGTGCCGATCGCCCGCTGCAAAGCGGACCCGTCGTGGGTTGCCATACGGTGTCTCCGATATTTTTGTTCGTGCGCTGCCTCGGGTATCAGCGTCGCGCGCGCGTTCGCGAAGACACAGTGTGCAAAAGTATGAGGTAACTGACTATTGAATAATTGGTATCAGCCGATTCCGAATTGTTATTGCACGGGGGAAATGCCCCGCCATGGCCCATCAATTCCGTATCACCGCCTCCCCCGCTGCATTGCACAATCGTTGACATTTGCTAACCTACGGACTAACCCCGATGCAAAAAAGTATCGGACCGGGGTTTCAATTTCAGTAGCGACCGATACTTTCTATCGCTAAATTTTGTACATGGCGGGGCACATCGTGTTTCGCGAGAACAACCATAACGGGGCCTGGAGAGAGGCAAATGCACACAGTTCCAAACGGAGCGACATGTCAGTGCGGCAAGTGTCCGGAGTGCCGCAAGGCGCGCGCGGACGCACACCGCGCGAGCATCCAGCCCGATCTGGAGCTGGTGGCCGTACCGCGCGACGAGTCGTATAAGGTCTGGTCGCACGGCTATCCGTACCGTACGGTGCGCTGGCACTTTCACCCCGAGTTCGAAATCCAGCTGATCACGGCCACCACCGGCAAATATTTTGTCGGCGACTACATCGGCGACTTCACGCCCGGCAACCTCGTGATGGTCGGATCGAACCTGCCGCACAACTGGGTCAGCAATGTGCCGACCGGCGAACGGGTCGACGAGCGTTGCCTCGTCGTGCAGTTCGACACTGAATTCCTGACACGCGCGATCGACGTGTTCCCCGAACTCAAGCGGGTCGAAACGCTGCTCGACGCGTCGAGCTGGGGTGTGCTGTTTTCAACGAAAACCGGCGCCGCTGCCGAGCCGATCATGCGCGAGATGCTCGTCGCGCAAGGCATCCGGCGCATCACGCTGTTCCTGTCGCTCATCGACTTGCTCGTGCGCAGCGCTGCGCCGATCAAACTGGCAAGCGCCGCGTATCGCGCGGACCCGGCTCACTATGCCGAGTCACGCATCAATCACGTGCTGTCCTATATCGGCCGGAACCTGTCGAAGGAACTTCGCGAATCCGAACTCGCCGAACTCGCAGGACAAAGCGCCAGCGCGTTCTCGCGCTACTTCCGCCGCCATACCGGCGTGCCGTTCGTTCAATACGTCAACCGGCTGCGCATCAACCTCGCCTGCCAGTTGCTGATGGCGGGCGAACTCAGCATCACCGACATCTGTTACCAGGTCGGATTCAATAACCTGTCCAACTTCAATCGCCAGTTTCTCGCACTGAAAGGCACTTCGCCGTCGCGATGGCGCGCCGACCAGCAACTCAACATGACGAGCGCAAGCGTCTCGTCTGACGACGATGCGGCCGATGCCACGCACGCACAGGAAGCGTTCGGATAAACGCTGACTCTTGACCCACCTACCCGCTGACGCGATGTGGCAGGACACACCGCGCTGGAGAAGCTCGCCCTGACGTTTTGAGCGGCCTTTGCGCACGCTCCGCTCATGGCGCCTGAATTTGAACGCGGCCTGGATTGGACCCGCGTCAACAACGAGCCTCGCACGAGGCTCACAAACGGCGGCGAAAGCGCCGATATTTTCTAAAAACGGAGACAAACGATGACTCGTCTTTCCCACACTCTGATCGCCGCCAGCACATTGAGCCTCGGCATGATGAGCGCTACGGCAGCCTTCGCCGCAGCGAGCGGCACGGTGGCCTTCCTGATGCCCGACCAGGCATCGACGCGCTACGAACAACACGACTTCCCGGGCTTCAAGGCGGAAATGGCCAAGCTGTGCCCCGACTGCAAGGTGCTGTACCAGAACGCCAACGCCGATGCGTCACAGCAGCAGCAACAGTTCAATTCGGTCATCGCCCAGGGCGCGAAGGTCATCGTCCTCGACCCGGTCGATTCGACAGCCGCAGCCTCGCTCGTTCATATGGCGCAGGGCCAGGGCGTCAAGGTCATCGCCTATGACCGCCCGGTGCCGTCGACGCCCGCCGACTACTACGTGTCGTTCGACAACGAAGGCATCGGCAAGTCCATCGCGCAGTCGCTCGTCGAGCACATGAAGGACATGAAAATCCCGACGGACAAGGGTGGTGTGCTTGAAGTCAACGGCTCGCCGACCGACGCGGCAGCAGGACTGATCAAGAACGGCATCCATGCCGGCCTGCAAGGCAGCGGCTACAAGACGCTTGCCGAGTTCGACACACCCGAATGGGCACCGCCGAAGGCGCAGCAATGGGTCAGCGGTCAGATCACGCGCTTCGGCTCGCAAATCGTCGGCGTGGTCGCCGCCAATGACGGCACGGGTGGCGGCGCTATCGCAGCCTTCAAGGCAGCGGGCGTGAATCCCGTTCCGCCGGTCACGGGCAACGATGCAACGACCGCCGCTCTCCAACTGATCATCGCGGGCGATCAGTACAACACGATTCTGAAGCCGAGCGAAGTCGTTGCGGCAGCCGCGGCGAAGGTGGCAGTCGGCTTCCTGTCGGGCCAGGCACCGAAGGCGGAAACGACGCTGTTCAAGACGCCGTCGCAACTCTTCAAGCCCGCCGTGATCACGCAGAAGAACATCAAGGCCGAAGTCATCGACAAGGGCTTTGCAAGTGGCAAGGACCTCTGCACGGGCCGCTACGCCGACGGCTGCAAGACGCTGGGCATTTCGAACTGATCTCGCGCGTGTGAGTGTGTGCGATTGAGCGTTTGGGATCCGGCGCTGGCCGGGTCCCGCTTTACTTGAAGAGGTATCCGTCAAATGACTGACAACTCCACATCACGAACCCGGTCGGGCGAGCCCGTACTGAGCTTGCGCGGCATTTCGAAACACTTCGGAGCGGTGTCGGCGCTGACGGACATCGAACTCGATGTGCACGCCGGCGAAGTCGTCGCACTCGTTGGCGACAACGGCGCGGGCAAGTCGACGCTCGTCAAGGTGCTGGCGGGCGTGCATCAACCCAGCAGCGGCACGATCCGCTTTGCGGGCAAAGAAGTCACGTTGTCCGATCCGGGCACGGCGCTCGACCTCGGTATCGCGACCGTGTTCCAGGATCTCGCGCTCTGCGAAAACCTCGATGTCGTCGCGAACATCTTCCTGGGTCGCGAACTCCGGCCCACGCGTCTCGACGAAGTCACGATGGAAGTGCGCGCCTGGACGCTGCTCAACGAGTTATCGGCGCGTATCCCCAACGTGCGCGACGTGGTCGCCTCGTTGTCGGGCGGCCAGCGCCAGACGGTCGCGATCGCGCGCTCGCTGCTGCTCGACCCGAAGCTGATCATGCTCGACGAGCCGACCGCCGCACTCGGCGTCGCGCAAACCGCGGAAGTGCTGAACCTGATCGAGCGCGTTCGCGATCGCGGGCACGCCGTGATCATGATCAGCCACAACATGGAAGACGTGCGCGCCGTGGCGGATCGCATCGTCGTGCTGCGCCTTGGCCGGAACAACGGGGTGTTCTATCCCGACTCGTCCAACCAGGAACTCGTGGCCGCCATTACCGGCGCCACCGAAAACGCCGTGTCGCGTCGAGCGAATCGCCGCCAGGCTGAACAAAGCGCCTGACCAAAGGAACCATCATGATGAACGAAGCGCATGGCGCCCCTCAAGGCTCCTCGGGCAACGCCTCAGGCGGCCCCTCTTCCAGCTCTCCCAACCCTTCCAGCGGCGCTCAACGCGACACGCAAGGCAACGCACAGCCGTCGACGCAGCTCGACCGCAGCGATGTTCGCGTCAAACACTCGGCCGGGGTCGGCGATTCGATCTCTGCGTTTATCGGTCGCGTGAAATCGGGCGACCTCGGCTCGCTGCCGGTCGTCGTCGGCCTGGTCATCATCTGGACGGTGTTCACCGTTCTGAACCCCGTATTTCTGTCCGCCAACAATCTGGTCAACCTGCTGTTCGATTGCTCGACAGTGGGCGTGATCTCGCTTGGCATCGTCTGCGTGCTGCTTGTCGGCGAGATCGATCTGTCGGTTGGTTCGATGAGCGGTTTTGCGTCCGCACTCGTAGGGACGCTCTGGGTCAATAGCGGCTGGCCTGTGCTGCTCGCGATTCTCTTTGCGATCGTCGTCGGCGCCGTCGTTGGCGCGGTCTATGCGCTGTTGCTGACCAAGCTCGGCATGCCGAGTTTTGTTGCGACGCTCGCAGGTCTGCTCGCCATCCTCGGCATGCAGCTCTACGTACTCGGCTCGACGGGTTCGATCAACCTGCCGTATGGCGCGGCCCTGGTGAACCTCGGGCAATTGATGATCATTCCCGCGGTCGTGTCGTACATCCTCGCGTTGCTACCGGGCTTGATCATCCTGCTGTCGGGGATTCGCACCGGACAGCGTCGTCGTGCGGTCAATCTGTCGGCGGCGTCGCTGGGCAGCATCGTGGTGCGCGCGCTTGTGTTGACGGTATTCCTCGAAGTCGTCGTCGCGTACCTGAATCAAGGGCGCGGTGTGCCGCTAATGTTCGGCCTGTTTCTCGGCCTCGCAGTGGCGATGAACTACGCATTGACGAAGACCCGCTGGGGCCGTTCGATGAACGCAGTCGGCGGTAATCATGAAGCCGCGCGCCGCGCCGGCATCAAGGTCAATGCGATCTACACGAGTGCATTCGTGCTCTGCGCAAGCTTCGCTGCGCTTGGCGGCGTGTTGACCGCTGCGCGACTGGCGTCGGCCAGCCAGCAAGCCGGTACGGGCGACGTCAACCTCAACGCGATCGCGGCGGCCGTGATCGGCGGCACCTCGCTCTTCGGCGGTCGCGGCAGTGCGTATTCGGCGGTGCTCGGGATCATCGTGATCCAGTCGATCGCAAGCGGCCTCACGCTGCTGAACCTCTCGTCGTCGCTGCGTTTCATGATCACCGGCGCGGTGCTCGCGATTGCCGTCATTGTCGACTCGCTCGCGCGGCGTTCACGCGTGTCGCACGGTCGCGCTTAATCCCAGCTATTCAGGAGCAGTCAGTGAGTGAATCAATGGAAGGAAAGGTTGCCGCGATCACCGGCGCCGCATCGGGTATCGGTCTCGAATGCGCGCGTACGCTGATTGCGGAAGGCGCAAAGGTAGTGCTCGTCGATCGCGCGAAAGACAGACTCGCGCAACTTTGCGCGGAGTTGGGACCGAACGCGTTCCCGCTTGCCGTGGATCTGCTGCAGCCGTCAGAAGTCGCGACCTTGCTGCCGCGCATTCTTGAACTCGCGGGCGGCCTCGATATTTTCCATGCGAACGCCGGCGCATATATCGGCGGCGATGTCACGGAGGGCAATCCCGATGAATGGGATCGCGTGCTGAACCTCAACGTCAACGCGGCGTTTCGTTCGGTGCGCGCGGTGATTCCGCATATGGTCGCGCAGAAATCAGGCGACATCATCTTCACGAGTTCGATTGCGGGTATCGTGCCGGTCGTATGGGAGCCGATCTACACGGCATCGAAGTTCGCGGTGCAGGCCTTCGTGCATACGACGCGGCGCCAGCTGTCGAAGCACGGTGTGCGCGTGGGCGCCGTGTGTCCGGGACCCGTCGTGACTGCGCTGCTCGATGACTGGCCCAAGGCTAAGATGGATGAAGCGCTTGCATCGGGCAGCCTGATGCAACCCAAGGAAGTCGCGGATTCGGTACTCTTCATGCTCACGCGTCCGCGCAATGTGACCATTCGCGATCTCGTCCTCCTTCCGAACAACGTCGATCTTTGATCGATGGTCGGCATGAGGAGGGCGTCGCGGCTGTGACGCCCTCCTTTTTCGTCATTGAACTGCACTCGCTATGACTTCTGAACATCCGAGCGCCGGCGCATCCGGCAACGCGCGATATGTGATCGGCGTCGACGTAGGCACGGGCAGCGCCCGAGCCGGCGTCTTCGATCTGGTCGGCCGCATGGTCGGTTCGGCAAAACGTGACATCACCCTCTTTCATGCCGCGGGCTCGATCGTCGAACAATCGAGCAGCGAGATCTGGCGCGCGGTCTGCGAGTCGGTGCGGGACGCGCTTGCGCAGGCATCCGTGTCGCCCGACCAGATCGCGGGAATCGGTTTCGACGCGACGTGCTCGCTCGTCGTGCTTGGCGAAGGCGGACAGTCCTTGCCCGTAGGCCCCTCGGAAGAAGCCGAACGCGACATCATTGTCTGGATGGACCATCGCGCCGTCGACCAGGCCGAACGCATCAATGCGACCGGCCACGAGGTGCTCAAGTACGTCGGCGGCAAGATCTCGCCGGAAATGGAAACGCCCAAGCTGCTCTGGCTGCTTGAGAACCGGCCCAAGGTGTTCGAAGCCGCATGGCAATTCTTCGACCTGACCGACTTTCTCACCTGGCGGTCAACGGGCGATTTGTCGCGATCGACGTGTACGGTCACGTGCAAATGGACCTATCTCGCGCATGAGCGCCGCTGGGACGAGGACTACTTCCGTACCGTTGGCCTTGGCGTGCTGGCCGATGAAGGCTTCGCACGGATCGGCGACAAGGTGGTCGATCCGGGCACCCCGCTCGGCAATGGACTCACCGCAGCCGCGGCGGCCGAGCTTGGGCTGCGCGCCGGCACGCCGGTCGCCACCGGTGTGATCGACGCGCATGCGGGCGGTATCGGCACCGTTGGCGCCGATGGTCAGGCCGAGGCGAACCTGGCCTACGTGTTCGGCACCTCGTCGTGCACGATGACGACAACCCAGGCGCCGGTGTTCGTGCCGGGAGTCTGGGGGCCGTATTTCTCGGCGATGGTGCCCGACGCGTGGCTCAATGAAGGCGGGCAATCCGTCGCGGGCGCTGCGATCGAACGGCTGCTCTCGATGCACCCGGCGACGGCTGAAGCGCATGTGCAGGCGGAGCGCCTCGGGTTGTCGTTGCCTTCAATGCTGGCCGATCTGGCTGCCAAGGGCGCCAATGATCTGTCGAGCTCGGTGCTGCTCGCCAAAGGCCTGCATATCGTTCCTGAGTTCCTGGGCAATCGTGCGCCGTTGGCCGACCCGCATGCGCGCGCGGTGATCGCGGGGCTGGGCATGGAGAGCGACCTGGTGAGTCTCGTTGCGCTGTATATCGCGGGGATTTGCAGCATCGGCTATGGATTGCGCCAGATCATCGAGACGCAAGACAAGGCCGGCGCGCCGATTCGGCGCATCGTCATCAGTGGTGGCGCCGGACGCTCGGACCTCGTGCGGCAACTGCTCGCCGATGCGACGGGCAAGCCCGTGCTAGCGATTCAGGCTGAAGAGCCCGTGCTGCTTGGCGCGGCAATGCTCGGTGGCGTCGCGGGCGGTCAGTTTGGCGATGTACGCTCAGCGATGGGCGCGATGTCCCAGATCGCCGAGACCTATAAGCCGAGCGCAGGTGCGGTTGCCGAACTGCACGACAAGCGCTTTAGTGCGTTCAAGCAGTTGCAAAGCCTGGCGCGGGAGATTCGTTAGGCTCTTGCGCGGAGTTTCGGCTTCTCAGGTCGGCGAATCCCAGAACTGTGCCGGACGGGTGAACACACTGCCCGAAGCACGAAAGCAAGCGCCCGGGAGATCCGGGCGCGGTCGTTTGCGGTCGTGTTCGACTCAGGCTACCGGGAGCGTCAGTCGAAAAACAGCGCCGCGAGGCGTGTTGTCCTGCACCTCGAGCGTACCGCCATGCGCATTCAGAATAGAGCGGCAAATCGACAGCCCCATCCCCATGCCACGTTCCTTCGTGGTGTAAAACGCCTCGAAGACGCGTGAGGCATTCTCGGGGGCAACACCGGGACCCGTGTCGCCGACGGACACGACGACGGAAGCGTTCTCCGCGGCGTGCGTCGTCACCGTCAGCATGCGGGGGCCCGAGGCAGTATCGGCCATCGCTTCGAAACCGTTAAGAATGAGGTTCAGGAACACTTGCTGAAGCTGTACGCGGTCGCACCGGACCAGCGGTAACTGCCGCTCAAGCATCACTTTCACGGATACACCGACCCGCTCGGCTTCGCCGCGTGTCATCGCAATGACCTCTTCCAGCGCGGCATTCAATGCCACGGGCTCTTTCTCCGTCGGTGCGTTCTTGACGAGTCGACGCACCCGCTCCGTGATTTCGCCGGCTCGGTTCGCCGTCTCACTGATCCGCTCAAATGCCTTGCTGGCCTCTTCAATGTTCGGAGTGGGCATCGACAACCAGCGCAATCCCGCGGCCGCGTTGGTGGAGCATGCCGAGATCGGTTGCCGGATCTCGTGGCTGATGGTCGCAACCAGTTGCCCCAAAGTGGAAACCCGGTTCGCGTGGGCCAGCGATGCGTGCGCATCCTGATACCGCCGTTCGCTCTCCCGCGCCTCGGACTCTGCCCGCTTGCGCGCCGTGAGATCCAGCACAAAAGCGACGCCCTGATTTCCGCCGTCTTCGAACATGGCCGCGCCGAACAACACGGGCACCTTGCTGCCGTCCTTTCGGAAGTATTCTTTTTCTCGCGGTTCCAGACGTCCTGTTTGCCTGAGCTCGGGAATCCAGCGTTCCCATTCGAGCTCAAACCATTCAGGCGGATTCAGTTCGACCCATCCGATGCGGGCCGCCGTGAACTCTTCCCGCTCGTATCCGAGGGTTTCGATGAATGCGTCGTTGGCCTCGAGAATGCGCCCGTCGAAGTCCCAAATGAAAATACCGATGATGTCGGCATCGACAAGGCGGCGGATTTTCGTCTCGCGTTCCTCGAGCTGTCGATTGAGCGTGGCGATCGCGCGCAGGTCGGCCTGAAGGACGTCTCGCCATTGAAGCAACAGACGCAAATACACGTTGCTGTAGTCGTTGCGCTCGCTATCGAGTACGCAGATGGTCCCGAAGATCTCGCCGTCGGGCCAACTGATGGGAACACCCAGATAGGAAATCATCCCGAGCTTGATATCCGGGTTCGAATTCCAGTCGGTGTCGACAAGGGCATCGGCGACATGCAAGGGCCGCCGGGTCTTCATCACGGTTTCGCAGTAGAGACCCGTGTTCAGCGATGCCTTTTCTGCGGGCTCATAGGGATTTCCCGTAGATTCACTGCAAACGAAGACCTCGATGCTCGGGGGCTCGACGCGCATGATCAGCGCTGCAGGGACGTGCATGATCGCGGCAAGCAGATCCACGATCTCCTGCCACTTCCGGATGACCTCGGCAGGTACCGGAACCGGCTTCAGCGCGGTCATCTCTGTCGTCACTGTCGACATAGGATCAATCCCAAAGAATCAACACCCACGTTGCGATACGGCCTGATTGCGACGATGCGATTCTACGCGCGTTGGCGCCTGGACAATATGTGCTGCAGCCCGGACGGATATCCTGGCGATTGCCCACATTCTGGCTTATGAAAGCAATGTGTAACTTCGCGTGAAGCTCACTGCGATGTACGACTTGTAGTGTGGCTTGCGGTGCGTCGGATGGTGCGTCTAGCGGTGCAGATCGTGCAGCGTATCGAGCTTGAAGCGGTACGTCTTGCGGTACGTCTTGTTGGCTCATCGCATTGCAGCGATGAGCCAACGGGTCGAGTGCTCAATAAAACGCTTCAGCCCCGAAATTATTCGGTTTTGTTTCGGCTTTATTTCGGCTTCTTCAGTGCATCAGCGATGCGTCGTCTTGCGTCCGTCCGATATCTCAGGCGGCATTCCGCTGTATGGCCTCGCCGAGCTCGACGTTGGAATACGCTTTACCGCCAATACCCCATGTGCCGTCGACCGCATACGTGACATTGACGAAGGTGCGCTCTCGGGAATGCGTGTCCGCGCTGAGCTCATCAATGATATTGGTCGCCGCCGTGACGAAGGCCTGCTTGACTTCGTCGTTCGGGAACGTGGCCGCCGGCACTTTGACTTCAATGACGGCCAACGACTGGGACTTTCCCCCAACGTAGCTTCGCGACTCCGGGCTCACGATCACGTGACCAATGACGTTGGGCACCATGAACCGGTTGTCGCTCAGGCCATGCGCGCGCAGCAACGCGTCGGCTAGCAGGGGAAGGACTTCGCGCTCGCCTTGCGCAGTCAGAAGTCCCTGGGTGACATGAACTGAAATAGGCATTGAAATAACTCCTTCATCTAAGGGTTTAGTCGAAGCAGAACTCTTGCGCCATCATCACGGTCACGATATAACGATCGTGATGTCGCGATGGTTTCATAACGATCGTGATGTCGTCAAGCACAAAATAACGATCGTTATATTAAGAGGTGCGCATGGCACATCCGGCCGGGAAGAAAGAAGAAAGCAAGGCAAAGATTCTCGCGAGCGCGGGCCGAGGGTTCCGCAGTCTAGGCTTTGGCGGCTCAGGGGTCGACGGTCTGGCGAAGGACGCCGATGTGACATCGGGTGCGTTCTACGCGCATTTCAAGTCGAAGGCCGTTGCCTTTCGTGAGGCGGTCGTGGTCGGACTCGAGGACCTGCGGCACGGCATCGAGCAGACCATCCAGCAAAAGGGCAGCCAGTGGCGTGAGGCGTTTATCGACTTCTATATGGGCGATCGCCGCACCTGCGATCTTGCCGACAGTTGCGCGGTGCAGAGCCTCTCAAGCGAAGTGGCCCGCGCCGACGAGGAAACGCGGCAAGCGTATGAACGCGAGTTGAACGAAATCATTGCGGCGCTGGCATCTGGTTTGGAAGGCAAACCCAAGGCGCGGCGCGAAGAAGCCACCGCATTGCTTGCGATGCTCGTTGGCGGCGTCACCCTGGCTCGAGCCGTGAACGACCCTGCGGTCAGCGAGCAGATCGGCGCAGCAGTCCGCAAGGCCGCGATTGAGATGGGGGCGAAGCGGACGCCTTGATAGACGGTACTTGCGCGATTTTCGACGGACAAGGAAAATCTCGCTCGATATCCTCTGGCGCTGGTGCGATCGTCTCCTCACGGCACTCCGTTCGCAGGACCTCCAGGTACCTTCATGATTCGAAACATTCAAATCGATGGATTCAAGTCCATCGTGTCGCAGTCGCTGGAACTGGGACGGGTCAATTGCTTCATCGGTGCCAACGGGGTCGGCAAGAGCAACGTCCTCGAGGCGATCGGCGTGCTAGGCGCTGCCGCGAATGGCCGGGTGGACGACGAAGCGCTGCTCCGACGCGGCGTGCGCCCTGGCGTTCCGAGGCTCTACAAGAGTTCGTTCGAGTCGGCGCACGTACCCGCGCATATCGGCCTGTCGGCGCAAAGCGAGAGCGGTGCGGTTTATCGCGTGTCACTGCTCAATCCGCTCGAGAACCCCGAACCCGCGTGGACGTTCAAGACCGAGCGCCTTGCGGACTTGACCGACGAGATCGTTTCGGATGGGGTTCGCAATCGCCTGAACCTCACACCCACGGCAGGGCTGGCCGCCTTGAAGCTCGTCGAGGTGAATTCAGAGAGCGCAGCAGCATTGCTCATGCACCGCCTGCAGAACTTCGCAATTTATTCGCCGAATACCCCGACGCTGCGCGCCATGGTCGGAGATCCGCAATCGCGCAATCCCGTCGGACTCGCTGGAGGCGGACTGGCCGAAGGATTCGCGGAGTTCAGAAGGTCGGTGCTCGACCATGATGATGATTTGCTCGATAGCGTTTTCGAGTTGATCGATTGGGTCGCCGACATCCAGACTGCGACATCCGCGGGTTCGCTCTTGTCACCGTCGGTCGCCCGTACCAAAGATGTGTTGCGGTTCACAGATCGGTTCATGCAGAAGAGTCGAAACACGCTGACCGCCTACGACGCAAGCGAAGGCGCGCTATATGTGTTGTTCTGCGCGATTCTTTGCCTGTCCCCGCACGCGCCGCGCGTGTTCGCTATCGACAACCTGGATCAGGCGCTCAATCCACGGCTCGTCGGTCGACTGACGGCCAAGCTCTCCGCGTGGTTGGAACGGAGCGAAACAAAACGTCAGTTGGTATTCACGGCCCACAATCCGGCGGTTCTCGATGGACTCGATCTGAACGACGCTGAGGTTCGACTGTTTGCCGTCGAACGTAACAGCGATGGGCACACTGTCGTTCGTCGAATCGAGCTGACGGATGAGCTCAAGACATTGAGCGAATCGTATCCCTTGTCGCGGCTGTGGCTGATGGGCAACCTGGGGGCAGTACCCAATGTCTGATCTTCGTATCGGATTGGTCGCCGAAGGTCCGACTGACTTCCAGGTGATTGAGGGCGCACTGAAGGCAATATTGCGTCGACCTTTTGTGATCAATCTTCTGCAACCCGAACCCACGCGGCCAGACCTCGGTTGCGGCTGGGGCGGTGTGTTCAAGTGGTGCCGCGAGTTCCGTCAGCGTGGTGCGGCGACGATTGAGTCGGATCCGACGCTGAGCAACTTCGACATGGTGATTGTGCATCTCGACGCCGATGTCGCCGACAAACGCTACTTGGACTACGGCGAAGCGTTCGGCGACGTGGCACGCAATCTGATGCCGCTCCCATGCGCTCAACCGTGCCCCCCGGCAAACAACACAGTGGCAGCGCTTGAGGCGGTCCTATGTAGCTGGATGGGCATCGCGACGACGGGCCCCAAGAGTCTTTTCTGCGTTCCTTCAAAGGCGGTTGAGTCTTGGCTGGCTGCAGCCGTCTTGGCTGACGGACATCCATTGCTTGCAGGTATCGAGTGCCGAATGGACCTCGATACCCAATTGGCCTCACAGCCCAAAGCCACGCGCATCCGAAAGTCGGTACGTGAGTATCGATCAAGGACGGCTGAGGTGACGGCTCAATGGGGCCGCGTCAAGGCACGCTGTACGCAGGCTATAGAGTTTGAGAAGCGCGTCTGCACAGCCGTCGAGTCTCATGGCGAGGGATTCGCCTCCGATCTTATGTCGCTGAGGTAAAGGCGCAAAGCACGCAGTTTGCCTCCACGGCCTCTATGAACACACAGCGCAAAAAGTCCCGTCTGGCCGGCGCACTTGGCGTGTTCGTCCAGAAATACGCGCGCAAGGCCGCAAATGGCGATCCGAACGACAGGCAATACGACCGAAAGCTCGCAAAGCGCCTGAGGCACATGGCGCCGGAGGATCTTTCGAGGCTGCTCACGGAAGAAATCGATGAGATCAATCGTGACGCCGATCGAGAGTCTTAGCGGGTCTCAGTATTTCCGGTATCGCTGGCCTAGACGCCTCCATCGCAACGCACCCCCGATCTCGCGGAGTCTCGCGGAAATGAACGGATTTCGAGGAATTCGCTTATTCATGCGCGTTTATTAATCCATTTCGATTCCGATTACCCGATTCCGAGTCCATCAGTACCTAGACTATCGCTTTCGCACGCTGCCATGATCTCGCACAGCGCGTCGAAAACGAGTCGGATACGAGGGGGGACCGGCGCGCGGTGTGGGCGATAGACATAGATCGTCGAAGGCTCCGGGCGCAACTCTTCGAGAATCGATACAAGCCGGCCTTCGCGAATCAAAGGTAGCGCCAAGTGTCCCGGCAATTGCCCGATGCCGATCCCCGCGACAACAGCTTCGCATTCGGTTTCCGGATCGTCCGTGACGAACACGGGGTTGGGCGGTACGACCTGGCTGTCGCCCTTGAACATCCAGGGCCATGGACGCCCGGTATTTCGGTCGATTAACAGGGTCAGCGGCGCCTGCAGCAGATCGTCGCGAGTCGCAGGCGCCCCCGTACTCTTCAGCATTCCCGGCGCTGCGACGAAATATAACGACGCCTTTGACATTGCGCGCGCGACGAACCGACTGTCGCGCATCGGACCGATACGTACGCCAATATCGATTTGCTCGTCGACCACATCTGCAAGTACTTCCGATGCGCGCACGTCTATCGTCAGGCCGGGGTGCTTCGCAATGATTGGCGCCAGCCCGCGTGCGACGAATCGCCGCCCAAGTGCCGTCGGCGTCGCAATACGCACGGAGCCCGCGTATTCTTCACCCTCACTCTGCGCATCGAAGGCAAAGATAGTGTCGATGCCCGCAATCGCTTCCGCACTTCGAGTCGCCAGTCGTTCGCCGAAGTCCGTGAGGCGAACGCCGCGCGTGCTGCGATGGAACAGCGGCTCTCCGATCTCTTCCTCGAGCTGCTTGACGACCCGCGTGATGACCTGAGGCGAGACGCCAAGCTTGATCGCAGCCTCTCGAAAGTTAGCGCTCTCGGACGCGACACAAAACACACGCAATGCTTCGAAGCGATTCATTGAGCCGCCCCGCATAACGGGTTCCATTCACGGGAATTCACAAATCGCACGGGGTCCATATACCGGTGTCGGGTTAATCGTCAGACTTCGGCTCGTCAATGCGACGTTCCTGTCGCGAGCAAGCGGTCGAGCGCCACGCAGTATCGCAAAGATCTGCGACACAGGTGCGCAAGCTCGTGCGTGTGCAGCGATAGGCATCCCCCTTCCAAGCCTTTTTTGCAGGTCACTTCCATGCCTTCAATTCTGATGATCCTGACAAGCGCCACGTCGTGGACACAACTCGATGGATCGCAACGCCCCACCGGCTTCTGGGCCGAAGAGTTTGTCGCTCCGCATGAAGTCTTCTCCGCGTCCGGCGCGGATATCGCCATTGCGACACCGTATGGCGGCCCCGCGGTTGTCGATGCGCTGAGCCTCTCTGTTGAGGTCAACCATGGAGACAGCGCCAAGGTCGCCGCGCTCTCGGCTTATCTGGAGAAACACGCAGCGGCACTCCAGGCGCCGCAGTCGCTCGCTAACATTCATCTATCCGAATTCGACGCCGTCTTCGTTCCGGGCGGCCATGGTCCGATGCAGGATCTCGCTGTGAACGAACGCGTCGGGCTCATTCTCGCTGCCGCGCTGGCAGACCCCGAGAAGGTGGTGGGGGCGGTATGTCACGGCCAGGCGAGCTTCCTTTCCGCGGGCAATGCCTCTGGCTCGGTGTTCAGAAACCGTCGGCTTACCGCATTTACGGACGACGAAGAGACACAGGTCGGTCTCGCAGCAAACGCGCCGTGGCTGCTCGAAACACGGCTGCGTGCAGCGGGCGCAGTGTTCGAAGCCGGAGCGCCCTGGTCTCCGCATGTGGTTGTCGATGGCAATCTGGTGACCGGCCAAAACCCGGCGTCGGCAGCGGCTGCCGCAAAGGCGGTCCTGACTGCGCTCGAAGCGCGCGTTGAGGCGCGGTAGGTGGCGTACGCGGCGCACGTGGTTGATCGACTTCTATCTCGGGGATCGCCGCACCTGTGAGCTGGCAATACGGAACCGAGTCACGTTTGTCCGTCTCGTTTCGTTTCGGCGTCCGGGGAGCGTTCGGCCGTCGACGGACTGATATCGCTCAGCGCCTCAATCGCTGCATCGACCGTCGCAAAGATCTCGCGGCGCACGCCGATCTCACTGAGCGCTTTATAGCGTTCAATTTCATGCCGTACGCCCGTCGCCAGCGCGACGGCGACAATACCCACGCCGCGCTTGTTCAGCTCGCCCCCGAGCTGAACGAGGGTCTTGCCGGCGGTGTAGTCAATGTTGTTGATCTCCGATGCGTCGATCACCACCCAGCGCAGCGGCGGATTCGTCTCGTTGACAAGCCTGAGGACTTCTCCCGTAAAGCGGCTGGTGTTCGCATAGAAGAGGTCCGCTTCGAACCGGTACACGACGATGCCCGGAGCCGCGAGCAAGTTGGGCGCGACGCGATGCGCAAACCAGCGCCCACCGGGGCTGCGCGTCATCACGCGCGTTCGCAGGCGATAGCTATGCTGCGCGTGCGCGATCAGCGACAGCACCACGGCGGCGAGAATTCCGTGCATCACGTCGACGAACACAACGACCAGCGCTGTGACGAGTGCGACGACGAACTCATCCTTCTGCACCTGAAACAGCTCGGTCATGCCTTTCGCGTCGATCAGCTTCACGCCGATCATGAAAACGATCGCCGACAAGACAGCAGACGGCAGAAGACTGAGCGGCTTCGTGAGGAATAGAAGCACGAGCAGTACGATGACCGCGGTTGTCAGATGCGCAAGCTGGGTGCGCCCACCCGCGTCGTCAACCATCTCGGTCTTGGTCGGGCTGCCGTTCACCACGAAGGTGCCCGTGAACGCGGCGGCCGCGTTCGCTGCAGCGAGCCCGATGATGTCGGCATTGTCGTCGCCCTTCTCGTTGTAGCGATTGGCATACGCGCGCGCCGTCGCCGCACTTTGCGCGATGATGACGATAAAGCATGACGCAGCTGTCGCCAGCACCTGGTTCATCTGGCTCATATGTAACGGCGGCACGAACAATGATGGAAGACCACCCGGCACTTCGCCTGTCACCGCAATACCGCGCCCGGCAAAATCAAACACCCCGCTTGCCACAATCGAACCGATAACGGCAATCAGCGCACCAGGCGCGCGAGGCGTCAGACGTTTGCAACCGATGATCACAACGAGAACAGCCAGTGAAAGCATCGTCGTCGGATAGTGAGCCCCGCCGATGCGTTCGAACGCCGACACAATCTGCATCACGGGGCCGTGCCCCTGTTTTGCGAGGCCGAACAGCCCGGCGAGCTCGCCCGCCGCCACCTGGATGCCCACGCCGGTCAAAAAGCCGATCAAAGCACTGCGAGACAAGAAGTCGGCAAGAAATCCAAGGCGGAAAATGCGTGCAATCACGAGCATCACGGCGACCATCAAGGCCACCGTACTGGTCAGGGCGACATAATCCTTGCTCCCCAGGGCGGCGACGGCCGTCAATGTCCCGGCCAGGATCGCTGCCGTCGCGGAGTCTGCGGCCACCACCAGTTGCCGCGATGCACCGAAGATCACAAACGCCAGTAGCGGCAGCAGAATCGTGTAGAGACCCGTGACGGTGGGTGTCCCTGCGATTTTCGTGTATCCCATCACCTCGGGGATGCCGAGCGCTGCCAATGTGATCCCGGCAATGACGTCATGAGGCAATTGCGCGAGATTGAGCGGCAACAAGCCTTGCAGCAGGGGCATCCGATGCGGATGCGACGTCGTTGGCGCTGCAGGTTTCATGTCGCGGTCTCCACGGATTTTGTGAGCTTTGTGGTGAGCGCATTCGCGACGGTGCCGTCAGCGATCGCGACATTGGATGTACCCGCGTGCTCCCACTGCCATGTACACACGCTCGCGCTTTTTGTGCCCTACGTCAAGCGCACGGCACACAAATAATCATACCGTTTATCCGGTTAATGAACGCGACCGGTGCGCCGGTCGAATTTACACTGGGTGGTTGCCACTGGATTTCGATCAATACTTGCACAGTCCTTCGCAAGTCGATGACTCCAGATTGTTCGCGATTGAGACGACGTAACCCTTCAAGGCGTCCGGTGCTCTGACGATGGCCTCATTTGCGGCGATAGCGAGTCTTTACCGTTCGTCGGTTTTCATGCTCGAAACGAACGGCAATGCCGACTCCGCGACGGCTTTGAGCAGATTGGCCCGATAGTGCTCGGTGAGTACTACGGCGATCCCGCCAAGGTGCTGTTCACGTTGCGCGCCACGATGTAACGCGCCGGCGCTTCGCCCCCTCCCGTGCTTCAGACCGTGTCACCACGCCGCAGGTACCGCTGCGGCGTTTCTCCGAGTGTCTTCCGGAACATCGATATGAACGCGCTCGAGCTCTGATAACCGAGCTCCGTCGCAATCACGCTGACTGATCGACCCAGCGCAAGCCGGGCAATCGCTTCAACAAGCCGAAGTTGCTGACGCCACTGGCCAAAGCTGAGCCCGGTCTCCTCGCGAAAGAGTCGGGCAAGCGTGCGCGTGCTCGCACCCACTCTTTCTCCCCAGCGCTCGATCGTGTCGTTGTTTTCCGGGCACGTCAGCATCTGTTCGCAAATCGACCGCAACCGCCGGTCATGCGGCAACGGCAACGCGCCCGTGAGCACCACCTGCGCTCGCGACAGTTCAAGCAAAAACAACGGTAATGCGAGGCGCGCTCGCTGCGTGTCGACGTCGGCGCTGCGCGTCGCCAGCACGCCATGAAGCGCGTCGAGCAACGGACTCACCTGAAACATGCGGCTCGTCGACCATCGTTCGAGTTCAGCGCTCGTGCCCGCATCGATATAGGCCGTGCGAACTTCGACATCTCCGATCGCATACAGCTCATGCAGCATCGTCGGCGGCAGCCATAGCCCGTGATGCGACGTCAACGTCCACATGCCGGCAGGCGTCGTGATCTGGAGTACGCCCCTCGTCACGTAGATCATCTGGGCCTGACTGTGGTCGTGCCAGGACTCTCGAAAGCCGTTCGCGTATTCCCACATCCGTGCCTCGACCGGCTCGTCCGCCACCGTCCGCACCGCCTCATAACGTTGCCGCCAGATCGGGCCCGTTCCATCGATTTCGATCAGATTCATCGCGACTCAGCAAAATGTTGGCCGATTTGCGACATATGTCGGCAATACAAATCGGTTGAGCCGCCCGTATTCTTCTGTCTCGCACCGGGCAGCACAGAGAATTCTACCCATAAACATTAATGATTCTCATTCTCTGGACATCCAGCCCCGAATTCGGGGTGCTGCGATGCACGCGCCCTCAAAAGATTTCGACATAAGCAAGGACACGACGGGGATGCCAGCACACACGCGCACTCAAAAAACAGGAACCTTTCAATCGACCCTCCTGGGCCAGGCACGTGCAGTACGTCTCGTGCCGATCGCCATGGCGTGTGCCGTGGCAAGCGGAGCATTCGCGCAGACAGCAGGCGATGCCACCGGCACACCGGCCGCTCCGCCCGAGACGACGCTCGCGCCTGTCGTGGTCAATGGACAAGTGAGCGAAACGGCGACGAGCCCCATCGACGGCTATGTCGCCCGCCGCAGCGCGACCGGGACGAAGACCGACACGCCGATCGTCGAAACGCCGCAATCGATCTCGGTCATCACGGCCGATCAGATGCAGGCACAAGCCGTACAAACCGTCGGACAAGCACTGCGATATACGCCTGGGGTCATCGGGGAACAGTACGGCGGCCTGGATACGACGATCGACTATTTCGTGGTCCGCGGTTTCCCGAATCAGTTTCCCTATATCGACGGGCTGTCGACCGAGACGTTCTTCACGCTGCTCGCGCCGGCATATGATCCGTACGGACTTGAACGCATCGACGTGCTCCGCGGACCGTCGTCCGTGCTGTACGGCCAGAATATCCCCGGCGGCATGATCAACCTCGTGACCAAGCGGCCCACAGAGGAACCGGTGCACGAGGCGTCGTTCGGTATCGGCAGCTACGGCGACGTCGATGCACGGGTCGACATCGGCGGTCCGCTGACGCACGACGGGACCCTGCTCTACCGCTTTACAGGCGATGCGAGCACCACGGGCTCGCAACAAGACTTCCAGACCGACAAGCATGTGTACCTGGCGCCGGCACTCACCTGGAAGCCGTCAGCCGATACGTCATTCACATTGCTTTCCCATTTCAGCTATCGCAACAGCAGCGATCCGACGGTTAACCTGCCCTCACAGGGCACGCTGTTCGAAGGACCCAACGGAACACGCATCGGTACGAACACGTTTGACGGCGAACCTGACTTCAACTCCATTCGTCGAACCGAAGAGGCCATCGGCTACGAATTCGAGCATCGATTCAACGATTGGCTGACCGTGCGTCAGAACCTGCGCTACACGCACGTCAAACTGGACGAGGAGGTCGTCGGAAATGCGGGCCTCGAAGACGACGGTCAGACGATCGATCGTTACGGCTTTGCCGCAGAAGCGAGTTCGAACATTTTTACCGTCGACAATCAGGCCGAGTTTCACTTCGACACAGGTGCATTCAAGCATACAGCCCTGGTCGGCATCGACTATGTCCATTCCATCGATCAATGGGCCGAAAACGACGCAACGTCCGTCCCTTCATTGAATCTTTATGCGCCCGTCTATGGCGCAGGACCGATCGTGCTCGGGGGTGTCGACTACAGCGTTGAGCACCATGTCGACCAGACCGGTCTATACGCGCAGGATCAGATCAAGTTTGGCAAGCTCATCGGCACATTCGGCGTGCGTGAGGACTGGGCCCGCACGAGCGAGTTCGATCGCATTGCCGGCCTGACCGACCAGAACAATGATTCGAGCCGGTTCACCTATCGCGCGGGTCTCGTGTATTTGTCCGATACGGGCCTCGCTCCGTACGTGAGCTATTCGACGTCGTTTCAACCCGGTCTCGGCAACACGTTTGACGGCGCCGCCCTCAAACCCACGACCGGACAGAGCGTTGAAGTCGGCGTCAAGTACCAGCCCGCCGGGCAAAAGAGCTTCGCCATGCTGTCGCTTTACAACACGCTCGAGAAGAACGTGGTCGAGCCCGACTTCGACCATCCCGATGGCAACTTCGTCGTCCAGACCGGCGCTCAGCGCGTCAAGGGTATCGAGCTCTCAGGTGTTGCGGACTTCGGCGCCGGGCTCAGCGTCACCGCCGCTTACACGTATATGGATGGGGTGGTTGCTTCGAGCGACCAGGGGTTCGCGGGCAACCAGGCGCCCAACGTACCGCACCATATGGCAAGTCTGTGGGCAGACAAGACGCTTCAAGGTGGCCCGCTTGCGGGCCTGGGCTTCGGCGGTGGCGTGCGCTATCTGGGCCCGCAGTACGGGGACGAGGCCAACGACGTCAAAATGGCCTCGACCACGTTGTTCGACGCACTCGTGCACTACGACATTGACCATTGGCGACTTTCGGTCAACGCACAGAACCTGTTCGATCGCGTGTACGCCAATTGCCAGTCGACGAACTACTGCAGCTACGGGTTGCGCCGAAGCGTCATCGGCCGTGCAACATATCAGTGGTAACGTAATCAGGATGAATTCTTGACCTATGCCTAACTCCACTGATGACGTCTCGTTGGACCGGATGCGCGCGCCCGGACCACACGGGCTCGAGCACAAAGAGGCGAACCGGTGACAGGAATTCAATCCCGGCACGGGGCAAACGCGTTTCGCACTGCCTTTCTCGTGCATCGCTGGACGAGCCTGGTATGCACCGTCTTTCTGTTCATGCTGTGCCTGACCGGGCTGCCGCTGGTGTTTTCCGACGAACTCCACCAGTGGCTCGAACCGCACCGGTATATCGAGTTGCCCGCAGATACGCCGCGCGCGAATCTCGACGACATCGTTGCCGCCGGACATCGGCTATTTCCACGGGAAGTGGTGGTGTCGCTTTACATCGATGACGACGAGCCGCAGATTTACCTGTGGATGGCGCCTTCGTTCAAAGCGGCGGCGGCTGACAGCCGGGTCGAACATTCGATTCGCTTCGACGCGCGCACTGCGCAGGTACTCGAAGTGTCTAACACCGGCTCCAAGTCCAACTCGTTCATGGATATCGTGCTGCGCCTGCATACGGATTTATTTGCGGGGCTTGCCGGCGAGCTGTTTCTGGCGTTGATGGCCTTGATGTTCGTGCTCGCGATTGCGACTGGCATCGTGCTCTACGGTCCGTTCATGAAGAAACTCGACTTCGGCACCGTGCGTACCGATCGCAATATACGAGTGCGATGGCTCGATCTGCACAACGCACTCGGTATCACCACCGTGGCATGGGCGCTCGTTGTGGGCGCAACCGGCCTGATGAACGAATTGTCGACGCCGCTGTTCGCACTTTGGCAACATGTCGATGTCAGCCGTGCCGCGTACGCGCGCGAGACGTCAGGCGCACGGAATCCGACGACATCAGGTCATCACGTCCTCGTACAAACCGCGTTCGATATGGCACAGCGCACGGTAGCCAGCTCGACGTTCGTGAGCATCGAATTTCCGGGCAGCGAGTCGAGCGGCCCGGATCACTACCTTGTGTGGGGCCGCGGCAGCAGTACGCTGACATCGCGGTTGTTTACGCCGGTGCTAGTCAACGCACGCGAATCTGGTACTCCGACGTTGCTTGGCATGCCGTGGTACCTGCGTGCGCTGGAGATATCGAGGCCGCTTCATTTCGGAGACTACGGCGGTCTGCCGCTCAAGCTGCTGTGGGTGTTGCTCGACTTGTTGACGCTCGTTGTGTTGGGTAGCGGGCTCTATCTTTGGGTCGCACGGCGCAAGCAGCAAACTGCGCGCATCGAGCGTCTGCTTGCCGCACATGCATCGCCAGATGTGACTTCCTCCCGTGACGCGACGAGCCCATGAGACTTCTCCTGCGACACGTCTGGCGGATGCCCTCGATCCTCGCCGCTCTCACGATGTTCGGGTTGCTCACCGCCCTGCTCGGTGCCCCAATGTGGCGCCCGCTTGCCTGGTTCGCCATCGGCGTGCCCGTTGCGATTGCTTTGCGCATTGCACTCATCCCATTCCGCACCCCCGATTAGGCAGTCTAAGATGAGCGCTTCGCATGGCTCCGCCCCGGGGCCGGAGAAGGTCGAGATGGTCCGCTCCGCTCGCTACGCGCTCGCACTGGTCGTCAATGTCGTGCTTCCCGTTGCAGCCTATCGGCTCGCCTTCGGTCATTTCGGTCAAGCCGGCGCATTGACCGCATCCGCCGTGCCGTTGATCGTGTGGATGGGCATTGACCTTCTCCGCTATCAGCACTTCGATGCTTTGAGCGCACTCGCGCTGTCAGCCGTGGTCATGTCGCTGCTCGTCAGCGTGCTCGCGCCCGCGCACTGGGCGATCGCTACTGAGGATCCGCTCGTGAGTGGCTTTACCGGCGCACTGTTCCTGCTCTCACTCTTGCTGGACCGACCGCTTGTCTTCTACCTCGCACGGTCGACCATGTCACGCGAAAAGCAAGGCAACGAATCGCAATTCGATGAATTGTGGCGAACACGTCCGCCGATCGTGCGCGCGATACGCGTCATGACAGCAGTCTGGGGCATCGGACTCATCGCCGAAAATGCGATTCGATTCTGGCTGATCTATCACGCTGACGACGGCGATCGCCTGTCGACGTACGTGCGATACGGTGTGTGGGGCGGACTGACGGTGTGGACGATTCTTTACCGCCGCTTGTACATCAAACGCTTACGCGAATAACAATCCGCTCGTCCGAACAATCGCCTTTGGGCGCTTTACCGCAAGCACTCACGCAAGCACTCACTCACGTACGCACTTACGCACTCACGTAAATCGCACACCCTCCGTTCACAGCAATACAGGGCATCGAAGCGACCCGCCGGTCGCGTGCACTCCACCACGCGCAACCCCCCCCGATCCCTCGTTTACCCTAGCGAATTCCATTTCCGCATTGCACAAATTCGCAATAGAAAATCTCCTTGACGCTCCGAAATCCGACTCCTATATTGCGTGTGAGATCGGTATCACATTGGTTTTCTCATTCGGACTTTTGAGTCCTCGGAGCCCCTGATGTCGCGTACTCGGACCGTCACATTGATGGATATCGCCGACCATGTCGGCGTATCGAAGGCGACCGTCGCGCGGGCGTTGAGTGCGAAAGGCTATGTCGCCGACGATGTGAGAGCGCGTATCGAACAAGCCGCCAGCGAATTGGGTTATCGGCCCAATCTCGTCGCCAAGGGGTTCCGTTCCAATCGCAGTTACACGATCGGGCATGTCGTCCACGGCATGATGGAGAACCCGTTCTTCACGCATGTCGCCCGTAGCATCGAGCGCGAAGCGCTGGCTCACGGCTACAAGGTCTTCCTCTATACGCAAAGCGGCACGGTCGAGCACGAACGTGAGGGCGTCGAGCGGTTTATCGAGCGGCGTGTCGATGCCGTCATATTCACCTACGCGCGCGGCGCGGAAAACATTCAGCTCCTTGTCGACGAAGCGATTCCCGTGGTCCAGATCGAACGCGATCAGCGCGGAGAAACGCATACCGTATTCGTCGACAATCGTGCCGGTGCACAGCTCGGCATGCAGCATCTGATCGAACTCGGACACCGCCGCATCGCTTTCATTGGCGGCGACCCAGCGCTTTATCCACGCACGTTCAGTCGCCCACGCTCGGTCGAAGAAGAACGCCTTGATGCGTATCGCGAAGCGGTAGCGAAATCCGGTCTCGATGACGACGACGCGCTGATTCGGCTTGTTCGCTACTACGTGCCAGGCTCGCGCGGAGAAAACGCGTCGGGCTTTAACGCCATGCAGGACTTGCTCGCGCTCGACAATCCGCCGACTGCGGTGTTCATCGGCTGCGACGTGCTGGCGATGGGCGCTTTTCAGGCCATTTATCAGGCCCGGTTACGCATTCCCGACGACATCTCCGTTGTCGGCTTTGACGATTCCGTTGCGACCAATCTCGCTCCGCTGCTCACCACCGTGGCACAACCCATGGCCGAGCTCGGGCAACGCGCATTCGAATTTGCACTGGCTGCCATCGAAGACCCCGAATTCGCTCCGCAATCCGTCACGCTGACGCCAACACTCGTCATCAGAGACTCGACGGGGCCTGTACCGCAATCACGCAAGGGCAAATCGACGCAACGTATGCGTTCGGAAGCGCCGACCTGATTCGACGAAGTACCCACCACAAGAACGGACGCGCCGTCAGGCACGCGATCCTATTTTCGCCTCGCGCGAAAGGAGACAGAAATGGGCATTTCCAACTCCGCTCACCGATACGTATCATCAGCATCCCTAAGCACATGCCTAAAGCGATTCGGAGCCGCACTCACACTCGCGCCGCTCTTTGCGCTGATGCCGCTTCAGGCTCAAGCGAAAGACCCGGTCAAGCTTCAGTTCTGGGACATGATCTGGGGTCCGCCTTCGTACATCGACGCGGCAAAAAACCTTGTCACCGACTTCAACAAGGCCCACCCGGATATCCAGGTCGAGTACCGCTCGGTGCCATGGAATAACTGGTATCAGACCTATCTGACTGCGATCGGATCCGGCTCGGCGCCCGATATCTCGACAGGGGCCGGCTATCAGGCGGTTCAGTTCTACGATCAAGGCGCCATCCGTCCGCTTGACGATCTCGTCGCCGAAATGAAGGCGTCGGGTGACGACAAGGATTTCCTGCCCAACACGCTGGAGACACTCAAGTACAACGGCCACTACGTGGCGCTACCCTGGGGTATCGACATCCGCGTCTGGTACTACCGAAAGGATCTGTTGCAAGCGGCCAATCAAAAGGTGCCGACCAACTGGAGTGAGCTTCGCGCAGTCGCCAAGGCTGTGACGGGCAAGGGCAAATACGGCCTGGTTTCTTCGGGCGACACCGGCGGATCGCACTACCTCTATACCGCCATGCTCAATAACGGCGGCGCGCTATTCACACCGGACCGCAAGCTCACGCTGACGTCGGACCGCAACATGGAAGCGTGGCGCTTCTATGAAGGCATGGTGAAGGACGGCTCGGTCAGCCCGGCGAGCGCTGGCTACACCGCCGACGATGCGCGTGCAGCGTTTTATCGTGGCGAATCGGCGTTCTATCTCGACAGTCCCGGCGATATCGCGAGCGCGGGTGCCGCCGCCAGCCAGATCGGCATCGTGCCGCCGCTCGCAGGACCTCACGGCGATAAAGGCACGATTTACTGGGTCAATAACATCATGGTCTACAAACAGACCAAGCACCCGGATGAGGTCAAGACCTTCCTCAAATGGTGGTCGCATAACGAGAAGGCGCTCTGGACGGCCGGCGGTACGCGTCAACTCCCGGTACGCAAATCGTTCGCATCGGATCCGTACTTCACGAATAGTGCCGAGCTGTCCGAGGTGATTCGTGACTACGTGCCCATCGGCAAAACGACGGCGACTAAAGCGCCCGGCATCTTCCCCGCGCTGAACGACGTCGAAGGCGAAGGCGCGTTCCAGACGATGACGCAGCAACTCTGGCAAGGAAAGCCGCTCGACCAGATCACCGGCGCGGCGCAATCCCGCTTGTCGCAACTGGTGCCGGAGAACGGGAAATGATCGGCCACGCCGAGCACGCGGGAGACATGCAACACACGCGTGCGATCCAGAGGTCGCGCGCAGGCCGCTGGTTTCGAAGCGAAAAGTCATTGCCTTTGCTCTTGCTGCTGCCTTCGATCCTGATGATCGCCGGCGTCATTGCATGGCCCATGATCATCGGCTTCGAAGACGGCTTTATGAACGGCACGTTGCTGCGACCCGGCACGTTTGTCGGGTTGGACAACTACGTGCACCTCGCGGCGTCCGACGATTTCCACAACGCGCTCTGGTTCAGCGTGGTGTTCGCCGTGTTCAATATCATTGGGTGCTATTCGCTGGGCCTTGCACTCGCGCTATTGACCAATCAACACCTTCCAGGCCGCGGCTTTTTCCGCATCGCGCTCTTGCTGCCGTGGATCGTGCCTTCAATCGTTTCGATCGTGAGCTGGCGATGGATGATCGCGGACGAGCGCGCGCTCATCAATCAGGTCATCGTCGGCCTGGGCGGACAGCCTGTTTACTTCCTGAGCGACAGCCATTGGGCGCAAGCCACCGTCATCGTGATCAAGGTCTGGCGCAGCTTCCCGTTCATGATGTTGTCGTTGCTGGCCGCGCTGCAAGGGATTGACCGCTCAATGTATGAAGCCGCAGAAATCGACGGTGCGACGGCCCGGCAGGCGTTTTTCCATATCACGCTGCCGCAGATACGGAATATCTCGATCGTGTTGTGTCTGTTGATGACGATCTGGACCGTCAACGACTTCGACACGCCGTGGCTGCTGACTCAGGGTGGCCCTGCAAATGCGACCGAGAATCTCGTGCTGCTCGCTTATCGCTACACGTTTGGTCGCAACAACGTCGGGCTCGGGTCGGCAACGTCGTTTGTCACGCTCGCGTTGCTGATGGTGATTGTCGTCATTCTCTTGCGTCGCAAGGAGTCGTGACATGAGCGAAGTCCGCAACACACCGGCTCGACAATGGCGCAGGTTCGTCGTGCTGGCGATCATCACGCTTGCGATCAACTTGCCCGTCATCCTGATGGTGCTCAATTCATTTCAGACCACCGAGCAGCTCACCACGGCAAGGCATCTGATTCCCGAGCATCCGACGTTCGCGAATTTCGTCTATCTCAGCGGCCGCACGAAATTCTGGACCTACCTCATCAACAGTCTGATCGTGTCAGGCGGCGCGACGATCGTCAGCGTGGTGGCCGCGGCGCTCGCAGGCTATGCGCTCTCGCGCTACAAGGGACGTTTGCTCACGGGGTACGCGCGTGCGTTGTTTGTCGTGCAGATGTTCCCGATCATTCTTGCGCTGATTCCGCTGTTTATCCTGTTTCGCAAGGCGGATCTCATCAACAGTCCGATCTCCGTGATCATCGTGTACTCCGTCGTGCAACTGCCCTTCGCGACGTGGATGGCTCGTTCGTTCTTCGACACGATCCCGCGCGAGCTTGAGGAAGCCGCGCTTGTCGATGGCTGCTCGCCGTTCGGTACCTTTCTTCGCATCGTGCTACCGCTCTCCGGCTCGGGCATCGCGGCGATTTCGATCTTCTCGTTCCTGTTTTCGTATAACGAGTTTTTCGTGGCCAATATCTTTTTGCGTGACGACGACGCCATGACGTTGCCCGTTGGCATCACGATGTTCATGCAGCAATACTCGACCGACTGGGGCAGCCTGATGGCCGCCGCCACGGTGACGTTGATTCCGACTTTCATTCTTTTTCTTGGCGTGCAGAAATACGTCGCGTACGGCGCGGTCAGCGGTGGGGTTAAAGGCTGAGTGCACGCAGATCGCAGTCCAACTTCAATACAAGGAATTCGAACGTGTCACGCATTCTTCGAGTCGGTATCGTCGGCTGTGGCGAAGTCGCGCAAATCATTCACCTTCCGGCGCTGCGCGAGTTGCCCGAGTTATTTGATGTCACCGCGCTATGTGACGTGAGTCAGGTGGTGCTCGACGGTGTCGGTGCATGGGTGCCTTCGGCTAAGCGGTATCTCCGCTACGAGGATCTCATTGCGAGCGCGGACGTCGATGTCGTGCTGATCGCGAATCCGCACGTGTATCACTGCGAGGTCGCGCTGGCCGCCATGTCGGCCGGCAAGCATGTGATGGTGGAAAAGCCGATGTGCATCAATTTGCAGCAAGCCGATGCATTGCTTGAAGCCGAAGCACGCTCGGGCGTGTTCGTGCAGGTCGGCTTCATGCGGCGCTATGCGCCGGCGTTCACCGCTGCGGTCGAACGCATTTCGACGATGCGCGACAACATCATTCTTGCGCGCGTTCACGACGTGATCGGTATGAACTCGCTGATCATCGGTCAGACTTCGCGCGTCATTCGCGGCACCGATATCGCTACGCAGTCGATCGATGATGCGAAGCGCGCCATGGCTCAAGCCGTGGAAGCGGCGATCGGTGTCAGCGGCGGGGCCAAGGCGCGTGCCTATGAGATCCTGCTCGGGCTTGGAAGCCACGATATTTCGGCGATGCGTGAGCTGCTCGGCTATCCAAAACGCATTCTTCACGCCACGCAGCGTCTCGGCGGGCTCGCGCTGACGGCAGCGATCGACTATGGACACTATGTGTGCCAGTACGAAACCGCAATCGATCAGATCGCACGGTTCGACGCGCATCTCGAGGTCTATACGAACACGGAAGTCGTTCGCGTCGAATACGACACGCCTTACGTGAGGAATCTGCCTGCGAAGCTGCAGGTTACGCGGGCGAGCGATCAGGTTGGCGTCGACCAATCGTCGAGTTATGCGACCCGGACCGATTCGTTTGTCATCGAGTGGCGTGCCTTTTACGACAACGCGACAACCGGAAAATCGCCGAAAACGTCGCTGTCCGACGCACGCGAAGACCTTGTGATTTTCGGCGACATGCTGGCGTTGATGGATTGATGTTTCGCGCCGCGCGTCAAACGATCGACGAATGCGCTTGCCCATCGAGGGGCAACGCAAGCTGATATGCGTTGGGCGTTGGACCTCGAGAGCGTACGCGCGGAGCATGCGCGCTGCTCGCTTAACGACTCACCAACCACTCTTTGAACGCGCGCACCGCCGCATCGTTTTCGCGCGCCGCGGCCACGTACGTGAAATACCGCCACGGATCCAGCGTCGGCTTGTCGAATGGCAACACAAGCCGGCCCTCGGCAATATCGTCTGCCACCAGCGCAATCGGCCCCATTGCAACGCCCAATCCATCGAGCGCGCCCTGAAGCGTCAGATAAAAATGGGCGAGCGTCAGCGATTGCTGCGGCTTGAGATCAGGGCACCCTGCCGCCGCCAGCCAGTCGGGCCACATGCGTGGATACGTCGCGGTGTGAAGCAGCGTGAAATGCTCGAGGTCCTGGGGCTTGCGCAACTTCTTCGCTTTGAGAAGCTTGGGCGAGCACACCGGAAGGCGTGCCTCGGACAGAAATTCCTCGGCGATATAGCCATCGATGTTCTGCGGCCCGCCACGAATAATCAGATCGACCGACTCGCGAAGCTTTTCGATGGGCTCGTTCGAGGTGCTGAGGCGGACTTCGATATTCGGGTTGGCCAGCTGAAACGACGACAGCCTCGGAACAAGCCAACGCAACGAAAACGTCGCCGGTGCGCTCACACGAAGCACACGCTGCCCGCCTCTCTGCATATGCTGCGCCGTCGCAATGGCGATGCGGTCGAACGATGCGCCGATCTCGGCGAGATAGCTGCTTCCCGCGTCGGTCAGCACAACGCGCCGGTTATGCCGCTCAAACAGCGTGCATTCCATCCACGCCTCAAGTTGCTGGATGTGACGACTTACCGCGCCGTGCGTTACGCAGAGCTCATCGGCCGCGAGCGAAACGCTGCCGAGTCGCGCTGCGGCTTCAAAAGCGCGCAGCGAATTGAGGGGAGGAAGTTTTCTCACCAGGTCTTCATGTGATTTTTTATCACACGATCAACGAGAATTTATCGATTGAGCATCACGGACGTACCGACCTATATTAGCAGCCGTCTGCGGATCGCCGAAAACGGTGGTTCCGAGTTTTTCTCACATGAGGTTGCTGAATGTCGAATGTCGTCGTGGTCGGAGCGCAATGGGGTGATGAAGGCAAGGGGCGCATTGTCGACTGGCTGGCCCAAGACGCCGATATCGTCGCGCGCTATAACGGCGGCCACAATGCCGGGCATACGCTCGTGGTCGACGGCAAAACCTACAAGCTCGCCCTGCTGCCAAGCGGCCTCGTACGCAACAAGCCGGGTGTCATCGGCAATGGTGTCGCACTGGACCCCGAAGCGCTGCTCGCGGAAATCGCGCGGGTTGAGGCGTTGGGCCTCACGGTGACGCCCGAGGATTTAATGATTGCCGAGAATGCGGTGCTCGTTCTGCCGATCCACCGCCTCATCGACGCTGCCCAAGAGAAGCTTCGCAACGAGCCTATTGGTACGACGCTAAGAGGCATCGGGCCGGCATACGAAGATAAAGTCGGCCGCCGCGCCATCCGTATCGCTGACCTCGCGGATCCGTCGACGCTGTCGAGCCGGGTCGACGCATTGCTTGCGCATCACAATGCGTGGTTCAAGGGCCTGGGGCTCGAAACGGTGACCAAGGACTCGATGTTGCCCGCGCTGCTGGACATTGCGCCGCGGATCCTGCCTTTCGTCCGTCCGGCCTGGTCGATCCTCGACAAGGCGCACGCCGAAGGGAAACGGATCCTTTTCGAAGGCTCGCAGGCGGTCATGCTCGATATCGACTGGGGATCGTATCCGTACGTCACGTCGTCGAACACCGTCGCCTCGGCCGCCGCGACAGGCACCGGAATTGGCGCATCGAAGATCGGACATGTGCTCGGCGTAACGAAGGTCTATGCAACTCGCGTGGGTGGCGGTCCGTTTGCGACGGAGCTCAATGACGAAACGGGCGAGTCGCTTCGCGCGAAGGGACGTGAATTTGGCGTCAATACAGGGCGCGCGCGCCGATGCGGGTGGCTCGACGTCGCGCAACTCCGCAAGGCGGTGATCGTGTCGGGTATCGACTCGCTCGCGCTGACCAAGCTCGACGTGTTCGATGGTTTCGAACGCATCGAATTGTGTGTCGGCTACGACATCGACGGCGTGCTGACCGATGTCATGCCGACACATATCGCAGCGACGTCATGCGTCCGGCCCGTCTATGAATCGCTGGATGGATGGGCCGGAGCCGTCCAGGGCATTCGACGGTTCGCAGACCTTCCCCTGCAGGCACAGCACCTCATCAAACGCATCGAAGCACTGACCGGTGTGCCCGCGTCGATGATCACCACCGGCGCGGAACGCCAAGACACGATCGTGCTTCGCGATGTGTTTGCGAGTTAAGACGCTTTGACGCGTCCGATCACGCGTTCAGCGCGGCCAACGTCTGCTCGGTCGTCCAGAGCGCGTGGGCAAGGAAGCGATAGTTGATGATGGCAGCGAGATAGCCGTCTCCTTCAGGCACGCGCGGACCGGCAGTCGCATCGCGCACGACGAGCACTTCGAATCCTTGTTCGATGAGTTGTCGCAGATGGGACTCAATGCACAGGTTGGCCGCCATGCCGGCCAGCACGACTTGCGAGATGCCTTTCTTGCGCAGCTGCAGGACCAGATCATTGGTTTCCGGGCCATACACCTTGTGCGGTGACGCGATGATCGTCTTGCCATCAAGAAGATAGGGCTTGTATTGCTCGAGGAAGTCGGCGCCCGAGCCTTCGAACCCTTCGAGCGTCGTGGGGCCCTTGCGCTCGAACATATTGATGTTGTGCATGACCTTCTCGAGCGGGCCGCCGAAATGCCAGTGATGATCGTACGGATAGTAGTAATGCGGTGACACGGCGACCGTCAGGTCCAGCGCCTTGAAACCTTTGAGCAGCTGCTCGATATGCTCGACCGTATTGTTCTCGGTGATGCTCTCGCCAAAAAAGGGCCAGCTCGCGCCCGTCGGGCTCAGAAAGTCGTTTTGGGGATCGACGACGACCAGCGCCGCCTTGCTGCGGTCCAGCTTGAACCCTGTCTCGGGCAGCCCGGGTTCGGCCGGATCCGCGTACAGGTTGACGCCACCTTGCTGGATCGTGCTTGCGTTACTCATATCCACCTCTTCGCTAGAGACACTTCGACAAGTCAGCCCGATGCCTTTCCGGGCCGCATCTCACGACTCGCACAAACATACGTGACCAGTCGCTTTATAAAAACTCCAAAAAAATCAGGCGAGAAGACGGGGCAGCACGACGCGCTCGAACCGGTCGCAGGCGTCGCCCGATTGTTCGACCTTGCCGCGCATCAAGGCGCCTTCATAGGCCTCGACCAGGATCTGTGCAAGTTCGCTCACGTCGATATGCGCGGCCAGTTCGCGCCGTTCCTGGGCTTCCGTCAGGCACGCCGCGAGTGCACCTTCCCAACGACGCAACAGATCGGCGAGCTTGATGCGCGTGCTTTCGCTCGTGTTCGACAGCTCGAGCGACAAATTGCCGATCAGGCAGCCCAGCTTGAAGTTCTCGCGGCCGTGGTCCTCGCTGACCGCGTGGAAGAACCGGGCGATCCGGTTCAGCGGCTTGATGCGCGCGTCGTAGAGGATCGGACCGTGCCTGTCCTCGATCGATTGCCAATATTGCTCGACGATCTCGGCCGCAAAGGCCTCTTTCGTTTCGAAGTAGTTGTAGAACGAGCCCTTCGGCACGCTTGCCGCGGCCGTGATGTCCTGCACGCCGCAGCCGTTGAATCCTCTATCGAGCACCACGTCGCGTCCGATCGATAACAGTCGGCTGCGCACTTCGGGGTTGGCGGGTCTTGGCATGAGCGTGAAGCAGATCGGTGTCTTGAATGGATAATAAAGTAACTGGTCATCTATTTTGTGTCAAGCGCCGGCAGTGCCTGCCGACACCTCGGCCCGGCTCAGTCGACGCCACGTGAAATCGAAGTTGGGCGCCAGCCCAGGTCCCGCTCTAACAAAGCCAAACGAAGCGGGCCCCGGCCCCCAGCGCAAGTCAGGTTGGGTTGGGCCGAGTTGGGTAGGGCTGAGTCGGGCAGAAGCAACGGTAATGAAGCGCGCATCAACGCCGCATCATTTTTCATCGGATTGCAATGTTCATCGGATTAGCTTGCTCGCGATTTCACTGTCGCGCGCGATCGGCAAGCTTGGGCCGCTCGCTTCCTTGTTCCTTACGAGCGTAAGCCCTGCATGACTCTTCGCCACCCTGTGACGATCTCCCGGACGACCGACTCGCGCGATGCGCGATCGGCACCGCTTCGCCGCCCTCCCATCCCGGTGCGTTTAAACGTGATGCTTCTGACGATCGTCGTCGTCGCATCCGTCGTTCAACTCTTCGGCCTTGCGGTACTGCTGCGTGCATACGGCGCTGTCGCGCTGCTGCTTGTCGTGCCGATCGTCGTGCTGACGCCGACGCATTGGGGACTCATCCACGAAGGCATTCACAGTCAGCTCTTCGCATCGCGACGGCTCAACGAAACGGTCGCTCGCCTGCTCGCGGTCGCGCTGGGTGTGCCATTTGACGCCGTGCGGTTTGGTCATCTCATGCATCATCGCTTCACGCGTGAGCCCTACGATCAGCCGGATCTTTACGATGGGACCGGGCCTTTGTGGCGTGCGCGACTTGTGTACTACGCACGACTGCTGGGCGGCACGTATGCGAGTGAAATCGTGGCGCCGCTGCTTGCGTTCATGCCGACACGCATGGCGAGCGCGCAGATCGTCAGGGCCATCAGCGCAAAGGGCCCCGTCGGCGAGCAGGTGCAGCGTCACTATGTGAACTTCGCGACCGACCCCAAGCGGCGCAGCCGCACACGTCGCGACTGGATTCTGACGCTTATCGTGTATGGGGCCGCATTCCGGTTCTACGGCGACGCTTGGCCTGTGCTGCTCGGCGTGATGCTGTTGCGCGGCGTCTGGATCTCGCTGGCCGACAATCTGCCGCACTTCGATGTCGCGCTCGATGAGCCCGGCCGTGCACGCAACTTCAAGCTGCCTCGGTTCTGGCAAACGATCACGATGAATCATCATCTTCATCGCTTGCATCATCAGCATCCGACCTTGCCATGGACGACGTTGCCAACATACGCGGAGCAGACTCACGAACGCAGTATCGGCTCCGAAAGCCACGCAGACATGTCGATGCCGCTGCGTGAACCGGCACCGTATTTCCGCGCAGCACTTCGTCAGTTCCGCGGCCCCACGCGCGCGATGCCACTGAAATAAAGCGTCACCTGGAAGATTTTTAAGTTAAGCGAAAGTTAAGGTAGCGGCACATAAAGTTGCACCGAATGCGCAGACTTATTGCACCGCAGAAGGAGCATCTTGTGACTGTCGATTACCGTAGTACCGCCGAGCATGCTGTCAGCAAAGTCCCTGCGCTGACGCTCGGCTTCTGGATTATCAAGATCGCTGCGACGACGCTGGGCGAGACGGGTGGCGACTGGGTCACGATGTCGCTGAACCTCGGCTATCTCGTGGGCACGCTGATTTTCCTCGTGGCCTTTGTCGTGCTCGTGTTCGGCCAGATTCGCAGCCGCGCGTTTTATCCGTCGCTGTATTGGGCGACGATCGTGGCGACGACGACGCTGGGCACGACGCTTGCCGACTTCTGCGACCGTTCGCTGGGCGTTGGCTATCCCGGTGGTGTCGCGATCATTTGCACGCTGCTCGTTGTGAGTCTCGCCATCTGGTATCGCACGGAAGGTTCGATCGCGGTCGACAGCGTCGCGAAACCTCGCGTCGAATGGTTTTACTGGGTGACGATCCTGTTTTCTCAAACGCTGGGCACGGCGCTGGGCGATTGGGTTGCGGGCGACGATCGTGGCGGGTTCGGTCTCGGCTACGAAGTGGGCGCAGCGATCTTCTGCGCCGGGCTCGTGATCGTCGGGGCGCTGTATCTGGCGACGCGCGTATCGCGTACCGCGATTTTCTGGGCTGCGTTCGTGCTCACACGGCCGCTCGGTGCAACGCTTGGCGATCTGCTCGACAAGCCGATTGCACAAGGCGGCCTCGAGATCAGCCGGTTCTATGCGTCCGGCATTCTTCTCGTGTTCATCGTGGGCTGCGTCGCGTTGCTTCCGCAGCGGCCTGCGCAGAGGCGTGTGCACGACACTGCGCGAGAGGATGAGCGTTAATCGAGACGCTTTTTCGTGATCAGCCCGCTCGCCTTGTCCCACTCTTCCGGCGTCATCCGCTGCACGGTGACGCCAAAGGTCCATATATGGCCTTCTGGATCCTTCGCACGATAGCTGCGATCGCCGTAGAACTGCGTCTGCGGCTCCATCAGGATCGTCGCCCCCGCCGCTCGCGCATGCGCGCAATGCGCGTCGATATCCTCACCCTCTGCAAGCTGTACGTGGACGGACTGTGTGTTCTTGCCGCCGACGGAACGCGGGCTCTTGTGGTCGTCGCTCCATTCCGAGCCGATCATCACGACAGAATTGCCGTATGACATTTCCGAGTGGGCAAGATTACCGTCGGCATCGAGTATGACGAATATCGGCTCGAATCCGAACGCTGACTCCAGCCAGCGAAAGGCAGTCTTGGGGTCCTGATAAGACAGCGCACTCGAACATCCCTTGCTGCGGTAGGCATCAGTCATTGTCGAATCTCCCGACGTTGAGGGTGAATGGACATGACAAGCTTCGAAACAAATCGACGAATCGGCAAGTGAATTTCTCGTGTGATGTGCCGCTTGACGATTCATAACTCGATGGTTATATTTAAATCCATAACCACTCAGTTATAGATTCGCGATGCAGAATGCTCACGATGTCCTGTTCAAAACGCTTGGCGATCCGACACGACGCGCGCTGTTCGAGCGTCTGTGTCGAGAAGGGGAACAGACCGTCTGGGCGCTGACAGCGGAGTCCGGCGTATCGCAGCCTGCCGTATCGAAGCACCTTGGCGTGCTTAAGCAAGCCGGGCTCGTGCTCGACCGTCACGAAGGGCGTCAGACCCACTACAGCGCGCAGATCGGCGCACTGGCCCCGCTTGTCGATTGGACGCGTCAGATGGCTCAGTTCTGGGAGAGCCGATTCGACGCGCTGGATGACCTTCTCAAGAGGATGGACCAATGAACGAAAAGTCGACGGAAGTACGCTCGGTCGTTGTCGAACGCGAGTTCGCGCATGCGCCGGAAAAGCTCTGGCGCGCGCTCACGCAGCCGCACCTGATCGAGCAGTGGCTCATGAAAAACGATTTTCAGCTTGCCGCGGATCATCGGTTTCGCCTGAGTGCAGACTGGGGCTCGGTGGAATGCCAGGTGATGGAGATCGAGCCGAACAAGACTCTGTCCTATACATGGTCGGCGTATGGCCTCGAGAGTGTCGTTACATGGACGCTCACGCCCACTGCGGCAGGCACGCATCTCCGCATGGAGCAAGCCGGCTTCCGTACCGATCAGGAACAGGCCTACCAAGGTGCGAAGGGCGGATGGCAGCATTTCTTCGCTTCGCTCGAAAAGGTACTGGATCAGCAGGCTTGATCATTGCAGCGCCTGATAGCGGCTTAAGGAATCGTGACCACGGTTGTGTGGCGGACATGCCGGTCCGCGCAGAATGAAGCACCCGAGTATCCTCTGTGGCGCAGCATTCTCACGCACACCGTAGCGATTCCTTCCACTCTCAGGAGCAGTGATGCGAACCATGCAGGCAGTGCAGGTCACGAAAGCGGGTGGTCCCTTTGAAATCGTCGAGCGCGACATTCCGGACCCGTCAGACGGACACGTGTTGATCAAGGTGCAGGCGTGCGGCGTCTGCCATAGCGACTCTCTGACCAAAGAGGGACACTGGCCAGGCCTTCAATATCCGCGCGTGCCCGGGCACGAAATTGCCGGCGTGATCGAAAAGCTCGGCGCGGGCGTGCAAGGCTGGCAAGTCGGGCAACGCATCGGCGTGGGCTGGCATGGCGGCCACTGCGGCCTCTGCGAGAATTGCCGCCACGGAGACTTCGTGCTGTGTAAAAACGGCCTCGTGCCGGGGATCAGTTACGACGGCGGATACGCTCAATACATGGTGGCGCCGCAAGAGGCATTGGCGCGCATGCCCGATGACCTGTCGGACGTCGATGCCGCGCCATTGCTTTGCGCCGGCATCACGACATTCAATGCGCTACGCAAGAGCGGCGCGCACGCCGGTGATGTCGTCGCAGTGCTCGGCATCGGCGGCCTCGGACACCTCGGCGTGCAATTCGCCCGGAAAATGGGCTTTATCACCGTGGCCATCGCACGCGGTCAGGACAAGGCGCCATTGGCGAAACAACTCGGTGCGCATCACTACATCGACAGCGAAGCGCAAAACGTCGCAGAGTCCTTGCAAAAGCTCGGCGGCGCACGCGTGATCCTGGCAACGGTCACGAGCGGCAAGGCCATGAGCGCGGTCATCGGCGGACTCGGCCTTAACGGCAAGCTCATCGTGGTCGGCATCTCGACGGAGCCGGTCGAAGTCCCGGTCGCACAGTTCATCATGGGTCGGCAATCCGTCCAGGGCTGGCCGTCGGGTACGGCGGCCGATTCCCAGGAAACGCTCGCGTTCAGCGCGCTGTCCGGCGTCAAACCGATGATCGAGCAATATCCGCTATCCCGGGCGCCCGAAGCCTATGACCGCATGATGAGCGGCAAGGCGCGCTTCAGAGTGGTGATCACACCGGATAAGTGACCGCTGGCGTACGCCCTGAAAGAAGGCACGGTGATCCGCACCGCGATGTGAGTCCCGTGCCGCCACTCAAGTCAGCATCACGCGCCCCAGGCGAAAACAGTACCTGCGCGAGTATCATATCGGCTTCGCAAAGAAACACCGCCGACCAAGGCGGCGCGCACGCTCAGATGAAGGTGATATTCGCAAAGACCACGCTCACGGACGCCGACACGCTCGTGGCGATGCGTATTGAAGCCATGCGGGAAAGTCTCGAACGCATCGGCCGCTTCGATCCTCAACGCGCAAGAGATCGCTTTCTGGCCACGTTCGAACCCGCGTACTGCAAATTCATCGTGGCCGATGGACAGTGCGCCGGCTTTATCGTGTTCAAGCCAGCCGAAGATCACTTCGCGCTCGAGCATCTGTATATCCTTCCGGAGCACCAGGGCAAAGGTATCGGCGCCGCCGTACTCAGCTCGGTGTTCGATGAGGCCGACTCGCAATCGCTGCCGGTCAGAGTCGGCGCATTGCGCGACAGCGACTCCAACCGGTTTTACCTGCGACATGGATTCGTGAAGGTCAACGAATCCGAGTGGGACATCTACTATGTCAGAGCGCCTGAATGCCAGCGATAGCGCGTCGCCGCAACCCACTGCCACAACGATGCTGAAGCTTGAGTCCAATCTGGGGCTGTCCACTGACCTGCGCTTGCATGAGCAAAGCGGAATCGTCGAAGCACAAGACGGCTACACAGTGGTCCGTACGCCCGACGCGCCCGAGTATTTCTTTGGCAATCTGCTTGTCTTGCCTCAACGTCCTTTGATTTCGGATCTCGGCCGTATCGAGCGGGATTTCGCGAGGCTCGTGGGCGTGCCGCCGCGGATTGCGCATCGCACCTTTACGTGGCCGGAATACCCGAGGGAAGAAGTCGATCTGGACGCTTTTATTGCGCAGGGCTATGACGCTACGCTCTATGAAGTGCTCGCGGCGAAGCCGTCGGACATCGTCCCCGTCACATCGCGCGCGCACGTCGACGTCCGACCCTTCCGCTCTCAGGAAGACTGGGATACCTGGTCAGCCATGCAATTGGGCGATATGCCCAACCCCGACGACGTGACCTCGCAGCGCTTTATGGCGCATCAAGAGAAGGCCTATCAGCGCCTGATCGAACGTGGATTCGGCAATTGGTGGGGCGCATTTATCGATGGAGAGCTTGCAGGGAGCCTCGGCTTGTTCTTCCTCGACGGCATCGGCCGCTTCCAGTCCGTGCTGACCGGCGAAGCATTTCGGAATCAGGGTATCTGCAAGACGCTCGTGAGCGAAGTCACGCAGATGACGGCCGCTCGTGCCAATGTGTTCGTCATGGTCGCCGATGAAAGCTATCATGCGGGGAAAATCTACCAGGCATTGGGCTTCAGGCCGGAGGCGCGCGTAGGCAGCCTGTGCCGGGAGCCCGCTTAAAACACCCGGAGCGGTCATGACGCTATCTCGTGCAACGAAGAGCACACGACGACGCCTCGCAGGTGCTGTCGCCCTTGCATTCCTGGTGACAGGCTGCGCGACGAAGGACGCGAGTGTCTCGCCACAGCGTGTCAACATCGACGCTCGCCCGAACGGGATCGCGGTGCGCACCGAGGACGGTGCGCTGTTCATGACCGACGATGCGTCCAACAGCGTCTTGCTGTCGACGGACGGCCTTCACTTCACGCCCTACGCGACCGTGGGCACCGTCGCCGGACAACCCAACAGCCTGAGCGAACTGGTCTTCGCAGGGCCGAACTTGCTGTTCGTCGCGCGGTTTGGTTTTGGATCCCAAGGTGGTGTGTTTGAAATCGCTCAACGGGGCCCCGCCGTCGCGCTCAGCGGACTCGATCCCAAACGCCGCCGACTCGGCCTCACGCCCGTGAGCCCGGGCAAGCTGCTTTCGACTTGGTTTGTCAAAGAAGACAATCAGCCGCTCAAGGGCGGCGTCAGCCTGATTTCATATGACGCCAGGACGCACAGCGCAACCGAACGTGATGTCCTGACCGGATTCGGCAAACCCATCGGCGTGGCCGTCTTCCGCGACCACATCTACATCACCGATCAGACGAACCATTGCGTCGTCGATGCCGACCTGAACGTTGTGCTCGATTCGCAACAACCGGTCACGCCGAACAAGGTGCTGGCGCAGGTCAATTCCCCTGATCTGCTGGCTGTCGATCACACGGGGCAGCTGTTCACGAAGTGCGGTCAAAACAGCGTGTGCAGGATCGCGAGCGATGGCGATGTCACCGTGATCGCCGATGACTTCAGCGATGCGCGGGGTGTCACGATCGACGATGTGCGCGATCGTGTCTACTGGATCGATCGCACCCAATCCGCGGCGCAAGCGAGCGCAGTGCGAACGTTGCCGCTTCGCTAAAGCCTGGCGAACACAAAGAACGAAACACAAAACAAAACGACGCATACACAGCGTGTCGGGATCGCTCCCGAACAACGCGCGCGTATGCGTCGCGATTTCCTCAAGCGAGATCCGGCTCAAGCCGGACGTCGTCTTTAGAAGATATTGCGCAGGCCGATTGCAACACCGGTCTGATTGTTACGACCCGGATAGTCCGCAAGGAACGCACCGTTGCCACGCGTGAAGTCGACCGTGCCGTAGATTTCCGTGCGCTTCGACAGCGAGTACTCGGCAAGCACCGTCGCCGAGTAGTTGATGCCGACGCCAAGCGTGCCATCCAGCGTCGCAGCATTACGTGCGTGGTCGTAGTAACCCGCCACCGTGATCGCCAGCGGCGCCGTGACCTGCCATTGCGTACCCGCGTACAGCGCGTCGTCGATCCGGTTCGGGCTCACGAACGGCAGCTTCGGTGCGCCGGCCTGTTGCATATCGACATCGGCGAGACCCGTGTTGTCTTGCGAATGCAACCAGCCGCCAAGCAGCTTGAGCTGCGTCGTCAGCGCGAAATTCACACCGACGTTGACGATGTTGAACTTCTTGCCGGACACGTCGTTTTGCTGGAAGCCGACGTCCGCCGACAACGAACCCAGCGTGTACGACGCGGTGAACGCGTACATCGCGTTTTCGCCATTGTGGCCGGCAACGCCGCCCACACCGTACATGCCTTCCACATGCAGGCCGCCGAAGTCGCCTTGATACTTGAGCGAGCTGTCCGTGAACAGGAACGGTCCGACCGGGTTGTAGATCCAGCTGTCTTGCCAGAAGTCGCCGACGGTCAACGGGTCATAGATATTGCCCATCACGTCGAAGAACGGCGTTTGCTGACGACCGATGGTGAACGAACCGTATTGGCTGTTCGACACGCCGACCCACGCATGACGCTGGAACAGGCGGTTGCTGCTGTTGTCGAGCTTACCGGTCCACGACTGGAATTGATTTTCGAGGCGTAAGATCACCGACGTACCACCGCCGATATCTTCACTGCCCTTCAAGCCGAAACGGCTCGGCGTTTCCACGCCTTCGCCCATCGAGAGCGTGCCGTCGTTCGTCGGGGTGGTGTTATTCACATAGCGCACGCTGGTGTCGATCAGGCCATAGAGCGTGACCGAGCTTTGTGCATAAGCGGAGTGAGCTGAGAGGGCAAGCAGTGCAGTGCCGAGCGCTGCGGCGGTTCTTTTCATATCATCCCCTGTCATTATTTACGCCGGCCTAATCCGGCGTATGAGTCGTGGTGGATGATATTTCCAAAGAATATGCAACTTCGAGGGTGGGTAACCACCTATTCCCAAAGCATTGAATCCGGAAAGCCTTGCCACAAGGGTTTGACAGCGCATTCAAGCAGTTAGCGCGTTAAACAAAGTGTGGTGGAGATCCGGTTTAAAGGCAGGCTTGATGCGTTTTGAGTGGATTTGAATCACAGCCTTAAGCCAATGCGCATCAGCAAGCGCACATATTAAATAGGTAATTGGCTTGCATCTAAATGCTCACGCATTGAACGGACCGCTGCGGCAAGGGATAACCCTCCCAAGCCGAACGGTCACCGTGGACAGAACGCGACATCGTCCAACGTGTTTTCAAGCCTCATCCTCAAGCGACCTGACGAGACTGCTTCGCAGCGCGACGATTTCCTGCTGAAGCTTCGAGAACTGCTCCGGCGTCAGCCCACACGCATCGTTGAGATCGATCGCGAACGCCTTCTCGCGAAGCCGCTTGCCGCTCTTGGTCAGGCTCACACGTACCTGACGCTCGTCCTGCGGATCGCGCGCTCGCTCGACATAGCCCAACCCTTCGAGCTTCTTGAGAATCGGCGTCAGCGTGTTCGACTCGAGAAACAGGTTCTCGCCGAGGCCATGCACGGTCTGATTGTCCTGTTCGTACAGCGCAATGATCGTGACGTACTGGGTGTAGGTCAGGCCGAGTGCCTCGAGTATCGGCCGGTAGACCTTGCCGAATGCCAGATTCGTCGAATAGACCGCGAAACACAGAAAGTCGGCCAGCTTCGCATTTGCCGCGTTGTTGCTCGGGTTCGATTTCATGGGAATCCCTGTGTTGTGGCGCATACGCACGCGCCCGTGCCATGGACGCGCCAATGATACATCGCATGCGATGAATTCGCAACCGATCGAAATTGCTTGACAGCCCGAATCGCCACGATCAAGATGCGTTCAATCGCATTCGACTGCATCGCATCCGATTGAATTAGTTACCGCGCACTTAACTTGAGGAACCCATCATGACCACGATCGAAAAAGTCATCTTCTCCGGCACGACCCATACCGTTGTCAATCGCGACCCGAGCGTCCAGCGCGGCGACCACGGCGTGGTCGATCTCAAGCTGTCGGCTCCCGGCGGTGTGGACTATTCGTTCGACGCCGTCGAGCCGCACCCGACGGCCGAACAACTGTTCGCCGGCGCCTGGTCGGCCTGCTACATCACCGCGTTGGGCATCGCTGCGTCGCTCAAGAAGCTGACGCTGCCGGAAGGCTATGCGGTGGATATTCGCGTGGACGTGGGCCAGACCGGTCCTGGCTGGTTCCTCGGCGCCGAGTTCACGGTGCGCCTGCCCGGTGTCGAACAGAAGCTCGCCGAAGCCGTCGTCCATCTCGCGCACGAAATCTGCCCGTACTCGAAGGCCGTCAAGGGCAACATCGACCTCGCGCTGAACGTCGTCACGCAATAAGCGGCGCTACCGCGGACGCTCCGGGTCGATAGCGCGCATCAAGCTGTCGATCCGGAGCATGCGGGCATCGTCAACTCGATTGACGATGTCGGTCTGAAAGCGTTGTGCAGGCGCTATACGCTTGCCGACATGCACTGTCAGAGGCGAACCCGCCGGGCATGCCCGGACACGCCGCACATCCACCTGGTTTTGCCGTACCCAGGCAGCGCGCTTGCACGCATGTCGCGCAGCATCGCCGCCGAGCCATCATCCGAATCCGAGGACCTTGTCATGAACGATACACAGACGCTCGCCGACACTCAGTCTGCAGCTCAATCCACGCAGTCCGTCGACATGAAACTCGAGGTCGTCGTCATTCCCGTCGCCGATATCGATCGTGCCAAGGCGTTCTATACGCAGCTCGGCTGGAAACTCGACGTCGATCTTTCCACGAACGAGCAGTTCCGCGTGGTTCATTTCACGCCGCCGGGCTCGCAGTGCTCGGTATTGTTCGGCAAAGGCGTGACGACGCAGGCGCCGGGCTCGGTGCAAGGGCTGCATTTGACCGTATCCGATGTCGTCGCTGCACGCGCCGCGCTAGTCGATCGTGGCATCGAAGTCAGCGAAGTCTTCCACGACGCCGGCGGTGTGTTCCACCACGCGGGCACCGAAGCACGCGTCAGCGGCCTGCAACCGCAACGACGCAGCTACGGCTCATTCGCGTCGTTCAGCGATCCGGATGGAAACGGCTGGGTCTTTCAAGAGATCACGACGCGCCTGCCCGGCCGCGTCAGCGAAAGCGACACCGTGTTCTCGTCCTCCGTCGAGTTGGCAGGCGCGCTGCGCCGCGCTGCCGCGGCGCATGGCGAGTACGAAAAGCAACTCGGTCATCACGACGACAACTGGCCCGACTGGTACGCCGATTACATCGTGCGCGAGCAGGCAGGCAACCCTGCCTCGAAGTAGTCGCTCATTGCTACCGGGACACGACCTGAGGACCGTAGGTCGTTTCCCAGCCACCGCCCAATGCCTTGCAGAGCGAGATCAGATCGGCATCCGCTGTGGCCTTGCTCTGTTCGAGACTGCTCTGCGCATCGAGCAACTGCTTCTGCACATTGAGCACATCGAGGTAGTCGATCGCACCGGCTTTATATCGTTGCTGAGCGACGACGAGTGCCTTCTGATTAAATTTCACCGCTTCGGTCAGACGATCTCGACGACGTTGCTCTGCGTCGTACGTCACCAGTGCATCATCGACTTCCTTCCACGCGTCGAGCACCGTGTGCTTGTACATGATGGCCGCTTCCTGTTGCTGCGCTTCGCGCAAGTGAAGCGTGCCCTTGAGCCGCCCGCCTTCGAAAATCGGCATCGTGATCGATGGCCCGACCACAAATTGGCCCGACGCCCAGTTCGCAAGGTTCGACAACTGCAGGCTCTGGAACCCGGCGCTGCCGTTGAGCGAGATACGTGGATAAAAATCAGCCTTCGCCATGCCGATCGAAGCCGTCGCAGCATGAAGCTCCGCCTCGGCCTTGCGGATATCGGGTCGGCGTTGCACCAGCTCAGAGGGGAATCCGATCGGCACCTGCCCTGGAAGCTCGGGCACATCATGCGCATCGGCCAATGTCTGCTTGAGCGCGCCCGGTTCTTCCGCGAGCAGCACACCGATCGCGTTGATATCCGTCTCGCTTCGCGACTCCAGCGTCGGAATCAGGCTCTGAATGGTCTCGACCTGGGCCGATGCATTGTCGACGTCGAGTTCGGTAGTCACACCTTCGTGCACTCGAACCTGAGTCAGCTTCAATGCATTGCGAGCGATGTCGAGGTTCTGGTTCGCGATGGCAAGCAGCGACTGCGTATCGCGCAGATCGACATAGTCGCGCGCAAGCTCGGCGCGCGCCGACAACAGGATCGAGTTCCAGTCTTCGTATGAAGCTTGAGATAAAGCCGTCGCCGCTTCGACACCACGACGCACACGCCCCCAGATATCGACTTCCCACGACGCATCGAAACCGAACTGATACAGGTTGTAGGCCGGTGAACCCGACGAACCGGGTAGCGGAGCGACACCCAGGCCGGTATTGCCGGCCGCTGACTGCGTCTGCGTTTGCGTAGGTGTCACACCAAGCAACGACAGAATGCCGTTCTCGCTCCCACGTTCACGGTTGTACGAAGCCGCGCCGTCGAGCGTCGGATATTCCGCCGCCCCTGCAACGCGTTGTTCCGCACGACTCTGCCGCAAGCGCGCAGACGCCGCAGCCACGTCGAGATTCGCATCGGCCAGCTGTTTCTCAAGGGTGTTCAGCGTCGGGTCGTTGAACAAGGTCCACCAGTCTGGCGTGAACTCCGCCTCGACCGGCTTGCTCGGCGCCTGCGCGGACTGCGTCCGGTCGAAGACGTCAGGAGTCGTGCTCGTCGGCCGCTGGAAATCCGGGCCGACCATGCACCCTGCCATCATCAGGCTCGCAACGATGGCCAGCAGCGACGTGCTGAACGAATAGGTGCGCGTGTCCATGTCAATCCACCTTTTGCGCATGATCGTCGCTGCCATCGCGCACGTTCACTTCCGTTTCAACGGACAGCCCCACGCTCAGCTCGGACGCAGCCTGCTGGCCGTGATCAATGCGAATCTTGACCGGCACACGCTGAACGATCTTGGTGAAATTACCCGTCGCGTTATCCGGCGCGATCGGCGCAAAGCTCACGCCGGTGGCAGGTGCCAGGCTGTCGATATGGCCATGGATCACGACACCCGGAAAGCTGTCGACCTTGATGCGTACGCTTTCACCCGGGCGCATATGCGTGATCTGGTTTTCCTGGAAATTGGCCACCACGTAGGCGTCCGACAGCGGCACGATGGCCAGCACCGACGCACCGGGCGTCACGTAGGCGCCAACGCGCGCGGAACGCCGGCCCACCTTGCCGTCGACGGGCGCGCGGATCTCCGTGTATGACAGATTGAGCTTGGCTTGCTCGAGCACCGCTTGCGCGCGGTCGACTGCGCCTGCTGCCTTGTCACGCTGAGTACGCAATACATCGAGATTTTGCTGCGTCGTCGTCAACGCAGCCTGATCGTGTGCCTGCTGAGCAAGCTGCTCGGCGAGCGTGCTTGTCGCATGCTGCTGCTCCTGCGCGGTGCCGGCGCCGGCATCCGACAGGTTTTGATAGCGCGCCGCGTTTTGTCGCGCAAACTCGATCGCTGCTGCATCGGATTTCAGCGTTGCGCGGGCCTCGTCGACCAACGAAGGCTGACGCGCGATCTCGGCGTCGTAGTTCGCGACTGCAGCTTTGGCGGCCGTGACATCCGCTTGCGCACTCATCAGCGCCGCGCGGTAGTCGCGATCGTCGATACGCACGAGCACCTGCCCCGCCTTGACGTTCTCGTTATCGTCGACCAGCACGTCGGAAATCTGTCCCGCGACGCGTGGCGCAACGAGCGTGAAATCCGCCTCGACATAGGCATCGTTCGTCGACTCCGTGGCCGGATTCGAAAACAGGGTGGAACAGCCCCAGACACCGACGCCGAGCACAACGAGGACCGCGGCGATGCGAACGAGTTTGAGAGGAGAGCGAGTAGCGGTGGACATGATGATCGACCCTTAGTGGGATGACGGCGGCGTTGTGCACCACGGCGGATAAATCCGCACGGGCAACACAGGCACCAGGAGAAGCAGCGCGACGGCAACACCCGCCATCACGCGATACAGATCTGCGGAAGTCAGCACCAGCGCCTGCTCGTGAATCCGGTGGGCGAGTTCGCCGATACCGTGCGACGCGTTGATGCTCTGGCTCGTGACGAGCGCGTGGTTGCCCAGCTGATCGACGAGCATGTTCGAATGGAGCCGCTCACGATCGGTGCCGACGCCTTCGATCAGGCCGGTGGCGACCGCCGAGAAGAACGTCTTGAATGTGTTGAACATCGCTGAGGCAAACGGTCCTTCCGTCGGTGGCAGACCCGTTGTGACGCCCATCAGGATGGCCATGATGACCATCGGTTGCGCCACAATCTGAAGCGACTGCAACAGGTAGAAGTTATCGCGGATCCACTCGGACGTCATATAGCTGCCCATCACGCACGTCGCGATCATGAGGCTCAGCCCGATCGCCATGACCCAGCGGTGGTCGACGCGGCGCGTGTTCATGGCGGCCGCCGTCAGCGGCAGCGCGATCAGCAAGGGCACCGCGACCAGCAATGACAGCGGTGCAGTTTGCAGCGGGCGATATGTATGAATGCGCGCGAGAAACTGTCCGGGAATCGCAGCAACGCCGACGAGCAGGATCACCGCGCCCGCCAACGACGAAAGACCATGTGCGAAGTTCCGGCGCTCGAGCAACTGGAGCTTGAAGAACGGCACCGGATAAAACCATTCATTGGCGAGAAACACCACAAGCAGTGCGCCTCCGCCGATAAACATCAGGCGGATAAAGTCCGAACTCAGCCAGTCGAGCCGGTCGCCTTGCAGCAGACCGATGACCAGCATCGCGATGGCGGGTCCGCCTGTGAGAAACCCCAGCCAATTGAACGTCGCAAAGCGCTCGAGTTTGAGCGGGTCGGAAGGCAAGCCCCACTGGATTGCCGCGCAACTGATCAGGCCCATCGGAATGATTTGCCAGAACGCAAGGCGCCAGCCGACGAACTCGGTCCAGAGCGCGGCGAGCGGCGTGCCCAGTGCGGGGCCGAAGGTCGCGGTGAGCGCATATCCGGCGAGTCCATACAGCTTGACCTTCGGCGGCAGGTAACGCAGTGCGACGATGATCAGCATCGGAGGCAGGCATCCGCCGGCAATGCCTTGCAGGACACGCAGCACATAGAGCGACATCAGGTTCGGTGCCAGAGGACACAGGAACCCGAACAGCATCGTCGCGACGACGGCGGCGATCGTGAATCGCTTGAGCGTGAAGGTGATGCCGAACCACGGTGCGAAGACCATCGTCGACACGTTGGCCGCTTCGAACAGCGTCGTCAGCCACGTTCCGTCGTCATGTCCGATCGAGAGCGCACCCTGGATGTCGGCCATCGAAATTGCCGTCACCTGCTCGTTGAGAATGGCGAGCAACGACGCGAGCAGCATGCCAATCAGCCCGACGGCGAGTTGCAATGACATTGTGGCTTGGGCCGCAGGCGGAACCGGGGCCGACGTCGCCGCTACGGGCGCGGGTGCCGGAGCAGGTACCGGTGCGAGCGACGCTTCAGGTGCAGGTGCAGGTGCAGGTGCAGGTGCAGGTGCAGGTGCAGGTGCAGGTGCAGGTGCAGGTGTGAGCGATGGCGCCGGCGCGAGTTCCGAATCGGCTACGGTCGCACCCATGGGCGCGGGCTCCTGCGTCGTCGAGGGCGATGCGGGCGGTGTTGCCGGCGCGTTCGCTGTGTTCGAAGGGTTGGCCGTAGTCATGACGTCCACTCGCTACTCGCAATCAAAGGGGCATCGCAGTTAAGAAGGACCGTTGTGAACGGCACGATGTCGAGGCGATCCCGGCATCACAACCCTATGGATCACAGCAAACCCAGCCCTTGAAGGCTGTCGCGGAGTCGATCGACTCATCGTGTCGCCACAAAGCGGCGTGTAAGAAAATTGTAGAGATATCGACCGCCTCTTGAAGGCTCAGACAGCGATGTATTGGGCCAATACGTTTGACATTCTTGCCACACGTAGGACTCCCTATAAATCAACGCTCAACACGGCTTTGTTTGAATTGATCTAACGAGCCGGCGGGACAAGGATCCACACGCTCATCGTGGCTGGATCATAGTCCCGGCCACCCTGTCACGCAGGGCGCGAAACGTGCTTTTTATCGGTAATCGTCTATGGATTTCAAAGACCCGCGTTCGGGTTTACGTCCCTGAAAACATGCCGCACCTTTTCGTTGCGCACGCTATACCTTCTGATGTGGAAAGCGCGCAACGGTGCACACTCCCCTGAGAAACATCATTTGTAGATATCGTTTGAATTGACGCATTGCTTAGTCGTAATTCAAAAGCGGAAAGAGTCTTTTTCGAGTCATGACGCGCCGCCGAAGCATGATATTTTTGAGTGCAATTACAACAATCAGAAAAACCTCATGGCACCCGTTCTAAATGAATGGATTACGGCCAAATTGAGTCGTCTTTATGCCAATCGATGCCCGCGCGCAACACATCGCGCGAAGCGCTGCTTAGAATCCGGGACCGGCCGATTGAGACCATTCACTTCCACCGAGATCGCGATGATCGACGAGGACGAAGTGACGGGTCATGTGCATCGCGCCGTGCATGCGTGATCGGGAATCGGGTTGGGAATCAGGATGGATAAATTGCGCGAGATGGAGGTGTTTGTCGCCATCGTCGACCGGGGTAGCCTCAAGGCTGCGTCGGAAAAGCTGGGTATGTCGACACCGGCCGTTTCACGAGCGCTCCATTCGCTTGAGGGACGGCTCGGAACGCAATTGCTGGCGCGCACAACGCGAACCGTGCGGCCCACCGACGCCGGCACGGCCTATGTCGATGCGTGCCGCGCGGTGCTCGATACGATCGCCGATGCCGAAGCCACGATTTCGGCAGACCATCACAACCCTGTCGGCACCCTGACGGTCTCCGCTCCGGTCCTGTTCGGCCAGCGATTCATTGCGCCGCTCATCAATGCCTACGTCCGTCGTTTTCCGGACGTCGCGGTCAATGCCGTGTACGTTGATCGCACGACGCGCTTACTCGAAGACGGCGTCGATATCGCCATTCGCATCGGCCATCTCGGCGATTCGTCGACGTTTGCCGTGCCACTGGGATTTGTCCGCCGGCGCACCTATGCCGCGCCCGGCTATCTCGCCGCGCATGGCGAACCCTTGCACCCCAGAGAACTCGTCGACCATCACTGCGTCTCTTTCACGGGCGTCACACTGCCCGGAGAGTGGTCGTACTACGAGAACGGCACGCGGCTGCCCGTGCGGCTCCAGCCGCGCATGACCGTCGATCTGGCGCCGGCTGCCGTGATGGCTGCAGTCGACTGCGTCGGCGTCACACAGCTCCTGTCGTATCAGGCCGCCTCGGAAGTCATCGACGGCAGCCTCCACCCGATTCTGACCGCTTTCGAGCCGGAGCCTACGCCGGTGAGCCTGCTTCACGTCGAGCGTCGAGGAGCCAGCGGGAAGATTCGGGCATTCGTGGAGTTCGTCACCGAGACGCTCCGCAGGAACGTGCATCTGCAGTATGCGGAAAGCGTGATCCATGGTCCGGGCCCCGCAAGTGCAGCGAGCCCGGCCGGCGCGAGCAGCGCCGGACAATGAACTACGCCGCTGCGCGCAAATAAAACGGCGCGACAGGTTCGTTGACCGCGCGATGCGCGAGTCGCTCGGCACCCGGTTCGTCGCGGAAACGCTGACGGTATTGCTTGGGCGTCACATTGAGCCGACGCGCAAAGGTCGTTCGCATATGCGTTGCGCTATGAAAGCCGCATTTGAAAGCGACGGTCTTCAGCGGCGCGTCGGTATCTTCAAGCAGCTTTCTCGCCGTATCGACGCGAACCTGCTCGACGAACGCGGACGGCGTGACCTTCGCATACTTCGCAAAGAGCCGCGAAAACGTCCGGCGGCTGACCGACACCGCGCTCGCGAGTTGCTCGATCGACAGCGCGTCGGTGATGTGATCCGTCACGTACTGATGCACTTTCCCGATGATCGGGTCGTCTTCCTTGCCTGTCCCGATGTAGGGGCTGTACTGCGACTGGCCGCCTTCGCGATGGATATAGACGACCAGGCGCTTGGCCACGCGCACCGCGAGTTCATGGCCCCAGTCTTCCGTCACGAGCGACAGGCAGAGATCGATACCCGAGGTCACCCCGGCCGACGTGATCAGACGTCCGTCGCGCACGAAAATCTTGTCGGGTTGCACCCGGACTTGCGGAAATTCATCGGCGAGGCGTTCGGCATCGGCCCAGTGAGTCGTCGCGTCCTTGCCGTCGAGCAAGCCCGCATGAGCCAGCACAAACGCACCCGTACATACCGAGCCGAAGCGGTCGGCATCGCGCGTCTGGTCTCGCAGCCAGTCCATAAAGGCACCGGATATCTGCGTATCGGGCAGCTGCGGGCCGCCCGCGACGAGAATCAGGTCCCAGTGAGTATCGATGTCGGCATAGCCGTAGGGCACGGTGAGCTGCATGCCGTTCGAGCAAGTCACGGACCCCGCACGCAAACTCACGAGCGAGACCTCGTACTTCTGATGCTCGGACAGCATCGTGTTGGCTTCGGCGAACACGTCGAGGGGACCTGCCACATCGAGCGCCTGCACACCGTCAAACACAACAATGGCGACTTTCATCTCGGGACCTTCGCAAAGTAAGCATGTCTGCGTGCATACCGGCGGTCGGTTCGCTATGTCAGCGGCGCATTCGCCTCGCTGATCAGCCTGGTTGCCAGTACTCACTAGGGATGACCCAGCTTATCGCAGAGGGTCCAGACGAAAGACACCACAACCGGAATTTGACTTTTGCGTGCATGTAAGAAGACATCACGCATTGATGCGCGTCCGGTAAGGCTTCCGGGGACAAAAAACCCGCCCTTTCCCTCATGGCCGGCGCACCGGAGCACCGCCCGCAGACGCTGGCCTAAAACGCATCGTTATTGGCCAGACACCGCGCCATCCGGGCGTTTGCACGCCGCCCCCGGCTACTAGACTTGATTTCAACAAGGCGGCCGGGACTGTCCCGCCGCTGCACAAGTCGCGGTCGATGTCGGGTCGCACGGCAACTCAGGACACAGTCATCATGTTGGAAGAACGTCAAAACTCATTTTTGTTCGGCGGCAATGCGCCGTATGTCGAAGAGCAATACGAGCTCTATCTGGCCGACCCGGCGTCGGTCACCGACGAGTGGCGCGCCTATTTCGACGCGCTGCGCGAAACGCCGGCGATCGACGGCACCGATCGCGACGATGAACCCCACGCTCCCGTCGTGTCGAATTTCGTCGAACTCGCCAAACGGCCCCGCACTGCGACTGCCGCTGCCCCTGGCGACGGTGGCCTCGGCCTCGCAAGAAAGCAGGTCGCCGTGCAGTCGCTGATCGCGGCATACCGGATGGTCGGCACCCGCGTTGCCAATCTGGACCCGCTCACGTGGACGCCTCCGCGCCCGCTGGCCGAACTGACGCCGGCCTACTACGGGCTGACGGCGGCAGACATGTCGACGCGCTTCAGCACGTCCGACACCTTCCTGTTCGACGACGACGCTGCATTGCAGGACATCGTCGAGGGACTCAAACAAACGTATACGGGCACGCTCGGCGCCGAGTTCACGCACCTGACGGACGCCGCTCAACGCCGCTGGTGGCAGATGCAGCTCGAGTCGACACGTGCCACAGCGTCGTTCTCCGCTACGGAAAAGCGCGCGATCCTCGAGCGCCTGACTGCCGCCGAGGGGCTCGAGAAGTACCTTCATACACGCTACGTCGGGCAAAAGCGCTTCTCGCTCGAAGGCGGCGAATCGCTGATCGTGCTGCTCGACCAGCTCGTGCGTTACGGTGCGACCAAGCAATTGCGCTCGGTCATCATGGGTATGGCGCACCGCGGTCGCCTGAATGTGCTGGTGAACGTGGCGGGCAAGCCCGCCCACGCTCTGTTCGACGAATTCGACGGCAAGGGCGCCAACGATCTGCCTGCAGGCGACGTCAAGTATCACAAGGGCTTCAGCAGCATCACGCAAACGGACGACGGCCCGGTCGAAGTCGTGCTTGCCTTCAATCCGTCGCACCTCGAGGCCGTGAATCCGGTCGTACAAGGCATGGCGCGCGCGAAGGCGGAAACCTTGCCCGGCGGCGACAGCACGCAAGTCCTGCCCGTGGAAATCCACGGCGACGCGGCAATCTCAGGTCAGGGCGTCGTGATGGAAACGCTGAGCCTGTCCTATACGCGCGGCCACGGCACGGGCGGCACGGTGCACATCGTGGTCAACAACCAGATCGGCTTCACGACCTCGGATCCGCGCGATACGCGTTCGTCGTTCTACACGACCGATATCGCCAAGATGATCGAAGCTCCGGTGCTGCACGTGAACGGTGACGACCCCGAAGCGGTGGCATTGGCGGTTCGTCTCGCACTCGACTACCGCACGGAATTCCAGCGCAGCGTCGTCATCGACCTGATCTGCTTCCGCAAGTACGGTCACCAGGAGCAGGACACACCCGCCATCACGCAGCCGCTGATGTATCGCGCCATTGCGGCACACCCCGGCACGCGCACGATCTACGCACACAAGCTCATCGCACAAGGTGTGGTGACGGCAGAAGACGTTGAAGGCTATGTGGCCGCGCGTCGCGACGTCTTTGAACGGGCTCACGAGTGGCAGGCACGGGTCAGTGAGGCAACCGCTCACGACGCGAACGCCGACGTTGAAGCTGACTCCAACGACGCAGCTGCGGCGATTGCCAACGGAAGTGACAGTGCCGATGCCACCGCCGATACACGCGCCCCTGCCAGCGCCGAACCGCTGACACTGCAGCAGACCGATGCGCGCGATCGGGGTTCGCTCGACTACAGCGCACCGTCCCTGTCGCGCGTGCAGTTTCTCGCGCAGCGTGTTTCAACGATTCCGGAAGGCTATGAGCTTCACCCGCTCGTCGCCAAGATGATTGCCTCGCACCGCGATATGGCCGCAGGAAAGAAGCCCGTCGACTGGGGTATGGCTGAGCATCTCGCGTTTGCTTCGCTGCTGGGTTTGGGCGTCGACGTTCGCCTGAGCGGCGAAGACAGCGCACGCGGTACGTTCAATCACCGCCATGCCGTGTTGCACAACCAGAAGCGTACGAATCGGACAGACGGCGTGTATTTGCCGCTCGAGCACATCGACGACATGCAGGGACGCCTGTCGGTCACGAACTCCATCCTGTCGGAGGCTGCGGTGCTGGCATTTGAATATGGCTATTCGATCGTCCATCGCAACGCGCTCGTCGTCTGGGAAGCGCAATTCGGCGACTTTGCCAACGGCGCGCAAGTGATCATCGATCAGTTCGTTGCCGCGGCTGCTGCGAAGTGGGGCCAACACAGCGCATTGACAATGTTCCTGCCCCACGGGCAAGAAGGCCAGGGACCCGAACACGCTTCAGCGCGACTCGAACGGTATTTGCAGCTGAGCGCGCAGAACAATATGCGCGTGGTGCAGCCGACGACGCCGGCACAGATGTTTCACCTGCTCCGGAAACAGGCCCTCTCGTTCGACCGCCGTCCTTTGATCGTCATGACGCCGAAGTCGTTGCTGCGTCATCACGAAGCGGTGAACACGCTCGACGACCTGTCGCGCGGCGACTTCGAGGAAGTGCTTGTCGATTCGCCGGTCGAATCGTCGCGTGCATCCGAGATCGAGCGCGTCATCGTGACTTCGGGCAAAACCTACTACGAGTTGCTCGAACGCCGGCGCACGTCCGGTGCGAACAACACCGCAATCATCCGCGTCGAGCAGCTTTATCCGTTCCCGTCGCAACGGCTTGCGGAAGAGCTCGCGCAGTACGCCAATCTCAAATCCGTCGTCTGGTGCCAGGAAGAACCGCACAACCAGGGCGCCTGGGGCTTCGCCGAGCCGCGTTTGCGTGACGTGCTGCCTGCGGGTGCCACGCTGCGCTATGCAGGCCCTGCGGAGTCGGCGTCGACAGCGCCGGGCTATCACTCAGTGCACGCCGTCATTCAGGCCGAGCTGCTTTCGAGCGCCTTTGCGGAGTAGCGGTCCATGCGCGTTGCGATGATGCTCTACACGGGGTTTCGGCTGCTCGAGGTGACGGGCCCGATGGATGTGTTCCATGAAGCGAACCGCCTGCATGGCAGTGCGTTTTACGAACCGCATCTGGTCGGGCCCGCCGAAGGCCCCGTCGTATCGTCGAACGGTACCGCGGTCGGCACGACCGCGAGCCTCGTCGACAGGCATCTGTCCTTCGATATCGTCGTGGTACCCGGCGGCTCATCGGTGCATACGTCAGTGCAGGCGCGCGATGAACGCGACGATATCGTCGACTGGCTCAGCGCAGCCGGGCGCAGGGCGCGACGCCTGATCTGCGTATCGAGCGGCGCATTCCTCGTGGCGCGCGCAGGCCTTGCCGATCATCGATGGCTCACCACGCATGTCGACGATGCTCAGCGCCTGGCGAACGCGCATCCGTTCGTGCATGTCATGAGCAATCTCAGCAACCTGAAGGACGGCAATCTGTACTCATCGGGTGGCGTGTACGACGGCATGCATCTCGCGCTGGCGCTGGTCAGAGAAGATCTCGGCCCGCACATCGCAACCGGCGTCACGAACGCCCTGATGCAACCGTCGCGCTGAGAAGCGACGCGGAATCGTCGCGATACGACACAACACGGCCCGCTTTCGATTCTTGCGAGCGGGTTGGCGCGAAACGCATCGATTTTGGCCCGCCATGCACGCTCCCGGTACGACAAGACACGCGTGAACGTTGGAGAATGACTGCACGCCCCTCGCAATTCTTCCAGAAGCACCCCACAAGATTGGGCCCGGCGGAACGAGCACTGTGCGGAGACCCCGCCCGACCGATCGTCCGCCTGCTGGTGTCGAACATATGCTGTTCTCGAGTTGAAAGGGAAATCGAATTTTGATTGTGGCCGCCGATCCGATCGGCGCCGGTTTCCATGCGAGCCAGTCATGAACGCCAAACCTGCTATTGCTGCTTCTGCAGCGACGACTACTGCTTCTCCTGCTGCCCCCGCTGCCCCTATCACTGCGCTTGCCTCTTCGGTTTCGTCGGGCGCCGCTGCCGCTTCAACGCCAGCCGACGAGAGCAACATCATGTCGGGTGCCGATATCATCCTGCGCGTACTGGCCGAGCAAGGTGTCGACACGCTGTTCGGTTACAGCGGCGGCGCGATCCTTCCGACCTACGATGCGGTGTTCCGCTATAACGCCATGCATGCTGCCCGCCCCGAGCGGCAGATCCAGCTGGTCGTGCCGGCCAATGAGCAGGCAGCCGGATTCATGGCCGCGGGCTACGCGCGGGCAAGCGGGAAAGTCGGCGTGTTCATGGTCACCTCCGGACCTGGCGCAACCAACGCGCTGACGCCGGTCGCCGACTGCAATGGCGATTCGATTCCCGTCGTGCTGATCTGCGGACAGGTGCCGCGCTCCATGATCGGGTCCGATGCGTTCCAGGAAGCGCCTGTCGTCAACATCATGTCGGCGTGCGCAAAACAAGTGTTTCTCGTGACCGACCCCGAGAAGCTCGAGCAGACCTTGCGGACCGCCTTTGAAGTCGCGCGCACAGGTCGGCCGGGTCCGGTCGTGGTCGACGTGCCGAAGGACATCCAGAACTGGATCGGCGCCTACAAAGGCCAGGGCACCTTGCAGCTTCGTGGCTACGCCGACCGCCTGAAAGTCGTGGCCAAAGGCGCACATCTGAAGCCGACCCGGCGTGCTGCCTTCTTCGAACTGCTCAAGCAAAGCAAGCGCCCCGTGCTGTATGTGGGCGGCGGCATCATCACGTCGCGTGCGACAGCAGCGTTGAAGGACTTCGCCGAACGCCATCGCATTCCGGTTGTCACGACGTTGATGGGACTCGGTGCGATCCCCGCGCGACACGAACTCAACCTCGGCATGCTGGGCATGCATGGCACAGCGTGCGCGAACTACGCCGTCGACGATTGCGACTTTCTGATCGCCGTCGGCACACGCTTCGACGACCGCGTCGCGGGCGGGCGTCCCGAAACGTTTGCACCCAACGCGCGCCATGTCGCGCATATCGATATCGACGCCGCCGAGATCAACAAGATCAAACGTGCGGACTGGAGTCACGTGGGCGACGCGAAGGACGCATTGATGTCGCTAATGGAGCATGACGTCCCGATGCAGCCGCCCGCTGAATGGCTCGACCGAGTGATGGAACTCAAGCGCGTCTACGGCATGAACTACGATCGCAACAACCCTGCGATTCAGCCGCAGTTCGTAATCGAACGACTCAGCGAATTGACGGGCGGACGCGCCATCATCACAACGGGCGTCGGCCAGCATCAGATGTGGGCCGCGCAGTTTTTCGACTTCGTCGAACCCCGAAGCTTCCTGACCTCAGGCAGCATGGGCACGATGGGCTTCGGCCTGCCCGCGGCGATCGGCGCGCAATTCGCGCGACCCGATGCACTCGTGATCGACATCGACGGCGACGGCAGCATCCGGATGAATATGGGCGAACTGGAGACCGCCAGCACGTACGACGCGCCGGTCAAGGTCCTGTTGCTCAACAATCGCGGCGACGGCATGATCCGGCAATGGCAACAGCTCTTCTATGAAGGCCGCTTTTTCGTCAGTGACAAGACCCTGCACCGCAAGGACTTTCTGATGGCGGCGAAGGCCGACGGGTTTGAGTTCGCGCGTCGTGTCGAAAGCAAAGAGCAGCTCGACGAGGATCTCAAGGCCTTTATCGAATTCAAGGGCCCTGCATTTCTCGAGGTGATGATCGACCCGATTGCCGACGTGTTCCCGATCGTCGGACCGGGGCAAAGTTTTGCGACGATGCTGACGGGGCCGTTCATTCCTTCGCGCTCCACGGACACGCAACCTCAGGACGGTGTCGTGCGCCTGCAAGCCGCCGATATGTTCTGATGCCGCGCATTGACACGACGAAGCGCTTCGCGATGGACCTTGACCTGATCCACAAGGCCCTCGCGAACCCATTCCGTCGGGATGTACTCGAGTGGCTCAAGCGACCGGACGAAGCGTTCGTGCATCAGCTCGCGGGCCCGGCGAACGGCGTGCCGTCGACTGCGATTCAAACGCGCAGCGGGTTGTCGCAATCGACAGTGTCCGTGCATCTGGCAGCGCTGACGCAGGCCGGGTTGCTCGTATCCGAGCGCGTCGGCCAGTGGACGTTCTTCTCTCGCAACGAAGACGTGATCCGCGCCTTCGCGAGCGAGATCAGCGCGCGTCTTTAATCCCACGCCACGCGTTTCGTTCGATTGCGCTTGCCAATCTATCGTATAGCGGCGCAGGAATATCGTGGCCCATTCCGGCGATCGGCATCCACTCCGCTCCCTGAATCGAGGAAGCGGTGTCTTCTCCGCACGCGGGATGAACCAATGGGTCGTCCAACCCGTGAACGATGAGTGACGGTGCCTTGATTGTCGCCAGTTGCGCGCGTCGGTCACCGGCGACCGCGATGGCAGCGATCTGTCGGCCTGTGCTCGCCGGGTCGTAAGCGCGGCGGAGTTCTTCCTTCACGAGTTCGCGATGATGCGATTCGTCGAACGGAAAAGCTGAGCCTGCGATACGCCGTGCAAATGCAACTTTGTGCGCTACATATGCCGCTTCGTCGAGCCTCGGATCCGGTGCCGGGCTCATCATCATCGCCATCACGTCAGGCGCGGCACCCGGTAGCGATGGATTGCCCGTGCCGGACATGATGGACGTCAGTGATGCTACGCGGTCCGCATGTTCGCTGGCCAGAACTTGCGCAATCATGCCGCCCATCGAGCGGCCAACCATATGAGCACGTTGAATTGAGAGCGCATCGAGCAGGCCCACGACGTCATGAGCCATGTCATATAGCGTGTAGGGGACGGGCGGTCGCCGCCCCGCCATGAGTGTCGCGGCGAGCGTATTGAAGTCCGGCGCAGCGTGTTCATGGAAATGCGTCGAACCCCCTGCATCGCGATTGTCGAAGCGGATCACCTGATATCCGCGCGTCGCGAGGGTGAGGCAGAACGGGTCGGCCCACCGAATACGCTGAGTGCCGAGTCCGGAGATCAGTACGATCGCCTCATTCGCTTCGTCGCCGAAGATGTCGTAGGCGAGTTCAATACCGCTTGCCAAGAGTCGTTGCATGGAGGGTTGGCCTGGCCGTCGAGTGGTGATGTGCGCCTCTCCGGTCCGGCCTGCCCAACGATCTCAACCTTTGTCGGCACAGGCAGCCCCTTTCAGCGCGTCGTTATTTTTATCCGGGTTAAATACAAAGTCAATATCACCCGGGTAAATTAAGCGACGTGCCGTCAAAGGCCGCCCGCCTTGCCGATTACTTCGGCTGTGCCGTTGTGCGCAGATACGGCTTGATCGTCTTGAAGCCAGGGAACATCCGTTCGGCTTCTTCGTTGCTCACTGCGCCGGTGATGATCACGTCGTCGCCCTGCTTCCAGTTCGCGGGGGTCGCGACCTTATGCTTCGCGGTCATTTGCATGGAATCCAGCACGCGTACGATTTCGTCAAAGTTACGGCCCGTGGTCATCGGGTACGTGAGCATGAGCTTGATCTTCTTGTCCGGACCAATGATGAACACCGAGCGCACCGTTGCGTTCGTCGCGGCCGTGCGGCCTTCGCTCGTCTCACCTTCGTCGGCTGGCAGCATGTTGTACAGCTTCGCAACGGCGAGGTCGGTGTCACCGATCATCGGGTATTTGACGGTCGCGCCTTGCGTCTCTTCGATGTCCGCCACCCACTTCTCATGCTGGTCGACGGGGTCGACCGACAGACCGATCAGCTTGGCATTGCGCTTGGTGAATTCCGGCTCGATGCGCGCCATATAGCCCAGCTCGGTCGTGCAGACCGGCGTGAAATCCTTCGGGTGCGAGAACAGGATCGCCCATTGGTCGCCGATCCAGTTATGGAAATCGATGGTGCCTTGTGTCGTGCGCGCCGTGAAATTCGGCGCGATGTCGTTGATGCGAAGTGACATGCTGCGTCTCCTGTTGAGTACGGGTTGAGGATTGGGCTCGCGTTGAGCCCGGATGCCAACGTCCGGGAGCATGCATCCGGAGCTCGACCATGGAAGTCACCCGAGCATCATACGCTTTCAGGCATAAGCGAGCCTTCGGTCACACGCATGAAAGCAGATAAGCAAAGAAGATAAGCAAGCACACGAGCAGGCCGGTGCGCGGTCGGATGCGAAGCCCGAACACACGCCCGGCATGCACGACCGGAACGTACGGTCGGCATGCACCGATCGCTGGCTTCCGAAATGCTTGCGCACGCCCCATACCTTCGTTTGGTCACGGCTAACTTTCGTAGCAGCATCCGAAGCCCCGCTGCGCCAGTGTGAACCGGCTACGCATTGCGCATCGGCCTGGGTCAAATCGTCAAGGTGATGTGCGATCAGCACTTCATGCTCAGTGCGTCACGCTGCTGCACGGGCGTGCGCCGGACTCGGTGACAGGCACGTGACATCGGCACGCTAAAACACCCGACGGAATCCGCGTCGAACCGCCTGGCCGGAAATCAACAAACACTGTCCCCAGGCCGTCGCAAACCGGTCCGCGCCGCGGAACCGCTAGTCATAGACTGTTCTCACCACCTCAGGGATTCGTCGACTCCCTCTGGACGCGACGGCGAACCCTGGGCTTCGTCAGCGCCCGCATCTTTTACTGGACTTACTGGAGGACGTATGAGCGAAGCAGATCAAAGCACCGTGCGCGTGCGCGACCTGACGCATTTCATCAACGGTCAACACGTGGCCGGCACCAGCGGACGTTTTAACGACGTCTACGATCCGGCCCTCGGCCAGCTCTCGGGCCGCGTGCCTGTCGCAAGTGCTGCGGAAGTCGACACCGCTGTCGCCGCGGCTCAAGCTGCTTTTGTGACGTGGAGCGAAACACCGCCGCTCAAGCGCGCTCGCCTGATGTTCAAGTTCAAGGAGCTGCTCGAGTCGCATCTCGACGAAATCGCCGAGCTCATCACGCGCGATCACGGCAAGCTGCTTTCTGATGCAAAAGGCGAGGTCATCCGCGGCATCGAAATTGTCGAGTTCGCCGCCGGTATTCCCCAATTGCTCAAGACCGATTTCACGGATCAAAGCTCGAGCGGCACCGATAGCTGGAATCTGCGTCAACCGGTCGGCGTCGCTGCGGGTGTCACGCCGTTCAACTTCCCGGTCGTCGTGCCGTGCTGGATGTTCGTGATGGCCGCGGCCACCGGCAACACGTTTATTCTCAAGCCTTCGGAACGCACGCCGTCGGCGTCGCTTCGCCTCGCCGAACTCTTTATCGAAGCCGGCTTCCCCAAGGGCGTATTTAACGTCGTTCACGGCGACAAGAGCACCGTCGACGCCTTGATGCAACACCCGGATGTATCCGCGATTTCGGCAGTTGCATCGACACCGGTCGCCGAATACATCTATGCGGAAAGCGCGCGGCACGGCAAGCGCGTACAGGCGCTGGGCAGTGCAAAGAACCATCTTGTGGTGATGCCCGACGCCAACCTGAACCAGGCTGTCGAAGCCATCATCAACTCGGCCTATGGCTCGGCCGGCGAACGCTGCATGGCCACCTCCGTTGTCGTCGCTGTCGGCCGCGTTGCCGACGAGCTGATCGAACGCCTGACGCCGCGCGTTCGCTCGCTGCGCATCGGTGGCGGCCTCGAACCGAATCTCGACATGGGTCCGCTGATCAGTGCCGCGCATCGCACCAAGGTCACCGGTTATATCGAGTCGGGCATCGAGGCGGGCGCGAAGCTCGTGGTCGACGGGCGCGGGCTTGCGTTCCCCGGTCACGAAAATGGCTTCTTCCTGGGCGGCACATTGTTCGACAACGTCACGCCCGATATGCGCATCTATCGCGAAGAGATTTTCGGGCCGGTCCTGTCGATTGTCCGCGTGCCGGATCTCGCTGCGGCGATCAAGCTGATCAATGCGCATGAGCTCGGCAATTGCGTCACGCTGTTCACGGCCGATGGCGGTGCTGCTCGCGCGTTCACGCGGCAGATCCAGGTCGGCATGGTGGGCATCAATATCCCGAGCCCGGTGCCGGTGGCATGGCATTCGTTTGGCGGCTGGAAGCGCTCACTGTTTGGCGATCATCACACCTACGGCCAGGAAGCCGTGCGCTTCTACACGCGGTACAAGAGCGTCACGCAGCAGTGGCCCGAGACCCTTGAAAAGGGTGCCGAGTTCGCCTTGTAGGCGGTCCGGCAACGGTGCATCACGCACGCAGCGCTGATCCGACGCCCTCAATGAAGGGCGTCGGGTTCGCCATGCCCGCCGTTCAATACGACATCGCCTGCGCTCAGCGCGGCTTGGTAAAGATAAAGTCCGCCGTCACAGGCACGACTTTCTGCAGGAAAGGAAGTCGACGAAGCACGTAGTAGTACATCATCGGTCCGGCGTTGCGATTGGTCAGCGTCGGACTGTTCTTCACGGTCGCAGCGAGACCGGCCTCACGCGCAAGCTCGGCAATCTTGCTTGCGATCATCACATCTTCCGGCACTTCCGGCCGCTTGCGATTCACGCGGGCGTACGCCATCGGATGCATCAACGCATTGCACGTCGGCTCGTGCAGATAGAGTGCGGTGCCGCCCGGCTTCAGGATACGGTTCAGTTCGACGAGCGTGCTGCGATGGCGCACGAAATGATGCGCGGCCGAATACGCAAAGATCACATCGAACGACGCGTCGGGAAATCCCGTGTCATAGCTTCGGCATGCGCGCGTGTCGTCGACCTTGCACTCATGGATGTGCTCCCACTTCCAGACCGACGCGACCGCGTCGGGCGCGATGTCGGTGCCGGTGACATGCAGGTGCGGAAAACGGCGCTTGAGGATGCAGCTTGCCCAGCATTGACCGCCGCCCAGTTCGAGCACGGTCGATGCCTTTTCAAACAGCGGGGCAAAGGTGTTGACCTTCTCAAGAAATACTCGACCCTCGGCCATTTTCTCGAGAATATTTTCAATTGCGTTCGATTGCGGGCTTTCCGTATCCGAATTCGTCCAGAAATCGATTTCAATATTCTCTTTCGTTGCGATATCCATCGTGCCGTTCTCCTAGATCTCCATTGAGCCCCGCTTCCAGGAGACGAGCTTTCGCTTCGCACCGTGTTCCTGGCCCCTAGATTCCGGTGACAGCGCTCGCCCGGGCCGACCTTCGGGAGGCAGGCTCAAATCGTTAGCGCTCGAATGATTGTTATGCCGCGCCCGTCTCAGGTCGCGCGCTTTTTGGATGCCTCATTAATACAGCGGGACCGTATTACCGCCGTGCGCTAGCGCACGCATGCCACGCAATGAATCGATCGGGTATGCCCGAATCGTCTGAAATAGGGCGTGTTTTCCGTTTTATCGTTTTCTGCGGCAAACGCTTAAGTCGATATTCGGGGAACGATTATTTCAGAAGGTTCTTGAATACCGCGCAAACTTCAAAAAACCTTCTTTTTAAAGCCATAAAGGCAGGCGAAGGATCGCAACATCGCAATCCTCCGCCTGCCTTCATGTCACTTCGCGTCACTTCACGTCGCTTCACATACCTTCCGATACGCTCCGATGTGTCAGCCACTCGTGAGGTCGTCCTTGTTCCAGCCGCCGCCCAAAGCCCGGATCAGATCGACGTTCGCGTCGAGCTGCTGGGTGCGAATACCGATCACACTGCGCTCTGATTGCAGCGCGACCGACTGTGCTTCAACGACGTCCAGATAGCTGACCGCACCGCGCCGATAACGCGCCAGCGCAAGATTGACAGCCGTATCGGCCGCGTTCGCCGCGTCTTGCTGTTGTCCCGTGGCCGTGCCGAGATCGTCGAGCAGCGTGAGATCGTCTTCGACCTGCCGGAACGAACCCAGCACCACGCTCCGGTAGCGCTCACCTGCCTCGGAGGTCGCTTCCTTCGCGGACGCCAGCTGTGCACGCCGCTTGCCGCCATCGAACACGTATTGCGCGAGCGTCGGTCCAAGCGTCCAATAAGAGGCCGGCGCGCTCAGCAGCGTGCCGAGCACCGAGCTCTGCACGCCCCCTCCCGCGCTCAGCGTCAGAGACGGGAAAAACGCAGCACGCGCGACACCGACCTTCGAATTCGCCGCCGCAACGCGCCGCTCGGCGGCCGCAATATCCGGCCGTCTTTGCAGCAAGGTCGACGGCACGCCAACCGGGATGGCCGGCAGCGCAATCGGCTGCGTGTTCGCCGCAATCGTGAATTCCGATGGCGACGCGCCGACCAGCACCGCCACCGCGTGTTCAAGCAACGCGCGCTTGGCCTTGACCTGCGTGAGTTCCGACTCGGTCGAGGACAACTGACTCGTCGCACGCGCCACGTCGAGGTCCGACACGATGCCCGCACGATGCCGGTCGCGCGTCAGGTCCAGTGCCTTTTGATAAGCCTGATTCGTATCCTCGATCAGCTGGATCTGCTGATCGAGGCCGCGCAGATCGATATAGCTTCGCGCCAGTTCGATTTCCAGGCTCAGCTGCGTCGATGCGAGGTCAGCCTGACTCGCCTGACCTTCGTCCTTGCTTGCCGCCACCGAGTCGCGCACACGGCCCCAGAGATCGACTTCGTAATCCACCTGCAGACCCAGTGTCGCCGACGTGTAGTCGCTCGGTGCGCCCGCCGGGCGCAACGGTCGCGTATCCGACTCGCGATCGCGCTGAATATTGCCGGACGCGCCCACGTGCGGATACAGATCCGAACTGACCTGCTTGATGTAGGCCTGAGCTTGTTCGTAGTGGAACAGCGCCGCGTGCAGGTCGTGATTGTTCGCGATCAGCCGTTGCTCGAGGTCGTCGAGTTCCGGTTCCTGATACAGCTTCCACCACCCTGCGCGATCGAGTTGATCTGCCGGTGCTGCCGTCGTCCAGGGTCCTTGCGATTGATACTGCGTCGCAACCGGAACGTCCGGCACCTTGTACGGCGGAGCGAGCGAGCAGGCGGCCAGCGCAATCGCGCTCATCGCCAGCGCCCATGTCCGATAGGCCGTCTTCGTTTCGCGACGATCGCCGCGCGCGGTTTCGGGAACGGCATCGGGAACGCATTCGCGCCCGATCACACGTTGAATCCATCTGTTATTCATGATGGCCTCCCTTCACAGCGGGGGCGATCACCTGAACATGATCCCCTTCGACGAGACCATCGGGCGGCGTGTCGATCACGCGATCGCTCGCCGCGAGACCCGAGCTGACGTCGACGGCGTTACCGAGATCCTGGACGATGGCGATCGGCTTGAAATGGATCGCATTGCTACCGTCGACGGTGGCCACGCGCAGCCCCTGGTTGTCGAAAATCAGTGCACTGGCGGGCAGGCGCAACGCATTGGCGCGTGCCGGCAGCGCAAAGTGCAGGTTCACAAAGCCCCCCGGCAGCAACTGATGGTCCGGGTTGTCGACGAGCAACTGAACCAGGGTCGTGCCCGACGCTTCGTTCACCGAGTCGGCAAGGCTGACGACCGTTGCCTTGAACGGCTTGCCCGGATACTCCGGTACGGCGAATGTCGCGACGCTGCCCGGTTTGACCTGCGGCGCATATTCCTGCGGCACACGCACATAGAGGCGCAGCTTGTCGACGCTCGACACCGAGAAGAGCTGCGGCCCGGAACCGCCGCCCGCGTTGATCAACGCACCGACGTCGGTTTCGCGTGCCGTGATCACACCGTCGAACGGTGCAACGATGCGTGCAAAGCTCTTGGTCGCCACGAGCCGGTCGAGGTTGGCCTGCGCCGCCTGAACGCGCGCTTCCTTCACAGCGGCGTCCTGCGTCTTCTCGTCGATTTCCTGACGCGAGACGGAGTCGGAATCCTGAAGGCTCTGCCAGCGATCCGCCGTGGATTTTGCAAGCACGGCGTCGGCCTTGGCGCTTGCGAGGTCGGCACGTGCCTGGCTCAACTGCTCGTCGAGCTCAGGCGTGTCGATTTCAGCCAGCACCTGACCCGCTTTGACCTGCGTGCCGATATCGACGCTCCACGACTTCAGGTAGCCGCTTACGCGTGCATAGATCGGTGCGCTTTCAAACGCTTCGAGCCGGCCCGGGAGATCCAGCGAGCCGCCGGGCGCCTCCTTCGCAGGAATGACGACGTTGACCGAAGGAACGGCCTGGGCCTCGGTCCAGCCTTTGAGCTGGTGCTCGCTCTTCATACGGTGCGTGACACCGCCGACAACGATGAGGACGGCAAGTGCTCCACCAACAAGACCTGCGAGCGAGAGCTGACGTTGCGCGCCCGATGCGCGCGATGTGGGTTCAAACGACATGATAGGAATCTCCGGAAATCGCAGCGGTCGACGTGCGACCCCGACGCGAATGAATCATGCAAAAGACGGCAGGCACGATAAAAAGCGTGGCAGCGGTCGCGAACACAAGTCCGCCGATCACCGCACGACCCAACGGCGCGTTCTGCTCTCCGCCTTCGCCAAGACTCAATGCCATCGGCGCCATGCCGATGATCATCGAGAGCGCCGTCATGAGCACCGGACGGAACCGGGTCGCGCCGGCTTCCAGTGCGGCCTTGAATGCATCGCCATGCTCGGCGAGACGTTCGCGGCAAAAACTCACCACCAGGATGGAGTTCGACGTCGCCACCCCCATACACATGATGGCGCCCGTCAACGCAGGAACCGACAGCGTGGTATCCGTGGCGAACAACATCCACACGATGCCCGCGAGCGCACCCGGCAAGGCAGCGACGATCACGGCCGGATCGGCCCACGACTGGAAGTTCACGACAATCAGCAGGTAGATCAGCACGACTGCGCCGAGCAGCCCGAACGACAGGCCGCCGAAGGCGTTGTTCATCGTTTGCGATTGGCCAAGCAGCACCACCTTCGATCCCTTCGGTGCGCTCTTCGCATTCGCGGCGATGATGTGCCGGATATCGGCCGAGACGGCGCCGAGATCGCGGCCCTGGATCGTGGCGAACACCTCGACCATCGGCTGCACGTTGTAGTTGCTGACGACCTCATTGCTCATCGTGCGGTGAATGCTCGCCACGCCGCCGAGGACCTGACCGTCGTTCGCCGCGGTCCCGCCGCTGAGCGGCAGGTTCACGAGCGATGCGAGCGAATCGAGGCTGTGCTGCGGGGTTTGCAGCACGATCGAGTACTCGACGCCGTTGGCCGGGTTCAGCCAGTACGTCGGATCGATCTGACTCGAGCCGGCCATATGCACCACGAGGCTGTTCGTCACATCACGTTCAGTAATGCCCTGCAGCACCGCATGGTCCCGATCAACATCGATGTTGAACTGCGGGTTGGCCTGAGACTGCTCGATGCGCGCATCGACAATCCCCGGAACGTGCCGGATCTGACGCAGCATCTGATTCGCATAGGCGAAGTTCGCCGGCAGGTTATTGCCGCGAATCTGCACGTCGATCGGCGCGGGCGAACCGAAGTTCAGGATCTGACTCACGATGTCCGCGGGCGGGAACGAGAACGTCACACCGGGGAACGCACGCGGCAGGTCTTCACGCAACTTGCGCACATACGCGGCCGTCGGGTGATGCCCTTCCTTGAGCGAGATCTGGATATCGCCATCCTGCGGCCCGATCGTGCCCGTGTTGTTGTACGCGGTGTTGATCGAGCTCGACGACAACCCGATGTTGTCGACCACCGTGCCGAGTTCGGACGGCGGAATCGTTGCACGCACGCGCGCTTCGACGTCAGCAAAGATCTCGGCCGTCGTCTCGATACGCGTACCGACCGGTGCACGCACGTGCAGAAGGATCTGGCCGGCATCGACGTCCGGGAAGAAATTGCGTCCGAGCAGCGGCATCAACGCAAACGACATCGCGACGAATGCAAAGAAGCCAATGACGAAACCACGACGACGTTCCAGCAGATACTGGAGCATCGCGCTGTAGCTCGAGCGAATCCGCTCGAAGCGCTGTTCGAAGCCACGGTGAAACCGCGCCCACCGACCTTGCGACTCCGCGTGACCGCCTTCGGCTTCATGCGAAGTCGCCTTGAGCAGGTACTTCGCCATCGTCGGCACCAGCGTACGCGACAGCACGAATGACGAAATCATCGCGAAGATCACGGCTTCGGCCATCGGCACGAACAGGAAACGCGCAACGCCCTGCAGGAAGAACATCGGCACAAAGACGATGCATATGCATAACAACGAAACAAAAGCAGGGGTCACGATCTGTGCGGCCCCGTCGAGAATCGCGTCCTCGACACCCTTGCCTTGTTCCAGGTGCCAGTTGATGTTCTCGATGGTCACCGTCGCATCATCGACGAGAATGCCCACCGCGAGCGCGAGTCCCCCGAGCGTCATGATGTTCAGCGTTTCGCCGAGCGCCGACAGCGTGGCAATCGATCCGAGGATCGCGAGCGGAATCGACGTCGCGATGATGACCGTAGACCGCCAGCTTCCGAGGAACAACAGGATCATCACGCTCGTGAGCATCGCGGCGATCATGCCTTCGCGTGCCACGCCGGTAATGGCGGAGCGTACGAAGATCGACTGGTCGCCGATCGCATCAATCTTGAGACCATCGGGCAGCGAAGCCTTCGCGTCGGCAGCGCGCCCACGGATGCCGCCGATGATGGCCAGCGTCGATGCGGAGCCGTTCTTATAGACAGTCAGCAACACCGAACGCTTGCCCTCGACGTGGACGATATTCGGTTGCGGCGGACTTCCGTCGGTCACATCGGCGATATCGTTCATATGAACGACCGTGCCGTTGGCGGCTTTGACGGGCAGGCCGCCAATGGCCTTGATCGTCGACGGCGCGTCATTGAGCTGAAGCGTGTACTCGTACTTCCCGATCTTCTCGGTGCCGACCGGCGTGACGAGATTCTGTGCGGACAGTGCATTGAGCACGTCCTGGGCAGACAGTCCGCGCGCCTCGAGCTGCGCGGGATCGACGTTGATCTGCACTTGCCGGTCTTTCCCGCCGAACGGGAACGGAATGGCGGCGCCGTTGACGGTCGCGAGCATCGGACGCAGCTGGTTCTTCCCGAGGTCGGCGAGATTCTGTTCCGACAGGCTCTTCCCGGACAGTGCGAGCTGAATGATCGGCACCGTCGACGCGTTGTAGTTGATCACGAACGGCGGCGTGGCCGCGGGCGGCAGCTGCTTCAGGATCTGCTGTGAAATGGCAGTGACCTGCGCATTTGCCGTGGCGATATTGGTGCCCGGCTGGAAGAAGATCTTGACGATGCCGTAGCCCGTGAGCGACGTACCTTCAATGTGTTCGACGCCATTGACGGTCGTCGTCAGCACCCGTTCGTACGGGGCCATGACACGGCCTTCCATCTGATCCGGCGACAGTCCCGTGTATTGCCACACGACACTGATCACCGGAATGTTGATCGAAGGAAAAATATCGGTCGGGGTGCGGAATGACGAAAGCACCCCGACGATAAGGATAAACACGGCCAGAACCACAAACGTGTATGGCCTTTTAAGCGCAATGCGCACGATGCCAATCATAAGAACTCCAGTACTGCGAAAGCAGGAGGCAAGTTCACCATCCGCCCTCCGGCCACCAGAGTCGCTTCGACTGATATCGATCCGGGTCCGACGAGATGCTGCTACCTCAATGGGGGAATCACTACAAAACCGAACGCCATGGGTCAGGCTCCGGCTTGGGGACTTTGCCGACCTCCTGAGCGGCTGGGCGAACCCATCCAGTGAAATGCGGATGCGAGGAGCCCCAGCGCAATGCCGAAGGCGACGATGCCGTGCCACCCGTACCGCGTCATCAGCCACCCACTGACAGTGGTGCCGACAGCGCCGCCAAAAAAGGTGGCCGTCATGTAAAGACTGTTTATCCGGCCCTGTGCTTTCGGGTCGACTGCAAAGGCGCGCGTCTGGTTGGAAACCAGGCCGGCCTGCACGCCGATGTCGAGCACGATGACGCCGATGACGAGAAGCGTCAGCGAAACATCCGCTCCGGAAAGAATCAGGTAAGCGAGCGTGACGATGCCGATGCTGACGCCGATCACGGCACGCGTTCCAAGACGGTCGGACGCGCGGCCGCCTAACGACGCTGCGAACGCACCCGCCGCGCCGATGATGCCGAAGCCACCGGCCCACGCGCTGTTCAGGTGCCACGGACCCGTCTTGAGCAGGGCTGCGAGGTTGACCCAGAACGCGTTGAAACAGGCCCACAACAAGGCCTGCACCAGCATCGATTCGCGGATCGGACGGTTATCGCGGGCCAGGGGCCACAGCGAAGCAAGCAGACGTCCATACGAAAGGTTCGTGGAAGGCACGCCGCGCGGCAGCAGGAATGCGGCAGCGATAAAGACGGGCACCATGAACGCCGCTTCGAAGCCATACACCGCGCGCCAGCCCCAGTTCGCGCCGATGAGCCCTGCGACCGTGCGGCCCACCAGAATGCCGACCATGATGCCGCTGACCACCGTGCCAACATTGCGGCCGCGCTCGCTCGGATGCGACATCACGGCGGCAAACGGCACGAGTTGCTGCGGCACGCAGCTCACGATGCCCAGACCGAACGACGCGGCGATCAGCGCCCAGATGCCGGGAGCGACGGCGGCGCCAATGCCGAAGCAGCATGCCAGGGCGATCTGCGCCAGCACGAGCTTGCGACGGTCGAAGCGATCGCCCAGCGGCAACAGCAACGCAAGGCCGGTGGAGAAGCCGAGCAACGCGGCCGCGGCGACGAGGTCGACCTGCGTGAGGTCGACATGCATGCCAGCCCCGATCAACGGCAGAATCGGCTGCGTGCAGTAGATGTTCGTAATCACTGCCCCGGCGACGATCGCCATCATGACGATCTTGCTGCGGGATGCGACCGCCGGCGTGTAAGAACCATCGGGTTGTGTGGGCTGCGCGCTCACGGCATTCTCCTTATTTCGATCCCTCCGGCGTGTGTCGCGACGGGATGTCGCGAACTCGATACTGCTTGCCGAAGAATGAGTTCGAACGTTACGCGCTTGCATTTGCAAAGAGAATTCCCCACGATTGGGAATCATCCTTCCAAGTTTCGATAGCCCTCGATGAATCGCCTCGAATCCATGTCCATCCTTGTCACCGTGGTCGACTCGGGCAGTCTGTCGGCGGCCGCGCGCCAGCTTGACGTACCGCTCGCAACGGTCAGTCGCAAGGTCAGGGAACTGGAACTGCATCTGAAGACGCGTCTGCTCCATCGAACAACGCGTCAACTCTCATTGACCGAGGCAGGCAGTGCCTATGTCGCGTCGTGCCGGCGCATTCTTGAAGAAATCGGCGAAGCGGAACGTGCGGCGACCGGCGAATACGCGTCGCCCAGAGGCGCGCTCTCAGTCACGGCGCCTGTCGTGTTCGGGCGCCTGCATGTCGTGCCCGTCATCGCGGAGTTTCTCGCGCACTATCCGGAAATCGATATCAGTCTCGTGCTCACGGATCGTGTCGTGCATCTGATGGACGAGAACGCCGACATCGCCGTCCGCATTGGAGAATTGCCGGATAGCACGCTAATGGCGACCACTGTGGGATCAGTCAGACGAGTGATTTGCGCCAGTCCTGAGTATCTGGCGAAGCACGGCGAGCCGGCGACGCCGGCCGATCTGGCGAAACACGAATGCATTTCGTTCGAAGTGCTCGCCTCGATGCGTGCGTGGGTCTTCGGCTCGGGCAAGTCGGAGAAGTCCGTGCCGATTCGCTCGCGCTTCGCGGTCAACACCGCCGAAGCGGCGATCGACGCCGCGGTTCTCGGTGTGGGGCTGGTACGCGTGCTGTCCTATCAGGTCGCCAACGCAGTGCGTGATAACGCGTTGCGCATCGTTCTCGATCAATACGAGTCGGCGCCTTCGCCGATCCATCTCGTGCACAAAGGCCAGGCGCCGCTGCCGTTGAAGGTACGAGCGTTCCTGAACTTCGTCACGCCACGCTTACGCGCGCGCACCTCGTACGAGCCAAGCCCTATCGCACCGGTTTAAGTCCCGTACGCTCGGGCTTTTCGCGCATGGACGACGGGAAAGTCGATCACCGTGCCGGCCACCGTATTGATGTAGTTCGTCCAGATATTGAAGGCGACGTTTAACACGATCTCAATCAGCGTCGCGTCGCTATAGCCGGCTGCCTTGACCTCCTTGACATCGGCATCGGTCACGCGACCACACGTGTCGACGACGCGTTTTGCAAACAACACCGCGGCGGCGGCGGTCGGGTCGTTGGAGCCGCCGCTGCGGTTCGCGGTAATTTCGGTGTCGTCGAGTTTGGCGATATTTCGTGCGTAGTACACGTGCGCCGACAGGCTGTAGTCGCAACCGTTGGTTTCCGCGACGGCCAGCGCGATGCGTTCACGCATCTGCGCTGACAGATCGCCCTTTCCGAGGGCATCCATCAGACCAAGACAGCCTTCGAGCGCAGCCGGACTGTTTCCGACCATGCGAAATACATTGGGCACGATACCGAGCTGTTTGTTGACATCTTCAAGCAAGGGTTGAGATGCGGCGGGCGCCTCCGCGACAGTGGGAGGGGTAGCAATGCGAGTCATGAGTCCACCTTAAGATTCACTTTCAATGGGGCTGGGTATTCACATGCTATCCACTGTCGAATCGGAGGAGAACCGCTAACATCGGGAATCTTCCTTCCATTTCTCGAGAAGATCATGGACCGTCTCGAAGGAATGTCCATCCTCGTCGCAGTCGTCGATGCAGGCAGCCTGTCCGCGGCATCGCGCCAGCTTGGCGTGCCGCTCGCGACTGTCAGCCGCAAGGTCGGTGAACTCGAGAGCCATCTGAAGACGCGTTTGCTTCATCGCACGACGCGGCTGCTGTCGTTGACGGAGGCCGGCGAATCGTATGTCGCGTCGTGCCGGCGCATTCTCGAAGACGTGGCCGAAGTCGAGCGCGCGGCGACCGGCGAGTATGCGGCTCCCAGGGGCTATCTGGTGGTCACGGCGCCGGTGGTGTTCGGCCGCTCACATGTCGTGCCGGTCATGGCCGCATTTCTCGCGCACTATCCGGAGATCGATGCGCGTCTCTTTCTCGTCGACCGCAACGTGCACTTCCTGGAAGAACATGTGGACGTCGCGATTCGCATCGGCCATTTGCAGGACAGCTCGCTTGTTGCGATACGCGTTGGCGAGACGCGCCCCATCGTATGCGCGTCTCCTGCCTATCTGGCCGCTAACGGAACGCCGGCGTCGCCGGCCGAACTCGTCGATCATGCGTGCATTAGCTACGACGGTCTGAACTCACCACGCGAATGGCCCTTCATGTTCGGCAAGTCGAAACAGCCCATGAGAATTCATTCGCGGCTGGTCACGAACACGGTGGAGTCAGCGATCGATTCGGCCGTGCTCGGCACCGGGCTCGCGCGAGTACTCGCGTATCAGGTTGCGGACCCGATACGCGAGGGCCGATTGGAACTTGTACTCGAATCGTTCAGTCTCGCGCCGATGCCGATTCATCTGGTTCATGCCGGGCAGACGCCCTTGCCGCTCAAGCTCCGCGCTTTCCTGGACTTCATGTCGCCACGCCTCAGGGCTCGGATCCCCGTAGTCTGAACCGGCTGATCGCAGCCGCGACCGTGTGTTCGAATTCATCGAGCGCGACGGGTTTCACCAAATGCCCGTCGAAGCCGGCCTCCTGCGTTCTGCGTTTGTCGTCCAGTGTGCCGAGGCCGGTCATCGCCACAATCAGCGTGTCCGCACAGCCTGGCAGTTGCCGCAGATGCGGCAACGCCTCGAACCCCGTCATGCCAGGCATCGACAGATCGAGCAGGATCAGATGCGGTTCGAATGTTCGCGCCACATCGATCGATGACACGCCATCGTAAGCGGTTTGCGTTTCGTGCCCGAACAGCGAGGCGAGGCTCGCCATACTGTTGGCCGAGTCTTCGTTGTCGTCGACCACCAATATACGTAGTGATGCATCGGCCACTGCGCTCGCGGGCTCAGTGCCACGCGCGTCTTCGATCGGCGACGTATCGAGTTCCGGCACCCATACCGTGAACGTACTGCCCTGGTCACGCCCGAGGCTGTGAACTTCGATATGCCCGCCATGCATTTCCGCAATCGACTGTGCGAGTGTCAACCCGATGCCCAGGCCCGCGCGATTCTGCTGTTCGTCGGCGGGCGTTTCCTGCACGAACAAGTTGAAGATCGCATCGATCATCGACGCATCGATGCCGCGGCCAGTGTCGCACACCTCGATCGCGATCAGACGGCCCGCGCGATAGGCCCTGAGGTTGATCTCGGACCTCGGCGGACTGAATTTCACCGCGTTTTGCAGCAGGTTCTGAACGAGCTGGACCATGCGTGTCGGATCGCCTTCGATCATCAAGGCTTCTTCAGGCATGGCCACGGATAGCCGTTGCTGCTTCTCGCGTATCAGATGCGAGCCGCCCTCGACGCTGAGGTCGATGATCTCCTTGATCGAGACAGGTCGCTTCTCAATGCGTACGCGCCCAAGCGTGACGCGGCCCGCGTCGAGCAAGTCGTCGACAAGCTGAGTCAGATGCGCGAGCTGACGATCGATCACCAGATGTTCGGCGGCGAATGCATCATCGGTGTTCTGCAAGCGGATCGCACTGATCGTGTTGCGCAAGGGGGCCAGCGGGTTTCTGAGTTCGTGGCCGAGCAACGCGAGAAACTGACTCATGCGCTGGCTCGACGCTTCGAGCTCCTGAAGACGGCGTCGACGCGAGATGTCGCGCGTGACTTCCGCAAAGCTGTGCACCCTGCCGTTCGCGTCGTACAGCGCGGAGATCACGATGTTCGCCCAGAACACCGACCCGTCGCGACGCACGCGCCATCCTTCGAATTCCAGATGGCCTTCCTGCGCAGCGGCTTCAAGATCGCGTTCGGGGCGGCCTTCCCGAACATCCTCGGGCGCGTAGAAAATCGAGGCCGGTTCGCCGATCACTTCGTCCGCGTCGTAGCCCATCACGACGGTCGCACCCGCACTCCAGGTCGCGATGCGTCCCTGCGAATCCAGCATCGCAATGGAGAAATCCTTGAGCGCATCGAGCAGGATACGGAAACGCCGGTCCGATTCTTCCGCGAGACGGTGAGGCGTGAGGTCGCGGAAGAAATACGCTGTCTCCATGCGGCCGTCGGAGGGCACCGAGCAAGCCGTGACTTCGACTGGAACCGATGTGCAATCGAGACGCCGGACCGTGGTCTGAATGCGTCGGCGGTCGAATGGCAGGCGCTGTACGTCGAAGATCTGGCTTCGTTCGCACTCGGCGGCATTCTCGGGGCACATCAACGCATCACGAATCGGGCGGCCGATAAACGCCTCCCGCTCGCCGCCGAAAAGGCTGGTCGCAGCGTCGTTCCAGTCGATGATGACACCCGCTGCGTCGACACAGACGTAAGGGTCCGGTAAGGCGTCAAGCACCAGACGGCGACGCATGGAGAACGCGCGCAAACGTTCATCTGCCGCTTCTCGCCGGCTGACCTCGGCACGCAGCTTGGCGATCGTGACCGAGTTTTCAGCGATCAGCGTGCGGTTTTCCGCGAACACGCGTTGATGCGCCATGCCTGTGGCGAGCAACGAGGTGATGAGTTCGAGCGTTTCGACATCGTCATCGTCGAAGGCGGCCGGGCGGGACGAATAGACCTTGACGACGGCGTCGCATTGCGAGTCGTAAAGCAAGGGCGCGACAAGCATCGAAGCGGCATGGACCCGGCGGCATGCCTCGCGATCGACCCGGTCATCGGTCTCGGTGTCGGCGCAATAGAGGATGCGCTTTTCCCCTGCACACCGCCCGGACAGGCTTCCGACGCGGCCGAGCCGCATGCCGACGTGCGCCGCGTTTGTCCCGCTGCATGCGCGGTAAACCAGTTCATCGCCGTCGATCCATTCGACGACGGATGCCGTGGCGGCGGGGACCAGTTCGAGCAGGGTGTCCGTGACGAGCTGCAAAAAGTGCTCGACGTCCAGGCGCGCCGCAGCGAGTCGCGAATGCGCCTTGACCAGCGCGCGCAGACGCCGCGCCTCGTCACGTGCATCGGTGACCGGTACCTTGTGCTTCTGCGGTGTATCAGCGTCCATAAACCTCCTCCCCGAAAGCCTGCGCGCATCTGGCATACCAATCTGGCCAGAGGTCACGCGGGACGTGCCGGACGATGTTACCAATCCTCGGAGGAAACGGCTAGGGTGCGGGGTACGCGTGCCCCCTCGCCACTGCGAGCGACGCATGATGTATTGCGTCGAAGCGCATCATGTTGCCGGGCGCGAGCCATTGGTGGCATGCTCGCACCGATCCGTATCCATCGCCCGCACGCATTGCCGAATCGATCCTGACGCGGGCACTCAACGACGGTCTGCGTCGCGCCCTTGCAAAGGAGATGTCCTTGGCTGCCCATCGCTTCCCCCTTCCCCTGCGGTTTCGCTTTCGCAATGCCATGTCGCCGAAGCGCATCACGCACCGTGTTGCACGTCGTCATATCGCACGTCGTTTAGCCCGTTGTGTGGCGTTAATCGCTGGCCTGTTCGTCGTCGCCAGCCACGCTGTTGCCGGCAACATTCTGTTTATCGGCAACAGTTTCACGTTCGCGGACAAATCATCGGTGCACTTTTACCGGTCCGACTCCGTCACCGATCTCAACAGTGAAGGCATCGGCGGCATGCCGGCCTTGTTCAAGTCGTTCACCGTGCAGGCTGGCCTGAATTACGACGTCTATGTGGAAACAGAACCCGGCGTGGGCATCGACTGGCATCTCGATCACAAGAGCGGCCTGATCGGCCAACGTCCGTGGGATGCCGTCGTCATGCATGGCTATAGCACGCTCGATCCGAAGAAACCTGGCGACCCGACGGTGCTCGTCGATACCGTGCACCGCATGTCGGATCTCTTGCGCTCACGCAACCCGGCCGTCGATATTCGCGTGATGGCCACGTGGCCACGCGCGGATCAGGTCTTTGATGCCAAGGGTGCGTGGTACGGCAAGTCGGTCGAAGCGATGACGCACGACATTCGAGCAGGCTACGACATGGCCGCTGCGGGAACGAGCGGCCTCAAGCCCGTGATCCCCGTCGGCGAAGCGTGGCTGCGCGCGATCCAGACCGGCGTCGCCGATGGCAATCCGTATGACGGCATCGATGCGGGCAAGGTCGATCTCTGGTCCTACGACAACTATCACGCGAGTGCCTACGGCTACTACCTGGAGGCACTGGTGGTGTTCGGCAGCGTCACAGGACTCGACCCGCGCTCGCTTGGCGACACCGAGTGTTCGGGCTTCGAACTCGGCCTGTCGACCGCGCAGGTCGCGTCGCTTCAAGAAGTGGCTTTTGATCAGCTTGAATCGAGCGGCGCCGTGAAGCCGCACCCGCTGAAGGTTCCCAAGGGATCGGAACCGGTACGGTGCGTCAGGCCGCTTCCATAGTCATTCAGTCCGCCGCTTTAAACGGCGCTTGGAGCCCTGCCCAATGTCGCGCTGCGAGTCGTTGTTCGATGCGCCGCTCCCCGGCGCTCACTGACTCGCATTCGTCACGGACGCCGATGCTTCCGGTAGCGCACGCCGCGAAAGTTGCACCACGCCCAGGCGATAGAAGCCGTCGCTGTCCGCGTCTTTGAGCGCCAGCTGCATCGGCGCGAGATAGTGTCTTGCGTCCACGACCCGGACATCGAGCTCGTAGGCTCCGGGAGCGGTGTCCCCGGCAATCCTGAAGGTGTCGTCGATGGTGTATGGGCTGCCCGGCAGGACCTTGCGCAGATCGACGCGGGACACGAGAAAGTCCGACGGCCGGCTCCAGAGCGCCGTCGAAGCATGACTCGCCGAACGCAAGCGGAATTCGACGCGCCAATGCGTGTAAGTCGGCGTCACGCCGGTGTTGCTCCATTGCGTCTGCAAGGACAGCACACGACGTGCGCCGTCCGTGCGCGCCGTCGACACAGTGATCTTCACCGGCGCATAGCGGTAGCCCGCCGTAAGTCCCGCAGTCCACACGGCGGATTGCTCCGTTTGCGTCAGCGCCGCCCAGGTCCCGGTGCAGTAACTCGCATTCTTGATGGACGCGATATGGAATTGCGGCACCTCTTCGAGAATCGCGAGCTGCCCCGTCGCAGGATCGGTTTCAAATGTCTGGCACGGGAACGTCGGCGAACTGCCGTTGCCGAACGGCTCCGTGATGAAGGGCGCGCGTTTCCAGCGTTCGGCGACGAGGTCCGTCCCATCGGGCGCGGTGCATGTCGAGGTCACCGGGAATCCCGAAGCCCACCCGGTATAGGAACCCAGACTGTCGCGGCGCAGGCCGATCGGGAAGTCGCCGGTGTCGATACGCATGGCCGTGCAAAGACTGCCCGCATCGTCCGTCAGCATCACGAGCTGCTTCCTCGGGAATGCATGCACGTGGGCCTGAATGATCGCCGTCTTCGAAGCCGCGCTGCCCGCCTGATACGCGCCGGCCACGCCGTTGTTGGCGAGATAGGCGGCCTGATTGATGTTGAAGCCCGTATCGGTCGACGCATACGGAATCCTGCCGAACTTGTAGTCGGTCGTATCGGGCAAGCCGCCGGTATGCCATTCTCCCCAGCTGCCATAGAGACCGATGTCGATCGAGCCGATGCGCGGATCTTCGCCATAGCGATGTCCGAGCGCGTTCAGCAGTGCGGTCATGCGCTGGATCACGAACGCGTCGTTCCAGTCGGGGATGAAGTAGTGGCCTTGCGTCACATCACTCGGGTCCCGCGGCAGCAACCAGCCGTGCGCTTTGCCCGCGCTGTCCTTCAGCAGGTAAGAAGGCGAGTCGCTGTAGACCGGATAGCCGTCTTCGCCGGTCGTGACGTTCGTATCGAGGTTGGCCTGCGGATTCAGCGCCATGACGCGGAACCCGAACGTCATGCCGCGCGACAGACACGGCGTCGTCTGCTGCGACGATGTGCAAGGAGCGAGCACGTGATCGATCGTCGAAAAGCTGTACTGGCCTTGCACAGGCTCGAGCGTGTGCCATGACACCCGCCCGTAAAGATTGGCCGGTGTGCCGGACAACGGCGCTGAATCGGACTTCGGGTACTGGAAATCGAGGTCGGGTGCGCACTGCGGACACGATGGATTGTTCGGTCCGATCGTCTTCTGGGCGACGTTGGTATAGAAGCCGCTCTCGGGATTGAACAGTTCGCCGGTGACGGTCCATTGATCGGTCGCACTGTTCACTGTCGCTTGAGCAGCCGGCACCGCAGGCGGCGTGATGACTTGCAAATTGCCTTCAGCCGGATTGACTTTAGCTTGCGCAACTTGTGCGTTGGCAACCGGAGTGAGGACATATGTACTCAGCAGAGCAACGCATACCGCAAAGTGCCAGCGACGGACCATACGCATATTCGATCTCCGGGAGTCGGCAAATCAGCAAGCTCACGAGCGATCGTATTGTGCTCAAACGTATTACGTATGACAACGCCGCGATGATGCGTCAGAGGTCCCGGGCCACGTCGGCGGATTGCAATGGCAAACAGGCGTGCGTCCACGGCACAGCGCTGCGCGTGCACTCACGGCTTAGCCGCGCCAACTTTGTGTCGGCTTCCTAACCACGACACGGCAAAATCCACGAGCGGATGATGGCGATGGGGATTCCACGCGAGCGCGGCGGTGCGCACCATGATGCGCTCCCTGAGCAAGCGGAACACGACATTGTCCGGCGCGAGGCGCTGCGTCGATGCAGGCACGAGCGCCACGCCTTGTCCGCAACTCACATACGCGATCTGCGACGCAATCGAACGGACTTCGCGGAGCACGCGCGGTGAAAATCCATGGGACCGGCAGATCGCCGTAAGGCGATCGAAATACAGTGGATTGACCTGCCGCGCCGACATCACGAACTGTTCGTCGGCGAGCGCGCGAATTTTGACGCGCGACTCCATCGCCTGGACGTGATCCTTGGGCAACGCCACCGCGAGCCTCTCTTCGGTCAGTGGCATGGTGGCCATGCCGTAGTCCTCATCGCCATCGAGTCGCACGAGTGCGAGGTCAAGGTCGCCTCGCTCGAGACTCGGCATCCCCTCCACTGTGTCGATTTCCTGCACCAGCATCGTCACCTGCGGATAGGACTTTCGTAGCGCGCTGAGCAACGACGGCACGATATCGAGCATCGATGACGTGATCGCGCCGATGCGCAGTACGCCGGATTGTCCGGAAGCGATCTCGCGCACGACCTGCTCGAGTCGCTCTGCCTGCCCCGCAAACTGTCGTACCGCCGGCAAGATCGCCGCTCCTGCGGGGCTGAGCTTTGTCCCCTGGCGCGAGCGTTCGAACAGCCGCAAATTCAGCGACTGCTCAAGCACCTTGATTTGCTCTGTCAGCGGCGGCTGCGACATGTTGAGCCGCTTTGCGGCACGGCCGAAGTGTTGCTCCTCGGCGACGGCAAGAAACATCCAGAGCTGGCGAATCAGCCTGAAATCGATGGTCGTTTCCATGGTTTTCCTCGCGGTGTCGGGGCGATATCCGGTGTGTTGTGCGTACCGCCAGGAGATCGCGTTTGTACGCCCACCCCTGCCGGTAACTGCCACTGCAGTTGCAGCGGCGTTTGTGATTCTGGCTATTGAACGTAGCCGTTGAATTCCGAAAAACGTATCACGCAGATACGAAAGAAAGATTTTACATATCAGAGCGCATTCCGGATCATGCGACTCAATGCCTGCCGGCAATACCCGTATTCAGCGCTTTACGCGCACGTCGGAACCTTCACCATGAGCATCCTGGTTTTCAAACTCCTCTTCACCCCCCTGCTGCTGCTCGCGGCGACCGTCGCCACGCGCCGTTGGGGTGAGGCGGTCGGCGGATGCCTGATTGGTCTGCCGCTGACATCGGGCCCGATCTCCATGTTTCTTGCGCTCGATCACGGTCCGGCCTTCGCTGCACAAGCGGCGGCGGGATCGCTCGCCGCCACCATTGCTCAGGCGTGTTTTGCGCTCGCCTATTGCGCGCTGGCGATGCGCGGCTGGCAGGTTGCGGCGGCGGGCGCCTTCGGCGCGTTCGCCGTCGCCGGCTGGATATTGCAAAAGGCAGCACTCCCGCCGGCTGCGCTTTTCCTCCTTGCGGTCCTCGCGATGACCGTCGCGCTCGTGCGGATGCCGAAGGCGACCAATCGTGTCGCAATGCCCGCTTCACCGTGGTGGGATCTGCCGCTGCGCATGACGTTCATTACGGCACTCGTGCTCGGCGTCACGATGTTCGCGCGACATGTCGGGGCAAGCGTCAGCGGCCTGCTGTCGTCGTTTCCCTTTATCGTGAGCTTCGTGGGAATCTGCGCGCATCGCGCGGTCGGTGCCGAGGCCGCTCAGCAAGTGATGCGCGGCCTGGTATCGGGGCTGCTGGGTTTCGCGTCGTTCTTCTTTGTGCTGACGTTGTTACTAGGCCAGTGGCCGCTGCCCTTTACGTATGGGGCCGCCGTGCTGTGCGCACTGGCGGTGCAAGGCGTTTCGCTGTACCGGATGCGTGTTCCCGTTCTCTTGCAGCCTGAGTAGCCCGTACCGCGCAGCGTGTCAGAAAGCCTGCATGCCCGACACCTCTGGTATCTCCCGGCACTAAGGCAGGTACGCATTCCGCCTGATGTTTTCGGACATGTACAGGCGGAATTCATTGGTGTCGCCCGGCGGCGCTTCGTCGACGACGCCGCACGCGTGCAACAAGTGCTGCAGCGCCGAAATGGCTTGGCCGTCCGGGTCCTGATCTATCGCGACGTCCATCGTGCCTTCCTCGATATAGCGCCGATGCTCATCGGACATTTCGTGGCCGACCCAGACGATTCTCCCCGCCGCACCGAACTTGCGTAGCGCCGCATCGATGCCAACGGATCCCGCGCCGCTGTTGTAGATCCCGACGATGTCCTGATGTTGCTGCAATGCATGCACCACTGCGAGATAGCACTGATCCGGATCGTCATGCGTTTCTACACTCAACGGCTCGCACTGCAACGCAGGGAAGCGCTCGTCGATTGCATCGCGGCAACCACGCGTGCGGTCCACATGAGATCGGTACTGCAAGGCGTTACAGATCACGACAACGCGCCCAGGTCCACGCGCCATGCGACCGATGTAATGACCGGCGGTACGCCCCGCGCGGTAGTTATCGATCCCCGCGTAGTGAACACGGTCGATGCCGCCGATATCTGTCGCGAGGGTCACGACCGGCTCACCCGCTTCAATAATGCTGTTGAGCGCTTCGCGTACCGGCGGTGAATCGTGCGCCGTCACGATGAGCCCATGCCGGCGGTAAGGCGGATGCAGGATCGCCTCGAGAATCAGTGTTTCGTCGTCCTCCGGAACCGCGCTGCGATGGACGATCACGCGCCGGTCGAGCATCTGCACCGAACGCTGAATCGCAAGCGCCAGACGCCGATGAAATGGCGTGCTGTTCCTGGGTTGCAGGATATCGAGGTGAACGAGGCCATGCCGGACTTCGGGCAGCAGACGCGGCACGCTGAGCCGCCGCGCAGCGTCGACCACTTTCGTGCGCGTCGCCGTCGAAACACTGCCTCGCTCGTTGAGCACGCGATCGACCGTGGCCGTGCTGACCCCCGCCGCCTCGGCGATTTCAATAAAGCGCGCGGAACGTTTGCGGCGAGACGGTGACTGGGTCATAAGGCGCGTAGCCGTGAAAGTCGCTGCCGAGAAATCGGCAATCATTGTGACGATTTTTCGGCAAAAAAGCACGTGCGGGCCACCGTTCACATTCCTACATTGGACATCACAGAACGCGTCGAGCGGCAGACCGTCAGCGTGTAGTGGTTAGCGATTAATGGTTAGCGGCTACAACGAAGCACGACGCCTCGCCGCGCCCGAACACAAAGAACCGGAGACACCCCATGAACCATCGAGCATGGAAGGGCATCGCTTTGCCGTACGCAAGCGCACAGGATCGTGGCCCTACGGCCTGATCCGGAGAGGCTCGAACCATCATGGCGGAACCCATGTTCATCGGTGTCGACGTCGGGGGAGCAATGCCCGGCGCCAGCGGCAACACGCGACGCTCGCGCCAGGCCGACCACTTCCGTCTTGCGGCAGAAGCCGGTGTCTTCGACTTTGTCGAAACGCATGCGTCAGCCGGCGACGATCTCGCACCGTACTTCGATCTTGTGGATCGCTATGCGTTGCCCGTTCGCGTGATCGACGGCACCTGGGGTATCGGTCGTGACGAAGCGAAAGCGAAGGACGTCATCGACGCCGGATCACGCGTCGGCGGCAAAGTGCTGAACTTGCGGCTTTGCGGACATCGCGCTGACGGCGCCCTGCTCTCCGACGACGAAGTGGTCGCCTTCTATCTGAGGCTGTGCGAATGGGGAGATCGTGTCGGTTGTGTTCCCAGTCTCGATGCGTGCTCGGTTTCGAAAAGAGATCGCACACGCGTGACCCGGCTGGGAGAGCGGATCACGAACGCCGGTGCGCCCTTCCGCGTGACGCTCGACCTGTCGGATTTGCCGCCGCTGAGCCATGGCGCATCGAACGACGCCGGCGCTACACGGGGCGACCTCTCGCCCATTTCCGCGTGCAGCGCACAAGCATCCGACACGCCCCACAGCGACTGGATTGCTCAAGGTTGGGTCTACCACGTCCGCACGCATGGCCTGCTGTCGCGAACGGCCCGCAAGACGCGCGCAGCTCGCACGGCGGCTCGCGGCATACATGCGCCACCACCGGTCACATCACAAGTCTGGGCCGTCAATCGGGCAGAGGGCTGGAAACGGGAGTTGCGCCAGTTGATCCGTTTGCAAGCGAATGAGCTGCGTCCATGGCTTCGCCAGATCACCTGTGCCTTCGCCTCGGCCCCGGGTCAGCGTCGCGATGCCGCGCTCGATGCCCTGAGCGACAACGTCGCGTGCGCACGCTGGTTGCGCGACACCTGGCTTTGTCAGATGGAACAACGATACGGAAGTGGCATTCACGCATAGCCGCCAGTGCGCAGTGCTTCCCTTGAAGAATGAACTTTGAATTCCTGAAACGACTCCGCAAACCACACCGGCAACCAAGGACCATCACGATGAATTCCGTGTTTCACTTCTCCCTGAATCGCATGAGCGCGCCGCGGCTTCCGTTCGGGCAATACGTGTCGCTGTGCAAGCGACTCGGCATCGATACGATCGAGATCCGCAATGATCTCGACGGTGTGGAAACACGCAATGGCGCCTCGCCGAATGAGATTCGCGCAACGGTCGAAAGCGCGGGCCTCACGATTCTGACGATCAACGCGCTGCAGCGCTTTGAACAATGGAATGCCGAGCGCGAACAGGAAGCCGTCGAACTGGCCGATTACGCCGTGCAATGCGGGGCTCAGGCCCTCGTGCTGTGCCCGACCAACTCGCGTCAGGATCACCGTACAGACACGCAGCGCCACACCGACCTCGTCGCTGCCTTGCAAGGCTTGACCCCGATCCTCACGCAAAGAGCCCTGATCGGCCTGATCGAACCGCTCGGCTTCGAAGAGTGTGCCCTGCGTCGCAAGTCCGACGCGGTCAAGGGAATCTATGCCGCGGGCGGAGAGCGCGTGTTCAAACTCGTTCACGACACCTTCCATCATCATCTGTCAGGCGAAGACATCTTTTATCCCGACCTGACCGGGCTCGTCCACATCTCCGGCGTCGAAGACGACGGGCTCCCGGTCGGGCGTATGCGCGACGGTCACCGCGTACTGGTCGGTGAAGCCGATCAGCTCGGCAATATCCGGCAACTCAAAACGCTGTTGCGACGCGGCTATCGCGGTGCACTGTCCTTCGAGCCCTTTGCCGCAGAGCTTGCCGAAGCTGCCGATATCGAACATCGGCTCAGAACCAGCATGGATTTTGTGCAGACCGGGCTCGCCTGATTCAGGCACGTCCACCCCGAGCCCAGGAGGAGACAACCGGGCTCCTTTCAAACCGGACCCAACCGGAGGAGACGAAACATGAAACGGATTCTGTTGGCATTCGCAGCAGGTGCGGTGCTCGCCACATCGGTGGCCCATGCAGAGAAAATCGGCGTCAGCATGTCGGCGTTCGACGACAACTTCCTGACTGTCGTGCGCAATTCGATGGCTGCGGATGCAGCTAAGCAGCAAGGCGTCAGTGTTCAATTTGAAGATGCACAGAACGACGTCGGCAAGCAGCTCAATCAAATTCAGAACTTCATCGCGCAGAAGGTCGACGCCATCATCGTCAACCCGGTCGACACGGACGCTACGCCGAAAATGACGAAGCTCGCTTCAGCCGCAGGCATTCCGCTCGTCTACGTGAATCGCATGCCATCGGACAAGTCGCTTCCGCCGAAAGTCTCGTTTGTCGGCTCGAACGAGGTCGATTCCGGCACGCTCGAAATGACCGAGGTCTGCCGTCTTATGGGTGGCAAGGGCAATATCCTCGTCATGATCGGCGACCTCGCCAACCAGGCCGCGCGCCAGCGCACGCAGGACATCAAGGACGTGATCGCCAAACCGCCTTGCAACGGTATCAAGATCGTCGACGCGCGCTCGGCCAACTGGCAACGCACCGACGCAGTGGATCTGATGAACAACTGGTTGTCCGCCGGCCTGACGTTCGATGCGATCGTGTCGAATAACGATGAAATGGCGCTTGGTGCGATTCAGGCTCTCAAGGCCGCGCACAAATTTCAGAAAGGTGTGATCGTCGCTGGCGTCGACGCGACACAGGATGCACTCGCTTCGATGAAGTCGGGCGACCTCAAGGTCACGGTGTTCCAGAACGGCGGGGCGCAGGGGTCCGACGCCGTGGAAACGGCCCTCAAGCTCGCACGCAATCAGAAGGTCGACTCGACCGTGTGGATCCCCTTCGAGCTCGTGACACCGGGCAACCTGCCTAAATTCGCGAGCAGAAACTGACGGTTGGCCGCATACCGCACGCGGCTCGACAGCGCCGCGTGCATCAGGAGCGTGTGATGACTGTGACTGGATTCGTAACGACGTCCGCGGACCGTACCGTGCCGGGAAGCCCCGGGAATTCCCGTTCCGCCGACGTGCTGCTTGAAGTTCGCGGCGTACGCAAAGCCTTCCCCGGCGTTGTCGCACTCGACGACGTGCAATTCACGCTGAGGCGCGGCACCGTGCACGCGCTGATGGGCGAAAACGGCGCGGGCAAGTCGACCCTGATGAAAATCATTGCCGGCGTCTACACGCCCGACGAAGGGGAAGTGCTGATCCAGGGCAAGCCCATGCAACTGCGTGGGCCGATCGACGCACTCGACAATGGCATCGCCATGATCCATCAGGAATTGAACCTGATGCCGTATATGACCGTTGCCGAGAATATCTGGATCGGCAGAGAGCCGCACAACCGCATCGGCCTTGTCGATCATCGCGAGATGAGCCGGATGACGCAGCGCCTCTTCGAGACGCTCGAAGTCGATGTCGATCCGGAAATCGAAGTCCGCCATCTGTCGATTGCAAGCCGCCAGATGGTCGAGATCGCCAAGGCGATCTCGTACGATCCCGACGTGCTCATCATGGACGAGCCGACCTCGGTGCTGACGGAGCATGAAGTCGGGCGGCTGTTCCGGATCATTCGCGACCTCAAGGCGAAGGGCAAGGGCATCGTTTACATCACGCACAAGATGAATGAGCTTGCCGCCATAGCCGACGAGCTGTCTGTCTTTCGCGACGGCTGCTATATCGGCACGCATGCGGCAAACGAAGTCACGCGCGACGAAATCATTCGCATGATGGTCGGGCGTGAGATCACGCAGATGTTTCCCAAGGAGACGGTGCCGATCGGCGAGGTCGTGCTCTCGGTTCAGGACCTCGCGCTCGAGCGTGTCTTCAGTGGCGTGAGCTTCGACGTGCGAGCAGGCGAGATCGTCGGCATGGCCGGGCTGATCGGCTCCGGGCGCTCCAATGTGGCGGAGGCGCTGTTCGGCGTCGTGCCGGCAACGCGCGGTTCGATTCGCATCGAAGGCCGCGTTGTCGACATCGACTCGCCAGCCACCGCAATGCGCCACGGCGTCGCGTTTCTGACCGAAGACCGCAAGGACACTGGTTGTTTCCTGATGCTCGACGTCCTATCGAATATGGGGAGTGCGGTGCTCAACCGAAACTTCGTCAAGGGTGGGTTCGTCGAACAAGGGGCGCTCGCCAGGGCTTGCCGAGAGATGGCGAATACCCTCCGCGTCAAAACGCCCGGCATGGACGAGCCCATCGAAAACCTGTCCGGCGGGAATCAGCAAAAGGTGCTCATAGGCCGCTGGCTGATGACCCACCCGAAAGTATTGATTCTGGACGAGCCCACCCGCGGCATCGATGTCGGTGCCAAGGCAGAGATTCACGGCCTGATCGGCAAGCTCGCAAGCAAAGGCGTCGCCGTGCTGATGATCTCGTCCGAAATGCCCGAAGTGCTCGGCATGTGCGACCGGATCATCGTGATGCACGAAGGACGCATGACGGGCATCGTCGATCGCGCGAATGCCGACCAGCTGACGATCATGGACCTTGCATCCAGGTAGATCGCGCACCCGGGTCGCTCACTCGGGGTCGCTGACCCGCGCCATCGACCCGTCGCGGCACTGGCAAAACGCACGCAACACACCTGCTTTCAGCACTCCAGGAGACGGAGATGGCACACACCAACGTAGCAATCGAAACCCGGACCGGCGAGCCGCCGCGGCCGTCGTCGTCACGCCGCCGCAAGTGGCCTCCGGAAGCCAGCATTTTCCTCGTGCTGGTGGGAATGGGCCTGTTTTTCGAGGCACTGGGCTGGTTCGTCAATGGCCAGAGCTTTCTGCTCAACGCCGATCGCCTTGAAGTGATGATCCTGCAGATGTCCGTGATCGGCATCATCGCGGTCGGGGTCACGCAGGTCATCATCACGGGTGGCGTCGATCTGTCTTCGGGCTCGGTCGTCGCGGTCGCGGCGATGGTGTCTGCGAGCCTCGCGCAGGAGGCCGGCTATGGGCGCGCGGTCTATCCGGCGCTGACGGGTCTGCCGATCGTCTGGCCGATTCTGGCTGGGCTCGCGGTCGGGCTGGTATGTGGCCTGATCAACGGCGCGCTGATCAGCCATACCGGACTGCCACCGTTTATCGCAACGCTGGGCATGATGGTCTCGGCGCGCGGCGTGGCCAAGTGGTACACACACGGTCGCCCGATCAGCATGTTGACCGACGACTTCGCATGGATCGGCTCGGGCATGCACCCGGTCGTGATCTTTCTGGTGGTCGCATTGATCTTCCATATCGCGCTGCGATACACACGCTACGGAAAGTTCACATACGCGATCGGCGCCAATCGTACGGCCGCACGCGTCTCCGGGATCAACGTGGGCCGCCACCTGATCATCGTGTACTCGATCGCCGGCTTGCTGGCAGGACTGGCGGGCATGGTGACTTCGGCACGTGCGATCACCGGGCAAGCCGGCATGGGCGTGAACTACGAACTCGATGCGATCGCCGCGGCCGTGATCGGCGGCGCATCGCTCGCGGGCGGTGTGGGCCGCATTGGCGGCACGATCATCGGCGTGCTGATCCTCGGTGTCATGACATCCGGCTTCACTTTCCTGCGCATTGACGCGTATTACCAGGAGATCGTCAAAGGCGTCATCATCGTCGCCGCCGTCGTGGCCGATCAGTATCGCAATCGCAAGCGGAGCAGCTGAGCGCCGCCGCCACGGTTCGCCTGCTGGCGTGTCTCCACCCGCCAGCTTTTTCCCACGATGAGCGGTGTGTGGGCGATATGGGCACCATGCCCATATCGTTTTTTCGTTTGCGCTACAGGCCGTTGCGCCTCAGGAAATCACGCATCCATGCGGCGATCGCGTCGGCATCGGGCGCAAGGTCGAGCGCAAAGTGGCCGGCATCCATTACGTGCACTTCGGCGTGAGGCAGATCCCGTTGATAGGCCGCTGCTTCCGCCGCCAATTGCGACGGATCGTATCGACCCCAGATGACCAGTGTCTTCGGTTGCGTTTCGCGCAGCCACGCTTGCCACTTGGGGTACGAAGCCACATTCGTCTGGTAGTCGTAGAACAGATCGCTCTGAATCGCCGTCTCGCCGGGGCGGCTGAGCATCGCAAACTCATCGGTCCAGAGATCCGGATCGTAGACATCCGGGTTCGGACTCGAGCCGATGTGCCGTTGCTTGGCCGCGGCAAGCGACATCAGGTTCTCCTCGACCTTCGCCTCGTATTTCTCACGGTCTTTCCAGAATGCCTTTCTGGGTTCCCATAGCGGGCCCAGCCCGTCGTCGTGCGACGTCGCGTTCTGAATGATCAGCGCTTTCACGCGTTCGGGGTGTGCCATGGCGAGTCGCATACCGACCGGGCCGCCGTAGTCCTGCACGTAGAGCACATACGACGTCGCGTGCACACGCTGCGTGAAGTGGTCAACGATCGTCGCGAGATGATCGAAGGTATAGGCGAACTGGTCCGCCGGCGGAGCGTCGCTGTGCCCGAACCCCGGATAGTCAGGGGCGATCAGGTGATATCGGTCAGCAAGCCTCTGAAACAGGGGCTCATACATTCGTGACGTCGACGGAAAGCCGTGCAGCAACAGAATCGTCGTCGCGGTTGGCGGTCCCGCCTCGCGATAAAAGATCTGAAGACCATCGACTTCGACGCTCTTGTAGCGGGTCAGCTCGTGCACTGCGATCGCCTGTGCAGCGACCTCAGCGGCCGCGGAACCGGCGTGCCACAGTATCACGCACCCTAGCAACGTACAGACCAACGCCTTGAATGACATTCGCCGGATCCTCCCTGATCGGTGCTGTCGTTTTCCTGGCCCGTACAAACGCGTCGATCGTGATCGCGTTGCCGTCGGACCCTCCAGCGCGATGGTCCGCTACTCGCCGTCGAATTTCAGTGCGGGCCGCTCGCCCGCCCCAGGACTACGTTCCGGGACTTTTCACGGGAGGGAATGAAGCTTGCTGCCTCCCCGGTGTCGCTGCCTCTCGGATGTCGCTGCCTCTCGGCTGCCCTGGATCTCTGCCGATCTGCCCCCGCCTCCTAATTGCGCAAAGCACTCGCAACCCAATTCTTCGCATGGTCCATACCTCGACTGACGCTCAGCAACCGCGTGACGGATCCACCGCGCGCAATGACGATCGCGCCCAACAAGCGAGCGATCGCCGGCACGCGGCTGCGCCCAGCAATACGTTGCCCGGGCTGACACTCGGCGCACTCGGCGTGGTGTTCGGCGATATCGGCACAAGCCCGATTTACGCCCTCAGACAGGCCGTCAGCGACGCCGGTACGGTCGATGTGCAAACGGTCATGGGCATTCTGTCGATGATTGTCTGGGCGGTCGTGATCGTGGTGATGGGCAAGTACGTGCTGTACGTCATGCGCGCCGACAACGAAGGCGAAGGCGGCATCGTTGCGCTGACAGCCCTCGTGCGGTCCGGCTATGAACAACAGGGCAAGCACGTGCCACGTTTGCTGCTCGTTGCGGGGCTGTTCGGGGCGGCGATGTTTTATGGCGACTCGATGATTACGCCTGCTGTCTCGGTGCTGTCCGCCGTCGAGGGGTTACGCGAAGTCGACGCACATTTCAATCCGTTTGTCGTGCCGATCGCAGCGGCCGTTCTCGTCGCGCTGTTTGCTTTCCAGCGACGCGGCACCTCGGTCGTTGGCAAGTCGTTCGGACCGGTGATGACGGTGTGGTTTGTCTACCTTGCTGCGGTGGGGATCTATCGGGTCGTACAGCACCCGGACGTTTTAAAGGCACTGTCGCCAGCATGGGCGTGGGCGCTTGCGGTACATCACGCCGGGGTGGCCTTCATCGTGCTCGGCGCAGTGATTCTCGCGCTCACCGGCGCGGAAGCACTCTATGCCGACATCGGACATTTCGGCCGCCGTTCGATCCGCATTGCCTGGCTCTTCATCGTGTTTCCTTCGATCATCATCGGATACTTCGGACAAGCCGCGACGATGCTGTTTCAACCCGGTGCGGTGCGTCAGCCGTTCTTTTATGCGGCGCCTCCGTGGGCGTTGATCCCAACAGTCGTCATTGCGCTACTTGCGACAGTCATTGCTTCGCAGGCCGTGATTTCCGGCGCCTTTTCGATGACGAGTCAGGCGATCGAGCTTGGCTTTCTACCGCGCTTGCGCGTGATCGAAACCTCGCGAACGCAACGGGGTCAGGTTTATGTCCCCGCGGTAAATACGCTGCTCTTCGGCGCCGTGCTTTTCCTGGTACTCGTATTCCGAAGCTCCGATCGCCTGACGTCAGCGTACGGCATTGCCGTGGGACTGACGATGTTGATCACGACCGTACAGATGGTGAGTCTGTCGCGCCATGTCTGGCGGTGGTCATGGCTTGCCGTGATCGCAGTGAGCGGGCCGTTGCTCGTGATCGACGTGCTGCTGGTATCCGCCAACCTTCAGAAGATCCCGCAAGGAGGCTGGGCGCCGATTGCCGTGGGCACCGTGCTGTTCATTCTGATGATCACCTGGCATCGAGGACGCGAACTCGCAGCGATACGCGCGGCGCGCGCAGAACCGTTGACGTCGTTCCTGCCGCATATCTTCGACCGAGACGATCCGCCTGCTCGCGTGGCGGGCACAGCCGTGTATCCGGGCAGCATGTCGGGCACCACGCCCGCTGCGCTCGTCAACAACGTCAGGCATAACCGCGTGCTGCATCACACCGTGATCTGCTTCGCCAACCGGTCCGAGTCGGCGCCGCGGGTCGACGAGCGCATGCGCATCGAAGTCCGGGATCTGGGTCATGGCTGTTTTGAGGTGATCTCACGTCACGGCTTCGTCGAGCGACCCAATCTGCCCAGCCTTCTTGCCTCACTCGAGGGCAGGCTCGGCGACTGGAAGTTCGATCCGAAGCACACAACCTTCTTCCTTCCCCGCGAAGAAATCACCCCGGGCTGCTCCCACGGCCAAATGGCACGGTGGCGCGAAAAACTGTTTGGCGAAATGTCGTTCCACTCCGCCTCGAGCGCCGAGTATTACGGGCTCAAGAGCGAGGATGTCATCGAGCTCGGGGTGCAGGTTGTGCTATAGCCGACGGCACATTGTCAGGCGCTGATTGCGTTGTTTATTCTGCTAAACTAAAGTGAAAACGATAGTTACTGCGAAAAAACAACGCCGATCGAGGGTCGCATGGCAAACGAACGACTTCAGCGTCTCATGACGGAGGCCCCGCGCGGGCAGCCCATGGACACAAGAATGCTTCGTGGCTTTGGGATAAGTCCGGCCTTGGCGACCTACTTGGTTAAAGCCGGGTGGCTTCAGCGTCTTGGCAAAGGCGCCTATGTCATGACCGGTGACGCGCCCGGTCGGGAGGGGATCATCGCTTTCCTCGCCCGCAAGACACCCGGCTTGCATGTCGGCGGCAAGACAGCACTGAACTGGCAAGGCGTGCGCCACAACATCGCACTCGACGAAAAGGTGACGTTGTGGGCCCAGAAACCTTACGCAATGCCGATTTGGGTGAGTCACCATCTTCGACACTCGTTTCAGACAACGAAGTTGTTCGACGAGGATTTGCCCTACGACACCGGACTCAAATTGCTGCCCAACATGAACTCGGGTGTGCTCGTGTCCGTGCCCGAACGAGCGCTCCTCGAACTGGCCAGCGATGTTGGCAAGGGACAATCGCTCGAGGAAGCTCAGAATTTGGTAGCAGGCCTCAGAAACCTTCGGCAGTCTGTCCTCGATCAATTCCTCGCGCATTGCCATCGCGTCAAGGTCGTCAAGATCGTTCGCGATCTCGGCAAGAGCAGCGGATATGCATGGGGCTCGGATCTTCAGAGACACGTCGATCGACTCGGCCCCGACAAACGTTGGTCCAACGTTAACAAGGATGGCGAACGTCTGACACTGAAGCCGAAATGAACGACATCTATCTCAGGACTGTTCGATTGCTACTTTCAATCGCGCCGGACGTCTTTGAAAACCCGCTCTTTGTCATGAAGGGCGGGACTGCCATCAACTTATTTGTGCAGGACATGCCTCGACTATCGGTGGATATCGACGTCGTTTATCGCATTCACCAATCGACGCGAGAGGAGTCCCTCGCAAACATTGCTTCAGAACTCGGACGAGTAACCCTCGCGATTGAAAAGCAGGGCTTTCAAGTAGCACGTAGTCATATCGCACCGAGTCGACGAGACAAGGGGAGCGAAGTCAAACTTGTTGTCTTTCACGACGACGTCTCAGTCAAAGTGGAAGTCAACTATGTCTTCCGCGGAACGTTGCTGGAGCCCGTGTCAAGGATGCTCGTTCCGGCAGCACGAGAACTCTTTTCGATGGAAGTGGCGGTGCCCACACTTGCCGACGCCGAGTTGTACGGCAGCAAGCTCGTGGCCGCGATGGATCGCCAGCATCCAAGAGACTTCTACGATGCAAAGTACATGTACGACGCCTTCGGCTTACCCTCCGATTTCATTGACGCGTTCGTCGGATACCTCGTCGGACACGATCGACCGGTACATGAAGTTCTGTTCGCAAAACCGAAGTCGCTTACGGCGCTTCATGAATCAGAGTTCGTCGGCATGACCATTGACGACGTTCCGGCTACGACGCTTGAGGAGGTCCAGCGACGCTTGCTCACCGAACTGCCACAGTCACTTCAGGATCATCACAGAAGGTTCCTGCTTTCGTTTGTGCGACTCGCGCCTGAGTGGGACTTAATGCCGTATCCGCATCTCAAGGACATGCCCGCCATTCGATGGAAGCTTCAAAACCTCGAAAAGCTTCGAAAATCGAACGCTGCCAAGTTTGCGATGCAAGAGACGTCCTTGAGGCAAGTCTTGGATGCTGTCGCACACTAGCAGTGCGCTTTGATGGCCTGCAGGCTCCCCTCTCGATCATCCGATCTTCGCAGGCGAAGCGGCGACCCCGAGCCTGAATCGCGCGTGGAATTTTCGCGTTAACTCAAGTACTTTCGTTAGTTACGACAATTTTTCCAGACGCACACGCCTGCTGCAGGTTGGATCCTCCACGCTATCCGAGTGCGTAGCTAGACAGATTCAATGGTTCGCCGACGAGCTCACCCGAACACCACATCCTTGCTCTCCACGACACCACCTGATCGGCCGGGGGCACGCTGGTTTCGCCAGTAGAGATTGGTGTGGTTGATCACGCCATCGGGAGGCGGGGCGCCCCATTCGGTCAGGTCTTCGGTCGTGTGGGCGTCGCTGACGAGCAAAGCGTCATAGCCGCGAACGAGTGCGCCGTGCAACGTCGAGCGCACGCACATATCCGTCTGCGCACCGGTGACAACCAGTTTGCCGATGCGATTCGTCGCCAGTATCTGCTCGAGATCGGTGTCTTCGAACGCGTCCCGGTAGCGTTTCTCGACAATCGACTCGTTTTGATCAGGTGAAAGCTCAGACACGATTTGCCACGCGTCGCTCCCTGGGACCAGGTCATCATCGGCGTGTCGAACCCAAACCACAGGCACGTTTGCGCTACGAGCGCGCTCGACCAGTCCTTTCACGGCGTCGAGCACTTCGTGCCGCTTATAGGCATTCACGACAACGCCTTCTTGAAGGTCGATGACAATCAGTGCGGTATGGGGACGATCGGCAAACGTGGTCATGGATCTAATCGTAGCAAGGGTGAATACATATCGTAGCGAAGACTGGGTCTCTATACGGGTCCATCGCAGAACACGGTCTCGGAATCCTCGCGCTCGACGGTGAGATTCACCGAACGAGCGCCTCCCGGCCGGGTCCGGTGACGCGTGCCTGCGCGCACCGTCAGCATCTGTCCGGCATGCAAGTGAACCGGACCTTCAGCAAAGTCGATCACCAGCGTGCCTTCGAGCGTTAAAAACGTTTCATCGGTGTTCGGATGAAAGTGCCATCGAAACGGCTCGTCCATCACGCTGATATGCACATTGTGGTCGTTCACGGTTGTCAGGACTTCGTTCCTGTAACCGTTATGTACGCCGCGCGCGAAAGCGACGGTATCGATGGGAAGCATCATGATCGGGCCCTGTCGTTGATTTCAACGTTGCAGACGCCCTTCAAGAATCTGCTGCTATCCGGCGGTTGAACCGGGCGCGCATCGATTCGACGTCTGCAAGTACGTCATGAAAAAATGAGCCATTAACGTGCCTGCACCTCGATACCGGACAACAAAAAATCCTCACACTCTTTCCCGGACACCGCGCTGACGACAGTTCAAGCTTCGCCGGCCAGCCGGAAATTCACGCCGCTCAAGTCCGGATTCGCCATACGTTGCGCGTTGCCGGTTCACGCTTCGCTGGCCGGTCGGAAGATCACGCCGCTGAGTTCCGGACACTCAGGCAACGGCGCCCACGCCATGTGGTGCGCTTCTTCTTCGTCGACACCAAAGGCGCGTAACAACGCAAACATCGCGTTCTCGACATACTCGGCCGGCGCCTCGTGCGAAAGCAGCGTTTCAATACCGTACATGATCGACCCCAGCGCCATGTCGCGTGCAATCGTGACATGCCCGACATGGAAGCGCCCCTTTGCAATGGCCATCTCCAGATCGCGCGTCAGATACTCATCGAGCAATCGCCCGCGAGACCCGCGACGCGTGCCCACGCGCGTAATAAAAGCGCCCCACAGCGGATAACGCGCAGCCATGCCCATATAGAGCCGCGAGCCGACCACAACGCGTTGCGCCGGATCGTCGAACGTCTGCACGAGCGGATCCACCACCGCGAGCACCTCGTCGCTGCTTTCGCCCGCCACCGCCGACAGCAACTCGGCTGGCGTCCGGAAGTAGTTGTAGAACGTACCTCGAGCGACGCCTGCTGCCGCGATGAAGTCGTCAATCGACGGCGCATCGGGCCCCTTTTCGGCAAATACGACGAGCGCACTCTCGATCAGGCGATTGCGCGTCTTCTCGCGCCGCAATGCGCCGACCCGGCTTTGATAGTTCTCCGTCAACTCGCTCATCTTTCGTTCCGTTTGCCATCCACCCGACAAGTATACGAGTGCGGGTTTGTCCCGAGCATTTTTCGAATTGACGATTTTATCAAATCGACTAGAATAGTTTTGACGAATTCGTCAAAACGACAGTTCCCGTGTGCAACCGGTGCGTTGAGCATGGTGCGAGGGGCTTAGGAGACAGACATGCGATTGGTAAGTTTTGAGCGTAACGGATCGGCGACGCTGGGTGTGAGAGAAGGTGATCAACTGCGGGTCATCGGCGATGAAACCATGGAGTCGCTGGTCGCGCGCGGTGTCGATCTGGCGGACTACGTCCGCTCGCATGCATCGCAAGAGCGCGTCAGCGCGGCCTCCGTGAAGCTGCTTCCGCCGCTGCAGCGGCCGCCCAAGATTCTGTGCGTCGGCCTGAATTTCGCCGACCACACGCAGGAAAGCAACTACGAGCAGCCGACCTATCCGACGCTGTTCTTCCGCGTGGCAACCAGCCTGATCGCCCACGATGAACCGATGATCCGCCCTCGCGTCACCGATTCGGACGGCCTCGATTTCGAGGGCGAAATCGCGGTCGTGATCGGCAAGGGTGGCCGTCATATTTCGAAGGACACCGCGCTGTCGCACGTGGCCGGCTATTCGGTGTTCAACGACGGGTCGGTGCGCGAATATCAGTTCAAGACGCCGCAATGGACGGTCGGCAAGAACTTCGACGGCACGGGCGCGTTTGGGCCCGACCTCGTGACGGCCGATGAGTTGCCGCCTGGCGTGAAGGGTCTGCGCCTCGAAACGCGGCTCAATGGCGAAGTCGTTCAGTCGGCCAGCACCGATCAGATGGTGTTCGATGTAGCGAGCCTGATCAGCACGATCAGCGAAGCCATCACGCTCGAGCCGGGTGACGTCATCGTCTCGGGTACGCCCTCGGGCATCGGCTGGGCACGCAGTCCGCGCCTGCTGATGAAGGCCGGCGACGTATGCGAAGTCACTGTGGAGCAGATCGGCACGTTGCGAAACGTGATCGAGGACGAGGTCGCGGCTTGAGGTGAACACCCGCGGCGGCGTCGCGCGTGGTCTGCGTTGCGCCGCCCCTCATGCGTCGTGTGTGATCTATCGCGCGTTTCGAGTTGGGCAATCGGCAATCGACTAACAATCGGAAATCGGCACTGAGGAATACGCGTCACGGGTCAGGTGTTTGGCAATAGGCGATCCAAAGCAAGCGCCACGCTGCACTTCGACCCACACCGATAAAACCTGCCGCAGAGCGGGTTCAACCTGAACAGGCAGGAGACAGTCATGAACGCATCCAGCGGCTCGAACACGATCCGAAACGGTGGCAGGCACGCACCAGCAAGCGTGCATTCCATCGATCATTTCGCGCTGAACGTGCCGTCCATTGCGGACGCGGAGCGCTTTTTCAGCGCCTTCGGTCTCGACGTCCGTCACGTCGGCGAGACAGGACAAGAGCTCGCGCTGCGCGCGGCCGACGGACACCGGTGGGCAAGAGTCCTGATGTCCACCAGCAAAAGCCTCGCGTATCTGAGCTTCAGCTGCTTTGCGCAAGACATCGATGCGCTCCGTCACCAGGTGACGCATGCCGGCGCCACCATTGAAGCCCATGTCACGGATAGTAAGGATGCATTCTGGTTCCGGGACCCGGACGGCAACCTCATTCAGGTCAAAGTCGGCGTCAAAACCAGTCCCACCGCAAAGTCGCCGTGTGTCATGACGGGTAGCGCCGCGGATGAACGCGGTTCGCACACGCGCTCCGCTTCGCAGACTGTTCGACCGCGCCGGCTTTCGCACGTGCTGCTCTTTACGCCCGACGTGCTGCGTGCCCTTGATTTCTATGAACGCGCGCTCGGCCTTCGCCTGTCGGACAAGTCGCTAGACATCATTGCCTTCACCCATGCTCCTCACGGCAGCGATCACCACCTCGTAGCGTTCGCCAAGAGCTCCGCGCGCGGCTTTCATCACTCGTCGTGGGATGTCGACAATGTCAACACGGTCGGCGAAGGCGCCTCGCAAATGAGCAACGCCGGCTACACAAAGGGCTGGGGTACGGGACGCCATGTATTGGGCTCCAACTACTTCCACTATGTCGAAGATCCGTGGGGTTCGTTCTGCGAGTACTCGGCAGACATCGACTTCGTTTCCGCGGGCTCCGAATGGCCCGCAGGCGACTACGCGCCAGAGGATTCGCTTTACCTCTGGGGTCCTGCCGTCCCCCCCAATTTCATCCACAACACGGAAGCCGTGCCTTAAGCGCCGGCGCTACATCGGCGATCAATAACCCAACGTGTCGGATCCGTGCCGCTCGCCGTGTCGTTGGCAACGAGTGGCGGGTCCGACTTCATTGACCGGCATCGAATGGCGGCCACTCATTGAGCCGCATGCATTGGCAGGTGAATCGCGCTCAGCCTGTTGCGATCCGCCGGCATTGAGCACTGACGTCAGCGCACCGCGCTGACCCATTCAACCCGTAGTTTTCCCGTATGGCAGCCAGCCCGACTGGCGCCAGGGCACAACTCGCTTTAACGAAGGTGCATTCATGACTGACAACACGCTGCATGACGTCGTCATCATCGGCTACGGCCCGGTTGGGCAATCGCTGTCGATCCTGCTGGGTGAACGCGGTTACGATGTCGCCGTCTACGAACGCTGGCCGTCGTTGTACCCGTTGCCGCGCGCCGTCTTCCACGACCACGAGATCCGCCGCGTTTTCCACGCCATGAACATGGGTGCCGAAGTCGAGAAGATCTCTCAGCCATCGGCAACCTATCAATGGTTCAACGCGGACTGGAAGACGCTCGTGGAAATCGACTGGTCGGCCGAGTCGATCAGCGACGGCCCGGTCGGATACCTCTTCAATCAACCCTCGCTCGAAGCCATCCTCGATCGCAAGGCCAAGTCGCTGCCGAACGTCAGCGTGAACCAGGGCTGGGAGGCCATCGAGCTTCGCCAGTTTGCCGACTACACCGAAGTCGTGCTCCAGCACGGCACGATGCAAAGCGGAACCTGGACCCCCACCGGCGAAACGCAAACCGTGCGTGCCCGCTTCGTCGTGGGCGCGGATGGTGCCAACAGCTTCGTGCGCCGCTCGCAAGGCATCGCGTTTGAAGACCTCGGCTTCCAGGAAGACTGGCTCGTCATCGACTTGCAACCCAATGAAGGCGTCAAACTCGATGTGCCGGACATCGGTCAATGGTGCAACCCAGCGCGCCCGACCACGATGGTGCCCGGCGGCCCGGGTTACCGCCGCTGGGAATTCATGCGTCTGCCCGGAGAAACGCTTGAGGACCTTCAGAAGCCCAAGAAGGTCTGGTCGCTGCTCGCGCCGTGGGTCACGCCCGAACAAGCGACGCTCGTTCGATACGCTGTCTACACATTCCGCTCGCTGATCGCCGAGCACTGGCGCGACGGCCGAGTATTGATCGCCGGTGACGCTGCGCACCAGATGCCGCCTTTTATGGGTCAGGGCATGTGCTCCGGCATTCGCGACGTCTGGAATCTTGCATGGCGCCTCGACATGATCTTCAAGGGGATCGCCTCGCCGGACATCCTCGATGCCTACACGCTCGAGCGCCGGCCTCAAGTGCGCGCCGTCATCGATGCATCGATCGAGATGGGCAAGGTCGTGTGCATCTCCGACCCAGCCGAAGCCGCACGTCGCGACGAGGCGTTCCTGTCGGGCAACGTGCCGCCACTGCCGCCTTTTCCAGGGCTCACGGACGGGTTGATTCGTCACACGCGGAACGCGTCTCACGGCGGCATTGCCGGTGCGTTGAGCGTCCACGGACAAGTACGCAATCGAGGCGTCGAGTCCCGGTACGACGATGTCATTCCGAACGGATTCCATGTCATCGCGCTCGACGTCGATCCGAATACCTGCCTCGGCGAAGCCGCCAGGGCCGCGCTCGCGCGAATGGGTGCGAGCACGGTGGGCCTCACGCGCAACGAAGGCCGCCTCGTTGTCGATCGCGTGATGTACGACGTCAGCGGCCGATACGACACGTTCTTCAAGACGCATCGAGCCGCAGCCATCATCGTGCGCCCTGACTACTACATCTACGGCGCAGCGCACACGCTGGATGAACTGCCTGCACTCGTCGCCGGACTCACAGTGGAACTTGGTCTTGAAGCGAATTCCGCGTTCGCTTTGGAAGCCTCCGTCTCGGCGGACGCCACGTAGACACGCGAACGTCATGCATCACAGGTCATGACCGATCGGTCATGACGATGCGATCGAGCAGCCCATGCCGCTCACCGGGATCACAAGAGCGCCCGCATTGACGAGGCGCCGATTCCGGATATCTGTCCCGCACCTCTCGGGACTATCCTATCAGGAGACACAAACATGCAAACCCCTCGCAATAGAAGCTGGGACACGGCCTATGAATGGAAGGCCGTCCTATTGCTCTCACTCGGATTCGGCCTGGTCGGTATCGACCGCTTCATGATCATGCCGCTGTTCCCCGTCATGATGCACGACCTGCATCTCGACTATCAGGACCTCGGACACATCACCGGCGCGCTGTCCGTGGCCTGGGGTATTTCGGCGATGCTGATGGGCAACTTGTCCGACCGCATCGGACGTCGCAAGGTCATCATCCCGGCAATCGTGCTGTTCTCGCTTCTCGCAGGGCTCAGCGGTCTGGCGACCGGCGTCGGGTCGCTCGTCCTGATTCGTGCCGTGATGGGTTTCGCCGAAGGCGCGTACACGCCGGCGAGCATCATCGCGACGCTCGATGCTTCAAAACCGAGCCGGCACGGCCGCAACGTGGGCATACAGCAGATGGCGTTGCCGCTGTTCGGACTGGGCCTCGCGCCCATCCTTGTCACGCAGATGCTCAAGGTCATGCCGTGGCATTCGATCTTTGCCGTGGTCACGCTGCCCGGTCTTGTGATCGCCTTGCTGATGTGGCGCGTGCTGCGCAATTCGACGCCGTCGAACGCAAGCGTCCACACTCCGGCACATGACGCCGCCCGGCACATGTGGACCGAGGTCTTCCGGTACCACAACATCCGCCTCAATGTCGTGGGCATGCTGTGCTGGCTGACGTGCCTGGTAGTGCTGAGCGCGCTGTTCCCGAGCTATCTCGTCGACTACCTGCATCTCGACCTGTCGCAAATGGGCTTTGTGCTGTCGGCCATCGGTTTCGGCGGCATGCTCGGCACCGTCACGATGCCGACGCTATCGGATCGCCTCGGACGCAAGCCCGTGATGATCCTGAGTGTGATCGGCGCTGCGATCTTTATGGTGCTGCTAGCACGCACCGGGCCGAATCCCACGGCGCTGTTCGGTTATCTGATGATGACGCTGCTGTTCATCTTCAGCCTGATTACGCTGACCGTCGGTCCCATCAGCGCCGAGTCGGTGCCCGCCGCATTGATGTCGACCGCATCGGGCATCGTCGTCGGTGTCGGGGAAGTGTTCGGCGGCGGGATTGCCCCGGCCATCGCGGGCTTTGTCGCGAAACACTTCGGCATTCAGTACATCATGGTGCTGGGCTTCGTCGCCCTCGCCGTCGGCATGCTCGTGGCGCTGAGCCTCAAGGAAACCGTGCCGTCGCGATCGGCACGGTCCGTCAGTGCAGAGCAACCCCAGCTCGGCGAAAGCTGAGCATCAGGCGGCGCGGCTGAGGCGAGTCAGTTCAAACGTGCGGTGCACTTCGAACCCGAGACGTTCGTATAACGCGACGGCGGTCGTGTTGTGCTTGAACACGTGGAGAAACGGTATCTCGCCTCGCTGCGCAATCTCAACGCGAAGAATGTTCATCAGCCGGCCCGCGATTCCTTTGCCGCGCCAGCTGTCGTCGACACAGACCGCGCTGATTTCCACATATCCATCGAGATGCATCCGCTCGCCAGCCATTGCCACGAGCCGTCCCTGATTGCGGATGCCGATGTAGCTTCCCATTTCCTGGGTTCGCTTCGCGAAGGGGCCCGGTTTGGTTCGCCGCGCGAGATCCAGCATATCGGGCACATCGGTCCGGGTAAGCCGGATCACGTCGTGCGTGTCCGTGCCCTTGACGTCGTTGTTCACCGCGACCATTTGATGAAGCGCCCCGGCATACGTGAGCTGCAATCCGTCGATCGGGTCGAGGCGACGCTTCGACAGCACCGCGAGCGCCTCGTCGGGTATCACCAGTTCGCGAAGACGATCGAATGCCGCTTCGCTTTCCTGCTCGATGCCCGCGAACGGTGCGACGTCAGGCAGATAACGTCGGGCGACTCCGGCGCTTTGGCCGAGATGGCCCTGCCGCATTGTCAGTGCCGACCAGACCGGATTGTCCAGTGCGGCGGATATCGTATGACTCATACCCACTCCCAGTGCGTGTCGAACACGACATCGAGCACAAGGACACGGAGCATGCGCCTGCACTGAAGATCGAAACGTCCGACGGTATTTCATGGATCGGGCACGTCACCGATCGGCGGCATGTCCGTTTCAGTCACTGTAGTCGGAGCAAGCGCGTCGGACCATTGCCGTAAATGACATTTACGGGGTCATTCACGCCACGTCATGATTGAATGCGCCATGCGAGAATCGCATAGGTCATCGAAATATGAATTGCCAAAGCATGGTTATGCTTTCCATCACCATTCCAAAATACACAATTTTGGAAATCGGGTTCTTGGCAAAGATAAATTCCCTTCATACTGCGTTCCTTTGGACGCATGCGTACGGCACGCAATGGGAATGCAAACATGGAAGTGAAGTGGATCGAAGACTTTCTTGCGCTCACTCAATATAAGACATTTTCCAAAGCGGCGCGCGCGCGTTCTCTGACTCAGTCAGGTTTAAGCCGACGCATCCAGGCGCTTGAACAATGGCTCGGCGCCGAGTTGTTTGACCGGAGCACGTTTCCACCTGCATTGACGCAGGCCGGACATATCTTTTCCGGCACCGCGTATGACACGCTGAATAACTTATTTGAAGCGCGTCTGCAGGTTCGCAATCATCAGCGCACCGTCGCGCCGACATTGAAAATCGCCGCGAGTCACGCGCTTGCGACTTCCTTTGTGCCTGCGTGGCTTGATGGATTTCAAATCGATGGCCAGCAATGCCGGACGAAAATCACACCGGTCGCACTGAACGATGGCGCCATGATGCTCGGTGACGGTCATTGCGATCTGATGCTGGTCCATGAAAAACACGACGAGCCGTCGCGCATCGATCCGGCGCGTTACCCGAGCCTCTCGATCGAGACGGATGAGCTGGTGCCGGTCTGCAAACCCGGCGCGTCGGGCCAGCCACTATTCGATTTGAATACGCTTCAGACGCAGCTGTTGCCGCTCGCGAGCTATGCGTCGACCACCTTGTTCGGCCGGTGCGTCGCGGACATGCTTTCCGCCGCGAGAGTCGTCAGTCGGTTTCGGATCGCTTATGAATCGGAATGGGATCACGTACTCAAGCATCTCGTGCTTGAAGGTCGCGCGCTGGCCTGGTTAAGCAGAAGATCGGTGCGTGCAGAACTCGAAAGCGGGGCGCTGGTTCTGGCTGGTGGCGAGGAGTGGGTCGTGAAACTCGCGGTCAAGCTCTATCGCGATGTGCTGAGCAAGAACGATTCGGTGGATCGAATCTGGCTGTCGGCATTGCCGCAAGCGTAAATGCGCGTAGCGCATCGAAATCACTGTAAATAAAGCAGCGTCCATTCTTCGAAAGAAATGGGCCTTTTTCCTGGCAATTCGACCCAGGCAATTCGGCCCATGCAATACGGCCCACCCAAGCAGTCTTAGCACATCGCTGCAGGCGCGTCTCTCAACGTTTCAAGCTGAGAAATCGAGCCGTCCATTCGCTTAAGCCACTGCTCGACGGTGGCCCACGTCATGGGCACGTCGACATGTCGTCGGCTCATCAGGTCGAATCGAACGACCAGACCGCCGTCGTGTTTTGACACGTGGAACCTCTCGGCCACGGTCGCCTTTTTGACCGTATCGATTTCTCGTTGCGGGAGTGGCAGGCTCGATTCAGCGCTCTCGGTATCGAACGGCATCCACCCGGCCCATTCACTATTCCGTTGTTCCGTCAGCGAGCAAATCAGGCCCGCTGTCAGCGCGCTATTCAAATGGATCGTCGCCGTCGTCGACGCGTCGAGTGAGAACTTCAGACAGCTGCCCATGACATCGCCATCGCGCGTCACGAATCCAATCGCGAACGGCATGGGTGTTTCGAAGAGGGAGAGATCCTGGGAGGCGGGGCGCAATTGCGGCGCGTGGGCAAGCTGCTTGGTCATCGTGATGTCGTGCCTTTAAAGATGACCGCACAGAAAAAAGCCCGGCGTAAGAGCTTGATTCATGCAGTCATTCTTGAGATGCAAAAAGACTATCAGACGATCACACGGTGCTAAACGCACTGATAAAGCAACGACGCGTAATGGCACATTGACATAGTCATCGCTTATTTTCCGCCTAAGAATTCATTGTCACGCTATGCCTATTCATCATCAGCATCAATGTCGAAACGGGAAATTGCACGGCGATTTTCAAGTGCGTCGGCTTTAGACCTGAATCATCGAGCTTATTTCCCGGCTTAGCAATGCACCGCTATGCAATTTCAGCAAAGCAGATAAATCATTGATGCCTCGTCATAGCATCAGCCCCTGAAGCACCCGGAGCCGTCAATTCCTGCCGTCTGTTCAACACTTCGTAGCACGCCACCCAAACAAATAATCCGGGCAACGCATTGTTTGAATGCGCGTCGCGTCCTATCTGGAATACGGAGAATTCAATGGGTTATTCGCAAGCACTAAGCGGACTGGGCTCCGCATCCGATGAGCTCGACACGATCGGCAACAACATCGCCAACTCGTCGACAGTAGGCTTCAAATCCGGCACAACCCTGTTCGCCGACATGTACGCCAACACGGTATCCACCGGCGTCACATCGGACCAGGGTATTGGCGTGCGCACGGTCGGCGTGCAGCAGAATTTCGGCGAAGGCAGCTTTACGAGCACTGGAAGTGCGACGGACCTCGCCATCAATGGCAACGGCTTTTTCCAGTTGTCGGCCAACGGCGTCACGGAATACTCGCGCAACGGCCAGTTTCACGTCGACCCGAACGGCTACATCATCAACGCCGAGGGCGCGAACCTCACGGGCTATCCGACAAGCACGGGCGGCGTGGTCACAACGATGATTCCGCAGCCGCTTCAAATCAACGAAGGCAGCATGGCGCCGAGTGCGTCGACCACGATTACATCGGGCGGCATCAATCTCGACTCGTCGCTTGGCGTGCCTTCGGTGACGCCGTTTAGCCCGACCAATAGCAACTCGTATACATACGTAGCGCAGACGCAGACGTACGACTCGCTTGGCAACAAGCACGACGTGAATATGTACTTCGTCAGAGACCCGCAGCCGACGCCGCCGGTCACGCCGGCGACCGTTAATTTTTCGGTCTATGCGACGGAAGACGGCACGCTGATCACCCCGCCCGCGCCCGCGACAACAGCGGGCCTCGTGGGCGACATGCAATTCAGCTCGTCAGGTACGCTGGTTCAATTCTCCGACGCCAACGGAAACGTGAGCGCGACCACGCCGGACACCGTGTCGATGACGTTGACCTCGTCGACGGGTTCCAACACCCCGTTGCCGATCTCGGTCAACTTTCAAGGCGCAACGGCATTTGCAGGGGTCGGGAACGCGGCGGCGGCAATCGCCGACGGGTACCCGGCTGGCAACTACGACGGCGTGCAGATCGAATCCGATGGCACGGTGGAAGCGACTTATACCAACAACAAGACCGTCACCTTCGGCAAAGTCGTGCTCGCCAACTTCATCAACCCGAACGGATTGAAAAACGTCGGCAACAACGCGTGGACCGCAACCGCCGACTCCGGTCCCGCCGAAGTCGGCACGCCGGGCACCGGGCCACTCGGTGCGCTGTTGCCGGGTGAACTCGAAGAGTCGAACGTCGACTTGACGGCCAACCTCGTCGATCTCATCACCGCGCAACGGTTTTACCAGGCGAATGCGCAAACCGTGAAGACGCAAAACGCCGTGGATCAGACGCTGTTGAACATGAATTAATGTCGGAGGCGTTGGGTTCTGGCGAGTGACGCACACAGGAACGTCATTCGCCGGAGCAACATCGCACGATCATCGGATCGGGTTTGACGCCGAAGCCGGCTTTGATGTTGGCATTGGCTTCGGCGCCACCAGCGACTTAAACGTCTGCTTCTAAATAGCCACTTATAAAGATCGCGCAGGCTGACTCCCTTCGCCTGCAAATCGATCGCATCCCACGATAACAATTCCTCCACACCGCATTTCACTCACTACAATGAGTTCGTGCGATGTCCATCGCACGTTCCCCTCGCTTCACTCCCGCGAAAGGTCATGTGATCTTTCGCTCTGCAGCTACCCAACGACATGGAAGAGGCCTCTCATGCTGATGCAAGAAGCTCGTAGTGTTGTTCGCGGTTTTATCGAAGACGTTATCAATCAGGGAAACATCGACGCAGCCGACCAGTACTTCTGGGAAGACATGGTCGAACAAGTGCCTTTCCCTGGTCAGGGTCCCGGCATTGAAGGGCTTAAAGATGTGCTGCGGATGATGCGCTCCGCATTCCCCGACATGCACTGGACCGTCGAGGAACAGATCGCTGAAGGCGATCGCGTCATGACGCGCTTCGAATGGACCGGCACGCATCAGGGCAACTTCCTTGGCGTCCCGGCCACCGGACGGGCGGTGAAAACCTGGGGCATGGTCATCGACCACCTCGAGGAAGGCCGTATCAAGGACACCCGCATCCTCATGGATGCGCTCGGGCTGATGATGCAACTCGGCGCAGTCGGCTCGCCGGGTTAATCAGGTCGGGAGTGGGCGCTTGCTGGCCAACTGACGCTAGTAAGTTGCCAACGCCCCGCAGCTGAAGTTGGTTTTCAACTCCGATCGGCCCACAGGACATTTCTGCACGGTCGTGAGGACTACCGCCATAAATTTGCGCGTTGGTCACCTAATCTCCGCGAAGGATGCGGAGATTAGGCGGTCTATTCGCCGCAGATTGTGCGGAGATTAAACCCGCTATTCTCCGCAAGCCGGGCTGAGAGCCCCGACGAAGCGACGTACCGGATGAGGTTTCGAAGACCCGACAGACCTCACCCGCGTGGTCCCAGGTATGCCTCGTGCTCGTTCCCGGGGTGTCCCAACCCGCGACCCGACCCCGATGCCCGGACATTCAGCTGCCGCCGCCAAGCCAACCGGCGCGCATGACGACGCCACCGCGCGTACTTCGTCAGAGATCATCGATACCGATCTGCCGTCGCGCCTCGACCGCCTCCCGTGGGGTCGTTTTCACACGCTGATCGTCATTGCACTCGGCGTCACCTGGCTGCTCGACGGACTCGAGGTCACGCTGGCGGGCGCGGTGGCGAGCGCGCTCAAGTCGAGCCCGGCCTTGCATATGACAAACGCCGAGGTCGGCATGGCCGGTAGCGCCTATATCGCAGGCGCCGTGCTAGGTGCGCTGGGATTCGGGTGGCTCACGGATCGACTAGGTCGCCGCAAGCTGTTCTTCATCACACTCGCGGTCTACCTGCTCGCGACGGCGGCGACGTCGTTCTCGTGGAGCTTCGCTGCCTTTATCGCTTTCCGCTTCCTGACAGGCGCCGGTATCGGCGGCGAATACGCCGCCATCAATTCGACCATTCAGGAATTCACGCCGGCGCGCGTGCGCGGCTGGACAGATCTCACGATCAACGGCACGTTCTGGGTCGGCGCTGGCATCGGCGCCGCCGGGTCGCTCGTGCTGCTCGATCCGCACCTGCTGCCTGCCGACTGGGGTTGGCGAGCCTGCTTCTTTATCGGCGCAGCGCTCGCGCTCGTGATTCTGTTCATGCGCGCATGGATACCGGAAAGCCCGCGCTGGCTGATCACGCATGGTGAACACGAGCAGGCTAAGAAAGTTGTCGAAGATATCGAAGCGCGCTTTCGTGAAACGGGCCATCCAATCGATGACTCACCCACGCACCGCCTGCGTCTGCATGCGCGCCCCTACACACCGCTCAGTGACGTGTTCAATGCGCTGTTTCGGGTTCACTTGCGGCGCGCGCTTGTCGGGCTATCGCTGATGACGGCACAGGCGTTTTTCTATAACGCGATCTTCTTCACGTATGCACTCGTACTGACCGACTTCTATCACGTGCCCGGCGGCAGGGTCGGCCTGTACCTGCTGCCGTTTGCGCTCGGCAATTTCCTAGGGCCGATCCTGCTCGGACGGCTTTTCGATGTGATCGGCCGCAGAAAAATGATCGCGTCGACGTATGCGATTTCAGGGATTCTTCTGGCCTGCAGCGGATATGCGTTTGCACAGGGATGGCTGACCGTCACAACGCAGACCATCGCGTGGATGGTGATCTTCTTCTTTGCATCGGCGGCGGCGAGTTCGGCTTACCTGACCGTCAGCGAGACATTCCCGCTTGAGATTCGCGCGTTGGCCATTGCGGTGTTCTACGCATTCGGCACCGCACTCGGCGGGATCATCGGACCGGCCTTCTTTGGCAGCCTGATCGACACGCATCAACGCGGCGCAGTCTTCACGGGCTATCTGGTCGGATCGGCACTGATGATCGTCGGCGCGGTGATTGCAGCCGTATGGGGTGTCGACGCCGAGCGCAAATCGCTCGAACACGTCGCGACACCGCTCTCAGCTGTCGAAGACGGCGGGTGACGTCGAGATAGTAAATTGGGTAGCGGTTGGGATTGAGCAACGGCCTAGGCCGAAACCAGCCTAAGTCCGGAACCCAAGCTGCCGATCAGATTGTGGCAATCGAAAGCAGGGCCGCGATCGCGATCAAAATCTCCAACCGCAGCCCCCGCCTTCAGCATCAATCAGAACTGTTCCTTGCCATACAGCGACTTCGCGTTCTGCTGATCGATACGCTGCGTCGGAACGAGAACGCTGCGCGGCACCTCGGTCGCGCAATCGATCAGGATCTTCTTGGCCAGCTCGAGCGCTTCGGCGGCTCCGGTCGGGTAGGTATATGTCGCCGCCCACTGCCCGTCTGCCACAGCACGAATCCCGCCCGAGGGTCCAGGCAATCCGTCGGTGCCGATGATCTTCACCTGATCGGCCTTGCCCGCCTGCTTGGCCGCGATATACGCACCCGCCGCTGCGAGATCGTTACTGGTGTACACGACCTTGATATCCGGGTGTGCCTGCAACATCGCGGAAAACACCGTCACGGCCTTGTCTTCCATCCAGTCGACCGGCTGCACGGCGACGAGCTTGATCTTCGGGTTGCTCGCAATGCCCGCCTTGTAGCCTTCGAGACGTTCGATCGCCGGCGATGAACTCGGCAGGCCTTCGAGAATCGCGACTTCACCGCCATCGGGCAGCAAGGTCTTGGCGGTCCACTCTCCTGCTTCCTTGGCGATCGCGCGATTGTCACCGCCCACGAACGCGGTGTAGTTGTCGCCCGTCGTCTTGCGGTCCAGCTCGATGACCGGCGTACCCGCCTTATAAACGTTCGTCACCGACGGAGTCAGCGGTGCAGCTTCATACGGCGAAATCATCAACAGATCGACGTGTTGCGTCATGAAGTTCTCGACCTGCGAGACCTGTGTATTGACGCTCGCCTGACCATCGGCAATCACGATCTTGAACTTCGGATAGTTCTTTACGAGCCGCTCGAGCTCGTGATTCACGTGCTCGCGATACGGCTCCTTGAAGTTGGCCTGACTGAAGCCGATCACGTAGTTATTGTTCGGCCCGCAATCCTTGGCCAGGGGTTTTCCACCTTCAGCCCACGCGCTCACTGCGAGCGCCATGCCGGTCACCATCAACGTCGAGTGCAAGATCGCTTTCATAGGATCGTCCCTTGTTTGACATCATGGACCTGAGGCTCCCACGCAAAGGAGCCGCGCACGACAGTCAGCGGGCCGTGCCTCCGCGGCCCGCGACATAGGATTGCAGCGCCGCGGCGCCGACGATAATGGCGCCGGTCGCGAGCAGTTGCATCGCCGCGCTGACGTCATTGAGTTGCAGGATATTGGCGAGCGCACCGAGCATGACGGCACCCGCGATCGTGCCAATCATCGAGCCGGACCCGCCAAACAAATCCGTTCCGCCGATCACCACGGCTGCGATGGCATTGAGTTCGTATCCGACGCCGTCATTGGGGCTACCAAATGAAAACTGCCCGGCGTGCACGATGCCGGCTACCGCCGACACGAAGCCCGTCAGCGCATAGACCGATATCTTGATGGTGCTCACGGGAATGCCTGAGAGTCGCGCCGCTTTTTCGTTACCGCCTACGGCGATGACGTATCGCCCGTACCGCGTGTTGTTGAGCATGAATGCGGCGATGACTGCGAGCACGACAAAGATCAGCGTCGCCACCGGAAACACGCCACCAATACGTTCGCCGAGCACTTGAAATGCAGGTGGCGCATTACCCGGTCCTTCGCCGTAGTTGATGTTGATAAAGGCATTGTTCGAAGCGATCAACGATAAGCCACGCGCAACCTGAAGTCCGGCGAGCGTGACGATAAATGCCTGAATGCGGAAGCGCGTCGAGATCGCGCCCTGGATCGCGCCGAACACAATGCCCGTCACGATCACGAGCGGCAGCGTGGTCCATAAGCCCCACCCTTCGTTGACGAGCAATGTCGCGGTCAACACCGAGCACAGACCCAGCAACGCACCGACAGACAGATCGATCCCTGCGGCAATGATGACGAACGTCATGCCGAGCGCAAGTATCCCCGTCTCCGAGATCGATCGAATGATATTGGCGATGTTGTCCGGCGCAAGAAACAGGATATGACCATGACGCCGCGGCGACAGCGCCACCCCGGCAATCAGGACCAGAATCAGCCCGAGCAGGCTCTGGAACCGCACCAGCAGCGCAAGGATTCCTCCGCGCCTGTGACGCGCGCGCGTAGGCAACGATGTCGGACTCGTGCTCATGCGGCCAGCTCCTCCCCTTCGCTGATCTTGCGGATCGACTCTTCACTCGGGCCCGGACCGAACTCATGGATCGTGCGTCCCTCACGCATGACGACGATCTTGTCGCACAGACCGATCAGTTCTGGCAGCTCCGACGATGCGACAAGCACGCCCAGGCCGTCGTCGGCGAGTCCGCGCAAGCGCTGATAGATCTCGGCTTTTGCGCCGACATCGACGCCGCGTGTCGGCTCGTCGAGCAACAGCAGCGCCGGACGATTGATCAGCTCCTTGGCGAACACAACCTTCTGCTGATTCCCGCCTGATAAATTCAGGACCTTGGCATTCGGCAGACGTGGGCGCACGTCGTAGTCTTCGAGTGCGCGCAGCACTTCGCGCCGTTCGAGCGCACGCGACACCAACCCGAATGGCGTCACGCGCTTGAGCGTGGAAAGCAGTGTGTTTTGCGCGACCGTGTGGTTCAGGATGAGTCCGGTGCCGCGCCGATCGTCCGTCACATACGCCACCCCGGCGTGACGCGACGCGTGGATCGTACCGAGTTGCGCGGCTTGGCCATGCATCTCGACAACACCACGCCAACGCCCGCTCACACCGAACCCGTAGAGCGCGGAAAACAACTCCGTACGTCCCGCCCCCATCAGCCCGGCCAGACCGACAATCTCGCCCGCATGCACGGTCAATGAAATATCGACAGAGGCCTGCCATCCGGCTCGAATGATGTCTGGATCGAACGCCGCATGTTCGAGACGCAAGATGGGCTTACCCATCGCCTTTGCGCGCGATGGAAAGAGATCGGAAAACGGCCGTCCGACGAGCAGCTGCACCAGCTCTGCTTGCGGTGCATGGGGTGTGGTCGTGCCGACGACCGCACCATCTCGCATCACCGTGACCCGGTCTGCGATACGGGGCACCTCTTCAAGCCGATGCGAGATATAGACGATGCCAACGCCGCGTGCGGCAAGATCCTTGACGACCCCGAACAGATGATCGGCCTCGGCAGCAGAGAGCGCTGCCGTCGGTTCGTCCATGATCAGAATCCGCGCATTGGCCGATAACGCTTTGGCAATCGCGACGAGCTGACGTTCGCCCATGCGCAGGCTCGCAATCGAAAGTCCCGCATCGAGCGACACGCCGGCGCTTTCGAGCAGGCCTTGTGCCTTGCGCCGCATTTCGGCACTCGACAGCACACCTGCACGTGTGATTTCGTTGCCTAAAAAAAGATTCGCCGCGATATCGAGCCCGGGCACCAGATCGAGCTCCTGCGGGATCATGACGATGCCAGCCGCATGCGCATCGCGCGGACGCGCAAAATGCACCGTGTGGTCATCGACACGGATTTCGCCCGCATCGGGAACGTAGGCCCCCGAGAGCACACCCATCAACGTGGATTTGCCGGCGCCATTCTCGCCGAGCAGGACATGCACTTCGCCTGCCGACAGATCGAAGTCCACGCCCTTGAGCGCGTGCACGCCGCCAAAACGCTTCTGGATGCCTTTAACTTCGAGCAGGCGCATCGTCACCGTGCGCTCCGCCATTGCCGAATACCGACATCCATGTCTCCTCCCCTCTGAACTCGGGTTAGGGATGTGTACGATTCGCGGCTACTGAATAAATCTACTCAAATGAGAGTATGTAAGGGTAAGCACTTGCGCAAGCGTTTGCCTTTTATAGTTAACCCCGATGAAGCGAGGGGCTCGTTTAGCGAACGCCTGCGCGGGCTTGCGCACATCACCGGCCATGAGCCGGCGGCCTATTGTCAAGCAGCACTTGCGGTGGGACGTGCAGCGTTCTCCGACTCAACTTCGGCAAGATGCTTGAGGAGCTTGGTCACGACCACGACGACGGCCAGCGCAAGAATCACGAAGAAAACGGCGAGCGGCGTAAGGATCTGAACGGACACAAAACCGGCCAGGGCCATGACGACCGACGACACGAGCAACAGCGCGCAGCCGAGAATCGCGCTCGTCAGACCCGCGATATGCGGGAACAGCGAATTGCCCTTGGCCATCAGCGTCGGATACATCGCGCCTGCGCAGAAGCCCATCACCAGCACAGGCGTCGCGAGCGTCCAGACACGCAGTCCGACTGTGAGTGCAAGCACGAGCATCACGATCGATGCACCCGCCATCACGCGCGAGCCCACACGCAACCGCTGTTCCGGTGTGGGAAAACGCGGACCATGCAGACGATTCGACAGGCCGCCGAGGAAGTAGACCATGCCGATGGCCAGCGCGAGATAGCCGAAAAACGTCGGTGGCTTGTGCAGCGTGTTCTGGATCATGAACGGTCCCACGATATTGAACACGAGCAGGATGCTGTAGCACACGCCTTGCGCAAGAAAGCAGCTTTGGAAAACGGGACTGGCGAGCACTTTGCCGGCGTTCTTCGTCAGCGTCCGTATTTCGAGGTGCACGGGGCGCGCGAGTGTCTCGCGGAATCGCCACCACATCCCCCACATGACGATCGAATAGACAAGGAGGAAAACGAGGCACGCACGCCAGCCGAAAGCCTCCTGCAGATGCGCGCCGATCACAGGGGCAATGATCGGGGCCACGCCCCATGCCGTCGCCATATACGTGAACACGTGCATCATCGCCTGCCCCGTGAACGAGTCGGTCGTGATCGCCTTGGCGAGCAGGTTCGTGCTCGCGATGCCGAATCCCTGCAAGGCGCGGGCAAGAATGAACGTCTCGAGGTTCGGTGCGGCGAGCGACAACAGACAGCCCAGCGTGAACATGACGAGGCCGAATGCCAATACGGGCTTGCGTCCGTGTGCGTCGGAGATGGGGCCGAAGACGAGCTGTCCGAACGCATAAGCGGCCATATATCCCGATACGCTCGACTGAATCGCCTGCGGCGATGTGGCAAACGAACGCGCCATCGCTGGCAACGCAGGAACGTAGATGTCGATCGCAAGTTGCCCCGCGGAGACAAAGAAACAGATCACGAGCAGAAGAAATCGCGGCGAATTGGCGATGCGCTCGGCACCGTGTGACCGGTCGGGGGTATCAGGATTCATGACGGCGAGTGGGTGACGGAAATCAGTAGCGCGTCATCGGTCTGTTCGATGCGTGTTCGATGCTGTTCGATAAAGCGGTGCCAAGGTGCGGCGCTACGGTGTCGTATTGTGCCGGTTTGCGCCCGGGTCGATCGGATGCCCTTGGCGCGAGTGCGGGTGAATCCGCAAAACAAAACGGGCCGCAATCACGCGACCCGTTCGCAGCATCCCGTCGCGTTCTGCCGGACGGAATGGCCCTGCAATGACCCTCTTAATGCGCGCGCTTTGCCCGCGGTGCGTCGATATGTACGTTCGGCGCTTGCCCATCGTCCTGCGGATCACGCGTTTCCAGACGACGCTTGTCCGATTGCTGAACGTCCGCGAGGTCATCGCTGACCAGATTCATGGATGAGCCCTCGGCGGCGAGTTGCCGGCGCGCGGCGTCCCAATAGTCGTTCGCGTCCTTGCCGGGCGCATGGTCGCGTTCCCAGAGGTGATAGGCACGTTCGCGGATACGTTGCTCAATCGCTGCGGCTTTTCGATCGGTCATGTTTTCACCCTTTCGTTGTGCCCGGATCGCTTTTGACCCGAGGCTCGTCATCCGCACATCATGCGGATGACCTGTTTCGCCAGCCAACCACGTGCCCGACGGGTCCAAACGTAAAAGCTCGTAACGCCTCGAGGGTTGTCCGCAAGAAATCCAGGATGCTATTTTTCGGCCAGGAACTGAGCCGTCGACATGAACGAAATGAATAGCCGCCTGAGGAGCATCGATCTGGAAACCGACCGGTTGGTCCTGCGTCGCTTCCAGCCCGGCGACGAAATCGATCTCTTCGACTACACCGGCGACGCAGGCAGCTCACTGTTTCTGCAGCGCACTCAGCACGCGGATATTCAGCACACCCAGCAGGTCCTCGAAAACTGGTGCCATAAGAAGTGGCAGGACGGCAGCGCGGAATTCGCCTGGATTTTGGGGTGCAAAGAGACCAACAAGGCGCTTGGCTTGTTTTTCGTGTTTTCGAATGGCCATGCATGCGAAATCCACTACGGCATCAGCAAGGCGTTTCGCGGCAAGGGGCTGATCGTTGAAGCGGGGCACGCCGTCGTGCGGCATGTGCTCACCCATCCTTTCATCCAGCGGATCTGGACCGTGTGCGATGTCGAAAACCACGCATCGAGGCGCGTTCTCGAGAAACTGGGGTTCGAGTGCGAAGGCACGCTTCGACGCTGGCTGATGTTGCCCGCGTTTGGGGACCAGGCACGGGATTGCTATTGTTTTTCGATGACGCACTGATCGGGGCGTCGTTCACTGCACGTCAGCGCTTTCAATCACCGGGCAAGCCAGTCTCAGCCGAACGCCTGACCGCCGCTGAATCGCCGGAGGCGTGACTCGCCTTCCAGAGATTCGCCGTTTTTCCCGGGAAACATCCGCGCAATATCCCCCGAATATCATCCGGGAAAAATCCTCTCTCCCGCGCTGCCTTGGCGTTGGCGAGGCATGGCCACGTCGGCTGGCTACGCAGCGCGATTCAAATCAATAAACCTTTCCGTGTGTTTACAAGACCCTTTTAATTATAAGACTATGCTTACTAATGATAGTGATTCGCATTTATACTCCGCGCCCAGTTCGAGTAAGGATCGGTAACACTGTGGCGCTGCCGGAATCAGGTTCCCTCTGGCGATCGCGGCATCTGTGGATCGCGATCGCACAACACACCGGGGAAAACGACGATGGCGCTGGCGGGTCCGTACAGTAAGGAAGCACTCACACGTCTGACGACGTTCGCGGCTGCGGCCGCCATGGCCTTTGCGCTGGTGCCTGAAGGTGCCTTTGCCGTTGAAGGCGCGGTCGCGCAGAGCGTTTCGCAAGACCCGTCCGCACCGGGCGTGCAGACGACACAGGCATCCGGCTCGCCGCTCGCCGACACCCCGGTGATGCTCGAGCCCATCGAGGTGTCGGGAAGCTGGCTCGGCTCGGGCCTGCAAAATAGCGTCAAGACATTCGCCGGCGCGCGCACCGTCGTCGACAAGCAACAGATCGAGGACAGCGGCGCCACCAGCATCGGCGATGTGCTGCGCCGGGTTCCCGGCGTCCAGTCGACCGACAATTCGGGAACAGCCGGCAGCGCGATTTCGCTGAACATCGGCGTGCGTGGCCTGACGGGCCGGTATTCGCCGCGTTCGACCGTGCTGCTCGACGGCATTCCTCTGGCTGTCGCACCTTATGGCCAGCCGCAACTGTCGTTTGCGCCGATTAGCCTCGGCAACATCGAGTCGATCGACGTGGTTCGGAGTGGCGGCGCGGTCCGTTACGGCCCGCAGAACGTCGGTGGCATCATCAATTTCCAGACGCGCTCGATCCCGAACGAACCCGGCCTGACCGCCGACGCATCGGTTCGCGAAAACATCTACACGCAAGGTGGTGGCAGCAATACGACCTACAACACGTTTCTTGGCACGCAGCTGAGCAACGGGCTGGGATTCGCGTTGCTCTATTCGGGCGAGACAGGCCGCGACTGGCGTGACGGCAGCGACGAACGCGTCAATGACCTGCAGCTCAAGTATCGGTACGAGCTCACGCCGACATCGGAAATCTACGGAAAGTTCTCGTACTACGACGTGAAATCGCGCACGCCGGGTGGTCTGACGGTTGCGCAGTACAACGCCGATCCGTTCCAGAACACGCGGCCGACGGACTATTGGCAAGGCGAGCGCGAAGCCTTCGATATCGGCTACGTCAATACGATCTCGGACGACAAGGAGTTCGAGATCCGCACGTTCTACAACTCGAGCAACCGCACCAGCGCGCTGATCAATACGGCGCAGACACAGTTGCAATATCAGCCGCGGTACTACACGACGCTTGGCGTCGAACCGCGCTATACACAGCGCTTCGCGCTCGGTCCGACGGTCAACGACGTGACCGTCGGTTACCGTTTCATCCGCGAGCGCGGCGACGACAACAGCTACAACGAAGTCATCGCCACGGGCCGCGACACGCCGAACCAGCGATTCGACAACGCGACCAATGCAAGTGCCGCCTACATCGACGACCGGATCGCGTTCGGTAAATTCCGCCTGACACCCGGTGTGCGTTTCGAACACATCGAGTCGACTCGCCTGAACGAGGCGTTGAACCAGACTTACTCGACGACGAACAACAAGCCGCTACCGTCGATCAACCTGTCGTATCTGTGGAATTCGTCGCTGACGCTTTTTACCGACTACAGCACATCGTTCGGGCCGGTTCAGAACATCCAGCTCAACTCGCAGTCGGCGACCAATCCGTTGCAACCGGAACTCGCGAGAACGTTCGAAGTGGGAGCACGCTGGACGGGGCGGCAATTGCACGCTGAAATCACGGCGTTCAATCTGCGATTCGACAATCAGATTCTTCAAGTGCCGGGCATCGTGCCGGCGACATTCCAGAATATCGGCGCGACGCATCATCAGGGTATCGAGACCGCGATCGACTACGCCTTCAAGGATGGCCCGCTCAAGGGACTCGACGCGTACGCGAACTTCACCTATACCAAGGCGATCCAGGAGTCGGGTGCAACGGCGGGTCTCGATGTGCCCTTCTATTCGCGCTTCACCGACACCCTCGGCGCGAAGTACGCGATCGACGCCTGGACGTTCGACGTGTCGACGACCCATCAAACCTCGCAGTATTCCGACACCGCAAACACCGTGGCGGAATCGCCTGACGGCAGCAACGGCCGAGTGCCCGGTTTTCGCGTGTGGAATATGCAGGCCGACTGGAAAATTCCAGGCTGGAAGGGCTGCGATCTGACGACCGGCATTAACAATATTGGCGACACGCGCTATTACACGCGCAACGTCGACGGCAATGCGGGTCGAATGGTCGGCGCACCGCGCATGGTCTATGTACAGGCACATTTGACCTACTAAGCCACAACGGCGTCCGTGCGCATATCGAACGCTCGCGGACGCCATGGCCCATGTTTATCTGTCACCGATAAACACACGCTTCAAGAACCGTCAATCGCGCATTGTCAAACAGCCGTTTTAACCGCTTCAACGGGTCTTTAAGTCGGTCTTTAATGATGATATTCACAATGCATCGTAGAATGCCGCAGTCGCCGTGCCGTATCGGCGAACACGCTTTTACGTCAGTATGCATGTTGATCTACTCACTCTGTATCTCTTAGCGATCGGAACGCTGTTCGCTAGCGCCGGCATGATGCTCTGGGAGCATCGCACACACCCCAAGCGCAGCAAGGAATTGAAGATCCTCGCAGCGGGTTTTGCAACGCTCGCGCTGGGATGCGTGGGCGTGGCCATTCGCAGCCGCTTGCCCGGCACGCTGAGTTCGGCCATCAGCAATCTCGTCATTCTTACCGGTTATCTGCTGATATTGCACGGCGTCGCCGCATTGCGCCGCAGGCGATATTTAACGGTGTCCGTTGTATTACTCGCATTGCAGGCACTTGCGTGGGCAGCGAGCGGCTCGCACTGGCAGGCTGTGATGTGGAACTACGCCACGTCGGTACCGATTGCCATCACGACTGCGCTCACCGCGCGCGAACTCTTGCGCAAAGACACCATGCCTTTGGCGCAATCGCGGCCGATTGCCGCGGCCGTGACGAGTATTCACGCCTTGTTCTATGTCTTCCGGGCCTTTGCGCTGCCATGGGTCGTCGCGACGTTGGGCCATCACGCGCAATCGTTCGCGAGCGAAGTCACGATGTACGAAGGCGTGTTGTACTCCGTCGTCTTGCCGATGACTTTGCTCAAGCTCTTCCGCGAAGAGGCGCACGTCGAGCTTGTGCAGGCAGCGCAGACCGACTACCTCACTCGCCTCGGTAACCGGCGGTGGTTCTTCGAAGAAGGCGAGCGCGTCCTGGGCGGCAACGAGGCCGACCGCTCCGCAACGCTGTTGGCGTTCGATCTGGATCAATTCAAGGCCATCAACGACCGATATGGACACAAGGCAGGCGACGAAGTGTTGAAGTCGTTCGCCGACATTGCACGCGGCGTGCTGGGATCCGAGGCCATTCTGGCGCGGATCGGTGGGGAAGAATTTGCCGCTTTGCTGCCCGGTCACGATCGGCAGAGTGCCCAAGCCATCGGCGAACAAGTCGCGAAACACTTCGCTGAAACGACTGCCCATCGCATCCACGGCATCCATATCCCGACGACCGTGAGCATCGGCCTTGCACAGCTCGGCGACGAGGCTTCGACGCTCGCCGACTTGCTCGCCACCGCGGACAGAGCGCTCTACAGCGCGAAAGCACTCGGCGGCAACCGCCTCGAAGTCGCCCATCGCACGGAGCGCGTCGCGCTGATGTAACGTAGCACCCCGCCACAGACCTATTCCGATGAGAGTCGGAATTTGACGTCATCCTCTCGCCTCAGGCGCATCCGACTGCCTTCCGACTCGTGCAAGTTCGTCCAACTTGCACATTCCGATCATAGTTCCCACCCCAAGCGCGCAGCGCGTGCCATTGGTCTTAGAATCGCTCGCCATTGGACACGTCAACGTGCTTGCGTGCGAAGTAAAGCGCGAATCTCAGGCCTGATTGGGAAACCTCTCAGCTCCCCGCTAGCGCTGAGAGAGACAAGGAAATATGGATCTGACAGGGCTCACCGATGCACAGCTTGACGACATGCGCGCAACACGGAAAATCGTTTCCAATCCGTCCGCAAGGTGGGTGAGCAAAGGCAGTCATCGCGAGAAAAATTTTCATCTAAGAGCGTGCCGATGCAACGAAGAACGGTACCGAATCTTCGCGCGCGTATCGGAACACAATCACCAAGTATTTTCTGTTGGACTCATTCGTGTGTTCGCTGAAGACGTGATGCTCGTACTCGCTCGGTACAACGGCGGATACCATTCGCATCGCAACGTCCTCGAGCGTACGAAGGTGCCCGCGGTCTGCCATCGGCATATCGCGACCGAGCGTTATATCAAAGCGGGGCTGGATGCCGACGGTTTCGCTGAACCGGCGTCAGACTACAATGATGTCGACGAAGCGCTCATGACGTTGTGCGACCACTGCAACGTCGACGGCTTCGATACCGAACTCGCAGAATCCCAAGTCCAACCGAGCCTTTTCTGAATCGTGCAAGCTGATAGATCGACGGCGATCAAGCGGCTACTTTGTGAGTCGTGGTGCTCCGACCTCGAAGTGACAGAGGATGGTGATGCGCTACGTCTTTCGATGCCGCTTCTGGAGTCGGACGGAGACCTTGTCACGGTATGGCTTCGCGAGATACTGGGAGGCTGGCGGCTGGAAGATGCCGGATCGACGTTGATGCGCCTTTCCTACGATACCGACGTGTCGACCTTACTTCGAGGTCCGAGAAAGGTCTTGCTCGACAAGATGCTTCTCGAGTACGGAGCACGAATCGACGACGGTGGGCAAGTGATCGCGGAAACGTCCGAGCCGGACCTTGGCCATTCTCTGCTGCGATACGGCCAAGCACTACTACGAGCGGGCGAGGTGCGTGCCTGGTCAAGGGCGCGAGTCACATCGACGTTTTTCGACGACCTGCGGAGGAACCTCCACGCGATCGTCGGCGCAGATCGGGTCGTCGAGAAGTTCTGCGTGCCCAATCTCCCGTCCGCCGACGACTATCCGGTCGACTTCGCCATTACAGGAACGACCGAGCCGCTTTACGTTTTTGGCGTCTCCGGGCGCGACAAAGCACGACTCGCAACGATTGTGCTCCAGCACTTGCAGCAACATCTTTCGAGATTCAACTCGATCGTGGTGTTTCAAAACGCTGACGAAATCGGGAGCGCTGATCTTCGTCGTCTGATGAACGCAGCCAACGACATGGTCGATTCCATCGACGCCACAGACGCGCTCGAGCGCAAAGTCAGGCACCGCCTCACTGCCTGAGTCCGGAGCCGGACGTGTGGATATCGTCGGCGAAGTCGACGATATCCGGCCACGGCAGACACAATCGTGTTGAACGTCATATGCGCCTTATCGCCCCGCAGTCGTACGCGCATCTTCGGGATGACCACGGTTGCGTTTCGGGCGGCGAGCATGAATCATCGCACCCGATGACTTTCCCGCGTGCTTTGAGTCCTCTGACCATGAAAATCACGGCCGTCCGCGTTACCCCCATTGCCATCAGCGATCCGCCCTTGCTCAACGCAAGCGGTGTCCATGAACCTTACGCTTTGCGTTCGATCATCGAAATCGAAACGGATAACGGGCTCCTCGGGCTTGGAGAAACCTATGGCGACAAGCCCGTGCTCGATGCACTGCTGCGCGTCAAGGACAGCCTCAGGGGCCTGAGCCCGTTCGATCTCAATGGCCTTTGGCAACGCGTCGTGTCGTCGTCGTTGGGCACAACGGCCAGCGTCTCGTCGATCGAACTCGATCTCGCACCCGGATCGCGTGAAGACAAGAAGGAACTCAAGATCTTCGCCGCATTCGAAGTGCCGTTCCTTGACCTTCAAGCTCGCTCGCTTGGCATCCCCGTGCATGAGCTGCTTGGCGGTGCAGTGCGACGCAGCGTTCCATTCTCCGCGTACCTGTTTTTCAAGTATTCGAGCGACGTCGACCCGTCCTATCGACGCGATTCATGGGGCGAGGCACTCAGCGACGAACAAGTCGTCGCCCAAGCGCGCACGATGATCGAGCGCTACGGGTTCGGCAGTATCAAGCTCAAGGCGGGCGCACTCGATCCTGAACATGAAGTCGCCTGCCTGAAGGCGCTGAAGCGCGCGTTTCCGAATCACCCTTTGCGTATCGATCCCAACGCGAACTGGTCGTTGCAGACGGCCATCCGCATGGCTGAACACCTGCAAGGCGTACTCGAATACTACGAGGACCCTACGCCCGATCTCGAAGGCATGGCCGCGTTGCATCGCGCGACAGGTCTGCCGCTCGCTACGAATATGGTCGTGACCGATCTCGCCGAGTTCCGTCGCAATGTCACGTTGGGTGCAGTGCAGATCATCCTGTCCGATCACCACTACTGGGGCGGCCTGCGCGCAACGCAAACGCTCGCCGCGATGTGCGAGACGTTCGACTTCGGTTTGTCGATGCACTCCAATTCGCATCTCGGCATCAGTCTGATGGCAATGACACACATTGCCGCCGCCGTGCCGAATCTGACTTACGCGTGCGACACGCATTACCCGTGGCAGAACGATGAAGTGCTCAAGGGCGGCAAGGTGCCGATCGAAAACGGGTGCGTGACGGTTACCGATGCGCCTGGCCTGGGTCTCGAACTGGACTACGATGCGCTCGCCACACTGCACGAGCGTTACCTGACCTGCGGCATCACGCAACGCAACGACGTCGCGCAGATGCGCAAACTCCACCCCGAGTGGACGTTGCAAAGGCCTCGTTACTAGGCCTCCGTTACTAAGGCTCGTTACTAAGGCTGCGTTACTACGGCTGGGTTGCCAAGGCCGCGTTACTAAGGCCGCGACACTCAGCTGCCATCCATACAAGGCGCACGCTCCGGACGACGCATCGGAGCGAGAGGGGTCGCTATGGCAGCTCGACCCCGCGTGCACGCTTGAGATAACGCTTCCATCGCGTCATCAGCTCACTCCTGCGGCCTTCGTAACGCTCATCGAGAAACTCGGCCGATACGATCCGGTCCGTGCGGAAATGCCGGAAGTCCTGGCGAAGCTCGCACCATGCAGCAAGTAGCCGCACGGTTTCCGCGTACCCGATGATCACCGGCCATACGGTGCGCTCACTCTCCCGTGCGTGCTCGTCGCGGTAACGGATCCGGATCTTCTTCGCGTTGCGAATCCAGTCACGCGTCCGAACCGCATCAAGCCCATCGTGGAAACGCACTTGTGGCGGCGGCGCACCTGTCGTGGGTTCATCAATGAACGGACGAAGCCGTTCAGGAACAGCGGCCGTGATCTTGGCGATCAAGTCTTTCGCTGCACTCGACAATGCAGGGTCACCGCGCTGCGCAACCCACAACGCCCCCAGCACCGCAGCTTCGAGCTCATCGGGCGTGAGCATCAGCGGCGGCATGTCGTAGTCGCGATCCAGGACGTATCCCATGCCCGCTTCGCCGCGTATCGGCACGCGCTGACCGATCAGATCGGCAACGTCGCGATAGACGGACCGCTTCGACACTTCGAGCTCGTCGGCCAATGCGGTCGCCGTCACCGGTCGCGACGAACGGCGCAGGATCTGGATGATTTGAAAGAGCCGGTCGGATCGGCGCATCGCAGTTCACTGCTGACACCACGGTGGCAGCAGCCCTTGTCTAGGATGTGATCGACGTCGCGTTCAAACGATGTCGTTGTGACGCGAATAGTAGCGGACATGCGCTTGGTCCCCGCCGCGACGACAAGCGAACCCGTCGCTATACGCGGCTTCCGCGAACAGCCAGCGACATCCGGCCTCGACCGAATCCCGTTCAATACACCACCTCCGGAGCATGCAATGAATTTTGTCTCGACCCGCGTCATCACCGACGATATGAAGCGACTCGTCAGTTTCTACGAAAACGCTCTCGGACTCGCGCCCCGGTGGTACACGGACGACTTCGCCGAACTCGCGACGCCGTCGGGCACCCTGGCCATTGCCAGCAAGCGATCGATGGACGCCTACGGGGCAAGCGCTGCCCATGCGGCGGACAATCGCACGTCGATCATGGAATTCATCGTCGCCGACGTCGACGCGGAGTATGAAAAGCTGCGCAAAACCGACACAGTCATTGCACAGCTCCCGACAACACAGCCGTGGGGCAACCGGTCATTGCTGTTTCGCGACCCCGATGGAAATCTGATCAACTTCTTTACGCCGGTCAGCGAGCCCGCGATCGCTAAGTACGCGGCGGTATCGAACTGACGGATCCCACCGCTTCCTGAAGCACGCTCAGGAAGGCCTTGACCTTCACACTCAGCAGACGGCGCGAGTGGTACAACGCCCAGATTTCCACGGGTGCGCCGTCGTCCTTGCCTAGCCGCACCAGCCGACGTGCCTTGACGTCGTGCTCGACCAGCAATTTGGGCAGCATGCCGGCACCCACGCCCGTCAGCACCGCCTCGCGCACCATCAGAAGCGACGACAAGCGAAGCACGGCCTTCGGGTCGTAGCGGATCGCCGCGCCGCGATCGTTCAACACGCTCCAGTTCGCATTCGAACGACCGACCGTCGACACGACGGCCGGAATCGCGATCGGGTTCGCATTGTGCTTGCGTCTCGGTGGAATCGACACGGTGGGCGTGGCAACCAGCCATAGCTCATCGGTCTGAATGCGCCTTCCCATCAGCCTCTCGTCCGTTGGCGGATCGACACGGATCACGAGGTCGAAACCATCTTCGACCGGATCGACGACGCGGTCCTCAGCGACCAGTTCGAGTTCCACATCCGGATAGGCCAAAGCAAAACGCGCCGCGATTCTGGACAACACCACGTGCGAATACACGACCGGCGCGCTGACCCGAAGCCGCCCTCGAGCGACGGGCCCTCGCGAGGCCACCGCTTCGCCCGCCTCCTGAAGCTCCGTGACGAGGGCATGCGTGCGCTCGTGAAGCGCCATGCCCTCTTCGGTCAGGCGCATGCGCCGCGCGCCCCGTTCGATCAATCGCACACCGAGTGCGTCCTCGAGTTCAGCGACGCGTCGCGACAGCGTCGCCTTCGGACGATCGAGTGCTCGACTGGCCGGGCCGAACCCGCCATACAGGGCCACTGCGTTGAAATCAGAAAGTGCCGTCAGATCCATAATCGTTCCGCTGATGAGACGAGGTGTTTCGATTCTATGGCTATCGCGTCATATTCGGAACGAATAATCTGTATTCACCGGGGCCGCTTCAACCCTTCAACCTTCAGCCCCCATCCACTTGAGAGGACATCATGACCATTCTCGTCACAGGAAGCACAGGCGTTATCGGTACGCAGGTGCTCGAGCAACTTCGCGGTAGCGGCGTGTCGATCCATGCACTGACGCGCTCGCCCGACAAGGCGCAATTCCCCGACGGCGTGAAAGCCGTACAGGGTGACTTTTCCGACATCGATTCCGTGCGGCGCGCGATGAAGGGCATCAGCACCGTGTTCGTTCTCGCGCCCAACGCACCTGACGAACTGACTCAGGCGCTGCAGGTGTTGAGCATCGCTCGCGAAGCGGAAGTCAAAGGCATCGTGTATCTGTCGGTATTCAAGGGAGAGGAGTACGTCGACGTGCCGCACTTCACGGGCAAGTACACCGCAGAACGCATGATCGAACGCTGCGACTTGCCGGCCACGGTGCTGCGCCCTGCGTATTTCATTCAGAACGATGTCCGGCAGAAGGAGCCGCTTCTCCAGCACGGTATCTATGGCATGCCGATCGGTGACAAAGGCATTTCGATGGTCGATGTGCGTGATATTGGCGAAGTGGCCGCCAAGGAACTGCTTCGCCGGGAGCGCGCGGAGACTCGCTTGCCGCGGGAAACTTATGACCTCGTCGGTCCGGATGCCATGACGGCCGAATCCATCGTTCAGGTCTGGGCCGAGGTCCTTGACCGCCCCATTCGCTATGGCGGCAATGACCTCGACGTGCTGGAGCAACGACTCAAGGCCGCTGCGCCGCCATGGCTCGTGTACGACATGCGCCTGATGATGCAGCGCTACCAGCAGGACGGTGCGCGTGCCTCCACGGCGCATGTCGAGCGCCTCACCGCCTTGTTGGGCCGCGCGCCAAGGTCGTACCGCGACTTCGCAGTCGCGACAGCCAACGCATGGGTCAAGGAATAAATCGCGGCGCCATCGGTCACCGCATCTTCTTGGGCTCCGCGCCGAGGCCATATCCTGACTTCGCTGTCGTTACGGCCGACGCGTGGGTCAAAGCCTAGGTCGCGGCGCCATCGGTCAACGCGTTTTATGGAGTCACGTCACGCCCGCGTGGGCGTGGCGACCACGCGCGGACGCAGCATCGTCATGACGAAATAGACGCCGCCGCCGATTACGACGCCGAAGAACCAGCCATAGGTCCCCCACCAGATCGGCAGCACGGTCGTCAGGTTCGGCAGGAACGTCGAAAACACGCTGCCCACGGCGGCGGCGATCAAGGCGTTGATGTTCCAGCCGCCTTCATAGCGATATTCGCCATGTTCCTGGTACAACGCGGCAACGTTGATGTTGCCCTTCGCCACCAGGTAGTAGTCGACGAGGATGATGCCGAGCAACGGCCCCATCGTCGCGCCGATCGCATTGACGAAGTGCGCCGCATTGCCTTCCCAAGGCGAAGACGGATACAGCACGAGCGCAATGGCGGCCGCGATATACCCACCCTTCTTGAAGCTGATTTGCCGGGGAAACACGTTCGAAATATCGAACGATGCGGAAACGAAATTGGCCACCACGTTGATGCCGAGCGTGGCCACCGCGAACGTCAGCGCTGCGATCAGTGCGAGCACCCAGCTGTCGAACTTTGCCGAGATCTGTTCGGGATGCAGCAACACTTCGCCATAGACGCGATATGCCGCGATCGTCGTGACACCCGCCACGAGCGAGAACGCGATCAGATTGACCGGCAGTCCCCACAAATTGCCCTTGCGAACGGCATCGCGATCCTTTGCGTAACGGGAGAAGTCACAGAAGTTCAGATAGAGCGCCGCGAAATACGTGACCCATGTCGCGCCCACCGCCATCAGCGCCCAGAACGACCCCGGGTCGCCGCTCACGCCGACGTCTTTGGTCTTGTCGAGCAACAGGCTCGTCGGAATGCCGCTCTCGAACGAGAAGCCACCCGCCTTCACGCACAAGCCGATCGCCAGAATCAGCATCGCGATCCAGACCGCCGGGCCGGCCCAATCCTGAAACTTGCGAACCGTCTCCATGCCCTTCTGAATGATCAGCAGCTGCAACGCCCAGATCACGACATAACAGATCACTTCGAGACCCGAATGGCTCAGGAAGTGCGTGCTTTGATGGAACAGCAGCATGTGGTCGTCGCGGATCAGCAATGCCACGAGCGCGCTCGAGGCCGCGGCCGTCTGCGCGCCATACCAGAAGCACGCGACCACGGCGCGCACGAGTGCGGCAAGGTTCGCGCCCCACACGCCGAACGATGCACGTGCGAGCACCGGATAAGGCACACCGGTCTTCTCGCCTGCGTAGCCAATCAGGTTCATCAACGCGAAGATCACGAGCGATCCAATGCCGATCGCGAGCACGAAGTTGATGAAGGTGCCGCATAGCAGGAACAGGCTCGCGGCGAGGTAATAGCCCCAGAGGCTATGCACGTCCGAGGTCCAGACGTTGAAGATGCTGAAGGCGCCCCAGTTGCGCACGCGGCTCGGCGCAAGGTCTTCGTTGTAGAGGCCGGGGGAAGGGTCTCGAATGTCCATCTGTCACCTCCTTTCAGTGCGTGAAATAAGGAAACACAGCCTGGCGGCCTTGGACAGCGATACTCCGAGCGATACCCCGGCGCCTGAGCAGGCTCGTAGGCAAGCACTGTACGTGCTTTGGAGGACTCTTCTAAATGGGTTAACCCCAAGTTACAGATCTTATTGGCTAGGCAACACCTCGATCCGTAGTGGCTCGCCGCCCTCCGCGATCACGATAAGACGATCGACGTTCGGATGCGCGCCGGGTCGATTGCGCGCATCGGCCGTGTGTTCGCCGAACACCGCAAGGCCATGCTCGGCGGCTTTCGCATCGAGCGAGCCGAAGACGGTTTTCAAATAGTGGTACACCGCCACCGAGCCCTGCTTTCCCGGCTTGTTCTCGATGGTCGCGACGACAGTGCCTGCGCCGTCGACCAGATCGATATGGTCGATGCCTTCGATCGAAGGCAATTGGGACAGGTTGTCCTTGAATACGGGGGTCGGCTCGATCATCGGTCAATCCTTGGTCAATACGATCGTTGAGGGGGCCCGTATCTTAGCGCCAGTGAGGGCACGCGTGGCGAAACGCCGATTCGCCCGGAGTATTTCGTCCCGGACTCATTGTCGCCAGCCTATCCGTACGCAGCGTTGCGTCGATATGCGATTGCGCGCCGGTTCGGAAGATGTGCAATGGCCTACGACGCCGCCTTGTCGAAGTCCGCGGACAAGCTCAGCTCGCGCTGACTCTCGATGTCCTGTGTGCGCTTGTGCATGCGCTCGACGACTGCATTGAAGCCCCATTCGCCGAGTACCAGATGGCGCGGCGCCTCGGTGTTGCGTGCGATCGCGATCATGGCTTCGCCGGCTCGCACCGGGTCGCCCGCTTGCGTACCGCTCAATTGCCTGGTCATCGCAAGCCGCTTGGCTGCGGTTTCCGCATAGTCGGCAATCGAGCTCGGCGTCTGACGCAGCGACCGGCCGCCCCAATCCGTGCGGAACGGGCCGGGCTCGACGCACGTGACGCCGACGCCCAAAGGCTCAAGCTCGGCGCGCAGCGCATCGGACCAGCCTTCGATTGCGTGCTTCGACGCCGCGTAATATCCCGAGCCCGGAAATCCGATCAGACCCGCCACTGACGTGATGTTGATGATGTTGCCGCTGCGCTGCGCGCGCATCACCGGCAACACGGCGCGCGTGATCGCGAACAGGCCGAACACATTCGCGTCGAATTGCGCCCTGATCTCCGACTCTTCGCCTTCCTCGACGCTGCTCTGATAACCGTACCCGGCATTGTTCACGAGCACGTCGATCCGGCAGAATTTCTCACGCGCCGCCGCAACGGCCGCGTCGATATCGGCTTGCTTCGTCACATCGAGCTTGAGTGCGATGGCGCGATCCTGAGCGCCCTCCACGATATCGGCCACACTCGAAGCGTCACGCGCAGTCACGATCGCGCGCCAGCCGCGCTCGACGATCAACGTCGCCAGCGCTCGGCCGAGGCCGGTAGAACATCCAGTAATGAGCCATACGGGGGTATCGGCGTGTGCCATGGTCTATTCCTGAGAAGTGTGCGACTGCACGTGGAAAGGGGATGGATCGAGTCGTTGCGGCGCAGCCCGACGAGACATACATATGAGGAAATCAACACTCGATTGAAGCATAGCTCATGTCGTGTTGCACGTGCGCGGCTGCTGGTGACAGTCCGTGAACGCAAGCCCATCAATCCGGTCGTATTTGAACGGCACGCGCCGATGCCGAGGCGCGTTGCATCATTCGCGTTCGACATGGTGAAGTCGAGCCATGGCACATCACGCATTTCGGTCGCAGTGAGTACTTGCGCCTTCACTAGCCGATCACTACGCATCGAAGCCGCCGCGATCCCAATGCCGGCGCTGATGTATCTGGAGATTTGACTGATGAATGACGAATGAGTGAATAAAACATCGCGCAAGTAAGTTTGACTCAACTATACGGCCCAACGGTCGTTAGCCAGTCATAGAGGTACGAAGTATTGCGCACAGGCGTGCGAAAAAGTGTGACCGACAACGCAACAGAATCAGGTTGTCAGAAATGCGAAGTAAAGCGGTGCGCCGTCAGGGCGATCGCGAATATGGCCCTGAAAAGGGCCCGGATACGGTGCGTCGGAAAGATAGCGCGCACACGGGGTAACACATCGCAGGCACGGACAGTGCGGTTCGCAGCGGTCCATGTTCCAGCGATGACTGCGGGGAAAAAGAAGATGCTGAATAGCCCTACCAAATCGCTTCGTCCGATCGCGGACGTCGCACGCAAAGACGTCGCGTCAATGGACGATCGAGTTTTCGCGCTCATTCAAAAGGCGCTGACCGGACTGCTGACGTCCGAAACCGTCGCCATCGAAGTCGGCGTGGCAAAGCAACGAATCTCCGAATGGCGAAGGGACGCCCGGCGCTATGAAATCGTCCGGGATCTGCCCCTCGACGAGTATCAGGCTCTCTACAGGCAAAGCGTCCGCCAGGGCGTGTCGCTCAGCGTGCTGGTCGACACTGTCGGCGAGCAAGGCTATTCCGACTTCGCACGGATCGAATTCCTCAAGCAACAAGGATATTGGGCCGACCTCGTCGGACCGGATGACGACAACGACGAGTGACCACCGGGGGCGCTGCTGATCGCTGCTGATCGTTGCTCGATCCGACCGCGTCGGTCAGCCCCCGACGTTGCGCTGAACGGGCCGGATCGTGTCGCGCGCTCTCAAAGCAACGCCCGACGTCCGCGATCTAGATCAGCCCCGGATACGTGCCGCCGTCGAGTTGAAGGTTCTGTCCCGAGATAAAACCGGCCTGCGCGCTGCAGAGAAACGCACAGGCGTCGCCGAACTCGGCCGGCGTGCCAAAGCGCTTGGCCGCGACCGTCTCCGTGATGCGTCGCCGCGCTTCGGCCATGTCGATGCCTTGCGCCTTCATCATGCGTTCCGCCATAAACCGTTGGCGGCCTGTGTCGATACGTTCGGGCAGCAGGTTGTTGATCGTCACGTTGTCGACCGCCGACTCGAGCGCCATGGCTTTGGAAAAAGCCGTGAGCCCGGTGCGTGCTGTCGTCGACAACGCCATGTGCGGACGCGGACTTTTCACCATCGCCGATGTGATGTTGACGATGCGTCCAAACCGCCGCGCGCGCATCCCGGGCAGCAGGGCGCGGATCAGCAGGATCGGCGCAAGCATGTTGGCCTCGAGTGCGCTGACCCATGCGGCATGGTCCCATTCGGACAAGGATCCCGGCGGCGGACCCGCATTGTTATTGACGAGAATATCGGCGTCGGGACATGCCTGAATTAATGTGGCGCGCCCGCTCTCCGAGTTGATGTCCGCGACAACCGTCGCAACCTCCACGCCGGTTTCCTGCGCAATGGATTCGCGCGCGCGTTCAAGGCGGGACAGGTCGCGTCCGTTGATCGTGACCACACAGCCCTCTCGTGCGAGCGCCGTCGCACAAGCCAGTCCAAGCCCTGCCGACGAAGCCGCGACGAGTGCTTTACGTGATTGGATGCCCAAATCCATGGTGATTCCTTGTTATCGCTGTGCAGCGTGTGTTCGCGCGGTCAATGCGCACGTGAATCAAAGCGACGACGTAGAGACAATCACTCACCCATCACGGTGTTGCGTAGCACGCCGATCGCATCCACTTCGACTTCGACGACATCGCCCTCTTTCATCCACACCGGGGGCGTGCGTCGCGACCCCACACCACCCGGCGTGCCCGTCACAATGACGTCGCCGGCAGCAAGCGGCGAAAACGTCGAGATATGCGCGATCAATCGCGGGATGCCGTGGATAAGCTTGTCGGTCGTGGTGCGCTGCATCTCCTGCCCGTTCAGGCGCGTCACCAACGTCATCACCCGATCGTCGGGAATCTCGTCGCGGCTCACCATCCACGGACCGAACGCGCCAGTGCACGCAAAGTTCTTTCCGGCCGTCCATTGCGATGTAGCGAGTTGCCAGTCGCGCACGCTGGCGTCGTTGTAGCACGCGTACCCCGCGATATGTTCGTAGGCGCTCGCTTCGCTGATGCGGCGCCCCGCTTTGCCGATGACGATCGCGATTTCGCCTTCGTAGTCGAGCCGGGTCGACTCGCGTGGCGCGATGATGGCAGCCGCATGCGCAAGCTGCGAATCAGGCACGCGCAGGAAGATCGTCGGATGCTCGGTGACTTCACGTCCGCTTTCCTGGACGTGCTCGGAGTAATTCAAGCCCACGCAAAAAATCTTGCCCGGATCGGGGATGACGGGAAGCAGCTGCACCGCCTTGAGGTCCAGCGTCTCTGTGGCTTGCAACGCAAACCGTGCCGCGTCGCGCATCAAGTCTTGCGCAATCAGGCTTTTGAGGTCAGGCGCGCGCGCCCCGAATTCACGGCCAAGGTCAATGACGCGATCGGCGACAACTGCACCGTAGCTCTGGCGTTGCTGGTATTGGAAGCTGATGTATTTCATGGGCGCAATAAAGACTCAGTGCGAGGCGTATCGCCGCTAGGGCAAGGCCTGTCACGTTAGTGGACGTCTTCACTGCGGACAATTCAGAAATATTGACGAGAACGTTGAGAGGCGTTGAACGATGCGCCCTCTATGTCAGCGTCTCAAGACGCAAGGCGCGTCGCCCCCGAAAATTAATAGAAAAGCTGCTCATCAAATCGCGGTGCGGTCAGGCGCTCGATCCACCAGCGCAGCGCTTTGCCGTCTTCGTCGGTGCGCCAGGCGATACGACTTTCCGCGGGCGGGTGAGGAATCTGCACATCCAGGATCTTGAGGGCGCCGGCCTCGACGTGCGCCGCCGCAAGGTCACGCGGAAGAAATCCGCACGACGTGCCCTGCAGGATGGCCTGAAGCTTCGACATCGTGTTCGGCACGTAAAGCACATCGCGGTTGTGCAGCAACCCGCGCCTCAAGCGCGGCAACGACAACGTCGTGTCCGAGATCACCACGGATCGATGCGACTGGACCATTTCGTTGGTCACCTCGCCTTCGACGCGGGCAAGCGGATGACTCGCCGCGACAGCAAACACGAAACGCATCTCGTGCATCACGATCGATTCATAGCCACCACCCGGCGGCCCCTCGGCCGGTGCACCGACGATCAGATCGGTGCGGCCGGAGAGCAGTGCGTCCCAGCATCCCGATCCGGCTTCCTGAGTGATGTGCAGCGCAGTGTCCGACGTCGTTGCGTAAAACTCGTCGAGCACCGACATCAACGTCTCCATGCGCACGACGTGATCGGCCGCGATGCGCAGCCTCGGCTCCCATCCCGTCGCGAGTAGCTGAAGCCCGTCGTTGAACTCACCGACCTGAGCGAGCAATTGTCTGCCGCGCTCGAGAATCGTCCGGCCTTCCGCTGTGAAGTGAGCCCGTCGCCCGGAGCGGTCGAATAGGGTAATCCCGAGTATTTCCTCAAGCGTCTTGACCGAGTGCGTCACCGACGACGTCACAACGCAAAGATGTTGCGCCGCGCCGGCAAACGAGCCGTATCTGTCGATAGCGTCCAGCACGTTCAAGCTCTCGAGCGGGATTTTGAATAGGCGGCGGCTCATCGTTCAATCCAATGCAACTCAGGTGTCAAATTATGTCAATTGTGCCGCAATGTACGCGTCGCTAGGCTTGCGTTCACTTACTTCCCGCCCCTATCGGACAAGACGCAAGCATGATCGCCAGCCAGGACCTCACCTCCTACGACGTCGCCATTCTCGGATGCGGCCCCATCGGCGCCACACTCGCAGGACTCCTGGGCAGACGCGGCCTGCGCGTCGTCGTTTTCGAAAGAACGACATCGGTCTATCCGCAGCCGCGTGCCGTCGGATTCGATCATGATGCGATGCGTCTCTTCCAGCGCATCGGCGTCGCGCACAAATTGCTGCCGCATATCGATTCGTTCAGGGACACCGAATACACCGGCGTCGACGGTCAGATCATCCAGCGGCTTCGTCGCGAGCAACCTCCGTTCGCCCTCACGTGGGAGCCGAACTATACGTGCGACCAGCCTGGCGTCGAAACCGTCCTGCGCGAGTCGCTGCACGACATGCCGACCGTGACCCTGCACTTCGGACACGAAGTCACGTCGGTCTCACAGGACGCGAACGGAGTGCGCATCGAAACGCGTTCAGACAGCGACGCAATCGACGATAGCGCATCATGGACCGCCCGCTATGCAGTCGGTTGCGACGGCGCATGGAGCCCGACGCGCGAAAGCCTCGGCCTCACACTGCAGAGCTACGACTATGACGTGTCATGGATGGTCGTGGACGTCAGAGTCGACGACGCACACCTGCACCTGCTCCCCGATGCAAACCGCCAGTATTGCGAGCCGTCGCGCCCATGCTCTTATATCGTGTGCCCCGGCAATCACCGGCGCTGGGAATTCATGGTGCTCGAAGGCGAAGACCGCGACACCCTGCTGTCCGATACCTACCTGTGGTCGCTGCTGTCGCGCTGGCTCAAGCCAGGTCAGGCTGAAATCCTGCGCGCCGCACCCTATCAATTTCACGCCCTTGTCGCGCGCGACTGGCACGGCGGCAGGATCTTTCTCGCGGGCGACAGCGCGCACCAGACCCCTCCGTTTCTCGGGCAAGGCATGTGTCAGGGCCTGCGCGATGCGGGAAACCTCGAATGGAAGCTGGCCAGCGTCATTCGCAATGAGGCTTCGGATTCGTTACTCGACACCTATGTCGAAGAACGCAAACCCAATGTCATCGAAACAACGCTGATCGCCAAACAACGCGGCACGTTGATTTCCGAGCGCGACGAAACCGCCGCCCGTGCGCGCGATGCCGCGTTGCTGAGCTCCGGTGAGCCGCAGACCTTCGTGCGGCAGGACATGATTCCACCGCTTCGCGATGGCCTGATCGCATATGACACGTCGACTTCGGGTGCAGAAGGGATGGCAGGCCGCGTGTTCCCTCAGCCCGAGGTGATCGATGCGCTCGGTCATGCTTCACTGCTCGACGAGCGCTTCGATGGGCAATTTCATATCGTGCTTTCGCAGTGGCCGGATGACGCCGAGCTGCACGCCTTGAACGAGGCACGACATGGATTGAATCTGGTGGTCATCGTCGTCGGAGATACGGTGACCCGACAGCGTGCGCACGCGTATGGCATCGAATGCGTTGTGGAATCGGGAACCGTCGTGCGTGCCTTCCTCGAACGACATGACTGCATTGGCGCGATCGTCCGGCCGGATCACTACGTCTTTGCGGGGTTTCAGAGTATTGAAGCCGCATGCGATGCATTGACGTCATTGAAACGACGCTTGCTTGATGAAGAAGCTTCCGCTGCGGAGTCTAAGTACCTCGACCCTCAATCTTTCCGCGCCTATTTGCGGCCTGCCGACGATCCCAAGGTTGCCGGCATCGAGCAACACGATGCGTATTCCTGGGCTGATCTGTGCATCGCCAATCCGCGCAGCGGACCGATGTTCGCGATGTGGAGAAAACGTCTTGCCGAAGAGTCGTTCCGCGGCATTTCCGCGGACGGGTCGCTCATCGACGATCTCTACGCGCCGCGCGATGAATCCGCACCCGTCGACGAGATACGCGTAGCCGCAGAGGCATTCCTGCAGATCGCATCGGATGCAGAAAGGGCCAAGGTCATGCACCCGCTCGACGCTCCCGCCCGCCGTGCGTGGATGAACCCCGAGGTCTACATGAACCGCTTCGGTCTCAGGCTCGATGAAATCGATGCGCCCAAGCGCGATGCGATCCTTGCCATCCTGAAGGCCAGCCTGAGCGCAAGAGGTTTCCAGAAGGCCCGGCATCTCATGAAGGTCAATGCGTTTCTTGGCGCGCTCACTCATGCGCCCAAGGTCATGAATGAGTACAGCTACAACTTCAACGTGTTCGGCACACCCTCGTCGGACGAACCGTGGGGGTGGAGTTTCTACGGACACCATCTGTGCCTCAATTGCACGATCATCGGGCGGCAGATGGTCTTTACTCCGCTGTTCATGGGCGCCGAGCCCAACGTGATCGACGCAGGTGAGGATCAGGGCGTCGCCGAACTCAACGAGGAGGAAGCGGTCGGCCTCGAACTCATGCGCAGCCTGCCTCCCGCCGTTCGCGATCAGGCCCGGCTTTACGATCTCAAGCGCGATCCTTCGATGCCGGCGGGACGCGTCGCGATTGGAGACGAACTGCTACTGGCAGGCGCGTTTCAGGACAACCGGACCATTCCGTACGAAGGCGTCGCGGTTAAGCAGTTCCCGGCCGAATGCAAAGCGCTGCTGCTCGAGCTCGTTGCGATTTATCACGCCTATCTGCCGACCGGCCCGTTCGAAGCTCGAATGGCTGAAATCCGAAGCCACCTCGACGAGACGCACTTTTGCTGGATCGGCGGATACGGCGACAACGATCCGTTCTATTACCGCATTCAAAGCCCGGTGCTCATTGTTGAATTCGACCATCACGCCGGTGTGTTTCTGTCGAATACCGAACCGAAGAAATTCCATATCCACACGATCGTGCGGACGCCGAACGGCAACGACTATGGAATGGCGTTGATCCGCGCGTGCTGCGAATCGACGCAGCTCAGGCTTGCGGGAGTCGATCGTGAATAACGTGAATCGAAGCCGTGCCACATCGGAATCAACGCTGGTGGCGCTATCGGATGCTGTTGCGCAAGAGGCTGTCGCACCTCGCTTGGCCCCAGTCGCCACCGAACTTGCGCGAGCGCTTGAGCTTCGCCGCGAGGCGGCGATGCGAGACGCTGACATACGCAGCCTGGATACGCTGCTCGACGACGCACTCGCGTATGTGCATTCAAACGGCGTCGAAGACACAAAAGCCCGCTATCTCGCGGACCTGTCGCGCGGCGCCATCGTATATCGCGCCTTGTCGCTCGAGGATATCTGCGTACGGGCGGCTTCCGACGACGTACTGGTGCTGACCGGCATCATGGTCGCATCGATCCGCAAGGTGACCGGCGACATCGACGTATGCAGCCGGTACACGGCCGTGTGGCAAAGGCATCCGGTCAATTCGGATTGGCGGCTCATGCTGTTTCAGGGCACGAAGACTACCGCCTAGAACATTGATGGCGGCGATGACGATGACGATGACGATGGTGTTGGGGATAGTGAAAACAAAGTCGAAGACAAAAACGAAGACCGCGAAGCAACACGGATGAGTACCTTGAACACCTATTCAATGATCGGAGACGGCACTGCCGGCCAGCCTGCATGAAATACGACGTATGCGTGATCGGTGGCGGCATCGTAGGGCTCGCGACTGCACTCGCCGTGCAATCGCGCCGCCCGGGCAGCAGCGTCCTTTTGCTGGAGAAGGAGCCGCGCCTTGCCGCACATCAGACGGGGCACAACAGCGGCGTCATTCATTCCGGCATCTACTACAAGCCCGGCAGTCTCAAGGCACGCCTGTGCCTCGAAGGCGCCTCAGCGATGAAGCAGTTTTGCGACGACAACAACGTGCCATATGACACGTGCGGCAAACTGATCGTGGCGACCGATGCACAGGAGCTGCATCGCATGGAAGATCTGCTCGAACGCGCGACGATCAACGGGGTGCGTGCCAACAGACTGACAAAGGCCGAACTGCGTGCGGAAGAGCCGGCTGTCGACGGTGAAGGCGCCATTCTGGTTCACGATACGGCGATCGTCGACTACACGCAGGTCTGCACGGCGATGGGTGAGCGGCTGCAGCGCAACGGCGCGACGATCCATATGGCGACGACCGTGACGGGCATCCGGGAAAAAGCCGGGCACGTCGAGGTCGATACGCCGGGCGCAAGCTTTTCAGCGAGCAAGCTCATCGCGTGCGCCGGACTGCAATCCGACCGGATCGCACGACTCGCGGGCCTCGACATCGATCATCGGATCATCCCGTTTCGCGGCGAGTACTTTCGTTTGCCAAGCGCCAAAAACGATATCGTCAAACGCCTCGTCTATCCGGTGCCTGACCCGGCGCTGCCGTTCCTGGGCATCCACGTCACGAAGACAATGGCCGGCGGTCAGACCGTCGGGCCAAACGCCGTACTCGGCACGGCGCGCGAAGGCTATTCGAAGCGGGCGATGAATCTGCGCGACGTGTTCGACCTGTCGACGTTCGCCGGCTTCTGGAGACTGCTGATCCGCCACCGGTCTTCGGCGCTGCACGAGATCGTGAACTCGCTCTGGAAGCGAGGCTATCTGCAGGAGTGCCGCAAGTATTGCCCTTCGCTTGCGCTCGACGATCTGTTGCCGATGGGCGCGGGCATCCGTGCGCAGGCGGTGCGTCGTGACGGCTCGATGGTCGACGATTTCCTGTTCCTGCAGACGCCGCACATGTTGCATGTGTGCAATGCGCCTTCACCGGCCGCGACGTCATCCATTCCGATCGGGCGAATGATCGCCGAACAATGTCTGGGCTGAAATGACCATGGAGCGACACATCCGGATTTACGACGTCGGGCTGAACACCGAGGCGGCGTCAACCGTCGTCGGCGCGGGTAACGTGCCCATGATCGAAGGTGCGGATATCGAGCTCTGGCAGAGCTTCGTAGCCCGGGCTGGTGCAGGTCAGCGAGGCATCCCGTTCTATCCCCCGGACGGCGAGAGCTTGCCGCGCTTCTTTGTGTTGCCGGCGCCGCCGGCGGCAGGCGATAGCGACGTCGACTGGGACGCGATCGCAGAGGGGTTTTTCAAGGGCAACGAGATTGACGAGTGCCGCGTCGACGGCGCCCGCCATCCGTTGATGCACAAGACGCCCACGAGCGATTGCGTGATCTTGCTCGAAGGGCGCGTCGGGCTCGTGCTGGACCACGGCGAGCCGCTGGAAATCAGGCCGTTCGATGTGGTCCGCCAAAGCGGGACACATCATGCGTGGATCAATCTCGGACCGGGTCCGGCACTCCTGATTTCGCTGATGCACGGGACATAGCATGCCGGGCCGAGCACATGTTCGTCGCCACAGGTGACGGATTCTATTAAAAAGGAGGAGACACTCATGCAAGCCGATACATCATCTGCTTCGGGCACTGCCCTGACGCGGTTCAATATCTTTGTCGTGCTGCTCATTCCGCTGATGTGGACGTTCGAGGCGTCCGCGATCGGGCCCGCATTGGGCCGCATCGCCGAGGCATTTTCATCGGCGTCGGATTTGCAGATCAAACTCGTGATGACCATGCCTTTCATCACGGCGATCATCTTCAGCGCGGTATCGGGAATGCTGGCCCGCTATGTCGATCGAAAGGTGATCCTGATCGTGGGTCTGGTGATCTACGGTGTCACCGGGATGCTGCCCGCATGGCTCAACGACATCAATTCGATTCTGGTCGTGCGGCTGCTGACCGGCGTCGGCGTGGGCCTCGTATCGCCCATTCCGAATGCGATCATTACCGAGCGATTCGACGGCGAGAAGATGCGCCGCCTGCTCGGCATGACGTCGTCGATCTCGATGGTAGCCAACGTGATCGCGAGTCTCGTCAGCGGCATGTTGCTCGCGTACGGGTGGCAATACCCGTTCTATACCTTTGCCATCGTGTTCGTGATCGCCGTGTTTGCCCTGCTGGGTACTCCCGCCACGCTGCCGCAACGCTCGACCGGCCATGGCGGCATACGTGACCTGCCGCCGGCGGTGTTCGCCATGTTCGCGTTCATGACACTGAACTTCGCGATCCAGGCCATCATCACGACGTCCGTTGCAATGTTCATGACGTCGGACCATATCGGCGAGCCGTGGATGATCGGCGTGGTGATCTCGTTTCCGGGCCTCGCATGCTTTGTGCTGAGCCCGTTTTATCCGGAAACGCTGCGTCTGCTCAAAAGCCTCATCATTCCCGTATCGTTTCTGCTCTATGCGGTTGGCTACTATGTGCTGACGGGTGCGCATACGCCTGTGATGGTGTCGGTCGGCGCGTTTATCGTCGGTGCCGGCAATGCAGCGCTGACGCCGCATATCCTGGCCATGACCTCGGGACGGATTCGTTCGGACCAGCACGACGCAGCCTTCGGCGTGGTCACCGCAGGCATCGGTGCAGGCGTGGTTGCATCGCCGTTCTTCCAGTCGCTCGCCAGTGCGATCGGCGGCACCGGTGCGCCGCGATTCCTGTACCTCGTGGCGGCCGGAACGGCCATCGTGATCGCCGTTGTCGCGCTGGCCGTGTCGCGAGGCACCAGCCGCGTCGTGGCCCACGACTGATCCCCGATACCGACAATGACATCGGCACCATGCCGGAGAACACTATGAAAATCGACGCAGCTGTCGCGCGTGGCATCGGGCAGGCCTTCTCGGTCGAGACGCTCGAGATGGAGATGCCGCGCGACGACGAAATCCTCGTGAGCGTGCGCGCATCAGGTATCTGCCACACCGATATCGCGATGCGCGACCACGAGATCTACCCGATCCCGCACCCGTGCGTGTTCGGCCACGAGGGGGCAGGTGTCGTCGAGCAGGTCGGCGCGTCGGTCACGAAGGTGCGTCCCGGCGATCACGTCGTGCTCTCGTTCAGCTATTGCGGCGAGTGTCCGGCCTGTCGCATGTCGCGGCCCAGCTATTGCGCGCACTTCGATGCACTCAATTTCGAGGGTGGGCGCATCGACAAGAGCAGTCCGCTGTCCCAGGACGGGTGCCTGATTCATACCTTCCACGGCCAGTCGTCGTTTGCCACCCACGCCATCGTGCATCAGAACGCGGCGATCAAGGTTCGCGGGGATGTGCCGTTCGAAGTGCTTGGACCGATGGGGTGCGCGGTGCAGACCGGCGCAGGCTCGGTCATCAACGTGATGGGGCTTCGACCGGGTCATTCGATCGTGATCTTCGGCACCGGGTCGGTTGGGCTTTGCGCGTTGATGGCGGCGCGGCTGGCTGGTGCGGGTCAGATCATCGCGGTCGACTTGAGCGATGAGCGGCTTGAAAAAGCTGTCGAGCTGGGTGCCACGCTTGCGATCAACTCGTCTCGTGAAGATGCGCATGCGCGCATTCTGGATGCCACTGCGGGGCGAGGCGTCGACTTCTCGTTCGACACGACGGCCAATATGAACGTGTTGGAGACGGCGATGGCTGTGCTTGCGCGGCTGGGCACGTGCGTGTTCGTCGGCGGCGCGCCGAAGGGCATGGAGCTTGTCGTCGATGTCGAGCACATGATGACCGGCGGGCGCACGCTGCGCGGTGCGATCCTCGGCGACTGCAACCCTGAGGTCTTTATTCCGCGGATGGCCGATCTGTATAGCCAGGGCAAATTCCCGCTCGACCGCATCGTGACGTCGTATTCGCTCGACAAGATCAACGACGCTGTCGACGACGCGCTGAGCGGGCGATCGATCAAGTCGGTGTTGAAGATGTAGGGAGGCGCGCTCGATCCGGATCGCTCTGGTGACTATTGCTTGCGCGGGGCCCGCTTTTTTGCAGGCGAGCCACCGGCGACACCCGTTGCGGGCAGTCCGAGTCCGGTCAGGAGCGCGTCGATCTGCCGTTCAAACTCGGCGCGGTTGTACGCCACCAGCGCCGAACGCCACAGACCCTGGAGATAGGTGGTGATCACCGATGCCGTCGCCACGGGGTCCATCGACTCCGGCAAGACGCCGCGATCCCTGTCCTGAGTCAGACGCTCGCGCATGCGCGAGCGTACATCCTCGAATCCTTTTTCCGCCCGGTCTCTCAGCTCAGCATCCGCCAGCACATCTTCGGCCGCGGTCGCGGCCATCATGCACAGGCGTGACGGCGTGTTCGGGTCATCAAGGCGATCGAGCGCGAGCTTGAAGAACGCCCGGATGCCCTCGGCGGCAGTCGGCGCGGAAGCCAATGCTTCCATGCGTACGCGCAGCTCCTTGTCGTCGTAGCGCTGAAGACAGGCGAGATAGAGATCCTTCTTGCTTTTGAGCGTGTTGTAGAACGACCCCTCGCCGATCTCCATGACCTTCAGCAAGTCGCGTAACGCCGTCTGCGCATAGCCGTTCTTCCAGAACAGCGCCGTCGCTCTATCGAGCGCTCGTTCGTAATCGAATGAAATCGTGCGTGCCATGCCGCGACTATACCGTAGTTGTAGCGACCGCTAAAGATAATGCTTGACGCGGCATGCTCGTCAACATCATAGTTGTAGCACTCACTACAACTATGCGACCACCGCATCCCGGCTTGTCTGCGCGCTTTGTGCATCGCGCTTCGCAAAAGGCAGCCACCTCATCCGGAGATAGACATGTCCGTTTCTTCCGATCGCACCAGCATGCGCGCGCTCAGCATCGCAGACGCTTGCGAAGCCGCCGTCCTGCCCACTGTGACCGAAACGCTGACGCCCTTCGAAGTCCGCATTCCCGAATCCGCGCTTGAGGATCTCCGAGCGCGACTGAGGCTGATACGCTGGCCGGATCGTGAAACCGTGGCTGACTGGTCGCAAGGCGTACCCTTGTCGTCGGCGAAAGCGTTGATCGACTACTGGCTTCATCGCTACGACTGGCGCAAGTTCGAAGCACGCATCAATCGGTTTTCCCAGTTCCGCACGCATATCGACGGCGTCGGGATTCATTTCATCCATGCTCGCTCGCCGCACCCGAATGCGCTCCCGATCATCCTGACGCATGGATGGCCAGGATCGGTTGCCGAGTTCCTTGATGCCATCGACCGGCTGACAGATCCCACGCGTTTCGGTGGGCAAGCCGACGATGCATTCCACGTCGTCGCCCCGTCGATTCCGGGCTTCGGCTTTTCCGACAAGCCCACCGAGACCGGCTGGGACACTCATCGCATCGCAAGGGCGTGGGCCGTTTTGATGCGTGAAAGACTCGGCTACAGACGCTGGGTGGCTCAAGGGGGAGATTGGGGTTCAGCCATCACCCATGCGATGGCCAGCCAACGTCCGCAAGGGTTGCTCGCCGCCCACGTGAATCTCCCACTCGTTGCACCCGAGGTCTTGCCGATGAATCCGAGCGATAAGGAAACGGCGGCCATCGACTCCATCGAACTGTTCCTCGACCGCAAGGCGGGCTATGCCGATCAGATGAACACGCGCCCACAGACCATCGGCTATGCGCTCAACGACTCACCGCTTGCGCTCGCGATGTGGATCTACGAGAAATTCGGCGAATGGACGGACAACCGCGGTCATCCGGAGGATGCGCTGACGCGCGACCAGATGCTCGACGACATTTCGCTTTACTGGCTCACGGGCACCGGAACAAGCAGCGCGCGACTGTATTGGGAAAGCTGCGGCGGCAAGACCCTTCGTGAGCACACGTTTTTCTCGTCGGTGCGGGCATCGTCAGAGCGCATTGAACTGCCTATGGCAGCCAGCATCTCGCCGCGAGAAAACTACGTCGCTCCACGCGCATGGGCCGAGGCCGCGTGGGCGAATCTCTTTTACTGGAACGAAGTCGACCGAGGCGGACATTTCGCCGCATTCGAACAGCCAGCACTGTTCGCGACGGAGTTGTGGCGAGCGTTCCGGTCGTTTCGCGCCGACGTCGCGGATTCATGACCCTTGATTGCAGCGCGACGGGCGCGCGTGAGCCGACGTCGCAATAACCAATCGTTGGCACCGATCGCGTCGGCTTAAAGCGGGCTCGATCGAAGATGAGCGAATGATGGATGCACCTACTTAGCCCGCGTTGAAAAATCTGACCGCCTTGCCCCATCGAGGCGAACGCAGCGACGGAGATCACTGATCTCATCCGATTTTCAAACTTGCCGGTAATAACCAAGTAGGTTAGCATTCTCATGGAGAAAGGAACGCCACACTGCAAGCTTTCGATAATCCGAAGCCTAGTAGAGAAGGGAAAGGTGCGAGCCACGCGCAACGCTTTTCTAGGTGCTCGCGAGTTTGGCATCGATAACCTCGAAGGTATGTGCGCCGTGGTTATGAGTCTCACCTCAGCGGATTTCTACAAGAGCATGACGACGTATGCAGATCACACAATGTGGCAAGACGTGTACCGACCTTCAACGCCGGTCGGAATCGCATACCTCAAACTAACGGTCGTCGATGGCTTGCTCATTGTGTCGTTCAAGGAGCTCTGACATGAAATGTCCTGTTTGCGGCGCGGCGGAATTGGTCCACGACACGCGAGATCTGCCCTATACCTACAAGGGCGAGACCACGACAATCGGCGGCGTGAATGGCGATTTCTGCCCTGCATGCGGAGAAGTCGTCCTCGAAAGAGAGGAAGGAAATAGATTCAGTGACCTCGTCGGTCAATTCCAACGCGAAGTGAACGCGTCATACGTTGACCCCGCGTACATCGCGGGCGTTCGACGCAAACTCGCTCTTGATCAACGCGAAGCCGCCGAAATCTTTGGCGGCGGCATAAACGCTTTCTCCCGGTACGAAACGGGTAAAACCAAGCCACCGCTCGCCTTGGTCAAATTGTTGAAAGTGCTCGATCGGCACCCCGAACTTCTGTCGGAAGTTCGCGCGCCGTAAAACGGGAGTCTGTTCAGTCAACGCCAATGTATCCGATTCGAGACCTTCCGAGCCAACGCCTAATTCACCGCCCGTCGGCGCGGCCACCACCGAGGCAGGTCTGCGCTCGTTCTGGCAGCTCACACGCCGTTTTGCAGAAACCAACGGGGAGATGGGCGCAAGCGCCCCTGAATCGATGCATATGCAAGACACCGTGGTAACAATCAACTCAGGCGGCGCGGAAGGTCGGATGCGATACTCATGAGTTCGTTTGCACCACGCTCACCGAGGACGGCGCGTGCCTTGGCTTGCGCGCTCACCCAGGCTGGGGTGGCATCACGAAGCAGTGCCTGACCTTGTTCCGTGACATGAAGCAAGCGACGACGGCGGTCCTCGTCTGCCGCCACCTCTGATACCCATCCACGCATGATCAGCGGCTGGAGATTGCGCGACAGTGTCGAGCGGTCGTGGTGGTTCTTGCGGCCGAGATCCGAGCGGCTGAGCGGCCCAAGTTCGGAGATCAGCACCAGCAATGAGAACTGCGTCGCGTTGATGTCGATCGATCGAAGTGCATCGTCGTAGATCGCCGTCATCACGCGCGAGATTTGTCGCGTGCGCGTCAACAGGCAATCACGTGCGATCGAGTGGACGGCGCAACCGGTTGATCCTTGCTCTATGGTCGGTGTGGTGTCTTCAAGAGCGGTGTCTTCGAGTGTCATGTCTAACCTCATCCTGCAAGCGCATACGCGGCGGTCGAGTCAGTCACGTGTGCATGGTGTATTGGATGAGGCGTATTTGACGGCGGTGATGTATCGGCTGGATTTCCTCAGCAAATGTCAATGTATTGATACGTATCGGCAAGTAAGGCGGATACATGGCGATACAAAACGGAGAAACGAGGGGCCTGCAGATGGGTCCGTCAGGAAGCCTCGGGCGTCTCGCCCCACGCCTTCTCGATCGCGCGCAGCGCGCTCATCACGATCGATCGATTGATGGCGGCCGCCAATACGCCGTCGCGTTCGGCATACGCTTCGCACAGGCGCTGGTGATCCGCACATGAGCGTTGCATGCGCCCAGGCAGCGACGTACTCAGATGGCGCAGACGATTGGTTCGCATGCGCATTGAATCGAGCACTTCCTTGAAGATGCGATTGCCGCTGATGCGCAATTCTTCGTCGCGGAACGCGACATTGGCCCAGAAATAGCCATCGATATCGCCCTTTTCGGCGACCTCGGCAAGGCGCCGATTCGCGCGCCAGAGTGCCTCGATATCCTCGTCGGTCGCGCGTTCGACAATCTCGAGCGACACCTGCCCATAGAGCAATGCTCGCAACGCGTAGATCTCACGCACCTCATCGAGCTGCATCTTCGCGACGCGAGGCCGACGACGCGGCGACCACTCGACCAGACCTTCTCGCGACAGTGCAAACAGCGCTTCGCGCACGGGTGTCCGGCTCACGCCGAAGCGCCGCGACAGTTCGACTGAGTTCAGGTCGTCTCCAGGCTGCAAGCGCCCTTCGATAATGCCCCGCGCGACCCAGTCGACGATAGCCGCGACGGGCGTCATATCGCCGTCGTCGCGCCGCAGGCCTTCCTCGTCGTCCTCAGTCACCCGGCGTTCTCCAGAGTCGTTGTGTGGTGCGAATCCATGGCGCAAATCGTGCGCGATTGTAGCAAACACCGCGGGACGCTCCGCCCGATCAAACACACACTGCCCTTGCTAAGTGTATACACTTAATGGAATATTGGCGGTAAATTAGCGATCATCCGTCGAGCAAATCCGCAAACTGTCGACACTATAAGTGCCAGATCGATGTCAGATCACGGCAAGGAGACGAGCATGTACGTGGAGGAGATGACCGACCTGACGCATACCGACGCCGACGCCCGAGCCTCGTCGCGCGAGCCGCCAAGTGTTTCCATGCGGCTCGATCGGTTGCCGCCCACCCGGTATTTCCGTGGTCTCGTGGCGCGCATCGCGATCGGCGGGTGGTTCGAGTTCTACGAGATGTTCATGGCCGCGTACATCTCGCTGGGCATGATTCACGGTGGCCTCTATCACGCGACGACCGCGGGCGTGTTCGACGTGAACGGATTTGCGAGCTTTCTCGGGTCGTTCTTTGCGGGGATGTTTGTCGGCACGGTCGCACTGGGTGGCCTGTCGGACCGGTTTGGCCGGCGTACGGTCTTTACGTTTGCGATGTTCATTTACTCGATCGCCACGCTCGCCGCGGCGTTTCAGACATCTCCCGTCGCGATGGATGCCTGGCGCTTTGTCGCCGGCTGTGGAATCGGTGCGCAGCTCATTACTGTCGACACTTACATTTCAGAGCTGACGCCCAACCGTACGCGCGGTCGATATACGGCGTTCAGCATCCTCGTGATCCTGACGTCGGTCCCTGCGGTGGCGGCCATTTCGTATGCGCTCGTTCCCGCGACGATCTACGGCCTCGAGGGGTGGCGCTGGGTCATGATCATCGGCTCGGCAGGCGCCGTGCTGATCTGGTTTCTCCGGCGCGGCCTGCCTGAATCACCGCGCTGGCTCGAGAGCAAGGGACGCACCGAAGAGGCACGACGGGTCGTCGACACGATCGAGCGCAAGGTGGTCGCCGAAATCGGACATGACCTCGCCGAGCCTGAAAGCCGCAAGCAGGATGACGACAACGCGACAGGAGGCACGTGGTCCGAGATCTGGCACGGACCCTATTTGCGTCGCACGATCATGCTGTCGGTGTTCAACTTCTGCCAGACATTCGGCGTCTACGGGTTTGGCTCGTGGGTTCCGGTGCTCCTCTACTCGAAGGGCATCACGCTGACGCATTCTCTGCTTTACACCATGGTCATCGCCATCACCACGCCGCTTGGCGCGGTCGGCGCGATGCTGTACGCGGAGCGGATTCAACGCAAGTGGCAACTCGTCGCCTGCGCGGCCGTCGTTGCCGGTGCGGGGATTGTCTTCGGCATGGTTCGCGAACCACTCTGGATTCTCGTGTTCGGCAGCGCGGTCACGATCGCCAACAACTGGCTCATCGGCATCTTCCATACCTATCAGGCCGAACTGTATCCGACGCGCATACGCGCGCGGGCCGTCGGCTTTGTGTTCAGCTGGAGCCGGGTGAGTTCCATCTTCGTGGGGTTCTGGGTCGCGGCATTGCTCAAGCACTCTGGCGTGCCCGCTGTGTTCACCCTGATTTCGTCGGCCATGGTGGTCATTGTTATCGTCGTCGGCGTGCTCGGTCCGCGCACGAACGGCGTGCGTCTTGAGGAGTTGTCCCGATGAGTTCGATTGCCGCTACATTCGCGCACGGCATGCTTGAGTTGGCGCAAAGCCCGTTGCGCCTTGACGTATCAAGGGAAGCCAAACGTTCGTTGTTCAACGTGATCGGCACAACGATCGGTGCGTGCGATCACCCTGGCGTCCAGGCGATCCTGGCCACGGCGCATGAACTCGGTGTCGCCGAGATCGCCCCGGTGCTCGGACGGCACGAACGCGTCGACCTGCACTTCTGCGCACTTGCGAACGGATTTGCCGGTCATCTCGATGACTTTGACGACACACACCTCGCGACGGTCATTCATCCTGCTGCGTCGACCCTTGCGGTGGTGACGGCACTCAACCTGCAGACACGACCCTCGGGCGCAGCCGCATTGACTGCGTTCGCCCTGGGATGCGAAGCGCAACTGCGCGTCGGTGTCGCGATTTCGCCGGAGCACTACGACCGCGGCTGGCACATCACGGGAACATGCGGCGTCATTGGATGCGCGGTCACCGCTTCGCTGCTGCTCGGGCTCAACGAAGCCCAGCTCGCTGAGGCGATCTCGATTGCCGCCTCGATGTTCGTTGGCCAGCGCGAGGCGTTTGGCACGATGACCAAGCCATATCACCCTGGCAAGGCCGCTGCGAACGGCATCGCCGCCGCGCGCCTTGCGCAACATGGGCAGCGTGCGGCGCCGGACATTTTCGAAGCGCTGGGCGGCTATGCGCGTTCACTGTCAACGCGTGTCGATTTCGAGCGCATGACCGGCGCGATGGGCGAACGCTGGGAATTGCTGTTCAACACCTATAAGCCCTACCCGTGTGGCATCGTTGCGCACCCTGCAATCGACGGCGGTCTCGCCCTATCGACACGCATCGACGATGTCGATCAGATCGAAGCGATCACGTTGCGCTGCCACCCACTTGTGCCCGAGTTGATGGGCAACCCGAATCCACGCGACGGATTGCAGGCTCGTTTCAGCGCCATTCACGGCGTCGCCGCGGCGTTGTGCGACAAGGTCGTCGGGCTCGCGCAATACGACGATGGTCGTGTCGTGCGGGAAGACGTCGTGCGCGTGCGAGCCTGCACGACGCTTGCGCCGGACCCCTCCGTGAATCGTGACGAGGTCTATATCGAAGCGAAGCTCAAGGACGGCGCCATCGTCTCGCATCACGTCGAGCATGCGCGTGGCAGTCTCGCACGACCTTTGACCGACGACGAACTGCTCGAGAAGGTCCGTCATCTCGTCGAGCCCCATCTGGGCCAAGGCGCGATCGCGCGCATTGCAGCGGTCGTCGATAGCATCGACCAGGCCGCAAATCTCGACCCGCTCTTCACGCATTGCCTGCCGAACAAGGAGGCCGTTCATGCATAACGCTGCCACGCACTCAGCCGTATCGGATGCGCTCGTCGCGCTTGCACAGTCAACGCCGGACGCCGTAGCGCTCGACGAAGCGCGCAGCGCCGTGCTTCGTGCGCGTCAGTGGATCAGTGCATCCAGCGGGACCGCGCGCTCCGCCTCTGGCGACGGCCGTCCCGCGCACTTGATGTCCGGCGCACTGCAGGACAGCCCTTCGGGCGATGCCCGCACGAACGCCTGGGCACATGGCGTCGTACTGTCGAACACCGAGCCCGATCTGTTGACGACGCCGATTCTCGCGGCCGTGATCGCGTGGAGCGATTCGCAGCCCGCGGCTCAAAGCGAGCAGGTCGCGGCCGCCGTCGCTGTCGCTTCTCAAGCCACGACGCGCTTGCTCGACGCAATCGATAGCCCGGAGTTTCGCGAACGCTGGAACGTCGTTTCCGCGCTGGGCGTATTGGGCGCCACGCTTGCGGTGTCACGCCTGGTCGGTCTCGATGCCGGCAAGATGCGCCACGCACTCGGCATCGCAGCCACGCAGGCCGCGGGCCTGGCCCGCAATCGCGACGCATCCTTGCACGGGATCGAAGTCGGTAAAGCCGCCGCCGACGCGATCGAAGCCACCCTGCTCGCCAAACATGGTTTTACGAGCGCAGTGGCCTCGATCGACGGACGGCGCGGACTCGCAGCGCTGATGGCCTATCGCTTCGACGCGAGCGCGATCACCGGAGAATCGACAGCTGCGTGAGTGCTAACTCGCTGATGGCGCAGCGTCGCCAAGCCAATGCATGAACGCTCCGACATGCTGAGCCCACAGATCAGGCCGGGTCATCGTGTAGTGGCCCGGTGACGACGCCGTTCCCTGTTGAACGACGTAGCGGCCCTGCTCGAGCTTCGGCACCACCGTCTGGAGGATCTGCAAACGATCGGGGTTGAACTCGTCATCGGAGAAGTTCAGGGCAAAGAGCTTCGTTTTGATTTTAAAAAGGCCGGGCTGCGGGTCGTAGCTGAATGACGACTTCAGCGAATAGAGGATGTCATTCGGATCGACGTGCTCGGCGGCAAAGCGGTTGGTGGCCAGGAACTTGTCTGCCGCGTTTTCGTCAGGCACTTCCTGCTGCAACGCCGGTGCGCTGTCGATCATCATGCGCAGGATGCCGTAGCCGGCGATCCACCCGCGCGGTGTCTCGGTGTAGTCGCCATTTTTCCAGTCCGGGTCGGTGCGTATCGCGTCGACGACCATGCGCCGCCAGAGCAGATTGCGGCCCGAGACCGGAATCGGCAGCGACACGACGGGCATCGCGCCATCCATCATCTCAGGGTACGTTTCGGCCCACTGCCACGCGTTCATGCCGCCCATCGACATGCCGATTACCGCGTGCAAATGTCGAATGCCCAGCGTTTGCGTGACCACCTTGTGCTGAAGGTCGACGATATCGTTGTAGTTGTAATTCGGGAATTTGGCTTTGAGGCCATCGCTGGGCTTGCTCGATTGACCGTGTCCTACGCTGTCGGGAAAGATCAGGTAATAGCGACGGCTGTCGAGCGGTTTGCCGGGGTCGTAGAGTGCTTTGGTATAGGTCGGGCTTAACAATGCGCGACTGTCGGCACCCGTCCAGTGCAGGACAAGCACCGCGTTATCGATTTCGCCCTTTGCGTCGCGGTGCGGTGTACCCAGCGTTGCGTAATGAATCTTGACACTCGCGAGCGTTTCGCCGTCCTCGAAGCGGTAGTGGTCGAACAGCGCATCGCCTTGCACGGCAGCCGGATTGACCTGCCTGTCCCACGTGGCCGCTTGGGGAGCGGATTGCGCGAATGCCGTATGAGCGGCGAAGGATGTGAAACACAGAAAACCTGATACGACGCTCGCGGCGGCGCGAGCACGGTGAAACACCATGGCAGTTTTTCCTTGCGTGATGGAATGTGATGCTCGGACTGACGGCGCCGCCAACCTCCCGGTTCGACGACGCCGTCTCTTGGTCTCTTGACTAGAACCTGACCGGTGCAGCCTTCAGCGGATGTTCGATACCCGCGCGTCGACGAAGCAGATCGAAGGCAAAGATGTGACTTGCTCCGGAGATGCCGACGCCATACAGCGGAATCAATGCCATCGGCAAAGTCTGGATCGCGGCCATGCGGGGATCGTTGTGGATGAAATAGGTCAGCCCTGTTCCGACGGCCAGAACGAAGTCAGCAAATCCAAAGAGATGAAACGCCAGATAGCGGTTGCGGCTCTCGGGAAGCATCAGCACGCCGAGCGCGAAGAAGCCTGCGAGAAGGTCACCCCATCCCGCGTTTCGAACGAAAGCCTCGGGGAGAAAGTTGTAGGCGCCGTACCAGAAGAACACCAGCGCAGCCGCAATTCGCCAGACATGAAAGGCCGTGATCGGACGCAAGCCAACCATGTCGATGTAGCTCCGAAAGCCCTTTGACATCGCATAGACGATCACCGGCACGATGATGCCCAAGGCGATGATCGGCGCGATCAGCAGCGGGTAAATCGACTGATACACACCCTCGTGAGCCGCGATCGCAACGGCGACTCCCCAGGCGATCAATACGCTCAACAACATGCGTGTGCCGCGGCTTTTGCGGCGTTGCATTGCTTGATCCATGACATCGCTCCTGCATATGTGTTTATACACACATCAACGTATGAAAATGCCCGCGTGAGCGTCGACGCTCATAGCACGCCCTGTCGCTTGTCTTCGGACACCTTGAGCAGCGGCGGCGCCGTGTACATCTTTTCAGGCTGCACCCTTTCCCAAAGACTTCCCTTGCCTTGCGCGCGGCCCAGATCGTCTTCCCGCCTGAGCCACTCTTCAACGGTACGGATTCGATTCGGATGAATCTCGTCGAGCAACGCGTAGTCCCGCTGCACGACACCGTATTTCCAGATGTTCCAGAAGCCCGTGAAGTTATCGCGGAAGCTCATCGTGCTCTTGTCGCTGGGGTCGGCGTTGTACCCCGCCGGCTTGTCGGCAGCCATCCGCAGCGGTCCATTCCAATAGGTATCGACGTCGGTGTCGATGTATCGCGCAGGATGTCCGGTGACTTTCTCGAATGCCGCAGCAAGCGCGCGATAGTCGACATGCTCGATCGCGACCTCGAGATTCATGCCGTTCGCACGCTCAGGGTTGTCGAAGAGCCAGCGAACATAGTGGCCGCAATCGTCGAGCGCGACGTGCGGCACGGCACCGTTGCCGAGCGGCACTCGCCAGGTCACGACGCCGTCTTCCACGGCAGGCGTCATGGGCGTCATCGCCGAAATGGCCATTTCCATATACGGCCCGGTCGTGAAGACCGCGGCGCCCATGCGGTTTCGATTGGCCTCGTTCTGCATAAGGATCCATTCGCCAATACGGCCCTTCCCGTCGTAGTGGCCGGCGCGGAATTTCGAGTCGTAGCCGGCTTTCTTCAATGCGTAGTCCAGATTCCCGTAGACGAAGAATTTCACGCCTTCTTCGATGGCGATTTCATAGCTGCGGATCGCCCAATAGATTTCGGTTTTCTCGCCCGTATTGAAGCCGTCGATATTGATGTAGGCCCCATCGCAGCCGCGAAACCCTTCGCGCAATACGGCCTCATCGGCAAATGTCCCCTCAAGCAGCGAAACGTTGCCGAGGGCCAGCAATGACTTCGCTCGCCGGGAGTCCGGATAGCGTGTGAGCGCGCGGACTGAATATTGTTGGTCGGCAACGAGTGCGCTGATCACCGGTATGCCCTGCGCGCCGGTGCCGCCAACGACAAAGATCTTGGAACGTGCTTCTGAATGCATGGTGTCTCCGCGGAAATTCCTGAACGCGCGGTCCCGACGGCCGCAAACGCGCAGCCCGTCGGGGTCGCGATAACCGACGCAATGCACTGCGCCATACGGCACGCGTGTTGTATCTCGCCAGTCACTCTCATAATAAGAGCAACTACCGAGTCCTGCAAGCGACGCGTGTTTGACAGCGTCGCGGCGCGTCATGCGAAGGACGTGATCGATCGGCGACCGGTATCCGCAGGGAAATCCAGTGGCTCTTATAATGAGACCCACCGTAAGCGAAACGGTCCGCGGCGCAAACGGTCCGCGGGCACACAGGAAGCTTGTTGATGCGCTCAAAGGGATTTGATGGAATGGTCTGCTCGATCGCCGGCGTGATGGCCGCGATCGGTGATCGCTGGGGGATGCTGATCCTGCGGGATCTCATCCTCGGTCTGCATCGTTATGACGATTTTCGACAGTCGTCGGGCATCACGAACGCGACCCTCAGCGACCGTCTGAAACACCTTGAAGCGGGTGGCCTCGTCGAGCGTCGGCGCTATCAAGACAATCCGGAGCGGTTCGAATACTGGTTGACCACCAAAGGCCGGCAAGTCGCGCCGATCATGCCGGTACTGGCCAGCATCGGTGATCGTTGGCACGCGTCGGGCGCCTCCGCCCCGCCGATGAAATTCGTGAGTCGAAAGACAGGCGCCGACGTGGGGTGGAGTTTCGTCGATCTTCAGACCGGCGAGCGCCTGACGGGTCAGGACATCGCCATTCAGAACGGCCCCGGCGCGGACGAGCTGATGCGTTGGAGGATCTCCCATACCGAACAGGCTCGCGAAGATCAGAAAGCCGCGCCGGTCACTGCGCAAAAAGACGCGCCGGTCGTCCGCGCAAGAAAACGCAAGTCCTGACTACCGAGTCAAGGTGGAATCGAGGCCGCTTCACTGGCCTCCTCTGGCGCGCGCGGCTTCGACGATCGCCCTACGCTTGACCGGCCGGAACAATTGAATTGCCGCCATGCGCAAGCACGGTTTGCCCGATCGGGTCCAGAATAGACCCCAGGCCCGTTCACGCCCGAAGCATCCGGTCGTGGTCAATACGGCAATGGACGATCACCCGCAGGAAACCTATGAAACAACCGATCCGAATCGATTTTGTCTCCGACGTCGCGTGTCCGTGGTGTGCGGTCGGCCTGTCATCGCTTCAAACGGCGCTGGCGCGCCTGGGCGACACGGTCGATGCCGAACTCGTCATGCACCCTTTCGAACTGAATCCGAACATGCAGGACGAGGGCGAAGACCTTGTCGAGCACATCAGCAAGAAATACGGCCGTACGCCGGACCAGGTCCGGCAGGCGCAAGGCGAACTGCGTCAGCGCGGTGCCGCCGTCGGATTCACCTTCGGCACGCGCGAGCGCATCTACAACACGTTCGACGCGCACCGCCTGTTGCACTGGGCTGGCTTGAAGGGCAAGCAAGTCCAGCTTAAAGAGGCATTCCTGCAGTCCTATCATGGTCAGGGCAAGTCGACGAGCGATCACGACGTCCTGGTGGACGCGGTTGAATCGGTAGGCCTGGATGGTGCGGAAGCGCGCGCCGTTCTGCAAAGCGGTCAATACGGCGATGAGGTCCGTGACGAAGAGGCGAAGTTCCAGTCGCTCGGCATCAACTCCGTGCCGTCGATCATTTTCAACGAACGCTATCTGCTGACCGGCGCACAGCCCGCGGATGCCTTCGAAAAGGCCATTCGTCAAATCATGGCGGAATCCGTCGAAGAGAAATAGGTCGACGAGAAACCGTACCCATCGCTATTTCACTAGCGTCTTCAGTCCCCCGAAGGCCATTCGGGGGACGCTGCACCTTCACCAGGCGATCAAGCCGATCTCGCGAACGATGCCTATGCGACGCTCGGTCTGCACGCTCCTCGCCACGCACGCCGCTTGTGAGCGCAACGACTTGATCTATCCACAGCACGAAGCGGTTCTCCGGCTCGTTCGATTCGCCACACCCGCGGTACGGAATACGTAGTGCCGATGCGTCTTCACTACCAATTTGCATCGGTTTTGGGCCATTGCCTGCCGCTTCTGGGCCATCCGGTCGAAACCCGCCCATAACTCGTGTATCTAGGCTTAAGCAGCCTTTTTGAAGGCACTTTGTGATGACGAAAAATCGCTTGCACATATCTGCATTGTCAGAGATAGTTCGAGTCAGATATGCGAGGCGCTCGATGAGCCACCGTACCCAGAACGACTTTGAGAGGATCCAGAGCCTCGGCGTTACGCTCGGCAGAGCGCGCAACCTGGTGGCGGCGGAAGTCGATGCGGCATTGAAGGATGTCGGCATCAATTCCCAGCAACTCAGCATCCTGCTTGCGCTGTCGCGCAATGCGGCCGGGTCCGCGATCGGGCTCTCCCGAATGCTTGCGGTCGATCCGGCGCTGATGACTCGGGCGCTCGACAAGCTCGAGGCACGAGGGCTCGTACGACGCACGCGCAGCGAAACGGATCGTCGACGCGTCGATATCACCGTCACACAAGAAGGTCACGACGCCATCGCACGTTGCGAACGCGCCGCCCCCACCGAGCCCAACGTTCGACTCGCCCGCTTTACGAACCCCGAGATCGAGACCTTGGGCAGGCTGCTGGGCAAACTCGTCGATGGCTGAGGCCTTTTTTAAACACATATCTGATATGTCAGATATACCGGATATGTGTACTGAACCCCGAATCATTTGAATTCACCTCGAAGCACGATGAACCCCTCGACTAACGCGGGCGCACGACCGCCCCTGAGTGGCGCCAAGTTTGCCATCGGCACGTTTGCCGTCGCGCTTGCGACCTTTATGAACGTGCTCGACTCGTCGATCGCCAACGTGGCGATACCGACGCTCTCGGGCAACCTCGGCGTGTCGATCGACGAAGGCACCTGGGTGATCACGCTGTTCGCCGCGGCCAATGCCGTATCGATTCCGCTGACCGGCTGGCTGACTCAGCGCGTAGGGCAAGTGAAGCTTTTTGTATGGGCGATTCTGCTGTTCGTGCTGTCGTCGGCAGCGTGTGGCCTTGCGCCCAATCTCCCGATCCTGCTGGCTGCCCGAATCGTCCAGGGCGCTGTCGCGGGGCCGCTCGTGCCGCTTTCGCAAGCACTGCTGCTCGCGTCGTTCCCCAAACAAAAGAGTTCGAGTGCGCTCGCGCTATGGGCCATGACGGCGACCGTGGGCCCCATTGCAGGCCCTGCTCTCGGAGGCTGGATCACAGACAGCTATAGCTGGTCGTGGATCTTCTATATCAATGTCCCGGTCGGTCTGTTCGCAGCGGGCGTGATCTGGTCGGTCTATCGCGATCGCGAAACGCCGGCGCGCAAACTGCCGCTCGACAAGGCCGGGCTCTTCTCGCTGATTGCGTGGGTCGCTTCGTTGCAGATCATGCTCGACAAGGGACGCGATCTCGACTGGTTTGCCTCGCCCGTGATCTGGTGTCTCGCGATCGTCGCAGGCATCAGCTTTCTGTTCTTCCTGATCTGGGAGTTCACTGCAGACAAACCCGTCGTCGATTTGCGCCTGTTTTCACAGCGGAATTTCGCGGGCGGAACTGTAGCAATCTCAGTGGCGTATGCGATCTTCTTCGCCAACCTCGTGATCCTGCCGCAGTGGATCCAGGGCTTCCTCGGCTATCGCGCCGTCGATGCAGGGCTCGTGACAGCGCCACTCGGCATCTTTGCCGTGATTCTCGCGCCGATCATGGGCAAGAAGATCATGCCGCGCTCCGACATGCGCGTGCTCGCCACGCTCGCGTTCCTTGGCTTTGCGGGCGTGTTCCTGATGCGCTCGCACTATACGACCGATGTCGACCCCTTCACGTTGATACTGCCCACGCTGCTGCAGGGTATTCCTACGGCGCTGTTCTTCACGCCACTGACTGCCATCATCCTGTCGGGACAGCCGCCTGAAAAGATCCCAGCAGCGGCCGGACTGTCGAACTTCGCTCGTATCTTCGCGGGCGCGGTCGGCACGTCCTTGCTGAGCAATGGCCTGAACGACCGCACGATCCTCCATCACGCGAGGCTCATCGAGCAGACCAGCGCCACGAATCCGACGTTTGTCGATGCCATCACGCATTTGCAGACGACGCTGAACGCTTCACCCGCCAAGGCCAACGCGTTCTACGAAGCCTCGCTCAACGCACAGGCCACCATGCTCGGCATCAACGACATCTTCTGGATTTCGGCGGTGATCTTCGTGCTGATCATCCCGCTGATCTGGGTGACCCACCCGAGCAAGAACGCCGCCGCCGGCGCAGCCGGTGCGGGCGGGCATTGATTCAACCCAACAAGAACCCAAGAAAGATATGAAACTGCGGGTATCCCACTCGGGCCTTTGCGCGCCCGTGCTCAAACGCGGCGCGCCCATCGTCCTTGCAGCCATGCTCTCGGCGTGCGTGAACTACGCGGGCATTCATGGCGACCAGCACATCGCCCGAGGCGGTCAGTTCGAAACCGATCGGAGCCTCGCCGGTGAACAAGGTCACTGGCCGGCATCAGACTGGGTCGACCAGTTCGGCGACGCGCAACTCAAAGCGTTGATCGACGAAGCGCTCAAAGCCAACCCGACGATAGCGCAGGCTCAGGCGCGCATCGCCGAGGCGAATGCTTTCGCTCAATCGTCGAGCGCGGACCTGATGCCGCGCGTCAATGCGAGTTACTCGCTGACCCGCGAAGAATTCAGCGGCACCGCGATCGTGCCGCCACCGGCCCGGGGTCAATGGCGCACCGAAAACAACGGCCTGCTCAGCGCTTCGTACGATCTCGACCTGTGGGGGAAGAATCGCGAAGGGTGGAAGGCCGCCGTATCGGAGGCCAAGGCCAGCGAGGCCGACGCGGAAATCGTCAAGCTGACCCTGAGCACGTCCATCGCGCGCGCCTACAACGAACTCGCGCGGCTCTATGTGCTGCGCGACATCGCACAGCATGAACTCGATCGACGCAATCAGATCGACACGATTACTGCAGGTCGTATCGCAACGGGTCTCGACACGCAGGTCGAACGCAAGATCGCGCAAGCGAATGTGGCTGCGAGCGGCGCCTCGCTGAAGGCTATCGACGGCAATATCGTCACAACACGCTACGAACTGGCCGCGCTGATTGGCGCAGGCCCCGACCGTGGTCTTTCGATCAACCCGCCCGCTCTCGGCGTCGGCGACGATGTGCACCTTCCCGACAATCTGCCCGCCGACCTTGTGAGCCGACGGCCGGATATCGTTGCCGCACGATGGCGCGTGGATTCCCTCGTGCACGAGGTCAACAAAGCCAAGGCGGAGTTCTACCCCGACATCAATCTGAGCGTGGCTGCCGGATTCGACGCGTTCGGCTTCGGCGAATTCCTGAACGCCGCCAGTCGTACGGTGGCAGTGGGCCCGGCGATCCACTTGCCGATCTTCGATGCGGGAGCGCTGCGCGCGCAGCTGAAGGGACGCTACGCCGAATTCGATTACGCAGTCGCGACCTACAACCAGACGCTGATCGGTGCATTGACCGCCGTCGCCACGCGCCTCGCGCAGATTCGCTCGAGCGATGCACAGCTCGTCGACGCACACGTCGAGCAACAGAAGGCACAGGAAGCGGATCAAATCGCAATAGCCCAATACAAGGCCGGCATCGCCAATCAGCTGACGGTATTGAACGCCGACGTCACCGTACTGAACGCGGATCAGGCCGTCGCCAATCTCAAGATGAATCGCCGCGATCAGCAGATCGCACTCGCCTCGGCACTCGGTGGCGGATACGTCGACACGTCGACCGACACGCTCGCGCCTCCGGATTCCGCCATGCAGGCCCATCCCCCCTTTGTTGCCGCGCGCTGACCCCACGTCACGCGGCTCGTTTGCCCACCGGATAGAAAAACAGACATGAGTGAAACTTTCACGGCCGACAGTCAGACGGCAGATCACAAAGGCAGCCACGCAAGCAGTAGCCACGCACACGCTGCAGCGTCGGCCAAAACGATGCCGGCCAAACCGCCCGGGAAGCGCAAGGGCCTGCTGGTGCTTCTCGTCGCCGCCGTCATTGCCGGCGGTGCTGCCTATGCGGCGTACTACTTCAGCTATGGCCGATTCCACGAGGCCACTGACGATGCGTATGTCAGCGGCAATCTCGTGCAACTGACACCGCAAGTGACGGGGACCGTGGTCGCCGTGAATGCCGACGACACGCAAACCGTCAAGGCAGGCGATCCGGTCGTCGAGCTCGACGCGGCCGATGCAAAGATCGCACTGACGAACGCAGAGGCGGCACTCGGTCAGACCGTTCGCCGCGTGAGCAGTCTGTACGTGAACAACGACTACTACGCAGCGAATATCGCGCAACGGGAATCGGATCTGGTGCGAGCGCGCGACGATCTGCGGCGACGCGTGGCGATTGCCAACACCGGCGGCGTATCGGCCGAAGATATCGCGCATGCCCATGATGTCGTCAACACGGCGCAAGCCGCGCTTGATGCGGCACGGCAGCAGGCCAAGGCGAATCACGCGTTGACGGACCGCACAACGGTCGGGGAGCACCCGGACGTCCAGGCTGCGGCGTCGAAGGTCCGCGACGCTTACCTCTGGTACGCGCGCAACACACTACCCGCGCCCGTCACGGGCTATGTCGCAAAGCGCTCGATCCAGGTGGGTCAACGCGTCTCGCCCGGCACGTCGCTGATGGCCATCGTGCCGCTCGACGGCGTATGGGTCGACGCCAACTTCAAGGAAGTGCAACTGACGCGGATGCGTATCGGACAGCCCGTCACACTGACAGCGGATGTCTACGGGTCGAGCGTCGAGTATCACGGCAGGATCGAAGGCTTCTCCGCCGGAACAGGTGGGGCATTCGCCACGCTGCCGGCGCAGAACGCGACGGGTAACTGGATCAAGATCGTCCAGCGTCTGCCAGTGCGCATTCAGCTCGATCAGAAGGAGCTCGAAGCGCATCCGCTGCGCATTGGTCTGTCGATGCAGGTCAGCGTCGATACGCACGACGACTCAGGCACGCAGCTCGGTGCGGCCATCAACACGATGTATCGCACGGATGTCTTCGCGCAGTATGGCGCGCAGGCCGACGAAGAGATCGCAAAGATCATCGCACTCAATGCGATGGATCCGTCACGGCGCTAGTCGCCAACGATCGTTAGCCCGCTAACGGCCGCTGCCCCATTCGATTCATCCCTTATTGCGCAGCGGGCGTCGACGCGGGCAGCGTCTTGTCTTCCTTTTTCGACTGATCGTGCGCCGAGCTCTTGGACTTGAGCGCCTTCTTCTGCGCCGCACGCTGCGTATCCTGCATTTGTCGGGTGATCGGCGGTCCCGCTTGCGCGAGCGCCTCGCCAACGAGCATCGCTCCCGACACGACGCATATCGCGACCACCGGCACCGCCACGCGCAATCCGTTCATATCGCCCTCCCGGCGCAAGCGCGGACACGACGGCGCGATCGCATGCCGGCGTGTCAACGATTCGACATACAACTGGACCACTCTTGCACTTCTGCACGGCAAAACGCGCTGCCCTGCTGAACCGTCGGCGGCAGCTTGATCAATGCAAAGACAAGGATAGTCCATGGATGACTTGCCCACCTTAGCATCGCCAATCGACGTGGAGCCCGCGCGCAGCGGCCTCGGCGTTGCGGCACTGCAGCGCGATATCGTCGACAACCTGATCTGCCTGCAGACGCGCTATCCAGAGATCGCGACGCCGCACGACTGGTACATGGCGCTCGCCTACGCCGTGCGCGACCGGATGATGACGCGCCGCGTCGCCACCACTCACGCCTATGTGGCCCGCGGGGCCAAAGTCGCCTGCTATCTGTCCGCCGAGTTTCTGATCGGCCCTCAGCTCGGCAACAACCTGATCAACCTCGGTATCGAAACCAACGCGCGGCTCGCACTTCACGCGCTGGGCCAGGATCTCGATGCGCTGATCGCCATCGAAGAGGAGCCCGGCCTCGGCAACGGCGGCCTCGGACGCCTTGCCGCCTGTTATCTCGACTCGCTCTCGACCCTCGAGATTCCGGCGATCGGCTACGGCATCCGCTACGAATTCGGCATTTTCGATCAGGAGATCCGCGACGGCTGGCAAGTCGAAGTCACCGACAAATGGCTGCAGAAGGGCAACCCGTGGGAAATCCTGCGTCCGGATGTGGCGTTCTATGTGAACTTTGGCGGAAGGACAGAGCAAGGTACCGACGCTCAGGGCCGCTTCGTCGTTCGCTGGATTCCGGCCTATACGGTCAAGGGTGTCGCGTGCGATACGCCGATGCCGGGTTTCCGCGTCAACACATGCAACACGCTCAGACTCTGGAAGAGTGAAGCGGTCGAGTCGTTCGACCTGCAGGATTTCAACGCCGGCGATTACTACGAGGCCGTGCACGAGAAGGTCCGGTCGGAAACGCTATCGAAGGTCCTCTATCCGAACGACGAGCCTGAAGCCGGCAAGCGCCTGCGGCTCGCGCAGCAGTACTTCTTTGTCTCGTGCTCGCTGCAGGACATGCTGCGCTTGCTCGAACTCAAAGGCGAGCCCGTTGAACGCCTGGCCGAGAATTTCACGGCGCAGCTCAACGATACGCACCCGTCGATCGCCGTCGCCGAACTGATGCGTCTGCTCGTCGACGAACGTCAGATGCCGTGGGACGACGCATGGGAAATCACGCGCCACACGCTCGCCTATACCAATCACACCTTGTTGCCCGAAGCGCTGGAAACATGGGGGCTGCCCCTGTTTCAAGGTCTGCTGCCGCGACTCCTCGACATCATCTACGAAATCAATCGCCGCTTTCTCGACGAAGTCAGGCAACGCTTCCCGGGCGACGACGCACGGATCGCGCGCATGTCGATGATCGACGAGCACGGAGAGAAGCGCGTTCGCATGGCGAACCTCGCCACCGTCGGCAGTCATGCCGTCAATGGCGTTGCGGCATTGCATTCGAAGCTGCTCGAACAAACCGTGCTGCGCGACTTTGCCGAGATGTGGCCCGAACGGTTTCTCAACGTCACCAACGGCGTGACGCCTCGGCGCTTTGTCTCGCTAAGCAACCCCGGCCTCGGCACACTGCTCGACGAAACGATTGGCGAAGGCTGGGTGACCGATCTCTCGAAGCTTCGCAAGCTCGAAACGCACTCCGGCGACGCCGCGTTTCAGGATCGCTGGCACCGCGCGAAGCAAGCCAACAAGGACAGGCTCGCGGCCAATATCCGTAGCGCGACCGGCATCGTGGTCGACCCTTCGGCGCTCTTCGATATTCAGGTCAAACGGATCCACGAATACAAGCGCCAGCATCTAAACGCATTGTTTATCGTTGCGCTTTACTTGCGTCTGCGACGCGACCCGCACCTTGCACTGACACCGCGCTGCTTTGTCTTTGGCGGCAAGGCCGCGCCCGGCTATGCAATGGCCAAGCTCATCATCCGCCTGATCAATGGCATCGCCGAGGTCGTCAACAACGACCCCGTCGTGGGCGATCGCATCAAGGTCGTGTTCTTCCCCGATTTCAACGTGAGGAATGCGCACTTCATTTATCCGGCCGCCGACCTGTCCGAGCAAATCTCCACGGCCGGAAAGGAAGCGTCGGGCACGGGCAATATGAAGTTCATGATGAACGGCGCACTGACCATCGGCACGCTGGATGGCGCCAATGTCGAGATCCGCGAGGAAGTCGGCGACGAGAATTTCTTCCTGTTCGGTCTGACGGCGGACGAAGTGGCGCGCGTAAAAGCAGAGGGTTATCGTCCGGGCGACTACGCTAATTCGAATGACACGCTGCGCGAGGCGCTCGATCTGATCGCCAGCGGACACTTCTCGCGCGGCGATCGCGAGATGTTCCGGCCGCTTGTCGACAACCTGCTGTATGCGGATCCGTTCCTGGTGCTCGCCGACTACGCGTCGTACGTGGCGCGCCAGGAGGACGTCAGCGCCGCCTGGCAAGAGCCGCAGCGCTGGACCCGCATGTCGATCCTCAATACCGCCTACTCGGGCAAGTTCTCTTCGGATCGTGCGATCGCGCAGTATTGCCAGCAGATCTGGAACGTGCGGCCGGTGAAGATCGCGCTATGAGAAGAACATGGCGACGCGCGTGAACAGCAACTTGAAGAGGAACGACGGCGGAAACGTCCGATAGCTCGGCGGGTCTGTCGCCAGTGGCCCCGGTTTCGGCCGGAATCGGGTCTGGATATGCATCTGTATCGGAGGCGCCGCGCCTTGCACGCGTCTCCGATACGCAGATATCCAATGACCCTTTTCGAAGTCCGCGTACATCGCTGAGTTGCAGCAGCCGGCGACGACGCGCTTGGTCGGCGACTCTGCCTGCAGACGCATGTCACGCAGCCACTCGGCACCCTTCGTACATGTGAAGCGGTCGCGGCGATACAGCACGTAGGCCGTTCCTCCGTCGCGCTCCGCGACGGGCGCGGCGCCGGGAAGCATCTCGATCAGACGAGCGCCTCGCTGGCAATCGTCGCAATGGCACACTGTCGTCACGATGGGCGTCCCGGTTGCCTGGCATTCCACCTTTCCACATGAGCACGCTATACGCATTGTTGTCATTGAGGTCGTCCCTGGTTTCCGGCGACGTTGAACATAGCATGACGTTGAGCCTCGTGTGAACACGCCGGCTGACCGTGACGTGACAGCGGCATGGCGCAGAGTGCTAATCCCCTATAGATCCCGGGCAACAGGTTGACTGACGTTCAGGCTTTGGCACACTTCGGGGATTACCCAACCCAGCCTCGTCGCCATGACCGCAATCCGATTGCGTGTGTTTGCCGTTTTTTCGCTCGGCTATTTCGTTTCGTACCTGTTTCGTGGCGTCAACCTGGGCTTTGCGCCCTTTCTGACCAAAGAGCTGGGGTTGACTGCAACCAACCTGGGTACGCTTACGAGCCTGTACTTCCTCGGCTTCGCGGGCGCGCAGATTCCCGCAGGCGTCTTGCTCGATCATTTTGGCGCCCGGCGCGTGACCTCGTCGGTCATGCTGTTCGCGGCAGCGGGCGCGGCCTGCTTCGCGCTGTCCCACAGCATGCCGGGCCTGATGCTCGGGCGATTGCTGATTGGTGTTGGCGCGTCGGTCTGTCTCGGCGGTGCATTCAAGGCGACGGCGCAGTATTTTCCCGTCGCTCAGCTGACGTTGATCAACGGCCTCGTGATGGCGGTCGGCGGTCTGGGCGGCGTGGCCGTCGGCACGCCGCTGACGCGGTTGTTGATGGTCATGCCCTGGCGGTCAGTCGGTCTGGGCCTCGCGATTTTCACGGCCTGCGTCGCAGCCACGATCTGGATCGGTGGGCCACGGTCCGGCCCCAATGCATCGCGCGCAACGGTGGCTGACCAGTTCAGGGGCACGCTGCACATTCTCAGAAGCCGCGCGTTCTGGAAAGTGGCGACGTTCTCCGGTCTGACACAGGCGGTGTTCTACGCGATGCAATCGCTTTGGGTCGGCGCGTTTCTCCGCGATGTCGTACCGTCGACCGCGGCGAACGGTACGGCGCGAATCGGAGCGATGATCTCGGTCCTTGGCGCAGCCTTTATCGCCGGAAATATCGGCTTCGGCGCGCTCGCGCGAACCTTCGAACGACGGGGTGTTCGAGTGCAGATCTTCTCCGGCATCACCATGCTGCTGTACGTCGTCGTGCAGGCCTTGCTCGCCGCGCGCGTCCCGGTCCCGGAACCCGTCCTGTGGGCCGCCTACGGCGCATTGGGCGGCACCGGGATCCTGACCTACACGGTGCTCGCCGAATACTTTCCCGCCAGCCTGCTGGGCCGCGCCAACACGACGTTCACCCTGGTGATCTTCGTCGGCATTTTCGTTGCCCAGAACGCAATTGGTGCCGCCTTGAGTCACTGGCCGATGGTCGACGGCCACTATCCGGCCGTCGCGCATCAAACGGTGTGGGCGGCCCTTGTCGTGATCCAGCTCCTCGGCGCGCTGTGGTACTTCGTGCCGGGCCGAAAAGCATCGTCCACGGCGGCACCCGTATAGTCATCGCTCGCGCCTTCGATTCGATCCGGCCAGGATCGGGTTGGAGGGGCCCTACAGAAGGCATACAAAGGTATGCCCGACCTCTCGATTGGTTCGAGTCGGCTCACCACGCCATGCCGGCGCGCGGCGTGAGCCATTGCAAAAATACGCTTTTGCATCAAGCAGATATCTCACCCGGAAAGCGTCTGACGGTGAGGTCTGCGCGTCCGTCATCGCTCTGCGACGCCATTCAAGCGTGTGCATCATGAAAAGCGTTGGCACGCGCGTCACCCTTCGCAGCGACCAATGCGGTAGCGACACATGCGTGCGCTCGCACCGCCCCATCGATCAGTGATACTGAATAACCGGGAACACCTCCCTGAGGCGCGATAGCGTCATTCACGCGAATGATTCCCGGCAGGAGCTTCCATGCCGGACGATACCCTTCTCCCCCTGCCTTCACGCCGTCGTGTCATCGGCACGGCTGCTGCCGCGATCGCGGCCAGCATGCTAAGCCGCATGTCGTTCGCCGACACCTCCATCACGTCGGTGGCGCAGTCAGCGAGCGGCGGCAAGACTGCGATTAGACCGCTGCGCATTCATGCATCGGACGCGCAGCTTGCCGACCTGCGCAGACGCGTCAAAGCCACGGTATGGCCCGAGCGCGAGACGGTCACCGATGCCTCCCAGGGCGTGCAGCTCGCCACGATGCAGCATGTTGCGCAGTATTGGGACACGCAATATGACTGGCGCAAGGTCGAGACACGGCTCAATGCCCTGCCGCAATTCGTGACCGAGATCGACGGGCTCGATATTCACTTTATCCACGTGCGATCGAAGGAATCCGGCGCACTGCCGATGATCGTCACCCACGGCTGGCCCGGGTCCATCATCGAACAACTGAAGATCATCGGCCCGTTGACCAACCCTGCCGCGCACGGCGGTACCGCCGCCGATGCATTCGACGTCGTCATCCCGTCGCTTCCGGGCTATGGATTTTCGGGCAAGCCAACGGCCACGGGATGGGACCCGGCTCGTATCGCAAAGGCATGGGTCGAACTCATGAGTCGGCTCGGTTATACGCGCTATGTGGCCCAAGGCGGAGATTGGGGTAACGCCGTCACCGAGCAAATGGCGCTGCTCACGCCGCCGGGCTTGCTCGCCATTCACACGAACATGCCGGCGACCGTGCCGGACGATATCGCCAACGCACTCAAAGACGGCAACCCGCCGCCGGCAGGCTTGTCGCCCGATGAGAAGCACGCCTACGATCAACTCGACTCCTTCTACAAACACGGACTCGGCTACGCCGAGGAAATGGCCAACCGCCCGCAGACGCTCTACGGGATCCAGGACTCCCCGATCGGCCTCGCGGCATGGATGCTCGATCACGACGCCGCAAGCCAGGCATTGATCGCGCGCGTGTTCGACGGCGCCTCCGAAGGCCTGACGAAGGACGACGTGCTCGACAATGTCACGCTGTACTGGCTCACGCAAACGGGCGTCTCTTCCGCGCGGCTCTATTGGGAAAACAAATTCGTATTCTTTGCGCCCAAGCATGTGACGCTCCCCGTCGCGGTCAGCGTGTTTCCGGACGAGATCTATTCAGCGCCGCAAAGCTGGGCGGAGAAAGCGTATCCGAAGCTGATTCACTACAACCGGCTTCCCAAGGGCGGGCATTTCGCCGCGTGGGAACAGCCGCAGACATTTACCGAAGAGGTCCGTGCAAGCTTCCATTCGTTTCGTTGAGTGTGTCGTTCATTGTTTTGTTGAATGTTTGAGTGAATGTTGGGTTGAATGTCGTGCTGGATGGCGGCCTGGTTGACTCACTAACTCGCTGCCTCGCTGCCTCTTTCACACCTGGCACCTTCGATAAGGGATGACACTTCAGGGCGACAACACCTTGAGGCATCATTCGCCTGGTAGCCTGCGGGCTGCAGGACTCGGGATAACTCGGGATAACAACCGCTCTTATCGGAGGTGCACCTTGAGCTTCGCCACAGCACGCGCATTGATCGACGCTTTGCAGTCCCGCAAGGTCTCCGCGGTCGAATTGTTCGATGACGCGGTGGCGCGCATCGAACGCCATGACGGGCAAATCAATGCGGTGGTGGTCAGAGACTTCGAGCGTGCGCGCCAGAGTGCCGTCGATGCCGACGCCGCGATCGCGCGCGGTGAGCGTCGACCCTTGCTCGGCCTGCCGATGACGGTCAAGGAATCGTTTGACGTCATCGGCATGCCAAAAACCTGGGGCCTGCCCGGCACAGGCAGCGTCAAAGCTTCCGATGAGGCGGTCGCCGTCCAGCGGCTCAGGCAGGCCGGTGCCGTGATCATCGGGAAGTCCAATATTTCGACCATGCTGTCGGACTGGCAGTCGTATAACGCGGTCTATGGGGTGACGAACAACCCCTGGGATCTCGCGCGCACGCCAGGCGGATCGTCAGGCGGATCTGCAGCGGTGCTGGCTGCGGGGTTCGTCCCGCTGGAACTCGGTAGCGACATCGGTGGTTCCCTGCGCGTGCCGGCTCATTGCTGCGGCATCTACTCGCACAAGCCGACCCATGGCCTGATCCCGCTGCGAGGCGCCGCGCCCCCGGGCGTACCGACGCTGTCGATCGGTGTCGATCCGGACCTTGTCGTCGCGGGCCCGATGGCGCGAAGCGCAGGCGATCTCGCTCTGGCACTCGATGTCCTGGCCGGTCCGGATGACGCCGAGGCGATCGCCTATCGGCTCAGTCTCCCCGCGCCGCGGCACACGCGTCTTGCGGACTTCAAGGTCTTTGTATTCGACGACCATCCGATGATGCCGCTGTCGGACGAGGTGCGGACCGCGACACAACGTTTCAGGGAACGGCTCGAGCATGCCGGCTGCACGGTCTCGTCGAAGAGCGATCTGCTTCCGGATCTCGAGACCGTAATGCGCACGTTCGGGCAGCGGCTGCTCGGATTTATCGGCGGCAGGATGCCGCCGCAGCAATACGAGGCGATTCGGGCGCGCGTGGCTGGACTGGCAAAGACGGATACGAGCGACGCGGCGATGGAGCAGCGCAACCTCGTGCTCAGCCACCGTGACTGGCTCGAGGCCGATAGCGCGCGCACGGGGGTGCTTCACCAATGGCGTCAGTTCTTCAAGCAATGGGATGTGGTGGTGTGTCCGATCCTGCCGGTGCCCGCTTACCGCCACGACCACTCGGATATGTCGACCCGGACGCTCGAGATCGACGGCACACCGTATCCGTACACGATTCAGGCGGTATGGCAGTGCGTCGCCACGCTGCCCGGACTTCCATCGACGGCCTTCCCTGTGGGTCTCGGAGCGAGTGGACTGCCGATTGGCCTGCAAGCGATCGGACCTTACCTCGAAGACCGTACGCCGATCGCCTTCGCCGAACTCGTCGAGCAGGCATTCGGCGGCTTTGTGCCGCCTCCGGCGTTCTCGCAGGTCTGAAGCCGGAGCATTGAAACCGTCCGGCCGGACAACGACACATCCAGGCCCATGCGCCGTGAAGCGGGTGCCGAACCTCGCACCCTTTTCGCTTAAGCGGCGACTCGGTGCGCGAGGCTCGACAGTCCGAAGCGGATATCAATCGTCGCGACGCATTCCGAAATCGGCGCGTTGTAGGCGTGAACCACGAGGTCGGGATTCAACGGACGCTCATACGGCGCACTGATACCGGTGAACGACGGAATGTCGCCCGCTCTCGCCTTGCGGTACAGCCCTTTCGGATCGCGTCGTTCGCACTCGGCGATGGGCGTGGCCACCCAGATTTCCTTGAACGGGGCGCCGACGATTTCGCAGGCCATCTCCCGGTCTTCGCGATACGGCGAAATCAGCGCGGCGATCGCAACGATGCCGCGCTCGTTGAGATCGCGGCAGAGCACCGCGGCGCGCCGGATGTTTTCGCGGCGATCCTCGCGCGAGAAACCGAGATCTGCACAGACCGTGTCGCGCAAGACATCGCCATCGACAATTTCACACGCGAGGCCGTGAGCGCGAAAGAACGTCGCGCTCGCAGACGCGAGCGTCGATTTCCCCGAGCCGGAGAGGCCGGTGAACCAAAGGGTCTGTGCCGTGATCATTTATTCGAATTCCTGAACGCTGGCAACGACCGCTTTACTGACTGAACAGCGGACGTGCGCCCCGCTTTGCGCGCGGCACGCGTCGCCCGCGCACTCCGCGCGCGTCGTCTGCTACCACCGGGTCTGCCCGCGTTGCCCATCGCGCAGACCGCCTCTTATTACGCTCTAACGGAAGGCCGAACAGGGAACTTGAGGCTTCGATGAAAAAAAGCACGCCGGGTGCGAGTTCGTTCGTTCACCGAACACGCCGAGCGTACCCCTGCAGATAAACAAAATAAAAATCGCTAAACGGCGACGTGTGCTGAATTTATTTTTTTACGGCTCAGGAATGACTGAATGTCACTGCATTGGATACCGGATAGGGGCTTTCACTTAGCAGATCCAATCAATTGCCAATCGCCAGCCTTAAATTAATCAGTCAGGATTACCTGATTTCAATAAATCGATCTAGAAATCTCATAACAATCAATGCGATAGACCTTCCATGCGGTTGAACCCACCGCATTTGCGCGACCGCAACAACAGCACAGCACGCTATCAAGTTTATTTGTAACAAACCGTTAAGAGCATCCACGGACGGGCCACGTTGTGGTCGCCCGCGGGTATCAGGCAATCAAGAATTCATTTCGGCTCAAATCGGAATTCATTTCCGGATTTCGACGATTTGCGTTTCCTCACGTTTTCAGACGCGGGATTGGCCGGGCTTACTTTGCGACGTCCCATCACTCTGGAACTAAGGAAGACTAATGAATCGTTGTTATCGGGTTGTCTGGAGCGCGCGCCGCAATGCATTTGTGGCAGCGGCCGAGAACGTCAAGGGCCATGGCAAGACCAAGTCGAAGGCGGCCATCGTTCAAATCGCAGTCGCGAGCGCCGTGTTGGCGATGGCGGGTGAAGCGGCCGCCACGCCGGTTTGCTCCGGGTCGACGACCACGATTTCGGGCACGATGTCACAGACCTGCACGCTGTCCAGCGCCGGGCAGAATGTGGTCGTCACATCGACCGGCACGATCAACGGGTCGGGGGGCAACGCGGTCAGCGTCAGCGCGAACACGACGGTCGGCTCGATCAACAACGCAGGCACGATCGAGAGCAATACCGAAGGCTCGACGGCACCCATCGTCGTCTACGGTAATCTCGGGGGCGGCCTGATCAACAGCGGCACGATCGCCAACACCGATCTCGCGCCGACCTACACGACGCAGGTCTTCACACTCGAGGGCGGCTCCACGGTCAACGGCATCGTCAACACGGCCTCCGGGACCATGAGCGCGTATCAGTCCGTGATCCGCGGCACGAATGCCACGATCACGGGCGGCATCACGAACGCAGGTGTGCTCAGCGCGCGCTATTTCCCGATCATCCTCAACAACATTCAATTCACCGGCAATCTGACGAACACCGGGACGATTGACGCGACGGACGGCGGCACCGCAGTCGGTGTGTCCGGCGGACCGATGCAGGGCAGCATCGTCAACTCCGGCATGATCCACGTCGGTGGCACGAGCGGCACGGCCATCGCGGTGAACAGCGGCAGCGTGATCACCGGCGGCATCACGAACACGGGGGCGATCAGCAGCAGCGGAATCGGCATTTCCCTGGGCGACGCCACGCTCACGCAGGGCATCGTCAACTCAGGCACCATCTCGGGCGGCTCGGGCGCGGGCATTTTCGTCGGCGGCGCCGTTACAGCGAACATCGTGAACTCCGGCACGATTGCCGGCGCGTCCGGCATCACGGTCGGTGTCCCGTCCCATGTCGACGACTACAGCTTCTTCTGGGGCGGCTCGTCGGTCACGGCAAACAGCGTCCCATCCTCTACGCTCACGGGAAGCATCTCGAACAGCGGCACCATCCGCGGCACGTCTGGCGCCGGCATCAGCCTGTACGGCGGCATCCTCAACGGCTCGATCTCCAACGCCGCCGGCGCATCGATCATCGGCGCGACCAACGGTATCGAGATCGCCGCGGGCAACTGGACGTCGACGTACTACTACACGTCCGGCAGCAGCGTCACGCTGGCCCGGGCCGGCGTCAGCGGCACCGCTGCCGCGGGCATGACGGGCAGCATCACGAACAGCGGCCTGATCCAGGGCGGCACGAACGGCATCCTGATCGATCATTCGACGATCCTTGGCGGCATCGCGAACACGGCAAGCGGGACCATCACGGGCGGCACCAACGGCGTCAGTATTGCCGGCGGCACGGTCCAGGGCTCGCTGTCGAACGCTGGGCTCATCCATGGCGGCAGCGCAGGCGTCAGCGTGACCTCGGGTGCCACCATCGCCGGCGGCATCGTCACCAGCGGCACGATCTCGGGCGGAACGAACGCGATCTACGTGAGCGCCGATTCGCACGTCAGCGCCATCACAGTCGAAGGCACGACCGCGCGACTCGTCGGCAACGTCGATGCGCCATCAACGGAATTCGATCTGGTGAGCGGCGCCGTGTTCACGAGCGAAGGCACGTTTGACGTGTCGCGCTTCAACGTGGCTGCAGGCAGCGTCTTCAACATGGCCAACGGCGTCGAAACCGTGAATGGTTTCTACAACAACGGCACAGTCGGCGTCGGCAGCACCGCTCAGACGGTGACGGGCAACTATACCCAGGCCTCCGGCGCAGTCTTCAAGATCAACCTGCCGAGCGCGACCTCCGGTTACGGCCGTCTGGCCGTGACCGGCAACGCATCGATCGCCAATGGCTCAGTGGTCAACGTCAACGTCGTCGGTTCGCCGGTCATCACCAATGGAGCCGTCGTACAAGGCGTGATCTCTGCGCAAGGCAAGCTGAGCGTCGACCCGACCGCGATCACGGTCACGGACAACAGCGCGCTGTATGACTTCACCGCGTCGACCAGCCGCGATGCGCAGGATCTCGACCTTGTAGCCAAGGCGAACTCGGCCGGGATCTCCCAGTCCGTGCTCGACAACCACATGAACGTGGCAACAGGCGCGGCCAATTCGCTGCAGCAGATTTTCAACAGCGGCTCGTTCGGAGCGATGCAGCCCGTGTTCGACCGCCTGTCGACGATGAATTCCGCACAGGTCGCAAGCGCCGTCACGCAAACGCTGCCGGCCGTGACGGGGGCGACATCGCAAGCGGGCATGAACGCGCTGCACAGCATGAACAAGATCATCCAGTCGCGCAACGAGTCGAACCACGGCTTGTCGTCGGGTGACGCCACGCCCGACCGCTTCCTCTGGGTGCGTGCGTTCGGCGACCAGGGATCGCAGAACGACCTCGACGGCGTGAGCGGCTTCAAGTCGGACACCGGCGGTGTCGTGTTCGGTGGCGATTTGCCGGTGTCGGAGCACATGCGCGCGGGCGGTGCGTTCACCTACGCGGACAGCTCGATCCGCAGCACATCATCGGATGCGCCGAGCCACGTCAGCGTAAATACGTTCGAGCTCGTCGGTTATGCAAGCTACAACCTGAATCCGCTGACCGACATCAACTATCAGCTCGATATCGGCCGCAACGACGCAACGAGCCATCGCACGATCGGCTTTATGGGCTCGACCGCGACGGCCGACTTCAGCAGCATGGATGTCCACACGAGCGTCGGTATCGGTCACACGCTGGCGCTTGGGCAAACGACGACCGCAACGCCTTCGGTGCGCCTCGACTACACGTATATGCGCACGCAAGGCTATACGGAATCGGGAGCCGGCCCGCTCGATCTGAACGTCGACGCAAGCTCGTATCGCGAGCTCGTGCTGTCGGCTGACGCGAAGATGTCGCACAACTTCACGGATACGCTCAAGGTGCTCGCGAACGCTGGCGTCGGGTATGACTTCCTCAACAAGCAAGGTCAGACCTCGTCGATCTTCGTGGGCGGCGGCCCGGCATTCGTGACCAACGGCCTGTTCGCATCGCCGTGGATCTATCGTGCTGGCGCAGCCCTGATCAAGGACGGCAGCAAGGGCATCGAGTATTCGCTGCGCTATGACCTTGAAGCGCGTACCTCGGGGTACCTGAACCAGACGCTGTCGGCGCGCGTGCGCTGGGCGTTCTAAGAAGACGACCTTCTTCGCGCACAAAGACCCGCACCTCCCCGACGAGGTGCGGGTCTTTTTTTACTGCAACGCAAGTCCGCCGCGGAAGCATTGACCGAACGCGGCGCTGCCTTTTGCGTATCGGGGGGTTCTGGTTCAATATGCCCGCTACCCTTTGCTTCTTCCAATCTGCTCGCGTCGACCCTTAACTCGCCCGAAGCCTGGGCCAAGTCAGCGTCGAGCCAGCGCTGAACCCGCGCTTAGCCAGCGCCGGGCCGGCCTCGACGTCCCGGTACGCGCTACCATCAGCGACCTTATCCAGCGAGAACCCTTCATGAATGCGTCCACGCTCGACCTGCTGCGCAAACGGGTGACTGAACAGCCCGGCGACGATCAGGCCTGGCACGCCCTTGCGATTCATGCGTTTGAAGCCGGCCAGTGGCGCGACGCCGTCTCGAACCTCGAAACCGCCATCGCGGCGCGGCCCGATCAGGGGCTGTACTATCGCGACCTGGCCGAGATCTGTCGTCGCACCGGCGACCTGCCCAAGGCGATCGCGATGGGCCGCCGCGCCACCTCGCTGATGCCGGACGACGTGGGCGCACATCTGAACTTCGGGCTGGCCTGCTTCGAGGCGCATGACGACACGCAGGCGGTCGAGGCCTTCACTCGCGCGCTCGAGGTCGACCCGAACCAAGCCGCGGCCTGGAACAACCTCGGGGCCGTGCGTGAACGCCGCGGCGATGCACAAGGCGCGCTTGCGGCGTACCAGCAGGCCGCGGCACTCGACCCCGGCAATGCGCAGGCATTGAACAACGCTGGCGCGCTCCACGTCGCCGCCGGTGATCACGCGGAGGCGCGACGCGCGTTCGAAGCCGCGCTGACAGCAAGCCCCGGTTTTGCCGAAGCGCACTACAACCTGTCTTCGCTCAAGCACTACAACCGCAACGATCCGCACATTCCGATTCTCGAAGCCATGCGAGCGCGGCGCGCCGAGCTACCCATTGGTTCGCGCGTGCGCCTGTGCTTCGCGCTAGGCAAGGCGCTCGAGGACATCGGTCGCTATGACGAGGCGTTTTTCGCCTACGCGGAGGGCAACGCGATCCACCGTGCGACGTTGTCCGGCGCGGTCGAACAGGAGCAGGAGACACGTGTCTTACTCGACGCGATGGTCGGGGTGTTCGATGTGCCCTACTTCGCGCGACATCAGGCTGCAGCACACGACACCCGCAAGACGCACAACGGGCCGGTGCCCATCTTTATCGTCGGCATGCCGCGCTCCGGCACGACCCTGCTCGAGCAAATGCTCGCGAGTCATCCCGACGTGTACGGCGCTGGTGAGCTGAATGCGCTCACCGATGCCATCGCCCAGGCGACAGGCTCGGCCGGAACATTGCAGCCGTCTGCCCTGGCACAGCTTGGCGATGAAGGCCTGGCGCGAATCGGGCGTCTCTATCTCGAGAACATCCAGCGCATCGCGCCTGGCCGTGCCTTCGTGGTCGACAAGATGCCCGCCAACTTTTTCTTCGTTGGCCTGATCCGTCTCGCGTTGCCGCAGGCGAAGATCATTCACGCGTCGCGGGATGCGCTCGATACGTGCTTTTCATGCTTCGCCCGATTGTTCGCGGACCGTATGGACTACACGTACGACCTGCGCTCGCTCGGCCGCTATTACCGCGGATACGAACGCGTGATGACCCATTGGCGCTCCGTTCTGCCCACCGATGCGTTTCTCGATGTGCCGTATGAACACGTCGTCGAGCACACTAAAGCGCAGGCTGAACGCATGCTCGACTACATCGGTCTGCCATGGCATGACGGCGTGCTGTCCTTTCATGAGAACACGCGTACGGTCAAAACAGCGAGCGCGGCCCAGGTGCGCGAGCCCATTTATACGCGATCGATTCATCGCTGGAAGCAGTTTGCGCGTCATCTCGGCCCCCTCATCGAGATCGTCAAAGGCAACGCGGATGACAGCCTGCCTACGGCAGACGGCAAGGCACAGGTTGCCCAGGCACTGACCGAACTCGCGCAGCGCTACGTCGATGAGGGCATGGGGCGCGATGCGGAAATTCTCTTGCGAGATGTCATTTCGTCGTTCCCGAACGATGCCTATGCAGTGCATCTGCTGGGCGTCGCGCTGTATCAGACGCAGCGTGTCGACGAAGGCATGGCGTTGGTCGAACGTGCCGTCGAACTCGCCCCCGGCACGCCGCTGTTCCGAAGCAATCTCGCCGAAATGTATCGCCGCAAGGGACAGTTCGACATGGCGATCCACCACGGAAGCGCGGCTGTGGAACTCGATCCGCATTCCGCGAGCGCACGGTCCAATCTGGGCATCGCCTTGTTTGATGCGCATCGCCTCGACGAAGCCGAGACCCAGCATCGACGTGCATTGGGCCTGGACGTTCAGCTTGCGCAATCGATGAATAACCTCGGCAGCATTGCGCGCGAGCGCGGCGAGCTCGACCAGGCCGTCGAGTGGTACCGCAAGGCGGTCGAGACGCAGCCCGACTACGCTGAGGCTGTTTCCAACCTCGGCGGCGCGCTCGTCGAACAAGACACGCTCGAGCAGGCCGAACCGGTGATCGACAAAGCGCTGTCGCTGAACCCGCGGCATGCCGAAGCCTGGTACAACCTCGGGCTGCTGCGCTTCAAGCAAGCGCGGCTCGAGGAAGCTTCGAAACATGTGCAGCGCGCCCTGGAGATCGCGCCCGCCTACACCAAGGCGCTGATCGCGTACGGGCGCATCGCGCGCGAACAAGGTCTGATCGATAACGCTTACGCCATCCTGCAAGCAGCAGTGAGGCGCGACGCGACCAACGCGGCCGCATGGACGCAACTCGGCGAGGTCTGCGTGGAACTCGAGCACATCACCGAGGCCGAAAATGCATTCGGCGAAGCGCTGCGTCTCGACCCCGACTCCGGCGATGCACTGACCGCGCTCTGCAATCTGCACGTCGAGCACGGCCGGATCGATCAGGCCGTCGACGCGCTCGAGCGTTTTCTTGCATCCCACCCGGATCATCTCGGCGCGCGTCTCGCGCTGATTCAGGCCCGCAAAGTGACGCCGGGCGACAGCAACGTCGCGACGCTCGAAGCCATGCTCAGTGACGAGTCCAATCCCGAACAGCGTCTGGCGATCCACTACGCGCTCGGCAAGGCCTACGACGATATGCGCGTTTGGGACACGGCGTTTCCTCACTATCTCGAAGGCGCCCGGATCAAGCGTTCGCGACTGACGTACGACAGCCAGCAAGAGCGCGCTCATGTCGACCACATCATGCAGGTCGTTTCGCAAGGCTTTATCGACCGGTTTCGCGGTGAAGGAGACCCTTCGCGCGCACCCGTCTTTGTATTGGGCATGCCGCGTTCGGGCACGACGTTGACGGAGCAGATCCTCGCGAGCCACCCCGACGTTCACGGCGCCGGCGAACTGCGCGATCTGATGGACGTATTCCAGCAGCCCATTGCGAGCGCAGGCACGCAGCTACGGTTTCCGGACAACCTGGTTCACGCCACCCCCGAGGACTTTACTCACAAGGGCGCTGAGTATGTGCGCCGGCTTCGTGCGCGCGCACCGAATGCGCTTCGCATGACTGACAAGATGCCGGCCAACTATATGTTGCTGGGACTGATACCTTTGGTGTTGCCCAACGCAAAGATCATCCATGTCAGGCGCAATCCTGTGGATACGTGCTTGTCGTGCTTTACGCGACTCTTCACGCGCCATCAGGATGCGACCTATGACCTGCGCGAACTGGGCCTTCACTACGTGAACTACGCGCGGCTTATGGATCACTGGCGCGCGGTGCTGCCGCAAGGGAGCTTTATCGAGGTGCAGTATGAAGATCTGGTCGCCGACATCGAGACCCAGGCGCGGCGCCTCATCGACTATGTCGAGCTGCCCTGGAACGACGCCTGTCTCGACTTCCACAAGACTCAGCGTGCCATTCGCACGGCGAGCGTGACGCAGGTGCGCCAGCCTATCTATTCAAGCTCGGTAGAACGATGGAAACATTACGAGCGCTATCTCGGACCGTTGCTCGAAGCATTGGGCGACTACGTGAAGGCCTGAGGCACAGTTCGGGGCGTGAGGTCATGAGCGTCGGCGAATGCCAGTCAGGCGAGACGAGGTCCGGGGACGTGAGGTACGCGGCGCAACGACGCCACGGACTTGCTGGAATGACGCGGATGCCAATGCCGATGCCGATGATGGCACTGGCACTCGGACTGGTGCTGTCACTGAGCGCATGCTCGCTGCTACCCAGTCCGGCAGACCGTTATGAGCGCGCCGATCAGCTCGCATCATCGAAAGGCTGGCAGCACGAGCAATGGAACGCAGGCGCGTTTCAGATCGCTCTCTGGATGCCGGCGCTGCACATATCGCCCGAACGTCTGTCGATCTATATCGAAGGCGACGGCCTCGCGTGGGTGAGCCCGTCGTCGCCGTCCGATGATCCGACGCCCGTCGATCCCATCGCGCTTCGGCTTGCCCTTGCGCAGCCTTCGGGGCGCGCGGTGTATCTTGCGCGGCCGTGCCAGTACGTCGATGCCGAACACACGTCGTGCTCGTCAGCTTACTGGACCTCAAGGCGCTTCTCGGACGATGCCGTCCGCGCGACCGACGAAGTCGTTTCGCATCTCAAGCGCGTCTCAGGGGCCGGACACCTCACATTGATTGGCTATTCCGGCGGCGGCGCCATCGCCGCGCTGGTCGCCGCACGCCGCACTGACGTCGACCGTCTCGTGACCGTCGCAGGCAATCTCGATCCTCGTGCATGGGCCGAGCAACAAGGACTCCGCCCGCTCGACGGCTCGCTCGACCCAGTCGACGACGTCCAGCCACTCGCTGGCATTTCACAGTGGCATTTTGTCGGCGGGCGCGACACCGTCGTACCCGCCGCCCTCACCCAGTCTTTCGCCGACCGGTTTGCGCCTGCACAGCGCCCGACTGTGATCACGATCGACGAATTCGGACACGCATGCTGCTGGGCCGATCGCTGGCCCGCGCTGTGGACGACTTACCTCGCCCAGCCGTCCGTCGCAAACGGCAAGGCACCTTGACCGTGTCGAGTCTCAGTGTGCGTCGCCCCGGGGCCGGAGTCCAGGCCCCGCTCCGGGCTCGAGTCTGCGCGCGAATCCGCATCGGAACCCGATGGCCTGAATCCACGTCTGGGTCTGGCCCAACGCAGGAGTGCACACGGGTCTGCGTCCCCTCCGGCGTATCATCGCGAAGAATCTGCACGGTACCGCTTGCGCTGTCAGGTTCGCCCCGCTCCCGCTTGAATGCCGCGCCGTCTCCGATATGAGTGCCTCCCCGGTGGTTCCCCTTCACGATTTGTTGCGCGATATCCGCGCGTGCACGATCTGTGCGCCGTTTTTACCGCATGGTTGCCGTCCAGTCGTCGCGGCATCGGAGCACGCGCGCGTTTTGATCATCGGCCAGGCGCCGGGTGCGAAGGTCCACGCCTCAGGCGTTCCATGGAGCGATGCCAGCGGCGCCCGCCTGAGAAACTGGTTAGGCGTCGACGACACCACGTTCTACGACGACTCGAAGATCGCGCTGGTGCCGATGGGCTTTTGCTTCCCCGGACGCGGAGCGAGCGGCGACCTGCCGCCCCGGCCCGAATGCGCGGCGCGCTGGCACAGCGAATTGCTTGCGCATATGCGCTCTATCAGGCTGACCGTGCTGATCGGGCAATACGCGCTGCGATATGGCCTCGGCAACGCATACCGTTCGACGTTGACCGATACGCTGTTAGGGTGGCGGGAACTTGGGCCCAACGTCATGCCCTTGCCCCATCCGTCGCCGCGCAACATTGCGTGGTTCAAGCGCAATCCATGGTTCGAAGCTGACGTATTGCCGACTTTGCGTGAGCGCGTGGCGCTGGCCTTGTCAGCCCCCGTGTAGTCCGAGTTCGTCTGGTCCGCCGATTCTTCCGCTTCCGTGTCGATCCTGCGACGCGTCGTTCGTCGTGGTTCTGAAACCGGCAGGATCGACGGGCTACGTTTGGCCGTTGCCCACGTCGGCCGTCAACGCAGTTCACTCAGGAGAAGCACAGTGGAAACACTCGACAATCCGGTTCTGCAGGTCCTCGATGACTACAAGGCAGCCGTACTGGCACAGGACGTCGACGCATTCGTCAGCCTGTATGACCCGGACCTTTCCGTCTTCGATATGTGGGGCGTCTGGTCATACGACGGTATCGGGCCCTGGCGGGACATGGTGGCCGGCTGGTTCGGCTCACTCGGCACGGACCGTGTGATCGTCGATTTCAGCGACACCCGGGTCGTGAGCGGGCAAGACGTTTGCGTCCTGCACACCTTCATGAAGTTCAAAGCCGTAGACCCCGCCGGTGTCGAGTTAAGGTCGATGGACAATCGCCTCACCGTCACGCTCAGGCGCGCCGGGGAAGCGTGGAAAATCGTCCATCAACATTCGTCCTGCCCGGTCGACCCGAAAACGATCGCCGTGATGTTCAAGCGCTGATATTCAAGCGGTCAAGTTCGAGCGCGGATGTTCAAGTGCTAAACCGACACACCGCGTTCAGACCCACTGATCGAGTTCGACGGTGCGCTCGGTGGCTTCGCCGTCACCTGTGTTGACGACGCCATGCGGCTCGATCAGCAGCAGTTTGACTTCGGTTTGCGCGCGAGGCCGATGCTCGACGCCTTTGGGCACCACGGCCATGTGCCCCGCATGCAGCACGATCGTCCCGTCGCCCGACGGCGCACCGCGAAAGTCGATATGCAACTCTCCTTCGAGCACGATAAACGTCTCGTCGGTATCGCTGTGCTTGTGCCAGACAAAGTCGCCGTCGAGTTTCGCGACCTTGAACTGGTAGTCGTTCATTTCGGCAATGACGCGTTGCTGCCAGTAGCCGTCGATGTGGTCGATCTTGCTGATCGGGTCAATGGTCCGGCACTGGCCGCGGTCGGCCGGCGCCGTGGGTGTGGCTGTCGCTTGAGACATCGTTCTCTCCGCTCGATGTGGGAGGTTGCAGAAGGGGCTGCATCAAGCATAGGCAGCCCGTCGAGCGGGAGATAGAACGTTCGTGCAGCGGCTACGCCGACTCCGCGTTCACGCCGAGCTCGTCGAACCGTTTGACCTTGTAGATCACCGCGGACACCAGCCAGCTGGCCGCGAACACGGCAATGATGCCGTAGCCCACGAGCCCGAAGTTATCGTTGAGCATGCCCACGGCATCCCAGAACGCGCCGCTCAGATGCAGCTTGTCCGCCAGCAGACCCAGTCCTTCGATACTGCCGACGACGATCGCGACGAGCACCGAGATCGAGGTAATCGTGATGTTGTAGTACAGCTTGCGAACGGGTTTGACGAATGCCCAACCGTACGCGCCGAGCATCAGAATGCCGTCGGTCGTGTCGACCAGCGTCATGCCCGCCGTGAACAAAGCGGGAAACACCAGAATCGACCAGATCGGCATGCCGTGCGCGGCGCCGGCCGCCGAGATCCCGAGCAGCCCGACTTCCGTTGCGGTGTCGAATCCGAGCCCGAACAGAAAGCCGAGGAAGTACATATGCCAGCTTTTGTTCACGAGCCCGAACATCGGCCGGAAAATACGGGCGAGAAAACCGCGATTGCCGAGCAGCAAATCGAAGTCTTCCTCGGCGTACGGCTCGCCTCGGCGCACGCGTCCAAACGCCTTGACGACCGAACGCAGGATCACAAGATTCATCAAGGCAATGGCAAACAGGAAGAACGTCGACACCAGTGTGCCGATCAGGCCGCCGATCTCCTTGAAACCGTCGAGGCGGCCTTGAAGCGCGAGCGCGGTCGCAGCGATACCCACGGACGCAAGCACGACAATCGTCGAATGGCCCAGCGAGAACATCAGACCGACCGTGACCGGCCGTTTGTCTGCCTGCATGAGCTTGCGCGTGACGTTGTCGATCGCGGCGATGTGGTCGGCGTCGACCGCATGACGCAGACCAAATGAGTATGCGAGCAGACAGGTGCCCATCAACAGCGGATAGTGGCGAAACGCCGCGAACGCCCAGATCCAGGCGCCGATATTGAATGCGATCAGGAGCGAGTAGACGCCGGTGACCTTCTGCCGCAGGTTGCCGCGATCATCCGCAAACACCGCTCGAATCGGGTCCATCATCGCTGTCTCCGCAGAATGGATGTCGATATGATCGGCACGTGGCTGCCGGATAACATCGAATTCAGGCCCGAATAATACCTTTTTCAAAAAACATCACACGGCATTTGTTCGAATACGATACTCAGATATAGCTGCCCTACACTTTGGCGCACGACATCCGCCATTCGGCTTCCGATTTTCGACGCGAGAACTGCGATGCAAAGAATCACGATCACGATAGACGACGATCTGCTAACCGTTGTCGACCAGCTGATGCTGGAGCGCGGCTACACGAGCCGTTCGGAGGCCATCCGCGATATCGTGCGCGAACGCGGTTCTCGCGAACAGACGCAAACGCCCGATCAATTATGCGTGGCGACGCTGTCCTACGTGTACGACCACGCGACGCGCGACCTCGCACGTCGAGTCACGCAGGCGCATCACGACCATCACGATCTGGCGGTCGCCAGCCTGCGCGTGCATCTCGACCACGAAAGCTGCCTGGAGTCGTCGGTGCTCAGAGGGAGCGCACAGGATATTGCAAAGTTCGCCGACGGCCTGTCGAGCCAGCGGGGAGTGCGCTACGCGCAGCTTCACACCATCCCGGTCACGCTCGAACGCGCCGAGCATCATCACGGGCACGGGAAGAGTCATCACGATCATCTGCACGTGTAGGTCGAACGTATCGGCAGAGCCTCAGGACCGCCCTCATACGGACGGTCTGCGACCAGAACGCACCGAGACCGCGGTGAATATGGAGTCGTGCCTTATCGGGGATCGGTGGCTTGGTTCGCGGGCGCGGTAGTCACAGCTGGCTCCATCCGGCGAATCGATACCAACCCGACCTTCAGACCGAACATCTTCGCAATGCTGTTGAGTGACTCGACAGTCGGATTGCCCGTTCCGCTTTCGATATCCTGGATCACGCGACGGCTTACGCCTCGATGCGCCGCGAATTCCGCTTGAGTCAGCCCTGTCATTTTCCGCATCGCCTTCATGGCTTCAGGAAGATTCAACTCGTTTCGCGCGAGCCTGTCGTAGAAGTCGCGGCGCATGGCATTCTGCTCGTCGCGAGTCGGTTTGTTCCGGCGGGGCATGTTGAGCCTCCAGCGGTTAAAGGGCTTGGAGTTGGCGGACCTGCGTGTCGATGGACGGCATCAAAAACTCGATGATGTCGTGATCGACGTTCTGTGCTTCCATCGTGTCAGGCAGGCGTTCGACTTGTCCGGCAAACTCATGCAACCCGGAAGCGAGTCGAACCAATTCGTCTCTCGACATGTTCATCATGTCGAGCACGTCGGCCCAATTTGTCAGTTCCACCCCTGTGTCCGGCCGATACCACCGCAGCGCACGTGGAATCAACTCGGGGTCGAGGTACATCGGGGCGAAGTCAAACAATGGCGTGAGCTGGACCTTGCCATCAATCGATTGAACTGCCGTGTTTCGCGCATGATTGTCTGTGTTGCGCATCGCAAGATTGAGCACGTCGCGCTTGATGAACTCAAGTGTCTCGCCAGCAGGGTCAGTGACCACCTTCCGCAACGCGGTGACGACTTCGAAGAGGCTCGGGCGCAGGTCAAATCCACGCAAGCCGAGGAGCGACGCCGCGCTCTCCTGATGGAAACGCCTGACCTTGCCCTCGCTCACGGACCGGTCGAAACGCGGCACGAGTAAAACGTCGCCATGCAGCGTCGGCAGATCCGGATGTGTGCGGATACCCAGCCGGGACGCCACCTGCATATAGGCTGCCTCATTGCGGAGCACCTTGACGTCGGCCGCGCTCGTACCACGAGGCAGCTTCGCGATGAAGTGCCGGACGGCTTCGTCGTCCGGCAGCACGGCATCGCCGTGCAAAAGTCCTGCCCGGTCCTGAGTCAAAAGATATTTAGGTGCCGCGCCCTGGACGCCTGTGGTGCCTGTGCCAAGCATCCCATGGAGGAACATCCTTTCCTTGAATTCGATGCTGCGTGCTACGACGTCGTCGATTGTCAGACCGGGCAGGCCCACTGCATCCGGATGCCGCGCCACATGCGTTTCAAAGTATTGAACCGCCTCGGCGATGCGAATCCGACCAATCGGATTGAAAGCACCGGCACATATCAAGGGGAAGTCTGCGTCAGGGCCATCAGGTAGTTTCAGTTCGCCAAGCAAAAAGCGTCGGCCGCTGCCCTGCGGGACCAAGTCGTATAGAAAAGCCGGCATGGTCGAACTCGCGCGAATCTGGATGTCGACAGGTTCGATCAGCGACAGCGCCGCGTCGGCATGGTCGACAACGTACTCCACCGCATAGTCCCATTGACATAGCGCGCCGGTGAACTGGATCAGCGCGGCGTCAACCCATCGATCACCGAGAAAAATCTGCAGTGTGCATTCCATTGGCAGCTCCATATGCCGCATAAATGTAGCACATTAAGCCAATACTTGTCTTATACGCCTCTTATATGTGACTTTTATCCTGATAGCCCGTCAAACCTTTCTCCCTCGACGACTCCGCCCTATCGCCACAAAGCGGCATTCCACAAACCGCCGTTCAGGACTGAAACGTCTGCACATGGTGGCAGTTCGTGCAGTGAACGGCGCCAAACAAGGCATCGCTCATTGAACCGCCGGGCGAATGGAGTTCCCCTTGAAGTACTGCCCACGGAATCACGCTATATCGATGAGGGTGGTTCGGATCGGCGTAGTAGATGTTTTCCTGAGCATCGACGCCGAAGATCACGATCGCATGAAGACCTCCGAAGCTGGCCTTCGCATCGTATTTGTAGACGTATCCCGTTTGGTTCGGGAACGGATCGGGGGCGTAGTCCATGTCCATAAGCGACGTGCCCGGGCGGTTGACGCTCGCGTACAAAGGGCCGTAGGTCGCCAAGCTGGTCTCGACGAATGCCGCATCGTAGTTCGCGCCGGCCAGCGGAAGGGGGGCAATCAAGCCCGGCACGAAGGCCTGCAGGACGTCGAATCGTTCATCGGACCCTGCGGATTCCCACTTGCGCTTGAGCGACCTCAGATGTTCGCGCTCAGGGCTCGCACCATCTTCCGCCGTCATCCGGCTGATCAGGTTTTTCAGCACTGAACGATAGTCATAGGGCTCTTTCGCCTTTGCGAGCGCCGTAATGGTCTTGCGAAGCTCGTGCAGTTCCTTCCATTCGTTGTGGTAAGTCTGCTCGGGATCGATCATGCCGTGAAAGCGCAGCATCATCTTCGCTGCGGTGTACCAGCATGTCGGGCCCTTCTGGGCGCCGATCGTGGGAATAAGGTAGCGGATTGCCATCGAGGATTCTCTGTAGAAACGGCGACGGCGGTTCGAACACGGCATTGGGCGTCGCTCACCCACAGCAAACACCTGGGGCGAGCGAATATTCCCGTGCGATGAATCCCCGCATCCGACATCGAACCCTTGAACCCGCGCGGACACCCTTGGCGGGTCGGTCCGTTCCAATGAATACGGCGGGCGTCTAACGATCGAAGAGCTCAGCGGTGCCATCTCGGTGTGAAGCGGTGTCACGAAGTACCTACCGTCGATTTCTCCTCTGCCGGGCAAGCGCTATCGGATTTATTGCATCGTTTTTTGACTAATCTGACCATGTCGCTTTTGCTCGCGCGCCCGCGCCGGCTGGCCCCGTCTGGAAGACTGCGAATGGTATCCTTGCGTGCCTCCGCGCGCTTCGGGAGGGTTGCTTCACCGAGTCTCTCACCGCCAGCCAAAGAATATTCAGCCAACGTGATATCCAATATCCACATCGAGAATTACAAATCGATCATTGACCTTCCCCTCGAACTGGGGCGTGTCAACGTATTCATTGGCGAGAACGGGGCAGGGAAGAGCAACATACTTGAAGCTATCGCGCTGGCAGGTGCTGCAGCGGCTAACAAGCTTGACAATGAGTTTCTCGCGTCGCGTGGCATTCGAGTTGTACGTCCGGCTGACATGCGCCCTGCGTTCACCGGGAATGATCCGAAAATAGCTATCACGGTGACCGCCACGGCGGAAAACGGCGGCCGCATCGGCTATTCCATTGCAAATGACAATAAGCCCTACTCTAAATGGCGTGCAACTGCCCTACTGGATCCAAACTTGGGCGGAGCGGAATTTATCGCCAGGATATCGTCGACGTTGACGCGAATTGCACCGAAGCGAAGTCCCAAAGTCTCTGAAAACAATGCCGTTGGTACCGACGGAATTAAGAAGATCGCCAATGCGGACACGCCCGCGCTGGAGGATCTTGTGCGTGTTCTTAAGTCTTTAGACGAAAAACTGACTCCCATTCTTGCCGAAGCAGACAAGGGAGAGTTTTCGGAGCCACGCTCCATTGAGCTTTCCCAATCGGAAGGAGCAATTCTGTCCGAAGCGCTTCTGGCGACACAAGATCGAGATGCCCAACGCGAACTGAGCGAATTTGTTACATACTCGCCGGAGAATTCCGTGCTACGCGCGTCGCATGCAGAAGCGCAAATCGAACCGCTTGGTATCAAAGGTGAGGGTGTTTCCAAATTATTCGCCTTCTACCTTAGTGAAGCGCTTGGCGGCAAAGACATCGACGAAGAATCTGTCCACCGCGCCCGATCGTTACTGGATTCAGTGGACCGCTCACTACGCATGCTCGGTTGGTTCGATGGCCTGCGACTTGGAAAAGAGAAGCAAGAAGATTCACTTGAATTGCGCGACTACTACGTCGAAGAAGAAGGTCGACATTTTGAGCTATCGAGCGCGAACGAAGGATTTTTCTTTCTTCTTTTTTATTTCCTACTGTTTTCCAGTAATTTGACGCCCGCATTTTTTGCAATCGACAACATCGATGCCTCGCTTAATCCGGCATTGTGCCGCAATTTGGTTAGCGAACTCGTCATTCTGGCCAAGAAGCACGATAAGCAAGTCATTCTCACGACGCACAATCCCGCGATTCTGGATGGATTGAATCTGGATGACGACGAGCAGCGACTGTTTGTCGTGAGTCGGAATATGGACGGAGAGACGTGTGCAGAAAGAATTCGCAAGCCAAAGTCCTTCGAGAATCTCCCCCATCTGAAAATGTCAGAAGCATTTATGCGTGGCCTGATTGGCGGACTTCCAACGAAATTCTAAATGAAGAAGATTGCGCTTGTTTGTGAAGGCGGAACCGATCAAAGATTCCTTGAAGCACTTCTGAATGGAATATACGGCAACGACGTCACGACTCTTCCGATTCAACCTGTGCTTGATGCCACCGATAAAAATCGCCAAGGCGACTTCGGTGGATGGGAAAACGTCTTTGCATTCTTTGAACGTCCGACCGCGGTTTACGAAGTATTTTCGATGAACGATCATTTAATCGTTCAAATCGACACCGACGTCTGCGAGCACGAAAACTTTGCAATCAAAAAGCAAGTCGAAGGTCGTGATAAAACGGTTATAGAACTTGTGGCGGATGTGCGAGATAAAATCATTAAAAAAATCGGGATCGAAGTTTTCGAGAAATTCAAAAATCGCATAACGTTCGCGATTTGCGTCCATTCACTCGAATGCTGGATATTGCCTCTGTACGCAAAGAAACCGGCGGATATTATCGCCATTCTTAATTGCGAAGCTCGCCTTCATACCGCGTTCGCGGCCGACAACAAGAAGTACGAAAAGAATTCGACCTTCTATAGAAAGCATTGCAAACCGATTAGAAAGGCTGACGGATTCAAAGCGTGCTACGAAAACAACGAGAGCTTTAGAATCTTCGTCGATTCGCTACCCAAGTTCGAAGAAGACCCCGAAAACGCGTGCTTAGCCGAGGCCTGATTTCGGTCGACATAGTCAATGCGAAGCCACAAACTCCGCCCCCGGAAACGCGGCGGGGATCGCAAAACTCTCCCGCATCCGTTTCGCTTCCGCGCTCGGCGACAGTCCGAATAGGCGCTTGAACTCCCTGCTGAACTGCGACGGGCTCGTGTAGCCCACGGCATGACTCGCGACCTCGGCCGTCAGCGATTCACGGACCATCAGCAATCGGGCCTGATGCAGGCGTGTCGACTTCACGTACTGCATCGGCGACGTCTGCGTGACGGACCGGAAATGGCTGTGAAACGTCGGCACGCTCATTCCCGCTTCTTCCGCGAGTTGCGTGATGTCGAGCGGCTGCGCATAGCCCGCGTGGATCAATCGAAGTGCTCTGCCGATCTTCCCGAACTGCCCTCGCATCGCCAGCGCCTCGCGCATGGCACTCCCCTGCGCGCCGGTCAGCACGCGGAAATACAGCTCGCGTAACAGGCTCGGCCCCAGCACGGCAGCCTCGAGCGGACAATGCAAGGCCTCCAGAAAACGCAACACCGACACCTGCATCTGCGCATCCATCGGTGTCGACATCATGCTCTGCGCAGCCTGCTCGACACCGCATGCGCCCTCGCGATCGATCTGCTCCGCCAGCTCGGCGGCCATCGCAAAGTCGAGATGCAGATAAAGCGCGAGCAGCGGATGATCGGACGTCGCCTCGGTTTCCATCGTGAACGGAACAGGCGCCGACACCGCCAGATAGTGACGCTCGTCGTAAAGATAGAGCGCGTCGCCGAAGTACCCCTTTTTCCGTCCCTGACAGACGATCACGATGCCCGGGTCATACAGCACGGGCGTACGTGACAACGCGCGGTCCGACCGCAAGATACGCACGCTTGGCAGCGCTGTGAGGTTGTAGCCCTCGAGCGGCGCCAGCTCGCGCAGCAGGGCGATCATGCGGCGCTGAATGGCCGGCGACACATCGGGATCGACATCGGTGGCTTGCGAAGGACTCATATTTTTAGGCAAGAAAGTCAGCGAAATGCGCCTTATACGCTGCCACCAATCAAACTAACATGCAATCTCCAATTTGCAACTGCAACAGGAGAAGCACATGGCTTCGAACAAGATTCTGCTTATCACCGGCGTCAGCAGCGGTTTTGGCCGTGCGCTCGCCCAAGAAGCGCTCGCGGCGGACCACACGGTCGTCGGCACGGTCAGAAGCGAAGAGGCGAAGCGCGACTTCCAATCACTCGCTGCGGGTTCAGCGTACGCACGTGTGCTCGACGTGACGGACTTCGAGGCGATCGACGGTGTGATCGCGGAGATTGAGCAGAGCGTCGGCCCCATCGACGTGCTGGTCAATAACGCAGGCTACGGACACGAGGGGGTGATGGAGGAATCGCCTCTGTCAGAGATGCGACGTCAGTTCGACGTCAACGTCTTCGGCGCCGTGGCCATGATGAAGGGCGTACTGCCGTTCATGCGCACACGACGCCGCGGACACATCCTGAACATCACATCGATGGGTGGCCACATCACGCTGCCGGGCATCACGTACTACTGCGGCAGCAAGTTCGCGCTCGAGGGCATCTCGGAGGCGCTTGGCAAAGAGGTCAAGGCTTTGGGTATTGCCGTGACCGCGGTCGCGCCCGGCTCGTTCCGCACCGACTGGGCGGGCCGCTCGATGACCCGCACACCGCGTTCGATCGCCGACTACGACGCGATCTTCGATCCGGTGCGCAAGGCGCGCGAAGAGAAAAGCGGCAAGCAACTGGGCGATCCCGTGAAAGCCGCGCGCGCCATGCTCGCCGCCATCGCCTCGGACCACCCGCCCGCGCATCTTCTGCTGGGTAGCGACGCGCTGACACTCGTGCGTGCGAAGTTATCCGCTTTTGATAAGGAAATCCGCGCTTGGGAAACGGTCACCGCTTCGACCGATGGCTAAGCGTCGACAACGCGAGGTCGCGTTGCGACATGACCGTTCTGGACGAGGAAGAGATGGGTGCCCGAGACGCGGCAGCCGTTTCGATGGACGCCGAAGCGCGAGGACACGCACGCATCATCACACGCCGATTCGAGAACGCGCACGACACAGCGCGTTCCGAATCGGCGCCATCACATCGCTTTGGACGCCGGATTCGCCCGCATCAATTCCGTCAACGCATCGAGGTCCACCGGCTTGACAAGATGGGCATCAAACCCGGCCTCTTGCGATTTACGGAGGTCTTCATCCTGCGACCAGCCACTCATGGCAATCAGCAGCATGTTCTTGCCCCAGGACTGTGTTCGTATGCGGCGTGCGGCTTCGTGGCCGCTCAAACCCGGTAAGCCGATGTCCATGATCACGACGTCGGGACGATAGTGTTCGGCAGCCGCCACCGCCTGGATCCCGTCGTGAACCGTATGGGTCTCGTGCCCGGCGATTTCCAGGAGTGAGGCCATCGACCATGCGGAATCCACATCGTCATCGACAACGAGCGCCCTGCGAACCACGCTGCGAGCGGTGGCCGACTCGGACATCACGACAGCCGGCACGGACAGGAGAGGCACAGCCTCCGATTCCGCTCCCGCAGCGATCGGCAATCGCACGATGAATTCGCTTCCTGCCTGACTCGATACTTCGACCGTGCCGTGATGCAGCTCGACGAGACGTTTGACGAGCGTCAGTCCGATGCCGAGGCCGCCTCGCGAGCGCTCGAGCGATGCGTCGACCTGCACGAACAAATCGAATATCGAGGGCAACATGTGCGAAGGGATGCCGATGCCGTCGTCCCTCACGCTGATACGCACTTCGTTGTCACCGGGAAATACAGTGATCCACACATGCCCGCCGGGCTCGGTGTATTTGCAGGCATTGCTCAGCAGGTTCCCGAACACCTGAGCAAGCCGAACCGGATCGGCATCGAGATAAATCGCCTCATCCGGGACATGCAGCACGATCTCGCGCTTCATATCCTCGCCGATCGGGCGGCCCATTTCCACCGCGTCCCGCAGGATCGTACCCAGCTCGATGCGCTCCACGCGCAGCCTCAGCTTGCCGTGCGTGATGCGATTCATATCGAGCAGATCTTCGACAAGCCGCACGAAGTGCCGCAATTGCCGGTCCATCCGCTCTTGTGCTTCCCACGCGAGACGACTGTCGGCTTCATGACGCCGGATGATGCTCATCGAGTTGCCGAGCGTCGCCAGGGGTCCGCGCAGCTCGTGCGCGAGGATCGTCAGGAATTCGTCCTTGCGGCGATCCGCTTCGCGAAGCGCCTGTTCACTCGCTTCAATGAGCTTGCGCGCGCGAACCTGATTCGAAATGTCCCTGAAATAGCAGACCACGCCGTCGCCACCGTCCGGCAGCGCGATGCGATCGAGCCTCCACTCGTAGTATTCGACATCGCCACGATCGATGCGCCGCTCGGACCATTCCGGAACGACGGTAGGCTCGCCCGTTAAGAGCGTATGGCGGAACCGGCCGACGATTTCATCGGCTTTCTCTTTGTTCCATAGCACGCGGATCACATCGTCGAAATGACGACCCACAACGCCACCCGGTACATCACCAAAGACCGGGCGCGCCATCGGATTGACTTCACGCACGCACAGGTTGCCGTCAACGAGATAGACGCCGATCGGCGCCTGATCGAGCAGCGTCTTGAACTGAATGCTGCTCTGGCGCAGTGCCTCCTGGGCCTGCTTTCTGAACTGCGCCATCTTCAGATGCGTGCCGACCCGCGCGAGCAGTTCACGTGCACTGAACGGCTTGATCAGATAGTCGTCCGCCCCCGCCTCGACGCCTTCGCTCCGGCTCTCCTCACCCGCACGCGCCGACAACATGATGACGGGCAGGCCCGCGGTCTTCGGATCGCGGCGCAGTGCCTCGAGCAGCCCGAACCCATCGAGGCGCGGCATCATCACGTCGGTCAGGATCAGGTCCGGATGTCGACGCCCGATCGCTTCGAGCGCCGCAACGCCGTCCGCTGCGGTTTCGACGTCGTAGTGCGTTGCGAGCAGACGGTTCAGGTACTGCCGGATATCGGCGTTGTCGTCGACGACCAGCACGTACGCAGGCCTGTGGTCGTGTGTCGCGTGTAGCGCCGCACGGGAAGCGGAGGCTGTGGCGGATGCAGGGAACCCGGATGATGCCGGGGCCTCGCCATCCGACGACATCGACGTCATCGCATTCGACATCTCATCCGGTAACCACCGTAGTGCCTCCTCGACGAACGGTCGCGAACCCACGCCCGGCAAATCGACCGAACCGCGTGTGCCGACGCGATCCGCCGGAAGATGGTCGCGACCCATCGGGATCGACACGATGAAGGTGCTGCCCTCGCCCAACCGGCTCTCGACCTGCAAGGTGCCGCCGTGCTGCTTGACCAGTTCAAGCGTCAAAGCGAGGCCGATACCCGTGCCCTCATGCGTTCGACCGGGTGCGCCCGCCACACGATGAAACCGATCGAACACGCGCGGAACCTCTTCGGACGAAATACCGGTGCCGGTGTCCTGCACGCGCAATTCCACCGCGTTGCCGCGCGCATGAAGGCTCACGCGAATACCGCCCTCGAATGTGAACTTGAACGCATTCGACAGCAGGTTCAGGACAATCTTCTCCCACATCCCGTGATCGACGAACACCCTCCGATTCAACGTGCCGCAGTCGACAGTCAGCGTCAGTCCTGCCCGTTCACAGGCGGAACGAAATACGGCCGCAAGGTCCTCTGTCATCGCCGCCAGGTCTGTCTCTTCGTACGTGGCCTCGACACGCCCGGCCTCGATGCGCGAGAAATCGAGCAAGCTGTTGACCAGGCGCAGCAGGCGCAGACCGTTGCGCTCGACATTCTGCAAATCATCACGCACAGCTGCACTCACGGCGCCGGGACGAGACATGAGGTCTTCAACCAGCCCCAGCATCAGCGTCAGCGGTGTCCGGAATTCGTGACTGACATTAGAGAAGAACGCGGTCTTCGCGCGATCGAGTTCGGCCAGCGTTTCCGCACGCTTTCGTTCTTCTTCGTAAGCACGCGCGTTGGCGATCGCGGTTGCAACCTGAGTCCGGGTCAGTTCGAGAAAGTCGCGATATCGCTCATCCCATCGGAGTCGCGCACTCACCCCGGCGACCATCAAACCTGCGGGCTCGCCCGGGCGGTTCGACGGGATCTTCATGATGAACGCGGAGTCCGGCGGATCGCTCCACGGTCCGCTTGGCACATCAGCAAATCGCCGGCTCAGACCTTCGACGAGCACCGCGCCGTCCCGGAGTGCTTCGTCAAACGGCCAGGGCTTGTTGTGTCCGCCGTCGAAGTCCACGTAGGCGGGGCAGCAATCCTGCCCGGGTTCAACACCCGCATAGGCGGCGAGGCGGGCACGCTGTGCGGTCGAGTCGAGCACATAGAGCAGAACGAACGGGACGTCCTTGTCGTGCGTCGCAAACACCTCGGCCGTTAGTGCGCATGCGTCGTCCGCCGTCTTCGCTTCCGCAACTCGCGCGCCGAGCTCACTAAGCAGAACGAGCCGACGCTCGCCCACGACCTTTTGCGTGATCTCGTTGACCGTACCCAGCACGCCACCAATTCCGCCCTCGGCGGTTTCGTCCGGTACGGGGCTGTAGGCGATCGTGAAATGACTCTCTTCACGGAACCCGTGCCGGTCGACCTCAAGAAGAATGTCTTCATCCCATGTCGCCGGGCCACCGCGAAACGGCCGCTCGACCAGCGGTCCGATCACATGCCAGATCTCGGCCCATCCTTCGCTGCCCGGCAAGCCGAGCGCGCGGTCCGGATGCTTGACTCCGGGGATCGGAATATAGGCATCGTTATAGAACTGCACGTACGAAGGCCCCCACCACAGGATTTGGGGGAAGCGGTTGGCCAGGACGATAGGAAGCACTGCGCGCAACGTGGGTGACCAGCCAGACACCGGGCCCAATGGCGTCTTTGCCCAGTCGAAGTCGCGGATCCGCGCCGCCATCTCGTTGCCGACGGCTTCGCCATCAACATGCGTGAGCGCGCCAGAGTCGAGTCCGTCAACGCAGGCTTGCGCCGGCTCGACGTGAACTCGGCTTATGACGTCAGAACCCCTGTGCGTGTGTCTTGCAGACAATCCGTGTCTCCCGACTGGCGAACCCGCCTGCTAGCAGGCGTCGTTGCGCGTCATGCGCAGCAGCGCATAAAGCATAAACCGCGCCGACTTACTGTGGGGCCGCTTCGCATTGGATTCTGGCCAGCCAAACAGCGATATCGACGCTGCTCAGCTTGAGAGCACCGGAACATTCGCGCAACTCAAGGCGGCATGCAATGGGCGTTTCTGCCGGGTGATTTCGCTCCGTCGCGCTTTCGTTGACGCCACTCAGGTAAATAATTCAAGCGCGCGCTGCAAAAACCGCGCATTCGGTGCTTCCTACTCGTGGGCCCGTTGCACGCATTTCGCATGCGCGCGACGGGCCCTCGGACATCAAGCGTGTTCGTCGACCGACTTCACCAACTCGCTGGCCTTGATCGAACTCATCAAAGCGAGCCACGTGCTAAGCGCATTGCCTTCCCCACCGCTGCCGCCACCGACCTGAATCTGCGGCACAAGCGGAACGCGCGATGTTTCCAGCGCCTCGGCGATGCGCATCATCACGGCCTGCATGACTTGCTTGTCGGCACCTTCGCCTTCAAGGGCTTCGGCCTTGGCCTTGATCGCGGAAGCTTCGGCTTCGCCCACGGCCTTAATCGCTGATGCACGGCCGGCGCCTTCGAGTTCCTGGCGGAATTTCTCTGCCTGCGCCAGCGCCTCGATTTCCTGACGACGCTTCTCGGCGGCCTTCACGCTCGCGGCACCCTGGTTCTCTTTGATCGATACGTCGACGAGCGACGCCGTCAATTCCTTCTGCTTCGAAGCACGTTGCTCAGCCTCGTTCAACTCGCGTTGCTTGTCGGCGGCCACTTGCCGTTGCGCAAAGGTCTCGACCTGCTCGCGCGCAATTTGTCGCTCACGCAACTGCGCCATGATGTTTTCGATCTGCGTATCGCCGGCTTGCGGCTTCGGGGTGCCGATCAATACTTCCTCGAACTCGAGCGAATAGGCCTTGAAACGCTCACGCATTTCCAGCGAGGCATTCGCCTGAAGCTCGCTACGCGACTGGATCAACTCGATAAAGGTCCGCGTTTGCGACACGTTCTTGAAGTACGACGACACCATCGGATCGATCGTCTGATCCACAAGCTGTCCGACATTGCCGAAGCGCTGCACCACCATCGGCGCCTTGCGGTAGTCGATATGCACGACGACCGATAGCGGCAATAGCGGCTCGAATGCATCCTTCGTGATCAAGGTGATCTCGCGCAAATTCGAATCAAAGCTCGACCCACTCTCACCCGACTTCCACATCAGCACGAAGTTGGTCGTCGGCACCAGCTCGATCTTGCCCGCGTACGGGTTGAATGCATATTTGCCAGGCATCATCGGCTCACGCCATACGCCGCGATTGCCGTTTTCGACGAGTTCGCCATGGCTATAGTCGCTGCCCGACACGTCATCGCCCTTGCGACCCGTATAGGACACCACGACGCCGACGAAACCCACCGGTATCACGGTCTTCGTCAATAGCTCGACCGTCGCGAACAGCCGGTTGATGTAGTACGTGCCTTCAACGAGCACACGTTCCTGACGGCCGCGACGTCCACCCGCGGCAAGAAATGCTTCAGGTTCCTGAAACGCGTGATGCGAATCGCCGACATCGGGGGCCAGCAGTTCGTCCTTCATCAAGCCAGGACCATCCTGCACGGTCACGACGGCAATCTGATCCGATCCATGCGTGCCTGTCGTTTCCTTGATGACGATCGGCGAGAACGCACTACGCTCGTCGAGCAAGGCGCGCATTTGGCCGTAGTAGTCCGACTCCTGCTTGCCAAGCGAGAGCGAATAGATCTGGTCTTCGGTGACCACGACAAACAGCGCCGGATTCAGAATATGCGTGCCTTCACGCAGGACCTTGCGTTGCGGACCTTTCTGGCCACCGCGTTCGAGGAACGCGCGCGCATCGCGAAAGTCGTCAATGCGCGAGTTGTCGGCGAGCGTTTGCCCCGCGGGCAAGTCGATCCCGTCGCGTGCAAACACATAGCCGATCTTGCCTTGCGTGACGGCAATCATCGGACGGATATGGACGCGATATTGAAACGGAGCGAAGAAGTGAAACCCGCCCCGACGCACTTCAGGCAACAATCCCGCTTCGCCTTGCCCGGCCAGCAGACCTGATTTGACGGAGCCTTTTGAACTCCATAGCCGCTCGACGACGCCGATCGAATCGTTCGGAACGTAGCGGATCATGCCGGAGCGAAGGACCACGAGCGCAATCAGCGCCGCGATCGACAGTTCGCCAAGCACCGCAAACACCCAACCCGTATTGAAGAAGTCGTACATGTTGTTCTCTTAAAGGACGTGAAGCACGTTCCTGAAGTCGACAGCGGTCCTCCGCGTTCCGAAGAACCGGATCAGGACTTGAAGGAACAGGAAGCGCGGATCAGTGATCCGCGGCCGGATGCGACGTCAGGTGCCGGCTGACGCCGTGAAGAATGAGGGAAGCCGCCGCATCGAAAGCTCAGCGATGGTCATGATGGTGTCGATGAAGTAGACGCAGGTCGCGGCCAATGCGCCGCATGTCGCGCCGAGGTCGTGAGCCTTGGCAAATGAACGATCTGCCATGCGCGCCAGGCGAGTCGCCAAGGCGTGCGTCACGAAGTGGTGTGACCAAACAAACGCTGCTGTTCGGTTCGGTTTCAAGATTTCACGTGAGTCCGCGAATTTCTTGATCTGGATTCTAGTACCCGGATTTGCACCTGTCCAAGTGATTGCACGGAGTCGAGGATTCCTTCGAAACGACGCCGATCGCGAGTCATCGGCTTGCGTTCTGGACATCGATATGCAGTCGATTTCCGTCGAGCCGAATGGGCCATCGGAACACGGTGTTGCTTCGGAAAGACATCGGGTGATTTCGCGTACGGGACATCTCACAGTCAGAAACCTATGATTCTTTCCAGTCGTTAAAATATAAAGAATCTCAGTGCCGTCATCGTGATAATTAAACTGAAGTCACCTTTCATCCAATCATTTTCATTAAATTCAATCACGACTCCAATGCATTGAATTTCAATGATTTTTCTCAATCACACACCACAATATTATTGATTTCATGAAAATCACATCACATTGATGAAACTACGCATTTTCAAATCCAAGTTAACCCTCGAATTGCCATAAAAAATCATTTATTCAACGTCTCCCTATACTCGGCCCAAGGTGAGTTCAGTGAACAAGCCCGCCGGCTCTTGCGACGTTTCGCAAGGCCGGAAGCCCGAAAAAACATCGACAAGGAGACGTCATGAAAAGAATCGCTTTGGCCGCAACGTTGCTGGCCGTGGCGGCCGCCGCCCAGGCCCAAAGCAGCGTGACGCTGTATGGCCGTATCGACAATGGTCTTGAATACGAAGCAGGTCTGCCGTCTGGCCACCGCTGGGCCGCTGAAACCGGCGACTGGGGTGAATCATGGTTCGGCATGCAAGGCTCGGAAGACCTCGGCGGCGGCAACAAGGCGATCTTCCAGCTCGAAGCCGGCCTCAATACGCAGACGGGTGCCTACAACAACGGCAGTCTGTTCGGTCGTCACGCGACGGTGGGTCTCTCAAACGTGAACTGGGGGACATTGAAGCTCGGCAACCTCGGCGCGGGCGAGATCTCGCAAGACAGCTGGGATATCGATCCGCAAGTCATGCAGAAGTACGCGATCGCGACGCTCGTGCGCGGACGCAACTGGGCGCAAGCGGGTAACGGCTTCGAGTACACATCACCGAATATGTACGGCTTCGTGGTCAAAGGCCAATACGATCTCGGCAACAGTTCGAGCTGGAATATGGGCAACAGCGGGCCCGGACAACTCGGCAACGCGCCGGGCTCCGGTCTGCCGGGTAGCACGCAGGGACGTTCCGACGGCCTCAAGGTCGAATACAACATCCAGGGCATCGAGCTGCTCGCGATCTACGACGAGATTCGTGACGGCAACGGTGAGTTCGACAATGTCTACCTGAACTCGCGCTCGGTGATGGCCGGCGGCACGTTCACGTTCGGGCCGGTCAAGCTTTATGCGGGCTATCAGCACCTCAGCGCGCCGGATGCGTCGAATGTCGGGGTCTACGGCACCGCAGGCGTACCGACTGCGCTGCCCGCGGGCGTGACGCTGCCTACCCAGGTCAATCACGAATGGGTCGGCGCCGCATGGCAGGCGACACCGGCATCGTTGATCACGGCCGCGGTCTATCACGCGAACGCGAACAACGGAAACGGCAACGCGACCATGGCGACCCTCGCCGCCACGTACAACCTGTCGAAGCGCACCTTCCTCTATACGGAGTTCGGTTATCTGCATAACAGCTCGACGTCGAACGTCGGCCTGGGCAACGGATACAGCGATCCGTACGGTGCCAACATCAACAACGATCCGGCCACGGGCGACGCCAACAGCACGGCGCCGAACTATGGTCACAGCCAGACCGGCGTGTTCGCCGGGATCATGACGTCGTTCTGATCCGGCCGATCGAAAAGAACCCGCACCCTGTGGGCGATAAGCAGTCAAGAAACTGAGCTTTACGCAGTCCTTCCTCGGTCGGCATGACGCGCCCCCAGCACCGTCATGCCGTTTTCCTTTTGTGCCCGATGAACGATATCTACTGGACCCGCGATGCGACACAGCATGCGCGCGCCATGCCGCCGGATCGCATCATGGCCCTCGAATGCGCGGCGTGCCCGCTCATGCACTTGCCTGAGCCAGCTTCGATTCCCGTCACGCAGACCAGCCCCGATACGTTTGAACTCTGCTGTCGCGGGCTGACGCTTTCGGTTGCGTGGTCGTTTTCCGACGCACGCGTCGTTGTGCTTGCGTGCGGCCATCGGGACATCCGTGCGCCTGGAGACCTCTCGAACGATGTACTGATTCCCCACGATGTCGTGATTCGCGTGCTGCGAGGCGCCTCATGCGCGCGTGCATGGCGCGAATATCTGCGCGTCACGCAACACGACCTCGCGCGGCGCCTTGGCGTCTCGCAACCGACCTTGTCCGCGAGTGAACGCACCGATCATCTGCGCCGCCGAACGCTCGAGCGTCTTGCACACGCGCTGGATATCAGCGAGCAACAACTCGTGTTTTGATCGCGTTTCCAGGGTGCGGAAGAAATCATTGTTCCGCCACTGCCGGGCTCATTGCCGGGTTCATCACCAACTTCATTGCTCGCCTCAAGACCCTGAGTCTTCATTGACGTCTCTAACTCCATCATCGGAGTGAAGATTTATTAACTTGAATCTCACGCTTGATCATCGATACTGACTTCTATCGCAGCGCAAGAATATGTTCACCACGCGGTTACTCTTATTCATTTCTTGCACACGTATGCGATCGATGTTTCGTTTAACGAAATAATTGTGAGGCGTGCCATGAAACTCCTTTTACCTCTTGTCGTTGCGAGCGCAGCGCTCGCCGTTCAAAGCCTGGCCTATGCCGACCCGATGGCGCCATCGCTGACGCGTTCCGAAGTGCAGGCTCAGTTGACTCGGGCCTATCTGCATGACACCCGTGCCGTGGACGAACCGAACAACTATCCGAATCCAAACGACGATCGGCATTTCGTCGCACGCACCCGGCAAAAATCGTCGGGCATGACGACTGCCGCGCAATAAAAAAGAACGCACCGGGTAAGACGTGATCCAGATGTGATCCTTTAAATGCTTCGAAAGTCGGGAGGGCAATATGATCAAGCAAGCATGTGGTCTCGCTGTGTTGCTGTTGGGCACGTGGGCGTCGTCGTCGGCGTATGCCGACCTGCATCTGACGCCGAGTCAGTGTCAGCGATATCCGTTCACGAAGCCCGCGAGCGGAGAGGTGACCCAACGTGGCCTGCAGCGCGAGCTGGGTGAGCTGGAAGCGGTCGGATATCGACCCAATGCCGTCGACGCCTACTACCCCGACGACATCGAGAAGGCCGAGAAAAAGCTTCAGACCGTCTACAAGCGCGACTGCAGCGGGATGACTTCGCAGTAGCCGTGGACGACTTAGCTGTCGTGCACTTCGGAATCGAGGCCAGCCTTGACGGCCATATAACGGCCCGGCGTGATCCCCGTCGCGCGTTTGAACATGTTGATAAACGCACTGACATTGTCGTAGCCCAGTTCAAGCGCGATCGTCGTCACGCCGACGCCGTCGGCAACGAGCTCCAGCGCGCGTAACAAACGCGCCTGCTGGCGCCATTGCGCAAAGCTCAGCCCTGTTTCCGCGACAAACTTTCTGCTCATCGTACGCGGCGAGAGCCCTGCCCAGACGGCCCATTCCTCGAGGCGGCGACTATCCGACAGGTCCGTGAGCATCGCATTCGTGATCTTTGCGAGCCGTTCATCTTCAGGCGTGGGTAACCCCAGCGATTCCGGGGTCGAGGCCGCCACTTCATCCAGGATGACTTCCGCGATGCGCGCCTGCTGCGTATCCAGTTCAGCGCCGGGCCACGTCGCCGCGCGTTTGACGGCCTCGCGCAGCAATGGCGAGGTACGGATGGCACGCGGTTCGCGCGGCAACGTCACGCACCGTGCTTCGGTCACAAAAACACTCCATCCAGAAAACGGTCCGTGCGAACGCACCGAATGCTCGTAGTGCGGTGGGATCCAGATGGCGTGAATGGCCGGGACGACCCATTGCTGCCGATTCACGCCCACCGACACCAGCCCGCTCAACGCGCCCATCAATTGGCCTCGCGCATGGCTGTGTGACGCGGTCTCGCGTGCGTCTCGCTGAGTCAACGCGGCGGCCGCGACGAACGGGCCGCCGGACGACAAGACGAGATCAGGGCGAATCAGCGGTGAGGGCATGGCCGGATTTCCGTATCGAATGGCTCTTATACCTGAGACCGGCCGATTGCGCACGCCTACACTGGCTTCACCGTGAAACTTTTCTGGAGTGCATCAAGATGCGAGCCGACCAGGTTCTTCCCGATGACGTCAACCAGCTCGATGTACGCGGCACGACGATCCGCAAGGGTACCGTTGCCGCGTTTCTGTCCAATGCACGTGTCTGGAGCGATGCCGGCGCGAGCGAATCGGCGCGCAACGAGGCGGGAGCCGATATCGCCGAATTGCTTCCCGCGCTGCGCGCGATCGGGCTGTTCGACACGCTGCAGATCCGCGACACCGCGCTGCGTGCATGGATCGAAAGCCTGCCTGCCGACACCGCAGCCGACAGCGTACTCACGCGTTGAACGAAGACGGGCTTGCATTCAGCTACAAGGCCGGCTCGAGCGACGAGGCTTATGATGGGCCCAGTCTCAGGCTCAGTCCCGCCTGAGTGATTCATCGATCTATCCGTGATCCGCGCCTTCTCAACGCAATGAACCGTCTCTTCGTCTCGACCATCGTTGCGGCAGCCATTGCGCTGTCGCTGCCTCTCACGACGTCTCCCGCCGCCGCCCACTCGAGCAGCACGTCTGACGGCGGCCCGGTCTATGGCCCGGAGCTTCAAGGCTTCGAGTATCCGTATCCGGTGTCGACCTTTACGTTTCATTCGCAAAGGCAAGACCTGCACATGGCCTACATGGATGTCGCCCCGGCTGCGGCAACCGCGAACGGACGCACGGTCGTACTGATGCATGGAAAGAATTACTGTGCCGCGACATGGGGCCCCACGATCCGTGTGCTGAGCGACGCGGGCTATCGGGTCATCGCGCCCGATCAGATCGGCTTTTGCAAGTCATCGAAGCCGGAGCACTATCAGTTCACGTTCCAGCAACTGGCGCTCAACACGCGTGCATTGCTTCAGTCGCTGGGCGTCGAACACGCGACCATGATCGGTCACTCGACAGGCGGCATGCTGGCGATTCGTTATGCATTGACCTATCCCGCACAGACTGATCAGCTTGTCCTCGTTGATCCGATCGGACTCGAAGACTGGAGGGCAAAGGGCGTGCCGCCGATTTCAGTCGATCAGTGGTACGAGCGCGAGTTGAACACGAGCGCGGACCGGATCCGCGAGTACGAGAAGGCGACCTATTTCGCGGGCCAGTGGCGGCCTGAGTACGAACCGTCCGTCCAGATGCTGGCGGGCATGTATCGAGGCCCGCAGAAGTCGCTGGTCGCGTGGAATTCGGCGCTGTTGTACGACATGATTCTCACGCAGCCGGTCTACTACGAACTCTCGCAGCTCAAGCCGCCGACGCTGCTGATCATCGGCGACAAGGACACGACCGCGATCGGCAAGGACATGGCGCCTCCCGATGTACGCACCTCACTCGGCCACTATCCGGAGCTTGCGCATCATGCCGCTGCAACGATTCCGAACATCCAGCTGGTCGCGTTCCCGGATGCCGGCCACGCACCTCAGATGCAGGACCCCGATGCGTTTCATGCGGCCCTGCTCAAAGGATTGACGGAGAGACGCGCTGCCAACCCGTGATTCTGCGGCCGACCGCTGCGGCGAACTCGCGCCGCACGGCTGATGGGCGAGGAGACGACGGGCGGCGATGTCTCCCCGGCCCGGGCTTCGCGCTACGACTGACTTACGCGCGGAGCCTGAAGACACCAATCGCCTGCGTCAGCGCGTCGACTTGTGAGTCGAGCGAATGCGCCGCTGCGCTGGCCTGCTCGACGAGCCCGGCGTTCTGTTGAGTCGCAGCATCCATCTGCGTCATGGCCTGATTGACTTGCTCGATGCCACGGCTTTGCTCGTCGGCCGCCGACGAGATGCTGTTCATGATGACGGTGACATTGCGAATCGACTCGACGATGCCGCTCATCGTCGTGCCGGCACGTTCCGCCAGTTCGGAGCCGCGTTCGATCTGCCCGACCGAGTCGCCGATCAGTTGCTTGATTTCCTTGGCCGCTGATGCGCTGCGTTGTGCGAGGTTGCGCACTTCGCTCGCGACGACTGCAAAGCCGCGGCCCTGCTCGCCTGCGCGCGCCGCTTCCACGGCTGCGTTCAGGGCAAGAATATTTGTCTGGAATGCGATGCCTTCGATCACACCCACGATATCGGCGATCTTGCCCGAGTGCCCGGCAATTCCGCGCATCGTCGACACCACCTCGTCGACCACCTGACCGCCCGATGCCGCCGTGTCCGACGCATGCGATGCAAGCTTGCTGGCTTCGAGCGCGTTGTCGGCGTTGAGCTTCACGGTCGACGTCATCTGATCCATGCTCGACGCGGTGCGTTCAAGCAAGGCCGCCTGCTCTTCGGTGCGCCGCGACAGGTCTGCATTACCGCTGGCAATCTCCTTCGCGCCGATACTGATCGTCTCCGAGCTGCTGCGCACGGTTTCAACCGTGTTCAGCAACGATTCCTGCATCGACTTGAGGCTCGCAAGCAACGCACCCATTTCGTTATGCCGCTCGATCGAGATATCGCCGTACAGATCGCCCGCGGCGATCCGCTCGAAGTGGTCGATGGCTTGCCCGATCGGCCTGACGACTGCGGAGAGCAACGTATGCCGCGCAAGAAAACTCAGCACGATCGCAAGCAGCGCGGCCGCGCCGAGAATGCCGATCATCAGCGAGAAGCGCGATTGCGCGTGCACGTATCGCATCTTCTGCCGTTCAACGAGCTGGTTCTCGAGTGATGCGATGTCGCGCGAGTAGGCATCCGACATCGTCTGCGTGTCTTTGCCCTGGAGCATCTTGAAGTTGCTGAAGTCCATGTTCTTCAGCGCATCGAAGCTCGGTACAACGGCGTTCTTGATCAGCGCGTCGCGTTCCTTTTGCAATTGTTGGGACAACGCGGAGAGGTCGGCGTCTTTGACGGCCACCTCGATGTATTTGGAAAATGCCTGGCTCGAAGCGTCAAGATCGATCTTTGCGTGATCGAGCAATGCAGGTTCCGGGTCGCCGACGCCATACAGCGCGATATAGCTATTCATCGAAATGCGCGCGCTTTGCAAATGTTCCGCACTCTCCTGCAGATCGACGAGCGCATTCGTGTCGATGGTATACATTTTGCGCAGCGCATCGTTGCTGATATTCAGGCTTCCAACGCCGATTGCAATGACGGCAATCAAAATGCCGCCGAATGCCGCAATCACGAAGGTCACATTGGAACGAATGGAGGCGTGTCGAAACATGGCGATCGGTAAATCTCAGTGAGGGACGCGTCGATTGAATCGGTTACCGCTGAACTTACAAATCGGATATATCGACCGCGAGCCACTGCAAAACGATGCGTGCTTACCCCAGTTATCGAAAGTGGTAAGGGAATGCGCAATTTACGAATGAGCAGGCACATCCGATAAAATCCCGCGACATGAACGGGGCGAGTGAATGGGATATCTGGTCGTGCTATGCGTGGGGCTCATGGCAGGTGTGCTGAGCGGAGTGATCGGCACGGGATCGTCGATGATGCTGATGCCGGTCCTCGTGATCTTGTACGGCCCTCAGCAGGCGGTGCCCATCATGGCCATCGCGGCGATCATGGGGAACCTCGGGAAGGTGCTGTCCTGGTGGCGCGAAATTGACTGGCAGGCGTGCTTCGCCTACTGCATCACCGCCGTGCCCGGCGCGATGCTCGGTGTCCGAACCTTGCTCGCCTTGCCTCCGCACGCCGTTGAACTCGCACTAGGACTGTTTTTTGTCGGCATGGTGCCGGTGCGCCGCTGGCTCGCACGTCGCTCGATTCGCTTCTCCTTGCTACACCTCTCGCTGATTGGTGCTGTCGTTGGCTTTTTGACCGGCATCGTCGTGTCTACGGGACCGATCACGGTGCCCGTGTTCATGGGCTACGGCCTCGTGAAAGGCGCATTCCTCGCTACCGAAGCCGCCGGGTCGCTGGCGGTATACGGCGCCAAGGTCGCGGTATTTCGGCACTTTGGCGCCTTGCCCCCGCATCTCGTCGCCGATGGCCTGATTACCGGTTCGGCGCTGATGCTCGGTACGTTCGGCGCGCGCCGAATTGTCGCGCGCATGTCCCCGCAAACCTTCAGGCTTGTCGTCGACGGCCTGATGCTGTCCTCGGGCCTGTCCCTGCTCTGGGCAGCGGGTCGGTAAGGCCGGCTCGACGGCCTCGCCGCGACGTGATGGCCGAGACACGGGCCGTGCGCCGCCCTGCCGTTTTCGCGGCCTGATAGCCTCAGCTGGAAACACCCTCCGCGCGACCCCGTTATATTCGATGGTATATTTCGACGGAACTGGTCATGAGCGCGAGGTTCCGATGATCCGGCCGCCGTTTCAACGCCTCGACGAGAAAGCCGAGGCCACACGAGAGCTGTTCGGCCTGCCCCTCCACAACGCGGCAGCGTGCTGTGATTCGCATGCCCTCAACGGAAAGCCTGCCGCGCCGGAGCGGACCGCGCGGCGTGTGCGCCTGTCGGAACTCGACACCAACCTTCATTGCTCGATTATCGGTACGTGCCTCACGCTGTCCGAATTGCGCCGGCTCGTTCCGCGCTTCGTGCCTGTCGACCGCAAATCGGCCACCGACCTCGACATTCATCACGAAGCCGTTCAACTTGCCGTGGACGGCGGCGAAGCCAGCAAGGCCCTGAGCAAGGCGCTCGACGAACGTCACGCGATGGCGATCAGGCAGTATCGGGACGCACGTGACGAAGCGCAGCTGATCGATATGTGGGACGCATCCCTGAAGAAGGGTGACGTCGCATCGGCCTATTGGGCGATCATGAGCCATCCCGTGGCCACGCTCGACGTCCGCCAGCGCGTGTTCGGCGACGTGCACATGCTGTCCCACCTTGTGGGCGCCGCCAATCGGGCCGACATTCGCCGTCTGGTGGAACTCGAAGCTGAGAATGCCGCGTTGCAGGACAAACTCGACGACCAGCAGTCTCGTGCTCATGAAGCGGCGTATCGCCACGAGCAGCAACTGCGCGCGGCGCAGGCGCAGATCGCCGATCTCGAGTCCGCCGCGGAACGCGCGCCGCTCACAAGCGACCACGAACTCGCGGAGAAACTGCGGGAGCTCAGCGAACGCGTCGCCGCCGCCGAAGCCAACGCCGCGCTTCAGAACCAGCGTCGCGAAACGGCAGAAGCGCGCGCGCAGTCGCTCGAGGCCGAACTGGATGGACTCAGGCAGAGCCTCGATCAGACCTCTGCGCTCGCCGAAACCCTCGACGCTGAGGCCGGTGCCATCGAACGGACGATGTTGATGGCGCTCGATCGAAACACGTCGCGAGAAGCCGCGTTCGATGCGCTCAAGGGAAAAACAGTCGTCTATGTCGGCGGTCGTCCCGGGTCCAACCTGGTACTCAGGTCGCTCGTCGAAGAGGCCGGCGGCCACTTTTCGACGCACGACGGCGGACTCGAGGATCGCAAGGGCTTGCTCGCATCGGCCATCGCGCGCGCCGACGTGGTGTTCTTCCCCGTCGATTGCATCGATCACGATTCGATGAACACCATCAAGCGTGTCTGCGATCGGCACGCAGTACCGTTCTATCCCCTGCGCACCGCAAGCATCGCGAGTTTTGCGAAGGCAGTGGCGGCAGCAGCGTGAAAATCGGCTACTGAAGGCCGTTGCCGCTCGCACGCCATTGCCTCCGCGCCGCTGTCGCGTTGGAGTCACCCCTTCGGATCGCCGGCTGAGAGCCACCTCCTGAAAGCGACATGAAGGCCACGCATTGCGCAATCCCGTCCGAAGCATTGCCGCTTGCCCCATATCCCGAAAGGTGCTTGAAGGGCAGGGTCTGCACTGCGCCCTCCGAAACGTGTCGATTCGCGACACTCATGAGCGCTGAGGTTGACGGACCTCGGCCTGCGCCCTTACCCTCGCGCGCTGATGGTTCCCCGAGACGGGATCAAAAGGGAACGCAGTAGAGGCGCTCACGCCTCGAATCTGCGGCTGCCCCCGCAACTGTAAGCGGCGAGTCCATGCCACGCAGCGCCACTGGTAAACCGGGAAGGCCGGCATCGGACGACGACCCGCGAGCCAGGAGACCTGCCATCAGACGAGGTCCATGCAGCCGCAAACGGGCGGGGTGTCCCGATGCGCCAGCACCGCTTGTGCGGTCGCCTGTTGCAAGGACAACCTTGACCTCAGGACCCGCTACATGTCTCGCATTCTCCGTTCGGCCCCGCTTCAGGCGGCCATTCGGCGCGCTGTCGCCGGCATGGGGTCGCTGCTCCGATTCCCCATCTCCACATGCATTTTCGACAACTGATCCTGACGTCGGCCGTGTCGGCCGCAACCGCATGCGCATGGCAAGGCGCACACGCCGCCGATGCCGCTTCGCTCACACAAACCTCCGAACCCGCTACGGCTCCGGCTACCGGATTGCCTCCTGCTGACGCAACGCTGCCGACGGTCACGGTGGTCGGCGATGCGACGCATCTGCCGCAGTCGTTCGACGGCCGCTATGCGACGACGCAGGTGCTCACGCGCGAAGACCTCGACCGTCTGTCGCCTGCCGATCCGAGCATTACGCAGGCGCTCGCCACATTGCCCGGCGTGACGATCTCGCAGAACGGCGGTCCGGGCGCAACAGCCGCGGTCAGCATCCGCGGTTCTTCAGCAAGCCAGGTCGCAGTCTTCATTGACGGCATCCGTGTCGGTTCCTCAACCACGGGTGTGGCCGAATGGGCCGATCTGCCTGCGGAGGCGTTCGAACGCGTCGAAGTCATTTCCGGCCCGGCCGCGGCATCGTTCGGGGCGGATGCAGTCGGCGGCGTCGTGCAGCTCTTTACGCGCCGCGCGTCGAACCAGCCGAACCAGACCACGGTCTCGTTCGGCGGTGGCTCGAACAAGACATTCGATACGCAAGTGCGTACGAGCGGATCGATTCCGTCGACGGGACCGCTGTCGGCGCTTTCCGGGCTCACCTACTCGTTGGGCCTGCACGACTACAACACCGCGGGCATCGACGCGACGCAGCCCTATACGTCCGGACACGAAGACGGTCGCAACCCGTATCACGCTCAGGATCTCGACGCGCGCCTCGGTTACAGCCGCGACAACTGGTCGGTCTCGACGTTCGCGCTCTACCATCGCTCGGACCTGTCGTACGACTTTCTCGGCGGAGACGATCATCAGGCCGACTACCAGCTCACGACCGGGCTTGCGTTTCACCTCGACATCACGCCCGACACGCAGTTCGATCAATCTGTCGGGTACTCGACGGACCGCCAGTTCATCTATGCGAACGATCCGACGATCGGGACGGATGAGTTCAACTCCACGCGCCTGAGCACGTCGACGTCGTTCACGCATCAGGAGAAGGGCTTCAGCCTGTTCGGGCTGCCGCTGTCGGGCGAAACAAAGATCGCCTACGACTTCACGCGCGAACAGGCGTTTTTGCCGGTCGATGTCCCGGGCGGCCTGCCGTCGCGGATTGACTCGGCCGTATCGATGCACCAGTCGGCCACGCTTGGGCCCGTCACGCTCTTCCTGGCAGGGCGCCACGACGTGGTGCAGGGACAGACCGTCAACACGGGCAATGCGTCGCTGGCCTGGGCCATCAACTCGGTGTTCACGGCGCGGGTGTCATACGGCAATGCGTTCCGCCTGCCGACGTTCAACGATTTGTACTACCCCGGCTTCGGTAACGCGAATCTGCAGCCCGAGCGTAGCGATTCGGTCGAAGCGGCGATCGATGCCAATACGTCGTACGGCACCGTCACCGCGGCCGTCTATGACACGCGGGTGCACGAGCTGATTGCGTACGATCCGGTCACCTTCCTGCCGGTCAACATCGGTCGTGCCCATATCCAGGGTCTTGATCTGTCGTACAAGGGCACGCTCGGCCAGTCGACGCCTGTGAGCGCGTCGGTCGGCATCCTGAATCCGCAGGACGAGACCGACAACACATGGCTCAGCCGGCGCCCCCGTCAGACCGCGAGCCTGAGCATCGATCACACGTGGGACGAGTTTCATCTGCATGCGCAGAGCACAGGCTTCTCGCTGTTCTATGGCGGCACGACCTTCGACGATCCCGCGAACACAACGTATCTGCCGTCCTACCTGACCGTCGGTCTGCGCGCGTCGTACAAGATCAATGCCCACCTCGCGTTGTCGGCCAACCTGTCGAATCTGTTCGACCGGCAGTATCAGACTGCCTACGGCTATAACTCGCTGGGACGGACGGCCTTCGGGAAGGTGGCGTACACGTTCTGAGCGAAAGCAGCGCCGGAAACCAGGCAGTGCGCCTCGGGACACAAGACGTGCCGAGGCGCGACATCAACGTAACGTGGGGCGCTCACGCGGGCGCGTTAGCGACCGCTCCCGCAAGGGTTTTGCCGGGCGCTCGATCAACCGTATCGAGCGCGAACGTAAATGTCGTCCCGGTGCCCTCACGCTCAACGAGCCGGATCTCGCTGCCGTGCAACTGAAGCATCCGGTGCACGATCAGCAGGCCGAGCCCGCCGACGCGACGTGCGCCGCCAGAGCTGAACGCGCTGCGGAACAGGTGCGCCCGAATCTCGGCCGGGATGCCGGGTCCGGTGTCGCTGACAGTGACCTGCACCTTCCCTGCGTCGGCGGCCAGCGTCACGCTGACCTCACCACGTTCCGGCGTATGCCGGATCGCGTTGTCGAGCAGGTTGGTCAGCACACGCTCGATCATGCCGAGATCCGCATAGACCCCGGGCAGATGCGGCGCAATGTCTGCGTGCAAGCGGATATGGCGCGCCTCGACGGACAGTTCGAACTTCTGGAACACGTCCTGCACGACATCAGCAAGCGGGAACGGTTCTAACGAGAGCTGCACGTTGTCATGTTCGAGCCGCGCGAGTTCGAACAAGGATTGCGCGAGGCGCCCGACTTTCGAGCTTTGCGCAAGCGCGACCTGAAGATACCGGCGGCGGTCATCACGCGTCAGCGCATCCTCCTTCAACGACAACGTCTCCAGATAGCCGTGCAACGACGTCAACGGCGTGCGCAGATCATGCGAAATCGTCGCAAAGAGCTCGCGCCGCTCCTGATCCTGACGCTTGAGCTCGCGCCACTGTACGCCGATCCGGTCGGCCATCTGCGCAAATGTGCGTTCGAGAATCACAATTTCATCGCGCGTCGGCGACTTCGCAGCCGAGCGGCTGATCGTGATGGCACCCGGTTCCGCATCGGTACGCAGGGTCGCATTGAAACGGCTCACCGTATTCGTCAGGCGCCGTAGCGGCCGCGTGATCAGACCAAACGCAATCAGACCCGCCAGCAAGCCGAGCGACGCGACCACCGCCATCGACCAGAGCGTCGTGCGCAGTACGCTGCTTTGCGCGATCTGCGTCGCGAGCGCGTCGTGCGCTTCGCCGAGCAACACCACGTAGATATAGCCCGTGGGCTGACCATCGGTGCGTGGCAGCATCGCGACGCTGAACACCTTGCGTCCGTCAGGGCTGCGCGGATCGTCACCGAGGATCGGGAACGCATCATGGGCGAGAAACCGCTGAATCGGTGCGAGATCGACGCGCGTGCGCTTGACGTGCCCCGGCGGCGCATCGTCGGCTGCGATATGTCCGTCCGGATCGAGCAGATACACCTCGACGCTCGGATTGACGGCCATCAGCTGGCCGAAGAGATTGCGTAGCGCTTCGGGTCGGGGACCCGTCGTGTCCATCAACACGGCATGGCGTGCAATCTGCGACGCCAGATCGCGCGACAGGCCCTGGATGACCTCCTGATCATGCAGATTGCTCGCGCGGATCTGCAACCATGCTGACGCGCCGCAGCACGCGAGCAGCAGCACGGAAAAGACGATGGAAAGCCGGTGGGTCAGCGCAAGCTTCATGATGCGTCTCCCTTGTCGGTGCGCGTCGGGCTGCGGCCACGGGCTGAAGCACTGGTTTCGCCCGTGCCTGAACCATCGGCAGCCGCGCCCTCCGCGTCGAACTTGTAACCCCGGCCCCACACCGTCAGGATGCGCGTCGGCTGCGCCGGATCCGCTTCGATCTTGGTGCGCAGCCGATTGATATGCGTGTTGACGGTGTGCTCATAGCCTTCGTGCTGGTAGCCCCAAACGGCATTCAGCAGATCCATGCGCGAGAACACTTTGCCCGGATGACTCGCGAAGTGGTAAAGCAGGTCGAACTCGCGCGGCGTCAGCTCGATCGGCTTGCCGTGGACACGCGCATCGCGCGCGATCGGATCGATCGTCAGGCCGCCGAGCGACAGCGCGCCGGTATCGAGCTTCAGATCCTTGGCCATCGCATCGACGCGGCGCAGCAGGGCCTTGACCCGCGCGACGAGCTCGAGCACCGAAAACGGCTTGGCCAGATAGTCGTCGGCGCCCAGTTCGAGCCCAAGGATCCGGTGCACCTCACTCGATCTCGCACTCGTGATGATGATCGGCGTGTAGCGTGTCATGGCCCGCGCGCGGCGGCAGATTTCGAGCCCGTCGACGCCGGGCAGCATGAGGTCCAGAATCAGGGCATCCCACCCGCCCTGCTCGAGCAGGCGCAGCCCTTCAGCGCCGTCGGCGCTGTGAACGACCTCGTAGTGCTCGTCGCGCAGATGCAGCGCAAGCACGTTGGCGATGTCGGCATCGTCTTCGACGATCAGAACGCGTTTGGTTTGAGCCATGTGTTGAGCGGGCAAAAAGCCTCGAAACGAGCATCCATTGTGCAGAAATCCCTGCAATCGAGTTATCACAATTAATTTAACTTTTCGTGAGGACTTCGACATCGCGCGCGACCTAAGCTGCGGTCATCGATCAAACAGTTAGGGATCAGCGGGTGGAATAAGGCTCGCCCCAGGTTCGTTGCATCGCTCAAGGAGATCTTCCATGGATAGCCGCAGACGTTTCCTGTTGTCCGGTGGCACGGCGCTGGCCGGTCTGGCCGCCTTCAGCCAATGGCGCTCGCTCGCCTCGGCGCAAACCCACAGCGCCGCATCGCCTGCCGCGGGTGCGGCATCCGGCCCGGCCGAGCACTTCGAAGTCGTCCATACCGACGCCGAATGGCACAAGCTGCTGACGCCCGCCCAGTATGAAGTGCTCAGAAACGAGGGCACGGAGCGCCCGTTCACGAGCCCGCTCAACGACGAGCACCGCCATGGCCAGTTCGCCTGCGCGGGCTGCGGAATCAATCTGTTCGCCTCGAGCACGAAGTTCGACAGCGGCACGGGCTGGCCGAGCTTCTATGCGCCGCTCGACCACGCCGTGACCACGCGCACCGACACCTCGTTCGGCATGCTCCGCTCGGAAGTGCACTGCCATCGCTGCGGCGGCCATCTGGGTCACGTGTTTGACGACGGCCCCAAGCCGACGGGCCTGCGCTATTGCATGAACGGACTGGCCATGTCGTTCAAGCCCGAGCCGGCCTGACCTGCATCGCTCGAAGCCCGAACCGAATTCAACACGCTTTCCGAGACCCACATCATGCTGCTCATCGTTCTAGCCTATCTCGGCGGGGTGCTCACGATCCTGAGCCCATGCATCCTGCCTGTGCTGCCGTTTGTGTTCGCCCGGTCCGATCAGCCGTTTGTCCGTTCCGGCCTGCCGCTGCTCGCCGGCATGGCGGCAACTTTCGCGGTCGTTGCGACGTTTGCGGCGGTCGGCGGCGGCTGGGTCGCGCAAGCGAACCAGTACGGTCGCTGGATTGCGATCGTGCTGCTCGCCGTCTTTGGCCTCACGCTGCTGTTGCCCAAGTTCGCCGACCGGCTCATGCAGCCACTCGTCAACGCGGGTAACCGGCTGTCGAATGCTGCCCAGCAAGGCGGCGCGCCGAGCATCGGCTCGTCGTTCCTGCTCGGTATCGCGACGGGCCTGCTCTGGGCGCCCTGCGCGGGTCCGATTCTCGGCCTGGTCCTGACGGGTGCCGCGCTGCGCGGTGCCAGCATCGGCACGACCGTCCTGCTGCTTGCCTATGCGGCCGGTGCGGCGACGTCGCTGGGGGTTGCCCTGCTGATCGGCGGACGCGTCTTTGCCGCGATGAAGCGCTCGCTCGGCGCCGGCGAATGGATTCGACGCGGCATCGGCGTGGCCATGCTCGCAGGGGTCGCCGCGATTGCGCTCGGCCTCGACACAGGTGTCCTGACGCGTATCTCGACCGTGGCAACGGGTGGACTCGAACAGCACCTCGTCGATGCCTTTGCTCCGTCGTCGAATTCGAGCATGGCGATGAGCGCGAATGGCGATCAGGGCAATGCCATGAAGGCGGCATCGCAAGACGCCGCAAACGGTGCGGACGGTGCAGAAGGCGCACAGGGCGGCGCGATGATGAAGGCGTCGGGCGCCATGGCCATGACCGCGGCTGCGGCTACGAAGTCATCGCTGCCGGTGCTCGGTCAATTGCCTGCGCTCACTGGCGCCGTGCAATGGCTCAATTCGCCTCCGCTGACGGCCGATGCGCTGCGCGGCAAGGTCGTCGTCGTCGACTTCTGGACGTACTCGTGCATCAATTGCCTTCGCTCGTTGCCGTATGTCGAGGCCTGGGCGCGCAAGTATCAGGACAAGGGCCTCGTCGTGATCGGCGTGCATGCACCGGAATTCGCGTTCGAACGCAATATCGACAACGTGAAGAAAGCCACGCACGACCTCGGCGTGAACTACCCCGTCGCGATCGACAACGACTATGCGATCTGGCGCTCGTTCGACAACCAGTACTGGCCGGCGCACTACTTCGCCGACGCGCAAGGGAAGATTCGCTATACGCACTTCGGTGAAGGCGAGTACGACAAGTCCGAGCGCGTGATCCAGCAGCTGCTCGTCGAAGCCGGCCACGCCGATGCAGCGAACGTGCCGCTGGGTCTCGGCGATGCGAAAGCCAACGGCGTGCAGGCGCAAGCCGATGAGGCCGATATGCGCTCGCCTGAAACCTATGTGGGCTTTCAACGTGCAGAAGGCTTCTCGTCGCCGGGCGGTGTCGTGCAGGACCGCGCACACGACTACCCGGCTCCGACGAAGCTCGATGTCAACGAGTGGGGCCTGGCCGGCGACTGGAACGTCAGCGCCGAGAACGCGACGCTCGCCAAGGCCGATGGCCAGATCGTCTATCGCTTCCACGCACGCGACCTGCACCTTGTGCTCGGGCCGAGTGCGGACGGCAAGCCGGTTCGCTTTCGGGTGACCGTCGACGGCAAGGCGCCCGGCGATGCGCACGGCAGCGATATCGCCGCCGATGGCAGCGGCACCGTCACCGGACAGCGTCTGTACCAGCTCGTCCGTCAGCCGGGCGACGTCGCGGATCACACGTTCGCGATCCAGTTTCTCGACCCCGGCGTTCAAGCCTTTGCATTTACGTTTGGTTGATCAGGTTTGGTTAATTCAAGCGCGCCGCGCTCAACCCATCCCGGAGGAAAGACATCGTGAACCCGACTTCCATGAATCCACGGCCTGATTCGACGCCCCCGTCGGGGCGTACATCAACGCGCTCGACAACGTTCTTCAAATTCGGCGCCATCGCACTGGTCGCGGCGGCTGCCGTGCTCTGGCAGCGCAGCGCGCATTCCGGCGAACCGCCGGTGACGATCCCCGCGCCCACTCAGGACGAACATGCTGCGGGCGTGCACACCGAAACAGCCGTTCTCGCAGGCGGATGCTTCTGGGGCGTGCAAGGCGTGTTCGAGCATGTGCGCGGCGTCACGCAAGTCGCCGCCGGATACTCGGGCGGCGCGGCCGATACCGCGCACTACGAGCGGGTCGGGGACGGCGATACCGGACATGCCGAATCCGTGCAGGTCACGTTTGACCCGAGCCAGATCACTTACGGCAAGATTCTGCAGATCTACTTCTCGGTCGCGCACAATCCGACGGAGCTGAACTTCCAGGGTCCGGACCACGGCACGCAGTATCGATCGGCCGTCTTCCCGACGAGCGCGCAACAGCGTGACGTTGCGCAGGCCTATATCGCGCAGCTGCAGCAGGCGCATGTGTATCCGGGACAGATCGTTACGCGCGTCGAGCCTTATAAGGGCTTTTATCCGGCAGAGGGCTATCACCAGAACTTCCTCGAGCATCATCCCGACTATCCATATATCGCGATCAACGATATGCCGAAGGTCGAGGCGCTGAAGACGATGTTCCCGAGCCTGTACCGGAACGACGCTGTGTTGTACACCGCGTCGGCGAAGTCGTAACAAGAACGTTGGTATCACCGGCGTGGGCGTTGATGCGGCGCTCACGTCGCTCACTCCGGGCGTGCCTGCCGGGGAACATCTGTTACTGTGTCCGTCTCTCTTGACTCGTGCGCGTCACAGTTTTGCGGCGACAATCCGGTTTCTTCGACCGATTCGCCGCGATGGCTCCCTTTATGGTTCCCGCATTCGTTCCTCTCAGCGAGCTTGGCCTCTTCCTGCTCGGCGTCTTTCTCGTGCTGGTGATGCCCGGTCCGACGAATACGCTGCTCGCAGCCGCCGGCCTCGAGCGCGGTTTCCGGCGATCTGCCCGGCTGACGCTGGCCGAAAGTGCCGGCTACTTCATTGCAATTTCGTTCTGGGGTATGTTCCTCGCCCAGTTGGCACACGGCATGCCGTGGCTGCCATTGACCGTGCGTCTGGTCAGCGCGGTGTATATCGCCTACCTCGCGGTGCGCATGTGGAGCGCAACGCTCGACCTGACGGATGGCAACGGTCGCGCGGTCGATATGCGCGCCCTGTTTGTCGCGACCCTGCTGAATCCGAAGGCCATCCTGTTTGGCGGAACGATCTTCCCGAAAGCCGCATTCATGAGCATCGCCGGCTTCGCCGAACTCATGGGCGGCTTCCTCGCGCTGCTGTTTCCTATCGGGCTGCTATGGATCGCGCTGGGCTCGCAACTGGGACGCGGCCGCCTCGCATGGCTCAAGCCCGTCTATGTGCTGCGTGGAGCGTCTGTCGTGCTGGCCGCCTTCTCGGTCACGGTGGCGTGGTCGGCGATCCACTGACGCAAGTCCCTGCACGCTGAAGCGAATCACCGTGTCCACGTACGCGGTTGCCACGCGTGATCCACGTTGCAATCCATGCGCATGGTGACTTGCTCGTCGTGTATCGACACACGAAATTGGAAACGCGGGGCCCGATCCTGGACTCGAGCCCCGCGCCTTATGCCTGCTCTGCGTCGATGAGAATGCTTACGACGACGTTGCCGTGCTCTTCAGAATCGCGAGCGACGGGCAGTAGTGCGTGGCCGTCAGGTAGTTCGTCGGCTGCTGCGAGCGAACGCCGGCGGCGTTCGATGTCGGCGGATCGATAAAGACCTGTGCGTTGTTCGATCCCGCGGGCACCGTCAACGTGACCGTCACCTTCCACCATTGGCCCGCCTTCACCGCGCTGACCGACGTCGCCTGACCCGCTCCCCACGTGCCACGTACGGCGGCACCCGTGTTGGTATTGAGTACCCACGCGAACTCCGTGTTGCCCGGGTCGTCCGTCTGAATCGAACCGCCCGGGAACGCCGTCGCCCCGCTCGTCGCAAGCACGTAGTCCGTGAACGTGTACGTCTGGCCGCCTTGAACGCGAATGATCTCGCGGATATTCGCGAACGCGGAGCCGTTCGTGTTCGTCAGCGTTGCCGCGCCCTTGTCGACACCGGAGATATCGGTTGCCGGCGATGCCGTACCACCGCTTTGCTGCGTCCATGCATCCGGCTTGTCGAGTGCGAGCGGCGAGTTGATCAGGTTGCCTGCATTGCACGCAGCAGCGTTCGCATTCGCGGGCGGACCGTAGAAGCTCGCGATGCTCGTCTGAATCGCGTTGTCGGTGGTATCCGCCGTCGACTTCGTGATGATCGCGCCTTCAAAGAACTGAATCGGCGCCGCACTGCCATCACCGCCTTCGCCAAGCGACAAACCGCCTTCCCACTGGCCGTTGAACGCATGACCTTCGTCGGAGCCGAACTGCCAGGCTTCAGGCGGGGCCTGATCGAAGTCGTCGGTCAGCACCTTCTGCGAAGCAGAGCCACTCTTGACCACGAACCGGTTTTGCGCCGTGACAGGCGAGTACTTCGACAGCACCGTCACAAACTTTTCCTTCGGCGGTTGCTGCGGGCCATACAGATAGACGCCCGCCTCTGCATCGACGCCCGGCCAGTTCGTGTCGAGACCGTTGCAGACCGGGTCCTTGACGTTGACGGGTTGCTGACCATCGCCGTCGCAGTACCCGAAGGTCGCCGCAGCGCCGTTCGAAAATGCGAGGCCGAACATCATGCCTTCGGTTTCGCCGTGCGCGTACGTGGCCGGATTGGCGCTGGCCTCCATGTTTCCGTAGGTACCGCAGCAGGTCGACGACTGACCGTAGTGCGCACCCGCGACCATGTATTCGGCAATCTCGGAGTCACCGATCGACTGGTTCACCGTGCCGAAGCGATTGCGATACGCCTGACCCGCCAGCGTATTGAGCGCGGCGACTTGCACGCCCTGCGACGTCACCTGACTCAGCACGGCGGGCTTGCCCTGGACGGCAGGCAAATCGTTGCCGATCGTGAGCTGCAGCGTGGGCGCTGTGGACGTCAATGGCGTCGGCGGCGTCAGCAGCTGCACCGTCAGCGAGCCTTCGGTGCCCGGCAACGTGATCGTCGCAAAGCCGTTGAGCACCGGCACGGTCATCGTCTTGTTGGTACCACCGTTCGGGTTCGGTACCGTCAGCGATTCCGTGTTATCCGCATTGAGCGTCAGCGTCGCCGGAACGTTGCCGAATGCGCCACCCTTGAGCGGAGCAACGAGGTCGATCTGGTCGTAGATATACGTCACGCTGCACGTGGTGTTGTTGCAGAACGCGTTGGTGCTGTTGACGTTGGTCGATCCGATCAGACTTGAATCGCCACCGCGCGGCAGGTTGTTTCTTGTGTACGGATAGACATCGAGCGTCTTGCCGTCCGACGCGCGCGAGACCTGAAACAACGGGCCCTTGTAGTTCTTCGTGAGCAGACGCGTCACGCTATGCGCGGCCGAGCACGACGTGTTTGCGGTGGCCGCCGCGTCGCACGGAAGTGCGGGCGCGTTAGGCACTTGTAGCGACGCGCTGTCGACGTTCGCGGCCGCACTCTGGTTTTGATTCCCGGCGGCCGCATCGGCCACCGCACCCGATGGCGAGACGCTGCCGCTGTCGCCGCTACATGCAGCCAACCCGACGGTCGCCGCCAGTAAGACGGAAAGTAATCCCACGCTTCTCAACATCATGACTTCCTCCTGTAGAGCCAAGCCGTGCTTTCGTTTAGAGAATTGAGGTGTACGAAACGGTGAACATCGAAGCGTTCGCTGAACGGTCGGACGCGGGCAAGCCGAGTCCTTCACGCCGATCCGGCCGAAGCGCAGACGTGCAACGGACAGGCGTAAACCGCCCTTGCCGTCACGCTTCGTACGGAAAAGAGTGTTCGATATCAGAGAAAGCAACGTCGCGCGCCGGGGGATCCGGTAGGCCCTGTCAAAGAGTCATCCGGTGACGCGCAAAGACACGGGGGTTACGGCGTGTCGCTCATGTTGAACTGACGATATGCGGCAAGAGACACCGCCAAACGCTGAAACGCTCCGCAGTTCACCCTCATCGTCTCCTTTGTATTTCATCGAGCATCAGCCCTGCGGTCGATGTCGACGACGCGTGGTGATGAGGCACCCCGCTCGGCAATAATATTAATCAATATTATTGCTAAAACGCCTCGGTACAATCCCGGATCAATCAGCTGTACTGACGGGCTGTAAGCCCTTATCAAGCTGAGGATAGGCGAAGGTGCGGCAATCAGAATTTACTGGAGGAGGGGTCGGCGAGGTAATAATGACTAATATTATCCCGCCGAATATCAATAGCTGGGATTCAATCGCGGGCAGACTCGCGGGCAAACATCAGATCGACTTCGGGTCAGCTCTTGATGAACGCGAGCAGGTCCGCATTGATCTGATCCGCATGCGTCGTCGCCATGCCGTGCGGCAATCCCGGGTACACCTTGAGCGTGCCGTGCTTGAGCAGCTTGACCGAGAGCGGTGCGGAATCGGCGAACGGAACGATCTGATCATCGTCGCCGTGCATGACGAGCGTCGGCACGTCGATGCGCTTGAGGTCGTCGGTGAAGTCCGTTTCCGAGAACGCCTTGATGCAGTCGTAGTGGGCCTTGGTGCCGCCCATCATCCCCTGGCGCCACCAGTTGTCGATCACGCCTTCCGAAACCTTCGCGCCCGGACGATTGAAGCCATAAAACGGGCCGGCCGGAATGTCGCGGAAGAATTGCGCGCGATTGTCGGCGAGTGCCTTGCGGAAGCCATCGAACACTTCGATCGGCAGGCCGCCCGGGTTGTTTTCCGTCTTCAGCATGATCGGCGGGACCGCGCCAATCAGCACCGCCTTGGCAACACGCCCGGCACCGTGCCGGGCGACATAACGCGCGGCTTCACCACCGCCCGTCGAGTGGCCGATATGGACGGCATCGCGCAGGTCGAGGGCCTTGGCCAGTTCCGCGACGTCGGCCGCGTACGTGTCCATGTCATTGCCCTGCCACGTTTGCGACGAGCGACCGTGCCCGCGGCGGTCGTGCGCGATCACGCGATAGCCTTGGGCCAGAAAGAACAGCATCTGTGCGTCCCAATCGTCCGCTGACAGCGGCCAGCCATGATGGAACACGATCGGCTGCCCCGTGCCCCAGTCCTTGTAGTAAATCTCGGTGCCGTCTTGTGTCTTGATGCTGCTCATTGAGTTCTCTCCGGTGCTAGGTGGTGGGACAGTCGAGCGCAGACTCGCGCTCGTGGCGAACCACGCGACGGCGCGAGGCGCCATCGCATGAGGGATCAAGGGTTGAATTGAGTGATGCCGCAACTCATCGCCACACACGCTGACTGCTGTGTGGCATGCGAGTTGTCATGGGGACGCGCAAACAGGTTCGCGCCCCAGTCGCGAAACCTGACAATCCTTGCGGCGCGTCGATTTATAACATCGACGCAAAAGTCCTTCAGACCGGCGAGTGACCGTCGAGCACGGCGATCATGAAATCCAGAAACGCGCGCGTTCTGGCCGGCACGTGGTGCCGCGACGGATAGTAGGCATACAGCGGAAAACGCTCGTCGGGCCAATCGGGGAACAGGTTGATCAGGCGTCCATCGGCGATCAGTTGTTCGGCGACGAGGTACAGCATCTGTGCAACCCCCGTCCCGGCGACGCAGGCTTCAAGCAAGGCACTCGGATCGTTGAGCGTCAGGCGCCCCCGCGACTCGATGACGACGCGCTTGCGCTTGCGGTGAAACTCCCACGGAAATGGCTTGCCGGTTTGCGGATTGCGAAACTCCAGACACTCGTGCCGCGGCGTTTCGAGTTCTTCCGGCTTGACCGGGCGCCCCCACCGGGCGATGTACGAGGGTGACGCGACGGTGACAACGGCTGTATCGAGGAGCTTGCGAGCGACGAGTGTCGAACTCTTGAGTTCGCCGAATCGCAACGCCAGATCGAAGCCTTCGGTCACCAGGTCGCCGAGGCTGTCTCGCGCGATAAAGTCGATCTCGAGGTCCGGGTGCGATGTCATGAAGTCATTGAGCCGCTGCCCGAGAATCGTTCGGTAAAGAATCGGATCGAGATTGACGCGGAGCTTGCCGCGCACCGCCGCGCCGCCGTCGGCAACCGCCGCCGCAGCCTCTTCGAGCCCGGCGAGGTGCGGGATCACCTGCTCATAAAAGCGGCGGCCATCCTCGGTCAAGGTCACCGAGCGCGTCGTCCGGTTGAAGAGCCGGATCTTCAGTCGCTTCTCGAGTCTTGCAATCGCGCGGCTCACGCCGGGTGGCGACATGCCGATCACTTCGGAGGCGGCCGCGAATGTGCCCGCGTCGACGATCGCGGCAAACACGCTGATGCCGCTGGACAGGTTTTCGATGCGAGCTCTCATGATGGGCACGGGCGCAGTTCGCGAGGGAGGCCCATCATGCCGTATTGATGACTCAATGTCACTGATGTAGTGCCATCCCTATCATTTTGTTTTCTATCGGGATTGCCCAGAATCTGGCTCACGTTACTTATCAATGCAAGGAGCATGAGCCATGTACGTCATCACAGGAATTACCGGTCAGGTGGGTGGCGCGCTTGCGCGCGAGTTGCTGGCGGCGGGCCAGCCGGTTCGCGCCATCGTGCGCGATGCAGCACGCGCGGCGTCGTGGGCTGAACTCGGCTGCGAACTCGCGACCGCCAATATGGGCGATGCGGCGTCGCTCGCCGCAGCGTTCAGTGGTGCGCAAGGTGTGTTTATTCTGTTGCCGCCGGTGTTCGATCCGGGACTCGACTTTCCTGAATCACGCGCGGTGATCGAGGCTGTGACCGCCGCGCTGCGGATGGCACGCCCCGGGAAGGTCGTGTGCCTCTCGACGATCGGCGCCCAGGCCACCCAAACCAATCTGCTGTCGCAACTCGGGCTCATGGAGCGGGCCTTGAGCGCCCTGCCGATGCCCGTCACATTCCTGCGCCCGGGCTGGTTTATGGAAAATGCCGCCTGGGATGTCGCGTCGGCGCGCGACACGGGCGTGATCGCGAGCTATCTGCAACCGCTCGACAAACCGGTGCCCATGGTCGCGACCGCCGACGTGGGTCGTGTTGCCGCCGAGCTGCTTCAGCAAGAGTGGGAGGGTGTGCGGACCGTCGAACTCGAAGGTCCGCACCGCGTGAGCCCGAACGAGATCGCAGCGACCTTCGGCCGGATCCTGAATCGCGAAGTGCGCGCGGAAGTCGTCGAGCGGCAAGACTGGGAACCGCTTTTCGTGTCGCAAGGCATGAAAAACCCGCTGCCCCGCATGCGCATGCTCGACGGCTTCAACGAAAGCTGGATCGAATTCGAAGGGCAACCCGATCGGGTACTGCGCGGTCGCGTCGAACTGACAACCGTCCTCGAGTCGCTGGTGAAGCGCGCCGGCTAAGGTCTCGCCGTCAGGAAATGGCGCACGTGCCGGGCGCCATTTCCGGCACGTTTTACGCACACCGGCACCCACCCGGAAGAAGTTGCATTCCTAACGAATCGCCGACCGTTTTAACTCGCGCGAAAACCATCACGGCGCGCTAACATTTCAATCATCTCGATGCGACCTGTACGGCGCGGACGCTGCGCGTACAAGGGATGGCACTGTACGTGCTCACGTGGCGTTCGCATCGAATCTCCAAGATTGGAATATGAGCTCGCTTATCGCACAACCTCTCCCGGTCGACGCCTGCGCCGGCTGGAACGGTGAAATGGCGCAGCGCATCGCTGCGTTCGACTGGTCCGGCACCGCGCTGGGGCCACGCTCCGCATGGTCGAGGAGTCTGGTCAGCGCCGTGCAGTTTTTGCTCGCCTCGCCGGTTCCGCTCGTAATGTTGTGGGGCAAACCGGGCACGATGGTCTACAACGACGCATACGCCGTCTTTGCGGGCGGCCGGCATCCATTCCTGCTGGGCAAGCCCGTCGAAGAAGGCTGGCCCGAAATTGCTTCGTTCAATCGTCATGTCGTCGATACCTGTCTGGCTGGCGGCACGCTTTCTTACGCCGACAAAGAGCTGACACTCCATCGCAGCGGCCGGCCCGAACCCGTGTGGATGGATCTCCACTACAGCCCCGTCGTGGAGGACAACGGCGAGCCTGCGGGCGTCATCGCGATCGTGTTCGAGACCACCGGCCGGGTCCTCGCAGAGCACAAACGAGAGGAGGCCGAAGCGGCGCTTCGTGCAGCGAGCGAGCGCCTGCGTCTTGCGCTCGATTCAGGCCTCGTACTCGGCACATGGATCTGGAGCGCGCACGACGATGTCATCCTCGGGGACGATCGCTTCAACACCACCTTCGCGGTGGGCGAACGCTGGCCCGCAAGACGCACATTGCACCGCATCCTGAGTCACGTTCATCCCGACGACCGCACGACATTGAAGTCAGCAATCCGGCAAGCAATGCGCACGCAAGGGCGCCGGCGCGCCGAATTCCGATTGCGGATGATTGACGGGCGCTATCGCTGGGTGCTCGCGAGCGGCACTTGCGAGCACGACGTCATCGACGCCCCGATCAGTCTGTCGGGGGTGCTCGTCGATATTCACGAGCGCAAGACGGCGGAAGGCGAGCTTCTGTCGCTGACGCAAAACCTCGAGGCTCGCGTCGCGCAGGAAGTCCGGGCACGCGCGAGTGCAGAAGACCGCCTGCGGCAGGCACAAAAGCTCGAAGCAGTCGGCAGCCTCACCGGTGGCGTCGCACACGATTTCAACAATGTGCTTCAGGTGATTTCCGCCAATCTTCAGCTACTGGCGATCGCCACTCGCGATAACCCGGTGCTCAAGGGCCGTATCGAAGCATCGAATTCGGCGGTCGCGCGCGGTGCGAAACTCGCGCAGCAATTGCTCGCGTTCGCGCGCAGACAACCGCTCAACCCGTCGGTCACAAACCCCAAGAAGATGATTCAGGGCATGTCGGAGCTGTTGCGCCGCGCGATCCCCGAAAGCATCCGGCTTGAATTCGCCATGGGGCATTCGACATGGAACGTGTTCGTCGATCGCAATCAGCTTGAAAACGCGATTCTGAATCTCGTCATCAATTCGCGCGATGCGATCTCCGGACAAGGCCTGATCCGCGTCGAAGTGGAAGACGCGAACCCATCGATGGATCGCAGGATGGCCGAGCTGGGTTTGCCGCCCGGCGAGTATGTGAAGCTGAGCGTCGTCGACAACGGCGCAGGCATGTCCGACGAAGTGAGGTCCCGCATCTTCGAGCCGTTTTACTCGACCAAGCCCGAAGGCCACGGCACCGGGCTCGGACTCAGCATGGTATTCGGCTTCGTCAAACAGAGCGCGGGTCACATCGATGTGCAGACGGTTCTGGATGAAGGCACGACCTTCTCGATGTACTTCCCGAGAACGAGCAAGATCGAGGAACAGGATCGACCGAAGTCGCCCACCGGTGCGCATGCCGGCGGCGAGACGGTTCTCGTCGTCGAAGACAACCCCGACGTCCGGCTCGCCGCGATCGACATGTTCACGCAGCTCGGCTATCGCGTGCTGGCCGCGCAAGACGGCGATTCAGCGCTCACCGTGCTGCAGCGATCGAAGCATATCGACCTGTTGTTCACCGATGTCGTCATGCCGGGCACCGTGCGCAGCAGCGAGCTCGCGCGAATCGCCTCAGCGGAACCCCATCACGCCAAAGTCATCTTCGCATCGGGCTACACGCGCGACATCATCTTTCATGAAGGCCGGCTCGACGAGGGTGTCGTGCTGCTCAGCAAACCGTATTCGATCGAGGATCTTGCGCGCACGGTGCGTGAAGTACTCGATCGATAGCACGTAACCGCGTCAGGGACGACAAGACAGCGCCGTGATCCCGGCCGCGTCGGGACGTGATCGGCCACGCGCCCTGTCGCCGACTCAGGATACTGTGCGATCAGGCGGCGTGCGACACGTCGACCCAGCCTTGCCTCGCCGAGAGTGGCCCTTTACCTTTTGGGCCGGACTTGGCCCTGCCCCAGTGCCCCGTGCGCACCAGAACGCGAAGTAGTTCCGCGCGGTGCAACGCACCGCGCAGTTCGAATTGCAGTATCAGCTTTTCGACGAAGGTCAGTTTGCCCTCGTATCCATATTCCTTCGTGATCGAGTCTATGGCCGCCGCCATTTCGATGTCGGCTTGCCCGTCGTCGCCGATGCTGCAGACATGCGACGCGGTGCGTGCCACGCGCATATTGAAGTCACTCCCCCAGGACAGGGTCATGGACTGAGGTACAGCTTGTTGTTGTCGTTTGCTCATAGGGTCTCCTGCGCGCATGCAGCACTCGCTGAGACATCGGACTCAGCGTCCCCGGCACTGCCGCCGCTCACCCCGGTGCTGCCTTGGGTCTGTTTGCATGCTTGGAACACATCGGGTCCGACACATCTGCGCGTGCTGCTTCGCAACGGATGTCGAGATCGCCCGATCGGCGATCTCCCGGTACCGGAATTCTGCTTGTGCGGGGAGCGCCGCACATCCCGCGTTCATGGGATTCGCTGAGGTGCAACGGCTTGGGTCGCGACGACGGGTAAGCGAAGGCCCACTCGCGTGCCATCGCTGTCGCTGGCGATGACGAGTTCGGCACCGAGCTTTTCGGCGCGCATGTGCATGCCGCTCAATCCGCGGGAACCGCGGGAGCCGCTTCCAGGACGGGGTTCGAACCCGATGCCATCGTCCGATACCTCGACGAGCACGCGATCCGCTTCGGCGCGCACCGCAATGCGCAGCGTATCCGGGCGCCCGTGCTGGATAGCGTTGTTGATGGCCTCCTGCACGACGCGCAGGATCGACAACGCGGATTCCGGCGACAGATAGTCGAGCTCGGGCAGCGGCAACTCCACGTCCCATACGAGCCGGATGCCCAAAGCATTGAGACGCGGCTCGAGTCGAAACCGCAGGTTGCCGAGCAACGGCAACAGGTCGCGGTCGCTGAGATCCAGCGAATCGATGATCAGCCGCAGATCCTGGAGTGATTCTTCGATAGACCGGGCCAGATCCACGCGATCGACGTCCTCGCGGCGTGCGAGGCGCAACGCCGTAATCAGATGCGCACCCATGCCGTCGTGCATGTCCTGCAGGATGCGACCGCGTTCCGCAGCCACCGCGGCGCGTTGCTGTTCGATCGCCTCCTCGTGATCGAGAATGAAGCGCTCGGCAAAGAGGAACAGCAGGACAATGCAAAACGGCACGACACCGACCGTGCTCAGACGAATGGTGTCCCAGGCGAACCAGTCCGTCGGAAGTGCAAGCGACTGTGCGGTAGTCACGAGCCACAGTCCTGCCGTCAGCGCGAGCAAGCCAAGCTTGACCGATCGGTCGAGCCACGCGCGTCGCAGCAACAGCCCCGCCACCGTCATGCGCAGCACCATGAGGGGCCAGACGATGAACCAGAGTTTGTCGGACGCATGCCCCGTGACCCATGCGCCAAGCGCGATGGCGATGGTCAGGACGGGCAAGCCGTGCTGCGCCCACGCGAAACCGCGGATTCGCACGCCTGACATCCGATAGCCGACGATGCACAGCGGCCAGAACTCGAGTGTCGTCACGATGACCCGGAGCACGATCTGATCGACGCGCGACAGCGGCATGCTCACGGACAGATACGACGCGACGGCCAGCGTCGCGATGACCGCCCCCAGCTGGATGATGTGCGGCTCGCGCCGGCGCCACAGGTGTGCGATCACAAAACAGCCGGCACCGCCCATCACGACAAGCACGATATACGGCACCACGACTTGCGCGATATGGCGCATCTGCCAGTCGTTATCGAACGCTTCCGGCGGCCCGAGAAACAGATCGGACAGCCCTGAACGAATGCGCGCATCCCCTTGCAGACGGACATCGAATTCGTTGTTGCCCGCGTGGAACAGCCCGGCCGGCAAGGTCAGCAGAATGGGCTCGTCGCCCATGTCGGATCCCATTCGGCCATCGGGCGCGTCGAATCGCACGCCCGGATTCAGCAACGAACCATTGAGCCAGAATTCGGCGGCCAGCGAGACATGGCGGACATAAAGCGCAAGCGGCCTGGTCGGCCGGTCGACGAACGCCACCCGCAGCCGGTACCACCCGTAGCCGCTCGTGGCCGGACGGCTCTGCCTCCAGCTGTCGGGCAGTGAGACCGTGGTCCAGCCTTGTTCCGGCGGGGCAGGCACAGCGCTGGCGACGAACTCGGCCCGACCCAGCCGCACCACCGACGCGCCATCCGCCGCGGGCTGCGCCGAAGCAGGCTCGCGCACCTGCGCAGATGCGAGACCTGGCCCGGCCGCTGACGACCCCGACGACCCCAACGACGCCTCCGACGCCGATGACGCCGATGACAATGACGACGCCGTGCAGCACAGCACCATGAGGCAAGCCATCGCCCAGACGAACACAGAGGTGTTCGACCACGCGGGCTTGCGAAGCAACGGGCACCTCAACGGATCAATCCCTTGGTGCGCGCGACGTTGACGGCCTCGACGCGATTGTGCACGGCAAGCTTGCCGTAGATGTTCTTGATATGGCTCGTCACGGTATGCGGCGAGATGTTGATCAATCGCGCGGTTTCGGCCACCGAAAACCCCTGCGAGATACGCTTGAGAATGTCGATCTCACGCGCAGTCAGCGCATCCGTATCCGCCGCGCTCGTGACGCGGGATCGTTCGGGCGGTGCAAAACGCGCAAGCAGGTGTCTCGCGATCTGCGGCGACAGAGGCGCATCACCCTCGTGAACCATGCGGATGGAACGCAGGAACTCGTCGGCCGAGGTGTCCTTGAGCAAATAGCCACGTGCGCCGGCCTGAATCGCGTGGATCACGTGCGCCTCGTCACCGAAGATCGTGCTCACGAGCACCGACACCGAAGGCGCCGTCTGCCGTAGCAACCCGATCAGCTCGGCGCCATCGCCGTCGGGCAATCCGAGATCGATGATCGCCACGTCGGGCCGCGCCGTCAAAAGTGCTCGCCGCGCATCGGCGACGGTGCCCACGCTGCCGACAAGATGCAATTCCGGCTGGGCGTCGACCATGCGCTCGAACTCCTCTCGCAGGCGTTCATCGTCTTCGACCAGCAAGACCCTCAAGGTGTGCGGGGGATTCAATTGGCGTCGTCCGGCCGTTCTGGAAATCGAGCAGTCTAGCCGCGCGCAGCGTGCCGCGCATCCCCTGAAGGGGGTAGCCGCGGATCGACTCGCATCTTCCGTCGTCGCAAAAGCGTAGTTTCCTGCGCGTCGGTTGATCGACGTTGACTTATATTCACGGCTGCAACGAAGGCCAGCATGCCGGAACCTCGAGGCGCGGCTGATCAAACGCTTCCGTAGCGGGATCTGCAAGCGCCACGGATACAGTGAACGCTTCATTTTCGAAAACAGCGATGCAAGTTCAAGTGCAATCAAGGCCGACCGGCGCACGTGGCGCAGGTGGCGCATGGGTCGAAAGGGTGGTCGAACGCCTGCTTGCGACAGACGCGCCGCAAAGTCGTTTCGGATACGCCGCGCGCGCGTTTCTGGCATTCGGCATCAAGCAGGCATGGGTGTGCCTGTTCGGCGGATTGATGGTCGCGCTGCTGGTCGGCACCCATTTCTGGTATCCGGCCGATGCGGGACTGCCGCGCTACGACGCGTTGACGATCGCCGCCGTCGTGATTCAGATTGCGCTCATCGCGCTGCGGCTCGAACAATGGGACGAGGTTGCGATCATTCTGATGTTCCACGTGGCCGGCACGGGAATGGAACTGTTCAAGACCGCCGTCGGGTCGTGGATCTATCCTGAGTCCTCGTATCTGCATATCGGCGGCGTGCCCCTGTTTACCGGATTCATGTACGCATCCGTCGGCAGCTATATCGCGCGCGCGTGCCGCAGTTTTGACTTGCGGTTCTCGCATCACCCATCGTTGCAGGTGACCGTCATCTTGTCCGTCGCCATCTACGCAAACTTCTTTCTGCACCACTATCTGCCCGACGTGCGATATCTGCTGATCGTGGGCGTCGCCATCGCGTTTCGGCGTTGCACCGTCTTCTTTCTGATTGGCCGGCACTACCACCGGATGCCCTTGCTACTCGGCTTCGTGCTGATCGCGACGTTTATCTGGCTCGCCGAAAATATCGGCACGTTCAGCCACGCGTGGCTCTACCCGAGCCAGATGCAAGGGTGGGCCATGGTGTCCGTCGGCAAGCTCGGCTCCTGGTTCATGCTGACGATCATGAGTTATGTGATGGTGACGCTGATCAATCGCCCGCGCGCGCCCGAGCCCGGTCACGGGCTTCTCACCGCGATGCGTTAGCAGTTTCGCGACGGCACGCCACATGCTGTTTCTTTCGCCCAAGCCCTCATAGGCTCTCAAGGACGTACAGGGACTTACAGGGACTCTCAGGTTCCATCAGGGTCCACCCTGATCCGCGCCGTCATACGCCGATCATCTTCGCTGTACAGAATGCAGCGCTCAGGTTCGCCGCAAGGCTGCCCGGCGGGATAACTCGCGCGTTCGACAACCTCCTTAAGGTTTTCTTCAGGAAGGCGGTCATAGAATCGCCGGACCCGCCGCATGTCGGTGCGCAGCAGTGTGCGCGGTCGTGCGGCAGGCCAGACGCGTGCAAAACATGCGGGCTCGCATCACCTTTTCCTGACCAATTGTTGCCGCCGCTGCCTCGCGTCGTACAGCGTGGCCTAGTGTGTTTCCATCCGCCGCAAAGGCAAAGGATGCGTGAATTGAGAATGATCCCGACGCGGCGCAGACCGAGCGGTCATGGAGACACATGCTTCAGCCCCTCTGCAGCAGTGACCACTGGCTGCAACGCGAGCGGTCTCTCGCACCCCTCGACCGCGGCGCCTCACTGATGGATCCGTCAATCACGCCTGAAAGCGAGACACGCGCGCCCTGGTACGAACGCGCGCCGGGTTACTGGCTCATGCGCGCCGCGCTGGTCGGCGCCCTGGCTGTCGCTGCGATGGCCTTGACGCGCGAAATGCCGGTCGCTAGCCGCGACATCCATATCGCCCTCACCGCTTGCCTTGCCGTGCTGACGACGCTGGGCTGTTTGTACACGTTGGCATCCGGCATCCTGATCGTTCCTTTCTTTCGCCGTAAGACGGGTTCCCCGTTCGACTGCCCGCCCATCACTGTGCTGCGTCCGCTTCACGGACACGAGCACGCGCTGCAGGACAACCTGACGAGTTTCTTTCATCAGGCCTACCCCGCACCGGTCCAATTCGTCTTCGGCGTACACGACGCCCAGGACCCGGCTCTCGACACAGTGCAAGCGCTTCGCCTCGCTTACCCCGACGTCGACATGACGATCGTCACCGATGCACGTCTGCACGGGCCGAACCGCAAGATCAGCAACCTGATGAATATGTTCGAGCACGCGAAGCACGACGTGCTGGTGTTTGCCGACAGCGATGTCGGAGTCGCGCCCGACTATTTGAGCAACCTCGTTGCCGCGCTGCAGGACCCGGGCGTCGGGCTCGTCAGTTGCCTCTATCGAGGCGAAGCCGATCCGGGCCTCTGGCCCCGGATGTCGGCTGCCGCGAGCAATTACCACTTCGCGCCAAGCGTCGTCGTCGGGCTCGCCATGAAAATCGCGCGCCCCTGCTTCGGGCCGATCATCGGCATGCGGCGCCAGACGCTCGACGCGATCGGCGGTCTCGACCGCTTTGCCTCTCACCTCGCTGAAGACCACGCGATCGGCGAAGCCGTCCGAGATATCAGCGAATGCGTCACGATTCCGTCATTCACTGTCTCGCATGCGTGTGTCGAGCCCACATTGCGTGCCTTCCTGAGCCACAAGCTCCGCACGAGCCGCACGATTCGCCGCATCACCCCGGCGGGGCATCTGGGTTCGGTGCTCACGCACCCGCTCGCACTGGCCTTGATCACGGCCCTGATCTCCGGTGGTGCAAGCTGGGCGCTGATGCTGCTGGCCGCCACTGTGGTCGTGCGCTTGTTTACCGGCGTTCAGGCGGATCGCGCGCTCGGCCGCACGAAACACGGCCTCTGGATCCTGCCGCTGTGCGATCTGTTGCTGTTTGGCGTGTTTATTGCCAGTTTCACGTCGTCGCGCGTCGAGTGGCGCGGACACCGGTTCAAGGTCGACGCAAGCGGACTCATGACGGTACGAGAGTAACGGTTGCGAGAGTGACAGTTGCGAGCGTGACAGTTGGGAGAGTGAGACTTGCCAACCCGCTCGTCCGTCCATAGAGTTCGACGATACGCAAGGCCTCGGCCGATCTCACTCACCTCTTTTAAAGTCTCGCCCGCGTAACGGGTCGGGGCGGCGCATGGAATCCGATTCTCCCCAACCCGAATTCACGCGTGCGAAGGGCACGGCCAAGTGGCTTGGGCGCCTCGCCGCCCTGCTCGGACTGATCGCCGCGTTATGGCTGGTCTGGCGCGAAAACCCGCGAATGGTGTTCGACATGTTGCGCGTGGCCGGGCCCGGGCTCGTGCTCGCGGCGTTGGTGCACATCAGCGCCATGCTCGCGAACGCATGGGACTGGCGCACGCTGATCGTCGATCCACCCAGGCCCAGCCTCGCGCAGATGCTCAAGGTCGTCTGGATCCGCGAGTCGATCAATTGCATGTTGCCGGTGGCGCGTGTCGGCGGCGAAGTCGTGTCGTTCCGCGTCCTGCGGCGCTACGGGCTGAGTGGAGCGACAGCGGCCGGATCGCTGGTCGCCGATATTCAGCTCACGCTGATCAGCCAGATGTTGTGCACGATCGCGAGCATCGGCTATCTGCTGTCGCACTCCGAGGTCGGTGCCTTCCGGCTTGCCGCCAATCTGGCCTGGGGTGTGGTGGTGTTCGCGCCGCTGCTGCTTCTGTTTTCCCTGTTGCACCACGCGAGTCCGTTCGAGCGCATGGCACGTCTGCTCAATCGTGTGGCGGGCGGCCATCTGACCGCGTTGATCGGACATTCGGCAGGCGTGGATCAGGCGATCGGCTCGATCTGGCAGCGCAGGGGAACGGTGCTGCGCTATCTATTCATCTGGCAGCCCGTGCAGACCGTTGCCACAGGGATGGAGCTGTATGTTGCGATGCATTTCCTCGGCGGGTCGATGACGGTCGTGCAGGCCGTCGTGTTCGAGTCGCTGATTCAGGCTGTCAGCAGCGCGGCGTTCTTCGTGCCTGGAGCCCTGGGGGTGCAGGAGGGTGGCTTCGTGCTGATCGGCGCTGCTCTGGGCCTCGACCCGCCGCTATGCCTGGCGCTTGCCGGCGCCCGGCGCGTGCGCGATCTGCTGATCTACATTCCCGGCCTGCTCGCGTGGCAGCACGGCGAGGCTCGCAGCGAACCGTCGGCTGCCCATGCCACAGAAGCGGCAACAGTTACCGTTTCGCGCACGCAGCGCCCATCGACCGACCGCGGCGCTCGCGACTGACGCCCACCCTCGCGTAACGTTGCGAAAATCTGTGCGTATGTGAAATACATATTCACTGTCTACAATACCCCGTCTTTTGCTCCCGGCCCTGACGTGGCCGATCAGCAAGCGCCCTGCGACGGCGCCCCCTGTTCGCACCTCGATGCTGCGGACAGGCGCGGCCTTGCGACCGATCGTGAATGATTCGACTGAATATTTACGATTTCTGGCCGTTATCCGATTTAACGGGATTTCATCCCCTACTCAGCGTCTGCAGCCATGCCGCTTCATCTGTTTTCGCCAACCATCGATAGCGAGATGAGAAAGCGCTTTCATCTTCGCTCGCTCGACCATCAGAGGCCGTTGTCAGGCGTGACGATGGCGTTTTCCATCGGCGCATACCTGATGTTTGCCGCAGCGCGGGCCTTCCTCGTCGAGGCCCCGTTTCCGCTGATGCTGAGTCTCGGCGCTGCGCTGGCGATGGCCGTGCTGGTCGCCGCGATCCCGCGCGTGAGCACCACGACCGCCTTCGGTTTTATCGGCGTTGCGTATAGCGTGATCCTGCAATTGACGGCCAATGAACTCGTCAAGGGCACGGCCAATCCGCTCGTCTGGATGACGCCCGCCGTCGTCGCCATCACGGTGTGTGCCGCCCCTCTCTGGCTGACGCCTAAACATTTCTTCACCGGTACCGTGCTGTATTACGCCGCTGTCGCCCCCTTTGCGCTGAGCCTGCCGACCGACTCACACGATCGCGGCATCTTCGCGGTGTGGATCCTGATCGCATTGTCGACAGCCGCCGTTTTCCATTTCGGCTTCTACCGGTTCCGCCTCAAGCACTTCCTGCTCGAAGAAAAACTCGTCGACCTCGCGTCGATCGATGCGCTGACCAGCGTGCGCAATCGCCGTTCGTTCTTCGAAGCGGCAGAGCAAACGTTAGCTACCGTGGCCAAGGACGCCGTGGTCGCCGCGATCTTCGTGGATATCGATCATTTCAAGTCGCTCAACGACCAATTCGGCCATGGCGCGGGCGACGATGTGTTGCGTGGTGTCGCGCGAACGCTGACCCGGCTTGCCGGCAACGACACGCTCGTCGGCCGCCTCGGCGGTGAAGAATTCGTTGTGCTTGCTTCACGCGCCCAAGGCTGGCGGGCCGGCGAACTGGCCGAGCGGATTCGTACCGCCATCACCGACATCCGGCGCCCCGACGGACACGTGACCGCCAGCATCGGTGTCGCCTTGCTGCGTGACGGCGACACGATTGTTTCGCTCCTGGATCGCGCGGACGAAGCACTGCTGCGAGCCAAGCATGCGGGACGCAATCAGATCGGTTTCGAGCGCGCCATGGCCGTTGCGGGTGTGCGTGAGACGGAGCGCGATGCGATCGCTTCGGCCAACCCTTCGCGTATCGACAACGACGCGCTCGAGGCGCCGGTTCAATGGCGCGACATCACGCTGTTGTCGCACTTTCAGCCGCTGTGGAGCTTGTCGCATCAGAAGCAGATCGGTGTCGAAGCGCTGCTGCGCGGCAAGGATGCTCACGGAGCGATGCTCCTGCCCGCCACACTGTTTGCGCGTCGATCCCCGGCAGAGCTCGTTGAGTTCGACGTACGAAGCCATGAATGCCACCTGCGTAACGCAGGCGGCCATCTCGATGACGATGAATGGCTGTTCCTCAACGTCGTCCCTTCGACGTTCCTTCGCGAAGGATACGAAGTCGAACTGGTGCAGCGCGTGCGGCAAGCGGGCCTCGAGCCCTCCGACGTCGTGCTCGAGCTGCTCGAGTCGGACGATATCGCACCTGACGAGCTGTCGCTCGCAGCGGGACGTTACCGCGATCACGGCTTTCTGATCGCCGTCGATGACTTCGGCGCCGGCTATTCGAATCTCGATCGACTGCTGCGGATCCAGCCCGACTTCGTCAAACTTGACGGCGAGTTGATCCGCGCTCGCAACCGCAGCTCCGGACGGCCTTTGCTGCGAGACCTCGTCGCATTGCTGCACCGGGCCGACATGCTCGTGATTGTCGAAGGTATCGAAACGACCGAAGAACTGATTCTCGCCGTCGAGGCCAAGGTCGATTTTGCGCAGGGCTATCTGCTCGGCCGTCCTGAACCGACACGATTGCTCCCCGATGCCTTCAGCAAGCGCATCGATCATGCGTTCGACGTCGTGGCCGAAGCCCGTTCGCTGCGGCTCGGGCGTTTCGAGTCGAAGATCGAGCCGTACGTGCAGGCGATGAACGAGGCAGCCCGCGGCGTGCAGGCGGGTGTGGCCTACAGCGTCGCATTGTCCGAGTTGTCGCAGGACCCGCTTTGCACACGCTGTTTCGTGCTCGGGGCCGCCGGAAAACCCACGTTGTTCGAAGTGCTCGGTCAAGCCGGCGTCGACTCGCCGAGGGCGAGGCTACCGCTCGCCAACGCCGACGAAGGCCGATGGGATCACCGGACCTTCTTCTGGAAGGCCATGATGCGCCCCGGCGACGCGGTGGTTTCCGGTCCTCAGCTTTCGCCGATCAATTGCCGTCCGACGATCGTGATCTCCATCGCCGTCTTCGTCGACGGCGCGCATGTGTTGATGGCAGCGGAGATGGACTGGACCTCCGCCGAATTGCCGTGGCCCGAGGCGGCTTGACACAGCGCGGTCGAACGGCGCGGGCATCGGGCGACCCCGATAAAACGGGAAAGGGCCACTGAGACCGGCAGGCGAAGCAAAGTTGAGCCCCATCAAAATGCAAATAATAGTTTACTTTTTTGGCGAAAAAGATAACTATTGTTTGCATGCCACGACGCTCCAACGCAGCCGACATGCTCCCGGCACCTGTCGAGCGCGCATTGCTCAATCTGGGAGAAAACCTGCGCGTTGCGAGAAAGCGCAGGGGGGAGACTATGGCCGCGTTCGCAGAACGCATGCAGGTCTCCGTCCCTACGCTGCGCAAGATGGAACATGGAGATCCGACGGTCTCGATCTCGATCTATGCGATGGCGCTTTGGCTGATCGGTCGACTTCAATTTCTTCCCAAGGTGGCGGATCCTGCAGCGGATGAAAACGCGCTTGAGATCGAGCTTCACAACCTCAAGCCCATCTCGAGAAGCAAGGATCGATGAACAACGACCTCCACGTATCTGCGCGTCGAACAACTGGCTGAAGCCTGGAGCTAGTCGAACAAGGCGAAGAAGGGGCGCAAGCCCCGGGGATGATCACCCTGCCCGACTGTTTTGACACTGCCCTCTTTATTTGAAGCGGCGAGGCGGCTCCGTTGCTACCGCCGCGGCAAGATATCCCTATGCATCAAGGCCGACGCGGCGTGCCGCCCGGCTAAGCCGCAGCCTCCTGATTCAGGCCGTCGAGCGTGCGCAATACTTCCTCCGGCAACGTAAGCTCCGCGACCTTCATGTTTTCGCGCAAATGCCCAAGCGAGGACGTGCCCGGAATCAACAGCAGGTTCGGCGAGCGGTACAGCAGCCACGCGAGTGCTACCTGCATGGGCGTCACGCCGAGCGATGCGGCCACGTCGGACAGCGTCGTCGACTGCAGCGGTGTAAAGCCGCCGAGCGGGAAGAACGGCACGTAGGCAATCCCGAGTGCGTCGAGTTCGTCGACAAACGCGTCGTCCGCGCGATGCACGAGGTTGTAGTGGTTCTGCACGCACACGATATCGACGATCTTTCGTGCCTCGGCCACCTGTGTCGGTGTCACGTTGCTCAGGCCGACATGACGAATCAGGCCTTCACGTTGCAACTCAGCGAGCGCGGTCACCTGCTTTTCAATTGAGCCTTCCAACGGCGCATGGATGTCGCCCATGATCCGCATATTCACGACGTCGAGTACGTCGAGACCGAGATTGCGAAGATTGTCGTGCACGCCGCGACGAAGTTCGTCCGGCTCCTGCGCCGGAATCCACGACTTGTCTGCTCCGCGAACGGCGCCCAGTTTCGTGACGAGCACGAGATCGTCCGCGTACGGATGCAACGCTTCGCGAATCAGTTGATTCGTCACGTGGGGGCCATAGAAATCGCTCGTATCGATATGGTTGACGCCCGACTCGACCGCTTCGCGCAACACCGCGATGGCCGTCGCGTGGTCCTTGGGCGGACCGAACACGCCGGGCCCGGCAAGCTGCATGGCGCCATAGCCGACACGGTTAACCACGCGTCCGGCAAGCTTGAACGTGCGCTCAGGAATGACATTCGACATCTGACTCTCCTTGATGGGTGATGAGTTCAGTATCGCGCTACGTTCGCTGTTAGAAAATACGGCTGAGTCTGCACGAGCTGTTTAAAATTGTGAACAGTCAAAAGGACCATCATCATGGAAATGAACGATCTGGCCGCCTTCGTCTCGGTCGCCCGCGCGGGCGGCTTTCGTGACGCAGCGCGCGTCAGCGGCGTCTCGCCGTCGAGCCTCAGCATTGCCGTGCGACGACTTGAAACAAAGCTTGAAATGCGCCTGCTCAATCGAAGCACGCGCAGCGTCGCGCCGACTGAGGCAGGGCAGCGGCTCCTCGACAAGCTCTCGCCGCTGTTCACCGAAATGGAGGCCGCGCTCGACGTATTGAACGGATTCCGTGAGAAGCCAACCGGTACCCTGCGGCTCAATGTGCCATCGAGTGCGTCTCGCATCGTCCTTGCCCCCGTGATGGCGCGGTTTCTCGACACCTACCCGGATATCCGCGTCGAAGTCGTCGTTGAAGACGGGTTTGTCGATATGCTGGCCGCAGGCTGCGATGCGGGCATTCGCTACGAGGAACGCCTCGCGCAAGACATGATCGCCGTGCCCGTGGGGCCGCGCATTCAACGCTTCGCGACTGCAGCGGCGCCCGCTTATCTCGACGCACACGGTCGACCCGGCCATCCGGGCGAACTCCTGTCGCACCAGTGCTTGCGAGGTCAGTTCTCGAGCGGCGCGACACCGACGTGGGATTTCGAACGCGACGGCAAAGTGATCCGCGTCGATCCGCCATCCAGGCTGATGGTACGGCCTGGCGCAGGTGTCGATCTCGCGGTGACAACCGCGATTGCGGGAGGCGGTGTCGTGCATCTGTTTGAAGACATGCTGCGTCCCTATATCGACACGGGCTGGCTCGAACCGATCCTCGAGCCCTGGTGGCAAAACTTTTCGGGGCCCTTTCTCTACTACCCCGGCCACCGTCACGTACCTGCACCGCTGCGGGCGTTTATCGACTTCATGAAGTCCGATACGACATGGCGCGATGCGATCTAATGAAATGCCGTTCGCACGGGCCCGCCATCGTCATATGCGTCGCACGGTTGTCATACGCGGTCTTTAAAACGGTCTGAGCACGGTCTCGTTTGCTTGCCGGAAGGAAATCGATGCGCCCGATGGGGCTTCGATTCACGGCCAACGAGCGCATCGGACGCCCGGCCGCAACGGATGCGGCGATGCGACGCCTGCCCGGCGAACCTTTCAATGACTGATAAGGAGCACGATGTGTCGCTGACTTATGGATTCGTCAAAGCCAAGATTAAAAGCGTGGCCGGACTCAAGGCATCGAGAAGCCGCAGCGAAACCCAGTATCACATCCACCTGACGCTCTCGGTTCAAGGCGGCGATTGGGATGTCGCGATCAATGTGGGCACAAATGATTCGGACGACTTGCTCAAGTACAAGCTGGTCTACGATTTCGCCCATCCGCTGACCGACACGCTGCTTAATGCGCGTGAGGGCTTTACGGATCTGACCGACACGGACGCGCTGCCGGCGCTCGATTTTCTGCGCAGCGACGTGCTTGCCAGCACCGGCCGGTGGCGCGATAGCGACGTCATGGATGGAACGCAGAATCCGGAGCCGATCCCTTCAGTCATGCGACTGGTGAATCAGGCAATGAGCGACGGTCAGGATCTGTATGTGTTTGGCCGAACCTACACAACGGGCGGCTCGGGTATCCACGATACGCATATGAATCAGGGTTCGATGGGTACGCACTTCAAGCACGTGAAGGGCAACGATTCGACCGATCACAACGACATCTGGCAGGACGGCGGTTTGCTCGTCGACAGCGGCAAGGCCCAGTGGACGGCCTATTTCGCCGTGTTCGAACAGCAGCGGGTCCCGACCGATGATCTCGGCAACCCGGAGCCCGACGCCGAACCGGTCGACGATTCGAATACGCCCGAGACGGCGGCTGCCTGAAGACGGCAGACGGGTTCCTCATTTTCCGCTCATTCAACCTGCGTAAAGTCCATGCCTGAGACCCCGGTACGGCCGGGGCGGCACACTCAGGACGTCAGGCAACGCCGCGCACCCAGCGACAGGTCTGTTGTTCGAACTCACCAGACAAATCATGCAACTCGACAACACCGCTTCCGTCGACTCCACGCCATCGGGCGCCGGCCAGCCGACTTCGACGCGCGAATGGCTGTCCGTGCTCGCTGTCGCCGTCAGCGCATTCGCGTTCGTCACGACGGAATTCCTCCCCGTCGGCCTGCTGCCGCATATCGCGGCCGATTTCCACGTCACGGCGGGCGCGGCCGGCCTGATGGTCACGATCCCCGGCATCATCGCTGCGTTCGCGGCGCCAGGCATGGTGCTCGCCGCCGGACGCATGAATCGCCGCCACGTCGTGTTGCTGCTGACAGCTTGCTTGCTTATCTCGAACATCATTGGCGCCCTCGCGCCCAATTTGACGGTCATGCTGCTTGGTCGTGCATTGCTCGGCGCCGCGCTCGGCGGATTCTGGACGCTGGCGACAGCGGCCGCCACGCGGCTTGTGCAGCCCAAGGACGTCGCAAAGGCCATGGCCCTGATTCTCACCGGCGTCACGTGCGCGACCGTCATCGGCGTGCCGATCGGCACCTATATCGCAGGTATCGCATCGTGGCGCGCAGCGTTTGCGGTGACTGGCGTGCTCGTCGCGCTCGCGCTGCTTGCCCAGTTCTGGCTCGTGCCTTCCTTGCCTTCGCACACCGCGATGCGCTGGCAGGACCTGGTGCGCCCGCTGCGCGACACGAAGGTGCGACTCGCTCTGCTCGTCGTCGCACTGCTCTTTGGTGCTCACTTCTGCGCGTACACCTACATCACGCCGTTCCTGCTCGGACATGCGGGCTTCGCCATGTCGAACGTCACGTGGCTGCTGCTTGGCTTCGGCATCGTCGGGTTCCTGTCGAACCTGGGTTTTTCGAAGGCGGTCGAACGCAATCTCACGCGGTCGATCATGGTCGTCGGCGTCATGCTGCTCTGCGCACAGGTCGCGCTGCCCCTGATGGCGCATATGCAAGCCGGCGTGGCCGCAACCCTGATGCTCTGGGGCATCGCATTCGGCGGGATTCCCCTGTGCTGCAGCGTCTGGATGCAGCGCACGACGCCGGACAACGCGGAGGCCGGATCGGCGCTGTTTATCTGCATCGTGCAGGTGGCGATCGCAGTCGGATCGTCGGTCGGCGGCCTCGTCGTCGACCACATTGGCTCACCTGACGTGTTCCGACTCGGCGCGATCATCGCGCTGGCGGGGCTGGTCATGCTCGCCCGGACGACGACGCGTGCGCGCGCAGCCAGGGTACTTCGCCGCAACCGCGGCACAGCCGCCGAGGTCCTTTGAGATAAGCCAATCCCGGTAAGGGCAAAGCCGAGCTTACCGGGATCGACCCGCGCGCGAGATCGTGCCGTTCGACATCACGCCAACATCACACCGATCGATATCACGCTGATCGATCGGAGGTTCATCGCGCATGAACGCCCATCGATAACCCCACGCCCAGCAGCACCACACCGACCATCCGGGCGACGCGTCGTCCGTTCGGTGCGAGCCGCTCGACCGTCATGGCGAACGACACGACCGTCATCGCACGCAGGTCCATCACGCCCATCACAAGCAACACCGCCGTCAACCCTGCCGTGCATGCGCTGCAATGCATGGCCAGGCGCACGCCATGCTTCCACGCCGTAGCCGCGTCGGCACGGATGGAGCGACCGCTACCGGGTGCGTGACGGCAGCACGCAAGATGGCGGGCCTTCCATGGCGTGAATTGAAGCAGGCCCGCCACCACCACGACTGCCGCTGACAGCAGCGGAACGGACCGGGCCAACATCGGCATCCGCATTTCAAGCGCTGCCACCATCACACCCAAAACAAAGATGCCAATGCCGTACAGCAGCCAGATAAAGAAGTACCCGGTGCCGACGATCATGAGCAAACCGCCCACGCGCCGTTCGCGTCCGCAAGCCACCGCGTCCACCATCACCGCCTGTCGATAGCGCCACAGGATCGGCGTGAACGACGGCAGCATCATCGCCTTCATCATCACGACCCACATGCCGACAAACGATGCCGCTGCACCTGCCCAACTCTGACCCGGCATGCGCATCCACGTCATCGACATCGTCCATCCGCCCGGCATCGGCATGCCGCCCATCGACGACATCGACGTACAGCCGACGATCGTCACAGCCATGCTGGCTGCGAAGACCACCGCTGAGATACCGAAGAACACGCGACGCGACGCGCGCTCCGCATCGATGTGGCGACGTGCTTCCGTCGAATCAGGCGTGCCGGAAGGGCTGAGCGTTTGAACGATGTCCATGATCAGGCTCGCTGAGTCTCGTTCTCGTATTCGTCGTGCCGGCGCCACCAGACACCGGTTTCGTTACGACCCTTGGGCGCGCGATCGAGCCACTGATACATGCCCCAGATGCCGTCGAGCCCACGCGCATACGTCGAGTACGTGTGATAGACGACGCCGTCTTCGAGCACGAAGGTGCTCATGCCCGGCCGGTCCCGCGCGTACGTCGGCGCATCGGTGCCGCAACTCGTTGCGAACTCGACGACCGGAGCCGGTGCGGGTTCCATGTCCATCGCGTGCCGGCCGCGCTGGTAGTTGTATTCGACAGTGCCCTCGTGCTGCTGCTCTTGCGTGAAGGAAACGTTGAAGTCGAAGTTGAAGTCGCTGCCGACCGAGGAGGCCCACGGGAACGACCACCCCATGCGCTCTTTGTAGACTTGCAGCTTCGCGAGCGGCGCGCGCGACACCGCGGTCAGCGTGACATCGTGATTTGCGAGGTGGACGACGAACCCATCGAATCCGTCGGCGATCGACGAGCACGACGGGCACCCTGCCCGGTAATCCGGTCCGAACATGAAGTGATACACGACCAGTTGCGAACGGCCCGCGAACAGGTCCGCAAGCGTCGCGCTGCCTTGTTCGGTTTCGAATCGGTACGCCTTGTCGACACGCACCCACGGTAGTGATTGGCGTTGCCGTGCGATCTCGTCGCTGCGGCGCGTCAATTCCTTTTCGGCTTCGAGCAAATCGAGCCGCTGCGCGAGCCATGCTTCACGTGTCCCTGTCATATGCGTTGCCATTTGACTGCCCTCCTGAGTTTGTCGGTCGACGCTCGACGTTGCCGAAACGACACGACGGTTGATCATGGCTGCAGCGTAGTGCGGCTCGTGAGGTCAGCGGGAGTGACAAATCTGGCGGGATTCGGTCCGATGTCATGCCGGACCGAGTCATCACGGCGTATTGGGTCCAGGCCGTCATGTCGTACGCGCCCGGCTTCCGGTCTACGCCGCCGTGTTAGATTGGCTTGCATCAGGCAACCCGCCCCTTTTTTCCAGGGCTCAACAACTTCCCAGGCAATCTTCCGGAGCGAACGCGCGTGACGAAGCTCAGATGGATTCGCTGATCACCGCCGCGGCTCGCGCACTCGCGGCCGGGGACCCGCTCGGCGCGCTCAACCGCGTCGCGCTGCGCAACGACGCGCCGGCGCTGGCGTTGCGCGGCATCGCGATGGCCCAGCTCGGCGACCTTGACCGCGCCCGGGCGCTGATCCGCAGCGCGGCTCGGGCTTTCGGTCCGCGAGAACCGGTCGCCAAAGCGCGCTGTGTCGTCGCGGAAGCGGAAATCGCGTTCGTATCGCGCGATCTTGGCTGGCCCGCCAAGGCGCTCGATGCGGCGCGTATCACGCTCGAAGCACATGGCGACCGTCTGAACGCTGCCCACGCACGCTACCTCGAGGTACGTCGGCTTCTGCTCATGGGCCGGCTCGATGAAGCCGAACGTCTGCTTGAAGGGGCGGATGCGACGCCACTGCCGCCCGCGTTGCGCGCCGCGCACGAGCTTGTGGTCGCGGGTATCGCTATGCGCCGCCTGCGCACCCGGGCGGCGCGCACCGCGCTCGACGAAGCCGCGCGCGCCGCGTCGCTCGCGCGCATCCCGGGCCTCAGCGCCGAGGTCGAGAGCGCCATGCGCGTGCTCGATACGCCTGCAGCCCGGCTTATCGCAGGTGGTGAGCAGCGACCGCTGCGGCTCGATGAAGTCGAGACGCTGCTGGGCTCAAAGGCCTTGATTGCCGATGCCTGCCGCTATGTCGTTCGTGATGCCGGGACAGTCGTGTCGCTCGCCAAGCGCCCCGTGCTCTTCACGCTGATACGCGCGCTCGCCGAGGCATGGCCCGACGATGTCGCGCGAGACGCGCTGGTTGCGCGCGCATTTCGCCTCAAGCTTGCCGACGAATCGCACCGCGCGCGCCTGCGCGTCGAAATGGGCAGGCTGAGGCAATTGCTTCGTCCGTTTGCCGAGATCCGTGCGACACCGCGCGGATTCGCGCTGGTGCCGCAACGCGCGAGCGAGGTCGTCGTGCTTGCCCGACCTGTCGAAGAGGCGCACGCTGCAGTGCTCGCGTGTCTCGCCGATGGCGAGTCGTGGTCGAGCTCGGCACTGGCCATGGCGCTCGGCGCAAGCCAGCGCACCGTGCAGCGCGCGCTCGATGCGCTCGCCGAGACCGACAAGGTGCAGGCCGTCGGACGCGGCCGCGCGCGCCGCTGGATGACGCCGCCGGTGCCCGGATTCGCGACAACCTTGTTACTCCCCGCCTCGTTGCCGGGCGACTAGGATCAAGCCATGAAATCCACTCCAGCCACCATCGTCCGCGAGTACGGCCCGTTCGCGGATGTCGAAAGGGTCAACGGCGTCACCTACGACGGCGAGCGCGTCTGGTTCGCCGTCGGCGACGCGATCAAAACGCTCGATCCGGAGAGCGGCGATACGGGCCGCTCGATCGAAGCGCCCTCCCATGCCGGTACCGCGTTCGACGGACAGCATCTGTTCCAGATCGCCGACGAACGGATCCTGAAGATCGACCCGCACACCGGAAAGGTCCTCGCGGAAATCCCCACGCCCGAAGGCGGTGGTTCAGGCCTTGCGTGGGCCGAAGGTGCGCTCTGGGTCGGTCAGTACCGCGCGCGCAAGATCCATCAGGTCGATCCGCAGACCGGCACGATATTGCGCACGATCGAATCGAACCGCTTCGTCACCGGCGTGACGTGGGTCGAAGGCGAACTCTGGCATGGCACCTGGGAGGGTGACCAGAGTGCGCTGCTTCATATCGATCCCCAAACCGGCAAGGTCATCGAGAGCCTCGACATGCCCGAAGGCGTCGGCGTATCGGGGCTCGAATCCGACGGCAAGGATCAGTTCTTCTGCGGTGGTGGCACGAGCGGCAAAGTGCGCGCCGTGCGCAAGCCCTCGCGCGGCAAGAGCGCAGCCCAATAGCACGATGCAGAAACCGGGTGCCTGCGCGGCACCCGATGCACGTCGTGCATTCTCATCTTGAACAACGATCGCTTCTGTCTTCCCGGGCCGAATGGCATCGTAGGCCCAACGGCAGCCGCCTTGACGAACCGGTCTCCAGCGCATCGGGCAGCACGCTCCTGCGTGCACCGCTTCATGGCGAATGCCAGCCTGCATTCCTGGCTCATCGGAGAAGACGCCATGTCGCAACTCGAAACCACCCCGAACAAAGAAGCATTGATCGCTCGCTGCCTGCCGTTTCTTGAAGAAATCAAGGACATGACCACGGGTGCGCTGGCCGAACACTGGCTCAACACAACCTATGGCCCCGGCAGCGAGCTCTACACAACCCTTGCCACGCTGATCAAAAAGGGCGTTGAGGAAGGCTGGGCTGCCAACGTCGAAGTGGCGGGTCCACGATATCGGCGCGCACGGCTGGCCGATCCGTCGGACAGAACCTTCGGCTTCAGCATCACCGCCGTCTATATGGACAGCACAGGCAATAGCCAGCACAACCCCGAAGGCAGCTTCCGCGGCGACTACCACGCCCATCCCTACGGCGAGTTCAATATGGTCGTGCCCGTTGACGAAGGTGCCGCGCTCGCCGGCCCGAATGGCTGGTCGTACGGCGGCTGGACCGCGCCGGCGCCGGGCAGTCATCACTATCCCGAGGCCAAAGGCGGCGCAGTGATTGCGCTCTTCTTCCTGCCGGCCGGACGCATCGCCTACAACGTCAAGGCGCCGGACGCGCATTGAACCGCGCGTCCGCGCACGAGCGCGCACTAACGCGGGATGTCGGCGGCGACGTCGATCAGTTGCGCGCGCAGCCATTGAAGCGCCGCGTCGTGCTCGTTGCGCGTGTGCCAGACGGCCGTGATAGACGATGACGGTGCAACATAAGGTGTCGGCGCCGAGTACAGTTCGCCTTGCCGTTCGAAAGCACGCGCGAGCGGCGACGGAACGATCGCGAACATATCGCTGTCGCTCAGCAGCGCGGGGATCGCGAGCGAGTGGGCAATAGCCATGCGGATCCGGGCTGAGCTTCGTGGCGATGTCGATGTCGATGTCGATATCGATGCCGAGGCCGATGCCGATGCCGAGGCCGATGCCGATGCCGATGCCGATGCCGATTCCATTGACGATAGCGAAGACGCCGTCATGGTCGACATCGCAGCGTCGAGCGCTTCCCGATTGAACATTTCGGATTGCCGGGCCAGCCCGCGCTCGACAATAAACCCATCGACCGCGCCTTCCTCCGTGCCACCAAGCGACACCGCGACCAGCGGATAGGTCGCCAGATCCTCGAGCGTGACCGCACGCCCGGCGGCGGGATGATCGCGGCGCATGACGATGGCATCCGTCTGGTCGTACAGCGTCATTGACCGGAATCTCTGCGGTATCTCGTCAAACACGCCGATCGCCAGATCGATGCGGCCGAGGTCGATCTGGCCCGCGAGATCAAGGCGTGTCACCGGCCGGATCACCAGATCAACGAACGGAGCGTCGTGACTGAGCCGCGCGCTCAGGCGACTCAGCACCAGCATCGTCACATAGTCATTCGCAGCGATCACGAAGTCACGTCGTGCCTGTGCAGGTTCGAACGGCTCATCGCCAAGCGCCATCCGGATCTGCCGGAGCGCATCGCGCACGGGCTCGGCCATCGCAAGCGCGCGTGCCGTCGGCTCCATGCCTCGCGCCGTGCGCACGAACAAATCGTCACCGAGTGCGTCGCGAAGACGCCCGAGCGCGTGGCTGATCGCCGATTGACTCAGGCTCAGGCGCTTTCCGGCCTGCACAAGGTTCCGATCCTCGAACACGGCATCGAACACGCGCAAGAGGTTCAGATCGATACGCCCTAAATTCATGCCCGCCGCCTCGGCCTGTGCATTCTCGTTGGATGGCGGGCATTGTAGCGACGCCCGCTAATGACCGGGTCCGGTCTGCCAGACACAGCTCAGCACGAGTGTATCGTCGGGTCGTGTGACGGCGCTCAGCGCGGCCGTATGCATCTCGGTATCGGTGCAGCGCCACTGAGCGACGAGATCGGCATGGCAGCTCGATGCACTCGCCCGGTTGGCAAGACCGTCGACCTTGTACTCACAGGTGTCGCGACCGTTGCACCGCAGCGCAAGATCGGCCGTCGCGTTACCTTGCGCGGCGCCGCAATTCTGCCCGTAGGTGCTCGACATGACGGTAATGGTCCGCGCGCTGGCGTCTGGCGTGGCGATCATCGCCAGCATCGTCGCGGACGCGCAGGCAGCGCTCAAACCGCGACGGCCCCATACCGGCGAGCGGAGAAATGAAAACCGATGAAAGTCCATGATGACCTCCTCCTGAGCGTGTGCGATCCCATCGTGCACTGCAGCGATCGGATCCACAGCCATCATGATTTGAGTATCGTCACCGACTGGGGCAACTTCAAGGGGAATGTCCGGAGGCGGCAAGCGACGGCCGGCAACCGGACTTTGAATTCGCCTACTTGCGCAGTTTCTCGACGAGGAAGTCGACAAAGCTTCTGACGCGCGACGACATGTGCCGGCTATGCGGGTAGAGCAGGATAAAGGGCCGCGTGACACCGCCGAAATCCTTGAGCACTTCGACGAGCCGCCCCTCCCTGAGATCCTGTTCGACCACGAAGCGGTAGATCTGAAACAGACCCGCGCCGTTGCGAGCGAGTGTCGAACCGCCCAGAAAATCGCCCGACAGACGCACACCGCCCTGCGTCACGACCTCGAGCCTTTGATCGCCGTCCTGAAACTCCCACACCAGATTGCGCCCGTTGCTCGCGAGCTCGAACTGAATGCACTGATGCGTAGCCAGATCGTCGGGGTGCTTGGGCGTGCCGGCTCGCTTCAGATAACCGGGCGTCGCGACGGTGACGATCTCCGCGTCTTCGAGCTTGCGTGCGATCAGCGTCGAGTCGCTCGGCGCGCGCCCGCGTATTGCGAGGTCGAACCCTTCGTCCGCGAAATCGACGTTGCGGTTGCTCAGATGCGTCTCGACCTGAACCTGTGGGTAGCGCTCGCGATATTCGGCGACGAGCGGCAGCACGCGGTAGTGACCGAACGGCGTGGGCATGCTGATACGCAGCAAGCCCGACGGCGACGATTGCTCGCCGGTCGCCTCGCGCTCGGCCTCGACAAGCTGACTCAGTGCCTGACGGCACTGGTCGAAGTAACGGCGGCCCGGATCCGTCAGCCTGATCTGCCGCGTCGTGCGCACGAAAAGACGCACACCCAGGCGCTCTTCGAGTCGTGCAATCGAACGGCTGACTGCGGCGGGGGTCACGCCCGCCGCTGTCGCGGCCGCGGTGAACCCTCCGAGCTCGGCTGCGAGACAGAACAGCTCTATGCTGCCCAATAGCAAATCGTCGAACTGTCGTTGCATGGTGGAGTCGTCATGAGGGCGCCAGGAGCCGCGCATCGCGTCGCGCGGGGCTCAGGCGGTTGCAGGTCGGCGATGTTGGTTCGTCGAAGCGTGCCATCCACACGGGGAGACCGGAGCCCGGCGGGGTCAGGAAAGTATGCCGGAACGGCTCTGTGTGCGCTTGGCGACGCAGGGTGTCGCGTGTCTCGCGCGTTTCCTGAGCGCGGGTCGCGTTACACAAGACAAAGAACCGCAGCGGCAGCGAGCGCCGCCGCTGCGACGGACAGCGACGCATCAAACGTATGCGTATGCGCAAACAGCGCGGTCGAGACGAGCGGGCCCGCAATCTGTCCGACGCCAAACGCTGCCGTCATCACGGCAATCAGGTTGAAGCGCGCGCCGTGCGCGATGCGACGCGCCGACGGCATGGCGATGGTGATCGTGCCCATGAAGGTGCCTCCGACCAGCGCGGCACTGGCGAAATACGCGACAGGCGAGGCGACGATCACGGGAAGCACGACGCCTGCCGCTTGCACGACAAGGTTGACGAGCATGGCAGTGCGATCGCCGAGCCTGCGATATACCTTGTGCCAGACGAAACACGAAGGCACGGCACCGAGCCCGAACGCAGCCCAGACGTGCACCGGATTGATCGTGCCGAGCGAATGACGCACGAGCAAGGGCAGATACGTCGCCGTCACGATATAGCCGAAGCCCGCGAGCCCATAGGCGGCAATCAGGACAGGACGCGAAAACGGCTTGCCGACGCCCGATGCTGCGGCAGCGTGATGTGCGTGCGACTTCGTCCCGGGCTCCGGACCATCCGACAAGGTCCGCCAGGCAAGCCACGCGAGGACGGCCGCAGCTACCGCAAGCACGGTCCAGACACCCGCGCTATGCAGACCCAGCGCCTGACCCGCCGCAATCAGCTCGGCCGACAGGAAAATGCCCGTGCCCACGCCCGCGAACAACACGGGAGAACCTTCGTGGTAGTCGATCACGTGGAACAGCCAGATCGATGCCGACACCATGGTCACCGCGCTAAGCATGCCGGCAGTAAAGCGGATTACCGCCATCATGACCGGCGGCATGGGTACGGCGAGCAGCGCCAGACCGATCACGGTGGCGGCCATCGCCAGACGCGCGGCACTGACAGCCCGTTCGTCACGCATCTTGCCCGCGATCAATGCGCCAGCCAGATACCCTGCGTAGTTCGCCGACGCTGCGAGCGAGCCGCCGGCCACGTCGAACACACCGTCGTGGATCATCAACGCGTACATGCCCGTGAACGCAAAGCGGCCGAAACCCATGCCGACCGCCAGCACGATCGCTCCGGCCACCGCGTCGATCAACCTGCGCGTCGTGCCGCCTGACAATGTTGCGTCCAGTGTCGTACCCGACATGCGCCACCTCTTCGTCCAGTGTATTGCGTGATGGATTGCGTGCTGCGTTGCGCGATCTCGCACCCGATGCAGGGTCCGATGTGCGCCGCACTATGGCGCCTGACCAGCGGCCGGTCTGCGCGCGGGTCGCGTCGCGTGCAATCTTGGGCTCGAAATGTAGGCATCGCGCGCGCGTGAATAAATGTTGCGCGGCGCATATCACTTGTTACATGGGGTCAATAACGCGGCGGTTCGTTACATCGCGTCATCGCAGAAGTGCCCGGCGAGGGCTTGGTCGCGTGTATCGATCCCACTACATTGGCGCCGAAGTCCTCAACACCTCCACTGCGTGACGCTCTCAATACCTATGACGCCCGTGGCGCAAGGATGTCGATGCGGAGCAGTGTCCCAAGTCCCAGGAGAACAACATGTCCGTTGAACAGAAACTCGCCGCACGCGGCCTCGCGCTGCCCACCGCCCCCCAACCGCTCGGCGCCTACAAGGCCGTCGTCGAATCGCAAGGGATGCTCTATATCTCGGCGCAAGTGCCGATTCGCGACGGCAAGGTGGTCTTTCAGGGTCGCGTCGGCGTCGACCTGACGCTCGAACAAGGGCAGCAGGCGGCTGAACTGACAGCGCTCAATGCACTCGCCCAGATTCATCGCTATCTCGGTGACTTCGATCGGCTCGTGCGCATCGTGCGTGTCGAAGGTCATGTGGCAAGCGCCGATGGCTTCTTCGATCAGCCCAAGGTCATCGACGGTGCATCGAACCTGTACGCCGATGTGCTTGGCGAGAAAGCCGGACACGTGCGTTCCGCGTTTTCGCACACGCAATTGCCGGCCAATTCGGCGGTCGTGCTGGCTGTCACCGCGGAAATCGCGCCCGCCGCGTAACCAGCAGGCCCGCGAGTTCGCCGGGCGGGTGTTGCCTGAGCGCCGGTTCGGAGTCTGCCTGGCGAGCCACGCTTGAAGGAGATGACGGCGAGCCGATCGGGCTCGTCGCGCACTCCGCCACAGCAACACATCGGCAGGCCTCTTCAGCGACGACGGATGGCAAACCACACACGCAACGGTTCGATGTCCGATCGGTCATATTCAGGCCCGATCGATTGCGCGGGTTCACGCTGGTGGACTCACGCCCTCTGTGAGCAACCCATACCCGACTCCCGGTACGGACACGAGTTTGACCGTCATTCCCGCGGTTTGCAGTTTCATGCGTAACCGCGACGCGAGCAGATTGAGATTCGCGGGATTTACATCGTCCTTGCCCGGCCAGACGTAACGCACGAGTCGATCGCGATCGACTGTCGCCTGGCCCGCACGCAACAGGCACTCCATCATTAGGAATTCGTGACGCGTGAGCTTGCATCGCGTCGCGCGCTCGGCGTAGGTCAGCGTCTCGGCGTCGAGCGGACCCAGTCGTGTAACGAGCCTCGGCGAGCGCACGCGCAGCAGCCGCTTCATGCGCTCGTTGAATTCCAGAAACGACACCGGCCGTTCGAAGCCCGCATCCGCACCGAGCTTGAGCATCGCCGTGCGTTCGTCTGCCTTGAGCGGATCGGACACGACGATCAGCACGACATCGTGCGCAACCGCCCTGAGTTGTGAGATCGCGTCGCTGACGCTGCGCATGGAGGTCGGCACGCCGGTCATCAGGACGATCACATCGAACGATTCGTCGTTGGCCGCAAACACGCCGTCGCGCGCGTCGTGAAGCTCTTCGACACTATGCGAGGCTTCGAGCAGGGCTTTCTTCAGATAACGCGCATCGGGATGAAACGCGGAGAGCAGCAGGATGCGCATTTGTCGTCGTTGTACATGGCGCTGAAGCCGGCCATCGTTCAACGGTCTCGTGTCGCCGGTGACGCCATGATCACCGAATGTCCCGGCAAATGACACTGAATAATTCTTTAACTTCGACGCGGTGTCTGCGTGATGTGTAGCGTGCGTCGCAGGGCGTCTGATGCGGGCCTCCGACGTGCGGTGTGTGAGGTGCGGTACGTGATGCGCCGTGTGTAAACAACACCGTGTGGAAATGACTACCGGCAATCAGCCGCGCAGCGACTCATCCGGATCCGCGTCACGCGGATGCCTGTCGTGGGGATGCCTGAATGCATCACGATAGAGCGCAAACGTCGGCAGCAGAAGAACCGCCAGTATGAGTAGCGGCATCGCCGTCTTGAGTACGAGCACGCGCAGATGCTGACGCCGTGGCACCGACTGGCCCGGCTGTTCCGGGTCGTAGTAGGCGGAAAAGTGCTGTCCGAGCGGCATCGTGCCAACGGAAGTCAACGGCTCGTCGCTGCGATCCCACTTCGACCAGTAAGGCGGTGCCCAGTCCTTACCGGAGCCGCGGTAGTGTCTGCCTGCGACAACGTAGGTGTAGGTCCAGCACGCGCGCACCGATGCGTCGACGCCGCAATACGACGTTTGCGGCGATGCATCGACGCGCGCCGTGACGCGATGCCATGCCTGCTTTTCGAAGAACACCGTTGCCGGCCTGAAGAGGAACTCGTAGAGCCCGATCACTGCGCAGAGCGCGAGGAGCGCCGCCGTCGCGCCCTGCCAGAACCACGCAAAGTCGCTCGCGGGATGTTTGACGGGTTCACGGGACGGCGACGGTGTCATGTCATCCTCGATGCGCAGGGTTCGGCGTCAATGCTTGCCCGCTGACGCGTCAGGGCTCGTCGCAGCGGTCGGGCGCTGCGCCGCGCGCGGCGCGCCCGAGAAGAACATCGGCGAACGAAACACTTCGCGGCGTTCTTCTTCCTCGAAGGTATTCAAGGACGGCTTGACGAGGTCCGATCGGCTGACGATACCGACAAGCCGGCGATGTTTCGGGTCGTCGACCACGGGCAACCTTTCGAGCCCGTGTACGGCGAGCCGGGTCGAAATCGTCTTGAGGGTTTCAGTCGCAAGCGCTGCAGGCGCGACATTGACCCCGAACAACTCGCCCATCGTGGTGGCCGTCGTCGTGTGCCGCGCTGCAAGCACGGCGTCACGATCGACCATGCCGACCAGAACCTCGCCGCGCACGACCGGATACGCGCGATGTTTCTGCGCGCGGCCGAAGTGCGTCTCGAGTGCGGCGTCGAGCGGCATTTCGGCATCGATTGCGACCGGCGCGCGCGTCATGACTTCATCGACGAAATGCCGCTCGAGCGGGTCGATGCCGTACTCGCGATAGATGTGGTACCCGCGACGTGCGATCTTCTCTGTCAGGATCGAGCGGCGCATGACGAGCACCGTGAATCCGTAAGACACGGCCGACGCCAGGAGCAGTGGCGCAAACGCGTTGAGGTCGTGGGTCAACTCGAACGCGAAGATGACCGACATGATCGGCGCGCGCATCATGCCGCCGAGCGTCGCGGCCATAAAGACGAGCGGCCACAGACCGGGGGAGCCGCCGGGCAGATACGGCCCGAGCACCGCGCCGAGTGCCGCACCCATCATCAACAACGGAGCGAGCACGCCGCCCGATGTTCCGGAGCCAAGTGCGATCACCCACATGATCGCCTTGACGACGATCAGTGCCACGACAAACGACACGGCGAGATGACTGGCGAGCAAGTCGCCGATCACGTCATAGCCGACACCCAGTGCGCGAGGCTCGAAATAGCCGCCGACACCCACGGCAATGCCGCCGATCGCAGGCCACCACATCCAGTGAATCGGCAGCTTGCCGAAGAGATCTTCGATCTTGTAGAGCGACGTCGACAACGCGAGCGACAGTGCACCCGCAAGCAGGCCGGCGATCGTGCACGACACCAGCCCGATCGTGCCAAGCGGCGCCGTCTGAAGCGGAAACAGCGGACCGGCGCCCAGGATCAGCGGCCGCGCAAATGCGGCAACCGCACAGGCAATCGCCACGGGCAACAAACTGCGGGGGCGCAGTTCGAACAGCAGGAGTTCAACGGCAAGCAAGACGGCGGCGATCGGCGTGCCGAACACCGCCGTCATGCCCGCCACCGCGCCTGCCACGAGCAGCGTCTTGCGTTCGGCGCCCGTCAGATGGAAGAACTGAGCAATCAGCGAGCCGACCGCGCCGCCCGTCATGATGATCGGGCCTTCCGCGCCGAACGGTCCGCCACTGCCGATCGCAATGGCCGACGACAGCGGCTTGAGCACGGCGACTTTCGGCGACATCTTGCTCTTGCCGAACAGAATCGCCTCGATCGCCTCGGGAATGCCGTGACCGCGAATGGCCGGGCTGCCGTAGCGAGCAACCAGGCCAATGATCAGACCGCCGATCACGGGAACGACGATGACCCACGGGCCCAGATGGTTCTGTGCGGGCGATTGTGCGTCGAACGACAATGTCCCGTAGAAGAACAGATTCGTAAAGAAACTGATCAGATGCAGCAGGACCCAGGCGGTCCCTGTGCTCAGCGCCCCGATGACCGCCGCAATCACGGCGATTCTCAATAGGCGCCCGTTTGCGGCGAAATCGCCGCGTGAAGCATGCTCTTGCACTACCCGCTCTCCGTTTTGCGATGGTCATATCAAGACGCAATTCGCCACGGCGAATTGGATTTACATCATAACATGATATAAATTTGGCCTGCGAAGGACGGGCGGGGTGCGGTCAGGAGTCGTGTGACTGACGACAACACCGTACGAATCCCGCGATTCCGCCGCCCGACGAGTGGCGGAGTCAGAGGCCTCTACCGTTGAGATCTAGCGGATGATTTCCCGGAAAGCAGGGTTCGCCACCATTCGATCACCGGCTTGACGACGGTCTCCTTCACAAACCCGGAAACTCGGACCCACATCACTCGGAGGCGCGCGCGGAAACCTCGCTTCTCCTGTGGCACGTGAAACGCACCGGGCGGCGGCCTTCGTGATCCTTCGTCGGCCGACTGGTGGATTGGAGCTTGCGACGCCACGCCGCACATCCCTCGCTGTGGTAGTCCGAATGCTTGCGCTTCACGCTCGCACGACCGGAGGGAAGCCTCCATCCTCCGTCGGGATTCGTCAGCAAGCTTCCTCGCAACAACAGCAATCGACGCCGCGTCGGACATCTGCGGCTGCGCTCCCGCAGCGGCCACCAATGCCCATCGGAACGCCTCCGGATCCTCGGCATCCCGTAGTATCAGCAGCTCCCTACCCATCGCTTTCAGTGCTTCAGCAACGCATTCGTGCATCCAGATGTGGATCCCGGAATCTCGGGACGTGCACCCCAGCTGCTCGAATACGCTTCGCCTGGCCGACTGCGGCGCCGGGCCGACAGATTCGGCGCACGGGAAGTGAAGCCTTTGCGGTGTCTCACCGCCAGCCCGACTTAACGCCTCGAGCGTGCGTACGAAACTCACGGCGAGCGCGGCCGTGTACTCGGGATCGGTGGGGGCAATCGTCACGATATCGTCGGACAGCAGGCGACACATGATCGACGGGGTGCCCAAATCGATAGCGCGTCCGGGCGCTTCGCTCGAATCGCTCTCCTCGAAGCGGGCTGCCCGCCCGTCGATACCGAAAATCACATTGTTTGCGTCGAGGCCACTGATACATCCGTTGTCGAGCGCAAGGCCGAGGCGAAATACATATCGCGTCAGAAGCGCGACTTGTTCACCCCAGTCGCGACGCGACTGTTGGGGTGGCGTCAAGGCCTCCCTCAACTCAGGACCCGCCAGCAGCATGGTTCGGATGTCGCTCTTCGGGTTCCCGGTGGGCTCGAATGTTGTCTCGAGCGTCAGGCCGCATCGTATTCGCGCTGCCAGGCGGGTCAGCCTATCGTTCTCAGATGGCGCGTCGCCGCACGAACCCTTCTGCGCCGATGTAGCGCCTGCTCCGGCGGTGGGTCCGGAATCCGAGCGGGACGTCGGACGTCCTGTGACACCACTCGCTCTCCAGGTGCCTGCCTCCTGCGCCATTTCCTTGATCTCTTTTATCGTGTTCCTGAACGCCGACCTGGTAGTTTCGAATTCCTTCGCTACCCAGGTTGCTACGAAGCGCTTAGTCCAGGAGCCAACACTGGGACTGTTTCCTGGCATAGCTCTGTTCCATTCCGTTCAAAAGAAAAGAGTCAGTGTGCGTGCGGATGATGCACACGCACGAAGAGGTTCTTGCAAAACGCTGCGATGCGAGAAAAGGCGAATCGAATGTGCGCCATGAGGCCGCGCGGCTTCGGTGCCCGCGGTTCACCACTGACCCGCGGCTCCCACGCAATCTGCCTCGCCGCGAGTGTGCGATGGATCGCGTCGCGAACACTCGCGACGGCGTCCTCTCGGGACTTCATCACGTACGGCGTCGGCGTGATCTTCCAGCGAAGCGAACCTGGCTCCGTCGGATCAGACTCCGATCCGACGTTCAACCCCAACGCATCGAGCGCGTTGCTCATGACTTCATGCATCCAAACGCCCTTGCCGGGATTCGCCTGCGTGCAGCCAAGCCTTTCGAAGAATCCGCGAACGCCGAACAGATGCCGTGTGGGCGTAGCGCCAGCGCCTGCGGCACGAAGGTCGTTCCACTGCCTGCCGCTCAGCCGGGTGGCAGTGTCGAGCAGGGAGGCGAAGTCCACAGCGAGCGCGGCTGCGGCATCGACATCGGCCGGTTCACGGATGCGAACCTTGTCCGATAGCAAACGACCCACGATGGCATCGGTTCCGATATCTTCATGCGCGCTGTAGGGGGGCGCGTGGGACTCATCCATACGCAGCGCGCGGCCTGCGAATCCAAACACCACGTTGAAGACATCCGCCGGATCCACACACTGCTTCTCGCAAGCGGTGCGAAGCGCGTTGACGTATTGCCGCGTGACGTTCAGCCGAGACGGCAGTCCGTGATTCAAAAACGCAGGAGGTATGTTGACGTCCTTGACGACTCTGCCTGACAGCAGCACATCACGGATCTCTTTAGCGGGGACGTCCGGGAAAGTCAGCGCCTGATCGATATTCAACAAGCATTGCGCGACGTTGAAACGTGGGGTCTCGCATTCTGCATTCGCCGGGTCGCACAGCTTGGCCCACCCTTGGACCGGATGCGCCGCCTTCTGTCCGGGACTGGCGTTGACGGGCCGCGCTGCGGACTGCGGCGCGGCCTGACGTGGCGCTACCGTCGGAGACTTTGATGGCACCTCGGCCGCTTCCACGTCCTCACTATCGTCGATCCATGCTTCGAACGTGGTCCGGATCTCGCGTGCGAGCGTCCATCCATCGCACGATCCGGTGACATCGAGTGTCGAGGCGTCGGACGACGCACAGGGATTCGTGCCAGGCTCGCTTTCGCCGGCAAACCACGTCCAGACCGCCGAGACCACGGATCGCATCCCGGTGACCAGCGACCAACCCGACAATGACCCGTGATCCCCCTCGATCAAGTGAGCATCATCGTCCGGTACACTTTCAACACCAGAAGCCCTCGTCTCATCGGTACAGATGCTCGTGCGCAATATCGAGTTTCGTCCCAACACGGACTGCAGCGCACGCAAGGCGTACGATCCAAAGCCTGCCGTCGAACCCGGCTCTTGACAAATCAGCGAGGCAACAACGCACCGCTGAAGACTGCCGACATCTAAGGACATTCACGGCGCTCCCGAATTCAGATTCTTCTCACGAAGGTCTCACGGGTCGCCCGACACAAATTGCCTAACTCGATCGACTTTCTCTACCGCAGGGTTGCAGCGAAAATAGCGCAACGATCGCCGTTCCTTGAATTCACGCTCTCGAAGACATGACTCGAATCGTCTCTCAACGCCCCGTGTCCCCCACTCGCCGCTCGCTTCTGGTCACTGCGATCCTTGCCCCGCTTCTCCGGTACGTGCCTGCGCGGGCGGCCAATCCCGATGCGACATTGGCAACCATCCATGACGCACTCGCCGCACTTGAAAGGACATCGGGGGGACGACTGGGTGTCGCAGTGACCGATACGGCAACGAACGCCCGGGCCGGATATCGCTCCGACGAACGCTTTGCGTTCTGCAGCACATTCAAGGTCGTGCTGAGTTCGGCCGTTCTCAAGCGAAACGAGACAGAGCCCGGTTTGCTCGACCGCCACATCGACTACACGAAAGCCGAGATGGTCTCGTACTCGCCCATCACAGAAAAGCATCTCGGCGAAGGCATGACGGTGGCCGCGCTCTGCGCGGCCGCGCTGCAGTACAGCGACAATTCTGCCGCGAACGCATTGCTGCGCCTCATCGGCGGCCCCGAAGCCGTGACCGCATTCGCGCACTCGGTCGGCGATACGACGTTTCGACTTGATCGAACTGAAACGACGCTCAACACAGCGATCCCGGGCGATCCGCGCGATACGTCGACGCCCGCGGCCATGGCGGCGCTGCTTCAGAAGTTCGCCCTCGGCGACGTGCTCGCGCCCGACAGCCGTCGGCAACTGGTGGAGTGGATGCGCGGCAATACAACAGGGGGGAAACGCATACGAGCCGGCGTTCCCTCGACATGGGAAGTCGCGGACAAGACCGGCACCGGCGACTACGGCACGACCAACGACCTGGGTCTGGCCTGGCCGCCCGAGCGGCCACCGCTCGTCATCGCGACCTACTACACCCAACCGGAAAAAGGCACGGATGCACCCGCCCGCGACGACGTGCTTGCGTCAGCCGCTCGCATCGTGTCCCACGCCTTCGGTTAACGGGCGTTCACTGCGTCAGGACGCTTCGGTTCGCCAGTCATCGCCCGGCATGATGCGTTTCATGAATTCGTCGAAGAGCGGAAACGTGGGGGCATTCTCCAAAGAGTTGTGGCGACACATATACAGAAGTTAGCAAAGTTATGCTTCGGAGATAACTTCGCTAACTTTTGTATATTTGGAGTCATCTTGACACCCGAAGCCGCAGGCCGACGGCGCCCTAAGGGCAGTTGGCGCCTCTCGAGAGTCGCTGCGGCAGCGGGCTCCAAACCCATCCCAAATTAATTCGCTTCAGCGCGACGGATTTTTGCGACTCGCTCCGTTCAAGTCATCAAACCCTTGAAACCCGTACTTTGGAGAGCCGCATGAAACTTCGTTCCCTGATGCTCGCCGCGCTGACCGCCGCGTCGGCGCTGAGTGCAAGCGCTGCGCTTGCGCAGGAAGTCCTCATCGCCCCCATGGGACCGCCGCCGGCCCGCGTTGAGCCGCCACCGCCGCCGCGTGACGGCTTTATATGGGATCCGGGCCACTGGCGCTATATGCACGGCCAGTACGGGTGGGCGCCCGGTCATTGGCAACCGGTGCGGGTCGGCTATCGCTGGATCCCCGGTCACTGGGCGCCGCGCGGTCCGAACTGGCGCTGGATCCCGGGTCACTGGGCGCGATAAGGAGCAAACCACGATGAAAAGGCTCCTGTTGCTCGCTTTGCTTGCGACGACGCTCGCCGGTTGCGTCGTCGTCCCGGCTCGCCCTGTTTATTATTCGCGGCCGGCACTGGTCGTATATTGAGCACGGTTCAGGCGGCTTGCCCGCCTGAACGTTGAGGCCGTGCGGCTTCAACCATAACAACACCAAGAAGGGAGCCACGGCACGTGAACACGCCGTTGATCGCCACACGCACTGCCATTGCGTGGGCGAAACGCAAGCCGCCACAGCCCGGGCGAAGCGATCACGCACCGTTCACGGTGCGACGCCACCCGGGCCTGCATCGGAGCGACCGACGTTGAGCGAACGCGACCCCGATGCAGAGTTGCTTGCCGGTGTCGGCAAGCAGGAACCGGCAGCCATACGCGCGCTCGTCGCGCGCAAGCTGCCGCGTCTGCTTGCGCTCGCCACACGCATGCTGGGAGACCGTATGGAAGCGGAGGATGTCGCGCAAGACGCGTTCATCCGTGTCTGGGAAAATGCATCGCGCTGGCGCGAGGGCGAAGCACGCTTCGACACCTGGCTGCATCGCGTCGCGATCAATCTGTGCTACGACCGGTTGCGTGGCCACCGGCCGACGCCCGTCGACGAGATCCCCGACGAAGCCGACCCCAGTGCACCGCCCGATGCGGAGCTTGAGGCACGCGCACGCGACGCCCACGTCAAGGCCGCGCTCGCAAAGCTGCCGTCGCGGCAGCGCGAGGCACTCGTGCTGAATTACTACCAGGAGTTGTCGAATGCCGACGCTGCGGCGCTGATGGGCGTCACAGTCGAAGCGCTTGAAAGCCTCCTGTCTCGTGCGCGCCGGAACCTGCGCGACCTGCTCGCCGAGAGCGAATCCGGCAAGGACACACCATGACGCCAGAACGTTTCAGGACGATCGTCGAAGCCTACGGCGCCGATGCGCGCCGTTGGCCGGATGCGGAGCGCGACGCCGCGCGCGCCTATGCAGCGGAACACCGTGCCGAGGCCGACGCACTGCTCGAGCAATCGGCGGCGCTTGATGCGTGGCTCGATGCCGATCGTCTCACGCCCGCACGACCCGAACTCTTCGATCGCATCGTCGCGAGCGCGCCGACACCTCGGTCGTGGATGTTCTGGCGGCGCCCTCGCATGCGCTGGTCCGGCTTCGCGGCGGCAGGCGTGGGCGTCGGCCTGGCCGGCGGGCTCGCCGGCGCATTCGCCGTCTCTTTCTTTTTGCTGACAGCAACGCCGACGGCCACGCATGAGTCGTCGTATATGACCACGGGCTTTGGTGGCCCGACATCGGAGTGGAGCGACGAATGAACGGTCGCGGATGGAAAGTGATACTCGTGGGTTCGCTCGTGCTCAACGTGTTTTTGCTGGGCGGCATCGCAGGCGGTGCCTACCAATGGTTCAGCACGCGGGGTGAGGTTCGTGCTACTGCGGCACAGCAGCCGGTTGCGCTGCGCTTCGCGGCCGAAGGCCTGTCGAGCGAACGCCAGCGCGAATTCGTGGACGGCATCAAGCTCGCCCGCCGCGAAGCACGGCAGTCGGCGCGCGAGGCGCGCGACGAGCGCATCGAGGTGATGCGTCAGCTGTCGGCGCCGCAAATGGATCGGGCAGCCGTCGAAGCAGCGCTCGAGCATGCGCGTCAGGCCGACGTCGCCGTGCGCACGAGCGTTGAACAGAGCGTGGTCGATTTCGCGGTCACGCTCACCCCGGACGAACGTCGCAAGTTCGTCGAGGGGCTCGAGCACCGCGGGCAGTGGCGCCTGACTCCGAAAGAACAAGCGCGCCTTGCGTCAGAACCTGACTTCGCACATGTCGTTCCTCCCGCATCAAGCATCGCCCCCTCGTCCCCTTCTTCGCCCTCGCAAAACGCGAGCGAATAAATTTTTACATCTTCGCGCGACGGCTTTTGATGGGGAGTCGCGTTAAACGCTCAGGAAAACGCAGGTGACCGTTGTTTGCTTCGTTCCTGACCTGCAAAGGTTGGCGAACTGTAAAGGTCACCAGCGACTTTCTGTAAGCACGCGTGCCGATAACCGCTTGAACAGCGGTGCCATCGCGCACACGACACACGCGTCATCGAAGGAATGAACATGGCGATCGACCCCACGCTGAGCCCCGGCGCTATCGCGTTGAACCGCTTCGGCCTTGGCGCACGCGCCGGCGACCCGATACCGGCCGACCCGAAAGGCTGGCTGCTCGGGCAAATGCATCAGTACGATCCGGCGCCACCGGCGTGGGCCTCGCAACCGTCGAGTCTGTCGATCACGATGGATCTCGCCGAGGAGCGGGAGAAAGCCATGGCCAATGCGGCGAGCGCAGCGAACAACGTTGCAAATTCGCCGACCAACAATGCTCCGGCTGCGGGTGGTTCGAGCAGCGGCACCAACGCCAACCCGCACGCCATGGCGTCAGGCTCCGCAAACCCCGCCCCTGGGCCTGCTGCCTGGAATCGCTACCCGTTTCGCGGCGCGATGCCCGGAGAACCGCAGATGCCTCTCGCACAACGCGACGAGGCAAGCAACAAGGCAGAAAAACAGGCCGCCAACAAAGCGGTGCGCATGGAAGCGCGCGACACCTATCGCGATGCCGTCAACGCTCGCGTGCTGAGCGCCTTGACGACAAGCACGCCATTCATCGAACGGCTGGTGCATTTCTGGTCCAACCACTTCGCCGTATCGGTCGACAAGGGACAGGTGGCCGCCTACGCTGGCGCCTTCGAAGCCGAGGCCATCCGCCCGCACGTTCTCGGCCGCTTCGAAGACATGCTGGTTGCCGTCGAACGCCACCCTGCGATGCAACTGTTTCTCGATCAGAACACGTCGATCGGTCCCGACAGCATGGCGGCCCTGCGTGCCGCGGCGAGGGACCCGCAACACAAGCGCGGTCTCAACGAGAACCTCGCGCGCGAGATCATGGAGCTGCATACGCTGGGTGTGCGCACGGGTTATACGCAGGACGACGTCACCGAATTTGCGCGCGCGATGACGGGCTGGAGCATCGCGGGTGCAAAGGGCCCTCAGCCCGGCAACGCCGCCCCCGGAAGCTTCGTGTTTCGACCCAACGTGCATGAGCCCGGTGTGCGCACGATCATGGGCCGCCGCTACGACCAGGCCGGTGAAGGACAAACGCTCGCGATCCTGCATGACTTGTCGACGTCCCCTGCGACGGCACAGCACATCGCCACCAAGCTCGCGCGCCACTTTGTCGCCGACAGCCCTTCGCCCGATACCGTCGAGAACATCGCCGTCGCCTATATGCGCAGCGGCGGCGATCTGCCGACGGTGTATCAGGCGCTGATCGACACGCCGCAGGCGTGGTCGCCCACGGCCGTCAAGTTCAAGACCCCGTGGGAATGGACAATCTCTTCGCTGCGCGGCCTCGGCGTGCGCGACCTCGGCACGATGCAGGCCGCACCGATCCTCACGCAGCTCGGCCAGCAAACATGGCGCCCGGGCTCGCCTGCCGGCTATGACGATATCGCCGCAAGCTGGGCCGCACCCGATGCACTCGTGCGACGCGTGGAAATGGCTCAACGCCTCGCGGCACGTTTCGGCGATCGTGCCGACCCGCGCGAACTCGGCCAGCAATTGCTTGCCGGCTCGCTCAGCGAACCGACGGCGCTTGCCGTGTCGCGTGCCGAAAGCACGTCGACCGCGATCGCGTTGCTGCTCGTATCGCCCGATTTCCAACGGAGGTGATGGCGATGATGAACCGCCGTAATTTCATTCGCGTAGCCGCTGCAGGTGCGGGCGCCATGCTCGTCGCGCCGCACATCGCATTCGCCAATGTCGCGACCGATCGACGCTTTGTGTTCGTGATCCAGCGCGGCGCCGCCGACGGCCTCAATATCGTCGTTCCGTATGCCGATCCCGCCTACGCTTCTCTGCGCGGCGCGCTGGCTATCGACACGATGTCGGCCCCCAAGCTCGACGGCACGTTTGCGTTGCATCCCTCTTTGGCGCAGATCGCGACGATGTACACCGCTCACGAAGCGATGTTCGTTCATGCGGTGGCTTCACCGTATCGCGACCGGTCACATTTCGATGGCCAGAACGTGCTCGAAACGGGTGGCACGTCGCCGTATCAGACCAAGGACGGATGGCTCAACCGGCTTGCCGGCATGCTGCCGTCGACGCACGAGCGCGCGATCGCATTCGCGCCGACCGTACCGATGGCCTTGCGCGGCCCGGCCAATGTGGCCTCGTATGCGCCTTCCGGACTGCCGCAGGCACCCGACGATCTGCTGACGCGTGTGTCGCAACTGTATGAACAAGACGCACAGTTGCGACCGCTATGGCAGTCCGCGATGACGGCGCGTGGGCTGCCCGCCGATGCAGGTGCTCGCCAGGACCCGGCGAGCGTCGGCAAGCTCGCGGCGAGTTTCCTCGCGCGTGACGATGGCCCGAGAATTGCGATGATCGAAACGGGCGGCTGGGATACGCATAGCGCGCAGAACGGACGACTGGCCGCACAGCTGAAGGCGCTCGATACCATGGTTGCCGCATTGCGCGATGGGCTCGGCACGACGTGGGGCAAGACGACCGTCGTCGTGGCGACGGAATTCGGGCGCACGGCCGCTGCCAACGGCACAGGTGGAACGGATCACGGCACGGGCTCGGTGGCCATGCTGCTCGGCGGCGCGGTCAACGGCGGACGCGTGGTTGCGGACTGGCCGGGCCTGTCGCAAAGCAATCTGTACGAAGGGCGCGATCTCAAACCCACCAGCGCGCTGGATTCACTGATTGCCGGTGCCGCCAGCGAGAGTCTTGGTCTCGATCCGCATCGCACCCTGGCAACGTTATTCGCGCACGCAGGATCGGCGACGCCAATGACAGGCATCGTCCGTGCGTGACGGCGAATCATAAAGAGGGCACTCGCCCGACTCATCCCGCAACAACGACATCGACAAGGAGAACGATGATGAAAAAACTGACGCTCTCAAAAACAGCATTCGTGATTGGCGCAAGCGCATTGCTACTCAGCGCTTGCTACGTGGAACCCGCCCGTCCGCCGATGCCGGCCGAACGTGTCGAAGTCGTCCCCGTCGCGCCGGGCGAAGGTTTCGTGTGGGTGAAGGGCCACTACAAGTGGGAAGGTGGTGCGTGGGTCTGGGTTCCGGGCCACTGGCGCCGGGTTTAATCGACCGCACGGCGCGCCAGTAAGGGCGCCGCACTGTCGGTTCTTCTCACGCACGGCCGCATTACCGATGGAGACGAAGCGATCGAATGGATGGATTCGCTCGCTCTCAGACCTGCAAAAGCCGAAAGGTATGGAGCCTGACGTCCTCGGGCCACGCGTCGGTCCACTCCCGCAACTTCACTCCATCATTCGCGAACAGTGCGCGGCTCGCCTCTTCGAAACCTGTCAGATTGCCCGCCATCGCAGACATGAAGTGGTAGGCACGTTGCTGCGCGTCGCGCAGTCGATCGCGTTCCGCATTGACACGGCGCGCTTCTTCCACGAGCTTGCGCAGCGCGACAGAGGCGCCACCCGGCTGCGTCGCGAGCCAGTCCCAATGTCGAGGCAGCAGCGTGACCTCGCGGGCCACGACGCCGAGCCTGGGTCGTCCGCGCCCTCGTGGTTCCGCCGGTTCGCTATCGTCTGCTGATGGTTCGACGCCTTCCGAAGCGTCGGTGCTGCCAGCTTGCCCGGGTTGCGCCGCGTCAACATAGCGCTTGCGAATCTGTGTCTCCGAGCCCCGAAGATCGAGGTCGATCGAGCGGCCTGTCGCGTTATCGAAGATCAGCACGGGGCCCGCCGCGCCTGCGTCTGTCGCGCGTCGCACAGCGATCGCGACCTCGGCCTTCGATCCCGTCGCGATGCAGTGCATTCCGTCAAAACTGGTGTAGTCGCCCCGTTCGGCAAAGTCGGTCATATCGCGCCTCGTTTCGTAGTTCGCGTTTTGGATTCGAGGCGAATAATACCCGGATATAAATTGGTGTGCAATATCACCCGGGTAAATTAATGCCATGACGGCACCGACGCCCGCCGCCCCGCCGCCCCTCCGCCGTGGAGGCACCACCACAGAACGGGCGCTATTGAGGCATCGCGGCACCGGATGCCGCAGCGGGTGATGCAGGCGTCGCTGAAGCGCCGTCGCCCGCGCCTTCAGTGGATGCCTGGGCCGACTGCTCGGTGCGCGTTTCCGCATCGAGCACCCAGGCGCCGCCCATGGCTTTGTAGAGATTGATCGTCGATGTCAGGACGGTGCCCCGCGTTTGCGTGAGGCTCAGCTGCGCGCTGAACAGACTCCGCTCGGCGTCGAGCACTTCGATATAGCTTGTGTAACCACCTTCGTAACGCAGTCGGGCAAGATGCGCATACGTCGCAAGCGCATCGACCTGCCTGCTCTGCGAGCCCAATTGCTCACGCGACTTCTGCAGGCCGATCAGGTTGTCGTCGACTTCCTGAAACGCCGACTGCACCGTCTTTTCGTACGTGTACAACGCTTGCTGTTGCTGCGCTTCAGCCTGATGGACCTGCCCTGTGATATTGCCTGCCGTGAAGATCGGCTGCGCGACCGAGCCGGCGAGATTCCAGAACTTCGTCGGCCCCGTGAACAGGTTCGACAATTGCGCGCTCTCCGTGCCGAGCACGCCCGTCAGCGAAATCTGCGGGAAATACAGCGCTCGCGCGGCGCCGATCAAGGCGTTGGCGGCCACGAGATTCTGCTCGGCCTCGAGCACATCGGGGCGCCGCTCGAGCAAATCGGAAGGCAGTCCCGCGGGCAACACCGGCGCCTCGAGCTGATCGATCGGGCGACCGCGTGCGATCGATCCGGGGTTCTGTCCGAGCAGAATCGACAGGGCGTCTTCGGTCTGCCCGATCTGCGACTCGAGCTGCGGAATCGTGGCGGCGGACGCCTCATATTCGGACTGGCTCTGCGCGAGCTCCATCTGCGACACTTCGCCGCCCTTGAATCGCAGCGTGAAGACGTCGACCGAACTCTTGCGGCTTTCCGTCGTCGCCTTGGCGATATCGAGTTGCGCATCGAGCGCACGCAGCGTGACGTAAGTCGACGCGACCGATGCGACCAGCGACAGAATCGTCGCCCGCCGGGCTTCGACACTCGACAGCAGGCTCGCATTCGCCGACTCCGTCTCGCGACGAATGCGCCCGAACAGATCGATCTCCCATGACACGCCGAGCGTCGCGTCGAATGAGTTCGATACCGGACTGACCCCGCGCGGCAGCAGTGAGGCCTGAGACTGCGGCAAGCGCTGACGCTGCGCGTCAAAACCCGCACTGACTTGCGGGAACAGTTGCGACCGGGTCTCGACAAACTGCGCGCGGAACTGGTCGATGCGCGCCGCTGCCACCTTGACGTCCTTGTTGTTGGCCAACGCTGTCGCAATCAGGTCGTTGAGCACCGGATCATTGAACTGTTGCCACCACGCCGGACTGGCCGTTTGCGACACCTCGGTATCAGCAAAGCGAAAGTTCGCGGGCACATCGACCTTGGGGCGTGCATAGTCTGGGCCCAGCGTGCAGGCGGTCAGGGCGCAGCTCCCCAACACGACGACGCCGAGCCATGCACGCAGTAACGAGCTGGCGTCGCGCGCGCTCATCTCAGTCGTCCTGTCCGGCGGTCGATGCCGCCGTCGACGGGCCTTGCGATCCGTGCGATGGCGGTGTCAGCACCGGCTCATGCGTTGCGGACCCGCCGCCCGACGCGGGTGCGGGCCCACCCTTCGACCCGCCTTTTCGTTCGGACAACGTCTCGAGCACATAGAAGAACATCGGGATAAAGAAGACCGCAATACACGTCGCGCCGAGCATGCCGCCGATCACACCCGTGCCGATCGAATGACGGCTGTTCTGCGACGCGCCCGTGGCAATGGCGAGCGGCACGCAACCCAGAATGAACGCGAGCGACGTCATCACGATCGGCCGCAGGCGCTCCTTCGCTGCGCCCAGCGCGGAGTCGTACACCGTTTTCCCCTGTTCACGATTGAGTACGGCGAACTCGAAGATCAGGATGGCGTTCTTGGCCGCGAGCGCGATCAGCATCGTGAGGCCGATCTGAAAGTAAATGTCGTTGTCGAGCCCGCGCAGCAGGATGGCAAGCAGCGCCCCGAACAATGCAAAGGGCACCGCCATCAGCACGCCGAATGGCAGGCTCCATTTCTCGTACTGCGCCGCGAGAATCAGGAACACCATGATGAGGCCGAAGACAAAAACAAGCCCCGAGGTGCCCCCCGATTTCACCGATTCATACGCCTCGCCGCTCCATCCGATGTCATAGCCGGAAGGCATCTCGGCGGCCAGTTCTTCGAGCGTCGAGATGACCTGACCCGAGCTGTAACCCGGCGCAGCGTTCACGGTGATCTTGACGGCCGGAAAATTGTTGAAGCGCGTGATCAGGTCGGGTCCCGTCACATACTTGTAGCTCACGAACGACTTGAGCGGGACCATATCGCCCTTCACGTTGCGCACAAAGACCTGATCGAGATCAGTCGGCCTGAGCCGATACGAGGGTTCGGCCTGCAGAATCACTTGCCACAGCCGGCTCGACCGATTGAATTGCGACACATAGAGCGAGCCGAACATGGTCTGCAATGCGCTGTAGGCGTCGTCGATCGGCACGCCGAGCGTCGACGCCTTGTCGCGATCGACATCGGCGCGCAGTTGTTGCGACGCTGCGTTGAACGTCGATGTCACGCCCGTGAGTTCGGGCCGCTTCTTCGCGCGTGCGACAAAGTCCTGCACGACCTGCGCGAGCTGTGCGATCGTGCCGTCACCCGTGCTTTGAATCCACATCTCGGTGCCGCCGGTCGTGCCCAGCCCCGGAATCGCCGGCGGATTGATCGGAATGATGATCCCCTCCTGAACCGCCGACAGCTTCTTGTACGCGCCGACAAGCAGCGCCCGCACATTTTGCGTGCGGATGTTGTCCGACGAATACCGCTCATCGAAGCCCTTGAGCCCGATAAAGAATGTGCCCGCGTTGTTCTTGATCTGACTGTCGAGCAAGCTATAACCCGCAATCGTGGTCACGCTGTCGACACCCGGCTGTTTGTCGAAGTATTCCGTCACGTCGTTCGACACCGCCTCTGTCCGGTCGAGACTCGCTGCGTCTGGCATGAGAACGGCGCCGAGCAAATAACCCTGATCCTCGGGCGGAAGAAACGCGCCGGGTATCGAACGCATCATCAGCACGGCTAACCCGATGACGGCCGCAAAGACCAGTAGCCCCACGACATAGCGCCGTATAAAAAAGGTGACGAGGTTCCCATAACCGTTCGTCATGCGCGTGAACGCGTTCTCGAACCATTTGAAGAAGCCGCGCTTCTCGGTATGCGTGGACTTGAGCAACACGCCCGCAAGAGCAGGCGACAGGGTCAGTGCGACGACCCCTGACAGCACGACCGAGATGGCGATCGTGATCGCGAACTGTTTGTACAGTTGCCCGGTGATGCCGCCGAGAAACGCGACAGGGACGAACACCGCGCACATCACGAGCACGATCGCGACGACCGGGCCCGACACCTCGTCCATCGCGAGCTTGGCCGCGTCTTTGGGACTGAGCTTGCGCTCGGTCATATTGCGTTCGACGTTTTCGATCACGACGATCGCATCGTCGACCACGATCCCGATCGCCAGCACCATGCCGAACAGCGTCAGCATGTTGACCGAAAAACCGAGCGCCGACATGCCCATAAACGTACCGACGATCGATACCGGCACGGCGAGCACCGGAATCACAGTCGCGCGGATGCTCTGCAGGAACACGAAGACCACGATCACGACCAGCACGACGGCCTCAAAGAACGTCTTGACGACGTCGGAGATCGACGCGCGCGTGAACTCGGTGGTGTCCATCGCGATGCGGTACTCGATGCCTTGCGGAAACGACTTCTTCATCTCCGCGAGCGTCTTGCGGACCTGATTCGATACATCGAGTGCATTCGCGCCCGGCTGTTGATAGACCGCGATCACCGTCGCCGGCTTGCCGTGAAAGCGGCTGCGGATCGAGTAATCCTTCTGACCGAGCTCGGCGCGACCGATATCCTTGAGACGCACGATGGCTGCCGCGCCGCTTTGCGCCCGAATAATGATCTTTTCGAATTGGGACGGCTCCGTCAGGCGTCCTGTCGTCGTCACAGCAAACGACTGCTCGACGGGTGAGCCGGTCGGCGATTGGCCCAACCGACCGACCGCGAACTGCTGGTTTTGATTCGCGACGGCGCTTTGCACATCGGATGCCGTGATGCCGAGCTGCGCCATCCGGTCCGGACGCAGCCAGATCCGCATCGCATAGTCGGGCGTGCCAAAGATGCTCGCCTGGTTCGCGCCCGGGATGCGCTTGAGCGCATCGAGCACATAGATATTGGCGAAGTTCGCGATATAGGTTGCGTCGTATCGATCGTCCGGCGAGTAGATCGCAATGACCATCATGAACGCCGACGATTTCTTCTGCACCTGAACACCCTGCGCCTGCACAGACTGCGGAAGTTGCGGCAAAGCGAGGTTCACGCGGTTCTGAACGTCGACCTGCGCGAGTTCCGGATTCGTGCCGATCTCGAAGTACGCATTGATCGTCAGATTGCCCGTCGACGAACTCGACGAACTCATATAGATCATGTTGTCCGCGCCGTTGACCTGCTGCTCAATCGGCGCCGCGACGTTGTCGGCGACCACATCGGCGCTTGCACCCGGGTAGTTCGCGGAAATCGTGATTTGCGGCGGCGTGATGTCGGGGTATTGCGCGATCGGCAATGAAAACATGGCGATCGCGCCGCCCAGCGTGATCACGATCGAGATCACCGACGCGAAGATCGGCCGGTCGATGCAGAAGTGCGAAATATTCATTGAGCGGCCCCTTGCGAAGCCGCAGCGGAAGCGCTCGCCGATGCGCCGGGCTGCGCAGTAGCCGCGGTCTGTGCCGCCGAAGCCTGCTCATCGTTTGCAGCGGCTGGCGACGCGCCCTCGCTCGCCTGCGACGCGGGAGCCGGTTCACCCGTGATCTTCAGCTGCGAGTCGGCCGCGACACGTATCGCGCCATCGACGATGACGCGTTCTCCCGAATGGAGCCCGTCGGTGACGAACCAGTCGTCACCGTGCCATTCCCCGACTTCGACCACGCGTTGATGCGGCTTGTTGTCGCTATCGACGACCCACAGGAAATGGCTTTTCGAACCCTGAAGGACGGCGCGCTGAGGGACCAGCAGTGCATTCGGCCTCACCGCGCCGGACACGCGTGCGCGCACGAACTGATTGGGCCGCAAGGTGCCCTTGGGGTTGGCGAATACCGCGCGGACCTGGAAGGTGCCCGTCTCCGAGCTGAACGCCGGGTTCGTGAAGTCGATACGGCCTTTCTGCGGAAACACCGAGCCATCGGCGAGGATCACCGTGACGTCGAATTGATTGTCCGGCGGAAAGCGCAGTACGCCCTTCGATACCTGCTCACGGTAGCGAAGCAGTTCGTTTTCCGAAATACTGAAGTTGACCCACATCGGGTCCAGCTGATACACGTAGGTCAGCAGTCCGCCCTGCGTTGGTGTGACGTAGCTGCCCTCCTGCTCTCGCGCGAAACTCGACAAGCCTCTGAGCGGCGAACGAATGATCGTGTAGCTAAGGTTGAGCTCGGCCGACTGGACCTGGCCTTGCGCGGAGATCACGGCGGCTTCGGCTTGCTTCTCGTCGCCGATCGCATCGTCCCGGTCTTTCTGGCTCAAGGCGTTCTGCGCAGCCAGCGGCAGCACGCGCGCGAGATTGGCCTTCGAGACAGTGAGACGCGCTTGCTGTTGCGCGAGCGAGCCTTTGGCCGTTTGCAACGCGGCATCAAACGGCTTGCGGTCCATCTCGAACATGATCTGCCCGGCCTGCACCAGCGAGCCTTCCGTATAGACGCGCTTGTCGAGGAAGCCATCCACGCGCGCGCGGATTTCGACTTCGCGCGAACTCTGCGTCTGCGCAGTGAACTCAAAGTCGACGGGCGTTTCCTTCTGCGTGACCGTCATCACGGTGACCGGCACCGGCGGCGCGGCCTGCGCGGGCGGTTTCTTGTTGCAACCGGCGAGACCCATGGACGCGACAGCGATCCATGCGGCCATCACACCCGTTGCGGCATGGCGTGACACTACCGCGCGACTGAAGGTCGACCATCCCGAAGAACGCGCCCCGGAACATGCTCCGTTGGCGAACCCCTGAAGAAGACCCCAGGGGAGAGCGCGGCTTGTCCGCGGCTTCGACCTGACATCCATTGACGCCTCCACACCGAGCCCGTTAGCGAACACGTGAATGGCGAACGAACTGCTCGCGCATGAGGTATTGCGTTGAATGCGAAAACTGTCTGGAGCCGTTCAAGGCTAGCAATCGGGTTTTCAAATAACAAGCCAGCGCAACATCACTTAGCGATGACGCTAAGGAAAGCAGGCGCGGCATGTGGCGTCGCGAAGCCAGCGCTCAGGGTGCAGGGGAATCACGGAAACACAGATGCAGGGAAGCAGGGAACGGGGAGTGGACGAAGCACAGCAGACACGCAAGTCAATATGTATTCGTATTTAATACATATTCAATACGGCGAGACTTCGACCGACGAGGCCACTCAGCGCGAAACACGAAGGACGAAGAACGAAGACCCACGAAACGCGCCGCAAGGAAAAACACCCCGGAGACTGGATCTCTCTCCAGCTTGCGGGGTGCAGTTCAGTGTTGCAGTGTTGGCGGGCTTCGCCGTATGCGTTCGCGGATCAGCTCGTCGGGACGGCGAACAATTCCTTGCGCAGCGCCTTGGCGCGGGTCGCGCCGAACGTGCCTTCGAATTCGTCCTGAGCGACGCGCCAGAGCTCGCGCGCCTCGGCAAATTTCTTGCGGCCGGTTTCCGAGAGGTTGAATACGTGAGTGCGCGAATCGTGTTCCGCCGAACTCGTCACGATCAGGCTGTCGCGCTGCAGCGGCTTCATCGCACGCACGAGCGTCGTGCGGTCCATCACCATCGATTCGGCGAGGTCGGCCATGGTCCAGTCGCCGCGCCGGGCCAGCTTGGCCAGCAACGAGAATTGCGCCGCAGTCAGGCCGACCGGCGCGAGATGACGTTCGTACAACTGCGTCACATATCGCGCGGCCTGACGCAGCGCGAAGCAGTTGCATTCATCGATGGTGGGTGAATCTTTCATGGTGGTGTCGAGGATATCTGTGCGTACACACACTGTCAAGCCGGCTGACGCACGCGAGTCTTTGAAGGACCCCGGTTTTGCTCTGATCGAAAAGGCAAGGCGAACAGATTTCTCACGCCGACCATCGGATGAGACGTTTTATCCAATGCTGCCGTTCTTTGAGTAAATCACGGCGCCGCCCTGCAAGGACAATTCGACGGCCTGCCCGGACACGAGCGGCACCTGCCCCGATACCCGTGCCGACACGTAGCGCGACGGGTCCCGGTCGAGTTGCAGGCGGACACTTGCGTCATGCCCGAAGTAAGCGATTTCAGCGACCCGGGCGCCGACGGGTTGCACCGCACGGCTCGCAGGGTTCACCTGATCCGGATCGCCTGCGTGGCTTGAGTGGCTCGACTGCCCCGATATTTCCGGGTCCGCACCGTTCGACGAAGCCATACGCGTCGGCCCGATGCGGATCTGTTCAGGGCGGATCATCACATCGACGCTCGTCGTCCGGTCCTGACGCAGATCGGCCTGCACCGGGATGCGCCCAAGCGCGCAGTCGACCATGCCGGCGTCGACACGACCTTCGAGCACGACCGCCTCACCGACAAAGCGTGCGAGCGCGGGCGTCGCGGGCGTACGGTAGAGCCCCGCTGGCGTATCGACCTGAATCAGCCGGCCTTCCCAGAGCACCGCCACTTGCGAGCCCATCGACAACGCCTCGGACTGATCGTGGGTCACAAGCAGTGCGGTCGAGCCGGATGCCACCAGGGCATCGGCCACGGCCTGACGCGTTTCCTGACGCAGCGCCGTATCGAGCGCGGAAAACGGCTCGTCGAGCAACACGAGTGCAGGCGACGGCGCAAGCGCCCGGGCCAGCGCCACGCGCTGCTGCTGGCCGCCTGACAGCTGTTGCGGCGCGCGCTGCGCGAACGCGGCGGGCAAGCCGACCATTTCGAGCAGCTCGCCGACGCGGTGGCGTGCCTTGCGCTGCGCACGCGGCAGGCCGAACACGATATTGTCGGCCACCGACAAATGCGGAAACAGCCCGCCTTCCTGCGGCACATAACCAATGTGACGCCGGTCCGGCGGCATGTGCGCACCAGGACCCGACACCACATTCGAGCCGACACGGATCGTGCCCTGTTCGGCGCGATCGAACCCGCAAATCAGGCGCAGCAAGGTCGTCTTGCCGCTGCCCGAGGGGCCGAGAATCGCGACCAGGCTCCCCGATGCGACCTCGAGGTCGACACCGCGCAGCACGGGCACGCCGTCAAACGACTGGGTTAATCCTGCAATGCTGACAGCTGCCATGAAAATTCCGCGCGTGTGCGCTCAAGCCTCTTTTCCGAGTACCGCCGATCGCCCGAACAGCACGATCAGCAACCAAGTCGCCGCGAGCGATACGCCGACCAGCAAGGCCGCGTACGGGGCCGCCGCGGCAAACGCGAGCGTCGACGTATCGGCCCACACTTCGGTCGCCAGCGTATGCGTGCCGATCGGCACGAGCAGCAGCGTCGTGGTGAGTTCGGTGATCACCGAGATGAACACCATAGCCGCCGCCGCGCCGAGCCCCGGCCCGGCAAGCGGCAACATCACGCGCCACACCATCGCGAACCAGCCCAGCCCGAGCGAGCGTGCGGTCTCTTCGAGCCGCGGCTGCGCCTGCACGAGCGCCGCGCGCACATTGACGAGCGCGAACGGCAGAAACAGCAACGCATACGTCAGCACCAGCAATTCCCAACTCTGGTACAGCGGGCGCAACGCACGCACGGCAAGCGACACAACCGCGAGCGCGACGACCATGCCGGGCACGCCCTGCGCGAGGTAGACGACGCGTTCGAAGAACGTCGCAAAGCGGCCGGGGTATCGTACGAGCAACACGGCGAGCGGCAATGCAAACACCGTGGCCACCACAGCCGCGGCCACGCCGAGCCCGAGCGATGCGAGCGTCGCATCGAACACCCGGTCGAACGATACCTCGGCCGGCGTCAGTGCGGCGGCGCCGCGCTGCGTGAGCCAGAAGAAGATCATGCCCAGCGGCACACCGAGGGTCGCCACCGCAAGCGACGCAAACCCGGCAAGCACCGGGTATCGGCGCCATCCGAGTTCATAGACGACCGGCGCGCGACGCGTGCCCTTGCCCGTCGTGTCATAGCGCGCGGCACCCCGCACGCGGAATTCGAGTGCGATCAGCACCAGGCAGATCGCGATCAGCACGCAGGCGAACAGTGACGCACCCGCCCCATCGAAGGTCGTCCGGTATTCGGCGTAAATCTCGGTCGTAAACGTACGGAAGCGCAACAGCGTGAATGCGCCGAACTCCGACAGCACGCCGAGCGCAACGAGCAGCATGCCGCCGAGCAACGCGGGACGAAGCTGCGGCACGATCACCCGGAAGAAAACGGCCCACGAGCCGCAGCCGAGCGAGCGGGCCGACTCTTCGAGCGAGGGGTCCATGCCGCGCAGTGCAGCCGATACGGGCAGAAAGACCAGGGGGTAGTACGAGCAGGTGATCACGAGCAGCGCGCCCGCAAAATCCTGCAGGTCCAGACTCAGCGATACCCACGCGTAGCTCGAGATAAACGCGGGCACCGCGAGCGGAATGGCGGCGAGCACGGCCCACATCCGGCGGCCCGGCAGTCTCGTGCGCTCGACGAACCACGCCGCGGCCGTGCCGATGATCGCGCTCGCAAGGGTCGCGCTCACCACGATGAGCACGGTATTCGAAAGAAGTTCGCCGACAAGCGGGCGAAACAGCAATTCGCCGACTTCCTGCGCGGTGAACTCCGTCGCACGCATCGCCGTGTAGACGATCGGCGAGAGCACCCAGAGCGCAAGCAAGGCGCAAAGACAAAACAAGGCCCAGGGCGCGCGTCGGGCGCGCCGCGGGCCGCGTTCTGAGGGCGCAAGCGTCCCCGGACCGATCGCGACGCTATCCGCAGCGAGATCACTGGCTCGCTGCCTTGCGTCCGAGCCGGCCTGATCGACCGGCGCCCGGGTCGTTGCGCCCGCGTCCATCACAGCAGGCCGGCCTCGCGCAGCAGCTTCGCGGCCTGGCTGTCGTCACCGAGCTTCTGCACATCGATCGGGGGCGGGCTCAGCTGATCGAACGGCTTCAGAATCGGATCGGCTGTCACACCCGCGCGCAACGGATATTCGAAGTCGATATGGCTCTCGGCCATCAGCTTCTGGCCACGTTCGCTCACGAGGTAAGCAAGGAACTGCTGTGCGGCATCGCTGTTCTTCGACGCCTTGAGCACAGCGGCACCCGACACCACGACCAATGCGCCGACGTCCGCATTCGGGAAGTGGTAGATCGCGCTCTTCGTGGCGGCATCGCCGAGGCCCACGTGAAGGCGTGCCCAGTAGTAGTTGTTGATGATGCCCGTCGCCACGCCACCACGGTTGACCGCCGCGACCACACCTTCGTCGTCGTCGAAGATCTGCGCATTGGTCTTGAGGCCCTTGAGCCAGGCGACCGTTGCATCATGACCCTTCGCAGCAAGCACCGCGCTCACGAGCGGGAGGAAGTCGGCATCGCTTGGCGCAATACCGATCTTGCCTTTCCATTGCGGTTGGGCGAGGTCGAACAGCGACTGCGGCAGCTGCGCCGGCTGAAGTTTGTTCGTGTTGTACGCGAGCACGTTCTCGCGGGCAACGACACCGAGCCATGCACCGGTCGGCGAGTCATAGCGCGCCGGCACGGTCTTGAGCGTATCGGCATTCACCGGCGCAAGCAGACCCTTCTCCTCGAGCAACATCAGCTCGGGCGAGTTTTCGGTGAAATAGACATCGGCGGGCGTCGCCGCACCTTCGGCCACGAGCTGTGCGGCCAGCGCAGGGCCTTCGCCGTCGCGCACGCGCACCGAAATGCCCGACGCCTTTTCGAAGTCCTTGGCGAGCAGCTCGGTCAGCTGCTCGTGTTGCGCGCTATAGAGCGTCAGCGACGCCGCGCCTGCATGAGCCGCGAAACACGCTGCGACAGCCCCGGCCAGCGCGAGCCGCAACGTCTTGCGGCCGGTTTGAGTTACCCACGAAAACGACATGTCGATATCCTGAAGTTATCTATGTTGGTATGACGGATACACACTGCTTGACCACGGACGTCGACGCAGTGTTATGCCTCGAACAACCCCGCGCCGATATACGAACCCTGCTTCGCGCCCGGCGGCAACGCAAAGATCGCGCTGCCGACGTGTGTCGTGAACTGGTTCATCAGATCGGTCGCCGCGAGCCGGGCGTTGATCGGAATAAACGCCGAACGCGGGTCGCGCTGATGCGCAACGAACAGCAGACCCGCGTCGTACTCGAGCTCCTGGCGCCATGGCGGCCAGCGCTCGATATAGAAATTCGCACCGTCGTTGTACGAGTACGAACGGCGCAGCAGCTGCATGCCATTGTTCTGCGCCCGGTTGGACAAGCGCACATGCGAGTTTTCGGGGACCACCGGGTTGCCGCGCGCATCCTTCGCATCGAAGTCGAGCGCGTCGAACTCCTTCTGTTTGCCCAGCGGTGCGCCCGAGTATTTGTGCCGGCCGAACACGGCTTCCTGGAAGCTGACTTCGGTGTTGTCCCAGTGTTCGAGCGTGATCCGGATCCGGCGAAACACGGTGTACGTGCCGCCACGCATCCATGCGGGGCCTTCGTCGCCGGCCCAGATGAATTTGTCCATCAGTGCGGGATCGCGCGTCGGCGGGTTGTTCGTGCCGTCGCGGAAACCCATGAGGTTGCGCGCGGTCGTGCCGTCGCCGGGCTGGGACAGAAAGCCCGACTGCACCCACTTGATCTGTGCCTTGCCGTTGGCGAGCCGCGCGAGCTGACGCACGGCATGGAAGGCGACTTGCGCATCCATCGCGCAGGCCTGAATGCAAAGATCGCCGCCGCTCTTTTCCTTGACGATCTGATCGCCATTGAAGCGCGGCAGATCGACGAGCGCATCGGGACGGCGCTTTGCGATACCGAACCGGTCGGCGCCGTCGCGCGTGAACAGCGTCGGGCCGAAGCCGAACGTCAGCGTCAGGCGCGACGCGCCGAGGCCGAGCGCCTCAGCGGAGTCTTCATACACGGCCGCGCTGTACGTGGGCGTCGCACCGCCGGCCGCATAGCCGTCATCGGCCGGTGCACCCGACACGTCGGTCGTCGCCGCAGCGCTTGCGCCGGCAGGCGCATCGGGCAACGTCGACATCGCGCCGAGCTCGGCATCGTCCTTCGCTGCCGGCTGCGCGCCGGATTGCGCACCCTTGGCCGAGGCCGCGGCCGTGTCGTCCGGATCGATGGTCTTCGCCGTATCGCCCCGCGTCAGGCGTGCGGACGCTTCAGTCCAGGTCTTCAGCAGCTCGATGAGTTCGTCGCGGTGATTCGTCGTGACGTCGAGTGCAGCGAAGTAGGTGTACGTCTGCTGCGGCGTAACGACGCCCGACTGATGCTCGCCGTAAAACGGTTCGACCTGCGCGCCCATGCGCGCCTTGGCCGACAGTGCCGATGCGGCGGCGCCGCCGGCCGGCTTGTCGAGCGCAGCCTGGGCGAGGCCGGCCGCGCCAAGCCCGGCACCTGCCGCAGCGGCCAGGCCGCCCGCCTTCAGGAAGCCGCGACGCGACGGTTGCGCCGGCGCGCCCTGATCAGTTGCATGCGACGGCGCCCCAACGCTTCGCGCATCCTGGCTCTGCGCCGCTTCGACGCGCGGCGCAGGCGGCTGCGAAAAGCCCGAGAACGGACAGCCCGACTGAATCGGGCCCGTCGCGTTCGATACATCCTGCCCGTCGTCCGCTGACTGCGTCTGCTGCTGCGGATCGGACGGTCGATTCGTCGTGTTCATCTTGCCAGTACCAGCGTGTTCACGTCGTCTTCCACGTAGTAGAAGCCGTCGCCTTCGGGCGTCATCACAATGCCGAACAGATCGCCGTTGCCCGGCGGCGACTGTGCCTTGTCGGCATCGATCCAGCGTGCATAAATCTGGCGGCCCGTCGCCGGATCGATCTCGACGACCTTCCCGTTCAGACCGTTCGTCACGAGCAGGTGGCCGGCCGGCGTCAGGCACATCGCCAGCGGACGCTGCAACAGCCCATCGGCCGTCAGCGTACGGCCGACGCCCGCGCTCGTATCGCGCTTTGTCGCGTCTTCGATCACGCTGATCCGGTTACCGATCGCATCCGAGATGTAGAGCAGATCGTCCTTGATGACGAGCCCGGTCGGTCCGATCAGGAACACGCCCCGGTCCGCGCGCTCGGAAAAGCCGCTCGCGACCACGGTCTGGTTCTTGATGACCGGCGGCTTGCCCTGCTCGATCGCGAGATCGAGCCGCAGCACGGTCGCCTGCTTGAACACGGGCGGGTCGATAAAGCCGGACACCTTGCCGACACCGTAGCCCGACATGCTGATGAACAGCGTCGCGGTGTCGCCATTGTCGACGACCGCCATATTGCCCCACGGGTCGTTGATGTTCTCACCCGAGAACACCGTCGCGAGATTACCTTGTGTGTCGAACACCAGCAGGCAGCCCGCGCCCTTGGTATCGGTCGTGCCGTCGTTGCTCGGCGTGCTGCCGACGACCACCCAACCGCTCTTGAGCACCGTCATCGCGGTCGACAGGCCGACGCCGCCCGGGCACTCCTTGAGATCGTGCGGCACCTTCGCGAACAGCGACAGCTTGTCGGTCGACGGGTTGTAATCGACGATCGTCGTGCCTACACCCTGAAGGTTCGCCGAGTCGTTGAAGTTGTCGATCAGCACGTCGTTTTTCTGGATCTTGCCCGACGTAATCGGTGAGATCGCGAGTGCGTACGGGTTCTGGTCGCCGTTCTCGGGCACCGTCGACGTGACGGTCTGCTGCTTCTTGATCGTCTCGAGCAGGCCCTGCGGCTCGGCGGATGCGAGCGACGGCGCCACGATGGCGGCGATGCACGCGGCCACCACCGCGCCGCTCAGCGAACGCGCAGCCGTGGCAAGGCGCCTGCGCAGGTCGAGTGAGCCACGCCGGCTCGTGCTGGAAAGGGCGGAGTGCTTCATCGCATCACTTCCTGAATATCGGTCGAAATAGGGCGTTGTCATAGTCGTGCGCGTCATCGTCATCAGAAGGTGATGTTGGTCCGCAGCCCGAGCACGAACTCGTTCTTGATCTTCTGCGTCGGATCGTTCGGGTTCACGATGCCGCCACCCGGATTGAACACATATTGCGCATCGGCCTGGAGGATCCACCACGGCGCGACCTGGTACTGGTAGGTCGCTTCGATCACCGTTTCCGAGCTGCGCAGCAGCGCAAACATGCCGGGGTTTTCATCGATGAAGTCCTGGTCGGACTGGCGTGCCTGATCGCTGACCTTGATGTAGGTCACCGCGATGCCGGCTACGTCGTTGTCGCGGCCGCTGAACGGCGCCTTGAGCGAGAGCCCGAGGTTCGCGCTCGCACGCACGAGGTTCTGGTCCGTCGGCGCGTACATCACGCGCGCAAAGACGCCAAGAGACTTCGGCTCCGCGGGGTCGGGACGCCAGATCATCTGGTCCGCCACGGCGTAAATGCTGTAGTTGCCGTGATGCTGCGCGCCAATGCCGTTGCTGTCCGGGCTCACGAGCGGCACGCCGTTCGAGTCGAAGCGCTGGTCGGCAAAGCTGCCGTTGTGATACCACGCTCCGAGCTTGTACATGCCCGGCAGCGCGTTGTTGTTGCCGCCGAGATCCATATCGCCTTCAACAGGCTGATTGATCCCGTACTGCAGTTCCCCGATGAACAGCGTGCTGCCGTTCAGGCTGAAATTGGTACCGTGGTTGTCGTCGCGATTGCCCGACGGGTCGCCCGCGAAGACGCCGAACAATCCCGTGAGGCCGGGAGCGATCTGCCCGCGTACGCGCACGCCGAGACCCGACAGCGGATACGCAGGGCCGCCTGACGGCAGGTCATACGACGGCACGCCCGGCCAGCCGAACATCGTATTCACGAAAGTCAGGCCGTACGTGCTGACCATGAATTCCTGGTCAAGACTCTGCTGCCCGATCTTGATGTCGAATTTCTTGTTGAAAAACGACTGCTGATACCAGAGTTCCCAGAGGCGCGTCTCGGGCGTCGCTTCAATACCGCTCGCCGTATTCAGCGTGCCGAGGTAGCGCGTGCTCAGGTTCGTGCCATGGATCTGCTCGCCGCTCACATTGAACAGACCGCCTTCCCACCCGAACGCCTGCTTGGTGTCCATCTGAATGGTGGCAACGGTCAGGCCGTCGTAGGCGTGGCCCTTGTCGATGCCCCCGGACAGGTTGCCGAACAGCTCACTTGTTTCATTGATGTCCAGCGTAATGCCCGCGCGTCCGAGAAACGAGCGCAAGCCACCCATGTCGCCCAGCAGCGTCGAACGCGTCCAGATACCGCTAAAGAAGTCCGTTTGCTGTCCCTTGATCGCGACATCGGCCTCGGGCGCGTCGAGCGCATCCGGATTGACCTGCGCCATCGGACTCGCGAACGCCGGCGCGGCGCCCGCGCTTGCGAAAATGACGGCCGATGCGAGAAGACCTCGCTTCAGATGCGAAAAGGGCGCGCCACCCTGACGGGTGAGCGCCGCGTCGCGCCGGTGGCGCGGGCGTGTGCTGATCATTCGTCTTCCTTATTGTCTGCGTGCGCGAAAGGCACGCGTGGCACATGCTTGGCGGCCGCGGAAATGACGCGCTCCCGTCGGCCATTTTTTCGAGCGAGTGAACAAGATGGGAAAAATGGTATAGACCGGGAATAAAACTGTCAACGCAAATAAGAATGATTAGCATTGGAGTAAATAAGGTCTTCGATTTTCCTTTCTAAAAGCAATTTAGATAAACTTTCACAAACCTTTCAGCGAACGCAAAAACGATCCAATCACGCGGCGCATGCGAACCCCAAACGCCCGGTTCAAGTCTTCGGATAGACATCGCGCGATTCCCCTGCGGATAAAGGCTGGCTGAAATATTTTGCCCACGCGCACCGTGCCGCGCCCAGGCTGGCTGGGGCTTGCGGGCGGAGGTCCTGCGCGTGTTTCATGCGGCGCATGCCGAAAGCAATGTAGGGATTATTGAATTCGGAACCCGCGAGCGCGAGAAGGTTATCGTGTTGGTGTGACAACAACCCGCGCTGGCGATAAGGGTTTCACTGGGGAACGATTGGGAACGATGCGGCCGAATGTCGACTGTTTGCATCGTGGTGCGACTTCTTCAGTGAGTCACCACACAGACAACATCAATTTGCTTACAGCAGGTAATTGAAAACCGACGGATTCGTCAGTTTATTGAGTTTGCGAATTCGCAATAAATGACATTTATCCAATTCGACGGTTTTGGTATCCCATTCATTAACCGTTAGAAAACTATTGATATACAGGTTAATGCCCGGGAAGCGATGAATCACCGATATCGGACCTATCGGATGGATCAGATGCCGAAGTAGTAAGCGATCAGCGCAAGCAACGCCGGTGCGGTCTGCACGAGCGCGATACGCGGCGACACGGTCAGCGCACCCCAGAGGCCCGCCACACCGACACATCCGAGCGCGTACGCGCCGAACGCTGTGGCAAGCCGCGGATCCGACAGACCGATGCCCAACAACAAGGCGACCACAAGAAACAGGTTGTAGAGCCCCTGATTCGACGCCATCGGCGCCGTCTGTTCGACGAGAGCTTGCGGCATCCGGAACACGCGGCCCGCACGCTTCTTCCAGAAGACCATCTCGAGCAGCACGATATAGACGTGAATCAGCACGACAACCAGGTAGAGAATCTTCGCGATCATGATGTTGTTCTTTTAGATCTCCGCGGTCAGCGACTTGACCATCGAAATGTGCGTGGGTCGATAGCCGAGGTGTCGATACAGCGCGTACGCACTCTCGTTGTAGCCGAATACGTGCAGCCCGATCTCCGTCAGGCCCAGCTCGCGCACCCGCGCCTCGACGGCCCGGAAGGCCTCGGTGGCGAACCCCATGCGGCGCCACGCCGCCTCGACATGGATATCGAACACATATGCCGAGCGACGCTGCCTTTGCGTGACGATGCCGATCCAGATCGTGCCGACGTCTGCATCGCGTTCGACACTGTGAATCGTGTAGAGAAAGTGATCGGGCGTCGCTTCATGCTCGGGCAGCAGCTTGGCAAACGATGCCTTTGCGTACTCCAATGCCGACGCCTCGGTGCCACCGTCGGTGCGCAGCGTATCGGCCGCATACCGCTCGATGGAAACCCGTTCGAACACTTCGAAGTCCTGCGCCGACATCGGCTTGAGCTCGATCATCTTTATTGTTCTCTTCGGCACACGGCGGCGGCTGTCATGAGGCGAGCCCCATGACAGCGAATTCACGCGATCAGGTTTCTTCCGACCACGTCATGTTGTAACGCGCCATCAGCGCCGACGATGCCGCCGGTCCCCACGTGCCCGCCGTGTATTGACGCGGACGTTCGTTGGATTGCGCCCAGCCGTTGAGAATCGGCTCGACCCACGTCCATGCGGCTTCGAGTTCGTCGCGACGCATGAAGTGGGTGAGACGGCCGCGCACCACGTCGATCAGCAGACGCTCATACGCTTCCGGACGGCGCAGGTTCGACGACGTCTCGAGATCGAGGCTCAGGCTCACCGGCAGCATCTGCATGCCGCTGCCCGGTTCCTTCGCCATCATCTGAAGCTGGATCGACTCTTCCGGCTGGAGGCGAATCACGAGGCGGTTGCTGCGATCACGCGGGCCATCGGGGATGATCGAGAACGGCAGGTCGGCAAACTCGATGACGATTTCCGATTGACGCTTCGCGAGACGCTTGCCCGTGCGCAGGAAGAACGGCACGTTGGCCCAGCGCCAGTTGTCAATCTGCACCTTGAGTGCGACGAAGGTTTCGGTATTGCTTTCCGCGGGCACGCCTTCTTCCTGCAGATAACCCTTGACCGGTTCGCCACCGACGGCACCGGCTGCATACTGACCGCGCACCGTGTCGCGTGCGAGTTCGGCCGGCGACATCTTGCGCAGCGAACGCAGCACCTTGAGCTTTTCGTCGCGCACGGCATCCGGATCGAGCGAGACCGGCGGTTCCATGGCCACGATACACAGCAGCTGCAGCAAGTGGTTTTGCACCATGTCGCGCAGCGCACCCGTGTGGTCATAGAAGCCTGCGCGGCTACCCACGCCGACCGACTCCGCCACCGTGATCTGCACGCTCTTGATGTACGGCGCTTGCCACAGCGGGCCGAACAGCGCATTGCCGAAGCGCAGCACCATCAGGTTCTGCACCGTCTCCTTGCCCAGGTAGTGGTCGATCCGGTAGATCTGCGGTTCCTGGAAGTAGCGGCCGACATCGCTGTTGATCGCTTGTGCCGACGCGAGGTCGTGACCCAGCGGCTTTTCGAGCACTACGCGTGCGTTGTCGTCGACGAGGCCCGCGTTCGAGAGGCCGTCGCAGATCTGCGTGAACAGCTCGGGCGATGTCGCGAGATAGAACACGCGTTGAACGTTGCCGCTCGACACCTCGGCGAGACGGCGATAGTCCTCGGCCGACGTGACATCGATCTTCACGTACTCGAAGATCGACAGGAATGCCTGCCAGCCTTCGGGCGACAGTGCCTTGGGTTCGATGAACGGACGCGACTTCGTTTCGACGAACTCAAGGTAACGCTCGCGTGTCCAGTCCTGACGGCCGATCGCGAGAATGCGCGTCTGCTTCGGCAGGGTGCCGTGCAGGTGGGCCATAAAAAGAGCGGGCAGGAGCTTTCTCGCGGACAGGTCGCCGCCTCCGCCGAAGATGACCATGTCCAGCGGGAGATCGAGCGATGCTGTGGAGCTTATCGTCATGGCAGTCGAACGCGTGGCAAGTTCCCGCATGTCGCGGCTCAGACGTGATGTCGCCGGGTCCGCACGATGCAGGAGGAAAAGGGGATGACGCCGTGCAAGACGGCGCAAGGGGTGCACCGCCGCCCGTCGGCGCGGCACGCGTGCACTATAACGCAAAGCGCCAGGTTTCTTCATGGCTCGCCGCGTGAGCCGCGCCGTCTTTGACCGTCACAAGACGGTCATCGGCGCGCACGTTGCCACGCTTTGCCAACCAACGCCAGTTAGCTTCGTTACCACTCGAGCCAGTGGCGCAGCGTCTCCTGCCGGTCGGCAAGCTCGGAGGGCGAGCCCGTGAAGGCGATCTTGCCGCGCCCCATCAGATACACCCGCGTCGCGAGCCTGAGCGCGATCGAAAGCTTTTGCTCGATCAACAGCACACCCAGTCCTTCAGCCGCGAGCGCTTCAAGCCACGCGGCAATCTGCGTGACGACAGAGGGTGCAAGACCTTCCGTCGGCTCGTCGAGGATCAGCAACTCGGGCTCGCCCGCGAGCGCACGAGCAATCGCCAGCATCTGTTGTTCGCCACCCGACAAGACGCCGGCGCGCGTATCGAGGCGCCGCGCAAGGGCCGGCAAAGTCGCGAGCATCGGCGCGCACACTTCATCGAACGCACGCCCCGCGCGTAGTCCGAGCAACAGGTTCTGTCGTACGGTCAGGGTCGGAAACACATCGCGCGTTTCGGCTACGTACGCAAGACCATGGCGTGCGAGCACGTCAGTTCGCCAATGCGACGTTTCGGCACCATCGATGCGCACGCTGCCCGTGCGCTCCACGATGCCCATCAGCGCCTTGGCCAGCGTCGAACGGCCCGCGCCATTCCGGCCGAGCAGCGCCACGATCTCACCGCGATTCACCTCGAGCCCCACACCGCGCAGGACCTCGGCATCACCATAGCCTGCACGGAGATTGTCGATGGCAAGCAGCGGCATCATCGAGGCAGCTCCTGCGACCCGCCCGACTCAGATGACGACGCACGCAAGTCCGCGCGCACGACTTCGTTCGCCTGCTTGTACATCGGCAGCGCAGCGTCACCTGCATACGCCCGAGCCGGCTCGTCGTCGAACGCTCCCGCATAGACACGATGGACGTGCTCGTTGCCACGGATCTCATCCGGCGTGCCGCTTGCGATGACCAGTCCCTGCGAAATCACACTGATGCGATGGGCGAGTTCGAACACAACACTCATATCGTGCTCGACGATCAGCAAGGTCTTGCCCCTGGCCAGCACGCGAAGCATCTCGATCGTGTGACGCGCTTCATCGCGCGTCATGCCCGCGGTCGGTTCGTCGAGCAGCACGAATGAGGGGCCGCCGGCGAATGCGATACCCAGCTCCAGCAGTCGACGCTGCGCATACGGCAACGCCGCGGCGCAGCTGTCGCGCTGCGCCGTCAGGCCGATCGCGTCGAGGAGGCGCGCGGCCTCGCCCGCGAGATCGACACGCGTGCTGAGCCGTTGCCACAGCGTGTCGCTTCCACCGTGCTCTTGCGCTGCGCCCAGCGTCGCGATGCGCAAGTTCTCGGCCACGCTCATGCCATCGAACAACGACGACATCTGAAATGCGCGCGACAAGCCGCGGCGGCGGATCGCATGCGGCGGCAGGCCACTCACGTTATGACCGTCGAAAACCACGCGACCGGACATCGGCCGATACCGGCCACTGATCACATCGAATACCGTCGACTTACCGGCGCCGTTGGGTCCGATCAATGCGTGCCATTCACCATCGCGCACGTGCAGATCGACACCCTGCAAGATGTCGGTACGCCCGGCCCGGTAGGCGACCCCCTCAAGACTCAGCGCGGACATCGGCGCCCCTCCGTCGGTCCCTGTTCGGTCTCACCACAACAAGCGCCGCACCCGCCACCATCACGAACGCCACACACAACCACGTCGAGGTCGCCGTCGCATCGATCGGCAGCCCGAACCAGACGAGCGTCGTGCTGCTGTCCGTGACGATCGTGAGCCGATAGAGCATCTCGATAGCCAGCACCCCGGCAACAGCGATCGCGAGCGCCCCCGCGTACTGACGCACGGACCCACGCGCGCGCATCGTCGCGCTTATTGTCGCGTTCATCGTTTTAGGCAGCCCGATCAGCCCGCGCGGCGCGAGCGACACCACGCCGATAAACATCAGGCCCAGATAGAAGGGCCACGCGCGCGTGACGGTCGCAAGCGCAACGGAACAGCCGACGTAGAGCGCCGTCCCCAGCACCGGACCGCCCCAGCCCGCGGCGCCACCGAGTACGACAGCAACCAGCACCGCCCCGGACTGCGCGAGTCCGAACGAATCTGCGGACACGTGCTCGCTCGCCAGCGTCATCAGCGAACCGGCCAACCCGGCGAATCCGGCCGACACCATCAGCGTCCGGTAACGCACGCGCCGTACATCGAAACCGACAAACGCTGCGCGCATCGGTTGCTCCCGCACCGCGTTCGCCGCCAGGCCAAGCGGCGTGCGAGCGAAGGCCCGCATCGCAACGAGACTCGCCGCCGCCCACAGTGCGATCAATACATACACATGCCGCGTTGGCCCGAGATCGACCGGCGACCAGCCGTAAGTCCGATCCGTCGCAATACCGCCCTCGCCGCCAAACAGAACGGGCCACGCCGACGCGCCTGTCGCAAGCAGCTCGCCCGTGCCGAGCGTGATCATTGCAAAGGCGATGCCGCCTCGACGTGTTGCAAACCAGCCGAGCGTTGCGCCTCCGGCCGCACCCGCAAAGGCACCGACCAGCGGCAACAAGGGTGTCGGCAGGGCCCAGCCCTGCTCACCAGTGCCATTGAGCACGAGCGCGGCCGCGAACGCACCCAGGCCGAAATACGCCGCATGGCCGAACGACAGCAGACCCGCTTCGCCAAGCAGCACTTCGAACGACTGCGCGAAGACCACCATGACCATGAACTGCGTCGCACAAGTCAAGGCCAGCCCGCCCGACCACACCGGTACGCAAGCGAGCACCACCAGCGCGATACAGACCAGTCGCATACGCGCGGACATGCGCGCCCCATAGGCCGGCTCGGTCATGTCCGCGATATCGCGCACCGGCACCGATGCATCGAGCATCCGGTCCGCGGGACGCAGGCGATCGAGCGGGTTCAATTGTCTCCTCCGGCCAGACGCGCGCCCAGCCAGCCATTCGGCCTGAATAGCAGCGTCGCGATCAACAGCACGTAGGGCAGCATCGGTGCGATCCGTCCGAGCGTCAGGCTCGGGCCGCTCTCCACAGGCGGCATCAGCGGCCAGTCGAGCGCCACGGCGAACGTCTGGATAAAGCCGATCGAAAGCGAAGCGATAAACGCGCCGCGCAGCGAACCCAGACCGCCGACCACCGCGACGACGAATACGATCGGCCCGATCGACTGCGCCATCGTCGGCTCGACGACAAAGGCGTAGCCGCCAACCACGCCGGCGAGCCCCGCCAGTCCGGCACCGAGCGCGAAGACCAGCGTGAACACCGCGTCCACATCGTGCCCGAGCGCGGCGACCGCATCGGGGTGCGTGCGCGCGGCCTCGATCACGAGCCCCGTGCGGCTGCGCCGCAACGCAACGGTCAGCAAGACCAGCATGGCCGCCGAGACCGCCATCATGAATGCCCGATAGCGAGGAAACGGCACGTCGAACCACGTGAACAGCGGGCCGTCGAGGATCGCGGGCAGATCGGCCGTCTGCGGCGACAAGCCCCAGGCCAGCTTGACGATCTCGTCGATCAGGTACGCCAGTCCAAACGTGAACAGCAGCTCGGCGCCTTGCCCGTGCGTGCGCAAGCGCCGCAGGCCGGCCCGCTCGATCGCGGCGCCCGCGAGCGCCACCGCGATCGGCGCGATGATCAGGGCCGGCCAGAACCCGATGTGCCGGGCCAGGGCGAAGGCGAAATAGGCGCCGAGCATATAGAAGCTCGCGTGCGCAAAGTTCATCACGCCCATCAGGCTGAACACCAGGGTCAGCCCGGCAGACAGCATGAACAACAGCAGTCCGGAGGCAAGCGCCGTCAGGCTGTTCGTGAGCCAGAACGCAAGCGGCGCGGCAGACATCATTCAGGGCTCCAGGCGAGGTCGTGGGATGGGCGGACGGCTCGAATGGTATCGCGCCGGGTTTCGAATCCGCGCCGAATTGTATTCAGCATAGGCGCACGAGGGGCAGATGGGATAGGGCGGCGGCGGTACAACGGCACTACCGCGGCAATACAGCCGCCGAAGGCACCGTCACGGATCACGCATCGGCGTGGGCTAGAATCCCGCGCATATCGGCCGGTACCGGCCTGTCGAACCTCTCAGGCGAACCTCTCACACCCCATGAGCGAGATTTTGCGCGACGCATCAAACACGCATCACAACCAGTACCAGCTGATGCGAGAGCGGCGTTTTGCGCCGTTCTTCTGGACGCTGTTCCTCGGTGCGACCAACGACAATATCTTCAAGGTCGGCTTCACGTCGCTGCTGACGTTCGATGCGGTCGCATTCGGGAACGTCAACGCCCAGTCGGCCGCCTTCATCATTTCGGCGATCTTCATCCTTCCGTTCGTGCTGTTCTCGGCGACCTCGGGTCAGATCGCGGACAAATACGACAAGGCGCGCCTGACCCGTCTCGTCAAGCTGTTCGAGATCGGCATCATGGCGCTCGGCACCGTCGGCTATCTCACGCATAACGTGGGCATTCTTTACGCGTGCACGTTCATGATGGGCATGCATTCGACGTTGTTCGGCCCCGTCAAATACGCGTACCTGCCGCAACATCTGAAGTCGGACGAACTGGTCGGCGGCAACGGCATTGTCGAGTCAGGCACCTTTATCGCGATTCTCGTGGGCACGATCGCGGGCGGCGAGGCGGCCAGTGCGGGAGAACACGGCGCGCTCGTGCTCTCGCTGTTCTGTATCGGCGTGGCCATCGCGGGTCGCGTTTTCGCAGGCTTCGTGCCGCCATCGCCCGCCCCGGCGGAGAACCTGGCGATCAACTGGAACCCGCTGACCGAAACCGCCCGCAACCTCAGGCTCGCCGCCACCGACCGCACCCTGTTCGTGAGCCTGCTCGGCATTTCGTGGCTCTGGTTTGTCGGCGCGACACTGCTCACCTCGTTTTTCAGTTTCGCCAAGGACATTCTCGGCGCCAACGCCGACGTCGTGACGATGTTGCTCGCGACGTTTTCGATCGGGATCGGCGTCGGGTCGCTGCTCTGCGAACGTCTGTCCGGAAAGCAGGTCGAGCCGGGGCTCGTGCCGCTGGGCGCGATCGGCATGACGATCTTCGCGGCGGACCTGTTCTTCGCTTCTCATCGCGCGCCGCATGTGGAGGCGCTGGCCGGGATCGGGGCGTTTCTCTCGAGCGGCGCGCACTGGCGGGTGCTGATCGATCTGTTGCTGTTGTCGGTGTCGGGCGGGATCTACAGCGTGCCGCTTTACGCGATGATCCAGAGCCGCAGTCAGACCACGCATCGCGCACGCATGATCGCGGCGAACAATATTCTCAATTCGCTGTTCATGATCGTGTCGTCGTTGATGGCGCTCGGCCTGACCGCGCTTCACGTGTCGATTCCGGGCATCTATCTGACGACTGCCGTGCTCAACATCGTCGTGACCGGCGCCCTGTTTTACGCCGTACCGGAATTTCCGCGCCGATTCACGGCGTGGTTGAAGGCCCGCCGCGCACCGCGAGCCTGAATTGACTTGCAGGAAACGACTGTGCCGCGTGTAGGACTGCGGCGCAGTTTGATTCGGATATCGGAATCGTCTTGGCTTATCACGGGCAGATGTCTGATATCGAATAAGACTCTTCCTACACCTCGATCTGAAATTTCCGCAGATACATTTCTGCTCGACGACACAGACTGCATCGAGCGCCCCCCTGCTCGCCGATCAAGGCGACGCATTATTTGCGACACGCACCGCCAGGCCGATCAACGGCCAAGGCCCCGTCATGCGGGCTTCTCATATCCATTTCAGCCTGATTTTGAGCCTTCGGCCGTGTCGCCAGTGAAGCCATGCCGCGTCGCATTGCGTGCGACCCGAATGGTTAGCGCGCTGTTGATGAGCGAATAGACGGAACGCCCCCCACAGACGTGGACACCGCGTTGCTTTTTAAGGGCTGCGACTTATATTGCATCTCGTCTGGTCCGGCGCACCTGCGCGGAACATGCAGTCATGTGGCGACATCGTCGCCTTGTTCACGCTTCTGGGAGCCCACAATGGCGGATTCCGTCAAGCTCTATGTCAAATGGATCGGTGGCGCGGTGGTCAGCGGCCTCGTCACCGCCGGCACCGTGGTCGCGATCAACGCGATCACCGGTGCAAGCACACCGTCTTATGCTCAATCGCCCAGCCCTGCCGACGGGCCCGCGACGTACGCACAAGCCGCAACGCCCGCACCGGCAGCGGCGCCTGCAGCACCAAAGCTCAGCGCACAGCAGATCGATTCGCTGACGGCGCCCGTCGCGCTGTATCCCGATGCACTGCTGGCTCAGGTCCTGATGGCCACGACGTTTCCCGACGACGTGATGGCCGCAGCCGCCTGGTCCAAACAGAATCCGAAGCTGCAGGGCGACGACGCGGTCAAGGCCGTCTCGGCGACCGCATGGGATCCAAGTGTGCAGTCGCTGGTTGCATTTCCGCAGGTGCTCGCGACGATGTCGCAAAAGCCCGACTGGGTGCAGAACATCGGACAAGCGTTCCTCGCTCAACCTAACGACGTGATGGACTCGGTACAGCGGTTGCGCAACGCCGCTTACAAGGCCGGCAATCTGCAAACGTCGCAGCAGCAGAAGGTGGTTGTCCAGCCGGCATCGGGTGGATCGGCGCCGCAGACGATCGTGATCGAGCAACCCAGCCCGCAAGTCGTCTACGTGCCGAGCTATAACCCGACGACGGTGTATGGCACGTGGCCGTACCCGTCCTATCCGCCGGTCTATATGCCGCCGCCCCCGGGCTACGTGTTCGGCACGGCGCTCATCAGCGGCCTGGCATTCGGCACCGGCATCGCCATCACCAATGCGTTGTGGGGTGGATGCGACTGGGGTCACAACGACGTCAACGTCAATGTAAACCGGTACAACAACATCAATGTGAACCATCGCATCGATGCAAACCGCTCAACGTCGAACTGGGACCGCACCAATGCAATCAACGCGCGCAATCGGGCGGCCGCCAACGGTGGCTTCAACCGGCCGAACAATCTCAATGGCGCGAACAACAACCTGGGCGCCAACCGCGATGCCTATCGCGGACGAGACGGCGGTCAGCGCGATCAGGCGCGGCAGACACTAAACCAGCGCACCGGCCAGAACATGAACGGCTCAGCGAGCGACCGTGTACAGAACATCCGTCAGGGCGGCGGGCCCGGCAACGGCCAGGCCGGCGGTCTGGGCGGCAACAACGGCCGCGGCGGCATCGGAGGCGACAACAATCGACCCGGTGCAAACGGAGGCGGCGTTGCCGCTGGTGGCGGGAATCGGCCAGGCGGAGGCAACAACGACCTTGGCAACCGCGCACAGAACGTGAACCGCGACAGCGCGCTGCGCGATGCCGGCAACGGCAACGCCAGCCGGCAAAGCATGGATCGAGGCCAGCAAAGCCGGTCGGTTGCATCGAACGGCGGTGCACGTGCGGGCGGCGGCGGACTCGGCGGCGGTGGCACCCCCGGCGGCGGCGCAGGGGGTGGCGGCTTCGGTGGCGGCGGTGGCGGCCGCGTCGGCGGTGCGCATGGCGGCGGCGGCGTGCGTGCGCGACGGTAGACGTCGGGCTGTCGCTTGGCCGATCGGTGCTTTCTTTCGAGCACGCGCCGATCGGCAGGCCTGGAACAACGCCGGCTGCTCACTGTGCCTCGAATGGCATTCGAATGACTTGATGTAAGGAACGTCCCATGACCCGGTTACGACACGCTCTTTCACTCGCAGGCGCCGCGTGCGCGGCGGCGCTTGCGATCTACCCTTCGGCCGCATCGGCGCAGGCGAGCTATTCCACGCCCGACGCGGCGGCCACTGCACTCCAGCAAGCGCTGGCCACGCAGGACGATGAGGCCTTGAAGAAGATCCTCGGCTCGGACTACGCACGCTTCGTCCCGCAAGCCTCGGATGACGATATCTACGCGTTCCTGTCCTCGTACGCGAAGCATCACGAGATCGTCGACAACGGCAACGGGGTGGCTCATCTGCAAGCAGGCGACTCCGGCTGGACACTGCCGGTGCCGATCGAAAAGACCGCGAAAGGATGGCACTTCAACGTGCGCGCGGCCCACGAGGAGATGGCGGTGCGGCGCATCGGACGCAACGAACTGGCGGCGATCCAGACCGTGCTGGCAATCGGCGACGCGCAGCGCGACTTCGCCACATCGCAGGGCAAGACGGTCTACGCCGACCGATTCGTCAGTCATCCCGGCAAGCACGACGGGCTCTACTGGCCGGTCAATGAAGGCGAACCCGAAAGCCCGCTCGGTGCGCTTGCCGCGGTCATGGATCCGAAAGCGCGACAGGGCGGCGGATATCACGGATATCACTTCCGCATACTGACGGCGCAGGGTGCGGACGCACCCGGCGGCGCGCGCAGCTACGTGCAGAACGGTGTAATGAGCGGCGGGTACGCCGTGATCGCATGGCCGGTGACGTATGACGACACGGGGATCATGACGTTTATCGCAGGCAGCGATGGCAAGGTCTACCAGCGCAACTTCGGACCGCAGACCTCAGGCCGGGTCTCGACGATCAAGGCGTTCGACCCTTCGGCGGACTGGACGCCGGTGCCCGAAAGTCAGACCGCGGCACAGTAACTTAAAGCACGCGAGGCGCGCGGTGGCTGCTCATGTGCCACCGCGCCGCACACATTTCGGGCTACCGGTCATTCGCAGTAGAAGGAGTACACGGTTTCGGCCTGCGCCATAATCGAAAAAGAAAATTCGGTGAAATGTGTTGCGCAAATCCGACCGACAGTCCATCAGCAACACGTCATTTCGGTGCAGACGCCGAATTTTCGTATTCTCCCTGCTTATAGGTTTCGTTTCGGCGATCGCTCATAATGCGCGATAAGTCACTGCGCTTGTCGACAGTTTGTCCATGTGCTGGCAAGCTTCGGTTCGTGATTCCAGCGCGGCAACGCATCGCATTGCTTATTCATATATGCATGATTCTTCTACGGCATCGGTCGTGACGAACGCGGCCACCGACGATCGGGTTTATCTCGGGCGTCAGCCTATCGTCGACCGCAACGGCGCCCTTCATGCATTCGAACTGTTGTTTCGCAGCGATGCGATCAATCGGGCGTCGATTGTCGACGACATGGAAGCGACCGCTCACGTACTTGCACGCACGTTCGTTGACGTCGGCATCGTCGCTGCACTCGGCGGGCATCCCGGTTATGTGAATGTCAGCCGCGATCTGCTCAATGACGATGTTGTCAGTCTGATTCCGCCCGATCGATTCATTCTCGAAGTGCTCGAAGGCGTGACCTTCGACTCCGCACTGTTCACGCGATGCGCACAATTGCGGCGCGCCGGTTTCCGTTTCGCGCTCGACGATGTCACGCGCTGGTCGGAGTCGCTTGAAGCCATCCTGCCGCATGTCGACGTGGTCAAGGTCGATTTGCTGTATTGCCAGCCCGATCATCTTGAGCCGCTGGTGCAAAAGCTCAAGGCACACAACAAGACACTGCTTGCCGAGAAGGTCGAAACCCGCGCGGACCACGATCGGGCGATGCAGCTCGGCTTCGATCTGTTCCAGGGGTATTACTTCGCCAGGCCGCAGGTGCTCGTGTCACGGCGCGCCAATTCGTCGCGTCACGCTTTGCTCCGCGTGCTCGGACTGCTGAGCGGCGATGCCCAGCTCGACGATCTCGAATCCGAGCTCAAGACCAGTCCCGGGCTGGTCATGCAACTGCTGCGGCTCGTCAATGCGACGGCTTTCGGACTGTCCCGGCCGATCGCATCGCTACGCGAAGCGATCATGGTGCTCGGCACGCGTCAGATCTCCCGATGGGCGCAATTGCTCTTGTACGCGGACGGCCGCAACCTGCCAATCGCGTCTGACCCGCTGGTGCTGCTGGCCGGCACGCGTGCGCGGTTTATGGAGCTCGCGGCAGGCCTGCTCTGGCCGGGTGACGAGGCGAGACTCGACGCCGCATTCATGACGGGTGTGTTTTCGCTGGTCGATGCGGTGTTCGATGCGCCGATGAACGAGCTGCTCGACAAGCTGCGTCTCGCCGGGCCGATCGAAGCGGCGATTCGCCATCGCGACGGCGATCTCGGGCGTCTGCTCGATGCAGCCGAAGCCGCCGAACTCGGCGATACGGCCAAAATAGAAAGCGCTTGCACGCGTCTGCCCGAACTGACGCCGTATCTGATCTCCCACATCGGCCTCGCGGCCGCGTCGTGGTTCGCGGAGAAGACGTCGAGCTGACGTCAGCGCAGGGACATGCCCTCGTCACGCAGCGTGTCGAGGGCAGAAATGCGCAGGGCCCGCGGAAGTTATGCGCCTGCGCAGGGTCCTTCATGCGCGGCGCCTTCGCACCGCGCCCTCGATTGCCCTGACCCTTCCACCTCCAGCACGGTCCAACGCCAATCCGATGGCGTGTTATCCGAAGACCGCGAGCGCGTCCATTGCCAGCGAGCCGTCCATCTTCTGCGCCCAGAGTCGTGCTTCGCCAACCGAACGGCGCTGTCCGCATACGAGAAAAGGCTCGTTGTCGAACAGCGGACCTACAGCACGAAACTCGAGCGTCTGCAGCCGGCGAGCCGGCAGGTGATCGCGCAGCGAATCGACGAGCAGCGTGGCCACAAGCGGCGCATGGACCATCAGGCCCGGATAGCCTTCTTCCGTCGTCGCGTATGTGCGGTCGTAGTGAATCCGGTGCTGATTGAACGTCAGCGCCGAGTACTGGAACAGCAGCACTTCGTCGACCTTCATCTCGTCGGCCCAGTCGTGCTCCTCGGGCGCAAGCCGCGTCGGCGGCACGGCGTCGCCGGGCTTCGGACGGTCGCGGTAGACGATGTCGTGGTCTTCGAGCACCGTCATGCCGCTCTGGTTGCGATATTCGCGCTGCACGCGCACGAATAACAACGGATCGCCCGCGCGGCCCGTCTTCTGGTCGATACCGACGACACGCGAGGTGCGCTCGACGTTATCACCCACGCGGATCGGCAGATTGAACGTGAGCTTCGCGCCGGCGAACAGGCGGCGTTGAAGCGGAACGGGCGGCAGAAACCCGCCGCGGCGCGGATGGCCGTCCGGATCGAGTTCCGAGCGCCGGGTCACGGCAGGGAAGTACAGCCAGTGACGCAGCAGGGGCAGCGGGTCGCCGTCGGCCAGGCGCGGCTCCTGCCGGTCGAGTGCCGCCGCCAATACTGCCGGCGGCGTCGGGCTGATGTCATCGAACGCCCGCTCCGTGCGACCGACCCATTTGCGCAAATAGTCGATATCCATCTACCCCGTCTCCCCGCTCCCTGTTCAGACTTCATGGTCCATCGCGGTTCCGCCTGGTGCGGAACCTGACCTGCGCACAGACATGGGTCTGCCAATGCCACGCGCAAGCCTGCCAGACTTCCCCAAAACGTGCCTTACGTGAATGTCCCGTATTGTGACGATGTTTATTACAGTGCCGTCGTTCGAATAGCGGGCTTTTCTTTGATTTCTGCTTCCGATAGCAGAAATACTTGGTTCATTCGGGTTCAGCGTTTTCTTAAGCTAGTTCGCGCTCATCATAACAAGCCGGATTGTCGATCCGGATCTGTTCCCGATTATGTCCAAACTCAATGGTGCGGCATCCACTGTTTTACCGATTCCGCTTTATATGCAAATCAAGGACCGGCTGCGAAGCTCGATTCTTGACGGCAGCTATCCGGCACACAGTCAGTTGCCGTCAGAAAGCGAACTCGGTGCGATGTTCGACGTGAGCCGCATTACCGTGCGTCAGGCGCTCGGCGACCTGCAGAAAGAAGGGCTGATTTTCCGTATTCACGGCAAGGGAACGTTTGTCGCAAAGCCCAAGGCTTATCAGAACGTCACCTCGCTGCAGGGGTTTGCCGAGGCCATGGCCTCGATGGGGCATGAGATCGTCAATCGCGTCATCGATAAGGCCATTGTCGAAGCCGATGTGTATGTCGCGAAGCAGTTGGCTATTGATCCCGGTAGCCATGTCGTACGTGTCGAGCGCATCCGGCTGCTCAATCGCGAACCCGTCTCGCTCGAAACCACGTGGTTGCCGCTCGATCCCGGCCGCCGGGTGATCAACGCCGATCTTGCGACACGCGATATTTTTCTGATTCTCGAGAACGACTGCGGTATTGCGCTCGGTCACGCCGACGTGCGGATCGACGCGATATTGGCCGATTCCACGCTGAGCGCACCGCTCAACGTCGCGCTCGACTCACCGATTCTGCGGATCGAGCGCCTGAGTTTCTCCGCTGAGGGCCGGCCGATCGACTACGAAACCATCTGCTTTCGCGGCGACGCGTTTCAATACCGCCTGCGCGCGGAACGCAAGCGCGCCCGGCTTGCATCGCCGAATGCAGAGCCGTTGGCGTACTGACACTTCTCGCCGATAGTTTCTTAACGTTAAGCGCTTATAAATCAACGCGTTAGAAACACCCCGATTCCCACATCGCTGTGCAGGTGAGCCTTTGCGGGGACTGACAATTTCTCGATACGTGAGACTCAACAGGGACCGTAGCCGCACACCTCGGAGTGAGGATTTACGGGGACCTTGGGCAGACCCAAAGTGAGGTCCAACAGGGAACTACAGGCCCGCGTCGGGTGAGAACAAACGGGGATCTATAGGTGAGGTGAAACAGGAAACTAACCGAATTCGGCATGAATGGTGCAGCGCCCAAATCACCATCGTGCAGGTGAGCTTTCACAGGGAACTTGAGGGGCTGAATAGCACAAAGGGAGCTCGAAACCCGCGTCAGAACTCGATTTGAGGTGAGATTTCATCTTCTGGCGACTCACCTTTGTGCAAGGTGAGATGGACCGAGTGTGCACATTCACCGTGAGCCTCAGTTATGGTGAGGTTCAACAGGGACCGCTTGCATCGATGGTGAACTCAAACAGGGACCATTGGTGAGGGACTACGGGAATCAAGGTGAGACGAAACGGGGTTCTTTCGCGCAAAAAGACCGTGTGAACGGTGCTTTGGTGAGGTGCTCCGGGTAACTTCACCTCGATGCAAAGGGCAGCGTCCCCGCTGCCCCGCACCTTGCCGGTACCGCCTGAGCCTGAGCCTGAGCCTGAGCCTGAGCCTGAGCCTGAGCCTGAGCCTGAGCCTGAGCCTGAGCCTGAGCCTGAGCCCCTAAGCCTGGCATGGCCTGAGACGGCGGGAGGGCGGCCCCTGCGTCGTAGATACAGTGAGGCCGCCCCGCTCCGTAACGCTCTACGCCGGCGCGGCGATCCGTGCCTCGGCCTCGACCTTCGCCGCGATATACCGGTACTCCTGCGTCAGACCGCCGAACCCGTAGGCATCGCCCTTGACCTCCTGCACATAGATATAGCTTTCTTCGTGCAGGTCCCCGAGCCGCTCTCGCATCCCTTCGAACACCTCACGCTGGTAGCGCGCCTTTTCATCCTTGGTGTTCGTGCCATCGACAATCTTGATGTCGAAATAGAAGCTGGCCTTTCCCTGTTCCGCCAGCGTCCGGCCGCCGACGAACCATTGCTCCGGGCTCACATAGTCGATCGCCACGGCCGTCAGGTCCCGGCGCTTGTGCAGGATGTCCACCGTCTTGTCGAGCAAGAAGTTGGCAATCTCTGCGGTCTTTCGAGCGTCGGGTTCCCCGCTAATCCTCACGTTAAGAATCGGCATACTGCCTCCACATTAGTTAGCAATGCAACTATATGAACAAAAAAAATCAGCCCAGCACCGTACGGATTTCGCGAAGCTGCGCCACCGTCCCATCAAACACGTCCGCACCGATCAGGTTCTTGACCCGGCGCGTCGTCGCCGCACTTGCCGCAGTGATCGATTTCTCCATCCCTTTGGCAACGGCTGTCGGATACACACAGGACTCACGTCCGTCCCCCGCCGACGCGTGACGCTCGATCAAGCCCTTCTCGGCCAGACTGTCGAGCACGCGTGTCGCCGTCGGCCGCGCGATCCCAAGCAGATCGGCCAGCTCGCGATGCAGCGCACCCTCACGCGCGAGAATCGCGCGCAACATGAACGCTTGCGGTGGCGTCAGGCCGAACGGCTCGTAAGTGCGCGTCCATTCCCGCTCGACGACACGCGCCAGCGCTGTGGTGTTGAAGTACAGGCATTGATCGAACATGAATGCAGCTTAGTCCGAGATGGTTAGCTTTGCAACTTTATTTTCCTGACTACCGCAGCGGTTCCGTCGCATTGATCATGTAAGCATTCTCATGCCGCGTGAAGCCGACGCGCGGGTAGTAACCCACGGCCTTGGGCGCCGACAGCAGGATCAGCTTGGCCTTCGGCCCGAGCGCGGCTTGTGTGAGGCGGATCAGTTCGCGCCCGACACCGGCGCGCTGCAAGCCCGAATCGACCGCCAGGTCCGAGAGGTAGCAGCAGTACGCGAAATCAGTCACGGACCGCGCGACGCCAACCAGATGGTCGCCGTCCCAGGCCGTAATCGTCAGGTTCGCGTTGGCCAGCATCGCGTCGATGCACGCGTCATCGTCAATCGGACGGCGCTCGCCGAGCGTCGAGCGAACAAGCAGATCCACAAACTGTTCCCGTGTGATCTTGCGATCGCGTTCATAAGTGATCGACATACTCTGGTGTCCTAGTTTTCCAGTGAGAACCGGCAAAGGTGAGGAGATTCAGGGATCTTTCGTTGATATCTGCCGGCGCGTGACGTCGCGCCGGCAGATATCACGCCGACAAGCGCGGAGGCGCGATCGGACCGACGATCGATTCGACCGTCAGGCCGATGGCGAGCAGATCGGCATCGGCGCCCACGCGTCCGTCGAGACTCAGGCCGACCGGCATGCCGTTCGACGCCAGGCCAACCGGCAACGACAGTCCGGGAAGCCCGGCACACGAGCCCGGATCGACGTTGCGCGTCATCGCTGTGAGAATGGCCGTCGATCCGCCAGGCTGAGCGACGCCGTCGATCGACAGTGCACCTGAGTACGACGGATCGATCAGTGGCGCAGTGACCGGCACCGTCGGAAACACGATCGCCTGAACATTTTGCTGAGCGAAGTAGTCCGCGTAGGTCTGGACGAGCTTGGGTCGTCCGACGGTCAGCGCCTTGATGTATTGGTCGCGCGTGATGCCTTTGCCGGATTTGAGCAAAGCCTGCACGTCCGGGCTCTTGACGCCTGCAAGGACGTCCCAGAACGAATGCGGCGCAGCGGTTTCCCAGAGATAGCCCGGGAAATCCATATACAACTCGAACAGGGTGAGCGCCGGTGATGTGTTGCGCGTCAGCGTCGCGATATCCGGAAGGTCGGCTTCGATGAGCGTGACGCCGCTCGCCTTGAGCTTGTCGAGCGCTGTCTGACATTGCTTCGCAACGTCCCGGTCGACACCGTTCCAGAAGTAGTCGCGCGGCACGCCCAGTCGAATCTGATTGGCGGGACGCGCCTGCACGGACGGCGAACCCGTCAGCGCGTTGTCGATCAGGACGATGTCTGCCACGCTGCGCGCCATCGAACCGACCGAATCGCGTGTATGGGAAACCGGCGCGACACCCACCAGCGGATAGCGCCGTTCTTTCCCGCCGCCACCGACCGAGGGTCGCAGCGCGGCAACACCACACAGCGCCGCGGGGACGCGCACGGACCCGCCCGAATCCGTGCCGAGACCGATCGGCGCGAAACGCGCTGCGAGCGCTGCGGCGGTGCCGCCCGACGCGCCACCTGGAATCTTCGTCACGTCGTACGGATTCTGTACCGCGCCGAACGCGGCATTGGAACTCGTCACGCCAAGGCCCATCTCGTGCATATTGGCCTTGCCGATTACGATCACGCCTTTCTCGAGCAGCGTCTGCAATACGGGTGCACTGACCGAAGGCGTAAAGTCCTTGAGCCCCGGCGTACCGGAACTTGTCGGGACACCGGCTGTGTTGATGTTGTCGTTGATGATGAGACCGACACCGGCAAGCGGACCGAGCGGCTTGTTACCGGCGCGCGCGGCATCGATACGCTTGGCCGTTTCGATTGCGCCCGTTTCGTTGAGCGTGATCAGGGTGTTCAGCGAACGATGTTCCTGCGTACGGTCGATCAGTGCGCTGATATAACGCTCCGCGCTCAGGCGGCCCGACTGCATTTGCGCGAGCGCTTCGGTCGCGCTGAGGTCCGCTTCGCGGCCCGAACCCGCGGTGCGACGCGTAAAACCGGAAGGACCCGTATTGCCCGAGTTCGGCCCCTCATCAGGAGGCACGCAACCCGAAAGCAGGGTAGTGGTGGACGAGGCAACAGCCAGCGCACCGGTAGTCTTCAACGCGGTGCCCAGAAATGCGCGGCGGCCTCGTGACTGCGACTCTTTCATGTACTCTCCAGGACAGCAAGCGCGCAACTGCGCGCGGATACGGTCTAGAGAGTACCACCCGGCCAAAGAGGTTCCGCGCGAAGCGCGAATCCGTTAAACGGTACGGCTATTTTCCTTTCCACGGTACGAGCTTGCGCTCGAGCAGGCGCATGGCAAAGTCGAAGATCCAGGCAATGGCGCCGATCGACACGATGCCCATGATGACGACGTCGGTACGCAGAAAGCTCGACGCATTGAGCACCATCTGGCCGAGGCCGCTGGTCGCGGCGACCATCTCGGCCGCGACGAGTGTCGTCCATCCGAAGCCCACTGCAATACGCAGCCCCACGAGGATATCGGGCAATGCTGCCGGCACGATGACGTGCCAGACAAGCTGCCAGCGCGTGGCGCCCATCGACTGCGCCGCATGAATCTGCTCGACGGTCGCACCGCGTGTGCCCGCGCGCGCCGACATCGCGATCGGTGCGAAGCAGGCGAGAAAGATCACGATGATCTTGGCGGTCTCGTCGATCCCGAACCAGATCACCACCAGCGGCAGATAGGCCAGCGGAGGCAACGGCCGATAGAACTCGACGAGCGGATCGAGCACCGCTCGCGCGATGCGCGAGACGCCCATCAGGATGCCCGCCGGAATGCCGATGATCACGGCGAGCGCGAATGCGCCGAGCACACGCGTCGTGCTCGCGATCAGATGATCGACGAGCGGCAAGCCGCCCTGAATCCGGCCGTGCCATGCATCGTTGAACGCACCGAGTACCGCGGCGGGCGAAGGTAGAAATAACGGCGGCACCCACGCGCGCCCTGACGCCAGCCACCAGATCGCGATGACCAATGCGACCGTAACCGCGCTGATCAACGCAGTGGGACCTTCGCCCGGCATCGCGCGGATACGCGCGAAGCGCGGCCGTTCTTCACGTGTCGCACCGGATTGCTCGACGCGCGGATCCGCCGCGCGCCATTCCTCACGACGCGCGTTCATGCAGGACTCCGTTCACGGACGAGATCGGCGATACGGTCACGCCATTCGATGAATTCAGGATCGGACCGGATCGCGCGCGCATCGTGTGTGCGCGCGAATCGTGCCGCAAAGGGAAGGTCGAACGTATGGGCAATGCGTCCAGGCGAAGGGGTCATCACAATCAGACGGGTAGCGAGAAACACCGCCTCTTCGACACCATGCGTAATAAAGAACACCGTTTTGTGTGTCTTTTGCCAGATATCGAGCAGCAGTTCCTGCATGGATTCACGCGTCAACGCATCGAGCGCGCCAAGGGGTTCATCCATGAGGAGCATACGCGGATCTCCCGCGAGTGCGCGCGCAATGCCCACGCGCTGCTGCATGCCGCCCGACAACGTGTAGACCGGTGCCTTGGCGTGTTTCGACAGCCCGACTTCGCCGAGCCATCGTTCCGCCACTTGTGTGCGCTCCTGCTTCGACACACCCCGGAAACGCAGGCCGAGCGCGACGTTATCGCGTGCATCGAGCCACGGCATCAGCGCGTGCCGCTGAAATACAACGCCACGGTCGGCGCCAGGCCCGATGACCGGATGCCCGTCGATCTCGATCGACCCGGCACTCGGTTCGATAAATCCAGCGATGCAATTGAGCAGAGTCGACTTGCCGCAGCCCGATGCGCCGAGCGCCACCACAAACTCGCCCGACTCGACGCGCAGGTCGATCTGCGACAACGCTTTGACGGATCCACCGCGGGGCGCCTCGAATTCGACGCCCAGTCCGCGGATATCAAGCAGACTCATGCAACCTCACTACGATGCGGTCGTGACAACACGCTCAATTCAACACGCTCAATTGGCCGCGGTCTTTGACTGTGCGGCGGCTTTCTCGACCCAGCTCGGATCGACACCCGCGGAATAATCGGGCAACACGGTCTGAATCGTTCCCTGGCTTTTGAGGAACTGGGCCGTCGCCTCGAGCGATTTGGCGGCGCCGCCGCTCGTACCACCGCCCAGCCAAGTCGACGACGCCTGTTGCGCGAGTGTCGGGAACGCATACAGCGCAAGGCTTGCCGGAACGTCGGATTCCTTCGCGCCGGACTCCTTCGCCACGCCGGCGACTTCGGGCGAACCCACCGCCCACTTCGCCTTCTGGTCGCGGTAGTTCGCGTCGCTCTTGGCCAGCACCTCGACGAATTTGACCACGAACTCGGGGTTGCTCTGAGCGAACTTCTTGTCGACGACAAAGCCGTCGAATGTCGATTGCCCGGTTTGCGCCGCGACCTGCCCCGATGTCGTCAGCACCTTGCCATTGTGCTTGACCTTCGCGAGCACCGGATCCCAGACGTAGGTCGCGTCGATATCGCCGCGATCCCACGCGGCCGCGATTTCAGGCGGACGCAGATTGAGAATCTTCACCGTCGACGGATCGACCCCAGCGGCCTTGAGCGCAACAAGCGTATGAAAATGGGAAGTCGATACGAACGGGACGCCGAGCTTCTTGCCCTTGAGATCAGCGATCGTGTTGATGCCCGAACCATCGCGCGCAACGAGCGCCTCGGCATCGTTGATGTTGTCGAGAATCCAGAACAGCGACAGATTCACACCCTGCGACAGTCCGGCCGCGACCGGGCTCGAGCCCGCTTCGCCCAGTTGAATCGAACCCGACGCGAGGGCGCGGATGACTTCAGCGCCACTGCCCAGCTGGCGATAGACGACTTTATAGCCCGTCGCTTTTTCGACTTCGCCGGTTGCCTGCGCGTAGCGCCAGGGCACCACCATGTCCTGATAGCCGATTACAACTTCGTGGTCCGCGGCCTGAGCCGACACCGGCGCAAGCGCAGCGATGCCGCCCGCGGCGCCGAACGTGCCTGCTGTGATAGCGGGCAGTACGACAGCCAGAAATTTACGAAACACGTTCATCCGAATTCTCCACGAGCAGGCCGGCTCGACCGGCGACGAGCCCGACTATAGAGAATAACGGAACGAAACAAGCCAATGAATTCTGCTTTGCTTAGCGCGTCGGAAAGAATGACGTCATGACACGTCTGCACAAGCGCGCTGCAAGGTCAGGGAAAGGGGCGTGCAAGTCAGAAGCGTGCTGCGACGCGGCGAGAGCGCAAGGCGACGGCTGGTGGCTGTCCGCTCACGTGTCACGCGCGGTAATGGCAGTGGTGGCCGATGTGACGCAGACGATACAGGGTCGTGGGTTACCGCCTTACGACTCACTGTAGGAATGCCGAAAGTTACCTGTTCAGCCTCACCCAAAATCGGAGGACAAAAGATCCCCGAATCGTCTCACCTTAACGACTCGCACAAGACAAACGAATACCAGTGAACGCGCTCGGTTCAAATTCCGAACGCGCTCACTCGCATGCGTGTCGGGGCGAGTTCAGGCAAGGACGCCGCGAACTCAACGCTCGAACGACTGGTGTGTGAAGGGGATCGATAGAAATCGACGCTGTCCGTGTAGTGCGCCCGAAGCTGCCGGGTTTTGTTCCACTCCTTGTTCTGAATCGGTCTGAAACGTCCAACCCGCTGCTTTCACTCAGCAGGGGAGGCGTGATGCGTTTGGCTTGTCTGCCTTGTGACGCGGCCGGCCGTGGCCGCGACCCTGAAAAACTCGCGCCTGTTGCGCAGCGGCTAAGTCGACTTCGCCGATTGCCTTGCCCCTCGCGCAAACTGCGCGGTGGCAGCGATGCGTGATGGCGCCGGACCCGACGCGTGGTCGCAATCAGGACACCTCAATTCGAATACGCCACCATCATTCGACAATTCGGGTTCCCCATCCCCGCAAGCCGGGCATGCGCGAACGATCGGCGCAAATCCGTCAACAAGCGTGCCGAGCACTTCGACCTCGTCGGGGTTCAGGCGACCGCTGCTCGCGAGCGACGCGAGCAGCGCGCCGACCGCCGGAGGAAAGCCGTTTTGCCGATCGGCTAACGCAAGCTCGCGATTCAGTGTCGCAATCTCGTCGGACTGTCGGCTCGACAGTGCTTCAAGCGTATCGATACGGCCCTTGGCGATGCTGAGTTGCTGGATAAAGTCGTACTCGCGCTTGGCGAGATCCCGGCTACCCGATTCGTAAGTCGATGCGAGCCCGCGCAAGGTGTCGAGCTCGAGCAGAAGCGGCTTGACCCGTCGCTCCGCGTTCGCGACAGCGTCCTTGATCTGTTCGGCATACGCTTCCGCGTTGTCCTGAAGCTTGCCGCGTACGGTACTGAGTTCGGACTGGGCAGCCTGCGTTTCAGCGCGTAGACGCGCGACTTCCTGGCGCAGCGTATCGTTGTCGCGGTCGAGCAGGGATTGAAGCGATTGTGAATCGGTGCGACTCGTCGCTGCGGCCTGATGTTCGAAATCGAGCCGGATCGCGAGAGCGCGGCGCTCCGCTTCGGCTGCCGTCAGTGCGGCGCGCGCTTCTCGGGCGGCATCGAGGGCGAGATCGCGCTCGACTTCCGCGCGGCGCACCGCGTCATCCGACGTGGTCCGCGCCGCGGCCAACGCGCGCCGGTCGGTGTCGAGCTGGGTCGCCGCCGCGTCAATCGCTTTTCGGTACAACTCGCCGAGCAACGCGCCGGCGGTATGTTCGAGCTCGGGCGGGATCGCGCCTACGCCAGCGCGCGCCGTCGCGCTCTGGCGCGTCTGCTCCCAGAACGCGTCGATATCTTTCGGGATGTCGCCGGCACTGCCCACGCCCGTGAGCTCGCGCACCGCGGCAACCGACGGCCGTATTGCGTGATCAAAAAACAAACGCTGGCACGCATGCAACGAAAGCTCACGTCGACGCCCGCCGGCCCGCTTGAGGTCGGCAATCTCACGACGTATTGCTTCTTTCGCGTCCGCATTCATACGCGGTCCTCTTTTGTCATTTCGCCTGATACATATTACGTAGCGAAAGATACGTTATCCGTGCTTTGCGCCGCAATGGGCGACTTTGTACAGATTTTGAGAAGCGCTGACCCGTTTGGGCATTCTGACGCTCATTTTGCCGTGAAACAACTGCAAGAAAGTTGGCTAAGTCTTTGTATAAAAAGGCCGCCTGCGAAAACCGGATTTTTTCCCAATGTTTCACGGCGGCCTTTTGTTCTCTCTTTCTGGTCCCCTCTTCGGCTCCTCGCGCCCCCGTCAATCAGAGTTCGCTTTCAGCAAACGCAAGCAGATCCTTGTCGCTGACGTCGCCCCACAGGCGCGTCGCGAGCCAGGCAAAGAAGCCGGTCTGCGCGACCTTCGAATGCAGTCCGTTGCGGCGCAGCGCTGTGGCGATCACACGCGGTGCTTCGGGTTCGTACTCGAGCATCAGTTGATCGCGCTGCTGCGGGTCGACTTCGTTGAAATAGTCCGACGCTTCGCGTGCACGCTTGGCTGCGAAGCGCTCGCGCAGCGTCGGGCCGCGCTCGGCGGCCGGTACGATCTCGTCGGCGGCGCCGGTCGAGGCGGCTGCACCTGCCTGAGCGCCGGCGGCCGCACCGGCCAGCGTCTTGCGCGCAACATCACGCGGCGTGGCGTAACGATTGCGCAGTGCTGACTTGAAATACGCCGCGGGCGAGTCGAGCGGAGGCGCCTTGACGCTGCGCACACGTTCCTCGACCAGCTCCAGGGTCGCGCGCAGCGTCGCGTCGTCGTGCGACACAAAAATCGCCGTGGCTTCCTCTTGCGCGATACCGAGGTGCATCAGACGCTCGATCACGGCCGCGTCGATCAGCGGCGGGGCCGGCAGATCCAGCGCAGGCTGCTCGTTGAGCCGAATGCGGAATTGCAGGTCGACGACCTTGCGCCCCTGCTTGTGCTCGATCAGCTCGACCTCGATATCCGTCACCGCATTGATTTCCGCGATCGACGTTTTGAGCACGTCGCGCTTGAAATACTTGTACTGCGGCAGCCCTTCCGTGACGGGGTTGCCCGACAACGCGCCGTACCACCACTCCCACTTTTCGCGCGAGCTCAGGTGGGAAGGATTGGTCGCGAAGCGACGGCAGATCTCGTACAGCGCCAGGCTCGCGCCGCTACGGAGCATCGTCTGGTAGTAAATCGAGAGCTTCGTGTAAGCGCCCGGACTCATCACGAGGTTCGCCACTTCAGGCGGGAACGCAAAGCCGAACCAGACCCTGCCCCCGCGACGCTTAAGCCCCGCGGAATTGACGATCTTCACGGACGACACGAGACGTTCGCTCGTCCATTGCTTCTCGTCTTCCATGTAGATCCGGATGTCCTGAAGCTCCTGCACGCTTTTTTTGAGAAGCTCGGTATCCTTGCTGTCGTAGGCGGCGTCTCGCGCCAGATCAGTCAGCGGGATCCAGAAGTATTTTTGCGCGACAGGCGTGTCGATCGGCGCGTTCTGCCCCGGCACGCCGAGCTTCTGCGCGTGAAAGACCATCAGGTTGAACGTCTTGCGCGAAAGGAGTGACAGGCGCCCTTCCGACACACGCAGGCCAATGGCTTCGTTGGTTTTTCTGAATTCCAGCGCCGAGCCGCCTGTGGCGAGATCGGAGGCTTGTTTTGGTTTGGCCCGGGCCATTGCCTTAAAGTGAATCGTGAGTTTCACCAATCATGACCGAAAGGTGAACGCCTGACAATCACCCATAAGCTGTTGATTTCATGCCGTTCTTATTTGCGCTCGGAGTTCCCTGAAAACACTCACCCAAAGAAGTTCGTTGCGACAGGGGTTTACGGCGAAGGTGAGGGAAAGTACCCCGGAAACTCTCACCCAAATAATTTTTTTAGGGTGCGTCGCAGAAAATCGACTCGGTTTTGGGCCAAAGTGGGTCAAAAGTGGGGGTCCCCGGACAAGCTCACGTGGCGGTGAAAAGGTCCCTGTATCCACACACTGAGCTCCCCGGCCGATCTCACCGACCTGCGCAAACCATCCTGTGGCGGCTCACCGTATACCCCGCCGGGGCTCACCACCCTACCCGCTGCGTCTCACCTTAGCGGCCGGAAACCCCCGCCAGTATTGGGTTTCAGAGGTCGTTAACGTTTTTAAAGGTTTACAAGTGTTTACTTTTAATTCTCTCAAGCGATGCAGCGAGTTTCCTGAAACATCTCACCATGCTCGAAATTGCATTTGCTTCAGTATGTAAATGCATGATTGAAAAGCGTTTTGCAAGAAGTTGTGGTCCCTGTGGAGCCTCACCTTTGACAAACGTGGCTGTGAGCACGCAGGCCTGATTCGACGACCAAGCCGGTTCGAGGACGCATTCGCTCTTCAGGGACCCGCGAATCGGTAATGCGAGACTGCTGCAGTTCCCTGAATCGGCTCACCAAAGGGCCGAATTTGCGGCGCTATACGCCTTTCCCCGCGCCCGGGATGACTCAAAAGTCCCGTTACGTGCTGCGAGGGGCATGGAGAGGCCTTTCGCAAGCCGAAGGCACCCGTCCGAGGGCAAGATGAGGTTTTTGGGTCCCCGTTGCCACTCACCCAATTGCGTGAGTCCCTGTGTTTTCAAAGACTTAGCAGACGGCCGATTTCCTGGCCAACCTGCGTAGATCACCGCGCACGACGCCGCGGCGTGAGGCGCCGGCGGCGTTTTCGGCGGCGGAATGCGCGGCGGGGCGGCATATCGGCAGCCGGACAGGGCTATTCGCGTGCGCACGGGGCAGTGAAGCGGTCCGGTAAAGGGACGGTGATCGACCGTGAGGATGGTGGTCCCCGATCAAGCTCACCATCGGCTCAAAAGCTCCCTGCATTCCCTCACCCAAGGTGCTTCAGGTCTCCCCTTGTAGGCGCTCACTGCGTCGCTGAGCCGCACAAACATTGCTTGGTGAGGTGCTACAGGGTACTTCGCCGAATGGACGCGCAGATCCCTGATCGATCTCACCTACGTTCAAATCTTCGTGGTGCGGGGACGTTTTCCGGCGAGTCGCGATCCTCGAAGCGCGGCGAGTTTTTTTGTTCGGAAGTTCGAGAAGTGAATGCGCTCGATGGACTCTTGAGCGCTGGGTGCGGACAACCGACTGCTGGCCAGCGACTATCAACCACCAACCACCAACCACCAACCACCAACCGGCAACCGGCAAGCGCCAAGCGATGAGCGATGAGCGATGAGCTCAACTTCTTGTGCTGACTACCGGTCGATGCCGTTCCCGTGGAGTTGAGGCGCCGAGGACGAGGTGCCCTCCCCCGCTCGCAGCGACTCGTGATCTGCACCCTCCGCGAGCCTATGTCGCGCGCCGGGATGAGGTGTGGTCACTATGGCGTTCTCAATGAGGCGCACAGACGCTAGTGAGACTTCTTTGACGAGCTGCGGAATTCGTCCGGCGGACCGTGTCTTCGGAGCGATGGCGAATGTCGCCCGAGACGGTGCCGCATCACGGTAGGCACAAGGAACAGGGAGACGAATGGGGACCAGGGGCTGCGATTGGGGATCGCGATACCGACGTTTCCGGCGAGCGAAGCGCTGCTGACTCGCCGATTCGCTATTGGTGAGGATTTTCAGGGATCTTTCGAGCGGTCGCTCGGTGAACCCTCATTGAACCGGCTGGGAATCTGGTCGCGGCGGTATGCGGCGACCAGATCCGATCAACTCAGGAGAACGGGTCGGTCGGGGAAGCAAAAGCGGGTTTTGGGACCCTGACTGGTTTTGCCAACCTGACCGCCATGACTACACAGGATCGACTTCCGACAGCGTGAATCGACGCTTGAGTTCTTCGACGAGCGCGTCGCGCTCTTTCGAATCGGGCAAATGCACTTCGAATGCGACCTTGCCCGAATCCCATTCCTTAATAAAGCCAACCTGAGCGTTGCCCGATCGAATCTTGTATTGCCGGCTGACTTCCTTCGGTTTGCGGGCCGGCTTCGCCTGGCGTTTCTTCCGCAGGCTTTCGAGCTCGCGGCTGCTGAGGTCTTCATCGACGATACGCTGCATCAGCGTGACCACCTCGTCCTCAGGAGCAGCCTTGGCGTACAGAAAGACCTCGTAACCGACCGCGACACCGAACTTCGCCGGGTGTTCGCGAAGCTTGTCGAGCGCAGTCGGTGGCAACTTGAGCAACGAGAGGGTCTTGTTGACGGTGCCCCACGAGAGTCCGGTCAGCTCGACGAGTGCCTCTTCCGAATCGACTTTTTGTTCGGTCAGCAGGCGTTGCCATGCGAGCGCATTGTCGAGCGACGACTGGGCATTGCGCTCTGCGTTGAGCAAAAAGCTCATGCGGTAGAGCTCGATATCGGATGTGATCGGCTCGATCAGGCATTCGATTTCATTTTTTCCAGCGGCTTGAATTGCGCGTTTTCTATAGTGACCATCGATCAGGATGTAAAACCCTGGTCGACGCCAATCTTCGCAAGCAAGCGCGGGAACGCGTTGGCCATGCGTTGCGATCGACGCCGCGCGCTCTTTGATGACGTCGTGGTTGTAGATCTGGCGCGCGTTGAACGGGTTGTCGACGACACGATCGAGCGGCAACTTAATCAGGGGACGTCCGTCGTGCTTGGTTGCGACCGGTTCTGCGGTGACCGGCGCTTCACTTTCAGCGCTGAAAGTAGTCGACGCACCGCGCCCCGAACCCGCGAAAGCGCCGGCGAGGCCGGACGGAGCGCGCTCCATGGCAGCTTCCGCCGCGGCAAATCGCTTCTCTACCGATGCGGTTTCCGCCTTGAGGGATGCCCGGAGGAGATCCCGCCGATTTTGAGTTTTCGCTGTCATGTCCGGTCCTTATTGGGTGACAAGTTCAAGGACTTCGTCGACGAGTGCGTCGACCTCATTGATTGCGTCTTTTGCACGCGGCACGCGGTGAACGGTGCCGCCAAGCAGTTGGCATTCGCGGTACGCGGAACGCGAACCGAGCCAGGCTTGAAGAAGAGGAACTTCGTCGTCCTCGGCCAGCACGTCGATCGTGTCGCGGGCCAGCGTGGTGTTCTTTTGAACCATGTTCGGCACAAGGCGCGTCTTCAACAGTTCGTTCGTGACTTGCGCTTGCGCTGCGAGTTGCTTGGCCGCGACGACGGCCCACATATCAGCAGGTGCGGGAACAACCGGAATCAGTGCGAGGTCTGCGACGAGCATGGCGCTCGAGGGTGAAGGCGAGTGCACTGCAGGCGGGCAATCGATCACGATGTAGTCGTAGTTCTCGATTTGGTTACGCACTTCGCGATGCATCTTGCCGCCCATCATCGCGAGATTCGACAGCGTGGCAGGGAATGGCGCTTCGTCTGCGGCTTGCGATGCCCAGCGTGTCGCAGTGCCCTGTTCGTCCATATCGATAACCAGGACGCGATTTCCACGCAAACCCAACGTCCCCGCGACTTGCATCGAAACGGTGGTCTTGCCGCACCCACCCTTCTGATTAAAGACAGCAATCACCTTTGCGACCATGCGTTTTCCCCTTATCCACTTTCAGCGCTGAAAGTGCGACCTATTACGTGGCTAGTACTGTATGAGGTCGATGATGAAAAGTCAAAGTTATATAACTTTGGACCTATTTATTCTGTCCTTCATTGTCCGAGATGGCCATTGTGCGGGGGTGATTTGGGCGAGCAATTCGGCCAAAAGAGGGAAAACGCGTTAAACGGCCGCAGGAGCGGCTTTCGCACCCGGGAGTACCAATTGCCCGGATGTGTGTGCACGAGGCCGGCACGGACAATTCTGGCGCGCCGCTTTTTTGGGCACTTCGACCGGTTTTTAGGTGGCCGACGTGGACGCCTGATGGGGTTCGCGCAACGGAGTCGATTTCCGGTTGGTGTAACTACGCTCCAGGTTTCTCGTTCACCCGCCGGTGAAATACGTGCTCAGTGCTCAGTGCTCAGTGCGCAGTGCTCAGTGCTCAGTGCTCAGTGCTCAGTGCTCAGTGCTCAGTGCTCAGTGCTCAGTGCTCAGGACTCAGGACTCAGGACTCAGGACTCAGGACTCAGGACTCAGGACTCAGGACTCAGGACTCAGGACTCAGGACTCAGGACTCAGGACTCAGGACTCAGGACTCAGGACTCAGGACTCAGGACTCAGGACTCAGGACTCAGGACGAATGGCGAATGGCGAATGGCGAATGGCGAATGGCGAATGGCGAATGGCGAATGGCGGGGAAAGCACTCCCCCCAATCGAAGCCACGGGGAGGCACAGCCGAGCGCTGCAAATCAGGACGCAACGCGAGTGTCGGCTGGGTGTTGCCCCCCTGCTCGCATTGCATTGATGCGGGACACCGACTCGAAGCTAGCGCACTTTCAGCGCTGAAAGTGCGTGAGTTCCTCGCGTCCGCAGCGACGTAGCGCGAGTTTGAATGTAGCCAATGTGCTCGCTGCTCATTGGTACCCGCGAAGTATCTATGAGTGCGTGAGCGCGAATGCTATCTGCTCTTCGCACCGCCGCCGTAGCCCGTGCTCTAGGTTGATTGTTTCAAAGGCTCCCGAGCTAGATGAGTCGGTGGAGGTTTGGCACCTATTTATTGATTTCGTACGTGAGGGTGCGTGGCAATGGTTCTCCAGACCAAATCTCTAAACGTTGGTGGTAACCAAGGGCCACGTGCTTGGAAACCAACCTGTGACGAACGCTTTGCTTTCAACCTGACCACAACGCGCACGTATAAAGATATTTAATCGATTTTGTGGCATCGGGGCGCCGCCGACCTAATGCAATACCTATTCCGGGAGTCGATAGATTTGCGGCGACGGACTACCAGTGACGGACTACTAGCGACGGACTACTAGCGACGGATTGCGAAGCCCGTGTGCGAGCTTGACTGGTGACTCGCAATCTTGAGAAGGGGTCTGCCCCGTTCAACCTGTCTCGGAGGGTGATCCGGTAACGAACGGAAATGCCCCGCAATGAGCCGTAATGCCACGGCAGCGCTCTGGGCGACAATTACGTGCGGATACCGGATGGAAGCGTTTCGGCCTGCGACCCGGAGTATAAGGGCACGGCGGCCGGTCACTTTGAAGCCTTCGCGGATGTGAACTGATCGCGAGCACCGACGGTCTGTAGTGAACCGGACGCTTGCACGAGCGTTTCAAACTGGTGGCCACCTCGATTCGGTGTGAAAATAAAAAATACAAAATAAATGAAAATTATCTGACGCGTATAATGCACGGCCTGTTTAGTGACTGATTAAAACGCCGTGCTCGCTTGTTGCTTTATGAAACCTCGGATGGGTCGCCGTTTCCCGATCTGCGCTCGCGCCAGGCGCGCCGCGGGTATCTCGTTCGGACCGGGATGGGGATCGACGCCAATGATTGAAGCGCAGGCAAGGAGCTAGACATGCAACATTTGCTGTCGTCCGCGGGGCACCTGCTGCACTACCTGACGAGCTTGCGCTCGCAGATCGACATGGGCCGGAAGATCCGTGTCGAGACCGAGCACTACACGCTGGAAGGGAAAGCGGCGATCGAACGTGTCTCGCTCGACCTGAAAGCCGAACGGATCACACGGTTCAAGCTCTTTGATTCCGTGATGGGCAACCGCGACGTCGAGGTGAATTACCACGGCAAATAAGTGGCTTGAAGCGCGAGAAAGTCCTTCCGGCCCTCGAGCTCACAGCCGCAATTTCACGCACCCGCCTACTGCAACATCTCCGCAAGACTATCCGGCGCGAGCGCGCGCTCGATCCCGAGCACGACGCCCCCAATCGCACCGGCCAACTCTCCGAGTTGGGAGTTCTCGATCGAGAGACTGCGCGTCGCCAGGGGGAGCGCCCGGCTATAGACGACCGCGCGCACGCCCGCGAGCAAATCGTCGCTGATCCGTGCCATGCGTCCGCCGAGTACGATTGACGCGGGATTGTAGAAATGTACGGCCGTCGCAATCACATCGCCGATCTCAGCTGCAGCGGTTCGAACGAGCCGCACCGTTTCGGGATCGCCGGCCTTGACCAGCCGCGCGAGATCGTCGGCGTTCTGCGCGTCGGTTCTCCCCTCTTGCTGGAGCGTGCGCACCAGCGCGGAGGCTGACGCGACCGCCTCGACACAGCCGATATTTCCGCACCGGCAAATCACGTTCTCGCGTCCGGCCACGCGAATATGTCCGATGTCGCCCGCCGCGCCATCGGCGCCCCGATGCAGGATGCCTTCGCCCGTCACGACGCCGCAGCCGATCCCGGTCGACACCTTGACGAACATCAAGGGCGATTGCGATGGCGGTCGCGTGCGTGCTTCGCCAAGCGCCATCAGGTTCACGTCGTTGTCGACGAGCACGGACGCGTCGATACGCTCCTGCACATACTGCGCAACAGGAAAACCGTCCCAGCCAGGCATGATCGGCGGGCGGATCGGCACGCCGCGATTGAAGTCGACCGGCGCCGGCAGACCCACGACGACCGAACGCACCTTGCGATCGGTCAATCGATGCTTGGTCAGCAGATTGGCCAGCTCCTCGATGATCAGATTCAGCACGTTCTCGGGACTATCGACAAGATTGAGCCCGAACACATGCTCGGCGAGGCGTCGCTGCGCGAGATCCGCGACAACCAGCCTCGCATGCGTTGCGCCGAGGTCCGCGATCAACACGACGCCAGCGCGCGCGTTCAGCGCGAGCCCCGTCGCAGGACGTCCGCGCGCCGCAGGACTCGTCTCCTGCTCCTTGATCAGCCCGACATCGAGCAGCGGCTGCACGTGCTGCGACACCGTTGAGCGCGCCAGTCCGGTGATGCGAGCGAGATCCGCACGGCTCACGCCTGCGGACGACGCGATCAAACGCGCGATCTTGCTATGCGTCTCGAACGGATCCAGCCGAAACGACGCTTCGGACGGTCCGAGACGCGACGGAGGGGAAACGGGCACACGATCACTCATCAACGATCCCGCAAGCAGTGCTGCACGAGCGAACTCTCAACGTCTCGCTCGCACGAGGATTCAACAACGGCCTCAGCCAACAACGAATAGCGACGGAGCGTGACTCCCGGGTCACATGCATCGGCACGATCAGCGACCCGTTCAGTCGAGGGCGATCCGGTCGGCGACCCGATTCATACTCCGATGAAAGTATCGAACGTCGTGACCGACCTCCATATCAGCATACCTTTTCGGCGGATGTTGCGACAACCTGCTTAGCAATCGTCCGATAGCGCCCGTATTTATGTCGGAATTCGAATTAAAAAATACAAAATGGCCGCATTTCGACGGGCTCATATACTGGAACGCAAATAACGAAGGAGACAAACCGAGCGACCCGCCGACACCGGCGCGGCTCTGTCTGTGCGGCGCCTGCATGGCGCCCGCGTGTCTCTGTCCGTTACACATCCGACGAAAAGCTGTCTGTCCTTCGCAAACCCGCGTGGGCCACGGTCTTATCGCGGGCAGTGCCTGATTGGTTTACCGCCTCGCAACACCACCGCCTTCCGGGGCCGATGTGCTTGCGTGGTGTGCATCGCCAACGCCGGGATACACCGGTGCGTCATGTGAACAACAGTCGGCCCCCAAGAAACGGGCCCCTCAGGAGACACGAATGAACGTCAGAAAACTCACCCTCGCGATGATCGGCTCGGCAACCCTTGCGTTGACGCTGGGTGCCGCGATGCCTGCGAACGCCGCGGATGCGGACATCGCCATCGTCCTTAAAACCCTGTCGAACCCGTATTGGGTGTCGATGAAGGACGGCATTCTCTCCGAGGCCAAGAAGCGCGGCGTCACGGTGGATGTCGTGGCCGGCAATAGCGAAGACGACATTCAAGGCCAGCAGCGCCTGGCCGAAGACATGATCAACAAGAACTACAAGGCCATCGGCATTGCGCCGATCTCGCCGGTGAGTCTTGTGCAGGCCGTCGCGAACGCGAACAAGAAAGGCATCTACGTCGTGAACGTCGACGAGAAGATCGACCAAAGCCAGCTCAAGGCGGCCGGCGGTTCGGTCGTGGCGTTTATCGCCACCGACAATCTCGCGCTCGGCAAGAAGGCCGGCGGCTATATCGTGAGCAAGCTCGGCGCATCGGGCGGCAAGGTCGCGATCATCGAAGGCAAGGCCGGCAACGCCAGTGGCGATGCGCGCCGCGATGGCGCAACGGCGGCATTCAAGGCTGCGAAGGGCGTGCAACTCGTGGCAAGCCAGCCTGCTGACTGGGATCGCTCGAAAGCGCTCGACGTGACGACGAACATTCTCCAGCGCAACCCGGACCTCAAGGCGATCTACGCGGCCAATGACACGATGGCGCTCGGCGCGCTGCAAGCGGTCAAGAACGCGGACAAGCTCGGCAAGATCATCGTCGTCGGCACGGACGGCGCGCCGGAAGCGATCGACTCGGTCAAGCATCACGAGCTCACGGCAACCGCCGCGCAGGATTCGGCCGCGATCGGCGCGAAGTCGGTCGACGTGCTGCTTGATGCGCTCAAGACCAAACCTGCGATTTCGCCGGACAACACGCCGACGTTCATCGCGATCGACTCGAATCTCGTCACGCAATAAGCGTCACGCGATGCCTGTCGCGCGACACGTATCGTGCGACAGGCAGCCCGCAACACGAAGCACGTATCAGGCAACAGCCACTCCGCAGGAAAGCAGTCAGCCGTCGTGAACCGGTTCGCATGCGGCGGCATCGAACCGGTCTTTTTCACGCTCGCCGGACATGCAGTTTGAATCCGATCGACTGGCGCTGACGCTCCGTCGATCCGCAACGAATCAGGCAAGACCATGCAAACACTTGTGTCAGTACGGGACATCGTCAAGCGCTTTCCCGGCACGGTCGCGCTGCAGGATGTGAGTTTCGACGTCAAGGCGGGCGAAGTCCACGTGCTGCTCGGCGAGAACGGCGCGGGCAAGTCGACGTTGATGAAGATCCTTGGCGGCATCTACGAGCCGACATCCGGCTCGATCACGCTCGATGGCACCGAATACGAAAAGCTCACCCCGACGCTCTCGGCCGATCACGGCATTCGCGTGATCTTCCAGGAACTCAGCGTCATCGATTACCTGAGCATTGAAGAGAACCTGTTCGTTGGCAAGATTCCGACCACGCGCCGCTTCGGCGTGTCGGTCGTCGATCGAGCCTTGATGAACGCCAAGGCACGCGAAGCGATCGAGCGCGTCGGCCTGCGTCGTTCTCCGCGCACGCTGGTCGGTGACCTCAGCATCTCCGAGAAGCAACAGGTCGAGATCGCCAAGGCGCTCGCAAGCGACGCGCGGTTGATCATCATGGACGAGCCCACCTCATCGCTGACAGACGAGGAAGTCGGCCATCTGTTCAAGGTCATCGGCGAACTCAAGCGCAACGGCGTCGGCATTGTCTATATCTCGCACAAGCTCAAGGAGATTCCGATCGTCGGCGACCGCGTTTCCGTGCTGAAAGACGGCAAATACGTCGGCACCTACGACGCCAAGACCACACCGACCGACAAGCTCGTGTCGTATATGGTCGGCCGCGAGATCGTGCATGGCCGCCCGGACAGCGCGGAAGTCGAGCGCGCGCAGATTGTCTTCTCTGTGCGCAACCTGTCGTCGAAAGACGGTCTCGTGAACGACGTCTCGTTCGATCTGCATCGCGGCGAGATCCTGGGCTTCGCAGGACTGATCGGCTCGGGGCGCAGCGAATTGATGGAGACGATCTTCGGCGTGCGTCCGCGCGCCGCGGGCGAGCTCTTTCTGAACGGCAAGCCCATCGAAATCGAATCACCGTATCAGGCCGTCAAACGCGGCCTGGCCTTTGTGACCGAGGATCGCCGCAACACGGGCTTTTTCCACAACTTCTCGATCGAAGAAAACATTTCGATCGTGCCGTTTCTGCGCGACACACGTCGCGCCCTCTCGCTCGGCCTGATCGACCGCGTGAAGGAAAAGCGCTTTGGCAGCGAATACCGCGAGCGGTTGCGCATCCGGTGCGCATCGACAACGCAGAACATCACCGAGCTGTCGGGCGGCAATCAGCAGAAGGCGATCATCGCCAAATGGCTCGCGGCGGGTTGTGACTTGCTGATCTTCGACGAACCGACGCGCGGCATCGACATCGGTGCGAAGGCGGAGATCTATCAAATCATGCGTGAACTCGCTTCCGCGGGCAGAGGCATTCTGATGGTGTCTTCGGAATTGCCTGAACTGCTTGGCGTGTGCGACCGGATCGTCGTCTACAAGGAAGGCAGCATCGCGTCCATTCTCGACAATCGCGATGCGACAGAGGAAAACATCATGCAGGTGGCCACATCATGAGTGAAGTCAAAGGAAAGACCATGACCCAGTCGAATTCGCAAAGCCCTGCGCCCGGTCCTCGTGGCGCGACGCGCGGCCGGGACTTCAGCGCCCTCTGGCAAACCTATGGAACGTTCGGGATCCTGATCCTGCTGTTCGCGATCTCGAGCGCGGTATCGCCCGAATACTTCCTGACCCGCGAAAACCTGCTCCAGGTGCTGCTGCAAAGCTCGGTGATGGTGCTGCTCGCGTGCGGTGAGTTTTTTACGATCCTGATCGCGGGTATCGATCTCTCGGTCGGCTCCATGCTTGCACTCACGGGCATGATCACCGCCAAGATGATGATGGCGGGCGTCCCGTTCTGGGTCGCGATCCTGATCGGTGGCTTGCTGTGCGGCATCGTGCTCGGAGCGATCAACGGCATGCTGGTCAACCTGACGCAACTGCACCCGTTCATCATCACGCTCGGTATGGCGGCGATTTATCGCGGCGTGACGCTGATCATTTCCGACGCGCGGTCCGTGTTTGGTTTCGATCGCGCGTTCACCGACGTCATCGCCGGACGCATCGTCGGTATTCCGATCCCGATCCTGATAGCGGTCGTCGTCGCGGGAATCCTGTATTTCCTCACCCAATACACGAAGCTCGGCCGCAATATCTACGCGCTTGGCGGCAACGCTCAGGCCGCGTTCTATTCGGGCATCAGCGTCAAGCTGCACACGCTCGTCGTGTTCATTATTTCCGGTGCATGCGCAGGCATCGCCGGTGTTGTGACGACGGCACGCACGGCCGCAGCAGAGCCGAACGCCGGCGTGGGCTTCGAAACGTTTGCAATCGCCTCGGCCATTATCGGCGGCACCAGTTTCTTCGGCGGCCGCGGCCGCGTCACGGGCGTCGTGATCGGTGGCCTCATCATCGGCGTCATCAGCAATATCCTGAACATCATGAATGTTCAGTCGTACTACCAGCAGATTGTCATGGGCGCGCTGATCATCATCGCGGTGACGATCGACAAGCTGTTCACGCGAAAGACGCGCTAAGGCGACGGTCGGACGGACAGCGCCACGCGGCATCAAGCGGTGGCGCCTGCCATCGCCTGGTGTCGCCGGATGCCGGCGCCGAGGCGCGTCGGCAGGCGATAGCGCGCTTGCTCGCGTGTCGCCGTCGACCCTACAACACACACGACAACAAATAACTGGAGCATTCATGACCGCATCCGCTCAACCGCCGCGCCATATCTTTCTCGCACCTGCGCCACGCGCGGTCGCCGACATCTTCGATGACAGCGATCTGGCACGGCTTCGTGCGCTCGGCACGCTGACGATCCATGAAGGCGGGCCGGTGACCGACGCGATATTCGAAGCGAATGCTCACGCCGACATCATGATCGGCCAGTTCGATATGCCGGCCGAGCGCCTCGAGCGCGCAACGCATCTGCGCGCGATCATCAATGTCGAGGGCAATTTCCTGCCGAACATCGACTACCCGGTGTGCTTTCGCAACGGCGTGCGCGTGCTCAATGTGAGTCCGGTGTTTGCCGAGCCCGTCGCTGAAGTGGCGCTCGGCATGGCAATCGATCTCGCACGCGGCATCAGCCGCTCGGACCGCTACTTCCGTCAGCGCACCGAGAAATACGGTCTCGACGCGAATCACGACGCCTTCACGCTGTATCGGCAGAACGTTGGTTTTATCGGCATGGGTGACCTTGGTCGCGCCATCGTGCCCTTGCTCGCGCCGTTCGGCATGCGAGTGCGCGCTTACGATCCGTGGCTGCCACCGATGTGGCTCGAGTCGATCGGGTGCGAGCCGGCGTCGCTCGAGACGGTGTTGCGAGAGTCGCAGGTCGTGTTCGTCGTGGCCGGCGTGACCTCGGAGAATCAGGGCTTTCTGGGCGCCGACGAGTTCTCGATGATGCGTGAGGGCGCCGCACTCGTATTGGTGAGCCGCGCCGGGGTAGTCGACTTCGAAGCAATGATGGATTTCGCCGCAAAGGGTCGCATTCGAGTTGCAACGGATGTGTTTCCCGATGAGCCCGTGCCGGCCGATTTCCGTGCGCGCGATATCGACGGCATGTTGCTCTCGCCGCATCAGGCGGGTGCGCTCGAGCGCGCGTTGCGGGAGATCGGCAAACGCACGGTGGCCGATGCCGAACTCATTGCGAGAGGATTGCCGCCCGCCATGTGCAAGGTCGCGCAACCCGAGACCGTGGCGCGCTTTCGCAGCAAGCCCGTCTCCAAGAGCTAGGGGCGTCGAGCATGCTCGAAGATATTGCGCACTTCTCGGATGTACCGTCTCAGATCGAACCGGAGTCGCCTGTGACACGCGCGCTCGAATGGACGCATTACCTCGACTGGCCGGCCGTGTCGCTGCGCGATGGGGATCTCGAGTTGTTTGTGGTGCCGGCGATCGGTGGTCGCCTGATGGGCATCCGGTATCGCGGTGAGGAACTGAGTTTTGTCAATGCATCGCTGGCCGGGCGGATGCCAGGCGACGATCCGGATGCATGGGCCGACCTCTGTGGCGAATGGGCGTTCCCGCTATGGGGCGGCGGCAAGACGTGGGTCGCGCCGGAATCGCGCTGGCCCGACGGCGTGCCGCATCGCGATCTGGATAGCGGCGCGTACAAAGTGCTCAAGACATGGAGCGATGAACGTTCGATGGGCATCGAACTCGAGAGCCCCATTTGCGAACAAAGCGGCCTGCAGATCTTCAGGCGCATTACGCTCGATGCGGGCACTTCTCGCTGGAGTACCCTGCATCGGCTCACCAATCGCGGATCGATCGCGCGCGAGTGCGGGATCTGGGAGGTTTTGATGCTCAATCGACCTGCACGCGTGGATGTAGCGGTCGATTCAACGGGGTACGCCTTACATGATGTCGTTGCGCAGATTGCCGGCAAAGGTCCCATCGCGGACCTGTGTGACACCGATATCGTGCAGCTGCACGGCGCAGCGCTTCGGGTCGAATGCGATCGTGCGGTGGAATTCAAACTGGGTATCGCGCATGCGACCGGCGAGGTGTGCGTAACGTGGCCGGCATCACCAGGCGCGGGCAATGATTCAGCTTCAGGTGCGAGTGGCAAGGCTCGCCGGTATCGGCGCGAATCGGCTGTCACAGCGGGTGCGGAGTACGCGCACGGCACCGCGATTGAAGTGTTCAACGCGCCAACCCTGCCCTATTTCGAGGTCGAAACCCATGCGCCGCTCGCCCGCCTGAAGGCGGAGCAGAGCGTCGAGTATTTGATCAACGAGTGGGTCGAATAGGCAGTGCGGAACAGGCACTGAGACGTCACTGACACGGCACTGAAACGGCGCTGAAAAGGCACTGAAAAGGCACTGAAAAGGCGCTGAAACGGCAGTGAAAAGGCGCTGATTCGGGCGGCCAGGCGCAAGGTGGGTCGAAGGTGAGATGGAACAGGGAAGTGCGCCGAAAAACACCCCCTGTTTCGCCGCACCGAAACCCTCACACGTGTCGCAATAGCATCGTCTCGAGTTGTTCGCGTGTGGGTAAGCCCTCACAGTCGCCGACATACTGCACGACGCGCGCGCCGATCGCACACGCTCTCTCGACGGCGAGCGCAATCGGCAGCCCGTCCAGCAGCCCGCTGATGATGCCGACCGCAAAGCCGTCACCCGCGCCGACCGTATCGACGACCTGTGCGACGGGGATAGCTTCCACGAGCCCGCTTTCCCATCTCGTCGCGTAGTACGCACCCGTTGCCCCCAGTTTGACGACGACGATCTTCGCCCCGAGATCGAGATAGAACGCCGCGATGTCTTCGGGTGTCGATCGTCCCGTCAGCAACTGCCCCTCGCTGAGCCCTGGCAACACGATATCGCTCGACGCAGCAATCGCATGCAGTGTGTCGATCATCTCGGCCTTTGAGGGCCAGAGGCGCAATCGCAGGTTCGGATCGAACGACACCGTCTTGCCTGCTGCTCGAGCCTCGCGGGCGAGCCGCATCGTGAGTTCGCGCGCACTGTCGGAAATCGCCGGGCTGATGCCCGTCAGATGCAGATGCCTGGCGCCCAGGCACCACGCCGCATCGAAATCCACCACGCTCAGACGGCTGGCCGCCGAACCTCGGCGGAAGTATTCGATCTGCGGATCGCTGCCGTCGTCGTTGCGCGTCTTGAACATCAGCCCGGTCGGAAACGCCGCATCGACCGTGACGTGTGAGCGGTCGATCGATTCGCGATCGAGTGCATCGAGCAGAAAGCGACCGAGTGCGTCGTTGCCCACGCGGCTCAGATAACCAACGCGATGTCCAAGTCGCGCGAGCCCGATGGCGACGTTGAGTTCCGCACCGGCGGTCATGCGCTCGTATTGGGAGCAGGCTTCAAGCGTACCCGTCTCGCGCGCGGCGAACAGCGCCATGGCTTCGCCGCAGGTCACGACATCCAGTGCGGAACTCATGGAGCGACTGTGCTTCCAGCCAGCGCTGCTTTGAGTCGCGATTGCCCGATCGCGAGCCCAAGCGATGCTGCAAGCTCGACGACAGGTGCAAATCGCCGCGTCTTCTTCGCCTCATGGTTGCGTGCGATATCCGAGAGACGATGCACCAGCAGCGGGTTCATAAACCGTTCGCGCAGCGTTGCAAGGTACGCAAGCGCATCGTCGTGCTTGCCGAGCGCGTCGAAGACCGGAATGACTTCATCGCGCCAGAGTGCCTCGAGTTCCGCGCGCAAGTCCTTGTCGTTCATCGCATCGAGCACCGTCTCTTCAGGTGCGCGAGCATCGCGCAGCCAGCGCTCGGCGAGGTACGTATGTCCGAGGTTGAGCAGGAACAGCTTGAGCCGTTCGTAGTGATCTGCGTCATCGGTCAAAACAATCGACTCGTGCGAGCACGGCATCAACATACCCGGCTTGCGCTCGACGGCCCACAACGCGTAAGGCTCGGCAATCGCGCCTGCGGGGTGCAGCGGTTCGGGAACGATCCGGTCGACTAGCGAGTTGACCCACACGCAATGCGTATTCACGTAGTCGACGAACGCGTCGGGCAGCTGCCACTGACGCGCGAGATCGGCCACGATGGCACGCAACGTGTCGCCGTTCTTTTCAACGAGCTCGCACGGAAAAATCGACAGCGGCACATCGGGAATCCGTTGCCACCGCGCGTGAAGCAATACGAGCAGCTTCGCCGGAAAACTGTGCGGCACCTTGTCCTGCGATTCGACAACGCTGGCGTCATCACGCTCATCGAGCAGATAGCCGCGATCCGCGGTGTTCGATACGACGATACGTACCGGGCCGCACATTGCATCGCGCACGCGTGGCCAGTCACGCGTCGCTTGAGCGGCTTCGCGAATGGCGCGGCACTGCAGCGTCGTATCGATGACTGCCCCGCCCTGGATGCCGCGAATCCGCACCGGATAGCCGTCACCACCCGACAGCGCCGCGACGCGCGCCGCGCTATCCGGATTGTCGGTGGTCTGCACGACGGCGATGCCGCCGATCGCGTCCGCGTCGCCGCGCTCGAGGGCTTCCGACACGAAGAGGTCGACGTGCGCCTGCAGAAAGCGGCTCGTGCCGAATTGAAGGATCGGTTGCGTCAGCGCGGTTGCCGCGTGGGGGTTCACTGAAGTCATGAAGTCATCGCTCTGTCTTAAGACGCGCTTAGCACTCGACAATCGCCTTGACCACGCCGGCCGACGGATCGAGCAACGTCGAGAATCCGTTCGGCACGTCAGCGAGCGCAAGACGGTGCGTATTGAGTGCCTTGTCCGGGATCTGGCCCGCGCGCATGGCTTTGACGACCGTGTCGAAGTCCTCGGCGGTCGCATTGCGGCTACCGAGCAGCGTGGCTTCGCGCTTGTGGAATTCCGGGTCGGAAAACGTGATCGTATCGCGCACGACCGACACGAGTACGTATTTGCCGCCATGCGCGATGAACTCGAAGCCGCGTTCCATGGCTTTCGGATTGCCCGTCGCATCGAACACGACATCGAAGAATTCGCCGTCGGTCAGCGCCGACAACTGCGCCTTGTCGTTTTCGCCGATCTGCACCGCGGCGTCGACATTGAGATGCTCGCGGCAGAATGCGAGCCGGTCCGCGCGTGTATCGAGCGCTGTCACATTTGCACCGCGCAGCTTGGCAAACGTAATGGCGGCCATGCCGATCGGGCCCGTGCCGACGACCAGCACGCGTTCTCCCCCGCCGATTTCGCTACGTCGCACGGCATGTGCGCCAATCGCGAGGAATTCGACCATCGCGGCCTGATCGAGCGTAATGCCGTCGGCCTTGTGAACGAACTGCTCGGGGAGCGTCAGGTATTCGGTAAATGCGCCGTCGCGATGAACGCCGAGCACCTGGATATTCACGCAGCAATTGGTCTTGCCGCGCCGGCACGCAATACATTTGCCGCATGACAGGTAAGGCATCACGTAGACATTGTCGCCAGCTTTCAGATGGCTGCCTTCCGGCGCTTCTTCGATCACACCCGACAACTCGTGACCCATCACGCGCGGGTAGGCGAGAAACGGCTGATTGCCGGTAAAGATATGGAGATCGGTCCCACAGACACCGACACGCCTTACGCGCAGCAGCACTTCATTGTCGCCGCGCACAGGGCGGCTTCGTTCGAGCGCGAGCAGCGTGCCCGGGGTTTCGCAAATGACCGTCAGCATGGGAGTTCCTGCGGTTGTCGCCGCGCAGTGTCGCGCAACGGATCAAGAATAGTTCGTAAATCGAGGTATGACCACCAGCGATTGTTCACCGCAGCCCGCCACGTTACGGCGGGCTGCGTGATCCTGCATGAAGCCGCTTCCATACTGCGGCTTCAATCCGGCAACGTCGGTACAGCAACTTCGGTACAGCAACTGCAATACCGCAACTTCGCTTCAGCCTTGTCCAAAGATCAGTACAGCACGTTCTTCGCTTCGGGCTTGTCGATGTTGTCCTTCGTCACGAGCACGACACCGGTGTCGAGGTTCTTCTGCACCGGCTTCTTCTCGATGATGCTCGCCACGGTCTTCACGCCGAGGTAGCCCATCTGATACGAACCTTGCACAGCGGTCGCATCGAGCGTGCCGTCCTTGACGAAGCCCTGAAGGTCGGCGTTGCCGTCAAAGCCGACTGCGATCACCTTGCCTGCCTTGCCCGATTGCGCGAGCGCACGGCCCATGCCGACAGCGGTCGGCTCGTTCGCGCCAAAGATGCCCTTGAGGTCCGGGTTCGACGTGAGCACGTCCGTCGTCTGGTTCAACGCCGTGGCCATCTGCGAGTTCGAGTAGAACGGGCCGACGATCTGCAGCTTCGAGTGCGCAGCGAGGTAGTCCTTGAAGCCGCCGACACGACCGACTTCCGAGCCTGCGCCCGCGACGTACGACATCACGGCGACCTTGCCCGTCGTGCCGACCTTGGCGATCAGCGCCTGCGCGCAAAGCTCACCGGCCTTCTTGTTGTCCGTCGACAGGAACGACTGGTAGTACTGCTTGCCCGAGTCGGCGAGCGCCGAGTCGACGATCACAACGGGGATATGCGCTTCCCAGGCCTTCTTGACGGCCGGCACGAGCGCGTCGGGGTCCGACGGCGCGAGCACGATGCCGGCGACGTGGCGATTGACCGCGTTTTCGACCATGTTCACTTCGTCGGCGATTGCCGATTCCGTGGCCGGTCCCTGGAACGTCATCGTGTAGCCCTTGAGTTCGCCGATTTCGGCGGTCGCGCCCTTCTGGACGTTTTGCCAGTAGTTCGAGCTCGAGGTCTTGACGATCACGGCGATTTCGCCGCCTGCTGCGTGTGCGGCGCCTGCAGCCAGCGCGAGCGATGCAGCGAGAACAGTCAGATTGAATTTACGCATTGTCTCTACTCCTCCGGGTGGATGTGGTCTTGCATGGACTTCTCGGTTTGGACAAACACGTGTCACCGGCGCGCACTCCTGGGTGCAGGAACACGCGCTGGCGCAACGTTCGCGTTGTCGAATTCACGCGATACATCGGTAGGTGAGTTCGATACGCATGTCGCCAAACCGATGGTTTTCACCGGCGATTACGCATCTGATCGATCCAGACAGTGCCCAGAATGACCAGCCCGATGATGATTTGCTGAATGAAGGCGGAGACGCCGTTCATGTTGAGACCGTTGCGCAGGATCCCGATCACGAACGCGCCGATGGCCGTGCCCGAGATCGAACCCACGCCGCCCATCAGCGACGTGCCGCCGATGACGGCACTCGCAATGGCATCGAGCTCATACATGACGCCTTCATTCGGTTGTGCGGTCAGCAGGCGCGACATCAGCACGCAGCCCGTGACGCCGGCGAGCGCGCCCGACAGCACGTACGTGAACATCGTCACGCGTGTGACGTTGACGCCGGACAGGCGGGCCGCCTCTGCATTCGAACCGACTGCGTAGATGTGACGGCCCAGCGTCGTGCGGCTCAGCATGATCGATACGGCGATCGCAATGATGACCATCAGCACGACGGGGTACGGGATGCCCGGAAACGTCACGTCGGGAAAGCCGTCGGCGCCGATCTTCTCGATGCGGAACAGCGAGCCGTTGCCGAGCACGCCGAACGCATCGCCAAGGCCGGAGACGGGGCGTGCACCCGTGATCTGCAGCGCAAGACCGCGCGCGACGAGCATCATGCCGAGCGTCGCGATAAAAGGGGGCAGGCGCATGCGCGTCACGCACAGGCCGTTGACGAAGCCGCAGAGCGCGCCAACCAGCACACCGAGCAGCATGCCGACCGCGACAGGCATGCCCGCCTTGACGGCCAGGGCCGCGCAGACACCGGCAAGCGCGAGCACGGAGCCGACCGACAAGTCGATGCCGCCCGTGATGATCACGCAGGTGGCGGCGACGCCGAGATAGGCGATCGACGTGACCTGCAATGCAACGGTCATGCCGTTGCCAACGGTTGCGAACGCGTCACTCGTCAGCGAAAAGACGATCGTCAGGATGATGAGACTGCCGAACGCGGCGAACTTCTGAATCAGGTCCTTGCGGCGTTCATTGGCCGCGGAAGGCAGGGCGCGGGCGACGGTATTCATTGCGAGGCTCCTATGCGGCCCGAGGCGTAATGCATGATTTCTTCCTGGGTCGTCTTGCGTGTATCGAGGATGGTGGCGAGTTCGCCTTCGTGGAATACGGCGACGCGATCGGTCATGCCGAGAATCTCGGGAAGTTCCGAGCTGATCATGACCACGCCGATGCCTTGCGAAGCGAGTTCATCGAGCAGTTCGTAGATCGCGTATTTCGCGCCGACGTCGATGCCGCGAGTGGGCTCGTCGAAGAACAGCACGCGCGAATCGCGAAACAGCCACTTGCTGATGACGACCTTCTGCTGATTGCCGCCCGAGAGATTGCGTGCGATCTGCTTCGTGCTCGGCGTGCGAATGCCAAGGCGATCGATATAGCGCTGCGCGACCGTGACTTCTTCGTTGAAACGAATAAAGCCGAAGCGGTTCGACACGGCGGCCATATTCGCCAGCGTGACATTGCTTGCGACCGGCATATTCACCGACAGGCCATTCGCCTTGCGGTCTTCGGACAGATACGCGATGCCGTGACGGATCGCATCGATCGGCGAGCGGATCGACAGGCGTTCGGTGCCCAGCGTCACCGTGCCGTCATCGAGCGGATCGGCGCCGAAGATCGCACGTGCCACTTCTGTGCGGCCCGCGCCCATCAGGCCGGCAAAGCCGAGAATCTCGCCGCGCCGCAGCTCGAAGCTGACCGGACCGAACACATTGGTGCGGGCCAGGTTCTCGACTTTGAGCAGCACGTCTTGAGTCGGCGTGGATGCGCGGGGCGGAAACTTGTCTTCGAGCGAGCGGCCGACCATGCGCGCGACAACCGCATCGACGGTGGTTTCGCGGAACACATCGGTCGAGATGTAGCGGCCATCGCGCATCACCGTCACGCGATCGACGATCTCGGCCATTTCGTCGAGACGGTGCGAGATATAGACGATGCCGACGCCCGCGCGCTTGAGTTCGTGAATGATCTTGAAGAGCTGCGTCGTCTCCGACTCCGTAAGCGACGAGGTCGGCTCATCCATGATCAGCACTTCGGCGTCGAGCGACAGTGCCTTCGCGATCTCGACCATTTGCTGCTGTGCGACCGACAAGGTGCGCACGAGCGTGCCCGGGCGGATATCGACGCCAAGCCGGTCGAGGCAGCGCTGTGCGTCGGCGCGCAGTTTTGCTCGGTCGACGAACAGCCCGCGTCGCGGCTCGCGTGCGAGATAGATGTTTTCGGCGACCGAGAGATGCGGCACCAGGTTGAGTTCCTGGTGAATGATCGCGATCCCCTGGGCTTGCGCTTCGAGGGATGAGGCGAATTCGCGGACCTGGCCCTTGTAGACGATCTGACCTTCGTCGGGGTGGTATTGCCCGCTGATGACTTTCATGAGCGTCGACTTGCCCGCGCCGTTTTCGCCGCAGACGGCATGGACTTCGCCGCGCCTGAGGTCGAAGCTCACGCCGTCGAGTGCGAGCACGCCGGGAAAGCGTTTGGTCACACGGCTCAATCGCAGCAGCTCGGACGAATCTGTCGCGGGCTGGCGTGGGGAATCCAGCAAGACTGTCTCCTTCTGTGATGCCGCCGATCGTTGATCGGCGGACACGGCGTTCCGTTCTATGCGGACTTCACGGTGTTCCTGCTGCGGCACATCCCGCGACGCGGGTTGCGTGGCATGCCAGGGCACCGACGGAATCGATCATAGGAGCGAGCTTCAAATTGGTCAAGCCACCTTTCCAATTGATTTGACCAGTATCAGCAATTCGATTGTGGGTTGTGGGTGAATATGAACAGCCAATATCGGGTATTCCCTTGGTTTACAAGGATGAAAGCGGGGTTTTGTTTAAATATAAATCGCCTCGTCTATAATCTGAGGCCGCTAAAAGATAACAAAGTGGTCCGACCAAATCGGGTAAAGTGATCTGACCAGATCGCTGGCCTGACCGTCGCGCGACCCGTACACACTCAGGCACATTCGAGGAGAGGCCTTTGGCAAGCACACAACTGAGGCAGGTCGAAACCAAGCGCCTGTACCAGCACATCGCCGATCAGATCCGTTCGCTGATCCAGACCGGTGGCTTTCCGGCGGGTGGGCGTCTGCCGCCGGAGCGTGATCTGGCTCAGCAGCTCGGCGTATCGCGGCCGTCGTTGCGCGAGGCGCTGATCGCGCTCGAGATCGCGGGGGCGGTGGAGATCCGCAAGGGATCGGGTGTGTATGTGTGCAAGGTGCCGGAGCGGCCGTCAGGGGCGATCGCGGCGATGGGCGAAAGTCCGACAGAACTCATGCAGGCGCGCGCCGCGCTCGAAGGCTCGGTGATCGTGCTCGCCGCCGCGCATGCGACGCCTGTGCAGCTCGCGCAGCTCCGCGAGACGATCGATGCCATGCGCGCGCAGGTGAAGGCAGGGCGGTCGCCGCTCGATTACGATCGCGCCTTCCATCTGTGTATCGCGGAGATGAGTGGAAACTCCGTGCTTGCGCGGCTCGTGGGCGAATTGTTCGACGAGCGGCACAGTCCGATTTCGTCCGCGCTCAGCGGGCATTCGGAGACGATTCAGACCTGGGGTGTCGCACTCGAGGAGCACGAGGCGATATACCGCGCGCTTGAAGAGCGCGATCCGCTTGCCGCACAATCGGCCATCCGCATGCATCTCAAGGCTTCGGAAGAGCGCTGGATCGAAGGCAGTTAGCGGGTTGACCGGGGGGTGACCAGGTTGACACGTTGATCGGATCGGAACGGCGCGCGACGAAGGTAGCAGACCGGGACAGGATCCGACATCGATGACAGACACCACCTCAGCACAGCCATCCTCGCAACCGGCTTCCGGGCCGCAGTCACAGCCGCCATCGCAGCCCCTGTCACGAGCGCAATCACAGGCATCGTCGCCGCAGACGATGCGGGATCGCCTGGTCGGGCAGTTCGAACTCATACCGCATCCCGAAGGCGGTTATTTCCGTGAGACCTATCGCGCCGGCGACCGCGTGTCGCGCGCGGCGACCGGCGATGTGCGTTCAGCATCCACTGCGATCTACTACCTGCTCAGCGACGACGCCTATTCCGCATGGCATCGCATTCGTTCCGACGAGGTCTGGCATTTCTACGCAGGCGGCGCGCTCGATGTGCACGTGCTGACGCGCGACGGCTCGCTGGTCACGCATCGTCTGGGCAACGCGCTCGAGCGTGACGATGCGGTTTTTCAGGCCGTGGTCGAAGCGGGACAGTGGTTCGCCGCCGAGCGCGTCGACCCGGCGAGCTACGCGTTCGTCGGCTGCACCGTGGCGCCGGGGTTCGAGTTTAGCGAATTCGAACTCGCGAATGTCGATGCTCTGCTTGCCGAATACCCGGGCCATTCCGACATCGTTCGCCGGCTTGCACCGCGTAGTTAGCGGCACGCATCCTGTTGCCGACGGAGCGTCGTCAGTGGCGTCTGGGCGGGCGACGCCATAGATCGACGATGTGCACGCCGACATCGCGATCGGCGCAAAAGCACGCAGGCGCATAGGGCGCTTTTGTGGCGGGTGTTGCGGTCAGCGTACTGAGCAACTGGAATAACCCCGCCCGTCGTTCGTTATGGAGCGTAATCAAACGTTGCGCCGCTTGCGCTATGCTCGCGGGCACGATTCCCTTCAGGAGTGTCCGATGCCCACTGATGATCGTTCTACCTCGATGGATGCCGATTCGGCGTCCGACTCCCTCCAGACATCTGTATCCGCCGCAGATACGCCGGCGGGCACGAGTAGCGTCGACTCGCGCCGCTCGTTTATCGCAAAGATGATGGCCTCGGGATTTGCGCTTGCCGTGCAGCCCGTGATGGCCGACATGATCCACACGAGCGACGCCGGGCTCGAAGCGGGCCCCACGAGCATCGATCTGCCCGACAACAAGACCCAGGCCCTGCCCGCGTACTACGCGAAGCCGATGGGTGCGTCGAAGCCGTTGCCGGTGGTGCTCGTCGTGCAGGAAATCTTTGGCGTGCATGAACACATCCAGGACTTGTGCCGCCGCCTGGCAAAGGCCGGGTACTTCGCCGTTGCGCCTGAGCTTTATTTCCGTCAGGGCGATCCGCGTCAATACACATCGATTCCGGAGCTGGTCGACAAGGTCGTCAGCAAGGTCCCCGATGCGCAGGTGCTGTCCGACCTCGATGCGACCGCCGCATGGACGACGCAACACGGCGGCGATGCGAACCACATGGCCATTACCGGCTTCTGCTGGGGCGGACGCATCACGTGGCTTTACGCAGCCCACAATCCGCACCTGAAGGCCGCGACCGCCTGGTACGGCCCGCTCGTCGGGCAGCCGACCGACAACACGCCGCGTTTCCCGGTCGATATCGCGGGTGAACTCAAGGTGCCAGTGCTCGGCCTTTACGGCGGACAAGACCCGAACATCAAGCAGGAGCATGTCGCGCAGATGCGCGACGCGCTGGCGAAAGTGCATTCGAAGTCGCAAATCATCGTGTACCAGGATGCGGGTCATGGTTTCAACGCCGACTATCGGCCGAGCTACAACGAGAAGGACGCCAAGGACGGCTGGCAGCACATGCTCGCGTGGTTCAAGCAGAACGGCGTGGCGGGGAGTTGAGGGAAGCGCCTCGAAGTCTTGATCGCCCCGCTCCCCCAGGCTGATGTCCTAAGCTGACGTCCTGAGCTGGCGTCCTAAGCTGACCTCGCAAGCCAAAAACACGAAATCCCGCGGCGATTGATCTCGCAGCGGGATTTTTTTTATCAGCGTCCTCGCCTCAATTCTGCCGTTCCGATACGCCTTTTCCGAAGATTTGCGACAATGCCGGGCTGCATCGTCGTATGCGCCGCGCATGCGCGGTTTCTGTACGATAAACGCACGCGCATCGCTCAGCATGCGTGTTCCGTCATTCGCATCCAGGCCAAGATGGTTTTTCCACACATAGATTGGTTGTATTCGGTGTCCGGGCTTTGTGTCGGCGTGCTCGTCGGTCTGACGGGCGTGGGCGGCGGCTCGCTGATGACACCCCTGCTCGTGTTGCTGTTCGGCGTGCATCCGGCAACCGCTGTCGGTACCGATCTGCTTTACGCGGCGGTGACCAAGACAGCCGGCACCTTTGCTCACGGTATTCAGGGCTCGGTCGACTGGAAGGTCACGGGCCGGCTTGCCGCGGGCAGCCTGCCTGCCACCGTCGCAACGCTGATCGCGCTCCATCACTATGGCGTGCATCAGCGCGGCAGCGGCGGCGTGATTCAGGCCGTGCTGGGTGTGGCCCTGCTGATCACCGCAGTCTCGCTGATCTTCCGTCCCCAACTCACGAAGTTCGCGGCACGGCACGCGGGCGAGCTCAGCGATTCGAGCGCGATGTGGCTTACCGTGCTGGTCGGGCTGATCCTCGGCGTGCTTGTCTCGCTGACCTCCGTCGGCGCGGGCGCAATCGGCGTCACGGCGTTGCTATTGCTCTACCCGAAGCTGCCAGTTGCTCGCATCGTCGGGTCGGATATTGCGCACGCGGTGCCGCTGACCTTTGTTGCCGGAGTCGGTCACTGGATTCTCGGATCAGTTGACGGCGCGATGCTCGTGTCGCTGCTGATCGGATCGATTCCCGGTATTGCAGTCGGCAGCTACTTGTCGTCGCGCGCGCCCGAGGGCTTGCTGCGCAAGATTCTCGCGGCGACGTTGCTGCTGGTCGGTGGTCGATTGGTATTTGCGTAGGAAGGCGGTAACTGATCGTGCGAGCCGCCCAATCCGCGTTTTTCGTTTCACTGTTCCTCGCGCGGCTCGCCGACCAGATCCTGCTGTTTCTCGTTCCCCTCGTTGTTTTCCAGACCACGCATAGCGTGTCGATGTCGGGCCTCGCGTTTTTTATCGAAACGCTGCCGCGATTCGCGTGCTTTCCGTTGTTTGGTGTGATGTGCGACCGGTTTTCGCCGTTTCGTCTGATGCGCATCAGTCAGGTGCTGCGCGGCGTGACGTGCGTTGCGGGCGTCGCGGGCTATGCGATGTGGGGTGGCATCGGCTGGCTGATCGCGATCTCTGCGGTCTGTGGCGTGTTGACGAGCCAGGGCGTCGTCGCGCGCGAAGTCATGTTGCCGCAGGTCTTCAAGCTCATACGCTTCGAGCGCGTGCTCGCGTTGTCGCAACTTGCGGATCAGCTCGGCACCGTGCAGGGCCCGATGGTCGCGGCCGCGTTGCTTGTCGTGATGCGATGGGAGTGGGTCGTCGTCGCGACCGCCGTCGTGTTCGTCGGCGCGGACCTGTCACTCGCACTCTGGCGTCGTGCAACGGGGTTCGTGTTCGAGGTGCCGCAACGTGACGCCGCGCACGAAAACGCACACACACATGCACATTGGAGCGCGCCGTTTCGTACGGCATTGCTTCATGTGATTCGCCTGCCCGAGCTTCGCAAGGTGGTGTTGCTCGCGTCGGGCGAGAACCTCGTGATCGGCGTGACGCTGGCCACGTCGGCCGTCATGTTCACCGGCGTGCATCACCAATCGGCGCAGCATTACGCGTGGCTGCAAACGGCCGGCGCGATTGCCACCGTCGCCGTGCTGTTGTCGATCGCGCACACGACGTGGCGGGCGCGAACGTTCGGTCTGACCGCATTCGTGCTGATCGTTTCCGGCGGCCTGCTTGCGGGACTCAGCGGCAATGTATGGGGCTACGCCGTCGGATTCGTGCTGATCACCGGCTTCGACAAGATGTTCAGCGTGTATATCCGCAGCGTGAGGCAGAAGGTCATTCCTGCGAAAGACTATGGGAAAACGACGGGCGTCGTGATCCTGCTCAACAACGCGACCCAGCCACTTGCGGGCCTGCTTGTCGGCCTCTGTACGAATCGGGCGTCGACGGGCTACCTCGTGGCCGGGCTTGCGTTAGCGATGGCGCTTATCGGCGCGGTTGCGACGTGGGGCCACCGCCTGATCCGCTCGCGGAGCGGGGCTGCTGCGTCTTGAGATGATCGGCCTCGCTCTCATCGGGCTTTACCGCAACCGGGTCGCTCGCCGGAAACGTTTCGTCGAGGGCTTCGTCGAGCAGTTTGTCTTCCGCCTCGGCGGAGGTGTCTTTGGAAGGCTGGCGAGATGTCGTCATGGTGTTCTCCATGTAGAACGTCGAATCGAATGCAAGCGACAGGCACGAATGGGCAGCGTGCCATTTCCGCGTGTCATTTTCGTGCGTCATTTCGGCGAGTCGCTGCAGTGCAGCTCATGACCTTCAGTATAGAGACGTGAAGGCGGAAGCACAGGACGACGAACGACCTGCGCAGGCTCAGCTGTGATCACCAACGGGCGCGCACATGCGCACGAATGCGCGCGATGTCCGGGATATGCAGGATGCGCAGCATGCGCGAATAGCCTGCACACGCACGGATGCGCATGCAGGCTTCGTCAAAACTTCCGGTGCACCGAAGTGCACGAAAGAATTACTCTGCGACGACCTTCAGGCGGTTCTTGACCGAGTCGACACCTGACACACCCGCTACGACCTTCTCGGCAGCGGCCTTGTCATCGGCCGACGGGACCGTACCCGTGAGCCAGACCACGCCCTTGCGTGTCTTCACGTGGATATGCGTCGACTTCACGTCTTTGGCCTGGAGCAGCTCGGCCTTGACCTTCGTGGTCACCGTGCCGTCGTCGATGTGTTGACCCACCGTTTCCGATGCGGAGGAGGGTGCCGCCGAACTGGTCTGGGCATTCACGTGCAAGGCAAACGCAACGCACGCGATACTGCCGGCGGTCTTCAGAAGCTGGATCGTCTTCATGGCGGTAGTCCTGGTAGTTGTAAAAGTACTGCTACCCGGACTCTCGCAATTCATGGTCCTGCTGTGCTGCGGGTGCACATCGGCTGGCTTCATCTGCGAACTAGCAGGGTTTCTGCAAACTCGGTGCTCGTCGAAGTCGTTCCTGGTGGTCTTTTGCGAGACAGGGATTGTCATTTCTACGCCGGTTGAACATGCGGCGTACGTAAATTCTGATACGGCGTCAGCGGTTGGAGGTCTACGCGGCAGAATGTACTGTTTTTTGGGTTCACGCAAAGTGCGGTGCGCCGCGCGCAATAGGATGCAAGCCCGCCTTTTCCGGCTGCATCGTATGTCACTAACACGCCTTGAAGACGTCAGCAGTTCAGTTGCGGCCCGGCATCGCTTCCAGCAATTGCATTTCGAAGGCCAGTTGTGGGACTTCGAGCACTTGGAGCCACTCACGCTTTCGGTTGACCTCAAGCTAGGGTTTGATGTGAGTATCGTCGCCTTTTTTTCGTGCCATTGCTTCACCCATGGTTTTCGACGCGATGAACGCGATCCCGAGGCGATACCAGAGCGTGAGATCTATGACGACGGGCGCGAACGTAGAGTTCTCGACCCTGATCGCTACTTTGTTTCGAAGCAGTACTTACGGAGTATCGTCCGCACGCTAGCGGAGCGACGAATCTTTGTCGCGGATCGGACGCGACGCAATTTCGTCACGCTTGAAAACATCGACCACCTCGGGATCAGCTCGATGTACGCAGTGTTCTTTGATGTGAGGCGGGATCAAACCAGAAAACGTCGGTTGATTCTTCAAATTCAGTCGGCCTACGTACCGTGTAGTACATCACATCGACCAATCAAACACGCAGGCAAGGTCGGATTCGGAACGCTTCTGCGAGCCGCGTACACCGGAAGAAAGATAAGAGGCTAGTTTGAAAGACCAACGGCTGCCGAGCGGCAGCCGTTGCATGCGGGATTCTCTATTCGCCTGTCGGCGAAATTCCCACTCCAGGTGGGACCCAGTTGCCCGGGCGGCTCTACGTTTTTCTCACCCACTCGTACGTAGTCTTTCAAGACCGGATGCTAACTTTGTCTCAAAATCAGGTCAAGCGTCGTGATCGGAGACGTGTCGTCGTGAAGATCCACTTGCTTCGTTGTTGCTGATGTCGTCTCCCGGCCCGTTCAAATGCACGGCACGCAGGTCTTCGACGAACGCGCGTTGGATATCGCCTGCGCGTGGTGCCTTTCGGGTCACCATGTGGAAGGTCACGTCGTAGCGTAACGAGCCCGGATTCACTTGTTTTAGCAAGCCGCTTTCGACATAGGGCTTCGCGAAATGCACGGGCAAGTAGCCGAGATGGTGGCCGGACAAGATCAGCAGTGCCACCGCTTCCATATTGTCGGCAATCGCGGTGACGTTGCGTTCCGTCGTCGAGTGCCGTGCCTCGGGCAGCGGATAGCTGCGCCATGCCCACTCGTATTGCGCAGCCTCGTCAGGTTCGATATCACCCGCTGCGCCAAACAATGGATGCCGCGCGCCGCAGTAGGCATATTGCCGTTCGACGAACAACGCCGTGTAGTCGAGGCTCGGTACGCGATGCCAGAAGTAGCCGATCGCGATATCCACCGACCCGTTGAGCACATGTTCCTCGAGCTCGCCCGGCGGACGAATCTGGATATTGAATCGCACAGCCTGATCACGCTGGCGAAACCGCGCGATCGCATCGCTGATCCGCGCGTTCTGGCTGAACGGCGTGTGACCGATCAGCCCGAGATTGAGTTCGCCGACGAGCTGCCGGTCCATATTGCTCGCCTCCGCGCAAAACGCATGCGTCGCGACGATCAGCCTGCGCGCCGACATCGCGAAGCGATCGCCCTTGGCGGTCAACCGAAAGCCGCCGCGGCCGCGTTCGCAGAGCCGAAAACCAACACGCGTTTCCAGCGCGGCGAGTTGTGAGCTGATGGTCGACTGACTCACATTGAGTGTGGCCTGTGCGGCGGTCACGCCGCGTGCATCGGCCACCGCGAGGAATACGCGAATCAGGCGCAGGTCGAAATCCGTGAGATTGGCGAGCATGGCGTCAATACATTGAGTGCAATCAATGTAAACATGGCGAAATCAGCATTTTATATAGGATTTTTACGCCCTAGCATCGGTATCACTGGACTTCGGACGATCGGTCCGATCGATGTTATAGGGTTAACCAGCAATCATGAACGAACCGCTGTTCCAGCCGCTTTCCGGCAATACGATGCCCCGCTTCGGCGGGATCGCCACGATGATGAGACTGCCGCACGTCGACACCACGGTCGGTCTCGATGCCTGCTTTGTGGGCGTGCCATTCGATCTCGGCACGTCGAACCGCAATGGCGCGCGCCTGGGGCCGCGCCAGATCCGTACCGAGTCGGTGCTGCTGCGTCCATACAACATGGCGACACGCGCGGCACCGTTCGACTCGCTGCAGGTCGCCGATATCGGCGATGTCGCGGTCAATCCGTTCAACATCGTCAAGGCGATCGAGGACATCGCACTCGCCTACGACGAGATCATTGCGACGGGTTGCCGGCCGATTTCGCTCGGCGGCGATCACACGATCGCGTTGCCGATCCTGCGTGCGATGCATCACCGCTACGGCAAGGTCGGTGTCGTGCACGTCGATGCGCATGCCGACGTCAACGACACGATGTATGGCGAGAAAATCGCTCACGGCACGCCGTTTCGCCGCGCGGTCGAAGAGGGGCTGCTCGATTGCGACCGCGTCGTCCAGATCGGCCTGCGCGGCACGGGCTATCACGCCGACGACTTCGACTGGTGCCGTCAGCAGGGCTTTCGCGTCGTGCAGGCCGAAGAGTGCTGGCACAAGTCGCTGGCGCCTTTGATGGAAGAAGTGCGCGAGCGCGTGGGTGGTGGACCCGTCTACCTGAGCTTCGATATCGACGGCCTCGATCCGGCCTTCGCGCCCGGCACGGGCACGCCCGAGATCGGTGGCCTGACGGTGCCGCAAGGACTCGAAATCATTCGCGGCCTCCGAGGCCTCGATATCGTCGGTGCGGATCTGGTCGAGGTGTCGCCTCCGTACGATCCGGCCGGTACGACGGCACTGCTTGCCGCGAACCTTGCGTTTGAAATGCTCTGCGTGTTGCCGGGTGTGGCGTACCGGACCTGAGTGTTTTGCCTTCACACCCGAACAACACGAATACGGAGATCCCCATGAACAACACTGAACGCGAAGTGCTGGCCGCCGCCGACGCGCTGATCGAAGCGTTTGCACGCCACGACCGCGATGCGTACTTCGCCGCGTTCGCGCCGAACGCGAGCTTCGTGTTTCATCACGTCGACACGCCGCTGCGCACACGTGCCGAGTACGAGGCGCTGTGGCGAGAGTGGGAGCGCGATCAAGCCTTTGCCGTGCTCGGTTGCGAGTCGCGCGACCGCGACGTTCAGCTCTTCGGCGACACCGCGATCTTTACGCACTCGGTGCGCACGCAGCTGCGCACGGTGGCGGGCACGGACACGCTCAATGAACGCGAGACGATCGTGTTTGCGCGAGCCGGGCATCGTTGGCTTGCCGTCCACGAGCATCTGTCGCCCACGCCGGCGCAAATTCCGAAGCTCGCATCGGAGTCGGTCTCCGAGCTGGGCTCCGCTGAGACACAAGGTTCGGGTCTTTCTACAGGCCATGCCGCGTCGGGTGCGTCCCATGCCGCAGTCGGTGCCGCACTGAGTTCGGTCGTCGTCGACGTGGCCGGAGCGCAGTCATGATCAACGCATCACTCGAGACCGCTCACGCAGGGCTCTTTATCGAGGGTGAATGGCGTCATGGCGCAGGCGCGCCCCTGACCGTGATCGACCCGTCGACGGCATTGCCGATCGCGCGTGTGTCGACAGCCACAGCCGACGACGTGGATGCGGCGGTCGGAGCAGCTGTGAAAGGGCTTCGCGTCTGGCGAGCAACGACTCTGCATGAACGCGGCGCCCGGCTTGCCGCTATCGCCGACGCGATCGATGCACGCAAGGACGAACTGATTGCGTTGCAGATGCGGTGCAACGGCAAGCCCCGCTTTGAAGCCGAGCTCGACGTCGGCGATGCCGCCGCGACATTCCGTTACTACGCGCAATGCTGTGTGAACGGTCTGGTCGAAGGCATCGAGACGGTGAGCCTCCCTGATCCGGCGTTGACCGGGCAAGTCCGTCATGAACCCGTCGGCGTGTGCGCGCTGATCGTGCCGTGGAATTTCCCCATGGTGACGACCGCGTGGAAGCTTGCGCCTGCGCTCGCGGCCGGATGTGCGGTCGTGATCAAACCCTCTGAGCTCACGCCGCTCGCGGAAATCGAGTTGATGCGCATCGTTGCCGCGGCCGGTGTGCCTGCAGGCGTCGTCAATCTGGTAGTCGGCGGTCGCGACACGGGCGCCGCACTTGCATCGCATCGGCGTGTTGCCAAGGTCTCTTTCACGGGCAGCACTGCCGCAGGACAAGCGGTGATGCGCTCGGCCGCCGACCGTATGCAACGCGTGTCGCTCGAGCTTGGCGGCAAGTCGGCGTTGATCGTCTTCGACGATGCGCCGCTCGACGACGCGGTCGAACTCGCATTCAACGGTGCGTTCTTCAATGCCGGCCAGATGTGCTCCGCGACGTCGCGCGTGCTCGTCGCCAGGCCGATTCACGACGCGTTCGTCGAGCGGCTTGTCGCACGTGCCAACGCGGCGACGGCCGGTGCACCGGATGACGACGCGACGATCGGACCGCTGATCAGCGAAACCCAGCGCGAACGTGTGCGTGCCTTGCTGGTGCGCGGAATCGATGACGGTGCGCGATCGCTGTGCGGTGAAGGTCTCGCGACGGCAGGCGCGGATGCCGTTGCCGACGGCGGAGGCTATTTCTTCCGACCCACCGTGTGCGTCGGCGTCGACATGAACAACGTGCTCTGGCGCGAGGAAATCTTCGGTCCCGTCGTCAGCGTTCATCCATTCGATTCGGAAAGCGAGGCAATCGACCTCGCAAACGACAGCGACTACGGGCTGGTCGCGACCGTGGTCACCGCAGACGCCGCGCGCGGCGAACGCGTTGCCGCGGCGTGTGAAGTCGGCCTGGTCTGGATCAACACCCCTCAGCTTGTGTTTCCGCAAGCGGGCTGGGGCGGTGTCAAGCGTAGCGGTCTTGGCCGCGAACTCGGCCCATGGGGCGTTCGTGCGTTTCAGGAACTCAAGCACGTCATTCGACCGGCCTGAGTGCCGGATCAAATGCCACTCAAATCAGGAGAGAGACAAGATGGATACGGACAACGCCAACACGTGGGACGCCCCACTGATTGCCGAACCGCCGGTCGCCGAACCGGCGCGCCGGCGCGGCATCGAAAAGCGTTCGATCGACTATGTGCCGGCCAGTGAGCGCCACGGGCGCGTCGCCGATCAGGGACCGTTCTGGTTCCTGGGTAATTTCCAGTTCTTTACGATCGCGATCGGCTTCGTCGGTCCGAGCATGGGACTGTCGCTCGGCTACACGATCCTGGCGGGCGTGCTGGGTATCCTGTTCGGCACGCTGTTCATGGCCTTCCATGCCTCGCAAGGCGCGCATCTCGGTCTGCCGCAAATGATCCAGTCGCGCGCACAGTTTGGCTATCGCGGCGTGGTCGTCGTGTTGATCGCGACAGCCTTCACGTTTATCGGCTTCAACGTCGTCGATACAGTACTGATGGCCAGCGGGCTCAACGGTATCTTCGGATGGTCGCCTACGGTGGTGACCATCGCAACTGCGGTGCTCGCCCTTGCACTTGCCGTGTATGGACACGACTGGCTGCATCGCGTGTTCAAGTGGCTGCTGATCGCCAGCTTGCCGCTCTATGTGATCCTGACAGGCGCGATTTTCTTCGGTGCGGCAGGTGGCAAGGTCGTTCACGCCGGCACATTCAGCCTCGTGGCCTTCGCTGCGCAATTCGCCGCCAGCGCGAGCTACAACATCACGTATGCGCCATACGTCTCCGACTACTCGCGCTATCTGCCGCGCGATACGCGTCCGCGTTCGATCATTGCCGCCGTGTTTGTCGGCGCATCGGCTTCGGCAATCTGGCTGATCGCGCTCGGCGCGTGGCTCGCGACGCGTCTCGGCGCATCGGACGGGCTCGTCGCTTTGCATGACTCGGGCAATGCGGTGTTCCACGGTCTGGGCGTGTTGATCTCGCTGGCTTCGGTGGGCGCCATGGCGGCGACGATGGGTCTCAACGCTTATAGCGCGATGCTGACGGTGGTCACCGCGGTCGACTCGTTCAAGCCGGTCAAGCCGACGCGTACCGTGCGTGTCGTCACGCTGATTGCACTGACGGCGCTCTGGGTAGTGATCTCGCTGTCGCTGCACGGCAATGCGATCGACATTCTGTTCGCCGCGTTGACGATCATGCTGTATCTGCTCGTACCCTGGACGGCGGTCAATCTCGTCGACTACTTCTTTGTGCGCCGTGGCGCGTATGCGATCACGCAGCTCTTCACGCCGTCGGGCATCTACGGGGCATGGGGCTCGCGCGGTCTGACCGCGTATGTCGTGGGGTTTGTCGCGACGATCCCGTTCTTTGTGTTGCCGGGCGTCTATACGGGTCCGCTGGCGCAGTCTCTGGGCGGCGTGGATGTCGCCTGGGCAGTCGGGCTCGTGGTGTCGTCGCTGATCTATGTGTTGCTGACGCGGTCGTTCAATCCGCGCAGCGAGAGTGCCGCGATCGCGCAAAGCGAACGGGAGATTGCCCGACTGACGCCGCAGGACGTCAAGGCCCACGGCATCATCGATTGAGAAGCGGCGGGCAGCACTGGCGCGGCCCGCGGTGCAGGGCAGGGTAAAGTCTGCCCTGCGCCGCGAGCCTGGCGGGGTATCCGCCCCAGTGGTCGTTACGACGGGAACGCGATGCGTAACCCCGCTACGGGAAGCGCATCGACGTCTTAGACGAGGTTGATCTCGACGTCGATATTGCCGCGCGTTGCCTTCGAATACGGGCAGGTCTGGTGCGCGGCATTGACGATCGACTGTGCGACTTCCCTGGCGACGCCGGGCAGGCTCACGTTCAGGCGTGCGCGCAGCGCAAAGCCTTCTTCGGATTTGCCCAGATCGACTTCCGTGTCGACTGCGAGGTCTGCCGGCAGACGCACGTCGAGCTTGCGTGCTGCCAGGCCCATCGCACCAATAAAGCAGGCCGACCAGCCTGCGGCAAACAGCTGCTCCGGGTTCGTGCCGCCGCCGGCGGTGCCCGGCGTCGACAGCGTGATGTCCAGACGTCCGTCGTCGCTGCGAGCCGCGCCTTCGCGGCCTCCGGTCGTGTGGGTCTTGCCGGTGTAAAGCACTTGGTCAATACGGGACATGATCAACTCCTGTGAGTGTCGGCGACGGCTGTCGCATGACGACATTTGACGGCCGCGACGTATATCGCGAGTGTCCCGATGCATCGCGAATGCATGCGTTTGTATCCGTATGTATGTCCGTGACGCTCGCACCGCTGTCCTCGCCGAGATTCCCGAAAGTCGTGGAAAAGCGGGTGCCGTGCTCACGCGGCGCGCCGTACAAGCCGGATACAAACCGATACACCCAGCCCGATCTTGCACAAACACCGGATACCTCGCGCGCGCAAAGTGCGTTCATCTGCTTAGCGAGGTGAACATCATGGAAAGGCAAATGAAGCGGGGTTGGGTGTGGGCTACGGCGCTCGCGCTGGGCTTGTTTTCCGCCTATGCGCATGTGCACGCGTCGAACGCGGGTGTGGCGCAGGGCAGTGCGGCAACCGCCGCCAATCCAGCCACTGAGCTGACGCACTCCGATCTGCCTGTCGAAGGCATCCTGCCGCCGCTGAGCGGCGCGACGCAGTGGCTCAATTCGGCGCCGCTGACGCCGCAAAGCCTGCGCGGCAAGGTCGTCGTGCTCAATGTCTGGACGTACTCATGCATCAACAGTCTGCGTGCGCTGCCGTATGTGAACGCATGGGCACGCAAGTATAAGGACGACGGCCTGGTCGTGATCGGTGTGCATGCGCCCGAGTTTCAGTTCGAGCACAGCGGCGACAACGTCAAGCAGGCGTTGAAGGATCTCGGCATCGCGTATCCGAACGCGCTCGACAACGACTATTCGATCTGGCGCGGACTGGGCAATGAATATTGGCCGGCGCTGTACTTTGTCGATGCGGATGGCCGCATTCGCCACCACAGTTTCGGTGAGGGTGACTACGCGCAGTCGGAGCAAGTGATTCGCCAACTGCTCGCGCAATCCGGCCATCCCGATGTCGCGAAGATTCCGGTGGGCCTGGGCGATACGCCGGTGCCCGGTGTCGAAGCCGCACCCGACGAAGCCGACTTGCGCTCGCCGGAAACGTATGTGGGTTATGCGCAGGCCGAGAACTTTGCATCGGGCGGCGGTGAGCAGTACGACATCCCGGGCACGTACGCCGCGCCCGACCATCTCGCTCTCAATCACTGGGGTCTGGGCGGCGTATGGCAGGTGTCGAAGGATCGTGCGACGCTCGAGAAAGCGTCGGGACGCATCGTCTATCGTTTCCACGCACGGGATCTGCACCTGGTGCTCGGGTCGTCATCGGGCAATCAACCCGTGCGGTTCCGCGTGACGATCGATGGCCAGGCGCCTGGCGATGCACACGGCGTGGACGTCGCGCCTGACGTTACGGGCGTCGTGACCGAACATCGCCTGTATCAACTCGTGCGCCAGCCTGGTGACGTGCGCGATCACACGTTCGCGATCGAATTCCTCGATCCGGGTGTCGAAGCGTATTCGTTCACGTTTGGCTGATTCCCTGCACAACCGATAAAAAAAAGGAGCGACAGATGTCGCTCCTTTTTTGCCGGGTCACCGACTCAACCTCCGTTGCCGGACTGAATGTGATGCATTTGACTAGCGATCGAGCCCGCCCATGCACAGATACTTCACGGCAAGATATTCATCGATGCCGTAGTGCGATCCCTCGCGGCCAAAGCCGGACTGCTTGACGCCGCCGAACGGTGCGACTTCATTCGAAATCAGGCCCGTGTTGATGCCGACCATACCGTATTCGAGTGCTTCTGCGACGCGCCAGATGCGGCCGATATCGCGGCTGTAGAAATACGACGCCAGGCCGAACTCGGTGTCGTTGGCCATCGCAATGACTTCGGCATCCGAGTGGAAGCGCACGAGCGGCGCCATCGGCCCGAACGTTTCTTCCTTTGCGACACGCATCGATTGCGTGACGTCGACGAGCACGGTCGGCTCGAAAAACGTGTGACCGAGTGCGTGACGGTGGCCACCGGTGATCACGCGTGCGCCCTTCGACACCGCATCTTCGATATGCGATTCGACCTTGCGTACGGCAGCCTCGTTGATCATGGGACCTTGCAGCACGCCGGGCTCGGTGCCCACGCCGACCTTGAGCGCAGCGACTGCGCGCGCCAGTTTCTCGGCGAACGCGTCATAGACCTTGTCATGGACATAGATCCGGTTCGCGCAGACACACGTTTGACCGACATTGCGGAATTTCGATGCGATCGCGCCTTCGACTGCCGCATCGAGATCGGCATCGTCGAACACGATGAACGGCGCGTTGCCGCCGAGTTCGAGCGAGAGCTTCTTGATCGTCGGCGCGCATTGTTCCATCAGCAGGCGGCCGGTCTGCGTTGAACCCGTGAACGAGAGCTTGCGCACATCGGGGTTCGATGTGAGTTCGCCGCCGATCGCACGCGGGTCGCCCGTCACGAGGTTCAATACGCCGGCGGGCAGCCCGACGCGTTCGGCGAGCACGGCGAGAGCGAGCGCGGTCAGCGGAGTCGACTCAGCGGGCTTCACGACGATCGTGCAACCTGCTGCGAGTGCCGGTCCGACCTTGCGCGTGATCATCGCCGCAGGAAAATTCCACGGCGTGATCGCTGCACAGACGCCGATCGGCTCCTTGACGACCACGATCCGCCGGTCGTTGGCCGGGCTCGGGATGGTGTCGCCATACGTGCGCTTGCCTTCCTCGGCGAACCATTCGATAAACGAGGCGGCGTAGCCGATTTCACCTTTGGCTTCGGCAAGCGGCTTGCCTTGTTCGCTGGTCATGATCAGCGCGAGATCGTCGGCATGCTCGGTCATCGCCTCGAACCAGCGGCGCAGGACGGCCGCGCGTTCCTTTGCGGTTTTGGCGCGCCATGCGGGCCATGCATCGCGCGCGGCGTCGACCGCGGCACGCGTTTCAGCGGCGCCCATCAGCGGTACCGTGCCGACGAGCTGGCCATTGGCCGGATTCACGACTTCGATGACCTTGCCATCGTTCGAGTCGATCCATTGACCGTTGACGTAAGCCTGCGATCGAAGCAGGCCCGGATCCTTGAGCGCAAGAGTAGGGGCGGCTCTATCCATGATGTCGATTGCCTTCCAGGAGAGGTCTGTGTTTGAAGCCGTGAAGCCGCGATGTCGTGAGTTGCGCGCATTGCGTTGGCGCGCACAGGTCACGTCACATCGCGTCATGTCACGGCGTCGCGTCGCGAATTTACACCGTTGCCGTCGCTTTCGCCGTCAACGCTTCTTCGAGAATATCGAGCGCCTCGTCAAAAACGTTCATCGGAATGGTGAGAGGGAACAGGAACCGAATGACATTGCCGTAGACGCCGCAGCTCAGGAGTAGCAGACCGCGTTCCAGCGCACGCGTCTGGACCTGTTTCGTGAACTCGGGCGAAGGCGCGCCGGTTGCCGGGTCGTTGAATTCCGCCGCGACCATGCTGCCGGGACCGCGGACATCGGCGATCTGTGGCACAGCAGCCTTGAGCGTCTCGAGGCGTGCCTTGAGTTTCTGGCCGAGCACTTCCGCGCGTTGCGACAGTTGCTCTTCCTCGATGATCTCGAGGACCGCATGCGCAGCCGCCGTGGCGAGCGGATTCCCTGCGTACGTGCCGCCGAGACCGCCGGGCTGTGCCGCGTCCATGATGTCCGCGCGGCCGACCACACCGGACAGCGGCAGGCCGCCGGCCAGGCTCTTGGCGATTGTCATCAGGTCGGGCACCACGTCGTAGTGCTGCATCGCAAACAGCTTGCCGGTGCGCGCAAAGCCGGTCTGGATTTCGTCGGCGATCATGAGAATGCCGTGCTCGTCGCAGATCGCGCGGATCGCACGAACGAAGTCGGCCGGCGCCTGATAGAAGCCGCCTTCGCCCTGAACCGGTTCGAAGATGATCGCGGCCACGCGCTTCGGATCGATATCCGCCTTGAAGAGACCCTGGACGGCCTTGATCGAGTCCGCCGTGCTCACGCCATGCAGCGGGTTCGGGAACGGTGCATGGAACACTTCACCCGGGAACGGACCGAAACCCAGCTTGTAGGGTGCGACCTTGCCGGTGAGCGCCATGCCCATCATCGTGCGCCCGTGGAAACCGCCGCCGAATGCGATGACGCCCGGCCGGCCGGTGGCCGCGCGCGCGATCTTGATCGCGTTTTCGACGGCTTCCGCGCCGGTCGTGAAGAAGGCGGTCTTTTTCGCATGGGTGCCCGGCGACAGGCGGTTGATCTTCTCGGCGAGCGACACGTACGACTCGTACGGCACGATCTGATAGGCGGTGTGCGTAAAGCGATCCAGCTGCGCGCGCACGGCATCCAGGATCTTCGGGTGGCGGTGACCCGTGTTGAGGACCGCAATACCCGCCGCGAAGTCGATAAAGCGCCGGCCCTCGACGTCCCACAGTTCGGCGTTTTCGGCACGGTCGGCGTAGAAGTCGCACATTACGCCAACCCCACGCGGGGTCGCGGCATTCTTGCGGGCTTGAAGTTCGGCGTTTGACATGGCGTCTCCTGAGCGGGTCTCGATGGTGTTCGGTGTTCGGGCGCGCAGCCGCGCCCGGGTGCCGTGATGGACGGTACCGGTGACCAAAAATATAATCACGATTGGCTCTGGTCATCAGATCCAGTTCAGGAAATCTTTAGGAGCCACTTTTGACGTCGAGCGTGTTGTCCGACTGGCTTGCCCAGCGCCTGGTGCGGGAGGGCGATGTGCCGCTGTACCGGCAGCTGCACCAGCTGCTCCAGCAGGCCATCCTGTCGCATATGCTGGCGGCCGGCGCCAAGCTGCCGTCGTCCCGTTTGCTCGCCGACGAGCTGGCGATTGCGCGCAATACGGTGACCAACGTGTACGAACAGTTGTCGCTCGAAGGGTATGTGCAGACCACGCGCGGCAGTGGCACCTACGTGACGGACAACGCACCCGAGGAGATCGACGTTCACGCCGAGTGGGCGGCGTTGCCCGATGCCGAGTCGCGCAGTGGCGCGCTGTCGGCGCGTGGGCAGCGGCTTGTGGCAGGGGCGGGCGCATCGAACCGGCAGTGGGGCGCATTCGTGCCAGGCGTGCCCGATGTGACGGCATTCCCGACACGCGTATGGAGTCGGCTTCACAACAAGTATTGGCGCCGGCCCCATCCCGAGCTGATGACGTATTCGACGGGCGGCGGATATTTGCCGCTGCGACAGGCGCTGGCGGACTACTTGCGTACGGCCCGTTCGGTACGTTGCGCGCCCGAGCAGGTCATTGTGACGACGGGCATCCACCAGTCCGTCGATCTGGCCGTGCGTTTGCTATCGGATGCCGGCGATGTCTGCTGGACCGAGGATCCGTGTTACTGGGGTGTGCGCACGGTGCTGCAATCGTCGGGGCTGCATCTGCGATCGATCCCCGTCGACGCGGAAGGGTTGAACCCGAGCGCGGCCGACCTCGCCGATCCGCCGAAGCTGATGCTCGTGACACCGTCGCATCAATATCCGCTCGGCATCGTCATGAGCCTCGCGCGGCGCCGCATGCTGCTCGAATATGCGCGTCGGACGCAGTGCTGGATCATCGAAGACGACTACGACAGCGAGTTTCGCTACGGCAATCGACCGCTTGCTTCATTGCAGGGACTCGATACGGCAGGTCAGGTCATCTACGTCGGGAGTCTGGGCAAGATCCTGTATCCGGGCTTGCGTGTCGGCTATCTCGTCGTGCCCGAAGCCCTTGTCGATCACTTTCAGATCGGGCTGGCCGAGCTCTACCGCGAAGGCAATCTTGTCCAGCAGGCCGTGCTCGCCGACTTTATCGCCGAAGGGCACTTCACCTCGCATATCCGGCGCATGCGCAACGCTTACGGCGCGCGGCGGCAATTGATGATGGATGCCATTGCGAAGCGCTTCGGTGATCCGTTGCCCGTGCTCGGTGATCAGGCCGGTCTGCATCTCGTGGCAAGTCTTCCCGAGCAAACAGACGACCGCCAGGTCGTGCGCGATGCGATGGCGGCGGGCATTGCGACACGGTCGCTGTCGACGTATTTCAGCGATCCTTCGCGCGCGCCGAGAGGGCTGCTGTTGGGATATGCATGTGTGCCCGACGATGCGATCGAGCCAAACTTCGATACGCTCGCCAGTGTGATCGAAAAGTATCTGCATCAGGAACATATGACGCGTCATGACGGTTTGAAATAATTCTGCGCTTACTTTATTGAACGTCGCGTTTGAGGTCTCAGACGCAGTCGGCATGTGCTCAACCTGATTCGCCATTTTCCTCGTCGCCACGCTCCGTCGTGCGCGTCCCCACGATCGATCTTCCCTCATTTAGCGCTCATTCTGCGTCTCTACGATGCGTTTCATCGACGAGCCGGGTTCGCTCTCAAAGCGAAGATGAACATGTGCAACGGCTCGTCGATGCCTGCGGGTAGTGCGAGCGCTAGTCGTGCTGCCGGCGTCATGCAATGCATCGAAGGAGCACGTCATGCTGGACCATCTTTTCGAAAAACTCGGCAAAGTCTTTGAGCGCGCGTCGAACGATCAACGCGATACGTATCTTGCCTCGGCGACGGATCTCGCGGACCTCGATCGCCGGATGCGCGTACTCGAATGCGAGGGGGCGTCGTGTGCGCAAGAGCATGCGTACGGGCCGTATGCGGGCTCCCTGCCCCGCGATCGGGGGCAAGGATGATGGACGCCTGTCGCGTCCGTCCTTGAGGCGCAGGGTTCCGCTTTCCCGCGCCATTCCGTAAGCCCGCTTAGCTAATTCTTTGCTCAGAGTGGCTGCGTACGATGCAAAGCATGGAAGGGCAGTCATCGCATGGGTGATGACCCCGACGGCATCGAGGCACGGTTACGCGGAGGCGCGGACTGGATCGTCGCGATGCAATTACCTGTAGGAGCTCACCATGAATCCGATTCGCTCGTTATTTAGCCGTCTGACGGTTCTGTTCGGCACGATGCACGTTCCGCTCGATGACCGCTACGCGCACACGCATGCCTACACGCATGTGCCGCGCGGCGAGTCGATGGACGAATCGATCCGCTGAGCCATCCGCATCCCAACGTTTGCAGGCAACACGATTTCACTTAAGGAGAACACCATGAAGCAACGTCTGATGTTGTCGCTCGCAGGGGTCACGCTCGCCGGCGCGCTTGTCTCGGGATGCGCTGTCGCCGACGACGGCTATTTCATGTATCGCCACGGCAATATCGAAGCGGCCGATTCGTTTGCTGCGCGAGCGATCGATCGCATGCGCGTCGCGCAGGAGATCAACCACTACGATATGCAAGGTCACGCAGCGCGCGCCATCGATCTGATGCAGCAGGCTCGCATTGAAATGAACATGGCGGCCGAGTCGGCCACTCGCTAGTGGCGCAGGGCTCACGCAGGCCCGGCGTTGGCGATCGCCATAGCCATAGCCGTCATGGCCATACCCCGAATCTCGAAGCACCTGTCACCATGCGACCCATCCCCGACGCAAGCCGTGCGCTTGCGTCGGCTCGGTCGTTTCAGCGCGGATCAGCCCGCTGCCTGATTGCCGAGCATGATGGTCCATCCCAGTCCGCGCACGTTGCGGATCACCGAGTTGCCGAATTTCTTGCGTACCGAGTGAATCAGCACGTCGACGGCGTTACTCTCGACTTCCTTGCCCCAGCCACAGAGCTTGTCTTCGAGCTGGTCGCGCGAGAGGATCGTTCCCGGCCGTTCGAGCAGCGCGAGCATCAGTGCAAATTCGCGCGCGGACAACGCACCCGTATTGCCGTTGCACGTCAGCGTGCGCTTGTCGAGATCGAGGCACAGGTTTTCGTCGCCGAGGCGCGACACCGCATATCCCGCCTTGCGGCGAAGCACGGCACGGATCCGGGCCAGCAGTTCGGGAACGAGAAACGGCTTGAGCACGTAGTCGTCGGCGCCCACATCGAGCCCCTGGACGCGTGTGTCGAGGTCGTCGCGTGCGGTGAGAATCACGACTGGCACTGCGTTGCCGCGATCACGTGCGCGCTTCAGCAGCTCAATGCCGCCCATGCCGGGCAAACCGAGATCGAGCAGTACGACTGTGTAGTCGGCAGCCGAGAGCGCGGCGCTTCCTGCGATGCCGTCACGCACCCAGTCGACGCTGTAGTCGGCATCCTGCAACGCACGCAGCAGGCTTTGCCCGATTTGCAGGTCATCTTCCACCAATAGGACTCGCATGATCCCTCGTCGAAACAAAGCGCTGCGGAACAGCCACTGCCCATGCCAGGTTGATTCGCGCGCAAACGATTCGGGGAGCGCGGATCGCATCGTGGCTCGCAGCGCGCGGGCTGAGTTCACTTCGCATGCTAAACGCTAGAATGATAAACGACCGCGTTCCCTGTGTTACCGGCTCATGCAAACGTAAGCATTGGCCGTACACACGAAAACATCGACCCGACATGCCGAAGCCACGCTCACTGAGTACTCAGCTGATTCTCGCGCTCAGCGCGGTGGTGGTCATCGCATCGCTGATGCATGCGCTCGGCTCCTATGCGCTTGCACGCAGTTCGACCAATGCGATTCTCGATACGCGCCTGCGCGACGTGGCCATCCGTATGTCGGCGGGCATGGCCAACCTGATCCTGCCGTCGTCGGAACCGGCGTTCCAGCGCCCGCAGGACCTCGAGATCCAGGTCTGGAGCGGCGATGAACCGTATCCGTCACAAGTCACGAATTCGGAGATCCATTTTCCGCGTGCCATTCCACTTGGGTTTTCCGATCAGTTCGTTGCCGGCGAACGCTGGCGGATATTTGTTGTGCAAACGCCGCATCACCGGGTCGAGGTCGGCCAGCGCGAACGGATCCGGGAGACGGTCGCGCGCGAAAACGCGCTGTCGACGCTATGGCCGACGGTCCTGTTGATGCCGATGCTCTGGGGTGCTGTGATTCTCGTTGTCCGTCGCACCATGAAGCAAGTCGGTACGCTCGCCGAGGAGGTGCAGGCGATCAACCTGAGCCGGCTTGCGCCGATCGACGACAAGGGCGTGGCTCTCGATCTGTTGCCCTTTGTCGAGTCGACGAACAAGCTGATCGATCGGCTCGCGCTGATGATCGAGTCGGAGAAGAAATTCATTTCCGACGCGGCGCACGAATTGCGTTCGCCGATCACGGCGCTGCAGATCCAGGCCGACAATCTGCGTCACACGATCTATCCCGAGAATCAGGAACGGTTTGAGGAGTTGCGCCAGGGCATCATGCGTGGCGGCAACCTGGTGAAGCAGCTGTTGAGTCTCGCGCGTGCCGACGCACGCGTACAGGAAACCACGTTTGTCGATATCGACGTCAAGCAGATCGTCGCGCAGGTGATCGCCGACTCGCTTCCCGTCGCCATGCAGCGAAACATCGATCTCGGCGTGGCGCGAATGGACGACGACGTGAAGGTGCGTGCGTTGAGCACGGATGTCACCGTCGTCGTCAAGAATCTCGTCGAGAACGCGATACGTTACAGCCCCGATCACAGTGTGATCGACGTGCGGGTCGTCAGGCGGCGAGAAAGTGTGTGTATCGAGGTCGTCGATGAAGGCCCAGGCATCGCACCCGACATGCTCGAGTGCGTATTCGAGCGCTTCGTTCGCGCAGAGCCTTCAAAAACCGAAGGCACGGGTCTGGGCCTGGCGATCGTACGCGCCACGATGACGCGCTATCAGGGTCGAGCCATCCTCGAAAACCGCACGGATGGCAGCACGGGCCTGATTGCGCGCGTCACGTTTCCGCGCGAGCGGCGCAACCTGACGAGCGGGTTCAGCGGGCCGTTGAAGTGAGGTCATTGCCGGCATCGCCCTCGATGCCGGCGCGCACCACGAGACCGCGCCGCTTTGCTGGCGCGCTATGTCCGGCGCTCCGGGACTACCAGCACCCGGCAATCGGAAGCAGCAAGTACGGGAGCAAGTCCTCGTAGCTCAGCGGATCCTTGAGGTTCTCCGGCGCAAGGGGATCATTGCTGACGTTATCTCGGGTCGGGACGTTCGTCGTGTTACTTAGTGTCGGTGATTGCGTGTCCATCTGTGCCACTCCGGTTCAGCGCATTCTTGATCGGATCGACTTGGCGACCGGTGCGCGCCGTATCGCGTGCACACAGATTGATCTTCAAGAATGAGCGCTGAATGAGGGCGTGCAGCAGGGGTCAATCGACCGCAAGAATCACGTTCGAAGCCTTGATCACGGCACTGGCGGCCTTGCCGGGTGCGAGACCCAGGCGCGTCGCGCTGTCGTTGGTGATGATCGACGTGATGTCAATGCCGGCCGCGGTCAGCACGACTTCCGAGTTCACGGCGCCTGCCGTGACCGCCTTGACCGTGCCGGTCAATACATTGCGCGCCGACACCTTGTCGGGGTCGGTATCCGTCATCAGGATGACCGAGGAGGCCTTGATCAACGCATAGGCCGTCGTGCCCTTGCTGAGGCCCAGCACCTTGGTGCTTTCCGACGTGACGACTGCGACGATCTCGGTGCTGCCGACTTGCAGGGTCACTTCATCGTTGACCGCACCCGGCTTGATCGCAGTGATCTTGCCGGTCAGAAAGTTACGCGCGCTGGTTTTCATCGAAGGTCTCCGGAATTGAGGAAAGATGTCCTCTTCAGGGCATGACTCTAACGCAAACGCGCATCGAAGCCGCTTTCGGATCGCTAGACCGGATTGCCGAAATCATCGATCGACACCCCGAGCTGTGCGGCAAGGTGTTCGACGATGGCCTTGAGGCGGGCGACGTCGTCGTTGAGGCGTTGTTGTTCTGCCTTCAGCGATTCGATGTCGGCCGTCAACGAGCCGGTGTCAGTGGCTTCGCTGCCAGCGCTCGAGCTCCGGGCAACGTCAACGGCGGAGACTTCTCCGCACAGTAAATGCGCCCAGCGGCTTTCACGTTCGCCCGGCGCGCGTGCGAGCTTCACGACTCGCGCAGGGGTGCTCGATGCGAGTTCGTCGAGAAATGCCTCGACCGACGACACGTCGGCAAAGCCGTGCAGGCGCGCCGAATTCAAACGCAGTTCCGCAGCGGTTTGTGGTCCGCGCAGAATCAGGGTGGTCAACAGCGCGGCGGCCTGGCTCGGGATCGCTAGCGCGCGAACCATGTTGTGCTCGTATCGCGGCACACGACTGCTGCTCGCATCGAATACGAGGCTCAGGAACTTCAGGTTATCGAGGGTTTCCTGGACCTCTGCCTCCGAGACATTCATGACCGGCACGCGGGCAGTCTTCTGATTGCACCCCGAAGTGAGCGCGTTAAGCGACAGCGGATACGTGTCGGGTACCGTGCGCTCCTTTTCCAGGAGCACGCCGAGCACGCGTGCCTCGAGCGGCGTCAGGGTACGAAGCGGAGGGCGGGAAGTGGCTTCGGAGGTCGTATTCATACGATGAGTCGGTAAGATGGGCGTTCGAATGGGTGTCGATGCGTAGGACGTAATCTACGACATCCCGCGACATAAGTTTCTAACAGCCTTCCGAGGGCCGTCCTTCTATAGTTCGCTTCGTCGCCGCGCCCCCTCAGCAGTTTGTCACGCGGCCCCGATCTCTGATGAAGGACACGCCCGTGAACATCCGCTCGTTTTTCTCCCTCTCCGCCGACGCTGATTCTGCTTCGGCCGCAACGAACTGCGTAGCTCCTGCGAGCACGACGCGCACCGCCCGCACGATTGCCCACGCCATGGCCATTGCCGCCACGACGGCAGCGCTGGCCCTGGTGAGCATGCCTGCTTCGGCGGGTTGGGCTCGAGGCGGTTCCGCCTACACGTCGCGCGGTGAATTCAACAGTGGTCACGTCGGTAGCTGCGGCGGTGGCAGCTGCTCGCACGCGGGCGGCTATGTCGGCCCCGACGGACGCGTTGCGTCGAACACGGGCACCGTCACGCGCACGTCGCCGGGTCAGTTCTCGAACTCGGGCACGGCAACCGGCCCCAATGGCCGCACCGTCGATCACTCGGGCGACACGAGCTGCGCAAGCGGCACGTGCTCGCACACGGGCTCCATGACGGGTTCGAACGGCAATTCGGCCACGACCTCGGGCAGCGTGACGCGCACGGCGCCGGGGCAGTACACCTCGTCGGGCACGGTCAATGGTTCGAACGGCAACTCCGTCGCGCATTCGGCTTCGACAAACTGCGCCGGCAACACCTGCTCACGCTCCGGTACGGCGACGGGTTCGAACGGCGGGACGGTCTCGCATGACGGCACCGCGACACGTGTCGCGCCGGGTGTGGTCACGACATCGAGCTCGGTCACCGGTACGCACGGCAATACGGTGACGTCGAGCGGTGTGGTGACGACGGGCGGCGTGGTCACGACAGGTTCGAGCGTGACGACTGTCGCAGTGGCCCCTGCACCTGTAGTCGTCGCAACGACTCCGACGTATGTTCCGCCGCCCGTCGTCGTTGCGACGGCACCTGCGCCTCAGGCGGTGGTGGTGGCTACGCCCGCTCCGACGACGACGGTCGTGCCTGTTGCGACCGCTGCTCCGGCCACGCCGGCGTCGTCGAGCGCTGCGGCGGCTCCGGCCCCTGCACCGACAAGCACGAAGGCCGTCGTGGTCGCGCCGGCTCCTGCGCCGACCGCAGCCGTAGTCGTGGCGAAGCCGGTGGCCTACGTTCCGCCTCCGGTCGTGGTGGCGAAGCCGGTCGCGTACGTGCCGCCCCCGGTCGTCGTGGTCAAGCCGGCTCCGTATGTGCATGCGACTGTCGTCGTGAAGCCCGCTTACGTCCCGCCGCCCGTGGTCTATGTGCCGCAGCCGCGCGCCGCCGTTGTCTACGTTGCACCGGCCCCGCGTGCCGTGTACGTCGCTCCGGCCCCGCGCCCGGCAGTCTGGGTGCCCGGACATTGGGTAGGGGGTCTGTGGGTGCCCGCGCACTGGGCGTGATCCATACTCGCGACACACCGAGCTTAAATTCGAAAAGTGCAATCGGTACCTGAAGACCCGATCCACGGGTAGCGACGAAGAGACCTCACGAAGCCGCGAAACAGCGGCGCATCGACGAGCCCGCCAATTGGCGGGCTTTTTTTGTGTCGGTGTTTACCCCCCGTTCCACCCCTCCGAAAACACGTGAAAACGAGCGACTCGGCCAGCCCTGAACGCTTGCGGGACACGGCCTTTCGTCTTGTTTGGCCCATCGTCGGCGGACAGAAATCGATTTCGAAAATGAATTTCGATTGCTTGTATTTCTACGGGACCATTGCTATCTTGAATTCGAAATCGATTTCGAGAAAGGCGACGTGACGAGTAAGAGCGCGAACCGTCGTAGCGAAACATGAGCGAGGCCGGTCGTAGAGCCGATCGACGTCGACGATCTCGCTCGCTCCCACACACTCAGGAAGTCGAAGGATCTTGCGAGGGCATCATGAAAAATCGCTGGACGGCTTTGGCCATCATCTTCATCTCGTATCTGCAATTCACGCTGAACTGGTTTTGCGTCGTGCCTGCATTTGGCGGCATCGTGAACGACATGCACATCACGTTCGCGAACGTGGGTGTGATCGTCGGCACGTTTATCGCCGGTTACGGTCTCGCGCATATTCCTGGCGGCTGGATCGCGGAGCGGTTCGGCATGCGATTCGCGGTGCTTTTCGGCATTGCGCTTGAAACGATCGGCGCGGCGGCGACAGCCTGGGCGCCGTCGTACGAGGTACTGCTTATCGGACGCTTCTTGTGCGGGATCGGCGGCTCCGTGTATCTGGGGAGTTCAGTGGGCCTCACCGCCGCGTGGTTTCGCGGGAAGGATCTCGGTATCGCGAACGGCGTGATTCAGGGCGCGGCGTTTACGCTCGGCGCCGCAATCGGGCTTTACGGATGGGGACCGGTCATCGGCTCCTTCGGCTGGCGTCACGGACTGCTGATTGGCGCAGGTGTCGGCCTCGCGACACTGATCTTTACGGCAGTTTTCTTTCCGGCACCGCCAAGCGGCACCGACGATGTGCTCGAAGGACATCATCTCGACAAGAACTCCTTGCGTCGCGTGTTCGGCAGTGCCTCGCTCTGGATCATGGGCTTCGCATTAGCGGGCGCCTACGGCAGCTTCTTCAGCGCGGCTCAACTGTTGCCGCACTACGCACAAACGGCGCTGGACACGGACAGCGCGTCGGCGGAGACGATCAGCGTGATTCTGCTGCTGAGCGGCATGGTCGGCGGTTTCGTCGGCGGATGGCTATCGGATCGCGTGTTCGGTTTGCTTCCGACCTTCTTCGCAGCCTGCGCGATCGAATCCGTTGCGTTCTTTGCGATGCCGCATCTCGGCCTTGCAGGTGTGGAGATCGCCGCAGCCGTCATCGGTGCAACGGAAGTCGCGGCATTTGTGCCGTGGGTATCGATCCCGGGCGAACGCGACAGTGGATTCCTGATTTCCGATGTGCCCACAGCGGTGGGCCTCATGTTGAGCATTGCAGCCATCGGCGGGGCGACGATTGCGCCCGCCTTCACTTCTATCGCCACCACGTGGGGTTTCGATTCCGCATGGATCTTCCAGGGCGTGATCACAATCGGTCTCGCGCTGCTCGCCTTTGTAGGAAGACCGTCTCGCGCCGTCGCCATGAGTGCAGCCCGACACGTTGGAGACTGAGGCGCGCGCGCTCCCGAACGCCATGGCCAGAAATGCACGCGAAATGGCCCTTGATCACCGTTCCCAGCACTGCACGGAAAGCCCCTGAAACGTAGACTGTTCTCAACGGTCGCCGCGGTCACGTCGATGTTCGAGGCGCCACGGAAACGAGCAGTCTACGGGAGGTACCCAAAGTGAAGTTCCTGGTGAAAAACGAAATTCGCGCCGACGACGTGGCGACTATTGAACACGCCATATGGACGGTCGACTCTGACGCTAAAACAAAGGTTGATGTCGACGCCAATACGGTCAGTGTCGATTCGTGGCTGATGCCCGAAGAGTTCTTCGTTGCATTCGTCGATGAAGACTATGAGGTCAGCATCCTCGAAGGGTAGGCATGCCAGGCGTCGGGTCGAATGCATTCGCGTCGAGCCAGCCGTGCGGGAGAATATCCATGCGTGAAGTATTGAATCAGCATTGGGAAGCATCCGCCGCCGGCGATCTCGATGCGGAGCATCAGATCTACGCCGACGATGCCATCTGCGATTATCCGCAATCGGGAGAGCGCATCGTCGGGCGAAAAAACATTCAGGCCTTGCGGGGTCATCATCCCGGCAAGCCATCGGGTTTTGCAGTCAGGCGTATTGAAGGCAGCGGTGACCTCTGGATCACCGAATACACGATCCGATATAGCGCCACGACGGCGTTCGTCGTGAGCATCATGGAATTCCGCGACGCGAAGGTCGTTCACGAGACGCAATATTTCTCGGAGGCATTCGAGGCGCCGGAATGGCGAAAGCAGTGGGTGCAATCGATCACTTAGCAGCGGAATGCGCCGGCTCGTTCGAATTCGCGACCGCCGTGCGCAACTCACGATAAGCGCTTACGAGCGCATCAAGACTGAAACCCCGATTCAACCCACTCGGGTTCGGCAATACCCACGCGTGTGCATTGCCGAACCGTCGCGGCTGCAAGCCCCAATCGATCTCGCGCACCCCCGTCATCGCGGCCAACGCGGCTTTGCCGAGAAACGCGACATAGCACGGGCGATAACATTCGATTTTTCGCTCGAATTCCGCAGCGGCGGCTTTGATTTCTTCCGGCGTCAACTGATTGGCTCGTGCGGTGGGTCGCGACACAGCAGTCGTCAGGCCGCAGCCGTATTTCAGAAGCACACGGTCTTGTTCAGGGCTCAACAACTCCGGCGTAAAACCCGCGCCGTGCAGCACGCGCCAGAATCGATTGCCGCGCCCAGCGAAGTGACGCCCGGACGACGCGGCCATCATCCCGGGATTGATTCCACAAAAGATCACCGACAGGCCCGGCTCGAGAATGTCGGGAAGAACGGGCATTGACACTGAGGGTTCCACGAAATGCCTGAGTGATGAATCGCGATGGCCGAGCTTAGCGTAACCCCTCGAAACCGATGTTACAGGCTGCGGAAATTAACAATTACCTTTCGCGAACGGAAGCATTCATATCTTAAGCATTTACTGCCTTAATCAAGCCGACGCGAGTGCGCTTTTCAATAGACGTGAGCATTTCCAAAGACGCGCCAACGCAAAAAATACAACGCCTTTAGTAGAAATTACAGCACGCGTAGTTTGCCTTGCGAGGTCGCCTCAACCGCACTGATGAAAAAATCCCGTGCACGCTTAACGCAATAAGAATCGGCCTGAGAATATTCTGGGCATGCCCTTTGCTTTCTCAACCCTTTGCGCTTAGCCAACGGGAGTCGAACGACGCAAGCGCGGCGAAAGAAAAAAGAATCAAGAGAGCCGCACGCACACACAAGGCGTGCCACACAACTCGCTAAGCGCCTTCGGGCCATGAGGGGTAGAGATGGACACGTTTGCAATGGCCCCCGAAACGGCGGAAGAGACCCGCCTTGAACGCATTTCCCGAACGCTTGGCGCTTATCGGCGCGGAGACGCTTCCGTGCGTCTGCCCGACGATTGGGACGGCCAGGCGGGTGAGGTCGCCAGTGAATTCAATCAGCTCGCGGCACAAAGCGGCCGGATGTCGATTCAGCTGCGTGATATCGCGAGCGATGCCTCCACGCCGGTCTCCGGACAGGCCGGGCAGCGACTGTCAGCGGAGGCGCTCGGCGGTTTCTGGCTCGACCACACGGCCAATATCAACGCGATCATTCAGCGCGGCGAACCAGCGACCGACAGCGCGAAGGCCATCCTGCTTGCGTTGACCGCGCTCAAGAACGGCGAGACGGCTTCGCTTCCGGTCGAATGGCTCGGTGTGCATGGCCGGCTCGCGCAGGTCTTCAACGAGCTTGTCGATCAGAACGTACGCATGTCGGAAGAGCTTGCGCGCCTGAGCCGCGTGGTGGGCAAGGAAGGGCGCCTGAACGAACGGGCGGCGTTGCCCGCTGCACGCGGATTCTGGCGCGACTCCGTCGACGCAGTGAACTCGTTGATCGGCGATCTGGTTCACCCGACCAGCGAAGTGGCGCGCGTGATCGGCGCAGTCGCGCAGGGCGATCTTTCCAAGAGCATGGCGCTCGAAGCCGATGGCCGCGCGTTGCAGGGCGAGTTCCTGCGCACGGCGCGCACGATCAACACGATGGTCGACCAGCTCGGCACGTTCGCGGCCGAAGTCACGCGCGTGGCGCGCGAAGTGGGTACCGAAGGCAAGCTCGGCGGTCAGGCGGACGTGCAAGGCGTCGCCGGCACATGGAAGGACCTGACCGACTCGGTCAACTTCATGGCCGGCAACCTGACGAGCCAGGTCCGCAATATCGCGGAAGTGACCAAGGCGGTGGCGGCCGGTGACCTGTCCAAGAAAATCACGGTCGACGTGAAGGGCGAAATTCTCGAGCTGAAGAACACGATCAATACGATGGTGGATCAGCTGCGTTCGTTTGCATCGGAAGTCACGCGTGTGGCGCGCGAAGTCGGTACCGAGGGACGGCTGGGCGGGCAGGCCGACGTGCAGGGTGTGGCAGGGACATGGAAGGACCTGACCGACAACGTGAACTTCATGGCCGGCAATTTGACGAGCCAGGTTCGCAATATCGCGGAAGTGACTAAAGCCGTGGCGGCGGGTGACCTCTCGAAGAAGATCACGGTCGACGTGAAAGGCGAAATTCTCGAGCTGAAGAACACCATCAATACGATGGTCGATCAGCTCGGATCGTTCGCTTCGGAAGTGACGCGCGTGGCACGCGAAGTGGGCACGGAAGGCAAGCTCGGCGGCCAGGCCGATGTGCAGGGCGTGGCCGGTACGTGGAAGGACCTGACCGACTCCGTGAATTCGATGGGGAGCAACCTGACCGCACAGGTCCGCAATATCGCGGATGTGACGACTGCGGTGGCGGCGGGCGACCTCTCGAAGAAGATCACGGTCGACGTGAAGGGCGAAATTCTCGAACTCAAGAACACCATCAACACGATGGTGGACCAGCTGCGTTCGTTCGCGTCGGAAGTCACGCGCGTGGCGCGCGAAGTGGGTACCGAGGGCAAGCTCGGCGGCCAAGCCGATGTGCAGGGTGTGGCTGGTACGTGGAAAGACCTGACCGACTCCGTGAATTCGATGGGTAGCAACCTGACTGCACAGGTCCGCAATATCGCGGATGTGACGACTGCAGTGGCCGCAGGCGACCTGTCGAAGAAGATCACGGTGGACGTGAAGGGCGAAATTCTCGAACTCAAGAACACCATCAATACGATGGTGGACCAGCTGCGATCGTTCGCTTCGGAAGTCACACGCGTGGCGCGTGAAGTCGGCACGGACGGCAAGCTCGGCGGACAGGCAAACGTGCAGGGCGTGGCAGGCACATGGAAGGACCTGACCGACTCCGTGAATTCGATGGGGAGCAACCTGACCGCACAGGTCCGCAATATCGCGGACGTAACCACGGCCGTGGCGGCAGGCGACCTGTCGAGAAAGATCACGGTGGACGTGAAGGGCGAAATCCTCGAACTCAAGAACACCATCAATACGATGGTGGACCAGCTGCGTTCATTCGCTTCGGAAGTCACGCGTGTGGCGCGCGAAGTGGGCACCGAAGGCAAGCTCGGCGGCCAGGCCGACGTGCAGGGTGTGGCCGGCACGTGGAAGGACCTGACCGACAACGTGAACTTCATGGCCGGCAACCTCACGAGCCAGGTCCGCAATATTGCGGACGTGACGAAGGCCGTGGCCGCGGGCGATCTGTCCAAGAAGATCACAGTGGACGTGAAGGGCGAAATCCTCGAACTCAAGAACACCATCAACACGATGGTCGATCAGCTTGGCTCGTTTGCGTCGGAAGTCACGCGTGTGGCGCGTGAAGTGGGCACGCTCGGGAAACTCGGCGGCCAGGCCGACGTGCAGGGCGTGGCGGGCACGTGGAAGGACCTGACCGACAACGTGAACTTCATGGCCGGCAACCTCACGAGCCAGGTCCGCAATATCGCGGACGTGACGAAGGCCGTAGCTGCGGGCGATCTGTCCAAGAAGATCACCGTCGACGTGAAGGGCGAGATTCTCGAGCTCAAGAACACCATCAATACGATGGTGGACCAGCTGCGTTCATTCGCGTCGGAAGTCACGCGCGTGGCACGCGAGGTCGGTACCGAAGGCAAGCTCGGCGGTCAGGCCGATGTGCAGGGTGTCGCCGGTACATGGAAGGACCTGACCGACAACGTGAACTTCATGGCCGGCAACCTCACGAGCCAGGTCCGCGGGATCGCGAAGGTCGTGACGGCCGTTGCCAACGGCGACCTTGATCTGAAACTGACCGTTGAAGCGAAGGGCGAAATTGCCGCACTCGCCGACACGATCAACAGCATGACGGACACGCTCGCCACGTTTGCCGACCAGGTGACGACGGTGGCGCGCGAAGTGGGGGTCGAGGGCAAGCTCGGCGGCCAGGCAAAGGTGCCGGGCGCATCAGGAACATGGAAGGGGCTGACGGAGAACGTCAACCAGCTCGCCGCGAACCTGACGACCCAGGTGCGCGCGATTGCGGAAGTCGCGACGGCTGTGACGCAGGGCGACCTGACGCGTTCCATCACCGTCGAAGCCCAGGGCGAAGTGGCCGCGCTGAAGGATACGATCAACGAGATGATCCGTAACCTCAAGGACACGACGCAGGTCAACACGGAGCAGGACTGGCTCAAGACCAACCTCGCCAAGTTCAGCCGGATGCTGCAAGGGCAAAAAGATCTGGTGGCCGTCGGTGAACTGATCCTGTCTGAACTGGCCCCGGTAGTCGGCGTGCATCAGGCCGAGTTCTACGTGCTCGATACGGCCTCCGACTCGGCATCGCTGCGATTGACGGCGAGCTATGCGTCGAGCGGTCATGCCGCGCACGGAAAGCAGGTGCGCCTCGGCGAAGGGCTGATCGGTCAGTGTGCTGTCGAGCGACGCAAGATCCTGCTCGAGCCGCCGGCCACCGAGGATTTCCGGATCATGTCGGGGCTGCTCAGCGTCTCGCCTCACAACGTGCTCGTGCTGCCCGTCGTGTTCGAAGCGAAGGTCAAGGGCGTGATCGAACTGGCGTCGGTCGAGCGGCTCAACCCGACACACCAGGCATTCCTCGATCAGCTGACGGAAAGTATCGGCATCGTGATCAACACGATCGAGGCCAATACGCGGACCGAAGACTTGCTCAGACAGTCGCAGACGCTGGCCAACGAGCTGCAGAGCCGGCAAGAGGAACTGCAGCAGACGAACCAGCAGCTGCAGGAAAAAGCCCACCTGCTTGCGCACCAGAACGAGGAAGTCGAACGCAAGAACGCCGAAGTCGAACAGGCGCGGCAGGCACTCGAAGAAAAGGCCAAGCAGCTTGCACTGACATCGAAATACAAGTCCGAGTTTCTGGCCAATATGTCGCACGAGCTGCGTACGCCGCTCAACAGTCTGCTGATCCTGTCGGATCAGTTGTGCAAGAACCCGGATGGGAATCTGTCGGCCAAGCAGGTCGATTTCTCGAAGACGATTCATTCATCCGGCAACGACCTGCTGATGCTGATCAACGACATTCTCGACCTGTCGAAGATCGAATCGGGGACAGTGGTCGTCGATATTGCCGAGCACCGGATCGAAGACCTGTCGATCTACGTCGAGCGTACGTTCCGCCACGTCGCTGAAGCACGCAAGGTCGACTTCATGATCCACTCGGGCGCGCAGTTGCCGGGTTCGGTCTATACCGATCCGAAGCGTCTGCAACAGATTCTGAAGAACCTGCTGTCGAACGCGTTCAAGTTCACACATGAGGGACATGTGACCTTGTCGATCGACGAAGCGTTCGACGGATGGTCTCCCGACAATGAAGGCCTGAATCGCGCGCATCAGGTGATCGCATTCTCGGTGTCAGACACCGGCATCGGGATCTCCGCCGAGAAACAGCAGATCATTTTCGAAGCGTTCCAGCAGGCCGACGGGAGTACGAGTCGCAAATACGGCGGCACGGGCCTGGGCCTCGCCATCAGCCGCGAGCTGTCGCGCCTGCTCGGCGGCGAGATTCGCCTGGTCAGCACGCCCAACAAGGGCAGTACATTCACCTTGTATCTGCCCACGGGCAGCGACTCCAGCAAGGCCGCGCGCCGGTCCGTGAGCCGCGATGACCTGCGCAATGCCGCGCGCACCGCCGATCAGGCCACCCGTGTGCCCCCGCCGGTCACCGACATGGCAGCGGTGCACGATCTCGTCACCGCCGCTGTCGAAGAGGCCGCATCGCTTGCCGATGACGCACAGGACGATCGCGCCAATATCGCGCTGGGTGACCGCGTGCTGCTGATTGTCGAGAACGACCGCGCGTTCGCCGACTTCCTGCTCGATGCGGCGCGAGACCAAGGCTTCAAGGGCCTCGTGACGCCGCTCGGCTCGACGGCATTGACTCTCGCCGATCAGTTCAAACCCGACGCCGTGACGCTTGATCTGTTCCTGCCCGATATGGATGGGTGGCGCGTACTGTCCCGGCTCAAGCACGATCTCTCGACGCGGCACATGCCCGTTTGCGTGATTTCGACGGATGAGTCGCGCGACCGCGCGTTCAATTCGGGCGCGTTGGGTTTCCTGCCCAAGCCGATTCAGGCGCGCGAGGATCTCGATACCGCGTTGATGAGCCTGATGACCTACGTCGAAGCCGATGCGCGGCGCTTGCTGGTGTCGATGGCATCAACACCCGAGCGCGCGCAGCTGCTCGATCGGTTGGCGAGCGATCAGATCGAGATCGATTCGGTCGCAAAAGATGGCGACCTGACGAGCCATCTCGCGATGCACGCCGCGGACGCGCTCGTGGTGGATGCCAGTATGCTGTCCGGCTTGTCGCCCGAAGCGCTGCACGAGGCGCTATCGCGGCACACGGCCTTCGCACCGCTGCCGATCGTGGTGACGGCGGATCGGGAAGCGCTGCCGGCCCGCTGGCTGCGCCCTGCAGAGCGCTATGTGATCGTCCCTGTGCCGAGTCCTGGGCGCCTGCTCGACATGACAGTGGCTGCCTTGCACGTCGGAGCGGCACGTCTCGGCAAGCCGGCTCAGGACGAGCTCAATAGTCTTCGCGAGTCCGAGCTTGCGTTGCACGGCAAGAAAGTCCTGATCGTCGACGACGACATGCGCAATATCTTTGCGCTGGCGACGGTCGTCGAGGACTACGGTATGCGGCATGTGTGGGCCGACAACGGGCGCGACGCGATTCGCCTCGTCGCCGCCGACCCCGAGATCGACGCCGTGCTGATGGACATCATGATGCCGGAGATGGATGGCCTGATGACGATCCGCGAGCTGCGCAAGCTGCCGGCCGGGCGTACGCTGCCGATCGTCGCAGTGACGGCCAAGGCGATGAAGGGCGATCGCGAGCGGTGTATCGCGGCGGGAGCGTGGGACTACCTGTCGAAGCCTGTGGATCGCGCCGATTTGCTGGCCGTCTTGCATGCGTGGCTTCACGTCTAGGAACGCTCATGCAAACGCATCCGCAGTATGAGGGCGACAAGGTCAATATCCTGATCGTCGACGACGTTCCCAAGCAGCACGTCGTGCTTCGCAGCGTGCTCGACGAACTCGGAGAGAACATCGTCACCGTTTCGTCTGGACGAGAGGCACTGGCGGCCGTGCTCGAGCAGGAATTCGTGGTGATCCTGCTCGACGTCAACATGCCCGGCATGGACGGCTTCGAGACCGCGTCGCTGATGCGCTCGTATCGCCGCACGAGCAGCACGCCGATCATCTTCATCACGGCCTATGTCGACGAGAAGGAGATGGCGCGCGGATATTCGCTTGGCGCCGTCGACTATATTTCCTCGCCTGTCGTGCCCGAGATCCTGCGCGCCAAGGTTCGGGTCTTCGTCGATATGTACCGGATGCGGATTCAGTTGGTAGCGCGTGCCGCCGAGCGTGAGGAACTGGCCAAGGCCGAAGCCGAGCGCGTGGCGGCCGATCAGGCACGCCATCGCGCGGATTTTCTTGCGAGAGCGAGTCAGGCGCTGACGCGTTCACTCGAGGTTGACGTGACCGCAGAGCGGATTGTCGAGTTGCCGGTGCCGGCACTCGCGGACCTTGCCGTGCTGACGTTCGCGGCGGGAGACGGATTGCCAGCCAAGACCGTGGCGTGGATTTCGGATGCGGCACGGTCGAATCTTCTCGATCGGACGGTCGGCGGGCTGCATAGCGACGCAGTCCCGCTCCCGGGGCTCGAAGCGCTGATTCAGGATGCGCTGACGACCGGGCGGCCGGCTGCATTGACGGTCAGCGGCAAGCCGATCCTCGCATTGAGCAATAAAGATGGCACTCGCACGGATTTGCCACTGAGCCTCGACGAGATCGTCGCCTACCCGTTGCTCGTCGATGCGCCGCAGCCTTCGGTGATCGTGCTGGGTATCCGTCGCGATAGCGAACGCATCGACGATGCGGTCACCACGCGCGAGTTTGTGGGGCGCGCTGCAATCGCGCTCGAGAACGCGATTCTGTTCTCGACGATTCGCGATGGCGATCGACGCAAGAACGAATTTCTCGCCATGCTTGCGCACGAGTTGCGCAACCCGTTGGCCCCGATTGTGAACGCCGTCGCCGTGATGCGTGGCGCGCGCTCGATCGATACGCATACGATGCGCTGGGCCAGCGACATCATCGGCACGCAGGCGGAGCATCTCGTGCGTATCGTTGATGACTTACTCGACGTGTCGCGCATCGCGCGCGGTGTGGTGGTGCTGCGCACCGAGCCCGTTCTGTTGTCGACTGTCATCGAGCGCGCGATAGCGACGAGCGCGCCGAACTTCACACGGCGTTCGCAAACCTTGTTGCATGACGCATCGGATAGCGACGCAGTGATCGACGGTGACGTCGTGCGTTTGTCGCAGGTCGTCGCGAACTTGTTGAACAACGCGTCGAAATTCACGCCGCTCGAAGGGCGTGTGCGCATCGCGACCGAGTTTGACGGTGAACGGGCATCGATCATCGTTGCCGACGAAGGCGATGGCATCGACCCGGGCTTTCTTCCTCACGTGTTCGAATTGTTTGCACAAGGGGAGACGTCGCTCGATCGCGCGCAAGGTGGCCTCGGAATCGGGCTCACACTGGTGCGGCATCTGACCGAGATGCATGGCGGCGCCGTGCTGTGCGAAAGCGAAGGCCTGGGCAAGGGTAGCAGCTTCACCGTGCAATTGCCGGCACGTGTTGCAAGCGAAGAAGAGGCTAAGGCAAGCGTCGTGCGCATCAGGCGCGCGCGTGGCGTACGCATCCTGATCGTCGACGACATGGTCGCCGCCGCCGAAAGCCTTGAGGCCTTGCTGCGCGTGCACGGACATCAGGTTCAACACGCAGCTGACGGACACGAGGCGCTCGAACAGGTCCGGAGCTTCGTGCCTGATGTGGTCCTGCTCGATATCGGGCTGCCCGGCATGACGGGCTTCGAAGTCGCGCAACAGATTCGCGCCGATAAAGCGTTGCCGAGGTGCCTGATCATTGCCGTGAGTGGCTATAGCCAGGAAGAGCACCGGCGCGCCGCGCTCGAGGCGGGGATCGATCACTACATGGTCAAACCCGCCGACCTCGACAGTCTGCTCGACATCATTGAAGGGTGTGAGCAGGAGGGTGGTGCGGCGGCGTGAACGATGTGTTGCGGCCCACAGTATTGCAAGCGAATGTCGTCGACCTGAATCGATTCCGCGAATTCGTGTGTGACGCAATGCAGTTACCGGAGACGCTGGCATGACGAAGAAAGGTTGATAAGCCCGAGTTGCCGGGAATTCACTCGATGCCTATTGAATGGCGTACGGCTTTTTTATCGATATGGCACCGTTAATTCATTTCTGGAAATTGATTTGATGAGCTAGGTTTGTCCCTGTACCTGTCTGTTTCAACTCCCGCCTGTCAATCCATTGTTCGCTGAGTCGAGTCCGGAAGACTATTGTGTCGCCTGGATTTCGAAGATGGCACTCCGCATGGAGCGTGGGATCGCGAGGTGCAGGGTGCGCGTCGTTCTGTCCGAAGAGAATTCGTCGCGGTTGGCTGCGTCACTACGTGAGCATGGTCTGCCCGAGCATCTCGATGTGTCCGGAACAGGCGAGGGCATGGTCGTGGTCGTGGTGTTGGCCGGCGACGATCGCGTGGCGGGCGCAGCGAACAAGTGGCTGCATGGCACCTGTCTGCCCGATGCTTTCCTGGTCGGATGCACTTCGGCAACGCGTTGCCATTGTCACCCGGAGCCCTGGTGGCCCGCGTCGGTCTGCGATCTCGTGACGGCCCCCGATGACGACACGCTGCTGACGGAGGTCGCGCTTCGCCTCGACCGTCTCGCGGAGATCGAGGCTGTTCTGACTTCAGAATGGCTCAGGGAGCGAGCCGTCGGCGAATCACCGGCATGGCGGAGCACCTTGCGCGCGATTGCGCAGGTGGGTCGCTTCGGACAAGGCTCGTGCCTGCTTCTCGGCGAAAGCGGATCCGGCAAGGAGCTGCTTGCGCGACTCATCCACGATCTCGATCCCGAGCGTCGGCGCGCGTCGTTTGTGATCGTCGACTGTACGACGCTGAGCCCGGAACTCTCGGGTAGCGAGTTGTTCGGTCATGCAAGAGGGGCGTTTACGCATGCAGTGACCGCGCGTGATGGCGCCGTTGCGCTCGCCGATCACGGTACGTTGTTTCTTGATGAAGTCGGCGAGCTTGAATTGCAGTTGCAGGCGCGCTTGCTGCGCGTCATCCAGGAGCGTAGCTACAAGCGCGTTGGTGAGGACCAGTGGCGGCAGTCGGATTTCCGGCTTGTCTGTGCGACGAACCGGAATCTGCAGGATGACGTCGACGCAGGCCGCTTTCGTAGCGACCTCTACTTCCGAATTACGCAATGGACGGTGCGCGCGCCCAGTCTCGCGGAGCGCCGCGACGATATCCCGCTGCTCGTGGGGCACTTCCTCACGGAATTCAGCGAGAGCATCCCGGAAGTGATGCCCGAGGTGATGCGCCAGCTCGTTGGCGCGGATTACCACGGCAACGTTCGGGAGCTGCGCAATGTCGTGCGGCGCATGGTCGACCGGCAGCGAGGGTTCCACGTATTGAGCACGGGGGCGCTCGACGGCCTGATTCCACACAACGAGGCACCGGGCGGCAGTCGCGATTGGGAGCGTGCATTCGCCGCTGTCGTCGAGAATGCGCTCGATGCAGGGCTTGGACTCAAACACATCGGTCAGATTGCCGAGATGCTTGCCGTGCAAATCGCCGAGCGGCGTGCGGGCTCGACGGGACGCGCGGCCGAGCTCCTTCAGGTGACGCCGCGTGCATTGCAGTTGCGCCGTCAGGGGCGAGGAACGGAAAGCGGCCGGTGAGCGGGGTACGGGACGCGCGAAGTGCGTGACGACGACGGAATGCGTGCGCGCTGCAACAGTGCAATCGCGTTGGCGCCGGCAATGCGCCCGAACGCATAGGGCGCCAGCTTTAGGGCTCGGATCTTCGCGAGTTCGAGCCCAGGGTGCAGCCAGGGACCGTCGGAGCCAAACAGCAGTTTCTCCGGCCCCGCACGCGCGAGCGCCTCTTCGAGCACGTCGAAGCGCCGCACGCCCGCCGTGTCGGCGAAGAGATTCGGATAGCGTGCAATCAGGTCGATGACATGGCGCTGTGCGGCCCAGTCGTCGGCAAAGCTGCCGAGATGCGCAAAAACGAAGGCGACATCCGGATGGGTCTGCGCAAGCAGGCTGAGTGCCCCCGTGTCACCACCGGGGTCGTAAAGCACAGGAAGCCGCCACTGCCGTGCGGCATCGCAGACCTGCCGGTGAATTCTTGCGTCATGGCGATGCACCTTGATGCCGCGCAAACCAAACTCGAGCACGGCCTGTTCGATCATCCGGTGCACGCGTTCACGGTCGCGTTCGGGGTGCACCATTGCAAAGCCCAGCCAACGTCGCGGGTTGCTGTGCACGATTGCCGCGACTTCGCGATTGCCTTGCTCATAGTCAGACTGGAACACGGGCAACAGCACGGATCGTGCGATACCGGCCTCGTCGGCGCGCCTGGCATAGGCGTCGAGCGGTGCGATCGTATCCCACGGGCCGGTCATGCCGTCGCCATGGCCGGCGTGCACGTGAAAGTCGAGAATCATCGCGACCGCCCGGTCGCGGCCGCTCGCCGCCGCGGGATCGGGCCCGTGCGTGCGCTGAGGGCACTCGGCAAGAGCTGTGTCATCGCGGGGCCGCCCGCGTCAGTCACGAGCGTAGCCCGTCGCGGGTCATTCGATATGTGCCCGCGCAGCGCGCCGATCGCAGCGTTCTGGATGGTCTCGAGCAGGGACGCTGGAGCACTTGCGACCCATGCCGTCAGCCCGTTGTCGCGACGGATCTGCGCGTTCCGTTGATGCTGTGCAAGCCGATGCCGCAGGCTTGCCGATTTCCCGACATAGACGGGGTGGCCGTTGCGCACGAGGATATACACGCCCGGGCCGCGGGCATAGGCTGCGGCAACCGCCAGCGTGGGCCAGCGGCGCCAGCGCAGTTCGACGACCGCCGGCTGCTGCGACGATCCGGGTTGCGACGTGAACCCCGGCGCGCCGTGATATGCGTGGCGGGGCGCGATGGGCGAAGGCAGCTGTCTGTGCGGCCCGGCGAACCCGGTCGACGGCGAGCGCTTGCGCGACGCGTCGATGCTCAGCCCGAGCAGCTCCAGCACACCCCTGCGAAGACTGGCGAGCAGGCACGCATTGCAGCAGGGACCCGTACTCGTGAAGCGGGCTGTGCCCAGACGCGGTTCGGTCGGGACACGTCTCGCGCGAGCGATCAGCGCCCTGAGGTCCTGCATCAGCACGTGAGGCGGTGTGTCCGGCGGATACCGGTTCGCTTCGGCAAGCAACCGCACGAAGCGGCGCATCCGCCACGGCGCGAGTTCGAGCTTGTCACCCTCAGAGGTCATGAACATGTTCGTCCTCCTCGATCGCAGTGGGTGCGTTCAGCACGGTGAACGCAGCGGGGGGCAAGCGTGGTGCGACGGCGGCCATCGCGCCGACCAGCGCGTCGATGGCCGACGCGCCGTGATCGGCGCGCACGACCACGGCGACGGCATAGCCGTTTCCGGCGGGGTGAAGCAGTGCGGTCCGGAAGCCACGCAAGCGAAGGCCCGTATACAACGCCATGGTTCGCTCGCCCGAGCCGAGGCGAATCTGCTGTAGCGGATGGTGACGGCGCAGCGTGTGCAAGTCGGGCAAGCTCGTGCGAGCGAGCCATCTCAGGCCTTGCTCGAGCCGGGTCAGGCGCTGATGGAGCGTCGCACGCAAGCGTTCACCGGCGCGTTCGTTGATGGCGAGCGCGTTCATCGCGGCCTGCATAGCACTCTGGCTCGCGGCGCTGCAATGGGTCTGCGTCGGACCGTCGCGTGCCACAGCGTTCACCAGTTCGGCGGGCCCGCCAAGCGTCGCGAGCGGGGCGCCGAACGCCTTGGCCCAGGACGAAAGCAGCAGCACGGGCTCCCGGGGCGCGATCCCCATATATGGCAGCACGCCGCCGCCGCCATGACCCCATGGACAGGTGGTCGACGGGTGTTCGCCAAGCAGTCCGAGGACCTGACTCTGATCGAGGACGATCAGGCCACCCTGTGTGCGTGCGAGCTCGAGGTACGCGGTGACCGGAGTGGGCGTGCCTTCGATGCATGTCGCGTCGGCGATGATCGCGGGAGGCTTGCGGCGTTGTCGCCGGCGGATGCGGCGTGCGACGTCGAACGCGTCGCCGTGATGGAACCAGGCGACGGGCACGCCCATGCCCATCGCACGTTCGAGTCCCCAGCGCATGACGGGATAGAGCGCCTCATCGGCGATCAACGCGTGCGTGCGTGCGAGTCGATCGAACGTATCGATTGCGAGGTGCAGGGTCGACGGTGCAAGCATGGCGGCTTCACACCCTTGCAGCCGCGCGACGCGAGGTGTGAGCGCGTTCGCGAGCGGCGCGACCGCGAGCGCCGCGGGTGTGCCGGTGGTCAATGCATCGTAGCGGCCCGTCTGTGTCGACGGATGCCGCAGCCCGAGGTAGAGCGCCGAGGCGAAATCGAACATGACAGCACGCTCCGTCAGGCCGCCTTGGTTCGTTGCTGTTCCTGGAGACGGCGTATCAGATGCATGCCGGGGACCTGAACGTCGACCGGTTCCGCACTCACATCGACACCGGTCACCGCGCGGTACGAATGGATGTACGTCTGGATTTCGGGGCGGAAAAACGCGGCCCAGTTCGCGGCGTTGTTGGGATCCATGACTGAATTCCAGTTACCCCAACGGATCGACGAGACGATCTGCTCGCCCGTTGTTGCGAGTTGCCAGAACTGGTACGTGTTCGTGTCGCCCCAACCCTGAAGCTTGCGCATGCTTTCGACCGAATGCATCCAGGGCTCGGGATACGCGATCATCGCGCGCCGCGGCAGGAATTCGCGCCATTCGGAACGCGCGAGAATCCATTGCTGCATCAGCATCTCGACGCGCGATGTCGTCGGCATGTCCCGGAACTGGTTATTTGCGCCTTCTGACAGGATCAGGTGCACTTCTCGCAATGCATTGAGGATCGGAAAGCCATCGGGCACGACCGTCGTGTCGTCGGCTTGACGGAAGAACGGCACGCAGAGGTTGAGCAGCGTGTGAAATGCCGCGAGGAATTTGCTGCGTACGTCCGCTGTGTGCGTTGTCGGCACGGCGCGGCCGTAGAGCCGGAACCCATATTCGTGCTGGTACTCGGCCGCACGTCGTTCGATTGGCAGACGATGCTGCTCGTCCTGCACCCAGCCCCAGATGAGGTTGTTGAGGGGCCGTACCGAATCGAGCTCGAGCTGCATGAGCGGGTCGTGCGGCCCGGTCGAGACGTTCTGGAATCGCCGTGAGATCGCATTCATCGTCTGCACGAGCTGTAGCTCTTCCATCCAGTAGCTCCAGATCAGTTCGATGAGCGGTGGATGCGTGAGCTTGGCCGAGAAGTCGCGGTTCAGGTGCGCCAGCCAAAGGCCCGGCCAATGGCCGTTCGGGAATTGAGAGGAGCCCGACCGGTTGGTTTGATTCGTCGAGGTACCGTGAGAGCCAGCGGTACCTTGGCCCGGTGCTGTTCCCTGCTGTTCTTCGAGCATCCTCTCAGCGCGGGACTTTGAGTCCAGTCCATGAAGGCCGTCCACCACGCGTCGCAGATAAGGGAGTGTGGGTGGCTCGGTGCCGCCGAAGTATTGTTGGCTGATCGCGTTGATCAGGCTGCCTTGGCTTTGCGTAAGATCGATGCCGAGCCGCTCGGTCGCGATGGCAATCGCAGTCGGGTCGTTCGCCAGCAGGGCCGCGATGTCCATCGTCGCCTTTCCGCCGGGGGGCACGACACCACCCCACGTCACAACAAACGCTTCGGTCGCCACCTTGAGTGCGCGATAAGCGTCGGTGTCGGTGAACGGCAGGAAGCGCCGCAAGCTGAGTTGCTGCGCGCTTTCATGCATCGGGGATGGGGTCGTCGAGCCAGTGCCCGATGAACCACCGGCGATGCTGCCTGGCCCGAACAGCAGGGCAATTTGCTCGCTGTAGTTTTGCCAGCTCAGCGTATCTGCATTGAGCTTGATCAACAGCCACAACGCGATGTCGCCGGTCAGCGGACGGATCGTTCGCTGAAGGTTGATCTGATTGGGAACGTTGTACGCAGCCAGGACTGGAGCCGAACTGGAATCAAGGTCGTAGGTGGGAGGCGCGGGAGTCGTACTCCCGCCACCGCTTCCTCCGCCGCTTCCGCTCCCTCCGCCGCTTCCGCTTCCGCCTCCGCCTGGGGCGCTTGAAGCAGCGGGGGCCGGACCGGTGGTCAGCGCCATCGCCGCCGCGGCGGTGCTTGGTGCGGCAGGCGCGGCCGTTGCCGACATGACCTTCGTCACACCGGGTGTAGCCGATGCGGTCGACACCGTTGTCACATCTGCGGTCACCGCTGGTGCAAGCGGATTCGCGTGTGCGACCAATTCTCTTGGGGCGTCTCCACTCTCGACGCGACCCTCGGCGACCGCCTGGACGATTGATTTTGTGTCCCCGGTGCTGCTGCTTGCATCGGTGTTGCCCGCCGAAGCGGCAGACGGAATGATTACCACGCCCTCGAGGTCGATCGGGGCACCGAGGCACACGACGGCCGTGACTTGCGTACGCAAGTTGGCCGGCTTCGAATTGGCAAAGTCGACCAGGTCCGTCAGGACCTCATCGATTGCTTTCGCGTGGGCGTCGATCTTGTGTACGTCGTGCGGTTCAGTCAGCTTGAGCGAGACTTTGATATGCACTTCGTCTCCGGGCTTGAACGGCACCGGTGCCCCGTCGACGGTTGGCTTGCCGCCATTGAAATAGCCGTGGACGTTGAGCGACGTGCCGGTGGCAAACTTCGCCGGATCGGGCAGCGTGTACGAGCCGCTCGGCAGCTGTGACGGGGTCAGCGCGAACGTGACGTCAAATTTCCTGGAAGTCATTGTGTCTCTCCTTGCGAATCATGCGTAAGCGGCGAGAGGTTCGGACGCCGGCCGGCGTTGGTTCAGGACCACGCTCAACTGCGCGCTGCCCGCACGCCACGGCAGATAGCCGGCGAGCGCCCAGCGTTCCAACAGTGATGCAATGACTTTCAGCTCGTCGTTCGCTTGCAGCAGGCCGCTATAGCGCGCTTGACCGAGTACGGCAAACGCGAGCGTCGGCGTGTCTGCGAGATATTGCTGAGGTCTCGACCTGACTCGCTCCCAGGTGTCGATGAGATGCAGCGGGGCGCGATCGGGCAAGCGAAGCAAAGTCTTCAACTCACCCCCGTGCAACGAAGGCGGGCGCAGCGACAGCAGCGTCGCAACGAATTCGGGAATCGCCCGATCGAGCATGTCGAACGTCGGGCGTTGCGTCGCGCTCATCAGCGAGCGCGGGTACAGGCTTTCCCATACATGCTCGAGTTCGTCCCACTGCGGGTGCGGATAGAGCGCCCGGCCCATGGCGACCGAGAGCTTCACGCGAATCCACGGCGCGGGATGAGGATCGTCGAGATTGATGCGCAGCACGAAAGCCCTTGGCAGGCTCACGACACTCATCAGCCCGCAGGTGGCAGTGACACCCACACGCGAGACAGCCCACAGATCGGCCAGTATTTCGCTGATCCAGCGATGCCAGGCACGCCACGGTGGCGCCCCGTGCGCGACGTTCGACGCCGTCGCGCGACGATAGGCATTGGCGAGGTCAAGCAGCGCCGCTGCCTGATGGCCCACTTCATGGAACAGCGATGCCGCGATGCCGGTGCCGATCATCCGCTCGCGCGGAATGCGAATCACCGCGACAGGGTTGACACCACCTCCGGGCAGCCGCGTGCGTGCGCGCCGGATGGCACCGCCGTGACCGCGATCGACGTAGCAGATCACCGGTGGCACGGAGAGCGCCCGGTCGAGATGCTTGAGGCCATCCTGTGCGGCGACATCGAGGCCCGAGAGCCAGATGCCTGTGCCGTGCTGGCTGCGTTGGGTCAGGACCTCCGCGAAGATCTCGAAATGCGTGAGCGCCGCGTGGAAATAGAGCTTGAGCAAGGCATAGCGGCGCTGCGCGAGCGCGACGTTCTGCGGCGTGGCGGATAGCTTGCGTAACGCCTGCAGATACTGATCGATGCGCAAGCGCAGTTGCGCGCGCGCAACCTGCATATGCCGCTCGATCGCCGACATGGCTTCGTCGCTGATATTCGCGGCAGGCACCATCGGCATTTGCAGTGCGTAGGGCAACTGCGCGTCGAGGCGTGTGCGGATGCCGAGCACCTCCTGTTCGAGCAGGCGCAGGGCTTGAATGCAGGCGCTTTTCACGGTGATGTCGCCTCGGTTCAATAGGTGGGCCGGGGCGGGGCGAGATACAGAACGATCGAGCGGCCCGTGCGCGAGCGACGCCAGTACCCATGGCGCGGCACGTGAGTGAGGTGTTGCAACGCGCTTCCGCAGGACGGACAGTTGGCGGGAACACTAGCGGGGTCCGCGATGGCCTGCCCGGTGGGCCCATATCCGAAGCCTTGCGTCGCAGGGTGCCCGTTCAAGTGATGCGGCGCGACCGAGCGACCGGTTGTGAGGCCGGGAGCCGGTGCGGGCATGGGTCCTGGAGGACCGAAGATCGGGCGACTCGTCTGGCGTGCGGCGGCGACACCGTTCTGGGCGATCGTGCGCATGGTCGGCAGCAGACCCGGGGCAATCTGACGTGCGGCGCGCAGGAACGCAATGCGTGCGGCCCGCGCGGGTGGGACGTGAGCCGGCATTGTCGTCAGATGGTGCGCGGCGTGTTGGCCGATGCGCACAAGCCTGCGAGCCACCTCGAACTCGCGGTCTTCATTGCTCAGGCCTTCAAGCTCGAGCCCGAGCGCACTGCCGGCCATGCTTGCGAGCTTGCCGCCGATCAGACCGCCGGCTCCGGGCACGATGAAATTGCCGAGTGCGCCGCCGACGATGGGCAACGCCGATTTGGCTGCGGACCGCAGAATGCCACCCAGTGCCTTGCCTGCAGACGACTTGGCGAAGTTCGTCGCAGCGCGTCCGATCGACTTGACGAGGCCGCCGAGGAACTGCTCCATCTCCTGTTCGTTGTTGACCGCGAGGAGTTCGGCAGCGAGTTCCATTTCCTGCATTTCGCCGGACACCTCGTTTTCGAACTCGTTCTCGAACTCGCCTTCGCCGACTTCAAACTCGGATTCAAATTCCGATTCGAATTCGTTGCCCAACTCTCCGCCCATTTCGCCCGCAAGTTCCGGGGAGAGTTCCTGTTCAAACTCGCTGTAGCCAGGACCCCAACCGCCGGGCCTGGACGTGCCGATATCGTGCATGTGTCTCTCCTTGACTCAGGTTGGCGAGCGCCGGGTCTCGCATGGGCACCCTTTGCACAGCACGTGCCAATGCAGCGTGTTCCGGCCGGATCGCTTGCGTGGCGCGGGACGCCCGCCAAGACCTGTCTGAAGCCTCAGGCCTCGATGCGAAGCGGATTTCGCGGAACGTGCGAGACAGGTGAGATCACGGCGAAGTTGTCTTCGCTGTGCAGGGTGGGGCAGCCACCGTATTCGTCTTGTCCGCAATATCTGACGGCGCGATGCATTAGCGAAGCGGTCGAATGGCTTTTATGGAGGTCCTTGCCGCTTTGAATCGTCGCGCCAGGTTCCTACACTCCATTGCTGGCGCTCGACGAGATCAACAGATCAGGGGCGTCCATCCTCATTGCGGCAATCGACTGTCCTGGCGCAGTTCGGCAAGCGATAGCGCTACCCATCCCCACCCACGCCGAGGTCCCTATGGAATCGACTCAAGATCCTCGAACGACGGATCGTTCAACTGACACCGGGCGTCGCGCGTGGCTGCGAACGTGTGGTTGTGCGGGCTCGGTCGCATTGCTCGGCGGACTCGGATTTGCACCCGTCGCCGCCGAGGCCGCCGCGCTGACCAAAGAGCAACGGGATTCCCTGACGCCCGATCAGATCATCGAGTTGATGAAAAAAGGCAACGAGCGGTTTCGCTCGGGCAAGATGAAGGAGCAGAACTATCTGGCGCAGAAGCGCTCGAGCGCGACGGGTCAATATCCTGCGGCCATTATTCTCGGCTGCATCGACTCTCGCGTTCCGGCAGAGATCGTTCTCGATGCCGGGATCGGCGACACCTTCAATGCGCGGGTAGCCGGGAACATCTCGAACTCCGACATGCTCGGCAGTATGGAGTTTGCGTGCGCGGCCGCCGGTGCGAAGGTCATCCTCGTCATGGCCACACCGCCTGCGGTGCCATCAAGGGGGCGATCGACAACGTCGAGCTCGGAAACCTGACGGGGTTGCTCAACAGCATCAAGCCCGCTGTTCAGGCGACCGACTACAAGGGTGAACGATCCAGCAAGAATGCCGAGTTTGTCGACGCCGTCGCGCAAACGAACGTGCGGCTCACGATGGATAACATCCGAAACAACAGCCCGACGCTCGCCGACCTCGAGAAGAAAGGCCAAATCAAAATCGTCGGCTCGATGTACGAACTCCAGACGGGAAAACTGAACTTCATTGGCTAGCGGGCTCTACGCTCCTATTCGCTTGAGACGAATGCGCATGAAGATGCGAACGACGAGCATTCCCTCCGACGGCGAAGCTTCCTTAGAGTGGCAAACGTCGTTGTAAGGCTCGCCGTTTACATTACCGCGGCAGATAACCCGTGCCGTTTGTTGTGGCCCATTCCAATTCAACCGAGTTCAGTCCATGATCAAGATGCTTGATGGCCGCTTTGTTGCGGCAGCGATGGTTGCAGCCTTCTCTTTGTCGGCACATGCGGCGGCATCAGACGCGCCGGGGTTCTGGCAGACGCCGGCGGTTCAAGGCTACGGACGGGTGCATAACCTGCCTGATTCGGCCTATCAGCCGAAGCCGGGGCATATCTACAAGGTTGTGTTTTCGGTTACTTCCGGAGCGAAGCAGTCGGACCAGATCAATGCCGCACTGGACCGTGTCGCGCGCACAGTCAATTTGTATGCTGCAGCCGGCGTGCCGCTTAAGGATCTGAAGTTCGTCGCCGTCGTGTCGGGGCCGGCGACGCCGCTGGTGCTCGACGACGCGCACTATCGCGAAGAGTTCGGTGTGCCCAACCCGAATCTGCCAGAGATTGCCGCGCTAAAAAAAAGCCGGTGTCGATGTGGCCGTGTGCGGACAAGCCGTCGCTGAGCACGGCTATTCCTATGGCTCGATCGACAACAGTGTCACGCTGGCGCTATCGGCCTTGACGACGATTACCACGCTGGAACAGCAGGGCTATTCCTTGATGCCTCTGTGATGCGGCAGCGTCATTGCCGAGAGAGGTGCCGGGAGGCGCCTCTTTCGAATGACTAAAGGGCGGCGGCGCAAGCCTTCGCGTCTCGCCGGTCGAGCGGTTGCTGTTCGATCAGGTGAGTTCAGTACGCCTTCAACTGAATCATCCCGTGGATCTGTGCCAGTTCCTGTTGCCAATCCGTCGTGTCGTGCTTCGCATCGTTGTTGCTGATCAGCGGCTGCAGCAATGCGAGCAGATCCTGTGAAGAAGACTTCTCCACCGGTGTCGTCACATCAGACACCAGCTGACCCCGTTCGTACTTCATGTCGCGAGTGCGCTGGTCCGAGGATTGATTCAGCGTTGCGGCCACCAGCACGCCCTTCGCGGTCACGATCTTGACGGTGCTGTCGGCAGTGTCGTTGATCCGGATGTAGTCGTAGCCCTGCGTCGACAAGTCCGTCGTCAGCTTCGGCGGCCCACTGCCGTCGAGCGCCTCGTGATAGCTCGCATCCAGCTGCGAATGCTGATGCTGCGTGATGGTGCCATTGAGCGCGGTGCCATCAAGCTGAGTGTCCTGCGAGACCGAGTAGTCGAAAGTATCGGCTTCGTCTTGCCGCAACGGATTGGGTTTGATTTTTGCGTCCGTGATCGACGCGCTGTAGTCGCCAAGCCCCGTCAGCATCGCCTGATCTGATTGCTGCATCCATGTCGTGTTTTCTGCGCCCGGCAAGCTCTGCGGCGTCGGCGTGCCGTACACACCATTCATTTCCGAAAACCCGTCCTCGAACATCGACATCAGGTCCTTGTTGCCGTGTCCGCGCTCATTGGCCGCGTCAAACTGCTTCAGCAGACTCGCCACCGACTCTGCCCGCTGCTGGCTTGTGCCCCAGAGCGCAGGATTGCTCGTGTCGACCTTGACGTTGACGGTGCCCGATGAGTCGGTGACGCTCAGGCTTCGCGATGCGCTGTCCTGCGAGTAGCTCGCCGAGATGTTCTTGTCGTCGTCGCCGGTGATGTTGTACGTGAAATTCACGGACGACAGCACCGACGTATCGAACCCCGTCAGCCCGCTCAGATTGAGCTGCGGAGGCTGGCCGCTCAGTCCATCAATGGCTTGTTGAAACCCGCCTGCGAGTTGCGAGAGTGCATCGCGTTCCTTGTCGCTGAGGTTGCCGTTGCTCTTGATGCTGACCGAAAGGCCGTTGGCCGTGCTGTCGAGTTCGATATCGACCGTGATGCCGCTCGCCGTCTTGACCGTCAGGTCGACCTTGGCGGATGGCCCGGAGAGCCCCGTGCCGGTTGTGACCGATTGCGTGAAGTCGCTGCCTGTCGACTTGAACCGATCGAGCAGCACGCTGCCGAGGTCCGAGAATTGGCCCCCGAAGGTTGACGCCGTGTAGTCGCTCTTCATTCGGAGCGTCACCGCATCGGTGCTATCGGTGGCCCAGGTTGCCGTCGCCGAGGGCGCGGCGATGGCCAGGGTGCCGTCGGCGTTGTAGACCTGCAGATTGATAGCGCCAGCCGCCGACGGGATCGTGACGATGCTCGACTGCGAAGCCAGCAAGGCAGCTTGCAGGCTGACCGCTTTCGCCTCTTCATTCACGTTGGCGGCATTCGTCAGCGAAGCGAGCTCAAGCGTCTTCGCAGTATTCAGAGAGGAAATCGTAGTCATGGCTCAGTGCGTTGTTATTTTCTGTAAGCGCGCGGGGACTGGCTTAACGGATTGGCGCTCTATATGTTTTATCGTCCGCGTAATCCGATTCTTTAGAGGCATACCTTGGTTTTATATAGACCGGCTCGTTAAAGAGTAAACACATGGATCAAGAATATTGTTCTGTAAAATCAACGACAAAGCATGGGTCGTTTAATAGTCATTCAGTGGGTGAGCACCTGCTTTGTCAGTACATTCCGTAGCAAAAATGTCCAACAGAAGCAGGGCGGATCACTCAGCCGTTTGGAACATGTAAATGTTTTATTCCGAACCGGAATATTCGGCGGCATCAGACGATCGCGACATGCGATATCACCTCTGTTTCTCCAAGGCAGCGACTCGCAGATTTGCACGACGTTCGTCAATCGAGCGCGCGGCTCGTATGGTCGGTGTTAGAGGTGACCATTGCGCCAATCGCGCTGTCCAGAGACGTCGCGCCGTTAGCGCGGTCGCCCGCACCCGCTTCTATGTCGATGCGCCCGGCGTTATGGGCATCGAATAGTTCGACGATGAGTTGCGCATGCTGATCGCTCAGGCCTGCTCGCGCGAGCGTGGGTGCCCATTGGTCTCGAGGCAGCGCGATGGCTTTGACGGGGCGTCCGCTTGCGTTTTCGATAGCTTGAGCGACGTCGCTCGCGCAGATGCGTGTCGGACCTTCGACGCTGACAATGCGTGTAGTGCGGGTGCTTGAGCCAGGGCTAACTCCGGGCCGGCCGCCCGCGTCGAACCCTTCGCGAAGGAGTCGCGCCGACACCACGCCGACATCGTGCGCCGATACCGTTGGAAAACGCTTCTCGACGGGGTCATGAAAGCTGGGCAGCACCCCATTCGACAACGCGACCGGCAATACGCGCGACCAGTTCTGCATATGCTCGGCGGAACGCAGCACGGTGAGCTTCGGCGATACGTCGCGCAATGCGGCTTCGAACTCATGGAACAGCACCGTGATGCCGGTACCGGCGTCGAGTTCGGCACCGTAGTCGGATAGCGCAACGACATGGGCGTCACGATGCGTGGCAAGCGCGCGCGCCGTGACCTCGATCGTCTTGCGCATCGTATCGGCCGGACGTGCGTCGCCTCGCGGCAAGGGAATCAGCATCTGTACACCCTGTGCGCCGTCGAGTGCGCGATCAAGCGCTTCAATGTCATGCAAATCGGCGACGAAAACGTCGCACCCGATCGCCTCAAGCGCCGCCGCGTGCTTCGCGTCCCGCACGACCGCACGCACAGGTAGTGACGCCTTGCGCAATTGCATGGCGGCTGTTTGCCCGACCTTTCCTGCCGCACCGAAAATCACGTACATCGTCTGGCTCCCGATTCGTTTCTCTTAGAGGGAGCGTATAGCGATGGCGCAGCGGCAAGCGCAGGATCGGATTGGCGTTAGCAGGAATGGATGATGGCGATCGCAGGTCGTGAGACGGTCCGCGGGCAGGCGACGGCAGCTCGGTGACCGCGGGGGCATAATGCATAAAACCGCTTCTCCGAAGGTGCGAACCGTGAATGCGATCGAACCCGCTGTGAGACTCCATGTCGGCGCGCGTGAGCGCGTATTCTCCAGTGAGCGCCTGGGATGGTCCGGCTTCGATGCGGAGTTGGTGAACGTTGGCGCGGGCGTGCATCGGATTCCAGCGATGAGCGCGCATCGCATCGGCATGCATTTCGGTGCCCCCGTGACGGCGCACTGTCGTTGCGATGGACAGCGCATGTCGCGCGTGCAAACCGAGGGCGACGTCGACGTGATCCCCGCCGGGCTCGATGGCCAATGGTCCGACGACGCGGACTGCACGATCCTGCGAGTCGGCTTTACCGATGAGTTTGCGCAACGCACGTTGTCGGAACTCGGCCGGCGCGGGACGAACGCCCGGATCATGCCGCGGTTTCAATGGCGTGATTCCCGATTCCAGCATCTTGCGTGGGCCTTGCGCTCGGAACTCGAGGCCGCGCAGGCTTCCGATGCACTGTATGCAGAAAGCCTGTGCGTCGCGATGATCGTGCGTATCGCGGAAGGAGACGGTGCATTCGATACCAAGTCGACCAAGCCGACTCTGAACCGTCGCATCGCAATGCGCGTGGTCGACTATATCGACGCCCATCTTGACGCACGCCTCACGCTTGCCGAGCTTGCTGATGTTGCAGCTCTCAGCGTCCCGCATTTCAAGGTCCTGTTTCGCGCGACCTTTCATGTGCCGGTGCACCGCTATGTCGTAGAGAAGCGCATCGAACGCGCGAAGTTGCTCCTGATGCAAAACCGTTTCCCCGTCAGCCAGATCGCGCTGGACTGCGGCTTCGCACATGCCAGCCATCTGGCGCATTGGATGAAGCGCGTGCTCGGCGTCACGCCGACGGAGATCGTCAACAGCAACTAGGCCGACTGACCCGGCCGTTCTCGATCGGTTCGTCAGCGGGCAACGCCTCCCTTGTTCATCGAATCGGCTGAACGCCGCTTCCGCAAAAGCGTTGATGGAAATCCATCAAGATAGGCGAGGCAATGCACGTCGCCTTCGGCTATGTTCACGTCGAACAGATATGGCCCGCGAGCATTCGCGCGGCGGCCCCAAGCTGAGCAATCGCGATGCGTCGCCTGAGGAGACAGTCATGTTGGACGAGCAATACGGAACTCGGGACAAGCGTGGCAACTGGAAGCCGTTTAAGGTCATCGAGTATCCGCCCGTCATCACGTGGCCGCCGAGGCCCGTTAAGTTCGCCAAGTGGCTGTTGGGCTTTCCCGGCTTCATCATGCCGTGGAATATCTTCTATGCCCTGGTGGCCGTCGGCGTGTGGTGGATGTTGCCGCCGATCGAAACGTTCGAGACCTTCCGGGTGTCGTGGATCGCCTATATCTGGGCCATCAACCTCGTTCTTGTGACGGGCTTCTTTGGCTTCTTTCATTGGCGGCTCTATATGCGCCGCACGCAGGACAATGCATTCAAGTACAACGCGAAGTGGCTTGCGACGGATAGCCCGCATTACTTCCTCAAGAGCCAGATCCGCGACAATCTGTTTCACACCTACGTCAGCGGTGTTTCGTTCTGGACGGCATGGGAAGCGGTCACGCTTTGGCTCTACGCGAATCACTACATTCCGGAAGTCAGTTTCAGCGAGCACCCGGTTTACTGCAGCCTGATGTTCTTTGTCGTCGTGCTCTGGCGCGACATCCACTTTTACGCAGTGCATCGCCTGATTCATTGGCCGCCACTTTACAAGCTGGCGCACCACGTGCATCACCGCAATGTGAACATCGGCCCGTACTCGGGTCTGTCGATGCACCCGATCGAGCACCTGCTGTATTTCTCGTGCGTGGTACTTCACTGGGTCGTCGCTTCGCATCCGCTGAATGCGATGTACAACCTCGTGCACGCGGGAATGTCGCCGGCACCGGGGCATACGGGCTTTGATCAGATCGTGTTCGACAAAGGCACGCTCGTCGAGCTGCCGGGACACGACCACTACCTGCATCACAAGCATTTCGAATGCAACTATGCCGACGGCGTGTTTCCGTTCGACAAATGGTTTGGGACGTTCTTTGACGGCACGCCCGCATCGCAAGCGAAGATGGAAGCGCGGTTTGCGGAACGTCTTCGCAGGATCGAGGAGAAGCAGGCGCGCAAAGAGGCCAGGCAGTGACCGCTGCTCGGGCGATCGCTCAAACGTCTCGTTGCGCCGCCCGGGCTTAGGTATCCGGGACCATGGGCCAGGAAGTCGTAGCGCGGCGTCTTATTTCCGGCGCGCTATTCTTTCCTGGTCGCTTCGCTCACGGACGTCGGGAAGGAAATACCTAGCTTCGCTACTTGGAGTGGCCACGGATGCCCGCTAACAAGACCGTCAGTGTGTACGTAGGCGGCGAATATATCGGGTGTCTGCGCGAGTGTGGCTTCAATGCCGGCAAGCAGGCCACTCCGGTTTTCAATGTGATTCGCCTGCATCAAAGTGACAAGGTGCGCTTCCGACTCTATGACGGCATACTCCAGCCCCGCGACGCTTTGGTATGTATTCGTGCTGCTGCCTTTAACCCAAAAATCCCATAAATTTCGTGCAAATCGATCCGCTGATGCCTGCACTTCGGGGGGGTACTTGTTTGTCAAACGCGCCAGGTCAGGCCCTGGAAAAGTCGCAGTGGTGTTGACTGAGCCGGTCGCGGGAGCGGCACAAGCGTAGCGGCTCGTTATTCTGACCTGGCTGTCGTCGACAGTCGCAGGTGTCGAGGTGGGGCTGCATGATGCGCCAGAAGATCGTACGACGCAGTCGGCCAGTTGCAGGAACTGGCGATTGAGTGGGCCTTGCTTGATATAGGCCTCGATAAAGGCGTGGTTACGCCAATCCCCGGATGTAGCCGGCTCGGACACGTCGGATGGCAGCGGTGGATCCAAAGTCTTCACGTGCAGCACGCCCATTAAATCGACGAGCAGCCTGAGTCCGTTAATGACATAGTCGTTTGACCAAGTGATGTAATTCGCGTGCACGCTGGGTTCATTTAGCCTCGCAACATACGACGCCGGGACAGCGAGCCCAACTACGTGAAGAACCGGTAAATGCTCTTTCGGAATTTTCCTATTTTGGAGTTCGGCGATCGCGAGGTTGGTATATAAATTTCCCTGTGAGTGGGACGCGAGTAATAAGTGTCTGCCCGAGAAAATTCCGTCGCTTAACGCAGAGGCGTCGTTCTTGGTTTGTTCCCGTACGGTCTCCTCGGCCGACATCGATTTTATGGCCTCTGTGGTTAGCGCGACGGAGGGATCGCAGGCTAACTTCAAGAATTGCGCTACGTTTGCATCGTGAGTATCGGCATGCGAGGCGAGGATTGAGAAGTAGGTGCTGCTCATCGCCTTGTAATCGACGTTGGAGCGCTTCTCGTCTCGTTTTTGTAGGTAGACCTCCTCAAGATTTTTTGCGAAAGCACCTACGTGATAAAGCAAAACCAAATTGGCTCCGGCATTCGTCCACTGCGGTTGACTGTGGAGATCGGCGAGCAACTCGAAAAGGCTATCGACGGCTTCAACGAGGGAGTTATCCATGCCGTTCGAATAACCGACGTCAAGGGAGCTCGGCGCCGTCTGGGCTGAAGCGCTGCGGCTCGAAAGCAGTGCGCACAAGAACACGACAATGAGCCCTTTGAATCGAACCATTTGTACTCTCCGATCGCCGGCGAGGCACGTCAACATTCAAATTGGCCGGTAGATGACGTCTGTCCAGACACAAATGCTTGCCGTGCACGTCATTTCAAAGACGATATGTTGAGATTATTGGCTACGTGTGTGAATGGATGTTAACGAGCCTGTCTAGTTGCGATTTATGTGAAATTAATAGGGTGCACGTTTTTTGATCCTGGCAAACACGATCGCCATGACTGACACGGCCGCAAAGCCGAATACCCAGTGTCCGCGTATATCCAATCGGTGCCTGCCAATGCTCACTTGCCGCCCGTCACATCGAGGAAGGTGCCGGTGATAAAGGAGGCCTCGGCGCTGGCGAGCCACAGGATCGCTCGCGCAACCTCTTCGGGTTGACCACCTCGCCCCATTGGGATCGAATCCTTGACGCGATCCACCCGTCCCGGCTCGCCACCGCTCGCATGCATCTCGGTGTAGATGTGCCCAGGCCGAATGCAGTTGACGCGGATTCCTTCTCGGGCAACCTCTTTCGCAAAGCCGGTCGTGAACGTCTCGACAGCGCCTTTTGACGCGGCGTAGTCGACATATTCGTTTGGACTACCGAGGCGGGCCGATGCCGATGAGATATTGATCACGGAACCGCCGCGTCCGTTATGGCGATAGGACATCCGCTTCGCTGCTTGCTGCGCGCAGAGGATGGGGCCGATCGCATTGACGGCGAAGATGCGTTGCATCCGCTCGAATCCCAGATCCTCCAGCCTCGACTGCCGCGCGAGCATGGCGGCGTTGTTGACGAGTACATCAATGCGGCCGAATTCGCGATCGATGGCGCCGAAGAGCCTGGCGACCTGCTCCGGGTCTGCGCTATCTGCACGCATCGCCAAAGCTCGACGCCCGGTCGCCTCAATGTCTGCCGCTACTGCCAATGCAGCGGATTCGTTGGCGACGTAGCTGATCGCGACATCGTAGCCTTGTGCGGCAGCGAGACGGGCCGTTGCGGCGCCTACACCGCGACCGCCGCCTGTGATGAGAATGACGGGTGCCTGAGAGGCGGCATTCATTGAGCAAACCTCGTTGTGGTGTCGCGGAGCTTTAAGGGACGATGGGCAGCGAATATGTGCGACAACTTCCTGTGAGCGAGGAATTTGTGGGCGAAGACGGGGCCGTGGCGTAGGCGAATGGGTGGCGCACCTTTCGTCATGTCAAAGCCCCAGACAAGCCGCTCCAGCCGCGACGACGATGCACGCGAGCCAGCGCGCCGGGCTGACGGCTTGCCGCAGAAACACGCGTCCAATCAAGACTGCGAACACCACGCTGGTTTCGCGCAACGCCGATACCGCGCCCATCGCACCCGATTGCAGTGCCCAGATCACGATTCCATACGCTGCGACCGACACGAGGCCGCCAATGACCGACGAGACGACCGACAGCGGTGCCGTGCGTACGGGTGCCCACAGCGCAACAAACCCGCGTTTTGCGACAAACAGCACCGGCATCAGCCAATAGAACACGAACATCCAGGCGGTGTAGGCGGTGGCCTGATTGTTCGACAACCGTACGCCGATGCCGTCGATCACGGTGTAAAGCGCAATCATCGCGCCTGTCGTCAACGCGGCGAAGGCACCCGAGCGCGACATGCGGCGTCCCTGCAGTGCGATCGCGATGATGCCGCCCGAGATCATCACGACGCCCAGCGCATGCAAGGGCCCGATGGACTCATGCGCGAAGCATGCTGCGCCGAGCGTCACAAGCAACGGCGACGAACCGCGAGCGATCGGGTACGCCATCGCGAGATCGTTGCGACGGTATGAGCGTATGAGGCTCACGTTGTAGACGTTATGAACGAGTCCCGACGCGATCAGATAAGGCCACGACGCGCTGGCGGGTATCGGAGCGAACACGATGACGATCGTAGCTACAGCGCCAATGGCGATGCCGATCCAGGTCATCGACAAAAAGCGGTCGCGGTTGCCATGCAATATCGCGTTCCAGCTTGCGTGAAGCATCGCGGCAAACAGCACGAAGCCGCCGGTAAGACTGAGCATGTGAGGTTCGGTCAGAAGGGGGTGAAGAACACGAAAGACCACGTAAGACCACGACAGATCGCGACCGCAGCCTCGTAATTAGTCGGGTAAGCGGCCTGGTAAGAAGAATATCTATCTTGAGATGCCCATTCAAACGAGTTAAATTGGCATTTCGCGTTAGAAAATCTCTCTTAAATGAAGCGAGCCTTACCCCCTCTCAATGCTTTACGGGCTTTCGAGGCTGCGGGTCGGCTCGGCAGCTTCAAGGACGCGGCCGCGGAGTTGCATGTGACGCACGGTGCTGTGAGCCAGCAGGTTCGGTTGCTCGAGGAGTGGCTGGGCGCGCCGTTGTTTGAGCGGCATAACCGGCGCGTGAAGCTGACGGCGGCCGCGACGGCTTATCTTGAGGAAGTCGGGCCGCTGTTCGAGCAGCTCGAGCAAGCCACGGCGAGATACGGCATACCTGGAACCGTCTCACGGACGCTGACCGTGAGCTCGCTCGCGACGTTCACGTTACGCTGGCTCGTACCCAGGCTCGCGACGTTCCGGGCGGAGCACCCCGATCTGGAAGTCAGAGTCGAAACGTCGAGCGGGCCATTGGAGAGTCTCAAGGAGAGCTACGACGTCATCATTCGCGGCGGCCCGGATACGTTTTACGGCTATGTGATGCAGCCGTTCCTGAGCGAAGAGCGCGTTCCGGTCTGCAGTCCTGCGTTACTGGAACGGTTTCCGTTGCGCTATCCCGCAGACCTCAGACATCACACCTTGCTGCATACGTCGAGTCTTCCGCGCCTTTGGGGAGACTGGCTCTCGAGTGCGCAGATACCTTCGCTGACGCCGGCCGCGGCGCTGACCTTCGATCATTTCTATCTGACGTTGCAGGCCGCGATTGACGGCATCGGTATCGCGATGGGCCCCACTGCGCTCGTATCCGACGATCTTGCTGCTGGCCGGCTCGTTGCACCGTTTGCAGGGCCACGTCTGCCGTCGCGGAGCTATTGCACGTATGTGCCGCAGGAAAAGGTCGGCGATGAACGGGTCGAGGTGTTCTGTGCGTGGCTCAGGAGTGAGGGGAGCCGTCTGGCCTGATTTGCCAGCCGCATGCGAAGCGATGCGTTCGCCAAGACATTGCTAAGACACCACTAAGGCATCGTTAAGGTTTTGCCCGACATCGAACGGGGCTTCTTGCGCGTACGCAAGAAGCCCCTTTTCCTTCTTAACGACCGGCGCTCTGGCCGCCGTCGACATGCAGGATGTCTCCTGTTACGAACGTCGTCGATTCAAGGTAAAGAATCGCGTTGACGATATCGCTTGTCTCACCGATGCGGCCCAGCGGGTGGAATGTCCCGAGCGCGGCGTGCGTTTCCGGTGAGTGCATCGGCGTATTGATGACACCGGGCGCAACGGCGTTTACGCGGATGCCTTTTTTTGCGTACTCGATGGCGAGCGACCTCGTCGCGGCATTGAGCCCGCCTTTCGTCAGCGCTGCCATGACGGAATAGATCCCGCTGATCGCCTGATCGACGACGCTGGCGGTCACGCTCACCACGTGACCGCTCGAACGCTTTTCCATTTCCGCGATTGCGAGCTGCGTGATGTAGTAGAAGCCTGCGAGATTGACGTTCGTGACGGCTTCGAACTCTTCTTGCGTGTGCTCCGTGAAGGGCTTGCCGATGTAAATGCCGGCATTGTTAACAAGGGTATCGATCCTTCCGAAGCGGGCCACGCCTTCGGAAATGACGCGCTGGGCCGTTGCCGGATCGCCGATATCGCCGGCAATCGTCAGAATGTCCGGATCGTCCGACGGCTTGATCGACCGCGACGTGGCGACCACGCGATAGTCGAGGTTTCTGAATGCTTGTACGACGGCGGCTCCAATGCCTTGCGATGCACCGGTGACGACTGCAACCTTTTGCGACGTGCTCATGTTTTCACTCCAAATAATCAGCGTGACTTCATGGTATGCGGATGCGATATCTGCAACAATTACCCAACTCGGCAAATCTTTATTGCTAAAACAGCATTCGAGGTTTTGTCGACGTACAAGGGTGCAGGCGGCACTTGGCGAAGCGCTGCTTGCCCCTATAGCCCTGAGCACTTAGCGCCATCGTCACCTTCGATTCGACGCACACGGCGCCCACTTGCAGGACACCCCGCAACGCCATAAGACGCAGCCATGAATATCCAGGCCCTTCGATATTTCCTGATGGTCTCGACGACCGGGAGTTTTCTCGCCACGGCGCGGCACTTCGACGTTCCCGCTTCATCGGTGTCGCGTTTTGTTGCCGCACTGGAGAAGGAACTCGGGCAACAACTGTTCTATCGGAGCACGCGTGCGGTCAGGCTCACGGAACAAGGACAGCGCTACTACACGCAGGTGCGCGAGGCGATCGAACTTCTCGATGACGCTGCAGACCAGCTCGCGCATCGCGATGCCAGTATTCGCGGACTCGTCAGGATCAACGCGCCTGAGGCGCTGGGCAGGCTTCATATCGCGCACCTGATCAATCAGCTTCAAGCGAAATACCCGGAGCTGTCGATCGAACTGACGCTGACCGATGCGTTGATCGATCCGGTGCTGGAAGGCGCCGACATTGCGATTCGCGTGGGCCCGCTGACCGACTCAGGGCTGATCGGCAAAGTGCTCGGCGTCCAACGTTATCGGCTTGTCGCAAGCCCTGAATACCTCGCCTTGCACGGTATGCCGCAAGCACCGGAAGATCTTCGGACGCACAGCTGCCTCTTGTACAAGGGGCATCAAGGTGCGCAACGGTGGTACTTCAGACGGGCGACCAAAGACAAATTCATATCCATCGACGTCAGCGGCTCCTTGCGAAGCAACAACGCTGAAACGCTGGTTGCCGCTGCAATGGCAGGACGCGGGATCGTGCTGTTTCCGAGCTGGCTGTTCGACCCGGCATGGTTCAACGACGGAAAGTTGACGAGTTTGCTGACAGACTGGGACAAGTCCGCGTCACCCGAGGACAGGCAGATCCAGATCCTCTCGCCAGAGAACCGCTTGCGGTCGCAGAAGGTACGGGAAGTTTCGGCTTTTCTAGCGGAGGCAATCGGGTCACCGCCGTACTGGGATCGCGCGTGAGAGGCGACCGTTCCGGCGATGTCCCTTTTCTCCAGGCTGTCCGGTCTGGTGACGACAGCCCGGTTTGACAGCTACGTGACGATGGCACCAAAGCACGCGTCGACCGCATGAGCGTGCACCATCTCGCGACGGTTTTTCACACCTTGCTTACCGGCGTCCGGACGAAACACCGCATCGCCGGGAGCGATAGGCAAGCCTGATAGCGCGCACAGGGCGTGGATACGCGCTGTCCCTTTGCGCCAGATCTGCGCCTGGTAGGAGCAACCCGTCGAGTCGACCCAGCGCATGGTCACGGTAATGGCCGACTCCTGTTCAATGCATGCGACCTGGCAGGCATCCGAGGGGACGTATGACCCGGAGCCGCCAGGCGGACGCGGAGCGCGTCCTCCTAGCCACTCGACGATGCGCGCCCAACTCAGTCCACCTCGCCTGGCATCAAAAATCATGTCTTGCTGCATGTTGAAATGCGAATTCATGCGTTGGTCCGGCGCGCTGCGCATCAACGGCGGCTGAGCCATTCATTCATGCCAATGTGCCCGTTGCGCGCTTCACCCAAAGGCACGAGCGAATGCGATTCCACCTTGCCACCGAAATACGCAGCCTCCGGATCGCAGACGACGTGACGTCCGTCACCGACTGCCTTGAGAAAGCGGTCGACAATTTCATTGAACGGGGCGCGCTCAGGTCCTGCGATCTCAATCGCGCCATTTCGCGGCGGCTCAAGCGCGATATCGGCAACGAATGCGGCCACATCGTCCGCGGCGATCGGCTGGAACAATCCGGGCGACAGCCTGATTGATGTCCCGTCAAAACTCGAATCCGCGATGCCGGGCAGAAACTCCATGAATTGCGTGGACCGGATGATGGTGTACGGAATGCCCGCAGCCTTGATCAGCCGTTCCTGAGCCAGCTTCGCGCGGAAATAGCCATTGGCGGGCGTGCGCTCGATTCCCACGATCGAAAGCGCGACGTGATGGCTGACTCCAGCCGCGGCTTCAGTTGCATGGATATTGCGGCCGGACGTCTCGAAGAACTCGAGCACCGCGTTGTCCTCGAACGACGGCGAATTGGCGAGGTCGATGACGGTATGCACACCTGACATGGCCTCTTTGAGACCCTCTCCGGTGATGGTGTTGACACCGCTTCTCGGCGAGGCCGCAATGACCTCATGTCCTTGCCGGCGAAGAATGTCACCCGTCTTCGTGCCGATCAGGCCCGTGCCTCCGACGATCAGTATTTTCATAATCTCAATCTCCTGGCAAATGCGTTCCTATGTGCGCGCGTTGCCCACACATGTGAACAATGGACGGACCTCCAAAAACTGCGAAGGCTCGTGGTTCAATTCAATGAGGATACCTACGTGATGGGCTACTACCGGCGGCTATCGTGCGTCGTCGCTGCCTTGTGAAAATAGTAGTCTGATTGAAGGCTTCAGGGAGAGGTTGTGCGCGGACATCTACGTTGTCGAATTCGCACCAATGCTGCTGAATGGGCCCGACGCTATTTCCTCTTGCGACATCACGCCACCACCGACATGCGCAAACGTTCAAGCCACGAGCTGATGCAAGGCGTGCTCCGGCTCGTCGTCGTTAAACCCCGTCAAGTGATTCAGATTCAGCGCGCGAATTTTCTCGGTCATAAAGTCGATGAACACGCGAATTCGCGTCGGCAAATGCTGCCGGCTCAGGTAGCAGATGTAGTGTCCCCGGTCGTCGGGCGCATACCCCGCCAAAGCGACGACCAGTTGTCTGGATGAAATCAGGTCACCGATCTGGTAGCCCGCCATTTGCGCAATGCCTCGCCCGCGTAGCACAGCATCCGATACGAGTTCCGCATCGTTGAAAGTCAGGCGCGCTGTGGGAAGGATCTTCCGGAGGTGCCCGTCGATCTTGAACTCCCAGTCGTGCAGGCGCCCGCTTGAAGATCGGAGGTTGATGCATTCGTGATGGCACAACTCATCGGGCGTGAGGGGGAGCCCGTATTTGTCCACATAAGAAGGCGCGGCACACACCGCCATCTGCATGGGCACCAGTTGTTTGGCAATGATGCTCGAGTCTTCAATGCGGCCATTGCGGAAAGCGACATCGATTTGCTCTGCGGCAAAATCGGTCGGTCGATCGTCAAGGAGCAGGTCGATCGCGACGTCCGGAAAGGCTTCGGAGAACCCCTGTAGAAGCGGTGCAACGATCGTTCGTCCGAAACTCACTGTCGAGCTGATCCGTATCAGGCCGCGAGGCGGCCCGTTGCGAAGCTCCAGCATGTCGTTCATCGCGTCGACGATTTGTGTCACGCCTTGCCTGCAATTCTCGAAGAATCGCTCCCCTTCGGACGTCAGGCTGGTCGAGCGGGTCGTGCGGAGGAAGAGGCGCGTGCTGATCTGCGTTTCCAGTTTCTGTACGTTTCTGCATACCGCCGAGCGTCCGACGCCCAATCTCTCGGCAGCCTTGGCGAAACTGCCCTCGCTCGCGACGGCCATAAAAGCGATGATGCCCGCATAGCAACCGGCGACGCTCGAGGACAGCGCATCAGCGCGATTCGGCAGGCTCAAACGAAAATTGCGCTGAGAAGCGTCCAACTGATCCATTTCCAGATCCTCACTCGAGCGATGCGGCGCCTGCGGCATTCCGGCTGGCGGTCAACCTGATCCACCTGATTCAAAAGCTAGGCCGTTCGCGGACGAAGGTAAATGCCTCGATCGGCTCGGCCATCTCGTCAAAAGGACTCAACGCCTCATCCGAAGGTATAGGTTCGCGAGCGGGTAGATACCCCGATATTGCGGGCAAAGCACGCCCGAGTAATGGGCCAGTTTTCTGTTGGGTGAATAGTCCAGTCGCTGAACTGTCACAACGCGCCGGGCCAATCCGTCTTGTAGCGGTTGGCCCGTGAGATCGACAGGGTTCGATCTCACAGGGTCGGATCCGGGCCCGCGCCGCATGTCGAGCTGGACGCCTATAAAGGGCATGAAGCCAGGCAGTCTCGTCATGCAGCAGTCTCACGGATCCTGCGGCCTCCCTTTCATGAACTGCCTGTATGAGTAAAGAATCTGCGAGTCCGTCGCGTGACTTGATGCGCCAACCGACGGCCATCGTGTGGGACCTTCCGCTGGGCGTGCCTGATGCCGGTAAAACACTGCAAAGATGGCTGTACGACGCGCTGCGGCAAGCGATCGTATCGGGGCGTCTGCCGGGCGGCAGCCTTCTGCCCGGGAGCCGAACGCTCGCTCAACGATACGGCGTGTCGAGGGGCACGGTGTCGAGCGCGTACGAACAGCTCCATGCCGAAGGCTACGTCGTCAGCCACGCGCGCAGCGGGACACGTGTGTGCGATACGTTTTCGCGTCGGGGCCTTGGCCGTGTCCTGCCAGAAACACCCGCCATGGACTTCCGTGCGGCGGTCTCGCGCGACACACCGCGGCAGCCGGACACGCCGTGGGTCGAGCGGCTCTTCGAACACGAGTCGCCCTTTCCGGTGACTTCCGTTACCAGGCCGCCGCAGGCCTTTCATCCTCACCGCGGCGATATTCGACTGTTCCCCGTCGATCTGTGGCGGCGTCTGCATGTTCGTCAACTCAGACAGTCGCGCCTGCTGGCGTTGAACGACACCAGCCCGGCAGGTCTTTACGAGCTGCGATACGCGATCGCCCGGCATCTGGCCATTGCGCGCGGGGTCGACGTCTCGCCGGACCAGATCGCCATTGTCGGCAGCGCTCAGCAGGCGCTGGATCTCTGCCTGCGGCTGCTGACGCATCCAGGCGACGCGGTCTGGATGGAGGACCCGGGCTACGTCGCGGCTCGCCAGATCATCCATGCGAGCGGCGCCTCGATCATCAACGTTCCTGTCGACGAGTCGGGAATGCGTGTGGAAGACGCGATTCGTCAGGCGCCGACAGCGCCGCTTGCGTACGTCACGCCTTCACGCCAATGCCCGCTTGGCGTTCCGCTTTCCGCGGCGCGACGCCATGCGATTCTGCAATGGGCGATCGAGCGTAACGCGGTGATTTTCGAAGACGACTACGACAGTGAATATCACTTTCGCGCAGGGGGACAACCCGCGTTGCGAAGCTTGAGCGGCGCGGAAGACCATGTGGTGATGGTCGGCACGTTCAGCAAGCTGATGTTCCCTTCGCTGAGGATCGCGTACGCGGTCCTGCCTCCGCATCTTGTCAGCGCCTTTGTGCGGAGCATTTCAGTGACGAGTCGAAGTGCGAACGGGTTGACGCAAGCCGTGCTCGCCGACTTTCTCAACGAAGGGCATTTGGATCGCCACATTCGTCGCACGCGAAGAATTTATGCGGCGCGCGCTGAGGCCTTTGAACGGTCCAGCCAACGCTACTGGAAGGGATTGATTGAGACGCCGGCGACATACTCGGGGCTCGATGCGGTATGTCGACTTGCCGAGATCGACGAACGCACAGCGGTGCACAAACTTTCGTCGGTGGGCATCGACGCGGCGCCGTTGGCGAAATACGCGCAGCAATATGATCATCGCGCCGGGTTGCTCATGGGATTTGCTGCGATGAGCGAAGAGGAAATCGATCAGGCGGCCCAGCGCGTTTCCAATGTGTTGCGCGGACCCTAGCGGACTGCCCGGCAGTGGCGGAGCGGACTGGCTGGAAAGACGCTGAACATGGGCGACACGATCTTAGCGTTGCGCAATGGTTCTGCGCGCACGCATTGCGGTATGGCAATCACGTTCCGCACGACGCATTGACCATGGGTATTGGTGCGAAAAAGGCAACGTTGCGATGCCCTGAGCGTGTCTTCCTGCGGGTGACGAGCGCGGCTACGATCACCTGAAGTTAAAACCCCCCTCCGGGGATTTCGAAGTCGGAGCCGATTATGTTTCGTTCAAAAACTGCCCTTATTGCAGCATTCCTTGGCGCCGGCCTCGTAGGTCAGGCAGCCCACGCCGCAGGACCCGAAGCCGTGGTCACGCCGCTCATGGAGAAGTCACTGGACGACTATCCGGGCAAGGAGGCACTGATGATCTCGGTGACCTATCCCCCTGGCTCGGTCGATCCGGTCCATCGTCATAACGCGAACGCGTTTATCTATGTCGTCGAAGGCTCGATTGTCATGCAGGTCAGAGGCGGCAAGGAAGTGACGCTGACCGCCGGGCAAACGTTCTATGAAGGGCCGAACGACGTGCATACGGTGGGGCGCAACGCGAGCCAGACACAGCCTGCCAAGTTCATCGTTGTCATGCTGAAGGACAAAGGCGCGCCGGTGCTCGTGCCTGCGCAATAACGACTGCATAGCGGCCCGAATGCCCCGCTCGGGCGAGATCGAGCCAACTCTGACCGCGCGTGTGAGCCCCGCGCCTCGTCTGACGATGGGGCGCGAAATCCCGGGGGCGGCTTGGCCCAATCAGAAATCAGGAAACTGGTCCTGTCGAAGCGGCAGTCGCTTTGCGATACTGCGCTTCGATCTCCGCGTTTCGTTTCGACCTGAAGAATTCACGGCTCAGTCGACCACGGTCACGATATTCACACTGCCTTGCTGGGCCATCTTGGTGTAGGGACAAAACCGTTCCGCTGTGCGGACGAGTTCCTCTGCAATGCGGCGTTCGACCCCTGGCATCCGTACGCGGACCTCGATGACCAATGCATAGCCACCATCGGCAGGATCACGGCCAAACGAGATCTCGGTTTCGACGGTGGCTGCGCTGGCGTCAATCGATTCGCGTTTGGCAATCAGGCTCAGTACACCGTGAAAGCAGGCTCCGAACCCTGCAGCGAATAGCTGCTCGGGGTTCGTGCCGTCGCCGGGGCCTCCGAATTCTTTGGGCAGCCGCAAATTGACCGAGAGATTCCCGTCATTCGAGCACGCGATACCAGAGGCGCGTCCATGACCGGCCTCGCCGCCTGAAATGGTGACCGTGGTCGTATAGAGCGGAAGGAAACGCTGGCCACGATATCGATCTAGCAGCGACATCGGCGGTGGCTTTAACTCTTCGTTGTCCATTTGGAAGCCTTTGCCAATCAATGAGTGTCTGCGGGAGCGAGTCTCCGATGGAATGTCGGTCTCGGTTTGTGGGGTCGCTTTCATAGTATTGAAGTGACAGGCCTCGCGATACGGCCATCTCTGGAAGCAGACTGTTTCCACGCAGGCGCCAATCAAATTGTCCGCATGGGCCGACGACAGCAGATCATTTCGACGATTGCACCCCATCCAACTCAAATCCAGGTGTTGACGAACGCACAAGGCGCTCGACAGTGAACGACATGAGAAAAACATACGAATCCAAGCCGGTGGTTCGCACAGCAACGAATGCGCTGCTGTGCGAGCCAAAGAGCACGACCGGATTTCGAAGCCGCTGGCGCAAGCACAAAGCATTGCTCGTTGCGGCGGGTTTGTTCGCCGTGACTTTGGTCGAAGCCGGCTGGACTCACTACACGGCCAGCGTCCACGTTCACGCCAGTTCCGACACCGCAATACGAAAGCAGTGAGACTTCGATGGCGTTGCCTAAAGCCGTGCGCGCGCTTCGGGCACGACAAGCCATCAAGGCAATCAGCCGGTCAGAGCGAATCGTGAGACCGAACGCCGTTCGTTCGAAACTAGAGACCAATATGGAAGTGAAGTGGATCGAGGATTTCATTGCGCTCACGCAGCACAAGACCTTCTCGCGCGCGGCGCAGGCTCGCTCGGTGACGCAGCCCGGCCTGAGTCGTCGCATCCGCTCGCTTGAACTCTGGCTAGGTGCCGAGCTTTTCGACAGAAGTACGTTCCCACCCGCTCTGACACCGGCCGGAAAAGTCTTTGCCGCCACTGCGTATGACACCCTGAACACCTTGTTCGACACACGCATGGAGGTGCGAAGCCAGCAAAGAATGACCACACCTGGCTTGAGAATTGCGGCGACCCATGCGCTTGCTGCAGGGTTTGTGCCGCGTTGGCTCGATTCGATTCAAGCTCAGGCAAAGGGGTTTCGTGCACGGATCTCGTCGGTATCGCTCAACGACGGTGCCATGCTGCTCGCGGATGGCAACTGCGATCTGATGGTCGCTCATGAGCGACCGGACGAACCTGCGCGACTGGATCCGGCTCGATATCCGAGTGTCCTTGTTGCTTCGGATGAACTCATTCCGGTGAGTCGGCCCGACGCCGACGGAGGACCGTTATACGGCGCACTTGATAGCGACGGTGGGGTTGTGCCGTTTGCGTGTTATTCACCGGCGACGCTGTTCGGTCGAACCGTGACTGAGCTCTTGTCACAGCGGCAATGCACCAGCCGATTTCAGGTGATCTACGAGTCGGAGCGCGACGATGTCATCAAGCAGGTGGTGCTCAACGGTCGCGCGATGGGTTGGTTGAGCAGAAGCGCCATTGAGCGTGAGCTTGATCAGGGCCTGCTCGTTGTCGCCGGCGGACAGCCGTGGAGGGTGCCGCTGCTCGTCAGGCTTTATCGGGATGTGATGACGAAGGGCGAAATCATGGATCGCGTCTGGTTAGGCGCGCAGGCGCACCTCGAGGCGTAGTTCACTGTGTACGCTTTGAATCGGCAGGCACGCATGCGCATCGTGCCCTGTTGCACCGCTCAATGAAGACTTCCGCGCGAAGTCGCGATCGCCGATAGCGTTGTGATGTGCGCATCCATTTGCTCAAGCCATGTCCTTGCGCAAGCATGCGACAAGGGCACGGTGACTTCCCTCTGATTTCTTAGCGAAAAGCGAATCGTCACGCTCTCGTCGAAGCTGAGCAATTGATAGCTGAGCACCGCCGTCTCTGTCGTCACCGTGCCAATCTCGGCATCGGAAAGCGTGGGCGACGCGATGGTGTCGTCCGTGAGCGCTTCTGCAGGATATTCCGGCTTCGCGCAGAGAGGGGTCAACGCACGAATCAGACTGGCGGTCGTTTTCGTGTCCAGGTGCACCAGCTTCGCCTGACCATTGGAAAGCAGGAATTTGACGCATGTCCCCACGATTTCGCCGTGTCGCGCGACAAATCCAATACCAAAGCTCACCGTCGTTGGAGTCACGGGGTCAGCGTTATAAACGAGATGGAGCATCTCGAAGAATTCTTCGCATCCGACCATAAAGTGTTTCAACTCAATTAAAAGACAGAGTCCGGATTCGCACGCGCGATCGTGATTTCGATTGAGATCGAGAGCGCGCTTTTCGCAAATCTCAAGCAAGCCTAACAGTGCTGGTTTTAATTCACACGCCGATGGGTAGAAGTGATGCGTAATGCCGAAACGGTATGGAGTTATCGATTTCGGTTAGATCGGGTTATGACGCTGAGTCGCTATAACGAATCGTTATGGAAATGAAGAAATCGACGCTAAGTACGCGGTGACCCGGACGCTTGATCGACACGCCAGACACAGCCCCGATCGAAAACAATGCTTAAAGCCGCATCACGCTGATGCGCCTTCACGTCAATTCGAAAACGGGACACCGATGGGATACTCTCAAGCACTGAGCGGATTGGGCGCCGCGTCCGATGAACTCGATACGGTCGGCAACAATATTGCGAATTCGTCGACGTATGGCTTCAAGTCAGGTTCGGTCATGTTTGCGGATATGTACGCAAACTCTGTCGCGAACGCAGTCACACCGAACGCCGGCATTGGTGTGCGAAACGCGGGCGTTCAGCAGAATTTCGGACAAGGCACATTTACGACGACCGCAAATCCGTACGACGTCGCGATCAACGGCAATGGCTTTTTTCGCATGTCCGTGAATGGCGTGATCGAGTATTCGCGAAACGGTCAGTTTCACTCCGACCCGAACGGCTATATCGTGAATGCCGAGGGCGCAAATCTCACCGGCTATCCAGCCAATGGAAACGGCGCTGTGTCGACCACCACGCCCGTCCCGCTGCGAATCGATGTCAGCGGCATTGCACCTGTGCAATCGACGACGATTTCATCCAACGGCGTCAACCTGGATTCGTCGCAGGCCTATCCTAAGACCACGCCATTCGATCCGACCGACTCGACTTCGTATTCGTACACCACACAGGCGACCGCCTATGACTCGCTCGGCAATGCGCACCAGATGACGATGTATTTCGTCAGGGATCCGCAGCCGACTCCTCCGGTGACCCCGGCAACTGTCAACTTCTCTGTCTACGCGGCCGAAGACGGCACGCTGGTCCCGCCGACACCACCGGCGACGACGGCCGGGCTGGTGGGCGATTTGCAATTCAATTCGGCCGGGTCGCTCACGAGCTTTGTCGACGCCAACGGAAATGTGGGAACCGGATCCGCAGCGTATTCCGTATCGATGTCGCTGAGTTCCGCGACGGGTTCGAATACGCCGTTTCCTGTCACCCTCGATCTTCAAGGTGCGACGGCCTATGCGGGCATCGGCAACTCGGCCGCGTTGAACGCCGATGGCAATAAAGCAGGCAACTACGCTGGCGTGAAAATCCTCGACGACGGGACGGTCGAAGGGGTCTACGACAACGGTTCGAACAAGGTGTTCGGAAAAATCGTGCTGGCGAATTTCATCAACCCGAACGGGTTGAAACCCGTCGGGGACAACGAGTGGGTCGCGACCAATGACTCGGGTCCGGCGGACCTCGGTACACCCGGGACCGGCCCCATGGGCTCGCTGCTGAGCGAGCAGCTCGAAAACTCGAACGTGAACTTGACGAGCAATCTCGTCGATCTCATCACGACGCAGCGCTTTTATCAGGCGAATGCACAGTCGATCAAAACGCAAAACACGGTCGACCAGACGTTGTTGAACATGTAGAGGGGCTCAGGCCGGTCGGCGGCTCGCGGCTTTCGGTGATATCTTGCCGCTAGCCTGATGGCCGCCGGAACGGATCCGCGAATGGCCTGCGAGCGGTCGCACTGCTCGCTTTCTTCGGGCGTTCTGTCGCATTCATCACCCGCCGCATTGAACCGGAGTGCAGTCGGACGATGTCTAACGCTCCCACGCTCATCCGTGGTTCCGGCTCGCTTGTAGCCGGGGCGATTGCGGCGCAAATCGTGGGCGGACTTTCCGCGCAGATGTCGCCCTTTACGGTTGCGGGTCTGATCGATGGATTTGCATTGTCGGAACGCGATGCGGGACTGATTGCGTCGGCGGAACTCGTTGCACTCGCTGCAACTGCCATCGCTTTTGCTCCTGTTCTTCCAAAATATTCTGCACGTCGCGTGAGCTTTGCTGCTCTGGCCGTGACGCTTGTCGCGCAGAGCCTTTCCGTGGTGACCACTTCACTCGCGCATCTCGTCGTGTTGCGTGTTGTCGCGGGGGTAGGCGAAGGCGCCCTGTATGCCGTTTCGCTTGCTGTTGTCGCCTCGCATTGCGCAAACCCCGATAAGGTCTACGGATACTTCCAGCTGGTGTGGGCACTGGGCAGCGTGGCGCTGTTTTCCGGCGGAGGCGAGCTCACGTCCGCTTACGCACATCGTGGCGTTTTCGCGTTGATGGTGGCCGTCTCGGCGATGCTGACGCCCTTGCTGTGTCGGGTCCCCGGCGACAGAACCCGAAGCGGCCCTACCGAAGTCGACGCGGGATCGCGGAATGCGTCGATCGCAGGCGTCATGACCATGCTCGGCATCGCGCTGTATCTGACCGCCTCGGCGGCGATCTATGCGTTCAGTGCGCCGTTAGGCGAGCGCGCCGGTATCGGCACCCGCGCGGTAGGTTATGCACTCACTGCTGCGACGATCGCCGGCCTGGCGGGGGCGGGTGGCGCGACCGCGCTCAACATCCGACGGGGTCGGGCGCTTCCCATTTCCGGATTCATGATTTGTTTCGTGCTGACGGTGATTGCGTTGTGTTGCTCAAGAAATCCGACGCTGTATGTCATCGCGCTCATCGCGTCGGCCGTCATCTACTACTTTTCCCTGCCGTATGTGTTCGGTCTTGCCGCAGCACTGGACCGAAGCGGACGTTGGGCGGCCGCGGCAGGCTCGGCGTTTCTCATTGGATTCGCAGTTGGTCCCCTGTTCGCGGGCATTGTGATTTCGGCGGCAGGCTATGTCGCGTTCGCCGCAGTATGTGTCGTGATCTCTGTCGTGGCGTGGGTTCTCTTGTTGGGCGCGAGCAGGCTGGCGGCTGAACCGTGCTGATTGCCGATCGCGATACAGGAATCAGAGCGTCGGTGGCGTGGATACGCTCAGTGAAAAGGCCACCGTCGCGCCGCCCGTCGCGTTATTGATTGCCGAGAGAGTGCCCCCATGTGATTCCACGATGGAGCGGCAGATCGCAAGGCCCATCCCCATTCCGCATTGCTTGGTCGTAAAGAACGGCTCAAAGACGCGCTCGAGATCACTAAACCCGGGGCCTGCGTCCTCCACTTCGACCTGTATGGTCTCGCCGTCCTGCCACGAGCGCAGTCGCAGTACGCCTCGACCCGGTGCCAGCGGCGCCATCGCATCCATGGCGTTCTTGATCAAATTCACGAGGACTTGCTGGATCTGCACGCGATCGAGCGATACGACCGGCAGGCCCGGCTCGAGATTCAGCTTGATACGGATGCCCTTCGCGTGAGATTCATCGGCCATGATCCGACATACCTCGACGATCAGAGCATTGAGGTCTTCGCTCGATCGGATGCGCGGCGAGCGGCGGAACAAGGCGCGGATACGACTGATTATCTCCGCAGCTGCCGTTGCGTCTTCGCTGATGCGTTCCGCAATGATTTTGGCACGCTCGATATTCGGCGGGTCGGCAGACAGCCAGCGATGGCAAGCGCGCGAGTTGGCGCCGATCGCCGCGAGCGGCTGATTCACTTCATGCGCAATGGACGCAGACAGCTCAGCGAGGCTGGCGGCCTGTGTTGCGCGCGCAAGTCGATCGTGGGCGTTCCGAAGCGCCTCTTGTCCGCGCACCTGGTCGTCAATGTCGTGGCAAAGGCCAAACCACTGTGTAATGCGTCCGGTTTCATCGCGCACCGGGTCGGCACGTCCGGACATCCATCTGTACGCTCCGTCGGCGCGGCGCAGGCGATACTTCATCGAGAAGCGCTCACCCGTCTCGAGGCAGCGCGTGAGCACGTCCTGGACCTCGTCGACGTCGTCGGGGTGGAAGATCGAATCGAACACGGTTTCCAGGCAGCTCTTGTCTTCAAGGTCCATGCCGAGATAGTCCGACATGTGCTTGTTCGCCAGCGTGGTTTCGCCTTCCGGCGTCAGTCGCCAAAGATTACTGGGCACCATATCCACCAAGAGCGACAGTTGCTGGTCGTGCTCCCTGAGTGTCTTCTCTTCCTCGAGGCGATCTTCGATGTCGCGGCTCACCCCATACCACCCGGTCAGATTTCCGTCATCGTCGTAGGCGGGCTCGGCCACGTTTTCCATCCAGCGATAAACGCCGTCCGTGCGGCGCAACCGATACTTCATGGCGAAGTGTTCTCGCGTGACGAGATGCCTGTTCAGTGCGCCTTTGACCGTGGACACATCATCGGGGTGGACCGCACGCTCGAGAAAATCAGAGAGTCCGCTTTCGCTGTCCGACCGCGCGCTTTGCGCGTCGAAACCGAGATAGTCGATGAGTCTCTTGTTGAAGAACGCGGGCCGGCCGTCGGCCTCCAGACTCCAGATATAGGTAGGAATGGCGTCAATCACTTTTGGCCGCTTGTTCCGATCTGTTCGCGGACGTGCTGCGTGCCATTGCAGTTTCGGGGCCGTCGACGTGAACTCGATGAGGTTGATCCGGCGGGCATCCGCGTCGAATGCAGCGAGGTCGCTTCGGTGGCCGGTATCAACGTGCGGAACGCGACGGACTGAAAAGGGAAGCGCCTGACTCAGGCGGAGACGCGCAGGTAATGTCGACATCACCGATCACTCCTATCACTCGTGCTACGCGCGGACGCGGAGCAATAACGCGGTGGCTTCCCGGATGCGAAGGATGTTGGCGTCTCACGTCCTGGTGACATTGACTGGATGCGTCACCTTTCGGAGCGGCATGGTGTTGAACGACGCCGTATCAACCGCGCTGCGGTTGCGGCACGCCTTTCGCGAGTCCGAGCGCTTCAGCCTTCCGGACAAGATCTGCGACGGATACAGCCGACATTTTCTTCATCGCCTGGCCGCGATGCGTCTTCACCGTGATTTCGCTGAGATTCATCGTCCACGCAATTTGCTTGTTCAACAAACCGGTCACCACGAGGGCCATGACCTCTTTTTCACGCACGGTCAGCGATTTGTACGCCGCACGCAGCGCCGCCGTGCATTCCTCTGCCTCAAGACGCTCGCGATCACGCCGAATGGCTTGTTCGACTGCATCCAGCATGTCCTGGTCGCGAAACGGCTTGGGAAGAAAATCGATGGCGCCCGCCTTCATCGCTTTGACGGACATTTCAATATCGCCGTGGCCAGTCATGAATAGCACGGGTATCGGAACGTTGTTCTTGATCAGTTCCTGCTGAAACGTGAGGCCGCTTTCTCCGCGCAGCCGGACATCGAGAATCAGGCAGCTCGGCCCTGTGTGCCTGGGATGAGCGAGAAACTCTTGCGATGACGCGAATGTGTGAACGCGCAGGCCTGTGGACATGAGCAGTTCGCTCAACGCAAATCGCACGGAGGGATCGTCATCAACGACATAGACGACCGGCTCGTTATCTTCACTTCTCGCAAGACTCGTACGCGACATCGCGTTCACATCGCCTCCCCCGCGGAGCGCCGAATTGGCGTGGAATGGCTCTGGATTGTCCCTATTAAAACGGCAAGTATATGAAATGCGCGCTATCGATTGGTACACCGAAGAATATTAGTTCATCCGCGGTTTATCGTCTTATCGAATTCAATGTGAAACAGATTATTCATATCAATCGCGGCGCGACGGACCAGATGACATCAATGCGCGAAGCAAATAATTCCCCGGTGCCGACGCCAATCGCGGCCCAAAGAATCACGCCAATGCAGTCGTAAATCAGAAACGCGCGCAGCTTGACCGCCGTGGCACCGCACAGAGGTACGACGAAAAGAGACAGGCCGGGGATCCATCTCGCAACAATCAGGATGCGCCCGCCCCAACGTTCCAGAAGGCGCTGGGTTCTCGGCAGATGCGATTCACCGGACACAAAGAGTCGAAGCACTCCGCGAAGCGTGTTCTCGCCGTATCGCCTTCCGACGTGAAACCAGACCATGTCACCGAGCACCGCACCGATGCTCGCTGCAGCGACCATCGTCGTCAGTCCCAGCAATGTCGCATACGGGTCGTCGCTTGCCAGTGCGAGTCCCGAACCGACCGCGAGCAGAGTGGGGACGGCGGGGAGGGGCAAGCCCAATGAGGCGCAGAACGTGTTGAAAAACACAATCAACACACCGTATTTCTGGATCAGCTCGTGCGAAGCCATGTTTGTGCTCCTTCTCGTACACCCGAAAGCGTAGCGTATGACCGGATTGTAGGTGTGGGCCCGTCGTTCACGTAGCCCCACTCCGACACGCAGAGTGTTGACCATTTGAAAACAATCGATCTCATAACATGTTTAATCGATGCGGCTTTGGTTATGCGCTTTCCTTTTAACGTCGGGCGGCAGTCCTGGGAATCGCGCGAAATGATCTGTGCTGCTCGTCCAATCGCGTCGTTTCAACGAAGACAGAATGAGATATCCGCCGACACGGAGATCGGACGGAATGGAGAGATCGTTACCCATGAAAATCCACCACAGCACCCAACTCGATAGCGCAGACGCATCACGCGCAAACGCGTCAAATTCCGCGAGCAGCGACGGCACGCCATCATTTCAGGACTTGCTCTCGGAGCTGAACGACTTCGCGAGCGGCACACCGACCCAACAGATGCAGGACAGGATCCTCGCGCAACTCGGCATTTCGCCGACTCAGTTGAAAAACATGTCTCCCGAAGACCGAGCGAAATTGATGCAGAAGGTCAGGCACTTGATGAGGAGAGAGGTGAATGCGCAGAGACAGGCGCAACAGGCGCAGATCGATCTGAAACAGCTTCATGCACAAATCGGTGTGCAGCAAGCGCATCAATCGGCCAGCGTGACTGCGGCAAATTCACAGGGTGCGCAGAATGATTCTGCAAAGGATCCTTCGACAGCGCACAGCGTCAGCATCGGGGAGGTGCTTTAGCCGGAGCCTTGCTTCGTCGTTCGATGCGAGCCCAGTGCACCCCTTCCGCATCGGCTACTTGTCCGCAGGCGCCGCCGTCGAATTCCGAACGATGAGCTTGGGGGCAGACGTGCGGACCACAGTGCTTTGAGAAGCACGTCCATTCATGAGATCGACAAGCAGCCCGATACCTTTCTCTGCGAGTTCAGCGGTCGGGATGGCGACCGTCGTCAATCCGGGGCGCGATTGCCTGGCCGGAACAATGTCGGTGATGCTGACGACCGAGAGGTCCTCGGGAACGGAATAGCCGAGATCCGAGGCCGCGTTCAGCACACCGAGTGCGGGAAGGTCGTTGGACACGAATATCGCGGTCAAATCCGGACGAGCAGACAGCAAGTCCTTCGCGGCCTGATAGCCGTCATCGAACGAGTCTTCGGTGAAGCGCTCGTCGGCGGCGACGCGGCGAATCTTGGCCTCGCGCATCACCTCCTGATAGCCCGCATAGCGAGCCCGGTGAATGCCGCCTTTGGGGCTGCCGATGATCGCGCCGATACGCCGATGCCCCAACTCGACAAGGTGCTCGACCGCGATCCGCGCAGCGCCTTTGGAGTCGAACGTCACGCAAGGTATACCCGGCGGGTCATCGGCGACTTCCCATACCGAAATGACCACCGGGATTCCCCGCGCCTGAAGTCCGCGCAATTCCTCGACGGGCAAGTCGCCATGGTTCGCAACCAGCACGCCGTCCGACAGCGAGCCAGCAACCTGTTGAAGGAAGCTCGCACCGCGATCCGATTCATGGTCCGTGTTGCACACGAGCAGATGGCGTTCATGCTTGAGCGCGGAGAGGTTGGCCGCAAGCGCGAACTCCGGATAGAAGGGGTTCGTGATGCAGCTGAGCATCAACGCGAGCGTCGGTGCCTTGCGTTCGACAAGAGCGCGTGCCGTCAGATTCGGACGGTAGCCTTGTCGCTCGACTGCTTCGAGCACACGTTGTCGCGTTTCTTCTCCGACCCGTCCGCGGCCCCGCAGCACATTCGATACGGTCATGACTGAGACGCCGGCGTCTTCTGCGACCTCTCGGATCGTCACGGCCGGGGTGATGGGTTTGCTGCTCATGGCGGATGCGTGTGTATCGGGCGGCAGGGGATGGGTGTCGCCACATTCAATCGACGCAACGCGTACTTGTCAACTCGTACCCGGGTCGAAGACCTATTGCGCGCCGAAAAAATCCAGCGTAGAGTCCGCTCAAACCAGAAACGCAGTTACCTCGGACAGGCCATTCGGCCTTTTTTTAGAATCCGATGATGTAACGTTAAACCAAGCTGGACGGAGACATGGCAGCCATCACACTGAAAGGCGTGACGAAGGCGTACGGAGAGCACGCGCCCGTACTACGCGGTATCGATCTGGACATCGGAGAGAACGAGTTTTGCGTCTTCCTCGGACCGTCGGGTTGTGGCAAATCCACGCTGCTTCGCATCATCGCGGGCCTCGAGGACGCGACATCGGGCGATGTGCACATCGGTGGCCAGCTCGTGAATGCAATACCCCCTGCCAAACGAGGGGTGGCGATGGTCTTCCAGAGCTACGCCCTGTTTCCCCATATGACGGTCGAAGAAAACATGGGGTTCGGGCTCAAGCTGTCAGGCGTGCCCACCGATCAGGTCAATGCCAAGGTCCAGAAAGCGGCGAAGACGCTACAGCTCGATGCGTTCCTCAAGCGCAAGCCCGCAGCGTTGTCTGGAGGGCAACGGCAGCGCGTCGCAATCGGCCGCGCCATCGTGCGTGAGCCCGGGGTGTTCCTGTTCGACGAACCGCTGTCGAATCTCGACGCGATGTTGCGCAGCCAGACGCGCGTCGAGATCGCGAAGCTCCATCGACAGTTCGCACAGGCCAGCACCGTGTACGTCACTCACGACCAGGTGGAAGCGATGACGCTGGGCGACAAGATCGTCCTGCTGCGCGCGGGCGCCGAGGCCGAACGGCTCGGCAGCATTGCGCAGATTGGCTCGCCGCTCGATCTGTATCACCGCCCGAACAGTCGATTCGTCGCGGAGTTCATCGGCAGCCCGAAGATGAATTTCCTGGGCGCGACGATCCACGCGTTGAGCCATGAGGGCGTCATCGTGCGTCTGGACACATCGAACGACGATATCCTCGTGAACGTCGATGGCTCGTCACTGCGCGCCGGGCAGGCCGTACAGCTGGGTATTCGCCCCGAACACTTCGACGACATCATCGAAGGCAAAGTGATGGCCACCGATGCCCGCGACGCGATTCAGACGCTTCAGCGCGAAGTCACGCTTGTCGAACGGCTTGGCGAACACAGCTATCTGCATCTCGACGATCCGGCCGGAACGACGATCGTCGTAAAACAGCCCGGTGATGCGACCCATCAACCCGGCACGCGGGTCACGATCCGCTTCCGTTCCAACGCTTGTCACCTCTTCGCCGCCGACGGCAGCGCCCTACCCAAGCTTCAATAAAACAATATCCGGAGACATTCATGAAACGAATCCTTGCACTCAGTGTGCTGAGTGCGGCCCTTTCTGTTGCCACGGCCGCGAGCGCCGGCACGCTTCAATTGAACATCGCGTTCAAGGGCGCGGAGACTCGGGCAGTCTGGGAAGGCCTGATCAAGCAGTTCGAGCAGGCGAACCCCGGCGTGACGACGAAGGTGGCGTTCGTCGAAGAGGAGACCTACAAGGTGCAGCTCCCCGCGTGGCTGACGTCGGTCGCGCCCGACGTGATCAACTGGCACGAGGGTGAGCGCATGGCGTACTACGCGCAGCGCGGCTTGCTCGAGGATCTGTCGGCGGACTGGCAGAAGAACGACTGGAACACGCAGTTCGCTTCCTTGAAGACCGCTTCGTCGTACAACGGCAAGCAGTATGCGATGCCGACGCAGTACTTCGCATGGGGCTTGTACTACCGGAAGGACCTGTTCGAGAAGGCGGGCATTAAAAGCGAGCCCACCACCTGGCAAGAGTTTCTCGACGACTGCAAGAAGCTCAAGGCCGCCGGTATCGCGCCGATCGCCGTCGGTGGCCGCGATTCCTGGACGCTTGCCGCATGGTTCGACTATCTCGACCTGCGCATGAACGGCTATGACTTCCACATGAAGCTGATGAACGGCGAAGTCCCGTACACCGATACGCGCGTGAAGAACGTGTATCTCGCGTGGAAGACACTGATCGACAACAAGTACTTCATCGACAACCCGCTGTCGTACAGCCTCGACTCGGTGCAGCCGCTCTATATCCAGGGGCAGGCCGCGATGATGCTGATGGGCACCTTCCTGTCTCCGGGCCTGCCGCCGGCAACCAAGGCGCAAACGGGCTTCTTCAAGTTCCCTACGGTTGATCCGAAGGTTACGCCGGCCGAAGACGGCTCCGCCGAGTGCCTGAACATTCCGATGCGCGCGGCCAACAAGGCGGATGCCCGCAAGTTCCTCGCATTCATGGGCCAGCCGGATAACGACGCCACGCTGGCCAAGGGCGTGGGGACGCTGCCCGCCAACAACAAGGCAGCGATGCCCGATGACCCGATCGCGAAGATCGGCTTCCAGATTCTTTCCGAGACCAAGGGTGGTGTGGCTCAGTTCTACGACCGCGACATGACCAAGGAAATGGCGGACGAAGGGATGAAGGGCATGCAGCGCTTCATCAGCGATCCGTCGAAGCTCGACGACATCCTTGCCGACCTCGAGAAGACGCGCAAGCGCGTCTATAGCAAGTCCTGATCACGCGAGAGTCCAGATGGCCACAGCCGAAACGAGAAAGTCGGTGAGCGCAGGCTCGCCCACCGATCAGCCCCGCCACCTCAGCCGCTCGTCAGGGGCACGGCTGTCGGCACCGCTTGCGAGAAAACGCAGGCGAGCCGCTGTGCTGTTCCTGTTGCCTGCATGCACGATGTTCTGCATCTATGTGATCTACCCGATCCTGAGCAGCATCGTGCTGAGTCTGTACAACTGGGACGGCATGAGCGACAAGGTGTTTGTCGGGCTTGCGAACTATAACGAGCTCTTTCACACCGATACGTTCTACGTCGCGCTGAAGAACAACGTCTTATGGCTGGTGTTGTTTCTGCTTGCCCCTCCGATCGGCCTTGCGTTTGCGCTCTATCTGAACCAGAGCGTGATGGGCATGCGGCTGATCAAGTCGCTGTTCTTCTCACCGTTCGTGTTATCGGGCGTCGTGGTCGGGCTTGTGTTCAGCTGGTTTTACGACCCGGCCTTCGGGCTGCTGAAGCTCATCATCGGCCACGGCATTCCGGTACTCGGCGATGAGCACTACGCGACGTTCGGCGTGATCGCTGCCGCCCTCTGGCCGCAGATCCCGTTTTGCATGTTGCTCTACCTGACGAACCTCACGAGCATCAATCCGGAAATCATCGAGGCAGGACGGATGGAGGGCGCATCGGGCTGGGCATTGCTCTGGCACGTCGTGCTGCCCCAGCTGCGACCTGCCACGTTCCTCTCGGTCGTGTTGACGATCATCGGTGCGCTCCGAAGCTTTGACCTGATCGCGGTGATGACGGGTGGCGGTCCGTTCGACAGTTCGACCGTGCTCGCGTACTTCATGTACGACCAGGCGATCAAGTACTTCCGATTCGGCTATTCCGCTGCCATTGCAGTCGTGCTGTTCCTGATCATGCTGGTCTTCATCGTGTATCAGCTGCGCCGGCTTCTTCACAACGACCGATAACAGGGAAATCGTCCATGTATCCCACTCCTGTAAGCCGTTGGAGCCCGCTGGGGCGCAAGGTCTACAAAACCTCGCTGCCCATCGCCTTGCTGATCTGGTTGCTTCCTTTGATCGCGGTGTTCGTGACGTCGATGCGTTCGACGGATGACCTGAACAATGGCAACTATTGGGGCTGGCCGGAGAAATTTGCGCTCGTCGAGAACTACCGGACGGTGCTGTTCAGCTCGCCGATGCTTCACTACTTCCTGAACAGCTGCCTGATTACGGTGCCTTCAGTGATCGGTTCGATCGCACTGGCAGCCATGGCGGGGTTCGCGCTTGCTACGTATCCGTTCAAAGGCAACAACAGCGTGCTCGGCGTGTTCGTCGCCGGTAATTTCGTGCCGATCCAGGTGCTGATGATTCCGGTGCGGCAACTCACGTTGCACCTTGGACTGTTCAACACGCTTGAAGGGCTGATTCTTTTTCACGTGTCGTTTCAGACGGGCTTCTGCACGCTGTTTCTGCGGAACTTCATCAAGGAGCTGCCCTACGAGCTTGTCGAAGCGGCGCGCATCGAAGGCGCGAACGAATGGCAGCTGTTCTATCGAATCATCCTGCCGCTGATCGCGCCGGCTCTGGCTGCACTGGCCATTCTCGTCTTCACCTTCGTCTGGAACGACTACTTCTGGGCGCTGTGCCTGACGCAGGGTGACGACGCTGCGCCCATCACCGTGGGTGTCGCTGCGCTCAAAGGACAGTGGACCACGGCATGGAACCTTGTGTCCGCAGGCTCCTTGCTCGCTGCGTTGCCGTCCGTCGTCATTTTCTTCGCGATGCAGAAGCACTTCATCGCCGGGCTGACGTTTGGCGCCACAAAGGGCTGAGCGACCACACCCGGCACACATCGCGCTTTCGCGACGTTCTGTCCATTCAATGCGGGCACGTATCCCGCGCGGCGCTTTGCGTCCCAAACATTTCAAAGAGGAATCTCCATGAAGGTCGGTGTCGACTACTATCCCGAGCACTGGGACGTCTCGTTGTGGGAGCAGGATGCACGACGCATGCAGGAAGCGGGCATCACCGTGGTCCGGCTCGCCGAGTTCGCATGGTCGCGACTGGAGCCCACCGAAGGCCAGTTCGAATTCGAATGGCTCGACGACGCGATTGCCGTTCTCGCGCGGCACAATATCGATGTCGTGATCGGAACCCCGACTGCAACGCCGCCGGTATGGCTCACCCATCACTATCCGGATGTTCTTCCGGTCGACAACAAAGGCAATGCGATCTTTGCCGGGGTTCGCCTGCACCGGTGCTACAACAGCCCGTCGTTGCGCAAGTATGGCCAGCGCATCATCGAGCAGATCACGAAGCGATACGCGTCACACCCGGCGGTCGTCGGATGGCAGACGGACAACGAGCTGGCGGCGAACGATTGCCACTGCGTCAATTGCACACGGTCTTTCCGCGGCTGGCTGCAGAAGAAATACGGGTCGGTCGAGACGCTCAATCGCGAGTGGGGCACGGTTGTCTGGAGCGGGGAATACAGTGACTGGGATCAGGTCAACACGCCTCTGGGCGGTTCGCCGTACCTGAATCCTTCGTTCCTGCTCGACTTCAGGCGTTTCTCGTCCGATGCAGTTGCCGACTTTAACCGCTTCCAGGCGGCGCTGATCAGAGCGAACAGTCCCGGCAAGTTCGTGACGCACAATCTGTGGGGCTATCCCGTCGTCGCTGACTACTACGACATGTTCGACAGCATGGACTTCGCGTCGGTCGACTATTACCCGGCAACCGACTTTCTCGATGATTCGAAGTCGAGGATGTATCACGGCGCGTTGACGCTCGATCTCACACGCGGTGTGAAGCGCAAGAATTTCTGGGTCATGGAACAGCTCAGCGGAACGCCCGGATGCTGGTACCCGATGTCACGCACGCCGTTCCCCGGGATGATTCGTGCCTACGCGTGGCAAAGCGTGTCGCGTGGGGCCGACACGATTGTGCAGTTCCGTTGGCGTTCTGCGCGTGTCGGTGCCGAGCAGTTCTGGCACGGGCTGCTCGATCATCACGGGCAACCTGGTCGTCGCTTCGAAGAGTTCGTTCAGTTCAGTCAGGAGGCGCACAAGCTCGCGCCGCTGCTCGAAGGCACAACCCTTCGGCACGACGTGGCAATGTTGTTTTCGCACGAACAGCTCAATGCTCTGCAGATTCAGCCGCAAGCCGATGGGTTTGACTATCTGGGCAACTTCAAGCGCTTCCATGCTGCTTTGCTGAAGATGGGCGTTGGCGCGGACGTAATAAATTGGCGCGACGATTTCGGGGGCTACAAGCTTGTCGTCGCACCGATGCTGTACCTGATTGACGAAGCGATGGCCGCGAAGCTCAAACGGTATGTCGACAACGGCGGAACGCTTGTGTTGACCACGCGTTCGGGCGTCAAGAATATGAATAACGTGTGCCTGCCCGATCGTCTGCCGAATCTGCTGACCGAGCTTGCCGGCGTCTATGTCGACGAATACGATCCTGTGGGCAAGGATGTGCAGACTTTGAGCCTCGATTCAGGCGAGACGCTGTCGAGCAGTCAGTGGTGCGACATCCTGACGCCGGTGACGGCCGAAGCCGTCGCCACGTATTCGAGCGAGTACTTCGCGGGTGAAGCCGCGATTACGCGAAATGCGAACGCGGCAGGCGTCGTGTACTACATCGGCACTGTGCTCGATGAACGCGCGACCCGGGTCTTGATGCGTCGTATCGCCAGCGATGCGGGTATTGAATGCGAGCTAGACCTGCCCGACGGCGTGGAAATCGCGGTACGGAGCTCGGATGAACGACGGATCGTGTTTGTGCTGAACCTTTCGAAGGAGTCGAAGGAGGTGTCGCTACCTGTTGGGGAATACGTGAGTGCGCTCTCAGATCGACGCCTGCCGGCGGGCGCCATCCAGCTGGCACCGGGCGCCGTGGAAATTCTTGTCGAGATGAACGCGACCGCAGACTCAGTTGTATAGCGTTCCCGAGATTGAGACGCCACCCTGCGTGCAGCGACGATGAACCCGATGCTCGTTGCACGCAGGACCGCCAACGGGAGATAGCGGTGCGCGGCCGCCACTCGTCGCGCGAGGCTTATCCGATTTTGCTTTGCGTCTGGTTGTCTGTTTCAGATGGGAAAATTAAATCAAATACTCGATCCAAGACGCCTTCGTCCCCGGAAAGTAGATTTCCTTCGCCGCGCGCCGGTTCGCCTTTGAGTAGCCGCTCCTGATAACGGTCTCGCCTGTCTGCTCGCATGTAGCTCGCAGGCAAAGGGAGATCCTGTGTTCTGTCCTGTGGATCGATACCTTCGAATGTGAAAAGCCCACTCGTATCGTTGACAAAGCACGCCGGCGGACGATCGTAAGGTACTACCACAACTCGTTGTCGCGATGCGACTTCGCTGCTTAGTGTTCGATCACCTCTAAGACGAGCCCGAAGCCGACTGCACATATCGACGAAAACGTCGTGCTTCGTGACGCGCGCATCGGAGACACTCCTCTCGCGCCACTCATGGAGGATGCATTCCTCGACGAAACTCCTCGGCACGGTATACAGAAAGGGGAACCCTTCAGTGGCATAGAGCCGAAGTTGCATGTACTCATAGCCCCGACCAAGCGCGTGCAGATGATGAGGAAGGGCCGGATTGGCACCGCGGTCGTCGTGAGGCACGGCCTTGTCTATCAGATGTGGAAAGATAATCATTGGCAGATAAGAATGCACCAGCAAGTCGCCAGCTCGCTTGCAATCATCCCCGCGACGGCAAGCCATATGCGCGCGTCGTGATGCGCGTACAAGATCGCCGATGGCCTTGCCCACACATATTCCGTTTGGAAGACCTCCTCCGTGTACCTCAGTCCATTGCAGAACGATATCCCACGGTCGTCCATCGGGAACGCCGAGGTAGTACAGGGCCAGCGAGGCCGCCGTCAGAATTTCCACGTAGAGGACATTGGCATCTTTGCTTCGGCGAAGTGCATGAGGGACGAGCCGACCACTGTCGGTTGCCATGAAGGCTGGGCCGTTCTTCGCACCGACGAGCGCATCTGCATATTCACCGATCTCGTGAACGAGTCGCTGGGCGTCTCGCCCCAGCCTATTGCGAACGCATGAGGCGATAGACATCGTCGGATCATTCTCCGAAGTCTTTTCGCCCAAGGCAAATTCGGGGTGTCGCTTGCTTAGAGCCAGTGCGACGTTCGCCAGCCTCGTCGCTTCATCACAAAAGCCGTCACCGGTTAGCATCATTGGACCTCAACCGTGATGTGCTTTGCGGGGCCCCTGTAATTGCCTTTAAGTTCGATCCTGTTACGTCGGGGTTCGCCTCGTGCGCGATTCTCACCGAATTGGGTAAGCATTAATACTTGGACAAAGTCGCAAAGCAATTCGACGCAACGCTGCCTTCGCGCATCGCGCTTCGGCTCTGGAAATAACTCCAACCAATCCTTCATGTGGATTGCTTCGAGGAGACCATTGCACAATGACTCATTGACGTCCACGTCGAGTAGGAGATTTGCGTGCGCGCGACACAGGCGGCTGCAAAGGTATTCGTGCGCAGAAGGGCCCCGCGCGGCGAGATCGGTTACCTCCCGTTGTGCCCATTCTGCAAGAGGCACGCTGCGTGGTCCGACATTCAGGCTCAGGTTGCGCACTGCAAGTTCGTTGCTAGGCTGATCGACGATCTGATGCACTTCGCCGTCAACGACATGTACCCAGAGGCCGGTTTCGGCCATCACAATCCGATGGTCAATCTCAAGAAGGGCTGTTGTAGTTTCAGGTGAAAAAGATGCGACGGCCTCGGACGAGTCGCTCAAGGGCGCGGATTCCGTGTCCGGCAAATCACGACGCACATGCCACAGAACGAGGCAAAACCACATCAGTCCGACGAGATCCCTAAACTCTCTGACGCGGGATTCCTTTTCGTTTAATCGCATGCGTGCCCGAAAAGAAAACGGGACCACGATCACCATGGAATTCCGCCTTCCTGTGATGAGAGCGCTATAGAGCGAAGGGCCATGATTCTCTTCCCCCTTACCTTCGCAGTATTCTTTCCACGACGCGTCCCACCAGTTTCCGTCGATGTCAAACTCACGATAGATTGCATAAATGCAACGGTCACGTTTTCGCTGTGGTGCCCCGTCTCTAGGCACATCATTTCGTCGGTCGTCGGGAGGAAGTTGTGCGTAGACCTTGTACATCGCCTGGAGTGCGTGGGTTTTGCCAAGCGCACTAGCGATACTCTCGACGTCTTCCGTCAATCGGCGAGAAACAGCATCGAGCGCTTCCCGCTGCCTTTCCGCTGCCGCTTTTTGTCCCTCTAGAGTTGAGAAGTGTTCACCTGCGACATAAATCGCGGCCAGGGCCATCGCGAATACAGCCGCGTCTTTTTGGCCGTCGGCCACCATCATCAAAAAGAAGGCGATTGCGGGTCCAAACCAAAAGACAATCAATCCGCGCTTGGTAATAAATGCACGACGAAGTTTTTGGACATATGGGCGTTCGCCCGGAAAGTCCTTGACCGGTTCGATGTCAGTAGTGTCGGGTTCGAGCTTCAGGCGCAGTGCGCGCGCGCGTTCTTCTCGCTTTTGCGCGGCTACATCGAGTTTCAGCAGCGTGTCACCACGAACGATATGCACGTAGAACGCGATCAATGTCAGTAGAACAACCACAGCAGCCAGCACGATGCTTCGGAAAGGCGAGCCTTCGTCTTCCAGAGCTGGAGAGTTGACGATTGTCCAAAAGTCAGTAGCGCATGCGAGTGGTATGGGCCCACACTCGGAAGGGTGTCGTATCTGCGCACTCACCAGCTTCCAGCACTCAAAAGAAGCTAGGACAAGAAATGCAAGGCAGACGAGCGTCGTGCAAATAACTTTCAAGCCGTTGCGAGTGGTTTCAGGGTTGTCTCCGAGGGACGCGTGATCGGTGTAGACGAGCCATCGTATCCAATTGCGCCATCGGTTCGAAGGCTTTACCTTCGCGACGCGCGTACTGGATGACTCAGTCGTCGACGACTGACCTGCAGACGTTCTCATAGACCCTCCTCGGGGGATTGGGGGGAAGAGATCAGCGCTGTCCTATCGCGGGCTTTCGAACGGGGACGCTCGGCCCCTACAACTTCGTTACATACTAAAAGCAAAGGCAGTGAAGCTGTGTGTGCTGTCAGACATAGCGCACTTCATTTCCCGTTGAACATATTACAAATCACAGAAAAAACGAGACGTCGAGCCGGCAGAGCTTCGAGCGGTACAAAAAACATCCTCATATTAGCTAAGAGTTGAAAATATCGGAATCCGAAAATCTAGGAATTAGAAACGCATTCTCGTGATTGCCTGAACGAGTTCGATAAAATCCTCAATCATCAGAGGCCCACCTCAGGGGTCCACCATTCGTCTAAATTACGCTGTTGCATCCTTGATTTTTTAGGTTTGAGTGTTTCTATGCTGCGTGAGCCATTTGTGTCCTCATGATTTGCGCGCGCTACTAATGTGGTACGCACCGCTTTTCTTATTTAAATGCAGGTCTCTGTCAAGTGTGCTTCGAACAGACATTTCAAATTCACCATAGCTAACTAGCGAAAGTAGGTCGATTCGATTTGATGATGCATGTCTGTCGGGCAGCTTTTTCATGAGCGTAAGTGGCGCGAGAGGAGAATGAACGTGACAAAGGCTCAATCCAGCGGCTCAAGGGTTGCAACTGACGACCGGCGGAGCGGCGCGCATCGTGACTCGCTTCAGCAAGTTATGAAATCGACGCTCGAATTTAGTAAGCGATATACGCTTTTGCTTGGAATAATCGCGGGCTTGCCAACATCGGCGTCGGTTATTTCCGATCGCTACCACGTGCCAATGCCTTATGCAACGGCAATCATGGTGGTTCCCTTCGGACTTTTGCTGGCCTGGTGGATCGTCGTCAGAAGCGAACAAAGGCGTAAGGAAAGGGCGATCGCAATCGGTAAAGGCGAAATAAAGAGCCCGGATTACTTCAGGCTCAGTCCGTACGATGAGAATTCGGAGTTTCGACGTGTTGACAATGTTCACGAAAAAATTTACGAATGGCTCGTGAATAGTCGTGTGCCTCTGTTGTACCTAATGGGGGCATCTGGATCGGGGAAGAGCTCCATTGTGTCTGGGTGGGTGATGCCCAAACTCGTTAGGGAGGATGTTCGGATTAAAGTGGTTGCCGCGCGAGTCGTAGGCAATCCTACGCAAGTTATTCGTCAAGCGTTGTTACGTTGCGGCGAAATCTGGGAGCGTCCATCGATCGATGAGAAGGCTGGGCTCCGCGAACTACTCGAGAAGGCAGCAAAACGGGTCGCACCGAAAAGATTGCTTTTGATACTCGACCAATTCGAAGAGTTTCTTATTCTCGCGAGCCAGGAACAACGCGATGAATTTACCAGAGTTCTGGTCTCATTAAGTACTTCGCCCATAAATGGTTTGCAGTTATTAATGATTTTGCGTGAGGACTATCGCGGCCAGTTGGAGACGTTAAGATTACCGGTGGCCGCCCGAGACACGATGACGGTACCGAAGTTCTTCGAGAGAGATGCGATGAACTTCCTCAAGGCTTCGGGGTTACCAGTAAGTGATGCACTGGAAAGCGAAATCCTTGAGGAAGCGCGCGAAGTCGAACAGGCAAAGGGACTCATACGACCAATTACGATTAATTTGTTTGGCCTAGTGTTGCGGCGATTCCACTCGCTTCCAAAAGACTATCGGAAGGGCGCGCTACTGCGCAGCTACTTACACGACGTCATTCGGCGACAGGAGATTCGAGATATCGCGGTCCCGATTCTGCGAAGTATGATCATTGGCAATAGTAAGCGGCCGGCGGTGCGCTATGCCGATATTGCGGAAGAGGTACATATTGAGGCGCCTCAAGTCCGCGGTTGTCTTGTCGCGCTCGCCAATGAGGGAATCGTCAGAGAGCTCGACCGGGAGAGTGGGGTTTGGGAGATCTCGCATGATTTCATTGCATTTCTTTTTCGACCAATTGTTGACGCTTGGAAAATATCATTCACGCGTCGCCATCGATCTTGGCTTGTGTGCGGAGCAGCGTGCTTGTGGCTCTTTATGACTGTGTGGTTGTGGACGAATTTCAACGAAGAGCAGCAGCGATCTGAACTCATCGCGCTTGGCTTCAGCAACGGGCCATGCCCGGAAGAACTGGCTAAGGAAAGGTGCGAAGCTTGGGCCGCTAGCGGAGAGGTGGGGGATGGTGAGCTTAAAAAGGCAGTCTTACACTTCAAGCGGCTTAAGCTAATAACAAGCATAAGTCTATCGGAAACAAAAATAACAGATATTTCGCCGTTGAAGGAATTGCCGGACTTAAAGGCGCTGGATATTTCCGCCACACAAATTTCAGACGTTAGCCCTCTTGCGTCGCTTCGTCACTTGCAGTCCCTGAATCTATGGGGGAACATCGAAATACGAAATTTCGACGCACTGACATCTCTCGTTGATTTGCGTGATCTTGATCTTCGATGGAATAAATTTTCGGATGTCACAAAGCTAAGTAATCTTCAAAAGCTGGAGTCTCTAAAGCTTGCCGGAGTAGGCTCGTTACGAACACTTGTTGGTTTGAATAGCATCGGATCGTTGAAAAATCTGAGGACACTCGATTTGAATGCGGTTGTTTTGACGGACATTGGTTTTCTTCACGACTTGACGGCGCTTGAAAATCTTTACTTGGCAAATGATGCTGTTAAAGATATTCGACCGTTGGCGTTGTTGAATAACTTGAAAACGCTTGTTATGGATGGGACGCGAGTGCAAGATATCGGTGCTTTGCGTGGATTGCATCAACTGCGAACACTAGTTCTCGCGGATACTAATGTCGACGATATTGAACCCTTGTCTGGACTCACGCAATTGCAAAAGCTGGACCTTGGCAGAATGCATGTGACGGAGCTAAGTAGCTTGAGGAACTTGTTTAACCTCAGAGAATTAAATATTTTTGGCGTTGACGGCGAAAATTTCGATGTTTTGGAAATTTTGCACATCGAAAAGCTTGGTATTGATCCGAATCATATCGGTCAAAGCAAAAGCTTGATGAATATGCCGTATTTGACGGAAATTCATGTTCCCAGGCTTGCTCAGGGGGCAGCATTTTTGCATCCCGCTGCGGTAAAGATAGTTATTGATTATCAGGACGGACTTTAAGTTGATCAGGAGTGACGGGGTACAAGTTGGGCTCTTCAGTGTGGCCTCGTGTTCGACGATAGGCGCTAGGCGCTGCGAACTACCAACTAAATCACCCCCAACTGCTCCTTCAACTGTCCTGCCTTCGCACGACTCACCGGCACCGCGGTGCGTTCCGCATCCGCCATCACGAGTGTCATGTTCTCGTCCGCGCGCACCAGCTCGACCGCGTGCGCAAGACTGACGATATGACTCCGATGGACCCGTACAAAAAAATTACTATCGAGCCGCAGCTCGAGATCCGCGAGCGACAAATTGGAGAGAAACCGGTCGTCTTTCGTGACGATGGTCGTGTAATGGCCATCGCCCTGGAAGCGAACGATATCTTTGAGATCGATCAATATCACCCGGTTCTTCCGATACACCGGAATCTTGAGCAGCTTCCGCGGAGGCGCGGCGGTACCGGACGGTGCCTCGACGGAGGGCGCCGTCGTCAAATCGGTCACGTCGTAAAAGATCATGCAGGTGCCGACGGTCTCACGCGTATCCGACATGCGCGACACCTTGATCATCAGAATCCGGTCGGGGATATTGATCATCATCGCGAGCGGCGGCGGTGACTTCACCGGACACCCTTCGACGTCGCGCGACTGCAATAAAAATCGCAACTTGTCGCGGCTTTTTGCAGGGTGGAGTTCGACGACGTCGATGCCCAGCAATTTGTCCTGGGCGACGCCAAGTGATTGCTCACCCGCAGGCCCGAGTATTTGCAGCGCGACATCGTTGAACGCCATGACGCGTCCCTGCGCGTCGAGCCAGACGACCCCGGGATTGAATTGCTCGAGCCGATGCTGAAAAGTCTCGGCGCGGCGAGAATCGTTCGTCGGTACGGCATGTTCGATCGGTTTCATCCTCACGTCTCCCCGTAACTGATTCGCACTTTGTGCGCGCGCCGTCTCCACTGCCGCGACAGGCACTTCGTTTTAATTCGTTTCCTCTCCTCGTGCAAGTTTTCCCGCAGCCGACGCTGCAGGAATGCCGTTCGGGAAATCACATTGAATTGCTGCATTGCATTGTGAAATCCTGAGTTTCAGGCGTATTTCAACGAGGAGACCAGGGTGATTCCCCAACCGTTCGAATACCACGCGCCTCCGACGCTGCCGGAGGCGCTTGCGTTGCTTGGCGAATACGGCGACACGGCGAAGCTGCTCGCGGGTGGCCACAGCCTGTTGCCCATGATGAAGCTGCGCTTTGCGCAGCCTGAGCATCTGATCGATCTCAATGGCATCGCCGAGCTTCGCGGCATTCGTGAAGACAACGGCATGCTGTGGATCGGCGCGATGACCACGGAAAACCAGCTGATCTGGTCGGACCGCCTGCAGCAGCGCTGCCCGCTGCTCGTCGAGGGCGCACGCCAGATCGCCGATCCGCAGGTCCGGTATCGCGGCACGCTCGGCGGCGACCTGTCGCACGGCGATCCCGGCAACGACCATCCGGCGCTGATGATCGCGCTTGACGCGTCGTTCGTCCTGCGTGGCGCCGGCGGCGAGCGTGAAGTGGCGGCGGCTGACTTCTTTGTCGGCACTTACATGACGCTGCTCGAGCCGGGCGAAATCATGACGGGCATCCGCATTCCGGTTCCCGCCGCAGGCACGGGCTATTGCTACGCGAAGCTCAAGCGCAAGACGGGCGACTTCGCGACGGCCGCTGCGGCCGTCGTATTGCGCATGAGCGGCGGCACAGTCGAATACGTGCGCATCGCCCTGACGAATGTCGGCGACACCGTGGTTCACGCGGTCGATGCGGAGCAGGCACTGCTTGGCAAGCCGCTTGACGCCCGTGCGGTCGATACTGCGACGCGGCTCGCCATGGCGGCGTGCAACCCTGCCCCCGACCTACGCGGCGACGCCGACTACAAGCGCGCAATGGCGGGTGAAATGACCCGCAGGGCACTGAATACGGCGCACGACCGGACGGTGAAGTAGACAAGGCTGGCCACGCGCCAGGCCAACCATTCGAGGCCGCACCCGATGCGCCGCTCGACACGGCTTCTGACAATGCCGGGCGTGGGCACCCACGAGCAGCATCGGCGAAAGTAGTCGGCGCGACCAGGACAACGAAAGCACGCAGCCCCATCCATAGAACGGAGACAGCGAGATGAGCAGCAAGACCATGGTGTCATTCAAGCTCAACGACTCTGAGGTGGACGTCGTCGTCGAGCCGAGAGAACTGCTGATTCACACGCTACGCGAGAAATGCCAGCACACCGGCCCCCATATCGGCTGTGAGACGTCGCATTGCGGCGCGTGCACGGTCGACTTCAACGGCATGTCGGTCAAGTCGTGCACCGTGTTGACGGTGCAAGCCCAGGGCGCTGAAGTCAAAACAGTGGAAGGCCTTGCGCAAGGCGGAACGCTGCACGCGCTGCAAGAAGCCTTTATGCAGGAACACGGTCTTCAATGCGGCTTCTGTACGCCGGGCATGCTGATGCGCGCCTATCGCCTGCTCCAGGAAAACCCGGATCCGACCGAAGCAGAGATCCGTTACTGGATGGCGGGCAATCTCTGCCGCTGCACCGGCTATCAGAACATCATCAAGGCCGTTCAGTACGCCGCCCGCAAGCTGCGCGGCGAAGCGGTAGAAACCTCGCATCCGCTGATCGAAGCGGATGTCGCGCATTGACGCCGGAGGCCACCATCATGGGTAACCTCGACGCCAATATCGAACGCCTGGCGGCCCTCGAAGGCATGGGCTGCTCGCGCAAACGCCGCGAAGATCCACGATTCATTCAGGGCAAAGGCTCTTACGTCGACGACATCAAGATGCCGGGCATGCTGTTCGGCATCATGGTGCGCAGTCCGTTTGCGCACGCGCGCATCAAGCGCATCGACAAGTCGCGTGCGCTCGCGCACCCGGGTGTGCACGCGGTGCTGACCGCGGACGATCTCAAGCCGCTCAAGCTTCACTGGATGCCGACGCTGGCGGGTGACGTGCAAGCCGTGCTCGCCGACGAGAAGGTGTGCTTCCAGAATCAGGAAGTCGCCTTTGTCGTTGCCGATGATCGCTATGTCGCAGCGGACGCGGCCGAGCTTGTCGAAGTGGAATACGAAGAACTCCCGGCCCTGATCGATCCACATCAGGCGTTGCTTCCCGACGCGCCGGTGATTCGCGAGGACATCCGCGACAAAGATACGGGGGCGCACGGCCCGCGTCGCCACCCGAACCACATCTTCACGTGGACGATGGGCGATCGTGACAAGACGGACCGCATGTTCGACAACGCGGAAGTGACGGTGAAGCAAGACATGCTGTATCCGCGCGTGCATCCGTGCCCGCTCGAAACCTGCGGCTGTGTCGCTTCGTTCGACAAGGTGCGTGGCGATCTCACGGTCTACATCACCTCGCAGGCGCCTCACGTCGTGCGGACGGTAGTCGGCCTGCTTTCGTCGATCCCGGAATCGAAGATTCGCATCATCTCGCCCGATATCGGTGGGGGCTTTGGCAATAAGGTCGGCGTGTATCCGGGTTACGTCACGTCGATTGTGGCGTCGATCGTGCTCGGCCGGCCGGTCAAATGGATTGAATCGCGCAATGAGAATCTGTCGAGCACGGCATTCGCTCGCGACTATCACATGACCGGTGAGCTCGCGGCCGACAAGGATGGGCATATCAAGGCGCTGCGCGTGAACGTGGTTGCCGACCACGGCGCCTTCGATGCCTGTGCGGACCCGACGAAATGGCCTGCGGGCATGTTTCACGTGTGTACCGGCTCATATGCGATTCCGAACGCGTTTGTTTCGGTCGACGGTGTCTACACGAACAAGTTTCCCGGGGGTGTCGCCTATCGATGCTCGTTCCGGGTGACCGAGGCGGTGTATCTGATTGAACGCATGGTCGATGTGCTCGCGCAGAAACTTGGCATCGACAAGGCCGAGATCCGGCTGCGCAATTTCATCCGCAAGGACCAGTTTCCGTACGCGACTCCGCTGGGCCTCGAATACGACTCCGGTGACTACGAACCTGCCATGCGCAAGGTGCTCGCCGCTGTCGACTACGAGGCGATGCGCGAGGAGCAGGCGCTGCGCCGCGCCGATCCGGACGCCGAGTGGCTGATGGGTATCGGCGTGGTGAACTTCACGGAGATCGTCGGCGCGGGTCCGTCGAAGATGTGCGACATCCTCGGTGTCGGCATGTTCGACTCGTGTGAGATCCGCGTGCATCCCGATGGATCGGCGATCGCGCGCATGGGCACGATCACGCAAGGGCAGGGGCACCAGACCACGTACGCGCAGATCATTGCATCGGAAGCGGGGATTCCCGCTTCACAGATCGCCGTCGAAGAGGGCGATACGTCCACTGCGCCGTACGGCCTCGGGACCTACGGCTCGCGTTCGACACCTGTTGCGGGTGCGGCCATCGCACGTGCATCACGCAAGATCCGCGAAAAGGCTCGCAAGATCGCAGCGCATCTGCTTGAGGCCAGTCCCGACGATGTCGAATTCGACATCGACCGCTTCGTTCTCAAGGGCTCGCCGGAACAATTCAAGACCGTCAAGGAAGTCGCGTGGGCCGCGTATCACAACGTGCCCGAAGGGCTCGAAATGGGGCTCGAGGCCGTGGACTACTACGACCCGCCGAACTTCACGTTTCCGTTCGGCGCTTACGTCTGTGTGCTCGATGTGAACCGCTACACCGGCGAAATCCACGTGCGGCGTTTCTACGCGCTGGACGACTGCGGCACACGCATCAATCCAATGATCATCGAAGGGCAGATTCATGGCGGGCTGACCGAAGGCTTTGCCGTCGCGCTGGGTCAGGAGTTGCCCTATGACGAGTCGGGCAACCTGCTCGGTGCGACGTTGCTCGACTACTTCGTGCCGACTGCTGTCGAGACACCGCACTGGGAAACGGACTTCACGGTGACGCCTTCACCGCACCATCCGATTGGCGCCAAGGGGGTGGCCGAGTCTCCGCATGTGGGCTCGATTCCGTGTTTCACGTCTGCAGTCGTCGATGCCTTCGCGCACCTCGGCGTGACGCATATGAACATGCCGCACAACGCGTATCGCGTCTGGCAGCAATGCCGGGAACTGGGGCTCACACGCGCGGTGTAGCGCGAAGCGTCGCGGACCGACACCATCACCGCTGTCCGAACGCGACACGATTTGACGCGGCTGACTGACGTCGCCTTGCTGACTTCGTTTGATGGATGTCGCAAGGTCGAAGTCACGTGACGCGCGAACGAGGGGACACGAATGAAAGTCGTACTGGATAAGGCCTATCCGCTTGCGGCGTCGGCCGACAATGCGTGGCGGCTGATGCAGGATATTGAAGCGGTCGCGGGCTGCATGCCGGGCGCGAAGATCACTGAGCGCATCGACGACACACACTACAAAGGCACGATCACCGTGCGTCTCGGGCCGGCGACGATGTCGTTCAAGGGCGACATCGAAGTCATTGCGCTTGATGCCGCGACGCGTACGCTGCATCTGCTTGGCAAAGGCACGGACTCGACGGGCGGCTCTGCTGCGTCGATGGATCTCACTGCCAGCGTACAGGCCGGTGAAGGCTCAGCGTGTACGTTGAAAGGCAAGAGTGAAGTCGAGATGAACGGCAAAGCCGCCGCGATCGGCGGACGCCTGATGGTTCCGGCGTCGGAGCAATTGCTCAAGCAATTCGTCGCGAACTTTTCGGTGCGTCTGGATGCGATGGCGGCAGCCGACGCCGAGGCGTCGAGTCAGGGGTTGGCGGCGGCGCCGGATAGCGCGGCGGCCGAGTCGTTGGCGGGGTCCCCGATGGCAGCGTCACCCGACTTGGCAATGGGGCCGTCGAGCGAGGCCGCAGGTGATGCATCACAGGTGAGTCCGACAGGAGCCTCTGCAGCGACCGCCTCTCAAGCAAGCGCTTCCCAAACATACGCCGCTGCGACCCAAGGTTCCTCCGGCGCGAGCGCATCGACTCCGGTGGCACGCACAACGACTGTTCCGCCGGCACCCGCGGCCGAGCTGAACGGCTTTGCCTTTCTTTGGGCGATCTTCCGCGACTGGCTGCGTGACCGCTTTTCGCGTAAGGCGCAGGGGCACTGAGGCTTGCCATGACGTCGCCCGATCGCATGCCCGACGTCGTCGCGTTGCAGGCGCGGCTCGCAGGCCACGGCTTTATCGCCGAACGCAGCTTTACGGCGGCGCTGCTTCTCACGATGGAAATGCGGCGCCCGTTGCTGCTGGAAGGCGAAGCCGGCGTCGGCAAGACCGAGGTCGCGAAGGCACTCGCACGTCTGCTCGATGTGCCGCTCATCCGCCTGCAATGTTATGAAGGCCTCGATGCGCATGCCGCGCTATACGACTGGAATTACGCACACCAGTTGCTGACGATCAAGCTCTTCGAGCAAGACTCACGTTCGACGCGAGACAAGGAACAAGACATCTTCGCGGAGCGCTTCCTGCTCAAGCGACCGTTGCTTGAAGCGATCACGACGAGCCCCGCGCCCGTGTTGCTGATCGATGAAATCGACCGGACCGACGAAGCGTTCGAGGCCTATCTGCTCGAATTGCTGTCGGATTTCCAGATCTCGATTCCTGAGCTTGGTGTGATTCGCGCTGTCGAGCGACCGTACGTGATCCTCACGTCGAACGGCACGCGCGAGATATCGGACGCGCTGCGGCGTCGCTGCCTGTATCAATACGTCGACTACCCGAGCTACGAGCGCGAGCTGATGATCGTGCAGACCCTGGCGCCGGAGGCGCCCGAGGTGCTCGCGCGCCAGGTCGTCGAATTCGTGCACGCCGTGCGCGAGATGCCGCTGCGCCGCAAGCCCGGTCTTGCCGAGACGCTCGACTGGGTGGCCGCACTCTTGCGCCTGGGCGTGCGGGCGCTTGATGACGACAGCATCGATGCTGTTATGGCATCGCTGACCGCGCTGATGAAGACGCGCGAAGACCAGGCGGGACTCACGCGGCCGGTCGTCGAGAAAATGGTGGCGTCATGTTGACGGGCGTCGATCAGACCGAAGGCATGCGCTCGCGTAGCGATCTCGCCGCTTCGCTCGTGGCGCGCTATGCAGGCTTTGGCGGCTGGCTTCGTGCGAACGCCTTTTGCGTGACGAGCGCCGATGTGGCGGCGTCGATGGAGGTGGCACAGCGCATGGGACAGCTCAATCGCGACGTGCTGAGGTGGAGTCTGCGTGCGCTGCTGTGTTCGCGTGCGCAGGAATGGCGCCGTTTCGATGAACTCTTCGAGGCCTATTTCCTTGCCCCGAATGCGCGCCAATACGTTGAGAGTCGCACCAGCGGTGCGGGGCCGCTCGAACTCAACGAGGCATCCGACGCCGATACGCTGCCACAGGACGCGAGCGACGCTACCCCGGTGTCACTCGCCGGGCAGGGGGCGGGCGTACCGCAGGAGGGTGCCGCGGCCGATGAAGGGGCGACGCGAAGCGAATCGCTTGCCCATGCGGACTTTCGGCATTTGAACGACCGCGACGCGCTCTTCGAGATGGATGTTGCACTTCGACGTTTCGCACAGCGTCTGCGCGGCATTGAACTTCGCAGAGAGCAGCGCACCGCGCATGGGCGCGCCATCGATCTTCGTTCGACGATCCGTCGCAGCGTTTCGCGCGGCGGTTTACCGATCGACCTTGCGTGGCGACGCAAACGCCGGCAACGGCCCCGTATCGTGCTGCTGCTCGATGTGAGCCGCTCGATGAGTCTTTACAGCTTCTTCTTTCTGCGGCTCGCACGCGTGCTCGCTGGCCGATTGCCGGACGTGCACAGCTTTATGTTCCATACCCGGCTCGTCTCGGCCGATGAAGCGCTACGTGACCCCGATCCGCGGCGCGCGCAGGAGCGGTTGCGCCTGATTTCCGAGGGCTGGGCGGGCGGCACACGGATCGGCGAGAGCCTGGCCGAGTTCAACGCGAACCATGCAAGGCGTCTGCTGCATTCGCGTACGGCCGTTGTCATTGTCAGCGATGGCTATGACGCTGGCGATTCGTCGCAACTCGATGAGGCGCTCGCCGCAATGCGGCCGCGTTGCCGGTCGCTGGTGTGGCTCAACCCGCTTGCCGATCGCCCGGGTTTCGAGCCGGTCAGCGCCGGAATGCGCACTGCGTTGCCGTATCTCGATCTGTTTGCCGGGGCGCGCGACCTCGCGAGTCTCGAACGCATCTTCCCCTTCATTCTTGAGGCGCTGCAATGAACGCTCAGACGATCGAAGTGTCCGGTGCAGAGGATCTGTTGCAACTCGAGCAGCAATTGATTGCCGAGGGCGCGCTTTTCGCCGCGGTCACCGTGATTCGGGCCGCACCGCCGACGTCGACACGGGTCGGTGCGCAGGCCATCGTCGAAGAGAACGGCAGGATGCATGGCTGGATCGGCGGAGGGTGCGCGCAGTCGATCGTGATCGAGGCGTCGCGTCAGTGCATACGCTCCGGTCAGCCGAGGCGTGTGCGCATCAGCAACGAGGCGTCGGCGCCTGACGCGGACGTTGAGGCGCACGCCATGCCGTGTGCGAGCAACGGTGCGCTCGAAGTCTTTATTCAGCCGACTGTGCCTGCGCCACTGCTGGTGGTTTTCGGTGCGACGCCGACTGCTCATGAGGCCTGTGTGCTCGCGCGGCGTGTCGGCTTGCGCGCGTGTATCGCCAGCGACGCAAGCCGCATGGGCGGACCCCGTTTCGATGCCGGCGCGCTGGACCAGGCGGGCGCATCGTTCGCGCTGATCGCAACGCAGGGTGACGGCGACGAAGACGCGCTCGAAGCAGCGCTGCGCAGCAAGGCCGTTGCGGTGCTGTTGATCGCGAGCCATCGCAAGGCCGAGCGGCTCCGCGAGACGGTACGTCTGCGTGGCGTGGATGCGGCACGTTTCGAGGCGCTGTATGCGCCAGCGGGGCCGTCGATTCGTGCGCATACGCCTCAGGAGATCGCGCTGGGTGCAGTTGCCGGCGTCGTTGCGCTACGGCATGAATGGGAAGAGTTTGTCGGCCGTGCGCAAACGGCGAGGCCGCAGCCGCATGTCGCGGTCGAGCCGGTGTCTCCGCTTGCGCCGTGCGAAGCGATGGACGCGTCACCCGCTGAGAGCGCATATCAGATCAATCCAGTGTGCGGGATGCGGGTCGATATCGCGACGGCTCGACATGTCGTCGAACACGGCGGACAGACCGTGTATTTCTGCTGCGACGGATGCAAGGTCGAGTTCGAGCGCGCCCCGGAACGCTATGTGGCCGTCATGGCGAACCAGACGACAGGTGAGGTTCATCGCCACATGGAAAAGCAATGAGCGCGATAACATTTTCGGCGGTGATTCTGGCGGCCGGTCTGTCTTCTCGAATGAATGGGCGGCACAAGCTGTTGTTGCCTGTCGAAGGGGAGCCAGCGGTCCAGCGCGTCGCACGTGCCGTGCTTGCGGCGAAACCGCAGGAAGTGATTGTTGTGACGGGGTTCAACGGGCGCGCCGTCTTCGAAGCGCTGGAAGGCCTCGACGTACGCTTCCAGAGCAATCCGCGCTATCGGGAAGGACAGATGACGTCGGTCGCGGCAGGCGTCGCGGCGCTCAATGCGCCATGCGATGCGGTGATGGTGTGTCTTGCCGATCAGGTGTTGCTCGACGCGGCAGATTACCGGGCGCTGATCGACGCCTATGCATCGATGACGCAGGGCTCGATTCTGGTGCCGTTCTTTGAAGGTGCGCGGGGCAACCCCGTCGTGTTTGCCGCGAGCTATGCGCCGGAAGTGGTCAACGGGCACGTGAATCCGGGATGCCGCAAGCTTATCGCCGAACACGCCGGCGAAGTCTCGATCTACGAAGCAAGGCATGACGGGTTCATTGTGGATATGGACACCCCTGAAGACTACGAGCGCATCTGTGCGCGCCTCGAGCACGAAGCCGAACTCCGACGCTGAACTCCGATGAAGGGCCATGATGCTGAACCCCGCCGCAGGGGTCTGACGCGGAACCCCCACGCGGCTCCGACGGCCTTGCCTGCTCATTTCGGATCGCACGATTCGTTACGCTGCAATTCATCCACTCACTAACGATCACTCGCAAATCTGCGGCCGCACGACAATAATCAACGAGACCGAACGAGCACGGGTGCGGAGGCGATTCATGGCTGACGAGCAAGCGTCACAGAATTGGTGGAGCACGTTACCGGGGATGCTGACCGCATCGGCGACCGCGATCACGGCGATCGGCGGTCTGGTCACGGTGCTTGTCCAGGCGGGTCTTCTTCACGGGGCGTCTCCTGCGGCGGCACCGACGGTGGTATCCGCGCCCGCGGAGACTTCCAAGCCGGCGGATGCAGCGATGACCAACGCTGCGACGACGACCGGCACCTCGTCTGCTAACGGCGGAACGGGTTCGACGGCGACCAACTCGAGCGCGAATGCCAATTCTGCTCAGTCAAAGCCGACGGCCGATGTTGCGGCTTCGGCCTCGGCCGCGGCAGCACCGGTGCCATCTGCGCCCGCTCTTGCAAAGGGCAACGTCGGATCCGACATGGCGGGTTTTGCGGGCAGCTGGCAAAACATCAACCCCAACGCGGATTGGATTCTCAAGATCAATATCCGGAATACCGATTCGACGCTTTACGTTCGTGCATGGGCCAAATGCCGTCCGACCGACTGTGACTGGGGCGAGGTCCAGGCCGAAGCCATGGGAAGCAATGTCGGCTCTGCGCCCGGCACCGGCGCACGCGTTGTCACAGCGGAATTCAAAAACAATATCCGCCAGACCGTGCTCACGATGTATCCCGCGCCGAACCATCATCTCCGCGTCGAAGCGCAGACGCATTTCGTCGACCAAAGCGGTCGCGCGCCGTTCGCGCGTGTAATTATGTTTGAGCTCGCGGGAAACTAGCGTGCGTACACATCGCCCCAGTCACAGTGCGTCCGATGTTTCACTGACGCAATGAGGGCTTTGTGTGCGTCAAGTAGCAAGCCCAGGAGGCGTCGGGCAAGCCTGCTTGAAGTTGAACCTACGCCGACGCGGCGGATGCCGTTTTCCTCAGCACGGGCAAGCTAAAGCCAAAACTCGCCCCCGGCCCTGTGTTGTTCTCGGCCGTCATCGATCCGCCGTGTGCCTCGATGATCGAGCGGCAGATTGACAGTCCCATCCCCATGCCCTGATCGCGTGTCGTAAAGAACGCCTTGAACAGACGATCCGTTTCCGAAGGATCGATGCCCTTGCCCGAGTCGCGCACCGTTACGTTGATCTGGCCGTTGCCGTCGCTGCGTGAGACAAAGTGCAGTTCCTTTGTGTGCCCCACCGTCGCGACCATGGCCTGGATGCCGTTGAGGATCAGGTTGATCAACACTTGCTGAAGTTGGATCTTGTCGGCAAACGTTGGCTCGAGCCCTGTCGCAAGATCGTATTGCACGACAACACCCTGATTCCTGATCTCTCGATGCACGAGCGAAGCGGACTCGCGAATCGTCTCGTTGACATCCAGTTCGATTTTCTGCGGTTCGGCGCGGCGGGTGAGCTGCCGGATGCGCTGAACGATTTCTCCCGCGCGCTTGCCGTCGGCCAGGATCCGGGCAAGACACGCCCGCGCCTCGTCGATCGAAGGCGTGTCGCGCATCAGCCAGCGCAAGCACGCGTCTGCGTCGGTCACGATGCCCGACAGCGGCTGGCCCACTTCGTGAGCAATCGACGCACTCAACTCGCCCATGGTTGTGAGCCGGCTGACATGAGCGAGCTCGGCATGAGCTTCGTGAAGCGCTTGCTGTGTGCGTTCGGAAGCCGTCACATCCATGAGCGCACCGACATATTCGACTTCGGGCGCAAGCTCGCTGATGGTGCGCGCCACAAGGTGCACGTACTTGATCGAGCGGTCCGTCATCATCAACCGGTAACGCAGGTCGACGTTGTCGCGCAGCTGCCCGTCGCCGATCACGACGTCGCGAAAGCGTCGTGTGTCGTCGGGGTGCACGCGCGCCAGCATCAACTCGATCGATGGCTGTACGCTGAGATCGTAGTCGAGAATGTCGAAGGTCTGCTCGGACCAGAACAAGGTCTTCTTGTTCGGATTCCATCCGAAGCTGCCTGTACCGCTTAGCTTCTGGGCTTCAGCGAGATAGGCGGCTTGCGTTCGCCGCAATGTGTCTTCGGCGAGCTTGCGCTTCGTGATGTCGTTGTTCGTTTCAAGCGTGGCGAGTTTTTGGCCGCGCGCATCGCGCAGCAAGGACCAGCGACTTGCGACGGCGACCTCTTCGCCGTCTTGCTTGATGTGAAGTAACTCGCCTTCCCAGAAGCCGTCTTTATCGAGCGTCTGTGTGATGTCTTCGGGAGGAACGGGAAAGCGTGTCTTGAGCAAGCGATGCGAGACCTTGCCGACGGCGGCGTCGCGGTTCCAGCCGTAGAGCGCCTCCGCGCCACGGTTCCAGAACGTGATCACATCGTCGATGCCACGCACGAACATCGAGTCGTGGGTCAGGTCGATCAGCTTCGCCTGCTCGCGATGCGCATCGCCGAGACGCCGCGTATGACGGATCAGTGAAGTGATGATCAGCGACGTGGTCAGAAAGGCCAGCAGTGCCCAGCAATCCTTCAGATCAGCGATTTCAAAACTGTAAAGAGGCGGGACGAAAAAATAATTGAGCGCCGCTGCAGCGAACAGCGAAAAGATGCCGGACGCGAGGTAGCTGTCCATCAACGACAGCAAGACCAGCGCTATCAGGAACACAAAGCCTGCGGAGGCGTGGCTCAGCCCGAGCTTCCACGTGACCCATGTGATGAACGACAGCGAAACGAATCCGAATACCCAGGACAGGACGAGGTAGTGGGCCCTTGAGAGCGCACCATACCGCACGATATGGCGCCACGCGTTCTCTTCGATCTGGACCATCAGCTTGCTCCGTGAGGAAGACGGCACTGAGGCGCGCCGCATTCCGACGTCCTCGTTCGTGTGTTTTTCTATTGGCGTACGGTGTGTCTGATGCACATCGCATGAGCATGCGGCAACGGTCCGGCAGTCGCATGCGGCGATGTGCCGAAATGGTAATACAAGGAATTGGATGTTGCGGCTCGGCATACCAGCACGATGCGAATGTCACACCATGTGGGAGCATTGGTGTGTCGCAAGGCGGGCTGCGCGGTTGCACCGATGCCGTGCGGTGCACGGCAGCGCGCGGATTTGTCAGGCCCAGGGGCGACAACGTGTCGTTATGGACAGCCGTACATTTCAGGCGGCCTTGTGCAGTCGAATGGGGCGAGCCTCCCCGAAACGCCTGTTCTCGAGACCAAGTAGGAAGAGACGGCGGCGCGGCACGAGAAGCGCCACGGTCGCCGCCGCAGAGGATTCGATGATCCACGCTGCGGCAGAAGGTTCGACGGTCCGCGCCGCCGGAGTGACTCAGAACGTGGTCGTCTCGTTCGGAACTTCAGGGACTTGCTGACCGATCTTGTCCGCGACAAAGGCGCGCATGGCCGCCGTCAACAGCGTGGGACCATCGGCGCTGGCGTCGCGATGGGTGCCGACGTAGGCCGTCCATTGGCCGAGGCCGTCGTTGGCGCTGCCGTCGTTCGTCACATTGATGAGTTCGCGCTCGATGATCGGGCCGGCGATCATCCAGTCCGTCGACGCCGAATAGGCTTCGTCGACGGCGCCGGTTTCCGACGGGTGGTCCGGGCAATCGACCCAGGTTACCCAGCAGAGGTCGTCTTCGATCTTCGCGAATTCGAACCCTTCCGCTTTCGCGACCCAGTAGTCGAGGGCCGCGCCATCCAGTTCTGCCACTTGCATTCGATCTCTCCGATACCGCGCGTTGGCACTGCCGGCGCGTCGCGCAGGCGCGTGCCGAAAATTCTCTCATAGGGCGAGAATTCCGGCCAAGCTAAGTGTAAGGGATCGAACGGGCGGGAGTGTGACAAGTGCCGCTGCAATCGGCGGCGTCTGAAGAAATGACCGGGGGAAAGGAAAGCGTGGGGCGCAGAAAGGCGGGTGCGCCGACGCAGGGCGTGCGACGGCGCGAACCGTACCCCGTGCCTGTTGCTTAACGGATCGCGTGGGCCGCGCCGTCGAGTTCCTGGTTCAGCGTTCGTTGCTCTTCACCTGACAAGCCACCGCCGTGCTGGGAAGCCATGTCGCGGGCTTCTTGCCAGATCACGTCGACACGGTGGTGCAGGTCGTTACCAACCGGCGGCGGATAGAAACCTTGATTCACATGGTTGTCGATGCGGTGCGAAAGCTCGCCGACGCGACCTTGAACCTGCTCAAAGCGATGAATCGCAGCCTCGTGCGGATCGGGCATGGGAGGCGGCGGGGGCGGCGGCGCTTCGCGTACGACTTCGACGCGCTGCGCGGGCGGTTGGACGACACAGGCCGCCATGGAGAACGCGAGGGCGGCACCACCGGCGATGCGCGCGAACACGATTCTTTGCATTGAGCTTTTCCCCTTTTATTGGAATGAGTGCGAAAGAGAACGCGCACGATCGCAGGTTCGCCGACGCCCGCAAAACCGAAAAATGTAACGCTGTGTGATTGAAAGTAGTGCGTCGGAAGATTGAATGGAAGCAGGTATATGTAACTACCGTTGGCGCATTTAATGCGGGTTCATCCTGTACGGCCATTCACTCCTTTTTCAACGGGTCGGCTTGCGCACTCGTCCACGCTGACGAACGAGATTCGTCAAAGTCGGGCAGGTTTCACTTCTGTTCCTAAGAGCAAAAATCTCCGAAAGAATCGAAAGGAAAAAGAAGCTTCTGTAAGGTGATGGCAATCCGCAAACGATCATTTACGGAATTCGCCAAATCAAGCACAAAAAAATTCGATTTGGCCCTTCAGTACCCCCACTCGCGGTCGTAGTCCTGAGTACGAGGTGAAGTTCCACGCGTCCGTTGCCTCTTATGTGATTCGCGAGGCCCGCTTGTCCCGCGCGTTGATTCAGATGTCCTTAGGAAATTGCGCATGAACTCTCTCTCGACCATCCGGTTCAAGATCATTGCCGTGTTGGCAGCCTGCGGTGCGATCACGCTCGCAATCGGTGTGTTTGGCATCTTTGGTTTGTCGCGCGTCAACGACAACGTCGCCAACGTTTATAGCGAAGTCATTCTCCCGCTGTCGAATATCTCCGACGTGCGCGCCGACGTGCTGATGGTCCGCCTCGATCTGCGCCGCGTACAGGCCACGCATACGCCCGATGCGGTCGCGCAACTCGCACCGGCCATCAAGACCGCGCTCGCGCATATCGACAAGACGTGGCACACGTACTATCCGGCGTCGGTGTCGAATCCGGACGAGCGTCGCATTGCCGATGCCGCGGATGGGGGACTGACGCAATTCGCGAAAGACACGAACGATCAGATCGCGCTGTTCGAAGCAGGCAACTTCGACAAGGGCTCGGAAGCGGTCGACAAGTCTTCGCAAAGCGTCGACGTGGTCATCAAGAGTCTCCAGGACGATGAAGCCATCAACGTTCAGGAAGCGAAGCAGTATGTCGCCGACAGCGAATCGATGTACGGAACGCTGCGTCTGATTGCGATCGGGCTAGTCGTGCTCGGTGGTGCAATTCTCGCCGGCGCAGCGATGTTCCTGATGCGTGCGATCACGCAGCCGCTGAACAAGGCGTTGGAAGTCGCAAACGAAATCGCTGACGGTCGCCTCGACAATCAGATCGAAATCACCTCACGTGACGAATTCGCGGTGCTGCTTGGCGCGCTGCAGAAAATGGATCGCCAGTTGAGCGACACTGTGCGCGGCATCAAGCGTTCGACGGAGTCGGTCACGCATGCTTCGCGTGAAATCGCGGCAGGCAACCTCGATCTCTCCTCGCGTACGGAAGAGCAGGCCGCATCGCTCGAGGAGACCGCGTCGAGCATGACCGAGCTCACGGAAACCGTGCGCCAGAACGCCGAGAACGCGCGTCAGGCGAACTCGATGGCAGCGAATGCCACGGACATGGCGACCACCGGCAACGAAGCGGTTCGCGCGATGGTCGATACGATCGGCAAGATCAGCGACAGCTCGTCGAAGATCTCCGACATCACGGGCCTGATCGAAGGCATCGCGTTCCAGACCAACATCCTGGCGCTGAACGCGGCGGTCGAAGCAGCCCGTGCGGGCGAACAGGGCCGCGGCTTCGCCGTGGTCGCGAGCGAAGTGCGCAGCCTTGCACAACGTTCGGCCTCGGCGGCCAAGGAAATCAAGGACCTGATCGGTACATCCGTCACGATGATTCACGACGGTTCGCAGCAAGCCGGTGAAGTCGGTGCGACGATGGATCAGGTCAAGCAGGCGATTCAGCGTGTGGCCGATATCGTGGGCGAAATCTCGTCGGCGTCCGATGAGCAAAGCAAGGGCATCGAGCAGGTGAATCAGGCCATCAATCAGATGGACAACGTCACCCAGCAGAACGCAGCGCTGGTCGAGCAGGCTGCTGCTGCAGCGCAGTCGCTCGAAGAACAGGCCAATAACCTGAAGACGGCCGTGTCCGTATTCCGGGTCAAGGACGGTGGCGATGCACCGCGTACGGCGATGCCGACGATGGCGAAGCCTGTCGCAGCGAAGCCGGTTGTATCGAAACCCGCGCCTGCCGCCCGCAAGACGCCGGCCCGCAGCGAAGCACCGCGCCGCCCGGCTGCCGCACCGCGTGCAGCTGCAGTCGATCGCGCACCTGCACTCGCCGTTGAAGGCGGTGGCGACGACAACTGGCAGACGTTCTAATAAGCCGGGCTAAGGGCTAGGGCTCAGGCTCAGGCTCAGGCTCAGGCACCCCAGGGTTTGGGGTTTCGGTTCGAAGGCCTCAACGTGGCCCCCAAAGGGCTTGTTGAGGCCTTCGTGCACTGCGACCTCCAGAGCGCTGCTGACGGCGCGTACGGAAACTCGGTTTTGATCGGTGTTAAGGTGACGCCTCGTGAATCCTTGATCGAGGCCACCATGAATGCATCGACTGCCATTTTCACCATCCTTGCGACGTTGCTCGTCGGGGCCATGAGCCCGGGACCGAGCTTCCTGATCGTGGCGCGCCACTCGATCGGACTGTCGCGGCGCGACGGTCTGGCCACCGCGCTCGGCATGGGCGTAGGCGGCGTGTTCTTCAGCGGCGTGGCGCTCGTCGGTCTCTATTCACTCCTCGCCGCGGTCAGCTGGCTGTACGTCTCACTGAAGGTCGCGGGCGGCGTGTATCTGATCTACATCGCCTACCGGATCTGGCGTGGCGCCAAGCAGCCGCTGAGCGTCGGCGATATGGAGCACGGGTCTGGCAACGTGCGCAAGTCGTTCTGGATCGGTCTTTCCACGCAGCTCAGCAACCCCAAGACCGCCGTGTTCTACGGCAGTATCTTCGCGGCGTTGCTGCCTCAGCACCCGCCGACCTGGTCGTACTTCGTGTTGCCGCCCGCCATCTTCACGATCGAGGCAGGCTGGTACACGGTTGTCGCATTGGGTTTCTCAACCAGCAAGCCGCGTGCGCTGTACCTGCGAGCCAAGGCGTGGATCGACCGGATCGCAGCGGGGGCGATTGCCGCGCTTGGACTGCGTCTCATCGTGACGGCGCACCGAGTCGGAATTTAGCCTTCGATTTTTCTCGCTGCGACCCCAGGAGTGCGTCGAAGCGCGACTCCAGGGTCATCAAAAGGCCATCCACGGGCGGATCCAGACGATCCGCCCTTTTCGTTTGTGGCACCCACGTCCGATATGAGCACGCATGAACACCCTGCAATCTGTGACGTGCGTCACGATTTCGCCGGGCTATTCTGATATATAAGGGTAGGCTCAAGAGGACGACGTAGCCTCCTGTCGCCTCCACAGCCTGACGTGATGCGGCTCGAATAGGGCGGATACGTTAGCTAAGCATGCCCTCGCCGCGCTTCCCGATCGGGAGCACGGCCCGCTGCCGGTGCGTTTCCCTTCGAGGGCGCGCAGGCTGAGGGGCTCCGGCGCAGACCGGACCCATGAATTCCGCAAGACAGCGAAACACGACAACGACACACAACGAGAGACAGCGAGAGTGATATGGCGCGCGTATTGGTGATTGGAGCGACGGGACACGTTGGCACATACCTTGTGCCGAGACTGGTCGAAGCAGGACATCAAGTGATTACGGTGAGCCGCGGCAAGGCCAAGCCTTATACCGAGAATCGGGCCTGGGCCGACGTCGATCAGCGGCAGATGGATCGTGAGGCGATGGAGCGCGACGGGCGCTTTGGCGAGGCGATCCGCGAGATCAAGGCCGACATCGTGATCGACAAGATCTGCTTCACGCTCGACAGCGCGAAACAGCTGGTCGAAGCCTTGAAGGGGCATGTCGGACACTTTCTCCATACGGGCACGATCTGGACGCATGGCTACCCGACCGTCGTCCCGACACCCGAGGAAGCACCGAAGCGGCCCTTCGGCGAATACGGCACGCAGAAAGCAGCGATCGAAGCCTATCTGCTGGAACAAGCCCGCACACAGGGATTTCCTTCGACACTGATTCACCCGGGTCATATCGTCGGTCCGGGCTGGATCCCGCTGAATCCGGCGGGCAACTTCAATCCGGCCGTGTATTCCACACTCGCGCGCGGCGACACGCTTCAATTGCCGAACTTCGGGCTCGAGACCGTGCACCACGTGCACGCCGACGACGTCGCACAGATGTTCATGGGCGCGATCGCGAACTGGAGCGCATCGGTCGGTGAGGCCTTCCACTCGGTGTCCGCTGGCGCAGTGACCCTGCGCGGCTACGCCGAATCGATGTCACGCTGGTTCGGTCACGAACCGAAGCTTGAATTCCTGCCGTTCGATGAATGGGCCAAGGGCCAGGATCCGAAAGACGCGGAGGCGACCTGGGAACATATCGCACGCAGCCCGAACTGCTCGATCGACAAGGCGCGCCGCGTTATCGGTTACTCGCCCCGTTACACATCGCTGCAAGCCGTGGAGGAAGCGGTGACGTGGCTGATGAAGGATGGGCAGGTGACGCGGTAAATTCCAAAGCACGCATGCAGAGCCACGCGCTTCGTGAAGGTGCGTTTGGTTGAGAACGATATAGCAACCATCTGACTCTTTTCTTAAGTGACGCCCCGCTAGTTGGGCGTCACTTCAGTCTCTACGACTTTCGACTCACTGCTTCGAATCTCGCTTTCGCCTTTCCGCGGTGACGCCATTGTTTTCCGATACCCCTCGTTGCGGAAGCGAAGCCGAGACTAAATTCGAGGCTTCTTTCATCCACGTCGGCCATTTTGCAACGTCTTCTTTTGCTAATTCGAATTGGGCCAAGAATCGTGCCTTCTCAATATCATTCATTTGATTCTCCCGGGTCGATGTCTTGATCGGCTAAACATATCGCGAAGATATTGAACGCGACTGTCCGTCGATTGCACGATTCGATCTCTTTTGACGGTGTTGTGAGTGACTTTCGCGCGATGTGTTCGATGTTCTCTCAGCGGTCCCGGGCAGAGCATGACGAGGAACGTCGACTGCCAGGTGCGAAGAACGCTTACATCTCTGACTGCGCTTCGCGCATCGTGACCTCGGGCACGTCGCCTTGACGGTGCCTGAACTCATGCCGCTGAGACGCGCGATACCTTCCCGGGCTTTCACCGAAGCGTTTCTTGAATGCGAGTCCGAACGCGGTTTCGGACTCGTAGCCGATTCGTGAGGCAATTGTGGCTAGTGGGCATTGCTCCGACGCGAGGGCATTGCGGGCGACGGCCATTCTCCAGTTCGTCACGTATTCGAGAGGCGGAGTGCCGACCCGCTCGCGGAATCGTTCAGCGAACGTTGTTCGCGACATGCCGACATATGAAGCCAGGTCTTCGACGCGCCACCTGCGAGCGATGTCGCTGTGTATGGCTTCAAGCGCCCGACCGATCTTTGGATCGCTGAGCGCGCCGAGCCACCCGTCAGGACGGGCTTCCGATGAGGAATACGCGCGCAAGATATTAATCAGCACGATATTCGCGAGGCTTCCCGCCATGGCACTGGTGCCCGGCCGCCTGGCTGCCGTTTCAAAGCTGATGAGATCGAGCGCAGCGCGCAATGGATGCGCGACCGGCGAATTGCCTTTTATATGTACGATTGGTGGTAACAGATCAAGCAGCAAATTGTGTTGATCGCTTTCGAAGACAAAGCGCCCACCCGTCCCAACGGTACGGGGCGACCCGCGACCATACCGCACGACGCCATCATCGCATTGGTGCTTGGCGAACACGGTGTGGCCATCGAGCAGTTCAGCACCCAGATCGCTTGCGAAGCAATACGGCTGCCCGTCAGTCAGCAGATAGAAGTCACCTTCCTCGAGTTGTATCGGCTCGGTGACGCCATCAATCCAGACCCATCGTGGACCCTCGATGACGCCGCCGAACTTGATGTGCTGATACGGCGGAAACCACATGGCCCATGGGCCAGCGGCTTCGAGTCGCGCGGAAAGTACGGCCCGCACGTTGAGGAGCGAGAACACATCGGAAAGCGGATCCATCGGTGATTCCGTACGAGCGAATAGGAAAAGCGGACGAGTCAATATGGACTCAACGGCCTCCGAACGCAAGAATGCACGGAAGATCCACATTCAGCGAGGTTCACGCTTCCCGATGAGCGAATCCACAATGAAAGCCTGGCGCCTGGACGGCATGGGAGGCTGCCTCGCGTTCGAAACCGTGCCGAAGCCGGTGCCGCGCGCGGGTAGTGTGCGAGTCCGAATCGAGGCTTCTGTACTGATGTCTTATCTGAAGCCGTACGTTGAGGGCAAACTGCCGTTCTACCGCCCACCTCCCGCTCCGTTCACACCGGGGACGAATGGCATCGGCGTGATCGACGCCATCGGTCCGGATATCTGGCATCTCAAGCCGGGGCAACGTGTCGTGTTGTCGTCGCATTTCGTCGCGCGTGAACAGATCGACGATCCAGCGCAGATCCTGATCGGGCTCACGGGGAGTGAGGGGGCAGCGCCGATGCTTCACGATTGGCCCGACGGCACGCTCGGCGAATACGCGTTGGCGCCAGCCGAGGTCGTGACGCCGCTTGATGGTCTTGAAGATATCAATGCGGCGCAGCTCGCAGCCATCACTCGCTTTGTCATCCCGTTCGGCGGTCTGCTCCGTGCGCGTCTCACGGCGGGAGAAACGATTGTTGTGACCGGCGCAACAGGGGCCTACGGCAGCGCGGCCGTGCTCGTCGCGATCGCCATGGGTGCGGCGCGAGTCGTCGCGACCGGGCGCAACCAGTCATCGCTCGATGCGCTGGCTCGCGTGGCAGGACCTCGCGTATCCACTGTCGCACTCAGCGGCGATGTTCAGCGGGACGCCGAAGCATTGCGCACGGCCGCGGGGGGCGGCGTGCCGGTGGCGTTCGATATGGTCGGGCAGGCAAACGATCCGAACGCGACGCTCGCCGCGCTGCATAGCCTTCGCAGAGGCGGACGCCTCGTGCTCATGGGCAGCATGGCGACGGACCTGCCGATTCCTTACACGACAGTCATGCTCAACAGTCTCGAGATTCTTGGGCAGTTCATGTATCCGGCAAACGCGTATCAGCGTCTGCTCGCGCTCGTTCGTTCTGGCTTGCTCGACATCCACGCATTGACGCCGCGCGAATTCGCTCTGGCTGCACTGGATCAGGCAATGCATGCAGCGAGCGACGCGGGCAACCTCGAATACGTGGTCGTCAGGCCGTGATTCGCCGGAGCTGCAACTTTTAAACGAGTCACTCGTACTGACCGCCGCGCCGGTACGCTGGAATTCTGGAGAAGCATGCATGTTGACACCGCAAACCCCGATCGACTCGGGTTTCGACTTAAGCCACAGCGCCGCAGATGTGATCAAGGGGATCGATCTGCGCGGAAAGATCGCCATCGTGAGCGGCGGATATTCGGGTATCGGTCTTGAGACGACACGCGCGCTGGCGGGCGCGGGTGCGTCGGTCATCGTTCCAGCGCGTTCGCTCGACAAGGCGCGCATGGCGCTGGATGGCATAGACCGAGTCGAACTCGCGCCACTCGATCTGATTGACCCTGCATCCATCGAGGCCTTCGCCAACCAATTTCTCGCGACCCATCGACCGCTCGATTTGCTGATCAACAACGCGGGCGTGATGGCGCTCCCGCTGACGCGCGACGCTCGCGGTTACGAAATGCATCTCTCGGCGAACCACTTGGGACCGTTCGAGTTGACCGCTCGGCTATGGCCTGCACTGACGCGGGCCCGGACCGCTCGCGTTGTCACGCTATCGTCGGGAGCCCATCGTCGCGCGGCGATCGACTTCGACGATCTCCACTATGAGCGACGCGACTATGACAAGTGGGGAGCCTATGGACAGTCGAAGACCGCGGGCGTGTTGTTTACGGTCGCACTCGACGCGTTCGGCAAACCCCATGGTGTGCGAGCCTTCGCGGTCCATCCTGGGCGCATCGAAACTGATTTGCAGCGCCACATCACGCTGGAAGAGCTTCAAAAGCAAGGTTTTCGTGACACGAATGGGCAGATACCCGAGGACCAGCGCAAGTTCTATAAATCGATCGGCCAAGGCGCTGCGACCACTGTTTGGTGCGCAACGAGTCCATTGCTGGAAGGGAAGGGCGGCGTGTATTGCGAGGACATCAACGTCGCGCAAGCCGTGCCTGCCGACTATAAGCCACTCAATGGCGTGCTTCCATGGGCAATCGATCCCGATGACGCACGCAGGCTCTGGTTGGCGAGTGAGGCGATGACGGGCGTTGCGTTCGTTTGAGGCGTGAGCTTGGTTGGCAAGCCAAGCGGGTGGAAAGCTGGAGCCCGCTTGCTTGCCGATCAGGCGGCGCGTTAACCCAACCGCGCATCCATCGTGATCTTCGTGCCGGCCAGTGCCTTCGATACCGGGCAATTGGCCTTGGCCGCATTGGCTGCGGTCTCGAACTTTGCGGCGTCGGCACCGGGGATCTTGGCGGTCACGTCGAGGTGGATGCCGGTGATCGAGAAACCTTCGCCGACTTTTTCGAGCGTGACGTCGGCACGCGTTTCAATCGATTCGGCCACCATGCCCGCTTCGCCGAGCACGAGCGACAGGGCCATCGTGAAGCAGCCTGCATGTGCGGCGCCGACCAGTTCTTCCGGGTTGGTCCCCGGGCCGTTTTCAAATCGTGCTGCGACGCCGTAGGGCGCGTCCTTCAGCACGCCTGTTTGTGTCGAGATCGCGCCTTTGCCGTCCTTGAAGCCGCCATGCCAGACTGCCGATGCCGTCTTTTTCATCCGAACTCTCCTTGAGGTTGAGGTCAACGCGCGCGGGCGCGGTGGATGCACGTATGCGGTCCGTGCCGCTGTCGTTCAGCAAGGCGGAAACGCAAACGTGCTTAGCCTACGCGCGACGTGTGACACCTGCAGAGGTAGCCATGCGCGTGCCTGACGTCAGGCGCCGCTTACGCCCACTGAAACAGCACATTCGCGCGCGCGCGCGTCGAATCGATCAGCACGGCGTTCGGCTCGTCGGTGCTGGCGACCCAGTTGCGGGCGGCCTGTTCGTCGCGCCCGAATGCAATATGGCGCGCAACGAGGCGCGTTTGCCGCAACGTCGGATCGACATCGACGTACCACGCCTCGTCGAGCAATCCGCGGACCTTCGCCCAATGACCTCGATCAAGCAGCAGATAGTTGCCTTCTGTGATCACGAGCGGCACGTCGGGCAAGACCGGAATTGCGTTCGCGATCGGCTCTTCGATTTCGCGGCGGAACACCGGCGCATAGACGGTCTCGTCAGGGCGTTGCTCGCGCAGGCGGCGCAACAGGGCTGCATAGCCCGCGCTGTCGAACGTATCTTCCGCACCCTTGCGCGAGGCGCGGCCCAGGCGCTCGAGTTCGATGTTGGCGAGGTGATAGCCATCCATCGGAACGACGACAGCCCGGCCCGGCAAGGCCTTGGCAAGTTCTTCTGCGAGCGTCGACTTGCCGGCGCCCGGGGCGCCGGTGATGCCGAGAATGCGGCGGCCTCCGCTCGCGATCAGGTTCTCGACGCGCTCGATATAAGAATCAGCAATCATGGCGGAAACGATTAGGCACGGATGTGATGCTATCACCGGGGCGTAGCAACGCGCACTAGTACGCTTGGCGCGATCCCGGGCAAGGTGCGTGTCGCCGGTTTTGCGATCGGACGGATGTCGCTGATCACGGCTGTTCAGCGACGGCCGCAATGCGCATCAATACGCGCGATCGGTCACGCCCAGGCCCGCGCCCTTGGCTTGCGCGCGAATAAATCCGAGCGCATGCGTTGCGAGATCCATGCCGTCTTGCCAGAGGTTGCGCCAGACCGCGAGATCGTTCGACAAGCCCTGTGCGACGACGGCCGACGAGAAGCTCTCGAACGTGATCGGGCCGCGATAGTCGATCTGCGCGAGCGCATGAAAGAAGCTCGTGAAATCGATGGTGCCCGAGCCGAGGTAGCCGCGGTGGCTTTCACCGATGTGCACATAGCCGAGCCGGTCGCCGCATTCGAGTACCGGTTTGACGAAGTCGACCTCTTCGATATTCATGTGATACGTGTCGAGGTGGACGACCATATTGTCCGCGCCCACATCGTCGATCAGCTTCAGCGCCTGACGCGCCGTATTGATGACGTTGCTTTCGTAGCGGTTGACGACTTCAATGCCCACCGTCACGCCGCGCAGCTTGGCAAACGTCGCCAGGCGCTTGAGCGAGGCAACGACGTTGCGTCGTCCGCCTTCGGTCAGCGGATGATTGTATTTGCCAAGCGCGCTATACGGCACGCCGCCGAAATACGTGCCGCCGAGCGCCTGTGTCAACGAGACGGCTTCTTCGAGCAACGCGACGCCGCGCGATACGCAGGCGGGGTCTTCACTCGATACATCCGCACTGAAGGCGAGGCCGCGGGAGCAGCCGACCTGAAGCTGATTGGCTTCGAGCAGCTTGCGCGTTTGCGCGACTTCGAGCGTCTTGGGGTCATGCAGCGACAGTTCGACGAGGTCGAAGCCTGCGGCTTTGCTGCTCTCGACGACCTTGCGTGCCGACTCGGGCGCGAGATCGCCCGCCCAGACCAGTGCGTGAATGCCCAACGGATTCATCGATGTCTCCTCCGGATCGGGTGCCGCAGGCCGTGGATCGGCCTGTCGTTGCCCGGTGTTTGCCTCGTGATGCGCCTGGGCCGGTGGATCCGGCTCAGAAGCGTCTGTGTTCGTGCGTGCCCGATTCGACACCTCATCGGCGCCCTTCGGGTTGTTGGAAGCGAGTATTGCGTAGTCACTACGCAAAAGTCAACGAAAATAACGCATATGTGGGACAGCTTTCGATACAATCGGGCGGCGCACGATGCGCAGACGATCGGGACGGACGGAGAACGGATGGACGAGCAGGCGGAATCAGCGCGCGACGACGAAGTGCGCACGCGCACGAGCCGGACGACGCGGAATGCCAATGGGGAACGCGGCGTCGACGCGTCGAGTGCGGTTTCGGCATCCGTAGCGTCATCTTCAGCGTCGTTAGCCGCTGCCCCGGACGCGTTCGCGAAGAGTGACGCGAGCGCGCAGATCGCGCGTGCCCAGCAAGCCGTGCCGAATCCGAACGGCGCGGGTGCCGTGCTCGGGCTGATCCGTTCGGGCAGCGCAGTGACACGTACGCAGATCATGCAGGTCACGGGTCTTTCGCGCTCCACGGTTGCACTGCGGCTCGATGCGCTGCTCGCCGCGGGTTATATCGCGCCTGCGGCGGCCGAATCGTCGACCGGCGGCAGGCCGCCAGGCTCGTTTCAGATCAATCCTTACGCTGGCGTGATGTTGCTCGCCGCAATCGGGGCGGCGAACATGCATCTCGCCGTGGCAGATATGCACGGCACGGTGCTTGTGCGAGAGCACGATGCGATCGATGTCGCGCTCGGCCCTGAGCGTGTGCTCGGGCGCGTCGCGTCGTTGTTCGAGACATTGCTCAAGAAAGCCGGCCAGTCGGCCGCTCGCGTCAAGGGCATCGGCATCGGCGTGCCGGGGCCTGTGGAATTCGCCGAAGGGCGTGTCGTGCGTCCGCCGATCATGACGGGATGGGACGGTTATCGCGTCGCCGACTTCTTTGCGTCGCGCTGCTATACGTGCCCGGTGCTCGTCGACAAGGATGTGAACCTGATGGCACTCGGCGAGCATCGCGCTGGCTGGAGCGACACGTCGCACATGCTGTTCGTCAAAGTCAGCACCGGGATCGGCGCGGGCATGATCATGAACCACGCGTTGCAGCGCGGTGCGCACGGCGGCGCGGGCGACCTCGGTCACTTGTATGTCGGGCATCTGGTGCCCGGCGAGCCGAAGTTGTGCCGATGCGGCAACTATGGATGTCTTGAGGCCTATGCCGCGGGATGGGCGATCTGCAGGCATCTCAACGAATCAGGCCATGCGGCGCAGACCGCTCGCGATGCGGCGGACCTCGCGCAGCGCGGCGTACGCGAAGCAGTCGAGCAGATGCAGAATGCCGGGCGCTTGCTGGGCGAGACGATCGCAATGGCCGTGAGTCTGCTCAACCCGTCGCTCGTCGTCCTGGGTGGCGAGCTCGGCACGCGCCAGAGCGATATGCTCGCGGCCGTGCGCGAGACGGTTTATCGGCGTTCGCTGCCGCTAGCCACGCGGCACGTGCAGATCGTCAACAGCGTGCTGGGCGCGGATGCAGGTTTGCTCGGGGCGGCGCATCTTGTCAGCGATGCGCTGTTTGCGCCTAGCGTCGTTGATGCAGCGATTGGGCAGCCGGCTTAAGCCTTCGACTGCGTAACCACGGCGAGCACACTTAAAACGCCCGTTTTTTCAGACGAGCAAATGTGCGCAGGTATAGTACAAGCCTTGCCGCGGCCTGACCGGGCCCGCAAAAGGGGCGTCTGGCGACCCGCCAGTTCGTCGAAGCTTGTATAAGAAGAGGACCTGATGCGCCGTTTTCGACCTGCTCTCGCGACCACCGGGATCGTGGCCTTCGCCGCTGTCTCAGCCGGTCTTGCCCATGCCGACGAAGGCATGTGGCAACCTTCCCAGCTTCCCGCACTGACCTCGACGCTCAAGGCACGGGGTCTCGCACTCGATCCGAACACGCTGTCCAACCTGACGTCGTATCCGATGGATGCGATCGTGAGCCTGGGCTTCTGCACGGCATCGTTCGTGTCGCCCGACGGGCTGATCGTCACGAACCACCACTGTGGCTACGGTGCGCTGCAGTACAACTCGACGGCGCAAAAGAATCTGATCAACGAGGGTTTTCTTGCGCATACGCAGCAGGAAGAACTACCGGCCGATCCGACGCAGCGCGTCTATGTGACCGAGCAGATCAGCGACGTGACGGCGCGCGTCAATGAAGCGGTGAAGCCCGGCATGGATGGCTACGCACGCTATATGGCCATCGATCACGCAAAGAAGCAGCTCGTGCAGGGGTGTGAGCAGCCAGGCTATCGCTGCGACGTATACACGTTCAGCGGCGGCTTCAGCTATCAGCTGATCAAACAGCGCGAAATCAAGGACGTGCGCCTCGTCTACGCGCCGCCGCTCGCGATCGGCAAGTTCGGCGGCGATGTCGACAACTGGATGTGGCCGCGCCATACCGGCGACTTCAGCTATCTGCGCGCCTACGTCGCAAAGGACGGCACGTCGGCGACCTTCTCGAAGGACAACGTTCCTTATCACCCGAAGCACATCCTGACGCTCAATCCGAAGGGTGTGGAAGCGGGTGACTTCGTTATGGTCGCAGGCTACCCGGGCCATACGGACCGCTACCGTCTCGCCGATGAGCTGCAAAGCTCGATCGACTGGTACTACCCGACGCTGATCGCGATCTTCACCGATGAACTCGCGATGATCGACGCGGCGGGCAAGGCCAACCCCGATGTCGCGGTCAAATACGCAGCGAGCGTCGCGGGCATCAACAACGCGATGAAGAACTTCCAGGGCAACCTCGATGGCCTTGCGCGCAGTCACGCGCTCGAGACCAAGCGCGCTCAGGAGGCATCGCTCGATCAATGGCTCTCGCACCAGTCTGTCGGCGAAGGCAGCAAGGTCAACGGTCCTGCGCTCGAAACCGACGTCAAGCGCCTGCGTGCGCTGGTCGACGACCAGGTCAAGCAGCGTGAGCACGATCTCGTCTACAACCTGCTTGGCCGCGGCGGCATGTTCCATGCGACCTATCAGATCGTGCGGCTCGCCGACGAGAAGCAGAAGGCCGACATCGATCGCGAGGATGGTTACCAGCAGCGCGACGAAGTCCGTGTGCTCAACGCCGAACAACGCCTCGAACGCCAGATGGATCCGGCGCTCGACCAGCAGCTGATGGTTTATGTGCTTCAACGCTATGTGAAGCTGCCGGCCGACCAGCGCATGCCGTCGCTCGACAAGTGGCTCGCGGGCGCGAACGATCGCAAGACGCTGCAGGATCGCGTCGCGGAGTTGTATCTCGACTCGAAGCTTACCGACACGGCGACGCGCGTCAAATGGCTCAGCGCGACGCCCGATGAAATTCGCGCGAGCAACGACAGCTGGCTCAAGTTCATGGTTGCCGTGATGCCGGACCTGCTCGCCGATGAACACCGCAACAAAGGCATCGCGGGTGACTTCGCGGCCTTGCGTCCGCGTTATATGGCGGCGATGACCGCGTTCTATGGGGCGAAGGGCAAGCCCGTCTATCCGGATGCGAACAGCTCGCTGCGCGTGACGTTCGGTACGGTCGAAGGCTATCAGCCGCGCGACGGCGTGACGTATACGCCGTTCACGACGGCAGAAGGCGTTGCACAGAAGAACACGGGCACGGAGCCGTTCAATGTGCCGCCGGCCGAAATGAAGGCAATCCACGACAAGGCGTACGACGGTTACGCGTCACCGAAGCTCGGTACGCTGCCGGTCAACTTCCTCTCGAATCTGGACATCACGGGCGGTAATTCGGGTTCGCCGACGCTCGACAAGGATGGTCATCTGGTTGGGCTGGCATTCGATGGCGTGTGGGAAGGCGTGAGTTCGGGCTGGCTGTTCGACCCGGATACGACGCGTACGATCAGCGTCGATGTGCGGTACATGCTGTGGGTCATGCATCACCTCGACCACGCCGACAACCTGCTCAAGGAAATGGACGTCGAGCCGGCGCAACAATGACGCAGTGACAGAGTAACGAAGTTGCAGCGATACGGTGGTTGTGACACGGCGGTAGTGTCACCGAGGCAATGACGTATCGACGTTGCGGCGATAACGTCGAGACACAAGCGCCGTAGTACAAGGGTCGTGACACAAGCGCCGTCGCACTCACTTCGTAGCAGCAACAAAAAGGCCGGCTTGCGCCGGCCGACAAAACCTTTCGAGCGGGGCCATCGACCTGCGATGGCCCCGTTTTTCTTTTTGAAGCTTTAGACGAGCTGCGTGGCTTGCGGCGCGACTTCAGCCGACGCGACCGCCGTCGTCACCGGTGCCGTAGCGGCCGGATCCGAGTAGCTGGCCTTGCCGTTCTCGACGTGGCCGGCGACGCGGCGCGAGAAGCCGTTGCCGTCCGTGACCGTGAGGTCGTACCAGTGGTAGCTGGTCTGCAGCTGCCACGGGGCTTCGAGGTAGCCTTCCGACGGCAGGCTGAAGTGACGTGCGGCAGCGCCGTACGCGTTGTCGACCACCGAGAGCTTGACCGAAGCGCGACCCTTGTTCGTCAGCGTCAGGTACAGGTTGCCGTTGGCAACGTCGTAGCCGACCTTCAGTTCAGGTTGTGCCGTCTTCTGGCGCTTGTCCGTGTTCGCGTCGATCGTGCCGTTGAATTCACGGAAGAAGCCGTTCGGGCCATGGACCGTGAAGTTGTACGTGCCGTTCGTGCTCGACACATCGAACTCGGCCTTGAGGCTCTTGCCGGCGCCGACCGTGTAGCTCCACGGACCGTCGGTGCGGTTGGTCGAGTAGATGTAGAAGTGCGCGCCCTGATCACCCGTGTTGGCGAGGTGGATCACGAACTCTTGCTTGTTGTCGTTTTCGTGGCCGTTCGCATGGAGTTCATACGGAATCGGACGCGCGCGACGGATACCGGCTTCCTGGGCTTCGATGGTCGACGTGCTCGGCGTAGCCGGGACCGTCGGTGCGGGCAGCAGGCACGATGCCTGGGATGCAGCGATATAGCCGCTCGTATCCGGCAGCGTCGGGAAGCTCACGTCCGGCGTGCGGAAGTCGAACGTCGACAGCAGGTCGCCCGTCACCGTACGACGCCAGTTCGAGATGTTCGGCTCATTGACGCCGAAACGCGCTTCGATGAAGCGGATCACCGACGTGTGGTCGAACACTTGCGAGTTCACGAAACCGCCCTTGCTCCACGGCGAGACGACCGTCATCGGAACGCGCGGGCCAAGGCCGTACGGCAGGCCGTCGTCCGTGTACTTGCCTTGACGAAGCGGGTTGACGACCGTGTGGATTTCGTCCTGGTAAGCGACCGTCGATGCGCCTTGCGTCGACGACAGCGGCGGTTGCGGCGGCACGACGTGGTCGAAGAAGCCGTCGTTCTCGTCATACATGATGAACAGAACCGTCTTGCTCCAGACTTCCGGGTTCGACGTCAGCGCGTCGAGAATCTGCGACGTCCACTCTGCACCGTAGGCCGGCGTGTACTTCGGGTGTTCCGAGTAGATGGCCGGCGGGCAGATCCACGACACTTGCGGCAGCTTGTTGTCCATCACGTCTTGCTTGAGCTGCACCAGCGTGCGAACCGAATTGCCACGCAGCGTGAGCGGCGAATCAGCAGCGGCGTTGATGAACTGCGTGAAGTTCGGCAGCATGTTCGTGCCGTAGTTGCCGTTCGTCGCGTCGTTGCCGTTCACGCCTTGCTGATAGACCTGCCACGAAATGCCGGCCTTTTGCAGGCGTTCCGGATACGTTTCCCACGTCAGCGCGCCCCAGTTCGGCGGATTGTCGCCGTCGACCGGATCGTTGTTGTCGAGCAGCGGGCCGCCGTATTGACCCGTCGAGTCGACCCAACCCGTCATCAGGTACATACGGTTCGGGTGTGTCGGGCCCGGCAGCGAGCAGAAGTAGTTGTCGCAGATCGTGAACGCATCGGCCAATGCGTAGTGGAACGGAATGTCGTCACGGACGTAGTAGCCCATGGTCATGTCCGTCTTGTTCGCGGGCCACGAATCGTACTTGCCGCCGTTGATCGCGTAGTGCGTCGGGTACCAGTTGTGGTCGAGATCGCCCACGCACATGGCGCTCGTCGTCTGCGTGTTGAGACGGAACGGCAGCACCGGCGTCGTGGCGCTTTCCTTCGACGGCTGGAACCACACCGGGTTGCCGTTCGGCAGCGTGATCGGGAGGCGATCGTTGTAGCCGCGAACGCCGCGCAGGTGACCGTAGTAGTGGTCGAACGAGCGGTTTTCCTGCATGAACACGACGATGTGCTCGACGTCGCGAATCGTGCCCGTCTTGTTGTTCGCGGGGATGGCGAGCGCGCGACGGATCGATTCCGGCATCACCGTCAGCGCTGCAGCGGCGCCGGCGGACGAGGCTGTCGTCTTGAGGAAGCGACGACGGTCAAATTTTGAAGACATGAGTAACCCTCTCGTGAGAGATCGATTGGATGTGTGGGGGATTGCAAGGGCTGCGCAACAGCCCGGCGATCACTGGCTATCCGATGATTCCGGGGCGTAGTGAACGACGGGTTGGACCTGCACTTCCGGGTCGTCCGCGGACTGCGCGGCAAACACGGTGTAGTTCGCCGGGCGCGACACGAGCGGCGATGGATCGACGCTCGCGACAACGCCCGGAGACATGGCCGTCGGGGGCGACGGCGGATCGATCGGTGCGTTGGTCGCCAGGGCGGAACGCGGATCGGAAACGGGTGGCACGGACGACGGTGCCGGAGTGACATCAAGCGAGATGCGCGGCGTGTTCACGCCCGTAGTGTTCGCGGCCGGCTGTGCGGGCAATTGCGCCGCGGTGTCACCTTGTGTGCTCGACACCGTCGCGGAATTGGACGCACCATCGCCACAGCCCGCGAGTGCGCCGGATACGATGATCGCGGCACACAGCGGTATAGACATTTTCATTGTTGTCCCCTGCTGCTTTGTGTGCCGACATCATGGAGAGCAGGCGAGTCAATTTGATGAAACCGGATATACGCATAGACGGTTGGACAGTTGTCATGAATAACAAGTGTTCGAGTCGCGCGTACACACTATCGATTTGTGTCGTCGGTGTTTGCAGGTTGCATTTATTGAGCACGGCCGCGGTAGAAGCTACGCAGGCGGCGTTGCGGTGCGCGTGGTGGTCAGCAAAATGTGCCAGGCGTGTCGCGTGTGTGTAGGTGTGCTTACGTCGTGCTTTCGTAGCGTTTGGGACACGGGTGGTAGGGTCAGAAAGTCGCGAGGCGGAAGAGGCGGTCGCACGGCGGAAAACGACGGTTCGGGTTCCGTTGCGCGGAACGAATACAATGTGCGATCCATGTCACGGAATACACACAGGGATCCTGCTCACCATGCCGTTCCGTATGCGCACTGCTACTGCTCTTCGTCGTGTTCTCGTTGTCTCGCTTCTGAGCGGCCTCGCCGCGTGCACCGTTCCGTCCCAGTTTGCCAAGTGGACCAACGACGTCGACCCGCCTGAACTCAAGGCGGACCGTGCTTCGCTGCAGAACAAGGGTTTTTCCGCAGGCTATATCGATGGCCACGTCGACGGTTGCGCGACGGGCTACAAGTCGGCCGGCAATATGGACTACGCGTTCTACAAGGATTCGCCACAACGCCCCGACTCGGACTATCTGCAAGGGTGGCAGGTCGGTTTTGCGCTCTGCAAGGGTCGCTGGGAAGACTACGCCACGCACGCGACGCCGCCTGCGTCGAAGCAATGAAAAATGAGCACGCAAAAGGCAACCTGATCGGTATCGCGGCAGGGTTGTTGATCAGCAGCGATGCGCTGCTGATCCGCTCGATGCGAATTGATGACGGGTGGTTGCTGGTGGCGCTGCGCGGCGCGTTGATGTGGCTTGTGCTGGCGGTGCTGTATGTCGCTGTGCCGCGACTGCGCGCGATGCTCGGGCGGCCATGGCTCACGCGTGACAATTCGATGGCGGTGCTGTGGTACGCGGCCTCGGCGATCACGTTTGTTCAGGCTTTGCTGCTCGGACCGGTTGCGATGGTGCTTGTCATCATCGCGTCGACGCCCTTTATGGCGGCCTTGTTCGCGTGGGTGCTGCATGGCGAGCGGGCGGAGTGGCCACTATTAACGGCGGCTGCGGTGGGCATGCTGGGTGTCGTGATCGTCGTGGTGAACGGCGGTGCAGGCAACTCATGGACCGCCGATGCCTATGCGCTTGGCACCGCGGTGTCGATGGGGCTGGCGCTCGTATTCTCGGGGCGTGTCAAAGGCGGCACGCTGGGCTTGCCATCGCTCGGTGGTGCGGTCGCCTCGATCGTCGTCAGCGTGATGCAGCCGTCGTTGTTTGCCGAAGTGCACGCGATCACCGGTTACGGTTGGTTGTGGCTCGTGACCGAAGGGGCGATCGTGATGCCGATCGCCATGGGCTTGCTGTCGTTGAGCACGCGCTTCGTGCCGGCTTCAGCCGTGGGATTGTTTCTCTTGCTCGAGACTGCGCTCGGGCCGATGTGGATCTGGGTTGCGTACGGAGAGGCCCCGGCGACGGCGGCCATCATCGGCGGTACGCTGATCATCGGCGCAGTGATCGGACACTTCATCTACGATGCGCAGCGCAATGCGGCGCGGAGTTCGGTGGATTCTGCCAACGCGTGTTGAGTCGTTAAGACGGAACGACGCAAAGACAGAAAGACGCAAAGACAAAAGGGCCGATACCCCAACGCTGGGTATCGGCCCTCTGTGTTTGAGGCGCTTAGACTACGACCAGGTTCACGTCGATGTTGCCACGCGTCGCGTTCGAATACGGGCACACGATATGTGCCTTCTTCACGAGGTCTTCAGCGACAGCGCGATCGACGCCCGGCAGCGACACCTTGAGTTCGACCTGAATGCCGAAGCCATTGGGGATCGGGCCGATGCCCACGCTTGCATCGATCGATGCGTCAGCAGGGACCGCAATCTTGTCGCGTGCGCCGACAAACTTGATGGCACCGATGAAGCAAGCCGAGTAGCCGGCAGCGAACAGTTGCTCAGGGTTCGTGCCTTCCTTGCCGGCGCCGCCGAGTTCCTTCGGCGTTTCGAGCTTCAGGTCGAGGATGCCATCCGACGAAACCGAACGGCCGTCACGGCCGCCGGTCGACTTTGCATGAGCGGTATAGAGAACTTGTTCGAGTGCCATTTTCTTAAACTCCAGTGGTCAGGTTAGGGGTAACGCGTCTACGAGCGAGCACAGTACGCGCCCGTGCATCCAACTAACAACGCAAGCGATTAAATCGCGAGCGATATTTCTACCGTTTCACCAACGACATCGCCGTCGGGTCATCATCCAGCCGTTCCTGCAGTCCTGCTTGCTTCGGACAGCGTTGCATCGTGCGCAGACTCCATACACGTTATGCAGCGAATGCGTTGCAGCGTGTTTCGACCTGCTCGCCGACATCAGACCGCCCGGCGCATACGCCCATCAACTTGCATCGATGAGCTTGCTTCGAAGCTTGGCGAGGCTGTTCTTGATTTCCATCAGTTCAGCCGGCTCACAACCCGTTGCGCACAGAATCGAGACGGGAATGCTCTCGGCCTGCTTGCGCAACTTCTTGCCCGCGCTCGTCAACGTCACGATCACCTGGCGTTCGTCTTTGACGGCACGCGTACGTGCAATCAAGTCGAGTGCCTCGATGCGTTTGAGCAACGGCGTCAGCGTGGCGGAATCGAGAAACAGGCGTTCGCCGATTTCCGAAACCGTGACCTCGTCCTTTTCCCACAGCACCATCATAACGAGATACTGGGGGTACGTCAGACCGAGCTCAGTCAACACCTTGCGATAGATCTTCGTCATCGCGAGCGATGTCGAGTACAGCGCGAAGCAAATCTGCTGATCGAGCAGCAGAGATGACTTCGGATCGATCGTCGGGGTGCTGGCTTGCTGTTTCATGGAAAGGATATTAGATCGCACACGATGTAATAGCAAGCGATATTTTGTGTGTGTGCTGACGACGTGGGGACTCACGATCGGCGGCGTGAGTCGGTGACGTCTGCAGCCCCGAAAATGCACAAAGGGGCTGCATAACGATTTATGATGCGCGACAATAACTGGTCAGTTCGAATGGTCAGTGTCGTGTTGCGGCCCCGTCGGTCCGTGAGAAGTGATCCGGTCGACCCAGGCCATCGCGACGGCCGAGATGAGAAAGGCGAGGTGAATTGCGACCTGCCACATGATCGACGTGCTGCTACGATTGTCGGCATCGATAAAGGTCTTGAGCAGGTGAATCGATGAAATGCTGATCAGCGCCATCGACAGCTTGACCTTGAGCACCCCGGCGTTGACGTGATCGAGCCACTCGGGTTCATCGGGATGGCCTTCGATGCCGAGTCGCGAGACGAACGTCTCGTATCCGCCGATGATTACCATGATCAGCAAGTTCGAAATCATCACGACGTCGATGAGTCCGAGTACGGCGAGCATGATCGTCGTTTCGTTCAACGTGCCGATTGTCACGGTCAGGTGCCAGACTTCCTTCAGAAACAGGAAAACATAAAGCGCCTGCGCGACGATCAGGCCCAGATAGAGCGGGACCTGCAGCCAGCGCGACATGAAGATGATCGTGGGCAATGCACGGTGGCCTTGCGATCTCGGTTTCGGGGCGATGGCGGACATAAGTAGTGAAGTGGGATATTCAGACGAAAGGTTCAGCGCGCTGGCGTCAAAGCGGATACCGCGTGCAGGACGTTTCGGACACAAGAGTCGTCAGCATAGGCGGCGATTCTTTGAACACAATGAGCGCCGCTTGAAACATGGCGTATTGTAAACAAGTTGAAAGATTGACTGACGTACGGGGCACAAGGTTCAAATAATTTGAAATACGGGGTTTTGGATAACTCGTGCAAACGCCGCATGATCCATCATGAAAGAGCTGTCCAATTGGACAACTCGCTTAATCGGCGCGGCGCCATTTCCGGGTGTTTTTTGGGACCTTCGAATTCAGAGGCGATTGAGGACGCCGGCCATCTGGCCATGCGGCGACCAACAATCCGTGAGCCGGCATTTCCGTGCCTTGCGAACCGATCGTGCAAACGCGCGTCTGAGCGCTAGCGCCGGATGCGATTGAAAGGGCTGTCTATTGCAACCGCGACGAATTGACCGCACCGAAGCGAGCGCGCGGAATCGCACGCGCGGCGCGTCGCGTCCAACGTCAAGTTCAGCGAAATGATTGAGCGATTCGTGTCAGACAAAACGTATCGCTGTGTGATTGGAAGTAAGTGAACCGCTTCTTGCGGTTGTCCAGAACTTTGTCGAGTTCGAGTGACTCGATACAATGAAGCCATCCAGTGAAGCATGGCATGAATGAAGGAGCATCATGGACGAACTGGTGCGCGAGCGCATTATCAAGTACATCCTGCGGCGAATGGATGAATACGGCGTCACCGCCGAACATCTGATGCCCGCTGAAGAAGAAGCCGAGCCCGAAGTCGACCCCGCTTTGCCGAAATCCGTGTTGGCGCAGGCGATGCCCAAGCCGACACCGGGTGTCGTGCAATATGCGGATGCGTCGGGTAATTCGTGGGACGGTGCGGGCCCGATGCCTGAATGGCTGTTGCGCGCGGTGCGTGCAGGGCAGTCACCCGACTTTTTCAAGCGTTAGTAAAAAACGCCGGGTTGCGCTGATGTGTACTTGCCTGGGTGCGTGGCGGCTTTAGCCCGCGAGTCAGGCGGTTGATGCGGATAGCGCCGAAGGTGTGCGGTATCAGTGTGGTGTCGCGACGTTTCCCGAATTCGATGACTGTTTAGCGAATTCGGTCGGACTGATCTTCCCTGGCGTTTCCTCGAGTCCGAGCACCCTGTTTGAGCGGTGCCCGGGGCCTTCGCATGTTTCGCAACATCGCGCAGCCATATCTCAGGCGTGATATGGCGGGCGTGATATGCCGCGAAGGCGGCAAGGCGTGACCGCCTCGCCATTCGATGTTCAGGCCTTGTCGAACGAGAACGTGCCCAACGCGCGACGCACTTCGTCGAGCGTCGCTTGCGTAATGTCCGCCGATTTGCGTGTGCCTTCTCGCAGAATGCCGAACACATAGTCGGGCTGCGCAGCGAGTTCAGCACGGCGTTCGCGGATCGGCGCAAGCAGGTTTTGCAGCACTTCTTCGAGACGGCGCTTGATCACCATGTCGCCGAGGCCACCGCGACGATAGTGATCCTTCAGCGCTTCGACTTCTTCCTTGCGCGGATCGAACACGTCGAGATAGGTGAACACGACGTTGCCTTCGACGGTGCCCGGATCCGATACCTTCAGATGGTTGGGGTCCGTGTACATCATCTTGACGGCATTGCGAATGTCATCCGCGCTCGATCCCAGCGGTATCGAATTGCCGAGCGACTTGCTCATCTTCGCCTTGCCGTCGATGCCGGGCAGCCGGCCCATCTCCGGAATCAGCGCTTGCGCTTCGGGCAGCAACTCGGCGCCGACCTGGCGATTGATCCGACGCACGATTTCGTTGGTCTGCTCGATCAGCGGAGCCTGGTCTTCCCCGACCGGAACGACGTGAGCCTTGAAGCCAGTGATATCGGCGGCCTGCGCGACGGGGTAGCACAGAAAGCCCGCGGGAATATCGCGGCCAAAGCCGCGCGCATGGATCTCTTCCTTGATCGTCGGATTGCGCTCGAGGCGCGCGACCGTGACGAAGTTCAGGTACAGCAGCGTGAGCTCGGCCAGCGCGGGCAGATGCGATTGCACCGCAATCGTCGTCAGCGCAGGATCAATTCCGACGGCGAGATAGTCGAGCGCGACTTCGAGCACATTGCGGCGAACCTTGTCCGGGTCATGCGCGTTGTCGGTCATCGCTTGCGTGTCGGCAAGCAGGACGTGCTGGCGGTGCGTGTGCTGGAGTTCGACGCGGCTGCGAAGCGAGCCGACGTAGTGACCCAGGTGAAGCGGACCGGTCGGGCGATCGCCCGTCAGGATCACGGGTTGTTGTGCCGGTTGCGAAGCTTGAGACATACGCGATTTTCCTTTGAAAACCGCTGCACTTCGCTTGGCCCGGGCGCTCCGCGCGCACCCTGTCAGCCGGAATGCAGCGGACAGAGTCGTGATTCAGATGTAACGACGCGCCGCTCCGTCAGGAGCGCCACCAATAGGGATTCGGGGTATCGGGCGTCAGATTCATCCCGCGAGCATGCCATGAAAGCGCGGGCGGTGACAACTTTGCGTATGCAAGGCGCCCTGCGCGCAGGGGCCCAACATTGGATACCATGCGCGCCATGAAGACCACGCTTGACGAATTGCTCGCTTTTGTCACTGTCGTCGATACGGGCTCCGTGACGGCGGCGGCCAACGCACTCGCGCAAACCGCGTCGGGCGTCAGCCGCGCGCTTGCGCGGCTCGAGGAAAAGCTCGACACGACGCTGTTGCGTCGCACGACGCGCCGGCTCGAGCTCACTGACGAGGGGCGTCTGTTCCTCGTCAGGGCGCGCGCCATTCTCGAGTCGGTCGAAGACGCCGAAGACCAGATGGCGGCCCGCCGTCAGACACCGGCGGGCCCGCTGCGTGTGAACGCTGCGTCGCCGTTCATGCTGCATGTGATCGTGCCGCTCGTTGCCGCGTTTCGCGAACAGTATCCCGACATTGCCCTCGAACTCAATACGAGCGACGAGATCATCGATCTCATCGAACATCGCACCGATGTCGCGATTCGGATCGGCGCACTGCGCGATTCGACGCTCCACGCACGGCCGATTGCAACGAGCCGCTTGCGCGTGCTCGCGAGTCCGGCGTATCTCGCAGCGCACGGCCGTGTGAAAAGCGTCACCGATTTGTCGCGCCACACATTACTGGGTTTTACACAGCCGGCCATTCTGAATCAGTGGCCCTTGAGGCACCCGCGCGGCGAACATCTCGACATCGAGCCCGACATCACGGCATCGAGCGGGGAGACATTGCGGCAACTCGCGCTCGCCGATGCGGGCGTCGTGTGTTTGTCGGACTTCATGACGCATGCCGACCGCCGCGCAGGTGAGCTTGTACAGGTACTTGCGCGCGACACCGTCGAGGTGCGGCAGTCGATTCACGCGGTCTACTATCGCAACACCCAGATCGCCGCGCGGATCCGCGCGTTTCTCGACTTTTTAAGCGATCGGATCGCCCCGGACGGAGCGACGATCAAGACCCGGTGAAGCTTGCCTCCCGGCGCTTGCATCCCGCATCCCGCACGACGCATCTCGTAGGGGTCGACCGCAGGCGGACGATTGTCGTTCACTGTCGCGCGCAAAACTCGTTCATTTCATTCGACTATTGCACGATGCGCTCTCACGCTACCATGCGTGCCAACTCACCTCGGATTCACACAACAATGAAGGTCACCCAGTGGCTCGCAACGGTCGCGGCGTTGAGCACGCTCGCGGCATGCAGTTCGCCTTATCCGCTCTTTACCTCGGATGGGCGCCAGACGACGATGGTCGATTGCACGGGCGCCGACTGGAATCTGTGTCAGCAGCGCGCGCAGGCGCTCTGCCCGTCGGGCACGTTCGACGTGATCGACCGACGCGACGACAGCAGCGGCCGCGGCTTGCTCGTCGCCTGCAAGGCGCCAAAAACGCCGGCTCAGTAAGGCTTGAACCCGGCTCGGGCGTGAGCCTCAACCCAGGCCCGAGCCCAAGCGCTGTCCTGAACTTGGCCGCCTGCCTGAGTGGCTGGCAGGCGTGCTACTCCGCGGGCTAACTGCCTGCCGGCGCACTGGCAGGCGTGGCCTGGCCCGGTGCCGGCTGTTCGAATTCGGCCTGGATCTGCACGTGGATATCGTCACCCACGGCCGGATACCACGTCGACAGGCCGAACGCCGAGCGGCTGAAGGTGCCTGTCGCGGCAAAGCCGACCGTCGGCGCATGCGTCAGGGGGTTCGGCGCCGCGCCATGGAACACGACATCGAGCGTGACCGGCGCCGACTTGCCACGAATCGTCAGGTTGCCCGTTAGCTTGCCGGCACCCGGCCCCGTCAGCTGAAAACCCGTCGACTCGAACGTAATCGTCGGCCACGTCGTCACATCGAGCATGCTCGAACCCGAGACGATCTTGTCGAGCGCCTTGACGTTGGTATCGAGACTCGTCGCATCGATGGTCGCCTTGACCGAGCTGTGATCCGGCGCATTCGGATCGAGCTGAAGCGTCGCCTTGGCCCGGTCAAATCGCATGACGAAGCGCGAGTACTTGAGGTGCTCGACGTCGAACACGATGCTCCAGTGGTCCGCATCCATCTGATAGGTGCCTGCGGGCGCCTGGGCAAATTGCGTATCGACGGTATGCGTGACGACACGCGCGGCGGTGCATCCGCCGAGCGCGACAATCAGCGTTGCCAGCGTCAAAAAGGTCCGGGCGGGTCGGAGAAAAGTCGGTCGGAAGACATTCATTCGTTGGCCTCGTTGCGCTGCCATGCGCGCCATTGAGTCTGTAAACGCACGGCGGACTCGAGCTGTTCCATACCCAGCCATTCCGCGACCAGTTCGGGCGATTCGCCGACCTCGAACAGCCGGGCGGCGAACGAGTTGCGTAGCGTCTGAGGGCTAGCACGTTTCGTTCTCGACCCCGTCAGGCCCGCCTCCTCGACCTGGGCGTCGATGGCCCGCAACACCGTGGCCTTGTGCATGGGCCGCCCGTCGACACCCGACGGAAACGCCAGCGCGCCGCGCGTAGCCATCTCGGCGCGCACGCGCAACCAGGCATCGAACGCGGCTTTTGCGAACGGCTCGGGGCGCGTGCGCCGTGTGAGCCTCGGGTCGACGTTGTCGACGAGCAGCCACCCGTCTGCGCGGGAAAGGTAGCGCTCGGGCAGCGTTTGCGCCTCACCCGTCTTCAGCCCCGCACCGAGAAAGACGCCGACGAGCGCCCGGTCACGCAGCTCGCGCCAGCGCGCACCGGGGCTGCGCGGCAAGGGCGCCCGCATGCGCGCCTCGAGCGCGTTGCGTTCGTCCGGCGCCAGAAATCCGGTCGGCTCGTTGGCATGGGCCATCTGCCAACCGGTGTCCGGCGCAGGTTTGACGGCCGCACCGCGTGCAGGGTTGGGGAGTTCGGGTTGTTGTTTAGCGAGGTGATCGTAAACACGCTCGATCAGCCGTAAATACCGCGTGCGTTGCTGCTTGCGTGTGGACAGGCTGTCGAGAAACTGACCGACGAGCCCGGAATCCGTATTGCCGAGGGTGCGGCGCTGCAAATCGAGCCAGTCGACGAAGTGGTTCCACTGCGCCTGATAGACTTCGGCCGACGAACGCCGGAATGCCTGCTTGACGAGCCATGCGTCAAAGGCGCGGCGTGGGTCGCGGGCCCAGTCGTCGTTACGCTGGTCGAACAGATCGGTGGCTGACGGCACGGGGCGCGCAGGGGAGAGGGGTGTCATCACAACGATTCTATTGCAGCCTGGACGGTTCGCTCCAGGCTGCACGCCCTGGAGGTCGAGATGATGCCGCGCTCCATGTTCTTCTCACACACAACAAGCATGGCCGACCCTCGGGGGCCGATGTTCTGAACCGCCGAACCCGGCAGGAGACACTTCGATGCTCAGTACGCTGTTTCGTCTGAACGAAAACGGCAGCAATGTCCGCACAGAGATCATTGCAGGCTTCACGACATTTCTGACGATGTCGTACATCATTTTCGTCAACCCGGCGATTCTGTCGACGACCGGCATGGACCGCGGCGCGGTATTCGTCGCGACTTGCCTTGCCGCCGCGATCGGATCGCTCGTGATGGCCTTTGTCGCGAACTATCCGATCGGCATGGCGCCCGGCATGGGCCTGAACGCGTTCTTCGCGTTCACCGTCGTCGGTGCGATGGGTTACACGTGGCAAGCAGCGCTGGGTGCCGTCTTTATTTCGGGCTGCATTTTTATCCTGCTGACCGTTACCGGGATTCGCAGCTGGCTGATCGCCGGCGTGCCGAAATCGCTGCGTTGCGCGATCGGCGCGGGTATTGGCCTGTTTCTCGCGATTATTGCGCTGAGCAATGCGGAAATCGTGGTGGCGAGCCCGGCGACGAAGGTCACGCTCGGCAATCTGCATGCGCCGCACGCGCTGCTGGCAGTGCTGGGTTTCCTGCTGATCGCGGTGCTTGACTCGCTGCGTGTGCGTGGCGCCATCCTGATCGGCATTCTCGCAGTGACAGTCATATCCATCGCACTGGGTCTGACACCGTTTCACGGCATTGTCTCGGCGCCGCCGTCGATCGCGCCGACGCTGCTCAAGCTGGATATCCCCGGCGCATTGCACGGCGGATTTGCGCATGTCATCCTCGTTTTCGTGCTCGTCGAGGTATTCGACGCGACGGGAACGTTGATGGGCGTTGCGCGTCGCGCGGGTCTGCTCGAAGGCGATCGTTACAAGGGCCTGGGACGGGCGCTGTTTGCTGACTCGATCGCCATTTTCTGCGGCTCGCTGCTGGGCACGAGCAGCACGACGGCGTATGTCGAGAGCGCCTCGGGTGTGCAGGCCGGCGGCCGTACGGGCCTGACGGCGCTGACGGTCGGTGTGCTGTTCCTTCTGGCCCTGCTTGTGAGCCCGTTTGCAGGCGCCGTGCCAGCCTTTGCCGTGGCACCCGCATTGCTGTACGTAGCAGGTCTGATGCTGCGTGAACTGCTCGACGTCGACTGGAACGACGTGACCGAAGCCACGCCGGCAGCGCTCACGGCGCTGGCGATGCCGTTCACTTACTCGATTGCAACCGGCCTTGCTTTCGGGTTTATTTCATATGCGGTGCTTAAATTGTTCACCGGACGCGCCAAGGAGGTGCATCCGGCGGCGTGGGTTGTCGCGGCACTGTTCGTGACGCGATATGTTTTCTTTCCGAGCTGATGTAGCGGGCGGCTGCTGATGGGTGTCCGGCGTGTGGAATACCAAACAGATTCCGGCGCCGAAATCCACCTACAATGGCGGCTCGTACAAAGAGATCACGGGGTTGTTCTCATGAGCACGACCGTCAACGACGACCGGGCGCCCGTACAGGCGGGTGCCGCGCTCGCGGCCGCGAGCAGCAGCGCTGCCGCGGCGGACCGGTCGTTCGTCGATTACCAGACACGCCATCTCCTGCCGCTCGTGCGCGGAATTACACGGGCGGGCGTGGCCGCCTATATCGCGGCCATCGCCATCGGTCTGGCTGCCGATGTCATTACGATGTCGTTGCTCTGGCGCGTGATCGCGGTCGCCATCGCGCTTGGCCTGGTCATGCTCGCGCTCGAGCGCGACAGCGCGCAACGCGGCTGGGTGCTCCTCGGTTTTGCCTTCCTCTGCTTTTACGAAATCGGCATCGGCGTTTTCGCTTCCGTCAATTCGCTGGGCGTTGCCTGGGTCTTGCCGGCATTTGCGATGATGCCGGTCGTGACCAGTCCGGCCTGGATGTCGCACCGGCATTTCGCGCTGGCCTCGATCGTCACGGTCGTCACGCCGTTCGTGACATTCGCGTTACTGCATGCGTCGAAGATCGATCAGTACGAACTCCTGACGTATATGTTCACGGCGACGATTACCGCGACGGTGATTCACGTCTTTTTCTCACGCCTGCAGCACTCGCATTTCCACCTCGAACGCAAACTGCGCGAACAGGCGCACACCGACGATCTGACCGGCATTTTCGTTCGCCAGCGATTCCATGAGCTCGCCGATCTGGCCGTGCGTCGGGCACAGCATCGCGACGAGCCGGTATCGGCGCTCTTTATCGACGTCGACCGTTTCAAGAGCATCAACGACGAGTACGGACATTCGGTCGGCGATGCCGCGCTGGTGCTGGTTGCGACGGCGTTGCAGGACCGGCTGCGTCCGGTCGATGTATTTGGACGACTCGGCGGCGACGAGTTTGCCGTCGTGCTGCCGAATTGCCGCGCGCACACGGCGATGCAAGTCGCGCAGCGTTTGCGCGCCGCCGTTGCCGGACTCGACTCGCCGGCCGGTCAATTGACGATCAGCGTGGGCGTCGCGGAGATGCGCGACTCGGCCAACGGACTGATCGGTCTGCTCGACGACGCCGACGTCGGCTTGCTCAGCGCCAAGGCGGGCGGCCGCAACCGCGTCGAACTGTTCCGCGTCGCGGAGTGATCTATTTTTTTCAGGCCGATGAACTCGCCCGCACGGTCCGGATCGAAGCGTCGAACGGGCGATCATTACGATCCCTCAAGGAGGCGCCATGTCATCGGTTACCTACATCAAGGGCTTGTTCAAAGCACAGGCCGACGTACGATCCCTCGACCACGGCCTCTTTCAGGGCTGGGTTCAATTGAGCCGCGATGACGGCGAAGATCCGGACGACACCGTCTACGAAGTCGAGGGCACCTCGGCTTCGGAAAACGAGGCGCTCGAAGAAGCCAAGGCGCTTGCGCACCGGATCCTCGGCGATATCGAGTCGTAAAGCGCGTCTAAGCGGCAGCTGGACGCAGGGTGCGCGCCCGACGGCGCACCCGCGGCCGCGTTTTGCTTTGACGCTTTGCTCGGCCTTTCGCTCGTGCAGTGCGCGCGGAAATGAGACACTGATGCGTTCCGTCTCCTTTCCGTTATTGCTTGATCGATGCGTATCCTGCACACGTCTGACTGGCACCTGGGTCAGTACTTCATGGGCAAGTCCCGGCAGTCCGAACACGAGGCGCTGATCGCGTGGCTCGTCGACCAGACGCGCACGCTCGAAATCGATGCCGTGCTGCTTGCCGGCGATGTGTTCGACACGGGCGCGCCGCCGAGCTATGCGCGCGAACTCTATAACCGCCTGATCGTCGCATTGCGCGACGCCGGCGTGAGCCTGATCATTCTCGCAGGCAACCACGACTCCGTCGCCACGATGCAGGAATCGCGAGATTTGCTCGCGTGTCTGAACACGATCGTGATTCCATCGGTCGAGGACGATCTGTCGCGTCAGGTTCATGTGCTGGCGGATCGCAACGGCGTGCCGGGCGCCATCGTGTGCGCCATTCCTTTTATCCGGCCAAGAGATGTTGTGCAAAGCGTCGCGGGCCAGTCAGCGCAGGACAAGCAGTTGTCGTTGCAAGACGCGATTCGCGCGCACTACGACAGCGTCTTTGCGCTTGCATTGCAAAAGCGCGAGGCACTCGGCTTGCCGCTTCCCATCGTAGCGACGGGGCACCTGACCACCGTGGGTGCGAGCGCAAGCGAGTCGGTTCGCGAGATCTACGTCGGCTCGCTCGAGGCGTTTCCGACCGCGGCGTTTCCGCCGGCCGACTACATCGCGCTCGGACATATTCATCGACCGCAGAAGGTCGGCGGCTTCGACCATATCCGTTACTGCGGTTCGCCGATTGTCCTCGGATTCGATGAGGCGCGACAGCAGAAGGAAATGCTCGTCGTCGAGTTGGCCGACGGCGCACTGAAGTCCGTCACGCCGCTACCGGTTCCCAGCTTCCAGCCGCTCGTCTCGATTCGCGGGACGCTGGAGGCGCTGGCCCCGCAGTTCGTCGCAGTGGCAGCTGAAGCGCGCGACGGCCAATCCGTCTGGCTCGAAGTCGTCGTGGCGCAGGACGACTATCTGAGCGATCTGCAGACACGCATCGACGCCCTGACCGACGGCCTCCCTGTCGAAGTGCTGCGGATTCGCCGTGACCGAGGCACGGTCTCCGCGTCGATGCGCGGCGAAGCGAAAGAGACGCTCGATGAATTGTCGCCTGACGACGTGTTTGCCCGACGTCTCGATGCCGAGACCCTCGACGTTCCGGTGCGCGAACAAGTGACCTCGCTCTATCGTGCCGTCGTCGCAGAGATCCGAGGCGGCGACGCAATCGAGAAGACCGATACGGAAACCGCCGCCGGAGCTTCACACGCATGAAGATTCTGACGCTGCGACTGCGCAATCTGAACTCGCTCAAGGGCGAGTGGAAAATCGACTTCACGCGTGAGCCGTTCGAGGACAACGGGCTGTTCGCGATCACCGGATCGACGGGCGCGGGCAAGACCACGCTGCTCGACGCCATTTGCCTGGCGCTCTATCACCGCACGCCTCGCATGGAGACGGTGTCGGCCGGTGGCAACGAACTCATGACGCGGCATACATTCGAGTGTCTTGCCGAAGTCGAATTCGAGGTCAAGGGCAAGGGGTATCGCGCGTTCTGGAGCCAGCGACGTGCGCGCGACAAGGCCGACGGCAATCTGCAGGCCCCGAAAGTCGAACTCGCCTATCTCGACGGCACGATCATCACCGAGAAGATTCAGGACAAGCTGCGTACGACCGAATCGATCACAGGTCTCGACTTTGGCCGCTTCACGAAGTCGATGATGCTCGCCCAAGGCGGCTTCGCGGCTTTTCTCGAGGCGAGGGCGAACGAGCGCGCTGAATTGCTCGAGGAACTCACCGGCACCGATATCTACGGGCAGATTTCGCAGCGTGTGTTCGAGCGGACACGTGAGGAAAAGACCGCGCTCGAGACACTGCAGGCACGTGCTGAAGGCGTGGTGCTGCTCAGCGACGAACAACGCACCGCACTCGCGCAGGAGGCTTCCGAACTCAATACGGCCGAGGGGCAGCAGTCGAAGCAACTGCAATCGGTGGTGTCGCTGATTCAGTGGCGCGACGATCTGTCGAAGGCTGAGATCGAGCACAAGCGTGCGGGCGAAGTCGAGCAACAAGCGGTGGCCGCGCTCGTGCAGGCCAAGCCCGATCTTGATCGCCTTGCGGCGGGTGAGCCCGCCGAAGCGTTGCGCAGTGTGCATGAGGCGTGGCGTGTGTCCGAACGTGCGCAAACGACGGCTGTTGACGCTCGCCGCCAGGCGCGACGTGACCGGCATGACGCGATCCAGTCGGTCACCGACGAGCTGTGGCGCGCGTTCGAGTTGCGCCGGCAGATTGCCGGCGAAGCCGAGCGGACCGCACAACAGGCAACGGCCGAGATCAAGGCGCTCGATGCGCAACTTGAAGCGCAACCCTTGCGCGCCAAGCTCGGCGAAGCGCTCGCGCAATGGCGTGCGCAACTCGACATCCGCCGACAACGCGCTGCGGACACCGAGGCGGGTGACGCACGCGTGCGCACGCTCGTCGCCCAGATCTCGGAACACGAGCAAAAGAGCAAGCAGGGCAGCGAGACACTGGCTAAAGCGGTGACGGCGTTCGAAGCCGCGCAGCGCGACGAAGCGACGCAGCAAACGCGACTTGCCGAAGTCCTCAAGGGTAAAGAGGAAGGCGATATTCGCCGTGCGTGGCAGTCATTGCAGACGCGGCAGGGTGTGCTCGACAAGCTGATTCAATTGGCGACGATACGTCGTGATGCGGCGACGCTCCTCTCGCAGACCGTCGAGGCGATCGGACAGCGCGAACGCGGGCATGCCGAGCAGACGCAGGCACGCGAGCAGGTCGAGGTGCAGTACCGCGCCGTACGCGAGCAGATTCGCGACAAGGAAAAGCTCATCGAGCAAGAGCGCCGCATTCTCGAGCTATCGGGTTACCGTGCCGCGCTACGCCCGGGTGAACCGTGCGAGCTGTGCGGTTCGACCGAACATCCCGCGATCACAGACTATCAGGCGCTCGATGTCTCTCAGACGCAGCGCGCGCTCGACGAAAGAAAGTCGAAGCTTGGCGAACTCGAAACGCAAGGGCTCAAGCTCAAGCAAGCGCTGGCCGCGCTCGCGGGCGAGATCGAGCAGCTCAAGCAGCGCCGGGCGATGATCGAAAAGGAGGACGTCGAACGCGCGACAACGTGGGCATCGCTGCTTGAAGCCGCACAGATCGCCGAGGCCGATGCCACGAGTCTCGGCGCCGTGAGTGAGGCGAACGCGCAGGCGGTGCGGGATGCTTATGCGACGTTGCAGGCCGTCGATGCATTGCGCGAAGGGCTTGAACGTACCGTGAAGGCGCGCATTGCGGCGGACAAATCGGTTGGCGATGCGCGTCATGCGACGCAGCTTGTGGATCAGGCCAGGGCACAGGCCGTGGCACAGCATGCTCAGGCGGTCGAGCAGGTTGCGAAGCTGCGCGATGAACTCGCTGAACACCTGCGCGTGCTGAGCGCATCCGTGCAGGAGTGGGGCTATACACCGCCCGCTGATCCCGCCGGATGGGCCGATCCGCGTGCATGGCTCGAGGAGCGTGATCGCGAATGGCAAACCTGGCAGCGCGCGGTCGAACAGCGTGCAAAGCATGTTCGAGAAAGCGATGCGCTGGGACAGCAGAGCGCGCTCGCGCGACAGGAAGTCGACAAGTGGCTTCTGCGGTGGGATGCATGGGTCGACCAAAGAACGCGCGAACGCGAACCCGTGCGCTCCCTTGCGGCCGAATCGCGCGAGCTGGTCGTTGACGAGCATGGACAAGGCTCACTGCTGCTCGATGAATCCGGGGACGGTCTGCCTGGCGACGCGCGTGACGGAGTGCGCGGCGCCGCTGAAGCTGATGCTGATGTTTCGCGCGCACTGCATCCATCACAGGGTCGGCATGGGGTGGAGCCGGATGACGACGCGGACGATACGGAAGATAAGCAGGCGCCGAAGCTCGATCTGGCACTCGAACCCTTGAGTCCTGTGGCCAATGCGACGACCGCCTTCGCCGAGACCGAGCGCACTCTGGAACTGGCGCAGCGTCGCGAGAGCGAACTCGCGGGTAGCGAGCAGGGCCTCGATGCGCGCGTGCTTGAAACGAAAAACGAGCACGTCGAGGCCGATCGCCGCTGGCGTCAGGCGTTGCAAGCGAGCCCGTTTGCCGATGAACTGTCGTTCACGCAAGCACTTCTCGCTCCTGAGGAGCGCGCGCGACTCGTGCGCTTGCGCAAGGAACGCGACGATGCGTTGCTCAGCGCGCAAACCGTCCTGAAGACGGCTCAACAGCGCTGGACCGAGCTCAGCACGCAGGCGAAGACCGAAGCGACGCACGAAGCCTTGTCGGCAGAGCGTGATGCCCTGCAAGCCACGGTGCGCAAGATGACCGAGCGACAGGGCGAAATCAAGGCGCAAGTGCAGAACGACGACCGTCAGCGCGAGGCGAAACGGACCTTGTTTGAGCAGATTACGACCAAGCAGGCCTTCTTTGACGGCTGGCAGCGACTCAATAGCCTGATCGGCTCCGCGGATGGGGCGAAATATCGCAAGTTCGCGCAGGGCCTCACGCTTGATCACTTGATTCACCTCGCCAACCGTCAGCTCGCGAAATTGCACGGCCGCTATGCATTGAGCCGCAAGACAAGCGGAGAGCTTGAGCTGGAAGTCGTCGATACATGGCAAGGTGACAGCGCGCGAGACACGCGGACCTTGTCCGGTGGCGAGAGCTTCCTCGTCAGCCTCGCACTTGCGTTGGCACTGTCGGATCTTGTGAGCCACAAGACGTCGATTGATTCGCTGTTTCTTGATGAAGGTTTCGGTACGCTTGACGGTGAAACGCTCGAGATTGCACTCGATGCGCTGGACGCGCTCAATGCGAGCGGCAAGATGATCGGGGTGATCAGCCACGTCGAAGCGCTGAAGGAACGAATCCCCGTTCAGATCAAGGTGCGCAAGCGGGCCGGTGTCGGCTTCTCGGATATCGAGGTCGACGGTTGACGCGCTCAAGTAAGATGACTGTTACCGCTGAAAATACAATTACAACGTCGTATCTCGCACAAGGAAAATTATGCGCCTCTTGCTCGCTTTGATTTTGCCGTGGGTTCAGTTCTTCACGATTGGTCGGCCGATTTCGGGGATCATCTGTCTCGTGCTTCAGCTGACGGTGATCGGCTGGATTCCCGCCGCCATCTGGTCCGTCTATGCGTTGAGCCAATACAAGACGGACCAGAAGATCGAGCGCGCGATGGCCACGCGCCGTTGATCGCGACGGCGAGGAGCACGCGAATAGGGAAGGGTGTCGTGGGCGGGGGGGTACGCCGGACACGAGGCCCTACTTTCGCGCGCGGCGTCCCACCATCTCTACGCTCGTCGCGCCTTCACTTCAACGCCGCGGCGAGCGTATCGAACGTCCCCTCGGCGGTGCGATCGAAGTGCAGCGGCGTGACAGAGATGCGTCCCGACGCGACCACAGTGGTTTCGCTATCCGGCGCGTTCTCACGCTTTTCGCGCTCGAACTGCAGCCAGTGATAGGGCAGTCCACGCGGGTCGACTTCGCGCAGAACATTGACGCTCTTGATCAGCCCCACGCCCTGACGGGTCGGCGTAAGCGGGCCCGCATCGGCCGCATCGATGTCCGGAAAATTCACGTTGAGACACGTGGGCGCGTCGTGCGAGATCGCGAGCAGCGTGCGGATGACATCCGGTGCAAGAGCCCGCGACGTATCCCAACGCACACGATTCGGATCGCGGTACGTCTGGCTCATTGCGATCGACGGAAGACCGAGCAGCAAGCCGGTCATCGCAGCACCGACCGTTCCCGAGAACATCGTTTCGACACCGAGATTGCCGCCGCGATTGATGCCTGACAGGACCAGCGTTGGTGGCGCATCGAGCATCAGATGGCGCACTGCCATCACCACGCAGTCTCCGGGGGTGCCGGCGACGCCAAAGCGTCGTTCACCCTGCTGACTCACGCGCAGCGGCGAATGCAGGCTGATCGAATGCGACGTACCGCTTTGATCGTGCTCGGGCGCGACGACCCAGACTTCCTCGGCAATCTCGGCCGCAACGGCCTCGAGCGCGGCAAGGCCGGGCGCATCGATCCCATCGTCGTTGGTCAGCAATACGCGTGGCACGAGGGGGGCTTTGGCGGACATGCGGATCGCTCCGGACAAGAGGGTAGAGCGACAGATTATTGCAGACGCGCCGCGTTGCTGCGCGTGGAGCGGGGCAAGAAGAGGTGAAGCAAGGGGAGGCAAGGGGCGCAACCAGCGGCGCATTCAGTTGCGCGTCGAACGGTGCATCGACCCGCTTATTGCCCTTGCGTTCGAAGCCTCATTTCCTAACATTCTTGAGAGTTGCGTTCGATTGCCGAGGGATGCCATGCTCACAGGCGGTTGCCACTGCGGAAACGTCCGCTACGAAATCGAGGGTGTGCCGTTTCATCCGAACATCTGTCACTGCGTCGATTGCAGACGCGTGTCGGGTGCCCCGATGATGGCGTGGTTCAGCGTGCTCGCGTCTGAGCTGCAATACGTGAAGGGCGCGCCAAAGGTGTTTGCGTCGAGCGAGAAGGCGCACCGTGCGTTCTGCCCGGATTGCGGCACCGGATTAACGTATCAGAACAACTCCACGCCAGACGAGATCGACGTGTCGACCTGTACGCTCGACGATCCCGAGGCCGTTCCGCCCACCGAACAGATCTTTACGAACCGGCGTCTGAGTTGGGTGCGTCACGCGGATGATCTGCCGTCGCGCTGATATGAATCGGCGACGGGCAAGAAACAGCACTGCACCGTTGCACCGTATCTCGGGTTGTTGACGGCCCAGATTCGCCCGCCGTGCGCCTCGACGATGGACCGGCAAATCGACAGCCCCATGCCCATCGAATCAGCACGCGTGCTGAAAAACGCCTCGAAAATGCGGTTCGTATGGTCAGAAGCGATACCCGTGCCGTTGTCGCGCACCGCGATCACGATCTTGCCGTCGTCATCGAGCCGGGATGTGATTTCAAGTTCGCGCGCACGATCGTCGATGTGCGACATCGCATCGATCGCGTTCGTGACGAGATTGATCACCACTTGCTGAAGCTCGACGCGGTCAAACGACAGCGACGGTAGCGCGCGAGCGAGGTCGAGCTTGAGGGTGACGCGATGGCTCGCGAGATCGCGCTGCGCGAACGCCGCGACGTCGGCGATCACGTCATTGACCGCAAGTGGCACCTTGCGCGGTACCGCGCGACGCGTGAGCGAGCGGATCCGATGCACGATTTCGCCGGCTCGCGCCGCGTTGGAAACCATTCTGCCGGCGCATCCGAGCGCCTCGTCGAGCTGGGGCACCTCGTGCCGCAGCCACCGCAAACAGGCTTCGCCGTCGGCGACGATTGCCGCAAGGGGCTGGCGGACCTCATGCGCCATCGACGCGCTCAACTCACCGAGGCTTGCCGCACGCGTGACATACGCGAGCTTGCTTTGCATGTCGTGCAGTTGCTCTTCAGAGCGCTTCGCGGTGCTCACATCCATCACCGCACCGATATAGCGGAGCGAAGTCGTATCGTCCGCCACGACGCGCGCGACCACGCGGACATGCCGGGTCGACTCATCGGGCATGCACAATCTTGCTTCGAGATCGAGGTCGCGCCGGGCAGCCACGGCGTTGTCGATGAGTTGCGTGACCTGGGCCAGGTCGTCCGGATGCACACGCTCAAGCATGCGCTCCATCGTCGGGGCGGTTGCCTCGGGGTAGCCGAAGATGCCGAAGATCTGTTCCGACCACGTGAGCTCGCGCGTGGTCGCATTCCAGCCGAAGCTCCCCGTGCGGCTGAGTTTTTGAGCTTCCGCGAGAAAGACCGCCTGACTTTGCTTCAACGCGGCCTCAGCCTGCTTGCGCTCCGTGATGTCGTTGTTCGTCTCCAGCGTCGACAAGACCTGGCGTCGCTCGTCGCGCAGCACCGACCAGCGGCTCGCGACAGCAAGCGTCTTTCCTTCACGTGTCGTGTGGAGTACTTCGCCTTCCCACCGATCGTTGTGCGCGATCGCATCGGCAATGGTCGCGAACGGCACAGGGAACTGTGTCTTGAGCAGCATGTTCACGTTCTGTCCAATCGCGAGCGCACTGGGCCAGCCATACATCTGCTCGGCCGCGCGATTCCAGAAGACGATGCGGTCGCTCGCATCGCGTACCACGACGGTGTCATGGGTCAGATCGATCAGCGTCGCCTGCTCGCGTCTCGCTTGTGCGAGCCTGCGCGAATGTCGAAGCAGCGCCGTGATGGCGAGCGTCGTAAACAGGAAAGCGACCACTGCAACAAGGTCGCTCGGACTGTCGATCTGGAGCGTGAATAACGGGGGAACGAAGAAAAAGTTAAGACAGACGGCCGCGATCAGCGAAAAAATGATCGACGACACGAGGCTCTCGACGAGCGAAAGCAGAACGATGACGATCAGATAGATGAAGCCTGCCGCGGACTGATCAAAACTCAGTTCGATGCAGGCGATGGTCGTGAGCGCCAGCGCGAGCACACCGCCGGCCCAGAAGACGGCAAGTGTGCGCGGCCAGGACCCCAGGTCCTCAGGCACCCCGCGATGCCATGATCGATCTGCCGGACCTTCCGGCTTCCAGTTCAAGCGCACAGCGTGTCCCCGGCGAAAGGGTTTATGGATATCTGCCTTTCGCAGAAAGCATAGAGCGGAATATCCCGCGGCGCAGCGCGGCGTCAGGAACGCATGTCGCGATCATGCTTGCGTTCGATGGTTTTGACGAGCGTATGAAGCAGACGATTAGCGGGCACAGCAATGCCCAGCGCTTCGCCACGCCTGACGATCAGTCCGTTCAGGTGATCGATCTCGCTATGTTTGCCGCGCGCGACATCCTGTGCGGTTGAAGAGTATTGCGCCGGCATCGACTCGGCGATGCCCCGCACAGCCGCGTCGACGTCGCCGGGTATCACCACGCCGTCGGCATGCGCGACGGTCAGGCATTCGGCAACAACATCGTGCATGGCCGCAGTCACGCCGGGCGAATGCGCAAGCTGCCCATACGGCATCTGCGTAATGGCCGACAACGCGTTGTACGCACAATTGAGGATCAGCTTCGCCCACAATTCGCCGCGCACGTTCGTCGAGATGGTGGTCGGGATATGTGCGTCGATCAGCACCTTCGCGACGGCTTCGCTCTGGCTCGAGGGCTCGATGACGAGTTCACCGCGGCCGTGGTGACGGACATGACCGGGGCCCGCCATTTCGGTCGCGACATAAACGACCGCCGCAGCCACTTCGTGGGCCAGGATCGTACGCAGGCGCTCTGCGTTTTCGACACCGTTTTGCAGCGTGAGGACCAGGGTGCCCGCGTCGAGGTGCGGCTTGATTTCGTTGGCGGCCGATTCGGTGTCGGTCGACTTCACGCAGAACAGCACGAGTTGCGCGCCTTCGACCGCGCTCGCATGCGTGCTCGCGGCGAGACGAATGTGCTCGTCGAAGGTGAGTGTCTGTAGTCGCAGGCCTTCTTTCGAAATGGCCATCACGTGTTGAAGGCGGCCGATCAGCACGACTTCGTGACCGGCACGCGCGAGCATGCCTCCGTAATAGCAGCCGACTGCACCCGCGCCCATCACCGCGATCTTCATGGCATGTCCTTTTGTTGTTCGCTGGGGTCACCAGGCGAATGGCACGCAGTTGGTTTGCGTACAAGCCGGTCCCGGTTCGCGACCTATGCTAACGCCCGCTCCGCGGATCCGGCGGATGTCCGTAAGGCGCGACAGGATTTTGTATGAAAGAGAAATGTAATAAATGTCGGCATCTTTACGCCTTTTGAACACGAATATGCGTTCAATCCGGACAAAACGCGGATTCCGATATATATGCCGGCATATAGCTCCTACACTGGATCGAACCCGTTCACGTTTTTCATATCATGCGTAGAGCTCTTGCTTTGACCCACGTCGCGTTCGAGGACCTGGGGTCGCTGGAACCCGAGCTGATCGATGCCGGCTTTGAAATTGAAGTCGTCGACGCCTGCACGGCGGACCTGCGCGCGATCGATCCGCAGGAAGCCGATCTGCTGGTCGTGCTCGGCGGCCCGATCGGCGTGTATGAACGGGAGACTTACCCGTTTATCGGGCCCGAGCTTGCGTTGATCGCCGAGCGGCTTGCGGTCCGGCGTCCGACCCTCGGCATCTGCCTGGGTGCGCAGATGCTCGCGGCCGCGCTCGGCGCGCGAGTCTATTCGGGCGGGGCAGGCAAGGAGATCGGCTGGGCGCCGGTGAAAGCGGTGCCGGGCGTCACCGCACCGCCGTGGTTCGAGTCCGTGCTCGAGCCGGGCTTGCGCGTGCTGCATTGGCACGGCGATACCTTCGATCTGCCCGATGGCGCGACCTTGCTCGCGTCCACCGAGCAGTATCGGAATCAGGCCTTTGCGATCGGCGACTACGCATTGGGCCTGCAATTCCACCCCGAGGTGACGGCGCAGCGACTCGAGCGCTGGCTCGTCGGGCATGCGAGCGAACTCGCGCTGGCCCGTGTCGACGTCCATGCCTTGCGCGATCAGACGCATGCGTTCGCACCGGTGCTCGAGACGGCCGCGCAATTGCTGTGGCAGCAGTGGCTGACGGCTGCGTTCGACGGCGAAGTACAGATAGCGCGTTAGGCACCAGCCTCCACGAGTGCGTCGCACGTTTGGGGACTCCTCACGCATTGGTTTGCGGCACGTGGCTCGACGGCGTCGGGCGTATCGATGCGCGTATTGCCCGGGGTCTCGTTGCGCGTGTTCCCTCCCGCTTCGAAGCCCGTTGGGTTCTCACCAGCCGCCACGCTAAGTCCGTGTTCCGTTTCGCTTTCCGCGCTGAAAGTGACTGCTGGCGCAGGGTCATCCTTTGGGCAATACTGCCTGTCCCCACAACACCGACAACGACAGGGATCCCGGATGGAACGACCGGACTTTATTCGCCATTGGACCGAGCTTGAAGGCCCCGATGACTCGCACTATCGCAACGACACGGAGTTGATGGCGATCGGTGCTTCCGTTGGAAGCGATCTTGGCCTCACGCGTATCGGGATTCACCACAATCGGCTGCTGCCGGGCCGCCGCACGTCGTACCCGCATGCCGAGAGCGCCGAGGAAGAATTCGTCTACGTGCTTGAAGGGCACCCGGACGTCTGGATCGACGGCCATCTTCATCCGCTGTCGCCGGGCGACTCAGTGGCGTTTCCCGCGGGCACGGGTGTGTGCCACACCTTCCTCAACAACACCGATTCGGAAGTGCGTCTGCTTGTGATCGGAGAGAAGACGAAGGCCGAGAACCGCATCCGCTATCCGCTGAACGAGGTTCATGAGGCGACGCGTGAAGACCGTTGGACCGACTGGCCCGAGCGGCCGATCGGCCCGCACGACGGCAAGGCGCGTGCTGGATCAAAGGGTGAGTGAGTCCTCACAATAAAGGGAGGGGTTACTGTTCCGCGAGCGGACCCCAACGCCAGGACTCGACGAGCCGTTGCTTCAGATAGTCGACGAACACCCTGACGCGCGGCGCCAGATGCTGGGCATGCGGATAGATCGCGTGAAGCGGCGCCGCGGAAATCGAATGCGAAGGGAGTACCCGGCACAGACGCCCTTCGACAATATCGTCGCCGACGTCCCAGATTGATTTGAGCGCGATGCCCGCCCCCGCCAGAACGAGCCGATGTGCTGCCTCGCCGTCGTTGGTGATCAGCGAACCCGTGACGCGCACGGTTGTCTGCTCCTCATCGTCGAATCGCCAGTCGGCTCGCCGCTGGTTGCCGATCAGAACGCATCGATGTCGCGAGAGGTCCGACGGGTGGGCGGGCACCCCCTGGCGCGCGAGATAGGCCGGCGAGGCGCACAGCACCCGGAAGCTCGGTGCGAGCGACCGCGCGACGAGCGACGAATCCGGCAGGCTTCCGAAGCGGATCGCCACATCGTGACCGCTTTCATAGAGATCGACGACCGCGTCGCTCAAATCCAGCTGCACGACGAGTTCGGGGTGCTGCTGCTGAAAGTCGACGATGATCGGTGCGAGCCGCTGACGTCCGATCTGCCCGGGCGCGGTCACCCGCAACAAGCCGCTGACTTCAGCACGACGCGAGGTCACAAGGGCTTCAGCCTGCTCGACCTCATCGAGAATCCGCACCACGCGCGCGTGAAACAGCGCGCCTTCTTCGGTAAGCGACTGACGGCGCGTCGTGCGCTGAATCAACCGAACGCCAAGACTTTTCTCGAGGTGTGCGAGCCGTTTGCTGACCACAGATAATGGCACGTCCAATTCACGGGCCGCGGCGGACAGGCTCCCGGCTGAAACCACTTGAGCGAAAGCGACCAGCGCAGGCAAGTCATCGATCATGGCGGGCCTCCATTCTTCGTGAAGTGGAAAGAATTAATCGGTGATTTTCGTCTATTTAACCCGATTTGCGAAGAGTAGCATGACTTCATCGACCTCGAATTCACGCGCAGGCGACGAATTCGAAGGTCCTTGAACCTACTCAATCAACTCCTCGGAGAACGATGTCATGTCTACCCTGTCCGCCTTCCAAGCCCGTGTCGCTGCGATTGCCCTGGCTGCATCGCTTTCCGCCGGAATCGCCGCACCTGCCGCCGCCGCGACCGAGCCGACGCTCGTGAAGCCGCAGACCCTGATCGTCGATCCGAGCTTGCCCAAGGCTCAGGCCGATGCGCAGATCCTTGCAGCACGCCGCTACGACTCGTTCTGGAACACGGGTGACGAGTCGCTCGCACGCGCCGCACTTGCTCCGAACTTCACCGACCGCACGCTGCCGCCGGGTCGCGTTCAGGGCGTCGAAGGCCCGCTCGCCGCTTCGAAATTCGTGCGAGGCGCCGTGCCCGACATGCAGGCTGACATCGAGCAGATGATCGTCAGCGGCGATCGCGTGGTGACCCATCTGCACTTCCACGGCCATTTCACCGGCCAGTTCAAAGGCATTCAAGGCAAGGGTCAGACGATCGACTTCATCGCAACTGACATCTACCGCGTGGCTGATGGGCAGATCGCCGAGAACTGGCACCTTGAAGACAACCTGACGTTCCTGCAGCAGATTGGTGTGGTGAGCAAGTAAGTGCACGCTCACGTCAGGATTGGCCGTGGGCTTTGCGCCCTCGGCGACGGGCGCCGCCATGCAAGCTGGCGAGCCCGACCCGATAAAAGCAAGACGCCGGGTGCTGACGTTTTGGTAGCCCCCGAGAATCGAAGACTCATCGAACACAAGACGCAGTCGAACTCAGCATTCGATCGAACTCAAGCCTCGATCGAAGCCAGACTCAACCTCCAAGGAATTGAACATGAATACGTTTGAAGGCAAGAAAGTGCTCGTCGTGGGCGGCAGCTCGGGCATCGGCGAGGCAACGGCCAAGGCATTCGCGTCGCAAGGCGCAGCGGTGACGATCGCGTCGCGCAATGAAGCGAAGCTCAAAGCGGCAGCCGCGCAAATCGGCGCGAATGTCCGTACGGCGGTCCTCGACACGGCGGATGAACGTGCGGTCGAAGCGTTTTTTGAAAGCGAGGGTGCGTATGACCATATCGTGATCTCGGCCGCTCAAACGCCGACGGGCGCCATCCGCCAGCTGTCGCTCGACGATGCGCGTGTCGCCATGGAGAGCAAATTCTGGGGAGCGTACCGGGTTGCCCGGGCCGCGAAGTTCAACGCAGGCGCGTCGCTGACGTTCGTCTCCGGCTTCCTGAGCGTGCGACCGAGCAAGAGCTCCGTGCTGCAAGGCGCGATCAACGCGGCGGTTGAAGCGCTGGCGCGCGGCCTGGCCCTCGAGCTGTCGCCCGTGCGGGTGAACACCGTGTCACCGGGCCTGATTGCCACGCCGCTTTGGTCCAGGCTCAGCGACGACGCGCGCAACAACCTGTTCGAGGGCGCCGCGGCGAAGCTGCCGGCCCAGCGCGTCGGCCAGCCCGAGGACGTCGCCAACGCGGTGGTCTACCTGGCCTCGACACCCTTTGCCACGGGTTCGACCGTGCTCGTGGATGGCGGCGGCGCGATCGCGTAAGCGCGTGGCAGCACCGGGCCGAACCCGATCAAGCCCGGCGTGACCGAGCTGTGTCACGCCCAGCCCCGTACCACAGGGCTTAAAACCTCGCAGGATCGGGCATTCGGCCGGCGATTTGGTATCCCATCGAAAAAGTGAGGAATATCAAGGCGCTGGCCGCCTCACAAGCGCCAAGGCGAACTAAACAGCCCTGCGCCGCGCCAGGATTTACCCGATTTGAGGGGTTTTAGAAAAGGAATCCCAAATTGATCGTTTGTGATTTCGCACTAACGCAGCTAGATTAGGCATATCTGTAGTGGAGAGGGCATGAGCTATGCCAACACCCGCCTCGAGCCAGTCGAATTCGCTGTTTGCGCGCGTTCAGCGCTGGTTAGGTCTTGACGATGCCGATGACGCGTCCGAATGCCCGTGTGCTGTCGCGGCACGGATCGAACGTGCGGCCGCTGAAGCCCGTGCAAAACGGCTTTCCGACAAAGAGACCGCCGTGCAGCGCAAGCTGGCGGGCAAGTCGCTCGAAGCTCAATCCACTGGCGTGTGTTCCATCGCCGCGGCGCGCGAAGCGATTGCCGCAAAGACCGAGTCGATGCGCGTAGCGCGCGCCGACGACGGCAAGGCCGATCGAGCCGCCACCTACGCGATGGGCGGCTACTTCAATTCCGGCTTTCTCGCCGACACCTTCGTCTATCTACCTGAAGTCTGGCTTGGCGGCGACGGCGAACACTGACGACGCGGCCGAAGTCTCGGCCATCAACACGCTCTCTCGCAACACCCATCTTCGACACGCCTGTATCGAGCGCGCGTCGTTCAAGTCTGCAATCCGTCCAACGATCGCATCGCCGAGTTCGGCAAGCGCGTTCATCGTTTCCTGAAACGGCAGTCGCCAGGCTTCGCGCGCGTTCACCGCACCCATTGCGTCGCCCTGACGCAGCAGGATCAACTGAGCAGGATAAGCACCAGGAAGTGCTTCCCTGAAATCGTGAACTGCTAAAAAGTCCCGAAGTATGTCGTCGTCGCGATCTGCCTGAATTTCAGCGGTTTGAGGGTCAATGGCTGGCAATGATGCGCACGGCATAGTCATGGTCGGCGCACCGGTGGCAGCTATATCGATCGATGGGAACTTCGCGGGATCGGAATCGACTGTCGCTGCATCACGGGCATCACGGGCATCACGGGCATCACGGGCATCACGGGCATCACGGGCATCACGAATATCGCGGACACCAAGGCCATCACAGACCCTAGACGCCGCTGCGCATCCATCGATGGTGGGCAAGCAAACGGGTTGCGTATTGCAAAATAGCCATCGCCGTACTGTTCGCGTGCGCAGATCGGTCAGCGAAGGCAAGCCCGAACCCGAACCACTACCGGCCGCAAAGACCGGACATTGTTGATCGGCGATCAAATGCGGCCAGGCGCGCGACAGAAACTCCAGCAAATCGATCCAACACCAGGTCATCCGTTCGACCGAGCCGAATTCATCGAGCCGGCCCCATACGACCGACGGGCCGATCGACATCCAGAGATCGCCCCATGTCCTGCCGACAGGTCCATGCGTGCCGTAGCCGTGGCGCCATAGCAGTCCACCGTGCAGCGCATCGCGCTGCCCAAAAGTCAGCGTTTCGTCTTCCATTGTCTGCATAGCCAAGCGATGAGTTTGCCTTCTTCGCCCAGCGCCTGAGCGCGGCGCCAGAGTTCGCGAAGGATGGATCTTGGTGGCGGCGCCATGGGCGGTCCGTTCGGAAAGCCGTGCCACGTGAGACCGCCGTCAGTCGAAGAAGCCGCGTAGATCGCGCCGTCGTAGTACGCCCAAAGGCGATACGGCGCTGAACCCGTGGTTTGCCGGTATTCCGGAATGGCGCGTTGCAGCAGCATCGTTGCGCGCGACTCGCAGAAGTGTCGCGGGCATTTGCCAACCCAGAAGTCACCTTTTTGAAGCACCATCGTCGCGCGCTCGTGCGTGCCGCGATGTTTGCGTCGATGTTCGCCTTTGCAATATCGAAGGGACCGATTCGGTTGGGGCCAGCCGGTGTCGCACATGGATCACGCTCCGCGATGTATCTCGGAAAGCATGTTGGCATCGATGTCGGCGACGAAAGGAGGAGGCGATGTCTCGATTGTTGACATCGCGTTTCGCGAAGGCGTTAGGAAAAGTCTGCGACTGACGAAGCGACCGGACAATGTTGTCGCGCGATCGCCTGTGCTCGGGTTAGGCTTGCGTGGCGCGAGAGCGACCCGCGTCATGCGCGTTCGGGTCCATCACCGGAGACCCGCTCTACACAAGGAGCCGTGAATGATCGACCACACTGGTGTTGTTGTTAGCGACTTTGAGCGGAGCAAGCAGTTCTATAGCGTCGCGTTGGGCGCGATCGGCTATGCGTTGATTGCCGAATTTCCGGCATCGGTGACGGGCCATACCGACGTCGCCGGATTCGGCGAGGGCGGCAAAGCGGATTTTTGGATTTATCGCGGCAAGCCCAACGATCCACCCATACACGTTGCGTTTCGCGTGGAAAAGCGCGCCGCCGTGGACGCATTCCATCGCGCCGCGATCAACGCGGGCGCTCGTGATAACGGCGTGCCCGGAGTACGCCCTCACTACCATCCGAATTACTACGGCGCTTTCGCGCTGGACCCCGACGGACATAATGTCGAGGCCGTGTGTCACGCACCGGCGGAGTGAGCGCGCTTTAAGTATTCGGATCGGTAACAGATCGCCACGCATGCGATGCCGGCGGTCGCGCAGGTTCCGATGGTCAGAAACACTTCGCTGTTGGTCAGATGCGCCGTCATGATGGCGCCGAGAAACGGGGCGAGGAACTGCAGCGCAAGGCCAGACGATTGAAGTGACGCACTGGCCTGCGCTGCGCGGTCGTTCGCATGCGTGGCGATAAAGACGCGGCTAGCGATGCGAAACCGGGCGCCGGCGATGCCGGTGCCAAAGAAAGCGAGCGCGAGCGCTAAAGACGCGATGGGTAACGGCAAGCGAAAGATAAGGCCCATGACTACGAATGCGACGCAGGTTGCCAACGACGGCGCAATCAGTGCGCTCAGTTGAACAGTCCCATCGTCGCGCGCCTTGAACATCATGCCGCCGAGCAAGCTTCCGCATGCAGCGCACGAGACGACGATCCCGAGCACGGATGAATGGAAGCCCTGACTCCGGAGCATCAGCGGGAACTGGTTGTTGACGGCTGAGGCAAGGGCTGTGGTGATCGCGAAGCACAGGAGGAGTGGGGCGATCGGGTTGTTGAGAAATTCGCGTAAGGAAGGGCGGGGGCTTTTGGTCGTCGGAGCGGTCGTTTGCGCGTCGGCCGTAGCGTTTGTTTTTGCGTGTGTGTTTGTGTGTGCGTCAGCGATTGCGTCGGCGTTGGTGTTTGGATTTTCATTGGTGCCTGCACCTGCACCTGCACCTGCACCTGCACCTGCACCTGTTTCTGGGTTTTCGACGGCGTGGACGCGCTCGGTTGCGGCTGACACAAGCAAACACACCATGGCGACGGCGATCAAGGCCAGCGAAGCCAGCATCGTATGGGAGTCGCCAAGCCAAGAGCCGATTACCGCACCCGTCGCCGGCGCGCAAATCTTGGCGGCACTTTGCAGCAGCGAGATCAACCGAAAAGCGGGACCTTGCTCATCCGCGCTTAGCGTCGTCGTCACATAACGCATTTCCGCAGGATCAATAAAGCCGAGCGCGGCCGACTTGACCGCAACGACGGCGAGAAACACAAAGAAACTATCGACAAAGAGGAGCGCGGTAGTGGTTCCCAACGTGACGGCCAGCGCAGCGAGCGTGACGTAAGTGCTTCTGCCGCGGTGACAGATGCGCGCGACCGGCCGCGTAAGCGCAACCGATGGCAGCAGCAGCGCTGCGCTGAGCAAAACGAGGTCAACCGGACGCGCGCTAAAGCGCCAGGTTGCGATATTCAAAATGGCGAGAAAATTAATCCATCCGCCAAAGCTTGCAAAAAAGCCACCAGTAACAAAAGCCAGAAACGAGCGGTTATAAGGCATATTTATTTGCGTTCTTATTCAATGACAATACGTCAGGACGAGCGCGGGCCTTCGACGCAACTCGAATGTTTTGCTGAATGGGCGGCTAAAACGGAAATATCCGAAAAGCCAATCAAACGACTAAAGCAAAACGCGAAGACGAACACCGGCCGAATGCTCGGCGCAAGGGCGGGCACTCTGATCGGAGCAATACGGAGCAAGCAAACAAACGACGCAGCGAGTACGGACGACGTAGCGAGTACGGACGACGTAGCGAGTACAGATGACACGGCCACGAGGGCCAGCGACTACCGGGAGACCATTCGATCCGACCAGCCAGTTCGGCAGTCAATCAAGCACCGGAACTGGCGAACTACCTTAGGACGTTGCAACCGACAAACGGGAAAGCCGTGACGCGTCGGCAACCAGACACAACTCCAGCCAGACTAGAACAGTCCCGGTTGTTGCTCGGTCACCATGCGAACACCGTTGAGTTCATTCATGCGCAGACGAGCTTTGGCGAGATCGTGAAGCAGCTGACGCTGAAGCCACGTTTCCGCGCCGCCACCGAACGCCATATCGAGCCGCAGCGCCATCTCCGGAGAGATGGAAGCCTTGCCGCTCAACAAGTTAGTCAAAGCCTGACGGCTCACCCCGAGCGCCGACGCTGCCTCGGTAACAGACAGGTTGAAGCGTTCCAGGCAGTTCTGCCGAACGACCACGCCAGGATGAATGAATTCAGGATTCGCCATGACCGAGAAGATATCGGGCAATTGGCAGAACGTCAATTGACAAGCGACGCTTGTCATATTGGGTGTGGGGGTGTTGGGCGGAGGATGGAACGTCGGGAAATAGAGCCCGTCAAGCACTGCTCTCGCTAACAGGAAACGGAGCACACGGCCGTCATCCGAAGCGAAATCGTGTGATTTTCAACAAAGGCGACAATCCCACGACCTTGAACTCAATCGGCGTTAGTAAGGAATCAGCAAAAAAGTTATCTCGCACGCTGCTTTCCCTCCAAAACGACAAATCGCGCGACCGGCGACCAGTAATTTAAGGTGACGTGGGAAAGTGCGGAATCGAGTCGCTAAGGCAAACCCAGGGTTGTGCGCTAGACGTCCAGATATCCAGCATCGGCCGAAACTCTGATGGATTGTCCAGCGTAGCGAACCGGACAGACATCACTTCTGGAGCCGTCTCGCCACTCGTGAACAAAGGAGAGCCGCAATCCGGACAAAAGCTGCGAACTGCGAGCCTGCCACTGCTTGCGCGAACCGAGTGTGTCTTCGGCGTACCGGCGATCGTCATGTCCGACACACGCACGATGAAGCCGGACGCGAAGGGAGCACCGCTCGAGCGCTGGCAGTCGAGACAGTGGCAATTCAATGTCGCAACAGGCGCGCTTGAACAGACGTAGCGAATCGATCTGCACGCGCAACCGCCCGTAAATGGGGATGTCATTTCGCTCCTTCTCGTGTCTGTTTCGTATTGGCGAACATCGCCAATACCTCGCTGCGGACCCGTGGTTCTGTTCGATTGATTCGCTCGCGAGACTGAGCGATGCGGGCATCGTACGGCAAATCCTCGGAGCCAGTTTTGTGGGCGTTCTGAAGAGCGAATCTGGAATGACGTACCGGGGTGGCATCTTCCTGTGGAGTTTGGCTCGGCTCTGCCATCAGGAGACTTAACGGTAGTCCTCGCTATCGAATCTTCTTGTCCCGCCGCAACTTCGTGAATCCCGCAGGTTCCCAAGAGCGCATCGCGACCAGAAGCGCGGTCCCTTGTCTGTCCGAAAGCGGAGCGTCCGATGACGCTTCGTGCAGCGCCGCGAGCTTGGCTCTCAGTCTTTCGATATCGCCGCGAAGCTGCGCGCACGCGGCGTGGGTCAACATGCCATGGCCGAAACTCAGGCTATCGGTATCGGCCCCATCAAAGTCGTCCGCCAGAAAATCCGGAATGGTGTTCGCGCGGAGAAACTGACGGATCGGCCCCTTGCTGAGCCAGTCAAAATCCCGAGCGATCAGAAGGCGAATGCGATTGCCGGGGTATAAATGCACGATTCCCATCTTCTCGAGTCCGAGCACGTACTTGATGCATTCCGCTTCAGAAAGCGAATATGTCGATACGATGTCGTCCACGGTCCATTGATTGATCACGCACACCGCAACCAGGAGCTGCTTTTCGTCGGCGACGAGTGTGGCCTCCTGAGCGTGTGTGAGTACTTGCAGGCGTGGCGCGACCGCTTCCGATTCGGAGACGAGTTCAACAACGGTCATTCCCAGAAGCTCTGCGAGCTGATCGACATGGGCGAGGCTCAGGCGTTTGCTGGCGAATAGGCGTTTGACGCTGGGTTCCGAAAGATCGAGTGCGTCGGCGACATGTCGATAGGTCAGTTGTCGGCCGCGCAATAAGCGCTTGATAGTCGGAACGAGAAGATCGGCGAGAGCCATAGGTCGCAAAAAATAATACCTTGAGGACAAGGCGATGCTACCACGGCAGTTTCAAGGAGCGTTTTTCGGACCCTCAGAGCAAGATGGCTTCCGCCGCGCAACTCGTTGCCACGGAGCCAATGAAGGACAAGCCTTCAGTCGTGTAATCCGGTGATGAGACGTCGTCAATCAAGCCTGACAACAAGGAAAAACTCGAAATGCTTTTAGGCAAGTTCGTCTCCGCTTTCTTCTCCACTCGCGGTCGCGCCACTCGCAGCCAGTGGTTGAGCCGGATGTGTGTCATTGCGCTGGTATGCGCAGCTTTCGGAAGTCTCTCGGATTCGTGGTTCGGTGAGACAGGCTCTTCGGCTTTCGCGATCGTCTTTCTCTGGAGTGCAATCGCTGTTGGCACTCAGCGCTTACACGACATCGGTCACAGCGGATGGACGCTTATCAAGGTCGTGATCCCGGTCCTTGGTCCGATCTGGGTGCTGATCTATTGGCTGCGCCGAGGGGTGAATCACGAGAATCGCTTTGGTCCGGATCCGGCAACGCGCTCGGACTATCTCCAAGTCGACATCGGGAAGTGAGACAGCCATGACAACAGTCAACGATGTGACTCAACTGAATCGCATTCCCGTATTTTCTGTGGCAACGCCGACCTCGACGCAGGACGTTGTCGACGCGCTGTTGCAGACCCGTCTCCCGGTGTCAGTCGGCGGTGGTCACTTCAGCATGGGCGGACACACTGCGAGCCCCGGCACATTGCATCTGGATATGCGCAAGATGAATCGCGTGCTCCGGTTCGAGCCCGATGCGAAGCTGATTCGCGTTCAAGCCGGCATTCGGTGGTGCGATATTCAACGATTTATCGATCCGCATGGCTTGTCCGTCAAGATCATGCAGACCTATGCCAACTTCACGGTCGGTGGGGCGCTGTCAGTCAATGCGCACGGTCGATATGTCGGCTTGGGGCCGGTTGTATTGTCGGTCCGCTCGATTACGCTTGTGCTCGCAAGCGGAGAAGTCGTTGAATGCTCCCTGACCGAGAACGGCGCTTTGTTTAGCGCAGCGATCGGTGGATATGGCGGCGTCGGCATCATTACCGAGGTTGAACTTGAACTGGCGATCAATACGCGGGTCAAGCGCACCGACGAGAAAATGAGCGTTGCTGACTACGCGTCATGGTTCGATAAAAACATCCGTGGCCACCAGGACGTCATTTTCCATAACTTCGATCTGTATCCGCCGCACTACACGCGCGGCAGAGCAACGAGCTGGACGATCACGGATGAGCCGGCTACGTCAGCACGTTTGCAGCCGCTCAATCGCGGCTTTCTCGCGGCAAAGTACTTTCTTTGGGCGATCACTGAAACGCCCTTCGGAAAGTTTCGTCGTGAGTATCTGTACGACCCGCTTCTGAATTTCGGCAAGAAGGTTCATTGGCGCAATTACGAGGCCGGCTACGATGTTGCTGAGCTGGAACCCGTCGGGCGTCGCGATCGGACCTACGTGCTTCAGGAGTATTTCGTTCCCGCGCATGCCGTCACGCAATTCGCTGCGGCGATGTCTGCGATTCTGTCGCGCCATCGCGTGAACGCGGTCAATATCTCCGTGCGTCATGCGATTGGAGACAATCGCACGGTCATGGCATGGGCGCGCGGCGAGACATTTGCGTTTGTGCTTTATCACAAGCAGCGCACGCGCTCGAACGCGAAGGAACGGGTCGCCGTATGGACACGGCAACTGATTGACGCGGTGCTCGACGCTGGCGGCACGTACTACCTACCGTATCAGTTGCATGCTACCCATGATCAATTTCACCGTGCTTATCCGCGTGCACGGGAGATGTTCGCGCTCAAGCGACAATTCGATCCGGACTATCGTCTGCGGGGCGCGCTTTGGGATCGATACTATGCGCCCGAGCTCAACGTTGCCGATTCGACGTCTGAAGCCGCGTCTGCAGAACCGGCTGCTGTGTCCGAGAAAATCGAGGACACAGCGACTCTGTTCGCCACGATCTATCGCGACGATCGACAGGCCGATCGTTTCTATAACTTCCTGCAGAACATATTCAATGTGATGCCGGAAGACCGCCTGCATACGTTGATCAAGACGTCGATCGCCGAGCATGTCGGCGACGAACAGATTTATCGTGCGGTACAGGGCGGACTGAAATCGAATACACCTCCGCTTGCTATGTTGACGCATGCTCTGCCGTCACTGTCCGTTCAAAAGACGGAAATGGGTCGACAAGCCGCAGTGCTTCTTCGTGATGCCGAGTTGCGAGATTACGTCGAGATTGGAACAACGGGACGATACGTTCGCGCGATGCAAAAGCATTTGCGATTAAAGGGGCGAGTCACGCTGGTTCACGATGTTGAAGCGGGAATGAGTCCCGTCGATATCGTTGAACGAGGACAAATTGGATCGATCGGCGAATTCCAGCCTTTAAATAATTACGCACCCATCGAACTTCCCGCTGCAAGTGCAGACCTGGTCAGCTGCTTTGTCGGCCTGCATCATATGGCGCCGGAAAAGCTCAACCCGTTTCTCGAATCGATCGCCAGGATTACGCGGCCGGGTGGCTATTTTGTGGTTCGAGATCACGACGTCACGACGCCAAGCATGGATGCGTTTGTCTCGCTTGCGCATACCGTTTTCAATGCAGTGCTCGGCGAGCCATGGGAAACGAATCGCGCCGAGCTTCGGCATTTCGCGAGTGTCGACGACTGGATCAAGCGCGTCGAGGCCGCAGGGTTTCGTCACACGGGCGAGAAACTGACTCAAAACGGCGACCCTTCGGACAACGTTCTGATGGCGTTTGTTCGCGAGGGAGTCCCGGCATGAAGCAATGGCTACGCGCAGCATTGTTGATGGCCGGTGTCATGATCGCGACCGTATCGTCTGCAGAGCTTTCAGAGCCGGCCGCAACGCAAAGTGCGAGCGCCACCGGGGCGGCGTATTCAAGCCCGGTACCCGTCGCGGATCGGCGCGGACCCGAGCAGACATTGCTCACGTTCCCGGAGTGGTATCTCGTACATAGTCCGGCGGAATATGCGCGCATGGTCAAAACCATGCCGTCTCACGACTTTCCGTTTCTCCAGCAGATCGGGCAACTTTGGTCTGGCTATGCGGTGGTGACGCGTGAGCAGCTGCGTGGCGGCTATTCGTTGAATCCGGCGTATCACGTGATGATTTGGGTCATCGCTTCGAGCACGACTGTTGAATACGCGCTGCGTTCGATTTACGAAAACACAGTGGGCCGCGCGAGCTGGCTGCTTGGTGGAGAACGCCTGACTGACGAAGATCGGTACGGCGCTCAGGCAGCGCAAGAGTACGTCGACTTCATTCGCCAGGAGCCTTGGTATTTATTCGATTTTGGCTCGAGGCTTCACCACCTTTGGACCGATGTACCGATGCATGGCCCGGGCTTGATACGGAAATGGGAGCGCAGGTACGCATTGACGACGGAATATGCCATCAAGGCGGCGTATGGAAAACTCATCGAAAAGGCAACTCGGGCGACTTACACACCGGCTTTGATGACGACCGACGTCGTCGTCGATCACTTACCTGAGAACTGGTCACCGCCTGATCGTGTCAGAGTCCTGTCGCGACTCCCGGATAATCGTGCACTGCTCGAATTGCCGCGCTATTTCGATTTCAGAATCGCGGCGACCTCGCTTTCACAACAAGGGATACGTCTCACGGATATCGCGGGGAATACCTCTGACATCTTGGTCACCGTGTGGAAGAAGGATGAAACGTCACTGCCGATTGGAGACGGTCGAGTGTTGTTCGAACAACGGCTGACAGTACCGGCGAATACACAACGCGTGGCTCTGCTGATACCGGTACGAGAACTCTCCGATTTTCTTGTCACTGCCGGAGCGCATGGTGTGGCAGTCGAGCATGTCTATGACTATTGAAGCGGGTGCGATGATGCGACCGACCACGGAGCATGACGAACTCGCGGCAAGTCGATAACGGAACGCCACGTCTATTCGTTGCTAGATCGAACATGCCGCAAGCAAAGACGATAACGACCACGACCGGTTTGCAACTTGCCGCGCTGGATTTTGGCGGCGAGGGCGACCTGGTTCTACTGCTCCACGGAGCGGGACGTTCGGCGGCCGACTGGCTGAGCATGGCTCCGCATCTGACTCCGCACGGTCGTGTGGTGGCGATGGACCTCCGCGGTCACGGCCAATCGAGTTGCGGTCCATGGACCCTCGATCATGCTCTTGCGGACATTGACGAGGTGATTGGGCGCTATGAAGCCAGGCGACCAATCCTTATCGGTCATTCGTTGGGTGGGGTGCTGGCGACCGTTTTTGCACTGAAGCTGAATGCCGTGCGAGCGTTAATCAATCTCGACGGATTCGCACTGCATGCCGACGAATACGTGGGGATCTCTGCCGCCGAAGCGATTGAATTTCGAGAGCGCGCCGATCTCAAGTGGGATTGGTCTTCACCCGTGTTGACACGAAAGAAGGTGCATGCAGCGGTCCTCGAAACCGCGCGACACTATGGCCTGGAAGCGGATGTGGCGACAGCCGTCGTTTTCCGAAGACTGGCAGCCTTGAATCAGGACACGTATGGCTATCGCAATGACACTATCACGCGCGATGGCGTCAGAGATCTTTACCGTTCGTTTTTGCTTGACCGCAGTTTCTTCGAGTTAGTGAAAGGCAGCACATGCCCGAGTCTGTTCTTCCGCTCGAAAACAGGCACTCCACCAGCCAAGATGCCCGACTGGCAACGCGCATTGGACAACGCGTACATCCGCGGTCTTGACTCGCGTATCGCTGTGCTGGAGGAGAGCGAGCGGGCCACCGTCTTGCCGAGGGAGACCAGCCACATGATGCTCCTCGAAGAACCGGCAGCGCTGGCATTAGAGATCAACGCATTTCTCTCAGCCTTGCGGGCGTATTGATGCTTGCCTCTGGAAACAGTCGGAACCAAGCAGTGCGAGTCGCAACGCGTCACGGGTCGTTTTTAGACCCTGGGTGTAAGCAATATTCTGTAGGTTCAATATCTGCGTCCGTTGCTGCTACGCTTTCAAACTCGGTCATCACCTTCTTTCTGTATGGAATCCGGTCGTCGCTTCTTCGATGAACTCAATGCGCAGTTCTTGCAGTACCTCCGCGAAGAGGGAGAGTTGTATTGGTCCATCTACACCGGGCAGAGCCACGATCACGAAAAGCTGACCTCGGCCACATTGGCCAGGAAGTTGTTTGTGGGCGACGCACACCGCCTCGCACTCGTTAAAGCCCACGTGTCTCGACTGAAGCATATGCCCTCGTCGACCGAACGCGATGTGCTTCTCAATGGCTTGGAGGGGTGGGCGGCTGTGCTTGAGGCCAATGCGACGGGTACGGACGCCGCCGGGAGCATGCTGTCAGAGTTGTTGAACCTTGACGCCGAACTGTTCCGGCGTCGACAAGAGCTCGAACTGGCCCACATCGACGCGAGCGGCCGTCTCTCGAAGGCGACACCGGCGGCTCTCCGAACCAATATGGCCTCGAACGCTGATGAGTCCGCGCGGAGAAGTTCGAGTGAGGCGCTGTACCGAATCGAGCGGTGGATCGTTGACAACGGCTTTGCAGACATTGTCGCGAGACGTAATGCTTGGGCTCGCGAGTTGGGTTACACAAACTTTTTTGAATATCGACTCAAAATAAGCACAGGCATGACCCCGGAGCAGTTGTTGGCCGTATTCGATCGCTTTGAACAAAGTACGCGGGCATCACACCGCGAAGCGCTAGACCGGCTCGCACGGAGATTCGGGAATGACGCGGTTTTGCCACACAACCTTGCGTACTACATGCGGGGTGATGCGGAACGAGAGCGCGACCGCTATTTCCCTTTTCGCAAGGCGATCGGGCGCTGGATAGCGTCGTACCAGAGAATGGGGGTGTCGTTTCGCGGCGCGCGACTTCAGATCGACTTATTGGACCGCGACGGGAAGTTTCCGACGGGTTTTTGTATTGCTCCGACACCAGGGTATCGCGACGACCTGAATGGGCGAATACCCGCGGATGTCCGTTTCACGTCGACGGCACGCCCTCGTCAACCAGGCGCGGGCCTGCGAGGGTTGAATGTCTTGTTTCACGAAGCAGGGCATGCCGCGCACTTCTCGAACGTCACGATGAATTCTCCGTGTTTCTCGCAGGAGTTTCCGCCGAGTTCACCCGCATTGCTTGAAACCCAGGCCAAGTTCTTCGAGGCCCTTCCCTCGGATCCGGCGTGGATGAGACGCTACGCGAGAGATCTTGAGGGAAATCTGATACCCGATGAAATGATCAAAGCGCACGTCGAGGCACGCCAGAACAGCCTGGTGCACGCGGAGCGGGTTGATCTGATCCCGACCTACGTCGAGTGGGCGATCTATTCGATGGACGATGACGAACGGACACCCGATTCGATATTGGCTGTCGCGCAATCAGTCACCGAACGCGTTCTGGGAATTTCCGGGCACACAGGCTATGTGTTTGCAACGCCGCATCCGGTGTTTCACGACATGGCCGTCTATTACCACGGCTATTTGCTGGCCAAAATGGCGGTGGCTCAAATGCGAGCGTATTTTCTCCGCACGCAGGGTTACATCGTCGATAACCCGGAGGTCGGTCGTCTGCTTGCCACGCATTGCTGGGCGCCGGGGAACAGCGCGAGTCTCGACCAGACTCTGCTTTCACTCGCCGGCGAGCCGCTTCGTTCCGAGTACCTGTCGGACGAATGCAATCGTTCGCCTGAAGAGGCGTGGAGATTGGCGCAAAACGCTATGCAACGAGGCGGACCGACTGACCTGACTATTGAGCCGGATGGTCTTCAGGCCTCCATCTCGCTTGTCCATGGTCGTGAGCACATAGCAAGCAATGACACGTCGATAGCCGCGATGTGTGCCGAATTCGAGTCGTGGCTCGACAATCAATCTAGCCTTATATGAGCGCAACCAACGACCGCCTTGTAGTACGTCCCCTTGCCGAGAGTGATGCAGAGGCCTTCCAGGCACTTCGTCTCAAAGCGACCGTCGATGCCCCGTTTGCGATATGGCCGACATATGAAGAAGAGGCCGCGCGGACGCGGCAAGAAGTAGAGGCGAGCATGCGCTTCACGTCGCATCAGTTTGTCTACGGCGCGTTCGACGACCAAGAGCTCGTTGCGATTGCTGGATTGCGTCGAGTGCCGCTCAAAAAAGTTGAACACAAAGCCACGCTTTGGGGCGTATTCGTGGAGCCATCGTATCGGCGCAGTGGAATCGCACGACGTTTGCTCAGCGCGTTGATCGTACAAGCGCGCGCGAGCGACATTCGGCAAGTGCATCTTGCGGTGGGCGCCAACAATCCGCGAGCCAGAGCGCTGTATGAATCGCTGGGCTTCAAGTCATACGGCATCGAGCCGAACGCGATGTTGGTCGACGGTCAGTTCATTGACGAGGAACTGATGATCGCCTCGCTCAGTTAACTGACGATCCCGACTCACCGAGAGAAAACTCTGAGACTCTCCAGTCGGCATCGCCCGAATCGGCTAACGACTAACGAATCGCGACGTACGCCGGCGGTTCCACTCTCTTGCCTTTCCTACTGAGTCACCGGCGCATTCACCAAAATCCCCATCGGCTTCAACGGCCCAATCGGGAACAGCGAAAACGTCATCAAGTGGGCTTTCCCGAGCGGAAGTGCTTCAAGCATTTCATGCGCTTTACCGATATCCGTCACATTCAAAATGAACGCCACGCCTGGCCGGTCCTGCAGCGAATACCATTGATCGATCTTGCCCTCGAGATAAAGCTGTGCCGTCTCGCGAACCTCGGTGGGAAGCGTGCGTTGGACAAGCTGCATGTCTGTGCCCGCGGGAAAGGTGCCGACCGCTAATATCTTTGTTGTGGGCGTATTGGGTAGTGCATTGGTTTGTGCCATGGAAACTCCGGGAGAAGCGGCGACCACCGAGGCGGTCGCCAGACTGAGAAGAAAGCGTTTCATCGTGTGGCCTCGAACTCAGCAGTCAGAACAGTCAAGAAGTTGGATGCGATGGTCAGCGCATACGCCACTAAGCACTGCAGGTGTCGATGCAAGAACCGCTCTCGCGAACCGCTGGCGCCAAGGTAACATCGGGGTTCGTGTGTGACTATTCATCACAATGTTGACGGGCTATGAAGCAGAACTTCACAGTCAGGCAGGGCGCGCTCGATGGCGTAGAGGCATTCCTGAGCGTTGCCCAGCATCGAAATTTCCGCAAGGCCGCCGCAGAACTTGGCGTGACGCCCTCGGCGATCAGCCAGACCATACGTGTGCTCGAATCGAGAATCGGCGCTGCGCTTTTCATTCGAACCACGCGCAGTGTTGGCCTGACCGAAGCCGGCGAGCGGTTCCTCGAGCGTGCGAAGCCCGCTTTCGAGGAATTGGTCGCCGCGAGCGAAGTCGCGCGCGAGCTCGGTCAGCGGCCATCGGGATTGCTGCGTCTGTCGGTGCCGCGCGCAGTGATCCCCGCGCTGCAGGAACTGATTGCATCGTTCTGCCGCGCCTATCCCGACGTCGAGGTCGAGCTTGCCGCGAGCAAGGAGGTCATCGACCTTGCAGCGGAGGGATTCGATGCCGGCATCCGGCAGGGACATCTCGTGGGCCCCGACATGATCGCCGTGCCGTTGACGCCACCCTTCCGTCTGATCGTCGTCGGCAGCCCCGCGTATTTCGCTGAGCGGAGCAAACCCCGGCACCCCAATGACCTGCGGCAGCACGCCTGCCTGCGGTGGCGGCTATCCAATGGTTCGCTCGCGCTGTGGTCGTTCAATGACAAAGATAGCGACAAGAAGATCGAGATCGCCGTGTCGGGTCCACTGATCGCCGGTGACTTTCAGACCACGCTTGACGCGGCGTTAGAGGGGATTGGCCTCGCCCAGGTGCCGGAGCCGATGGCGATGGAAGGGTTGAAAGCGGGGAAACTCACGCGCGTGCTGGAGAAGTACGCGTCCGTGATGCCGGGGGTCTTCCTCTGCTATCCGGGTCGCCGGCACATCATGCCTAAGCTGCGAGCCTTCATCGATCACGTGAAGAGCCGCAACGCAGGCGATGGCAAGGCACGGGCACAGCCGGCTGCGAAGCACGCCAGGGTACGAAAGAAGACTGAAGCCTCATCCTGAGTTCCGGACGGAACGGATATCCGCGTTTTCGAAGGTCGAAGGTCTTTTCAGCTCAGAAAGCCTCGTGATAGCAAGAAGCACGCGTGCAACGAGGTGCATTGCAGAACGAATAGCATTCTCATACCAGAAGCGGCGATGAGCACGCTATGCAATGAAACCGGAAGGTACGTACCATCGTCTCCGCAACCCTTACGTCCGACGTACACCCTGCATTCACGCAATACCCAGGTGCCCCTGCATGACTCCGTTGCCGACCGTTCGCATGGATTGCTGGACAGACTACGTTTGCCCTTTCTGTTATTTGCAATTGGATATCCTCGATCGGTTCATCGAGGCCTCTCGCGTGCCGGTTGAGGTCGAATGGCACGCATTTGAACTACGTCCGGATCCCGTTGCGCTCATCGATCCGGAAGGCGACTACATCAAAGGCATCTGGCTCGACGGGGTCTACCCGCTTGCCGCTGAGCGTAACCCAAAGATGAAGCGGCCTCCGTTTGCACCACGTAGCCGTCTTGCCTTTGAAACGGCTTTCTTTAGCCGCACCGTCGGTCGCTTTGATGCCGTGCATCACGCTATTTTCAAGGCCTTTTTCGAAGACGGACGAGACATCGGCAACGTCGATGTTCTGCTTGATATCGCGAGCGAATGTGGGGTCGATCGCAAGGCGCTTTCTGCTTCCGTCACCGAGCAGCGATTCAAGCCGGCTATTGAAGATGACGAGGCCACGGCCGGTCGCCTCGGTGTCACGGGGCTTCCCTTTGTGATGTTGTCGCGCCTCGGTGATGCACCGGGAGCGCAACCTCCACTAGCGGTGCGCGGCGTTGCCCCGATGGAGCACATGACGGCTGCGCTGGACCGGTTGCTTGCCGAAGCCCCGGTCGCTGAGATTCAACCCCTGCTGAAGCGGCGGGCGGGGTCGTGATCGAGCAATCCGCTGCCGACGTTCCTCAACCTCCATTCGTGACCGTTCAGGTGCCCGAGGGTAAGGCTCGTACAGTGGGCGAAAACGACCGGGGCGTGTCGATCTCGCCGTTCTTCGACGTCGCGACGCGCACCATTCACACCTATGTGCTCGACGGTAGCGGGCAGACCTATGCCACGGGGATATTGCGGCGGGTCAAAGGTGGCCTGTCCCCGACACATCTGCAACTCGCAAAGTCGATGTTGTCGATTCGCGATCACGACACCGTCACGCTTGTTGCGTTGGGGCAGGCGTGCGGACTGTCTCCGAGTCATTTCGCGCGGGAGTTCAAGCAATCGACGGGTTTGCCGCCGCATCGGTGGGCGCTCAAAAACAAGATCGTGCAGGCCAAGGACATGCTCCTGCATAGCGGCCATTCGTTGTCGGCCATCGCGTTCGCGTGCGGCTTCGTGGATCAATCGCATTTAGGGCGATGGTTCAAGCGAATCACTGGCATGAGTCCGAAGGCGTGGCAGCGCCGGTACTTGGGTAGCGGCTCCTCGCCGGCTGGCGTCAACACCGGCAGATAGCATCATTGCCGTACCAAACACGACGGAAACCCTGTTCTTTATCGCGTTCTCAACCGATACGATACGCATCGATCCATGCGCATTCGGACGCCGGCCGGGGACACCAGGGCCGTACCGTCCAGGAACTCAATGGCCTGTTTCTGGAAGTCCTCAAAGCATCTTCGCCCTGAGGCACTGCAAACGTTGCGCAGAGGGCAGTCGTGAATTGTTCACATCACAACAAAGTGTCTCTTCTTGCAGGGGTTTGACCATGCACAGAGTGTTATGGGCTGTTGTTGTCGCGCTGACCTTCTCCACGGCATCTTTCGCGGCCAGTACCGCTGACGACGAGCCGCTGAACGCGACGACGCTGAATCTGATTCGATCAAAGTTTGGCGACCTCATGCAGCTCGCTAACCGACACGATTTCAAGGCGCTGCATGAAATGTTCTGGCAGTCCCCCTCGGCGTTACTTGTCGCCAAAAGTGCAAACCCGGCGGAGGGAAATTGGGCCGGCTTCTGGGGCAACGATGCGATCGATCAGAAGCTGCACGACATTGGAACTTCGGGTCCGGTCGTGCTTGAGCCGGACTATTCAAAGCTCAAGGTCGTGGGGTTGACGAAGGACGTGGCGCAATCCTACGCACCGGTCACGATCACGGTGTCCTATGCCGGTCAGGACGGAACGCCTAAGCCATTTCTGATCCTGATCAACTGGATTCGCGTGAGCGAGGACTGGAAGGTCGCATCGGAGATCATTTTGCCCGTGCCGCCGGCGCCTGCCGGAAAGAAGTAACTGCAGCCATTCCATGAGGCTTTGGTCATGACATTCAGCCTAAAGAAAATTGTCCTGGCAGGCGTGCCGTTGGGCGGACTTCACATGACGAGTCCGTCGGCCTCAGCATCGGCATCGGCGTCGACAACGGTCAGCGCCAGTGACCTGCAAGAAATCCGATCGCTCTTCTTGCGACAGGCGGCCGCTGAGACGGCACACGACATCGAGGGAATGGAATCCATCCTGGCGCGTGCGCCTGCAGGGCAACCGGACCCCGTGAATTTCGTGGCACGTGCCTATACGTTTTGGGGCCGCGACGCGGTGCTGGCCCATTTTCGAGGGGTGTTTACGGGCACGTGGCGATTCGAGCCCGACGAGGAAGCGATCCGTGTGATCCCCCTCGGCCCGGATGTCGCACATATTTACGCGCCCACGCGCATTACTGCCGGCGCCGCAGGTTTGCCCGAGTCCGTCTTCCAATTTCTCGTGAACGAAATCGCGATCCGTACACCGGACGGCTGGCGTATTTCGGCGATTTTTCCGGTGCCACGCCAGTAATTCAAGGCTGCACGCCGCGGAAACTCGGAGAGTGCGGCAGGACAACGAGAGAGGCGTCCATGATTCAGCGACTCAACGTCGAATTTGAAGCAGATGGCGGCGTCATGCTTCGGGCCTGGGTGTTCGTCCCGCCAGGGAAAGGAGAACTTCTGCCGGCGATTTCCATGGCGCACGGATACGCAGGCACTCGGGAGCACGGCATCGAGCGCTTTGCGCAGGCCTTCGCCGACGCGGGTTTCATCGTCTTGCTTCACGAGCATCGAGGTTTTGGCGCAAGCGAGGGCGAGCCCAGACAGGACATCGATCCGTGGCGGCAAATCGCCGACTGGCGTCGTGCGTTGTCGTTTCTGGAGTCGTACGAAGGCGTCGATCCGGCACGGTTGGGGCTGTGGGGCACCAGCTATGCAGGCGGACACGCGATCGTGCTCGGTGCGACGGATCGCCGTCTGCGTTGCGTCGTAGCGCAAGTCCCCACCATCAGTGGCTACGAGCAGGGACTACGGCGAATCGCACCTGAATCTGTTGAAGCGCTGGAGCAAGCGTTCGCAAATGACGAACGTGGCCAGGCCCGAGGAGAGCCACCGATGCGGCAGGCGATCGTCAGTGCCGATCCGAATGTGCCTGCTGCGTATCGTGCAGCAGACGCGCTGGACTTTTATCTCCAACCGATCACATCAGGCCTTTGGGACAACACGGTCACCCTGCGTTCCACACGGGCGGCCCGGATGTACGAGCCGGGTGCCTGGATATCTCGAGTCTCGCCAACACCACTGCTCATGGTCGTGGCCTCGCACGACACCATTACCGTGACCGATCTGGCGCTAGGCGCGTATGAGAAGGCGTTACAGCCCAAGCGACTTGTGATGTTTTCGGGCGGGCACTTCGATGGATATACCCGGTACTTCCGGGAATCGAGCAGCGCTGCAGTCGAGTGGTTCCGTGAACAACTTTCATGACTACGGGTGCCGGACATGCCTCATCTTTCTCTCGACATCGCCGATCACGTAGCGACGATTTGCCTTAACAACGGACCGCAGAACCGTCTCGCCGAGCAAATGATCGACGAACTGGAAGATGCGTTGACGACATTGGCCAAAGGCAATGCGCGCGCCGTACTGCTTCGCGCCGATGGGGATGACTTCAGTTTTGGTGGCGATATCGTCCCGTGGGACGGCATGTCCAGCGAGGCGCTCCGGTCCCTGTTCGAGCGCTACATGAACGCATTCAATCGCTTCGAGCGGATGCCGTGTCCTGTTGTCGCGGCGGTGCAGGGATTGTGTTTTGGCGGGGGCCTGGAGCTCGCGCTTCGCGCTGACATCGTGTTCGCGGGCGAATCCGCCCGGTTCGGCCATCCCGAACAGACACTGGGCATTGCCACGATGCTCGGAGGCATCTATCGGGTCGCACAAAGTGCGGGTCGATTCCTTGCGGCTGAATGGGCATTTACGTCGCAGCAGGTGCCAGCAGCAACGATGGAACGATTCGGCTTGGTGAATCGTGTCGTGCCGGACGTGAAGTTGCTCGAGGAAGCCCATGCGTTCGCGGTGAGACTCGCAAGAGGCCCGACGCGTGCGCACGCTGCGCACAAGGCGCTTCTCCGTACATGGGCTTCAGGCGGCGTGGATGCGGCGGACCACGCGATGTTCGACATTGCGATGCCGCTCTTTGAGACGCAAGACGCTAAAGCGGGTCTGACATCGGCCATCAACGCGGCCAAGGCGGGAACGCCTCGGCCTGTCGTCGAGTTCAAGGGGCGCTAGGATCACTGAGTCCTTGTGGGCGACGGCTGCAACCTGTTTGAGTTCTGACACGTGAACGTCACAAACGCTTCGATGAAGGCGGCTGGCGTTAGCAACGCACGCTGATATTTGCCAGCCAACGAAGCAACGCAGCGTGTCAAGTACGTGTGCCTCATACATGCAGGCAAACAAACCAACCAAGAAGGAATTTCGATCGTGACGATGACCCGACGTCAATTCTCGGCCGCACTCATGGCCGGTGCCGCTGTTTCGCTTGTCTCCACTCGTAGCGTGGCAGCCATCGCCGCTCCGGCAAAGGCGCGCAATGTCGTTCTCGTGCATGGGCTTTTTGCTGATGGGTCCTGTTGGTCGGAAGTGATTCCGCGGCTTCAGGCGGCCGGACTCAATGTGACGTCGGTGCAGAACCCTTTAACGACACTTCCTGACGCTGTCGCGTCGGCTCAGCGTGTGCTGGATCGGCAAGATGGTCCGACGGTGCTTGTCGGGCATTCGTTCTCGGGGATGATCGTGACGGAAGCCGGAGTGCATCCGAATGTGTCCGCGCTCGTGTATGTCGCTGCACGCGCGCCGGATGCGGGTGAGGACTACACGGCGTTGGCTAAAACCTATCCGACACCGCCTGCGTCCGCCGGAATCGTCTTTGACGGCGACGAGGGACGTCTCACCGAGGAAGCATTCCTGCGTGACTTCGCCGGCGACATCCCTGAAGCGAAAGCCAAGGTCCTTTATGCCGTACAGGAGCCCTTCCACAAAGCGCTGCTTACCGGCAAGACGACGCAAGCGGCGTGGCGGTCGAAGCCGAGCTTCTATGCGGTATCGACAGAGGACCGGACGATCAATCCCGATCTCGAACGGTTCATGGCGAAGCGCATGGGTGCCAAGACGATCGAGGTGAAGGCGAGCCATCTTGCGCTGATCTCGCATCCTGAGGAGATTTCCGGGCTTATTCTCGAGGCGGCGGGGCAGGGTGGCTGACGATCAGGAATAGCGGCTCCCCTTCGATCGCAAGCGGACCGCTAAAGATTCGTCGCCTGAAAACTCACCTGCCGCCACTTGCCGTCCTGCTGGCGCCAGACCTGGGTCGTCATGATGTACATGTCGAGACGATGGCCTGTCGCGTTCATTTCGATGGTCTGTCGCAACGGGCCCGTTGCGACGGCCACATCGTGATAAACGCGCACGCTGAGCGCCGATCGCGCCGCTTCGATGAACCGTAACTGCGACTGGATCATCTGCAGATAAGCTCGCTTGTCGTCGGCCTTGCCATTCGCATGCACGTGCACGACGTCGTCGGCGACAAGCCGTTCGAGCGTATCGATGTCACCGTCAACCAGTGCCCGGCAACGTTCGTTTTCCAGCGCCACGATTTCGTTTTCAATCGAGGTATCGGTCATGATTCGATCGCTGTAGGTTGACGGGTGTCTTGACTCGCGGTATCGGCAAGCTCATGACGCACGCTGTTCTCGATCGCGCCGATCTTGTCGATCTCGATTCGAATTCGATCACCGGCGTGCAACCACTGTGGCGGCTTATGGCCAATCCCTACTCCGCCGGGCGTGCCGGTCAGGATCACGTCGCCGGGTTCGAGCGTCATGACCTGAGACAGATGCTCGACCTGCTCGTAGCAATTGAAGATCAGCTGCGCCGTGTTGGAATTCTGCCGAAGCTCGTCATTGACGAAACACCGAATTCCCAGGGCATGCGGATCGCCGATCTCGTCGCTGGTCACGATGCATGGCCCAAACGGCGCATGCGTATCGAACGATTTCCCGATCGTGAACTGCGAGGTGCGCAGTTGCCAATCACGCACGCTGACATCGTTGGCCGCGCAATATCCGAAGATGACCTCATGGGCCCGATCGCGAGACACATGCCGGCAGCGCTGACCGATCACGAAGGCGAGTTCGGCTTCGTAGTCGAGTTGCGAGGAGACTCGCGGCAGATCGATCGGATCAAACGGACCGTTTGCCGATGTCGGCATCTTTGCGAACCAAAGCTGATCGGTGGGTTTCGCCATGCCCGACTCGGCCACGTGGTCCGCATAGTTCAGCCCGATCGCGAGGATCTTTCCCGGGCGTGGCACCGGCGCGCTAAGCGTGACTGCATCGAGCGCGTGATCGGCGGCGTGCGTCGACGCAAGCTGCTCGACATCATGCTTCCAAGTCGCCCAGTTCGCGATCAAGCCAATCATGTCGACGGGTGCGGCAGGCAGATGTCGGCCGATATCGATTACGCCACGATCGCCAACAATGCCCGTCCTGGGCGTGCCATCGCCGATACGGTAGGTAATGAGCTTCATGCGATATCTCCCCCGTCAGATCGCAAACGACGACTTGCCCGTGGCGGCCGTTCCAACAGCAGAGAGCTCGGCTTCGGTGGCACCTGCTTGCCAGAGCCGGACCATTTCGTCAGCGTCGAATTCGACGCCGATGGGGTTACTCGCGAATGCATTGGAATGGAAGTAAGCGCCCGGATCATCGCCGTTGTCCGACTGAAGCTCGACGTCATTGCCCTCCGGATCGCGGAAGTACATTGACGTGGTCGGCCCATGATTGATGCACCAATACGGCAAGATGCCGACGAGCTTGAGTCGGGCATACGTCTTGAGCAGATCGCCGAGCGAGTCGTACGAATAGGCGACGTGATGCACGCCCGCACGGTCCTCGCCCTTGGCGGGGATGTCCGGCATGTTGAAGAACGCGAGACGATGATGTTCCTCGTCGAACGTGATGAAGGTCAGTACGTTGTCTTCGAAGACGATATGTGCCTGGAATAGCTTCAGATACCAGTCGACCGTTTCCGCGCGACGGGCGCATCGATAGACCAGATGTGCCATGCGGCTCGGAACGATGCGGCCGGAGAAATCGACCGTGCGAGTCGTGGTCGACGTTAAGGTATCAGGCTGGGTTGCGACGGTCACCATATTGCGTCTCCTATATCCAAGAGTGGTGTGGATCGGCACGGCATCGAGGCAGCGCCGGGTCAAGCAGGTTCAACGTTCGCGTGCGTGTTGAATGGATGGGGCCCGACTAGCACGTCCACGGTGCAGCAGTGGACGTGAACGGGTACCGCTCGCGCGCGAGCGCGTGCTTCTCATCATCGAGCGCAGACAGCGCGGCCAGCACGATATGGAACCGGTCGATCTCAAAGAACCGTCGAAGCGCGGTGCGCGTATCGCTTCGCCCGAAACCGTCCGTCCCCAGCGCGATATACGGAGCCCTCACATACGACGCAATCAGCTGCGCATAAGCGCGCACGTAGTCGGTGGCGGCAACGACGGGCATCTCGCCTTTCAGGCATTGCTCGACATGCGAAGGACCCCGACCACCGGCACCGAAGATCGACTGCCGTTCGACTTCCCGTGCATCACGCGCGAGTTCCGAAAAACTGGTGACGCTCCAGATTTCCGAAGCGATACCCCAGTCGTCGGCGAGCAGTTCGGCCGCTGCGATCACCTCCCGCAAGATCGCGCCCGATCCCAGAAGGCGAATCGCGGGCCGATCGTCTGGCCCCCGTCTTCCGAACAAGCGCATGCCCTTGATCACGTCGTCGTACTGCGACTCGTCGACAGGCGCATGAACGTAGTTCTCGTTGGTCACCGTCAGGTAATAGAACTCATCGCGTTGCTGTTCGAGCATGCGGCGGCTGCCGTGGTCGACAATGACTGCGATCTCGCTGGCGAAGGCGGGGTCGTAAGCGCGGCAATTGGGTACGGTCGATGCGATGAGCTGACTGGTGCCGTCCTGATGCTGGAGACCTTCACCCGACAGGGTGGTACGCCCCGCAGTCGCACCGATCAGAAAGCCGCGTGGACGCTGATCGGCGGCGGCCCAGATGAGATCGCCGACGCGCTGAAAACCGAACATCGAGTAATAGATGTAGAAGGGCAGCATCGCGATGCCGCTGACGCTATACGACGTCGCAGCGGCAACCCACGATGAAATCGCGCCGGCTTCCGTAATGCCTTCCTCAAGGAGCTGCCCGTCGGTCGATTCGCGGTAGTACAGCATCGAGCCCGCATCTTCGGGCTCGTACAGCTGGCCGACGGGCGAATAGATACCGACTTGCCGAAACAGGCTGGCCATGCCAAACGTCCGCGCTTCATCGGCCACGATCGGCACGATCCGCGGCCCCAGCGCTTTGTCCTTCAGAAGATTGCTGAACATACGGACCAGCGCTGTCGTCGTCGAATTCTCACGATCGTCGGGTGTCAGCGCGAATTGCGCATAGTCGGCGATCGGCGGTACGGGCACGGTTTCGGCCCGGGTCGAGCGACGGGGCAGGAAGCCACCGAGCGCGGCGCGCCGCTCGTGGAGATAGCGCGCTTCGACGCTGCCCGGCTCGGGCCGGCAGAACGCCATCGACTCGACCTGTTCGTCGTTGAGTGGCAGCGCGAAGCGGTCGCGAAAGGCTTTGAGCGCGTCGACGTCGAGCTTCTTTTGCTGATGTGCCGTATTGCGCGACTCGCCGGCATGGCCCATACCGTAGCCCTTCTTGGTTTTGGCAAGGATGACAGTGGGTTGACCCTTGCGCGCACGCGCGGCTGCAAACGCCGCGTGCAGCTTGCGGAAATCGTGGCCGCCACGTCGCAGGCCGTCGATCTCCTCAGGCGTCATATGTGACACCAGCGCTTGCAGTTCAGGATCGAGATCGAAGAAGTGCGCTCGGTTATAGGCGCCGTCGTTGGCGCCGAGCGTCTGGTATTGGCCATCGACCGTATTGGCAAAGCGGCGCAGCAGCGTGTGGTGCCGGTCGCGTGCAAAGAGCGGATCCCAGTCGGAGCCCCAGATCACCTTGATCACGTTCCAGCCGGCGCCTGCGAAGATCGACTCCAGCTCTTGAATCACCTGTCCATTGCCGCGTACAGGTCCGTCGAGACGCTGCAAATTGCAATTGATGACGAACGTCACGTTGTCGAGCTTCTCGCGCGCGGCGAGCGACAGAGCGGCAATCGATTCGGGTTCGTCCATCTCGCCGTCGCCGAACACGCCCCAGACATGCCGCTCACGCGTGTCGCCGATCTTCCGGTTGTCGAGGTAGCGAAGGAACCGCGCCTGATAGATCGAACTGATGGGGCCGATGCCCATCGATCCGGTGGGAAACTGCCAGAAGTCAGGCATCAGCCACGGGTGCGGATACGAGCACAATCCGTTGCCGTCGACCTCCTGCCGATAGCGTTCAAGTTGCGTCTGCTCGAGACGTCCCTCCAGAAACGCACGTGCATAGACGCCTGGGGCCGAATGGGGCTGGAAATAAACGAGATCGCCCTTGGAAGTTTGGTTGTCCGCGCGGAAAAAGTGGTTAAAGCCGATCTCGAAGATTTCCGCGGCCGACGCATAGCTCGCAATGTGTCCACCGAGTTCTCCATAGGCCTTGTTCGCTCGCGCAACCATGGCAAGCGCGTTCCACCGGATAAAGGATGTGATCCGTTCTTCGAGCGCAAGATTGCCAGGGTACGGAACCTGCGCTTCGACCGGAATCGTGTTCTGGTACAGCGAGTACGGATGCTCGGCTGGCGACAGGCCGAGATGACGTGCGTGTTCGGCAAGGCGTTGAAGCAGGAACGTCACGCGATCAAGGCCTGCAAAGTGCGCGACGCCCTCAAGCGCATCGAGCCACTCGCTGGTTTCTTGTTTGTCGGCATCGTGCGTGTTGTGCACATCGAGTGCGCCGGCAAGCACGTCATGCGATTCAGACTTCATATCGGATTGCTCAGTTCGAAGTGTTCAAAGCGTTCGAAATGCTCGAAACGGTTGAGTTGTCCGGCTGTCGAGCTCGGCGTACCGGGGCGGCGCGATCATCGAAACCCGACGTCACCACCCCTCGACGCACCCGTTTGCCGTGATCATCGGTCGGTGCGCGTGCACCTGCTGGTATTGGCCGCTATAGAAGATCAGCGGTTGTCGCGACGGTCCGTACCGGATGTATTCGATCTCGCCGAGATAAAGCAGATGGTCGCCTGCGCGGTGTATGTCGACGGCCCGTGCAACGAGTTGCACAAGGCTGTTGTCGAGCAATGGCGCACCGCGCGCTTCGACAAACGGAATGTCGAGGTCGGCGTTGGGACGTCCGCCGAAATGCATGCTTAGTGCACGCTGATCTTCCGCGAGCACGTTGATGCCGTAGCGCGTGCCTTTGTGCACCGCATTGTTGAAGCGGGATACCGCACGCACGGACACGAGCACCAGTGCGGGATCGAGCGACACCGACATAAATGCGTTTGCGGTCATGCCCGTGGGCTGATCCTCGAACGCATAGGTAATGACGGTCACACCTGTGGCAAACAGGCCCATGGCGTTGCGCAGGACCTTGGGGTCCCACGTCATCGCATCGCACTCGGCGTCGTGTGTCGGGCAGACGGAACTCATGGCTACACCAGCGGCGTCACGTTGTTTTCAACGTTCAGCAGAGCCTTTCCGTAGAGTTCGATCCCGATGGCAGGCAGGCCCACTGCGTGACGCGCGGCCGTGTTCGAATCACGCCACCAGCGTTGCATCGGACTCGACTCCGCGAAGCTTCCCGCACCATGGGCCGAGAGCAGGGTATTGATCGCATCGGTGACGTGTGAAGTGATGACGCCGGTGTCGGCGCGCACGCGTGCACGCGTCGTGTAGTCGAGTTGTTCTCCCAGACGCGCTGCATTGTCGATCTCGTCCGCGGCGCGAAACGCGCGCAGATGTGCTGTGTCGATCTTGATTGCGGCATCGGCGATCTGCGTCTGAAACACGGTCGAGTCGCACTGCTTTTCGAATGAGGTATAGGTGATCGCACGCACCGGAGCCTTGTCGATCACGTATTTGAGTGCCGCGCGGCCCATGCCAAGCTGTGGCCCGGTCAGAATGAGCGCCGCGAACGGAATGAACGCCGCACGATAGGCCGCCTCGTCCTTGAATTCCGTCGGGTAGTTGCCGGCGATCGCCCCTTGCATGTCGAGCAGACGATGTTCGGGAACGAAGACCTCGTTACCGACAATGCAGTTGCTGCCCGATGCACGCATGCCTGCCGTGTACCACGTGTCTTCGATCGATACGTCGCTCATCGGTACCAGCGCGAGATACTGATGCTTGAATGCGCCGTTTTCGTCGTGCTCGATCACGCCCACCAGCGCCCAATCGGCATGGAGCGAGCCCGAGGAGAAATACCATTTGCCCGAGATAATCAGCCCACCGTCGACCCGGCGAGATTGCGTCGATGGCGTGAAGACACCCGATACGCGGGCCTTCGGATTCGCACCCCACACGTCCTCCTGAGCTTGCTTCGAATAGAGGCCAGTGAACCATGCACACACGTTGATCAGTGCGACAACCCATGCCGTGCCACCGCATGCCTCACCTAACGCGGCTGAGACTTCCAGGTGTGAGCGTAGCGAACCTTCAAAGCCGCCGAAGCGCTTGGGCACCATGAGCTGGAAGAGTCCGGCTTCATCGATGGCCTGGATGCTTTCCTCGTGGGCGCGGCGATTACGGTCTGATTCAGCGGCATGTCGGGCGAGCAGGGGCTGCAGCGCCTCGGCACGCTTGACCAGTTCGCGGGCCGTCGGGCCCTGCGTGTTCGCGGCTTGTCCAAGCCAGTCACTCGTCGCGATGTCGTCGCGGATTTCGATGTCGTCTACTTTCATCATGTTCACGTTAGGGTTCCTCAATAAAACATGCTGCGGCAGGGCAGGCAAAAGGGGGGCAGCCTCGGCGCTCGGAAGCGTCGTGGGTGTCAACAGATACGAAACCTGGGGTGTGCGGGCGCAGTGGCCCGCATCGTCATGGAGCGCCGCTTTGCGACGGAAGGAAGCGTGGGTTCATGCCTTGTCTCCGTTGTATGAATGACACTGGTGTCATTGCTATGTATGGGCTCAATATAGGAACCTGCAGGCGGTGGTGCAAGGATATTTGGCTATCCATAGGGTTTGCTATAGGATGGCTTTGTCACTCTGACAATCAGTCACAAAATGATGGGAATGCAACCGTTTGCGTGAGCAAGGGAGACATCGGATGGACCATCGGATCAAGGTCGCAGAGAAGAAGCGCGTGATCATGCGCGCGAAGCTGATCGACGCGGCGACGCGAGTTTTTGCGGAGCGTTCGGGACCGCCCCCTGTGATCGATGACGTGATCCGCGAAGCCAAAGTCTCTCGCGGCACGTTCTACAACTACTTCGATTCGCTAGACGAAGTGCTCGCGATCATCGGGCAGGAACTCAGCAATCAAATGACGACGGACATCCTGCCCGCGTACGACGTGCTCAATGAACCGTGGGAGCGAGCGTGCGTTGGCTTTCGGGTGTTCCTGATTCGTGCATTGCTTGATCGCAAGTGGGCGGGGTTCGTGACGCGTCCGGATGCGTGGCCGCATCACGCGCTTGTTGCGCGTTATATGGCCGCCGATCTCGACAGGGGCAAACAGATCGGCCAGTTTCACTTCGACACCGTCGATGCGACGAGCGATTTTCTGATGGGCGCGTCGATGCAGGCGATCGAACTCATCTGCAAAGGGATGGACGATCCGAATACGTATATGGACATTTACACGCGCCTCGCGATGACGGTGCTGGGCTGCGACAAGATCATCGTCGAAAAGGCGGTCGTGTTTTCGCTCGACTATCTGCAGCGCTGGGCGTCAGGAGAGCTTGGCATCAGCAAGCCTGTCTGGGCGTTCAATATGAATTCGAAGGAAGGACGCGCGTTTCTCGAGCACCGCATTCCGGGCAAGGCACGTTGATGTGCCTTTGCATGGATGCGATGCGTGTGTCGGATATGACTGAGCGGGGTATGCATGAACCCCGATCACAGGCAGTCTGAACGTACGCGCGGCTAAGCCGCGTTAAGCCAAAGATTGACCTCGGCCTTCATTGATTTCTCGAGGTCGCTACCGCGTGTGGCAAAAACACGTTTGACGGGAAATCCGCTCTTCTCAAGCAAGTAGGCGAGCGCCGCATATTCCGCCGGGTATTTGGCGACGATGCTTCGATCGACTTCGACAAGGCCTAGCGGAAAGGTGAACGAGCCCATGTCGTAGACGCTCTGGCGTTTGACGAGCTTCCACACGCCGTTGCGTTTCTCCGCGGTATCGATAAAGCGATTGTGCGTTTCGCATCCCAGGCCGAGTTCGAGGTTCTGCCCGACGATGACTGCATTGGTCTCGACAAACGCGCGGTCGCCGTTGAAGGTCACAACGGGAGTGCCGATCAGATGTTTCGTTTTGATCCTGGAGGCACCCATCCTGATCGAGCCTTCGACGAAGTCCGAAAACAGGCCTTCAAACCACGTCACTTCGATGACCCCATCCGAATGGAACAGTTCTCGAAGCCGAGTCCATTCGCCGAGATCACGGTGAATCCAACCGCTGATCAGTTGTGAAATCTGAAAGGTGTCTTCGATCCGAAGGGACATGCAGAACTCCTTGAAAGGTGCGATGGAAAGCGGTGGGAGGCCACGTCATTTGGTGACGAAGAGCATGCGGGATACGCTGCGATGCGACGAGAGCGATCGCGTGCCCACAACGTGGCTCCGATATATGAGCTGACGCGGTAGTCAGTCTTTCGGCTGCGCTCAATATAGAAACCGGTCCATGCCCACGCAAGGACATTTGATGACCTATAGGGTTTGCTATAGGGCGGCGCTGTCAGTGTGACGAAATGTCTAAAAGAATGTGGGACCGAGGACGTCGGGTTGTCGCTCTTCGCTCGATTACCCTGCGGCTACGACGATGTGCGCTTGTAATTTGCCGACCACTGATCCGTCGCCATGGCGAAGCGCAATCGCGTCGGTCGCCCGATCGATGGCCTGCTGAAGCAGGCTGGAATCCCGCGCCTCGATTTCACCGCGCAACGGTGTCCCAAGGCAGTACGCCGTGGCAGCGTCCCGGGCTGATGCTGCATAACTCGTCTTTGCGCGAGTCTCTATTTCGATGTTGGCGAAACCGGCTTGGCTCAGTTCCGTTCTGATCAATTCAACGTTGTGATATCCGTGCGGCGTGCGAGGGAGGAAGTCAGGAGGATCATCTGGAAACAAGGTGGCGACCGCACGAGTCACGTCGTCGGCAAAAGCGTTGTCTTCGATGCGATCCCAGACGTTGAATATGAAGCGTCCTGACGGCTTCAGCGTGCGACGCGCCTCGGCGTAGCCGGCTACCCGATCGGGAAAGAACATCGCGCCGAACTGGCAGCAGACAACGTCGAATGTGGCGTCTTCGAACGGCAGATTGAGCGCGTCTGCCTGCTTCCACGTTATACGGCCGTCGGACCCTTGTCTGGCGGCAGCGAAGTCGAGCATGGGTTGACTCAGATCGGTCACGACGTAGCGCGCATCAGCGCAGAGTCTCGGCGCGAGGGCTCGGGTCAGAACTCCACTTCCCGCCGCCGTTTCGAGCACCGTGCCAGGTGACGTGCTCGCTACGAGTTCCGCCAGATCGGTGGCATAGACCTCGAAGATCAACGGGACCATCAACGAGTCGTAGAACTTGGGGATCGAGCCCGCAAACAGTTTTTCGTGTTCGGTCATGATGCCCTCTTGTAAGGCTTTGACGCTGCGTTCGTTTTTTTTATTCTAGAGCGCTTGGCAGTCATCGCATGGACCAGCAGCGAATGCATGAGAACGCAAAACACCGCGTTGGAGTGCCGGCTCTCGCGAGTCGACGTTCACAAACGGACGAAACCGAGTATCAATGGTGTGGTCAGTCCGACGATTACTATGCTGCTATCGGCCGGTCGGTACAAGCGCTCGAATTGTGGGCGCGTTGCCATAGGCCATTCTGGATCGTCACAGGGAATGAACGAGTTAACCCATATTGTCTCGACTCGCCGCTGCTTGCTCAGAAATGCAACGCCATCCGACTACGAAGCATTGGCTACCGCTATAGGCACGTCGGAGTTTCCCAGCGAACTTCCGCTCGCCGGCTTGCATCGGCAAGGCCGATTGAAAGCATGGCTGAGTTCTATGATTGAGACGTCGGCACGTGGCAGAGCTTGTTTGCTTTCGGTCGACCTTCGAACTGGTGAGAAGTGCGTCGGCCAGGTGTCTCTCGTCCAGAAAGGCGAGTCCGGGAGCTGGAATTTGGCGTTCTGGCTGCACCCTTCCCATTGGGGCGGCGGCTTGGCACTGGAAAGTGCAAGAGCAGCTGTCCAGCATGCATTCACTGCTATGACCGTCGAAGAAGTCTGGGCTGGAGCAGCCCCCTGGAATCTCCGAAGCATAAAGACGCTGCTCGAACTGGGACTGAAGCCCATTGAAGATGGCGAAGTGTCAGCGGACCAATCTGAGTCTGAAAAGGCATTTCGAGCCTTTTCGCTTTTGCGTGATCACTGGGTGCACAGCCAGCGTGAGAGATAGGCAAACAGGCTAGGTCTGCGCGCCGGTGACGTACAGATGAACGAAACAATACCCGGCAATCGCACGGCATTTGAGTATGTAGTCGATCATCGTTGAAAGACAATATGGGCTATCGCGCGTATCAAGCTATCAACGATTGCGAGTTCGGCCTCAGAAATATCTGGGCGACAGTTGGCTCGCAAGGTCCGCAGCGCGTCGTGCCGATTACCCCAATCATCGGTCAGGCCATTTGCGAGCGGCCAGGCGCGAAGCAGATCACGCAGTGGTCTGACGGCACGACGTTCACACCAGCCATCAAACAGTTCCAAGCAACCTGCATTTATTTCATCGGGAGACATGGGTTCTTCTTGTCGATGTGGCGATTTAAGTTTCACAATACCTGGCCGTTATTCGTACCGAGACACTAGCACTTTAAATTCAACCCAAGAAATGGTGCGCGAATGCGGGCCTTAAAAAACGTACTCACTATCATCGCGACGCTCGGTGTTGCCGGATGTGCTGCTCCCATCGCGCATGAGGCAGACCTGCAGCGAGGTATACCCACTCCTGTGCGCGCGCTGCTTGTCGTCGTTGACGACAGATTGCTCGGCCAAGCCAGGTATTTCAGCGACGGCCGGGAGTTCACACGTGCGCTTGGAACCGCCTTGCGGGATGACGCCGGAACCGACATTCCCGTCACCTGGTTACCGATCAACAACGCCCTTGAAGCCCGTCAGTTGCCGGGCGCGTTATTGTCATCGCACGCGACACAGATGATGACGGTCACGGCCGTTCGCGTGCATACAAACAACCGAGGCGAAGCGAACGCGATCTGGCGATTGACGGTCGCCGATGTACATGCGATACCGATTCCGGATCCCAACGATCCTTTGAAACACGGCACTCGCGTAACAGAACACCTCTTTTATCGCACGACGGTCGAAGCACCCATTCATCAGAACGTCCTTGATTCGATGACCGACGGTATGGATAAGAACGCGCAAGAGATGGCCGCGGCGATCAATGATCGATTGCAACAAGATCATGTACTGACGCCCGACCACTCGCCGGCGCCGGATGATGCGGTGGCCGCGCCGACGACTCCGACGCATCGTGCCCCGCTGCCGGGAACCGAGTCACTTTAATTTCCAGTGTGCCGGCGGGTTGGGCAGTATGTCGTCGAACCTGTATGGGTGACGGGATGCATCGTCGTTTCGGTGCGTTCAACGTCAGGCGAAGAACAGTCTTTCGAGTCGTTGTTACACAGGATCGTGTCGAGTATCGACCCGTATTCAAATTCAGCTTCGGTGGCTGTGTACAACAGAGAAACGCTAATTTCAGACGAATTAGGGTCCCCCGCCCCGCGTCGTGTACGATTGCTTCCTGTGAAGTGAATGAATTTCAAGCATGGCAGGCGTCCAATAAAGCGAAGTCACAGGCCTGCGATTATCGATATGGGGTATCAATTGCAGAGCGGTGATCAAGTTTTCACGCTACCGCGGGGGCGAGTAGCGAGTTGGCTGGCCGAACCGGGCAAGGAAACGCCTCACGAAATCCGTGTGTCGCTTGTCGGTACGCTCTTCGGCACGCTGCCCATTTTCTTTGGCGGGGTGTTCAACACCGTTGCCGTCGCGTGGGTGCTCGAGCTTCGGCATCCGACCGCCTGGTTCCAATTCTGGCTGGCGGCGGAGATCGCCGTTTGTCTGATCCGGTTTGGCGTGCTCGTCATAGCGCGCAAGAACGCGCAAGAGGGTAAAGCCACGCCGACGGATCTGTATCTGTGGCTGGCACCGCTCTGGGGAGCCACCGTCGGCTACGGCGCGTTTGTCTGCGCGCTCAGCGGAGACTGGGTTGCAACGACACTGTCGTTTCTCTCAGCGGCTGCGATGGTCGGCGGTATCTGTTTCAGAAACTTTGCTGCGCCTCGGCTGGTAGCCGTGATGATTTTCCTTTCGCTGGGACCTTGCTGCCTTGGCGCACTGGTGTCGGAGCAAAAAGTGCTGCTCCTGACCCTTCTTCAGATTCCGTTCTATCTGTTCGCCATGAGCGTCGCTGCGCGGCGTTTGAATTCGTTGTTGATCGCGACGATGATCGCCGAGCGCGAGAACAGCCATCGCGCTCGCCACGACATGCTGACGGGCGTGCTCAATCGCGCCGGGCTTTTCCATGCCGCGATGTCGGGCAGTGGCAGTCGCATTCAGCCTGGCATGACGCTGATGTACCTCGACCTCGATGGCTTCAAGGTCGTCAACGATGTACATGGACACGAGGCGGGCGACACCTTGCTGACGCAAGTGGCCAATCGATTGCGCTCGATTGTGAGCACTGAAGGTCTGATCGCCCGGATGGGCGGCGACGAGTTCGTCGTCATCGATGATTTCAGCGACTACGCTGGGCCCGATGAGCTGGAGAAAGTCGTTACGCGACTGATCGAGGACCCTTTCTGGTCAAGCACCGGCGCCTCGATGCATGTGGGGGTGAGCGTGGGCATTACGCGCGTCACCGGCGACGAAGCCAATATCGATGCCTTGCTCCGCATGGCGGACGCGTCGATGTATGCGATCAAGCGCCGCCGGACGCAGCGCTCGAACGAGACGTCGCTGAGCTTGAACCCGTCGGCCTGATGTTGAATTCCTGATCAGACTGCTCGACGTGCCTGCGCACCAGGCGATGATCGCCCAATGAAATAAAATGGCGTTACTTCATCTAACCATTAGATTTCATCATGTGGACGAGTCGCCATGCTTGAGCGCATTCACCTTCTGATCATCCGGGAAGTCGAGCAGCAGGGCTCGTTGACCGCCGCAGCCGACGTGCTACACGTGACGCAATCCGCGCTGAGTCACACGGTCAAAAAGATGGAGCAGCAATTGGGCACGGCCGTCTGGGACCGCGAAGGTCGGAGCCTGCGGCTCACGCAGGCCGGGCGATATTTGCTGTCGCTTGCGAACCGGCTGCTGCCGCAGTTCGAGCACGCGGAGACGCGGATGAAGCAATACGCTGCGGGCGAACGAGGCACGTTGCGCATCGGCATGGAATGTCACCCGTGTTATCAGTGGCTGCTCAAGATCGTCTCGCCCTATCTGTCCGAGTGGCCCGATGTCGATATCGACGTTAAGCAAAACTTCCAGTTCGGCGGGATCGGCGCACTGTTCGGATACGACATCGATGTCCTGGTGACGCCTGATCCGCTCAAGCGACCCGGCCTTCGGTTCGAGCCTGTCTTTGACTATGAGCAGGTGCTCGTGGTGTCCGAACGGCATCGGCTTGCCAATGCGAAATACATCAAGCCTGAAGAGCTCACGGACGAAACGCTGATTACGTATCCGGTCGAGACGGGTCGACTCGATATCTACAACCAGTTTCTCGGGCCCGCCAATGTGGCGCCTCGCCGTCACAAGATGATCGAGACGACGGACATCATGTTGCAGATGGTCGCGAGTGACCGCGGTGTCGCGGCGCTTCCGCGTTGGCTCGCTGACGAATATGCGGATCACTTGCCCGTGGTCAGCGTCAAGCTTGGGCGTGAAGGCATCGCCAAGCAGATTTTCCTGGGTACGCGTGAGGCCGACGCGCCGATCGACTATTTGACGTCGTTTGTGGAGCTTGCGCGCGCCGGGAATGTTGCGCCTGTACGGATCCGATAAGCCCCATCAAATGGGTGGCAATCAGCGCCTGTTCGCTTCATTCCTGAGCGTCCCCGCGACTTGAGCGCGAGTCGACCTGTGCTCGATAGTCCGGGTCGGATAAGGTTGCCTGCGAGGGACTATCGTGTCCTACGAGCGGCACCCAGTAGCCTTGACGCTTGAGGAATTCGATTCGCCTGCGGATATCGTCGTCAGCTTGCGTGGATGTCGCGCTGACTGCGGGATTGAGCTGTACGACGTTGCTCTCCGCATGTGCGTACGTGTCGCCGTCCGGAATGACTTCCTGCTCAGATTCGGACTGCGGATCGTCATCGAGGCTCTCATATAAAGCGTCGCCCATCAGCACGAGGTAAGCCTCGGCAGTCAGGTACCCTGCGCAACTGCCGAGGGCCAGATGGCGCAGATCGAAAGGCCAGCAGGCAAAGAGGATAAAAATAAAAACACACAGGCCGATGACGGCCGCGAGGCAATAGGCGATGTCGCTCACTTTCGCATCCTTTGAACTGTACTGATCGGAACAACACCTGACGATCACGTTCAATTCCATTGCAAAAGTGAATGGCCTGGCCAAGCGGCTTTCTTTTAGATGCTTAGCGAATGACTGCGTAAGCAGCTAAATATGCACGCAGGCTGGGCCCGGCGGCGACAATCTCGTTTAGGGAATATTCGCGCCAGGCAACCTGCTTTATTCAGAACTTCTACCGAGCAGTACCTCGCTCACGTCCTCCGAGAAGACCATGTGTCGACCATCGATTAACACCCGATCGTCGCGCTCGGGATCATGCTCTGCACGTGGCACACCGTGTTGCATCAGCACGCGGGCGCAACCCACCCAGTCGGCGTGACCTTCGACTGCCGGCTCGTTCTCGGAGGCCCATCCCAAGGTGCCGAGCACATCGGAGCCATAGCCGTGTGTGTCGCGCCAGCTTGCTCCGTGGGCTAGCAAGAATGTTGTCAGCTCGACGTCGCCGCGAAAGACCGCGTGATTGAGGGCGGTTGCTTGCCAATCCCCACCACGTGCGTCGAGAGGCCAGCCGAGTTCGACCATGGTCCTGACTGCGGCACTCGATCCCCACGCGGCGGCATCGGGTAGTAAGCGAAGCTGATCTTGCGATAGCGATCCGGGCAGATCGGGACGTTGCATCTGAATGTCGCGCGCCTGAGTCATGTCGCCGCGTGCGCATGCTGAAACAAAGTCCTCTTCCGCTGTGAGCGGCTCACTGGCTCCCGCGTCGCGCAACAATGCTGCGACGTCCATGAGACCCACCTGCGCGGCGAGCCGATAAGCGCTTACGCCCGCTTCGGTCCTGGCCTGTGCATTCGCTCCGGCCGCGAGTAGCGCTGCGATATGGCGTGGCGATCTGCGTAGCGCGATCGCACGCAATAGCGGCGTTCCCCAGACCTTCAGGCCATCGGGGGCGGACTCATTGGCATTTCCGCCGTGAGCGAGCAACAGTTCGAGTGCCGCGGCATCCGGCATATCGAGGGCACGCCACAATGCGTTGCTTCCGGTGACACGGGCGCCTCGCAGCAAGAGCAGGCGCGTGCAGTCGACGTTTTCAAGCGAGTGATAGAGCGATTCGCCGTCATTGGGATTCGCACCTGCATCGAGCAGCATCTCGGTGAGAGCCGGATCGCGAACCACGCCTGCCGCTCCGTAGAGTGCCGACAGCGGCTCTGACTCGTCAGGCGTTGACAACGAGGCGGGAGGAAGGCGATTTCCGATGTGCTGGTTCGGATCGGCGCCTGCGTCAAGGAGTGCACGGGCACATTGACGAAGTCGCTGCGCGATCTCGGGTACCTGCATGAGACTCGAGTGAGTCACCGCCACGAGCGGTGGCAACTTCAGCGGCCCGCCGGCGCGATGGATCCAGTTGTGATCGTCAGCCATCGCGCGAGCGATCGTTTTCCAATGACCTGCGGCGCACGCGGCGTAGGGGTCGGATTCGACCATGTCCGGATGCTCAAGCAACAGCGTCATCGCAACGCGTGGCCGGGAGGTGGCGTAGGTGCCGGTGACATCCGCGCCATAGACCAGCCCGAGCCAGCGTTGAACTAAGGTGTGTCGTTCGCGCTGCGCCAATGCGTTGGCGTCGACATAGGCGCTGAGGTCCGCCCAGGAAGCAAAGCCATATTCACGTGCGATGCAGGACTGCGCATCGTGCAAGCGCAGCGCGAGCGCCTGGATTTCGTAATGGGTACGATTCGCGGCTGCGGGGAGATGTTGGGCGAAGCGTGCGATCGACGTCACGTCGCCGGAGCGATAAAGCCGGAGTAGCTCTTTCGCTTGTTTCTTCAGGTGATCGAGATGGGCTTGGGCAGGCAGCTGTTTCATGCGGATCCTCGTGCATTGAATGGCCGAAGGTCCGCAACACTGCCAGCACAAAGGATGGAAGGCGCTCTGATTCGCTACAGCAGGTGGGTTCAACCCTGTCCGCGGACCCGGAAGCGGCCTGCACCGCTAACGGGATGCTATGCGAGCGGGCACGGGAGCGTCAACCCGAGGGCGCATATCGAGCCCTGAAGAGATCCCCGCAACGGTTTACTCTGCAACTACCGCAGCAGGCGGCAGCAGCGTCAATCCGAAGCGTGGTGCCGCTTCGATCATTCGCTGCTTCGCCGCCTGTGTTGGCGGCTCAGGCTCGATCGGCTGCGTCATGGTGTCGGAGACTGCTTCGACGAATCCATCGAAACCGCCGGGCGTGCAGACCACCAGATAGTGGGCGGTGCTGTCGCCGCGATTGATCAGCTGATGTGCGGTGCCTCGCTTAAGCAGCACGGTGTCGCCGGCGACCAATGTGTGAAGCGTGCCTTCGATTTCGACACCGAGTACGCCGTCGATCATGTGAATCGTTTCGTCTTCGTTCTGATGCCGGTGTCGAGGTGTGGCTCGGCCTGCTGGTGAGAAGATCTCGAGCATGCAATAGGCGCCGCCCGATTGCGCGCCTGAGATCAGCATGCGCGTGCGCGAGCCGCCGAAATCGTATTCAGTAGGCTGGGTTGTCTTGACGAACATGGCTGTTCCTTCCGATTGTGTCGTAGTGGCATGCAATCTAAACCGTAACGTGGCAGCGATTAATCGCTAGCGAACTCATTCACTTGTGTCTGAATGTAGGGAATCTCTCGAATGAAGAACCTGAGTCAGTTCGTCAACTTCACCGCGGTCGCAAGGCACGGGAGCTTTACGCAGGCCGCTCGCGAACTGAGTCTGGCGCCTTCGTCGGTCTCCAATAGCGTCGCTCGGCTCGAAGAGGATCTCGGCATTCGGCTCTTCAGCCGTACGACGCGTTCAGTCAAGCTGACCGCCGAGGGACAGCGGCTCCATGCAAAGTGCTCGAAACTGCTCGCTGAAATCGACGCGCTGGATTTACGTAGCATCAGCGACGAAGAGGAACCCTCTGGCACCTTGCGCATCGGTGCACCGATCGGCTATGGCACGCGGGTCATGCTGCCGATGTTGGCCGATATGCAGCGTCGTTACCCTGAGCTCGACATCGATTTACGGTTGTCCGACGAACAGGTCAACATGGTCTCGGAGCAACTCGACGTCGTCGTGCGATTCGGCACGCTGCGCGATTCGAACATGATTGCCCGGCAGTTCGACTTGCAGGATCTCGTGCTCTGCGCGACACCGAGCTACCTCGCATCGCACGCGCGGATCCGTCGCGTAGCGGACCTGCAGCACCATGTTCTGGTGGCGTTTCGTTTGCCGACGACAGGACGTGATCGCCCGCTTGAATTCCTGGAGGGCGGCAAGGCGACTTCGCTCGCGCCTTCGACGCGCTTTCGCATCAGTCATGGCGAAGCGCTTGTGGAAGCGGTGCTGCTCGGCGTCGGACTGGCGCAGGTGCCGATGTTCATGGCGCGCCACTATCTGGAAAGTGGTGCGCTCGTTGAAGTCTTGCGTCCATGCAGACCCGCGCCGTTGCCCGTGAGCCTGGTGATGTCGAGCGCACGTGGGCGTCCCGCGCGTGTGCAGGCGTTAGTGGATCTGCTTGTGTCGGATTCGACCGTGCAAGCAGCTTCAGTGCGTGCTCCGGCGCGTTCAGCGCGACGACGTAGCGCCTGACCAAGCGCCCGTTGCCGATGACTGGGCGTTGTGTTCCGACTGGGAAGTGCCTGGGTGGATGAACAGCGGGACGTGGAGGAAAAGCAAAACGCGTGCGGCCGTCACCGGCCGCACGCGTTGGAGTGCAACGTCTGAATACTTCAGTGCCGCGCTTAGTTCTTGATCGCGAGACGCACGTAGTTCGTGACCGAGTCGACGCCGCTGACCGATTTCGTGGTCGATTCGGCGAGCGGGATTTGCTTGTCGTCGGGAACGGTGCCTTCAAGGCTGACTACGCCGCCTTTAGCCAGGACCGTGATGTCCGACGAATCAAGACCCTTGGTCTTGTCGAGCGCGACGCGCACACGCTTGGCCAGCGCATGATTGGCTGCGCGTTGCGCCTTCTTTTCTTGCTTGATCGTCAAGGGTTGCTCGACTGCCGTCGTGCTGTCCATCTCCATCTTTCCGTCGTTCGACTGTGCGAAAGACGTATTGACCGTGAGCGCGAGCGTCGCTGCGCAGCATGCGGCGAGCAGATGATTCTTGAGCATATTGAGCCTCGTAGTGATCTGAGTAAGTCATGTGGATGGTGCTCATCGACTATCTCAGTACTTAAAAGGGCTGTATTGAAGAAAATCGGCATCCGAAGGACGCAAAAGGATCATCGGGACGGTGCGTTCAGTCATTCTTACTGCATCGGTCGGTTGTTGTGATTTTTTACCCGACGAGTGGGTGATTTTCTTCAATACGACCGAGTTTCTTCTCGCTCTCGCGACGTGCTCGTGTGGATTTCACTCGCGCTGCCCGTGCAGGAATTTCCCGTCCATTCAGTTCGGTCCTGGCCCCGTAGCAGCGCTGGTGGCGTTCGACGCGACCGGCAAGGCCCATAGAGACGAGTAGAAAGGGGCACCTGCTGACGGCCGCGACCGCTTCGGGAACAAAGAATGCGCCCTCGATAGGTATCCAACTACTGGAGCGCTTCATCATGTCCCATCGACTCAAAACAGGCGATCGCGTCACGTGGAACACCCCGCAAGGCATGACGACAGGGACGGTCGTCCGCAGAATCGTCAGAGATACCGACCTGGAGGGCGATCTGGACGGTATGCATGTCAATGCGTCGAAGGATGACCCTCACTACGAGGTCGAAAGCGAAAAGAGCGGTCAACACGCGGTGCACCGTGCGGATGGATTGGAGAAGGTGCATCACAAGCATTGATCTGCTGAGATCACCAAATGAGAGACGGTCGGATTGCGTGGTGCAATCCGGCCGTTTTCGTTTGCGCATCTTGCCTCTCCGCGGTCGCAAAGCTTGGAAGGTCTTCGTCTGATTTCTGACGCGAACGTTACGTGGTGTCTCGACAGACTCGTGTGTGCAACGCGTATTGCTACATCGCATTCAAACGACAGGTGCGATCTGCCGGAATAGATCGACGCACGTGGGTGTTCTGGAGGCATCACCCATTCGACCGTTGGAGAAACAAAATGCCCACGCCGACGACAACCATATTCGGCACTTTTTCGACCACGAAAATAGTCAGGCCATCGATAAAGATTCAGGAGGCACTTCTTAAAGAGGTCGCGCGTGGCGCGCTTGGCTTAACAAGTAACTACTCGGGCACGATGCGAGTATTCAACCTGGCACAGCTTTACGGCTACAAATACGACTTCCACCTGAGCTTCAAACTCGACCCAACCAGCCAGTGGGCAGACGCCTGTCATTTCTGCGCAAGAGACGAAGGCGTCGGGAAGAATGCTTGCGCTTATTGGTTCTACAACCTTGTCGCGCAACAACAGACTAACCAGCTGGCCTGGTCGTTTGAGGGAAGCGCACCGGACAACCCGCTCTACGCGAATTTCATTGATTCCATCAATATCAACTCACCGACGGTGTCTCCGACCGCACGGCAAATGTTAGCCCGGCGGGCGAGTGAGCCGCTGGACAAGCTACTCGCGAAGTTCAATGCGTTGAAAGCGCAAGGTCGTGCGGTCCTTGACACCAATCAACACGGTGTACGGCTGCGGTTCGCGTAGCGGGCCAGAAAGATCTTCGATTGGCGCCGGCAAACGGATAACCCTATCTACGCGCTTTGCCTTCCGGTCAGCGCTTTCCAGGCCGCAAGGGAGTCCATATAGTCTCTCCAGTGCGCAATCTTCCGGTTTTCAATCTTGATGATCGAGCAGAACCGATTGTTATAGTCCGCGCCCGTCGCAAGGATGGTTCCGTGGACCTCATATTCAATGACGCAGCCGTTTTCCGTTTTGTGGGTAATTAACCTGTCGGCAGCGTGAAGTGTGATGTTGTCGACATAGCCCCTGAACCCAGCCATAAGATCGGTTCGCCCTTCGATGACGCGAGGCCATCCCAGGTCGTAGAGCACCTCATAGATGACGTCATCGGCGACGATGTCGAAGAAGTGCTCGCCATCGACGAGGTCGCCCAGCGCCCCTCGAACCAGATTGAAGTACGGGTCGGCGGCCGCGTAGGCAGCGTAGTTCGGATTCGGCATTCAGACTCCTTGAGCGCTTCAGTAGGTCGCTTGCACGGGGAGAGCTGAATATAAAGCGGAAGCTCGCATGAAGGAAGAAGACAGTCGGGCGTTGATTTGGAAATTTAAATTTCCTATAATCCGCCCATGGCTACGAAAAGCGCTCCTCTGAAAGTTTCGCCCGGCGTGGGCCGCCCGCGCGAGTTCGATATGGACAACGCGCTCGACGGCTTTGTTCGGGTGTTCCGTGAACGCGGTTTTCACGCGACGTCGATTGGCGACCTGTCGACTGAAACCGGATTGACGGCTGGCAGTCTCTACAAGGCGTTTGCCGACAAGCGCGGGATCTTCGTCGCGGCGCTCGATCGCTACATCGCACAACGCGTGACGGGGCTCGATACGCAACTCGCGTCGAAGACGAGCGGGCGGGACAAGGTGCGGACAGTGCTGAGCTTCTATGCCGATGTGTCGCATGGTGCCGAAGGCAAACGAGGATGCCTTGTGATTAGCAGCGCGCTCACGCTGAGCACCTTGGACGAGGATATAGCCGGCACCGTGAAGAAATCGATGCAACGAGTCGAAACGTTGCTACGGACTCTGCTCAAACAAGCACAGACCGACGGCTCGGTTCGTGCCGAACTCAATGTCGAGACCACGGCTCGCTGTTTGTTTGCGATGGCTGAGGGTTTTCGCGTGATCGGAAAGCTCGGCCAGAGCCGAGCTGACATGGAATCGTCCGTCGACGAAGCCATGCGGTTGCTCGATTGATTTTTTTTGTCCAATTAGGAAATTGATATTTCCAATGTGATCTTTTGGAGCCACGCTTATGCCTACGTTTACAACGCCGGAAAAGACTTCGACATCGATGCGCTTTGATCTCGGCGCTTACTCACGTGAGGATGCAAACCTCAAGGGCTTCGAACATCGCTTCGCGACCGTCGACGGCATCCGGCTTCACTACGTCGAAGGCGGCCGTACGGACGGCGAATCTGTTGTGTTGCTCGCGGGCTATCCGCAAAGTGGCTACGCATGGCGCAAGGTGATGCCAGTTCTCGGCGAGCGCTACCGGATCGTCGTGCCAGATCTTCCCGGGCAAGGCGACTCAGACCGGCCTTTGGACGGCTACGATACGCAGACCGTCGCGACCGTGGTCAGTCATCTGCTAGAGCAAATCAAGGTCGACCGGTTTCATCTCGTTGCGCACGATGTTGGCGCATGGGTCGCATTTCCGTTGGCTGCGCTGTTCTCCAATACCGTCAAAAGTCTCGCGTTGCTCGACGCCGGCATTCCGGGCGTTACGCTGCCCGACGCGCTGCCGGTCACGGTCGACAAAGCCTGGCGGACATGGCACTTCCCGTTTCATATGGTTGCCGATCTGCCTGAAATGCTGATCGGCGGCAAGGAGCGCGCTTATCTCGACTGGTTCCTGCGGCGCAAGGCAGCCAATCCTGAAGCGTTTTCCGAAGCGGACATCGATGAGTACGAGCGCGTGTTCGTCAAGGACGGTGGACTGCGTGCGGGCCTCGCCTTCTATCGTGCCGCAGGGCGTTCAGCTCAACAGAATCGCGCCTTGATCGAACGCGCCAGGCTCGCGATGCCCGTGCTCGGCGTGAGTGCCGATCAGGGTTCGGTTGCCGATATGGCTAGCCCGCTGCGCGCGTTCGCCGACGACGTGACGGGGGCGACGATTGCACACAGCGGACATTTCATTCCCGAGGAACAGCCGCTTGCGCTTTCGCAGGCGCTGATGAAGTTCATCGGTTGATCGATATACCGCGCAATGAGCGGGAGACGGCTGTGAATGAGCTCGCCACACGTATCGATGCAGCACCCGCGACGCTGCGCTCAAACGCAATTTGCCAACGGTAAATCAACGCAGGGGCGAGTCGGCGGCCGGAATCCAGATCGTAGACGCAGCTTCATGAAAATGTTCGGGGCCGCCCTTTGGAGGCCATATTCCTTCCGCGTACGACTGCGCGCGAATCGCAATGCGTTCGTCGAGGCTGTTCCAAGGCCAGATGTGGGTGATGCGGGGCGCGCCGTCGAGCGCATACATATTGACTGTCAACGGAGAAAGTTTCGAGCGCTCGGGCATCGCCGCTTCCCACGCTTCTATGGTCGGTGTCAGTCCGCCTGGCTTTAGCCAGTAAGTGCGAAACTCATAGTACTTGCCAAAGGCTCCGGGTTCGACGGCGGGAAGGAACGGAAAGGCTGCGTAGCTCTCGCTCTCGAACGTGCAGTGGCTGCCGGCGGCCCCGAACGGATCGGGATGGTGCAACTCGCGATATCGTTCCCGCGTCAATGCTTCTTCGTCCGAGAAGCCCCGCAGAATGCGCACGCTCCCGAGCCGTGCATTCTCCGAGGTCCAGACTCCAAGCTTCTGTCCGACTGTCGCCGGTTGATCGAGCCACGCCTCGAGATTTCCGAGAACCTCAGGCAACTTAAGAATATGCGACGACAGCGTCGTCAGTTCGTAAAACATGTCAAATCTCCCAAGTCTGAAGGCGTCGTCTCAGACGCCCTTTGACGAACGAGATTAGACTGATCGCGCACCGCGGGGAATTCCCGCTTTGCTCACAGAGTCTGTTTGGAAATCGCTATGTTCGACTGGCAGGATTTACGCTATTTCTGCGTGCTTGCGCGCGTGGAGACACTTTCGGGTGCAGCGGCCGCGCTGGGAGTCGAGCATGCGACGATCGGCCGGCGGGTGGCATCGCTGGAGTCGGCGCTCGGGTTGAAACTCGTCTATCGCATGCCGCGTCGCGTTCGTCTCACTGACGATGGCAAAGCGGTCGCAGCACTGGCCGAATCCGTCGTCGATGGCGCGCAAGCGATCGAGGCCTATGCGTTGCGCGCCGCGTCCTCATTGTCGGGAACGGTACGGATCAGTGTGCCGCCAACGCTCGGCAGTCATTGCATTGCACCGCACATGCGCGCATTCCGTGAGGCTAATCCGACTGTGAAGATCGTGATGGACGGTTCAGCGGGAATTGCGCCTATGGAGCGAGGTGTTGCGGATGTTGCGATCCGGATGGTCAGGCCGCAGCAGGACAGCTTGGTCGCGCGGCGCATCGGCGCGATCCGGTTTGGACTTTATGCGCACCGTGACTACGCGACTCGACCACAGAAGGAATGGGAATTCATCGCTTACGACCTGTCGCTGGATCACGTGACTCATCAGAGGTGGTTGCGTACCTATCTCGACGGTCGTCCGATCATATTTGAAACGGGCGACGTGATCGGCCAGCAAGCGGCGGCGCGCAACGGCGTCGGCGTGGCGCTTCTGCCAACGATGATCGGAGATGGCGATACTGCGTTGGTCAGGCTCGATGAGCGGTCGGCGCCGCCAGAAACACCGCTTTGGCTTGTGACCTATCCTGACTTGCGCCGTACCCCGGCGATCAAGGCCGTGATGAATTTCGTGGCGGAGTGTGTCGACCTCGAGCCGCACTTCTCCGATCGGGGAAAACGGCAGACCTCCGTCGTCGAATCCTAAGCGCGCCGCACAGCGGGATTCTGCCGCCGTCCTTATGGATCAACCGGTGCGCCATGCGTGCCGGTGATGCATCGTAGGCGTCGTGCATTAGCGAGATCCTCGCGCTTTGGTAGTGGAACCGCGTCCGCGCGCTGTCGTTCACTGGGGTACCCTTCCGACAGTGCGTTCAGCAACGCCTTCAGGCGAGTCGTAGGGCGTTCGCCTAAGGCCTTCGGAGCGCACGCGGTCAGGGACTTCGTGACTGAATGACTCATCCAATGGAGAAACAATGCCGGCCTACGTACATGTCAACCTACGCGTGATCGACTCCGCCAAGCAAGCTGCGCTCGCGCCGCGCTTTCAGGCGGCACTCATCGAGGCAGGTGGAAAAATCCTGCACTTCGGTCCTGTCGCGCAGATTCTGGAGGGAGACGACACACCGCTGCCGTTGGCGGGCGTGTTCGAGTTTCCGACGCTTGCGCAAGCGCTCGCTTTCTACCATTCTGAACAGTACGCACCGATCAAGGCTGAGCGTCACGAAGCGCAGGAAGCGCGGATGTTCGTCGTCGAAACGGCCTCGTAATCAGGAGGGCTCGCAGCGATGTCCGACGTTGAACGCTTGCTGCGGGCCTCCATGGTGCGTTTCGCGATCGAAGACCCCGCTAGTGAAGACGCGCAATGGTGCTTCCAGCAATACTTCGCGGAATTGAACGCAAGGTTTGACTCGGGATTCAATCCGTCACTGAGCTTGTCGGCGGATGCCAGCGAACTCTCCGCACCGGAAGGGGCGCTGATCATCGCGAGGCTTCACGCGAAACCCATCGGCTGTGTTGCACTGAAGTTTCACAACGCGTCTCCCGCTGAACTGAAGCGCATGTGGGTCGATCAGTCTGCTCGCGGCCTGGGTCTTGGCCGACGGCTCATCGAAGAAGCGGAAAAACACGCGCGACAGGCCGGCGTTCACGTGATTCGCCTCGAAACGAATCGGGCGCTATCGGAGGCGATCCGACTGTATCGGCAATCCGGATACATTGAAGTACCCGCTTTTAACGCCGAACCCTATGCCCATCACTGGTTTGAAAAGACACTGACCTGAAGCCGAAGCCGGGTGAACGGCAATAGATAGGGCCGATACGAGTCCGCCCAAACCCCCTGAGACAAAAGTCTCAATCCCGTCGATGGTGCACTGCAGTGTGATCTTGACGATTGCGCGTGATACAACGCATGCATCAACGAAGTGTCGGTGTGTCGCGCCAGGGCTGTTTTGAGTGCGTCATAACCGGTCCACGGGAGACTCGTCATGCCGTACGTTCCACAGGCAAGGCATCTGGAGCGGGTGCGCAACGCCATCGAGGGCCGTGCGCCCCGGCCGGGCGGTGACGCATCGGAACGTCTTGTGTCGTCGTACCGGCGTTCTCTCGAGGACTATCATCTCGACCCCGGCGCCACAGCCGGGCCCCGGATTCTCACCGGCACCGAATTGCGTGATGTGCGTCATCGTGAGGAATCCGTACTGCTGGCATCCGGCCAATGTCTGTCGCGTCTGCACGAGACGGTACGCGAAGCCGACTACTGCGTGATGCTGACGGACGCCGCGGGCGTCACGATCGACTATCGGGTCGACCCTGATCGACGCCATGTGTTTCGACGCGCCGGTCTGTATATGGGTTCGTGCTGGTCGGAGCGCGAGGAGGGTACGTGCGGCGTGGCGTCGGTCCTGCTCGACCAGGAACCGATCACGGTTCACAAGACCGACCATTTTCGCGCGGCATTCACGGCGCTCACCTGCAGCGCGTCGCCGATATTCGGCCTGGCGGGTGAACTGATCGGGGTGCTGGATGCCTCTGCGGTGCGTTCGCCCGACGAGCGCGAGAGCCAGCGCATCGTCAATCACATCGTGCGGCAGAGTGCGGTGCTCATCGAGGACAGCTATTTTCTTAACGCGACCACGCATCGATGGGTGCTGCTCGCGCACCGCAATCGCCATTACGTCGAGGCGCAGCCCGAGATCCTGATCGCGTTCGACGAACGCGGTCGCGCAGTGGCCGCGAATCGTCGTGCAATGGAGTGCATACCCGGACTCGAGCGCATGCCATGCGAGGTGTCGACTCTGTTCGACACGCGTGCCGAACGGCTTCTTGATGCTCGCCCGGGCCGGGATCTGATCGCGCTGCGGCTCGCGGGCAGCGGTGCGCCTCTTTTTGCGCGGGTCCGTCAGCCCAACTTGCGAACGGTTCGTCGCGCGCCCGCGCCTCAGCCTGCGGCCGTCAAGCCACAAGCTCCACTGCCTGAAGTCGATGCGATCGAGCGCGATCGCATTGTCGACGCGATGACCGAAGCGAAGTGGCACCCCGAAGAGGCGGCTCGACTTCTGGGTGTCTCGCGCGCGACGCTCTATCGACGCATCGCCAAGCACAACATCGTGCCGCCGCACCGGCGCTGATTATCGACACGTTTGCAATGCGGTGCGCAGTTCGGTTTGCGAAATGCAGTTCGGTTTGCGATGTGCAGTTCGATTTCCCAGCGGGCACAGACCCGTGTTCAGTCGACTTATGACCTATCAACGCGTCATCCAAGTTCATGGAGGAGCAACCATGCCTGAAGGTAATTCCCTCAATCTTGTCAGCGGCGTTCTCGAACGTTTGAACACCGCGCTTGCCAGTGGCGACATCCCCGGCATCGTCGAACAGTTTCAGCCGGACTGCTATTGGCGCGATCTGGTGAGCTTCACCTGGAACATCAAGACCATGGAGGGCCGTGACCAGATCACGTCGATGCTCGAATCGCAACTCAAAGCCGTCGGGCCATCGAACTTCCGCCTGGCGCCGGGTGAGCCCGAAACTGAAGCAGATGGCATCGCGCAGGCCTGGATCACGTTCGAAACCCGAGTCGCGCGTGGCAACGGCTTTATCCGTTTGAAGAACGGGCGTATCTGGACACTGCTCACCGTGATGAGCGAGCTTAAAGGTCATGAGGAGCCGAAGAATCTCAGACGTCCGATGGGTGCCGAGCATGGTGCGCGCACGGACCGTACGAGCTGGAAGGAGCGTCGCGAGCAGGAAAGCGAATCGCTGGGTCTGAGCGAGCAACCGTATTGCCTGATCGTTGGCGGCGGACAGGGTGGCATTGCGCTTGGGGCCAGGCTGCGGCAACTGAATGTTCCGACCGTCATCATCGACAAAAACGACAAGCCCGGTGACGCGTGGCGCAAACGTTATAAGACGCTGTGCCTGCACGACCCGGTCTGGTACGACCATCTGCCGTATTTGCCGTTTCCGGATAACTGGCCGGTGTTCTCGCCGAAGGACAAGATCGGCGACTGGCTCGAGATGTACACGAAGGTCATGGAGCTGAACTACTGGGGCTCCACGCTGTGCAAATCGGCTCGCTATGACGAAGCGGCGGGTGAATGGATCGTTGAGGTTGAGCGCGGAGGAGAGACCATCACGCTGCGTCCCAAGCAGCTTGTGCTCGCCACCGGGATGTCCGGCAAGCCGAACATCCCCAAGTTCAAGGGCATGGACGTCTTTAAGGGCGAGCAACACCATTCGTCGCAGCATCCCGGACCCGATGCGTATCGCGGTAAAAAGGTCGTCGTGATCGGCGCGAACAACTCGTCGCATGACATCTGCGCGGCCCTGTGGGAAGCGGGCGTCGACGTGACGATGGTTCAACGTTCGTCCACCCATATCGTGAAGTCGGACTCGCTGATGGATCTCGGGCTTGGCGATCTCTATTCCGAGCGCGCCGTCGCATCCGGCATGACGACGTGGAAGGCCGACATGATCTTTGCGTCGCTGCCGTACAAGATCCTTCACGAGTTCCAGATCCCGATTTACAACAAGATCCGGGAGCGCGATGCGGAGTTCTACAAGCGGCTCGAACGTGCGGGCTTCATGCTCGATTTCGGTGACGATGAATCCGGCCTGTTTATGAAGTATCTGCGGCGTGGCTCGGGTTACTACATCGATGTGGGTGCCTCGGATCTCGTGGCGGACGGCAAGATCAAGCTGAAGAGCAACGTCGATGTGGCGGAGCTCAAGGCGAATTCGGTCTTGCTCTCGGACGGCACCGAGTTGCCCGCGGATCTCGTTGTCTATGCAACCGGATACGGATCGATGAACGGCTGGGCGGCCGACCTGATCTCGCGCGAAGTGGCGGACAAGGTCGGCAAGGTCTGGGGACTGGGGTCAGCGACAACGAAAGACCCGGGGCCGTGGGAAGGCGAGCAACGCAATATGTGGAAGCCGACGCAGCAGGACGCGTTGTGGTTCCATGGCGGCAATCTACACCAGTCGCGGCACTACTCGCAGTACTTGTCTTTGCAGATCAAGGCGCGACAGGAGGGTATTCCGACGCCGGTGTACGGACTACAGGCGGTGCATCACGTAGCGTGAGGCGCGAAGGCAAATAAGAAAAGGGGGCACTTGCGGATGACGCAAGTGCCCCCTGTTTCAAGTGCCGAGTCGCTACGGGACGACGGATGACCGTTCGAACGTGTCGATCCGGAGCCCTGTCGTGTTCATCCGTCATCCGACACGGCGCTTCGTTCACGACGATTGAGTTACGTCTCCAGCAGTACGGGCCTTCTCAGATTCCGCAGCACCCGCCATCGAGACAAATCGCTCGGCGCTTACCGGTTTCCCGAGCAGGAAGCCCTGCAGCGAATCGCAACCAAGCGCCGTCAGGAATTCTTGCTGCTCCTGCGTTTCTACACCCTCTGCGACGATCTTCAGATTGAGCGTCTGGCCAAGCCCGACAATGGCCGAAACAATTGCGGCATCTTCCGAATCGTGCGCGAGTTCGCTGACGAAGCCACGATCGATCTTCAACTCCGTCGCGGGCAGACGCTTCAGGTAGAGCAAGCTCGAGTAACCCGTGCCGAAGTCGTCGATCGAGATGTTGACGCCCATCGCGCTGAGTTCGCCCAGTGTGGCCAGGCTGGTCTCGACGTCGCGCATGGCGGTCGATTCCGTAATTTCCAGCGTCAGATGGTGCGGCTTCAGATCGTGCCGCATCAGCGTGGTGCCCACCGTGTCGACGAGTCCGCTGTGCGCGAACTGTGCCGGCGACAGATTGACCGCCACGGTCCAGTCGGCATGACCTTCGTCGAGCCATTTCTTCATCTGGCGGCACGCTTCGTTGAGCACCCATTCTCCGATCGGAACGATCAGGCCAGTCTTCTCGGCCAGCGGAATGAAGTCGTTGGGCGGGACGAGGCCTCGCGACGGATGCTGCCAGCGCAACAAGGCTTCAGCACCGAGCACGGGACCATCGGGCGCGCGGAATTTGGGTTGGTAGTGCAGCACGAACTCTCTGCGTACCAGTGCCTTGCGCAGATCCTGCTGGAGCTGCAACTGGTTGTGCACGTTCTGATGCATCGAGGTTTCGAAATAGCAGAACGTGTTGCGCCCCGAAGCTTTGGCGTAGTACATCGCGGCGTCGGCATTCGACAGCAGCTCATGCTCATTCGCACCATCGCCCGGGTACACGGAAATCCCGATGCTGGCCGATACCCGCACATCGTGGCCGCCGACCTGAACGGGCTTTTCGATTTCGTGAAGCATCTGTTCGGCAAGGCCCGCAGCATCGGAAGGGCTGCGTATCTGAGCGATCAACACGAACTCGTCGCCTCCGACGCGCGCCACCGTGTCCTGACCGCGCACGGAACCCCGGATACGTTGAGCGACGTCAACGAGCAAGAGGTCGCCGATGCGGTGCCCGTAGGCATCGTTCACAGCCTTGAAGCCATCGAGATCGATAAACATCAAAGCGAACGTGCCGCCCTCGCGGTCGATCGTCTTGATGGCCTGACTCAGCCGATCCTCGAGGAGTACACGGTTCGGCAGCTTGGTCAGGTTGTCGTGCAGGGCGAGATGCGTGAGTTCCTGATTGGCTTGCGCGAGCGAGACGGCAAGCACGGAGGTACGCGATTCAAATCGCAGATCGAGGATCGAGACGATCAGTGCAATCGACAGTACCGCGATCGTCGCGACGATGATCACGAACGCGAGCCATACGTTGCTGACGCCATGGAGCGCCGCACCGCAGAAGCTGCCTGCAGGAAACTGTGCGGCGAACATGCCCGTGTAGTGCATGCCGACGATGGCGGCGCCCATCACGACGGCGGCGCCCATGCGGAGCTTGCGCGTGTGTTCGCCGTCGCGGCGCAACTGGAACGCGATCCACAGCGCCGCGCCCGACGCGATGACGGCGATCAGCACCGACGCGCCGAACAAGGCGGGGTCGTAAGTAATGCCCGGGGTCATCCGCATCGCCGCCATGCCCGAGTAGTGCATGCAGGCAACGCCGGCGCCCATTACGAGGGCGCCTAGTACAAGGCGGTCCCAGGGCAAGGTCTTCTGGCAGACGGTCCATAGCGCGAACGCTGAAAGCGCGATGGCGATCAGCAGCGACAGCCCCGTAATCAGCGGATCGTATCCAAGCGGAATCGGAAGGCTGAACGCGAGCATGCCGATAAAGTGCATCGACCAGATGCCCGTACCCATGGCGCCTGCGCCGCCGACGAGCCACCAGTGAACCGCTCGACCTGAGGCCGTGGCAATCCGGCCAGTCAGATCCAGTGCTGTATATGAGGCCAGCACGGCGACAAGAAATGAAAAGACGACTAACGAGGAGTCGTAGCTACCCACCAGCATGCTTGGCTATCCTGAGAGTGACGAATCTGGCCGTCAAAGGGCCGAGATTGTGAAGATGTCGTGCGCGAATGGCGTCGGACAAACATTTTCCATGTACGTCATATCGACCGCGATCGGATCGACTTTAGCGCCAAAGGAGTCAATTTTTCGCTGCCGGAGCATAGCAGCAGTGGACATTTGCTGGACGGTGGCGGGTTTTTGCCGATGCGCTTCTTTTGCTGGCAGCCGTGCGCTGCAGCGCTTTTCTTGTTCTTCTCTGGTTTTTGTCGCGGTGTCCATCCGGAGCGCAGCGATCCTCCCGAACCCTAGTTCATGGCTTCCGAACCGATCCAATGACAGCCCGGCTTTGAAGCGAGGGCTGCGTTAAGCAGCGCATGGGCGATCGAGCTCGCCGGATTGATGCGATATTTTTTCGGCAATATCGGCGTCAGCAGCCGCGCGAGCTTCAGTGCCGCGCCCTCTGCTCGCCGGGTCTCTTTTCTCTCGCCGCCAATCAAACTGGGCCGGCAAATCGTCAGGGATTGAAATCCGATGGCCCTGATGTCTCGTTCGACTTCGCCTTTCGTTCTGGGGTAGAAGAAGCGGGAGTTTGCTGACGACCCCATGGCAGTCACGATGGCATAGGTCTCTACGCCCGCCGCGTGCGCCGCCTTGCCGAATGCAACGGGCAGTTCGTAGTCGACATGCAGGAAGGCTTCTTTCGTGCCGGCAATGGCCTGCGTTGTTCCGAGTGCGCATATCACTGCATCGAGCTCGTACGACGCCGCTACAGCGGGTAATAGGTCAACGAGACGGGACTCGACAGGATTGACCAGTTTCGGGTGCGGTGTGAGCGGCGTTCTCGTCGGTGCAATCACTGCCGAAACGGCGTCACTGGACAGCGCAAGCGCTAACGTTCGGCTTCCTGCGAGCCCTGTAGCACCCAACAACAGTAGTCTCATGTTCGGCTTCTCCGTGTCGGGCGCCTGAGCGATCAGGCGTGCCCGGTTTTAGTTTTTCAGGCTGTCGCGCTCGGATGGCTTAGCGCGTCGTCATGTGCGCAGATGGCAGCTTCAACGCACCCTTGGCTTAAAGCCTCTGACCGTGGGCGGCGTTTGAAACGGTCTCCCACTCCGCCCAGTTACTCAGCCGTGCTGCATAGACGGCGCGGAACTTCGGAATGGTCGAAGCGCCGAGTACGAGGCGAAGCGGTGGCTCCGTGGCATCGACGGCTTCGAAGATCGCGGCAGCGGTCGCGGCGGGATCGCCGAAATCTTCGGGTTTGAACGACGACCGGATCGCCTGACGTATCGGATCATAGGCTGCAATCGCTGGCGGGGATTCCACCGACAAGCGAAACTCGGTCGCGAAATGCCCCGGTTCGATGATGGTGACTTTGATACCAAACGGCGCGACTTCGCCCGAGAGTGCTTCCGACATCGCTTCGATGGCGAATTTGCTGGCGGTGTAACTGCCCCCGGTCGGAAAGCCAATGATGCCGCCGATGCTCGACACCGTCAGGATATGGCCGCCGCCCCGTTGGCGCAGGATGGGCAGCGCGGCCTGAATGACCGAGAGCGTGCCGAAGACGTTGGTATCGAAGTTGGCCCTGACTTGATCGTGCTCCAGCTCTTCGATCGCCCCCATATAGCCGTAGCCCGCGTTGCATAGGACGACATCGAGACCGTTGAAGTGTCGATGCGCGTGATCGACGGCGTCGAATACGGCCGTGCGATCCGTCACGTCGAGCGGTAACGCCAGCACCGCATCGCCATATGTTTCAACGAGATCATTGAGCGCTGTCACGCCCCGCGCTGTCGCCGCAACCTTGTCGCCGCGCCCGAGCGCGGCTTCCGCCCAGACGCGACCCAATCCCCGTGATGCACCCGTGATAAACCAGACCTTTGACGACATGGCAGCACCTCCTGATGTAAATTTACACTGAGTGCAAACTATCGCACTCAGTGTAAATTTGTCAAGAAGCGTGCCGACCGTCAGACTTGCGACATGGTTGAAATCGAACACACTCCAAACGACCTGCGCGACCGCAAGCGCCAGGTGACGCTTGATCGCATCGCCGATGCGGGCCTGAAGCTCTTCATCGAGAACGGCTACGAAGCGACGACGCTCGACGCGATCACCGCCGCTTCGGGCATCTCGCGCCGTACGTTTTTCTACTATCTGAAGTCGAAGGAAGACGTCCTTCTGGCGCATGAGAGCGGCAAGTTTCCTCAAGCACTCCGGCCCACTTTCCTGAAGCAGTCGCCTGAGCTATCGCCGATCGCCGCGGCGCGAAAGACGTTTGTCACGCTCGCATCGATGTACGAGACCAAAGAATCCATCCTCGCGGACCGGATTCTGCGATCGATCGAGACGCTTCGGCTGCGTAAGGAAGCGTTGCTGGTACAGATGGAGGACGTGCTCGCCGAGGCGATGTATGAGATGTGGCCCGACCCCGCTCGGCGAAGCGCTTTACGTATGGACGCCATGCTGGCCATCGGCGCGCTGCGAATCGCCAAGGAGCACTGGCGGCAAGAAGAGGCCGCGCATCCGCTGACGCGTTATATCGACGAGGCTTTTGATTTGCTTGAGCAGACGTCGAAGCGGTGAAATCAGGCAGGCGCCTCGCTATTCATCGAAGCTTGTCTTTGGAAAACTGAAGTACGGCCCGATCCAGCTCGGCGGGGAAGGCAGCACGGTCAAAGCCGTCGGATCGGATCCGATCCCCGGAGCGGTTTGCTTTAACGCGGCGTGTCGATTTTTCCCGATGTGGTTCGTCGTCATGGCGGAGGACAACACAATGCCCAAAATCATCGTTAATGCATTTCTGACGCTCGACGGCGTCATGCAGGCTCCCGGCGGCCCGGATGAGGATGAAGAAGGTGGCTTCCTGCATGGAGGCTGGCAGGGGCCCTATACCGACGAGGTCATGGGAAAGGTGATCGTCGAAGGCATGGCGGACGCCGACGGCTTTCTGCTGGGCCGCAAGACCTACGACATCTTTTCGAACTATTGGCCCAAGATCACCGACCCCGACAATCCCATCGCGACAACGCTGAATTCGCGTCCGAAGTATGTGATGTCGCGCAGCCTTGAACAGGTGAGCTGGAACAACTCGAGGCTGATCAAGGGTGATGTCGTCGCGGAGCTTCGCAAGCTCAGAGAGCAACCCGGCCGAACCCTGCACACGTGGGGCAGCAGCGATGCGATGCAAACGCTACTCGAGCATGACCTCGTCGACGAGTACCGCATCATCATCTTTCCGGTCCTGCTCGGCTCCGGAAAGCGCTTGTTCGGCAGCGGCACGATGCCGGCTGCGCTCAAGCAGGTCGAGTCGATCACAAGCACCAAGGGCGCGACGTTTCATCGACTCGAGCGCAACGGCAAGCCGACGTACGGTCGTATCGACCGGCCGACGACCTAGGCTTCGATCCCGGCAACGTCGGGTTCCGTGTCTCGCACAACGGTTCGGTACGCCCTCGGCGAATGGCCGGTTGCGCGCTTGAATGCGTTGCTGAATGCACTCTCCGATGTGTAGCCGAGTGAACGCGCGATGACGGACACCGATGTGGATTCGTCTTTCAGTGCGCGTTCGGCAAGGCGCATGCGCCATTCAGCGAGATAGCTGAGTGGCGCAATGCCTGCAACGGCCTTGAAGTGAAAAGCGAACGTCGTTCGCGACATCGCGCACGCTTTCGCGAGTTCTTCGAGATGCCATGCGCGGGCGGGGTCGCCGTGCATGAGGCGAAGCGCCGGTCCGATCCGTGGATCGCCCATCGCGCGTAGCCATCCGGATGGCATGTGCTCGGCTGTTTTCAGATGCGCACGCAGGATCTGAATGAAGAGAAGCTGCGCGAGTTGTGCCGTCGCGAGCTGTGTGCCGGGCAAGTCGCTCGCGCGTTCTTCGATGAGTTGATCGAGTAGCGAGCGGAACGCTGTCGCCTGCCGGGACGCTGCCTGCACGTGGATCCACGGCGGCAGCACGTCGGCGAGCAGCCGGCCGCTTGTCGGATCGAGCAATACGTGGCCGCCGATATGCGCAAAGTCGCGACCGTCGCCGATCTGCGTGGTCGACTTTCCTGCGCCTGAAAACAGCGACATCGCGTCGACCGGCGTGAGGTCCGGGTCACTGGACAGCACAAACGCCCGCCGCGCAGCGAGAAGCCCGACGTCGCCGGTATCGAAACGAATCGGCTCGGATTCACCTTCGATCTTTACCCAGCAACCGCCCTTCACGACAGCAAAGAACTTGATCGAGGTAGGCGCGGGAAATCGAATGGCCCATGAGCCGCCCGCCGTGAAGCCACCCGTCACGAGCGACTCGGCGCGCGTGAATTTAAGAATGTCGGAGAAGGGGTCGGTGCGCATATCCGTACTATCACGCAAATAAATCGTACTTTCAAGTATTCAAAGTCCGGTGGATCGACCTTAATCTCGTGGCTCTTTGAAACACGCCGTGAGAGACAGCGATGACATCGCGCGCGATCGGGGGTGCGGCTGCCTTCCCGACGCTCTCGCTCGTGCGCAACCGGACCACACGCATGAATGACACTTGGGTACTCGTAACAGGCGGCACGGGATTTATCGCGCAGCACTGCATCCTCGCGCTTTTGAAGAGCGGTTATAACGTGAGGACGACGGTTCGTTCGCTCGCGCGTGAAGCCGAAGTGCGCGCGAACCTGAAAGAGGGCGGAGCCGTACCCGGCGATCGCCTGTCGTTCGTCGTGGCAGATCTTCAGGATGACCGCGGCTGGGCGGAGGCGACTGCCGGATGCACCTACGTCCTGCATGGCGCATCGCCGACACCGTCGGGCGACCAGGTGCGCGAGGAGGACTGGATTCGGCCGGCGGTGGACGGCAATCTGCGGGTGTTGCGTGCGGCGAGGGAGGCCGGCGTCAAGCGCGTCGTTCTGACATCTGCGTTCGGCGCGGTGGGAGCCGGACATCGATCGCTCGGCAGGCCATTCAACGAGAGTGACTGGAGTGACCTGACCGGCAATGTCGCGCCGTATCAACGGTCGAAGACGCTGTCTGAACGGGCAGCGTGGGAGTTCGTCGCAAGGGAGGGGCGTGGCCTCGAGCTCTGCGCGATCAATCCGGTCGCCGTGATGGGGCCCGTGCTCGGTGCCGACTACTCGCACTCGATCAGGCTGATCAAGCAAATGATGGATGGGCAACCGGGTTGCCCGAAGATCAATTCATGCTTTGTCGATGTACGTGACGTTGCCGACCTGCACGTGAAGGCGATGACGCATTCGGCCGCCAAGGGAGAGCGCTTTCTCGCAACGACGGGTGAGAGCATGTGGATGGTCGATGTCGCGCGTTTGCTGCGCGAACGTATAGGCACCGCGGCTCATAAGGTGTCCACACGCGTTCTGCCGAACTGGGTGATTCGCTGGATCGCGCGAAAGAACCCGGCAATGCGAGGTCTGGTGCCGCTGCTCAGCGTGAATATGAATTCATCGGGCGACAAAGCCAGACGTCTGCTCGGATGGACGCCACGCAGTCGCGAGGATGCGATTGTTGCGACTGCAGAGAGCCTCATCCGGCTCGATCTGCTGAATACCTCGAAAGATGCGGCGCAAGAGGGGCCCGGCACTTCGTCAATGCGATAGCAAAGCGATCAGGATAATGATCGGGATCGGCACACCGAGCATATAAAGCAGGATCGAACGCATGGATAGCTCCTTGTCGAAGAGAGGTCTTGGATCGTCGCGGCGATTCGTTACTGAACGTGCGCCGCGTCGAGCGTTATCTTGTGTGACGTATTAAGGGTGGCTGTCAGAGCGCACACGACCGCAGCCTAAGCATCGCGCTCGCGGCCGCCCCATGTCGCTGCGAGGCTCGCAGAAAAAGCACCCATCAGCATGGACACGAAAAGCCATAGCGAGGCATGAACAGTGGCCTTGCGGGCTTCCTCGGCGACGTCGCGCGCCTTCTGAGCGGCAGCATCCTTGATTTGCTGCGTCTTTTGCTGAAGCCGGGTGTACGTCGTGTCGACGCGTGCGCGCGCTGTTTCGACACTGACGCCCGTTCGCCGCGCGACGAGTTGGCTCACATAGGTTGCATCTTCATTCGAGAGCGCGGCTCCCGCGCCGAGGCTGTTGAGGAAGATGCGAGCAACCTCGGCTTTCTCCGACATCGCAAACCCGGGTGCCGCCGGCTGCGATGCGGCATCGGCCGGCAAACGGAACAGTCCGTCGATGAGATAACCCACAGGCCAGGTGTTTTCGGCCGCATAGGCGTTGCCGCGTCCTGGATCAAGTGACGCGACGACCGGCGCCGCTGCACTGGCGGCGCTCGCTGCGGCTTGCGTGCTCTCGCGGAGAAACCCGCTCGCCGCACCGGCTAACAGCCCGGCCGTCACCAGTGTCGAGATCGCCCAGACCAGGAAACCGTGCGCTGTATCGCGAAAGTGCGTCTCGTCGCTATGGATGGCAAACCACCGCCCGCGAAGACGTCCGGCCATGTAGCCGCCGATGCCGCAGGTGAGAATTTGCGTGACGCAGATCCAGATGATTGCTGCGAAGCCGAACACATGCGCGTTGTGTTCGGCCGACATCCATGGCGACAGCGTCGCGAGGCCCAGGCCCGTGCCGAGCACGAGCAGGATCAGTCCAAATGAAGCGGCTGCTGCCGCGCCCGCGAATACAGCACTCCACGACACCGGACTGACCGCGCTGGCCATTTGCGCGCTAACCGGATCAGCCACCCAATCCGCCGCCGCCGAACGCCGGCGTGCTTGAACGTCTGCCATATGAGCCTCGTCGAAAAACTTTTCGTTGTGCTCATGTAGCATCGGCCGTTCCCGGCCTCGAACCTGGAACTCAGTGAGTGCTTGCTTGTCGGGAAGCTGCAGTCACATCACGGATGTGCATCGACGAGATCTGGTCGAGATTGAACGCCAGAGTGCAGACCTTGAAAGGCGTCGCGAGCGACTTATCAGGACGTTGTCGGAAGGTGCCGTACCGCCGATCGAGTGACGCGCATCACATGAAGTTTCGCGTATGCAGCAACGCCAGTTCCCGCGCTTGCGTGCGGTCGAAGCCGAGTCGGACGAGCCTTGCGTAACGGCCATCGGCCATGTCCGACATCAACTGCTGCACCTGAGCATAGCCACGCGCTACGCCAGTCGGCGTCAGTTCGCCTGCCGCGATCAGTATCAGTGCATCGAACACTTCTTCGTTAAGCCCCGCAGTCGCGGCGAGTGTCTCGTGGCGGTGCTCCACCGCGCGAGCGAGCCGAATTCGAAGATCGGGTTCGCGCTCGAGCCGGTAAAGCAGATGCGACATGCCAAGCGCAACATGGCGCGCTTCATCGCGACCTGTGAGGCGCGCGATCTGGCGCGTTAAAGGATCCGGTCCGTGAACCTGCAGAAAGTGAAGCAGCGTGACAAATGTGCCCTCTCCAAGCACAGACAGCAGAAAACTGGCGACGGAAAAATCGGGCTCGTCGACGAGGCTCTTGAGCGACGCCTGACCACCGGCTGTCGACAGTAACGGCTCATGGCCCTTGCATCGGACTCGGCGTGTAAACACTTCGACGTGGCGCGCTTCGTCGGCGATCTGCATTGCCAGCGCGGCTTGCAGTTCACGATAGTGCGGATGTATCTGCCCGAGAAAGCGTGCCGGGATGACAAGCGCTGCGTTCTCGTTCTCGATCATGTACGTCATGATCTGCACGACAGCGAGTTCGACCGGTGGCGGATTGTCGAACTGGACCTTCCAGTCGATCGCCTCATCGGGGTTCCACTGTGCCGCAACGGCCTGCGCGTACAGCTCGGTGACGTTGTCTGCCCAGAGGTCTCGCTTGGTGTTGAGTCTGAAGGTGTAAGCAGGTGAACCCGCTTCGACGGATGCGCCTCGTGCGGCCAGACCCCAACCCGATAGTGCACGTTCGGCGACGGCGTCGGCCGCATGCGGATCGCTGTGTCCGGCACGCAGGGCATCGCGCCAGCGGCCATAGTGCGCATTGCGCGTGACGATGCCCACGCGCCCGGTATCGTCGCGCGTCTCCCATTGGACCGTATGGCCCTGGCGGCGGCACCAGTCTTCGAGCTGCACATCCCAGCCCGCAGCGCTTCCGACGACACGCAACGCGTCGCCGGGCGCAAGCGCGGCGAGCGCGTGCCGCACCAGGACGTGCGCGCCTGCGTCGAAGCCGACGGCCTCAATATCGATAAGCGGGCTCGGCGATACGACCTTCGTCGTCATAGAAGCCTTCCTCCGTGACCGCGCGGTCGAGCAACGCATAGCCGCTCGAGCGGCCGGGTTGCCACGCCTTGAGACCTTCCAGTTCGAGCAAGGGGCGTACGCGCGCATCGTTCCAGTCCATCGCGAGCAGGATCTGCCCGAAGCGCTGCGCCTCGTCTTCCGTCACGCCGGGGCTCACGGTCATGTTGCAATGGTCGAACGCGCCGGTTGTCGCGAGGATGCGCGTGGCGCCGGCGGGCAGCGTGCCTTCGTTGGCGAACGCGTGGTAATTGCCGGCGATCATCCAGCTCGCATCGATTTCGCCGCGCAGCAACGCGCTCGCGGCATCGCGTTCACCTCCGATGTGGTCTCCATGTTTGCCGCCGAGCACGTCGAAGCGTCGCGCCTCGTAGTCGCGTCCCGCGACGAGACCGCCCTGATGTCGCAAGTGGTCGAGTGGAATCAGCGTCGCTTGCGGAGAATCGATCGCGCCGAAGCCGATCGTCTTGCCGCGAAGATCGCCAAGCTCCTGGATTGCACTCGTCGTCGCGACGACCAGCACCGAGCGCAGATCGATATCGCTGTCGCGCATCGCGAGCGGCCATACGCGCTGACCCTTGGCTCGCGCGATCCGATCGGCGCGAATCCAGGCAAGCGGGGAGTTCCACGCGAAAGCGATATCCCCCGCAAACTGTGCCTCGACCTGCCGTTCGTAGTTCGAATACAGCAGATAGTCGAACGCGACACCGCGCTCGGCGAACCACGCTTTAAAGCCTTCCCAGATCGTCACGACTTTGGGCGCGTAGGCCACGGCGCCGAGCATAAGGGGTGCGTTTGCGGACATAAGGTTCAGGGGTCGGTCGTCGGGTTGTCGGGTTATGAAGCGATCAAGTCGTCAGTTCGGTGGCTCACACGTGTGTCCGGTCGTCGATGTATCAGGGCGTCGATGCGTTAGTGCGTCGACAAGTCGGGCTATCGGCGTATCGGGTCACGCGAGCGGCATATCGCAGAGCGCGCGACCGATGAACTCGTAGAGCACGTCGGAGGTCGGCGCCATGACCGATGCCGCGCGCGCATCGCGAAACAGGCGCTCGATGCCGACGTCCTTGCGGAATGCCGCACCTCCGCAGATACGCATGGCCGTATCCGTCACTTCGAGCGCGGCCTCGGCTGCGGCGGCCTTGACCTCGAGCACGCGCAACATGGTGTCTGCACGTCCTTCGGACATCGCGGCCAACGTGTCGTCGCGCAAGGTACGGGCCTGGTCGGCGCGCAGACGTGCACGAGCAAGGTAGGCACGGATTGTCGGGAGGTCGGCGAGCGAGCTGCCGCTTTCCGCAAAGCGATTGCCGGTGATATGCGTCGTCGCGCGTTGCAGCGCGCTGTCCATCATGCCGATGGAACTCGACGCGACCAGCGCCGAAAAGACGGGCAATGCGTCGGCAATCATGATGTCGAAGCCCGAACCGTCGCCGCCGAGCATCGTGCCCGCCGGAATTCGCACGCTGTCCGCGCGAATCGGGGCAGAGGCGTTGCCTCGCAGCCCCAGCCCATCGAAAGGCTTCGGGCAATGGAGACCCGGCAAGCGGCTGTCGATAAGCCAGAGGGTGCTGGCGCCTTGCGCGGCGGCGGGTAGCGACGACCAGATGTATGAATCGGCCTCCTGCGCCGAGGTGACCATGCTCTTGCTGCCATTGAGCACGATCTCGGCACCATCGGCCTGTGCGGTACCGACGGGAGCCCAGAAGTGGCTACGTGTTCCGGTTTCCGACCACGCGAGCGTCGTCAGGTGACGCCCCTCGGCGATCGCGCGCCTGATGTCGGATGGGCCATGCTTTTCGATGAGCGCCGTGGCCGCGTAGTGCATCGTCACGATCATCGCGGTCGACGGACAGTCTTGCGCAATGCGTTCGACGACCCGACACGCATCGGCGAGCCCAAGGCCCATGCCGCCGACATCGGCCGAGCTCAACAGCCCGAGGAGGCCGGCCTTGCCCAGTGCGTCGACGGAGGTGCGCGGAAATTGCGCGTTTTGATCGGTATCGTGAACGGCGGGGACAACGACCGTTTGAACGATCTGTTCGAGTGCATCAACGTAGGACATCGAACCGGCTCCCATATGTCGAGGCAGGAGCGTGTTGATCGGCCGTCGATGCGACGTGCCAGCCGATGGGGTATCGGCTGGGTGCAGAGCCACCCGTCAGGTGTCCCGGCGTGCCTTCGTCGCATGCAGACCTGCAACAACGACTCTCGCACTAAAGAGAGCCCGCAGCACTTCAAATACCGCGGGCGAATCGATTATTGCAGGGGATGAGAATGCGTGCAGCGCGACGTGTGAAATGCCTCGCCGGCATCATGGAGCATGGGGCGAGGCGTTCAGATCCGGGCCTTAGCCCGCTTTCGCGGCTTGCTCCCTGGCCAGCAGGTTCTGCGCCTGGCGGTCGCCATGGCTGGCTTCCTGTGCGGTTTGCACCGACGTTTCGGTTGCTTCAGCGAGGAGCGCTTTCGCGGCATCGCTGATTGACACCGTTGTCGAAGCCGGTGCTTTGGACGGCGACGTTGTCGTCGTGCTGCTTGACGATGCCGACGTGGTCTTCGTCGTTGACGAGGATTTCGCTGTCGACGCCGTCTGCGGCGACGGTGCGCTGGTCACCGATGAAGTGAGGTTCGCGGTCGAACCGCTTGTTGCCTGGATAGACATGAATATTTCTCCAAATGGATTTGCCGGGTGACGGCAGCTGATTTATCGACGTGGGGTCGATCCACTTGAGAGATTTATTTGCTATTTAATTCGCTCGCTTTAAGGTGCACATAAGGCCCAGGCGAGGGTATTCAACAGGTGCACGAAAACATCGATTTATCAATACCGTGTGGACTTGTTCCGTGCCTGAACTGAAGGGGGATTCTCGCAATGTCAGCCCCTCGTTTGGCTATTTATCGCCAAGCCTTTAATCGTAAGGAAATTATCTTAATTGCGAATCGGCAGGCGCCTCGTATTCGAAACGCAGTGATTTTAAATACTGGATTATTTGCTTTGGCGATGGCCAGTCGTGATGACTGGCCGCGATTAGCGGTGCGCGAATCGAAGCTCGATCCGGCACCCGGGCTCGTTGTCGAGGATTTCGACGCTGGCGTGATGGACGCGAGCGATCGCCGCGACGAGACTCAGACCAAGGCCATGTCCCGAGGTCGTATTGCTTGGCCGATCAGAACTTCGGTAAAAAGGCCGCAGCACGGCCTGACGCTCGCTGGGACGAATGCCAGGACCCGAATCTGCCGCGAAGAGCACGGCGCTGCCGTCCTCGATACGTGCGCCGATCGTGATGGTGCCGCCTTCGGGGGTGAATTTGAGGGCGTTATCCAGGAGATTCTCGACGGCACCAAACAGCAGATCGATATCGCCGAACATTCGCACAGGCACGGGCGCCTGCACATGCACCGATAGTCCGCGTGCTTCGCCGACCGGTTCGTACAGTTCGACAACATCACGAATCACTTCGTCGAGGTGAATATCGACGAAGCGCGCCTGCCGGTTCGCTGCTTCCACCTCGGCAATGCGCAGCAGTGCCGTAAAGCGGCCGAGCACGACGTCGGACTGAGCGATCGCTTCATCGACCGCGGCACGATAGTCGTCGACGTTGTCGGCGCGCCGATAGGCACGCTCGAGTCCGCTACGCAGGTGTGTCATCGGCGTACGCAGATCGTGTGCAATGCCGGCGCACACGCTGCGTACCTCGGCGACCAGCCGCTCGATTTCATCGAGCATGCGATTGACGATCTCGGCAAGCCTGTCGAGATCGTTGTGCGTGTTGTGCACGGACAGTCTGCGATTCAATTGACCCGACATGATGTCGCGTGCCGTCGCGCTGACCGCACGAATGCGACGGTTGGACATGCGGGTCAGCGCAATACCGCAACTGATCGACAGCAGGATCGTCAGAGCCAGCCCGACGCACAGCATCTTCACGAGCGTACGGTCGAACCCGAGAATTTCGTCCATCGAGTGGCCGACGACAATACGCAACCCACTCGTCGTCGGAACGATGATGCCCCGGAAGTGGCCGGGATCCGCATCCCTGCCGCTGTCGACCGACTGCACATAGTCGAAGGGCGTTTTGTCCGCGGCACGAGGCAATGTTCGGATATTGCCCGCGAGCCATCGGTATTGATTGTCAAACACACCGTACGGCCGGCTGCTGGCAACATCGCGATGACTGAGCGCCGTAATGTCGGCGATGGCCTGTGCCTTGCCGATCGGGCTGAACTCCGCGATTTCGCCGATCAGCCGCTCGTCGACTTCGTGGACAAGATAGCTGTGCGTGGCCCAGTACAGCATGGCAAACAGCAGCACGGATGAGACGATGTAGACGGCCAGCAGCCATCCGATGCTGCCCATGCGGAACAGCTTCGCGTTACTCGGTGGCATGGAGGACATAGCCGACGTTCCGAACGGTCTGGATCATGACGGACAAGCGTCCGTTGAAGCTGATCTTGCGGCGCAGCTGGCCGATATGCATGTCGATGACATTGGAACGCGAATCGAAGTGGTAATTCCAGACAGACTCGAGCAGCATGGCGCGCGTCACGACCTGTCCGGCATGACGTGCGAGAAATTCGAGCAGGCTGTATTCGCGCGGCTTGAGATCGATGACCTCGCCACCGCGCCTGACGTCGCGTTGTTCGGTATCGAGCACGAGGTCACCGACACAGATTGTCGCCGTATGCGAGGTCAGGCGGCGCCGCAGCAACGCATTGAGCCGTGCGCTCAATTCAAGGCTGTCGACGGGCTTGACGACATAGTCGTCGCCTCCGGCGCGCAGACCGCGGATGCGTTCGTCGACAGCCGAGAGCGCGCTCAGGATCAACACGGGCGTTTGCTTGCCGACGTTACGCAAGGTCGCAAGGATCGACAGGCCGTCGATATCGGGCAGCATGCGATCGAGCACGATGGCGTCGTGCTGTTCGCCGAGTGCCTGAATCAGGCCCGTATGTCCATCTGCCGTGCACTCGACGATAAACCCGTGATCCTCGAGCGCGGCGGCGATTTCGACCCTGACCCGGTCGTCGTCTTCAACAATGAGAATGCGGGGTTTGCGGCCCGCGACGCTGGGTGCCGGAAGCTGACTTTCCAAAGCGATGTATCCGGTGAGTGGTCGGCGCTTACAAAATGGTTGGACGATCAGGGCAAGCTCAACGCGTGACGCACTTCCGCCCGGGCATCGGCAAACGCCTGCTGAAACTCGGCGTTGTTCATCAACGCGGCCGCGACGAGCGTGCCGTCGATGCGTCCGGCCTCGACGTCGCTCGGATAGTGAACGCCGTCGATGACGCGATTGTCGCCGTATTCACGGCCGCGCGCGAAGAGCGCCGCGCTCTGCTCGGGGACCATTTGCGCCAGCAGGATCGCGCTCATATAACCGAACGTCGCATGACCGCTCGGATAGGAGTTGTCGATGTCCTTCGGATCCAGTGCAACGCTGGGATGAACCTCGTTGCTCGCCAGATAAGGACGCAGGCGATGGAAATGGTCCTTGCCTTCCTTTGCAATCATCGCCGCATCCGACGCCGCGCGCTTGAAGAGCGCCGCAGTCTTCGGAAGATTGGCCTCGGTGAACTGAGGTCCGAGCACATCGGCAAAGCGAAACACGGACTTCTCGGTGTCGCCTTGCGCGCGCTGGACTTGTTCGGGTGTACGTGAACGCTGAATCTCGAGCACGTCCTTGAGATCGGCCTGCTGAAGCGCGGATGTTGCGGCGGGAGGTGGCGCCAGCAGCGCAGCGAGGTCGACTTGATGGGGATCGAGATAGTGCGCAGTGTCAGCGTTGGCGAGACCGCTGAAGACGCTCGCCGAAACAAGCCATGCAATCTGAACGAAAGCGTAAGGACGACGTGAATTCACGGGACGGTGCGAGGAGTCATTGGAACCCGAAATCGTATCGATCCATGATGCAAATCGAAAGTCGAGACGCTTACAAAGTTAAATCTTTAATACCACCGGTCAGCTTAAGGGAACCTGAATTTGCGGATCCAGGCTTAAAGTGTCGCGCTCCTTAACTTCGTAAGGGACCCATCACCTGCAATTAACGCGACGTCTCTACCATCCGTTCGAATCGCACAACGCCACACGGCGCACACTAAAACAAGGACGCTTGGATCATGCAACGGGTACGGACGCAGTTTCGCAAGAAGCCCCTGACACAACTGGTTATCGCCTCACTGTGCGCGACGGGCGCACAGACGGCGCTCGCACAGGCGAGCGGAGATCTGGGTTCGGTGCAAAGCACGGCAGTGTCGTCGTCGGCCGGGACACCCGTGAGCAAGGCAGAGACGGCGCCGGCACAGGCACCGTCGCAAGGCTCGCTCAAGGCGAGCGAGCCGCAGTCGACGATCAGCCAGCGCTATATCGAAGAGAACACTGCACCGACGTCGAACTACACCGATATCGTGCAGATCGCGCCGAGCGTCGCCGGTATCGACCCGAACGGATCGGGGCTGATGGAATCGCAGACGCTGTCGATCCGCGGCTTTCAGGACGGTCAGTACAACGTGACGTTCGACGGCATCCCGTTTGGCGATTCGAATGACTTCACGCACCACTCGACGTCGTTCTTCTCGAACCAGCTTCTGGGCAACATCACGATCGATCGCGGTCCCGGCGACGCATCGCAGATCGGCTTCGCAACATTCGGCGGCACGATCGGCCTGACGTCGAAGGAACCGTCGATGACGCCGTCGTTCTCGGTGCTCGGCTCGTATGGCAGCTTCAACACGTGGGATGCAGGTGCGGAATTCAACACGGGGAATATGCAGCAGTGGGGCGATGCCCGTGCGATGGTCGGCTATAACCAGCTGAGCACCGACGGCTACCTGACGAACTCGTCGCTGCGTCGCCAGGACGCGTATTTCAAGCTCGAAAAGCCGATCGGCGACAACACGCTGATCACCCTGTTCGCGACGTACAACAATCTGCACCAGAACGTTCCGTTCGGCGCAACGGCGGCGCAGATCAAGCAGTACGGTCCCAACTTCGGTTTGAGCAGCGACCCGACGAGCCAGTCCTTTTACAACTACAACAAGGACCTGATCAACACCGACTTCGAATACCTGGGCATTCAGACCCAGATCGCCGGCTGGAAGATCGACAACAAGCTCTACACCTACGGGTACTACCACAACGGCTTCAACGGTCTCGATCCGAATGGCGAGACGCCGAACGGCACGCCGCTTGGCGCGAACAATGTGCCGGGGCAGGAGATGAACAACAACTACCGCGCATTCGGCGATGTCATCAGCGCACAGCGCGACCTCGGGCCGGGCACGCTCGAGCTTGGCGGGTGGCTCACGCACCAGTCGAACTTCCGTGACAACTTCAACGTCGACGACTCGTTGAACTATGCGTTCCTGTCGCAGAACTTCACGATGAACGACACGTTCCTGACGTTCGAGCCGTATGTGCAGTACGAGTGGAAGCTGCCCTACGGTCTGACCTTCACGCCGGGCGTCAAGTATGTCTCGTTCAATCGCCAGATCGATGCGCCGATCGACCAGAAGTCGGGCGTGCCGGTCGACTACGGCCATACGTGGACCAAGGTCCTGCCGTCGTTCACGCTGCATGAGCAGATCAATTCGAACTGGAGTGCCTATATCCAGTACGCGCAGGGCTTCCTCGCACCGAACCTGAATGTGTTCTACGTGTCCGACCCGAGCGTGTCGGGCCAGCCTGACCCGGAACAGACGGACAACTACCAGATCGGCACGACGTACAAGACGGATCGCCTGACGGTATCGGCCGATCTCTATTACATCAACTTCCACAACGCTGTGACGAGCCGCACGGTCGCTGGGAACACGGTGTTCCAGAACGCGGGCGGCGCGACGTACAAGGGCTTTGAAACTGAAGCGACGCTGTCGGTCGGCTATGGCTTCAGCCTGTATGGAAACCTGACGTTCAATTCGGCCAAGCAAAAGACGACCGACACATGGATGCCGAATGCGCCGCAGGAAACGGCTGCACTGGGTGTGCTCTACGACCATGGTCCGCTGACGGGCTCGGTCATCACCAAATTCGTGGGCCATCAGTTTGGCGACACGGGCGATACGCAGCCGATCGGCGGCTATGCGGTGACGAACCTTGCGGCGACGTACACGATCAAGAATCTGCTGCCGTGGACGCATAACACGCGCTTCGGCTTCCAGATCGACAACCTGTTCAATCGCACGAGCATCGACGGGCTCGCGGGTTACACGGCTGCTGACAGCACACCGCTTTACTGGACCATCCCGGGTCGTGCCTTTATCGGCACCCTTTCCACCGACTTCTAACGCGGAGCACATCCATGACCGTCGATGCAGTTTTTCGTCTCGCCAACGACTCGGGGGGCGTGCTCTATGTGATCGCCGCGATGTTGCTGATTGCGTTGACCGTGATCATCGAGCGCCTCAACTATCTGTATCGGGTTACGCGCCGTGTTGACGTTGCCCTGATTCAGATCGACCGGATCGAATCGATCACGCCGGCCTCGCTGTCGGCCTGTGCCGAGGAATTCCGCGGCACTCCGATCGCGAGTCTGATCCGGACCGCCTCCCGATTCGCGCGGCACACGTCACGCGACGATCTCAGTGCGCATCTCGAGGAGACGATCATGCGCGAAGCGCCGCGTGTCGATCGCTTTCTCTGGGTGCTCGACACCATCGTGACGCTGGCGCCGTTGCTCGGCCTGTTCGGCACGATTGTGGGGATGTTCAACGCGTTCCAGGTGTTGTCGAATACGGCGAACGCGCCGACCCAGGTCACCGGTGGCGTCGCCCAGGCACTCGTCGCGACGGCATCGGGCCTGTTCGTCGCGATGGTGGGCCTTGTGTTCTTCAACGGGCTGCATAACCGGGTGCGTGTGGTGATTCATCAGCTTGAAGTCATGAAAGTGGCACTCGTGAACCGTATCGTGCACGCTCCGAATGCCCACGCGGCGACGCTGCGCGAGGTGTCGCCCGCGATGGCCGGATCGATCGCAACGCACGGAGCGTCAGCATGAAGTATCTGGAGGTGCGTAAGGCCCGCATCGAGATCATCCCGATGATCGACATCATGTTTTTCCTGCTGGTGTTTTTCATCATGATCACGCTGCACATGATTCCGAATGCCGGGCTGCGTACGCAATTGCCGTCGAGCAGTAGTGCGCAATCGCTCGTGCCGCCGAATGTGACGGTGTCGATTGCGGACGACGGGGGTGTGTCGGTCGACGGGAAGTCGATGACGCCTGAAGCGTTGACGGCGATGCTCGCGGCGCGACCCGATCCGGGTCACACCGTGGTGACCGTGGCCGGAGCGGCGCAGGCGCATATTCAACGGCTCGTCGCCGTGATGGACGCGTGCCGCACGGCGGGCGTGTCGCAAGTCGCGCTGGCTGCACAGCCGACTGCGACGCCTGTCGCACAGCCCGGCGCGCAACCTGCCCCGCAATCCGGCACACAAGCTGCCGCACCTCAGTGACATGGCTACCGAACTGTTCCCGATGACGATGCACGAGACGTTGAGCGAGACACGACGCGAGCGGAACCGGATCTATCCGGCCGTCGCGCTCGCACTCGTGATCGAAGCGCTGCTGATCGCCGGAGCCTGTCGCGTGCTGCAGGACAGGGTCCATTCGCATGTCGCGCGTCCGCCGACGGTGGTGACGTTGTCGCTCGCTGCGCCGCCCAAGCCCGCACCCGCGCCAGACGTGCCGAAACCTGCTGCGCCTCCGCCTGTGAAGCACGAAGCTGTCGCTCATCCGGTCGTGCATACGCCGCCGAAGCGTCAGGTACCACCGCCCGTGCCAGTGCCCCCCGTGGTGGCCGCACCGCAAACGCCCGCTGTCACACCGTCCGCGGTGGCGCAACCTGTCGCTCCGGCTGCACCACCTGCGCCGGCACAGCCAGCCACGCCTCCCAAGGCTGCGCAGTCGGCCGGGCCCGACAAGAGCTTCGAAGGCGCGCTGCGCGCCGCGATTCAGGCTGCGTTGCACTATCCTGAGTCGGCGCGGATGGCCGGCATGTCGGGCCGCACGCGCGTAGCCTTCCGGTATCAGGACGGTGTAGCGTCCGATATCAGCGTCGTCGTATCGAGCGGGGTCGGCCTGCTGGATCGCGCTGCGGTGGCAGCGGTTCACGATGCTGCGTTTCCGAAGCCTGCGGCGGAATGGGCTGGTAAGGCATTGTCAGAGCAAATCTGGGTGACGTTCGATCTCGACGATCGCGCCGAGTGAAACTTCTTTGAACACATTTATGACTATTCGCAAGTCGCTCGCTCTGGCGAGCTGCATCTGGCTGGGTGCCACAGCGATGGCCCAAGCCGCTGATTCACATGCTTCCACGTTTGCTGTCGAAGCCCATTTCCAGTTGCCCGGTACCGAGCGTTGGGACTACGTGGGTTTCGATGCGGTGCGTCACCATCTGTTCGTCAGTCGCGATACCTACGTGCAGGTCGTCGATACCGAATCCGGGCATCGGGTCGGACAGATCGCAAACATGTCCGGCGTGCATGGCTTCGCGTTCGCGCAGAATCACAAGCTGGGCTTCGTGACGAACGGCCGCGGCAACACGATTGCTGTCGTCGATCTCGATACGTTGAAGACGGTCGACACGATTCAGGCAGGCGGCGCTGATCCCGACGGCATCTTGTATGTCCCGGATTCGGACCGTATCTGGGTGAGCAACGGCCATGCTCACAGTGTCAGCGTTGTGGATCCGGTTAGCCGGCATATTGAAGCGACGATCGATGTCGGTGGCAAACCCGAAACGATCGCCGCCGATCGCGACGGGCATGTGTTCGTGAACATCGAGGACAAGAACGAGATCGTTGAAATTGATGCGAAGCATTCGACTGTGATGGCGCACTGGACGCTGGCGCCGTGCGAAGAGCCCTCAGGGCTTGCGATCGATGCCGACAGCAAGCGCTTGTTTGCGACGTGCTCGAATCAACGGATGGCCGTGGTCGATGCAACGACGGGGCATGTCGTCGCACAGCTGCCGATCGGTGACCATCCTGATGCTGCGGCATTCGATCCGGTGCTCAAGGTGGCGCTGAGTTCCAACGGCGATAGCAGCACGTTGACGGTGATTCACGAGGATGATCCGGATCATTTCTCGGTCTCGCAGAACGTCAGGACTCGATCGGGCGCGAAGACCATGGCGCTCGACGAGACCCATCATCGCGTGTATCTGGTGTCGGCCAGGTTCGGTCCTGCACCGAAGGCGACGACTCAGAAGCCGAATCCGCATCCGACGATCGTGCCCGGTTCGGTCGAGGTCGTGGTGGTTGCGCCGCCTGCCTGATCAGGCGCGCGCGTCGATCCACATACGGCCCCATCGTGCGCCGTAAGCGAGCGCGTGATCGGGCTCGAAGAAATAGTCGACCGCATCGAAATGCACCGGGTCCTGGCCCGGTGCATCGGTCGGGTCGAGCGTCAGACTGGCCGCGAACAGCCCGTTGAACACGGGTCGCGCTTCGACGGCCACGTGATACCCCTTGTAAGAAAGCGCCTGCGAGCGAACTTCGATCATAAGAATCCCTGCGACTGAGCCACGTCCGGATTCGAGACTACACAGCGCAGTCACGCAACGGAAACGATCATTTCCGCTATCGATATGAGGGTGGCGGGGCTTTGATATCCGTCGCCGTCGATGTGATGCCTTGATGTGAGCGATATATGCAAGCGCGTTCGCTATCTCAAGGCAGACACTTACTTCCCTACGCACGAGACCTCAGCACACGCTGATCGCGATCTCCGATGATTCGGCCCGTCCGGCATCGATCTGCGTCAACGCAGCCTACCTGCGAAATCGTCCTGCTTCGTCGAGGTGACGAATACAAGGGCGTACGAGAAATTCCACGCGAATTCGTTTCTACGTCTCGCCATTTGAGCGACGACGTACGTCTATGAATTCGTCTGGACCCGACGATATTCACACGATTGAGGAAGTCAAATGTGGGATGAGCTGACGAAGGAAGACAAGGAACAACGGCTGGAACTCTACCTCAAGCGCGTAGATGCGTTTCTTGCGCAAGTTCGCGAGTGGTGCAGCACGAGGCCGCTGGTGCTGACGGAGTTCTTGATCGGGAAAGGCGAACTGGCGATGCCCGACTACGTTGTGCCGGCCCTGCGCATTGCGACCTTGACTGGAAAGAAGCTTGGTGAGGTTTTGCCGACGGGAGCACTTACGCTAACAGGCGCAGGCCAGATCTGTATAAAGGTGAGTATCGTAAATCATCGTCTTAGCTTTCAAACGGACCCTCGGCCTATCGTAGACGGCAAGCGCGAGCCTCTTATCCTGGACGGATCGTATGAGCGAAAGGTAAGGCGAGGCGTCAATGGGGACGGCTGGTACTGGCTTGAAAACCGGGCACTCAAGCTTAAGCCCGTCACCGAAGCTCTATTCTTTGAATTGTTGTCGGACGGAGCTCGCTATGAAATCGAATAGCCAGCTCGCGCCCGTATACGAAGCATTTGAGGTCGCTCAAGATTGTTTCTGCGTGGCGAGTGCCACACTCGCTACGGAACGTTCCGCCGACTCGTCGGATTCGATTGACGGCGTCAAAGGGCGCAGCCCTGAGGAGGTTTTAGACGAGGCGCTGAAACAAACTGAGGAGTTGACCGTTGTTGCGCTCTGGGCGGTTTTCGAGCGCGATCTTATCGAATATGTACGGTCGACCGTGAAGTGGCTATCTAACGGCCGTCCAGAAAGCTACGCGCGGAATCTGGTGGACAAAGTTGAATGTGAGGCCGAGTTCTGGCGAGTCGGCGATATCCTCGATTTATTCAAGGGGGAAATCGATACTCATCAGATAGCTCGAATCAAGGAAATCAAACGATATCGTGACTGGATAGCGCACAGAAATCCGCGGCGAAGTGTGCCGCCGGCATTCTCGCCGGAGGAAGTGTATGGCCACCTTACTGAGTTGTGGGGTCGAATTAGCGAAGCGCATTGCGTTGCACCTGAAACGACAAGTAGAGCGGAGGTCGGGCCCTTTAGCGCCGGCGATCGAGATCGTGATGCCCCGGTTCCGGCATCGCACGTTAGATCACCACCCAGCACGCGACCGCGGCGCTCTGTTGACCGACCGCGATCCGACGACCGATAACTTTGAGCGCTCGGCCAAGCACTGACCACCTCGCGAACGGATTGCATCGCTCACTGAGCCGCCGGGAGGCGATGTACGTTGTTCAATGCACCTTAAAGGCGGCCACCGCACTGTGCAGCACTTGCGCATGTTCCGCGAGCGCCTGTGCTGCCGCTGCGGCTTGTTCGACGAGGGCGGCGTTTTGTTGTGTCACTTCGTCCATTTCAGAGACGGCGAGGGCGACTTGATCGATGCCGGTCGTTTGTTCAGCGGATGCGGTGTTGATTTCGCTCATGATCGCGCTGACGCGCGCAATGCTCGTCGAGATGCCCTTCATTTTGGCACCCGCATCAACAGCGATTTCATTGCCGGTCCGGATGCGCGCGACGGATGCTTCGATGAGTTTCTTGATGTCTTTCGCAGCGGTTGACGAGCGTTGCGCGAGCGTGCGGACTTCCGTCGCAACCACTGCGAAGCCCCGACCTTGTTCGCCTGCGCGGGCCGCTTCGACCGCCGCATTGAGTGCAAGGATATTGGTCTGAAATGCAATCGAATCGATCACAGACACGATGTCGGCCATCTTGACTGAGCTTTGTTCGATCTCGCTCATCGTCGCAACCATGCGTGACACGGCTTCGTCGCCCGCGCCCGCGTCGTCTCGTGCGACGGATGCGAGGTCGTTGGCCTGACGCGCGTTCTCGGAGTTCTGGCGGACTGTTGACGTGAGTTCCTCCATGCTTGCGGCCGTCTGCTCGAGCGATGCAGCTTGCCGCTCGGTCCGCGCCGACAAGTCCTGATTGCCCGCTGCAATCTGCGTTGCTGCGGAGGTGATGGCTTCACCGCTCGTGCGAACCGCCGCGACGGTCTGCTGAAGCTGAGATTTGGTGTCGCCGAGCGAGCGGAGCAGTTGACCGAGTTCATTGGTCGAATCCGTCTCGACTTCGCGTCTCAGATCGCCAGTCGCCATTTCCTTGAAGTGATCGAGCGCCTGCGTGACAGGCGTGTTGATCGCGTTCGTGAGACTTCTCGCGGTCAGCAGGGCCATGCCCAATGCAAATGCGATCAGCACGCAGGTCAGTGCTGTCATCCGCTGATAGTCGGTTTCCGCGGCTTCATAGGCGGCGTTGCCGCGTGAGTCGATCAGGCTCTTGAGCGCGTCGTTGGCGTTGACGAACTGCGTATAGGCCTTGCCGACGCGTGTCGCCGCATCATAGTACTCGGCCGTCTTCGTATCGCGCACGACGTTGGAGAACGCCACAAAAGCGTCTTTGAGCGCGGTGCGCTTCGTCGATGCCGTATCGGCAAGCTGACGTTCCTGGTCGTCGGCGTGCATCTGCCGATACCGATCCCATGCCTCGTCGGAGGCGGCCCAATATTGGAGTCCTTTTTTGAGGTCCTCAGCCGCGACGTCCGGTGACGTGGCGAGCGGAGCACGAAGCACAACGGCCCGGGCGCGCCCGATCTGGATTTCGGCGTCGCCGAGCAAGCGCACTCCAACCAGCGAGTCGCCGTGCACCACCTTGAGGCTCGAGACGGCCCCGTGCATACCGAGGAGCGATACGGCACCCAGTACGAACACGAGCAGTGCGAGTACGCCGACGGCAGCGCGCAGGCGCCACCGAATGGACAAGTTCTTCAAAATCATCCCTCTGTCGAATGTGCTTCAAATCGGACATCGATGTCATTTCGAACCGCGCGGTCAGGCAGTCCGTTGTCCTGCTGCATGCGGCCTGACAAGCGCGCGCCGCCCCCGATTCGAAGGCATGCATAACGTACGGGTTAACGGCAGTTTGTACCGATACGTGAGGCCGCCCGGAATCAAGTTCACCGTCAATCCGAAGCCGCCAGAATCGGGCGCTTGACCGAATCGTGAGCCCGGCGGAGAGACCGACAGAAGCAAGAGCCAACTCGATCTCGACGAAGAATCGTTGTGGCGTCAAAAGATCGACCCCGGCACAATGCACGGGTGCCTTTGAGGAACCACGCCCATGACTGCAGCAGAACAGATCGACGAACTCATCGCCGGCATCGAAGACTGGCGCGGCGCGATATTCGCGACGATTCGCAAATGCATCCTCGCGTCCGATCCGGAGATTATTGAAGAGTGGAAATGGATGGGAAGCCCGGTCTGGTCACGCGACGGCATGATCGCCGTGGCGAACGCGCACAAAGGCAAGGTCAAGCTGACCTTCGCCCATGGCGCTCAACTCGCCGATCCCGACAAGCTGTTCAACGCCGGCCTCGAAGGCAATGCACGACGTGCGATCGATTATCTGGAAGGCGATAAAGTCAAAGAGCGGGCGCTCAAAAACCTGGTGCGTGCGGCGATCGAATACAACCAGCAGAATCTGAAAAAGAACGCAAAGGAGGGTACACGCGCTAAGGCCAAAGCGGGTGATACACAGTAGGAATCCAATTCAGCCTGCAATCATCGTTCGTCGATTTGTTTGCTGTTCAGTTCGAGCGACGCGCGCAAAGAAATAACGAGCGGCGCATGAGTTCGAAAATCTCGATTTCCCAGGCACCTCCGGCCCGCGTCATGCCATCGCATGCTCGAGCCGTGGCAAGGAAAACAGTTGATCGCGCACGACGGCCGCAGCGCCAATCGATGCGCCGTCTGCGCCAAAGCGCGTCACATAGATCGGCGGCGGCTTATATCCGCGCAATAAATTGGCGGCGAGCGATTTTTTGACTTTCGCCTCCACACGCGGAAACAACGCGCTCAGCGGTCCGCCAAGCACGATCTTTTCCGGGTCGAATAAATAGATCAGATTCAGAATGCCGGTCGTCAGCACATCGGCCCATTCGTCAAAAGCCGCTTGAAGCGCAGGCGTTGCAATACGGTCCGCATTTTCGGCGAGCCACTGCAACGCTTCCGCGAGCACAAGACCTTCGGGAAAGAACGGACGAAAGCGATGATAACCACCGAGGGCTTCAAAGTTTTCCGTGGCAATCGCACCGGGCGACCGGCCCATGACCATATGGCCAAGCTCGCCGGCGAATCCGTGCGCGCCTTCGAAGATCTGTCCGCGCTGGACGATCGCTCCACCGAGGCCTTCGGCGAGCAGCATGAGCAGCATGTTGTGAGCATCTCGCTCGCTCGACACGGTGCGTTCCGCGTGTGCGAAAGCCACCGCATCATTGCAGACGGTGACCGGCCATCGTGTCTCGGCGCGTTCGGACAGGATCTGCTTGAGCGGCACGTCATACCAGCCGAGAAACGGTGCGACAACGACGCCGCCACTGTGATCGACGAGGCCAGGCACCGACACGCCGACACCGTGGACACGCGCAGGATCGATATCGGTCGCGGCGAGCAGGCGGCTCGGTAAGTGCGCCAGCTGCCCGATCGCGCGTTCGACATCGTTCTCGCCATATTCGGCAGGCTGTGTGATCCGTCGAATGACACGCATACCCAGGTCGACGAGCACCGCGGTCATCGACGCCGTGCCGATTTCAATGCCGATGGCATACGCGCCGCTTGCGTTCAGTCGCACGCCCGAGCCCGGGCGACCCGGCCGTCCGCCTTCAAGCCGGTCAGAGGTCTCGACAACGAGGCCGGACTGAATCAGTTCCCGAACCGCATGCCCGATCGTCGCGCGAGTCAGGCCTAACTCGCGTGCAAGATCGGCCCGGCTGTACGACGCGCCGCGCCTGAGCAGACGCAGGCACTTGGCCGTGTTGATATGGCGCAGCAATACCGTCGTACTCGCACCCGTGCCGCCTGTGCCACCGATCGCGCCTGCTGTACCCGTCAAACTCGCCACGCCAGCCGAACCCGCTGTCTGCCCCGCACTCTCTATTGCAGAAAGATCGGACCCGTAGGCTTCGTCGTCCGCCTCCTCATAACGAGCGAACCGATCATGGGTGTCGCCCGTTACGGATTCGGCACTGCGCGCCGCCTTGCGAAACCGATACAGGTAGCTCTTGAGCGTCGCAATCGTGATCGGCAGGCCGTTGCGATTCAGCGTTTCCACGACATCGGAAATGCGAGCGCCGGCCGCGAGCCGCTGCTCGATCTCGGGCATCACCTGGCGCAAGCGCGCCGACTTGGTCCCCGCTTCGGTTTCTTCAACCGCGCGGCGAAGCGTCCTCGAATTTGCCATCCGGCCTCCGTGCCCGTTCGCGCCGGATTTCTGCGCGCGAACTCGTGCATCCAAAGTGCATCCATAAAGACGCCATTGTGCATTCTTTTTATCAAATTGGAAGCGTTAACCCCGCTTGATCGCGCGTTTTGATTGTATAGAATGCAAACAAACAGGATGCATTTCGGGTGATCAAGAAGTGGCAGCGGCTACCCACAACCTACGGAGAGTTGGCGTGAAGAAGGACGAACGGCAGTTGAAGGTCGGCATTCTGGGGTGCGGACCGATCTCGCAGTTTGCGCATTTCGAGTCGGTGCAGAAGGGGCGCAATACGGTCTTGCGCGCCGTCTGTGACGTTGATGAAGGGCTGGCCCGGCATTTCGGGCAGTTCTACGACGCGCAACAGATTTATCTCGACTATGACCAGATGCTCGCCGACCCGGAGGTCGAAGCCGTGGTCATCGGCACATCGGATGCGTTCCACGTTCCGGCCGCACTCAAGGCGCTTGCGGCCGGCAAGCACGTGCTCTGCGAGAAGCCGATCGGCGTTTCGGTCGAAGAAGTCGAGGCGCTGGCCACCGAGGTCAGGCGCAGCGGCAAGGTGCTGCAGATCGGCCATATGTTGCGCTTCGATCCGGGCATCGAATCGGCGAAAGCGTTCGTCGATACAGAGATGGGCGAAATGCTTGCGCTGAAGGCCTGGTATTGCGATTCGACGCATCGCTACACCGTGACCGATGCAGTCCAGCCCCTGGCACGCCACGGCAGCAAGGTGCTGCGTCCGGGCGGCGACCCCAAGGCGGACAAGCAGCGTTACTTCATGCTCGCGCACGGAAGCCACCTCGTCGATCTCGCGCGCTATCTGGGCGGACCCGTGCGCGCCGTCGAGGCGCGCCTGAAACAACGTTTCGGTGCGTATTGCTGGTTTGTCGACGTCGACTTTGAAAGCGGCGCGCTGGGGCACCTCGATCTCACGATCGCCGTGCGCATGGACTGGAGCGAGGGTTTCCAGATCTACGGTCAGCACGGCAGCGTCAACGCGAAGACCTACAACCCCTGGTATTACAAGTCGAGCGACGTCGAGATCTTCCACGAATCGAACGCGACGACGTCACGCGTGCTCGGCGCCGATGGCCACTTCTATCGCCGGCAAGTCGAGGGCTTTGCGGATACGGTACTGACTGGCGTACCCCTTCGTGGTGCGGATATCGAGGATGGCGTCGCATCGATGCGCGCGATGGTGGCCATTGCCGAGTCGGTGCGCACGGGCAAGGCGGTTGCGCTGGCCGACGTCGGAGGGCCGCTGTGATGATGCCCGGCATCTTTGCACGCACGTATGCAGCCCGTTTCCCGGGCGAATTGTTTGCGCGGATACGCGACGATGGATTTTCGTCCGTGCAATTCAACCTGTCTTCCGCGGGGCTTGCCCCGCTGCCTGCCGAGTTGCCTGACGGTATCGGCGAATCCATCGCACAGGGCGCCGCAGCGGCGGGTCTGACGATCTGCGCGCTGTCGGGCACGTACAACATGGCACACCCCGACGCAGCGCAACGCCGCAGCGACCGGCGCGGCTTTGCCAACGTGCTGCGCGCCGCGCATGCGATGAACGTAAAACTCGTCACGCTGTGCACGGGCTCGCGCGATGCGGCGAACATGTGGCGCGCGCATGCCGACAACGCCTCACCGGCGGCATGGTCGGCGCTGCGTGAAGAACTCGATTTTGCGGTGCCTGCGGCGCACGCATTGGGCATCCGTCTTGGCATCGAACCCGAACCGGGCAACGTGATTGCCAACGCGGTGCTTGCGCGCAAGGTGCTCGACGAGGTCGGATCGAAGACGATCGGTATTGTCCTCGACGCAGCGAACCTGCTGCCGCCGGAACTGCATGCGCGTCAGAACGAAGTCGTCGCCGAGGCGACGGCTTTGCTTGCTGATGACCTGTTGCTCGTCCACGCAAAAGATGTCGATCACACCGGGGCGAACGTACCCGCCGGCAAAGGTGCCGTCGATCTTCCCTCGTTTGTCTCGCGCGTGAGAGACGTGGGCTACGACGGTCCGCTTGTCGGTCACAACTTCGACGAAGCCGATGCGCCGTATGTGGCGTCCTATCTCACGTCGCTGATCGCGGAGTACGCATCATGAGCGAGCGTACCTTCACGACGCGCGATGGCTGCCGGCTCGCCTATGTCGACGAGGGCGAGGGCATGCCGGTGCTCTGGCAGCACGGGCTCGGTGCCGATCGTCAGCAGCCTGCCGAAGTCTTTCCCGAAGCCGATGGCATCCGGCGCATCACGCTCGAATGCCGCGGTCATGGCGTGTCGGAACTGGGCGACGTCAACGCGTTGTCGATCGCGCAGTTTGCCGATGATGCGCTCGAGCTGCTCGACCATCTGAAGATCTCGCGTGCCGTGATCGGAGGGATTTCACTCGGCGCAGCGATTGCGTTGCGACTCGCCGCCCTGCATGCAGAACGCGTAGTGGCGCTCGTGCTGGCTCGCCCGGCGTGGACCGAGAAGGATGCGCCAGAGTCTCTGCAGATCTATCGGGAAGTCGCGAGCTTGCTGGACGAATACGGTCCCGCGAAGGGTGCGTCTGTATTCGAACGCTCTGCACGCCTTCGTGCAGTTGAGCGCGTGTCGCCCGATAACGCGGCTTCAATGCGCGGGTTCTTTACGCGAGTCACACCCGAATCCACGATCGCGTTGCTGAACCGGATTCCTGCGCAGGGACCCGGCATCGCGGAAGCAACGATCCGGCAACTCGATGTCGCCGCACTTGTGATCGCCAACGGGGAAGACTATGTCCATTCGATCGAGACGGCGAACACGCTCGCCGATTGGATCCCTCACGGCGCACTGCGCGTGATCACATCAAAGACGGTCGATCGCACGCGCTATGTGCAGGAGTTCAGGCAGGCATTGCAGGATTTCTTCGGCGCGATGCGGAAGACGCAGTCGAATGAAGCGCAGGAGCGAACTTCGGTTTCGCCGCCGGAGTTTTCTTCTGCTTCATCGGTGAGGAATCCTGTATGAACACCACGCATCGACCTCAACCGGGTGGCCACCACGACGCGATCCTGGTGATCGATATCGGCGGCACGAACGTCAAGTTCGGCTACACGGTGGGCAATCGGCCCGCCGACTATCGCAAGCTGATCTCGAGTGAAAGCCTGCGTGCAGGCGACGCCGTTGGCGCGCTCGCCGGAATGATCGAGATCGTCGTCGCTGAGTTCGGCCTCGTCCCCGCATCGGTGGTCGCCGCGATCCCCGGTTATATCGACACGGATTTCGATCACGTGCTGACCGCCGCCAATGTCGCGGGACTCGAAGGTCGTCGTGTCGCGACCGATCTCGCTGCGCGGATCGGATGCCCCGTGTACCTCGAGCGCGACTCCATTCTGGCCTTGATGGGCGAGATGCATGCGGGCTCGGCACGTGGGTGCGACGACGTGCTCGGTGTCTATTTCGGCACGGGCGTAGGCGGGGCCTATGTGCAGGACGGCAAGCCTTTTCGGGGCGGTGGCTGGTCGCTCGAGATCGGTCTGATGCCGTTCATGGCCGAGGGCCGGAAGCTCGAAGGTCTGCGTGACGATTGCCTCGAAGCGTATGCATCGGGCCGTGCGCTGCAGATCATCGCCGACCGTTACGAGGTGCCGATCGGAGAGGTGTTTCGTGCGGGCGCGAATCACGCGGATCTGGCTGCGGAGCTCGATCGCTTTGTCTTGTTTCAGGCACTGGCCGTCGGCGTCGGCTTCGCGATGATGTCCCCCTCGACGATCGTGCTGGGCGGTGGCGTGCTCGACATGCCGGGCTACCCGCGCGACACGCTTCGGGCACTGATTGACCAGTACGCGCCGGTATCGGAGACGCGACGCGAGCTTGATTTGCGATGGTGCGATCACGGCTGGGTCGCCGTGCTTCATGGCGCACCTGCGGTGGTCGAGGAGCAGCGCGAAGTCGCACGCGCGGCCGTACCGAGGCCGGACATCGTCGCGGCGCGCTAGCGCATCGGAACGACATATAAAGATCAGGAGACAAGGCCATGCCATTGCTGGAGCTTCGCAATATCTCGCGCCATTTCGGCGCGATACGAGCACTCGACGACGTGTCGTTGAGTCTCGAAGCAGGAGAGATCGTGGGTCTGATGGGCGACAACGGCGCGGGTAAGTCGACGCTCGTCAAGATCATTGCGGGCAATCATCCGCCGAGCGCCGGCGACTATCTGCTTAACGGCAAGCCCGTACATCTGTCCGACCCGGCGCAAGCGCGCGACGAAGGTGTCGAGGTCGTCTACCAGGACCTCGCGCTCTGCGACAACCTGAGTTCGTCGGCCAATGTGTTTCTCGGACGCGAACTCATGAAAGGCATCTGGCCGTTTCGCGTGCTTGACCATGCCGCCATGCGCAAGCGCGCGGGCGAGCTGTTTCAGGAGCTCAAAAGCGAGACGCGCTCGCGCGATCTCGTCGTCAAGATGTCCGGTGGTCAGCGCCAGGCTGTCGCCATCGCACGGACGCGTCTCTCGAAGTCGAAGCTCGTGCTGATGGACGAGCCAACCGCAGCCATTTCGGTGCGGCAGATCACGGAGGTCCTCGCATTGATCCGGCGCCTGCGCGATCAGGGCACGTCGATCGTGCTGATCTCTCACCGCATGACCGACGTATTCGACGTCTGCGACCGCGTTGTCGTGATGCGGCGAGGCAAGAAAGTCGCGGACAAACGGATTGCCGATACCTCGCCCGAGGAAGTCACGGCGCTGATCATCGGCGCGAAGGCTTCGGCGTGAAGCAGGAGACAAACATGAGACAGCCTCAAACCGAAGCGCCGCTCGCGGCGATCGAATCGATCCTCGACGTTCGCGAGCGCACGAGCCTTGGCGCAGCCCTGCGCAGTCAGGAGTTCTGGATCCTGATCGGCGTCGTTGTGATCGCTCTGGTTGTCGGCAGTATCGCGCCGAACTTCCTGACGAAGAACAATGTATCGAACATCGCGAACAACTTCTGCTTCACTGCATTGATTGCGATCGGCATGACACCCGTGATCATGACGGGCGGCATCGATATCTCTGTCGGTTCGATCCTCGGGCTGACAGGCGTGATGCTCGGCCTCGTGTTCAGTGCCGACCAGCCCTTCGCGGTCGGTGTAGCGACAGCCGTGGGCGTCGGCGCGCTGGTCGGACTCGTCAACGGACTGTTTATCGCGTACCTGAAGCTACCGCCCTTTATCGTCACGCTGGCGATGATGAGCATGGCGCGCGCGCTCACGCTCGTGGTGACGAACAACCAGGTCGTCTACGAATTCGGTCAGGCGAGCCATCTGCTGCTCGGATTGGGAAGTGGCCGATTCGCCGGGCTGCCGAACGTGTTGTGGGCCGTCATCGCGCTTGCGGCCTTCATGCAGTTTGCGTTGCATATGACGCGCTGGGGGCGGTATGTGCGCGCGATCGGCGGCAATGAGAAGGCCGCGCGCATGACCGGTATTCCCGTCGACGCGATCAAGGTCTCTGTCTATGTGCTCGTCGGCGCGATCACAGGCATGACGGCCGTCTTTCTCGTGGGCTGGCTCGGTGCGGCAACCAATGCACTGGGGCAAGGCACCGAGCTTCAGGTTATCGCCGGCACCGTGATCGGTGGCGCGAATCTGTTGGGCGGCTATGGCTCGGCCATCGGTGCGGTCATCGGTTCGCTGTTGCTCGAAGTCATCCGCAATGCCTTGCTGCTTGCCGGCGTGAACCCGTTCTGGCAGGGCTTGTTTGTCGGCGCCTTCATTCTTTTTGCCGTGCTGCTCGAGCGCTTCCGCGCGTTGCGCTCCTGAGCGTTGCCAATCTCGGGCGGCGCCACGGCAGGCCGCCCGCTTATATAACTCACATGGCTGGAGACAGTGTATGAACAACCTTACTCACGGGACCACGCGTCGGTCCACTCGTCGAAGCACGCATCGCTCTATCCAACGATCTGCCTTGGGCATCGCGGTTGCTGCACTCTGCGGCTCGATCGCGATGATGCATAGCGTCGACGCCTCGGCCAAAACATTCGCGGTGGTCGTCAAGACCGTGAACGACGTGTTCAGCGCGCCGATCAAGGAAGGCTGTGAAGCCGCCGCGAAGCAACTCGGCGACACCTGCTATTACGTTGGCCCGTCGGTGGTCGACGAAGGGCAACAGATCCAGGTGCTTAACGACGTGATCAGTCGAGGCGTTGACGGCATTGCAGTATCGGCGACCAATCCGAAGTCGATGGCGAGAACGCTCGAGCGGCTCAAGGACCGCGGCATTCCGGTCGTGACGTTTGATAGCGACCTGCTGACGGAAGACCAAAAGCTGCGCTCGACCTTTATCGGCACCGACAACTATCAGTTTGGTGTGGAGCTTGCGAAGAAGGTCGTCGAGATGAAGCCGCATGGCGGCACTGTCTGCATTCAGAGCGGCACGGCGGGCTCGCTGAATCTCGATGCGCGCGTGCAGGGCATTCGCGACACGCTGGGCGGCGGTAGCCAATCCAAGCCGATTTCGCGTCTGAGCGGGCAGAACGGCTGGACCGAGCCGGCCGGTTGCCCCGTGTACAACAACGACAACATCAGCACGGCCGCGCAACAGCTCAACGACGTGCTGACGGCCAATCCGAAGCTCGATGCGTTCGTGGCCGTGGGTGGTTGGGCGCAATACGCACCGGCGGCCTATCGTGCGGCCGTGATGCGAGTGAAGAGCCGGGTCGACTCAAAGGACCTCGTGATCTCGATGGGCGACGCGTTTCCGCCGCAGATGCCTTTGCTCAAGGATGGCCTGAGCGACTACCAGGTGGGGCAGAACCCGTATCAGATGGGTTATCAGGCGATCAAGTCGCTCGATGCCTTGAGTAAGGGGCAACAGGTGCCGCCGTCGATCGTCACGGGTTTCGTCAAATGCACGCCGGCCATGGCGGATTCGTGCGGCAAGCAGTAGAGACGTCAAGCGGCGGCTTACGGCCGCCGCGTGTCGCAGCCCTCAATGCTTGCGACGTTCGCGTGCCAGCGCAGCCTGAAGCTTTCCGAGCGCGCTTCGTGCGTCGCCGCTTTCGTCGAACAACAACGGATGGAGATGATCGCTCAGCGTCTGAACGAGACCGTGATAGTCCGGCACGGCAGGCGAGGGGAACGCTCGGATCCGACCGCCTTTGGCGAGCCGGTCGATCTCGGCGATCACGCGATTGCGTTGCACCACATACGAGTCCTCGGCCACCGAGTGGCGCGCGCTTCCGGCTGCACCATGGAGCACGAAGTACTTCATCAGTTCCGGCGAAGTCAGCGTTTCGATCGCGTGCCATGCGCGACGTGCCGCACGTGGATCGTTTCTCGAGGGAATCGCGAGTAGTGCGCCCCCGAGCGGGGACAAAGGGGCAATCTCTGGAGCGAAGGTGGGATGCAGTTGAATGCCGATGCGACCGCCCTTTTGAAGCAGCGCGTGACTATCGAGCATGCCGTAGCGATTGGACCAGTGATAGCACATCGCCGCTTTGCCCGACCCGAAGGTCTGCGCGTTGCGTTGCCAATCGAATCCGCGCACATGCGGCGGCGACCACGGGATCATCGCGCGGAGATAGTCGATCACACATCGGCCTGCATCCGTGTCGACCTGCAACACGCCATCGTCGAACGCGACACCGCCTTGCGCACCGAGGATCTGCAGAAAGGTTTCGGCGATAGGCAGCCCCGGCGCCGCGCTCCATGTGATTCCGGCCCGATCCTTCGTCAGGCGCTGCAGTAGCGCCGCACACCGGAGCACGTCGTCGAATGTCTGCGGCGGGTTGAGCCCTTCTTGTTCGAACAGATCCTGGCGGTACCAGAGGAACTCGACGGTGGGCTGTATCGGGATCGCATACAGTTGCTTGTCGAACCATCCGGCGTCCCACACCGCGTCATAGAAGTCCGCGCCCGAAAAGTTGCCCGCAGCCTGCAACGCCTGTAACTCGAGCACATGTCCGTCCTCACACAACGCTGCGAGCCAGGGAAAGGGAACGGCAACCAGCAACGGAGCGTCTCCGCCCAGTGCGGCCGCATCGGTCAATGCCCGATCGAGTGCAGATCGGAACGCGTCCTGCGGGAAGGTCAGGATGTGGACCCGGTGCCCGACGAAGCGTTCGATATCCGTGCGGTTGCGCTTGAGAATGTCGAACACAGGATCTTCGTACGCGACGAGCGTCAACTCGACCGAGTCATCGAATCCCGCCGTAGCAGGGTGCGGCCATGGCACGCCCGTATCGCGCGCGAGGCTTGCCGCGTCGAAGCGGTCGAACGAATCCGCGCCGCTCGCGCCCACGATCATGCGGACAGTCTGCTCGGTGATCGCATCCAGACGATCAAGCAGTGAAGCCGACGGAACGATCACGGCGCGGCTGCCCGATCCCGACACCGCACGAAACTCGAGCCAGCCTTGTGCCTTCAACGCGAATACCACGCGTCGTGCAGTCGTACGCGGCAAGCCGGACAAATCCGCAAGCGCCGTGATCGTGACCGGCCGATCCCGCAGGTGATCCTTGAGCAGGGCCGCCAGCACAGGCCAGATCGTCTGCGCGTCGCTGCCGAATTCCATACGCAGGATGTCCGCGATGCGGTCGACGACGGCGATGGTGGCGAGGCGGTCGCGTGCATGCATGTCCTGCACTCTCCGGGTCAAGATGGATGATCGGTAAGTGACTGATTTTAAGTTAAATAACCATAATGGACATCATTTTGTCGAGCGTGCCGGAAGGCGGGTCTTAGGATGCATTCCAGCACCGGTGCTCAACCGGGCAAAGACAAAACGGATCAGGAGACAACCATGAAACGAGTAGCTCGCCTTATCGTCGCTGTGGCGACAGCGGCGCTGAGTCTCAGCGCGGGTGCCGCCGGCGCGCGGTTTGCGGTCATATCGCATGCGCCCGACGGCGATCCGTTCTGGAACGTGGTCAAGAACGGCATTGGTGATGCGGAAAAAGACTTTGGTGTGTCCGTCGACTACCGGAACCCGCCGAACGGCGACCTCGCCGACATGGTCCATCTGCTTCAGCAAGCCTCGGCGCGCAACTACGACGGCATCGCAACGACCATCGCGGACTTCGATGTGGTGAACGGTCCGGTCAAGACCATCGTGGCCAAGGGCATTCCGGTGATCACATTCAACTCCGGCACGACGAAGGAGAACGACACGCTGGGCGGCCTGCTTCATGTCGGACAGCCCGAATACGTCGCAGGCAAGGAAGCGGGCGAGCGGGCCAAAGCCGCAGGCATCAAACGATTCCTGTGCGTGAACAACAACGCCACCAATCCGACGTCGTTCGACCGCTGCCGCGGTTTCGCTGATGCGATTGGCGCCGACTTCAAAAAGTCGACACTCGACGTGGGCAACGATCCGACGGTCGTCGAGAACAAGGTTTTCGGCGCACTGCATGAGCATCCCGACACCCAGGCTGTCCTTGCCCTTGGGCCGACATCCGCGGTACCGGCGCTGCGCGCGGTCGAAAAGCTTGGCCTGCTCGGGAAGATCTACTTCGCGACGTTCGATCTGACTCCCGAGGTCAACAAGCAGATCGCGGCAGGCACCGTCGCGTTCGAGATCGATCAGCAACCGTATCTGCAGGGATATATCCCCGTCGCCTTGCTCGCGATCATGAGTCGCGACAAGTCCCACGATATCCATAAGGCAATCGCGACGCTGCAGGCCAATCCGCAGTTCCAGCAGCGCGTCAAAACCTACGGGCTTGAACCGCGTTTCGAAGCGACCGGTGTGGACACGGGGCCGGGATTTGTGACGCGTGACAACGTCGGCCTTGTCGAGAAGTACGCGGGTCAGTACCGCTGAGCGACGGATGGCGGTGCGATGTGGTCAAAGACATCACGCATGTCTTCAACGATAAATCAGGAGGTTACTCATGCTTGAACTTGCCGTGTGCGCCGAAATGACGTTTCGTGATCTCCCTTTTACCGAGCGCGTGCGGAGAATTTCCGAGCTTGGATTTCAGGTGGAGATCTGGGACTGGACGAAGCACGACATCGCAGCGCTTGTCGCCACTGGCGCATCGTTCTCGTCGATGACGGGTTATATCGAAGGCGATCTGATTACCGAGGCCGGTGCACAGGCTTTGCTCAAGACAGCGGAGCAGTCGATCAAGGCTGCAAAGCAGTTGAGCTGTCCACGTCTGAATCTGCATGGCACGGGTCTTGGCCCGGGCGGACTGCCGGTCAATCCGACGACGGTCGTGACGGGCGAGATGTGGCTCAGCGCGCAGCGCACCTTGACTCGCATCGCCGAACTCGGTCGCCGCTTCGACGTGGTGTTCTGTCTTGAGAACCTCAATACCGAAGTGGACCATCCCGGCGTGCCGTTCGCGAAAGCGGCCGATACGCTCGCGCTGATCAAGGCGGTCGACAGCCCGCATCTGCGCCTGAATCTGGACCTGTATCACGCACAGATCGGTGAAGGGAACCTCATCGAACTGGTCCGAAAGGCGTTGCCCTATATCGGCGAGATCCAGGTTGCCGACGTGCCCGGTCGATGTGAGCCGGGTACCGGAGAGATTTATTACCCGGCTGTCGCGAGCGCGCTCAATCAGCTCGGGTATCGCGGCGTGGTCGCCATGGAGGCCTGGGCAAGTGGTGATGACGAAGCGGCGCTGAGACGCTTCCGTGAGGCCTTTACGGTGCACGCCGCGCAGCCTCTGGAATCGCTCGAATCGAAGGAGCGAGGACACGGACTCGAGCAAGACCGCCGGATTGCCGATGCCTCTCAGTCCGCATGACCAGCCGACTCAAACTGACTCAACCCGACTCAACCCGACTCAACCCGACTCAACCCGACTCAACCTGACTCTGGAACGACGCAACCATGTTGAATATTGCTCTGCTGGGCGCCGGTCGTATTGGCGAGGTCCACGCGAAATCGATTACCTCACATGCCGAATGCCGGCTTGTCGCGATCGCCGATGTCGTCGAAGCTGCTGCGCAAAAGCTCGCGGCCAGATATGGCGCCAAGGCTCGGCCGGTGAACGACATCCTTTCGGATGCCACCATCGACGCCGTGCTCATTGCGACGTCGACGGATACGCATTCGGATCTGATCGAACGCGCCACGGCTGCGGGTAAAGCGGTGCTCTGCGAAAAGCCCGTGGATCTGTCGCTCGAGCGCGCGCTCGAATGTGAGGCGACGGTCATGGCGAGCGGCAAGCCGGTCATGATCGGCTTTAACCGGCGCTTCGATCCGCAATTCGCAACGCTCAAGCGTGCATACGACGCAGGTGAGATCGGCAAGGCGGAATTGCTCGCGATCACATCGTTCGATCCGGCGCCTCCGCCGACTTCGTATATCAAGGTGTCGGGCGGCTTGTTTCGCGACATGATGATTCACGACTTCGACATGGCCTGCTGGATCATGGGCGGTGCGCCCGCCAAAGTCACCGCGACCGGTGCTTCGCTGGTTTCAGCGGAGATCGGCGCGGCCGGCGATATCGATACCGCAGTGGTGACGCTAAGCTGGGCCGATGGCCGCATTGCGGTGATCAAGAACTCGCGGCGTGCAGGATACGGCTACGACCAACGCGTCGAACTACTCGGGTCCCAAGGTCTGTTGTCGGCGAAGAACCTGCTCGAGCATACGGTCGAGAAGATCACGAGCGAGGGCGCAGTGAGTGCCACGCCGGTGTACTTCTTTCTTGAGCGCTATATGCGCGCGTATGAAGCCGAATGGGCTGCGTTTATCGAAGCGGTGAAGTCGAACACGCCGATGCCGGTCACGTTGTCGGATGGCGTAGCGGCACTCGCTTGCGCGGAGGCGGCGACGCGTTCCGCACGAAGTGGCGAAACGGTCACGATTACGGCGGATATGTTGGGTAGTGTCGCCATTGAGGCATCAACGGCTGCCTGATGCTTGCGACCGGATGACGTCTATACGCAATGACGTTTGTGTCGATCTGATGCACTGCGAAACAACGATCCCCGGTCGACATCGTTTCGCAGAAACCCTCTCCAGCCTGCAGGCCTGAAATCGCTCGCGCTCTGAAGTGAACATATAAGGCGACGATTTCAGCGCTCAATCCCGGACGCATGTTGAATCGCGTGCGTCCGATTTGCAAGGCGTCATCGATTTTTCAAAATCCTCCGCAATGCTTGAGGCAAGTTGCGGCCTGTGTGGTGACTTTAAAGCACGGTTTGGGGTTTTAAACACAACCCTCTGGCTTTTTCCGCCATACTTGCCGCCACCTTTGCCATGTTGATTGACGCGGGAACGCACTCGACTGCATGATTTTCGTAAGCTGACGAAGACAGCACCCGCGTATCAAGCAACTGTTTAGCACGCACTTACACTTCGGCTGATTGCCCGCGTCGTTTGATCGCAGCTATGATCTGCGCGTCGGAACAATCCGTCCTGAGGCGTGGCCCCGAGGAGCCCGCAGAACTGCACGCACCGCGTGCTATCCATCCAAGCCGGCCGTGGCCCGTGACCCATCTGCACGGCGACGGACCCATCCAGTCGTATCGACGCCAGCACGAGGAGAGAGTGGGTGAGCACTGCCTTGCGAAAGCTGCTCGTTGCGTCAATCGTTTGCGCGGCGGCTTCGGCCCATGCCGGCGATCTGCTCAAGCTGGATATCAGCGGCAATATTTCCCCCGATATAGCCGGCCCGGATAAGATTTACCATTTTTCGCGCGCGGATCTGCTTGGCTTGCCTGTGTATTCGATTCAAACGTCGACGAACTGGACGAGTACCGAATTGTGGGAAGGTCCGCGCCTGATGGATGTGCTCGAAAAAGCAGGCATGCGGGGCGCGACGATCCGCGTGGTGGCGTACGACGATTTCAGTCAGGAAATACCGGTGTCGTTTATCCGGCAATATCAGCCCATTCTCGCGTATCGCGAGAACGGCCGCGAACTCCGGCTGGATGATTTCGGCCCGCTGTTTATCATCTTTCCGCGCGATCGTTATCCCGACATACTAGGCACGATCCGCAATACGCGACGGTTTGTTTTCCAGGTGCGCAGCATCGAAGTCAAATGAAGTGGCTCAACTCGACGACCAACACCTTCCGGCGCTCGATCTATTTGATCCTGCTGGCGCTGCTTACGATTTTGTGGGCGTATTCGGGCTATCTGTTTATCCTCTCGCGCGCGGATAACAGCGCATCGGCGCGCCTGTCGTCGCAGAACTACTACTATTTCATCGCGCAGTTCAGCGACTCTGTGTCGAAGGCCGAGATCGCGCTGCTTCAGTACGGCGCAGGGCTCAAGGACGCAGGCGAGGTCAATCAGCGTTTCGAAGTCCTGCAGTCGAAGCTTGCGCTGCTGTCGACGCCGACCGATGCGACGCTGATGCTCGAGATCATGCCGCGCTACCGCGAGAACGTGGAGCAGATCCACGACATCGTCGACGGGATTGCACCCAAACTCGCCGACCCGACACGCGACACGTCGAAACTCGCCGAGATTGCCAATCAGTTCGAGGCGATGCGCGCGCCGCTCAACGATCTCCAGATGATCGTCGGCGATGCCGAGGGGCGGCGACGCGACGAACTCAACTCGGACTACGCGCGGCGACGCGAAATGTTGATGCAGTCGAGCGTCGGCGCGACGTTCGTGTTGCTCGTGCTCGCGTGGGTGTTCGTGACCAACGCACGGCGTGTGCGCCTGCTTGGCGAGCAGCAACGCGCGGCGCTTCAGCGTGAGACCGAGGCGGCACTGGCCGCTGCAAACGCGGTCAACGCGCGCAATACCTTCCTCGGCATGATTGGCCACGAACTGCGTACGCCCTTGCAGAGCATCACGGCGGCCATCGATGTGCTGATCGAGCGTGAGCTCGAAGGCACCGACAAGTTGCTCGTCGATCAGCTTTCGCGCGCGGCCGACGTGCTCGATGCGCAAATGAAGGACCTGACCGACTTCTCGCGCATGGAAGCCGGCCAGCTCGTGCTGCGCAAGCGCGTGTGCAATCCGTATGACGTGATTTCCGCAGCCGTCGAATCGGTCGAGGAACGCGCACGCCGAAAGCAGCTGCACTTCGAGGTGTCGACGGTCGACGAAGGCACGCTCTATCTGTCGGACCCGTACCGGATCCAGCAGATCGTGACCAACCTGCTCAGCAACGCGATCAAGTACACCGAACGCGGCAGCGTCGCGCTGCATGTGACGACGCTGCACGGCACAAGCGTCGACGAGCTCAGTGTCACGGTCGAAGACACCGGTCCGGGCATTGAAAGCGGCAACACGCAACAGATCTTCATGCCGTTCACGCAGCTGCACAACACGCCCGCGCGTCGCTACGAAGGCATCGGCATGGGCCTGACGATCGTCAAGGGTCTCGTCGATCTGCTCGGCGGGACGATCCACGTCGAGAGCACGCCGGGCCGGGGTTCGACGTTCGTCGTGATCTTTCCGCTCGAGAAGGTGGATGCTTCGGCACAGGGCGCCGCGAAAAAAAGCGCACGCTCGCCACGTGTACGGCCTCCCGCTCAGCAGCGCACGGTGCTGGTCGTCGACGATCAGGAGTCGGTGCTGCAGTCGCTCAAGGCGATGCTCGCGTCGCGCGACGTGGAGTCGGTGCTGGCCGGTGGCGCCAAGCAGGCGCTTGCCGCGCTTGCGACGCAACAGTTCGATGCGATCCTGCTCGACATCAATATGCCTGATGTCGACGGGGTCACGCTCGCGAAGCAGATCCAGGCCTCGGGTGGCGTGGCGAGCCGCACGCCGATCATTGCGTGTAGCGCGCTTGCGCCCGAGCTGGTGAATGCCGAGGATCGCAAGCGCTTCAAGCACTATCTGATGAAGCCGATCCGCGCCGATATCCTGAAGGTCGCGCTCGATGCGGCGTGGTCCGAGAGCGACGTACCCCTGTGAGCGTGCCTGGATTTAGCTGTGGGCGCGCTTAACTCTGACGCGACCCGAGCTTCTTGCTGATTTCCGCAAACAGCAAAGGCAGGCGCGCAGGCTTCTCGAGCACGTTGACGTCGAAGTCCGTGATCACACGTGCGAGATCCGACTCGTCGACATTGCCCGCTTCAATCTGCCCGGTCAGGATAAAGATCGGCGCACTCGAATTGCCGCGCTGACGGATCTCGCCGATCGCGGCTTCGGCGGTTTCGGCGCCGAGCAGCCAGTCCACGACGAACGCATCGAAGCCCGTGTGACGGATCGCTTCGCGAAACGACGTCGCGGCGTAATAGGGCGTTGCCGCGAACCCTTTGTCATTCAGATAGAGGCAGATCGTATCGGCGGTACGCAGACCGTCGTTGCCCATGCCGCCATCGTCGTCGACGACCGCCACCGTGGGCTTGCTTGCATCGTGCTGACGCGGACGGATCTCGATGATCTCGACTGTAAAGCGCGTGCCTTGCGGCGCGCTCTCGGGCGAATAGATGCGCCAGACGCCCGATACATGCAGCGCAACGTATTCGGGGTTGCGTCCGGGCGCGACCTCGCCGCCGATCGCGACCTTGCAGGGCAACAGTTTCGAGCCGACGTCGAGTAGCGCGGGCGTGTTCGGCTGCCCGGTGTTGCGCGCCGTTTCAACCAGCATGGAGACGGGCTCGCTGAACGCGTCGGCAATGTCCTTGATCTCGACGAAGGTCCAGTTGCTCTGGCCTCGCATCTTGCGATGCGCCTGGGCGAAGCTGAGTGACAGGGTCTTGGCAAGCGTGGCCGTGTGTTTTTGCCGCGGCACGCTATGGCGTTCCATCATTTCCGCGACCCGATTCGCAACCAGCAGATTCTCCTGCGAGCTGTGCATGCGTTGTATTTCCGTGGGAATGGGATGGGGGAAATAAGTCGATGCGCGAGCCTAGCATCCGCCACAGGATGCAACAAGTTGCACCAGACGTGAGGATCCGCCAAATCGATTAAAACGCGCGTTGCATGGCGTGCAAACTTTGTTACAACTACGTCAATTGACACGCCAAAATATCCGTCGATAATCTCGCCAACTGCAAATCAATTGCAGTAAATGCAAGAAAGATTTGCAGCATATAAGAGGTTAATCGGCATCCGGCGGTAAATATCACCGACATCGCCAGCCTCTTCAAATCCGTGCTTTCGGGCGGATTGGTCGTCTCTCTGTTTGATCGCTTTTCGAAGTTCTCGAAGACCCGTTCTGCTGTTTCAGTGCTGTCCGAGGCCCGCCCCGGAACGGCCGGGGACGTTTCGCCCTGCGTTTGGCCATTGCGTTCGATGCGTTCGAACCGGGTCGTGCTGTGCCTGTGATTTGTGCCTGTGATTCGCGTTGTTCGAAATTGCCGTTCTCGAATTGGATTGTCGTTCGTCGTGTTCGGAGTCCGCCTTCTGGGTGCGCTCCGTCTCTTTTGATGCAAATGCCGTTTTCGAAAAGGAGCGCACCATGTTTTATCGCAAGCCCACCCTCCCGCTGCTCAATAAGCGCCAACGCCAGCGTGGTCAGGGAATGACCGAATACATCATCATCGTCGCGCTGATCTCGGTGGCTGCGATTGGTGTGTATGCCGCATTCGGCCAGACGATCCGGAATCAGACAGCAGGCCTCGCGCTTGAAATGGCCGGTGATTCGAAATCGAACAACGCAATTCAGAACGCCGACAAGGCGGCCGGCACTGCAAGCTCGAAGGCGAACACCGCCAAGACGCTTAATAACTATAACGACGGCAACACGGGCAACTGAGCGTAATCGGACACTCACGATGAAAGCTCACATCGAACGGCGTCACGGCCTCCACGCCCAAAGCGGGCAGGCGATGCCGTTCGCCCTGATCTTTCTCGTGGTCGGTGCGGCCGCGTTGTATCTGGCTTTCAACGCGGCCCAGCTCGCTCATGCGAAGACCAAGGAGCAGGACACAGCCGACGCGGCCGCTTATAGCGTCGGCGTGCTCCAGGCGCGTGACCTGAATTTCGCGGCCTATACGAACCGTGCGATGGTCGCCAACCAGGTCGCCACTGCGCAGATGATCAGCATCAAGTCGTGGATCGACGAGCTTGCAGGCACCTACAAGAACGATCACTGGTTCGACTCGTTTATCGAAGACACCGCAATGGTTTCCGAGCCCTGGATAGGCCCCAAGGAACTCGGTGGCCCGGTCACCGAAGGCGCCAAAAGCGCCCTCGATGCCGCCACGCGCATCGCGACGGCGGGGCTCGACGGGCTCGACAAGGTCCTGAGCACTGAACAGGCCGCGTATCACGCATCGATGGCCTTGCAGATCCCCGTCGTCGCGGAAGAAGTCGCGCAGGCCAACGAACCGAACTCTCACGTCACCAAGACGTACTTCGCGACGCGCGGCGCACTGTCGATCATGTCGACGCTGAACTTCACGAAGAAGAACACGCCAGCGGGCAACACCGGCACCGATCGATTTGCCGATGTCGTGACCAACAAGACCACGCTTGACGGATTTGTCCAGCAGCGCGGCGCCAATATTCGCGATCCCCTTGTGTTGAGCAATATCGAGGAATGCCCGGGCTTCAGCCTGATCGCGGCGGACAACAACCACCTCGGGGGCACCCAGCTGCGGCCTGACAAGCGCGGATGGGAAGGCCTCGACGCCACCGACGTCAACGGTGCGTGGATCTGTTACTTCGAAATCGGTGCGGTCGGCGGGCCGATCATCAGTGCGGCCGGATCGGGCGGTGCGGCCAACGGTCCCGGCGGCAGCTACTCGGGCAAGAATGGTTACGGTGGCTACCGCAATTACGGCGGCGCGTTGACCAGCGGGCTGACTGAGATCGCTGCGCGCGAGCAGTACTCGGAGGGGCCTGGCTCGTCGCTCTCGTCGACCAATGGTGGATTGCAGCCGTATCTTGACCTTGCGTCGCAACCCACACCTTCGCAGGGTGCGACCTTCAATCGCGCTCCGTCGATCACGGTCGAAGTCCAGCGCGTGTCGTCGACGGTCAACACGACCGATCAGATCCATGTCGCAACGGGGGACCTCGCGGTGTCCGACGCGACCGCGGGTCATCAAATGCGGTCGGTCGCGAGTGCGAGCGCGTATTTCATTCGTCCCAACGAGCCTTCGAGCGGACTGGCCGGCGCGCTGAACAACGCGTCGCACTGGGCGCGCAGTGACGGTAAGTGGGAGTACCCGAGCCTGTTCAATCCCTACTGGCAGTCGTCGCTTGTCACGACCGACACGGCCGCGGTCGAGGCCGCAGATCTCGCCCAGTCGGCGGGGGCGCCATGAAGACCTCAAGGACCGTGGCTTCCATGCCTACGCAAGCGCGCTTCGAGCGGCACGCAGATCTCGTCCACCGACTGCGGGTACGACCGAGTCAAGTTCGCGCCGCATCGCCAGGCCGGGCTTCCGGGCGTCATGCGTCGGGCCAGGCGCTGGTCGAGGTCCTCGTCATCGCTGGTGGCGCGCTCGTTGTCGCGTACCTCGCACTGAACATGATCGGCCACCTCAGCGATGCGCGCGATCGTTCGCTGATGGCGTCACGCTACGCCGCATGGGAGCGCACTGTTTACTTCGACGACACGAGCTGGTCGCCCACTTATGGCAGCGCCAATACGAAGAGTGATTCGCAAATTCGCAGCGAGATCGCGCAGCGCGTGCTCGGCCACGATACGAAAGTCTCGTCGAACGACAGCGCAAGCAATGCACTGAGCGCGACGCCCGAGCCCATGTGGCGCGATGTGGCGGGTCAGGACATGCTGCGCAACTACAACGATCTGCAGGTCAGTCACACGACATCGACCACGGGCACGGTTGCCGACAAGTCCGTCGCCTTGCTCGACACGCTGAGCGGCATCGGCGCGGGTTTTGATCTGCCCGTGAAGAATCAGCAGTCGGCCAATGTGTCTCTTCGCATGGCCTACGACAACCCGACGCTGTCGACGCTCTGGCCTTCGTGGAAGGGCGTGACGTTCAGCGATCACAGCGTGGTGCTCACGAATTCGTGGACCCCCGATGGCAGCGATAAGGCGAAGGCCATGATTGCCGATGCCGTGCCCACGGCCAAGGGATCGTTGATCGAGTATGGATTGGACGCGCTCGCCGCGGTCGGCACCGATATCACGTCGCTCGATCTCGGGCGGATCCAGCCGGACGTCGTGCCGCAGGACCGGCTGGGGAACAAATGATGACCCGATCGCAATCGATCCTCCCGACGACCGTGATCCGGCAACGCGTGCAGCATGATGGGTTGCGGTTCAAGGCATGGTGCGAAAAAGGGCTTGGCGCACAGGGCGCCGTGCGACTCGCGATGCGTGGGATGCTCGCATGCGTGGTCTGCGCGGCTGTCACGTCCACGCCCGCCTTCGCGGATGGTGCATGCGATGCCATGCCGGTCACCGCTGCAAAGGTCGAATGGCTGGGTCACGACCTGTCGATTAACGGTGTGCCCGCGCAGGCTGCCATGTTGACGATCGATGCGTCGTCGAAGCAGATACAGAACGCGTATCGCGACTATTGGGTTGCGCACCATGTGCCGACGCATGTGATGAGCGATGGCCACACGCTGCTGCTCAGTGCGATTTCGAGCACATGCAGCTACACGCTGCAAATCCCGGCGAATCAGGGTTCACCGGTCAAGGGCCTGTTCAGTGCGATGACACTCGGTCAGGTCAATGCCTTGCCGCGTACCTTGCGGCCCGCAAACTATCCGTTGCCGCTCGGCAAGGTGACGCTCGACATGACGAGCCAGGACAACGGCACCGTCGCACGCACGGTGCAGATGACGCTGCCCGAAGCGTCGGCTGCGGACGCGTCTTCGACATACGCCGAGCGTCTGGCGCGAGACGGCTGGCACGCCGTATCCGGCGGACCCGCGCTGTCGAGTCCGCGCACCGCGCCATTCGGTTATGCGCTGGCCATGCAGAAAAACGGATACCGGCTCGATGCCGCTTTCACTCCGGCCTCAGGCTCAACAACGGTGGTGATCAATGTCGCGTTCGAAGAATAAGCCTCTGGTGACTCTTATGTCGCTGACGCCGCGCCGCCGTGCCCGAGACCTGCGTGCGCAGCGAGGCCAGGCCTATGCCGAGTACGTCGTCATCGTCTTGCTCGTGGTCATCGTGCTGATCGCCGGTAACGGATCGGTGATGACGCAGTTGCTCAACGCATTCAAATCGTTTTACGCCGCGTATTCGTATTCGTTATCCATGCCCTGACCCTTACCGAACGTGATTCATCATGATGTTAAAGAGAATCAAGACGCAGACGCTGATCAACAACCCCTGGGTGCTGCTGGGCATGGCCGTGATCGCTGCGACCATTCTGACCTGGTGGATGTTTCGCTATATGTCGGGTCGCGAGGCCGCGATGCGCGAGTCGCTGCTCGAGTCGATGAATGCGCATAACCAGGTGTCCGTGCTCGTGCCCGTCAACGACCTGAAGCCGGGCGTGCCGATCAGCTCCGAAAACTTCGCGGCGCGTGAAGTCCCCGCCGACTTTGTCTACGAAGACACGGTGCGCGCCGAGGAATTCGACTCGCTGTCGAACCTGACGCTTGTGAGGCCAGTCAAGCGCGGCGCTCCCATTCGGCGCGCCGATATCTCCGCGTTCCAGGCGCGCGATTTCAGCGACATGCTCAAGACGGGCACACGTGCGCTGACCATCGATATCGATACGACGAATTCGGCCGACAACATGCTCAAGCCGGGCAATCACATCGATCTGTTCCTGATTGCCGAGCCCGCCGATGGCGACAACAAGTCAAGCCAGAACGAGGGGCAGTCTGCGCATTTGCTGCTTTCGGACCTCAACGTGCTTGCGACCGGGCAGGACATCCGGCCGCGTGACTACGGCGAAAACGTCGCGCAGCAGGACGACGGTCAGCAACGCCGCGGCTACGACAGTGTGACGCTCGAAGTCACGCCTGATCAGGCTGGCCGCATTGCGCTTGCACAGAAGGTCGGCACCCTGCGTGCGGTGCTGCGCAATCGCGCCGACAAGGCGGCGACGCCACCGGTCGACGTGGTCCAGGCATCGTTGTTCGGCGATACGGATGCAGGGGGCATTCAGTACATCGTCGGCGGCTCGGGCAATAGCAGCGTGTCGACACGCCCTGAGCTGGATTTGCACTTGAACAAGCCCGTAACGGCCAGCGCGGCGCCGGCCCCAACGACGGCACAACGCATGGCGGCACTCACGGATGCGCAGCAGCGTGCAATGCAACAGATCCAGAACGCGGTCAACGGTCACATGCACTAGCCATGACGCGGGAGCCGAAGCCGTTTGCGCCGATTGCGTCGAACCAGAATTAAAAACACATCGTCGAACAATGAAAAACGAACCACCCTTCAAAGCGGGGCAGCTTATCCGGGGAGTCCGACTCGCATTTGCGATGAGTCTCGTCATTCCATCCATTCACGGTCATGCGGAATCCGAGCCGGCGGTGAGCGGGGCGATTCAGGCATCGGCGCCCGCAGCGGCCACTCCGGTAGCGAAGTCGCAGAAGGCCGCGGTGACCGCGGATAGCGCAACTGCGCCGCATGCGACGCCGGCGCAGTCTTCGGCTTCGCCGATGTTGCTTGCGCAAGCCCCAACGTCGTCGACGCCGCCCACACAAGCGGCAGTGCCCGCATCAGCTGCGGCAACGGCTTCGACCGCGTTGGCTTCTTCGTCCTCTGCCGCAGCGTCTGCCCCGATCGTCAGCGCACCGGCTCCGCGACGACATGTCTACCGCCCCGCTGTCGCACGTGACGGCGACGAGCCAGTCGTCGAGTCGCAGCAGACAGCGCTGCCTTCGACGCTCTATCTGTACAAGGGTGAGGTCAGGGTGATTCCCGTCGAAGGCAAGGTCAAGCGCGTTGCTGTCGGCAATGGCGATCTGATCAATGCGTCGGTCGTCGACCATCAATTGCTGCTGCTCGCGCAGGCGCCCGGTGATACATCGCTCGTCGTCTGGAACGAGTCGGGTATCGCCTATCGCACCAAGATTTCCGTGTCGGCGCAGGACCGCATGACGACGCTTGCGCGACTTCAGCATTCGCTCGGCTTTGTTGAAGACTTGCATATCGACGCGGACGGCAATCGTTTCGTTGTGCGCGGGAAGGTGCATCCCGAGCAGAAAGACCTCGTCAAGAATGCGCTCGAAGGGCTGCCTGATGTCGTGAACCTGATTGAAGACGACGACGGTGCGTCGCTCAAGAAGACCGTGCACTTCAAGATGGACATCCTCGAAATCTCGAAGACGGCAGAGCGCAATCTCGGGATCGCGTGGGATCAGCAGATCAATGGCCCGCAGGCATCGGTCGCAGGCAATGCGATTCGCACCGGTCGCTACAAGCCGTTTCCCGATACGGGTACGGCCTCGTTCGACAATGCGCCGAGCCAGGCTGCAGGCGCAGCGGGTGGCGTGTTTCTCGGCATCGCGACGTCGATCTTCTCGAAGATCAATCTGCTCGTCGACGACGGTGATGCCTACATCCTTGCCTCGCCTGAACTCAATTCACGCAGCGGCGGCAAGGCGACCTTCCTGTCGGGCGGCGAAGTGCCGATTCCGGTGTCCGCGGGGTTTGGTGCTCAGGACGTGATCTACAAGGAATACGGGATTAAGCTGGAGATCGCACCGACGGTCGATGCGCACAACGTGATTTCGACGGACCTGCTGACCGAGATCAGCCAGATCGATCCGACCGTTCAGGTTCAGGGCTACCCGGCGTTTCTGACGCGACGCACGACGTCGCAACTCTCGATCAAGCCGGGCGAAACGCTTGCGTTGGCGGGACTGATCAGCGCAGACGCGTCCACGGCGATCGACAAGCTGCCCGCGCTCGGCGACATCCCGGTGCTGGGTCATCTGTTCAAGTCCACGGACTTCCGCAACAACAAGAGCGACCTTGTCGTGCTCGTCACGCCTTACGTCGTCGATACGGACAGTGAAACGAATCAGAACCTGCTGACGCGCGGCTCGGATATCGGAGCGGATTACCGGCAGGAATATGGCGATCCGAGCCCGCTGCCCGATGCCAATCAGCGACGCAGCGACGCGATCCGAGAGGAAGAGAACGAGCGCAGTCGCTCGAACCCGGCGGCCACGCCAGGCTCGGACGATCGGGGTGCGGCGCATTGACACGGCTTGTTGTGAGCCGGTAATTCGTAAAGGTGGGGCAGGCGATGGAAACGAATCAGCAGGTGCAGATCGAAGTCACGGGGCGCGACGGAAAAACTCAAGCCTATGCGCTCGGCACGCGAGCGACGCTGGGTAAGGACCCGTCGTGCGATATCGTGCTCAAGGGCTTGCTGATCGGCAAGGTGCAGGCAAGTATCGAATCGCGTCACGGACATTGGTATATCGAAGATCGCGGCGGCATCGCGTCGACGCTCGTTAACGGGAACCCGATCACCTCGTATGGACCGCTCACCGAGACGGACCAGATCGAGATCGCAGCCTTCAAGATGGTCGTGCGCAACGCGCCTGCAAGCGCCGCCGTTTCGGGCGTTGCCGCACACGCAAGCTCAACGACGGCGTCGGGTTCGGCAGCAACCTCGACCTCGGCGGCCGCCCCCGCGCATCCATCGCAGGATCGCTCGGCACATGACGCACATCGTCTGCATCTCGTCGGCACGCAGCCCGGTGAAATGCCCGTGAGTGCTCAGGCGGCCTCGCTGACGAAGCCGGTGACCGGAGCCCATCCGCAAGCAGCGACACAACGATCGGCGCCGCACGATGCGCTGCGCGATCGCTCTCAGGAATGGCGTCCGGTTGCGACGCGAGAGGCCCCGAGTGTTGCGAGTGCAACGTTGCGTACCGGCACGGATGACATGTCGGTTGTCGCGGGTGCGCGAGGCTCGGTGGTCGAACTCGGTGTCGAGCATCGGGCCGTTGCGGGTGACGGTACGTCGAGCGCCCCGGTGACAGCGCGCGCGGCGCCATCGGCTCCGCCGTCGCAACGTGCTGCGTCGTCACCTGCACGGCCTGCATCGTCATCGGAATACTCACAGCGTGCGCAACCCGGATCAACTGCATCGACCAGTCCGCCTGCACCACCCGTGACTGCCTCGCCGCCTTCGGCCGCGCCGCGGCCACAGGCCGCCGCCCCATCCGACGTTCAACCCGACGTCGTATGGCTCAACACACCCGAGGGCATCGAACTGCGCAAGACGGGTCATTCACGCCTGATCTCCGCGATCGATCTTCGACGACTCAACGTCGCGCGCATGAGCGAGCACGAACTGTCGAGCACGATCGGATCGCTGCTGCGTTCCGTGCTTGCATCGGACCCGGTCTTCGAATCGCCCGATATTCCGACTGAGGTGCTCTTCAAGAGCATCTTCGACGAAGTGATCGGACTCGGCCCGCTCGAATCATTGCTCGCGGACGAGACGATCACGGAAATCATGGTCAACCGGTACAACGAGATCTTTATCGAACGCGCAGGGCAGTTGAGCGCGTCGGCCACGATCTTCACCGACGATCAGGCCGTGCTCGGCGCCATCGAGCGCATCGTCGCGCCACTTGGGCGTCGTATCGACGAAAGCTCGCCCATGGTCGACGCGCGGCTCAAGGACGGATCGCGTGTGAATGCCGTGATTCCGCCGCTGGCGCTCAAGGGCCCGAACATCACGATCCGGAAGTTCTCCAAGCGCAAGCTTCAGGGTGAAGACCTGGTTCGCTTCGGATCGCTGTCTCCGCAGATGGTGGCGTTCCTGCGCGTCGCCGTCGAGCGCCGCGCGAATATCGTGATCTCGGGTGGCACGGGCTCAGGCAAGACCACCCTGCTCAATGTGTTGTCGAACTTCATCCCCGATTCTGAACGGATCGTCACGGTCGAAGACGCGGCCGAATTGCAGCTGACGCAAAGCAATCTCGTGTCGCTCGAGGCGCGCCCGCCAAACATGGAGGGCAAGGGTGCCGTGTCGATCCGTGACCTCGTCAAGAACACATTGCGGATGCGCCCGGACCGCATCGTCGTCGGCGAGTGCCGTGGCGGTGAGGCACTTGACATGTTGCAGGCAATGAACACGGGTCACGACGGCTCGCTGACAACGGCTCACGCGAATTCGCCGCGTGACTGTCTGTCACGTCTCGAAGTGATGACGCTGATGGCCGGGCTCGATTTGCCGGTCAACGCGATTCGCGAACAGGTGGTGTCGGCGGTCGACCTGATCGTCCAGCAGACCCGCTTCTCGTGCGGAACGCGGCGCGTTACGCATATCACCGAAGTCAGCGGCATCGAGTCGGGCACGGTGCAATTGCAGGACGTGTTTGTCTTCAAGCAAACCGGATACGGCGACGACGGACGCGTGCAAGGCACATTCCACTCGACCGGCTATGTGCCGGACTTCTATCAAGACCTGATTCGGCGTGGCATTACCGTCGATACATCGATCTTCGCGGGCTAACGAGGGCGACACGATGAATACCGCACTGATGATGGGCATGACCTTTCTGGTGTTGACGCTCGTGTCGTGGGCGGTGGTGTCCCAGGGCAAGACATGGTTCGTGCGGCGGTCCGCGCGCGTCGGCAATGAAGTCGGCTCGAACCTCGCCGACCTGTTTATCTTTATCAACACGCAGCAGGTTGCCGCGATGAGCGCGCTCGCGGTTGTCGCGATTCCGCTCGTGGTCTATGTCGTGAGCCAGAACGTTGTGTTCACGGCCGCGGCAGTGCCGTTGAGCCTGCTTGCGCCACGTTTTCTCGTCAAACGCATTCAGACGCGCCGTCTGCTACAGATCGAGAAGCAGTTGCCCGATGCGCTGTTGATGGTCGCGAGTGCGCTGCGCGCCGGCGCGAGCTTTCCGGTTGCACTCGAAAGCGCGGCACAGGAAACACGCCCGCCCATCTCGCAGGAACTCGCGCTGCTGATCCGCGAAGTCCGCCTCGGTGTCGACATGGGCGATGCGCTTTCCCATATGGAAAAGCGTATTCCGATGCAGGACTTCCTGATGGCGACGGCCGCAATTTCGATCTCGCGCGAGGTCGGCGGCAATCTGGCTGAAACGCTCGAGACGGTCGCACGCACCTTGCGCGAGAAGCAGCAAATGGAAGGCAAGATCCGATCGCTGACTGCGCAGGGCAAGGCACAAGGCTGGGTCATGACGCTGCTCCCCGTGTTCCTGATGGTTGTATTGAGTCATATGGAGCCGGTGGCCATGGAGCCGCTCTTCAATCAGCCCGTTGGCTGGGCCACGCTCTCCGTGATCTTCGTCATGGAGTTTCTCGGCTACAAGGCGATCCGCAAGATCACGCATATCGACGTATGAACGCCATGTTCCTCGCCATCGCTTTTGCGCTCTCGCTCGGGATCATCCTTTTTGTGGTGGTGATCCTGCGCTCGCTGTCGACGCTGGGTTCGCGCGTACCCGGCGAGAACCGTGAGTTTCTCGATCCTTTGTCAACGCCGCTGCGCATTCTCTGGCCGCTGGTGCGCTTTGTCGATTTCCATTTCGGGCGGATATACCCGCCCGCGATCGTGCGTCGCGTGGAAATTCAGCTTCAGCTTACGGGGCGTAGCTATCTGCTGTCGGCGAATCAATTCATTTCTTTGTCGCTGGTGGCGATGAGCATCGCCGTCGCGATGGCGGTGCTTGTCACACACTGGCTTCAGATGGACAGCCTGCTGTTCCCGCTGGTTGCAGGTGCGCTGGGCTTTTTCCTGCCGCGGCTGTGGCTGCGCGATATCCGGGCGCGCATGGTCAGGCAGGTCACAAAACACTTGCCGGTGTATCTCGACTTCCTGACGCTGAGCATGGAGGCGGGGCTCAATATCAATGGCGCACTGATGCAGGCGGTGGCCAAGGGCCCCGCAGGGCCGCTCAAGCGCGAGTTCGAGCACGTGCTGCGCGATCTCAAATCGGGTCTGCCGCGGGCCGATGCACTGCGACGCATGGACGAGCGGCTCCAGGTTAAGGAAGTCACGAACTTCGTGAGTTCGGTGGTGCAAGCGGAGCGCATGGGCGGGGGGCTCGCGATGACCTTGCGTTTCCAGTCGGAGCAACGCCGTACCGAACGCTTTCAGCGCGCCGAAAAACAAGCCATGGAAGCGCCTGTGAAGCTGATCTTTCCGCTCGTGGTGTTCATCTTTCCTGTGACCTTTATCGTGCTCGGCTTTCCGATCGTCATGAAATTCGTTCAGCAGGGGTTGCTGTGATTGCGGGCCGCGTTCGTGCGCAAGGTGAACCGCTTGCGCTCGACCTCGAGGTCACCGCCTCGATGCTCGATCGTCTCAAGGGCTGGATGGGCAGAACGCCGATCGCGGAGCGCGATGCGTTGCTGATCCGGCCGTGCAACTCCGTCCACACGTACTTTATGCGTGAGCCCATTGACGTGGTTTTTCTCGATCGTTCGGATCGCGTGCTCGCCATTCATGCGGGCGTGCGGCCGGGACGCCTGCGAGGGCACTGGCGTGCAAGTGCCGCCCTGGAATTGCGCGCCGGGCGTAGCGCGTCGCTCGGGCTGCGCCGTGGAGATCAGCTCAGCATCGATAGCGAGGAGCGCGTTCATGCCTGATGTCTTTGCACGGGTTCTCCGACGCAAGCCCGCCTCGCGACAACGCGGACAGTCGGCCGTGGAGTTTCTCATCGCGATGCCGGTGCTCTTGCTTCTGTGTCTCGGGCTGATTCAGTTTGGTTTGCTGTACCAGGCGCGCAGCACGGTCAACTACGCCACGTTGATGGCCGCTCGCGCGGGTGCCGTGGGCAACGGCCAGAAGTCGACCATGCTTAACGGCTTCGGGCGAGGCATCGCTCCGCTGTTCGCGCATTCGACCGGACTGACGACCCAGCAGGCCGCCGTGCTCAAAGCCATCGTCGAGGCGCGCAATCCGGGCGTCACGCAGCTTACGGTCATCAACCCGACGCCGGCCGCGATGTCCGACTTCGGCCGCACGCAGTACTACGCTGGCAAGACCGTTCGCGAAATCCCGAACGACACGCTGATGTATCGCAACACCTCGGCAGGTTCGAGTTCGGGGATGTCGATCCAGGATGCCAATCTGCTCAAGATCAGCGTCACCTACTGTTATGACCTGTACGTGCCGTTTATCAATCGGGTCATTTTCTCGCTGGTGAATGGCATCAGTAATATCTACTCGACCGGGCAAACGAACGGATTGAATTTACCGGTCAAGGCCAATGGGTGTTATGCGTATTCGACGGCTTCGGGTGACTTTCGAATTCCGCTCGAATCGGAGGCCATCGTGCGCATGCAGTCACCGTATCAGGGAGGGTGACAATTGAGCGCGTCGGTACGGTATGCGAGGGTTGTCCGAACCCGTTGGCTCGGTCGCTGCCTGATAGCCGCGGCTTGCTTCATGGTCGGGTTGCCCTGTGCGTTCGCTCAGGCGTCTGTTCAAACGGTGGGCCCATCTGCGGTCCAATCAGCGCGCCCGTCAGTGGCTCAAGCTGCTGCTCAATCAGCGGCTCAATCAGCGGGCCAGGCGCCAGCCCAGACGCCAGCGCAACCGTCTCCTCGTACTTCGGTGCGCAGGGAGCCCGCGGCCTCGGCTGCAAATGCCAACGTACCTTCGCCTTCGGTGCATGGTGCTACGCCGTCGATCCCGCCAAGTGGCCTCACGTCGGTGACTGTGCTGCATGAGGAGGGTGTGGAAATCATCACGGCCAGGACAGTCAAGCCGACGCCGGTCGCCAACCCAGCGACCGCGACAGTGGCCGCCGTCGCTCCGCCCACGACTTCCGACGTTGCAGCCGCGGCCGAAGCAGGAGAGGCGAGCCGTACCCAGATGGATCCTTCAGGAATGAAGGTCGTCGCGCCGACCCAGGGCCTCGCAGCAAAGGCCGCGTCGACCATGAACGCAAGCTTGCCAACGCCTTACGCAGGGCCCCTGGATGATGATCTGCGGGGAGACCATCGTCTGCGTGCCAATCTGCTGAACGCCGATGGCACACCCAACGAAGAGGCGGATAACAGCGCGCATCGGATGATCAACGCGCGCCGGGCTCATATTCAGGCCGATCTCAAGGACGCGCTCAAGTCGTTCGACGACGGCAAGCGAAACGGAGCAAATCGTAACCAATTGAATCAGTTGCAGGCTCGGATACGCACAGACCTCGATGAAATAGATATGCTTACGCGCAGCCAGCAATCAGGAGCCCAATGAATTGAGTTTCACGGTCCGATTCCAACAACAAAGAGGGTGTGCGACCCGGTTCACGGTCGCGGCGGCGATGACGGCGTTGCTGTTATCCGGTTGCCATCACAAGCACGATGACGCGGCGTCCAGTTCCGCGAGCGCGCCCACCCAAGCAAGCGATGCATCGGGCGCGACGGCGGGTGCGGCAGCATCCGCAGCGGCACCCACGCCGATGGCGAGTACCGGCGCAGCCGGCGCAACGCCCGGCTCAGCGGCTGACCCGGCGAATGGCGCATCAAATGAAGCACCCAATGGCGCGACGGCCTCGGGTTCGTCCGCGGCCGATGCGGACACCACCGGGAAAACGCCCGAGGTCGACGTTGCGAGCCTGACGGCGGGTGCATTCGCCGTGGGTCAGACTAGCGACGACTGGTTCCGCCTCGTGGACGGCGTGCCGGACTCGCCCGGTATTCAGGTGAACCAGAACCCCTACGCATTGGTGCTCGCATTGCCGGGGCAGGCCCGCATCACGTCGTTTGCTTTTACGAGCAGCCCTCAGATTCAAGTCACGCCGCACCACATCAAGGTCGAATATTCGACGCAGGCGGCGAGTGGACCGTGGAGCGTGGCCTACGACGCGGACTTCCCCGATGCGGCGACTGTCCGGCAGGGTGTGACCGTGCGCGCAACGCTCAAGGAGCCGGTGACGGCGGGCTTCCTGCGGCTGACGCTGTCTTCATCACCGCAAGATGCGCCGTACGGCGTCGGGCTCAGTCGTTTCTCCGCCTTGGGCACACCGGGTGCAGCACCCGATGTTCGTCACGTGGCGGGTCTCTATCACTTCCCGTTGAATTTCGGCTCGAGCGGCTATGTGTTGCTGGAGCAGAACGGGGCCGGCGTCGAAGGCTGCTATTTCGAGTCCGCGCAGGACGGTGGCAACGCCGTGCACGTCGGACAGGTGCTCGGTACGATCGTCGGTGGCATCGAGCAGGGCGGCTATCTGCGCTTTATGCGCAACGACCAGCAAGCGAATGCCAGCACACCGGGCATCATGGTGTTCAGTCCCGACGGGAAAAAGGTGTTTTCGGCGCTGTTCCATGGCGATGCTCATGCGTTCTCGAATGTCGATGAAGGCGCGGGCACGTCGGTGGGGCCGACCAAGCTGAGTTGCAATGCATCAGGCAAGGCGGAAGATCCGGTCGCATCGCAGCTTGAGCAGACCGGGCATGTGCAGCTCTACGGCGTCAACTTCGATCTCGATCAGAGCACGCTGCGCGCCGATGCGAAGCCTGTGCTCGACCGGATGGCCGCGCTGCTCAAATCGCACGGCGACTGGAAGATCGAGGTCGCGGGACACACGGATACGACCGGAAGCGATGCGCACAATGTGGCGTTGTCGCAGGCACGGGCCGAGGCTGTTGTCGCTTACCTGAAGCAAGCCGGCGTGAGCAGTACGTTGACGGCCAAGGGATATGGTTCGACTCAGCCGCTGGTGCCGAACACGACCGACGCGTTGCGCGCGCAGAACCGCCGCGTCGAACTCGTCAAGCAGTGAGGCCGACGTGAATTGCCGGCATGTCGCTCCGTTTGCGCTGATATCGGCGCTTTCGTTAAGCGGCATGCCGGCGTACGCGGGCGGGATCAGCTATATCGTTGGCGGGTCGAATCCGACGCGTTTGAACACGGGCGTGACGGTCATTGCCGGGCATGCGCCGGACGCCGCGCGTGCGACGCTTTCGGTCCCGCTCCATCGCGATTCCATCTGTGCGCAATGCGGGTACGCATCCGTGGCGCCGATCATTGACGCCGCATCATCGATGGCGAATGTCGACCCGTCGCTGGTGGCGGCGGTCATCAAGGTCGAATCGGGCTTCAATCGGGATGCGACGTCGCCGCGCGGTGCGCGCGGATTGATGCAACTGATGCCGGCCACGGCGAGCCGCCTGGGCGTGTCGAATGTCGCGGATCCGGTGCAGAACATTGCCGCAGGCACGTTTTATCTCGGGGCACTGATACACCGCTTCGCCGGTAATGTGTCGTATGCTTTGGCAGCGTATAACGCAGGCGAAGCGAATGTGCGCGCATACGGTGGCATACCACCCTTTGCCGAGACGCGTGCCTACGTGCCGCAAGTGTTGTCGCAATACGCGCGGTTCCGGAGTGCCCGTGACGAGCGCGCGCAATGAATACCCGCATCGAAAGAGAACATCTCATGGACATCAGCGCTAAGACATTTCGCAACCACGCGGCTCGCACGACGGCGTCACGTACCGGGCACCGGGTTGCACGACGTGCGAACCCGACATGGGCCATGCTCGTCGCAGCGGCCTGCGCGCTCGCGGTGTCTCACGCGCATGCGGCGGCGACCTGCGACGCGCCATGGATGCACACGGGCGGAGGTTTCACATTGACGACATCGCCCGGGCATCGTTCAACGGACTTCTCCGTCACGCAATTCACCAAACGTGATGCGGATAATTGCAGTGGGGTCATGCACGCGAAGACGCAGATGTCGGTGGGTGGTCAGTCGATGCAGAGCGAAAGCGACGTCAAGTTCGAGATCGCGAGCAGCAAGGCGCACACCGAGGTGGAGAACACAGCGGGCGGCATGAAAGGACAGGCGGGTATGGGTGCACTCACCGCTTCGGTCACGGGCCAGACAACGGCCAGTATGCTGAGTTACGTCGGCGAAATCACGGGGGAGGGGCAACGTCTTCCCGGCATGCACAGCGAGGGATCGATGTCAGGTAACTTGACGGAATCCGGTGCGCAAATCGGCACGATGTCGGCGGCCAGGATCGTGACAACCACGACCGACAAGCAGGTCGGCAAGCAGGAGCAGCTCGACACCGCCATGGGTAAGTTTGCTTGCTGGCCCGTTTCGTACGATCGCAAGATCGAAGCGAACAACGTGCAAATGATGAGCCGCACGACCAATCTCACGACGGTCACACATGTTGTCGATCATTTCTGCCCGGCGGCCGGATTGGTGCTGCGGGAAGACATGACGCTCAATGGTCGGCCGACTGCGTTGGTGGTCAGCACACTGCACTAATTTCAACTTCACCGGGACGATCTCGATGTCGACACAACGAACCGTATTTTCGACGGCATGTGCTGCGGCGATAGCTGGTGCTTCGCTGATGCTCAGTGTGCAACCGGCGTTCGCACAGAATCAGGACGCAATGCAGAAGCTCGCCGCGACCGGCGTTCAGTTCGCGGGCTCGAATGCGCGTGTCGCGACGGATGTGTGCGGCGTGGATGCGGGCACCGTATCGAAGTACAAGGACTCGTCGAAGAAGAAGTTTGCGCAGGACACGAATTTCGAAGCTGACTGGCAGCTCGGCTGGCAGAAAGCGCAAAAGACCGTGACCGGCTACGTCGAGATGAAGAATCGTGATCCGAAAGAGTACGAAACGCAGAAAACAGCGGCGTGCGCGGAGATGAATCTCAAGTAATGATGTAGGCGCGATGTCAGTGCCGAACGCGAGTCGTCGCATACGGTTCACATTCGATACTCGGCTCCGCGAAGCGATACCCACGCTTCGCTTCGCGCCTGACCGATTGAGCCGGCGTTCGTTACGCGTTAGCGTTGCCGCTTGGGATGAACGAATAGCGGTCGATGTCCGTGCGCAGTTTCCACCCCTGCGCGACCCAATAGTCCGCTGCCGGGCCGTTGGTCTTGAGCACGTCGACATGAAACTTCTCAATGCCGTGAGCGCGAAGCGCCTCAGTGCAGCGCTGAACGAGCGAACTCGCAATGCCCTGTCGACGATAGGCGGGAAGCACGACGAGATGCTGTAGATAGCCTCGTTTCCCGTCATGTCCGGACATGATGCAACCGATGAAATCATCACCGGACAGGGCGACAAAGCTCAGATCGGGATTGCGTAACAGGTATCGGCCCACGGCCTCGCGCGAATCGGCGTCCCGGATCGAGACACCCGGAGTTTGCTGCATGAGAGCGATGACGGCGTCATAGTCGCCGAGAGTCATGGGCCGAAGGGTGATCACGTCGAACTCATTGCGATAGGGTTGTGCGAAGCGCACAGCGTATCAGGAATGAGTTCGAGTCAGGTTTGGGTTCGCGCTGCAAGGCGTTGCCAGACTTCGATCGAGGATCGTCGAGCGGGTTGTTAGTCAAAGGCATCGTCGCTGACGTGCCGGATCTGATCGCCATGTGGCGGGTCGGCGCTCTGATCGTCGCGAACCGGCTTATTTGCCGGATGAGGGCGCTTGTAGTCCATTGGATCGGCGCCTGACGGGATCGGGCGCGCAGTGGGATCGGGATGATAAGTGCGCTCGCTTCGCGATTTCGCTGGGCCGTTGTCAGTGCGTTGTGCCGGCTTCGAATCCGGGGTCTGCGGGGTCCGCGATGTCACGTTAGAAGAGGTAGTCATGATGATCTCCAAGTGGTCGTACCTTTCTTGCGCGCAAGGGCCGTTCCAAGGCAACGAACGATGGCACTGAGGAGAAAAGGGCGGAGATTGACGAGAGTCGCGCGGGCCTAACGCAGAAATTCAGTCTTCGCTTCGGATGAATCGGGAAATATTGATCTCGTTGATACGACTGACCGGCACTCAGCGGGACAGGATGAATAAGTACCCAGTGCAAGCCACGTGAATTGACGCGCGTATGTGCGCGTATGTCCGTGCATCGACACCCTGCGGGCATCGATGCACGCGATATGCGACTCAATCCTTGCCTTCGCGCCGTAACAACTCGCGTTTGCGGTCCACACCCCAGCGATAGCCTGCGAGGTCGCCGTCTTGTCGCACGACGCGATGGCATGGGATCGCCACGGCAATAGGGTTGGCACCGCAGGCCTGTGCAACGGCGCGCACGGCCTTGGGCGAGCCGATGCGCTCGGCGATATCGGTGTAACTGACCGTCGTGCCTGGCGGGATCTCTCTCAACGCTTGCCACACGCGTTCCTGAAACGCCGTGCCTCGCACATCGAGCGGCAAATTCAGGCCGATTTGCGGCGCCTCGATAAAGCCGATGACTTGAGCGACGAGCTGTTCGAAGCCCGTGTCGCCGCCAATCAGGTTGGCCTTTGGAAACTGATCCTGCAACTCGCGCACGAGTGCATCCGGATCGTCGCCAAGCAGAATCGAGCAAATCCCGCGTTGGCTCTGTGCGACGACGATGGCACCGAGTGAGCATTGGGCAGCCGCAAAGTGAATCGTCGCGCCGGTACCGCCTGCCCGGTAGTCGCGCGGCCGCATGCCGAGCATTTGGTCGGACGTCTCGTAGAACCGGCTGTTCGAATTGAACCCCGCGCCATAGATGGCATCCGTGACGGACGCATCGGGCGCACTGAGTTCCTCACGGACCTTGCGTGCGCGATACGCCGACGCGTAGGCCTTGGGCGTGAGACCTGTTTCCGCCTTGAATACCCGATGGAAATGAAACGGGCTCATGCCTGCGTGATGCGCGAGCGCATCAAGATTCGGCGGTGTTTCCGATGATTCGATGATGCGACATGCCTGAGCGACAAGCTCCACGCGTTCCGCCGCGGCACTGGTCTGGTCGCCATGGGCGCGCCGGCTCGCGCGATAGCCTGCCGCTTCGGCGGCCTCGGCTGAAGGAAAGAATTCGACATTCTCGCGCTTGGGCAAGCGCGCGGACGAACTCGGACGGCAATACACACCCGTCGTGCGTACCGCATAGACGAAATGCCCGTCGGCCCGCGCATCGCGTGCGGCGATAGCCTCCCAGCGCGCGTCGTCGCTTGCGTAAGGCGAATCAGGCCGAAGGGTCGAAGCCATGGTGGAGATCCCGAAGTGTTCGATCACAGTAGCAGATTCGACCCGGGCCGCAGGACAGGGCACGGGTCGGGCTGTGGATTGGGCCGCCGGTGGAGTTGCCGGACGAGCGGCGGATTGAGCCGCCTGGAATGCACGCGTTGTCATGATGTGTCACCCGAAAGAAGAACCGTGATGACAGTCTATTGACGAGCGGGATTGGGCAAACTCCGGTGCTTGCGGTTGAATTCCGGCGCCAGGCGTGAGGCCGGCGTCCGGCTGCCGATGTAATGATCTTGCCCACGTGCCAGGGTATTGCGTGTCATAGGGGGCAACATGGTGTCGCGCTTTCTTACATATGGATATTCCATTTCCTTGGTTGAGATGAGCGGACCGCACGACTACATTGATACGTTGCGTTGGGCTTTTAGCCCTGCCTTATCCCCCTGACAAAAGAATGGACATGGCTGTCAGCACTGACATCGAGATTCGCGCGTTCGACGCCCCCTTGGGCGCCGAGGTCATTGGTCTGGATCTGGGCGTTCCGCTCAGCGACGAGGCGTTTGCGCGTATTCACCGCGCGCACCTCGACCACCATGTGCTCGTGTTTCGCGATCAGCGTATTACCCCCGAACAACACATCGCGTTCAGCCGGCGCTTTGGCCCGCTACAGATTCACGTGCTTCGGCAGTTTCAGCTGGCGGGCTATCCGGAGATGCTGATCGTCTCGAACATCAAGGAAAACGGCCAGCCGATCGGGCTCGGAGATGCCGGCCATTTCTGGCACTCGGACCTGTCCTATAAGGAACAGCCGAGCCTTGGCTCGTTGCTCCATGCCCAGGAATTGCCTGCGGAAGGCGGCGACACGTTGTTTTCCAACGTCCATCGGGTTTGGGAAGAATTGCCGGCAACCCTGCGCAAGCGCATCGAAGGTCTTCGTGCCGAACATACGTATCTGGCGCGTTACGCTGAGCTGCAGCAGCGCAATCCGTGGCGGCCGAACCTGACCGCCGAGCAGGTCGCCGAGGTCAAGCCGGTCGTGCAGCCTGTTGTACGCACGCATCCGGAGACGGGGCGCAAGGCGCTCTTTGTGAGCGAGCATTTCACCACTCGCATTGTGGATCTGCCCGAGGACGAGAGCGCCGACCTGTTGCGCGAATTGTTCACCTACATCCCTCGATCCGAATACGTCTATCGCCATCAATGGCGGGACCATGATCTTGTCTTCTGGGATAACCGTTCCGTGCAGCACCTCGCGGCGGGTTGCCCCGACCACTTGCGGCGCAAGCTCTACCGGACCACGGTGGAAGGCGACACGCCGTTTTAGGCGGCGAAATAGCGTTGCCTATATGAAACCGCCGTATTAACAATTGACAATTAAATGGTTCGACGAGGAATGCCCCGTTGCTAGAGTCGATGTTCGCACCAACACACGCACTACGGGCTTCCAAAATGAAAATCACAAAACTCGGCGCCATCGCCGCCACACTGCTGCTCGCTGCCTCAAGCCTTGCTCATGCTGATCGCATCGACGACATCAAGAAGGCTGGCGTGTTGCGCGTTGCCACGTTCGACAGTAATCCGCCGTTTGGCTTCGTCGATCCGAAGAGCAATGAGATCGTCGGGCTCGATGTCGACTATGCACGCGCGGTAGCGAGCAAGCTGGGCGTCAAGCTCGAAATCCAGCCGACGAATCCGGCTAACCGGATCGCGTTCCTGAAATCGGGCAAGGTCGATCTCGTGTTTGCGAACTTCACGATCACGGACGAACGCAAGAAGGAAGTCGATTTCAGTACCCCCTACTTCGCATCGGGCACGCAATTCATTTCAAAGAAGGGCGTGCTCAAGACGGCGGATCAGCTCAATAGCCTGCGCATCGGTGCCGACAAAGGCACGACCAACGAGCAGCAAGTCCGAGCGCAATTCCCGGGCGCGACGATCGTGGCCTATGACGACACACCGTTCGCGTTCGCGGCACTTCGCACGGGCAATGTACAGGCGATCACGCAAGACGGTCCAAAGCTCGTCGCACTGCTCGCCAATGCACCCGACAAGGGGAACTATGAGATCTCGCCGTTCACGATCTCGAACGACTATGAAGGCGTTGGAGTACCCAAGGGCGAAACGCGTCTGCTGAACACCGTCAACGAGACGCTGACGGGTCTCGAATCGAACGGGTCGGCCGCAAAGATCTACGACCAGTGGTTCGGGCCCACGAGTAAGGCCCCGCTGCCGCGTCTGTTCAAGATCGGCGATCCGCAAAAGAGTTAAACGTATATCGTTGTCGATGCAGCCTGCCGTCTATCGATGGCAGGCTGCTTTTGCTATTGAATATCCAAAGCAGTGAAGGACAGTATGGAAGCGTGGCTTGAGCCGAAGTACATGGCGTGGTTGTGGCACGGGTTTCTGATGACGCTCGTGTTGTCGTTCACCGCCTGTGTCGCGGCGACGTTGTCTGGATTCGGGCTCGCCATGATGCGCAATGCCCGGCGGACTGCGGTGGCACGACTCGCAGCAGCCTACGTCCTTGTGTTCCGTAATTCGCCGTTACTCGTCCAACTGCTGTTCTGGTACTTCGGCGCGGCTGCCCTCCTGCCGCAAGACTGGATGACGTGGCTCAATACACGCCACATCCTGCATCTGGGCCTGCTCGATCTCGTCTGGCCGCCGTTCGAATTCGTTGCGGGATGGATCGGGCTCACGTGCTATACAACGGCCTTCATCAGCGAAGAATTCCGCGCAGGCATTCGTGGTGTCCGCGCAGGGCAATATCACGCGGCGGCGGCACTCGGTTTGACGCCGCTCGCGGCGTTCCGGTACGTGATCCTTCCGCAGGCGATTCGCATCGCGACGCCTTCGCTGGCCGGGCAGTATATGAATGCGATCAAGAATTCGTCGCTGACGATGGCGGTCGGGCTTGCCGAACTGTCGTATATGTCGCGTCAGGTCGACACCGAGACGTTCAAGACCTTTCAGGCGTTCGGCGTGGCGACGGTGCTCTATATTGCCACCATTGCGGTCATCGAGGTCATGCTCGTGCTGTGGCAACGCTACGGCGCGACGTCGGCGCAAGGGGGCCGGGCATGAGCACCGCCGAATGGTTTCCGACACTCCGTTACCTCCTGCTCGGCACGTTCCCGCACGGACCGCTGGGCGGCGTCGCATTGACGATCGTCATGTCGGGCCTGTCCGCCGCGCTGTCAGCTGCACTCGGGCTCGCGGGCGGCATCGCACTGGCGATGACGCGTGGCGTGGTTCATGCACTGCTGGTGGCCGTGATCGGATTTTTCAGGGCGATCCCGGTGCTCATGCTGATTTTCTGGACCTTCTTCCTGATGCCGATCCTGCTGCATGTCGATGTGCCCGGACTGGCGACGGTCGTCATTGCACTCGCGCTGATCGGCGGCGCGTATCTTTCGCACGCGGTGCTCGCGGGTATCGAGGCTGTCGGCGAAGGGCAGCGGCAGGCGGCACTGTCGCTTGGCATGACGCGCTGGCAGGCGATGCGCCACGTGCTGATGCCGCAGGCCCTTCGCATCATGGCGCCATCGTTCGTCAATCAATGGGTGACGCTGATCAAGGACACGTCGCTGGCCTATATCGTCGGAGTGCCTGAATTCACTTTCCTTGCGAATCAGGTTAACAACCGGCTGCTCGTGTATCCCGCACAGATATTCCTTTTCGTCGGGGCGATCTACCTCGTGTTGTGTTCGGCGTTACACGGCGTGGCGAGTCGAGCCCTGGCGATGCGGAAGTAACTGACGCACATGCAGCATAGACACGGTATTTATGCCGGGATCCGAAATAAATAAAACAAATTATCGCGGTGAGGCGTTGTAGGCCTATTGTCATTTAGCACGATAACGACATAGGAGACAGCCATGAGCGACGCGTCGACCGTCACGGATTGGAAAAAGGATCGCCAGCCCGGCAACTACTCGGTGTTCTCGGACGGATGGGAACAGCTTCGCGACATTCGCAAGAAGCTGCCATTGCGTGTGCTGTCCGCGGAGGACTTTGCGCACTGGCAGCGCTATGGCTATGTGATCGTGCACAACGCAGTCCCGCGCGAAAACGTCGAGCGGACCGTGCGATTTCTCTGGGAATTCCAGGAAATGGATCCCGACGATCGCTCGACCTGGGACAAGACCGAGCTGCGCCCGCACGAAATGAAAGAGATTGGCGGCGCCGGCATGGTCGAGGTCTACCATCACCAGACGCTCTGGGATAACCGCATGTATCCGCGTGTCTACGACGCGTTCGTCGACGTCTGGGACGACGAACGGCTCTGGGTGACGATCGATCGTGCGAACCTCAATCCGCCTAACGCGGGTAAACGCAAATTCGGCGGATTTATCCACTGGGATTCGGATACGACGCTCGATCCGTTACCGGTCAATTGTCAGGGTGTGCTTGCTTTGTCGGATACGAGCGAAGAGAGCGGCGGGTTTCAGTGCATCCCGGAGTTGTTCGAGAACATGAACGCCTGGCGTGCCTCCGCGCCGAAAGATCGCAACCCGTGGCAGCCCGATCTCAACACCGTTCCCTATCCGGTGCGCTTCGTGCCGATGAAGGCCGGCGATCTGCTGATTTTCAATAGCTTACTGGCGCACGGCATTCGTCCGAACACGTCGACCGACAAGGTTCGTCTCGCCCAGTACATTTCGTTCGGGCCGGCCAACGAATCGTTGCCGCAGATGCGCGACTGGCGCGTCGAGTCGTGGCGCAAGATCGAGCCGCCTTCGGGGATTGCATTCCCCGGCGATCCGCGGAATTGGGAAAAGACGCGCTATCCGCACTCGGTGCTGACACCGCTTGGCGAGAAGATTCTCGGCGCGCGGTCGTGGGAAGCGATCGAGGAATAAGCCGAAGGCGCCGGATACATCGTGCATTCGGCGCCTCTGGATCGGCCAGCCGCATCCTCTGCGTATCGCAGCGGCGAGGAGCGACTCGCTGGCGTATGCGCCTTAGAAGGGCTTGGTCGGCAAATACTTGCCATTGAGTGTGATGATCGCGCGCTTGCCGCCTTCGGGATCGTCGACGGTCTGGAAATCGAGCTTGAAATTGATCGCGCTGATGATGCCGTCGCCGAGCTTCTCATGCACGAGTGCCTTGAGGGTCGTGCCGTAAATCTGCACGATTTCATAGAAGCGGTAGATCGTCGGATCCGTCGGCACGCCTCCGGGGATGCTGCCGCGCAGCGGGATCGTTTGCAGCAGACGCACGGCGTCGTCGTCGAGCCCCAGTTTTTCAGCGACCTTTTTGGCGGCGCTTTCCGGCAGTGGATGCTGTCCCAGCAATGCCGCCGTCACGAACGCGAGGCTCAGTCCCGTTCCTTCGTTGATTTCTTCGAACGTCAGGTTCTTGCGAATCTTGGCGTCCATGATGACGTCGGTCAGCGACTGACGAGGGGCTTGGGTAACTTGCGTTTGCGTCATGGTAAAGCTCCGTTGGGCGAGGGTTCGAAGGCAGGCCTTCGAAGATAAGCGTTCAAAAAAGAAGGGCTCAAAAACAAACGTTCAGGCAGCGAGACCGAGGCGAGCCGGAACAGCGCACGTGTCCGGATGCTCGGCGAGCGAGACGTATCGGTTGTGCGCGCCGTCGAAGGCGTCGATCGAACCGGTCTCGATGTCGTAGACCCAACCATGCAAGGCGAGGCGGCCTTGTTCGAGTGCGAGCCGTACCGACGGATGTGTCTTGATGTTGGCGAGCTGTGCGATCACGTTTTCGCGGACCATCGAATCGACGCGAGCGCGTTCGTTTTGATGCTCGCGCGCTTCGTTGACGACCTTTGCCGAGTCGGCATAGCGCAGCCAGTTGCGCACGGCGGGCATGTGATCCAGGCACTTGCACGTCGCAATGGCTGTCATGGCACCGCAATCCGAATGGCCGCAGATCACGACATCGGTCACTTCGAGCGCTGCGATCGCGTATTCGACCGTCGCGGACACACCGCCCGGCTCGGGGCCGTAGGACGGCACGATGTTGCCGGCATTGCGGATCACGAACAGATCGCCGGGTTCGCGCTGCGTGACAAGTTCCGGCACGAGCCGGCTGTCCGAGCACGAGATAAACAGCGTTCGGGGATGCTGGCTCGTAGCCAGTTGCTTGAAGAGCTCCGTGCGCTGCGGAAAGGCTTCGCGCTGGAACTTCAGAAAACCGTCGATGATGTCTCGCATCGCTTGCTCCATCGGTGTGTAGGTCGGGAACCGTTGAGCGAAGAATGCGCTGCGTGAACTATAGTGTCAAAGACCGGTTTGCTATGCTTGTTATAGGTCGGACCAATAGTTCAAACGAGGCGTCGCATGCTGCTCCGTCACATCCGCTACTTCCTTGCCGTCGCGGAACACCGTAATTTCACGCGTGCCGCCGAGGCGCTGCATGTGTCGCAGCCTACGTTGTCGCAACAGATCAGGCAGCTCGAGGACACTTTGGGTGTCCACCTATTGGACCGTTCCGGCCGCACCATTCATCTGACCGATGCCGGCGAGGCCTACGCACGCTATGCGAGCAAAGCGCTGAGGGATCTCGACGAAGGCCAGCGTGCAATTCACGATGTCCACGATCTGAGCCGCGGCACGCTGCGCTTTGCGATGACGCCGACGTTCACGGCCTATCTGATCGGGCCGTTGCTCGAGCACTACCACTCGCGCTACCCGAACATCGTCGTCGATATCGTCGAAATGCCGCAGGAGCGCATGGAAGTGTTGCTCGCAGAAGATGCGCTTGATCTCGGCATTGCGTTCGACGATGTGCGTTCGCCCGATATCGAAGTTCAGAAGCTCTTTGTCGAGTCATTGGGACTGGTTGTCGGCAAATCGCATCCGCGCGCTAAAAAAGCTGGCGCGCTGACCATTCGCGATCTCGAGAGCGAGACTCTGGTCCTGCTCAACGAGGAATTCGCCACGCGTCACTACGTCGACCGCTATTGCAGGCAGCACAACATCGCGCCGCGCATTGCCATGCAGGTCAATTCGATTAGCGCCGTCATCGAAATCGTTCGACGGAGCAAGCTTGCGACGTTGCTGCCCTCCGCCGTCACGCGTGAGCATCCCGACCTTCAGCTCATCGACATCCGACCGGCCCTGCCTTCGCGGACCGCGTCGCTGCTGCTTAGAAAAGGGGCTTACCGCAGCGCGGCTGCGAGCGCATTGATCGCACTCGCCCATGAGGAGAGCGCGAACCGGTATGCGCGGAAGCGCACGGAGTGATAAGGTTTGACACCCTATTCTCACGTCGATCACCGATACGGCCGTTCGGTTTTCCGACGGATCGGTTTCGAAGTTCGTTTGGCAAGACTCTGTCGCGTCAGGGGCGGCGCTTGATCGCCCGCAACCGCGTGTCGAGGTCGCATCAGTTCGCAACCGGTCGTAAGGGCGCGCACAGAAGCCCTGCATTGCACCTGGCGAAGTGATCGTGCGGTCCATTCCGGCGCGCTTTCAGGGTTGTCACCTATGCGTAGCGAAGCCTTCAGGACTGCGTTGTTCCGATCCGCATTGATGGTGGCGAGCGGCCTTCTCACGGCTGCCAGCGCAATCGCCTCCGACCATATCGGTGTCGTCAAGACGAGCAAGGGCGCGGTGCACATCGAACGAGCGGGACAGAATGTCGATGTGAACGTCGGCAGCGAGGTCTTCAGCAGCGATCGCGTCGTCACCGGACCTGAATCATCGGTTGGGATCACGCTACGTGACGATACGCTGCTCACCGAGGGTGCCAATTCCGTTCTCGAACTCAATCGTTTCGCGTTCAATACGACGACGTACGACGGCACGCTCGACGCAACCATCCGGCATGGATCGCTTGCGGTCGTCGACGGCAAGCTTGCCAAAGCCAATCCGGACTCGGTGCACTACAGCACGCCGACCACCACGCTGGGCGTGCGCGGAACCGAATTCATCATCGAGGTCGGTGGCGATGGGGAGGGGGCGCGTTGAGCTTCAATCCTCCGCCAAATGACGTTCTGAATCGCGCCGGCACCATCACGTTGGTTGTCGCGCTAACTATCTTCGCCGGATGTAAATCTGTCCCTGACAAAGTTACGCTGCTGCCGAACCCGGATGGCTCGGTCGGTAGCGTGGTCGTCAAGAGCGCCAACAAGACGCAAGTGCTCGACAAGGCGTACACGGTGGCAAGCGTCGACAAGGGCGGTGATATCGAAGCGACGGCCGGTACGCAGGCCGACGTACAGGCACACTATGCGCCGCTGCTTGCCGCACAACCGCCGCGCCCGACGACCTTTACGATCAACTTCGTGTTCGACTCGGCGACGGAGCTGGCGCCGGAGTCGGCTGCGACGGTGCGCCAGCTCAAGGAGGTGCTTGCGACGTGGCCGGCACCGCATTTGACGGTCGTTGGCCATACCGATCTTGCCGGCTCCAACGATTTCAATGACCAGCTTGCGCTGCGCCGCGCGAAGACAGTCGCCTCGTTCCTCGTCAAAGCGGGCATTCCCGCCCAGCAGATCGAGACCGCTGCGCGCGGCAAGCGTGAACCGGTCGTGCACACCGCTGACGGTGTGCCTAATCAGGCCAATCGCCGTGTCGTCATCACGATTCAATGAGCGGCGCGGATCGCTCCCGGGCGGGTGACTGGCCCTCGGTGGTCGTCGACAACATGAAACGCTACTGCGCATCGTGTCTCGCCATGCTCAAGTACATGCTTCGGGCGGGGCGCGGGCGTCCGGTTGCACTTGTCATTTTGTTCGGCTTGAGTCTTCTTAACGTATGCAGCGAGCTGCCGCGTGTGGACGTGTCGCGTAGCACGTCGCACCTGGCGTTTCTCGGCACGCTCGACAATCTGCTGATCGATTCCTTCGGTGCGCCTCGCCAGTTACTGTTCGACCACTATCAGCGACGCTTCCCGCGCATACCGGCTTCGCAGCCTGTCACGATCGTCGAGATCGATGACAGAACACTTGCCGAACTCGGGCAATGGCCGTGGCCACGCAATCGCCTCGCCACACTCATCGATGCGATCGCGGCAATGAAGCCGGTCGCGATCGGGCTCGACATTTATATGCCCGAGCCCGATCAGACATCGCCCGACAAGGTCGCCGACAATCTGCCCGCGTCGGCGTCTGACCTTGCCGATCGACTCCGCGCGTTGCCGAGTCACGAAGCCGTGCTCGCGCAGTCACTACGTGCGTCGCCCTCGATCCTCGGTGCGGCGGCGTTCGATCATGCAGCGTTCGGCACGAGCACCGATATGCGCAGCGCGCCGGTGCTCGTGCACGGGGTCGATCCGCTCGACAAGGTGCAGCGATTCAATTTCGTGATTGCGAGCCTGCCCGAGCTACAGGCCGCCGCGCATGGTCAGGCGATGCTCAACGTGGCACTCGAGCAGGGCACCGTGCGCAAGATCCCGCTGGTCATGGGCCTCGGCGACAAACTCGTGCCGAGCCTGCCGCTCGAGATGTTGCGCATCGCGACGGGATCACCTGCGCTCGATGTCTATGCGAACAAGTCGGGCGTCACGGCAGTCGGCGTGGCGGATGTGCGGGTTCCGACGCAGGCCAATGGCGATTACTGGCTGCACTTCGCGTCGATCGGACTGACCGCGAACCGTTATGTCTCGGCGCGCGATGTGTTACTGGGCAGAGTCGACGCGGATCGTCTTCACAACAAGCTCGTACTCGTTGGCCTCACAGGTTCCGGACTCACGGACATGCGTACGACGGTGCTCGGCGAACTGGTGCCCGGCATCGAGATCCAGGCGCAGGTGATCGAATCGATTTTCGAAGGCCGATATCTCAGGCGTCCGGCCTGGCTCAAATCGGCCGAGTGTGCATTCATCATGGCGTTCGGCTTGCTCATCATCTGGTATCTGCCGCGCACGGACTCGCGGCTTGCAAGGTTTGCGCGAGCGGTCCCGAAGGCCTCGGCGATCATGGGGATCTCGCTTAATCTTCTGACGCTCTATAGCTGCATCCTGCTGTTCAGGTACTTCGGCTTGCTGGTCGACGCGGCCTCGATTTTCATTATTCTTTCGGCCGTGATGGGTTGCTTCTTCTCGACGGCCTTGCTTGCCAACGATGCGCCCCCGATGGAAACCACAACAAAAGCCGGTCTGCAATCAGGGCCGGATGCAGGGCATGATGCTGCATATGCATCGGCCCATGAGGCGACGCACGACGCGGTATACGAAGCCGCAAACGGGGTGGACTACGACGTCGCACACGATGTCGTTCACATGGCCGACGCGCCTGACAAGAAGTCCGCATAACCCCCTCCCCCGTATCTGTCTGTGGGCAGTTTGAATCGATTTGTATCGATCGCGCCCGCGGATACATTGGGACACAAAGTCCGACACCCCTTGGGCTATAAATCGGCTGTCCCTTGCTTGTGCACCGATTCGCATGCTTTCGGATCGGATGGGCGAGCATTATTTCTAATTGCAGGCGTACCCGTTCAAGCGATGCGTCTGTGCGACAAACCTGGAGCGTTGATCATGTCGAGCCCCGTGAACACAAAACGTCGTCGCCTGCTGGGAGGCACGCTGGCCGGACTGAGTCTGGTGGACTTTGGATTGATCGGACTCGCGCATGCCGACACCGAGACCGATGCGCAGAAGTCGCAAGGCTCAAGTGCAACGGGCGCAGCAACATTTGAGTCGATCAAGCAGATCAACGCGGGCACCCTGAACGTCGGCTATGTCGACGCCGGCCCCAGGAACGGGCAGGCCATCTTTCTGCTGCACGGCTGGCCGTACGACATTTATGCGTTCTACGACGTCGTGCCGATGCTGACGGCTGCTGGCTATCGCGTGATCGTCCCGTATCTGCGCGGTTACGGTACGACGCGCATTCTGTCGGCCGATACGCCGCGCAATGGTCAGCAGTCGGTGGTGGCGTCGGACATCATTGCGTTGATGGATGCACTGAAGATCAAGCAGGCGATCTTTGGCGGCTTCGATTGGGGTGCACGTACGTGCTGCATTATCGCGGCGCTGTGGCCGGAACGCTGCAAGGCGCTCGTGTCGGTCAGCGGCTACCTGATCGGGAGCCAGGCAGCGGGCGCCAAGCCGTTGCCGCCGAAGGCTGAGCTCGCGTGGTGGTATCAGTTCTATTTCGCAACGGAGCGTGGCGCACAAGGCTATGCCGCGAACACCGATGCGTTCAACAAGCTGATCTGGCAACTGGCGTCGCCGAAATGGAACTTCGACGATGCGACGTTCGCTCGCACGGCCGCGTCGTTCCATAACCCCGACCATGTGGCGATCGTGATCGACAACTATCGCTGGCGGATGGGGCTGTCGCGCGGCGAGCCGCAATACGACAAGCTCGAAGCACAGCTTGCGACGTTCCCGTCGATCGAAGTGCCGACCATCACCATGGAAGGCGACTCCAATGGCGCGCCGCACCCGGATCCTTCGGCTTATGCGAAGAAATTCACGGGCAAATACGAACACCGGAACATCGGCGGCGGCATTGGTCACAACCTGCCGCAAGAGGCGCCCAAAGCCTTCGCGGATGCGGTGCTGCAAGTCGTCAAGCTTTGAGCATGGGCCGTCCGCCGGCGATCATTCGCAGGCGGACGGCTGTGTTGATGGCGGGTGCAGGCGTTGCGACATGACGCGCGTTGCATGACGCCTGTTGTAAGACACCTGATGCACGATGCCCGTTGCACGTCGCCTGCGCTCATACGCTTGCTTCTGGTGCTCGCGTTCTACATCGCCTGAACCTGAACCACCGCCTTGGGCGCGCCGTCGACGACGGGCGCAATCACGAGATAGCGGCGCGTGTCGGGCGCAGACGCCGTGGCATCACTCGCCGCGGGCGCGACGACCTGCCGGATCTGGCCGATGGTATCGACAATGGCGGAGCCGGCCGGATTGGTCATAAAGCGCGCAAGCGGCTCGATCGGACCGCTGCCATCAGGCTGGTTGCTCAGGCCCAGGATGTAGGGGTGCTTGGGCTCAAGGCCCGTCACAGCCGCTTGCAGCACCTGAACGACACCCTGATCGAACAGCACGACGCTGGTGGGCGTCGCGCCGTCTTTGGCGTCGCCGACCGGCTTGAGCTTCAGATGGGCGGCCTGACCCGAGAGTCCGAGCGGCTGAAGATTCTGCGTGCCATCGCCTTCGGGCACGGCATTGGGGACATAGGCGATCGCTTGCGGCGCCTGCCCGATCGGGACATTCGCGATGACCTTGTTCTTCGCTGTGTCGATGACGCTCATCGTATCCGAGTTCTCGAGACCGACATAAATGCGCGAGCCATCGCCCGAGGGCCATACACCATGCGGCATATCGCCGACCGGAACGGTGGCCACCTGCGTAAAGTTGTCGGTGCGGAAAACCTTGATCGCGTTTTCTCCGCCGACGGTCACGTATGCAAACGTGCCCTTACGTGTGACCGCGAAATTGACGTGGTTCGTGATCGGACCGGTATCGATCGTCTTGATCAGATTGAACGGCGGATGCGCGTCGAACACCTGGGTCTTGCCCGTGTCCTTGAGCGTGAACCACACTTGCTGTCCATCCGGTGTGGCCGCGAGATTCGGGCAGAACGGGCTGCCCTGTGTGACACGTCCGACAATCTGGTGATCTGCCACGGTGATCACGTCGAGCTCGGGATTGAACGACGAGCAGACGTACCCGTACTTGCCGTCGGGCGAGAAGATCGTCATGCCCGGACCCGGCGGCGTGACGATGCGTGTCTTTTCATCGTACGTTTTCGCATCGAGCACGGACACGTAGTTTTCGCCGCGCACCGTGACCCAGACTTCGCGCCCGTCAGGCGTGTAAAACGCCTCATGCGGAGAACGGCCGACGTAGGTCGTGTGCAGCACCGCGTTGGTGGTCGTGTCGATAAATGTCACCGAGTTTGAGCCGATCGCAACGATTGCGAGCGTCTTGTGATCGGGTGAAAAACCCATGCCGTGCACGAGCAATTGCCCCTTGTATAAAGGACTGAAGTTGCCCGGTGTCGGATCGCCGAGATGGATCTCTCCGAGTAGTGTGTTGTCGACGGGATCGATGACCGACACCGTGTTGGAGAATTGCTCGGACGCATAGACGCGATCGTGATGCGAAAGCGGAATATCCGCATCGGTGATTTTCCCAGGGGCTTGCCCGGCATGTGCGAATGACACGCTACTCGCGAGCGCTGCTGCAATACCGATGGAACGCCAATTTGAACGCAAGATGCCGTGCATACGAACTCTCCGATTGAGACACGCGGATGTCTATTGGCCGCTGTGCGGCGTTGTGGTTTGTGAGTCTGATGCCGAAGGCGTCGTCACGCCCGGCAGCGTCGGTGCCGGACCCGGCGAGGGCAATGGCAAATTGAGCGCGACACGCATGGCGGTGATTTCCTGCTGCTGATCGACGATGATCTCCTGCGCGATTCTGCGCAGCTGCTCGTTATGTCCGTACCGCAACTCGGCGATGGCCATGTCGATCGCGCCTTGATGGTGCGGTTGCATCATGGCCACGAAATCTTTGTCGATATCGCCGGTGGGTTTGGCCGCCATGCCGCTCATCATGGTGGCCATGGCGTGGTCGTTATCAGCGAGAAAGGCTTTTTCCTGTGGATCGGGCGCGGACGAATCGGCCCATGCCGGAGCGGCCATGGCGATCAACACGATGCCGGCGCACGTAAGGCGCATCGCAGGCATGCGTCGCGGTAACGGGTTCGAAATCACCTTCGGCTCCTGACGCGCTAACTTGGAATGAACGTTAAGAGATCTGGCGGCGACGCGTATCGCTGCGCGTCGGCACCGTGTTGGTCTCCGTGTATTGCGCAGCGAGTATGGGGGACGTTGGTGGGGCTTGCACACCGACCTCGCGCCTGGCGAGGCGGTGACCTTTCATGCGCGCGCTAGGTCAGCGACGCGGCCATCGTGCCCGAGAGCAGGAGGGCGATCTGCACGCCCGCGAACGTGATGATGACGACCGCGCCCGTGATCGAGAGCACCCGTTGCACGCGTTGCAGGGTGCGTCGACGCTGCGCTCTGGCGATCAGGCGGTTGGCACTGACGCCGAACAGCCCGACGAGCGTGACCGTAATCGCAACGCCGGCGGCCATCGCGAAGGTCGAGGCGATGCCGACCCAGGGCACATGCGCCGAGACAGATGCGACGAGAACAAAAATCGCACCGACACACGGCCGTACGCCGGCTGCGATGCCGGTGGCGAGAATCTGACCCAGCGTCGATGACCGGACCCGCGTCCACAGGTTGGATCCGGCGCGCTGCGAAATGCCCGTGGGCATGTCTCTCCACGTTCCTGCCGAGCTGCGCAGTGATGTACGCGGGCTCGTGTCGCGCCGCATAAAGGCGAGCTTGGCACCCAGGTAGGCGCTGCCTTCCTCGCCGATTGCGTCGGCGCCCGCATCGGCATTGTCTTCGTCGCGGCCGCGCTGCCGGGTCGTCGCGAAGCGCACAGCAGCGGGATCGAAGCAGCAGTCGGCATTCGTCACGGCACCCCAGAGTGCCCAGAGACCGGCGACGCACAACAGCGCGTAACTGATGATTTCAAGCGACTCGGCTTGCGACAAGACGTTCGACAGTCCCTCCGCGGACAGCCATGCCGCACCGATCACCAGCACGATAGCGCTCAGGGCTTGCACGCATGCGGTCCATCCGCTCAATAGCAAGGCTTGAGTGACGCGAGCGCGGCGGGACCCGAGCCATGTGCCGACGACGAACTTCCCGTGTCCGGGGCCGACTGCGTGCAGCACGCCGTATACGAATGACATCAACAGCAGCGTCAGCCAGATACGCGGTGACGAGGCGTGCTGGAGTTCACTCGCGGCATCTTCGATCTCCGCGTTCAGCTCGCCTTGCCAGATCAGGCCTGTGGCAAGCACGACGCGCACGGGTTCGGGCCAATGAAACGCATGCGGGGCGGCAGACGATGTGTCCGCCACACCGGCGGTCGGGTTCGTCGTCGCACCGGCGGTCGCTTTAGCGTTCGGCTGGGTCGTTGAGTCAGGCTGTGTCGTGGCGGCTGGTGTTGTTGTTGCCTCAGCCTGCGAGTCAGAAGACGCCGATGACGCCGATGAAGCCGATGAAGCCGCAACAACCGGACGGCCGAACACATCGATCGCCGGAGCGGCGAAGCTCGATGTCGCGGCGCTTGCCATCAGTACTCCGCTTACGAGCATGAGCAGGATCGTAAGGCTACGCATGACAGAGCGGGAACGAAGGCGACGAATCGCAGTGGCGGACATCGGTATGTTCAACATGTGATCCCGAACGCGAGCGGCACGACGATTCCATTGAAGATGGGATGCGCGTGGTCCATAAACGACTTGGCCGCGCATGTCGATGCCGCCTGGGGGCCGAGACTGACCGCGCCCTGCTTGTCGGGCGAATAGGCGACAAAAAAGGAGTCATCCCAGATGCCCAGCGCGACATCGTGCCCATCGACGTTGACAGGCGAGGCGAGTTTTAGCGTGAACGAATAAACAATGCGCCCATGGTCGATCGAGACGTGGAAATCGTCAGGATCGCTAAAGCGCTGAGTCTTGCCGTCGACAAACAGGTGATTGAAATAACTGACGGACGCGAGCGACGCAAAAGCCTGTTGCCGGAAGATGGCCGTCTGTTTGGCGTCGAGATCGCCGTTTTGAGGCAAGGCGTCGATACCCGTGAGTTGCGCGGGGAAGCCTTTGGTAAATCGCCACGTCTGCGAGACGGCGACGACCGCATGGCCGTCCATCTGTAATTGCGCCGAATACGCGATCCAGACATGGGGATGGGCATGGGCGCCGGAGCTTACGGCGGCGCCGACGGCGAGCATCGCGACAGCGGCAAGACGGCGAACAAGGCGACGAACAGCGCGGCGGGCCAGTCGCGGCAGGCTTCGGATCAGCATCGGCTCAAAAAGGTGACGAGCAAGGAAACGCCTGGCCGAACGCTGGCAACCGCAATGGCTTTGGGGCGAAACCGGCGCGCGGCGCGGTTCGGTACCCCATGCTCCACGTCGCTGGATTCACTTCGCTGCGAACAGGCGGCTCATTGTCGCATACGCGCCAGCGGCCCACGATGTCCGTAAGAAGTCACGTCATGGCCTAGCACAATCGTAGCCGCGACCATACTTTGGTTTGTGGCGCTGTGAGCGGCTTCGAAGCCATCAGCCATTTGAACCGGTCGGCGCCCGGGTGCGCCGAACCCCGCCCGTCAACGTTTCCGGCCGCGCGTCTTGATCCGCGGCCGACGATGCGTCGATCATTCGTTCGCTGAATATCGCGCCGCGACCGTTTTTCTCCCTCTGTCACCGCCATTTCCAGTGTCTATAGTGCATTGGCCACGTTGCTGTGGGCCGCCAGCGCCACTTGGCATCTGGCGAATCCTTCGATGACGAGAGTGCGACGATGAAGATCCTGATGGTGATGACGTCTCACGACCAGCTCGGTAATACAGGAAAGAAAACCGGCTTCTGGTTGGAAGAGTTTTGTGCTCCGTATTACACGTTCCTCGATGCGGGCGTGGATATCACGGTGGCTTCTCCTAAAGGGGGCCAACCCCCGCTTGATCCGAAAAGCGATACGCCGGAGGGGAAGACAGCGCTGACGGAGCGTTTCAAGGGCGACCCCGCGGCGCAGAAGGTTCTGGCGAACACCATCAAGCTCGCCAGCGTCAAATCGGGCGACTACGACGCGGTGTTCTATCCCGGCGGACACGGCCCGATGTGGGACCTCGCGGAAGATCCCGTTTCGATCGCGCTGATCGAAAGTTTCTATAACACGGGTAAGCCCGTGTCATTCGTCTGTCACGCACCCGGCGTGCTGCGCCACGTCAAGGTCAACGGTGAGCCGCTTGTCAAAGGAAAGCGCGTCTCGGGCTTTACGAATACCGAGGAAGAAGCGGTGCAGTTAACCCAGGTCGTGCCGTTTCTTGTCGAAGACGAGCTCAAGCGTCTGGGTGGCCGATTCGAAAAAGTCGACGACTGGCAGCCGTTTTCGATCATCGACGGGCGTCTGATCACTGGACAGAATCCCGCGTCGTCCCATGCCGTTGCCGTGGACTTGCTCAAGGTTCTGAAGGAACTGAAGGTGCCGGCCTGATTCACGTCTTCTCTTGACGGAGCATTGTATGAATAGTGGAACCCCGAAGCAGCTGATCCGGATCGAGCAACGTAACCCTGCCTACTGGCGCGTCATCTTTGACAACCCGCCCTTCAATATCTTCGGGCCGGAGTCGATGCCGCAGCTGAACCTGGTCGTCAATGCGCTCGAAACCGACTCGAAACTGAAGGTCGTCGTCTTCGAGAGCGCAGTGCCCGATTTCTTCCTGACGCACTACGACTTCGTTCCGCCGCTCGAAGCGACGACGAGCATGCCGCCGGGGCCGACGGGCATGCCTCCGCTACCCGACATGCTCGCGCGTATCGGGCGTGCGCCGGTCGTGTCGATCGCCATGATCCAGGGGCGCGCGACGGGAGTCGGCAGCGAGCTCGCGCTGGCAAGCGATATGCGGTTCGCAAGCCGCGAAAAGGCCTTGCTCTCGCAATGGGAGGTGGGGGCGGCGCTGGTCCCAGGCGGCGGCCCGATGTATCGCCTGTCACGCCTGATCGGTCGCGGGCGCGCGCTGGAAGTGCTCACGAGCGGAAACGACATCGGTGGCGAGCTTGCCGAGCGTTACGGCTACGTGAATCGCGCGTTCCCTGACGCCGAGCTGGATGCCTTCGTCGACACACTCGCGTTGAGAATCTCTACCTTCGACAAGGAGGCACTGGCGGCGATCAAGCATCAGGTCAATGCGGCGACACTGCCGCGCGATGCGGACGTCGCGCCGGAATGGGACGCCTTCATTGCTTCGGTCGGTCGGCCCCAGGCGCAGGAGAAGATCGCTCAGCTCATGCAAATGGGGCTGCAGAAGAACCACGATGTGGAAGCGCGGCTGGGTTACTACACGGGCACGCTGTCGCACTAACTCCGGTTCTGACTTTGCCCGTCACATTTCAGACGGAGCAACGGGTTTTTCGCGTGATTAAAGGGTCCCTTCGGCGTTAAGCCGGACGGACCCTTTATCGTCTGGCATGGTAGGCTTGATCCGCTTTTGAGGAGCGTCGTTTTAAGGCGCTTCAATTGATTTGGCATCCGAACGGGTGGGGCCCCGATGAGCACGGATGGTGACATCGGAACGTGATACCGCAGATCGCCTCTGAATCCTTCGCACAATGAGCTCGTGTCACGACGGTTCGAATCCCGATGACCTGCCGCCGGCGACGAACGAGCAGCTCGACTTGGCGACGGCGGCTCAGCTTTCGCACGCAATATTCAGCAGCGTCGATCTCGTCGAGCTGATTCGGACGGTGATCGTGCTGGCGCTCGAACACGCAGGCGCCCAACGGGGCGTGCTTGTTCTCGAACGTGCCAATGTGCTGCGCGTCGAGGCTGAGGCGATGACGACTCACAGTGGTGTCGAGGTCCGCTTGCCCGGCGAGCGTGCGGAAGACGCCGATCTGCCGGAATCCGTACTGCGGTATGTCGTGGGTTCGCGCGATATGTTGCTGCTTGTCGACGCGTCGGCGCAGCCAGCGTTCTCGCCGGATCCCTATGTGCGTCGCCATGGCTGCCGATCGATCCTGTGCCTGCCGCTCATCAGGGATGTGACGCTCATCGGGGTGCTGTACCTCGAAAACAATCTGACCTCCGGCGTATTCACGCCCTTCCGCGTTGCGTTACTCAGGCTACTTGCGTCACAGGCGGCGATGGCGCTCGAGATAGCGCGGCGATTCTCGGACCTGCGGCAGTCGGAATCGTTGCTCACCGATGCCCAGATATTGAGTCAGACGGGTAGCTTCGACTGGCACGTGATCAGCGGCGAGCTGTTCTGGTCGAACGAGAGCTTTCGAATTTATGGCTATGACGCAGGGTGCACGCCGACCATGGACCGGATGCTCGCGCGCGTTCACCCCGACGATGTCGTGTTCGTGCGACTCACGCTCGATCGCGCAACGCGAGACTGGCAAGCATTTGACATCGAACATCGGCTCCTGATGCCAGACGGATCGATACGGTTCTTGCAGGTGGTCGCCCGTGTCGTAGGCGAAGCGAAAAGCCCGTTGAGAGTCGTCGGGGCGGTCAAGGACATCACGGTGCGCAAGCAGTCGCACGCGCAACTCGAGCGAAGCGAGCATCGATACCGGAGCCTGTTTTTCGACATGCCGGTCGGTCTCTGGCAACTCGAGGCGCAGCCGCTGATCGTGCTGCTCACGCAATTGCGTGCGCAGGGTGTGCGAGATCTCTCGTCCTATATCGACGCGCATCCGGGGTGGCTCAATCGCGCGATGGATATGCTTGCGATCGAAGAGGTCAACCAGCATGCGGCGCACATGTTCGGTGCAAAAGATCGCGCGGCCCTGGTCGGACCCATGCAATGGGTCTGGCACGAAAGTCCGGGTACGTTTCGACGCGCGCTCGAAAGCCGTTACAGCGGTGAGGCGTTGTTTCAGGAGACGACACGCCTTCCGACGCTCGATGGGCGCGTCATTGATGTCCTGCTCACGGTGGCGCGGCCCGGCAGGGCTGAAGACCTCGGCATCGCGCTGATCAGCCTTGTCGACCTGACGGAGCGAATCCGCGCGCAGGATATGCTTCAGCGGCTGCAGGCGGATTTCGCCCATGCTGCACGGATTTCCATGCTGGGCGAGCTCAGCGCATCGATTGCACACGAGCTCAAGCAGCCGCTTGCCGCGATTGCAATGAATACGGCCGTGGGTAATCGTTGGCTCGATCGCCCGATTCCCGACATTGCGGAGGTGCGTCAGATCAATCAGCGAATTGCCGACGATGCCAGGCGGGCCGTCGGTATCGTCGAGCGTATCCGCGCCATGGCTGTGCGTCGGGTGCCCAAACGCTCGCCCACGCCATTCGACGCCTTGATCGACGAAGGCCTGACCTTTCTGCGACAGGAGATCCAGTCGCGTGGCGTGGTGATCGTGCGCCGGCGTTCGGCACTCGGGCACTGGGTGCTCGCCGATCGTGTCCAGCTCCAGCAAGTCGTTGTGAATCTTGTCGTCAATGCGATGCAGGCGATCGAGCACGCAAGAAGCCCCGATCGCAAGATCTCGATCCGTACCGATGCATCGAGTGTGGATACGGTGTTCTGTTCGATCGAGGACAGCGGGCCTGGTCTGGCGCCAGCAGATGCGCATCGGCTCTTTCAGAGCTTCTATACGACGAAGGAAGAGGGCATGGGAATGGGCCTGCCCATCTGCCGCTCCATCATTGATGCGCACGGAGGTCATATCGCGGGGGACAACGCGTCGGTGAACGGCGGCGCTCGGTTTTATTTCACGCTGCCGGTGGTGGTCCCCGAAGAGCCTGGTCCGGAAGTCCCGCCGTCGATGTAGCGCTGAGGCCGAACTTCAGACCTCGCTTTGCGCGTTTCCGTGATTCGTACAACAATGTCTGTCCGCATCAGACCACGCATAGGTCTGAGTATTCGCCGGCATGGATTCGAAGCAATAAATCGGCCCTGACACGCGTATCGCGACGTGTTCGCGCAAGGCGTATCGATCGGTTCGCTGTCGCAGGGTCGGAACATAATCATGATGTGCTGTTCACCGGTAAGGGGGCGAAATGGTCTCAGGACCGCGTTCGGCTTCGACGGCGTCCGCCAGCGAGAGCAAGGACCCTGTGGTGTATGTCATCGACGACGATGAATCGATTCGTCACGTGTTCGACGGACTGGTGCGTTCAGTGGGTCTACATGTCGAAACGTTCGAATCGCCAAGAGAGTTTCTGGCTTTTCCCAAATACGATGCGCCAAGCTGTCTGATTCTTGACGTTCGTCTGCGAGGTGAAAGCGGCCTGGCGTTTCAGGAGGAAGCGTTACGCAGCGGTGTACGCATGCCGATTCTGTTTATGACAGCGCACGGCGACATCGAAATGACGGTCAAGGCGATGAAGGCGGGCGCGCTCGACTTCTTTCCCAAACCGTTTCGTGACCAGGACATGCTCGACGCCATCTCCGACGCGTTGCGACGCGACGCCGAGCGCCTTGCCTCCGAAAAGGCGCTTTCCACCATTCGGGCGTCCTACGAAACGCTGACGCCACGCGAGCGCGAAGTGCTCAAATTCGTGGTTGCAGGACTGCTGAACAAGCAGATCGCGTTCGAATTGAGTCTCAGCGAAATCACCGTCAAGATTTACCGCGGCCAGGTCATGAAGAAAATGGCCTCGCGCTCGCTGCCCGATCTGGTTCGCATGGCGGAGGCGCTAGGGATTCACCCTAATCGACTCGCCGAACCTTGATCCAGGGCGCCCCATCTGTCCGCATACGGCGTACATATCTGCGCTTCTCTTCAGTGTTCTTCATGCGCCTGCCCACGACGTCAGCCAGAGCGTGAGTCGGTTGAACTCGTGTCCACTCCATTTAATTTGCGCGCAAAGGATAGGGTCGCGCGGTCTGTGCTCGACCGCACAGAAGTCGCTTCACATCGGTGCGCGTGCGGCAAAGAAAACCTCCTCAGTCACACTCAGTTTCATTCGTAAGGGCAGCGAAAGATTCGAGAGGATGAGCTGTCATGTTCGGGTGGTCTACTCGTTTGGCTTCTGCGAGCGTTTTATTCGAGGCCCCCGACTCTCTGACGCCCTGCAGTACCAGAACTATAGAAGGCGTCGACTGCCTCGGGTCTTGCTTCCCGTTGAGAACAACATGGAGCCCCCTCATGCGTAGTCGAGCATTAGCCACACTCGTTGCATTGTCGTGCACAGGACTTGCCGCAGCGCTGTATGCCCAGGCAAACGATTTCGACGGCCACTCTGACGGCCGCGACCACGATCGTGGCGGTGTACACACCGCCACGCCGATCAAGCACGTTGTCGTCATTTATAACGAAAACGTGTCGTTCGACCACTACTTCGGCACGTACCCGACGGCGACGAATCCGCGCGGCGAGCCGCGCTTCGAAGCGAAGCGCGATACGCCGAACGTGAACGGTCTCGACCGCACGCTGCTGAACAAAAACCCGAACCTGAACACGGCCAACGGTGCCGGCGCGGCCAACCCGTTCCGTCTCGACCGTTCGCAAGCCGCGACGGCCGACCAGAACCACGCCTACACGGCCGAAGAGCAGGCCTACGACAACGGCAAGATGGACCTGTTCCCGAAGTACACGGGTGACGGCACGACGGGCGGCGCAGGCGCGTTCGGCACGACCGGCCAGGTCATGGGTTACTACGACGGCAACACAGTCACGGCGCTGTGGAACTACGCACAGCACTTTGCGCTGAGCGACAACGCCTATACGACGGACTACGGTCCTTCGACGCCGGGTGCGCTCAACGTTATCTCGGGCAACACGAACGGCCTGGTCCTCGTGAAGACGACGGCACAGCCGTCGACGCTCGCGAAGTCGTCGTACTACATCGCTGACGGCGTCGGCGGCTTCACGATGATCAACGACGTGGACCCGGCCAACGACGTGTGCTCGTCGCAGACGGATCAGGGTCAGATGTCGGGCAAGAACATCGGCGATCTGCTGAACGCCAAGGGCATCACGTGGGGCGGCTTCATGGGCGGCTTCAATCTGACGAAGACGAACGCGAACCAGACGACGGGTTGCAAGCGCAGCACGTTCTCGAACGTGGTCGGCGCAGCGACGGCTGACTACATCCCGCACCACAACTGGTTCCAGTATTTCCAGTCGACGTCGAATCCGACGCACGCCCGTCCGAGCTCGATCGAAGCGATCGGTCACAGCTTCGAAGCGAACGGCAAGACGGCTGAGCCTGCGAATCATGAGTACGACACCGACGATTTCTATGCGGCGGTCAAGGCTCATAACTTCCCGGCTGTGAGCTTCCTGAAGGCACCGGCCTACCAGGACGGTCATGCAGGCTATTCGGATCCGCTCGATGAGCAAGCGTTCGCAGCGACGGTCATCAACTTCCTGCAGCAGCAGCCTGAGTGGGAAAGCACGGCCGTCATCATCGCGTGGGACGACTCGGACGGCTGGTACGACCATCAGTACGAAAAGCCGAAGCATGCGTCGTTCGACTCGCAAGCCGATCAGCTCAACGGTTCGGGCAAGTGCGGCACGGGTACGGCGCCGGATGGCGTGAAGGGTGCACCGGCCAACGGCCGTTGCGGTCCGGGCACGCGTATTCCGTTCCTCGTGATCTCGCCGTGGTCGAAGCATAACTATGTCGACCACAACCTGATCGACCAGTCGTCGGTGGCACGCTTCATCGAAGACAACTGGCTCGACGGCGAGCGCCTTGGTGGCGGTGCATTCGATGCCGACGCGGGCAGCATCATGAGCATGTTCGACTTCCGCAACGGCCCGGATCTTCGCCGCGTGTTCCTGGACCCGACGACGGGTTCGCAAATCGACGAGCATGGCTGGCACAACGACTAAGTCGTCAGGCTAGCGTGACGACGACCGGACTCCTGTCGATGGTCGTGAATTCGACAGGGTCCGGTAGCGGCTGACGCCCGTAGCGGTAGCGCATCCCGGCTATCGGCGGGCGTTGGCAGCTAGAAGGATTGTCTCAGCGGGGCTTCGCGCCCCGTTCGCAGACGCGCCAACGCGGTTCGGCAACACCGAGTTTGCGGCTCACATAGGCTGCAGCCTCGCGCGCGTCGGCGCGGCCGCACATAAAGACATCGAGGGCCGCGAAGCGACGCTCGGGCCATGTGTGCAGGCTGATATGCGATTCGGCGAGCATCACGACGCCGGTCACACCATGTTCACCGCCGAAGTGATGAAAATGCGACGACAGCACGTGCGCACCCGCGGCACGCGCAGCGTCGAGCAGCACGCTTTCGAGCCACGACGCATCGCGTAGCACCTCAGCGTCAATCTCGTCGAGATCCGCGATCACATGCAGGCCACACGCCTGGATGGGGTCGACGAAATGCTTCATCGACGTTTCCTCCTGCTTGCCTCCCGCAGCTTCGTCAACCGTATCGCTCGCTCGATCGCTTCCGCGCGGCGATGCCGTCGTGTTCGAGTCACGCCAGGTCATTTGTGCGTCCCATACGACGAGTAACCGCTGCGCGCGGATGTGCCGCCGTAGCTCCGGACGCCCTGTGAGCTGAGGCCCGTGAACATGATGATCACGACGATCGCGTAGAGCAGGTAACACCAGTGGCGCAGCTTCATGCGTCGTCGTCCTCCGGTTCGTGATGGACCGTGGCGAGCCAGATCCACTCCGGAATCCAGAGTGCGGCGATGCCGAGCAGCAATAAGAGGACGCTCGGTAGCGAACCCGCGAGGTCACCGAAATTGACGACCACCAGGATGGCGCTGGCGATCCACGGAAGCGGGAAAAAGCCGCGCCGGCTAGTCGCCGACGACGCCTCGTTCGAGCCCGCGAGCTTGGGGTCGCCGAAGCGTTCGGCCATCCTGATGTTCGGGACCGGGCGCGCACGTGACCACACGATTTCGTGCTGGGTCGTTTCGCGTGTGAGTTTGTGCGTTCGGTACATAAAGTCGGTGATCGACGTGGTGTCGCCCACGCTCACGCGCCAGTTGAATGCCCCGGCGACATACGTGACGACAGCGTCGTAGCGCCCCTTCTCGAGGAAGGGCTTGCCTTCGAAGACCACGCGCTGCTCGCTGGTGATGTCCGGCCATGCATTGAGCACGTCGACGCGCTCCCAGCTCCCTTCGCTTTGCACGAGCCACATCAGACCGCGCTCGATGTTGTGCAGCAGGTATTCGTCCCAGGTCGCGCTGTGCGTGCTCGTGCGGCAGCGCATGACGCCGAGCACGGTGTAGGGGCGTCCATCGAACGTGGCCGACGCTCCCGGCGCCAGGGCGGTCGATACGGTGGCCATCTTTTGCTCGACCGCGAATACGACGGCTTGTTCGCGTGTGCAGTCGACGCCCGCATGACACGAGCCGCAGACCACATATTCCGCGACACCCGCCGGCGCAGCGAGCGGTGCGCCGCACGATGGGCAACTGAAGGCCTTGAGCTCGCCGCGATATTGACCGGCTGTTTCGCGAATGGCTTCCGTCTCGCGCAGCCCTACGCAGCCGAGTGCATCGAGTTCGACGGACTGCCCGAGATAGACGACGGGCCTTGACGCCGGATCGTCGTCCTGCACTTCCGACCAGTCGAGCGTGATGAAGCGATCGAGGCGCCGAAAATCCGCGACGCGCGCCGTCCATCCGTCGCCGATCCGAAACGGCAGTTCGCCTTCGCCGCCCGAACAATGAGCGGTTCGCGTGTCGGACAAGACGTAGCGCTGGCCGTCGAAGTCGAGTGTGTAGCCCGGGTAGACGCTGCCGAAAGCGGGCAAAGGCGCCGTGCTGTCGACGCGCGTCGTGATGGCGAATTGCCCGGACGCATCGGAGAGCCAGCCAAAGTTCCCGTCGTCAAACGCGATGTACCACTCCGACCAATACCCGGCGTCATAGGTCAGCTGGATGCGCCCGAGCACGGTGAACGTACGCTGGCGGTCGTGCCCCGTGGCGCCGATCTGCAGGCGAGAATAGTCTTCGAACACCGTCGCCATCGTGCCCGTGCGCTCGACAGTCTCGCCTTGCTTGAGCAGCATGCTGCGGCACGAAGCGCAGACCGCCGTGACGGAAGCCGCGGATCGGAATTCGACAGGTGCGCCACATTGCGGGCACGAAGTACTGAACATCGATCGGTCGGGTTGTCGTTATTTATCGAGTGAGTTTCGCGAGGACTTCAGCCTTGGCTTTCGCATAGTCGTCGTCGGTGATCAAACCTTTGTCGAGCAAGGTCTTGAGTTGCTGCAGCCGCTCGACATAGTCGTCGCCCTTGCCGGTGGTGGCTTCCGGTTGCGACTGTCCTTGAGTCCCACCTCCCAGGCCCGCCGCCATGGTTTGCCCGATCGCATTGCCTACAGCGAGGCCAGCCCCAAGTCCCGCCGTACCGCCGCCCGTATTTTGCGCAGCGAGCGGAATCGCCTGAGCCGTCTGAAACTGGGCGAGCTTCGCCAGATCGCCGCTCATGCCGACGCCGATCCGGGTGTCGAGTGCCTTTTGAAGCGCATCAGGAAGCGACACACTTTGAACGACGAACGCGTCGAGCGTAATGCCGTAGCGCGCGAAGGCCGGTGCAAGCGTTTCGCCGACACGCTGCGACAGCAATTCCTGACTGGCCGCCATATCGACAAACGGGATGTCCGAGGCGCCGAAGGCCGTGCTCATCGACGTGACGACCACGTTGCGCAATTGTTGTTCGACGTCATCGACCGTATAGGTCGCGCGGGTGCCACTGATTTCGCGGTGGAATTTGACGATGTCGGCGATCCGGTACGAGTAGATGCCGAACGCGCGGATCTGCACGAAGCCAAATTCACGATCGCGGATCGTCACCGGCTGTGGTGTGCCCCAGCGACGCCCGAGCTGCAAGCGTGTGCTGAAGAAGTACACATCGGATTTGAAGGGGGACTCGAACAGTTTGTCCCAGTTGCTCAGGCTCGTCAGCACGGGCAGAGTACGCGTCGTGAGGGTATGTAACCCCGGCCCGAACGCATCGGCAATGCGGCCTTCGTTGACGAAGAGCGCCGCCTGCGACTCGCGCACGGTCAACTGGGCGCCGTACTGGATCTCCTGATCCTGCATCGGATATCGCCAGGCAAGCACGCCATCCGTGTCTTCCGTCCATTGAAGGACGTCGACAAACTGCTTGCGAATGAAAGAACCGAGACTCATCGTGATCTCCCGCCGCCGTGAAAGGTAAGGAAAAACCTAGGTCAGACACGCTGCATTGATCAAGCCGACGACCAGTGAGGCACTGCCCATGAGTCCGCCCATGGCCCGGTTATCGGTCTCGATCGCGTGATTCATACCGGGCATCAGGCGTGTGAGCGCGGCATAGGTCACGAGTTGAACGGCCATCGCACCGATCGCCCAGACGACGACGGCAGGCAGCGTCGAGTTGTGGGCGATGCTCGAGGCCAGCGTCATCGTAAATCCGATCAGCGCGCCCGCAAACGACAGCACGGCTGCGACGTTGCCGGCGCGAATCAATACGAGCTCATCGAATGGTGTGACCTTCAGGTACACTGCCGCAAAGACGCAGATCAGCACAAATGCCGACAGCAAATGCACGCCATAAGAATAGACATCACCCATGTGTCGCCCCGCATTTGTTGTTCGACGATAAATTCAAGCTAATGAATGCATCGATGGCTTTAGCGAATCGCTTTAGTGAACGGCTTAAACGGCTTGAACAGCTTGAGCAGCGTGTTTGACGCAATGACATGCATGAGCGGCATGTGCCCGAATATTGCCGCCAGTATATCCATATCCGATTTGAGGGGACAGTGACATGCGCGCACAAAGTCGCACGCTGATTCTCTCGGTGTTGATCGTCGCATCATGCGGGCTGGGCTATGAGCTGATCAGCAGCACGCTGTCGAGCTATTTGCTCGGCGATTCGGTGCTTCAGTTTTCATCGGTGATCGGCTGCTATCTGTTTGCGATGGGCGTCGGCTCATGGCTCGCGCGCTTTATCGACGATGACGACGTGCTCGATCGCTTTGTCGATATCGAGTTGTTGATCGGCCTGCTTGGCGGCGTGTCTGCCGCGGTTCTCTTTGGCGTGTTCGCGTGGTTGTCGGCGCCGTTCAGGGCGGCGCTCTATGCGATGGTGCTCGTCCTTGGCGTGTTGGTCGGCATGGAAATTCCGCTCGTGATGCGGGCCTTCCAGCAGCGGCGTCATGCGTTCCGGCATATGGTCAGCGATGTCCTGACCTTCGACTATCTGGGTTCGCTCGCTGTCTCGTTGCTGTTCCCGATCGTGCTGGCGCCGCGCCTGGGCTTGCTGCGCACGAGCTTTCTCTTCGGTATCGCCAATGCGCTTGTCGCGCTGTGGACCACGCATGCATTTCGCCGGGAAGTCACGGCGGTGCCGGCGAAGGTGGCGCGTGCGGCGCTCGTGATCGGTGTGCTGGCCGCGGGCTTTGTGTTGTCCGAGCGATTGACGCACTGGGCCGAGCACGGCGTTTATGGTGACGAAACCATCTACGCGCAGACCACGCCCTATCAACGCATTGTGCTGACGCAATGGCGTGACGACATGCGCCTGTATCTGAACGGCAACTTGCAGTTCTCTTCCCGCGACGAACACCGGTACCACGAAGCGTTGATCCATCCGGTGCTTGAAACGCTGCCCTGGGCGCGTCGGGTTCTCGTGCTCGGCGGCGGTGACGGGCTGGCCGTGCGCGAGATTCTCAAGCATCGCAACATCGAGCAGGTCACGCTCGTCGATCTCGATCCGGCCATGACGCATCTGTTTTCGACGTCGGCGCCGCTCGTCGCGCTCAATGGAGGCTCGCTCAAGGATGCGCGCGTGCACGTGATCAACGATGATGCCGTGCGCTGGCTCGAATCGAATACGGATGTGTTTGACGCGATTGTCGTCGACTTTCCGGACCCGACGAATTTCGGCCTTGGGCGCCTCTATTCAGTGCCCGTCTATCGCATGCTCGCGCGTCATTTATCTGAAAACGGCTATGCGGTCATTCAGTCGACGTCGCCTTACTTCGCGCCTCATGCGTTCTGGACGATCGTCGATACGCTGCGTGATGCAGGCCTGCATACCTGGCCGTATCACTGTTACGTGCCGTCGTTCGGAGACTGGGGTTTCGTGATCGCCGGCAAGCGCGCCGACTACACGCCGCCGACGCACTACTCGGTGCCCACGCGCTGGCTCGACCCGGAAACAACAGTCGACATGTTCCATTTCCCGGCGGATATGCCGGCGTTGCCCATGCCGCCCAACCATCTCAACGATCAGCCGCTCGTCCGATTGTTCGACGACGACTGGAAGCACGTGCTGCGCTGATGAACCGCCGCACGTTCCTGATGGCGGGCGTGGCTGCATCGGTGGCGAGTTGCGGACGCAGCGGCTGGGTCGAGACGACGCCTGTGATCGACAGCCCCGGCATGCGCGAGGGTCACGCCTTGCGTGATGCACGTGCATTGCCACCGCCTTCGGGAACGATGTCCACGGACGTTGCCATTCTCGGCGCCGGTGCGGCCGGGCTGTCGTGTGCGTGGCAACTTGCGCGTGCGGGGCATCGGGATTTCATCGTGCTCAGCGGTCCCGAGTTCGGTGGCAATGCTGCGGGAGGACAGTTCGGCGATCTTGGCTACCCGAAGGGTGCGCACTATCTGCCGCTGCCTTCGATGGAGTCGACGCACTTGCGCGACATGCTGGCCGACCTCGGCGTAATCGAGTCGGGGGCATTCGCGGAAAGACCTCTCTTTGACGAGCGTGTCGTGGTGCACGCGCTGGACGAGCGCCTGATGATCGGCGGCCAGTGGCAAGACGGCCTGTTGCCGACGATCGGCGTCGGGCATGACGAGCTCGCCGAGCAGGCGCGCTTTTTTGCCTACACCGATTCCTTGCGCACGCTACACGGCAGCGACAATCGCAAGGTGTTCTGCATTCCAGTCGCCGAATCCTCACGTGATCCGCGCTGGACTTCGCTTGACCGGCTGTCGTTCAAACAGTGGCTCGTATCGGAGCGCTACACGGCGCCGACGCTCCATTGGTATCTCGACTATTGCTGCCGTGACGATTTCGGCGCGGGCTATGACCGTGTGTCGGCCTGGGCCGGACTTCACTATTTCGCGGCACGAAACGGACACGCGGCCAATGCAGAAGACGGCGCCACACTGACCTGGCCCGATGGCCTGCATCGCATGGTCGACAAGCTCTGTAAGTCGATCGATGCGCGACGCGCAACACAAGGCTGGTCGGTGCCTGGCTTTGCGGTACGTGTCGACGAGCGCGCCGGCGGCGTCGAGGCGCTGTGTGCGCGGATGGATGCCACGGGGCAGATGACGACGTTTGTGCTTAAAGCGCGGCGCATGGTCTGCGCAATGCCGTTATTCGTGGCTTCTCGTGTCGTCACGGGGCTGACAGCCGCGGGCTTTGATCCCGCGCGCGATCTGGCGCCGCGCGCGCCGTGGCTCGTCTCGAACTTTCTGATGGATGGCATGCCGCGCGAAGCTCAGGGCGTTGCGCTTGCATGGGACAACGTCGTGTATCGGGGCCCGGGACTCGGCTACGTCGTCTCGACGCATCAAGTGATCCGCGTTGCGCCGCCGCAGCGTTCGGTGTTTTCCGCGTATCAGGCGCTGAGTACACGCTCGCCCGAGGAGACGCGCAGATGGCTCGTGGCCGCGCAGCCCGACGCGCTTCGCGAACAGGCTGCGATCGACTTGTTTCCCGCGTACGGGCGTGATTTATGGCGCCACGCGAGCGCATTGGAGATCACCGTACGTGGCCATGCGATGGCAACGCCCGACGTGGGTTTTCTCAACCGGCCCGGCATTCAGGCGCTGCGTGATGCGGACGGTCCGTTGCGTTTTGCGCACTCGGACCTGTCGGGTATGTCGCTGTTCGAAGAGGCCTCGTACTGGGGCATCCGCGCGGCCAATGGCGTGATCTGAACGGGTATCTGCAAGCGCCGCACTGTCGCTTTGAAAGCTGAGTGGCAGAATCCTCCAAAACGTCGATCGAGCGAATCAACGACGCTCGGCACCACCGGGTTCAATGCGGCGCAGTTGCCATGTGCGTGCAGTGTGCAATGAAGCACGTGCACGATTGCATGCGGATGCGCGCGCCGCCGACGTCCCTCTTCGGGACTCGCATGGAGACATGCCGTGAAGACTATTCGTCTCGCTGCCGCAGGATCTGCGGCGTTGGTTGCATCGGTCGCGCAAGCGCAAAGCTCGGTCACGCTATACGGCATTCTCGATGCCGGCATCATGTACACGAATAACGTGTCGAAGAACGGATCGTCTGGCCATCTATGGCAAGCGACGAGCGGCAATATCAATGGCACGCGCTTTGGCCTGCGTGGCACTGAAGATCTGGGCGGTGGCTTAAGCGCGATTTTCGTGCTGGAAAACGGCTTCAATATCCAGAACGGCAAGCAGGCTCAGGATGGACGGTTATTCGGCCGGCAATCGTGGGTCGGGATTTCGAGCACCGAATTCGGTGCAATTACGCTAGGTCGCCAATACGACTTCCTGACTGACTTTATCGAGCCATTGACCAGTATTGCGGGTACGTTCGGCGATACCGGGTTTATTCACCCGTTCGACAACGACAATCTTGATCACTCGGTGCGGATGAACAATGCGGTCAAGTACACGAGCGTGGCCTATTCAGGCTTCAAGTTCGGCGCGTCGTATGGGTTTTCCAATAGCACCGACTTCGCTATTAATCGCGCGTATAGCGCGGGTGTGAGTTACCACCAGGGCCCATTGGGCGCAGGTCTGGCCTATTTGCAGATCAACGGATCCGCAGGCACGAGCTCAAGCAGCGCGGGTGCAATTGATATCAATGAATCGTCGTCGAACGGGACGGGTGGATTTCAGTTGGGCGCGGACGTAGAGCGCATCATCGGCGCCGCGGTCAATTATGCGTTGGGCCCGGCGTTGCTGGGTTTCGCCTACACGCACAGCCAATATGAAGGCACGAATTCATTTGGCATGTCGAACGGTTCGATGCACTTCGACAACTACGAACTCAGCGCCAAATATGAAGTGACGCCGGCTGTGACGGTCGGTGCCGCCGATACATTTACCGACGGGCATCTTGATGGCGCGACGGTGTATGGGTCCGATCCCAAGTGGAACCAGATCAATCTGCAGACCGTGTATCACTTCTCGAAGCGCACCGATGTGTATGCCGAAGCGATGTATCAGCACGTCAGCGGCAATCACTTCGTCGCTTTTGTGAACACGGCCGGGGGTGCTTCGTCGACGGGAAATCAGGTTGTGGGCACGGTCGGACTGCGTACGCGGTTTTGATTCGTCGGAGGGGCATTCGCGTGCGCGTTTGCATCGATGCACGGCATTCGCTTGCTGCGCGTTCGCGTGAACCACGATCGCCGAACGACGAAGTCGCATGACGACATCGCGTCACGGCGTCGTAGGCCGCGATCCCAGCAACAATATATCGACGAGCCGCTTTGCACTGACTTGCCAGTCCGGCGCCGATGCCACATTCGACACACCGACGAGCGCGCGAAGCAGGTCGAGCGGATCGATGTCCGCTCGGATATCGCCGCTTTCCACCGCGCGCTGCACGAGCGACTGAATCGCGCCCATGATCATGGCGCCCGACGCTTCGAACAGCTTCGAAGGCCCTCCGACCATGGAATTCAACGCGGGCGCGATGATTTTCTTCGTCGCGATGTAGTCGACGAAGAGCATCATCCAGGCACGCAGGGCATCGAGGGCGGGCATCGACTCCGACAGCCGCTTTTCTTCCTCGGCGAGTTTTTCGACCTCGGCGCGGTAGACGCTTTCGAGCAGGGCGTCGCGCGTCGGGAAGTGCCGGTATAGCGTGCCGGCGCCGACGCCGGCCTTGCGGGCCACATCTTCGAGGCTGATTTCGCCTTCGGCGTGCGTGAAGGCGTCTTTCGCCACTTCGAGGATGCGTTCGCGGTTGCGCAGCGCATCGGCTCGCGGCTTTCGTTCGTTGGGGGTTGAAGGATTCATGATTCCTGCTGCTTGCAAACGGAGGCTTCCTCCGTTTATTCTATGAAAACGGAGGTTGGCTCCGTTTTATCGAGGTAGGGGTGAATCGTCAACCCTATCGCAGAGGGCGAGGCGGAAATGGCAGATATTTTGGGTGCGAAAACAACGACCGATGAAGTCCTGGCGGGTGCGGACCTGCGCGGCAAGCGGATTCTGGTCACCGGCGTGTCGGCCGGGCTGGGTGTGGAAACGGCGCGTGCGCTTGCCGTGAAAGGGGCTCACGTGATCGGGGCCGCGCGTGACCTAAGCAAGGCGAAATCCGCGACGGCTGAAGCCGTGCGTGAAGCGGAGGCCGCAGGCGGGCGTATCGAACTGATCGAACTCGACCTCGCAAGCCTGGCCAGCGTGCGCGCGTGCGCCGACAAGCTTGTCGCGCAGGGTGAACCGCTCGACGTCGTGATCGCCAACGCCGGTGTCATGGCGACGCCGTTCGGGAAAACTGCGGATGGCTTCGAAACGCAATTCGGCACGAACCATCTCGGACATTTCGTGTTTGTGAACCGGATTGCATCGCTGCTGCGTTCAGGCGGACGAGTGGTCATGCTCGCGTCGTCGGGACATCGTTTCTCGAACGTGGACCTCGACGATCCGGGCTTCGAAAGCACGCCGTACGAACCGTTCGTCGCGTATGGGCGTTCGAAGACGGCCAATATTCTGTTCGCGGTGGCGTTCGACCAGCGTCATCGTGCCCGTGGCGTGCGCGCCGCAGCCGTGCACCCGGGCGGGATCTACACGGAACTCGGCCGGCACATGGATGAGGGCCAGATGCAGGGGCTGCTCGACCGCATCAACGGCCAGCTCGCCGCGGAAGGGAAGCCACCGTTCGAGTTCAAGACCGTCCCGCAAGGCGCGGCCACCTCGGTGTGGACCGCCGTCGTCGCACCCGCCGATCACGTCGGCGCGCGCTACTGCGAAAACTGCCACGTGAGCGAGACGGTGGGCGACGACGTCGTGATCACGCCGGTCAGTGAAGGTGTGCGCGCCTATGCGCTCGATCCGGCCAACGCCGAGGCGCTCTGGAAGAAGAGCGAAGCGATGGTCGGCGAAACGTTCTGAGGTTTGGGCAAAGCCGGGCTCGGCCGGGCCAGACGGGACCCGATCGGATCACGTGACCCGAATCTGGCCCGGCCGCCCGGCGCATCGGGGGCCGGTCATCACTCGCGCTGCCCGATGCGTGCCTTCGAACGATGAGGCGCCCAGGCCGTGGTGAGATCGCGTAAACCCTCAAGTTTTCGATCTGTTTGCCGTTAAAAGCAGACTTGACGACTCGAGCGGTCCAATGCGGTCGGTGTGTGCCTGGCACGACACTCGGGCTGCGTGCCGGACTCTCCGGCAATGGAATCGCACTACGACACACTCGGCCTCGCGGCATCGGCTTCGGCCGATGACATCAAGGCGGCCTATCGGCGCCTTGCGCAAAAGCATCACCCCGACAAGAATCGCGACGATCCCGCTCGTAGCGCGGAGATGTTCACGCGTGTGCGTCAGGCGTACGACACGTTGATGTCGCCGGCGCTTCGGCGCCAGCACGATGACGAACTCGCACGTCATGCGACGTTCCAGGCGGAGCTTGCCCGCCGGCGCAATGCCTACGCGAATGCGCAACGTGGTGCTTCCCATACGGACGCCAGCGGTCTTTATCCGGATCCGCGCGCGCAGCGTGCGGCGTCGGGCGGCGCGAATGATCCGCAGTCGAAGCCGCAGCCTACCGACTGGCATGCGCGCGCATGGGATCTGGTGCAGCGTGCCCCGGGCGTCGATGCGTTGGCACGCGCGCTTCGATCCGAGGGATGTCTGCCAAGCCTGGCGTCCCCGCTGGCGCGCGATGTGGCGCGCGAATACGAGCAGCTTAAAAACGCGACGGCGCAATTTCAGGCCGGTAGCGAAAGAACCGCGAACACAAGCACGGATGGCCATACCGGCGCGCATGCCTATGCGAGAACCGCAGGGCAGGGGCAATCCGCGACCGGTCACGGTCCGTACTCGGATACTGCGTCTCGCGCCCACGCGAATTCCGGTCAAGGTGCGCGAGAGTCGGCGCGTAACGCTTCGCGCGGTGCATCGGGGGCCTCCGCTGCATCAGGCGCATCAGGTGCATCTACTGCATCACGCACGTCCGGTTCAGCCGGCCAACGTCAAAGCGGTCAGCAACGTAGCAGTTCGGGCAGCAGCCAGGGACCGCGCGCCGCCCTCGGGATGCCCTTCGGCACGCCGCGCCAGGCATCTACGTCCAACGCGACAAGCGCTGCGCGCTTCGGCTGGGTCATCGTGGCGGCGATGGTGCTGATTCTGTTATGGCGTTATGTACCGTCGGGCCGTGGGCCGGGCCTGCGAGCGATGGTCAGTTCTTCACGCACGGAAAGCGGTACAGGAAACCGGACGGAAAGTGCGCTGGAAGCGCTGCGCGCGGGTCACAGCATTGACGGCAGCAACACGCCACAGTTCGGCGGCGCGCGCGACCGCGCGCTGACCGGTCCTTCGCAAGAAGGCACGATTCAGCGACTGATACCCGGGATGACACCGCGTCAGGACGCTGCGCGCGAGGATGTCGACAACGACGACGCGCCGGTGATGCCTCGCGATGCGTGTGCGCCGGGCGTGGACCGTATTGGCTGTCCGACGCCGGGCCGCTCGGGAACCCGCCCGGAGTTCAACCCCGAGTCGGGTCCGGACACTCACGCTGGCACAAACGCCGATACGGCTAATTGAAATCTCCGGGCTCGAGCTCGAACGACGCGCCGCCGTTGCGCTCGAGCACGCGCGCTGCGGCGCGTTCGATCTGGGTCCGATTGGCTTCGAAGGTGCCCACGAGATCGTGCGCCGCCGTGCCTGCGTTCCCGAAGCGTTCGTTGAGCGCGTCCAGCGACACACTGCACCAGACATCGCGGCCATTGACGTTGGCTTCGAAAGCGACGCGCGCCGCAGCGATGACTTCGCGGCGGCCGGAGAATTCGATCGGCATGTTCAGCTCCGTTATGGTTGTGTAGCGCTCGAGGCGCGCAAGCCGCGTGCCTCGATGAAACCCAGGCACTGCGGGCCCAAAAGAGGGCGAACGGGCCGTGCGGCAACCCGGGCGCCCGGAACATTCGGAGGGCGCCCGGCGCCGCACGCGGCGTGCGCCGTTATTTCAACCCGGTTGCAAAGCGTAGCCGGAGCGGCTCACCGGGTTCCACTTGATGACCATCACGCGCCCGCTGTCGGCATGAATGCGGTGGTTCGCGAAGTCGAGCGTCGGAAATGCCACGTCGATCGGGCTGCCATCCTTGCTGCGGATCATATAGACGACCGGAAAGTCCTCGACGGGCTGCTGATTGCTGCACACGATCATCTCGAGCTTCGTCGGATCATCGGAAATCGCGAAGTTTTGCGTCGCAAAGGGACCGGGATCGCCGCATTTCGTCAGCTTCCAGCCCGCCGGCACGCCGGAGCCGGTCAGCTTGACCGTCGCTGACGAGAGCTGCGTGCCGTTGCGATCGAACGAAATGTCGGCCGACGTCATCTGATGCGAGTCGGCGCGCGATGCGCCGGTGACCGCGTAGGTCCCGCTGAAGTCTTTCTCGACGTTGTCACTGGTCTGGTCCAGTACCGCACATCCCGACGCAGCCAGGCAGGCCGTACCGGCCGCTACAGCGAGCAAAAAGCGACGCATGTCGTGTCCTCTTAGTGTTGTGCTACACGCGCTTGAAATGGGCGACCAAAACACCACGCTGGACTGACCCGGCTTGGGCAAGCGGGCGTTGTCGCGCTGACGGGCCTGGGTGGAACGGCGTTTGCCGAAGCCTGAGCCCTACCAGACACTGTATGCCGTATGGGCGGCATTGCCAGTCGTTTTCCGGATGAGCCATGGTAGGACGTGGCGTCGAAGCCCGCAGTGCAGGTGTTTGCCGGGATTGGAATAGGTGCTCGCTTTTGCGAAGAGCGAACGAAGCGAATGAAGCGAATGAAGCGAATGAAGCGGGCGAGGCGCGAGCCGCGGGACGGAAACGAATGAGGTCCGAAATGCCTCAGGGCAGGCGGAGCGTTTTTTGGGCGCGAAGAAGCAGTCAATGAAAGCGGGGCGTAAGCGTGTCAGCACTTTGCCCCGCCGAACGTCAATCAATCCGTTCGATGAATCGCTGTGATGCGATAGACGGTATCAGAACGAGTGACGGATGCCTGCTGTCACGGCGACCTGCGTGTCTGTCGAGGACGGCGACAGCGTATTGATCATCGCGTGCGACAGCACGGAATCCGCCGGCGCGCCGTGCACGTTCTGATACACAGCCTCGAGGTAGAAATCCGTGCGCTTGCTGACCGTGTAGTCGCTCATCAGCATCGCCGAGTTCCAGCCTGGCGACGAGCCGTTGTACGCGCCACGCGTATACGTATAGGAGCCCGAGAGTGTCAGCGCAGGCGTCAACGCATATTTCCCGTTGACTTCGAAGTTGTCGAATCGGAGCGATCCGGCAAGCGATCCGGCCGAGGGGTCATTCGCGCCGAGATACGTACCCGTGCCGAATGAGAACACGCCCGCTGCGTCATCGATCTGTGTATGGCTCCAGAGCAAGCCGACCTGAGCCGGCCCGATCGTGTAGTTGCCACCGAGCGACCAGATGCGCTGGCGCTGGGCGACGAAATTCGCGCTGAAGTCGCTCGAGGTGATCGCGCCCGATCCGGTGCCCGCGTTATTGAACTGCAAGTAGCCCGCAGCCACGTTGATCGGTCCCGTCGTGTACGACGCGGCAAAGCCGTATACGCGGTTGTTTGCAAACTGGGTCTGATTGCTGAACGAATACATCGTCTCGAACGTGAAGCCCGCAATGGTCGGGCTCGCGTATTTGACGGTGTTGTTGATGATCACCGAGTCCGCCGCGAGGTTGTCGTTCTCGAACGGATGCGCGGCGATGCTTCCGCCCCACGTATTGAGCTCTGCCGAGATCGGTCCCACGAGGTCGTTCATCACGTCGAACTGGCGGCCGAGCGTGACCGTGCCGTACTGTTCGCTCTGGAGTCCGACCCATGCCTGCGACCCGAAGATGCCGTTGGTGAACGCTTCGGTACCGTTTTGCAGCAGGAAGCCGTCTTCGAGCTTGAAGATCGCGTGCAGTCCGCCGCCAAGGTCTTCATCGCCTTTGAAACCAAAGATGGTGTTCTGCGTTTCGCTGCTCAGCATTTGCCAGTTCGAATGGCCTTGCTGGTTGTTCGTGTACACGATGCCCGTGTCGATCAGGCCGTAGAGCGTGACGCTGCTCTGTGCATGCGCTGTAAGCGATACGACACCCAGCATCGCTGCGGCACTTAAATATTTCTTCATGTTGTCGGCTCCGTGAACAAAAGAGGCGGCGGATTGTACGGTCACCGCCGGGCACGGCCATCATATGAAGTCAAAAATATACGCGTGGTGTTGCAGATGCGCACCACGTCGTCTGTGTCGCGTTTCCGACAGGGCTTGACTGTGTGAAGCCTTGCTCGACAGTCGTTCGGAAGGCACTCAGAGGTCGCTCGGAAGTCGCTCGTACGTCGCCCGTTTGTCGTTGCTCAGTCGCACATCGGTAAGGACTATCGCGGCGTTCTTGACCTCATTCCAGCTACCTCGGACGTAGTTGCCGCGATGACCTGCGATCACTACAGTCTGGCTGTCGCGCTTGCCAAAGCGCAGCGTAAGATCAGCGGTCGTATGGGTTGCCAATCACGTGGGAGAGCGCTCTTGAATACTTTGCAAAGCAGCACCGCTCAGCCTGGCGCGGACCTGGGTGCGCTACTGCGTCATTGGCGTGGCTTGCGCCACAAGAGTCAGATGGACCTTGCGCTCGATTCCGGCGTATCGCAACGCCATATCAGCTTTATCGAAGTCGGCCGCAGCGCGCCGAGCCGGCAGATGTTGCTCAATATCGCGCAAGCCCTCGATATCCCGTTTCGCGATCGGAATTCCTTGCTGCTCGCTGCGGGCTACGCGCCCGTCTATTCCGAAGACGCGTGGAATGCGGTGGAAATGAAAACTGTAACCGATGCGATTGCACGCATGCTGCGCCAGCATGACCCGTATCCGGCGGTGCTGATGGACCGCTATTGGAACGTGCTGATGACCAATGACTCCGCGCCACGGTTTTTCGGGAGCTTCGTCGACCTCGATGCTCGCGGACAGCCTCGCAACCTGCTCGAGCTGATGTTCGATCCCGACGGCATGCGACCGTTCGTCGCCAACTGGGAGGAGGTCGCGAAGAGCCTGATTCAGCGAGTCCATCGCGAGTCGATCGGGCGCGTGATCGACGACAAGACGCAGGCGTTACTGGCGTCGCTGCTTGCGTATCCGGACACACAAAGCGAATGGACCTCGCCCGTCGCGATGAGCGCGCTGTCGGTCAACCCTGCGATTCCGATCGTGCCATTGGGCTTTATCAAAGACGGAAAGCGCCTGAACTACTTCTCGATGATCACGACGGTCGGCACGCCTCAAACCGTGTCGGCGCAGGAGCTGCGTGTCGAAAGCATGTTCCCCGCCGACGAAGCGACCGAGCGGTATCACGCGGAACGCTTTACTCACTAGCCCGGCGGCTCAGCTTGGCTCGGCTCGATTGCGATGCGCCAGGGCAGCAGGAAGTGGAGGGGGACAATGCGTCAACTCAGGCTGCGATGGCCAGCGCGCCAAGCGCCTGATCAATCAGGCGGCTTGGCGAGCTGGCAACACCGCAGCTTAGCAACTCGACGGCCGAGGAACGTGGCAACACAAAAAGGTCGCGGCAAATCGCCGTTAAGTTGAGCGCGGGCTGAGATACCCCAACCCTTGAAGATTTTCCCCGTCGCTTACCACTTGTAGTTCATGCCGGCAAACACCTGCCGTCCATAGCCATACGCACACCACTCACCGTAGTAGCACGACGCGACGTATTGCTTATTGAACAGGTTCTGCGCGTTGACATAGAGCTCCGATCCCTTGAGGCGCGACGAGGCACGGCCCAGGTCATAGCGCAGCGTCGCGTCGACGAGGAAGAAGCTCTGCACCTTGAACGTGTTGTCCGAGCTGTAGGTCGTGCCTGTGTACCGGCCGCCGGCACCGAACGACAATCCCGAGAGCGGGCCTTTGTTGAGCGTGTAGAACGCCCAGGCTGACGCCTGGTTTTGCGGCACGGCCGCAACGTACTTGCCCTGAAGCCCGCCGTTGTCCTTCGTGTATTTCGTATCGAGGTACGTGTAGCTCGCCGTCACGTTGAGCGCATTCGTGAGGCTCATCTTCGCTTCGAGCTCGACGCCGCGCGAACGTGCCTGACCCGACTGAGTCTGGAAGTTCGGGTTCACGAGGTCGGTCGTCAGCAAGTTGTTGCGCGTCAGATCGAACAAGGCTGCAGTGAACAGCATGTTGTACTTCGGCGGCTCGAACTTGATACCGATTTCGTATTGGTGCGCACGTTCCGGATCAAACGCCTTGCCCGATCTGTCGGTACCTGCCTGTGGCGTGAACGACTCGGTGTAGCTTGCGTAGGGCGCAATGCCGTTAGCGAATAAGTACGTGAGGCCCGCACGTTTGGTGAACGCGCGATCGGACTGGTTCTGCTGCGTGCCGAAGGTGTCGTTCCGCGTATCGGTATGCGACCAGTCTTCGCGGCCGCTCAACGTCAGCAACCAGTTGTTCCAGCGCGCCTGGTCTTGCAGGTAGACGCCGTATTGAGTCGACGATACCCGGTTCATCGACAACGCCGGCGGATCGATGGTTTGACCGTAGACCGGCGCGAAGAGGTCGAGCGACGGCGCACTGCCGAAGCCCCAGAGGTAGCCCGACGCCAGATGCTGGTAGTCGAATCCGGCGAGCACCGTATGAGTCAGCGGACCGGTCGCGAAGTTGCCTTCGAGCTGATTGTCGAGCGACACCGTATTGAGCGTGTCGGACGAGGCGGCCGTGCCGCGATCGAGCGTACGGTTATCGTCTTCGAGCGCGCTCGCATAGACGCTCTTGTAGTCCTGGCTCAAATGCAGGTAGCGGCCGTTCATGCGAACGGTCCATGTGTCATTGAGCAGGCGCTGGAACTGATAGCCGATCGATTCTTCGGAGCGATTAAAGCTTTCGAAGTTCGGATCGCCGTCGTAGAAGTCGTACGGGATCTTGCCCAGGGGATTGGCCAACGTCGTGCCTTGCGGCGGCACGCTGCCGTACGACGTGCTGCGCGGATCGTGCTGATATTGCGCGAGCAGCGTCAGTGTCGTGCGATCGTCGGGCTTCCACGTGAACGCAGGCGCGATTGCGATGCGTTCGTTTTCGGTGGATTCGATCTGGCCATCCTCTTTGCGCACGAGGCCGGTGAAGCGATACAGGTAGTGGTCATCGCCCGCGATCGGCCCCGACAGATCAATCGTCGCTTGCTTGTGTGCGTAGTTGCCGAACTCGATGCCGATCTCGTGCAACGGCTGCACGGTCGGCAGCTTGCTTTGCATATCGAGCAGGCCGCCCGCTTGCGCCGACCCATAGAGCACCGACACCGGCCCCTTGAGCACGTCGATGTTCTCCATCAGGTACGGGTCGAACTGCGGCACGGCGTATTGATTGTTCGTCAGCAGCTTGAGGCCGTTGAGGTAGGTATCCGCATTGAAGCCGCGCACCATGAGCAGGTCGTAGCGTGTTGCGATGCCACCGCGGGTTTCCGGCGTGACCCCTGCCACATAGCGCACGGCTGCGTTCAAGGTCTGCGCGTCCTGCTGGGTCATCTGATCGCGCGTGACAGTCGAGACCGATTGAGGCGTTTCAAGAACCGATGTGTCCGTCTTGGTCGCCGATCTGTTGTTCTTCGCGACGTAACCCGACGTGGTCTCGCTTTGCGCGGTCACGTTGACGGTCGGCAACGTGTCTTCGGCGTGCGATGCCGGGGCGACCGCGAAGCCCGTCAACGCAAGCCCGACGGGCACGCTGCGTAGCGCAAGCGTAATGGCCGTCGGACGCAGCGATTTGAATCGATCGGCCAGCTTGCCGTTCGAAGGAGCCGTCAGGTTGCGGTGGCGGCGGTCGGACATAGGTTCTCCTGTGTGTGCGTTGGCGTGTGGTTTTTAAATACGGTCTTCTCGAAGCGCGCATCCCCGGTCGCCCCTGCTCGCTGTGGGTCGCTGCTAGTCAGTGAACTGGGCGGTTGGTATGCCAATGAGAATGGTTTGCATTTATATTTGAAATAAGAATCTTTCTCAATAAGAAATTTGAAAGGTCCTTGTGTTTGTGTGGGAAAAATCCCACTCGAACGGCGGAGGGGGCGTATCGCGGTTCGACGTTGCACGCCTGAAGAAGCCTGCCGCAGGTCACGTTCGAGAGCCGACGGATGGCAGAAGCCCTTGCGCAGCAAGGGTGTGCGGACGGGAGAGAAGGGTGTGCAGCCGGATTACGCCGGTGGCGGAACGGGTTTGCCGCGCCGCCTTACCGTCGCTTACCTGGGCGGGGTCTGCGGGTTGTCACGTCGACAAGGGCAGCGCCCGGGCGGAGATTCGATCAGGTTCTTAACTCATTAAGAATCTGATCCGCGAGAAACTCGCACGGCGGGCGTGATGACCGGGCGCTCCGCGCGAGTACGACTTCCAGATCATCGAGCTCCGGCAATCCGTCGCTTTGGGTGAGCTGCACCAGATGCTCGGGAACGCTGCAGCGGGCCAGCGGCGCAACTGCCAGCCCGGCCTGGACCATGCTGATCAAGCCCAGCAGGCTCGGGCTTTCATAGGACATCCGAAACTTGATGCCTTCGCGTTGTAGCGCGCGCAGCGCATGCGCGCGGGCCGTACTTCCGTCCGCAAACACGGCGAGGGGCAGCGGTCGTTCGGTCCAGATTCGGCGAACCGGGGAGCCGACCCACACCATCGGTTCGAAGCGAATGAATTCGCCCGAAATGCCTCGGGTTTTGGTCATGCAGGCGAGATCGAGCGTGTTGTCCTTGAGTAGCGGCGCGAGCGCGCTGCTGGGGAGTCCGATCACGCGCAACTCAACGCGCGGATGGGCAAGCGCGAATTTGCCGAGGACTTGCGGCAGCAGCGACGATGCATAGTCGTCGGGGACACCGATCGTGACGCGGCCCTTCATTTCAGGGCGAACGATGGACGCCCATGCTTCCTCGCGCATCGCCAGCATCCGGCGTCCGTAGTCCGCGAGCGTCTTGCCCTCGGCAGTGATCGCGACATTCCGGGTGCTGCGCACAAAGAGTGGTTTCCCGAGCGCGTCTTCCAGTGTCTTGACCTGCATGCTCACGGCGGATGGCGAGCGATGCACAAGCTCGGCGCCGCGAACGAAGGATCCCGTATCGGCAACGGCGACGACCATTTCGAGTACGTCCAGATCGAGCTTTTTCATATTCGTCAGAAACGCTGAGCAATGACCTCAGTTTATTGCGTTTTACTTCTGACGGTCGTGAACGGATACTGGCGCTGAACAATCGGGACTGCCACCGCGGCATGGACGGACCAGGACCGACAAACCAGGACAGTGGCAAGCAAGGCGGAGCACGGAAAGCATGCACGGTACAACCTCGATATACGGCTTTCTGGTCGTTGGCGGCATGCTTGCCGTGACACCTGGACCGAACATGGTCTACGTGATGTCGCGCTCCATCACCCAAGGTCGCCAGGCCGGGCTCATTTCACTCGCGGGTGTGATGCTCGGTTACCTGTTCTACATGTTCGGTGCAGCGTTCGGCATCACCGCGCTGTTCCTGAGCGTGCCGTATGCGGGCAGCGCGCTGGGATTCGTCGGTGCGGCATATCTGTTTTATCTGTCGTGGCAAGCCGTGAAGCCTGGCGGACGCTCCCCGCTCGAAGTACGCAATTTGCCTCGTGAGCAGCCGCGGCGCCTCTTTGTGATGGGCGCCACGACGAGCTTGCTGAACCCCAAACTTGCGATGATCTTCCTGTCGCTGCTGCCCCAGTTCATCGATCACCAGAACGGCAGCGTGCTCGAACAGTCGCTGGTGCTCGGTGCGAGCCTGATCGTGGCCTTCGCATCGGTCAATGCGTTCGTGGCGATCTGTTCGGGAAGCCTTGCCCGGTTCCTGTCGACGCGCCCGACACTGCTGCTCGCGCAACGCTGGGCGATGGGTATCGTACTGACCGCGCTTGGCGTGCATATGGTCGCCGATGCGTTGAAGCTGGCAGGCATCGCATAACGATCGGCTCCCGGGTCTGGCACAACACATCATGACGCTCAGTCAATCGTCCGTGGAGACAACTCGCGAACTGACCCGGCGCGACGTGTTCCTGATGGCCGTGGGGTGTGCGCTCGCTGTTTCGGCCATTTATTATCATCAGCCGCTGTTGCCGCAGATCGCGTCGACATTTGGCGTCACGCCGACACAAGGCAACCTGATCGCGACGCTCACGCAACTCGGCTATGCGCTTGGTTTGCTGCTTTTTGTGCCCCTTGCTGACGGCGTGCAGCCTCGCAAACTTGCGTCGTACGTGGTCGTGGTCAACGCCGTGGGCTTGCTCGCCTGCGCCGCTGCGCCGACGTTCCATGCATTGGCAGCATTGAGTGTTGTAGTCGGTGTTACAGCGATCACGGCGCAGATCATCATTCCCGCCGCGTCGCGCGGCGCGGCGCCCGCGAATCAGGGGCGCATCGTCGGCACGATGCTCGGAGGGCTGTCGTCGGGCATTCTGATCGCGCGAACCCTGAGCGGCCTTGTCGGTGCCTATTTCGGGTGGCGCTCGATGTTCGCCCTAGCGTCGATCGTCGATCTTGTACTGCTTGTTGTCATCAGCAAGTTGCCCCCATCGAACTCACTCAAGCCGATCCACTACGCCGAACTCATGCGTTCGCTCATCACGCTGGTCAGGCAGGAGCCGGTGTTGCGGATCTGCGCGGCAATGCGGCTGCTGACGTTTGGCGCCTTCAGCGCGTTTTGGGCGACGCTCGCAGCGCTGCTCGCGCAGCCACCGTATGGTTTCGGACCGGCATCCGTCGGCGCGTTCGGGCTAATCTCGCTGGTGGGGTTGCTCGCCTCGCCGCATATCGGCTCGCTCGTCGACAGGATCGGCGCGCGTGACGTCGCTTCCGCAGGCGCAGCGATGGTTGCCCTCGCGTTTGCGATCGTCGCGACAGGCGCGAGGCATCTGCCTGTGCTCATCGTCGGCATGGTGATCCTCGACCTCGGCAACCGTGCGGGATTCGTGGCCAACATGGCGCGCATCCAGGCATTGCGCCCGGAAGCGCGCAGCCGCTTGAGCACGGTGTATATGGTGTCGTACTTCGCTGGCGGATCAGCCGGCGCCGCACTGGGTGGCTATGGCGCACATGCGGCAGGCTGGATCGGCCTTGCGGCGGTCGGCGCGTCGCTCGCGCTCGCGGCAGTCGCCGTCAGCGCGCTGTCTTATCTTTCGAATTCGCATCAGCTGTCCAGAATGCGGCCGTACGACTGACTCTGGATTCTAGCTACGCAGCCGGCTGACGCGCTGCGCAAACCACGCCCCCGATACATTGATGATCAGGCCCAGCATAACGAGCGCAGCGCCGCCGTATTGAATGGCGCTGAGCTGCTCGCCCAGCAGCAGCAATGCTGATGCGAGACCTACGACGGGTACGAGCAGCGAGAACGGCGCGACCTGGCCCGCGGAGTAGCGCGACAGGAGTCGGCTCCACAGGCTGTATCCGATCAGTGTCGCAATGAATGCGAGGTACAGGATCGCGCCGATCGACGTCAGGCCGATGCCTGCCAACGCCGTCGCAATTCGTTGCGGACCTTCGAGCGCATACGACAGTGCGAGAAAAGGCAGCGGCGGAATCAGGCTCGCCCAGACGACAAGACCCACAAGATCCACTCTGCCGATCTTCTTCGTAACGATATTGCCCAAGGCCCACGATGCGGCCGCGCATAGTGTCATGACGAAGCCTGCGAGCGTCATCGAATGCCCGCCTTGCGCGCCGATCAGCGCAAGTCCGGCCGCCGCGACCACCAGCCCGAGGATCGTGCGCGGGCGCAAGGGTTCACGCAGGAACAGCCACGCAAATGCGAGGGTGAAGAATGCCTGTGCCTGCAGCACCAGAGAGGCGAGGCCTGCGGGCATGCCTACGTACATCGCCGAGAACAGGAAGGCGAACTGTCCGAACGAAATCGTCAGCGCGTAGGCAAAGAGCCAGCGGAGCGGCACACGCGGCCGCTTCACGAAGAAGACCGCCGGCACGGCGGCAAGCGCAAACCGCAGCGCGCCGAGCAACATCGGCGGCACACCGTGCAGCCCCACCTTGATGACGACGAAATTCACACCCCACGCGACAACGACCACCAACGCGAGCAAATAGTCCTTCGGCGACATCGATTCTCCGATCACTCAATTCATGCCGTGGACACGGCATCGAACATTGATATAGAGAACCAGAATAAACGATGCGAGAGCGGTGTCACTCGCTTTTCTTTGCGAGGTACATAGCCGCGCCTTCCTGGGATTCGGTGTCGTTTGACGCTGACTAGTCTAGATTCAGGTTTTTCGGCCTGCGCGATTGACGGGTGTCTACGAATTCCGCTTGTTTGAGTTGCACACCTGAGCGTAGACGATCACCGGTTTCTGATTACGATAGCGAGCGTCCTTGCTGTCGACTGGCCTTGAGGGCGGGTGACCGTGGTTTTTCAAAGCACGTATTGCTTTGGTGCTCGTTGGGACCTCATTCTCTGGCGATGGATCGTCGGTGACCACGCGCTCGTGGTTTGGAGAGAAGGGCCTACGACGTCGAAATTAACGCTACGCGCTAAATCGAGGTTTATTTGTTCCGGCCTGAAATGCTCACGGCAACACGGAGTGATTCGAATCACACTTAAGCTCTGTTCGTATAAATGCGAAGTATAGCGAATTGTAGTTTGCGAAGACTTTCAAATCCATGCATACAATGGCAAATGGTAATTCATATGAAAGAGTGTGCAGTATATATGTAAGTAATACTCGGTAATTGATAGTCCAATACCTTGATGGTTCGAAGGCTGGGTTGGCGTTATTACTCAGATAATATTTCGCAGAATTAAAACAGTGTTTGGGCTATAGGTCGGGCGCGACGCGAAAGATGCGAACGGCAGGTCCTGCGATGTCGCGCCTGAACCGCGTCTAGGTTATTTTGCTCGTAGCCGTAAAGATGGCTAAATTCGAAATTTAGCGTCTTGTTCGATTGAATGGGGACGTCGGGGCGTGGCGATGTGTCGCTTTTGTGGTTCGAACTAAATGCTATTCGAACTCATGATTACTATCTTATCGATGTGAAATCGATGTTGAATTACAGTATTGGTATCGCAGTCGATTAATGTCGATCTGAAACATGAAAAAAGCAAAATTCTCGATGTCAGCGGGATTGACTGCGATATTACTTGCCGGTACGCAGTTGCTTGGTTGTCGAAGCAATGCCTGGAGCATTCAGCGTGTGCGACCTCCATTTGGTGGGTTGATCGTTGTTGCCTATGTATTTATTCTTGCGTTTGCTCTTTTATGGATGATTTTTGAGTATGTCCGGGCGTTCGGAGAGTATCCGCGTGGCCGAGTTCGACAGGTACCCGGTAACACGGGGAGGTATCTGTTGGTGGTGGTCGCGTTGTATCTTTTGGCATTGCATTTTTCTTCGCCACTTCTGTGCAGGGACTAGGCACTAGTGTGCTTTTGACATTCACGTTAAAGACGAGAAAAAATGACGTTGTGACAGCCGCACTAACTTCTTTCACTAGATTTTATGCGAAGCAATATTTTTATGAAAATTAAAGAATTGCTGAGATATTGGCATCGACGGTACCTTCGTTGTCGCTTGGTCTTGACAAGTGCTTCGTGTTTTTCATTGCAAATTTCAAAAATGACGAAGCTCGCGCCGTATTCGATGTGTTCAGTTGTTGCCGTCGCATTCATCGTGAGCACTGGCGCGTCCGGTGCGCTTGCCGCCAATGGTTCTGACGTTGTGCTGGTCGCCGAAGCGCCATTAACCGCACAATCGACTAACCAAGCAGGAATCACAATGCATTCTGTGCAGCTTGGTGGCATGGTCTTGCCGCCCAAAACAGGTCGTGACTTTTTTAAAAATATTCGGCATGTGATTGAAGCGGGATTGCTTTTCAATCGTGATTTTTATGTGACGCAGAATCTGCAAAAGCTGTTTCCGGCTAATACCATAAAATTAGAGCAAGGGGCTGCATCGTCAAGCCAACAAGGTGAAATTTGGGCGGTGATAACGGATTTCACTGTTGATTTCACGGTCGACAGCGAAAATCTGGGCGCTGGGCTTGAATCGACGTCTGAATTGTCCGTGGGAGTAACGCCAGAGGCAACAGATAGCGAAAATGCCTTTTTGACTCTGACCTTAGGCGATGGTGGACCCTCATTCGACGAAATTCAACACCTGTTCGCGGATAGTTTAAGCATGGACAGGAGTCGTATGCACGAGCCGCCACCGCCCGCGACGGCAGCTCACGGAAATGAAGGGTGGTTGTATGCCTATCAAGACGGATCAGAGATCGTTCACGGGCTGTTTAAATTCGATCGAGCTGGCCGTCTTTCCAGTGCATCTTTTAAACTGCAACGTTCAAAAGAGAAATAACACATGACGACTTCGGTACCGCTTACGACCCAGTCTATCAATCAGCTCACGCCGGCCTTCGGGAAATATCCGACCTATTTGAGTGGCCTCTTGTCCGCTGCGTAAACGTCACCTTATCTCGCGGGATGATTAATGCCCTCACTGCGGAGGGAGGGAGCTTCCAGGTAACCAATGACAGCGCCGCAGACACATCATCGAACGGCCAAGTTATATCCATTGGCTCCGGCATGTTCCAAGCGACGACGACGGTTAACGGGATAACTGAGACGAGTGGCGATTCGCCGCTCGTTGTGGCAACGACGCTTGCCGCTTCGGGTGATGTGATTACCGACAGCAACGCGACGATCTATCGAGGCTCGCAGGCATGCCGACGTACATCGCCGAGAACAGGAAGGCGAATTGTCCGAATGAAATCGTCAACGCGTAGGCAAAGAGCCAGCGCAGCGGCACACGCGGGCGCTTGACGAAGAAGACCGCCGGCACGGCGGCAAGCGCAAACCGCAGCGCGCCGAGCCGGAACTGAATCGTGTGTTCTTCGTCGCTGTCGGCCGGCGGTGTTCGCCAACACCGCCGGCAATGTTTGATCAGAGATCGATCAGCGGGTCGCGGCCAAATCAGGCACGTACAAACGCCAGCAGATCCGCATTGAGCGTTTCCGCATTGACAGTCAACATGCCGTGCGAAAAGCCCGGATAGGTCTTGAGCGTCCCGTTCTTGAGCAGCTTGATCGACTTGCGTGCGGAGTCTGCGATCGGAACGATTTGGTCGTCTTCACCGTGCAGGACCAAGGTCGGCACCGTGATCGCCCGGAGGTCGTCGGTCTGGTCGGTTTCAGAGAAGGCCTTGATGCCCTCATAGTGAGCCTTGGCGCTGCCCGTCATGCCTTGACGCCACCAGTTCTGAATCACGCCCGGATGTACGGTCGCGCCCGGACGGTTAAAGCCGTAGAAAGGCCCTGTCGGCACATCGAGGAAAAATTGCGCGCGGTTGGACGCAAGCGCCTGGCGAAAGCCGTCGAACACGCTCAGCGGCAGGCCTTCGGGGTTCGAGTCGGTCTTGACCATCAGCGGCGTCACGGCGCTGACCAGCACTGCCTTGGCCACGCGTCCCGAAGGCTGTCCGTGCTTTGCGACGTAACGTGCGACTTCGCCGCCGCCGGTCGAATGTCCGATATGCACCGCGTTGCGAAGATTGAGCGCTTCGACAACTGCAAAGGCGTCCGCGGCATAGTGGTCCATGTCGTGGCCTTCGGATACTTGTGACGAACGGCCGTGACCACGACGATCATGCGCGACGACGCGATAGCCGTGCTGCACGAAGAACAGCATCTGCGTATCCCAATCGTCGGACGACAGCGGCCAGCCGTGATGGAACACGATGGGTTGCGCATCCTTCGGGCCCCAGTCCTTGTAGAAGATCTGAGTGCCGTCCTTTGTTGTGACGTAGTTCATGTCAGCGATTCCGTGTTGATGAGGTGCCGCAATGTGTGCGCTGGCTTGATGCACTTCCGCCGAAGCGAGCGACGGCACGCCAACCGCTGCGACGGCTGCGCCCGCGCCTGCCAGCAACGCCTTGCGGCGCGACAACGATGGCTGGTCGAACTGATCGTTCATCTACTTTTCCCGGTGATAGTTGTGTTTTTGTGAGGCGGTGAGTGATCTGGATGCCGACAAGGTCATTCAGCGGCTTGAGATACAGCGACTCGCGCCGTATGCCATTGCCGACGCTCAGATCACACCTGCGCTTGACCACCGTCAGCAAAAATCTCAGCACCGTTGACGAAGCTCGAATCATCGGATGCGAGAAAAACAACGACCCTGGCGATCTCCGACGGATCCGCAAGGCGACCCATCGGAATCAGCGAGGCGAGGTAAGTCAGCAAGCCTTCCTGGGCTTCCTTTGAGTCGCCAGCCAGCTCGGCGAGTCCGATGGTCTTCGTCGCGCCGGGGCTTACCACGTTCACGCGAATTCCACGTTCCTTCAGATCAAGCACCCAACTGCGCGCGAGGTTGCGTACCGCGGCTTTCGATGCGCTATAAATGCTGAACGCCTGCGTGCCGGAGGAGCCTGCCGTCGAGCCTGCCAAGATGATGGAGGCCCCTGCGCTCATCAGCGGCAATGACTTCTGAACGGTGAACACCAACGCGCGCACGTTGCGATTGAACGTGTCGTCGAAGTGCTGCTCCGTGATCTGTCCGAGCGGAGCCATCGTTCCACCGCCCGCGTTGGCGAAGAGGACGTCGATCCGGCCTTCGGCCGATCGAAGGGTTTCGATCAACGCGTCGAGGTCGCTGTTTGATGTGACGTCACCCTGTATCCCGCGAACGCCGTGTCCGATTTGGGCGCAGGCAGCGTCCAACTCTGCTTGGCGGCGCCCTGTGATGTAAACCTTTGCTCCCTCGAGGGCGAGTTCTTTTGCTGTGGCCAAACCGATGCCGCTGGTTCCGCCTGTCACGAGTGCCACTTTTCCCGCCAATCGATTGCTCATGCTTCGCTCCCTTAGAAAAAATCGACAGGCGAGACGGTAATCATTTCTTCGGCGCGAATATATATTCGACTTATTAAATCTTCTGCTGTCGCCAGGCTAAGTCTTAAAGGACCTCGTGCATGAGCGATCCGATGAAGACCGTCGCACGCACGGATTTCATAGAATTTAAGACTCTGGACGCGATCCATTCGAATGCGTCGCAGCATTGAAGCTTGCCTAACGCAGGTGGCTCCGCTCCGCTCCAAAGTCCGGCAAGGTCTGGATTCCTTCAGCCTCTCTGACCGAACCCTGCGCATCGGCGACGAGGCGCGGCCTGCGTTTTGTCGCTTGAATCGAGTGCTCGCAGAAAGCGGCGAACCGTGTTGGGCATTCGGTAGGCGGCGCGCGAGCCTTCGAAGTTTCGAAGAACGAACGCACTATCAATCACGCCGCTCAGTGCCTCGAAGGAGGCCTCGTCAGAGAGTCCAACCCTGCGAGCCATTGTGCTCAGGTCCTTTAGCGATGCATGCTGTCGACTGCTGGCGAAATGCGTAAGAATCTTCTGTTGGTCACTCGGCAGATGGTTCCAAGTCCACGATAGCGCTGAGGTAAGCGACTCGTGTCGGGTATCCCCCGTGTGCCTGACGACTCGTTTGGGCAACTCTATATCGCGCTCGAACAAAGCCCGTACAGAATCGACACCCAGCAACGCAGTTTGATGGGCGACGAACTCAATGCCTAGCGGGAGACCGTCGACCTCTTGCACAATCTCTCTGAGATATGGAGTGAATCCATCGTCGGTATAGGTTGAGGCACGCACATCAGACGCTCGCGCCACAAACATGTCGATGGCGGTACTGAGGTCACGCTCGTCACAGTCGACTCGAAACGGTTCTACGAAGACAACGTCCTCCATGGACAGTCTCAATGGCGCTCGGGAGGTTGCGATCACAGTAAGCGCGTGCCGGGCGGCGTACATTGCACGGACAAACTCCGCGACGCGCTCTGCGACGAGGTCGCAATTGTCGACAAGAACGAGCGTGTGCTGCACGGGGGATGGGCCGGCCGTCGATCCGGCCGTCTGAATCAACAGTTGTTCAAAGTGATCGAAAGCATCGGTGGCGACGGCATCGCTTGCCATCGAAAGGTAGAGGGTGCGAACCGCGCCATGTTGCTCGAGTCGTCTTGCGGCTTCCAGGGCTAGCCGCGACTTGCCGCATCCGGCCGGACCGACAACAGTGAGTAACGGCCGGCGCTCCTGCACCCGAGTCGTCAATTGATTCAGGAGAGCTTCGCGTCCAAAGAATGCATCGCGATATAGCGGTGGCTTGTACATCGCCAAATCAATCGACGCGGTGATCACTAAAGGGGGCACGGGCGCAATCATTGGCGAGGCGTCGCCCGACCGCTCCAGGCGATAGCCACGGCCAAAGACATTCTTAATGAGGCCCTTGCGGCTACCGAACAGCTTTCGGAGCGAGCAGATCTGAACCTGAATGTTGCTTTCTTCGACGATCGTCGTTGGCCAGACCTTCGCCATGATTGCGTCGGTCGAAACGAGCGCGCCGTCGGCGTCGATCAGCATCTCGAGCAAGTCAAAGGCACGACTGCTGATTTTCACGGGTGCGCCCGAGCGTAAGACCTCGCGGGACTCACGCAGCACCTCAATATCGCCGAATTTCATCTCACCCTCGCTGGACCCCTTCCTTTGCAGGAAAGCGCATCCGCCATGCCCCAGGACCGCGACACGCAACGCGCTGTGCACCCGCCCCGATCCCAACCGCGAGGAATTGACCCGGTCATGTGTACGCGTGGCTGAACCGTTGCTTGTCACTGTTTCTTCCCGGCGAATCGTACCGGCCCAAAAAACGATTCGTTGCCGCCGCAGCCAATTCAAAGACAGATTTCAGATTCTTTAATAGTTAATCAAGGACTGATGGGCCGGATCCGGAGAACAATGCGCTTCGCCGAAGTCCCCTTCGTCAGGTTCCGCCGACGACAACGACCCAATATATGGGCACGGGAATCGAGCATCTGGAGACCGTAGTGATCGACGAGGCGCTGATCGTCTCGTTGTCGATGCGCATGACATTTTCGAAGCCGACTCGCGTTCGCTCATTGCGACGTCCCGAACGCGGCTCCGAGCGCAATTCAACCTGACCTGCAAGACACGACGAGGAACCCGCGTGATGCGCGATACCAGAGGAACGGATCCCTGGCTGGGCATTGTCCGCAATTTGTTGCCGACAAAATCAGTGACTGCCGCGGCGACCATCCTTCCGGCGACCTGCGCCGAGCGCGGCATTCGTATTGATTTCCGCGCACGGGGGGGCGTGTATGAGACCCGGATTCAAGACGAGAGGCGCGCCGCGCGAATCGTCAATGTGCTCGATCGCCTGAGCGATCGTACCGTGACGATTTCGTGGCGCGACGCGACGATGTGCCACTACAACGATCAGATCTGGCGCCTTGGCGTCGCTCGACGCCAAGGGGAATGCGCGCTGACGGGCGAGTCAGTTGGCGTCGGAGAGGCCATCTATCGGCCCATTCCGATTACGCCCCCTCCGCTCAACGCTCGGGCAATGATTCTGGCGAGCGCGCTGACAGGCGCGGTCTCTCACGGCGAAGACCCAGTTCACGAAAGTCCGAAGCGGGGTTCGTGTCGGCCTCGAATGTGAACGCGTCCTGATGTCTGCGGCGCGCCTGCTTGCGTCCTCGTCAGTCGCTATTGGGTCATCGCGCCTGTCATCGACGGAAAGGCCGGGTTCTCCTGTCCAGTTGCAGCGGACGTCGCTAATTGCCCTTCACACGCGCGGGAAAGCATTCCAGCAACCAATCGATGAACACGCGGAGTCGATGCGTCACGTGTCGATTCTGCGGATACACGATATGAAACGGGTACGGCGGGGGGCGCCACTTGCGCAGGATTTCCACGAGTGTGCCTTCGTCGAGCGCGGCCCTGGCTGAATAAGCAAAAGTCTGAATGATGCCCATGCCTGCAACAGCCGCAGCAAGGTGAGCGTTGCTCTCGTTGATGCCAATCCGATGGTCAACCTTGATCTCGCTCTTTTCGCCGCTTCGCGCGAAGCGGAACGGAAGCGCCCGGCCGTTCTGCGCCGAGACGTAAGCAATCAAGCGGTGTCCGTTCTTTAATTCGTCGGGATAGGCAGGCACGCCATAGAGCTTCAGGTATTCGGGGGTCGCGCACGTGACCATCGCGGCGTCGCCGATATGCCGCGCAATCAACGATGAGTTATCGAGCGGGCCGCCACGAATCACACAGTCGACATTGTCTTCGATGAGGTCGACCGACCGATCCGATACACCGAGATCGATGCGGATGTCGGGATAGCGCGCGATGAAGTCGGGAAGCAGTGGAATCAGCACGTCTCGCGCAGTCGATCCGCCGACGTCGATGCGCAAGTGGCCGCGCGGGTGTGATTTCGCCGAGCTGAACGACGAATCCATGTCTTCGAGGTCACGAAGGACGCGCGTCGCCTTCGCGTAATAGTCCTGCCCCTCGGGCGTTACGGTCACGCGTCGCGTCGTCCTCTGTAGCAGCCGCACGCCCAGATGTGCCTCGAGCTCGCGGACCAGCTTGCTCATGGTCGCATTGGGCAGATCGAGCGAGTCTGCTGCACGCGTGAAGCTACCCGCCTCGACGACACGCGCAAAGGCACGCATCGCCAATAACTGATCCATTCGAAGTGACTCCGTAGTGACGCCTCTGATTGTGCACCATTGTGCATAGTATTTTCATTATCTTCCATTTATCGAAGAATGTCCGCCCGGTACATTGACGCCATGCCTGAAGCGAAACGCGGCGGCGAACGGAGTGTCGCGATGGACGACACCCGCAACGACGAAGCGATGTCGGGCAGAAAACCAACCCTCAATTTACGAAACGGAGCAGCTCATGAACAAGCCACTGAACGGAAAGATTGCCCTCGTCACCGGCGGTACGACAGGCATCGGCCTTGGCGCCGCGCAGGAACTCGCCGCGCAGGGCGCACGCGTCTTCATCACGGGTCGTCGCCAAGGTGAACTGGATGCAGCCGTGGCTGCGATCGGGACCGCGGCCACGGGTATCCGCGCCGACGCATCGGTGATGGCCGACCTCGATGCGGTCTATGCGCAGATCGCCAAGGAAGCCGGCAAGCTCGACATCTTGTTCGCCAACGCCGGTGGCGGCGACATGCTTCCGCTGGGTGCAATCACAGAGGAACATTTCGATCGCATCTTCGGCACCAACGTGCGCGGCGTCCTGTTCACTGTTCAGAAGGCGCTCCCGCTGCTTGTCGACGGCGCATCGATCATCCTGACCTCGTCGACGACGTCGGTAAAGGGCACGGCGAACTTCAGCGTGTACAGCGCGAGCAAGGCGGCGGTTCGCAACTTTGCACGGTCGTGGACACTGGACCTCAAGGATCGCGGCATTCGCGTCAACGTCGTCAGCCCCGGCCCGATCCGCACGCCGGGTCTGGGTGGCCTGGTGCCTGAAGAGGCTCGCCAAGGACTGTTCGACGCACTTGCCTCGCAAGTGCCCGCAGGCCGCATCGGGGAGCCCGAAGAAATCGGCAAGGCCGTCGCCTTCCTCGCATCCGACGCGTCGAGTTTCATCAACGGCATCGAGCTGTTCGTCGACGGCGGCATGGCACAAGTCTGATCAACACGCACGACGGCCTCCGATTCGATATCGAGGCCGTTGTCGACCTCTTTCGACCGCAGCTCCATGAAAAAACTAGCCTTTGCGGGCGCATGGCTGATCGCATTGCTCACTGCGCCCACGGTTCATTCACAGGACGTACGCACCATGAACAACGACGCTCAAGACATCGTTGTCTCTCAACATCTGATCGACCGCCACTTCGAGATCTGGAACGAGCGCGACAAGGCGATGCGTGCGGACAAATTCCCGACGGTCTACACGCCCGACATCTTTGTGGCCGACTACGCCGAGATCGCTTCGGGCTATGCGAACGTCAACCGACTCATCGAGCGTGTTCAAACCGAACACGCGGATTTCGCGTTCACGCCGGACCCCGTCTCGTGGAATCACGGGCTCGGCCGCGTCACGTGGGGCTACGGCCCTAAAGACAATCCGAATCTCGTTCGCGGCGAAGACATTTTCTCCATTCAGGACGGCAAGCTCGCCAGCCTGCGCGTATTCCTTAACAAAAACTAACTTTCCACACCTGCCCGAATCATCATGAAATTCATCGCTGCATTGCTCTCGGCACTCGTATTGAGTGCAACCGCCTCGGCTCAAACCCCTGCGATCCATACCGCTGGCGTTGACCACGTCGGCATCAATGTTCCCAATCTCGCAGCTGCAGAGGCCTTCCTCTCGACGACATTCGGATGCAAGCCTGTCACGTTTATCGGTCCCTTCAAGCTGACCAGTTCGCTGTCCGAGGATCGCACGCACCAGGTCGCCGCGCGCGCCGATAGCGTTTCGATCGCCATGTTGCGTTGCGGGACGGGTTCAAACATTGAGTTGTTCGAATACAAGAACTCGACAGGAAGCACAGTGATCCCGAACAACGAAGATCTGGGTGCGTCTCACATCGCGTTCTACACCGACGATGTGCAAGCCGGTGCCGCCTACCTCAAGTCTCAAGGCATTACGGTCTTTGGCGAACCCATGAAAATGGAGAGCGGCGACACTGCCGGCGAGACATGGGTGCATTTCCGCTCGCCTTGGGGCTCGGAAATGGAACTCGTCGGTTACCCGAAGGGTAAAGCGTATGAGAAGTCGAAGAGCGTCAAGCTGTGGGACCCCAAGCATCCGAACGAGTGAGGTCATTTGAAGGCAATGAAACGGTTTAGCGAATGTTGTACACGGTAAGGCGTTTCATCCCTTCACTGGACTACGGCCGTTGACATGTTCCTGGCGCGCGCTCCTCGGTTAGACCGTTAAGCCATACTGATGACGATATAATTCCTCGCGTCGAGGATATCGTCCGGCACGTTGGGGACTTACCGCAAGAGTCCCTCACCTCGACGTTATCGAGGACGTGGGAGCATTGACGATTGAACGTAGTTCCAGGTAGTGATATTGACGCGTCGCATCGCCCGCCGGCACGACGACCGGCCGTCGAGCAAGTCGGTCCATTGGAAGTCGATCTCGAACAAAGGACGGTCACACGCGATAACGGGCGCGTGTCGCTGAGCAGTCGCGCGTATGCGATTCTCGCTGTACTGATCGAGCACCGAGGGTCGTTGGTGACCAAGCAGGATCTTGCCAAGCTGGTCTGGCGAGATCGCGATGTGGAAGAGAACACGCTGCAGGTGCACGTGATGTCGTTGCGTCGCGCGCTCGGCACGGAGCGGTCGCTGATACAGACGATTCCCGGACGCGGCTATATCCTGCTCGCTCAACCCATCCACGCTCCTGGAAGAACCCGACGCGCCACGCATCAGGAATTGCCATACGTCGACACGTTGTTTGGGCGCGAGACGGCGATTGCGGACGTTGTCGATCTGATGACCTCTCGGCAAGTTGTGACGCTGGTAGGGGCAGGCGGAATCGGAAAGACCAGTCTCGCTGTCGAACTTTGTCGAAGCCTTGGCGATCGCTTCGAGGTCGTCCGCTTCATCTCGCTGTCGTCGATTTCGACCGAGAGACAGGCGAGGGAAGCGCTGCTTTCCGCGTTTTCCGACACAGCCCGTGGTACCGCGGTTTCGGTCGATCAACTGGTCGGCGCGCTGAAGGGGACGCGCTGCCTGCTCGTGCTGGACAACTGTGAGCATCTCATCGACGTAGCGGCCGCGATCGCCGTTGACTTGACCGCCGCCCATTCCGATATCCGCGTCGTTGCGACAAGTCGTGAGCCACTTGCCATTAGCGGCGAGGCCCTCTACTGGGTGCCGACGTTGGCGTGTCCGCCGGAGGGCGCCACGCTCGAGCAACTCGAGACCGCTGACTCGGTGCGCCTGTTTACTTACCGCTCGCAGCGATTCTCGATGCCTTTGGTCAACGACGAGGCCACGCTGTCGATGGTCGCCGATATTTGTCGACGGCTGGACGGAATTCCCCTCGCGATCGAACTCGCCGCGTCTCGTACCGCCAGTCTTGGACTGGAAGCGATAAGGGCCAATCTCGACCGAAGGTTTGCCATTCTGACCGGCGGTTCGCGCGACGCGTTGCCGAGGCATCAGACGCTCAGGGCTGTCTTTGACTGGAGCTACCGATTGCTCTCTGCGAAGGAGCAGTTAGTGTTCCGGCTCGTCGGCGTGTTTGTCGACGGTTTTTCTCTGGAAGGGGCGTGGTCGCTCGCAACGGGCTTTGGCCTGACGTCGCAAGACACGACGGAGGCACTCGCAAGCTTGGCGTCTAAATCGCTGATCTCGATGGATCGCACGCGCGCAACGCGATACCAGCTCCTCGACAGCGCGCGAGCCTATGCCATCGATTGTATGGAGGCCAACGGCGAAAAGGCCGCCGCCGATCGAGCGCACGCAGAGTTTTTCAAGAGCCTTGTGGCCGATGTGCGCATCGCGGTCCGCGAAGCGGCGGGAATTCAAACGTGGCCCGAGTTTGAGGCTGAACGCGGTAATTTGCGTTCCGCGATGACGTGGGCGTTCAGCCCGCTCGGTGACGTGCGATTCGGCATTGAACTCGCATCGCAGTCTGCATCGCACTTCTTCGAGCTGTCTGCCCTGGACGAGTGCACCTATTGGTCTTCAAAGGCGCTGCAGGCGCTGCGCGATGCCTCGCTTGAAGAGCAATTGCCGACGGTTCACTTGAATCTGCTGTGCGCGTATGCCGCTGCGCTTGTTTACATTGAAGGTCCAAGCCCGCTTGTGTACACGCTGTGGGAACAAACACTGGCTGTCGCCTTGGCGCACGACGCGTTTAGTCACCAGCTACGTGCGATGTGGGGTCTTTGGAACGCGAGCCAGTACGGCGGATTCGCCTATACGGCGCTCAACCGCGTCAAGGAGTTTGACAAACTCGCTTCAACGCGCGGAAGCACTTTCCAGGCAACCCTGAGTCACCGACTGTATGGCATTGCGTTGCACTACCTCGGACGTCACCAGGAGGCTGCGGTCGAGCTTGAAACGGCGCTCAGTTCTGACGAGCTTGACACGAAGAAGTGGGTGATCACCGGGATACGCACCGGTCAGGCTGCGGTCACTAAGGCGACGCTTGCCAGAGTGTTGTGGTTTCAGGGCGATCGCGAGGGCGCCCTTGCCATGGCGCGCGAGGCCGAGGACGACGGCAGGACATTCGGTCACGAATTGACCTTAGCCTATATCCTGCTTGAAGCGAGTGTATCCATCGCCATCTTTACGCGAGATTCCGTCGCGCTGGTGGATGCGGTCGAGGAGCTGGCTCGTGAGTGCAAAAAAGCCGCACTCCATATCTGGCTTCAGTGCTGTGATGCGTTTATGTGGGTCGCGCGCGCGATGAACTCGCACCTCGATTCGAGCGAGCTCCGTAGCTTCGAGACGGCCATCGCACGACTCAGGCAGACACACTATCTGGCGGTCTATCCGCTGGTTGCCATTGAGTACGCGCGCGCGTTGCACACGGCTGGCCGATCCTCCGGCGCAATTGATTTCCTGTCCGAAGTCATTGGCGAGTGCGAACTGTCGGGCAACCTTTGGTATCTCGAGGAGCTTCGTGCAGTGTCAGCAAGCTACTTGGATGATGTGCGAGTCTGATCGAGTTCAGACATCGCGGCGTCCACAGACATCGATCCGTCAAACATACGCTGCGTATCTCGACGCAAGACTTCAACTTCGGACAACCCGATAGAATTCTGTGGCATCGGAGCGCGACAGCAAGCAATCCATTCAAGGATTTTCTTTCCATTCGGGCTGTCGATTCCATCGCGCGAGAATTGACCATCGGACACCATCGCTCCGCCTGCCTCGAACAGCGTCCTGAGGTGCGCGCTCGAGACCATCGATTTCACGTATTCGAGTGCAAGGTCTTTATGGGGAGACCATCGCGTGATCGCCCACCCGATGCCTCCGGCAATGGGCAGCGAGAGTTTCGCACCCGTTGCATTGGCACCGGCTGAGCCCGGCAGCGCGACGGGCAAATAGCTTCCGACCTTGTCGGGACCGAGGACCGCTTCGAATTGCTTCCAGTGCGCGGTGTCCGAGACGAGGCCGATAACATTCGCGGCTTCTCCGCGCATGAATCGATCGTACTCGTCGGGGAATGTCGCAGTCGAGTTGACCCCTTTCGTGTACCAGCCTGCTTTCGACTTCTCAACCCACACACGCAGGATGTTGCTCACAGCAGGGTCGCTCCACGCGAGCTTTCTGTCCGCCCAAGCGGCTCGCTGAGCGTTGCTCCATGAATTCGCCGCGATTGAATTGAAGAAGAACATCGAGCCATAGCCATCCTTGTTGCCCATCGCGAAGCATGCGATATGCAATCTTGCGATGATCCGAGTGCAGTCGGCGTCGAGTTCCGCCCACGTGACCGGAGGCTTGTCAGGATCGAGTCCGGCTCTGCGATATATATCCTTGTTGTAGTAAACGACCTGGCCTTGCAACGTGAGTGGGACTGCGTAGATGGTCTCGTTCACACCCGAAAACGCCTCCCATCCGACGAGGCGATCTCGAAGCCCGCCGAGTTCCGGATTCAGCGCTACCAGCGCTCCGGCCCGCTCGCGGGTCGGGGAGCCTCCGTGCAGCATAACGATGTCCGGTCCTTGATTCGCACCGATTGCAGCACCCAGCAACGAGTAATACTGGTCGTGGGGTTGCGCGACATGCTTGACGACGACACCCGGATGCGCAGCTTCAAAATCTTTGACTGTCTGCTGGAAGTACGCCGCGAGCGTGGGGTCTCCCGATTTGAAATCCCACACCGTGATGGTGGTGGTTTGTGCCGAGGCGATTGCGCTGGATGCCGCTAAGGTGAAGAGGGCGACCCACACCGCTCCGTACTTGCGAAGCTGCCGACCTATCACGGTGTACTGCCCAAAACACATTGAGATTCTCCGACCGAAGTTAAATCAGTTGCTGGCGAAACATCTGCGACTGCGCGGTCATCCGGCAATCACAACCGCTTGCTAGCGCGGGAGGATATAGCTGGATTCGAGATATCCGCAAACCCCACCCTAGGGTTTCGGAGCATTGACTCACTTTGGCACTGATTTACGCTATGCGTAATGAATTACGTTAAATGAGTCGGTGACGTCGAAATGAGCAATCCGCAGGAGCAGGGCGTGCAGGAGACAGCACAAAACGGGTCGAAGCCGGTGGCGGCGGTGACGGGTGCAGGCGGTGGAATCGGGGCGGCGATCGCGCGGAAACTGGCGGCTGACGGGTTTCACGTCTGCGTGATCGACATCGCGCACGAGGCCGCCGAGGCGGTGGCTGAAGGGATTCGCGCAAGCGGCGGGTCGGCGCAAAGCGCGGTCGTCGACTTGCGCGACGAAGACGCCGTGGCGCGGCTGGTGGCTGAATTGCCGCGCCTCGACGCGGTCGTCAACAACGCCGGAATCTTTGACGAACGCTCGTTTATCGATCTCACGGCCGAGGATTTCCGCCGGCACTACGAACTGAACCTGATCGCCGTCTTCCGGCTGTCGCGCCACGCGTCGACGCGTCTGCCCAAGGGCGGAAAGATCGTGAACATCGCGTCGCGCGCGTACCTCGGCGCGAAGAACCACGCGCATTACGTCGCCGCCAAAGCCGCTGTCGTCGGCCTGACGCGAGCGATGGCGCTCGAATTGATGCCGCAGGGCATTCTCGTCAACGCCATCGCGCCGGGTCTCGTCGACACCCCGATGCTCAAGGCGCTGACGCCCGAGCGTCGCGCGGCACAACTGGCACTGCAACCCACGGGCCGCGCCGCGCGCCCGGAGGACATTGCCAACGCGGTTGCGTTTTTTGCTTCACCCCAAATGGACTTCGTCACCGGCCAGATCATGATGGTCGACGGCGGCAAGTCGCTTGGCGGCGCGACGGGCATCTAGCCCGGGCACGGCACAGCGACGCAATCAAATTTGACACGGCCCGCCCACCAGAGGCGTACACAGCGAACACGCAGGCCGATTACCCAAGGAGACACCATCATGCAGGCGTTTGACGAAGCGGCCGTATTGCGCAAGACCGCGTGGCGGATCATTCCGCTGATGTTCGTGTTGTATATCGTGAGTTTTATCGACCGCACCAATGTCGGTTTTGCGGCGCTCACGATGAACAAGGCCATCGGCCTGACACCCGCGATGTATGGCCTGGGCGCCGGCATTTTCTTTATCGGCATGTGCCCGTTCGAAGTGCCCAGCAACCTGATGATGGTGCGCTTCGGCGCTCGGGTATGGCTCACGCGGATCATGATCGTCTGGGGGCTCGTGACGCTCGCGACCTCGATGATCTCCGGTCCGTACAGCTTCTACGCGATGCGCTTTCTGCTCGGCATCAGCGAAGCGGGCTTCTTCCCCGGCGTGCTGTTCTATCTGACCTTCTGGTTCCCGCGTGAACAGCGCACGCGGATCGTCGCGCGCTTCATGATCTCGCTGCCGATCGCAGCGGCGATCGGTGGACCGATCTCGTCATTCATCCTGCAGGCATTCGACGGTGTGATGGGCCTGCCGGGCTGGCGCTGGATCTTTATCGTCGAGGGCATTCCGGCGGTGCTGTTCGGCATCTTCACGTACCGCGTGCTGCTCGATCGTCCGGTGCAGGCGAAGTGGCTCAAGCCCGAAGAGCGCACCTGGCTTCAGGAAAAGATCGACAAGGAACTCGGCGAAGACCAGGCGCACAGCGCGTCGGGTGTGTTTGCCACGCTGTTTGACTGGCGCACGCTGGTGATCACGTTCACAGGCATCTGCTTCGTCATCGGTTTCTACGGTGCAGGCTTCTGGTTGCCCCAGATCATCAAGACGTTCCATGTGTCGACGCTGCAAGTCGGTCTGCTGAGCGCACTGCCTAACGCACTGGGTGCGATCGCGATGCTCGTCTGGGCCCGTCGTTGCCGTCGCCGCACGATGCGTCTGAGCGACGTGATCATTCCGCAGCTCGTCGCCGCCATCGCGTTCGTCGTGGCCGGATTCACGCTGAGCCAGCCGGTCGTGGCCATGACGGCGTTCTGCGTCGCGATGATCGGTCTCTATGCATCGATGCCTCCGTACTGGACGTTGCCGACGATGTTCTTCAGCGGGACGGCCGCGGCTGCCGCGCTTGCCTTCGTCAACGCTGTATCGAACCTCGGTGGGTTCTTCGGCCCGGCAATCATTGGCTTCCTCACGCAAAGCACCGGCAGTTTCAAGATCGCCGTCGCGACGCTCGGTGTGTTCGTGTTTATCGGTCTGGTCGCATTGCTTGCGCTGTCGCCGGCGTATGCACATCGCAAGGCCGCCGCGGCGCGGGCATCGGTACTCGCGTGATTCAGATACGTCGGGCATTCAGTTTCATTTCGTCTAGCAAAGGATTACGAGCATGAAGCAGCACAGCGAAATCGCGATCGTCACGGGTGGAGCCGGCGGTATTGGCGCGGCCATCTGCCGTTACCTGGCGGACGCGGGGCACATCGTCGCCGTCACGGACCTCGACGGCGCGGCCGCGGAGCGTGTCGCGGCTTCGCTGCCCGGAGAAGGTCATATCGGTGTCGGCCTCAATGTGGCCGATGAAGTCTCCGTAGCCAGCGCTTTCGATGCGGTCACACAACGACTGGGTCGTCCGAGCGTGCTGGTCGCCGCAGCGGGCATTCTGCATTTCAAGCCCAATGGCGACCGGCCGCTTGTGATCGAGACGGAGCTGTCGGATTGGCAACGCACGGTCACGATCAATCAGACCGGCTGCTTTTTGACTTGCCGCGAGTTCGCGCGTCGCCTGCCCGACGAACCCACGTTCGGCCGCATCGTGACCATCTCGTCGGTGACGGCGCAAATTGGAGGCTATCGCTCGAACGCGGCTTATATCGCCAGCAAAGCGGCCATTCTGGGTTTCACCAAGGCACTCGCGCGTGAGCTCGCGCCGCGCGGCGTCACCGTCAATGCGGTCGCGCCGGGGCTGATCGATGCGCCGATGCTGCGCCAGTCGCTCTCGCCCGAGAAGGACGCACAAGCCGCCAGTGCGATTCCATTGGGCCGTATTGGCCTGCCTGAAGACGTGGCCGACGCTGTGGCGTATCTGGTATCGCGCGGCGCGGGGTATCAAACGGGTACGACGATCGACGTCAACGGCGGCTATCGCATGCAATAAGGCGAAGGGTTCCATATCGACGACGGTGACCTGCGGGCACGGCACGCCGTCAGTCGCAGAACCCGCGCAATCAGTTTCAATAGATAGGGTGGCAACACAGATGGAAAACGAATACGACGTCATCGTCGTCGGCTCGGGCGCCGCAGGGTTGAGCGCCGCGCTGACGTGCAAGATCGCGGGACTTTCAGTGGTCGTGCTGGAAAAGACCGAATACTTCGGCGGATCGACTGCGGTGTCGGGTGGCGCGGTCTGGATCCCCGAGAATCCCTTGATGGCGTCGGTCGGGCATACGGACTCACGCGAACGGGCGATCACGTATCTGCGCCAGACCGTGGGCAGTGCACTGCGTCCCGAGATGATGGACGCCTATCTGTCGTACGGCCCGGCAATGGTCCGATTCTTCGACGCCCATACGAGCCTGAAATTCATTCCGCGCGCGGTATCGCCCGACTACAAGCCCGAGCTCGAAGGTGCATCGACGGGCGGTCGCACGATCGATCCGGCGCCGTTCGACGGACGCGAACTCGGCGAGGCCTTCAATCTGTTACGGCCACCGTTACCCAGTTTCCTCGCGCTCGGCGGCATGATGGTCAACCGCAAGGACATCGACGCGCTGTTGAACCTGCACCGCAGCTGGTCGAACTTCTCACACGCGACGTCGCTCGTTGCCCGCTATCTGCGCGACCGCCTGAAATGGCGGCGTGGCACGCGCCTGTTGCTCGGCAATGCGCTCGCTGCTCGACTGCTCAAGTCCGCGCTCGACAAGCGCATCGACATGCATCGCAACATCGAGATTGCCGAACTGATCACGGAAGCCGGGCTCAATGCCGGGCGCGTGTCGGGTGTGCGCATCCGGCAAGGTGCGCAAGATCGTGTGATCAAGGCACGTCGTGCCGTGGTGCTCGCGACGGGTGGTTTCCCTCAGAACAGCGCACTGCGCGCGGCGTTGATTCCGCATGCGGCAGTGCACCGGTCGATGTCGCCGTCCGGCAATACGGGCGACGGTATGACGCTCGCCCGCCAGATCGGCGGCCGTCTTGAACAGGGCAACGCGGGTGCGGCGTTCTGGGCGCCGGTGTCGATCCTGCGTGGCGCCGATGGCAAAGAGACCGTGTTCCCGCATCTGATTACCGATCGTCAGAAGCCCGGCCTGATTGCGGTCAACTCGGCAGGGCAGCGCTTCGCGAACGAGGCATCGTCGTATCACGACTTTGTCGATTCGATGCATCGTGAGCATGAGAAGACGCCGTGCATCCCGGCCTGGCTGATCTGCGACAGCACGTTCCTGAAGCGCTACGGCCTGGGTCTCGTCAGGCCGCGCACCGGTAACGTTCAGCGCTTTATCGACAGCAAGTATTTGTATCGCGGCGACTCGATCGAGGCGCTGGCCGGTGCGATCGGCGTGCCCGCGGCCGCGCTCAAGCAGTCGGTGATCAAGATCAATCGTGCGGCGGCCGACGGTCACGATGCTGAATTCAGGCGTGGCGAGTCGGCGTACGACCGATATCTGGGCGACGCATCGCATACGCCGAATCCGTGTATCGGCGCGATCGAGACGGGACCGTTCTACGCCGTGCAAGTGTGGCCCGGCGATATCGGCAGCGCGACTGGCCTGCGTGTTGACTCGCATGCACGTGTGCTCGATGCGCAGGATTGTCCGATCGAAGGACTCTTTGCGTGCGGCAACGATATGAACTCCGTCATGGGCGGCACCTATCCGGCCGCGGGGATCACGCTCGGACCGGCGCTCACCTTTGGTTACATCGCAGGCCGTACGATCGCCGATCCGACCATCGTGCGTGCGAAGTCCGTCGAGCTGGAGGCACAGGCATGAATATGAATGCGTCTTCCAATGCACTGCAGGAACGTCGTGTCGCGCTTGTCACAGGCGCGGCGAGCGGGATCGGCGCGTCGGTGTGCCGTTACCTCGCGTCGATCGGCGTGCATATCGCCGCAGCCGATCAGAACGCGGAAGGGCTTGAAGCGCTGCGCGCGCAATTGAATCCGGACGTGCAATTTCTGGGCGCCGTTATCGATGTGCGCGATGAAGCCGCCCAGCAGGAGTTCGTTGCACGCGTCGAGAAATCGCTCGGTGCAATCACGGACGTCGTGCCGTGCGCCGGTCTCGCCCGAAGCGCGCCGGCCGAGGACATGACCGCCGAGCAATGGGACCTCGTGCTCGATATCAATTTGCGCGGCACATTCCTGACGTGCAAGGCGGCGGCGAATGTGATGCTGCCGCGCCGTCGCGGCAGCATCGTGTGCATCGCTTCGATTACCGCTAAGGGCGGGCAACCCGGACGCGCGAACTACGCGGCCTCGAAGTGGGGGCTCGTCGGTCTGGTCAAGAGCCTTGCGAGCGAATGGGGCAATCGCGGCATCCGAGTCAATGCGGTTGCGCCGAATGGCGTCGACACACCGATGCTCAACGTGGGCGTGCCCGAGCACTTCCGCGACGATGTGATGCTCGACCGCACGCCCCTCGGCCGTTTCGCACGGCCCGAAGAAATTGCGCAGACCATCGGCTTTTTGCTGTCCGACGCGGCGTCGTATGTGACCGGCAGCATTCTCGAAGTCGACGGCGGGCTGACAAGCGGGTTTCTCACGCACCGTCACGGCACGGACTACGCGTTGCATGGTCGCTCCTGATACGCTTCGACGACGAAACGGGAGCGGATAGACGCCGTAACCGTTCGGGTCGGTACAAGGGTGCAACCCCGCAGGGACCCAAAGCCCATCGACACAGCGTCACAACGAATACGCATTGAAAACCAAGGATTCGACATGAAAGTATTCTTTTCGCCCTTTTCCCCGTTTGTGCGCAAGGTGCTGGTCAGCGCTGCCGAACTGGGTCTGGACATCGAAAAGCTCGACTGCGCGGCGCATCCCGTCGCGCGAGACAAGAACATCATCGAAAGCAATCCGCTCGGACAAGTGCCGACGCTGTTCACCGATGACGGCGCGGAGCTCTACGACAGCCGCGTGATTTGCGAATATCTCGACGCACTCGCGGGCGGCAACAAGCTGATTCCGGCGAGCGGCGAAGCACGCTGGCAACGGCTGATGGAGCAGTCTCTCGCCGACGGCTTGCTCAATGCTGCGCTTCTGATGCGCTACGAGCAGGTGATTCGTCCCGATGGCCTGCGTTTCGAGCCGTGGCAGCGGGGTCAGCACGAGAAAGTCGTCGATGTGCTCGATCGCCTTGAAGCGTGGTCGCCGTCGTTCGGCGATCGCGTCGATATCGGCACGATTTCGATCGCGTGTGCGCTCGGCTATCTGGATCTGCGGTTTCCCGAGGAGCCCTGGCGCAGCCGTCCGGGCCTGGCCGCGTTCTATGAGCGCTTCAGCGAGCGCGACTCGATGGTCCGGACCGAACATCCCGTCACGGCTTAGTCCAGCGGCACGCGCCCTATCTCACCGCGCCAGCCGGGGACTCCGGTCTGGCCGCGTCCCCGTCATCGAGCCCGGCAAGGGCCCGGCCCCGGGCCGACCCTGCTTCGGTGCGTCGCTGACTGCATCTGCTATTTGCGAGGCGCAGAAGATGGCCGATCTTGCCGAACCGCCCGTGCATCGCGTACCTTCTGGTCTGGCCAAAGAAGGCAAGGCGCACGGCGCAACCATGACAAGCAGCACACGAACCAATACGCGACAGCGCGTGCAGTCTGCCGAGACTGGCGCGGAGGTCCTCAAGGCCCTCGCTCGGCTCGGGCCGTCTGCCTCGCTGTCGAGCATCAGCGAATTCACGGACATGGCTGCGGCCAAGGTCCACCGCTACCTGCAGGCGATGATCGCGAGCGGACTCGCCGCGCAGGACAAACAGACAGGGCGCTATCAGCTCGGCCCGGAAGCGGTCACGATCGGCCTCGCGGCGCTTGCGAATATCGATGTAGTCGGCAATATCTCCGACATGCTGCCCGCGCTGCGCGACGAGATTCATCACACGTGCTTTCTGGCGGTCTGGGGCAATCACGGCCCGACCGTCGTGCGGGTGGTCGAAAACGTCGGCCAGGTCACCATTCTTACGCGCGTCGGTGCCGTCATGCCGTTGCTGACATCGGCAACGGGTCTGCTCTTCGCGGCCTTTATGCCGCCGAGTGAGCGCGATCCCATTGCCAAAACCGAGCCGCAGGCGCTGCAGGATGCGCTGCATGACCCGAACTCACCCTTGTCGGCACGGCTCGAGCAGATCCGGCGCGAGCGGCGTTCGGCGATTCAAGGCCTGATGGTTCCGGGTGTTGGCGCGATGGCCGTGCCAATCTTCGACGCACGCATGGAAGTCGCCGGAGTCGTTACGACGATGGGGCCGGAAGCCGTCTTCGACGTGAGTCCGGAAGGTCCGATCGCAACCGCGCTCTCGGCATTCGGACGTTCGGCGAGCGCCCGGCTCGGCGCGCCGTCGTAAACAGAAAAGGGCTGAGTCCTGTTCGTGACAGAACTCAGCCCCTCGGTACTGAATCACTCGAAGCGGCCTCATCGCCGCTTCGGGCCCATCCGGCTTACTTGAACAGCTTCATCGCCTGCATCAGCGTGTTCACGACGCCCCATGCAAGCGGCACGAGCACGTAGATCCAGAAGATCGCGAGCTTGGCGGGGTTTGTCTTCGAAACGGCGGTTTGCGTTGTCATGTTCGTGTCCCGTGATCAGTTGCCCGACAGTTGCGCTTGCGTCGCGTGATGCTTCGCGTCGACGCGCTTGACGAGCAGGTTGCAGAAGAAGCCGATCACCAGCAGCACGGCCATGATGTGTACCGTCATCGTGTACGCATCCGCTTTCGCCACGCCATTGGCCACTTCATACGCGCGGATGTAGTTCACAAGCATCGGACCTGCGACGCCGGCTGCTGCCCATGCCGTCAACAGACGGCCGTGAATGCCACCGACGAATGCGGTGCCGAACATGTCGGCAAGGTAGGCCGGCACCGTCGAGAAGCCGCCGCCATACATCGACAGGATCAGGCAGTAGGCAAGCACGAACAGCACGATATTGCCGGTCGTCGCGAACGTCGGCACCAGGTAGTACAGCACGGCGCCGATCGCGAAGAACGCGTAATACGTGTTCTTGCGGCCGATATAGTCCGAAGCCGATGCCCACACGAAGCGGCCGCCCATGTTGAACAGCGACAGCAGGCCGACAAAGCCTGCTGCGGCAGCGGGGGTGACCGTGCTCTTGAAGCTTTCCTGGATCATGACCGATGCCTGGCCCAGAATGCCGATGCCGGCCGTCACGTTGAGGAACAGCACGAGCCAGATCAGGTAGAACTGAGGCGTCTTGAGTGCCTGATCGATATGCACGTGATTGCGCGTGATCATCTTGTTCGACGTTTCCGGCGGCGTCCAGCCTTCAGGCTTCCAGTCCGCCGGCGGCACGCGAATGGCGAACGCGCCGATCGACATCGAAATGAAGTACGCAACACCCAGCACGACGAACGTCTCGGCGACGCCGACGCTCGTGTCGGTCTTGAAGTGGTTCATCAGGATCACCGACAACGGGGCCGCGATCATCGCGCCGCCGCCGAAGCCCATGATCGCCATACCTGTTGCCATGCCGCGGCGATCGGGGAACCAGCGAATCAGTGTCGATACCGGTGACACATAGCCGAGACCCAGGCCAATGCCGCCGACCACGCCATAGCCCAGATAGAGCAGGACGATCTGGTGCAGGTGGACGCCAAGCGCCGAAATCAGGAAGCCGCCGCCAAAGCAGCAGGCCGCCGTGAACATCGTACGGCGCGGTCCGACCTTTTCGAGCCACTTGCCGGCAAAAGCTGCCGACAGGCCGAGAAATACGATCGCGAGCGAGAAGATCCAGCCGAGTGTGGTCAGCGACCAGTCATCGGGCGCCGACTGCGTGACGCCGATCAGCTTGGTCAAAGGACCGTTAAACACCGAAAACGCGTAGGCCTGGCCGATACACAAATGGACCGCCAGCGCGGCAGGCGGCACCATCCAGCGCGAAAAACCCGGCTGAGCGACGGTAGCGGCCTTGGAGAAAAACGGCGTTGAGACAGTGTTTGTCTGTGTAGTGCTGCTCATGGCAGTAAGGAGTCTCCGTTAAAGGGCTTACGATAATTACGGCGGGTCAGCTGTTTTCTTGAGGCATTAAGCTTGTTTAGTAAACAGTGGCCGGCTTGCGCCGTATCGTCTTCATCGGTCGGCCGCATGCAGGGATCGGCGGAGGCAAGCACGGATCTGTGTGCGTCGAGGCCACAGTTTGATATGTATCACGATGTGACGTAATAGGGGTGTATCGGCCTGTCGCGCCCGAGCGACGGATAGAAGACGCGGCGAGCGATACCCTGAGCGGCAGGTTCGGTCGGGAAGCACCGTAACGCACGCATGGGGTGCGGTGAAGCCCCCGATAGGCGAGACGACGGGGAGTCAGTGAAAAGCCGGGATGATCGAAAAACGCGGGTAAAGCGGGAAACAATGGCGGCGTGATCAGGCAGCGTCTCGGGGAGGCCGTTGGCCAGCACGGGCCGCCGCGCCTCGGCGACGAGCGCGAAGCTGTAAACGGCGGCCGCTGGCGCTCGGGCCGCCTCTCCGAAACCTTCGCGACCCGCTACCGATCACGCGTACGGGCGCGTGTCGCACCGGTCAACACGCCGAGGCCGACCATGATGACTGCTGTGACGGCCACAGCATGATGTGCGACGTGCATTGAGACCAACGCCCAACATACGCCCGCGGTAAAGATCAGCCAGCCTACGAGATAGACGAGCAGCGTCATGGTGTTATCCGAGTGATCAACATGCGGCCAATCGAGCATGTGTTGTGCCAGGCGGGCAGGGGAAGGCCGACGAAGGGCAATCGGATAGCAAACGCGAAGCGAACCGCAGGTGAACGCGACCCGCGCTCGAAGGGGCGCCGGGCCTGGCGTCGGGTGGCATCGACCACGCGTGACGATTGGGTGTTTAGTTTTATTCAACGAAACATGCGGGGCGTATTGCATTCGTGCACACCACCGGAAAACTTTTCCTCCGGGTTCTCAAGAATCAACTTCCTGCGCCGTTAATCCCGAAAATCATTCAATTCGCCTGCGGGGGCATCGTTTGAAATCTACGGGATGGGCGTCTCTAGTCACAGGTGTCGCGGGCGCAGTCGTGCTCGCAGGTTGCGTGAGCACACCGCCACGCGTCGTCAGTCAACCTGCGCCGCCTGCCGCGCGACCGACGGTCGTCGTCGCCGCGCAGCCGGCACCGCCGCCGCCGGTGGTCGTGAGGCCCGCGATACAGGAGCAGGTCGTCGCCGAGCCGAACGACGTCTATATCTCAGCCGCGCTCGATAGCGATATCGTGTTCGTGGGCGGGAGCACCTATATCTGGGTGACGGGGTCGGACGGACACCGTCATCGGCACTTTTATGCACACGGAGATCGCCGTCAGGAGATCTTCCATCGCCGCGACAATCTGCATTCGGTCATGGCGCACCGCGGTGGTCCGCCGCCCGCGCACTACAGCGCGCGCGAGCAAACGGCGCGTCTCGAAGCGATCCGGCACGACCAGTTGCGCCGTGAGCAGCAGGCGCACATCGCGCGCGCCCAGGCCGCAAATCGTGCACAGAACGACGCGGCGAATCGCGCCGTCGAGCGTGCGCATGCGGATGCACGTGCACATGGCGCGCATCCCGGCAGCGTGCCGAATGCGCACGTTGCCGGAAATGGCGGGCAGCCGCATGCTGATCCGCATCACGGTCCTGTGCCCGGTCAGGGGCATGCGATTCACGAAGCGTCGGCCGAGCGTCCGATGCCCGCGCATCGTCAGGCCGAAGGCAACATGCCCGAGTGAGATTGCGCCGCCGAGGCATCGGCGGCATCGCGACGGCTGCCGTTCTGCCCGCCGCGACCTCGATCTGCTAGTGTGCGTTCTGCATCCCTCACCCGGACGGAGCCTTGCTCGCTCACGCTTCGACGCATCTCTCGCATCGTTGTGCTGCACTGCAATGGCGCCCACTGACAACGAGACCGATCATGAAACGGAACGACGCACACGAGTCCTCCTCGCACCACTGGCGAGACTATGCGTTTTCGCTGGGACCATTGATCGCGCTGGTCATTCTCGCGGTCGGCTTGTTTGTCTGGTTCGTCGACCCTGCGCCCCCGTCGACGCTGACGATCAGCGCCGGGCCGCGCGACAGCTCGTTCATGGTGGTGGCCAAGCGCTATCGCCAGATCCTGGCGCGCAATCACATCAATCTCGTCGTGCTGCCTTCGGAGGGCTCGCTCGACAACCTGCACAAGCTGCTCGACAAGAAGCAGAAGGTCGATCTCGCCCTCGTGCAAGGTGGCGTGGGCGCCGGGCTCGACACGACGTCGCTGATGTCGCTCGGCAACATGTTCTATGCGCCGATCATCGTGCTGTATCGGGGGCAAGGTGTTACGCGTCTTTCGGAACTTGCCGGCCGGCGTATCGCGGTGGGACGTGAGGGCAGCGGCACACGGGTGATGTCGTTGAGCCTGCTCAAGGCCAATGGCATCGAACCGGGCGGCGCGACCGCACTGTTGCCGCTGGACGGCGATGCGGCGGCCAAGGCGTTGACCGACGGAACCGTCGATGTCGCCATGCTCAATGGCGATTCAGCCACGCGAGGCATGATGCTGAGGGTTTTTGAGCAGCCGGGTATTTCGGTCCTGGATTTCGTTCAGGCCGACGCCTACACGCGACGGTTTCCCTATCTGAACGAAATTGACATCACGCCCGGGGTGCTGGACCTGGGGCGCAACGAGCCTGACCATACGGTGCGCCTGATCAGTCCGACCGTCGAACTTGTTGCACGTGAAAGCCTGCATCCGGCGCTGTCCGACCTGCTGATCGAAGCGGCGCAGGAGGTGCACGGCAAGTCCGACCTGCTGCAGCATGCCGGTGAGTTTCCGAACCCGACGGTCCGTGAGTTCCGGATCAGCGATGACGCTGTTCGCTACTACAAGTCAGGCAAGGGCTTTCTGTATCGGGAACTGCCGTTCTGGCTGGCCAGCGTCGTCGACCGGACACTGGTGTTTCTCGTGCCGGTGCTCGTCTTGTTGTTCCCCGCGTTGCGGCTTGTGCCAGCGGTTTATACGTGGCGTGTGCGTTCGCGCATTTATCGCTGGTACGGCGCGCTGATTTCCATCGAACGCAGCGCGTACGACAACGCGACGGAAGAGCAAAGAGCGAAGCTTCTGCATCAGCTCGACCATATCGAAGGCTCGATCAACCGCATGAAAATGCCGCTCGCGCACGCCGATGCGTTCTATGTCCTTCGTGAACATGTGAACTTCGTGCGCCGCCGGCTTGGTGAGGCGCCTCACCAGCCCGCGACAGCGTCGCGCGTGCCTGCCTAGATCGCAGGGCCGAGCTGAACGCGCGTGAGGGCGGACGCACAAACTCGTAGTTGACTGACCGCCAGTCAGTGACCTACCATCAGACGGACATGCCGCTCGCGTCGCGCACGGCAACGAGGATGGAGGTGGCCGATGGACCCGTCGAACTCACCCGCACCGGCCGCTTCGCGGGCCGACACGGTCGCTCAGACTGCGCCACCCGTGCCACCCGTGCCGACCGCGTGGCTCGGACGTGACTTTTCGCTGTTCTGGGTTGCGCGCGTCGCTTCGGAGCTGGCCGTCAAGGCAGAAAGCGTTGCGATCGGCTGGCAGGTCTATACGGTCGCGCGCCGTTCGCACGGTGTCGAACAAAGCACATTTCTGGTCGGCATGATCGGACTCGTGCAGTTTGTACCGTTGTTCGTGCTTGCTTTGTTCGCGGGCGCGCTCGCGGATCGCGCCGAGCGTCGACGCATCGTCGTCGTGACGCTGTCGGTCGAAGTCGTCTGTGCGTGTCTGTTGATGTGGCTCGCGATGCGGCCCGTTGTCGAATGGGCGGCCCTGTATGGCGTGGCCGCGGTGTTTGGCGCCTCGCGCGCGTTCTTGTCTCCGGCGATGGGTGCCATGGCGCCGATGCTGGTACCTCGTCACCGGATACCCCAGGCGGTCTCGTGGAGCTCGCTCGGCGACCAGATGAGTTCGATTGTCGGCCCATGGATCGGCGGTGCGCTGTGTGCGATCGCGGTCAGCTATGCGTATGCGGGTGCCGCACTCCTGTACGCGTTCGCCACGCTGTCGATCGTCGCCGTGCGGACCTCGACGCGGCCGCCTGCCTCCTCGCGCTCTCACCTTGAGCTCATCCGCGAGGGGCTCGTCTACATCCGCACGCATCGCGTGATTGCCGGCGCGCTCTCGCTCGACCTGTTTGCGGTGCTGCTTGGTGGTGCGACAGCGCTGCTTCCCGTATTTGCGAGCGATATTCTTCGCATCGGCGCGCATGGGTTTGGCGTGTTGCGTTCGGGACCCGCGATCGGCGCGGCGGTGATGGCAGTGATTCTTGTGCGCGCACCGGTGCATCGACACGCCGGTCGCTGGATGTTCGCGGGTGTCGCCGTCTTCGGCGCCGCGACACTTGTCTTTGCCGCTTCGCGATCGATCTGGATCTCCCTGGGTTCGCTCGTTGTGCTCGGCGCTGCGGATATGGTGTCCGTGTACGTGAGGCAATCGCTGGTGCAGGTCATGACGCCGGACGCCATGCGCGGACGGGTGTCCGCCGTTGCCGGCTTGTTTATCGGGGCGTCGGCCGAACTCGGTGAGTTCGAGACGGGTGTGACGGCCAGAATTCTCGGCCCGGTCGGAGCCGCGGTTCTGGGCGGCCTGGGTTCTCTCGCGGTGACCGGCGTATGGGCATGGCGCTATCCCGAACTTCGAAACGCCGATCGCCTTGACGAAGGCGGATGAGGGAGTCGGCGTATGCTACGCACCATGTCCTACCGCGACGTCGATCCTTCTCATCCTGATGCGAGCCACGAATCCGCAGCGCCCCCGCACCAAATCGCCGGAAGCCCGCCGCGATGACCTGATGAACGCCGCGCAGCGCATTTTCCTGGAGCAGGGTGTTGCGGCCACCACGATCGAGCAGATCACTTCAGGCGCTGATGTCGCCAAAGGGACGTTCTATCTGCACTTTTCGTCGAAGGACGATTTGCTGGCCGCACTCGGCGAGCGGTTCGGACAGCAGTTGGTCGCGCGTTTGACCGATGCGTTGTCCGCTGTATCCGAAGCTGACGTGCGGGCTCGCCTGGCTTGCTGGGGGGGCACCTTCGTCGCTGGATATCTCGATTCGATTCGCCTTCACGACGTCGTCTTTTACGAGTCACGGCCTCCCGCGCGCGAAGGTTTCGTGGAAAACGTCGTGATCGATCACCTGACCGCATTGATCGAAGCGGGCGTTGCCGTGCACGCCTGGACTGTCGACGATGCGCACCTGACCGCGGTCTTTCTCTTTACGGGCATTCACAGTGTCGTCGACCTCGCGTACTCGACGGAGAAGCGCTTGAATCGCACACGCCTGATCGAGCGGGTCGAGCGCCTGTGCTTCCGCACGCTCGGAATCGATGGATGAATGACGGTTGACGATCGGCGACTGGCCATCGATATAGGGCGATCGAAGCGGCGTTGCGCTTCGTCCTGTCAACTGTGCCGATCGATGGCGCGGCGCTTGTGCACGCGGTAAATATGCCCGTTGTGGACCGAAGCCATGCGTGCTGCCGCGCGTACTGCGCCAACGGTCGTCGGGTATCATGATCGACCATAACGACCTCCACAATAAATCGCCTTTTCGTCATCGCGCGCGATGCAGCCTGCCGACCTCCGGCACGGTATCTGCGCATTGCGAGCGGATGCGACGCCTCTGAAGTATCGGGTTTATTCGACGCGCACAGCCAAGTATTAGAACAATCAGGTGTCTGGCGTCGCGGCGTGCCGGGGGCATGCTGCGACTGAGCGCTGCACAACGTTAGACGATAAGGATCCAAGAAGCATGCTGGACCATTCCGAGACTGCGGAAAGCGGAGACTTGCGAGCTTTTCTCGCGGGCGGCGGCGAGATGGGGCGTCTGCTGCGCGAGCATGATTGGTCGACTTCACCGCTCGGGCTGCCCGAGACGTGGCCTCAGAGCCTGAAGACGGCGTTACGTATCATGTTGACGTCGCGCCAGCCGATCTGGATCGGTTGGGGTCCGGAACTGACCTTCTTTTACAACGATCCGTACAAATCGATCATCGGCGGCAAGCATCCGTGGGCGCTGGGCCGTCCGACGCGTCAGGTCTGGAGCGAGATCTGGGACGACATCGGGCCGATGCTGGCGACGGCGCTCGAAGGGATCGAGGGCACCTATGCGGAAGCGAAGCTCCTGATCATGGAGCGCAACGGCTATCCGGAAGAAACGTATTACACGTTTTCCTATAGCCCGGTGCCGGACGACGATGGTTCGACCGGCGGCATGATCTGCGCGAACACGGACGATACGCAGCGCGTACTTGGCGAGCGCCAGTTGACGCTGCTGCGCGAGCTCGCGACCGGTGCAGCCGACGCACGGACCTGGCTGCAGGCCTGCGAGACGAGCGTCAGTGCGTTGCGCACCAATCCGAGCGATATTCCATTTGCGCTGCTCTACGCAGGCGACACGGGTCAAGAGCTCGAACTCGTGGCGACGTGCGGGATCGAGCGCGATCATCCGGCCGCGCCCGCACGGCTTGAAGGGCCTCATAACCGCGTCTGGCCTTATGAAGCGTTGTTGGGCGGAGGCCGCGACATGGTGCTCGTGACCGATCTCTCGCAGCGATTCAAGATGGCGCTGCCGAGTGGGCCGTGGTCGCGGCCGCCGACGCAGGCCGTGCTGCTGTCGATTTCGCCGCCCGGAGAGACGGCTAGACAGATCGTGTTGGTCCTCGCGCTCAATCCGTGGCGCCTCGTCGACGATGGGTATCAGCGCTTTCTCTCGCTTGTCGCGGGACAGGTCGCGAGTGCAATCGGCTACGCCGAAGCCTACGATCAGGAGCGTCAGCGCGCCGAAGCGCTCGCCGAACTCGATCGCGCGAAGACGACGTTTTTCTCGAACATCAGCCACGAATTCCGCACACCACTGACCCTGATGCTCGGGCCGCTCGAAGAACTGCTGAACGAGCCCGAGACGCAAGGGTCCGATCCTGCACAAACGCGGGCACTCGTCGAAGTCACGCATCGCAACGGTCTGCGGCTGTTGAAGCTCGTCAACGCGCTGCTCGATTTCTCGCGCATCGAGTCGGGCCGCATCGATATGCATCGGGTCCCGACCGACATCGGACTCTTCACGGCCGAACTCGCTTCGCTGTTTCGGTCGACGATCGAACGAGCCGGGCTTGAGCTTGTCGTCGACTGCCCTCCCGGCACCCGTGTCGTGATGGTCGACACGGAAATGTGGGAACAGGTCGTTCTGAACCTGATTTCCAACGCGTTCAAATTCACGCTCTCGGGCCGCATCGAGGTGCGCGTCGCGCCAGGTGACGCGGCGGACACCGTCGACGTCAGCGTGTCCGACACCGGAATCGGCATCCCGGCGGACGAGTTGCCGCGTGTCTTCGAACGATTCCATCGCGTCGCCGGCGCCGCGGGTCGCTCGATCGAGGGAAGCGGGATCGGCCTTGCGCTCGTTCACGAGCTGATCCGGCTGCACGGGGGCACCATTCGCGCGACGAGCGAGCCCGGTGCCGGTACGACATTCGTGGTGTCGATGCCGGTGGCCGCGTCGACTGAACACGAAGGGCTGACGCCAGCGACGCTCGCAGGCGCCAGCGTCGACGCCCACGAGTTCGTGGTGGCAGCCCAGCGATGGCTGGCTGCAAACGCGCCTGCCGGCGAGGACGTTTTCGGGAGCCTCGACGCGCATAGCGTCGGTGAGACTGCCAGCGACATCGTGGCGGCCCGCAGCGACCGCATGCATGCCGCCGTCTCTGCGACCGATCGCGATCAAGCGCGCGCCAGGATTCTGGTCGCCGACGACAACGCGGATCTTCGCGACTACATGCGCCGTATTCTGACTGCGGCGGGCTACACGGTGGCCATTGCGTCCGATGGCCAGGCGGCGCTCGAACTCATGACGCAGTTCGAACCCGATATCGTGCTCTCCGACGTGATGATGCCCAGGCTCGACGGTTTTGGCCTGTTGCGCGCGCTCCGTGCGCATCCTCAGCTCGCCGATACGCCTGTGTTGCTGCTTTCCGCGCGTGCGGGCGAGGAAGCGAAAGTCGGTGGACTTGAGGCAGGCGCGGACGACTATCTCGTGAAGCCTTTTTCGGCGCGCGAAATGCTCGCGCGTGTCGCCAGTAACTTGCAACTTGCAAGATTGCGGCGGGAGACCGAACGCAACTTGCGAGAAGACGCGCATACGCTCGAGATGTTGAATCGCGTCGGCACGGCCGTCGCCGCGGAGCTCGATCTCGGTCGCGCCGTTCAGGTCGTGACGGATGCGGCGACCGAGCTGACCGGCGCGGCGTTCGGCGCGTTCTTCTATAACGTGCTCGATCAGAACGGCGAAAGTTATACGCTCTATACGCTTTCCGGTGTGCCAAGGGAGGCCTTCGAGCGATTCCCGATGCCACGCAACACAGCGGTGTTTGCGCCGACTTTCACGGGCGAGTCGATCGTACGTTCCGACGACATCACACGTGACGAGCGCTACGGCAAGAACCATCCTCACAAGGGCATGCCCGCAGGCCACCTTCCGGTGAGAAGTTACCTCGCGGCGCCGGTGATCTCGCGTACGGGTGAAGTTGTCGGAGGGCTCTTTTTCGGTCATCCGAACGTTGGCGTATTCGATGCGCGCGCCGAGCGCCTTGTCGTCGGCATTGCCGCCCAAGCGGCCGCGGCGATCGATAACGCGCGCCTGTTTGGCAACGCCCAGAACGAAATCGGCAAACGCGCCAAGGCAGAGGTCGCGCTTCGCACGCTCAACGAGACGCTTGAGCAGCGTATTGCCGAAGCGCTCGCCGAACGCGATCGCTTGTGGGAAACGAGCGAGGACTTGCTTGCAATTGCCGACTTTGACGGCCACCTGATTCGTGTGAGCCCGTCGTGGATACGCACGCTTGGGCACGAAGACAAGGTCTTGCTCAACACCCACTACCTTGTGTTCTCGCATCCCGAGGATGTCGCGCTGGTGACGTCGAAGCTCGAGGAGCTGCGTGAGCGTGGCCAGCCTGTGCGATTCGAAGGGCGCATGCAGGTCACGGACGGGACCTGGCGATGGATCGCATGGACGTTGTCCGTCGATCAGGACCGCACCCGCCTGCACGGCGTCGGGCGTGATGTCACCGCCGACCGCGAAGCGCGCGACGCGCTGCGGCACGCGGAGGAAGCCTTGCGCGTCGCGCAGAAGATGGAGGCGATCGGCAAGCTCACGGGCGGTGTCGCCCACGACTTCAACAATCTGCTTCAGGTGATCGGCGGCAATCTGCAATTGTTGATCAAGGACGTCGCGGGCATGGACAAGCCCGAGCAGCGTGTACGCAATGCGCTTGCAGGCGTGTCCAGAGGCGCGAAGCTCGCCTCGCAACTGCTCGCATTCGGGCGTCGGCAGCCGCTCGCACCGAAGGTGGTCAATCTCGGCCGCTTTATCCGGGGGCTCGACGATATGCTCCGGCGCGCACTGGGGGATGGCGTTGAAATCGAAACGATCGTCTCGGGCGGTCTCTGGAACACGCTCGTGGACCCGTTCCAGGTGGAAAACGCGCTACTTAACCTCGCCATCAACGCGCGCGACGCGATGCAGGGGCATGGGCGCCTGACCATCGAGGCCGGCAATGCCGTGCTCGACGATGCTTATGCGAGCATCAATCCCGAAGCCGCGCCGGGCCAATATGTGATGATGGCTGTCACAGATACGGGCAGCGGTATTGCCGCGGATCTGGTCGAGCGTGTGTTCGAACCCTTCTTTACGACCAAACCCGAAGGGCAAGGCACGGGCCTGGGCCTGAGCATGGTCTATGGCTTTGTCAGGCAGTCAGGTGGTCACGTCAAGCTGTATAGCGAAGTCGGCCACGGCACCACCGTGCGGCTCTATCTGCCGCGTGTGCGACAGGAAGAGGATTTGGTCACCGACATCGACACCGGCCCCGTCAGCGGCGGCACGGAGACCGTGCTGGTTGCCGAGGATGATGAGGACGTGCGCGCGACGGTTGTCGATCTGCTGTCGGAGCTCGGCTATCGCGTGCTGAAGTCGAAGGACGCGCAAAGTGCGCTTGCGATCATCGAAAGCGGCGTGCCGATCGATGTGCTGTTCACTGACGTTGTGATGCCAGGGCCCATGCGAAGTACCGAGCTCGCACGCAAGGCACGTGAGCGTCTGCCCAATATTGCCGTGCTGTTTACCTCGGGCTATACCGACAACGCCATCGTGCACGCAGGACGGCTCGATGAAGGGATCGAACTTCTGAGCAAGCCTTATTCGCGCGAAGCGATGGCGCGCAAGATCCGGCATGTGTTGCGCAACCAGCAGCAGCGAGACGTTGCAGATGCCGTACTCACAAGCACCGGTCCCGGTTCGGGCGAGCCCTATCGACGGTTCCAGAACCTGAGGATCCTGCTCGTCGAAGACGATGAACTGGTGCGTGCCGGGACAGCCGAAATGCTTCGGCTCGTCGAGGCCGATATCACCGAGGCGCAGGATGGCGCTTCGGCGATGGAGGCATTGATGAACCGGCCCGTCGACGTGCTGATCGTCGATGTGGGTTTGCCCGATATCTCGGGGATCGATCTCGCGATCAATGCACGGCGGCATAAGCCGGGGCTTCGGGTGATCTTCGCATCAGGACACGAGCAGGAGGCGATTGGGGGCGCGCGGGCCACTGTGGCCGACGCCATCTATCTGCGCAAGCCGTACAACATCGAGGATCTGTTGCGTGCGCTGTCGGATCAATGACGCCTGAATAAACGGCTAATGAGTCAACGGCCAATGAATCAACGCTCAATGAATCAACGACCACCGAGTCAGCGGGCAATGAGTCAATGACCCGAAACCAATGACCCCTGAGGCGTAGCGGTTATGCGTATCCCCTTATGATCGTTTGCAGCATCGATCGAAACGGGAACTCGAAAGGAGAGGGGTATGACGCAGGCACGTGCGGTACAACTGACGGCGTTTGGCGGGCCGGAAGTCATGAAGCTGGTGACGCTCGATCTGCCCGCGCCCGCTGCGGGTGAGGTTCAGCTCAGGCAGACGGCACTGGGGTTCAACTATCTCGACGTGTATCAGCGGACCGGCAAGTATCCGCTGCCGACGCCGACGGGGCTCGGACACGAGGCGGCCGGTGTGGTCGAGGTGGTGGGTCCGGGCGTCGACGGTGTGCGCGTGGGCGATCACGTCGTCTATATGAATGCCGGCATCGGTGCGTATGCGGATCGGCGCAACGTCGCTGCGAACAAGGTCGTCAAGGTGCCGGCGGGTGTCGACGATGACGTTGCGGCGGCCCTGTTCTTCAAGGCGATGACCGCGCAGTATCTGGTCAGGAAGACCTATCCGATCCAGAAAGGCGACATCGTGGTCGTGCATGCGGCCGCGGGTGGGGTCGGCCAGATCCTGAGTGCGTGGGCCAAGGGGCTGGGCGCGACGGTGATCGGTACCGCGGGCTCTGCGGCGAAATGCGAAGTGGCTCGCAACGCTGGCTGCGATGTCGCGATCGACTATTCCGCGAGTGACTGGGTGGAGCGGATCATCGAAGCGACGCAGGGCAAGAAGGCGCGTGTCGTCTATGACTCGGTGGGCCAACACACGTTTATGGGTTCGCTCGATATTGCCGCGCCGTTTGGCTATGTCGTCGTGTATGGGGCGGCGTCGGGCCCGATCCCGCCGTTCGAGACCGAGCTGCTGAATCGCAAAGGGTGCCTCTACCTCACACGGCCGTCGGTCTTTCCCCATAACGCCGACGTGCAGGCATTGCGTGCGAACGCAGCGGACGTGTTCGACGCATACGCCCAGGGGATCATCCGCGCCCATATCGGCGCGCGCTTCGAGCTCGCGAATATCGCCGATGCGCATCGGGCCGCGGAGTCCCGTGCAACAACCGGGGCAATCGTCATTACGCCGTGAGCGATGTCGCTGGATCACCCCAGGCGTTCGCAGGAATCGCCTCTTTCAGGAAACGGGCATAACGCGTGTGCATTAGCTTGAGTGCAGACGCTTTGTCGATCTGAAGCTCAAGTTTTTCTTCGAGAAACTTGAGTCTCGACCGGTTTTCGTCAATCACCTGCGCCCATGTCTTTGCGTAAATGGTGACGTCGTGTCGTTGGTAAATCAGGCCCGGCGCATCAAGCGATGAGCGAAACGGTACGTATTCGCCGAGTTCATCGCTGATCACGCAGAATTGCCATGTCACGCCCGCTTCCCTGAACCGCGGATCGTCCATCACGGTACGGGCGTACTTCTCGATCTGACCGACTTCCGCAACATCGATCTTGACACCCGGCGCCTTAAGCTCGACGACAAGGTGCGTCAACGTTCTCGGTCGATGAAGCCGCGTGGCCTTCGACAACATGAGATCGACGATGCCGCCACCCAGCGTGGGGTGGCGCACCGGCTCATCGATCGCCACATGCTCGCCGAGCAATCTCTTGTGCGCGCGCAACACTTCAGTCAACGATCGATCATCGACTGACAGGGTGAAGTCCTCACCGAAGAGCCAGCAGTTCTCGGCAATAATCCGGTGCAGTTGAGAACGCTCTTTGATTCGCTTTCGCGGCGTGTCGTCGAACAGAATGGCTTCGAGGCCCGAGAGAAAGCGCAATCGCTCCGTAACGAGGCTCGCGGTGCTGCAAACGGCTGGAAGAGACGTATCGGCCAGCACCGCCGAGATCGATTCCTGTTGCTCACGAGGCAGATGCAGGACCTCGTCGAGAATGCGCGCGAGCGCCTTGGGCTGCGTTTCGATTGCATGCCGCAGCATTCGTAGCTGAAAGGCACGGTCCATTGCGGGAGCCGCACCAAACCCAGGGAGATGGGTGGCGATGACGCTCGCCACTTTCGAAAAGATCTCTCGCTCGACGGTTTCGGCAGCAGTACTCGGCTCCCCGTCGAACGGATAGATTCCTGCTGCTTTCCAACGGTCGATCAGGCTAGTCCAGTCGGACACGTCATCTGCAGGCGGAGAGCCGGTCAAGTGCGCGGGAGCGCCGGCGTGAGGGCGGTGCGCGCTCGTCGCCCCGTACATATCGGTCGCATCGTGATCGGTTGATTCGGGCATGGATTCTCCTCTGGTCCGCGGCGAGTGCAGTCGTGCGACGCCTCGTACCCGTACGAAAAAACGCGGGTGGAAGTAGGTAAAGTCCGCGTGCATGCGCGCTTGTCTGCATTGCATGGACTTCGCAGTGACCGGTATTAATTTACTATCGACGCAGAGCGGAGAAAGGCGCATTCGCTGTCAGCGTTTTCCGAATTTGATTGTCGAAGTGCTTTGCCTCATGTGGCCGACGATCGAACATCGCTGCCGACGCTGTACCATGTCGAACGATCCGGCGCTGAGTCACAGGTCTCGCGCCCAACCGAGAGCCTGAAAGATGAATCGCTTCACCGAGCCCGAAATTGATGCCGTCTATCGCGCGATCTACGAGCGACGCGACATGCGTCACTTTGTGCCCGGGCCGGTGGATGCGCAGACCCTCGATCGCCTGATTCGTGCGGCGCACCATGCGCCGAGCGTCGGGTATATGCAGCCCTGGCGGATCATCCGCATCACGCGCCCCGAGATTCGGACTGCGTTGCACGCAATCGTTGAAGCGGAGCGTCAGGCGACTGCTCAGGCGCTCGGTGAGCGTGAAGATGCGTTTATGAAGCTCAAGGTCGAGGGGATTCGCGAGTGCGGCGAGGTGCTGGTCGTCGCGCTGATGGACGGGCGCGAGAAATACGTGTTTGGCCGGCGCACATTGCCCGAGATGGATATCGCATCCGTGGCCTGCGCCATTCAGAACATGTGGCTGGCGGCGCGTGCGGAAGGTCTGGGCATGGGATGGGTTTCGTTGTTCGATGAAGACGCCGTGCGCCAATTGCTGGGCATGCCTGCGGGTGCCAGGCCGTTGGCGATCCTGTGCCTGGGGCACGTCGAAGCGTTTTACGACAAACCGATGCTCGAGGCGGAAGGCTGGGACACGCGGCGCAAGCTCGATGTTTGCGTGTTTGAAAACGCGTGGGCCGCACCGGCTGCGACCGAACCTGTTCAGTCACCCGACAAGGCGTAGCGCCTCACACGCTCAGTCCACGTACTCCGGATTTTTCGTTTGCATCGCGGCTCCGGCAATCGCCGTCAATTGCTCCCTCAGCCATTGATGAGCCGGGTCAGCCTGCATCCGGGGGTGCCACGCTGCGGCGAGCTCGAATCCCTGAACTTCGATCGGCAACGGCAGCAAATCGAGTTTGTCCGCGAAGCGCCGCAAAAAGCGCTCGGGTAACGTGCAGACGAGATCCGTCGCTTCGAGCACGAGTGGCACGAGGTGATACTGCTGAACCGAAATCGATACCTCACGCGTGAGTCCGCGCTCGCGCAAATGATCGTCCATAAAGCCGTGAAAATGTCCACCATCGCCTGACACGATCACGTGCCTGAGTGCGCAGTAGCTGTCCAGATCCGGCGGCGTGAGTCCGCGAGGGTGCCCCTTGCGCTGTGCCATCACGTATCCGTCCTTGAGCAGTGGACGCTGCTTCATCGCGCGCGGCACCGTAAAAGCGGCCGCGACGATCAGGTCGATTTCTCCACGCTCCAGCAGCGGCGCCGCGACCTCGATCGGTGCACTCCGAAAACCGAGGCGTATGCCGGGCGCCTGATCGGTCACGCGTCGCATCAGGTCGAGCCCGACCATCACGAAGCCGTTGTCACTGGCGACGATCTGGAACGTTCGTCGATCCGTCGCCGGGTCGAAGTGCGCGCCATTCTGCAGCACGGCATTGAGTTCCCGTAGCGCCGATCTCAAGGGCGCGCGAATCGCGAGTCCTCGCGCCGTGGCCGTCATGCCCCGGCCGCTTTCCGCAGGAATCAGCAACGGATCCCCGACGAGTTGGCGCAAGCGCGCGAGTTGGGCCGAGAGCGCGGGCTGGCTGATATGCAACCGCGCGGCCGCGCGCGTGACGTTGCATTCCTCGAGCAGCATATCGAGCGCGGCCAGCAGTGCGAGGTCGGCGCCGCGCAATCCCTTGGGCATATCCGTCATTTGGATAGCTCCTATACAGATGATCGATTTCAAATATAGCAAGCCTGAGCCGACACTGTGGCTTTCGCGCGCGGAACGGGGGCGAACGGGCTGGTTCGCGGCCGGCAATCGGGATGTCGGTCGAGCCCCTGATTTGGAACCCCGGCAAGCGCGGCAGCTTTGTAAAGGGATAGGTCATGTCGATTCCACATCATGAGCGGCGTCCGCTACAGGCGCTGGCCAGCGCCAATTTCGCGCTAGGGAGCATGTCGTATGGCGTGGTCGGTGCCTTGCCGGCATTGGCTCACGACTGGGCTGTCACGCCCGGACACGTGGCGCTGCTTGTCGCGGCATTTTCGATCACGTTTGCGGTCGGCGCGCCAGTGCTTCAGATGCTATTTGGGCATATGCGGCGGCGTACGTTGCTGCTGGCGGGCCTGGCCGGCATGGCGATCGGCTCGATCGGGTGTGCGTTGGCACCGAATTTTGCGTGGTTGCTAGTGTTTCGCGTGCTCGCGGGCATCGGTGCCGGTGCTGTGAGTCCGCTTGCCTCGGCGATCGGCGCGGGGCTGGTGCCGGGCGAGCGGCAGGGACGCGCGCTTGCCATCGTATTTGTGGGCGTGACTTTGTCGAGCGTGATCAGCGCGCCTGTATCGGCATGGGTCGCCCACGTATTGGGCTGGCGGGCCGTCTTTGCGTTGCTGGCGACGCTTGCGATCGCAAGCGCAGGGTGGATCGTGTCCGTCGTCGACGATGCCACCTACGGGATTCGCATGGAGCCCAAGGGCCTGATTCAATTGCTGACGCGTCCGGCGACGGCATCGGGGCTCAGCGTGGTGCTGTTGCAGACGGGCGCGTTCTTCGCGACCTACACGCTGATCCTGCCGCTGCTGCATGCGTGTTTCGGTGCGAGTCTGACTCAGGGAGCGGCGGCGCTGTTTGTGTTCGGTGTGACGGGGATTGTCGGTAACTTGATCGCACAGCGGGCCTCGCAGCACTGGTCAGCGGACCGATTGTTGCTCGTCTCGATCGGCGCGATGGCCTCGATGTTTGTCGTGCTTGGCGCTCTGTCGATTGTCGGGGGACACGGCGCGGTCTTTCAATATTCCGCGGTCGCGCTGTTGATCGTGTGGGCGCTTGCGCAGGATCTGTTCTATCCGTCGCAAATGCGGCGCGCGGTATCACTCGAACCACCGTATCGAGGGATGGTGCTCGCGCTGAATTCGTCGGGGATCTTCGCCGGCGTGGCGTTGGGCTCGAGTCTCGGCGGACATGTCGCCGATCACTTCGGGGTGGCGTGGCTGGCGCTCGTTTCTGCGGCGCTGTCATTTGCAGGACTAGGGATGCTGATTCTGTCGCGGCGGTACCTTGCTCATCGAGGCGGCAAGGCATGCACTTCGCTATCGAGCACGCCAGCATAAGGGACGTCATGCTGACTTTGTCAGCGATTGAGTCAGCGTTCGGGTCAGTAACCTGTCGCCAACTGCGCAAAAGCCCGGCCATCACAGGGATGAGCCGGGCTTTTGTACTGGCGCTTGCTTTTAGCGGGCACCCGATGCGTTGGCGAGACGGGATCGATGTCGAAGTCGGTCTCGTCAATCAGCCTTGATTGCCGCGGCTCGAAGCACCTGCAACCCAGCGTTGCGGTTCGCTCGACTTGCCGAATTGCACTTGATACATCGCCTTGTTCTGCGCGACTTCATCAGCCGTGGGCGGGTACTGCGTATCTGTGGTCGGGATCACGCCAGCACGTTCTGCATCGACGAGCTGAGCACGCACTTGTTCGCGGGTCAGGCCCGAGGTCGATTGGGCGAAAGCGGAGCCGACGACAGCGGAAAGAGCGACGGCGGCGAAAGCGGCGATAGCGAGCTTCTTCATGATGTGGCACTCCTGAGCAAAGTTGGATGAAGGTCCGTCACGCTGGTTTGCTTCGTTCACCGTTGTGTCTGACCATGGGATGCATGATGCGACCCGGGCTCCGACTGTCTGCTGACATGACTATGACAAAAACGTCATGGGGATCGCCTGCCGGGCAATCCTCTCGTCACGCACACGCACACGCACACGCACACGCACACCCCGAAGCCGAAGCTGAAGCCGAAGCACGGGCTAGGCGTTAAGCGCGGCGGCACTCGCTCAGGCAGGACACGCGAGCACCCGTTGAACATCGCAGGCATTCCCCTCGATGGCGTGAACAGTGTTTTTCACACCGCTGCGCAAGCTACGCCAGAAAATGGGTTGACTCACATTTAGATGATACATATCATCTAAATCATGATGTCGCTCAGGAGCACAGGTGATGAGGAAGTCGAAACTCGAAACGGCAGAGACACGCCGCCGCATCGTCGAGGTTGCCGCTCGCCGGTTTCGGAGTCAGGGCATCCATGCAACAGGGTTGTCCGATCTGATGTCAGAGGCGGGGCTCACACACGGCGGGTTTTACCGCCACTTCGAATCAAAGGATCAGCTTGTCGCAGAAGCATGCGGGGTCGGATTCGAGTCGGTTATCGAGGCCTTCGAAGACGCGGCAAGCAAGGCCGCCGAGGGGGAGGCATTCAAGTCGATTGTGGGGAGCTACGTCTCGACTTCGCACCGCGACAGCACGACGGGCGGATGTCCGATTGCGGGCATGGGTAGCGAACTGGCACACGGCGATGAGGCAACGCGCGCAGCGGCGGCCAAAGGATTCAACGACATGGTGGACGTACTTGCCAAGCGGATCCGGCGGAGAAACGCTGATGCATCACACAGCGACGCCGTGTTCGCCATGGCGGCGATGATCGGTGCAGTGACGCTGTCACGCATCATCGCCGACCCGGAAGCGTCTGCGTCGGTCTTGCAAACGGTGAAGCAGCATCTCGGTGCTGATTGAGTCAGGGCCGCGGGTTGGGCATGCCGTGGCTTTTTTTTAGATCTACATGTGCATATGCACGATTTGAGTATGGCATCACACGCTGTGGCTGTGACTCGCCATCGTCGGTATCAGCAATCCCCGCACTCAGGACGAGTGCACCTAACCTTAAACGGAGTTTGAAATGAAACAACGCAAGTATCTGGTCACGGCAGCCACCGGCAAGACGGGCGTCTATACGGTCCAATATCTTCTTGACTCGGGTCACGCGGTTCGCGCCCTCGTTCACAGCGAAGACGAACGCGCGGAATCGTTGCGCAAGCTGGGTGCCGAGGTGATCGTGGGCGATCTTCTCGAACATGACGACGCCATCCGCGCCACGCAAGGTGTCGACGGCGCATACCTGTGCTATCCGGTTCGCCCGGGATTCATCCAGGCAACCGCGTATTTCGCGGATGCGGCGCGCCGCGCGAATCTCTCGGTCGTCGTCAATATGTCGCAAATCTCGGCACGCGAGGACGCGAAGAGTCACGCCGCGCGCGACCATTGGATCGCCGAGCGCGTGCTGGACTGGTCGGGTGTCCCGACTGTTCACATCCGTCCCACTTTCTTTTCCGAATGGTTCGTGTTCCCTTGGGTTCGGGACTCGATCGTCAAGGAAGGGAAGATCACGCTGCCTTACGGTCAAGGACGTCATGCACCCATCTCCGCAGAAGACCAGGCACGCGTGATCGCGGCGCTGCTCACTGACCCGGCAAAGCATATCGGCAAGACCTATCCGTTGTTCGGGCCGGTTCAACTGAATCACGACGAAATCGCAGAAAAGATGAGCACGCTGCTCGGCCGCAAGATCGTCTACAGCCCTTCATCGCTGAAGGAGTATCGCGAACGGCTCGAGTCGTATCGTCTGCCTGAATTCATGATTCAACACTTTGAGGAGGTGGCCGTGGACTATCAGAACGGCATCTTCTCAGGCGAGAACAATGTCATCGCCGAAATCACCGGCAAGGCGCCACAGACCGTAGAAGCGTTCATTGAAGCCAACCGCTCGGCATTTGTTGCGTAAGCGATCGGGCACGCGATCCGAGAACGGATCGCTGCCCAGTCATCTTGCGCGATAGACGACGTTCGTGACGTTGCCGCCCTCGTGTGCAAAAGCCCGGCAATCGCCGGGTAGGTCCACGTACCGAACTTGCCAGCGATTGAGTCACCGATTGAGCAGCAGCGAGTGAATCGACGGTGAGTCAGCATTCGGGCCAGTAGCCTGGCGCCAATTGCGCAAAAGCCCGGCCATCGCAAGGATGGGCCGGGCTTTTGCGCAGGCGCTTGGCTTTTAGCGAGCGCCCGACGACATTGCGTGACGAAGTCGAAGTCGCGCTCTTCAATCAGCCTTGATTGCCGTGGCTCGACGTGCCTGCGACCCAACGTTGCGGTTCGCTCGACTTGCCGAATTGCACTTGATACATCGCCTTGTTCTGCGCGACTTCGTCGGCGGTAGGCGGGTATTGCGTATCCGAGGTCGGGATCACGCCGGCGCGTTGAGCGCTCACGAGTTCAGCGCGGACTTGTTCGCGGGTCAGGCCCGAGGTCGATTGAGCGAAAGCGGAGCCGGCGACAGCGGAAAGAGCGACGGCGGCGAAAGCGGCGATAGCGATCTTCTTCATGATGTGGCACTCCTGAGCAAAGTTGGATGAAGGTCCGTCACGTGGGTTTTGCTTCGTTCACCGTTGTGTCTGACCATGGGATGCATGATGCGACCCGGGCTCCAACTGTCTGCTGACATGACTATGACAAAAACGTCATCGACGGGCATGTTTGGCGGTTGGCCCAACCCGACGTATGAACCGGCAAAAACCGCGACCACCGGCTCCGCCAGCACCAGCACCAGCACCAGCACCAGCACCAGCACCAGCAACACTAACTACCCATCACTGAACATCACCCATCACCAATGCAAAAGGGCTGAGTTCCGTGCAACACAGAACTCAGCCCTTCGTGACCACCTGATAATGCGAGACCCGCGACGCGACGCGCGCGTCGTAACTTAACCCTCGCTACGCAACCCCACGCGATATTGCGTCGTTTGCCGATATGTCTGGCCCGGACGAATAATCGCAGGCGCCGGATTCGCGCTATTGACCTCGTTCGGATACCCGCCCGTTTCGAGGCAGAACGCCGCATGCTTGCGATACGTCACGCCGTCCTTGCCGCGCACACCTTCAAGGTGATTACCGGAGTAGAACTGCATGCCGCGTTCGGTCGTTACTACGTCCATCTCGCGGCCGCTTGCCGGGTCATAAACGTTTGCGACGTGACGCAACGTACCGACGTCTCCGGACAGCATGTAGCAATGATCGAAGCCGCCGGCCCGCGCCAATTGCGTATGGGGCCAGTCAAGCCGCGCGCCGATCGGTGCCGATGTCCGGAAGTCGAATGCGCTGCCCGTCACTTCGGCGACACCCGTCGGTATCAGTTCGTCATCGACTTCGAGGAAGTGATCCGCTGCGATCGACAACATGTGTCCGCGAATATCGAGGTCGCGGCCGCTTAGGTTGAAGTACGCATGGTTGGTCAGATTCAGCGGTGTCGGCGCATCGGCCACACCGGTGTAATCGATCGTGAGCGTGCCGTCGTCGTCAAGCTGGTACAGCACTTCAACTTCGACCGCACCCGGAAAGCCTGCATCGCCTTCGGGCGACTCATATCGCAGCCGCAATCCGCCGTTGTCGGGCTCGACTTCCCAGAGGCCACGATCAAAACCGGTCGTGCCGCCGTGAAGCAGGTTATTGCCTTCATTGCGATCGAGCGTGTATTCGATGCCGTCGAGCTTGAAGCGGGCACCGCCGATGCGGTTTGCCCAGCGGCCGATCAGCGCGCCCATGAACGCACGGATGTTCCAGTAGTCCGAAGGCGTGTCGTGGCCGAGCAGGATGTCGTCAAGCCGTCCCGATCGATCCGGCGTGTGCCAGCTCAGCAACGCGCCGCCGAAATCGGACACGGTGATCTTCATGTCCTGCGCGTTACGCAGGGTGAAGCGGCGTACCGTATCGCCGGACGGCAGGGCGCCCCAGACTTCGGAAGCAATGGTGTTCGTGCGCATGCTCAAATAGTGGATAAATCACGCCCGGGATTGGGCTGTCTTGACCAAGTCCGCAAGTGTAGACGCAGCTTGCGATGAACGGTGCACCGTCGCACCGTGTGTGTTGCCTTGTGTGTTGTCTTCCGGCACTTCGCCGCTGTCCGCCTGGGCGCGCAGGCGCTCCTGGAATTCCTTCGGCGTGCAGTCAAGCTCGCGCCGGAACACCGCATACATGTACTGCACCGAAGTGAAACCGCAACGGATCGCGACTTCAGCATTCGAGACTTCGTTCTTCGCAAGCAATGCCTGTGCGTGCTCGAGCTTGTGACGCAGGATCTCCTGGTGCACCGTGCGCCCAAGCTCGCGCCGGAAGTGCTCTTCGAGCGATGACCGCGAGACGCCCACGTAGTCGGCGACCTGCTCGGTCTTGATGCCCTGACAAGCGTACTGCCGAATAAAATGTCGCGCACGCATGACGTACGGGCTCGCGAGCGGCTGGTGGTCGGTCGATTCGAGCACGTTGATGCCGACCGGCGGCACGCGAATGACGGTGCCGGGGAAGCGCGCACCCAGCAGCATGCGATGCAGCAAGTGGGCCGCGGTGCGACCCATTTCTTCGGCGCCCTGGATCACCGACGTAATCGGAATGCGCGTGAGCGTGCGCGTCAGCGGATCGTTGTCGACGCCGACAATCGCCACCTGCTCGGGCACAGGGATATTGGCCTGCATGCAGGCCTGGAGCAATTGACGCGCGCGCGCATCGGTCACGGCAATCACGCCGACGGGCTTGGGCAGGCTCGCAAGCCACGCCTGCAGGCGCTCGATCGCTTCGTGCCAGCCCAAGGCCGATGTCGACAGGCCGCGATAGATTTCGCCTTCGAGTCCGTCGGCGGCGAGCAGCTTGCGGAACGCGTGTTCACGCTCCTGCGCCCAGCGATTGTTCGGGTTCTCCGGCAGGCTGTACATCGCGAAGCGCGGCAGGCCCGCACCGATCAGATGGTCGTAGGCGAGCTGGACGACCTTGGCATTGTCCGTCGCGATATACGGTACTTTCTCGGGATAGAAGGTGGTGTCCTCATAGGACGAACCGACCGCCACCACGGGTAAATCGCAATTCGATAACGTTTCCGCCACGGCGGGATCGTCAAAATCGGCAATGATGCCGTCGCCGTCCCAGTGTTCGATGCCATTGAGGCGCGCCCGGAAATCTTCCTCGAGGAAGAGGTCCCAGGCTACGCGTGTCGACAACAGGTAATTACCAATACCTGTGATGATCTCGCGGTCATAAATCTTGTTCGCGTTGAAGAGCAATGCGATACGGTGTGTCGTTTGCGCTTTCTTCATCGATTATCACGGGAAGCCTCGCGGGACGGGGCTCGCCGTTGTCTCCATTCAGTGCAGTAAATCAGGGTTTGCCCGAAGGTTTTGCCTGTCTGCCTTTTTAATGAAACCCATTGTAAAAGGTCATGCCCAATGGCGCGTTGCGAAATGATAAAACGCCACCCGGGATGGCCGATTTCGTAATTGCCCGAATCGGCTCGTTTTGGCAGCATGAACCGCCATTTATCAAGGGATATTGCGTCATATGTTTATCGGTATCGATCTGGGCACTTCCGGTATCAAAGCCGTCCTGCTCGACCGCGACGGTCAGGTTCGCGCGACCGGCACTGCACCCCTGACTGTACAGCGTCCGCACGACCGGTGGTCGGAACAGTCGCCGCAGGCCTGGTGGGACGCGTTCGCGATCGCGCTCGATGCGACGCTCGCAGCGGGACGCAACGCAGGGATCGATCCGAAATCGATCGAAGCCATCGGCCTTGCTGGCCAGATGCACGGTGCGACCTTGCTCGATGCGAAGGGCGATGTGCTGCGTCCGGCAATTCTCTGGAACGACGGCCGTTGCGACCTCGAGTGCACCGAACTCGAAGCCGCCGAACCGAGCCTGCGCGCTGTTACGGGCAACCTCGCGCTGCCGGGCTTCACGGCGCCGAAGCTCGCCTGGGTCCGCAAGCACGAGCCGGAGGTGTTCGCCCGGATTGCCAAGGTGCTGCTGCCCAAGGATTATCTGCGCTACCGCATGACCGGCATCTTCGCGAGCGATATGTCTGACTCGGCCGGCACGTTGTGGCTCGATGTTGCCAAGCGCGAGTGGAGCCCGAAGCTGCTGGCCGCGTGTGGACTGACGGTCGACCATATGCCCGCGCTGTACGAAGGCAATCAGGCGGCAGGCGTGCTGACGCCGGAAGTCGCGAAGCGCTTCGGCCTCAATGAGATTCCTGTCGCGGCCGGTGGCGGCGACAACGCGGCCGGCGCGATCGGCGTCGGTATTGCGAAGGCAGGCCAGGCGATGCTCTCGCTCGGCACGTCGGGTGTGTATTTCGCGGTGTCGGATGGGTTTGTTTCGAATCCGCTCAAGGCCGTGCACAGTTTCTGCCATGCGCTGCCGAAGACGTGGCATCTGATGTCGGTGATGCTCAACGCAGCAGGCTGTGCCGACTTCACGGCGCGCGTTGCGGGATATCCCGATGTCGGTGCGTTATTCGCGGATGTCGAGGCCAATGGCGCAGGCAGCGGCGCGCCGCCGGTCTGGTTCCTGCCGTATCTGAGTGGTGAACGTACGCCGCACAACAATACGCGCGCCAAGGGCGTGTTCTTCGGTCTGACGCCCGATACGCAACGCACGGATCTCGCGATCGCGACGCTCGAAGGCGTGAGCTTCGCGCTGCAGGACGGGATCGATGTGCTTCATGAAGTGCTGCAGCCGAACGAGATCGCCGTCATTGGCGGCGGCTCGCGCAGCCAGTACTGGACGCAGATGCTGGCCGATATTTCGGGCATGCCGCTCACGCTGCGCGCCGGTGGCGAAGTCGGTCCGGCACTGGGCGCCGCACGTCTGGCGCATCTCGCGGTCGATCCGAGCGCGACGCTCGACGCCGTGTGCCCGCAGCCGCCGGTGGTCGCGGTTCGCGAACCGGACATGAAGCGTCACGCGTACTACCGCGACGAACGTCGCCCGACGTTCGCAAAGCTCTACGAGGCGCTCAAGCCGGTGTTCTGAGCCCGGGTTTCACGCGAAGGAACGACACCGCCGCAAGGCGGTGTCACGTAGCGCGCGCCGCCATGCGCGCTACCGGCAGTAACAAGCAAGGAATGCAACAAGCAGGGGAAGCAACATGCAGTACCAAGCCGCAACCAAGCCGCGATACCAAGCGGCATCAAGCTGTACGCAGGTGTAGTTGGCAACAGAAAAATGAAGAGCCCGTGCGATAACAAGCATAAGAGCAGCAATCACCCTTTCCGTCTGGAGTGGAGACAATGAAACTGAACAAACTGCAAAGCCTGGTTTACGGCGCCGTCGTGGCCGGCCTCACGCTCGCCGCCCCGCTGGCTCACGCAAGCAAGGATCACCCGGAAATCGGCTTCTCGATCGACGACCTGCGCGTCGAACGCTGGTCGCGCGACCGCGACTACTTCATCGCTGCAGCTGAAAAGCTCGGCGCGAAGGTGTCGGTGCAGTCGGCTGACGCAAGCGAAGAACGCCAGATCTCGCAAATCGAAAACCTGATCTCGCGCAAGGTCGACGTGATCGTGATCGTGCCGTTCAACTCGAAGGCACTCGGCAACGTGATCAACGAAGCGCACCAGGCTGGCATCAAGGTCGTGTCGTATGACCGCCTGATCCTCGATTCGGACGTCGATGCGTACATCACGTTCGACAACGAGAAGGTTGGCGAGATGCAGGCGCAAGGCGTCTACAACGCACAACCGAAGGGCAACTACTTCCTGCTCGGCGGCGCGCCGACGGACAACAACGCGAAGATCCTGCGCGAAGGCCAGATGAAGATCCTGAAGCCGGCCATCGACAAGGGTGACATCAAGGTTGTCGGCCAGCAATGGGTGCCGGAGTGGAGTGCTGCAACGGCCCTGCGCATCATGGAAGACGCGCTGACGGCGAACAACAACAAGATCGACGCAGTCGTCGCTTCGAACGACGGCACGGCAGGCGGCGCGATCCAGGCGCTGGCTGCGCAGAAGCTCGCAGGCAAGGTGCCGGTCTCGGGTCAGGATGCCGACCTCGCGGCTGTGAAGCGTGTGGTCGCCGGCACGCAGACGATGACGGTCTACAAGCCGCTGAAGCTGATCGCCAGCGAAGCAGCGAAGCTGTCGGTCGAACTCGCGAAGGGCGAAACGCCGTCGTACACGACCAAGCTCGACAACGGCAAGAAGCAAGTCGACACGATCCTGCTGAACCCGATCCTGCTGACGAAGCAGAACGTCGACACGGTCGTCAAGGACGGCTTCTACACGCAAGCCCAGCTGTCGGGTAACTGATCGGCGCAAGACCGGTCTGCGGCCGCCCACGGGCGGCCCATGCACGACCTATACAAGGCGCGGCGTGCCCGAGCGATCGGCGCGCCGCGTTCTCGCATCGACGGGTAGCAAGTCCGTTACGCGAAGGAGAACAGATGGGAACGCCTCTGCTGGAAATGCGCGACATCAAGAAGTCGTTTGGTGGCGCGAAGGCACTCGACGGTATCGACCTCAAAGTGTCGGCCGGCGAATGCGTCGGCCTGTGCGGCGAAAATGGCGCGGGCAAATCGACGCTGATGAAAGTGCTCTCGGCGGTGTATCCGCACGGGACCTGGGACGGCCAGATTTTCTGGGACGGCCAGGAACTCAAGGCGCAGAACGTGCGCGACACCGAACATGCCGGCATCGTCATCATCCATCAGGAACTGATGCTCGTGCCGCAGCTGTCGGTTGCCGAAAACATTTATCTGGGTAACGAGATCACGTTGCCCGGCGGACGCATGAACTACGGCGCGATGTATCAGGGCGCCGAGAAGCTGCTCGCCGAACTGAATCTGAAGGACATCAACGTCGCGCAGCCCGTCATGAACTATGGCGGCGGTCATCAGCAGTTGATCGAAATCGCCAAGGCGCTCAACAAGAAGACGCGCCTGCTGATTCTCGATGAGCCGTCGTCGTCACTGACGTCGAGCGAAACGGAAACGCTGCTGCGCATCGTGCGCGACCTCAAGAAAAAAGGTGTCGCGTGCGTCTATATCTCGCACAAGCTCGACGAAGTCGAAGCAGTCTGCGACACGGTCGCCGTGATCCGCGACGGACGCCATGTCGCGACCGTGCCGATGGCTGAGCTCGATCGTGGCAAGATCATTTCACTGATGGTCGGACGCGAGATCACGCAGCTGTTCCCGAAAGAGCCGCACGATATCGGCGACGTGCTGATGGAGGTCCGCCATGTGACCTGCCAGGACACGACGAATCCGCTGCGCAAGCGCGTCGACGACGTGTCGTTCTCCGTGCGCGCCGGCGAGATTCTCGGCGTCGCGGGGCTGGTCGGAGCCGGCCGTACCGAGCTGATGCAAGCCGTGTTCGGCGCCTATCCGGGCCTCTATGAAGCCGAGGTCCTGATCGAAGGCAAGCCCGTCAAGATCACGTCTCCGCTCGACGCGCTGGCTGCGGGTATCGCGATGGTGCCGGAAGACCGCAAGCGTCACGGCATCGTGCCGGCGCTCTCGGTCGGCCACAACATCACGCTCGCCGTGCTCGACAAGTTCTCGAAGTTCGGACGCATCGATTCGGCGGCGGAACTCGACACGATTCGCACCGAGATGAAGCGGCTCGCGATCAAGGCTGCTAGCCCGATGCTGTCGATTGCCGACCTGTCCGGCGGCAACCAGCAAAAGGCCGTGCTGACCAAGATGCTGCTGCCGCATCCGAAGGTCGTGATTTTTGACGAGCCCACGCGCGGTGTCGACGTCGGCGCGAAGTACGAGATCTACAAGCTTATGTTCGAACTCGCGCGCCGCGGCATGGCCATCGTGATGGTCTCGTCGGAGTTGCCTGAGGTGCTCGGCGTCAGCGATCGCGTGTTGGTGATCGGCGAGGGCAAATTGCGCGGCGATTTCGTCAACGAGGGCCTGACCCAGGAACGCATCATGGCCGCGGCGATCGGCGCCCAGGCGGCCTGATCCTCCCATACCCGGCTAGCACTTATTTCGAAGGACCGGATCCATGCATTCACAAAAATTCCAACAGTTCTTCTCGCGCTACAAGATCCTTGCGCTGCTGATCGCGATCGCCATCATCTGGGCGTTCTTCGCATCGCTGACGCAGGGCGCGTTTCTGACGCCGCGCAATGTCTCGAACCTGCTGCGCCAAATGTCGATCACGGGCATGCTCGCGAGCGGCATGGTGTTCATCATCATTTCAGGTGAAATCGATCTGTCGGTCGGCTCGTTGCTCGGCTTGCTCGGCGGCATCGGCGCGATCCTGAACGTCACGCACAACTGGCCGATCGCGCCGACCGTCGCTGTCGTGCTCGTCGCGGGCCTGGCGCTTGGCGCGTTCAACGGTTACCTGTCGACGTATCGCCGGATTCCGTCGTTTATCGTCGGCTTGGGCGGCATGCTGGCCTACCGGGGCGTGCTGCTCGGGCTGACCGGCGGCTCGACGATTGCGCCGGTGTCCGATTCGTTCGTGGTCATCGGCCAGGGCTATCTGCCGCGCATCGTCGGCGATGCACTGTGCGTCGTGCTCTTCCTGCTGCTCGCTTTCCTGACGTTCCGGCAGCGTCAAAGCCGCATGAAGTACCAGCTCGCCGTCGTGCCGTTCTGGCAGGACGTCGTGAAGGTCATCGCCGCGGGTCTGATCCTGTTCGCGTTTATCGCCACGCTCGACAACTACGGCGGCATTCCGGTGCCGGTGCTGTTGCTGCTGGTCGTGCTGGGCGTGTTCACGTATATCGCGACGCAGACCGTGTTCGGACGCCGTATCTATGCGGTAGGTTCGAATATGGAAGCCACGCGTCTGTCAGGCGTCAATGTGAACCGCGTCAAGCTCACGATCTTCTCGCTGATGGGCCTGATGGCGGCGTTCGCGGGGCTGGTCAACACCGCACGTCTCGCAGCGGGGTCGCCTTCGGCCGGGAATATGGGCGAACTCGACGCGATCGCCGCGTGCTTTATCGGCGGCACGTCGATGCGTGGCGGCTCGGGCACGGTCTACGGTGCGTTGATCGGCGCGCTCGTGATGGCGAGCCTCGATAACGGCATGTCGATGCTCGACGTCGATGCGTACTGGCAGATGATCGTCAAAGGCACGATTCTCGTGCTCGCGGTCTGGATCGACGTGGTGTCGGGGTCGAATCGCCGCTGATCGGTCACCGATCGTTCACGATTGATATCGGTCAATACGGTTTTCGAGGGGCTGACTTAGCCTTTCTGATGGCTTGACCTGAACGGATGTGAGTGGACACAAACGGCACGCCAGCGAGCGTGCCGTTTGCGTTTTCGGGCGGCCTGCTTGCCGGCGATGCGTCGTCCGGAGTGTCGTCCGCCCGGGTGCAATCGTCCGGCGGCGACCCTCCGCCGGCGTTGCGCCCGGCTCTGCACAGGTCAGGCACACGGTTTGCGCCTGACGCGCGTCCGGGGCACGCCTGACTCCCCTCGCTGTTTATTCGGGTTAGACTTGTCGCCGTTCGTTCGCTGCTGGCGGGCCGTGGCGCGATCCGCTGCGGCAAGGATTGGGCCGCCATCCGGGCATCTGAAACGCAACAGAACAACGCACAGAGCGTTAGCGGAGTCGTCGAGCATGCACGCAGCCCCCCCGTTGGAATCCGAAGACGCATCGTCGGGCAGTACCACGCCGACCCCGCGCAAGCGTGATTTGCGACGCGTCGATATTCACCCCGATTTCTGGTACCCGATCGCGTGGTCGCCCGAGGTCAAGCGAGGCAAGACGCACGGCACCACCTTTGGTGGCGACCCCATCGTGCTGTTTCGCACCGAAGCCGGCGTCGTGCACGCGCTTGAAGACCGTTGCGCGCATCGCCAGGTGCCGCTGCATATGGGGGTCGTGGAAGGGGATGGGATTCGCTGCGGATACCATGGCTGGACATACGATTGCTCGGGCAAATGCACCGATGTGCCGTACCTCGGCAAGGAGCGTTTGCCCAACGGCGTGCGTTCCTACCCGTGCCGCGAAGAGCAGGGCCTGATCTTTATTTTCCCGGGTGACGCCGCCAAGGCCGCCGACGTGCCGTTCCCGCGACTCGGCTCGGTGGCCGATCCGAAGTACAAGACACGACGTTTCGGGCGCGAAGTCGCGTGCCACTACAGCTTCATGCACGAAAACCTGATGGATATGAACCATCAGTTCCTGCATCGCCGTCAAATGGGGCAGATGCGCGCGCGCTCGCTCGGACGCCGCAAGGGCGACGACTGGGTCGAAGTCGACTACACCTTTGCCCGCGAGGCGGGGCGCCAGCCGATCGGCGAGGCGCTGGTGTTCAAGCAACGTCGTACGGCGTCTACCGAGCAGGCCAAGGACGTCATGACGATCCGGACGCAGTATCCGTATCAGAACCTGAAGATCGTCAGCGGCAGCGGCACGCTCGTGATGGAACTGTGGATCTGCTATATCCCGCTCGACAAGGAACAACGGACCAACCGGACCTTCGGCCTGCTGTCGATCCGCAAGCCCGGCTGGCCGGTGCTGCTCGATCTTGCATGGCCCGCGCTGGTCTGGTTCACGGAACGGATCTTCAAGGAGGATCGCGAGATCGTCGAGCGCGAGCAGCTCGCTCACGATCGTCAGGGCGCGGACTGGAATCACGAAGTCTTTCCGGTGATCAACGATCTGCGCGCCTTGCTCGTCGAGTGCGGCGCTCCGCCGGTCCGGCTCGTCGACCGGCGCTTCGCGTTGTTGCCACAAACGGCGGCCGCCACGGAATAGTCTGCCTCTGCCTGTCTCTGACAAAGTCGTGCGCCGGAGTGCGTGATTCCGGCGTGGGGTGTCTGCCTGGTCGCGTAGTTTTTTCCCGGCGCGGCCCGATTTTTTACACCTTTGCGCTGTAACGTGCCGATGGCCGGGCTGCCGTGATCGCGGCGGATCGGCCGATTGCGCCCCGGTTCTGGCCGCTTTGTTCACCCTTTGCCCGCAATTGGCACGAAGCCTGCGGCGCTGTCGCTCACAACATTCCGATCCTGGAGGCGACAGCATGCACATCGACCCGACCGGCTGGTATCCGCTCGAACAGTACTCACCGGTGCGCGAGGGCTGGTACGAAGTTCAGCTCGTGAGCGGTGAAACGGCGTTTGCAAAGTACAGCGACGGCAAGTGGACCGAGAAGCCGCCGCTCGTTTTTACACACTGGCGCGGCCTTTCCAAAGATCCGTCGAAGGTGCGCGATGCGGAGACGTTCGGCGCCGATGTCGCGGCGGCAGAGGGCGTGCGTGCGGTCTGGAACGCGTTTTTCCCGGGAGCCGGGAACGAAGCGCACAAGCCGATGTGAGTGTCTGTCGGCAAAGGGTAGAAAGCAAAAAGCCCTCGCAACCCGTTCAAGGTTGCGAGGGCTTTTTTTGATCACGGTGTGATCACGAATTGGCGGGGCGACCCGTCTTGACCGTCTCGAGTTCGCCGATGGCGGCAACCAGGCGTTTGATCGGCGCGGCTTCGAGCAGCAGGAGGCCGGCACGCAGGAGTTCGCTCTTCTTCACGTGCACGCCTTCGTCGAGGCACTTTTGCTTGAGTGCAGCGATCTTGGCGTAATCGGACTTCGGCATCGTGAAGCTGTCGCGTACGACCTTTTCAACCTTCGGTGCCTTCGGCTTCTTGTCCTGAACGGCCTTGTCCGCAGCGGGCGCGGCTGCAGCCTTCTTGCTGCTGGTCGTCTTGGGCGCCTTGGGTGCCGCTGCCTTCTTGTCGGCGGCCGGCTTTTCCGCCTTGGCCGTCGCCTTCACAGGTTTGGCGGGCTTGGCAGGCTTGGCCGCCTTGGCGGGTTTCGCGGTCTTGGCCTCGGCCTTGGCCGCGGGTTTCACAGCGGCAGTCTTCTTGGTCGCGGCGGGCTTCTTCGCGGCGGCCGCAGCTTTCGGGGCAGCGGACTTGGCTTTGCTGCGCGTCGCCGGCTTGGCGGCGTCTTGCTGGGTTTCGTCAGCTTGCATGGTGTCGCCCTTGGGAAAATGGAACACTTTGTTGGTCGGGGCCTTGGTCTTCGCGGTAGTCAATGCGGTTCTCCGGATGTTAAATACCGAAACAGTATATACCGTATGAAATGCCGGTCATCCGTATCGACCCCCGGTCGGGCCGGTCATTGTTGCGCGGCGCTCTCGGCAAGCGTTTCGCAACGGTGCTAAGGTATGGCGCTGCCCGGCGGCCCTGCGCCGGGTTTTTCACGAACGAGCCCTGACCTTGGACCCCACCGAGACCACTCTAGCCGCCGTTCCGAGCGTGTTCGACCGCTCGGCGGCCGTCGGATTCAGCCTGAATCCGCTCGATCGCCTGTCGCCGTTTCGCGACGACGATGCGTTTGTCGACGAAAAACGGCAGCACGCCTCGACGCGCTATATGGTGCTGGTCGGTGATGTCCCGGTACTCGCACGGCACGGTGAGCAGTACAGCGTCCTGTTTTCGCGGACGGCGCTCGCGTCGCTCGGCACCCCGGTGCGCGATATCTTTCTGGGCGTCGACGCGGAAGGCGTGGCCTTTTTTGCGGTGTCGCTCGATAAGGACATGGCCGAGCGTGTCGCACAGCAGCCGAATATCGAACTCGTCGACCTGCGCGCGATCGCGATGCGAGGACTCGTGTCGGCGGACGTGCTCGGTGAGCTCGGCGGGGCCAAGGCCATGCTCGACTGGCATGCGCGGCATCGATTCTGCGCGAATTGCGGTGCGCCCAGCCGGGTGTCTGCGGCGGGCTGGCGTCGTGAATGTGACAACTGCGGAGCGCAGCATTTCCCGCGGGTCGACCCGGTCGTGATCATGCTCGCGATCGATGGCGACCGTTGTCTGCTCGGACGGCAGGCACGGTTCGCCCCAGGCATGTATTCGGCGCTGGCGGGGTTTCTCGAACCCGGTGAAACCATCGAAGACGCCGTGCGGCGGGAAGTGCATGAAGAGGCGGGCATTGACTGCGCGCACGTCACGTATTTCGCCTCACAACCCTGGCCGTTCCCGTCGTCGCTGATGATCGGCTGCTTTGCGCGCGCGAGCAGCACCGAGATTGTCGTCGACACGACCGAACTCGAGGATGCACGCTGGTTCTCGCGCGACGAGGTGCGCGACATGCTGGAAGGCACCCACGCTACGGGGCTTTCCGCACCCAAGCCGTTCGCGATCGCCCATCATCTGCTCAAGGCCTTTGTGGACAACGACACCACCGTGCTTGGCGCTGCGGTCTGACGTGACCATTCATAACCTCGCACGCCGCCTCGATCTCACGACGCTTCAGCTGTTCCTGGCCGTGCACGAGGAAGGCACCCTCACGCGTGCGGCGGAGCGTGAAACGATCGCGGTATCGGCGGCAAGCAAGCGCCTGCTCGAACTCGAGCAGGCCGTCGGAGCGTCGCTATTCGTGCGCCAGGCGCGCGGGATGACGCTGACCGCGGCCGGCGAGACGTTGCTTTATCACGCCCGGCGCGTGCTGCGCGACGTTGAAAATATCGGCGTCGAACTCGCGGAACATGCGAGCGGTGTACGGGGCTACGTCCGGATGATGGCGAACCTGTCGGCGATCGTCGAGTTCCTGCCCGAGGATCTGCGCGCTTTCCTCGATGCGCATGCGCGCGTCAAGGTCGATCTCGAAGAGCGCCCAAGCGGCGGGGTCGTTGAAGCCGTAGCGGACAGCCTTGCCGATCTCGGCATCTGCTCCGGAGAGTCCGATACACGGGGGCTGACCGCAACGCACTACCGGCATGACCAACTCGTGGTCGTCATGCGGCCCGATCATCGTCTTGCGCGACGCAAGTCCGTGCTGTTCGCCGATACGCTTGACAGCGATCATGTCGGGCTGCACTCGGCGAGCTCGATCAATATGCGCACGCACCTCGCCGCGCAACAGGCGGGACGACCCATGCGCCTGCGCATCCATGTGCCGGGTTTCGATGCGGTGTGCCGGATGGTTCAGGCGGGCATGGGGCTCGGTGTGTTGCCGCTCGACGTGTTCAACTTTATCGGTCGCGCGCTCGATCTCCGCGCCGTCAAGCTCGAAGATGAATGGGCGCGCCGGCAACTGATCATCGTGACGCGCGAAGTCGAATCGCTTTCCCCGGTGAGCCGTCTGCTATTCGATCATCTCGCATCGGTCGAAGCCGGCCGGGCGGCGTAACGGTAAATCCGTGTCGCTATCGAAGGCTCTTCACAAGAAAGTCCGGCTGGCCACATGACTTCTGCATCTGCTTCTGCACGTCGTCACCGCAGCTGCGCGGGTGGCCGTCCTTTTCATAGCAGATGTGGATTTCCTCGAGGAAGCGGCCCGAGCCCGAACAGATCATCGTGACCGAGTCGGGCGACATGCCGGGATTGGCCTGCGAGAAGTCGCCCTGAAGGGTACTGATCGTCGTTCTGAACGGTTGGGCCGGCGACTGATAGCGCTGCGGGATGTTGACGCTGTCCTTGAGCTTCTTCGACAGCGCCAGATAGTCGGCGGCCGAGAGGCCGGAGCACGTGCCGTGTTTGGGCCATTCGTGATCCATGAGCTTGTCGCTCGGATAGAGGCCCGCGTACTGCTGCCTGACTGCCGCCGGCATGGCGTCATTGGAGCAGTTCTGCGGATACCCGCTGTTGAACTGCGGCCACAACCCGTGCAGGACAAAGCCGTAGCGCTGTGCGCCGCATTGCTGGGTGTCGTTGGGATGGCCGCTGCAATAGTCGGGCGACCAGCTCAGAGACAGCAGGTAGTAGTCGAACTGTCCGGGCGTATTGCCCTGTGACTGCGAGTCGGACTGTGACCCGTGATGGTGGTGCGAACGCGCTTCGACCACGTTCGACGAGCACAGCACGAGCAGCACGACTACAAGACGGGCCAAGGCGTTCATCTGTGACTCCTGTTTCACCGTTCGAAGGGGGACAGCGGACCGGGCGCCACCCGCTCTGCGGCTGGCCCGGGGATTTATATCATTGAATTGTTTCGGCAGAACGCCTGAGCGATTGATCGGCCCGAGCGTTCGCCGTTCGCGAACGGTCATTGCCGAATTACGGTTGGACCCGCGCCATCCCGCGGTCGTAGCCTGTCTCCATCAAATAGAAATCCGGAGACACGCATCATGGCTGGACCGCTTGAAGGCATTCGCGTCATTGAAATCGGGACGCTGATCGCCGCCCCCTTCGCCGCTCGTCTGATGGCCGAATTTGGCGCCGAGGTCATCAAGATCGAAGCACCCGAGTCAGGCGACCCGCTTCGCAAATGGCGAAAGCTCCACGACGGCACATCGCTCTGGTGGTATCTGCAATCACGCAACAAGAAGTCGATTTGCGTGAACCTCAAGTCGGAAGAGGGCATTGCGATCGTGCGTCAGCTTGCCGGGCAAGCCGACGTCCTGATCGAGAACATGCGCCCCGGTGCACTTGAGCGGCTCGGTCTCGGCTGGGACACGCTGCATGCACTGAATCCGAAACTGACGATGGTACGGATTTCGGGCTACGGCCAGACCGGCCCGTATCGCGATCGTCCCGGCTTCGGTGCGATAGGCGAGGCCATGGGCGGAATCCGTTACACCACGGGCGAAGTCGACGGTGCACCGGCCCGCGTGGGCATCAGCCTCGGCGACTCGCTTGCCTCGATGCATGGCGTGATGGGCGCGTTGATGTCGTTGCTCCGCGTGAAGACGGGCAAGGGCGACGGTCAGGTGGTCGACGTGTCGCTCGTCGAAAGCGTGTTCAACCTGATGGAAAGCCTCGTACCCGAATACGACATGCTGGGCCATGTCCGCGAACGCAGCGGTGGTGCGCTGCCCGGCATTGCACCTTCGAATACCTACCCGACTCGCGACGACAGCTATATCGTCATTGCGGGCAACAGCGATCCGATCTTCCGGCGCCTGATGGAGGTGATCGGGCGCCCGGACCTGCGCGACGACCCTGCGCTCGAGCGCAACGACGGTCGCGCCGCTCAGTGCGAGATGCTCGATGCGGCCATCGCCGCATGGACGTCGCAGCACGACGCGGCCGACGTTCTTGCCGCCCTCGAACAGGCCGGCGTACCGGCCGGCCGGATCTATTCGGTGGCCGATATCGTTGCCGATCCGCACTATCAGGCGCGTGGCATGTTGCTCGACACCACATTGCCCGACGGCGCGCGCGTCAAGATGCCCGGCATCGTGCCGGCACTGTCCGAGACCCCCGGCAGCGTCAACTGGAGCGGCCCGTCGCTGGGCGAGCACACTTCGTCTGTGCTCGCGGACCTGGGTTTTGCCGCCGATCAGATCGATGCGCTGCGTCAGGCTGGAGCCATCCAATGACCGCGCCCTTCAAACGGAGCACACCATCGCCCGTTGTGCGCCCCCGGGTCAAACGCAGGGACACCATCGCGCGAACGGAGATCGACACGTTGAACGAAGCCACACATCGCGCGCATGCCGCGGACCGCATGATCATTCAGGAAGTGGCGCCACGCGATGGTCTGCAGATCGAGCCAACGTGGGTTGAAACCGACGACAAGGTCGCGCTGATCGATTCGCTGTCGAACATAGGGTTCACGCGTATCGAAGCAGGGTCATTCGTGTCGCCCAAGGCGATTCCGGCCCTGCGCGATGGCGAAGAAGTGTTCCTGCGGATCACACGCAAGCCCGGCGTGATCTACGTCGGGCTGGTGCCGAACGCACGCGGTGCCGAGCGCGCGCTCGAAGCATTCGCCGATGAGCTCAACCTCGTGATGTCGGCGAGCGAAACCCACAATCGCGCGAACATGCGCATGAGCTGCGACGCATCGCTTGCCGGGTTCGGCGGCATCGTCGAGCTGACGCGTCACACGCGAGTCTTGCTCAACGGCACCGTTGCCACGGCGTTCGGTTGCCCGTTCGAAGGTCACATCGATGAGGATCGCGTGGTCTCGATCATCGATGCCTACCTCGCGCTCGGCATGACCGGCATCACGCTCGCCGATACGACCGGCATGGCCAACCCGCGCCAGGTGTCGCGCATCGTCAAGCGCGCGCTCGGGCGTGTCGGACCGGAGGCGCTGACGCTTCACTTTCACAACACGCGCGGACTGGGGCTCGCCAATGTGCTCGCAGCGTATGAAGCAGGCGCGCGGCGCTTTGACGCTTCGCTCGGCGGGCTTGGCGGTTGTCCGTTCGCACCAGGCGCGTCGGGAAATATCTGCACCGAAGACCTCGCAAACATGTGCGAAGAGATGGGCATCCCGCACGGGATCGATCTCGATGGGCTGATCGCGCTGTCACGCGGATTGCCCGCGTTGCTCGGGCATGACGTGCCCGGGCAGGTCGCGAAGGCAGGACGCAATCGCGATCTGCATCCGGCGCCCGAGTATGCGGTCGCTGCCTGAGATTGCAGCAGGCCACATGGGGACCGTTTGAATCACGGGCCAGCGAACTCGGCCCACTAGCAGCACACGTTTTATCCAGCACTTAAAAAAAGACGCAAGCACTCGAAAAAAACGGGATCGCAGCGCGATCCCGACAAGGAGACAGGCCATGAGCCAAATCGATTTCGCGGCAGCACGCCGCGCTTCTTCCGTATCGACGGTCGACGACGCGCTCGAACCGTCGCTCGAACCACAGGGTGCCGGGGCGCGTGATGGCGCCGACACTGCGCACCCCGAGGGCACAGGTAAAGAACGCTCGCACACGGGTCTGAACGCCACGTCAGAGAACCTCACGCTCTCGGCGATCGTGCGCAAAGTCACGTGGCGCCTCATGCCCGTGATCATGACGTGCTACCTCTTCGCGTTCTTCGATCGCATCAATATCAGCTTCGCGAAGTTCCAGTTGCAAAGTCAGCTCGGCCTGAGCGACACGGCGTACGGCCTCGGAGCGAGCCTGTTCGTGATCGGCTACGTGCTGTTCGAGGTACCGAGCAACCTCTTTCTCTACAAGGTCGGTGCGCGGCGGTGGATTGCCCGCATCATGATTTCATGGGGCATTGCCACAGCGCTCATGATGTTCGTGTCGAACGAGTGGCAGTTCTACGCGCTGCGATTCACGATCGGCGCGATGGAAGCCGGCTTTGCGCCGGGCGTGCTCTATTACCTGACGCTCTGGTTCCCGGCGAGCCATCGTGGACGCAATACCTCGCTGCTGTTCCTTGCATCCGCGTTTTCGGGTTTGCTGGGTGCGCCCGTCTCGGGTCTTGTGCTGGGTCATCTCGACGGCGTGCTCGGCGTACCGGGCTGGCACTGGCTGTTTTTGCTGGGTGGTGTGCCTTGCGTGGCGCTTGGCCTGCTCGTGTTGCGCTTTCTCGACGATCGCATCGAGGATGCGACATGGCTGAGCACGGGCGAGAAAGCGCAGCTGTCACAACACGTGACTGCGCCGCAAAAGCATTCGACGCGCGCACATTCCCTGATCGGCGCGATTCGCACGCCGGGTTTCCTCACGCTGGGGCTGGTCTATTTCCTGATTCAGGTCGCTTCGTACGGACTGAACTTCTGGGCGCCTCATTTGATTCGGGCGGCCGGCACGCACAACCCGGCAATGATCGGGTTCCTGACGGCCGTGCCGTATATCTGCGGTGCGATCTGCATGGTGGTGGTCGGCCGGATGTCGGATGCAAGCGGCGAACGCCGCAAGTATGTGTGCGCATTGCTGGTTCTGGCGGCAGCAGGTTTTGTCGCGGCGGGGGTCTTCGATACACAGACCACGTGGCTGATCGTGGCGCTGGGCGTCATGGGCGCCGGCGTTGTAGCTTCGATTCCCGCATTCTGGGCGCTGCCACCGAAGTTGCTGAGCGGTGCAGGGGCGGCAGGCGGTATCGCGCTGATCAATACGCTCGGCCAGCTTGGCGGGATCGTAAGCCCGATTATGGTTGGACGCATTCATGACCTGACGGGCAGCACGACGCCTGCGCTTTATGTGATCGGCGCGATGACAGTTGTCTGCGCGTTGATCGTCGCGTTCGCCATGCCGGCAGCGCTTCGGGACAAGGATCCGACGCACACGCGGTAAGAGGCAGCGCCAAGCGACTTCGGGCGTCTCCCTATCCGCGCATCGATGCGTGTGTTTTATGATCCGACGGTTCACTTCACGTCAGGATCGCCACGATGGACATGACGCAGGATATGCGCAGCGCCCCTACGGCGGCCCGGGTCTCCACGGTCCGGACACGCGACGGCATCGAACTCGCGATTTACCACTGGCCCGTGGCCGGCGTGGCGCGGGCTACCGTTGCTCTCGTGCACGGTCTGGCCGAACACGCGGGGCGTTACGCGGCGCTGGCCGAGCGGCTCAATGCGGCCGGCATCGAATTGCTGAGTGTCGATCTGCGCGGACATGGGCATTCGCCCGGCAAGCGCGTGTGGGTCGACCGGTTCGATCAGTATCTCGACGATACGCAGGCACTGCTCAGCGTCGCGTCCCGCCGCGGAACGCCATTGTTCCTGATGGGGCACAGCATGGGCGGGGCGATTGCGGCGCTCTATGCCGTCGAGCGCCTCGATCCGAGCGGGGCGCCGTGCGTCGGACTCATTCTGTCGAGCGCTGCGCTCGCGCCGGGACGCGATGTTCCCAAGTGGATGATCCCGCTGAGTCGCCTCATCAGTCGCTGGATGCCGAATTTCCCGGCGATGAAGATCGATGCCTCGCCGTTGTCGCGCGATCCGGTCATCGTCGAAGAAAGTCGCAACGACCCACTCGTTCACCACGGCGCAGTGCCGGCACGCACCGGCGCCGAGATTCTCGACGGCATGGCGCGCATCGCACGAGGACGGGCGGCGCTACGTTTGCCGGTCCTGGTTTTCCACGGCACCGCGGACAAGCTGACCGAGCCAGAAGGCAGCCGGGAATTTGGCGCGCAGGTCGGGTCACCCGACCGTACCGTGACGATGTATGAAGGTGGTTATCACGAGACGATGAACGACATCGAGCGCGACCGAGTCATTGATGCGCTGATCGCCTGGATCGTCGCGCGGATTTAGCTTAACGCGCTGCGGCCAGTGTCCTGCGTCCGAACAGCAGGCCGAACGTCCCCTGTGTGAGGCTCACGCCGATCAGGATCAGGCCACCGCCGATCCAGTGGTGACGCTGGATCGTTTCGCCGAGCAGCACGCTCGCGAACATGGCCGTGAACAGCGGCAGCATGTTCATCAGAACCGCCGTACGCTCGCTGCCAATGCGCTCGATGCCGAGCATCCAGAAATACGAAGCGATGACGGACGACGCGATCCCGGCAAACACGATGAGTCCGACGCCTGCCAGCGGAACAGCAAGGCTATGTGCGCTCAGCGCGAGCGGGATCAGCATCACGACGGCGATCAGCACCTGCACATAGAGGTTGATCCAGAGCCCGAAAGGCGGCGCCCAACGGCGATACAGCACGCCGTAGAGCGCATATGCCGCCGCGCCGACGAGCATCAGCGCGTCGCCGCGATTGACCCCTGAAGCCAGCAGGCTGGCGGGGTTGCCGCGGCTCAGCAGCCAGATGACGCCCGCAAACGAAATCGCCACGCCGATCATGGCCGCACCGCTGACGCGCTGCCGGAACACCACGCCATTGATCACGAGCACCAGCATCGGAATCAGCGCGCAGATTACGCCCATATTGGTCGCGCTCGTGCTGTGAGCCGCGTAATACGCGAGGCACTGATACATGACCATGCCCATCAGCGACAGGGCGGCAAAGCGGCCGAGCCACGGGCGCACTTCGCTGCGCCGGCGCCACAACGGGCGCGCGCACATCGGTGTCAGCACCAGGGCAGCGAGCGCCCAGCGATAGAACGAAATCGCCGCCGGGTCGAGCACGCCGGCAGCCGCCTTCGAGACGATGGTGTTCGCGGCCCAGATCAGCACTGCGAGCAAAGGAAAGAGCACAGCCATGTTGATGCGTCCTGCATGAAAAGTTGGACGTAGTGTAGTGCTGTCCGATCTGATTTATATAATGCAAACCGGACAACCCGATGAGTCGAAGGCGACAACGTGAAGTTCCACTACTTCGAGAGCGATTTGCAGGTGCCGGAACCTCAGCCGGTGCACATTCGTTACGACCACTTTGAGCCCGACACCGATTTCGAATTTCACATTCATCCGTGGGGACAATTGAGCCGGATCAACCTCGGACTGATGGAAATCGAGTTCGAGGATCGCAAGCTCACTGCGCCGTCGGAATACGTGATCTGGGTCCCGGGACGAGTCCCTCACGCGGCTTTTATCAGACAGGCAGCCGACTATATTTCGGTCTACGTGAGCGACGCGCTCGCGAAACGTTTACCGGAGGATGGGTGTCTGATCGCGCAAACACCGCTCGTGCGCGCGCTGTTCGATGACTTTTGCACGCGTCGTGTGTCGGCGATGAGCGATCCGTGGGATGCGCGTCAGGCCGAGCTGTTGGTCGAACACCTCGCGAGGGCGGGCCGGGAAGACAGTTATCTGCCCGACAGCGCCGACCGCCAGCTCGAACCCATCCTGCGTGCCATCCGGCTCGATCCGGCTGATTCGACGTCGCTCGCCGAGTGGGCATCGCGTGTGCACAGCACTGAACGTACGCTGGCGCGCCGGTTTCAGGCCGAGCTTGGCGTGAGTTTCGTGCAATGGCGAAATCGCGTGCGCTTGTTGCGCGCGCTCGCGTGGCTGCGCGAAGAGGTGGCGGTGCATGAGATCGCGGCGCGCCTGAACTATTCGACGCCGTCGGCCTTTATCGCGATGTTTCGCAAGCAGACCGGGTTCTCGCCGGAGCGGTATCGACGCCAGGGGCGGGACGAAGGGTAGCGGCGCGTGCGTGTCGCCGACGCAAAGCGTTCGCGTGCTGGAACAAAGTCTTTGAGTGGAATGCGTTTCGCCCTGTCTTGTTCGGCGGGGTGCATTCGTCGTAGAAGCGGGACGGTTTAATCGAGTGGCCATGCGCCGCGTGGACCCGGACCGGCATTGTTCAACCAACGGGAGCATGTATGCATAAGTTGTCGACTTTCCTCTGGTTTCAGGGCCAGGCTGAAGAGGCCGCGAATTTCTATACGAGCGTCTTTCCCGGCTCGCAGATCAAAAGCGTCATGCGATACGGCGACGCGGGCCCTGGCCCGAAGGGCGCGGTCATGACGGTTGAGTTCGAAGCCTTCGGCCAGCGCTTCGTCGCACTGAACGGCGGCTCGGCATTCAGTTTCACGCCCGCGATCTCATTCATGATCAATTGCGAATCTCAGGCCGAGCTCGATGATCTCTGGGACAAATTGCTATCGGGCGGCGGGCAGACCATGCAGTGCGGCTGGCTCAAGGACAAATACGGGGTGGCATGGCAAGTCACGCCGCGCAAGATATTCGACCTGATCAACGATCCCGACCCGGTGAAGAGCAAGCGCGTGATGGAGGCGATGTTCCAGATGGTCAAGCTCGATCTGCCGACGCTCGAAAAGGCGCACGCCGGGGCGTAAAGCGCCCGAAGGGCGGCGGGCGGGGAAACGTGGCTGGGACGGCCCGGCAGAAGGTGACGGCGATGGCCTGCAGCCCAAGGGCAACGTTTAAGGGTTCCGCTTGCCACGAGCGAGGGCCGAAGAGCGCGCGCTTGGCGAAGCAGGCGGCGGGCGCGCTCTGCGTCGGTGCCGGTAGCTCTGTCCGATTTGTCCGTTACCCGGTCGAAATGACTGATGGATGCAGTGAGCAGGTCTTCCGGGCCGGCGATCGGCCCGCAGACCCGCGAAATTCGGCCGCTTTTTATTACAACGCTTTTCAACGTTCCGATTCGAAAGACGCCGTCAGGGCAGCGTAATACGTTGCCCACGCAAGGTTTTTTTCGATATGACGGGCTTCGTGGTTAACCCGTGGCTCGGAAAAGATCTCTTACAAGGCCTCACTTCTATGACACGGGGCGATCGATACATTGGGTACCAGCAGCAGGGCAATGACGCGAATGACTCTTGAACGCGTCAGGTGCCGGTCGATTCGACCCGCGTCATCGCTTTTGATCGCGCAGCCCGCTACATCGCGAAGTCTTCGCGGCGACAGCGGGCAATACCGGACGACTTGCACCACGCCCCGTCATCTGCAGCGAAACCTCTTAAGGAGATCGGCCATGAAGACCTTGAACAAGATCCCGCGCGTGCTTATTGCAACGCTCGCCGCGAGCGCGGCACTCGTCGCAACCGGTAGCGCATTCGCCCAGTCGGATCGCGTGATCGTGCGTGACGACGCAGCGCCCGCTTACGTGCAACCGCACATGATGCCGGTTGACGTCTCGATCAATATCGGCTGGCACGGCGACCGCTATTGGGACGGCCACCGTTATTGGGCCCACGACGACTGGATGCGTCATCACCCGCATGACCACGACCCGTACCGCCACGACGATCATCACGACGATCACGACCATCACAACTGATTCGTGACCTGAGTCGTGCCGTTGCGTGACCACGTGACCGTTGCGTGACGATTGAATCGCGTTGAATCGAATCGATCGTTCGACACGACGACATCGAGCCCCTGACCGAGTAGCATCGGCAGGGGCTTTTTTTGTGGCCGTCGAAATAACGTTTGCGCTTGCGTCGAAACGGCCCTTCGCCGATCGTCATTGCAGCGGGGGCGAACGAAAACAATGACGGTCTGTTCCCGCGCAGGCGCTGCGTCGTCTGCAGACACTATCGCGGCAATCTACTCCGGAGCTTTGATCATGACGAACGCAGTCAAATGGATGCCCGAAGGCATGCACTCGGTCACACCGCATCTCGTTGTGGCGGGTGCAGCCAAAGCCATCGACTTTTACAAGCAGGCCTTTGGCGCGACCGAGATTACGCGTCTGCCCGGGCAGGCAGGCAAGCTGATGCACGCCGCCCTTCGCATTGGCGATTCGGTCGTGATGCTCGTCGACGAAATGCCTGAATGGAAAGCGCTCGGGCCGATCGCGCTCAAGGGCTCGCCCGTGACCATCCATCTCTACGTGCCCGATGCGGACGCCACGATCGCCACGGCTGAAGCGGCCGGCGCGACGGTCACCATGCCGGCCGCCGATATGTTCTGGGGCGATCGCTATGGTCAGGTGCAGGATCCGTTTGGCCACAAGTGGTCGGTCGCGACGCACCAGCGCGATGTGACTGCCGAAGAAATGCAGGACGCGATGCGCAAGATGTCACAGCCGTCCTGACGTAGGGGTCAGCGGCGGCAGGATGCGGGGCGCGCGTCCCGCATCACAAGATAGAGACCTGCCGCGGCGAGCGCCATGCCGGGCCACACCATTAAAGGGATGGGCTCGCCGAGCACGACACGCGCAATCAGCGCAGTCACGGGCGGCACGAGAAAGAACAATGCGGACACGCGTGACGCTTCGCCATATCGAAGCATCGTGAGCAGCAGCGTGATCGCGATGATCGAATTGAAGAGCACGAGATAAGAGAGTGATCCGATCAGGCCTGCGGTCCAGTCGATATGCATCGGCTCGAGCACCCATGCGAGCGGTGCAGCCACTGCAAGGCCAACCGAGTACTGAACGAGATTGCTCGTGACGGGATGGGTCTGCGTGCCAAAGCGCTTTTCCCAGAGCGTGCCGGCCGTCATGGCTGCGAGTGCAAGGACGGCAAACGTCAGCCCGAGCGCTGATGTGACTTCAATCGATGAGCGCGCTACGATCACCCACGCAGCGCCCGTGACGCCGAGTGCAAGACCGGTCCAGCGTGCGAGGTCGACACGTTCCTTTGCGATCGCCGGTGCGAGCAGGCCGACCAGAATCGGCTGCTGAGAGGTGATCAAGGCAGCGGCGCCGGCGGACACGCCCAGTTTCAGGCTCAGATAGATAAACGAAAAATAGGCTGCCTGAATCAGCAGCCCGACCGTCGCGAGGTGAAGCCATGCGCGAGGCGAAGCGGGGAGTGCGGGCCGCAGCCACACCGCCGGCACGATCAGGATGCCGACGACACACGCGTACCGCAGCGCCAGAAATGTCAGCGGGTCCGCGTATTGAAGTCCGAGCTTGAGAAAGACAAAGCCGCTCGACCAAAGAAGCAGGAACAGGGCGGGCGCGGCTTTGAGCCAGCGAGGCTGCGTGTCGGCAGACAGCGAAGTAGCAGAGGACATGGCCCGTTCGGCGATGGAGGTGGCTTTGTTTCTACCACTCCACGCCGCTGAGCGGAATACGTCTGACGCACAGTGTCGCGCTTGTTGTCGCGACGCTGTGGTGCGTTATTCGCCGTCGGAGCCTCAGTCTGAGTCGGCTTAGGCTTCGACCTTAGCCTTGGCTTCAGCACCAGCACCAGCACCAGCACCAGCACCAGCACCAGCACCAGCACCAGCACCCGCACCCGCACTAGCCTTAGTGGCCGTGACCGCCACCGCCGCAACCGGCGCCGTGGCCACCCGATCCGTGGCCACCGCTCGATCCGCCCGCGCCACCGTTACCGCCAGTTCCGCCGCCCGAGCTGCCGCCGCCGCTGCCGTGACCGCTTCCGCCGCCGCTCGATCCACCGTTGCCGCCGTTACCGCCGGAGCCGCTGCCCGAACCGCCACCCGAGCCGCTGCCTCCAGGGCCGCCACTTCCGCCGCCGGAGCTACCGCCGTGGCCGCCCGAACCGCCGGCGCCACTGCCGCCCGTGCCGCCGGACGATCCACCGGAACTGCCGCCATTTCCACCGGCGCCGCCGCCTGCACCACCACCTGCGCCGCCGCCGGCACCGCCACCGGCGCCGCCACCGCTACCGCTACCGCCGGCACCTCCTGAGCCGCCGCCGCCGGAGCCGCCACCCGAACCACCGCCGCTGCCGCCGGAGCCACCTGAACCGCTTCCTCCCGACCCGCCTCCGGAGCCGCCGCCGTGTCCACCCGAGCCGCCGGAACCACTGCCTCCCGTTCCGCCGCCGGATCCACCGCCGCTGCCACCGGCGCCACCCGAGCCGCTGCCTCCCGATCCGCCACCCGAGCCACCACCATGTCCGCCCGAGCCACCTGAGCTGCTTCCGCCGGTTCCTCCACCGGAACCACCGCCTGTGCCGCCCGAACCACCCGAACCGCCGCCGCCCGTACCGCCGCCAGAGCCGCCACCGCTGCCGCCAGATCCACCTGTCCCGCCGCCGCTGCCGCCCGAACCGCCGCCTGCGCCGCCACCTGTACCGGATCCGGAACCGGCTGAGCCACCCGTGCTAGTGCCCTTCCCGGCACCGCCGCCGCCTGCGCCGCCTACAGCGGGCCCGTCGGTGCCGGCCGATCCCGCGCCGGATCCTGTGCCCGAGCCAGCCGCTCCGCCGGGCCCGGCGTTCTGAGCCAGCCCGCCGATCGCCGGGTCGCCGTCGCGCCCGTTATTGCAATACTTGTTGGTCGAGTGATAGCAATTGATGCCATTCGACTGGCTGCCTGTCGGCGTGGTTACCGTATCGGAAACATCGGCTTCCGAATCGGCTTGTGCGTAAGAGAAAACCGGAATCGTGGCAATAAGAAACACGCCCGCAATTCGGAAACTAATATTCACGAAAGTTTTACCAGTGACTCGCATCGTCCACCCCGCATTAAGTAATCAATACTTAGGCGTGAAGCGCGTAAGTAAATGACGCCCCATTCCTTTGCTCTGCTAATGAATTTGAGAGCGTCCTAACAATGGCACGATGGGAAACACGGTCTGTGCGGTTCGCCACAGGAGTATCTGCTCGAACCCTAAAGCGGAGATTTGAACGGACGTCTGAAACGAAATTGTTTTTCTATTTGCCGGGTGTAAATGGTCTGATTTACTTTAAAAAAGCAGGAGGAACGATTCTTGAATAGTTATACAATTAACTAAACGCAGAGAAGCAGTTTGCGATTGGCGGAAAGGGGCGATAGATTGGCGTTTGTCGCGAATGCCGTGCTGTAAGGCTTCGCGCGACGTTTTGCTTACACGCCGTCCCCAATTGGACGCCGAAACGTGCCCTTCGTAAGGGGCGGCGGGCAGGATTCAGTGTTTCTACGGGGGAGTAAAAAGAATTTTTTTGGGCTTTATTTGCCCGTTGGCAGCATGGCAACGAAGCAAGTGCCGTCGCGGGCCGACGAACTGACCTGCAAAGACCCTGCATGAGCGTTGACGATCTGCGCGCAGAGATACAGGCCGAGTCCTAAACCGGCCTCGCCTGAGTCCGTTTTCTCGCGAGCGCGGGGCTCGAAAATGCGCACGAGTTCATCTTGCGAGATCGGCGCACCGCGATTGGCGACGCGGATCACGAGCATGCCGCGCTCGAGATGGGCTTCGACCGTGACTCGCGAATCGGCCGCACTATAGACAAGCGCGTTTTCGACCAGGTTGGAGACCAGCTGCTGGACGCGCGTGCGGTCGCAGACCACTCGCCCGTCAACGGCAATCGAGCTGTCGATGACGCGCTGAGGGTGGCGCAGCCGATGGTCCGCCACGACGGCATCGAGCGCCTGTTCCATGCCCTCGACCGGCAGCTTGACGACTTCGATACCTGAGCCGAGCCGCGCCCAGGTGAAATCGATCACTTCGTCGATGCGCCGCCGCATGCGCTGTGTACCCGCGGTGAGCCGATCGTTGATCGATTGGACTTCGGGGTCCGAAGTGTGCGCGGCGAGGCTGCGCGCGATGCTGTCGACCGACTCGGCCTGTCCGCGCAGATCCTGCCCGAGCAGCGCGAGGTACTCGTCGCGGAGCGCCGAATTGGCACGCTGAACCGGTCGCCCGGTTTCGGCCGCCGGTTCGCGTGCTTCGCTGTCGAGCTGCAGGGCGATCAGTTCTGCGAACAGCGTGAACATGGCAACGGTCCGGGTGTCGGAGACGACCGCGGGGCGCGGGTCGACCGCGCAGAGATTGCCGAAGTATTCGCCGCTCGGCAGGATGATCGGCACCGAGATATAGCTTTCGATGTGATAAATGCGCGGCGTGGGGTGGTCGCGGTAGATCGGATCGTTGGTCGCGTGGTCGATGACCACGGGGCGCCGGGCGGCGCGAGACTCCAGGCACAGCGTGGTCGAAATATCGAGCTTGCCGCCTGGCCGGAGGCCGAAGTTGATGTTGTCCTGAACGGCGCAGGCCGTCCATGAGCTATCGGTGACGCGCGCCACGGCGGCAAAACCCAGTCCCGTGTGCTTGCAGATGACTCGAAGCATCGCCGGCACCACGCTGATGCGATTCACTGCCGCGACATCGCGAGCGATGGCTTCGTCACCTTCGTTCATGGGCGGGCCGCCTCCCGGGCCGTCTACAGTCCGATCCCGGTCATGCTAACCCACAAAATGAAAAACGCGCGCGGCGACCTCGAGGGCCGCTCCGCGCGCGCAACAGCTGTTTTAACGTGCTGTGCAAGACGTTCTTCAACGTTTGCGCACCACGGACTCACCACGTACTTGTTACAGGTCTCCGTCAAGACGGAGAGGACCTACGAAGGCCGACCGCGGCGGCGCAACATCGCAGCCGGGTCGTTGTGCCCGTCCGATCTCTTAAGCCGTTTCGAGCGCCGGGTAGTCCGTATAGCCCAGCGTGCCCTTGGCGTAGAACGTTTCGGCAACCCACTTGTTCAGGGGGGCGTCGCGCTCGAGGCGTACCGGCAGATCCGGATTCGAAATGAACAGCTTGCCGAATGCCACGGCATCCGCGTCGCCGCTATCGAGCAGTTGCTGCGCAGTGGCCTTCGTCAGCGATTCGTTCGCGACATACACGCCGCCGAACAGCTTCTTGAGCTGCGGTCCGAGGCTGTCTTCGCCGATCGCTTCACGAGCGCAGATAAAGGCGATCTTGCGCTTGCCGAGTTCCTTTGCGACGTAGCCGAACGTGCCGATCGGGTCCGAATCACCCATCGAGTGAGCATCGCGGCGCGGTGCAAGGTGCATACCGACACGATCGGCGCCCCAGACTTCGATGGCCGCGTCCGTGACTTCGAGCAGCAGACGTGCACGGTTCTCGATCGAGCCGCCGTACGCGTCGGTGCGCTGGTTCGTGCTGTCCTGCAGGAACTGGTCGAGCAGATAGCCGTTTGCGCCGTGGATTTCGACGCCGTCAAAGCCGGCCTTCTTGGCGTTTTCCGCGCCCTTGCGATAGGCCGCGACGATGCCCGGGATCTCGGTGAGGTCGAGGGCGCGCGGCGTCACGAACGCCTTTTCCGGACGCACGAGGCTGACATGGCCCTGAGCAGCGATCGCGCTCGGCGCAACCGGCAGTTCGCCGTCGAGGTAGACGGGGTCCGAGATGCGGCCCACGTGCCACAGTTGCAGGAAGATCTTGCCGCCGGCTTCATGCACGGCTTGCGTCGTGAGCTTCCACCCTTCGACTTGTTCGTCGTTCCAGATTCCCGGCGTATCGGGGTAGCCGACGCCTTGCGGAGTGACCGACGTGGCTTCCGACAGGATCAGGCCGGCCGATGCACGTTCGCGGTAGTACTGCGCCATCAGCGCGTTGGGAACGCGTGCGTCGACAGCGCGGGTGCGCGTCAGCGGCGCCATGAAGATGCGGTTCTTGAGCGTGAGGTCGCCGATCTGGATCGGATCGAAAAGATTGGGCATGAGATCTACCTATGTAAGCAGCTGGGGCGCGGAGGGCTCGAAGAGCCGAGTCAGAGTTCGTTGCCCAACGTGGCAAGAAAGGCCTGAATCGTTTCTTCGTTTCGCTTGAAGTACACCCACTGTCCGATGCGTTGTGTCGTCACAAGGCCCGCGCGCTGCAGCGTCGCGAGGTGTGCCGACACCGTCGATTGCGACAGGCTGCAGCGGCAATCGAACTGCCCGGCGCAGACGCCGTGCGTGAACGAATGGGGCTGTTGCGCCTGTTCCGGGAAATACCGCTCGGGCTCTTTGAGCCATTGCAGGATTTCGCGGCGCACCGGGTTCGCCAGTGCCTTGTGAATCGCGTCGATGTCCATCGGTCGTGGGGCCAAAGCGCAAGCTGAGGTAGATCGGGGTAGGTAAGGAGGCCCAACCGCAGGGCCAGCCGTCTGGACTGAACTGCGGTGACCGACACCTTACTTCACCCGATCCGCCGACGCGAGCGCCAACGTATATCGTCTAAGTTCGAATCTTATATCGGAAAAAGACGATATGGAAGTTTGACCGCATTCGGGGTGGGGGGATTGCGGGGAGGGGGCTGTGTGCGGCTCATGCCGCCGGCTTCCTCGTTTTCGCGTGGATTGGCTATATCGATACGCTTTAAAGGTGTATAACGTATACACCTTAAATGGCGCGCGAGCGACGTCGCATACCGACGCGCGCGATCCCTCAACGCCAAGCTCCAACGCGCGGAGCGATGACAGGAACCGAGACGACGCATCGCGCGACACCGTCTTAGCTTATGGAAGCTCACGCCAACGATCGCGGTCAGTCAAAGTCTCTCGTTTCCCCTTCGCCGATCACTCGAGATCATTCCAGCAGAACCCGGGCAACCCGGAGCGTCACCGACGCCGGCGTGCCGGCCGCGTTGCTGAGTATGGTGCTTGGCCTTGCCAATGTCGGTCAGGCATGGCGCTTCGGGAGTCGCCTTTGGCAGATTCCGCCCTCCGTCGGCACGGTCGTACTGGCTTGCACCGTGCTGTTATGGGTCGCACTCGTGCTCGCGTATCTGGCGCACGCCACCCGATTCCCCTCGAGGGCGGCACAGGAGTGCCGTCACCCCATTGCAGGAGGCACGCCCGCACTGCTGGGAATTTCGACCTTTTTGGTGGCGCAAGCAGTTCTCCCGCTTTCGCGCACCTTCGCCATTGTCTTGACGGTTGGCGGACTGGTCATGCACCTCGCATTCTCAATCTGGCACACGGGTGCGCTATGGCAAGGCGGACGCCAGACTACGGACACTGCGCCCACCGTATATCTCCCCACGGTTGCGGGGAATTTCACCGGGGCCGCGGCGCTGGCCGCGCTCGGTTGCGAGCAATGGGCGTGGTTGCTCTTTGGTGCGGGTGTGTTTTCTTGGCTCGCTCTGGAGCCACTCGTGATCAAGCGGCTATGGCATAGCGAGCCTGTCCCGGTTGCGCAACGACCGATGATCGGTATCCAGTTTGCGCCGCCCGCGGTCTGTGCATCGGCGTTGATGGTGATTCAGCCCCACTGCGTTGCACCGTGGCCCGTGATGTTGCTGGGCTACGCACTGTTCCAGATGGCGGTGGCGTTGCGTCTTCGCCGCTGGCTCGGAAAACAAGCCTTTGCGCTTTCGTGGTGGGCTTACGCTTTCGGTACGACCTCGGCCACGCTCGTCAGCATCAAGCTCGCGATCAATGGGGAGCCGGTGTCGAAGACCCTGGCATTTCCCTTGTTTGTCGGCGCGAACGTACTCATCGGATATCTCTGCGTACGGAGCGCGACAAACGCAGTGTTGTCGGCGTTCGCTCGCCGCTGAAAAAGCAGCGGGATCGGTGGCATCGGCCAGTTAGCCGGGCTTTCCGTCGGCACGTGGGCGGCAGAGCGCGCGCGCATAGCCGAAGACATAGATCGCGAACGCCAGGATCCAGCACGCTCCCGCTATGTCGATCCACGCAAGGTAGAGACTCGGCACAAGAATCGGCCCAAAAACTCGGGCGACCGCACCCATCATCACCAATTGGTACGAGCCCATGTCCTTGCGGCTCGCAATCAGGGGGAGGCCGGTGTGCCCGCGCGCTGTGCGCGTGATCATGGCAATGATTGCGCCGCCGATGGCTCCAAACGTGAACGCATGGATGGCGAGAGTATGGCTGACGATGCCCAGCTGACAGAGCGCCAGAAGCAGATAGGCAATGGGAATCCACGCATAGGCCTGATGCAGCACACCCAGAATTGGCGGTCGTTGCGCGCGCCAGGACCGCCAGCCGATCATCCGTACGAGATGCACCAGGAACGCGGCGAGCGCCAAGGCAAACACCAGCAGAGGGTGAAGGTGCAGCGCATCGGAGAACGAAGCAAGAAGGGTAAAGACGGGTACCGCGAATTCGACGGGACGCCACCGGCGTGCCACAAACCCGGGAATGGCATTGGCCGTGAACATCGGGATCACTCGGCCTCCGATCACCGAGACGAACAGCGTCACGATGCCGATCGCCGCGTAGATACAGCGTAGTGCGTGATCAACGCTGCTCTCCCAGATGTAGAAGTGGAACAACGCATTGAGAGAACCAAAGGCGAGCAACAGGAACGCGAGGAATTCGTTTCGCTTGTTGCCGGCCTTGCGCAATGTGTGAAGCACCGCGAACGCGGCGCAGGGTAGAAAGGCCAGGTCTGCGATCACCGCCGGCACAACAGGGCCGGTCCACACAAGAACTCGAGCAACGACCCAGAGCGCAACGAGTGCGGCCAGCTTACCGCCCTTTATCGTCTGGAGTCCGGTCCATGCGCGTACGGCAGTCAAAAGGAATCCGACGACGACGGCTGCGGCAAAGCCGAAGATCATCTCGTGCGCATGCCATGCGACAGGTGCGATCGCCGGAAGATAGTCTCCCGGGCTCAGCGCGCCTCGAAGCACTGCGAGCCAGAGAGCGATTGCCACGACGCCGAACGCGGCACCGGCCAGATACAGGGGTCGAAAGCCCAAATCGAACAAGGCGAATGAACGGCGAGGGCCATACGGCCCGGGAAGATCAACGTATGTCTGACGCGGGGCGTGGGTCTTCATAAATGTCATTGTCCATTGCAAGATCGGCCGCATTGGCGTAATAAGATGTATTGCGTATACAGCTTAAATTCGCGCGGGTGACTTGGCAAGTACGACGTGAAGAAGCGGGATTGAACTTTCGCCAGGAGGAGCGGCCGTCGTCGAGCGGACTTCTGCACGGACTTCTGCGCGGACTTCTGCACGGACGTTGATACGGCGGGGGGCGACGCAATGATCGGCCATTCATGGGGTTGTGGCTAAGCCCCGTTGAAAGTCAGGTGCTACGATCCCGTTTTCTTCGCGGTCGCGCCCGGCATAGTGGCAAACGTGCGCGTTGCCATACGAACGCGCTTTCGACACATAGCGGCGCTTTTGGGGCGTCGGAGAGCAACGGATGAAACTGACTGACTATACGGACTACAGTTTGCGCACGCTGATGTTCGCTGCGTTGGCCGAGGAACGTCTCGTGACAATTCAAGAGATTTCGTCCGCGTTCGGGATCCCGCGCAACCACTTGGTCAAGATTGTTCATTCGTTGGGTAAGGCGGGATACCTGACGACCATCCGGGGCCGGATGGGGGGTATTCGCCTGAGCCGGCCCGCGTCCAGGATCAATGTCGGTGACGTCGTGCGTACGATGGAGCCTGACTTCCATATGGTCGAGTGCTTCGATACGGAGCACAACGAATGCGTGATAACGGCTGCGTGTGGCTTGCGCGCTGCGCTGAGTGCGGCGCTCAAGTCGTACCTGGACACGTTGAGTCGTTTGACGATCGCCGATCTCGTCGTGAAGCGACAATCGTTGAATCACCTACTGGGTGTGAGCGCGGCAGTACGATTTGTGCCGCCTGATCACGCCCGATAGGTAGATCGATGAATCAGGCGTTCTCCGCCGCCGGCGCCAGTCCGGACTCGGCAAGCTCGGCGAGCGACGGCAACGTAGTGTTGAAGGCGGGCATCTGCATGGCCCTGTCGCTCAACGCGGCCAGATTCGGAAAACGCTCCGCGTTGGCGCTGGCGGGAATCACGAGCGAGGCACCCTGATACGCGATCACGGCCATCACGTCGCCCTGTGTGATCCGTGAGCCGAGCAACCACGGAGAAGGCCGTTCCTTGTTCAACACGTCGAGTCCGGCCACGAGCTGACGTTCATATTCGGCTTGAAGCGGCGCAAGCTGATGTTCCTTCGGGCGCAACATCGATTCGTCGCAGTATCGCGCCAGCTTGTCGTAGCACGCGGTGGCGTATCCAACCCATTGCATCACGCGCCGACGGTCATGGCCGCCTGCGGGAATCAGGCGTTGCTCGGGTTCGACGAGGCTGTCGAGATAGTCGACGATCGAATTGCTGTCGATGAGGACTTCGCCGTCATTCAGCTGGAGCGCCGGCACGCGGACCATCGGACTGAACTGCCTCACGAGATCGCGCTGCTTGTAGGCGTGATAGTTCAGATGCTCGTATTTGATATCGAGCAGATTCAAGGTGACGCCAACGCGTCGCGTATAACCGGACAGCCAGGGGCCAATCAGTTTCATGCGAGGTCTCCGATGTTGCGCGTCGCGGCGCACGGGTTCGTGTGGTCAGTCGTGCCGCAGTAGCGTACGGCATCTCGTTTTCGTTCGCATACCGAGGTGGCGACGCACCGATTATTCGGTATAGAAGACAAGACACGTTGGGCCTGCGCATCGACGCGCGTACCGACGGGCCATACAGTTGACCCAGAAGGAACACGGAACAACATCGGCCTTAAGGAGAACGTCATGCCACTGGTTCGCTTTGATGTATTGAAGGGAAAGTCGGAATCGCAAATCGCGTCCATGCTCGATGCGGCGCATCGGGCGATTGTTCGTTCATTTGATGTCCCCGAACGCGATCGCTATCAGATCGTGCAGGAGCACGAAAAGTCGCATGTGCGCCTTGAAGACACGGGTCTTGGCATTCAACGCACGGATGACGTCGTGGTGGTGAACGTCGTGAGCAGGCCGCGCTCCGAAGAAGCAAAAATCAGGTTTTATCAGGACCTTGTCGAAGAGCTTTCGTCGAACTGCGGCATTGCGCCGTCCGACGTGATCGTCTCCTTCACGATCAACTCGGACGCCGACTGGAGTTTCGGTCACGGCCGCGCCCAGTTTCTGACTGGCGATTTGTAACTTCCGGTCGTTCACCTCCAGCCGTTCATCTCCATGCGGGCATTCGCCGGGCGCGAAGCCCGCCTGCGTTCGTAGCTTCCCTACGCCGTCTTCAGTACGCCATCGTATGTCGTTGCCCCCGGGTTCGGTGAGCCGATCCCGGGCACAACTATTACACTCGCGACATCGCGCTAAGGGCGGGCTGGCAGGGCGGCTTGACGGCGCTTGTCACGCAAGTCATCGGCCAGGGACGCAGGAGTCCGAGCAAAACGAACCGTTGCCTCTGCGCTTGCGGTGTGACTTTCACTACGATTCGGGCGAGGGCTGTGATGGATGTGCTCCATGCAATGAAGGTGTTTGCGCGCGTGGTCGAGACCAAAAGCTTTACGCGGACGGCTGAAACGCTCGATATCCCGCGGCCCCGGGTAACGGTGATCGTTCAGGGGCTTGAAGCGCACCTCAAAGTCCGCTTGTTGCAGCGTACGACCCGAAGCCTGAATCTCACACCCGACGGTGCAGCGTATTACGAACAGTGCGTGCGGGTGCTGGCCGACATCGACGAAATCGAAAGTTCGTTCTCGCATCAGGTACGGACCGCGCGTGGCAAGCTGCGCGTAGATATGCCGGGTGCGTTGGGTCGAAACATCGTGGTGCCCGCGCTCAATGATTTCAACCAGAAATTCCCCGAGATCGACCTCATGCTCGGGCTCGGAGACAAGACGGTCGATCTGGTTCAGGAAGGGATCGACTGTGTAATCCGGATTGGCACACTTCAGGATTCGTCGCTGGTTGCGAGGCGCATCGGTATTTACCAGGGCGTGACGATTGCCAGTCCCGAGTATTTGCGGAGGGCGGGCACACCGCAAACCATCGATGATCTGCAGGACCACACCACCATCAACTACTGCTGGGGACGCACCGGCCGCGTGATGCCTTTGACGTTCGATGTCGACGGAAAGATGGTCGAGGTCAAGATGCGTGGAACGATGATGGTCAACGACGCTGAGGCTTACTTCAACAGCGCTCTGGCAGGACTCGGCATTGTTCAGGGCTCAAAATTCCTGGCCATTCCTCACCTCGAGTCGGGCGCCCTGGTCGAGATTCTCTCGCAGTGGAAACCGCTGCCGATGCCGATATCCATCGTGTATCCGCATAATCGCCACCTGTCATCGACCGTGCGCGCGTTCGTTGACTGGATCGCGGACTTGTTTCAGACCAGTCCGCTTCTTTCGACGAATGGCGAGGCCGACGCGCGATGCCTGCCAGTCAGCGTCGGAGAGTTTGGCAGTGGCGACGGCGAGATTGCCGATGGCGAGGCTGACGTCGTGACCTCGTAGTCGCAACGACAACGGGGTCGTCCAAGTGTGATCGGGCTCGCGTCGTAAGGGCGCCAACCGGAACGATGTGCAGGACAACGTGCGGGAGGCGTGATCGTTTGCGACGACGACTTGGCCATGTTGGTGTCGACGATGCAATGTTGTGTGACACGTCGCGATGCGTCGCGAAACGCAATGCGGCCACGATGTTCAGCACATCGTGGCCGCGTTTCGCATGAGTGCGGCGTACCTCGCCGCATCTTGCCTCGTCGCCCCGCTACTTACTCAACCGTTTCCTCGACTTGAGCGCTCGAGTCCGAGTAGAACGGGTAGTCCGTGTAGCCGACTTCCGTGCCGCCGAAGAACGTCGGGCGGTCATAGGCGTTCAGCGGCAGGTCACGGCGCAGACGCTCCGGCAGGTCCGGATTGGCGATAAAGTCGCGGCCGAAGGCCACCAGGTCGGCAGTTCCGGCAGCGATGATCGCCTGAGCCGTATCGCGCTTGAAGCCGCCTGCTGCAATCAGCGTACCGTGGAAGAACTTGCGAATCGTCTGTGCGGCGACCGGGCTCTGATCCTTCGTTTCATCATCGACGTTGCCGACGACGCGCGGTTCGATGACGTGCACGTAGGCGATATCCAGCTTGTTCAACTCGGCGGCCACATACGTGAACAGTGCTTCCGGGTTGCTGTCGTGCATGTCGCCGAACTCGCCGCTCGGTCCGATGCGGACCGCGACCTTGCGATTGCCCCAGACAGAAATCACGGCCTTCGTTGCTTCGAGCAGGAAGCGCGCGCGGTTCTCGATCGATCCACCGTAGCTATCCGTGCGTTTGTTGCTGCCGTCCTGAAGGAACTGATCGAAGATGTAGCCGTTGGCTGCATGCAGTTCGACGCCGTCGAAACCGGCTGCGATGCCGCGTTGAGCTGCGGTACGGAAGCTCTCGACGAGACCCTGGATTTCTTCAACGGTGATCTCGCGATTCGGCGTGTTCGGCACCCATCCTGCCTCGGTATAGGCCACACCGCCGTGCGGAATTTCCGACGGGCCGACCGGGCGGTCACCGCCGGGCTGAAGCTGTGCATTGGACTGACGGCCTGCGTGATAGAGCTGCAGGAAGATTGTGCCGCCCTTGGCGTGCACGGCGTCCGTCACTTGCTTCCAGCCGGCGATCTGGCTGTCTTCATACAGTCCGGGGGCGCCAAGATAGCCGTTGCCGTTTTCGGCGGCGATGGTCGCTTCACCGATCAGGAAGCCGCCTTCCGACGTGCGTTGCGAATAGTACTCGGCCATCAGCGGGCCCGGACGTGCGCCAGCTTCGGCGCGCATACGGGTCAGCGGCGCGAGAACGACGCGGTGTGCGAACTCGAAGGGACCGACTTTAACGGGCGAGAAGAGTGTGCTCATGATGATCCTCGAAAAGAGAGTGGTGCTGTCTGGTGTCCGCGCCGGCTGCATCTGCTGCGTTGTTGCCGGGAAGGTGCTGCACGGCGTCACGGGTTGGATCGAATTATGTGAATCACCACGAGGTGGATAAAGCGTCGCCGCGCTCCAGGACTTGTTGGTTTGGGAGAACAATCGACGGGTTGGGTGCTGCGGACATGCCTCTTGCTGCTGTTTGAAGAGGAACGAAAAACGGCGTGGCGTCCGCCTGGCAAGGCTTTCTGGGAGATTTCCCGATTCGATGCGCGCCCCGTCCGGCGATTAGTCACAAATCGCTACTAGTCAATTTGGCTGACGGGACAGGCGCCTTCCCGCGCCGCGCGAGGCGGTACCGTACGCGTCCCCACGACACCCCTGAATCCGCCCAATGCCTTGCTGCATATGGGTTTGGTCGCTTCGCCCTGCTGACGGATCCACTCGAAATCGTCGTTCCCGCCGCGCATGTCGAACCCGATTGTTTGTTTTAGCTGACTACTCTTGGAGTCGTTCGCGCATTTTTCGATTGCGATCGCATCGCCAGAATCCGCTCCATCGAAACAGGCATTGGAGCGCGCAAGCAGCGCGATCGAAAATGGAACGCACGTCAGATACAGACATCACGGTGCGCGACGTCAGCATCGAAGGGTATGCGCAGAACATTCTGCTGCGGACCTACAGGCTGTCACGGGCGCGCACTTCGCTGCCCATCGTTGTGTACTTCCACGGGGGGAGCTTCACACAAGGTTCCGTTGAAGACGCCGATGCCACGGCACGCGCACTGGCGCTGCATACGCCGGCGTGGGTCGTCTCGGTCGACTATTCGCTGGCGCCTGCCTTTCCGTTTCCGGCTGCGCCGGAAGATGCATACCTGGCACTCACGTGGGCATTTGCCAATGCACGCGATAACCGCGGCGATGCCAAGCGCATCGCCGTCGCCGGTCACGATGCCGGTGGAAATCTCGCGACGGTCGTCGCGGCCATGGCGCGCGATCGGGGCAACGTCCATCTCGTCGCTCAAATCATGCTGGCGCCGTTGCTCGACCCGAGCATGACGAGGATCCCGACCGATTCGACGCTCCGGTCGCAGGATCAACAGTTCAAAGCGTGCTCGCGCTGTTATCGCGCGTATCTGCCGGGTGCCCTGCATCGCCTGCATCCGTACGCTGCGCCGCTCGAGTCGTCGCGCCTGAGGGGTTTGCCCCCGGCCCTGATCGCCACGGCGCATCCCGACATCCTGCACGTCGAGGCCGAGACCTATGCGGCATCGCTGATCGCTGCGGGTGTGCCGACCGAAGTCACCCGCCACCCCGACACGACGCACGACGACATCGCGACCCATCCGAAAGCCATTGCGGATGTCGTCAATTTTCTTCAGCGACGGCTGAGCAAGGTGCCCTCGCTGCTCGCCATGTGAACAAGCCCAATTCTTCTTGAAACCAGGAGTTTTCCATGTCTTCCACTCGCAAGCGCATTTCAATTGCCATCGCCGCGACGCTGGTCGTAGCGGGAATCGGCACCGGTGTGGCTCATCACGAGATCGTGCACGGCTTTCCGCTGAGTGCCGCGCAAGCCGCTGCCAAGCCGACGCCTAACGCTCCCGAAGTCGACGTCGCAACCGTGATCTCCGCGACGATCACCGACTACCAGGACTATTCGGGCCGCCTCGCGGCAATCGACCACGTCGACATTCGCCCGCTCGTATCGGGCACGATCGTCGCTGTGCACTTCAAGGACGGCGCACTCGTCAAGAAGGGCGACCCGCTGTTCACGATCGACCCGCGCCCCTACCAGGCGGAAGTCGATCGGACCGAAGCTCAGCTCGCATCGGCGCAGGCGCGCAACGGCTATGCGGCGAGCGATGCGGCGCGCGCCGACCGGCTGCTTGCTGACAACGCGATTGCGAAGCGCGACTACGACCAGGCGCAGAACGCGGCACATGAAGCCGCTGCGGGCGTCAAGGCGGCGCAAGCCGCACTTGAAGCAGCACGGATCAATCTCGGGTACACGACCATCACGGCACCGGTCAGCGGACGCGTGTCGCGCGCCGAACTGACCGTCGGCAATATCGTGTCGATCGGTTCGAGCGCACCGCTGCTGACGACGCTGGTCTCGGTGTCGCCGATCTACGCTGAGTTTGATGTCGACGAACAGACCTACCTCAAGTATCTGAGTCACGACAGCGACGCCAGCGTGCCGGTCGACCTGGGTCTGGCCAACGAGTCGGGCTTCTCGCGCAAGGGTGTCGTCGACTCTGTCGACAACCGGCTCGACACGAGCTCCGGCACGATCCGCGTGCGAGCACGTTTCGCCAACGCCGATGCCTCGCTGGTTCCCGGCATGTATGCGCGCGTGAAGGTCGGCGGCGGCACACCCCATCCAGCGCTGATGATCGACGACGCTGCCGTCGGAACCGATCAGGACAAGAAGTATGTGTTCGTCGTCGATAAAGACAATCGCGTCCAGTACCGCGAAGTCGAGCTCGGCACGATGCACGACAGCCTGCGTGTGATCACGCGCGGCCTGCAGCCCGGCGAACGCATTGTCGTCAACGGCCTGCAACGCGTACGGCCCGACGACGTGGTGTCGGTCAACTCCGTGTCGATGGCCGGCGATCCCGACCACAAGACGCCTTCATCGCAGGCCCGGGCTCAGTCGGGCACGCCTGCTGCCAAGCGCGCTTCCTAACCGCGCGCCTCTCGCACAGGTCCATGCCATGAACATCTCAAAGTTTTTTATCGACCGCCCGATTTTCGCCGGTGTGTTGTCGGTGCTGATCGTACTCGGCGGTGTGCTGTCGATTTTCAAGCTGCCGATTTCCGAATATCCGGAAGTGATTCCTCCTTCGGTGATCGTGCGTGCGCAATACCCGGGCGCCAATCCGAAGGTCATCGCTGAAACCGTCGCCTCGCCGCTCGAAGAGCAGATCAACGGCGTCGAAAACATGCTTTACATGCAGTCCCAGGCGAACAGCGACGGCAATCTGACGACGACTGTCACGTTCAAGCTCGGCACGAACCCCGATCTTGCGCAGCAACTCGTCGAGAACCGCGTGAACCAGGCACTGCCCCGCCTCCCCGAAGACGTGCAGCGCCTGGGCGTAACGACCATCAAGTCGTCGCCGACGTTGACGATGGTCGTTCACCTGAACTCGCCGAGCGGCCGCTACAACATGAACTATCTTCGCAACTATGCGTTGATCAATGTTCGTGATCGTCTCGAGCGGATTCCTGGCGTGGGCGAAGTTCAGCTCGTCGGCTCGGGCGACTATGCGATGCGTGTCTGGCTCGATCCGCAGAAGGTCGCTCAGCACGATCTGACCGCGACGGATGTCGTGAACGCGATCAAGGAGCAGAACATCCAGGTGGCCGCGGGTGTGATCGGCGGTTCGCCGAGCCCGGGCACGGCGCTGCAACTCAGCGTGAATGCACAGGGCCGGCTCCAGTCGGAAGACCAGTTCCGCGACATCGTGCTCAAGACAGGCGCCGACGGTGCCGTGACGCACCTCGGCGATGTGGCGCGCGTCGAGCTTGCCGCGTCGGAGTATGGTCTGCGTTCGCTGATCGACAACCACCAGGCGGTCGCGCTCTGGATCTTCCAGCAGCCCGGTGCCAATTCCCTGCAGATCTCCGATGCCGTGCGCAAGGAAATGGCCGATATGAAGCCCGACATGCCGAACGGCGTCGAGTACCGGATCGTCTACGACCCGACGCAGTTCGTCCGCTCAAGTATCCACGCCGTGCTGCACACGCTGCTCGAGGCGATTGCGCTCGTGGTGATCGTGGTAATCGTGTTTCTGCAGACGTGGCGTGCGTCGATCATCCCGTTGCTCGCTGTGCCCGTGTCGATCATTGGGACGTTCTCGCTGCTGCTTGCCTTTGGTTTTTCGGTGAACGCGCTGTCGCTGTTCGGGATGGTGCTTGCGATCGGGATCGTCGTTGACGATGCGATCGTGGTGGTCGAGAACGTGGAGCGCAATATTGCCTCGGGCCTGAGCGCAAGAGAGGCGACGTATCAGGCGATGCGCGAAGTGAGTGGTCCGATTGTCGCGATCGCGCTGACGCTGGTCGCTGTGTTCGTGCCGCTCGCGTTCATGTCGGGTCTGACGGGCCAGTTCTACAAGCAGTTCGCGATGACCATTGCGATCTCCACGGTGATCTCGGCCTTCAACTCGCTGACCTTGTCTCCTGCGCTGTCGGCCCTGCTGCTCAAGGGCCACGATGAGCCGAAAGACTGGCTCACGCGCGGGATGGATGCTGTCTTTGGTCGCTTCTTCGCAGCGTTCAACTCGGTGTTCCATCGGGGTTCCGAACGCTATGGCAGCGGTGTGAAGAAGGCGGTCAGCCACAAGGCCGTGATGATGGTGCTGTTCGCCTTCCTCGCTGCCGGCGCGGTGTTCATGGGCAAGGTGGTGCCGGGCGGATTCGTGCCGTTGCAGGATAAGGAGTATCTGATCACGTTTGCACAGCTGCCGAACGGCGCGTCGCTCGACCGTACGGAGCAGGTGCTGCGTCAGATGGCCGACATCGCCGACAAGGAACCCGGTGTCGAGGCGGCCGTGCAGTTCCCCGGTCTCTCGGTGAACGGGTTCACGAACTCGTCGAGTGCCGGCATCGTCTTCATCACGTTCAAGAGCTTCGAAGAACGCAAGCGCCAGGGTCTGACGGCACAAGTCATTGCGGCCAATATCGCCAAGAAGTACTCGACGATCAAGGGCTCGTACATCGGGGTGTTTCCGCCGCCTCCGGTGCTGGGTCTGGGCACGCTCGGCGGCTTCAAGATGCAGCTCGAGGATCGCGGGGCATTGGGATACGAGGCACTGAACGACGCGACGCAGGCGTTTATCAAGAAGGCGGCTCAGACGCCTGAGCTGGGACCCACGTTTTCGAGCTACCAGATCAACGTGCCGCAGATCAATGTCGATCTCGACCGCGTCAAGGCGAAGCAGCTGGGCGTGCCCGTGGACGAAGTGTTCAACACGATGCAGGTCTACCTGGGTTCGCTGTACGTGAACGACTTCAACAAGTTCGGCCGCGTATTCCAGGTTCGTGTTCAGGCCGATGCACCGTTCCGCTCGCATCCTGAAGACATCGGCCTGCTCAAAACACGCAGCGCGAATGGCGACATGGTGCCGCTGTCCTCGCTCGTGAAGGTCACGCCTTCATATGGTCCGGAAATGGTGGTTCGCTACAACGGCTACACGGCCGCCGATATCAACAGCGGCCCGGCGCCCGGCTACTCGACGGATGAAGCGCAGGCGGCTGCCGAGCGCGTTGCGGCTGAAGTCCTGCCGCGTGGCATCAAGTTCGAATGGACTGACCTGACGTATCAGCAAAAGCTCGCCGGACACGCCGCAGTCTGGGTGTTCCCGATCAGCGTGCTGCTCGTGTTCCTGTAGCTTGCAGCGCAGTACGAAAGCCTGACCTTGCCGCTTGCCGTGATCCTGATCGTGCCGATGAGCATTCTGTCCGCACTGCTCGGTGTCTGGCTCACAGGCGGTGACAACAACATCTTCACGCAGATCGGGTTGATGGTGCTGGTGGGCCTGTCGGCAAAGAACGCGATCCTGATCGTCGAATTTGCGCGTGAACTGGAAATGCAAGGGCGCTCGATCGTGCAGGCAGCAATTGAAGCGAGCCGTATGCGGTTGCGCCCGATTCTGATGACGTCCATCGCTTTCATCATGGGTGTCGTACCGCTGGTGCTGTCGTCCGGCGCGGGTTCCGAAATGCGTCATGCGATGGGTGTCGCCGTGTTCTTCGGCATGCTCGGCGTGACCTTCTTCGGCCTGATGCTGATCCCGGTGTTCTATGTGCTGCTGCGCAAGCTGTCGGGTGCCGAACATATTGTCGACACGCACGGCACGCATCCGCAGATGCGCGGTGTCAATGCTTCGCTTGAAGCGTGAGGGTACGCAAATGAATACGAATACGCTGAAACTCGGAAAGTGGTTGGGCTTTTCGTCCCTGCTGGCCTCGCTGCTGATCGTCGCAGGATGCTCGCTGGCTCCGACGTACGTAAAGCCCGATGTCGATGCGCCTGCGGCTTATAAGGAAGCTACGGCTGCGACGGCGGCATCGTCGACGAATGCAGAAACGAATGCTGTATCAAGCGCCGCCGACGCAGGAACGTGGAAGACGGCACAGCCGTCGGATCAGATCCCCCGCGGTGAATGGTGGACGGTGTTCGACGACGCGACGCTCAACGACCTCGAGCGGCAGGCTTCGCAGGCCAACCAGAACCTCAAGGCAGCCGCGGCACGCGTGAAGGAAGCACGCGCCATCAACGAAACCGCGCGCTCGGCCCTGTTCCCGACCGTCGATGCCGGGTTCGGTCCGACGCGTGAAAAGGTCTCCGCGGCATCGCAGCTGCAGCCCGATGGCACGAATATTCCGCAGCAGACGATGTGGCGGGCACAGGCCAGCGCATCGTATGAGGTCGATCTGTTCGGACGCGTCTCGGATACCGTCAAGGCATCTCAGGCCGACGCACAGCAAAGCGAGGCGCTGTTCCGCTCGGTGCAGCTCGCCCTGCAGGCCGATGTCGCACAGAACTACTTCAATCTGCGTGAGTACGACGCGCAGATCGATGTCTACAAGCGCGGCGTCGATCTGCGCCAGGAGGCCGTGAAGATCGTGCAGCACAAGTTCGACGAGGGTGACACGAGCGAACTCGATCTGGCGCGTGCCAAGGCAGAGCTTGCGACGGCACAGTCGGACCAGATGGGCGTCGAACGTCTGCGTGCGGCGTCGGAGCATTCGCTCGCGGTTCTGCTCGGCAAGGCCCCTGCGCAGTTCTCACTCGCCGCCAATCCGATCAAGCCAGTCGGCGTCGATATCCCGCCGGGCTTGCCCTCGGCGTTGCTTGAGCGGCGCCCGGACATTGCTGCGGCGGAGCGCGCGATGGCTGCCGCGAATTCGCGGATTGGTGTGGCGAAGGCCGCGTATTTTCCGTCGCTGTCGCTGACGGGCACCGGCGGTTTCGAATCGGCCACGTTGGGCGATCTGTTCAAGTGGTCGAGCCGCGCTTTCCTGATGGGTCCGCTCGCGGGTACGGCGTTGACAGTGCCGATCTTCGATGGTGGCCGCCGCAAGGGCAATCTTGCCGATGCGCGGGCCGTCTATGAAGAAGACGCCGCGAAATACCGCGAGCAGGTGCTCGTGGCCTTCCAGGAAGTCGAAGACGGTCTGTCGGATCTCCGGATTCTCAAGGACCAGACGCGTGTGCAGGACGAAGCGGTGGTCGCTTCGGCACGCGCCGCGCAGATCTCGCGGACGCAGTACACCGAGGGTGCGGTCAATTATCTGGACGTGATCGATGCCGAGCGCACCGTGCTTCAGTCGCAACTCGCTGCAGCCCAGTTGACGGGGACGCAGGCTGTATCGACGGTTCATCTGATCCGGGCCCTGGGTGGCGGATGGGGCGACACGAGCGATGTGGGCGATGCGGGCGCAACGCGATCGGGTGCACCGGCGGTCGCGAGCAACTGATCGCCGATCCGGTCGACATCGGCGGCGATCCGTACGAAGCGCCGTACGAAACACCGACCGATGCGGCGGATTGATATTCGATTCACTACAAGTGATGTTGCCTTGGTGGATTTTTGTTTGAGCGAAATCGCCGTATTTTCGAGTCATGGCCGACGACGATTCGTCGATGTATCGAATTCAATGAGGTGTGATCAAAATGAGCAATCTGTTTTCTCCGATCAAGCTGGGTGAATTGCAGGTGCCGAACCGTGTGGTGGTGGCGCCGATGTGTCAGTACGTCGCTGAGGACGGTAAGGCCACGTCCTGGCATCTGATTCATCTGGGCGGTCTGGCGTCATCGGGTGCAGGCCTGCTGGTGATCGAGGCCACCGCCGTCGAGGCCGTCGGCCGCATTACCCCCGGCGATCTCGGGCTGTGGGATGACGTCACGGAAGCCGCACTCAAGCCCGTCGTCGATGCAGTGCGCGCGCATTCGAACGTCCGCCTGGGTATTCAGCTTGGACACGCAGGGCGCAAGGCATCGAGCGAAGTGCCCTGGAAGGGCGGCCACCAGATCGCGCTCGCTGACGGTGGCTGGGTGACGGATGCACCGTCGGCCGTGCCGCAGAAGGACGGTGAAGAAGTACCGCATGCACTGGATCGCGCGGGCTTGATCCGTATCCGCGATGCGTTCGTTTCCGCTGCGCGCCGTGCTGATCGGCTTGGCATCGATGCCATCGAACTGCATGGCGCCCACGGCTATTTGCTCCACCAGTTCCTGTCGCCGATTTCGAATCAGCGCACCGACGAATATGGTGGCTCGCTCGAGAATCGCATGCGCTTCCCGCTGGAGGTCTACGACGCCGTGCGCGCAGTGTGGCCGAAGCACAAGCCACTCGGCATCAAGGTATCGGCGACCGATTGGGTGGACGGTGGCTGGGATGTCGCGCAGACCATCGAATTCGCGAAAGCGCTCAAGGCGCGTGGCGTCGACTGGGTCGATGTGTCGTCGGGCGGTATCTCGCCGCTTCAGAAAATCACCGTCGGTCCGGGCTATCAGGTGCCATTCGCGAAGGACATCAAGGAAGCGACGGGCGTGACGATTTTCTCGGTCGGTCTGATCACGGATGCTCAGCAAGCGGAAGACATCGTCTCGAGCGGGCAGGCGGACGCGGTGGCCATCGCGCGGGGCATGCTGTACGACCCGCGTTGGGGCTGGCACGCTGCAGCGAAGCTGGGCGCCAGGGTCGAAGCGGCTCCGCAGTACTGGCGTGCGCCTCCGCACGGTCACGCGGACCTGTTCGGTTCCATCGTGCACGGTGCGCGATGAGCCGCCGGGCCACGACTGTCTGACGAGGAACCGGCAATGGATCGCTTTCACGCCATGAAGGTCTTCACACGCGTGGTGGAGACCGGAAGCTTCTCGCGCGCGGCGAGTGTGCTCGATATGCCCCGGCCCTCGGTCAGCGTCGTGATCCAGCAGCTCGAGGCGCTGTTGAAGGTGCGTTTGCTTCAACGCACCACGCGGCGCCTGAATCTGACCGCGGATGGCGCGGCCTACTACGAGAGCTGTGTGCGCATCCTCGCCGACGTCGAGGCCACGGAGAGTGCGCTGACCGATGCGCTTCGCGGACCCCGCGGGAAGCTTCGTGTCGATGTGCCCAGCGGTCTCGGGCGATCGATTCTGTTGCCGAAGCTTTTTGAGTTTCACGAGCGGTATCCCGACATCGAACTGATGATCGGGTTCAGCGACCGGCCGGTCGATCTTATTCAGGAGGGCGTTGACTGCGTGATCCGCGTCGGCGAGTTGCAGGACTCGTCGCTGGTCGCGCGTCGCGTGGGGCTCTACGAGAGCGTGACGGTCGCGAGTCCCGACTACATCGCGCGTCACGGCATGCCGCGATCGATCGAAGAGCTTCAGTCGCACACGGCGATTCACTATTTCTGGACCAAGTCGGGGCGAACGATGGATCTGTCGTTCGATGTCGGCGATGAAGTGGTGCAGGTCAAGATGAACGGCAAGGTCGCCGTCAACGATGCCGACGCGTACCTTGCAGGCGCGCTTAAGGGCGCCGGGATCACGCAACCGATGCGCATGCTCGCCGAGCCGTATCTTCAGTCCGGCGAACTGGTTGAACTCTTGCCTCAGTGGCGGCCGACTGCGATGCCCATTTCGGCGGTGTATCCGCACAACCGTCATTTGTCGCCGCAGGTTCGCCTGTTTGTGGAGTGGGTTGCCGAGCTGTTTGAGGGTTGGCCGGCGCTGGCTGGGCGAAGGTCGGTGCTGTTTGACCGGGCTCCGGCAAGCCGCGGTTCCCACGCTGTCGCGACGCCGAGGGGAAGGTTGGCGCTCGAGCAGGAAGAGGTGAACGCGGGGGATGTCGTCGATGCGATCGACGCCGTCTAGCAGAATGGCAGCGGGCGCTACCGGTCACCGGGACGCCCACGGTGACCAGGACCCGCACGGTCACCAGGACGCACAGCATTTGACTGAAGAGCCGTCCGCTTGAACGGACGGCACCTGAAGGGACGTCTGCCCGAACGGCCGCCGCATCGGTGAGTGCGGCGGACTGATCGGACAAGCTTTACTTCTTCTGAGTCGAAGCCGCGTAGATTTCGTCGATGGCCGCTCCGAGCGTCGCATCGAACTCGGCGTCGCTCATTTGCTGCTTGAGATCATTGATGAGCGCGCGCGAGAAGCTCGCGATCATGCCGTGATTCTCAGTCAGTTTCTGGCAGGCTTCGGTGCGCGAGTAGCCACCCGACAGTGCCACCACCCGAACGACTCGCGGGTGCTCGATCAAGGGGCGGTAGAAGTCGGGCACTTCGGGGATCGTCAGCTTCAGCATGACTTGCCGACCGGCGGGCAGTGCATCGAGCCGCTTGGCGATCTCGGTGCGCAGCGTAGCTTCGGCGCCTGCCTTGTCCTGCGTCGTGATCAGCACTTCCGGCTCGAGAATCGGCATCAGCCCGCTCGCGTCGATCGTCGCACCGTACTCGAACTGTTGTTCGACGATGGCGGCGATCCCGGTCGGCGAATTGTGCCCGATCACCGATCGCATCTTGGTGCCGAATACGCCAAGGCTTTTCGCGCGTTCGAGCAAGGCTTCGAGGCCCGGAATCGGCTTCATGAGGCGAACGCCGTCTTTCTCGTCGACCAGACCCTTGTCGACCTTCAGGAACGGAACGATTTTCCGGTCTTGCCAGAGGAAGGCGGGCACCGACTTCCCGTTTGCCTGCCCGTCCATCGTGGCTTCGAAGAGGATCGCGCCGATCACTTTGTGCTGGGCGAATGCGTTGGACGTGATGATGCGCACGCGCATTTCATGCATCAGCCGGAACATCTCGGCTTCGTTGCTGTAGGCATCGTCGGGGATGCCGTATTGACGCAGTGCGCCCGGTGTCGATCCCCCGCTCTGATCAAGTGCTGCGATGAATCCCGGGTCTTTGGCCATTCGGGCGAGCATTTCTTCATGGGCCACAGTCGTATCCTCCGTTTGCGTGAAATGACTTGATCTGGCCGCCGGCTGGGACGTGCAGGCCCGCCGGCGCGACATCGATGGCGGTATTTTAGTCCGACATCCGGCGGGGTCGCTCGCCGTCCTTTCGTTCTATGCCGCCATTCGGTTGAATGGGCCTCAGAAGGGCGTCGGTGCGATGCCTTGCCGCGCGCGCGTTCCATGCCCGTTGACGGGTCGAATGTGAGGATGAGTCGGGTCGTTCTTCGTCAAAGCGAATCAGCGATAACAAGCGATCTGTGACAGCGAGTATCACAAATCCCTGCATGCCCAATTAAGGCTGCGACATAGCGCCGCAGGCCGTAATTCAATACAACCACACTGCTATCGTGCGGATCAAGTCAGCCCGGGCACTAATGCGCCGGTGCGCCAGTGACCAATGGGAGGGTCCATGTCCGTTTATCACCGCAATGAGCAGAGCACGTCTGAAGTTCGACCCGTTCCTGTCTCGAGCGAATTCAAGACTCTGTCTCCGGTCTGTCAGGAGATCCTGCGTGGGGTTCGTTTTTCGGAGGAAGAGATCAATCGGATATGGGCTGAGGCTCGCAGGAAGACGGGCATATGAACGCGCGCCAGCAGCCTTCCTACAATCAGGTATTCGAGTTACTGGTAGACGGCCCCACCGATGCTGTGGGGGCCTTTGCCTACGTGCTCTACAAAGAGCAGAAGGTCGAATACGTGAAGCACATCCGCGCGCAAATGAAACGCCCGCCGACACGGCAGGAGTTGGAGTCGTTTCGGGCGCAGAACTCTTTACCCCAGCAGGTCGACGGTCTCAGGGAGAGGGGGGTTCTACTGGCCGACCAGTTTCTTACCGACGGGCTGGCCGCTTGCATCCCTGAAATCGAAGCACGCGTTAACGCCTCCGTTCTATCGGAGCAAATCGAATCCGTCCGAAGTGGCGTGGTGCGAATTGAGGACACGCTAGCCAGGAAGCGCACGTTGAAAGGGTGGATTGCGGACATAGGCGGGAATCTCGTCGTCAATATTTTGACGATCGCGCTGATCGGCGCGGTGATCGCAGGCTACAAGGTCATGAGCAAGGCGACCTCAAGGGCAGAGGAGACTGTAGGACTGTCTTCCTCAATGCCTCATCGCGACTTTGTAGAGCAAGGCGACTTGGTGCGAATGCCATGGGATAGCGAATGAAGCAATCACTGCACATTGTTGATCGAGCACGGAGAGCGCGCTATTCCTGCGTCGGTTCTGCCGCCGTCGAATAGTCACCCCTCCGACACGGTGGTCTATGAGCGCATGAATCCGCTTTGGACGACACTGGGCGAGCGCGCGGGGTGACTTATCCCAAACCGGAATAAGCGATATCCCATTGCGCCCCTTCTCTGGCGATCTGGACATCAATAGAGTTTGAACCAACATAAGGACGCGGATCACGCGTTCCATGTCTCGATCGAACAGCGATCAGAGAGCACGGACCATGGCTTCAGCGACGACACATGCCATGACCCGATTCCCCGATTGACGACGATGGCGGCGTCGCGATTCGCGACCGGCCATTGCTTCACCCACTTACGAGGTTCAAATGTCGCGCATTGTTCAGTTCTCCAAGGCCGGCGGGCCGGAAGTTCTTAGTTTCATCGACACCGCAGTGCGTGCACCCGGTCCCACCGAGGTCCGCGTGCGCGTCAAGGCGATCGGCATCAATCGGGCAGAGTCGATGTGGCGGCTCGATGACTATATTGAACCTGTGAAATTTCCGGCTGGCCTTGGCTACGAAGCGGCGGGTGTGGTCGACGCTGTTGGTTCCGATGTCGAAGGCATTGCCGTCGGCGACGACGTCAATGTGATGCCGTCGTTTTCAATGAACGACTACGGCACCTACGGCGAAATCATCGTCGTGCCCGAGCACGCAATCGTTCCGCATCCGAAATCGCTGTCGTATGCGCAGGCGGCGTCGATCTGGATGATGTTTGTGACCGCTTACGGCGCCCTGATCGAAGACGCCAAAGTCGGGGCAGGTGACTTTGTGGTGATTCCGGCCGCGTCGAGCAGCGTTGGTTTGGCTGCAATCCAGCTTGCGAACTTCGCGGGTGCGACGACCATCGCGCTGACGCGAACCGCGGACAAGCGCCAGACGCTGCTGGGCACCGGCGCAACGCACGTGATCGTGACGGACGAAACGGACTTCGTCGGCGAAATCGAGCGGATAACGGGCGGCCAGGGTGCGCGCGTAGTTTTCGATCCGGTCGGTGGCCCGAACTTCGCCAAACTGATCTCGGTGATGTCGTTCCAGGGCATCGCATTTATTTACGGCGCACTGGCTCAGGGGCCGACCGAGATCCCGGTGCTGAAGATGATCGCCAAGATGCAGACCGTCAAAGCCCACAATATCTGGCTGACCAGCGGCGATCCGGCCCGTCGCAAGGCGGCGGTCGAGTACGTGCTCAAGGGGCTCGAACAGGGCAAGCTCAAGCCGATCATCGACCGGGAGTTTCAATTTGATGACATGGTCGAGGTTCATCGATACCTCGAGCAGAACGGCCAGTTCGGCAAGATCGTCGTCAACGTTTAGCGAACTCCGGAACGCCGGGAGGCGCTCCGGACCGCGCCAATCGGGTCCGTCAGCCCCGTCATTCCACAACTGGCGTTTCGTCATTCTGACCCCATCCCACGCCGTGAGCCGCGCCGGTATTGACCGGGCTGACCCTGATTAAAGTTTCCTGCAAGGTCACCGTTAACTCGAGTACTAAACAACGCGCGCCGAAAAACGAACGGGCCTAGGGAAAATCCCGAAGCCATCGGCGCATCGACTCCGGAAGCGAGAGCCCTGCGATGGCAATGATCATCAACACCAACATTCTTTCGACTATTGCGCAAAACAACCTTGCGCAGTCGCAAGCGGCGCTGACGACCTCCGTCACACGACTTTCGTCGGGCCTGCGCATCAACAGCGCGGCCGACGACGCGGCCGGCATGGCGATCTCGGATCGCATGAGTGCTGAAATCGGCGGCCTGACGGCGGCTCAGCAAAACGCGACGACCGGCATCTCGCTGACGCAAACGGCCGGCTCGGCGCTTGCGCAAATTACGTCGGACCTGCAGCGTATTCGCGAGCTCGCCGTGCAGGCGTCGAACTCGACGTACTCGCCGAGCGACCGCGCGTCGATGAACCAGGAAGTTCAGCAGCGCCTGTCGGAAATCAACCGCATCGCCTCGCAGACGCAGTACAACGGCCAGAACCTGCTTGACGGCACGTTCGGCGAAGCCACGTTCCAAGTCGGCGCGGACGCCGGTCAGACGATCAATGTTGACCTGTCGCAAAGCGTCAAGACCTCGCAAATCGGTCAAACGAGCTCGGTGCCGCTAGAACTGTCTTCCGGCGCAGGCTACAACCTCGCAACCGGCGCCCTGGCCATTCAGCTCGGCACGGGTCAGACCTACGCGATCGGCACGGCTCAGCAAGGCCCGGAAAACGGTCAAACCCCCGACAGCGCGTACGCAGCAGCGGCAGCCATCAACAACGCCGACATCAACGGCCTCAGCGTCCAGGCGACCAACAGCCAGAACGTGACGGTCGCGGCAACGGCTTCGACGACCACGACGTTCAGCGTGAACGGCGTGCAGGTCTACAGCGCAGGCGCGGGCGCCATTTCGGTTGGCGACATGGTCAACTCGATCAACGCGCAATCGTCGCAAACCGGTGTCACGGCTTCGCGTAACGCTGACGGCACCCTCGAACTGACGGCTGCGGATGGCCGCAATATCTCGCTGACGGACTCGGCAGGCTCCGGCGCGCTGACAGACGGCGCGGGCGCGACGATCGGCTCGACCCCGACGACCTTGTACGGCACGCTGACGCTCGCGTCGAGCCAGCAGATCCACCTGTCGGGTACGGCAGTGCAGAACATGTCGGGCGGCTCGAGCGGTCTGACGGCAAACGGCGTGGCAGTCGGCTCGGCCGCTTCGCTGGGCGGTACGGCGACGGCAAGCGTGACGATCAACGGCACGGTCGTGACGACCGGCCCGAACTGGAACGCATCGGACCTCGCTGACGCGATCAACGCCGCACACGTGATGAACGTGCAGGCTTCGGCTGATTCGAGCGGTCACCTGCACCTCGAGTCGTTCAACGGCGCCGGCCTGACGTTCTCGGGTATTACGGATGCGGGCCTGCAAGGCGCGGGCACGTCGATCTACACCGAGACGGACAACATCACGAACCTCTCCGAGGCGAACGTGCTGACGGTGGACGCTGCCCAGAAGACGATCGACTCGGTCGACTCGGCACTCGAACAGGTCGACGCCCTGCAGGGTACGCTGGGCGCTGTTCAGAACCGCTTCTCGTCGACGATCACGGAACTGCAGACGTCGACGCAGAACGCACAAAGCTCGCAATCGTCGATTCAGGATGCGGACTACGCGCTCGAAGCGTCGCATCTGTCGCGCGCACAAGTGCTCCAGCAAGCCGGCACGGCGATGGTGGCTCAGGCCAACCAGATCCCGCAGCAGGTCATGAAGCTGCTGGGTCAGCAGTAAAGCCACAGGCACTCGGTCGAAGAGGCGCCGCACGCGCGGCGCCGTCAGTCCAGGTGGCGCGCGGGCAGGTCCGCGCGTGTGACTCGAAGGCGGTTACACTGCGGTTTCCGGCTGGATTCGAAGCTATATCCGGTACCGCAGTACATTGCGCGCTTGGAGAGCAGCCATGGACCGCTTGTCGGCGATCGAAATCTTTATCCGTGTCGTCGACACGGGTTCCTTCTCTGCCGCAGCACGCCACTTCGATATGGGCCAACCGGCCGTATCGAAAGCCATCGCTCAGCTCGAGGAATGGCTGGGCGTCAAATTGCTCCTGAGGTCCACGCGCGCGCTGACGACGACCGAGGCCGGGCGAGGCTTTTATCAACGGGCCCTGCGCGCCGTCGAAGAGGCCGATGAGGCCGTGCGCGCCGCTCGTGGCACCGCTTCTGACCTCAAGGGCAAACTCCGCGTGTCCGCCGCAGTGTGCTTCGCGCGGCTGCATATCGTGCCGCGTCTGCCCGAATTTCTCGAACGCCATCCCGATCTCGAACTTGATCTCGTGCTCGACGATCGCAACATCGACCTCGTCAACGAAGGGATCGACCTGGCGTTGCGGATGGGCCAACTGGCCGACTCGAACATGACCGCCCGTCGCATTGGCGAGGCGCGTCGCCTCGTGGTCGCTACGCCCGACTATGTCAAACGCCATGGCATGCCGAAGACCCCTGCCGATCTCCTTTCCCATCGGGCCATCATCTATACGCGGGATATTGGCGGTGGTGAAGACTGGACGTTCCGCAAGGACACGGTCGACGTTTCGTTGCGATTGCAGGGGAGTGTGAAGATCTCGGCGACCGAAGGACTCCGGGCCGCGGTGCTGGCCGGTATGGGCCTCGCTGTCGCGTCGGAATGGGCGTTCTCACCTGAGCTCAAATCCGGCGTAGCGGTATCCGTCCTCGACGACTGGGCGCTGCCTCCCGTCCCGCTTGCAGCGGTCTACCCGACAGGACGACTGGCGAGTACAAAGGCTCGTCTGTTCGCCTCGTACGTCGAAGAATGTCTCGCCCCCGAGTTCGGCCTCGAGCGACGCAGCGAGCTGCGGTTGTCAAAGACGGCGTGAGCGGCTGGCGTTGCAAGCCGCTTCTCGACACGCTTCTCGACCGCTCCTGAACCTCCCTGCCTCTCGCCCCACCTGTCGCCCGGCCTTTCCGCCGCTCGTCGGCCTGCGTCGCGCCTCCCCGTCTCGAGGGGGGGCTGCACGGGTGGCCGACCCCTATCCGCGCGGCTCGATTGTCGCCAGCGTCGCCGCACGACGCGCGGCGACTGAACGCGCGCGTAGCGCCTGCAACCCCGAAAGCAATGATCCGAAGTCCATGCCATTACGGTAATCGACGTCGACATAGGCGAGGACGACGACGCCATCCTGATCGATGAGGTAGGTAGCCGGGATAGGCACCAGGAAGCTTCCAGCCTTCGTCCTGGGTGGTACGTACCCGAGGTCGAGATAGGCGCCGCGCAGCGGCTCGGGCAGCTCGAACGCGAGCCCGAAGGCACGTGCGACCCGCATATTCACATCGACGAGTTCCGGAAGACATTGCGAATCGGGCCGGTCGCGTGCGTCGCACGGGCCTTGTTCCTCGGGGACTGCAGCGTTGCCCGGCGCATCGCGCTGGTCTTGCCGGAGCTCGCCGGCGGGTGCGTCCTGCCCCGGCCGGCTTGGCGGGGCAATCGTCATTGCGGCCGCGCCGAGCTCAGCGATGCGGGCATGGAACGACTGGAATTCCGCAAGTTGCGAGTCTCCGAAAGTGCACCAGTCGCCGCGCAAAAAGGTCAGTACGATGGGCCCGGAGGCCATCAGCGCACTGAGCGAGACCTTGACCCCGCGCTTGTCGAACAGGGTGAAGAGCGGGGCATGGTCGCCTGCACGCAATGCACGCGGTACCGCGGCCGCTGCTGCAGCCCCGGCGATTTCCGCCAATGTGTCCGGGTCGGTGTTCCGGAAATGCCGATCGACTTGCATGATGACTTGCCCCTTTTGACCGAACGGGTTGGCGCACGACGCTTGCGCGCCGTGCGCCACCTTCGGGTCGCTTCGGTCGTTTCGCGAATCCCGTTTGTCCCGATGGTCCGCGTCGCTGCGGCAGCGGTTACATCCCTCGCAGCTGTGACAGCGTTCACGTCAAGCATTGAGGTGAAATGTAGAGATCGGAGGCCGCTTCAGATAGCCGTCTACCGGGATGGGCCTTATTCCGGTTATGGATGAATCGACCTTCAGGGCCATCGCGGCGGGGAGGACACGCGCATGGCTCGACGCTGGTCTGCACCCGGCCGGCGGGCACAACGCCCGGTGCGGCGGCGATATATGGCGCGCTCAACGTGTCCACGTGCAGACTCTCGCGCCAGCTTTCGCGGCCCGTTGTGTATAATTGACTAAACGTTCCATAACTGGCGATGCTCACTCCATGACACGACCCCGAGAATTCGATCGCGACGAAGCGTTGAACAACGCGATGCGCGTGTTCTGGCAGAAAGGCTTCGCCGCAACCTCGACGGACGACCTGCTGGCTGCCATGAACATCGGTCGGCAAAGCTTATACAACACGTTCGGCAGCAAGCGTGAACTCTATCTTGAAGCGTTAGACCGATATCAGCAGGAAAGCGTCAGCGGACATGTACGACGGCTCAAGGCCGCATCGACGCCCGTTGCCGGGCTCGAATCCATGTTGCTCGGTGTGATCGCGCGCGACGAAAGGGAACGCACCCTGGGTTGTATGGGCGTCAATTCCGTCTGCGAGCATGGTGCGGATGATGAAGACCTGGCTTCGATGCGCGCGAAGATGAGTGGCGTACTGCTCGCACCCGTCGTCGAGCGGATTCGGGAAGGTCAGCAACTCGGAGAAATTGATGCGTCGCTCGACGCGCAAGCGACTGCGATGTTCGTTCTGACCGCGATGCAAGGTCTGCAATTGAATGCGCGGGGTGGTCTGGATGCGAAAACCTTGCGCTCGATCGCGAGGTTTGCGATCGACAGGATCCGGAGTCGCTGAGGGATCGAGTGAGGCGAACGGTGGCGCGGCCTGAATCAAGGCCGCCTTTTTTTAAACTAGTTATGGACTGATCGATCAATAACGATCGAGCCACGAAACACAGAATCAAGGAGCGAAGTCGTGAAAGTCATTGTGATGCAGCGCTCGGGCGGGCATGAAGTGCTCGACTACGTCGATCGACCGGAGCCAGTGCCCGGACCGGGTCAGGCGGTGGTCGAAGTCGCTTGTGCAGGCGTCAATTTCATGGATATCGGCGTGCGGCAGGGCATGGCGTGGAAGACGGATCCTGACCCGAAGACACTCGGCGTCGAAGGATCGGGGCGTGTGATTGCGCTTGGCGAAGGCGTCGAGAGCCTGAGTGTCGGACAACGTGTTGCGTGGGTCTACGTACCCGGCAGCTACGCACAGCGAGTACTCGCCCCCGCGAGCGCGTTGGTGCCGGTCCCCGACGAGATTGACGATCGCACGGCCGCGGCGGTCATGATGCAAGGGCTGACGGCAAGCCACTTCGCGACCGACTTTTACGCGGTACGTTCTGGCGATATCGCGCTCGTGCATGCGGCGGCGGGCGGCCTCGGATTGCTGCTCACGCAGATCATCAAGCACCGGGGCGGTCACGTGATCGGCCGCGTTTCATCACCAGACAAAGTCGATATTGCGAAGGCTGCGGGTGCGGACCACGTGGTCGTCGATACTGAAGGGACCTTTGCGGAGGAGGTCATTCGACTATCTGGCGGAGAGGGGGTGCATGTCGTGTACGACGGCTCCGGGCCGACGACCTTCAAAGGGTCGGTCGATTCGCTGCGCCGGTCGGGTACGTTCTGCTGGTATGGTCCGGTCCTCGGCGGCCCGGGTCCGATCGACATCATGAGCCTGCCGAAGAGCATCAAGCTCGGCTACGCCGTGTTCTTCGATCACATCTACACGACACAACGGCTTCGATCGCGTACCGCTGAGCTGTTCGACATGATCGCGAAGGGGAGTCTCAACGTGCATATCGGTGGCGAATACAGCCTCGCTGATGCCGCTCAGGCACATGCCGATATGGAACGACGTGCTACGACGGGTAAATTGCTTTTGGTACCCTGAAAAACGACTTCGCATCGGTTCGCTTGTGGCGGCCGATGCGAAGTCACGATGCCTTTGGCGTCGTGCCGAAGCCACCAGGGGATAGCGGTGGGCATGCGGTTCGGTCGCTGATGTTAATAGCCAGAACCTAGGCCAGAACCTGGGCCAGAACCTGGGCCAGCGCCTGCATGTCGGACGCCCCGGGCTACGTGCTGCAGACCGGGGCGTGGGTCGAGACTTATTGCGCGCTGCGTGCTGCTGCGATGATCGCGTCAGCGACCACCTTCGGCTGGCTGACCATCGCGACGTGGCTCGAATTCGCATGCGTCACCGTCGCCTTGATGTGCTCGGCCATCGCGTTCTGCAGTGCCGGGGGAATCATGCGGTCCTTGTCGGCGACCACAAAGTACGACGGCTTGTGTTCCCAAGCTGCATCGGTGACCTTCTCATCGATCGCGCTCGCGATCCACGGGCCTTGCGTTGCGTACACGATGTGTTTCTGTGCCGGTGTCAGATCCTGTGCGAAGTCTTCGTCGATGCCCTTTTCCGAGAGCGTCAGGAAGTTGCCCGAGTCCTTCTGGAGCTCACCTGCCCACACCGGCGCCGGCAGACCCTTGAGCTTGTCGCTGATCGATTGGCCGCTGTCCGGTGCGAACGCAGCCACGTAGACGAGTGCCTTGACCTTATCGTCGTTGCCGGCCTGGCTGATCACCACACCGCCCCACGAATGGCCGACGAGCACGACCGGGCCCGTCTGCGCGTCGATGGCGCGCTTGGTGGCAGCAGCGTCATCAGCCAGCGAGCTCAGCGGGTTCTGAACGGCGACAACATGCAGGCCACGCGCTTCGAGCAGCGGGATGACCTTCTCCCAGCTCGAACCGTCGGCGAATGCGCCGTGCACGAGCACGACGGTCTTGCCCTTGAGGTCCTGCGGCTGCGTTTCGGCGTGTGAAGCCTGAAGCGTGAAGAGACCACCGACGAGCATGGCGGAAGCAGCGATTTTGGTAAGCATCGAGCGCATGATTTGGGTCCTTTGTGACAGAGCGATGAGTAGGTTGTGAATCGTTGAACGCGGAACGAATCGTCGCAGGAGGCCCGTCTGACGGGTATCGGTCAAACGACCGATGATGCGAAGACATGCAGGAACGAGGACGACACAAACACAAACACAGGCACAGGCACAGGCACAGGCACAGGCACAGGCAGCGGTGCGCGCACGAACGCCCGCTTGGGCGCATCTGCGCTCAAGCGGCGATCGTCTGTCTGTTTGCTTACGGGACGTAGGCGTGGGGGCCGTCGAAGGGTGGCGATATCACCCGACGACGGTGATGATGCAGCGCCCGCCTAAGCGACCGGATCCACCGGCGAGGCCGGAACGCCTCGCTCCTCGATCGCCTTGGCGGCACGCAGGCACAGGTCCTCGCGAAAGTGCGCCGCGACGATTTGCACGCCGATGGGTGCGCCATCGACGATGTCCGTCGTCATGGCCAACGCCGGCAGCCCCATCGCTGGCAACGCACGCATCGTGAGCTGCGCGTCCCAGACGCGATCGAAGCCCGCCTGACCCTGGCGATCCAGATCATCGGGGAACGGGGTTTCGGAAGAGACCGGCACAAGCAGCACGGCGTACTGCGAGAGGAACTCACGCCATTGGCGCGTGATCGTGGTGCGGCGCACGAGGGACGTCTTGACCACGTCCGGCGGCATGCTCTCGACTTTGGCGCGTACGGCAGCGATGACTGCGGCGGCACCGGGGTCGCCATCCTGTGCGACGGCCTGCGCGAGTGCATCGAAACCGTCGCCCAGCCACAGGCGTTCCTGCAACTGGCCGGCCTCGACCATCGGCGGTGTGTCGTCGATGGTTTCGACAGTCCATCCAGCGTCAGTCAGGCGGCGCGCGGCATCGATCAAGCCGCGTTCCACCTCAGGCGTGATCGCCATGCCGCCGGGCCGCAAGCACAACGCGGCACGCAGCGGCACGTCCGCGCCGATCAGCGGCATTGCCACATGCCACGGGTCTCTCAAGTCTGGCGCAGCGAGCGCCGCCAGCGAGAGGCCCAGATCGTCGATCGAGCGCGCCATCGGGCCTGCGGCGGACATCAGCTGCGCGCCAATTGCACGCTCGGGAGACGACGCATTGAAGGCCGGCACGCGACCGAACGAAGGACGCAGGCCGTGCACGCCGCACGCATAGGCGGGGTAACGAACCGAGCCACCGATGTCGGTGCCGAGCGCCACATGCCCGATGCCGGCCGTCACTGCGGCCGCACCGCCGCCCGACGAGCCACCGGGGGTGAGTGACGAATTGCGAGGGTTGATGGTCTTGCCGTGCAACGAGTTCGAGGTGAACCAGCGTAAGGCAAACGTCGGGGAATTCGAGCGGCCCAGCAGCACGGCGCCAGCCTTTTCGAGATTGCTGACCGCGGGGCTGCTGACCTTGGCGATCAGATCCTTCTGAAGCTTCGTGCCATTGGTCGTTGCAAAGCCCGCCTGATCGATATTGATCTTCACGGTCACCGGCACGCCCGCGAGCGGCCCGACGACCTCGCCGCGAGCGAGCGCGCGATCGATGTCGTCCGCGCGCGCGAGCACTTCATCGGGTCGATATTCGACGATCGCGTGAATGATCGGGTTGACCGCCTCGAGTCGGCCGAGGGCGGATTGGGCCGCTTCGCGAGCGGAGACTTTGCGTTTCTGAATCAGCCTGGCCAGTTCGCTGGCCTGCAGGCGCCAAAGGTCGGACATGGTGTCTCCGAAAAATGAGCGAGATGTGTGTAGCCGTTATAGCCAAGCTGACGCGACGATGTGTATCCCAATGTGTCTGGCGCGCCGCCAGATACGTGGGGATTCAAATTGGGCCTCGTCGATCAATGCGCAAACATCGGCGGTCGCTAAACATTTCTATTGAAGCCTGTAGCGCAACAGGCTACACTTCGCCATGATTAAGTCTTTCCGGCACAAGGGCCTCGAACGTTTTTACTTGAAAGGCACGAAGGCAGGTATCCAGGCGCACCACGCTGGTCGACTTCGTCTTCAACTCACTGCACTCGATGCAGCGACGAGGCCGGAAGACATGAACGCTCCGGGGTGGCGGTTGCACCGCCTGGAGACTGATCTCCAGGGGCACTGGTCCATCGCGGTCAACGGAAACTGGCGACTGACCTTCCGGTTTGAAGGTGTAGACGCGATCCTGGTCGACTACCAGGACTATCACTGAGGAAAGCAAAGATGATGACGATGCACAATCCGGCGCACCCTGGCGAAGTGCTGCGCGAGTGGATTCCCGAGGACATGACCGTTGGGCAAGCCGCTGAAGCACTACAGATCAACCGTGTCACGCTATCCAACGTGCTGAACGGGAAATCGGGCGTGTCCGCGAATCTCGCGCTGAGGCTTTCGGCATGGCTGGGTACCTCCGCTGAAATGTGGATCACGATGCAGGCACAGTGGGACTTGTGGCAGGCGCAACAACAACCGCGTCCGAAGATCAAGCCTTTGGCGCGGCACGCGAGCTGATCGAGTCCGGGCGTGTGCCCACTCGATAAGGTTCAGCTGAGATCGCGTTTTGGAAGGGTTGGGCGACGTTGAGACTTCCCTCCGACGTGCTGCGATCCGGCAAGGCGATTCATAGATGAATGACAGCTGCGTCAGTTCACATTTATGCGCTCGTTGAATAATCTGTTTTCCTAAAGTCATGGCTTTCAATGCCGTAATCGAAGGTGATTGACGTCGAATTTCGACGCTGGTCGCCCGGAACACGATTCGGATAGCTTTCAGGAAGCCTCATGACAGTTTCAATCAAGACCCGCCTCGCCATGGCGATGGCATTGCTTGCCTCTCTTCTGGTATTGGTCGGCGTGCTGGGGCTATTCGGCATGACGAGCAGCAACGACGCCAACCGCGAAACGTATAGCAACGCGCTACCGAGCGTGACCTATATCAGCGAAGTCGAGATCGTCATGGCGCGTCAACGCGCCGCCTTGTTGCGCGCCGCTCTGGATCCGGCGGCACCGGATCTCGACGCCATCATCAAGAAGTCCAAGGGTTTCGCGGATCAGGCTTCGGGAATCTGGTCGCACTACATGGCACTGTCGCGAGACGCAGAGCAGGATCGTCTGGCGCAAGAAACCGAGAGCAAGCGACACGCTTTCTCGGAAGGACTCGATAAGTTCGCGGATGCCATCAAGGGCGGCGATCCGAAGGCGATCATGCGTGCCGCGCTCGAGAACAACGACTACTACGCGGCGTTCACGGCCAGCAACGAAAAGCTCAAGAAGGCGACCTTCGAGGGTGCGAAGCAGACCTATGACTCGCACCAGGAGTCGTTCTCGCGCTTTCGCCTGATCGTCCTGATCGCGATCGGTGTCGGCGTGCTGTCTGCCTTGTTTGCCTGGAACAACCTGCGCCGCGCGATTGGCGGTCCGCTGGCTGCCGCGCTCGAGCATTTCGAGCGTATTGCGGACGGCGATCTCACACATCGTGTCGATGCGCATTCGCGTGACGAGATGGGCCAGATGATGACCGGGCTTGCCAAGATGCGCGAAAGCCTGGTGAAGACCGTCGAGGCCGTTCGCGCTGGCAGCGAGGTGATCGGCCACGCAACGCGTGAAGTGGCGGCAGGCAATCTGGACCTGTCGGCACGCACGGAAGAGCAGGCCGCATCGCTCGAACAGACCGCGGCCAGCATGGAAGAGCTGAGCAGCACGGTCCACAAGAACACCGAGAACGCGGGTGAAGCCGAACGTCTTTCGAAGAAGGCATTCGCCGCCGCCGAAAACGGCAGCAGTGTCGTGCAGCGCGTCGTGGGCATGATGAACGAGATCAACGACAGCTCCGGCAAGATCAACGACATCATCAGCATCATTGAAGGGATCGCATTCCAGACCAATATCCTGGCGCTGAACGCTGCTGTCGAAGCTGCGCGAGCGGGTGAACAGGGGCGTGGTTTTGCAGTGGTCGCGTCGGAAGTGCGCAGTCTCGCTCAACGTTCGTCGAGTGCCGCGAAGGAAATCAAGCTGTTGATCGAGCAATCGGTCGCGCGTGTGGAAGCGGGGTCCACCATGGTGGCCGAGGCGGGCACGTCAATGAAAGATATTCTGGGTTCGGTCAAGAACGTGACCGACGTGATCCAGGAGATTGCTGCCGCCACCGTCGAGCAGAGCCACGGAATTGATCAGGTCTCGCAAGCGGTGACCCAGATGGACGAGGTCACGCAGCAGAACGCGGCCCTCGTCGAGCAGGCCAGCGCGGCAGCGCAATCGCTCGAGGATCAGGCGCGGGCGCTGCTCGACGCCGTGTCGTTGTTCAAGCTGGCGCACGAAACCGCGGGTGCGTCCCAGGTTCAGCGGCCGATCGGACGCGGCACGCATGGCGAGCCGGGCGCTCGGCGCTCGACAACACGGATGGCTCAGCCCGCCTGATTCGCTAATCCTCCGCTAACGCCTGAGCTTGCGAAGATCGACGAGCAGTGCCGTCTTGTCGGCCGTGCCCGGCACGGCATCCGCGAGTCGATTGAAGAAGGTCTCGGTGTCCGCGCCTTGCGTCGCGCGCCGAGCGACGATGCTTGCGACAGGTCCGATGTGTGAGGCCAGTAGCCGCGCGGCCGCCTTGACGAGATCGTTGTCGAGGACGGGGGCGTGCGCGTTCGCACTTCCGCCTGCATTCCCGCGCGCATGTCCGCTTCCGTTCGTTAAGGATGGGATTGACCCGGCTACATCGGCCTTGCCTGTGGATAGCAAGCGAGACGCCGATGCCGATGCCGATGCGCGGGAAGGCGCCTCGTAACGCGCGAGGGTGGCGTCGATCTCCCGGCGTGCGGCCTCATCGGGCGCGTGGCGTGCAAGTTGTGCGGCCAACGCGCGTGTGTCGGTCGACCGCGCGACGGCGCGTTTGACGAGCAGCGATGCCACCGGACCCACGTGGCTCGCGAGACGCCGTTCAAGATCGGCCAACATGGCTTCCGAAAACGCAGAAGGCTTTCTGACCACATCGAATGCGGAATTCGGCGGCGTCAGACCTTGCGGCGACTGCGCACCCGGCCGCGCTTCATACGCCGGTGACATTGCCGATCGCGCCAGTCCCGCAGTCCCGGGTCTGGCGGCGACATTCCCACGATTGGCCTGCGGCGCGCTGTGTGCGCTTGCGCCGCCGCTACGCCCCGACAAAACATCGACGAGATCGAGTACTTCGGCGCGCCACGCCTGCGCCGAGGCGTAGCGGTCGTCAGGACGTTTGGCGAGTGCCTTCCCGAGCATTGCATCGAGCGCGTGAGGCAACGTCGGCACGAGTGTCGACGCGGCGGCCGGGACGGAATCGAGCACTTGCCGCATCACCGCGGCCGCGTTGCCAGCAAACGGGCAATGCCCGGTCACCATTTCGTAGAGCACGACACCGGCGGAGAAGAGATCGCTGCGTGCATCGACCTCGTGCCCGCTGTATTGCTCCGGCGACATGTAGCTCGGCGTGCCGATCATCATGCCGACTGCCGTCAGACGTCCCGTATCGAGCTGTGCGATGCCGAAGTCCGCGACCTTGCATTCACCGCGTGCGCCGATCAGCAGATTGGCGGGCTTGATGTCCCGATGAACGACACCAAGATCGTGCGCATAGGCCAGGGCGTCGAGCAGCTGTGCGAACCATACCAACGCTTCGAGCAGCGGCGTCTGCACATGCTGTCCTGCCTGTATCGCGAGTCGCTCGGCAAGATTTCCGCCGTCGACATATTCGAGCGCGATATAGGCGGTGCCGTCTGCCTCGCCGTAGTCGAACACGGCAACGATATGCGGATGAACGAGACGCCCTGCCGCGCGCGCTTCGTTGATGAAGCGTGCGGACCACTCGGCGCTCGAGAGTCCGTCGTCGTTCGTGCTCTCCTGCAGCAAGTCCGCGCGTATCGTCTTGAGCGCGACACGGCGCTGGATCAACGGGTCCGTCGCCAGATAAACCGAGCCCATCGCCCCGCGACCGAGCACGCGCTCGACGCGGTAGCGGCCGATTTCCTGCGGCGTGGACGAAGGTGGCTTGGTCATGGCATGAGGGCGACACAATAATTCAACATCAGGGCATCAGGGCATCAGGGCATCAGGGCATCAGGGCATCAGGGCATCAGGGCATCAGGGCATCAGGGCATCAGGGCATCAGGGCATCAGGGCATCAGGGCATCAGGGCATCAAGGCATCAAGGCATCAAGGCATCAAGGCATCAAGGCATCAAAAGCATCGGGCTCAATGCGACAGACAATCGAGGCATCAAGGGGTCAACGGATCGACGACCGTAGCCGCCTCCCGGTCTTCGTCAAGGATGTCGAACGCCGTGACAAGACTTGTACGAAGGCGATTGAACGACACCGCGAGCGAAGCGACCTCGTCACCGCCACGTGTGGGAAGCGCCGCGCCGTCGAGCTTGCCGAGGCTTACCTCGTCCGCGGCACGCGACAAGGCCTGCAACCGGCGCGTGACCAGCAAGTGCACCATGACATTGAGCACGATCAGCACGACGGCAAACACGATGCTCAGCGCGATCATGAAGCTGCGCCAGACCGCACGGCTGCGCGCAATCGGCTCCGACGCCGGCACTGAAACGAATTCCGCCCCGATCACTTCGTTCATCGTCCATCCGAAGCCATTCGCCGGACCGTACTTGTCGATCATTGTGCTCGGGGCATTCGACGGCGTGCTGTGACATTGCATGCAGCTTGAGTCCGTGATGCGGCTTGGTCTGGCCAGAAAGAGCACGTGATCGCCGCCCGGCGTGCGACGCTGGCCCGTGATTTCCTTGAGTTCAGGGTGATCGTGCAAGTGTGCGATGACCTCGGCTTCCCAGTCGCTGGGCCGATCGCGCGGATTGGTCGGATTGACCATCGTCGATCGATACGAGAAGTTCGGAAACGCGCTCTGCAACGTCTGAAGCATTTCGATCGCTGAAAACGCCGGGACCGACTCGGGGACGAACGAGTATTTGATCTGATTCGAAAGCAGCGGGGTGATGTGTTGCGCCGTGTAGTTCTGCATCGCGCCGGCGGCGCTGATCAGCACGTCGGCATCGTGACGTGTCTCGGCCAACGCCTGCTCCTGCAGCACGCGGTCCGCCACGATGCCCGCCGCGACGAGTCCGATCGCGAAGATCGTGATGAACACGAGATTGAATTTGATGGCGAGCGTGAGTTTCATGGCCGGAACGGAGTGACAGGGTAAGCAAAGGATGAAACGTTCGTCGACGCGTTATTCAAAGCGCGCGGTATCACGCGCGGCGGAGGTGGCGGTGGCGGGTAGATCAGGTCATGCCACTCGGGCAGGTCGTGCAGATGCACCGTGACGTCGCGACGGAACGATGCATCGCTGAGACGCTTGCGAAATCGGTCCACGAATCGCGACGTAGGATCGCGACGCGCAGGGAGCGTGCTCGTCAGCCAGTCCGAGACGTCGTCATAGGTGACAGGGCGAGCGTCGCTCGGAGGTGTCATGCGTATCGGGCCCGGTGATGAAAGAACGGGCAACGCATCGCGGAACGCTACGGGCATCGCGGCAATAAACGTCGGGTCGGGACGGTTCGATACGGCAAGGCCCGAAGGTGCTGGCGCGACCGCAGTCGACGCCGATGTCGCGGGTGCGGGCGAGGTCGGCGACATTTGCGTGGACGCAGAACCTTGGGTCGAGCGCCCATCGGCATTCGATCCGATGGTCATCGATTCATTTCGCGTCGACGGGCCTTGAACCGCTTGCAACGCAAACTGTGGGGCATTGAGCTTCAGCGGCGCGGGTGGTTTCGCCGCGTTCGCGGAGGCCGTGATGCTGGCCATTCCGCTCTCGCTGAAGACGGCGTCGACTTCGCGATAGTCTGGCGGCGCGGCTGCAACGACGACCGTGCTGGCATCAGAAAGATTGATGCGAAGCTGTGCGGTATCGATCGAACCGGCAAGACAATGCGTCGCGCCTGCACAGGCATGCGTCGCCTTGAGCCACCCGTTGAGCAACGCAATATGTGCGTCGTGCATCAGCAGCACGCGCGTATTCGCGGCCAGCGCCACGCGATTCCCCGTCTCGTCGTCTTGAAGCTGCGCGGCACCGTGGGCCGGCGTCTCGACGATATCGTTGAGTGCGAGACGTTGCCCGGCGCCTGTCTGGTATCGCGCGTTGTCATGAATGACCGTCACGGGCGCGTCGACATGGACCAATGTCCACGCTGCTGCATGTGCAATGACTGGCAGGCCCATTGAGCCGACACAGCACAACACTCCCAACGATCGGCGAAGCGATGCCGATGCTTGCGGAATACCGAGGGGCTGGCCCGCTAAGGGGCGTTTCGGGGTGCGTGTCATGTCGGGGTTCGTCCTGGCAGGGCGCGTTCCATTCCGAACGCAGGTAACGCCAGAACACGCGGCCCCCAGGGTTTATTCCACAGAGATGTCCGGCATGCCGAGGCGGCTGATGTACGCGCCCGGGCTGATCGCTTTTTCATGGCCGGCACCGGGCGACTTCCCCGTGCGCTCCGAATCGTCTCCCTGCCCGATGCCATTCACGCATGGAGCGACACCGATGGAATATCCGCCGCACTCCGAATGTTCTCTGGTGCGCAGACCACTGCAGATGCATTCAAGGCGTGACACGGCGCCGGACACAAAGCATTCGAATCCGATGGAATAGTTCTCGAAGCTGCGCTGTTCTGAAGGCATGAAGACACGACACGCTTTGAAGCGATCCGCAGTGCTCGACGGGCGCGGTGCAGATTTGGGCACGTCGCTCTTCGACATCCCGCAACCCTATGCCTCCCAAAGGAGCCAGCGCATGGCCACCAAGCAGAGCAGTCAGAAATTCATCGCGCGCAATCGGGCGCCGCGTGTGCAAATTGAATACGACGTCGAACTGTATGGCGCGCAGAAAAAGATTCAGATCCCGTTCGTGATGGGCGTGATGTCGGATCTGTCGGGCGCCAATGCAGGCGAGCTCCCTCCGATCGAGGAGCGCAAGGCACTCGAGGTCGACGTCGACAACTTCGACAGTCGCATGCAATCGATGAAGCCCCGCGTGAACTTCACCGTGCCGAACACGCTGACCGGCGAGGGCAACCTCGAGGTCGATATCGAATTCGAGGGCATGGACGACTTCTCCCCGGCCGCTGTCGCACGCAAGGTCGACGCGCTCGCGAAGTTGCTTGAGGCGCGTACGCAGCTTGCCAATCTCGGCACGTATCTCGACGGCAAGAGTGGCGCGGAAAAACTCATCGCTCAAGCGATCAAGGACCCGGCACTACTGCAGTCGCTGACCGCTGCACCCAAGGCCGTGCCTCAGGGCTCGGACGCCGACGATAGCTCATCTGTCAAGGAGTAAGAGGGACCATGGAAAGCCAGAACCAAGTCGAACGCGGCGAACAGGGCGGGCAGGCCGCCATCGCTGAAGACAATGACTTCGCGGCCCTGCTCAACAAGGCCTTCAAGCCCAAGAACGAGCGCGCGAAGGAAGAAGTCGAAGCCGCCGTGCGCACGCTTGCCGAGCAGGTGCTGACGGACTCGCGCGTCGTGTCCGACGACCTCACGCAGACGATCAACGCCTATATTGCGGAGATCGATCGCAAGCTCAGCGAGCAGCTGAACGCCATCATGCATCACGCGGAGTTTCAGAAGCTAGAAGGCGCCTGGCGCGGCCTGCATCATCTCGTGACGAACACGGAAACCGATCCGATGCTCAAGATCCGCGTGATGAATGTGTCGAAGAAGGATCTGGCCAAAAATCTCAAGCGCTTCAAAGGCGTCGCGTGGGATCAGAGCCCGGTGTTCAAGCGTATCTATGAGGAAGAATATGGTCAGCTCGGCGGCGAGCCATACGGCTGCCTGGTCGGTGACTACTACTTCGATCACAGTCCGCAGGACATCGAGCTGCTGCGAGGCATTTCGCAGATCGCCGCTGCTGCGCACGCGCCGTTTCTCGCCGCAGCCGATTCGGGCCTGCTTGGCATGGAGAACTGGAACGAACTCGCGAACCCGCGCGATCTGTCGATGATCTTCACGACGCCGGACTATGCGGGCTGGCGTTCGCTGCGCGAGTCCGATGATGCGCGCTACCTGGCCCTGACGATGCCGCGCACGCTGGCGCGACTGCCCTACGGCGCGAAAACGGATCCGGTCGAAGAGTTCGATTTCGAAGAAGACACCCAGGGCGCGACGTCGGCGAAATACACGTGGCAAAACGCCGCTTATTCGATGGCCGTCAATATCAATCGTTCGTTCAAGCAATACGGCTGGTGCACGCGTATTCGCGGCGTGGAATCGGGCGGCGCCGTCGAAAATCTGCCGGTCCATACCTTCCCGAGCGACGACGGCGGCGTCGATATGAAGTGCCCGACGGAGATCGCCATCACCGATCGCCGCTCGGCCGAACTCGACAAGATGGGCCTGATGCCGCTCGTGCATCGCAAGAACTCCGACATCGCCGCGTTTATCGGTGCGCAGTCGGTCGCGAAGCCCGAGGAATACGACGATCCGTCGGCGACCGCGAATTCGAATCTGTCGGCTCGTCTGCCTTATATGTTCGCCTGCAGCCGCTTCGCTCACTACCTCAAGTGCATCGTGCGCGACAAGATCGGCTCGTTCAGCACGCGCGAGCAGATGGAAAGCTGGCTGTCGAACTGGGTCATGAACTACGTCGATGGCGACCCGGTGAACTCGAGCGAAGAAACGAAGGCGCGCAAGCCGCTCGCGGCCGCGCAAGTCGTCGTCGAGGAAGTCGAAGGCAACCCCGGCTACTACACGTCGAAGTTCTTCCTCAAGCCGCACTACCAGCTCGAAGGGCTCACGGTGTCGTTGCGCCTGGTTTCACGTCTGCCGTCGGCACAAGCGGCGTAAGCCGAATAAGCAGCATATGCAACAGGCCTTTCGGGGCCGCGGATTCAATCTGTTTATCGAGGCCACGTCGCTTCGGTTCCTAACGTTCGTCGCATTGACGAGCATCTTCATCATCTGACGATTAGAGGTCCTCATGGCTTTTGACATGCATCTTAAATTCGGCTCCGGCGCGGTGACGATCCAGGGCGCTTCGAACCACTCCAAGCACAAGAACCAGGTGCCGATCATCGCGTGGTCGTGGGGCGTGAGCAATACCGGCAACCTGCACACGGGTGCGGGCTACGCATCGGGCGGCAAGGCGAACATTCAGGACATCACGATCACCAAGTACGTCGACAGCTGCTCGAACGCGATTCTCAATGCGGTCTGCACGGGTGCACGCCTCGACAACGCCTACTTGTACGTCACGAACGCGACGGGCCAGCAGACCGACTTTCTGACGATCGAGCTGAGCGAAGGGGTTCTGATCACGTCGGTCTCGACGGGCGGCAGCGGTGGCGATGAACGCCTGACGGAAAACATCACGCTGCATTTCGGCAAGTTCAAGTATTCGTTCCAGCCGCAGGACGACGAAGGCAAGGCAAGCGGCGGTACGAAGGACTTCACCTTCGATATCCAGCAAGTCGCGAAGCAGTAAGCGACGTGTTGCGCGTGCGAGGGGCGCGTTCTGCGCGTCCCTGTCGCTATCGCTGTGGCCGCCGTATTCCGATTCTTCGTGGCGGTGCGGCGTCGCTTCGGCACCCGCTGTCACCTGATTTGAATCCACCCCCTTCGAGTTCACGATGGCCGAGCTGACACCGCAGGAACGCCTGCAGCCTTCGCTGTTCGATCGCCTGACCGATCTCGAACCGGCGAAGCGCGACGAGCGGCGCGTCGAACGCGTCGTGACGGGCGCGCAGCTGCGCGAGTCGGTGACCCGGGACATCGCGGCACTGCTCAATTGCACGCGGGCATGGAATGAAGAGGACCTCGAGGGGCTGCCGCAGGTCCGCAATTCCGTACTGAACTATGGCATCCCCGATCTGGCCGGCATGGCCTTGTCGACGATCGACGCAGGCGGCTTGCAGGCGCAGATCCGAACGGCGCTGCTCGACTTTGAGCCGCGGCTGATCGGATCGACCGTGCAAGTGACCGCGGCGATCGACGACACGCGCATGGACAGCCGTTCGCTGAGTTTCAGGATCGAGGCGCAGATGTGGGCGCAACCGATTCCACTGAGTCTGTACCTGAGCACCGATGTCGATCTCGAGACAGGGGAGTTCAGGGTTTCACAACGCACGGGTTAATCAGACCGACAAGCACGATGGATCCACGACTGCTGCGCTACTACAACCGCGAACTCCAGCATGTGCGCGAAATGGGCGCCGAGTTCGCGCACGAGTACCCGAAGATCGCCGGCCGGCTCGGCATGGATGGCGTCGAGTGCGCGGACCCCTATGTCGAGCGGCTGCTCGAGGGCTTCGCCTTTCTCGCGGCGCGAGTCCAGCTCAAGCTCGACGCGCAATTCCCGGTGTTTACGCAGCACCTGCTGGAGATGATTTACCCGCACTATCTCGCGCCGATTCCGTCGATGGCCGTCGTTCAGTTCCATCCGGATCAGGCCGAAGACTTGCCGCCCGACGGGCATGTCATTGCACGGCATACGCCCTTGCGCAGCCTGATCGAGTTTGGCGACCGTACCGCATGCGAATACCGCACCGCGCATGAGGTGGCGCTGTGGCCGCTGGAGCTCACCGATGCCGTATATATCGACTCGCCCGCGGCGCTCGCCGCTGCGGGGTTCAATCCCCCGGCGGGCCGCACCGTGCGAGCCGGCGTGCGCCTGCGCTTCAAGACGCTGGCCGGCATGCCGTTGAATCGCCTTGCACTGGATCGCTTGCCAATCTACCTCGCGGGCGCCGACGATTTGCCGAAGCTGATTTACGAGCAACTGCTGGCGAATGGCGCGGGCTACACCGCGCGCGCCGCCAATCAAGATGGGGCCGTAGTCGAAAAGACCTGGCCTGCCGATGCATTGCGTGCCTACGGCTTTGAAGAAGACCAGGCGATGTTGCCTTACGGCGATCGATCATTCAGCGGTTACCGTTTGCTTCAGGAGTATTTCGCGTGCCCCGAGCGGTTTCTGTTTGCCGAGTTCACGGGCCTTCAGGCGATGCTGTCGCGTTCGAACGCACAGGCGTTCGATCTGGTGGTCTGGCTCGATCGCAGCGTGACGCGACTTCATAACGCGATCGATGTTCGCAACTTCCGGCTGTTCTGCGCACCGGCAGTCAACCTGTTCGAGCGTCGCGCGGACCGTATTCACCTCACGCATGGCGAGACCGAATATCACGTGCTCGGCGATCGCACGCGGCCGATGGACTTCGAAGTGCATAGCGTGATCGATGTACAGGGCTTTGGCGATCGACAGGAGCCTGAGCAGACATTCCTGCCGTTCTACGGGAATACGGCGCGCACCTGGCACAGCGGGCAGTCCGCGTTCTATACCTTGCGGCGCGAACCGCGTCTGCTCTCGTCGCGGCAGAAGCAGCGCGGCGCGCGTTCGAGCTACATCGGCACGGAGACCTTTATCTCGCTCGTCGACGCGAACGACGCACCCTACGCGACCTCATTGCGTCAGATCGGCCTGCGCTTGCTCTGCACGAATCGCGATCTGCCGCTGCATATGCCGGTCGGAAAGTCGTACACCGACTTCACGCTCGACACGGACGCCCCTGTGGCGTCGATTCGATGCGTGGCGGGTCCGACGCGACCCCGCGCGTCGATCGCAACGGGCGAGACGGCGTGGCGCCTCATCAGCCATCTGCAGCTTAACTACCTGTCGCTGCTCGACGAAGATGGCGAGCAGGGCGCTGCCGCGCTGCGTGAAATGCTGACGCTCTATCACGACGAATTCGACGCGAGCGCACGCAGGCAGATCGAAGGCATCAAACGAGTCGCGGCACAGCCGGTCACCCGACGAGTGCCTGTACCCGGACCGATTACATATGGTCGCGGCCTGGAGATCGCGCTGACCTGCGCCGACGCGGCGTTTGAGGGAAGCAGCGCGTTTCTGCTCGCGTCCGTACTGCAACACTTCTTCGCGCGCTACGTCTCGTTGAACGCCTTCACGGAGACGGTATTGCGTACGCTTGAACGGAACGAGGTGGCTCGATGGCCCGCCCAGCTCGGCAAACGCCCGATCCTGTAGCGCTCGAGCAGGCGCTCGCGCAACGTCCTCACGACTTCGAGTTTTTCGAAGCCGCGCGGCGGCTCGAATGCGCGTACCCCGACCACCCGCGACTGGGCCACTCGACCAAGCCCGTCGAAGACCCGGTTCGCTTCGCGCATGCCGCATCGCTCGAGTTCGCACCGCGCGATATCGATCGCTTCGAGCCCGGCGAGAACGGTGGTCCAGGTCGCCTGTACGGGCTCTTTCTCGGCCTGTTCGGTCCGAATGGCGCGATGCCGCTTCATGTGACGGAGCACGCGATCGATCGGGAGCGCAATGCGCACGACCCGACGATGGTGGCGTTCTCCGACATCTTTCACCATCGCATGCTGAGCCTGTTCTATCGCGCATGGGCCGATGCCGAGCCGACCGTCCAATGGGATCGGCCGGAGCAGGATCGCTTCAGGACGTATATCGGTGCGCTGATCGGCATGGCGACACCCCACCTGGCCTCGCGCGATGCGTTGCCGGATCAGTACAAGCGCTTCTTTGCGGGGCGCCTTGTCCCGCAGGCGCGCAATGCCGAAGGCCTTGAGGGATTTCTCGAGCATTACTTCGGTGTCGCCGTGCGTGTCATCGAATTCGTCGTGGGCTGGATGCGGGTGCCTGAGGACGCGCATTTGCGCATGGGGTCGTCGATGGCCAACCTCGGCAGCAACGCGATGCTCGGTGCGCATGCGCGGGGCGCGCAACAGCGCTTTCGTCTGCGCATCGGGCCGCTGACGCAGAGCGAATTCAACGGCTTTATGCCGGGCGGCGATGCCCTCAAGCAACTCACGGCGGCCGTCAAGCTTTACGCCGGCGAAGAAAAGGGCTGGGACGTCCAGCTCGTGCTCAAGCGAGAGGAAGTACCCCTTTCGCACCTGGGTCGCGGTGCGCGCATGGGACTCAACGCATGGCTGGGCCGATATCCGCGGCCGGTCGATGCCGACGAGGCCGTGCTGACGCCCGTGCAATGAACACTCTTTATTGACTCAAAAGGATCGCAAGCATGGCTGAGATCAATCGCGGCGCGCTATTTGGCAAGCTCAATTCGCTTGCGTACCGCAGCATCGAAAGCGCTACCGTCTTCTGCAAATTGCGCGGGAACCCCAACGTCGAGGTCGCGCACTGGTTTCATCAGATCCTTCAGTTGCAGGACTCCGACCTGCACCGGATCGTGCGTCACTTCAGCCTCGATGCGTCGCGTCTTGCGCGCGACATCACAGCGGCACTCGATCAGCTTCCGCGCGGCAGCACGAGCATTTCGGACTTCGCGGCCGAGATCGAGGAAGCGGTCGAGCGGGGCTGGGTCTTTGCGTCGTTGATGTTCGGCGAGTCGCAGGTGCGCACGGGCTATCTGGTCGTCGGCATGTTGCGTACGCGCCATCTGCGCCATGCCTTGCAGGCGCTGTCGCCGGAGTTCGCCAAGGTCCGCGTCGATGTACTCGAGGATGCATTTGCCGAGATCGTCGCAAAGTCGCCTGAAGTCCATTTGCAAGCCAGCGACGGCTTCGATGCGGGCGGTGCGACCCCCGGTGAGGCAAGCGACGCCATCTCGCCGCCACAGATGGGCAAGCAGCAGGCGCTCCAGCGATTCACGGTCGATCTGACCAGCCAGGCGCGCGAAGGCCGCATCGATCCGATCGTCGGGCGCGATACGGAGATTCGCCAGGTGATCGACATCCTGATGCGGCGGCGCCAGAACAACCCGATGCTCGTCGGCGAGGCGGGCGTCGGCAAGACGGCGGTCGTCGAGGGCTTTGCGCTGCGGATTGCACGCGGCGATGTGCCTCCGCCGCTCAAGGACGTGCAGGTTCGCGTGCTCGACGTCGGTCTGCTTCAGGCCGGCGCAAGCATGAAGGGCGAATTCGAAAACCGGCTGCGCCAGGTCATTGACGAGGTTCAGGCGTCGCAGAAGCCCATCATTCTGTTTATCGACGAGGCGCACACGTTAGTGGGTGCGGGGGGCGCAGCTGGAACGGGGGACGCCGCGAATTTGCTCAAGCCGGCGCTTGCGCGTGGCAATCTGCGCACGATCGGTGCCACCACATGGGCCGAATACCGCAAGCACATCGAAAAGGATCCCGCGCTTACCCGCCGTTTCCAGACGGTGCAAATCGATGAACCGAGCGAGGACAAAGGCATTCTGATGATGCGCGGCGTGGCGAGCGTCATGGAGCGGCATCATCGCGTGCAGATTCTCGATGAAGCGCTCGAAGCCGCGGTCAGGCTGTCACATCGGTATATTCCTGCGCGCCAGTTGCCCGACAAGGCCGTGAGTCTGCTCGATACCGCATGTGCACGGGTTGCGGTGAGCCAGTATGCGGTGCCGGCACATATCGACGATGCGCTCAAGCATATCGAGGCGCTCGAGACGGAACAGGCGATCATTCAGCGCGAGAAGAGTGTGGGCATCGACGTCGAGGCGCGTGAGGCACGGGTCGCGGTAGAGCTCGAAGCCCAGCATGAACGGCGCCGTGAACTCGAGCGGGCCTGGGCCGAGGAAAAGGCGCTGGTCGACCAGATATTGGCATCGCGGGCTCGTCTGCGAGGCGAGGCGCTGCCCGTCGATGCGGCGCGTGAAGTCGACGCTGCGTCCCACCTCGATACCGGTTCGCGTGGCGTCGATCTGTCCGATGCAGATGCCCCCGAAGTCGTCGCGCGTCGTGTCGACGCGCAAGACGCTGACATGCCCGACAGCGACAAGCCCCGTGGCGACGCACCCATGGGGCTGGACCCGTCGCAGCGCGCGGAGCTGCTTGCCGAACTCAAGGCGTTGCAGGCACACCTGAGCGAATTGCAAGGCGAGTCGCCGATGATTCTGCCGAGCGTCGACCAACAGGCGATCGCCGCCGTGGTCGCGGACTGGACCGGCATTCCGGTCGGCCGCATGGTGCGTAGCGAATTGCAGACTGTGATGAATCTTGCTCCGACGCTGGGTGAGCGTGTGATCGGACAGGATCACGCGATGGAGATGATTGCCAAGCGCATTCAGACCTCGCGCGCAGGCCTCGACAATCCGAATCGCCCTGTCGGTGTCTTTATGCTCGCCGGTACTTCGGGTGTCGGCAAGACAGAGACGGCGCTCGCGCTCGCCGAGGCCCTCTACGGCGGCGAGCACAATCTCATCACGATCAATATGAGCGAGTTCCAGGAGGCGCACACCGTGTCGTCCCTCAAGGGCGCGCCGCCCGGATACGTCGGATACGGCGAAGGCGGCGTGTTGACCGAAGCCGTGCGTCGCAAACCTTACTCGGTGGTGCTGCTCGACGAGGTCGAAAAGGCGCACCCCGACGTGCACGAGCTGTTCTTCCAGGTCTTTGACAAAGGTGTCATGGAAGACGGCGAAGGACGATCGATCGACTTTAAGAACACGTTGATCCTGCTCACGACAAATGTCGGCACCGAAGCGATTTCCGCGCTCTGCAGCCACACCCCCGATCGGCCCGACGCCGAGACAATGGCCAGGGCTCTGCGCGAACCCTTGCTTGACGTGTTCCCGCCGGCCTTGCTCGGACGCCTGGTATCCATCCCCTATTACCCGCTCAGCGACGCCATGCTGGCGAGGATCATCAAGCTCCAGCTCGGCCGGATCGAGCGGCGTATCGCTGCCCGCTACGGCATTCCTTTCGACTGTGGCGACGACGTCGTGCAGCTTGTCGTGAGCCGCTGTACCGAAGGCGAATCGGGCGGCCGGATGATCGACGCGATTCTGACGAACACGATGTTGCCGGCCATCAGCCGGGAGTTTCTCGTCCGCACCCTGCGCGGCCAGACGATCGAGCGGGTCAGCGTCCATGTTGTCGATGGCGACTTTGCGTATCGCTACGATGCGGATGCGCATGCCGCGGACGCGTCCGCGGCGGAGGAACAGGCAACCGTGTAAGCGAGGGGCGGCTCGATCGTGCGTCGGGCCTTCTTCCGAATCGAGTCGCTTCGGGCGACCCCGATGACCGACCTCGATGGGCAAGGCAGTGTCAAGGGCCATGGGCGCCTTGATCGGCCCCGCTCGTCAAGGCTCAGCACGACCCGGCACATCCGGGCGGAATAAAGCGAAAAGCCCGGCTGTTCTGGTATCGACACGCATCGATATTCAGATCAGGCCATGGCACACGCAATCACGCTCACGTCCAATCTCGGCAGCGAACTGTTGTTCGCCAATATGAGTGCGACCGAATCGCTCGGTCGCCTTTTTTCCTATCGCCTCGAAGCGCTGTGCAAGGACCCCGAAGTGGACTTGCGCGCCTTGCTCGGCACGCCGATGACGGTGAAGGTGCTGAATCCGCAGGGCGGCGAGCGCTACTTCAACGGCATCGTCAACGAAGGCGAGCAGCGCGGCTTCGTCAAGATCGATAACGTGCGCTACGCCGTGTACGTGTTCCATCTCGTTCCGAAGGCCTGGTTGGCGACGCGCCGCCGCGACTGCCGGATCTATCGCAGCATGAGCGCGCCGCAGATCATCGAGTCTGTCCTCGCTGATATCGGCTATCGCGACCTGAAGCTCAGCCTGACCGGTAACTATGTCACGCGCGATTACTGCGTGCAGTACCGCGAGAGCGACTTCGATTTCATCAGCCGCCTGATGGAACAGGAAGGGATTTATTACTTTTTCACGCATACGCAGAGCACGCACACGATGGTGCTGGCCGATGCGCTGGGTGCGCACTCGACCGTGCCTGGCTTCGAACAGATTCCCTATGCACCGCCGATCGAACACGGCAAACGCATGAAGGCGTCGATCGCGCAGTGGGAGACCGCCCGCGCGGTCAATTCGACCCGTGTGCAGCTCGACGACTACGACTACCTGAAGCCCAAGGCCTCGCTCGTCGTGACCGAGGTACCCAGCGACCAGGACGATATGCACAGTGTGACCGGGCTCGATACCTATGACTACGGCTACGACTACGTTGGGTATGACGAACGCCTTGCCGACGGTCAGCACTACGCACAGGTTCGCGCGGACGCGTTGAATGTGCCGCTCTCGTTGAGCCACGGCACGACCGACGCCTATGGACTCGCGACGGGCGCTTTGTTCCGTCTCAAGGACTTTCCGCTCGCGGATGCGAATCAGGAATATCTCGTCACCGAGACAACCATTCGGCTCGTCGAGCCGGACTACGCGGCCGGTGGCGGCACGGATGATGGCGAGGCCCCGTTTGCTTGCGAATTCCGGGCCATTCGGAGCCGTCAGCCGTTTCGGACGATGCCGGTCACGCCCCGGCCCGTCATCGCCGGCGTGCAGACGGCTGTTGTCGAAGGCGATACGCCCGAAGACATTTCGGTCGACAAATACGGGCGCGTGCAGGTGACGTTCTTCTGGAGCCGGCCGGGCAAGCCGAATGCGCAGAACTCGTGTCCGGTGCGTGTCGCGCAGTTGTGGGCAGGCAAGCGTTGGGGCGCGCAGTTCATTCCGCGTGTCGGGCAGGAGGTCGTCGTGAGTTTCCTCGATGGCAATCCCGACCGGCCGTTGATCATCGGCAGCGTCTACAACGCCGACAACATGCCGCCGTACGCGTTGCCCGGCAACAAGACACAGAGCGGCGTACGCACGCGCAGCCATGCCGGCGGCGGCAGCGAAGACTACAACGAGATCCGTTTCGAAGACCAGATGGGCAGCGAGCAGGTACTGATCCACGCGCAAAAGGATCTGCGCGAAGAGTCGGAGAACGATCACGACGTACAGGTTGCGCGCAACTACACGCTGACCGCTGGGCAGCAGATCAAGCTGGTGACGGGGCTGGCCAGCATCACGATGAACAGCACCGGCGAGATCGATATCCAGGGCACCAACGTCACGATCAATGGCGAGATGAACGTCACGCTGTCGTCGGGGCTCGCGATGGAGATCAACTCGAAGGCGAACCTCAATATGAGTTCGATCGCCGCGATGGAGATCGAGTCCGAGGCCGATTGCCTTGTTCAGTCGACCAATCTGCAATTGATCGGTACGGCCACCGCAGTGCTCGGTGGTGCGGCGCCGATGATCCTGTGAGGCCACGGACATGAGCCTCATTCTCGATGCCGCGATGCAGATGCGGCTCTCCGCTCAGGCACTGGCCGCCCTGGTGCCCGCGATGTCGCCGCGCGCCGCCGTGCAGGCATTGCTCGATGCGGGCCTGCCGGGCGATGCACTCGGTCTGCTGGCGCGCCTGCTGCCTCATCGCTACGCCGTTGCGTGGGTCTGCCAGTGCTGCCGGCGCGAAGTGCTCGATGCACTGGATCGCGCGGGGCTCGAACTGGCGGAGGCGTGGGTGCGCGAACCCAACGAAGCGCGGCGTCGCGAAGCACTCGCTTTCGCAAGCGCGCATCGCTATCGCTCGATCGGAGCGTGGGTTGCCGCATGCGCAGGATGGACAGGCGGCAATCTGAATCCGCGCGATGAACGACCGACGCCGGTGCCGCCCCATCTGAGTGCCATTGCCGCGATGGCCGCGCTCTCGTATCTCGCGGCGCGCGTTGCCGCGCAGTTCGATGCGAGACGTCGGGGGTTCGTGGCCGATGCGATAGGTCTGCTTGACGGACCGGAACGGATTGACGGAGGGATGCAATGAGCGCAGTGCAACCATTGACGCTGGCCTTGTCCGGCGACACGGGCCGTCGCAAGGACGGTCAGGCCCGTGGGCATGCTGAGCACATCTTCGATGCACGCGACGGCAGCATCGGCCGCTCCGAAGACTGCGACTGGGTGCTGAGTGCCGACGGTGTGTCGCGAGTCCACGCGCTCGTGCGCTACTTGAACGGCATGTATTTCGTCGAGGATCGCAGCACGAACGGCATGTTGCTCAACGGCGCGCCTATGCGCAAAGGGGAGCCGGCAGCGCTCAAGCATGGCGATCGTATCCAGATCGATACCTTCGATATCGATGTGCGTCTGCCGGGCGATGCGCAGACGCAATGGAACGACGCGTCCGACAGTGGTCAGAACGGCAACGGCAGCAACGGTGCCAAGGGCGGCAATGGTGGCAATGACGATCGGGGCTTGCAGTCGCCGGATGCACTGCACGCAGAGCCCGTTGATGCCACGCCGCGTCATGGCGCTCGCGATTACGCGAAGTCGAACGGCGCATTGGACGACAGCGCGTTCCTGAGCGACCTGGGTGTGTCGGGCAAGCCTGTCTTGTCGAATGAAGCCGAATATGCCGAGAGTCTGATACCCGGTGGCGGCAATATGCCAGCACCAGGTATGAGTCTCGATCCGCTCGCGCTGTTCGATGCACCGTCGTCCTATCTCGAGGCGCCGTGGGTCGCCGAGCCGCCGGCGCCGATCTGGAGTCATACGCCTGCGTTGTCGGACCGCTTTCGACCGCCGGCGCCCGAGCCCGGACCATCGAGTGCGCCGTTGTTGCCCGATGACTGGAATGCGACGCATGTCGAGGTGCATCGCGAGCCTGTTGCCAGGGATGAGTCCGCGGTCACGCCATCGCCCGACAGGGGAGCGACGCAGCCGGTATCGGGACCGTCGGCGATAACCGAGGTACCGCTGATGTCTGTGACATCGGCGATACCTGAGACACCGGCGACGCTGACGACACCTGCGATACCTCCGATCCCGGCGACATCGGCAGCATCGCACCCGTTACCCGTGCGTGTCACGGAAATACCGGCTCCGGCGATGAAAGACGCGTCGCGGGCTACGCTGCATCAGGCCGATCACAAAGCTGATCACGAAGCCGAGGATGAGAAATCGGCGCGTCAACCATCGCCCGCGATCGGCGAACCGGCTGCTCCACCTTCTGTGTCGAGCGCGGATACGGATCTCATGCCGCTGCTCGTCATTGCCGTCGACGCGATGATGGACGTCCTGCGAGCCCGTGCCGAACTCAAGAACAGTTTCCGGCTTCCCGCCACCTTGATTCAGCGCTCGGAGAACAACCCGCTCAAGTTCGCCCCAAGCGCGGAAGACGCCGTCGCGAAGCTGCTCACCGCATCGAGCGGCGCATTTCTGTCGGGCCGCGCCGCGCTCGACGATGCGGCCGACGATATCCGCAATCACCAGATGGCCATGCTCGCCGGCGTGCGGTCCGCGTTCGACTCGCTGCTCGCGCACTTCGATCCCGCGAGGATCGAAGAACAGACCGACGGCGATGCGCGGCGCTTTTCGCTGGGCGGGCGCTCACGGCAATGGGATCGCTACAAGGCGCAGTTCGCGGCGCTGACGCAGAACCCCGACGAATGTTTCCGGCGTCTGTTCGGCGATGAATTTGCGCGCGCGTACGAAGCCCAGCTCGGCCGCCTCAAAGCGCGCAGCGAGTAGTCAGACAGATCACATAGATCGCATAGATCACACATAGATCACAAAGATCGGACAGATCGATATGAACCAGAGCAACAAGGTGGTATGGAGCGAAGGACTGTTCCTCAGGCCACAACATCTGCAACAACAGGAGCGCTATTTCGAGCGTTATGTCGAGCTGCGAGCAGGTGCGCTGCGTCCCCACGCGTGGGGCTTCACCGAGCTCGAGATCGAAACAGACCTGCTGTCCATCGGCAAGCTCGGCATCAAGCGCGCACGCGGCGTGTTCCCTGACGGCACGCCGTTCTCGATGCCGGGAGACGACCCGTTACCGCCGCCGCTCGATATCGATACCAACTGGCGTGATCAGGTCGTGCACCTGACTTTGCCGTTGCGTTCGGCGACGCAGCCCGATAGCGCATGGCCGAACACCTTTGCCGACGGGTTGTTCCGCTATCGCGTCCGTGAAGCCGAGGTACGCGATGCATCGGGCAGCATGGAAGGCCTGACTGCGCTTGAGGTTGCGGGCATGGCGACGCGCTTGCAACCCGATTCGCAACCCTTCGAAGGTTTGATGAGGATCCCGGTTGCGCAGGTCGTCGAATGCCGTGCGGATCGCCGCGTCGTGCTCGACGAGAGCTTTATGCCGACCGCGTTGACGACCGATGGTGCTGACCGGCTCGTCACATTCCTGTCCGAACTGCTGGGCCTGTTGCATCAGCGCGGTGAAGCGCTCGCCAGCCGTGTCTCGGAGACGGACCGCGGCGGTGCGGCGGAGATCGCGGACTTCCTGATGCTTCAGGTCATCAATCGCTATCAGCCGCTCGTCGCCCATCTCGCCGAGGCGCCACTCCAGCATCCCGAAGCGCTTTACCGGCTGCTGCTCGAACTGGCGGGCGAACTGGCCACGTTCACTGCGCCCGGCAAGCGTGCCCAGGCGTTCCCGCCGTATCGGCACGACGCGCTGCGCGAAAGTTTCGCGCCCGTGATCGCCGCGTTGCGCATCGCACTGAGCGCAGTACTCGAAAAGAACGCCGTCGCGATTGCGCTTCAGCAACGCAAATACGGCGTCTGGGTCGGTGTCGTACCCGATCTCACGCTGCTTGATACGGCGACATTCGTGCTGGCCGCGAAAGCCGATCTCAAAGCCGAGGACATGCGCCGGCAACTGCCCACCCAATCGAAGATCGGTCCCGTCGAGAAAATCCGCGACCTCGTCAATCTGCAATTGCCGGGGATCGGTGTATCGCCGATGGCCGTCGCACCTCGCCAGTTGCCCTACACCTCGGGCTATCTGTATTTCGAATGCGACCGCAACTCGCCGATGTGGCGAACGCTGAGGACATCGGGCGGCATCGCGATGCATTTCGGCAGCGGCTTCGCAGGTCTTGATCTGCAACTGTGGGCGGTACGCACATGAGCAACGAACTTCACGACGAATCGACGCCGCTTGACGGGGCCACGGTGGTCAAGCGGCGCGCGAACGCTGGCCAGGACGCGAACGATGACGCGACACGCGTGGTCATGCCGCGCGGCCAGGACGATGTCACGCGGATTGTGAAATCCGGCGGCCAGGCGCAGACGCTGGCTCAGCCTTCGGCGCGCACGGTACAGACGAACCGGTCGCAGGCCTACGGCGCAGAGCCGAACGTCACTTCGGGTGCGGCGAGAGCATCGATGGCATCGATCGCATCGATCGCGTCACGGGCCGAATTGGGTGAGTTCATCAGCGGCGTGTCAAACCCGCTCGTGCGCGCGGCGAATCCCCTGTTGTTGCTGACGGTCCAGTTGCGGCACAGCGTCTCGATGCCGTCGGACATCGCGCGCTTGCGCGAACAGGCCGTCGAGCAGGTCCGCCGCTTCGAACAACAGGCACACGATGCGGGTATCGCGGCGCAGACGATACTTGCCACTCGGTATGTCCTCTGCACGATGCTCGACGAGGCCGTCAACAACGCGCCCTGGGGCGAGTCGAGCGGCTGGGCGCAGAAGACCCTGCTCGTGACATTCCACGGCGAAGCGTACGGCGGCGCGAAGTTCTTCCAGATCCTCGACCGGCTCAGCGCGGATTTCTCGAGGCATCTCGACCTGATCGAGCTGATGTACATCTGCCTCGCGCTCGGGTTCGGCGGCCGATATCTGGTCGAGCCCGGCGGTGTCGCGCGTCTTGCGGACATTCAGGATGACCTGTATCGCCGCATCCGAAGCCTGCGTGAAGCACCCGCCGCCGAACTTTCGCCGCACTGGCGCGGCATTGAGGATCGCCGCAACCCCGTCATGCGGCATGTGCCGATCTGGATCGTGGGCATCGCAGCCCTGGTACTCCTGCTCGGTGCGTTCCTCTACTTCTTCACCAGGCTCAATGCGTTGTCGGCACCTGTGAGCGCGCAGCTCGCAGCGATCGGCCTCGAAAACGCGCCGCCGCCGCAAACGGTGGCGACACCCGCCGTGGCCCGCAAGACGCTCAAGCAACTGCTCGCACCCGAGGAACAGGCGGGCGAACTGAGCATCGACGAACAGGCGGGTGGCCGCGACACCGTGCGTCTGTCCGCGGCCGAGTTGTTCCCGTCGGGCGGCGCCGATATCGCAGCCAACGAAATTGCCTTGCTGCATCGCATTACGTGGGCGTTGAACCAGGTCCGCGGGCGCGTCGTCGTCGTCGGACACACCGACGACCAGCCCGTGCGATCGCTCAAGTTCAAGGACAACTTCGAGCTGTCGAGCGCACGCGCGCAGAACACCGTGACGATCCTGTCGCAGGGACTCGATGACCCGCATCGGCTCGAAGCGAGCGGGGCCGGCTCGTCGCAACCGATCGCGACACCGGTCGATGCGCCTGCCAATCGCGCGCGCAACCGTCGCGTCGAAATCATGTTTATCCCGGAGAACTGAACCCATGAATACGCTCAAGACCTGGGTCAATTCCCGATGGGGAATCGCGGCGCTGGGGCTCGTGCTGATCGCCATCCTCGTATGGCTCGGCGGTCCCTATCTCGGCATCGGAGACCGGCAGCCGCTCGCGAGCCCGGCCGCACGTCTTGCGTTGATCTTTGCCATCGTGCTCGCCTGGGTGCTGGTGGTGCAGATCCTCGATTGGCGTGCGCGTCGCAAGACCGCGCAGCTGTCTGTCGAACTCTCGGGCCAGGATGCGCAGATGCCCGGCGACGACGCCGCGAACGGTGAGCGCGCGCAACTGCAACGGCGCTTTACCGAGGCCATTCAAACCTTGCGCAAGACACGCAAGAACGGCCGCAATCTGTACGCGTTGCCGTGGTATGTCGTGATCGGTCCGCCGGGATCCGGTAAAAGCACGCTGCTGCAGAACTCGGGCCTTGAATTCCCGTTGTCGGACCGCTTTGGCAAGGATGCGTTGCGCGGCATCGGCGGCACGCGCGACTGCGACTGGTGGTTCACCGACGAAGCCGTGTTTCTCGACACAGCAGGGCGCTACACGACCCAGGACTCCGATCGCGTGGCCGATGCGTCGGCATGGCAAGCCTTTCTCGCGCTGTTGCGTCGCTACCGGCGTCGTCGCCCGCTCAACGGGGCGATCATCACCATGAGCGTGTCCGACCTGCTGACACTGGATGCCGAGGCGCGTCAGCAACATAGCCGCGCAGTGCGGCGTCGTCTCGACGAACTGACGCAACATCTCGGTGTCGCGGTGCCGGTGTACCTCGTGTTCACGAAATGCGATCTGGTCGCGGGTTTTGGCGAGTTCTTCGATGATCTCGGCCCTGACCTGCGCCGGCAAGTCTGGGGCATGACGTTCCCGGCTGAAGCGAGTCTCGACGCGAGCGCATGCCATCGCTTCGCAGGCGAATTCGATGCGCTGCTCGCCCAGCTCAATACGCGACTGATCGAGCGCCTGCATGCTGAGCGCGATCGCAGCCGCCGTGCCGCTGTGTTGAGTTTTCCGCAGCAGCTCGGCGCGTTTCGCGAGATCGCACGCGAGTTCGTCGAGGGCGCTTTCGGACGTCATGAATACGGCACGCCCCCCGTGCTGCGTGGTGCCTATCTGACATCGGGCACGCAGGAAGGCGCACCGATCGATCGCATGCTGGGTGCCGTCGCGCGCACCTTCGGCGTCGACGCGGCACGCGTGCAGAACAATCGTACGCAACGCCGTACGTTCTTTGTCGAGCGCTTGCTCAGGGACGTGCTGTTTCGGGAGTCGGGTTTCGCTGGCACCAATCCGCGTCTTGTGCGGCGCAAGCTGGTCGTGCAGGCGGCGGCCTATATCGGCATCGGTGCGCTGACCGTCCTGCTGATTGCCGGCATGGCCACCAGCTATGCGCGCAACCGGCTCTTCGTCGGCGAAGTGCAGAACGCGCTCAAGGATTTACCGGGCGGCGACACGCTGGCCGGCGCCCCGGACCTGAAATCCTATTTCGCTCGCGCGCTGGCCCGGCTCGAGGTTATTGCCGATGCGCAGGACGTGGCGTCGCAATACTCGGCACACGTGCCCTGGCTGATGCGTTTTGGCCTGTTTCAGGGACACGCTCTGCATGCACAGGTGCATGACGCCTATCTGCGGGAGCTGGGCGCGACGTTGCTGCCCGGCATCGGCATCCGCTTCCGTGAAGGGCTTACCGCGCACGCGAACGATCCTCAGACGTTGTACGACGATCTCAAGGGCTACCTGATGCTCGGTGAGCCGCAGCATCTCGATGCACAGGAGCTGGCCGCGCTCGCACGCATCGAATGGCAGTCGATGTTCGCGCAGGATCCGGCGATTCGCAGCGCACTCGACAAGCACTTCACGGCGCTCGTCAGCGATGCCCGCAAGCCGCGCGCGCTGCCGCTCGACAATGCGCTGATCGACCAGGCGCGCTCGACGCTCAAGACGGCCGACCTCGCAACGCTGATCTACGGCAGCGTCAAGCTCGATGCGCTCCGGACCGGCGCGCCGCCGGTCCGTCTCGATCAGAGCCTCGGACTGTTGGGCAATGTGTTCAAGCGCAAGAGCGGCGTGCCGCTGTCCGAACCGTTGCCGGCCCTGTTCACGCGCACGATGTTCGCGGCAGAGGCAAGCGGCGGCATTGATCAGTCGGTCAACCGGTTCGTGCAGGACTATTGGGTGTTCGGCGCAACGAAAATCGACCCGCTTGCGCGTTCCCGATTCGAGCAGCAGGTGCTCGCGCTCTATGAGCAGGACTACATCGCTGCATGGGATGCGCTGCTCGCGGATCTTCAGTTGCAGCCCGTAGCGAGCATTCAGGATGCGAGCGCGCTCGCGGCCAAACTCGCCGGCCCGAGTTCGCCGCTCAAGGCCCTGCTCAATCTCGTTCGCGACAATACGCACGATATGCTGCGCAGCCTGGCCGACGATAAGGGCAAGGCCGGTGGCGATGCCGTTGCGGCACAGGCTAAAACAGTCGGTGAGCACGTCGCGGCGCAGCGCGCTTCGAACACGCGCCTCGCGGGTGAATTGCGCGATGCCGGTGCGACCTTCCCGAACCCGGGTGGCGATGCGTCCGGCTCACGTACGCAAGGCGATCAGCCGGGTGCCGTCATCGAAGCGCACTTCGCGTCGATCGATCAGCTTGTTGAAGGCACGCCGGGGTCTACGCCCATCGATCACACCATTGGCGTGCTCGATCAGCTCGGCAAGACGCTGCTCACCATGAATGACCTCAGCGACCCCGCTGCGCAGAACAATCCCGCGTTGCTTGCGGCACGGCAGGACTCGAGTGCATTGCCGGTTCAAGTGGCGAGCCTGACGTCGCCGCTGACGGGCAAGAGCGCCGATCTTGTCGCGAGCGGCTCGCGCGCCGCGGCAGGCGATCAGTTTCGTGCCGCTGCCGGTAACGATTGCGCGAGCTTTGTCGATCACCGATATCCGTTCGATACCGCAGGGGCGACCGATATTCCGCTGCAGAACTTCGACGACCTGTTCGGCAATGGAGGCCGGTTTGACGCGTACTTCAAGTCGACGCTGAGCCGGCTCGTCGATACGAGCGGCCGGACCTGGAAATGGAAGCCGGGCGCAGCCGCCGGCCCCGATTCGATACTGGCCACGGCGCAGACCGCGGACGAGATCCGCGAGATCTATTTCCGTGGCGGTGCGCAGGCGCAGGTCGGATTTTCGCTGCAGGCGCCACAGCTCGATCCCGCAATCGCGAAGATCACGGTCGAGGTCGACGGCCAGTCGTTTGACTCGAGTGCCCATGCGGGGAGCGCGATGTCCGTGACGTGGCCGGGTCCGCAACCCGGGCATGTCGTGATCAGCGCATTCGATACGGCAGGCCAGCCCGTGGGCACGCCACTGCGATACGACGGCGACTGGGCGTGGTTCCACGCGCTGGATGCAGCCCATCTGCAACGGCAGAGCGATCTGCGATATGTCGCGAACTTCAGCTTCGCCGGGCACGCAGTCGCACTGCCGATCGTGCCGGCCAGCCTGAAGAACCCGTTCGCCGATGATGCGGTGCGACGCTTCAGGTGCCCGCGATGAACAGCATTGGCTTTTTCGGCAAGATGCCGGGCGCGGGCGACTTCGTGCGACGCCGCTTGCCGGCGGACTTCGTTGCACAGTGGGACCGCCATTTTCAGCGAGCGGTCGAAACCGGCCGCCGGGAGCTCGGCGATGCGTGGTCCGCGATCTGGCGGCAAGCGCCCACCTGGCGATTTGCCATGCCGGCGCATGTTTGCGGCGCCAGCGCGTGGTGCGGGGTGCTCGGCGCCGGCTTTGATCGCGTCGGCCGTGAGTATCCGATGGTCGTTTCGGCGCCCTGTGATCGCGACGTGACCGACGTGCTCGGCAACACCGCCTGGTTCGACGCACTCGATCATGCATTCAGGCGTGCCGTTGACGACGTGCTCAGTGTCGACTCGTTCGACGCGCGCATCGCCGCCATTCCACGGCCGCGTGCGTACACCGTTCATGACCCGGTGGCGCGAGACGTTGCGCAGAAGCGGGGCCTCGATCCGCTGAATGACGCTGGCGTGCCGGTCGACCCCACGGATCTGAGCGACTTGCTGTCGGACTGCGCACACGATGTGCCGCCGCTGCCCGATGCGGGCATCGGTGCAGAGCTCTTGCAGGCGTGGCAGGAGTTCGATGCGCAGCCGGGGCCGTGGTGCCTGTGGTGGACGGAAGGCGCCACGCGCGTGCTGGCGACGCGCGGCTTGCCGTCGAGCTATGCGGTGCTGCTTGACCCGGTGGCGACGGTGACCGGAGACGAGCGTGATACGTCGGGCCTCGCGTCGGGCGGGACCCTGGATGCGAATTCAGAGCCGACTTTGCGCCCGGCTTCGGACGCCGCGTCGGACGAGGACGGCTTCGCGCGTGGGCCCTCCGGCCCGGGCGAGGAGCGCTCATGACGACTCACTGCAGCTCCGCAGGTCACACCGACGTGGGCAAGGTTCGCCGTCGCAACGAAGACGCGATTCTGGTGCGTGACGACCTGGGTCTCTGGGTCGTCGCCGACGGTCTCGGCGGGCATGCCGCGGGTCACTACGCCAGCTCGTTGATCGTCGAGAGACTGGGCGCGCTGACGCGTCACGACGATGTCTTCGATTTCGTTGAAGCCATCGAGGACAGCCTGCTTCAGGTCAATACCGAGCTTCGCGCCGCAGCACTTGCCCAGCACGTCGACGTGATCGGCTCGACCGTCGCGATGGTCGTACATGACCCGCGCTTCGTCCTGTGCGGGTGGGTGGGCGACAGTCGCGTCTACGTCCATGAACACGGTGAGATGAGCTTGCTGACACACGACCACGTCGATGGCGGCCCGGTGGACGTCACCCAGTTCGGCCGTCGCACGCGCGCGCATACGCCCGGTGGCGTGCTGACACGCGCGATCGGCGCCGAATCGACGCTCCACATTGACTGGGTGATCGGCGGCAGCCGGCCCGGCATGCAATTCCTGTTGTGTTCCGACGGGGTCAACAAGGAACTCAGCGATGAAGAACTGCAGATGACCTGCAACGCCCCGGGCGACCCGCAGTCGAGGGTCGACCGGGTGTTCGAACTCGCGCTCGCCCGTGCGGCGCGCGACAACATTTCCGCCGTCTTCGTACGGCTCGACGCTTCGTGACCTCTCTGCGATGAACGATTTCACGCAACTTCCCGTTCCCGACGACGCGACCGTCGTCAAGCCCGCCAGCCGCCCGCTCGGCGAGGACTCGTCCGAAAGCCGCCCGCAAGGGGACGATTCGTCCGACGGCAGCCTGAATCGCGCGAGCTGGCAGCGCGTCGCCCAGGCGCAAGGTGGGGCGAACGCAAGCGTCGGCATGCTCCTCAAGGGGCGCTTCATGCTCGTGCGCGAACTCGGCCGCGGCGGCATGGGCGTGGTTTATCTGGCACGTGACGAGCGCAAGGTCGAGGCACGTGATCGCGATCCGTACGTCGCCGTCAAGGTGCTCAACGACGAATTCCGGCGACACCCTGATTCGATGATCGCGTTGCAGCGCGAAGCGCGTCGTGCGCAACGCATCGCCGACGATCATATCGTTCATGTGTACGACTTCGACAAGGACGGCACCATCGTCTTCATGACGATGGAGTACATCGATGGCACGGATCTGCGTACCTTGATCCGCGAACGTGCGAGCACCGGGATGCCGTTCGACGAAGCGTGGCCGATGATCGAGGGGATGGCTCGCGCATTGCGCCGTGCGCATGCAAGCGGCATCGTTCATGCCGATTTCAAGCCCGGCAACGTCATGATCACGCGCGAGCGTGTGCCGAAGGTCTTCGATTTCGGCATTGCGCGTGCAGCGAAGTCGGGCGTCGGCGCAAGCGGCGATCAAACTGTATTCGATGCAGGCACACTGGGTGCGCTGACACCAGCCTACGCGAGCCTTGAAATGATGGGCGGTGCGCATCCGACGGTGCGCGACGACGTCTATGCGCTGGGCTGCGTGGCATACGAGCTGCTGACAGGCGCGCATCCCTTCGACCGGCTGAGTGCCGATGCAGCCTTGTGCGAGGGACGCGAGCCACCGGTCGTGCCTGGCCTGTCGAGACGGCAGAGCAAGGCGTTGCGCGACGCCGTGGCGTTTGATGGCACGCAACGGCTGCCCAACGTCGATGCGTTGATCGAAGGACTGCGCCCGCGCCGCCCGCGCGAACGGATCGCGCCGTACGTTGCGGGAGCCGTGGTCATCGCCACGTTGTTCGGGGTGGGTGTCGGTGTGCATCGCCATCTGCGCGAGCGCCAGATCGACACGACGATCGCACGTTTCGCGGCGAGCGCGCCGAACGCGTACGCCAACGAAAGCGAAGCGATGGCCGCCCTCGACGCACTCGATCGGAACGAGCGCGAGCGCATCGTGCTCGAGAAACACGACGCCATCGAACATTTTCTGCTGGCTCGTCTCGATGCGTACTGGACGCCGGTGCTCGGACGCATGGATTTCGCCGACGCCGAACGCGTGCTGGGCATGCGCGATCAATTGCGCCTTTTTTCGCCGACGTTCGACATGAAGCGCCGGCAGATCGAGACTGAGCGCACCGCGATGCTCGCGCGCCTGAGCTTTGCGCTCGACGATGCGATTGAACGCAATGCCTTGTTCGAAGATGAGCCCGGCAGCGCCGCTGAAATATTCAAACGGATTCGTTCACTCGATGCGAGCAATGCACTGCTCACAGACACGCGTCTCGAAGACCGGTACGACGCAGCGATCGCGCAGTCGATCGATCAGGGACGATGGGACGAAGCCCGTGCGCGCATCACCCTGGGTTTGCAATTGTTCCCGAACTCTTCGCGTCTGGAGCGTCGCAATGGCCAACTCGGCGCCGCGATCGCTTTCGCCGCGGCGCACCCGGACGCGCATCCGGATCCGGGCCGGCGGTCGGATGCGCAGCGTGCTGTGCTCGAAATGGCAGATGCACCGTCCGCGAGTGCGGCATGGCTGGCAGCGCTGGATGACGCGATGACGCCGCTCAAGGACGATACGTCACCGGAAACGACGCGCGCGCTCGACAAGCTCGCGGGCAGTATCGCCGCAAAGGTGGCGCCGATCACGGACAGCGCGCACGCACTTCAGGCGCTGGCGCTGGTCGATGCCGGGCTGCGATACGTGCCGCAATCGCCACCGCTCGCGACGCAGCGCGCGAGACTCAAGCAGTTGATCAGTGCGCTGCCGGCCGATCGGCAAGGTGCGGTGGGTGACCCGGGCTCGGCAAGTGGCGTGTCGGGGGTGACGGAGGGTAGTGCGCCGGATGCGACATCGTCGTCGCCGGCTTCAGGGGTAGCCGCTTCGACGCCGGACGCTACGGGTGCGGTTTCGCCGGACTCGCCTGAGCCGTCGCCCGTACGGTCGCTGCTGGATCCGGGCGCTTCGTCCGCCACAGGAGGGTAGAGGCGATATGTACGAGTGTGAGCAGCATATCAATGAATCGATGCATGACCTCGACGAGGCCTGCCGCATGCGAGTGATCAGTCTTGACGAATATCGGCGGCGCCGCCGCGCGCTGTTTGCGATTTACGATGGACAGAACGGGTCCGGCAGCGGACTCGACAGCGGGTCGGACAGTGGGTTCGACGTCGATTCCCTGATTGAGTCGGGTGCTGACGTCGGCACCGGGTTCGGGCCGACGCATGATACCCGGACACATCGGCGCCGCACAGTCCTCGCTCGCGGGCGCGACACCGTTCGGCGCGCGGTCCCGGACACCGTGTCGCATCGGTGGGAAGTGCGTGATGCATCGAGGTCCACACGTTCAAATCCGGGACCGGCGATCGGGTCGTCATCCCAGGACTTAGCGGGTGGTCGTCGACCGATCGCAACGAGTGTGGTCGTGATCGGCGTGATCGCGTTGAGCGCGGCGTTGATCTGGTGGGTGATGTGGCCTTGAATGACGCGACCTTAGTGACGTGACCGCGTCGACGCGGTCGAGGTCGTCGTAATCGACGGCACCGCAGACGATGTAAGCGCATCGGCGGGCCACGCTTCGCGCGCCCGCGTCAGCTCAAGCGTCTTCCGGCCCGGCGAGCGTCTCGAGTTCCGACATGCCGGCCGGCGCGATATTGCGCAGCACCTCCGCGAAACTCTTCCCGACGAGCCGCCGCGCGCGTTGCAGCAGGATCGGCAACGGGCTCGACGGCTCGAATCGTGCGTAGTACTCGCAGATATCGTCGAGGCGGCGGATGACGTCGTCGGGTCCCGAGATCTTGCCGTTGCCGGGCTGCGATGTGGCCTGTGTCTGGGTGTGGGCCGACGCTGCGGCCGCACCGGAATCTTCAGGACTGGCTTCGGCCGTTTGCGGAAACCTCCGAGCGCATTGGCCGTCGACGAATTTCTTCAGTTCGGCGAGATCCGCGTTCATCGCGCTCAGATCCGGACTGGCCGCGCCAAGCCGGTCCTTGAGCATCAGATCGATGGCCGCCGCATGGTCGCGCGCGAGCGCGAGCACCGCTGCGGTTTCAGGCAACTGCTCCTCGGAGCAATCCATGCAGCATGCTTCGAGGTCGATGAGCGTCGGCGGGGGTGTGCCGTCCGCGGACGCGGCAGCCTGGATCGCGCCGGTCGCGACGCGCAGATCGCGCAGCGAGAAATGTCCCATGCGCGGCGATTGCACGAAGGGCGACACGCGAAACGCGCCGAGCACGTCGCGGACATCGGCAAGCGGCATCAATGCATTGACGCGCGCAGTCGGGTCGAGGTCGTCGTCGGGATCGAGCTGCGGGTGCACGACGTCCCAATACCGTTCGAGCAGGGCGCGCACGAGCTCGAGCGTCGCGTTCCATCCCTTGAGGCCGTGCTGGCGCGTCCACGCGTTGCCGAGGTGCATCGCAACGCGAAGGTCCTTGGTTTGCGTGAAAAGCGCCTGTGCAGCGTTGACCACGTTGTCCCAGTCGGGCTCCTGCGCCGCGCGCAGGCTCTCGCCCATCGCGCGTTCGGTGGTGGGCGTCGCGAGCCGTTCGAGTTCAGTGAACGCAGCATCGTATTCGAGGTTGCGACCCGCGGGCGCCGCGTCGTCGATGGGATCGAGCAGGGTGGATACGTTCATGGTGTCGGTCGGGTGTTGAGGGCGCTAACGGAACGCTGCGCCGATCGTGGAGAGCGCACGTTCCGGCTCATGCAGGCGCGGCTACCGGCTCTTTACGAAACACGGCGAGCTCGAATGCAATAACACCTGGTGATGGATGCGTATTCCGCGTCGATTTTGTACGAGACTTTTATGTGGCGGTAATACGCGGATTCGGTTGCAAATTGTTACTCATTGTTGAAAGCTATTGGCGTGATAGTTTTTTTGCAATGAGATTTCCAATCAAGAAACCGAGTTAAAAGGTCAATTCATTGTCATCGTAAGTTGTTTGACAATGACGGCTCCGTCTAGTCGATATGGGACAGATCAGAGGGCGCATCACCGAGTGCAGGCACGCAGTCGAATACCGCGGGCCCGTCGCTGATTCGTCGCGGGCTTCGCAAATGTTTGCGCCGCGCGCCTTGAAAACCCCTGCCAGTCAAGGACACGGTCTGCGCCGGCATCTCCCGCCCGCAGGATGACAAAGGTCCCGAGGCGAGCTGTGGGGTGTCGAGGACAAAGATGCCTTACGAATATTTCTATAACAATCAACAATGAATTTCTTGGCAATTGTCAAAAGAAAATCTGAATCTGACCGATCGATCGATTTTTGATCGGCATTAAGGGACAGGAAAATTCCGGGCTGTAATATTTTTTATTTGATATATCATTCGGGACTCGAAAGATTGTGTTGCCGCCACTAGTCAATTTGGCTTGCGAGCGCCGCGAATGCAGTTTCGAATTATTCCGATGAATCCGGCGTGTGGTTTGCTTTACGGCGAGCCGATTGCCACCAACCGTGATCAGCCAGTCAATCATGTCAACAGCAGAGGTCGACAGCGAAGTCGACAGCTTTCCCAGTTTGCTGCCGGGAATGCTGCCGAGGCTGTGGGCGTTCGCCTTGCGCCTGTGTGGCAACCAGCACGACGCCGAGGATGTGCTGCAGCGCGCGTGCGTGCGCGGGCTCGAACGCTCCCATCAATTGCAACCCGGCACCTCTGCGCTGAGCTGGATGTTTTCGATCGTCCACTCGACGTGGATCAACGAGCTGCGCGCGCGCAATGTACGCAGCCGTTCGAGCATGGACTGGGACGATGACTTTCTCGAGACGGTGGCCGATCCGCATATGCGCACGCCCGAGGAAGTGTTGCTCAACGGCGAGATCATCGCGGCGGTCGAGCGACTGCCCGAAGCGCAGCGGACAGTGATGCTGCTGGTCGCCGTCGAAGGCTTCAGTTATGCCGAAGCGGCCGAGATTCTCGAAGTGCCGATCGGCACGATCATGAGCCGGTTGTCGCGCGCACGTCAGACGATCGGCGCGCAATTCAGTGATCGCAAGGACCGCAACGATCGTGGCGAGCGCAGCGCCACCGCGGCGCAGCCTGCGAGTACTCAGCGAGCCGCGCGATGACCCTCGATGACGCAAGTCTTCTGGCCCATGTCGACGGTACCTTGCCGCCGCTCGAAGATTCACGTGTTGCGCGCACGATCGAAGCATCCGCCGACCTGAGCGCGCGCGTGGCGATGCTTGAGGCGTCGAAGCTGCCCTATGCGTCGGCGTTCAGCCAGCAGGCGTTGCCCGCGTTGCCCGACAGGGTGGCGCGCAATATCGACGAGATGATCAAGGCGCATCTCGCGAAGGCGGCGGCTGGTGCAATTGCAGGTGATGCCGCACAAGCGGCGACCGACGCGCGTGCCCCCCTTGCTGCTCCGGCTGCGCCTGGGTTAACAGCCGAAGCGGCGCCCACGCGAACTTCCGACGAAGCGGCACCCACGCAGCATGTGGATCAGCCCCTGAATCACCCCTTCAGCCACGCCGCGAGCCAGCCGGGCCTCGCATCGGGCACCGTCGGTTCGGTTCCCGAGCGCGTGCGCTCGCGTGCGAGCAACGATCTGCGCTGGCTCGCCGTGGCCTTTGTGGCAGGTGCATTCTGCTGGGGCGTGGCAGGTCACTGGATGCCTGCGTCGGGCGATGGCACCGGCACTGGCTCGTCGAGCATGGTCGCCACGGCCGACGACACGCATGTCTCGCCCTGGGTCGCGGCAGCGGCCAGCTATCAGCAACTGTATTCGCGCGAGACCGTCGAACGCATTCAACCCGATATGCCTGTCACGGCGGCGACGGTGAACGATATCCAGCATATCGACGACGTGGCACTGCAGATCCCCGATCTGTCGAGCCAGGGTCTCGCGTTCAAGCGGATTCAGCGTCTGCGTTTCCATGGCAAGCCCCTCGTGCAGATCGTGTATCTGCCGGCAAAGGGCGCGCCGATCGCCCTGTGCGTGCTCAAGGAGCAGCAACGTGCGGACGCCAACCCGTCGAGCGCCAGCGTCGATGGGCTCGATGTCGTGTCGTGGCGGCGTGCCGGTCTCGGCTATGCGTTGCTTGGCGAGCACGGCAATGTCGATCTCGCCACGCTCGGCAAGCAGCTGTACAACGGCGACGTGCGCACGACGCTGAGCCGCGACGAAGCGGAACATGCCGGCCATGCGATTTGACGGAAATCCGGGCCGTTGTTGTCAATCGAGCGCCTGGAGACGCATCGCGGCCGGCGCCTGATGCACGAGAAGTCATGGCATTGAACAGCGATCCGCCTCGTGCAGCAGCATCGCGGGACGGCCATTCGCCGCCTCCGGATACATCGAGTTCCCTGTGGTGGCGGTGGGCACTGGTCATCGGCGTGCCGGCAGCGCTATCGGCGGTCTTCGTCTGGTGCGGCGGCTGGTTTTCGTCCAGGCTCACTGCGCCGCGCATCGTCGACGCCTTTGAGGCGACGACCTCCGCTCACCCCGGCTTTCGCCGCAATCATGCCAAGGGCATTTGCGTGACGGGCCATTTCGACAGCAATGGCGCGGGTCTGGTCGCATCGCGAGCCAGTGTGTTCGAGCCTGGCCGGTACACCGTAGTCGGTCGCTTGTCATTCCCGGGTAGCGATCCGGCGCAAGACGATCGCCATGGCATGGTTCGCAGCTTCGCCCTGCGCATTGCGCTTCCGCACGGCGAAGAATGGCGTCTCGCCATGAATTCGGCCCCGATTTTCGCGGTGCGCACGCCGCAGGCGTTATTCGAGCAACTGAAGGCGTCGGCGCGTGACCCGAAAACCGGCCGGCCCGACCCTGCGAAAATGGACGCGTTTGTCGCGCAGCATCCCGAAGTCCAGGCCTTTCATCGCTGGGTCGATGCGCATCCGCCCTCCTCGCGCTACGGTAACGCGCGCTACTACGGCATCAGCGCGTTCAAGACCGTCGACGTCCAGGGCGCGGCACATTTCGTGCGATGGGATGTGGTGCCCGATAGCCCGTATCGCCCTGTCGACGATGCGGCGCAGCGTGACCCGGATTTCCTCGAGCATGAGCTTGTGACGCAACTGGCGAACGGGCCGCTGCGCTGGCACCTGATGCTCAATGTGGCCTTGCCGGGAGATCCGACCGACGATTCGACGCGTCAATGGGTCGATACGCCGCAGCGGGAGCGTATCGATGCGGGCACGCTCGTCGTCGATCGCGCACAGACACAGATCGATGGTCCGTGCCGGGACCTCACATTCGACCCGACGGTGCTGCCCGATGGCATCGCCCCGTCGTCCGACCCTCTGCTCGCGGCGCGATCGTCGACCTATCGGGTGTCGAGCGAGCGCAGGCTTCAGGAAGAGGCCTCGGCCAGACAGGGCGGAAGTTGATGCGGCGGACGCTCACGGGGCGGGAACGCGATGCCGGCGGGTGATGCGGGTAGCGACATTGCTGCCCGACAGGGAAGAAAGTGGACCGTGAAGCCGTTTTTGAATGGAACCTGTCGCCGTTTTTGAACGGATAGGATGTAGTTGCAACAAACGAGCGGGGTCCTCGAAGACTCGGGCGAAACTACCGCTATCATAGCGACCTTGAACCGAACCCATGCGACGTGAGTCGCGGCCACATCGATCGATGCGTACCGCGAGCACGATGCCTTGAGCCCTATGTCCATGAACCTCGACGACAGCACGTTGATCGCCTACGTAGACGGCGAACTCGATTCTGCCGATGCCGCATCGATCGAGGCGGAGTTGGCCGATTCGCCGGATTTGCAAACCAGCGTCGACCGGTTGCGCGCGTCGCGCCTTGGCTATCAGTCGGCGTTCGCGACCCAGAAATTGCCGCCGATGCCGGCCAGCTTGCTTCAGAACATCGAGGCGATGGCCGACGAAGCGCGACGCAAGCAGGGGGGCGGATCGCAACAAGCACCTTCGGACGCGCGGTCGTTCCCGCAAACGCAGCGGACGGCTCAGCCGTCGCAAGGCGCTCCGGCAACGCAGTCTTCCGTGGCTTCACATTCTGCGTCGGCCTGGCGACCCGCCACGATCTCGCCGGCGGAATCGGCTTCTGAACGCGCTTCTGATTTCGCTTCTGAACCCACTTCCGGACCGGCTTCCGGACCCGCATCGGGTTCGCAACCTGCAGCGAGTTTGCAGTCCGCATCGACGCGGCAGGGCGCCGGTCTGCCGCAGCCCGGTGTGGTTCAGGTCAAGCCCGGCAACGCGGCGAACGGCCGCCTTTGGCTGGCTGCCGCCTTCGTCGCAGGCGCATTCTGCGCGGGCCTTGTGCTGCAGTTCGGTTCTTCGCTCGTACATTCTTCGGCGAGCGGCGGCGTCTCCATGGCTGCCGGTGAAGCGTCGCCGTGGATTCGCGCGGCGGCCGACTACCAGCGGCTCTATACGCGAGACACAGTGGCCGACGCATCGGTCGACATGAACGCATCGGCGAAAACCGTCGATGCAATTCGTCAGGTCGACCATGTGGCGCTGCGCGTGCCAGACCTTCGCACCGCCGGCATCCAGTTCAAATCCGTTGCGCGCCTGCGTTTCAACGACAAGCCGCTCGTGCAGATCGTCTATCTGCCCGAGCAGGGGGCGCCGATTGCACTGTGCGTGATGAAGGACTCGCGTCCTGACCAGGCCATTGCACAGGCCCAGGTCAACGGCATGAACGTCGTGTCGTGGCGTCAGAACGAACTGTCGTATGCGCTGATCGGCAAGCCCGACTCGGGCGATCTCGGACCGATCGCACAGCAGATTTCAACGAGCCGCGTCGATGCGATGTTTGCGCAGAACGATGCCGTTCGCGCATTGATCCTCGCATCGCAGAACTGATACAGGCTTAGCCGTACGCGGCCAGGAACATCTCCGCGGTCGCCTTGGCGATCTTCTTCTGTTCGGCGCGCTTGAGCGGCGCCTGTCCCATCGTCACTTGCGGCCAGAACGCGAACCCCTTGACCAGCGCCTGCAATTGTTGCGCGGCGAACGCGGGGTCCGGCGTACGTAACCGACCATCGGCTGCGGCCGCGCGCACCCACGTCGTCAGGTCTTCTTCGCGCTGACCGAGTCGCGCGACCATCTCTCGCGCACGATCCGGCGAATGAATGCCCGCAGCGATCGCCACGCGTGCCAGTGAGAGAAATGATTCGCTATTGAGCAGATGCAGCTTGCGTTCGAGCAAGTCGAGCAACTGCGGCTCAAGCGGTGTATCGCTGCGATAGCCGAGCGCGTGGTCGCCTTCGCTTTCATCCCAGAGCGCCAGCATGATCGCGGCGAACAACGCCTCTTTGCTTGGGAAATGGTTGTAGACCGTACGCTTCGATACGCTCGCGCGCTCGGCGATGCGGTCCATGCTGGTCGCGTCGTAGCCGGACGCAAGGAATTCCGCGGTCGCCGCGTCGAGAATCGCGGACCGTTTCTTGTCGGTCAGTCGTGGGGGTGGGGTCAGGGTCGAACTCATGCCCGGGATATTACACTCTGCAGTTTACTTTTCGATGTAATGAATTACACTAGCCAGTGTACTTTTTGACCGTGGATCATTTATGTCCTGGCTTCCCGCATCGATTCGCCGTGCACTGGGCCTGAACGCAGTAGACCGTTCCCGTACCCTGCAAGGCTCTCCGCAACATGATGGCGAGCGGTTTCGCAACGTCAAGCCGCGTCCCGTCGAGGGATTCGGCAAGACGCTGAAGATCGCGTGGAACGTGTTGCTCAACAAGCCGCGCGGCACCGTTCCGGTCGGCGCGTTGCCGGTCGATGCACTTACACGCGAGCATCTCGATGCCGCGCCTGATCGAAGCCTCTATCGCCTCGGACATTCGACGCTGCTGTTCAAGCTGCGTGGCCAGTACTGGTTGACCGATCCCGTGTTCGGCGAACGCGCGTCACCGTTTCGCTCGATGGGCCCGAAGCGTTTTCACGCACCCCCGATTTCGCTCGAGGCGCTGCCGCCTTTGAGAGCGGTGATCCTCTCGCACGATCACTACGACCATCTGGACCGCGACACGGTCATCGCACTTGCGGAGAAGACGGCCGTGTTCATCACGACGCTCGGCGTCGGCGACCGCCTGATCGAGTGGGGCATCGCGCCCGATAAAGTGCAGCAGTACGACTGGTGGAGCGGCGTCGAGATCGATGGCGTCAGGTTGACGGCCACGCCTTCGCAACACTTTTCGGGCCGAAGCCTGTTCGACGGCAACCGCACGCTATGGGCGTCGTGGGTGATCGACGACGGCGATCTGCGCGTGTTCTTCAGCGGCGATACCGGGTATTTCGACGGATTCAAGACGATCGGCGAAAAGCTCGGACCGTTCGACGTCACGCTGATCGAGACCGGCGCATACGACGCGCAATGGCCGTACGTTCACATGCAGCCCGATGAGACCGTGCAGGCCCACATCGACCTCAGAGGCCGCTGGCTGGTGCCGATTCATAACGGCACGTTCGATCTCGCGATGCATCGCTGGCAGGAGCCCTTCGAACGCGTCACCGGCGTGGCGCTCGCGCGCGGCGTCTCGGTCTCGACGCCGCGCATGGGCGAGCGACTCAATCTTGCCGCGCCGCATCGGGGGGAGCGCTGGTGGCGCGATGTTGCCGAGCCGGCGGTCGAGCCCAGCCTCAGAACTTCTCAACCCAAGGCCTGACTTCCAGCTCCCAAGACCACGCACTGCGATGTTGTCGCAAGAGGTCGAGATACGACTGTGCGATCGCGTCGGGGTCAAGGGTGCTGTCGGGGCTCGCGGCCGGGTCGGCATAGCGCTCGCTACGCACGACGCCGTCGATCACGATATGTGCAACGTGAATGCCCTTGGGCGCGAGTTCGCGCGCCGCGCTTTGAGCCAGGCCGCGCAAGGCGAACTTGCCCATTGCAAACGGGGCTGACAGTGCAAAGCCCTTGACGCCGGCGGTCGCGCCCGTCAACAGGATCGCACCCTTGCCTGCGTGCAGCATGCGTTTAGCAGCCTGCTGCACGGTATAGAAAGCGCCCAATGCCGACACGGCCACGGCCTGCTCAACCGCCTTCGCGTCGAGCTCGGCGATCGGGCCGCGCACGCGACCGCTCGCGTTGTAGATCACGATGTCGGGGGCGCCGATCTTCGCATCGGTCTCGGCGAAGAGACGTTCGACTTCGTCGGCATCGCTCGCGTCGACGGGCAGCGCAATCGCGCCAGTCTGCTGGACCAGCGACGACAGCTTGTCGATATTGCGTGCGGCGATGACAACCGGCAGGCCCGCAGCACGCAGGGCTCGCGTGAGCGAGCCGCTGATGCCTGAGCCTGCGCCGATGATCAGTGCATTGCGATAAGGAATGTCGGCCATGGGTTCACCGTAGTGGGGGTGATCAACATGGCGCTAAGCGTAACCGGTATCGCGATCGGCTGCCCGGCCTCGCTTACCGTCACCGACCTCCATCCTCTTTCAGTCGCGCTTCCGACAACCACACCGGCCACCAGCCCCACCAGCCCCACCAGCCACCAGCCACCAGCCTTCATCGTTCACCGACCTTCAGCGACTCGCAAGCGCCGTCACCAACCCGAGATGCGCGGCCATGTTGCATCGACCTGCGAACCGTCGGCCACCACGTTGTACGCACCATGTTGTGCCGCGGTCGCGCAGGCGTGATTCGGCAAAATGCGCAGCAACGTGCCCACCGGAAGCATCGGCGTTGCCGCGGGATCCGTACGATGCCGGATGATGCCGTGCTCCTGATTGGCATCGACCATCACCAGATACGGCAGCAGGGCGCCTTCGACATCGCAGACCAGTCCATAGCCCTGATCGACCGGTTGCGACGCGGTGCCTCGGTCGCGCGACATCGCCATCCAGCCACCGTCGGTGATCAGCCATCCTTTTTCCTTCTGGTGGCCGATGACCGTGCAGAGCACGGACAGCGCGATATCGGACGTGTCGCAGACCTCGATGCCGTTCATCACGAGGTCGAAGAACACGTAGACGCCAGCGCGGACTTCGGTCACGCCATCGAGTGATTTTGCGAAGTGTGCCGTCGGCGTGCTTCCGACGCTGACGACGGGGGCGGCGTGGCCGGCTTCACGCAAGCGTTGCGCTGCACGGACTGCACCCGCTCGCTCCTGCTCCGCCATCGCTTCGATCGCCGCGATGGAGCGGCAGCCATACGAAGCGCCTGCGTGCGTCATGACGCCGGCGAGCCACGCGCCCCTATCCTCTGTACCGGTCAATGCCGCCGCGACGTCGATCAACGCAGGATCCTCCGGCTTGACCCCGGAGCGATGCCCATCAGTGTCAATCTCGATGAGTACGGGCAGTTGCAGCGCGTGGTCTCGACAATAGGCGTCGGCGGAGGTTGCCGATTCTGCGTTGTCGAGCACGATCGTGATGCGCGCGCCCTGGCGCACCAGGCGCTCGATATGCGGCAGTTTGGTCGGCACGATGCCGACCGCGTACAGCATGTCCGTCCAGCCGTGCTCGAAAAAGTATTCGGCCTCCTTGAGCGTCGAGACCGTAATCGGTGTGCCCGGTGCGCCGATGCGGCGCGCGACGTCGACAGACTTGTGGGTCTTCACGTGTGGTCGAAGTGCGACGCCCAGGGAACTAAGGTGTGTACGCAACCGTTCGATGTTCCGGTCCATCCGGACACGATCGAGCACGAGAGCGGGTGTTTCGATATCACTGAGTCGCATGGTGTTCCTTGGTCATTCGGACTGCGCGGATGGGCGAGTGGCCACGAGTCTTCGAGCGCCGACGGTCCGGCGCCGCGGTCGCTAGTGTAGTCAATAGCGGGCTATTGCGTGCTCGACGGGTTGGGGATCTGAGGTCCGTCACGACGGCATTGCCCGATTGTTTCGGCGCGCGCAGGCACGGAACGTGTAAATCGTGTTGGCTACGCGCTGGCTAAATCGAGGGTAGCGCCACAAGGTGTGATTGTCCTGCACGGCTCGCTGTTCGCTAGCCGGGGACGCACATTGGCATTGAAGGCGCGCGTGTCGAGACCAAGGGAGATAGAAATGGGCACCGCACTCAATATCGGGACGTATGCGATCAGCCACGTCAAATTGAATATCCTCTCAACCCGCGCCAGGGCCGGGGAAGCAATCGAGTCACTCGCCGAACTCGTATGGGACAAGATCGTCGATTTCTTTTGCGGTACATGCCGCGATGAAGCGAAGCGGTGCTTATCCATTCTTTACTCGCCGCGCGAAACGGATCTCCACAAGGTTGAGTGCTTCCATCGGCTGAAGGAACTCGCCGGGGGCGGGTTCCAGGACCGTTTTGTCGCGTTCGATGACGGGCGCACTCGTACTTACTCGCTGGCGATCGACGGCGAGCCTGAACTTCAATGGCAATTGCGACAGGTCAACAAAGTCTTTGACTACGAAGATGTGATCCGGGACTACGTGGTGGCGGAATTGAATGAGTCGCGGGTGAAGAATATTGAAGCGAATATCCGCACCACGAGCGGGGACCTTCCGCGAGCCACGTTTATTGTGCACGGCAGGCCGATAACAAGCCGCGGGGCTTACGAAGATGACCGCAGTCACTGCCTGGAGCAACTCAATGCTTTGCTCGGCGAAATGGATTGCAACGAAGCGGAGACCGGTGGCGTCTATGCTTTATTGGGTCAGCACTTGTTCGGCACATTGCTCGAAGCCGTTGCACTGGATGGCTCGGGGCGCACCGATATCGAAAGATCGCAGGACTGTCCCACGGCTTCGAGACTGCGGTACGAGCTCGCACGTGGTGACGACGGGCGACTCCACTGCGAGGCGACGCTTTCCAAGGATATTTCGTCCGAAGAGGATGATCTGACGTTCAAAGCGCTGTGTGAGCTAGTCGAGGAATCACCGCGGCTGATCAAATCCATGCATGTCTCATTTAATGCCTCAATTGCCGCGACCGGAGAAATCGGCGTTTCTCACTTTGAAATCTGGGCAAATGACATACTTCCGTTGATGGTTTTTGCGCAGACTATGTAAATGATCTACGAAGAAATGCTGATTAAATGCCCATTCCAGTTTATTTGTGGGGAAATGATATGGGTGCGGCATTAAATATAGACGGACATGCACTGAGCGTAGAAAAACTCGGCGCAATTCGGATGGCGGCGAAAGCGGGCAAGTCGGCGAAAACATTCGTCGAGCGCATATGGGACAAGGTTGTAGACTATTTTTGTGGCACGTGTCGCGAAGAGGCCAAGCAATGCCTCGCTGTTTTATATTCTCCGCATGAGGCGGACAACTTAAGGCTGGAGAGCTACTACCGGCTACGGGATCTGGCAGGCGAGGGGTTCAAGGATCGGTTCGTCACGCTCAGTGATCGGGAGGGGGAAGTCTTTTTGCTGACAATCGACGAATGCCCTGATCTCAACTGGAACCTGGTGAAGCTGTCCGGGGTCATCGAGAATGCTCGATTTTTGAAAACCCAGATCTGCGAAGAATTGAATCGTGCATTTGAGTCGAAAAAATATTTCAAATTCCCGGCCGAGAATTTTCTTGGAGAAAAGCTTCTTATAAACAATACATGGTTCAAATGGGATGAGTCGTCAGGAGTTCCATTTCAAACGCATATCGACAGATTCGGCGAAATGCTGAATGAAATGCAATGTTCGAATGACGAAAAAGAATCTGCCTGTATTACGTGTGGCGAAGGGGTGTTCTCGATTATATTTGAGCAATTGGCTGCACGTTGGGACACAGGAATCGACTACGCTGCGTGCTGGCAGGGCTACGAAGGTGGCGCGTCGCAGTTTGAACTGGTTCGCAAAGAGGACGGCACGCTCCGATGCGTCGCCAAATTCTCGACGGATATCGTTTTTGACGATGACACTGCTGCATTCGACGCGGTATGCCGCCTCGTCACCGGGTCATACGATCGAGTGAAGTCCGTCGATCTCGAGTGTGCTGTCTCGATTGCAAAAGACGGAGCGATTTCCGTCGAGGACATCGCTTACTGGGTCAATCGGGTACCCGTCGCGCACGGTCAATTTGCGTAGGCGGGCGGGAGAAGCACCCGTCTACGCAGCCAGTACTCGAGGGAATTCAAACGACGTTGAACCCGTGCGTCCCATCACGATCGAGCTGCGCAATCAGGCCATATTCCCACTCGAGATACGCATTCATCGCCTCATGTGCGTTGTCGGTGCCCTCGTACGGGCGGCGATAGCGGTCGGTGCGCGGGCTAGCAAGACGCGTGTCGCCGGCTTCGACCGGCAGGCCTTCGCGGATCCATGCCGATGTACCGCCTTCGACCACGTGTACGGGCTTGCCGGTGAGTGAAGCGACGTCGGGCGCGGCGTACGGAGCGATTGCGTTTGTCTGACACACGACCACATAGCGATCGGGTTGTTGTTCTTTCTCGATCGCAGCGAGTGCGTTGGCGAGGTCGGATCGCATTGCCCAGAAAGCGCCCGGCACATGCGCTTTCACGTGATTGGCGCTGGATGTGACGTTGATGATGGCCACGCGAGCGTCGCCATGTTCGACGAGTTCGGCAAGCGCCGCTGGCGACAACGCAGGCGTCGCGTCGGGTAGCGGTCGCTGAGGTTGCCACGCGCCGCGGGCGGTCAGATCTTCGTTCGTTACCCCGGCGAGTACATAAACATCGACATTCATCTGCGCGAGCCACGACCCTGTCATCAAAGCGCGCACGCCATCGTCGTCGAACAGGACGACACGCGCGCCGCGAACGGGCGCGAACATCTCCGTCTCCTGCACGAGCTGACCGCCGGGCGCATTCTGGAATCCGGGTAGATGCGCGTGTCCGTACTCGCCTGGTGTACGTACGTCGTAGCGATAGGTCGAGCGCGAGGCATCGTCGACCCATGCGCCGAGCTCCGCAAGCGTGACGTGCTTGACGCCCGCCCGCGTTGCAAGCGCCGCCGCGGCCTCGCGTGACGTGGAGAGCACGCCCGCGTCGAGCCCCGCGCCGGGCGCGAATTGACGGCGCGCACCGTGCTCGAGCGATTGCCCGGCCAGCGTCCATCCGATCGTGCCATTGCGCAACGCGGCGACCGGATTCGGCAGGCCGGCATTGACGAGCGATTGCGTACCGATGATGCTGCGCGTGCGGCCCGCGCAATTGACGATGACGCGCGTCTTCGGATCCGGTGCGAGCGCGCGTGCGCGCAGGGCGAGTTCGGCACCCGGCACACTGATACTGCCGGGAATATTCATCGTCTGATATTCGTCAAACCGGCGCGCGTCGAGCACGACCACATCGTCCTTCGCATCAAGCAGCGCTTTGACCTCCTGTGCCGACAGGGACGGTGTATGCCGCTTCGCTTCGACGAGTTCACCGAACGCCTTGCTCGGTACATTGACATCACGAAACACCTCGCCGCCCGCGCGGATCCAGCCGGCAAGTCCGCCGTCGAGCAATGCGACATCCGTGTAGCCGAGATCAACGAGTTTTGCAGCGGCGCGCTCTGCGAATCCCTCACCGTTGTCGAACACGACAATCGGCACGCTACGCCGTGGCAATCGTGACCACGCGTCGAGCTCGAGTCTCGACAAGGGCATATTGGCGGCGAATAAAGGATGAGACTGAGCGTGAGGGTCTTCTTCCCGGACATCCAGCAAGGCGATTTCCTGGCGCGCGAGCAAGGCTTCGCGGACCTGCTCGTAAGTGCGCACGGGGTACGACGTGATCAAAGCGGCAACTCCTTGCTGAGGTCCCAGAGATTAGGGAGCGTAGTGTTCGAATAGCCCGAGATAAAGGGCTTCGGTGGCCCGTCGAGCGGATAGGTCGAGCGACGCACGGCGCCAATATTAGCCCCATAGACGTGAATGCTGATCGACACCTGGTCGTCGAACGCATTGCGCACGCGATGGATGTCGCCGATCGCGGGTGATACGAGATCGACGTGGCCGGCATCGAGCCGGACTTCGTCGCCCGCAGGCTCGGGTCTTCCATCGGGACCGATCCTGAAGGGGGCAGCGAGTTCGGCGCCGCGCAGCACGCCGACCATGCCCCACACTGTATGGTCGTGAACCGGCGTCTGCTGGCCGGGGCCCCAGACAAAGCTCACTACGGAGAAACGCTGACGCGCATCGGCGTAGAGCAAATACTGTTGATAGCGCTCGGCGGATGGCTGCGCGTAGGCATCCGGGAGCCAGTCGTCGACGTTGATGAGCGCGCGCAGGGCGCGTGCGCCGTGTTCAAGCAAGGCGGCCTCGCCAGGGTGCGCATCGACCAGCGCGGCGAGGTCGCCGACGAATGCTCGCAGTGCGTGAAGAGCCATGGGCCAAACCACTCCAGTCAGGCGGCACGCGCAAGGGTTGCGCGGAGTGAACACAGGCTATCACAGGGCGTCGCGGGCCGCCGGCGCCCGTATCGCGGCCCGCGCGGCGGTCGCAATACCCTTTGCTTGTGCCGGAGCCGCCATGCACGCCAACGCGCGGAGCAGACCCCGCGCGACGAGGTCTACGAAGGAAATCAGGAAAGGACATCGTGCGCGGGCACAAGGCACGTCGCAAGCGATCACCCGCTCTTGGGACGATGCGCATGGCGATCGTCACGCTCTACGCTGAGGATGTTTGCATATAAGAAAGAATTGGTTCCGCACGGGACTGGGGGTCATCACAATGTTTTGACGCACCGGGCGATCGATCGATTCGAATCGCTCTTTGTTGCGCGTTTCGTTCGCATTTTCAAGCCCGCACTGCGGCCTGCGCAGTCGAGCCGATCGAAGCGATGTTCTTTACTATCTGGTGTGATACATGAATACGGCACATGGCGAGGAGCATGAAGCGCAGGAGACTCAGAGTATAGAAACTCGGTCTGGGCGCTTTGAGGTCGGACATGTCCTGTCGATATGCCTTGTGGTGGTTCTGCTGGCATGTCTTGAACGTGAAGTGTTCGGATCTTTCGCGGGGTCGCTGGTGTCTATCATCGCCGATACGCTGCGCTCGATCTTTCATCACGGCGCTGGCTGGCACGGGTGACACGACGAGCGGCCCGGCTTTATCAAGCCAATCGCGAACCTCGGCCGAGATGCGTGCCCCCAATGCGCGGTGATGAACGTCAGCAAGCAGCGGCCGACCTGTGTGCGGCTCCCCCGCTAAGCGGGGCGCGCGTTGTCCTTGTAGGCCACGAGATCGATCTCGACAAGTGCGTTGCGGCCCAGCCTGGCGACGCCGATCGTCGTACGCGAAGGTAATCGATGCCCGTCCTGAGGAAAACGCCTCGCATACACCGAGTTGAATGCTGCAAAGTCCCTGTCAAACTCGCTGAGATAGATTCGCACAAAGACGGTGTCTTCGAATCCATAGCCGGCGTGCGTGAGAATGCGCGCCAGATTCTCGAAGCACAGTTCGGCTTGTGCGCCAATACCGGATGGTAGGCCAGCGTTAGGCGCGTCGGGATTGCTCGGCAACTGGCCGGTGACGTAAAGCCAGCCCGCAGCCTCCACCGCGTGAGAATAGAGTGATGAAGGCGGGGGCGGACTTGCATCGGGAACGACGTGATAAATTTTTTCTGTGCTCATTGGGCAGAGTCTCCGAGGCTTGAGAGAGAAAAGCGATGATGTTGCTTGCCGCGTGCCGATGTCATTACCTGGTCGTCTGCTCGCGACGACATGCACCAAGGATCGACGTCTTGGCGTCTTTGAGCAGCCGCTCGATATGCCGGGCAATATCGGGCGCGCCGGTCATCTCCCCGAAGGTGCCCCGAGTCGCGGGACCCAAAACAAACACGCCGTCTACAACCTTGCCTTCGCTATCGACCAGCTGGCTGATCGGGCTGACATCGACACCGATGCCTGCGCGGTCCGCTCGCGCCAGGCCTTCGGTCCGTAGCGAGTGCAGGAGCGGATTGGCAAACACGTCGCGCGAAGGGCCCGTGCACAAGACGACGTGATCGAAGGTACGTCGTTCGGTTTCACCCAAGGAACGCGCCAGTGTCACGCGCAGCCCGTCGTGCGCCGCCACGATTGCCGTCATGCCTGCTCGCTCGACAATCACGTTGCGCTTGCTGATTGCGGCATGAATCACGTCGTGCACCTGGGGAGCGATCCTGAATCGATGCACGTCCCAGAACGGCAGCAAGCGCCTGACGACGCGCCTTTGCTCCTTCTTCGGCAGCGCCGGCCAGATGCGCGGCAAATCAAAGCGCAGCGCATCGACAGCGGGCTGCCATCCGTATGGGTCCTTGTCGCGCGCAATTCGCGCGCGAAGCATTTTCAGCAGCGCACGCACGCTTGTGGGTGCAGGCGCATCGCCCAGAAAATCGGCAGCGCTCCAGAACACCCCGTGCGGTTGGGGGAGCAGCCCGCGCCGCGAGATTGCGGTGATCGCGCCGCGATGTCCGCGCGCGAGCAGACTTGCGAGACAGTCCGCCATGGTCAGGCCGGTGCCGACGATCAGGACGGAGCGATGGGACGCGATGTGTTCAAGCACGCCCGGTAACCACGGATTCTGTACGAACCGTGGATCCTGCGACACGCTGTCAGGGACATCGCAAGGCAGCACGGGTGTGGCGTGCCCTATGCACAAGGCGACGCGATCTGCCTGTATTGACGCACCGGTGTCCAGTGTGACCGTGCGCGCAGCACCATCGAGGTGAACGGACGTTGCCTCGGCGTGCCAACGTGTCAGGTGCACCCGGTTTCCTTCGGCCGTAACCGTGTCTCGCAGCGTTGCATCGACGTAGGCTCCGTAGGCCTCGCGCGAAACATAGTGATGGCCGTTCGCATCCGTGTCGCCCGGCTTCAATTTGCCGTGAGTCGCCAACCACCTCGTCGCGTGGGTCGGGTCGTCGCCGAGCAGACTCATCCGGTCGCTCGGCACATTGATACGATGCAGCGGATCGCGCGTTCCATATGCCACACCACGCCCGATCTCCGCCGAGCGTTCGACCAGATCGAAATGAAGACGTGCTGCGGACGTGGTGCCCGCCGCGGGCCGGGTCGCCAGGATGGTGTGAATGATGAACGCCACGCCAGTGAAGCCGCCTCCGACGACAGCGATTCGAAGCGGGCGAGGGGAAGCATGCTCGTCTGTCACGTTTGGTTTCGCATTCATGGCGTGTCGAGCGCTTTGATCGCCGATTCGAAGCACGCAACGGGCGCTCTTGCCACACCGATCCCGATCCATCCGGTCGCGCCGTTGCGGTGAGCGATGCCGGTGTGGATGCGAACCGGTTCGTCGGCAGTGACGACTTTGTATGCGTCGAGCCCGAGGCCGATACCTTTTCCACCAGCCAGAGCGGGCGCGATCGCCGGATGACTGGTTTCAAACAGGGCGCGCATGCGTACGCCGGCTTCGCTTGCCGAGCTCCAGTCCTGATGCATGCGCCTTGCCAGCTCGGGGGCACAATGCGCGATGGCGCCACCCAGTCCGTAGGCCTCCATGATGGCGCTGTCGCCGAGGTCGGCGTGCGCGTCGCTGCGGGTATGGGGCGCGAAAAACTCACCGTCCGGCGTGGTGGCCGGTGCGGTGAACCACTGGGAGCCCGTGCCGGCCAGCCGTACTCCGCACACGGACCCGTTGCGCGAGATCGCGGTGACGATGCTCGACCCCGGAATATCGCGCGCCCGGTCGAGCGCGAGCTTGGCGGATGCCATGGCGTAGTTCAGGAAATGTTGAGGATTGTCGAGCAGCCAGGCCCTGACCATGTTGTCGAGCCCGGGGAGCTGTCGTACGAAGTCGAACATGCCGCCCACGTTACGCTGATGGACGTCGTCGCCAAGGGCTACGCCGTTGGCGACACAGGGCAACACTTCCAGGCCGCCGGCAGGCAGCGCTTTTTCGATTGACGGCCCGACGACACGATCAAGATAGTCGAGACCGGTTGCGACGTTGTCGTCATAGAAGCCGAAACGCAACACGAGACGGCCGGCTTCAGCGAGCGTTGCATGCGTTACGCCGTCTGCGTTGCGATCTTCGATGCGCATCACCGTCTGGCTCGGACGCACGACACCTGCCATGGGAGATACTGTGCCGAGATCGTGATTCGAGCGCAGCCTGATCTCACCGCGCTCGATCATGCTGCGTGCCTTCTCGCGTGTGTCGGCCCAGCGCTCATGGAGGGCAGCGCCGGTCAGCGCATTGAGCACCGCCGGAGGAATCTCGTCGTAGTCAGAGAACGGTGGGCCGGCATGACCCAGTTCGCCCTCGCCGAGGCCCAGTGCGCCCGACGCGCGCTCGCAACCGACGAGCACGGGCTTCGCCGCGACGATGCGCTCGACTGCGAGGCGATTCGCGGTGCTGTTTGCCTCAGAGGGGTTCGGTGGTGTCCGACCATTCATGGTGTGGGGGAAGTCGTGTTGAATCGTTGAACAGGAAGTTTCGCGCGCGCTCGGTTTGCGGGCTCGCGAAGAACGCTTGTGGTTCGCCGGCTTCGACGACTTTCCCATTGTCCATGAACACGATGTGGCTCGCGCTGCGGCGCGCAAAACTCATTTCGTGCGTGACCACGATCATCGTCATGCCCTGCCCGGCGAGATCCCGGACGATTCGCAGGACGTCATCGACGCGTTCGGGGTCGAGCGCGCTCGTCGGTTCGTCGAAGAGCATCAGCTTTGGACGCGTCGCGAGCGCCCGCGCGATCCCGACACGCTGTCGTTGACCGCCGGAAAGCCGCGCCGGATAGACGTTGCGCTTGTCGAGAAGCCCGACCTGTTCGAGCAACTGCTCGGCTTGTTCACGCACTTCAGCGCGTGGGCGGCGTTGTACGTAAAGCGGTGCTTCCATCACGTTTTCAACGACGGTCAGATGCGGCCAGAGCGCATAGTGCTGGAACACCATGCCGATTTGCGTACGGATCGAAGCGAGTTCCCGGTCACTCATCGGCTTGCCGTTCTCCCTCACGCCGACTTGCCGACCAAGGAGATGCACGGAACCTTCGTCGGGGGCTTCAAGCCAGTTGATGCATCGCAACAGCGTCGACTTGCCGGACCCGGAAGGACCGAGGATGCAGACCGTTTCACCTTCGGCAAGGTCGAGACTGACTGAATCGAGAACCGTGTGACCGTTGTAGCGCTTGGTCACGTCGCGCAGATCGAGCACCGTTTTGCGGGCGAAGCCAATCGTTGACGATGCCTCGGAAAGTTCAAGCGTAGCGGCACTCATTGATATTGCTCCGATACACGGCGCATGGCGGAAACGATGAGTTCGATCGCCGAGCATACGATCCAGTACAGCAACACGGCGGCAATGAACGCAGCGAACGGAATGTAGTGGTTCGACTGAATGTTGTTCGCCGCATAGGTCAGTTCCGGAACCGCGATGATGGTCAGGAACGAGCTGTCCTTGACGATCTGGATAAACTGGTTGCCCAGCATGGGTGCCGAGGAATAGAAGACGGGTGGCAGCACGAGTCGCCGCACGAGTTGGACACCATGAAATCCGAACGCGTGGCCTGCCTCAAGCTCTTCGCGCGGACGGTTGGCCCATCCCGCCCGGAGGATTTCCGCCACGTAAGCGGTGTTGTAGATCACCAGGCCGAAGAATCCGGCTGATATGTTATCGAGCCGGATACCAAACGACGGCAGCCCGTAGTAGATCACATAGACCAGAAGCAAAAACGGCGTGCACCGCATCAGGTCGACGAAAACGCGCGCCATGGATGCGGGAACGCGCTGCCGCGACATCAGGACGGTCGACAGCACAGTGCCGGTAACGAGCGAGCACGCTGCGGACAGTGCAGAGAGCGCAGTGGTACTCAGGAGGCCGGCGAGCAGTTCGCTCCTGTGGATCCAGATGACGTCGAGGCCGTGATTCATGGAGCGTGCCTTGCTGCCGACTGCCGGTCGAGACGCCGTTGCAGCCTGACCAATGCAAAGACGATGATCAGGTAGATCAGTAGTGCCCCCATGAGCGGCGGCAACGGCCGATAGGTATCAGCGCCAACCCGAACCGCAGCGCGGGTCAGGTCGACGATGCCGATCACCGAAATGGCTGGACTGTTTTTAATGAGCACCGTCATTTCGTTGACGAGTGGAGCAAGATGGCTGCGTATGACTTGCGGCAGCATGATCCGCCGAAGCAAGAGGCCCCGCCGCATGCCGGCCGCGCGAGCCGCTTCGATTTGTCCTCGCGGAAAATCGTCGAGCCCCGCGCGCCAGATTTCGCAATTGAATGCCGACGTATTGACGGACATCGAAATGACCGCTGCGAACGCAGCGGGCATGTCATAGCCCGTGGTCGCCGGCACCAGAAAGAATACGACGAGGGCCAGTGTCAGCAACGGTGTCGCGCGAACCAGGCTGACATAAGTCGCAAGTACGCGATCCAGCCCCGGAAGCCGGAGCCAGCGAAGGACGCCAAGCGCTCCCCCTAACAGGAAGCCCGTAACGATGGCCAACACGCAAAGTCCGAGCGTGATCGCGGCGCCGGACATGAGGGCCTTGACTCCGAAAATCTCCACAGTGGCGTTGCGGCAGTGTCAGTACTCGGAGACGAAATGTTCGGGAGGATCTGGGAACGTCGTTCCGAACCACTGCTGCTGAAGCTTCGCGATATCGCCGTTCTTGCGCTCCTCGGCCAGGAAGTCGTTCAGATACTTGAGCAGTGTCGTGTTGCCTTTCGCTACGCCCCATGCGACGTATGTCTTGCTCGACACCGGTTGCCCGATTTCGAAGACATCGCCCTTTTCCTTGATCAGCGTATTGAGCCCCACGATATTGTTGACAACGTAGTCCGTGCGCCCGAGCGCGAGATCCTGGTACGCCTCGGGATACGACGTGTACTGGACGATCTTGCCGAGTTTTCCGCCCGAAGCGGCCAGCAGTTTCTCAAGCTCGGGCAAGCGCTGATACATGGCACTGCCCGCCTGAACGCCAATGGTCAGTCCGTTGAGATCGGCGACTTTGTTGATTCGCTTGTCTCCCTTCCGCTTGACGTAGTAAATCGTTGCTTCGGCGATCGGTGTGGTGAAGTCGAGCGACTGTTGACGCTCCTTGGTAATGAGCAGTCCGGTTGTCGCCGCGTCGTATTTGCCACTGACCACACCGGCAAGCAGGCCGGTAAAGGGAATGATCTGTTGCCGAACGTCGATGGGGCCTCGCGCCTTGAGCTTTGCAACCAGCTCGTTGTCGAAGCCGGTGGGCTTGCCGTCCTGCACGAATTCAAAGGGCCTGAAGTCGTCCTCCGTGACGACGGTCAGATAGCCGCGCTGTTTGATCTCGTCGAGCGTCGCCCCTGCGGACGAACCCGGATGGAAGAGACTGGCCAGGCCAACTATCGCGGCATACATCAGGGCGGCACCCTGCCGCGGAGACCATCGCGCGTGAGCGACCGATTGAGTGGACATGAATCCTCTGACTATAGGGGTTAAAAAAGCAGTGCGCGGAATCCGGGCCGGACTGACCATCCTATGTGCGCGCGCCTTCGCCGGCTAATAAGAAAACGATGGATGGTTATCTTGGAGGCGGGATTGGTGTCTGTTTTGTTCAGCCCTTTGGGGAGACCCTCTGGTCGAGAAGAGCGTGTACGCGTCCCGACTCAGGTAGTAGAAAGGCCGTTAATGGGGGCGTGGACAACGGCCTGTTTGTGCGCGCGCGACGCGCATTTCGGTGGTGGCGATTTGAAAATGACAATTAATTGGTTCTGCGCCGACCGGCATCGCACGCATAGTGTCTCTTGATGGCTATAGACGGCGGGCGCCGCCTGGGCAGACGAATTCGATGTCAGGCCATCAGATCACTTGATGCAGGAGAGATTCGATGACGCTGGCAACACAACAAAACATCCATCACGAAGCACTGGAGACAGCGCGCAGCATCGCGCGCTCAGCGGGCCTGCCTTATGCGGGCAGTGTTTCACCGCAGCAGGCGTGGTCGCTCGTCAGCGCGCGCGAAGCAGTACTCGTCGACGTGCGCACGAACGAAGAGCGCGTGTTCGTCGGACAGGTGCCCGACAGCATTCACGTCGCCTGGGCAACGGGCACGAGCCTCACGCGCAATCCGAGATTTGTGCGCGAACTCGAAGCGAAGACGGGAAAGGACAAGGTCGTGCTGTTGCTGTGCCGAAGCGGCAATCGTTCGTCGCTCGCGGCCGAAGCGGCGACCAAGGCAGGCTTTGCGCACGTATTCAACGTGCTCGAAGGTTTCGAAGGGGAGCTCGACGACAAGCAGCAGCGTGGCCATGCGGGCGGTTGGCGTGCATACGCCTTGCCCTGGACGCAGCAGTAACTCAAGCACGGTGCGCGAAGCCTTCGAGCCTGAAGGGGTCACAGCGATTCGCGCACCTTTATCAAGCGCCGTTGCCCGGTGACAACCGGGCCTCGCTCGGGAGTCAGTGGAATGTCGGCTTTTGAACTCGACGGCGTTGTGCGCTCGCTTCAGGCGGTACGCGAGCAGTGGCGTGAAGACCAACGCCGCTTGCTTGAGCCGGGCGGACGCGATTTGCCCTCACGCGACGCGCTGGGCGGCATCGTCGACACGCTCAAGGGCGTGCTCTTTCCGATGCGCCTGGGTCCGCCGGATCTGCGTCAGGAAAGCGAAAACCTCTATATCGCGCATTCGCTCGATTCGGCGATGCATGCCTTGCTCGCGCAAGCCGAACTCGAACTTCAATACAAGCACCGCAGAGACGCAGCGGGTGCCGCGTATGACCGCGACGATGCGATCACGCGGATTCGTGCCTTCGCGCATCGTCTGCCGGACGTGCGGCGCCTGCTCGATAGCGATGTGCTCGCGGCCTATCACGGCGACCCCGCGGCGGGCAGCGTCGACGAAGTGCTGCTGTGCTACCCCGGCGTGCTCGCGATGATCCATCACCGGCTCGCGCACGAACTTTACCGGCTTCGCCTGCCATTGCTCGCACGCATGCTGTCCGAGCTTTCGCATGCGCAGACCGGTATCGATATCCACCCGGGTGCGCAGATCGGAGCCAGCTTCTTTATCGACCACGGTACCGGCGTCGTCATCGGCGAGACTGCCGTGCTCGGCGAGCGTGTGCGTCTCTATCAGGCCGTGACACTCGGTGCCAAGCGGTTTCCCAAAGATGCGGACGGCCACCTCGAAAAGGGGCTTGCGCGGCATCCGATCGTCGAAGACGACGTCGTCGTCTACGCGGGCGCCACCGTGCTCGGTCGTGTGCGCATTGGCCGGGGAGCCGTCATCGGAGGCAACGTCTGGCTCGTCGACGACGTGGCGCCGGGGGCGCATGTCACGCAAGCGTCCTCGCGTGATGCCGCGCGTGTGCCGGCTGCGGTTGCACTGCCATGACGACGCTCGTTCACCAGATCGGCCGCCGTGTTCGCGCGTTGCGCGAAGCACGTCAATGGTCGCAGGAGCAGCTTGCCGAGCGCGCCGGACTCAATCGCTCGTACATTGGCGAGGTCGAGCGAGGCAGCGTGATTGCGTCGGTCGTGACGGTCGACAAGATCGCTCACGCGCTCAGTCTTTCTCTGCCCGAACTGCTCAACGTGGCGCCGCTGCCGGGTCCTGCTCAAGGCAAGCCGCCTGCTGCTGCGCTGGCTAACGACGCTTAAGACGCTTAAGACGCTTAAGACGCTTAAGACGTCTAAGACCTTTAAGACCTATAGCCGTAGGTCACCCACCTGCCGGCCGATTGCTTTCAATCGGCGCTGCCCCGGCATGTGCTCACGCCCTCAAATAATGCCGTCTATAGCATGTTGAAGGTCGATATTGCCGTTTTCATAATGCCGTACGCAGATAAGCAATTCTCTTTTTTTCATATCGAATGGGGGTAGCAGATGGCTTCTGAAGGGCAGACCGCACTCGGCGACATCGCAGCGCGGCAACTAGCGAACGCAACGAAAACCGTCCCGCAACTTGCCACCATCACACCGCGATGGCTGACCCACCTGCTGCAATGGGTGCCGGTCGAGGCAGGTATCTATCGACTCAACCAGGTCAAGAACCCCGAGGCCGTCCGTGTTGCCTGCACGCAGCGTGAAAGCGAAGGCACGCTGCCGACAACGTTTGTCCCTTACGAAGAAAATCCGCGCGAATACTTTCTTAATGCGGTGAGCACCGTGCTCGAGGTACACACTCGCGTATCGGATCTCTACAGCAGTCCGCACGATCAGATCAAAGAGCAACTGCGACTGACCATCGAGACGGTCAAGGAGAACCAGGAAAGCGAGCTGATCAACAATCCCGACTACGGCTTGCTCGCCAGCGTCGCGGAAGAGCAGCGTGTTTTCACGCTGACAGGCGCGCCGACGCCCGACGATCTCGACGAATTGCTGACCAAGGTCTGGAAAGAGCCTGCGTTCTTCCTCACGCATCCGCTCGCCATCGCTGCCTTTGGTCGTGAATGCACACGCCGTGGCGTACCGCCGCCGACGACGAGCCTGTTCGGTTCGCAATTCCTCACGTGGCGTGGCATTCCGCTGATTCCGTCGGACAAGGTGCCGGTCGACGACGGCAAGACGAAGATCCTCTTGCTGCGCGTGGGCGACAAGCGGCAGGGTGTCGTGGGTCTCTATCAGCCGGGCGTGGCCGGCGAACAGGGTCCGGGGCTGTCAGTGCGCTTTATGGGCATCAACAATCAGGCGATCGCTTCGTACCTGATCTCGCTGTATTGCTCGCTCGCGGTGCATACGCCGGACGCACTCGCGGTGCTCGACGACGTTGAAATTGGCAAGTACCACGACTATGCCGATACCTACAAGTAATCCCGACGCGGGGCTGTTGACGGGCCAGGCTGCTCCGGCAGGGCTGCCGGATGCGGATACGCTGGCGCGCCTCGCCAACGCGTTCTTCGCAGCGTTGCCAGGCACGCCAGCCAAGGCCGGTGGTGTGCCCGGCAGCCCGTTGGCCGAGCTTGATGCAGCCGCGCCTGCTATCCCGTCGTCGACGAATCCCGTACCTCCGGGTTCGCCGCTCGCGGGGCCGGGAGGCGCAGGCACGGGTGTGCCGGGCCTCGCACTGCCTCAGGGCAAAGTCGCAGGCTCCAACCTGTTGCCGTCTTCGCCCACGCATGTGCTGTCACTGGGCAACCGTGCGCCCGCTTTGGTGCCGCACGCCGAGGCGCAAAATCGATTGCCCGATCAGGTAGTCAGCGTAGCGCCCGCGATGGACGGGCGCTATGGCGCACAGGCACTCGGCGTGCCACGCGTCGTCGATACTTTCGAGCGTCGCGTTGACGCACCGGGCAGTCGTGTGCTGACGGGAGCGGGCACGCCCAGTTACTACTTCCTCGACAGTGTTGCGCCTGCTTCTCGCCCGCTGCATCCCGCTTTCGACGTGCACGCCGTGCGACGCGACTTTCCGATCCTGCAGGAGCGCATCAACGGCCGGCAACTCGTCTGGTTCGACAACGCGGCCACGACGCACAAGCCGCAGTGCGTGATCGATCGCCTTGCATATTTCTATGCGCATGAGAACTCGAACATCCATCGGGCCGCCCACGCGCTGGCGGGTCGCGCGACGGATGCGTATGAGGCGGCTCGCGATACGGTACGCCGGTTTATCGGTGCATCGTCTTCCGACGAGATCGTCTTCGTGCGCGGCACGACCGAGGCAATCAATCTGATCGCGAAGTCATGGGGTGTGCAGAACATCGGGCCAGGCGACGAGATCATCGTCTCGCATCTTGAACATCACGCGAACATCGTGCCGTGGCAGCAGCTTGCCGCAGAGAAGGGCGCCACGATTCGCGTGATTCCTGTCGACGATTCGGGCCAGGTCTTGCTCGACGCGTATTCGTGTTTGCTCAACGACCGCACGAAGATCGTCGCCGTCACGCAAGTCTCGAACGCGCTCGGCACGGTGGTGCCCGTCAAGGAGATCGTCGACCTCGCGCATCGCGCAGGGGCCGTTGCGCTTGTCGACGGCGCGCAGTCGGTCTCGCATATGGCCGTCGACGTTCAGGCGATCGACGCGGATTTCTTTGTGTTCTCGGGACACAAGATATTCGGGCCGACCGGGATCGGTGTCGTCTACGGCAAGCGCGCGATTCTCGATGCGATGCCGCCGTGGCAAGGTGGCGGCAACATGATTGCCGACGTGACGTTCGAGCGCACCGTGTTCCAGCCCGCGCCGAATCGCTTCGAGGCGGGCACCGGCAACATCGCTGACGCAGCCGGCCTTGCGGCCGCGCTCGACTATGTATCGCGGATCGGCCTGGCGAATATCGCGCGCTACGAACACGAGCTGCTCGAGTATGCGAGCGTGCGTCTGTGTGCCATCGACGGAGTCCGCCCGGTGGGTACGGCACGCGACAAGGCCAGCGTGCTGTCGTTCGTGCTCAAGGGCTACACGACCGAAGAGGTCGGTCAGGCGCTCAATGAAGAAGGCATCGCCGTACGTGCCGGACACCATTGCGCGCAGCCGATTCTTCGTCGGTTCGGGCTTGAGGCCACGGTGCGTCCGTCTCTCGCGTTCTACAACACGACGGAAGAGGTTGACCGGTTTCTGGATGTCATCCGGCGTCTCGCACGCAAGTAGCGGGAGCGGTTCACAGAAGCAACAAGGCGCGCCGCGGTCGGCGCGCCTTTTTTTTCATGGGTCTTAGCGCACGAATCGTTGATACAGCGCGCGCAGCGACGCGTCGATCGCAAAGCCGATCACGCCGATCACAAGAATCGTCGCGGTCAGCTCCGAATAGGCGAGGCGATCGCGTGTGTCGAGAATCAGATACCCGAGCCCGGCGCTGACGCCGAGCATCTCGGCGGGAACGAGCACGATCCAGAGAATGCCGGTAGCCAGGCGCAGGCCTGTCAGCAGATGAGCAGCGATGCCCGGCAGGTAAATGCGGACCAGCATCTCGAACCGTGTCGCAGCGAGGCTGCGTCCGAGCTGGATCCACCGTGGATCGAGCTCCGTGACACCCGATGCCGTGTTCATGATGATCGGCCACACGGCTGCGAAGGCGAGCAGAAAGTAGACCGATCGATCGCCCACGCCAAGCGACATCACGGCGATCGGCATCCACGACAACGGCGAGATCATGCGCAGAAACTGAAACGCGGGCGTCAGCATGCGATCGATTGTCCGGAAGCGCCCGACGAGCAGGCCGACCGGCACGCCGGCGACGATGGCCCACACCATGCCGATCGCCACACGCTTGAGGCTCACGAGCACATGCAGGAGCAGATGGTCGTCTCGTACGAGCGGTACGAGCGCGGACAGTGCCGCGTCGGGTGCGAACGCGCGCGCCAGACTGCCGGCTTCCGTGAAGCCGTGTATGCCAGCCCACCAGACGAACACCGTCAGGACAAGACCCGCCAGGCCGAGCGGCGCACGGATCCGTCTGCGGGGCAGGCGCGACGTTGTCTCCGCACCGGGCGCGCGATCTTGCGTAGCCTGCTCACGCACGCCTGCCGACCCCAGCGCCGGTTGTCGGACGGGGGGCGATTCCGATAGCGACTCAGACAGCGACTCAGACAACGACGACCTCCTTGCGCTCGAATCCGTCGGGCTGCCCGAATGCCTGCAGTCCGCCGTTCGCGGTGATGCTCTTGCGCACGAACCGATCGTCGACAAGATCCCGGGACGTGGCAACGGGATCTAGGTTCGCGAGGAAGGTAGCGTTGCCGTCGACCTGCGTCGACTTCAGGCGGCGCACGAGTTCCTCGGTATAGCTCGGATACGGGTACGGCTGGAAGTCGATGCGCTTCTGATGCCAGTCAGCGTGCCGAATGGCGCCATCGGCAAGGTAGCGGCCTTCTTCGGAAGGCGCCGGGGCGAGCACACGCGTCAGGAGCTGAGCCGTGTGCGGCGTGTAGCGGTCCGGGCCGTCCTTCGACAAGAGGTGCGCCAGTTCTTCGGGATGTGCGCGGCTCCAGAGTTGAGCGCGAACGATGGCGTCGACGACCTTCTGCGACCACTCCGGACGATTGTCGAGGTCGGCCTGATGCATGAAGACGGTGCAGCACGCATGGTTCTTCCAGACGTCACCGGTGAAGCGCAACACCTTGCCGATGTTGAGCGACTCGGCGGCGGCGTTGAAGGGTTCCGCGACGATGTAACCCGAGATTTGCTTCGCAGCCAGTGCCGGGGGCATGTCGCTCGGCGCCATTACGATCAGATTGACCTCGTCGCTCGCGATCGTATCCGTGCGCTTGAGCACGGGCTTGAGCCCCGCATCGCGAAGCATCTGCTGGACCACGACATTGTGAATCGAATACCAGAACGGCACAGCGACCGTCTTGCCGCCAAGGTCACGCACCGTGTTGATGTCAGGTGTCACGGTCAGCGCCGAACCGTTGACGTGATTCCATGCGACGACGCGCGCCGGAGCGCGACTGCCGTACCGCGCCCAGAGGGTCATCGGCGACAGCAGATGCACGACGTTGACCTGACCTGAAAGAAAGGCTTCGACAAGCTGCGCCCAGCTGCGCAACAGGGTGGGTTTTTCGACATTCAGGCCCGCATCGGCGAAGTAACCGTTGTGATGGGCCGCAAGCAGGGGCGCCGCATCGGTGATCGGCAGATAGCCAATGCGCACAGGGGCATCGGGCTCGCTGGCCGCGCGAGCGTTGAGCATGCCGAGCAGCGGAGCGGCGCCGGCCGCGGTGAACAGTGCCGCAAGTTTGAGCCAGTCACGGCGATTCATCGGAACGTCGCACATAAGCAGAGTAGTCGTCAGGCAGTGTGGGAGGGGGCGGAAGCATCGGCGACACGCGCTGCGTGCAGCGCGCGCCAGATCGTGTCGCGCAAGCGCATGTATTCCGGGCCTGCGGAGTCGCGCGGCGTCGTTTCGTCGAGTGTCCAGCTGGCCGCTTCACGGCCGTTCATGCCGAGCAATACGATGCGGTCCGAGACGCACAGCGCCTCGTCGATATCGTGCGTCACGAGCACGGTCGCCGTGCGGACATGACGCACGATCCGTAACAGCAACTGCTGCATTTCGGCGCGAGTCGCTTCGTCGAGCGCGCCAAACGGTTCGTCGAGCAGCAGCACGCGGGGTTCGCGAGCCAGACAGCGCGCCAGCGCAACACGTTGCGCCATGCCGCCCGAGAGCTGCGAAGGACGTGCATCGTGCGCATGGAGCAGTCCGACTTCTTCGAGCACGGCCTCGATACGCGCGCGTCGTTCGACCTGCGTACTCCGGGGCTGGTGTTTGAAATCGAGTCCGAAGCCGACGTTGCGCGCAACGTCGAGCCACGGCAGCAAGCAAGGGTCCTGGAATGCGACGGCAATATCCGCTCGCGGCGCCTCGAACGTCGTGCCTGCGATCGACACGGTACCGGACAGTGGGTGCTGGAGTCCCGCAAGGACGCGCAGCAGGCTCGATTTGCCGCAACCGCTCGGTCCCAGTAGCGAGACGATCTGTGCCTGCGGGACGCTCAGATCCACGCCGTCGAGCACGTTTCGAACGTGTCGTCGCGCGTGATCCAGGGCGGCGCCAGGTCGCGCACGACTCGTGCGTGAGACTTCGCCCGCGTAGCGCACGCGTATGTCGCGCGCCTGGAGCAGGGGGGCGATCATGCAGCGGTTCCCGCGCGATGCCGCGCAAGCTGGGCCTTGAGCTGCGTCAGGCTCGGTGTGACGATCGGAATGAACGCAGTTTCGCGCCAACGCCGTGCCGCGCCGATTTCGTGCGAGGGCGTTTCGCTGCGCGTCGACGTTGCATTCACGACCGCGCGTGGTTGATTGTGCAGATAGCCGCGTCCTCCTGTGGCCTGAATTTCAAGCGATGCCGCGCCGGAGGCGAGCTCGGCAAGCTCGATGCGCAGTTCGAACAGCGGCGCAGCGTGTGCCCGATAGGTATGGGCGCTGACCCCTTCGACAAGATGTCGGGTCGCAGTCGCCAATCGCTGCTCGATCTCTTCAATCTCGTCGGCAAGCACATTGGCGGCCTGGCGTGCCTCGTTGAGACAACGCCGGGTGAGACCGATCGACAGACCGCATTGCAGACCCAGAAACGCAGGGCGCACGTGTGCGAGGAAGCGCAAGGCGTCCTCGTCGATGATCGAGGCGCGGTCGAGCGGTACGTCGACGAGATCGACCGCGGCGGTGTTGCTCGATCGCATCGCGATCAGGTCGAGGTCGGCACTCCGCACAACGCCTGGCGCGTCGTGTGCGATCGCGAGGATGACAGGGTCCTTGCCGCTTCCTCGTTCGGCCACCGCGGCAACCAGAAAGCCCTCCGGTCGAAGATTCGTGACCCACGGCAGCTTGCCGTTGACGACGAGGCCGTGTTCCGTGTCCGCTGCATGAATTTGCAGCGACTCGATCCCGCCCAGGTATTTCATCGCATTCGACAGGCCCGTCGCGCCTGCATGGCTGCCGTCGAGCAACGATGGCAACCACTGTTCGCGCAGTGCGGCATTCGGGCTATGCAGCAGGTATTCGATAAAGGTGCGATGTCCCCACGTGACAAACGCGGCCGTCAGCGAATGCGTTGCGATGCTGGCCACGCTAAGAATGGCGTCGGCGATCGAGCCGCCTGAACCGTTCATCGAATGCGGCACGCCGACTGAAAATACGCCTGCGCGCCCCAGCACGGGCAGTAGCGCCGCAGGCAGCGTCGTCCCTTCATCGAGACCTTGCGCATGCGTCTCGAGCCATTGGATCAGCGCCGGATCCAGCGTCGAGAGCGTTGTCGTCATGCCGCTTGGGTGGCCGGCGTCCACTCGTAGGCCTTGAGTTCGGGATTGAGCGGATTCTTCGACAGGTTGTTTGCAAAGTTGCACAGCGTCGCCAGGCTCACGCCGAGCACGACTTCCAGCGCAGCGGCGTCGGAGTAGCCGGCAGCATGAAACGCGTCGAGTGCCGCGTCTTCAACCGCGCCACGCGTGGCGATCACGGCTTCGGTGAATCGTGCGACGGCATTCAGCCGCGCGTCGTCGAGGGTGTCCCGGGACCGGATGCCTTCGACGAGTTCAGACGCAAGCTTGGCCTTCTTGAGCACCACGGCCGTATGGCCCGCGACACAAAAGCCGCAGCCGTGGATGGCGGCCGCCGTGATCTGGACGACTTCGCGTTCGGCGAGCGTCAGGCCGCTGCGCGAATTGATTTCGCCGACCGTCAGATACGCTTCAAGCGCGGTCGGTGCGTTCGCGAGCGCCGCGACAAGGTTCGGCAGGAAGCCATTGTTCGCGAGCGAGCGTTCGAGATACGGGCGGCTCGCCTCGGGGGCGGATTCGATGGTCTGAAGCGGAAGGCGGCTCATGAATGGTCCTGTGGCATGGAGATTCGACCTGTCCATTCTTCTCGACGCCGCGATGACCGGCAATGCGCGGCCGTCTCGGATTGCTGCGGATTCGTCTCGGGCGTCGACGCACGACGCCGCAACGCGATGTACTCAGTGCACGACCGTGGGGGTGCCGCGTCGCAAGGCACCGGGTTGTGCCCCGGTCACGCGCTTGAAAGCCTGTGCGAAGGCCGACTCCGATTGATATCCGACGTGCTCGGCCGTGGCCAGGATGCTGGCGCCGTCGCGCAGCAGCTCGGTGGCGACCTTCATGCGAATCAGCGTGAGGAACTGGGCGGGTGGCTGACCGCATGCCTCGACGAAGCGCTTGAAAAACCGTGCGCGCGACATATGGGCGTGCGCGGCCATCGCGTCCGTCGACCAGGCTCGCCCGGGTTGTTCGATCAGGGCGTGCACGAGGCCGGAGAATTCATGTCCCTTGAGCAAAGACCACAGACCTGCGGCGACATCATCGCGCTCGGCAATCTCTCGCAGTGCGTAGAAGAACAGTAATTCGGTCAGGCGGGCGATCAGGGGCGAAGGCTCGATCGATTCGCGCAGTGCTTCGGCTCGTATCAGATCGAACACGGCACGTGCGCTGTCCGACGATGCGTCGCCGGCCCGCACGATCAGCGTGTCGGGGAGCAGCGAGAGCAGCAATTCGCCGGGCATCGCCGCGAACTCAAAGAAGCCGCAAGCGAGTCCGGTGCCGTCGGGCTCGGTCGTACCGAGCGGCCCCATCGCGCCGATACGTTCGATCGGTGCGCCGGCAAGCAGGCGGTCCGGGTCGGGTGCGAGTACGTGCGGGATATCGCGCAACAGGAACACCGTGTCGCCGGCTTCGAGCGCAATACTTTCGCCGGTATCGGGGCGCTTGAACCAGCAGCGGCCTTCGAGCACGACATGGAAGCTCGCCAGACCCCGTCCCGAGGTCGACGCCTGCCAGCGGCCGCAATACTGACCGACGTGAAACACCGTGCTCTGGAGCTCAAGGCCCGAGAGCAACCAATGGACGATTCGTTCGGTCTGCGGCGTCATGCGCGATATGCCCGTCGGCAATCCACTAAAACGGCTTAGTGTCTCGCAGCCACGGCGCCGCGTGAACGATCCGAATGTCATTTGCATATGCCCTTGCGGAGCAGGGGGTCTAGCCGCTCGTCCGCCGATGACCGTTTCGCACGCCTTGCGCACTGTTCATGCGGTGTCCCGGCAGATTGCCGCACGCGAACGACGCGAAGGGGGCGCGCTTTCCACCTTCGGATATATGCATTCGTTGTTTTGTCGTTTAGCCCATGTCATGACGTCCGCTAGCATCCGCTTCGACATGACCTTTCTTTTAGCTTGCCGCTCGACGGAGACGTATCAACGATGTTCGGAATGAATCACGGGCGCCGCCGCCTTTTAGAGACTGTATTGGCTTCGCTTACGTTTGGCGCCGTGTTGTTCGGCGCAAGTACCGCCGCGCTCGCGGATAGCGCGGCGCCTGCTGCGACCGAGCTTCGGATCGGCTACCAGAAATCGTCGACGCTGATCGTGACGCTCAAGGCGCAGGGCACGCTCGAGAAAGCGCTCGCGCCCCTCAACGTCCACATCAAGTGGGCCGAGTTCGCGAGCGGTCTGCCGCTTGCCGAAGCCCTGAACGCGAACGCCGTGGATTTCAGTGCCGACGTGGCCGACACCGTGCCCATTTTTGCGCAGGCCGCGCACGCGGACTTCGTCTATGTAGCGCAGGAAGCGCCGTCGCCCACGGCGCAGGCCATTATTGTGCCGAAGGACTCGCCAGCGAAATCATTCGCCGACCTGAAGGGCAAGCGCATCGCTGTGGCCAAGGCGGCCGGCGCACACTACCTGTTGCTGGCTGCGCTGAAACGCGCTGGTCTGACGGCGAAGGATGTCGAGATCGTTTATCTCGCACCGGCCGACGGTCGCGCGGCGATCGAGACAGGACGTGTCGATGCGTGGGTCACCTGGGATCCGTACGTGGCCAGCGTCGAGCGTGAACCGGGTCTGCGCATTCTCTCCGATGGCACCGGCCTGGCGTCCTATCAGCGCTACTACCTCGCCTCGAAGCCCTTCGCCGACGCCCACCCCGAAGTCGTGCGCGTGCTTTACGAGCAGCTGGTTGCGGCCGGTGTCTGGGTCAAGGCTCACCCGCAGGACGCCGCGCATTTGCTCGCGCCGGTCTGGGGGCTCGACGACGCGACCGTCGAGCGCGCGAACGGTCGTCGCAGCTATGCCGTGCGCCTCGTCGAGGCACAAAACTTCGGCGAACAGCAGTCGATTGCCGATACGTTCTTTGCGGCAGGGTTCATCCCTCAGGCGATCGACACGCGCCGCGTCGGCTTCTGGAAGCCGGCGCCGGGTAAGGCCTGATATCGCCCGGGCGCGGTACGTCCGGCTAGCCGCGCGGCGAGCCAGCTCATGAGCCAGGCCGTGGCCGGGTTGGTGAACCGCATCAGGGCCATGTAGTCGGGCGAACTAGGCGACGAAGGCGCCCCGGATAATCACCCGAGCGCCTCCGAAGTCTCACCGGGCACTCACGCGCTTTCGCGCGCGACGAGTTCGCACTCCAGTTCACCTGTGGGCAAGCCGGCTTGCGTGTCGTCGTCGACGACGCCGAGCCGATGCAGAACCCGCATCGCGGCAATCTCGCCGATGGCCCGTGCGGGTGGGCGAATCGTCGTGAGATTCGGACTCAGCAGCGGTGAGAACGCGTAATCACCAAAACCCATGATCGCGCAGCGCGTCGGCACGTCGATGCCGGCTCGCTGAGCGGCGAGCAAGGCCCCGGCGGCAAGGTTATCGTTGGCGAATGCAATCGCATCGGCCGGGTATCGTCGCGCGGTCAGCGCTTCGAGCGCCTGCTGGCCGGCCTCGAACGGTGCCTCCGCCTTCGGCACGAAGACCCACGGTTTGAGCCCGTGTGCATTCATCACTTCGACATAGCCATCGCGGCGATCGAGCGCACTGATGTCGCCGGCGGCATGGTTCTGAACGAAAGCGATGCGACGGTAGCCACGCTCGATCAGATAGTGCGCCGCCATGCGGCCGACCTGATGATGCGCGAAACCCACCTGCATCGGTGCGCGATGGGGTTGATAGTCCCAGGTCTCCACGACCGGGACCTTGGTGCGCGCAATCATGCGCTCGGTGCCCGCAGAGTGATGATGACTCGTCAGGACAAGCGCCGCAGGGGACCAGCCTAGAAACGCCCTTACCGCATTTTCCTCGAGTTCGGCGGAGAAATAGCTCGACGCGAGTAACAGTTGATAGCCGTGTGCGGTCAGCACATCGCTGAAGCTCTGAATCGTGTTCGCGAAGATCGGCCCTGAGATGTTGGGGATCACCATGCCGATGACGCGGCTCTTCGCGGACGCGAGATTCCCGGCGACCAGGTTCGGCACATAGCCCAGCTCGGCGACCGCCGTGGCGATGCGCTCGCGCATTTCAGCCGATACGCGGGAGGGCTGCTGAAAATAGCGCGACACCGTGATCGACGTGACGCCAACCCGCTGAGCGACATCCTGCAGCGTCGCACGACCCGAATTCCTGCGCTTGCGCGCGGGCATATCACTCACTGCTGGACTCCTTGATGCCCGGTCTTTAGTCCGGGGACGAATAACGAGAGGCGTTTTTATTGTTTGACCACGTGTCGCGATGCCGTGAGACTGCGTGCCTATGTTAGCGCTAACCATTGAACTTGACCAGCGCACATCGAAGTTCACCGTGACAGCGCATTGCCAAATGTACGCGCCGAACTCACACATCACAACGCAAAGGACTTAAGCATGACCCGACATGCGCGCCAGCTCAGTCTCGGCGCCTTTCTCATGGAGACCGGCCACCACCTCGCGGCGTGGAGACTGCCTGACGCCGATCCGCGCGACGGCTTGAGCCTGCCGTTCTTCGTCCGGATCGCGCAGACTGCCGAGCGTGCGTGTTTCGATACCGTGTTTATTGCAGACAGCGTGGCGGCCAACGTCGGGCATGGTGCGCATCGGGCCAATCGTTCTGACCGCTTCGAACCGCTGACTTTGCTCGCGGCACTGAGCGCGGTGACGAGTCGTATCGGGCTGATCGCGACAGTAACCACGAGCTTCAACGAGCCCTACCATGTCGCGCGCAAGTTTGCCTCGCTCGATCATCTGAGCGGCGGCCGCGCAGGCTGGAATCTCGTGACCTCGGACAACGCCGCCGAGGCGGGCAATTTTGGCCGGACCGCACATTTCTCGCACGCCGAGCGATACGAGCGTGCACGTGAGTTTCATGACGTCGTGACCGGGCTGTGGGACAGCTGGGACGACGACGCGTTCGTACGCGATCAGCACAGCGGCATCTACTACGACGAAAGCAAACTTCACGTTCTCGATCATCGAGGCCCGCACTTCAGCGTCAAAGGCCCGCTGAATATTTCGCGCGCGCCGCAGGGACGCCCCGTCGTCGTGCAAGCCGGTGCGTCACCGGCAGGGCGCGAACTGGCGGCCCAAACGGCCGAGGTGGTGTTTACGGCGCATCCCGAGATCGAATCAGCACGCGCGTTTTACGCCGACATCAAGGACCGTGCACAAGCGGCCGGGCGCACTCGCGATTCGATCAGGATCATGCCCGGTCTGTCGGTGATCGTCGCAAAGACGCGCCAGGAGGCCGAAGACCGGCATGCGCAGTTGCAGTCGCTGGTCGATCCCGAGGCGGGCCGTGCATTGCTCGCACGCATGCTCGGCAACTTCGATCTGAGCGCGTTTCCCCTCGATGGACCCCTTCCGGACTTGCCGCTCACGCAAAGCGGCCAGCAAAGCCGCCAGAAGCTGCTGAGTGCACTCGCCGGCAACGAACAACTCACGATCCGGCAGCTCTACCTGCGCATCGCCGCCGGCCGGGGGCATTTCAGCGTCGTGGGAGACGCCGTCACGGTGGCCGATGCCATGCAGGAGTGGCTCGAGCGCGACGCGGCGGACGGCTTCAATGTCATGCCCGCCGAATATACGCGCGGATTCGACGATTTCTGTGCGCTTGTCGTGCCCGAACTTCAGCGCCGGGGCCTGTTTCGCACGCACTACGAAGGTCGCACATTGCGCGATCACCTGGGCCTTGCACGGCCCGCGCCCGCACGCAGGCCGATTCCTGCGTGAGCTCTGCCCATCGCCACACAACAACACTCAACCGGGGAAACACCGTGATTCATCGACACACTCGCAAGCGCGCGGGGGCGCGCGCTCGGTATCCGTTCGTCTCTCGCCGCCGTCACACGCCCTGGGCCGCGGTTGCCCTTGGCGCAGCGCTGACGAGCGCGCCGTTTGTCGTGCACGCACAAACCAGCAACCCCGCGGACGCAAGCGCGGCGACAGCGACAGCAACAGCGACAGCCCAAGCGGCATCACCGGCCTCAGGTGCAGCGGTTGCGTCCGACGGTAAGACCGGCGTCACCGCTCTGCCGACCGTGGTGGTCACGGCGACGCGGCGTAGCGAATCGGTACAAAAGGTACCGGTGGCGGTGACAGTGGTCAGCGGCGCAGAGATGGATCGGGCTTACAACAACTCGATTGAATCGCTGGTGACTGAAGTGCCTGCGCTGACCTTCAAGCCGTCGTTGTCGAGCAAGGACACGACCTTGACGATTCGCGGTGTCGGCACCAACTCGACCTCGCCCGGTGTCGAACCCTCGGTATCGACCGTCGTCGACGGTGTCGTCTATGCGCGCCCCGGGCAAGCCACGCTCGATCTGCTGGATGTCGATCACGTTGAAGTGTTGCGAGGCCCGCAAGGCACCCTGTTCGGCAAGAATGCATCGGCCGGCGTGATCAACGTCGTGACACAGGATCCGTCACACGAGACCACGGGATACATCGACACGCAGTTCTTTTCCGGCGGCGAGCAGCGCGTGCGTGCAGGCATCTCGGGCACCATCGTGCCCGGTGTGCTGACGGGTTCGTTGACGGCACTCGTCGGTCACTACGGCGGCAACGTGACCAACGCGTTCAACGACGACAAGGTCAACGGCTACGACCATACGGGGGTGCGCGCCAAATTCGTGCTGACACCCAATGCCGACCTCAAGGCGACGTTTGCGTTCGACTACATGCATTCGCGCGACACGTACGCGTCGGGCGTGATCGGCAAGGTGACGAACCCGATCTACAACACGGCACTGCTGCCTGTCACGGCGAGCCTGTCGAATCAACATATCAATGTGACGGACTCGCCGTGGGTCGACGACGTGAACTGGGGCGGCTCGGCCCAGATCGACTGGTCGCTCGCCGGCGGCTACACGTTGACGTCGATCTCCGCCCTGCGGCACTGGGACAATACGCAGGTCACCGACGAAGCCTGGGTACCGACGATCTACGAGCAAATCCCGAGTTCCAAGGACCATGGCGACCTCGGCTTTACGCAAGTTTCGCAGGAGCTGCGCATCACGTCGCCCAAGGGACAATGGTTCGACTACGTCGCCGGCCTTTACTTCATGCATACGCAGGATCGCGAGAATTATCAGCGCGATGCGGTGACGTGCTCAGCGTCGACGTTGCCTAACGTGGCCGCAGGCCTGACCCCATGCGAGCCCGGCGAATCGACCCTGCACGCGACGCATGGCGACGCGGTCTTCAATACGCTGACGGACAGCTATTCGGCGTACGGCGAAGGCACGATCCATTTCTCGCCACGTTTGCGTGCCATTCTCGGTGCGCGCGTCACGCACGACGTTGTGGGGTATGACGAAACGCGGGTGTCGAGTTCGCCGGTCGCGGTGCCCGGGATCAATCCGTCGTTCGCGGCATCGGGCTTTACCGATGCAAACGGCTTGTCGGGCCGCACGGGTCTGGAGTTCGACCTCACGTCGACGGCGATGCTCTATGCGACGTATTCGCGTGGCTACAAGGGACCGGCCTTCAATACGTTCTTCAATATGCAGGCGCGTGACGAGCTGGCGCTCAAACCGGAAAAATCCAACGCATTCGAGATCGGCGCAAAGACGCAGAGCGCCGACCATCGTTATGTGGCCAACATCGCGCTGTTCTACACCAAATATCAGAACTATCAGGCCAACTTCTACGACACGGTCGCAGGGCAGGTTGTCACGCGCCTGATCAACGCGGGTTCCGTATCGACCCGCGGTATCGAACTGGATACGCGCGCACGCCCGATCGACGGTCTGACCTTCAACGGCGGACTGGCGTTGACCGATGCGCATATCGACTCGTTCACGTGCCCCGTGGGCGCGCAGGGCAACTGCAACGTCAACGGCAAGACCTTGCCGTTTTCGCCGACGTTCAAGGCCAATCTGTCCGCGGACTATCGCGTGCCATTGCCGATCGGCCCGGAGCTTGAGCTCTATGGCAACTATGCTTTCCAGACCCGTGAGCAATACGATATCGGCCAGTCGCCCTATACGATTCAAGGGGCCTATGGCATCTTCAACGCCAGTGTCGGCCTGAACTACGCAAACGGCTGGCACGTCGCGCTGATCGCGAAGAACCTGTTCGACAAGTCGTACGTCGGCGCCATGGCCACCGGCTCGGGCTACGTCCTGATTACGGTGCCGCGTGATGCGGGTCGTTACGTGGGTATCGATCTTCGCAAAGACTTTTATTGATGGCAGACCTGAGGCGCCTGATGAAATTTCCCTTGTTTCCCCTGATCCGTGTTGTCGGTGTGGCACTGGTGCTCGCCGTGTCGGGCATCGCATCTGCGCATGCGGCCGATGCAACCCATGTCGTGCGCATCGGCTATCAGAAGGGCACACCGTATACGTTGCTCAAAGCGCAGGGCACCCTCGAGAAGCGGCTTGCACCGCTGGGCTATAGCGTGAGCTGGACGGAGTTCCCCGCCGGTCCGCAACTGATCGAGGCGATGGACGTTGGCAGCATCGATCTGGGGTATACGGGGGCTCCGCCGCCGATCTTCGCGCAGGCCGCGCAAAAACACGTGTTGTATCTGGCGGCGGAACCTGCAGGCAAACAGAACGAAGCGATCCTCGTGCGACCTGATTCACCGATTCATTCCGTTGCGGATCTCAAGGGGCACACTGTTGCATTCCAGCGCGGCTCGAGTTCGCACTATCTGTTGCTGGCTTCGCTCGAAAAAGCCGGGCTGCGCATCAGTGACATTCAACCCGTATCGCTGACGCCTGCCGATGCGCGCGCGGCCTTTGAAGCCGGCAAGGTTGACGCCTGGGTGATCTGGGATCCGTACCTCGCAGTCGCGCAGCGCAGCGTGCCGACACGCGTACTCGCCGATTGGGGCCAGGGCCTCGTGCAGCCGCACGGCTTCTTCCTCGGGTCGCCGGCTTTTGCCGCGGAGCACGCTGACCTTGTGCATGTCGTCTTCGAGGAAGTTGCCAAGAGCGACCAGTGGGCGGCGACGCATCAGGACGAAGCCGTGCAGCTGTTCGCGTCGCAGATCGGCGTCGACCGGCCGACCGTGACCTTGTTCCTGAGTCGTTCGCGCTTCGGCATTGTGCCGGTCGACGACGAGATCACGAGCATCCAGCAGACGATCGCCGACGCGTTCTATGCGGAGAAAGTGCTTCCCTCAAAGATCCACGTCGCCGACATCGTCTGGAAGGGTACGACGCAAGCCGTCGCGCATTAAAGCTCGTCAGCGCCCGCACTCGCCGCGATCGCTTGCAGCAGTACGTTTGCTCCTGCTTCAGCCCACTGCGGGGTGATGGCCTCGGCTTCGTTATGGCTGAGCCCGTCGATGCACGGGATAAAGATCATGCCGGTGGGAGCGATGCGTGCGAGGTGGCATGCGTCGTGTCCGGCACCCGATACGATGTCCATCGCGGGCAGGCCAAGCGTGTGCGCGGCACTTCGCACGGTGCCGACGCACTCGGGTGCGAAAGGCACCGGCGCGTAGTCGAAAATTGCTTCGACATGCGCAGTCAGGCCACGCTTTGCCGCGATGGCGGTAACACCTTCACGTAGCGCGGCGTCGAGCTTTGCCAGCGTGTCTGATTCGGGGTGTCGGAACTCCACCGTAAAGAAACAACGCCCGGGCACCGTGTTGCGCGAGTTGGGATGCGCGTTGATCATGCCGACCGTCGCGCGGCCATTCGGCGCGGCACCCTGGCCGAGGGATTCGACCAGACCAATGATTTCGGCCGCGCCTGCGAGCGCGTCGCGTCGCAGATCCATCGGCGTGGTGCCCGCGTGCGCGTCGATGCCTGTGAGCGTGACCTCGTACCACCGCTGTCCCTGGCCCGCCGTGACCACGCCGATCGTCTTGCCCGCGCGCTCGAGAATCGCGCCTTGCTCGATATGCAGCTCGTAGGCTGCATGGATCGGATAGCCACCGACGGGCTCCGTACCGTTGTAGCCGATTTGCGTCAAGGCGTCGGCGATGGTCGTCCCTGCCGTATCGGTGCGCGACAGCCCGTATTCGAGCGGATACGCGCCCGCAAACACGCCGGACGCGATCATGGCCGGCGCGAAACGCGACCCTTCCTCGTTGGTCCAGACGACCACGTCGATGGGCCGCTGCGTTACGACCTGAGCATCGTTCAACGCACGCACGGCCTCCAGCGCGCCCAGCACACCATATATCCCGTCGTAGCGGCCGCCCGTAGGTTGCGTATCGGCATGCGACCCGCTGAGCACGGGCGCCGCATCCGGATCGCGCCCGGGTCGTCGCGCAAAGATATTGCCCATCTGATCGATGCGAATCGTGCAGCCTGCGTCGCGCGCCCATTGAACAAACAGATCGCGGCCTTCGCGATCGAGCTCGCTGAGTGCGAGACGGCACACGCCGCCGCGCGGCGTCGCGCCGATCTCCGCCATGCGTTCGAGCGAAGCCCAGAGCCGGGCGCCGTCGACACGCAGATCCGTGCGCAATGGCACACGCCGGGTTGCCGACATCGTCGTGGATTCGCTCATCGCTGTGGTGCCTTGGTGGAGGGAACGGCCTCGCCATTCCCGGTGCTTGTAGACTGACCTGCATCAGCGGCCGACGCGGCCGCCCGATAGCGAAAGTCGCAGCGTGGGCCACCTTGCATGAGGGTGGTGGTCCGCTCGAGCGTCACCCGCGGATCGTATCCTTCGATAAAGACACTGTCGCGTGCGCAGCTGAGCAAGTGCCCGATCTCGCCAAGCCCCATCTCGTGATACATCTCGGCGTAGCGGCATCGCTTCACGTCGTAGTCGTAGTGCGTGTCGTCCGAGCGAAGGATGTCGATATCCAGCGCGTCGTTTTTTTCCCAGAGCACCTGCAGCGCGACAAACGAGCGAATGCTCGGGCCGTCGGGTTCGCGTTCGGCAAACTGGCGGCCGCTGTCGATGGCGGCCTCGCGGATGGCTTCGGCGATCACGGCCTGCGCGCGTTGCGTGCCGAAGTCGCGCTTGAGGATCTCGTAGATCGGTTTGATGATCTGCGCCTCGATCCGGCGGCGCGCCAGGATGCCAAGTTCGCCTTCTGCAGCGGATGAAGCGGCCTCAGCGGGCGAAGCCGCCTCACCGCCTAAAGCATGTTGATTCATTTCGATGCCGTCTGTGTCGTTCCGCCCAGCACGTCGACGACAACCCACTTGCCGCCGCGGACCTGATAAATCGTATAAGCGGGGTTTTTAAGGTTGCCTTCGTTGTCGAAGGCGATCGTGCCCGTGATGCCCTTGTGCTCGATCTGATGCAGTGCCGCCGTCAGCTTGTGCGGGTCGGTCGAGTTCGTTTGTCCGATCGCTTCGATCAGCGTGGCCGTTGCATCGTATGCAAACGGCGCATGCAGCTCGATCGGCTGATGGAAGCTTGCCTGGTACTTCGCATCGAATGCGGGACCACCGGGCATGCGTTCGAGCGGCAGTCCGGGTTCCAGCGCAGTGACGCCGTCGCCGTCCGTGCCGGCGAGCTTCAGGAAGGTCTGACTGACAAAGCCACCGGCGCCGAGCAGCGTCGCGTGGATGCCGAGCTGATGCATGCGTCGCGCGAGCGGGGCCGCTTCGATATCGATGCCGCCGAGGAAAATCAGATCGGGTTGCTTCGACTTGATTTCGGTGAGTACGCCACTGAAGTCGACGGTCTTGTCGGTGATGTACTGATGATCGACAACCGTGCCGCCATTGGCTTGGACACCTTTTTCGAATTGCGTCGCCAGCCCGCTGCCGAACGATGTGCGATCGTCGATCACGACGATGCGTTTCGCCTTGAGCGTCTTGACGGCATAGGCACCGGTGTAGGCGCCGCTACCGTCGTCGTGGCCCATCACGCGGAATGCGGTATCGAAGCCTTGCTGGGTGTACTGGTGTCCCGTCGATGCGGGGGCGAGCTCCGGAATGCCGGCGTCATGGTAGACGCGCGCGGCAGGCACACTGCAGCCGGTGTTCCAGTGTCCGACGACGCCTACGACGTGCTGGTCGACGAGCTGCTGCGCGACCGTGACGGCGGTACGCGGGTCGGATTGGTCGTCGGCGGGGACGAGACGATACGTGACCGGCTGTCCGTCGAGCGTCGGGTGATTGCGATTCGCTTCATCGATCGCGAGTTGTGCGCCGTTCTCGAGATCCTTGCCGATCCGTGCCGATGCGCCGGTCAGCGGCGCGGCGAGACCAATCAGCACGACGCGCGGTTCTGCGGCACCGGCCGATGCATTAAGGCCGGCGGTCAACAGGACGGCGGCGAGCGCCGCGGCGATCGGGCGAACTGCGAATGCGTGAAGGTTTTTCATCGAAGCACCAGTGAGCGGAAGTAGAAAGGTGTTGCGTGTTGTCACGCGTGCATCGAACGTTAATGATTGTGTACCTGGATGCCTAAATGACCAATTGAATGATCCATATGCGTTGTAGTTGGTTGGCGATCAAGTCGTTGATATTTAAGGTGTATCGTTTTGATGCGATTCGGGAAAAGCCGTGGATGAAATTTGATACATGAATAAAACAGAACAAACCGAGGATCCTCCGTTGCGCGCGCTGCGTGCGTTTGAAGCCTTTGCGCGCCGCGGTTCGGTGCGCGCGGCGGCGCTCGAACTCGAGATCAGTCCGTCGGCGGTCAGTCACCAGTTGCAGGTGCTCGAGGCGTTCGTGCAGACGCCGCTGACTGCGCGCGACGGCCGCGCGCTGATCCTGACGGACGAAGGCCGCGACTACTATCGTTCGATCAGCACCGCGTTCTCGGTGCTGCGTAGTGCAACGGGATTCGTGCGCGAGCGTTCGACACGCCGGCAGATCACCATCAGCCTGATACCGTTGTTCGGCATGGGCTGGTTTATTCCGCGCTTGCAGACGTTTCTGTCGGACAACGACGATGTGGACGTCACGGTGCTTTACGCCAATCACCGCAACTACCGCAGCGACGCGGCGGATCTGTCGATCCGTTTTGGCACCGGTGATTGGGTGGGTTACACCAGCATGCCGTTGCTCTCCGGTGTGGTGGTGCCTGTGTGCACGCCGCGATTTGCGAAACGGTATGGACCGTTTCGTTCAGCGGCCGATCTCGCGAAGGCACCGCTCGTGCACGACGAAGACCGCAGCACGTGGGTCAACTGGCTGCAGGGCGCAGGCGTGCGCAATGTACCTCGCGCAGTCGGGCCGCTATTCGAGGACGGGCAATTGACGTTGCATGCCGTGCTTGCCGATCTGGGTGCGGGGTTGTTGCGCGAGCCTTTGATCCAGCGGGAGTTGGGGGCGGGCGCGCTCAAAAAGCTGTTCGACCACGAGCTCGACGACGGGCGTCATTACTATCTCTGCTGGCGCACGGATGCTGAGCTTCCCGACGGCGCACAGCGACTGGCCGACTGGTTGGTGGATTCGCTCAAACGCACTCCTTAGACCGTCGCTCCGGAGCGATTGGTGAGACGACCTTTCGTTTAAGCACGTTGCGACGGAATCAGCGAACGGGCTTTTAAAATACTCTAGCAAGATTCGTCACTTGGGCCGACGTGTGCGCAGAGGTTATCCGCGCATGTATAAGGAAGAGTTGACGACACGAGATTGGTCCGCTATCGAAGCTGCGAAAACGCGACGAGCATGACCATGCTGCCGATTGCGCCGTCGAGAATGCGCCACGCCGTCGCGCGCCGGAAGAGGGGCGCCAGCATGCGTGCGCCGTAGCCAAGCCCGATAAACCAGATCGCGCTGACGCCCATCGCGCCAGCGGCGAATGCCACGCGCGCGCCCTCGGGCTCACGCGCCCCCGCGGTTCCGATCAGCAGGAACGTGTCGAGGTACACATGAGGGTTGAGCCATGTCAGGGCAAGGGTCGTCAGGATGATCGGCAAGGCGCGAACGGGAGACTGAGCCGATCCCGTTGCTTCGCTTTGCTGCGTGTCGCCGAGGACGTCGTGACCCCGCTTGAGCGCGCGACGCCACGCCATCACACCGAACCACAGCAGATAAGCGAGCCCCACGTACAGCATCACGTGGACGAACCGCGGATACTGCGTCATCAATGCCGAAGCGCCGCCGACGCCCGCCGCGATCAGGGCAAAGTCCGACAAGGTGCACAGCACGACGATCTTGGCGACATGCGAACGCAGGATGCCTTGCCGGAGCACATAGGCATTCTGCGCACCGATGGTGACGATCAGCGAAGCGCACAGCGCAGCGCCGTGCAGGAAAGCGATTTGATTCATGGTGTAGACAGTCTGAAGCTGGACGGAGACTTCGAATGGGCGTAGTCTGCCGCGAATCGTCGCATCAGAAAATCTCAATCTCCTTAACCGAGTTAAGCAAATCTAATGCTCGACTACGCCTTGCTCGAGGCGCTGGCCGCGGTGGTCACGCACGGATCTTTTGGCCGCGCGGCGCGCGCGCTCAATGTGACGCCGTCGGCCGTATCGCAGCGCGTGAAACTGCTTGAAGAGCGTGTCGGCAGCGTGCTCGTCACGCGTGGCCAGCCTTGCGTTGCCACGCCGTCCGGCGCGCTGCTGTGCAGGCATACGGAGCGGGTTCAGATGCTCGAGTCCGAACTCGGCGGCCAGATGCCGACCGCTCGCCTGTCATCGAATACGCTACCGGCGGAATGGCCGACGTTGCGAGTGGCCGTCAACGACGACAGTGTAGGGACGTGGTTTATCGATGCGGTGGCGGAGTTTTGTACCGAGCGCCGCATGCTGCTCGATATCGTGATCGACGATCAGGACCATACCGTTCAGCGCATTCGTGACGGCAGCGTGCAAGGTGCGATCACGACGCTGGCCGAGCCCGTACAAGGCTGCCGCTCCGTGAGGCTCGGGCGCATGCGGTATCGGGCCGTGTGTTCGCCGGCGTTCTTCGAGCGCTATTTCGCGGATGGCGTGAAACGGGACACGCTTCGCGTCGCGCCGTGCGTCGATTTCAATCCGAAGGACGAATTGCAGCAGCGCTTTATCCGCCGCATCACACGCGCCGAGATCGAACCGCCGCGGCACTGGATTCCTCACGTCGAGGGCTTCGAGCGTGCGTGTGTGGCGGGCATGGGCTGGGGCATGTGCCCGGAACGAATGATCTCGCCGCATCTGAAGACGGGCGCGCTCGTCGAGCTGTCGGAGGGGCGGCCCTTCGACGTCGACCTCTATTGGCAAAGCTGGCGGTTGTCGATTGGCTGGCTCGATGACTTCAGCGCGGCGCTTCGCCGCAAGGCTTCCGAGTTTCTGGACTGAGTCACCCGGCACGTCGGAGCGGCGTATGTGGTCCAAACGTCGTCCCTGAAGCGCCTGGGAAACCCGGGGCTCGGAAGCTCGAAAGCTCGAAAGCCCGAAAGCCCGAAAGCCCGAAAGCCCGAAAGCCCGAAAGCCCGAAAGCCCGAAAGCCCGAAAGCCCGAAAGCTTGCGTTCGAAGCCGTCGGCCTTCGCTCTACAGAATCGCTTCCGACACGAGCTGCAACGCGGGCGCAAGCTTCCTATACACCTCCGGACGTTCGAGTGCGTACGTCAGGTTACGTTGAGCGATCTGCACGTGTTCGGTCGCGAGCGATTGCGCACGCGTGCCTTCGCCGCGCTCCATCGCTTGCACCAGGCTGTGATGCTGCTGATGCGCAATGATCAGCCACTGGCGCCCTTCCTCGAGCGCGGACTGCATCGGCAGCATCGCGCTTGCCGCGGCGAACGGCAGGCGGTTGTTGACGTCGATCGCACGGATCAACGCGGCATTGCCCGACCCCTCGACGAACAGCTTGTGAAACCGGTTGTTCATATCGGTGTAGCCCGCATAGTCGTCGAGATCGAGCTCGGTCTTGGCGAGCAGCCGATCTCCCGCGCGCAGGCATTCGTTCAACGCGATCGATAGCTGCCGCGGCACCCCGTGTTCGGCCACAAGCCGGGCCGCCATCCCTTCGAGGTGCCCGCGTACCGCGATCGCATCCGTGATCTCCGCCGACGTGATTCGCCGCATGACATAACCGCCGGCGGGCGAAGGTTCGACGAGTCCTTCCTGGTCAAGGCTGGCCAGCGCGAGGCGCACGGGCGTACGCGACGCCTCGAGCCGCTCGGCCAATGCGACTTCCGCGAGACGCTCACCCGGTGCGAATGCGCCCTTGAGGATCAGGTCGCGTAGTTGAACGAGCACGCGCTCTTGTTGGGATTCCATGGTTGTCTCCAGCGTCCCGTCAGGGCTGCAAGCTGCGAAGGGGTGATTCGCGACGGCGTCAGTGATCCGGCGACGCGTATGTCGGAATTCTAGCGGACGCACGCTCGTTCGGTGCGTGAAATCCTCAACAATGTACTTGATTGCATGCAAAACACATCAAATCACCATCTCCGCTACTTTCCACTGGAACTTGGTGAAAACACCGATATGACGACTAAATATGCATAAAAACAAATACATATGTTGATTATTCAGACATCGAAAGTAAGTTGGCAAAGGTTGTCGTGAACATTAGTTTGCATGCAGTCATTGCGAAATTGAATTCCAACATCTAATCTCTGCATTCATAGGCCGTCGTTCTGCATGCATTGAGACACGGTCACCGTCCCTTCCCATGCGGAGATAGAGCCATGATGAGTTCCCAGCAAAACGACCTGATCACGCGCGTCGGACCGGGTACGCCCGCCGGCGGGTTACTGCGCCAGTACTGGCAACCGGTCGCGCTGGTCGATGAATTGCCCGTTGCGCGCCCCATCCGCGCGGTGCGCCTGATGGGGCAGGACTTCGTCGTCTTCCGTGACGAACAGGGCCGCTACGGCATGCTCGATCGCGACTGTCCGCATCGCGGCGCGGATCTCGCAGCCGGTCGGCTCGAAGCGGGTGGCGTGCGTTGCGCGTTTCATGGCTGGTTGTTCGACGTGAACGGCACCTGCCTGTCCACACCCGGCGAACCCGTGGGCAGCACGCTGTGCAAGAAGGTCCGGCAGAGCGCATACCCGGTCGTCGAGCGTAGCGGCATCCTGTTCGCCTACATCGGAAAGGGCGAACCCCCGGCCTTTCCGAACTTCGATTGTTTTGCGGCGCCCGGTGAGTACACGTTTGCATTCAAGGGATTGTTCGAATGCAACTGGCTGCAGGCGCTCGAAGTCGGCATCGATCCGGCGCACGCATCGTTTCTGCACCGGTTCTTTGAAGACGAGGATGTGAGCGACAGCTACGGCAAGCAGTTTCGCGGCGCGTCGGCCGACTCGACGATGCCCATCACACAAGTCCTGCGCGAATACGAAACCCCGGATATCCAGGTTGGCTCTACCGACTACGGGCTGCGATTGATCGCCCGGCGCGCGATCAGCGAGACGCAAACCCATGTGCGCGTGACCAACGTCGTGTTCCCGCAAGCGTTTGTGATCCCGATGAGTTCGGAGATGACCATCACGCAATGGCACGTGCCGGTCGATGACCATCACTGCTACTGGTACGCGATCTTCACGAGCTTCGGCGCGCCGACCAACAAGGCACAGATGCGCGAGCAGCGTCTCGAGCTCTACGAACTGCCCGACTACACGTCGCGCCGCAACAAGCGTAACCAGTACGGTTTCAGTCTTGATGAGCAGCTCAAGGAGACCTACACGGGCATGGGTTTCGACATCAACGTGCATGACCAGTGGGCCGTCGAGTCGCAAGGTCCGATTCAGGACCGCACGCGCGAACATCTGGGCACCACGGATAAGGGCATCATCGCGTACCGGCGTCTCCTGATTGACGCGATCGAAAAGGCGCAAGCGGGCGAACGCACGCTGATGGTCCTCGATGCCGAAGAGGCATCCCGATTGACCGGCCCTGCGTCGATCGACGGCATCGGTCCGGCCGAAGGGTGGGATGCGTACTGGAAGGAGTCCGATATCAAACGCCGCGATGCCGCGCCATGGCAAGCACCGCGCGCGTGATCGCTGACCCACGCATCTTCACTCTTCACACGGAGTGCGCGGGACCGTCATGCGACGCGTCTTGCGCCACACACGAACATGTCATTCGTTGAAACTCACGGTCTGTGGACCGACTCGCAATGGACGGCCTATCACGCGGTGCTCGAGCGCCTGAAGGCCAGCGATGTGCGCGTGGTGCGCTTCTCGTTTCCCGATCAGCACGGCCTGTTGCGCGGCAAGACGCTGGTTGTCGACGAAGCGATCAAGGCCTTCAAAAGCGGTGTGACGCTGACGTCGACGCTGTTTGCCAAGGACACCTCGCATCGGAGCGTCTTTCCCGTCTACAGCGCGGGGGGTGGTTTCGGCATGCCCGAGATGCAGGGCGCCGGCGACACATTGATGATCGCCGACCCCGAAACGTTTCGCGTGTTGCCATGGGCACCGCACACGGGATGGGTGCTCTGCGACGTGTGTTTCGCAACGGGCCAGCCGGTGCCGTTCGCCACGCGGCATCTGTTCCGTCGTGCCCTGGCGGATCTCGCGGACGAAGGTTTCACGTTCGTCTCCGGGCTCGAAGTCGAGTTTCATGTTTTCCGGGTCACCGACCCGCGCATGAAGCCTGAGCATGCGGGCCAGCCCGGCGAGCCGCCTGATGTCGATCTGTTGACGCATGGGTATCAATATCTGACCGAGCTGCGGTACGACGCGGTCGACGACGTTATGGAACTGCTGCGCACGCATATCGACGGTCTCGGGCTTGGCGTGCGCTCGCTTGAAATCGAATACGGTCCCAGCCAGTTCGAGTTCACGTTCGCGCCGGCTGAAGGCATGCGCAGCGCCGACGACATGGTCTTGTTTCGCAGCGCCGTCAAACAGGTGTGCCAGCGTCACGGCTATCACGCGACGTTTATGTGCCGGCCGAAAATCCCGAACGTCGTGTCGAGCGGGTGGCACCTTCATCAGTCGCTGATCGATAGGGAGAGTCGCAAGAATGTGTTTATGCGCGAGGATGTCGCGGATACACCGCTTTCCGACATCGGCCGTCACTATCTCGCCGGATTGCTGGCCCACGCGCAGGGCGCGACGGCGTTGTCGACGCCGACCATCAACGGCTACAAGCGCTATCGGCCGTATTCGAACGCGCCGGATCGCGCGAACTGGGGATGCGACAACCGCGGCGTGATGGTGCGCGTGCTCGGCGGGGTGAATGACCCGGCGACGCGGCTGGAAAACCGGGTCGGAGAACCCACGGCGAATCCCTATCTGTATTTCGGCTCACAAGTGCTTGCGGGGCTCGACGGCATCCGCCGCAAGCTCATGCCGCCGGCGTCGGCCGACGTGCCATACGAGACGCAGGCCGACGCACTGCCGCGCACGTTGAGTGACGCGATCACCGCGCTGCGCGCGGACACGTGTTTGCGCAAAGGCTTCGGCGACGCGTTTGTCGACTACTTCTGCAAGCTCAAGGACGCCGAGATCCAGCGCTTCAACCTCGAAGTCACCGAGTGGGAACATCGCGAGTATTTCGACACGTTTTAGCCCCACTCGTAGAAATAGTGTGAAGGAACTGTGATGCCCATCGTTACTTATATTCTTCGCGACGACAGCCGTCGCGAGATCGATATTCCCATCGGCACCAGCGTGATGGAGGCCGCGATACAGCACAATGTGCGTGGCATCGACGCCGAATGCGGAGGCTGCCTGTCGTGCGCGACGTGCCACGTCTATGTCGACGATGCGTCAAGCGCGACGCTCGCGCCCGCGGAAGCCGAAGAGCTCGATATGCTCGACGGCGTCGCCGATGAACGACGGCCCGAAAGCCGGCTCAGCTGCCAGATCGTCGTGACCCCCGACACCGCCGGGCTGGTCGTGCGAATTCCATCGAGACAAGGGTAAGGTCATGAAGCCCACGCTGGTGATCATCGGAGCGTCGTATGCGGGGACGCAGCTTGCCGCGTCGGCGCGCGAGTATGGATTCGACGGGCGAATCGTGCTGCTGGGCGAAGAGCCTGACGCGCCGTATCAACGTCCGCCGCTTTCGAAGTCTTTCCTGACCGGGCAGTTTGCCGAGGCGCGTTTGCCCTTGCGCTCGCCCGCATTCTTCGACGAGGAGCGCGTCGAATGGCGGCCGTCGACACGTGTGACACGGATCGACCGGGATCGTCGTGAGGTGGTGTTGCACGACGGGACGTCGCTGCGCTACGACCATCTTGCGCTGACGACCGGAGCACGCGTGCGCACGCTGGCGATTGAAGGTGCGTTCTATTTGCGCGATCTCGCAGACGCAAGACGGCTTGCCGAAGCGAGCCGGACAGCGCGATCGGTCGTGGTGATCGGCGGGGGCTATATCGGCCTCGAAGTCGCGGCCTCGCTGCGCCAGTCGGGCGCGGAAGTCACCGTCGTCGAGGCCGAATCGCGTGTGCTCGCGCGTGTCGCGTCAGAGCCGCTTTCGACGTTTGTCCTTGAAGCCCACACGGCGCAAGGGGTGCAATTCAGATTGAATCGCAAGGTCGCTGCGCTCCATGCGCGCGCGGGCCACATCGATACGATCGAACTTGACGATGGTGCTCGATTGTCGTGTGACCTTGTTGTTGTCGGCATCGGGGTCGTGCCGAACGTCGAGTTGGCTCAATCCTGCGGCTTGCGCATGGCAAGCACTCCGGGTGGCGGGGTCGCCGTGGATGCCTACGCACGCACGAGCGATCCGGCGATCGTCGCTGCGGGAGACTGCGCTTCGTTTGTTCCGCATGGTTCCGCGACCGACGCGACCGATGCGAGCGCGCTGCGCATCGAGTCCGTGCAAAACGCGAACGATATGGCGAAGACCGCGGCCGCCACGATCGTCGGTCGACTCGAGCCGTATCGCGCGGTGCCGTGGTTCTGGTCCGATCAGTACGACCTCAAGCTTCAGATGGCTGGCCTCAACACCGGCTGGACTCACTATGCCTTGCGCGGATCGCTGGAGGCCCGCAAGTTTTCGTTGTTCTATTTTCGCGGCGATGCGCTGCTTGCGGTCGACAGCGTCAATCGGCCCCAGGAGCACATGCTCGCGCGCAAACTGCTCGCGGGCGACCTGCATCCTACGCAGCAGCAAGTCAGCGATGACGCGTTCGATCTCAAGGGGTGGATCGCGCAGGCAACGACGAGGCCATCGGCGTGATTCACGATTCTGTTGCCTGATCGATTATCGGCAATGGCACCCGGAAGTCATGGCCGACGCGACTCGCTTTCGCGAGCGATGTTCGACGCGGTTGGTACGAGTTGACGTCGGTATGTACACCGCAAAGGTCGGTTCGCAGGAGTGGCGCGTTAGGGAAACTACGGGGCGATCACGGGTTGATCGCATCGCGAACTTTGTCTAATCTGCTAACGCGAGTTAGGTGAGACGCGCAATCGATAGCCTTCAGATCGGAGTGGGTGATGCTCGCTTGTTTCTTGCATTGAATTTGCTCCGTTGCGTGACGTCATTCACAGTTGGCGTCTTTTTTTGAATACGTTACTAACACGAGTTAGTAGTCTGCGGAGGGACAGCATGGCGACGGTCCAGACAGCCGACGAACAGGCAGCCGGATTCCCGAAACGTCGAATCCGCTGGTTCGGCAACCCCGAGGCAGCGACCGCCTGGCTGCTGATCCTGCCGTCGTTGGTTGGGCTCGTCGTGTTCTATCTGATCCCGGCGATCCGCGCGATCGGCATCAGCGCAAGCGACTGGAACCTGATGTCGCCGCCTCGCCCTGTAGGTCTCGACAACTATCGGGCCATGCTCGAAGACGGCAAGTTCTGGCACGCGCTCAAGCTGTCTGCGTACTACGTGTTGTTCAACATCCCGCTGCAGACCGTGCTGGGCCTGTTGCTCGCCTCGCTGATGGATCGGCTGATTCGCGCCATTTCGATCCGCGCGATCCTGCTGTTGCCGTATCTGCTGTCAAACGTGCTGGTCGCACTGATGTGGGTCTGGCTGCTCGACCCGATTCTGGGTTGGGTCAATGCCTGGCTTCATGCGCTGGGCATCGCAAACCAGTCTTTCTTCGGCTCACCGGTGGAGGCGCTGGCGACCGTCGCTGCCGTCAATATCTGGCGCTACATGGGCATGGTCTCGTTGTTGTTTCTCGCGGGCATGCAGGGCATTCCCCGCAGCCTGTACGAGGCGGCCGCGCTCGACGGAGCGAGTGAATGGCAGATGTTCCGTCGCATCACATTGCCGCTGCTACGTCCGGTGATGGTCTTTGTGCTCGTGACGAGCATCACGGGCTCGTTCCAGATCTTCGATACGGTCGCGGTCACGACGAATGGGGGCCCCGCCGAATCGACGCGCGTGATCGTCTATTACATCTACGAGAACGCATTCAAGTTCTACAAGATGGGCTACGCGTCCGCGATGTCCATGGCTCTGCTGCTGATCATGATCGTCTATACGGCGGTACAGATGCGCGTGTTCAGAGCGGGGGAGTCCGACCTTGCCTGAGCGGACCTTGCCTACGCTTGACCCGCCCGCACCGATCTTGCGTAAGCGAGCCACGTGAAAGCGAACCGCGCCCCAACGAACCACGCCCCAACGAACCACGCCCTGGCGAACGATGCCTGAGGAGCGAGCAATGTCTGACGTGACGACTGATGTACTGAGCGGTGAACCTCACGGTGCGATCGGCGCGCAGGCCGGCAAGCACTGGAGTGTGGGGCGCTGCCTCGCCTGGTGCGCGCTTGCGGCCATGATCGCGATTACCGTGATCCCTCTCTGGATTGTGCTGCGCACCGCGCTCACGCCGACGCGTGATCTCTACTCGTCGGCCGGTGCGTTGATGCCGCCTTCTTTCACGCTCGACAACTTCCGTCGCGTATTGGGTTTTGTGACGGGTGATGCAGCGCTCGCCGACGGCGGCTCCGGCAGCGAGATCAACTTCTCTCAGTCGCTGCTCAACTCGTTCGTCTTCGCCGGAGTCGTCGTCGCAGGGCAGGTCGTGTTCAGCGCCATGGCCGCTTATGCCTTCGCACGCCTGCGTTTTCGCGGGAAAAAACCGCTCTTCGCGCTGTTTCTGCTGTCGATGATGCTGCCGAACATCGTCCTGTTCATTCCGAACTTCATCCTGATCAAGGACCTGGGCTGGCTCAACACATACGCGGGCATGGTCGCGCCGTTCTGCCTGGTGTCGGCGTTTTCGATCTTCTTCCTTCGACAATTCTTTCTGTCGATTCCGTATGAACTCGAAGAGGCCGCGCGACTCGACGGTGCATCGTATTTCGCGATCTTCTGGCGCATCGTGCTGCCGATCAGCGCGACGCCGCTCGCGACGGTCGCGATCCTGTCGGGCATCAACGCATGGAACGAGTTCTTCTGGCCGTTCATTGTCGCGAACGGTGACGACATGCAGGTGCTGACCGTTGCGCTTCAAGCCTTTAAATCGCAGACCCCTCAGGGCGCGCCTGACTGGACGGGTCTCATGGCCGCCGCCTTTCTGACGGTGCTGCCCACCCTGGCCCTGCTGATTGCTTTTGGCCGGCGCGTCGTGGAATCCGTTCAGTTCAGCGGAGGCAAGTGAGCAAGATTTATTTCAAGGCCTGATACAAGGCCGTCCACAAGGCGTTGAAGACGCCAAACGGAGACACCCCGATGAAAAGCCTTTTTCCAGTTCGCATGCGACTCCCGATGCTGGCCGCGGCCGTTGGCGCCGCAGCGGCATGCACTGTATTCGCGACCGCCGCGCAAGCCGGTCCGGTCGAAATCAAATATGTACTGTGGGATGCCAATCAGCGTCCCGCATACCAGGCCTGCGCCGTGCAATTCGAAAAAGAAAACCCGGATATCCACATCAAGATCTCGCAGGTCGGCTGGGCCGACTATTGGACTGCGCTGACGACGCAATTCGTCTCAGGCACCGCGCCCGATGTGATCACCAATCACCTGATGAAGTATCCGGAGATGGTCACCAACGGACAGCTCGTCGATCTCACACCGTACATTCAGCGCGACAAGGTTTCGACCGACGGCTACTACCCGACCTTGCTGACGAACTGGGCGAAGGACGGTCATCAATACGGCTTGCCTAAAGACTGGGACACGATCGTGCTCGTCTATAACAAGCAGATGGTCAAGGACGCGGGCATCGACCCGTCGACGATACCGGGCTGGACGTGGAACGATCGCGACGGCGGCACGTTCCAGAACGCGATTGCGAAGCTGAGTGTCGATGACAACGGCAATCGAGGGGACTCACCGAAGTTCGATGCGCAGCACGTGAAGGTCCGCGGCTATCAGATCGCAACGACCGGCGGCATGATGGGACAGAGTGAATGGAGTCCGTTCGCTGTGTCCGAAGGCTTCAAGTTCAACGATGGCCCGTGGACGACGCACTATCACTACGACGATCCGCGTCTCGCGCGCACCTTGCAATGGATCGCGAATCTCAGCAAGAAGGGCTATTCCGCGCGCTTTGACGAGGCGAGCAAGCTCGGCAACCAGGCCCTGTTCGCCGCGGGCAAGACGGCCATGGTCGCCGACGGCTCGTGGATGGTGAACTGGTACGCCGAGAACGCGAAGTTCGATGTGGGCTACGCAGTGCTTCCGCAAGGGCCCAACGGACGCGCGACGATGTTCAACGGCCTCGCCGATTCGATCTGGAGCGGCAGCAAGCACAAGGAAGAGTCGTGGAAGTGGGTCAAATTCCTTGGCTCCACGAGCTGCCAGACGATCGTTGGCCAGCGTGGCGTCGTGTTCCCGGCCATCCGTCAGCTCGACCAGCTCGCCGTCGATGCTCACGCGAAACGCGGCATCGATACCCAGGCTTTCCTCGATATGACCAAAGCCACGACGTTCCAGCCGCCGATCGCCAAGGGCGGTGCCCAGATCGACTCGATCATGAACGCGACAATCGAATCGATCCTGCTCGGCCAGGCTGATGCGGCAACGGCACTCAAGGAAGCGAACGCCAAGGTCAATGAAGTGGCGCAGCACTAGGCTCGCACCTCACTACACGCAACGGAGAACTTTCTCATGGCATCGAAACGGCCCGTCAAGATCACATTGATCGGCGCAGGCAGCACGGTATTCGCCCGCAATCTGCTCGGCGATATCCTCGCGTACCCCGAACTGGCGGACGCGGAGATCGCGCTTTACGACATCGACGAGAAGCGGCTCGGCTTGTCGGAGCTCGTCGCGCATCGTGTTGCGAGTCATCTCGGCATCAGCCCGCGCATCGTTGCGACGACGGATCGCGCGTGGGCGCTCGACGGCGCGGACTATGCGCTCAATATGATTCAAGTCGGTGGTTACAAGCCGAGCACGGTGATCGACTTCGATATCCCGAAGCGATACGGTCTCGAGCAAACCATCGGCGATACGCTGGGCATCGGTGGCATCATGCGCGGCCTGCGCACCATTCCCGTCATGCTCGACATGCTGTCCGACATGGAGCGCCTGTGTCCCGATGTCGTGCATCTGAACTACGTGAATCCGATGGCGATCGTATGCTGGGCGATGAATCGCGCGTCGTCGATCCGCACGGTGGGTCTCTGTCATAGCGTGCAGGGCACCGCTGCCGAACTCGCTGAAGATCTCGGTGTGCCGTTCGACGAGATTCACTATACGTGCGCCGGCATCAATCACATGGCGTTCTATCTGAAGTTCGAGCGCAATGGACAGGACCTGTATCCGGAGCTGCGTCGCGTGCGTAAGGAAGGACGTGTGCCGGACTGGAACCGGGTGCGTTATGAAATGCTGAATCGGCTCGGGTACTTTCCGACTGAATCGAGCGAGCACTTCAGCGAGTACGTGCCCTGGTTCATCAAGCGCGGCCGAGAGGAACTGCTGGAGAAGTACAACATCCCGCTCGACGAGTATCCAGGCCGTTGCCAGGTCTATGAAGCGTCGTGGGAGTTCATCGATAAAGAGCTTCGCAATCCGGGTTCACAGGATCCCGAGGCCCTGCGTGCGGCGTTGCTCTCGAGCGGCATCAAGGTCATGGACAAACGTCACGACGGCGCCGTGCGTCATCTCGAAGGCCTGCGTACGATCCGGCGTTCGGTCGAATACGGCGCGACGATTATCCGTGCGATCGAAACGGGCGAGCCGAAGGTGATCTACGGCAACGTGCCCAACACGGGCCTGATCGACAACTTGCCGCAGGGCTGCTGCGTCGAGGTGCCGTGCCTGGTCGATGCGAATGGCGTGCAGCCGACGCGCATCGGCGCGCTTCCGCCTCAGCTGGCTGCGCTGATGCGCACGAATATCGGTGTCCAGGAGTTGACCGTCGAAGCGGCGCTGACAGGGCGGCGGGAACACGTCTATCATGCGGCGATGCTCGATCCGCACACGGCGGCCGAGCTCGATATCGAGCAGATCGTTTCATTGGTGGACGATTTGCTCGAAGCCCATCGCGACCGGCTGCCCGAAAGCCTGACGAGAGCGGAGCGAATCGGGCTGGCGGCTTGAGAGTGACTGCCGTCGCAGGCGCGCACGGATGCGGCGCGGATCGCATGGAGCAAGGTCGGGCCTGGTCGGCCTTGCAGCGAATTTGCCGTGGACTCGCCATTGAATCGACCTAAAACGACACCGCGCGTGACCAGCAGTCAGGTTGCGAAACTCGCAGGCGTATCGCGCACGACGGTTTCGTTCGTGCTCAACGATGTGCCACAGATGGGCATCAGCGAAGAAACGCGCGAGCGAGTGTTGCTCGCTGCGCGTCAGCTAGGCTATGTGCCCAACGCCGCCGCACGCTCACTCGTGAGCGGAGCGACGCGCACGGTCGCGCTGGTCGTGCCGCACAATGAGCATCTGAGGGTCGACGCGTTCATCCCGCGCATGCTCGCGGGCGTCAACGAGACGTGCCACTCGCACGGCTACAAGGTGTTGTTCGAGCCGATGGTCGAAGCGGGGCGGCCCGGGGGGTTTCTCGATCTCGTCGATAGCCGTCGCATCGACGGATTGATCGTGCTCAACGTGCCGCGCAGCGAAGACGTGCATCTCGCGCATCTGGCCGCCGAAGGGTTCCCGCTTGTCGTGCTCGGATCGAACCTCGACGAGCACGCCGGAATCTACAGTATTGACGTCGATACGCGCGAAGCTGCACGCGTGGCGACGCGTCATCTGCTTGCGCTCGGCCATCGTCGTGTCGCGCATATCGGCTTCGCGCCGAACGAATATCACGGCGTCAGCGAACGTCTATACGGCTATCGCGATGCACTGCGTGAGTTTGGCGTCGAGATGGACAACACGCTCATCGCCTTCGCAAACTTCAGCGCTCAGAGTGGCTACGAAGGCATGAAAGGCATGCTTGAACGCGAACGATCGTTGACGGCGCTTTTCGCGGGTAACGACACCATCGCCTTCGGTGCAATCGCGGCGCTTCGCGAGGCGGGACTCGATGTGCCCGGAGACGTGGCGGTCGTTGGCTACGACGATATTCCACTCGCCGCTTATGCGTCGCCGCCTTTGACGACGATCCGAACGTCGCCGTATGAACAGGGGTGCGAGGCCTCGAATCTTCTTGTACGCCTCATCGCGGGCGAACGCCCGTCGACGTTGCATTCGACGAGCGAGGTGCCGTTGATCGTGCGTGAGTCATGTGGTCAGGCGAAGGGGCATAGGCGCTGACGAATGGGCGGTGTGTTGTCGCGAGCGTTGCTGTGGATGGTGTGGCTATCCGCAGCAACGCGTCACGACGATTTCGCATCGACCAGAACAACAGGCCGATCGTCTTGCCGCTTACCGGCGCGGCACTCCATCCTTCCACTCGCTCCAATGATTCACGATGTCCTGAACGAGCGGATTGCCTGTCAGATAAAGATTCTGAATCGCGATCGTGAAGCCGCCCTGTGAGGCGTAGTTCAGAAGATTGTCCGAGGCGGACTGTCCTGGATAGGGCCGATCGAAATCCGAACCTGCACGTAACGCGGCGACACGGCTCAGATCGACGCGATTGACCGTGGCGGCGCGCGTGAGCGCCTCATACGTCGCATTGTCTTCCTGCTGCGTCGTGCAGTATGTGCCCTTGTTGTCCGTCAGAATCTTGGTCCAGTCTCGCGCGCGCTGGCCGAGGTCGTTGCCCGACCACCAGGTATCGCCCGCGAGTGTGTCGCACTGGATCACCGTCGGTGGCAGGTTCGCCGGCGCATTCGGATATTTCGCGCGCGCAGCAATCGCCTGCGCATCGTCGGTCAGCGTCACGTGTTTCGACAATCCGTACGCGATATCGGCGAGCTTGCCGTTCAGCTGGAACACTTCAGTCCGATAGTCGAGCGGCGGCTTTTGCGTCGGGCTGGTTGTGTTGATCCCCAGATAACCGGTGGTCCAGCCCGGAGGAATTTCACGTCCGTCGATTTCCCATTGAATGCCGAAGTCGACAAGCCATTTCGCCCACGCGGCGGAGCCGACGGTGCCTTGCTGAGGATCGATCCCCGCAATACCGGCGATCATGAAATAGGTCTTGCGCAGGTCGAATTTGGGCGAGAACGTCAGTGCCATCAACGACGCGGCCGCGTTCGCGTGCCCCATGCCCGTCGTCATCACGCAGACGTCCTGGCGATTGCACGACACGGTCGGATAGTCGGGAGAGAGACCCGGCACGGTGATCTGCTGCCAGGGCCCGAGATTGTCGAGCCAGACCTGACCTTCGGGTCCGAACATCGAGATGATCATGACCTTCACATGACGACCGTGCGAACCATTGTCGCCCTGCGCGAAGCTGTCGTCGTCGGCGCGCACGGTCGCGGGCAGCATGGCAGCTGCGGCGGCGACGCTCAGCGCGGTGATGGCACTCAGAGTGTGTTTGAGCATAAGAGGCCCGTCCTTCGTTCTGGTTAGGAGTCGAGAGAAAGACTTGCGTGCCGTGAAGTAAACATCCGGTCGCGGATGTCGATATGTTGTGCCGGCGTGTAGCGCGTGGGCCCTGCGGATATCGAGCCGGAAGAGCGCTCAAGGTAAGGGCGCTCAAAGTATAGGTGGAGTTTATTTTTTCTGTATGGCTCATGAGCCATATCGCGCATCACGGCGCACTTATGCGTGGAATGTCGTGGCAAACAGCAGTTCGGGCAAGGGCCGGCGCGCTCCCAGTTGCTTGCGCGCGTGCAGCAGTGCGCTGCGCAGGCCTTCTTCGACGACCGGGTGGTAGTAGGGCATCGCAATCATTTGATCGATCGTGAGTTCGAGCTGCACGCCCCAGGCAATCAAGTGCGCGAGATGCTCGATATCCGGGCCGCAGCCTTCCGCCCCGAGCACGCGGCCCGTGTCGCCGTCCGCATAGATGCGAAGCTTGCCGTGATTGCGCCGCATGATGCGGCTGCGTCCCTGATTCGCAAATGCAACTTCGCCGATCACAATCCGACGCGGATCGAGCGATGCAAAGGAAGCGCCAACCTGGGCCGCCTGCGGCTCGCAGAACACGACGGACATCGGTGTCTTGCGCGGATACCGCTTGATATCGGGGTAGCGCGCCGCATTGGTGCCGGCAATCGTGCCTTCGTCACTCGCGTCGGCGAGCCACGGGCGCGTACCGTCGCAATCGCCGGCGACGAAGATCGAGCTCATGCCGCATTGCAGGGTGGCAGGGTTGTGCTCGGGTATGCCGCGGGCATCAAGCCGGAGCGTGGTGTTCTCGAGCTGAAGGTGATCGAGCGCGGGTTGCCGGCCGGTCGCCGCGATCACCACATCGAAGCGCGAGGTCGCTTCGTCGCCGTCGAGTACGCGATAGCGAATCGCGGGTTTGCCCTCGTGCATCTTCATTTCGAGGATCTCGGCATCGGTGTCGAGGTAGATGTCTTCCTGCAGTGTCAGCACGAGCGCATCGCGGACAACGGGATCGGTGAGGTTCGCGGCGTCGCCGTTGCGGCCGAAAATCTGCACGCGCACGCCGAGGCGTGCAAGCGCTTGCCCGAGTTCGAGCGCGACCGGGCCTGCACCCAGCACGGCCGCGCTTTGCGGCAGCGTGTCCCACTCGAAAATCGCTTCGCTGGTGATCGCGAAATCGCCGAACACGTCGAGCGCGGTCGGAATTGAAGGTGCAGCGCCGGTCGCGATGACGACGCTGCGCGCATGGACTTCGTGGGAATGATTGACGACCAGTACATGGTCGGAAACGAAACGGGCCAGTCCGCGCAGCACAGTGCCTTCAGGAAAGGCGTGCAAATCGTCGATGACGCCGGCGACGAAGCGGTCGCGCTCCGCACGCACGTAGGCCATGACGGCCCGGCCGTCGGCGCGCACCTCCTTGCCACCCTGGATGCCCCGTGGAGCCAGTGCCTGCGCGTCGTGCAGGCCGTGGGCCGCTGCAAGCAGCAGTTTGGACGGCATGCAGCCACTTCGGGCGCACATCGTGCCGAGCTTGCCGGCTTCGATCAGCAGCACACGTTGTCCGGCTGCGCGTGCCGCGCGATATGCAGCGAGGCCGGCCGTGCCCGCGCCGATGATGGCGACATCCACATGATGGCTTTGCATTGAGTCCCCTGGTCGAGAGGCGCTTCAGCGCGCGTACGTCCATGCCGTGCTGCGCGAGCCGGGCTGGATAGCCGCGACGTCCGCAGTCGGTGTGCACCGGTGGGTGCAGGGATGCGATCCTGACACGGCGCCCCGCGTGGGCCAACTCGGGGCGAAACGCATTGCATTGCGCGCGTATTGGATCTAGTGCATTCACGTGTGCCGAGCAAGGGCACTGACGCATCGAGCGTCGCTGCGGCGCATACTCGGCCTTATGTATCGGTAAAGATGGAGCGGAACAGCACGATGTCGCAACGGGATCACGACGCGCAACGGAACCAGGCGGGAAACGCAGGTAACGCAGGCAATACGGGTAACGCAGTCAACGCAGGGAATGGGCAACGCATGAACGAGCCGCAGAAGGCGGGAAGCAGCGCAGGCGAATCGGTCGAATCGACCGACGTCGCGATCATCGGCGCCGGGCCAGCGGGCTTGTTTGCCATGTTCGAAGCCGGCGTTATCGGGCTGAACTGCATCACGATCGATGCGCTCGATCGCCCGGGCGGTCAGTGCACGGAGCTTTACCCCGACAAGCCGATCTACGATATCCCTGCCGTGCCGCGATGCACCGCGCAGGAGCTGGTCGACCGGCTGCTCGAGCAATGCGAACCGTTTGGTTATCCGATCTACCTCGGCGAGCGCGCCGAAACGCTCGAGCGCGCGGGCGAACGCTGGGAGCTCACGACGAGCGAAGGCCGCGTCATCAACGCGGCGGCGGTGCTCATCGCGGCGGGCAACGGTGCGTTTGTGCCGCAGCGCGTCGGCCTGCCTGAGGCCGAGCGATTCGAAGGGCGCGGGCTGCATTATGCGGTTCGACAGGCAGAGCGCTTTCGAGGTCGCCGCGTGCTGATCGCAGGCGGCGGGGATTCGGCGCTCGACTGGGCGCTGGCCTTGCGCGGTATCGCCGAGCAGGTCGTGCTGCTGCACCGGCGCACCGCCTATCGCGCCGCGCCGGCGACCGCACAAGCCGTGATGGCTGCACATGAGGCCGGTCAAATTGAAATCGTCACGGGTACGCTTGACGCACTGCACGAATCGCACGGCGTATTGAGCGGCGCGCGCGTCAAGACGCTGCAGGGCGATCGCGAACTCGTTTTCGACGACCTCGTGGCCCTGTTCGGTCTCGTACCGGACCTCGGGCCGCTCGCGGGCTGGCCGCTCAGGGCGCGCGCGGGGCGCATTCCGGTTGATACGTCCAACTACGAAACCGCGCTGCCCGGCGTTTTCGCGATCGGCGACATCGCGCTGTATGACAACAAGCAGAAACTCATCCTGTCCGGGTTTCACGAAGGATCGCTGGCGCTGCGCAAGGCCTATACGTACGCGCGGCCCGATAAACAACGGACACATGTGCATTCGAGTTACGACGCCGCGTTGCAGGAAAAACTCAACGCTCACGCGCATGAATAAGGCGTGTCGCTGACGCCGCGTTGACTGCTGCCCCGGCGGGGCGTGCCCAGCCCCGCCTTTTCGCCATTCCCGGGCCTGTCCTGCGCCCGTAGCCGTTCTTCAAGTCATCCGCATTTCGAAACGGCAAAAATGACCTGGTAAGTCGTTATTTCAGATGATTAATATTGGCAATTAGGCACTTAAAAACAACAGATTGTTTAGTTAAACGAGCGATTGAATCGCTAAACATTGCGTGTTGCAAAAATATTTCTGACTAATACCTCTATGCATATTTAAGTCTTGCAATATCTGCCGTTAACCTGTGATGAAGGGAGGCTTATGCGCTAAGAGCAGAAAAATATTCACCGTTGGCGCATTGACCTTCCTATAACAGCCTGGGGCCGTGTGGCCGGCTGTCGTTATGGGTTTTTTTGGTCGTCAGGTAATAGATGGGAACCACTGTACGGGATATCGCGCGAGTCGCGCGCGTGTCGATCGGGACCGTGTCACGTGCGCTCAAGAACCAGCCTGGGCTGTCCGACGCAACTCGGCGGCGCGTATTGCTGGTTGCTCAGCAGCTTGGCTACGATCACAGCAACTTGCGTCGCACACGCGTGCGCAGGCTCACGCTCGTCGGTCCACGTGACTACACCAGCTTTTCGAGTGCGGACTACACCGAGCACTTGCGGTCGAACATTGAGCGAGCGGGTCGCGGCATGGGCGTGACGTCGACGGTGCTCGCGTTCGATCCGACCGAAGACCTGATCGATCAGCTACGCCGCCACGCACCGGATGCGCTTGCCGTGACCGGCCTCGTCGACCATGCGCATTTGCGCAAACTGGCGGCGCTCAATCGTCCGATGGTGTTGATCGACCAATGGGCGCCGGGTTTCCGCTGCGTGAATATCGACAACGCGCGTGGCGCCGAACTGGCGATGAAACACCTGTTCGAGCGTGGATTCCGCCGCGTTGCGTTTATTGGCGGTTCACCGGCGCACTACGGGGTGTCGCAACGTGCGCTGGGTTTCCGCCGGGCGTACTTCGAAGCCGGGCTGCCGCTTGATCCCGCGCTCGAAATCACGATTCCCGCCGGCCTCGATGCCAGGGATGGCGCCGCAGTGGCGATGGAGGAGCTCCTCGCGCTCGAAACGCCGCCCGATGCCGTGTTCGGATTCAACGATGTGGCAGCGCTTTCCGCGCTCGATGTGTGCGTGCGGCGCGGGCTGCGGGTGCCGGAAGACATCGCCGTGGTCGGCTTCGACGACAGCGCCGCCGCGCGCGATGCGTCACTGAGCACGGTGGTCGTCGACGTCGCCCACCTCGCGGAGACCGCAGTCGAACTGCTGCTGAGCCACGACACCGAACCGCTCAGCGTCCTCGAGCCCGTCACCTTCATCGAACGCAACACCACCCTCGGCGAAACCGTCACCGAGGGCGAAGAAAGCGAAGACGTCGCCGGGAACTGAAGCGGTTCCCGAGTTGCCTGCGGTACGGTCAACGTGCCGCCAGCATCCACTCGTGGGCAGGGTCGTTCTTGAAGTGCCAGACGCGCTTCGGGCCTGCCATCACGTTCAGGTAGTACGAGTCGTAGCCGTAGGGCACGACGACGGGGTGGTAGCCGCGTGGCACCATCACGACGTCGTGGTCTTCAACGGCCAGCGATTCGTCGATATCGCGCTCATCCGTATAAACACGCTGGAACGCAAACCCCTGCGGGGGATTGAGCCGGTGGTAATACGTTTCCTCGAGCGAACTCTCAAGCGGGATATTGTCGTTATCGTGCTTATGCGGCGGATAACTCGACGAATGCCCCGACGGCGTGCGCACTTCGACGACGAGCAATGACTCGGCGGTTTCAGTCTGCGGCAGGATATCGCGGACGTAACGCGTATTCGCGCCTTGTCCACGCACGCTGGCCTTGACCTGCGACGGCTCGATCATGCGCATCGGGTAAAGACCCGTCGCTGGGGCATCGCATACCGCCACCTCGGCCGGCGCGCCGGTGCCTGCTGCCGTGACCCTGACCTTCGTGCCCGGAGGCGCATACAGCGCGTACGGCGACACATCGTCGAACACGGAATTCCGGTCGCCAATCGCCGACCAGCGCTGACCACCGGCTTCGATCGAAACCTTCCCGGTCAGCACCACCACACACATTTCTCGATCGGCAAAAAACAAATCGAGTCCTGCATCCGGCGAAGCACCCGGTGAGAGGCGATACGCGGAGAAACCCACAAAACGCCAGCCAGCGGAGGCGGGTGTGACCTGCACGATCTGACGATCGGCCTGTGAAGCTTTGACGAGCAAACTCATTTGAATGCCTCAGTCATCAAATAGCGTGCACGCTTGCATCAGCGGCATGTTTCGATAAATCACGCAGCGTGCGGAAACCGAGATCCGCATACTGGTAACTCGGTGCGACCGCCGGGTCCTGCTCGGCTTCGACAACGAGCCACCCCTGGTAGCCGTGCTTCGCAAGCTTGCCGATCACCGACTCGAAATCGACTGCGCCATCTCCGGGCACCGTGAACGCGCCGTTGATCACCGACTGCAGGAAGGTCCAATCGGCATTGCGCGCCTGACGGATCACCGAGGGACGTACATCCTTGCAGTGAACGTGGCAGACCCGCGCAATATGCTTGTCGAGCACGGCAAGCGGATCACCGCCGCCGAACGTCACGTGACCGGTGTCGAACAGCAAGCCCACATCGTCGTTCGTCAGCGACATCAGGCGATCGATATCCGCGGGCGCCTCGACATACGCACCCATATGGTGGTGGTAGGCGACACGCACGCCATGCTTGAGCGTATGCGCGGCAAACGCGTTAAGACGCTCCACATAGGTTTCCCATTGCTCGTCGCGCAAGAACCGCGGGCGCTTCGACAGCGGCACCGGCGAGCCTTGAATCGAATCGGCGACTTCACCGTAGACCATGACCGTCGCGCCGCATTTGGCCAGCAGATCGAGGTGCGGCCCGACCGCGTCGATCTCTTCCTGAGCCGAACGCTGCGCAAGACGCCCCGAATACCAGCCCGACACGAGCGAGAGATCGTAGTCGTTCAGCAGTGCGTTCAGCGCCTTGGGTTCACGCGGAAACTTGTTGCCGAGCTCGAAGCCCTGATAGCCGATCTGCTTGCCTTCGGTCAACGCGACCGACAGCGGCGTTTCACCACCGAGCGAAGGCAGGTCGTCGTTCATCCATGACAGCGGGTTCACGCCGATACGGACGTTGAAGTCTTCGGGATTGCCGGTCGTGCGGCCGACCGGACGTGCGGTTTGAGTCGCGCTCATCAATGACGCTCCTTCTGCTGCGTTTTGCCTTGTTCATAGGCGGCGCGCGCCTCGCGCACCGCTTCGCGGTCCGACACTTCGGGCACGGCGACTTCCCACCACCAGCCGCCATCGTCCGTGGTCTTCGCCGGATCTGTATCGATGCTGATCACATACGTGCGACGGGACGCGCGCGCACGGAGCATGGCGGCTTCGAGGCCCGCGATATCGTCGACGTGCTCCGACTCCGCGCCGAGCGAGCGCGCGTGAAGCGCGAAGTCGACATGAGGGGCTTCATCATCGAGCAGATTGTTGAACGACGGAGATCCACACGACTGCTGGAGCCGGTTGATACAGCCATATCCACGGTTGTCGAGCACCACGATGATGAGCTTTGCGCCCAGCGCGATCGACGAGGCGATTTCGCTGTTCATCATCAGATAGCTGCCGTCACCGACGGTCGCGATGACTTCGCGTTCAGGCCGTGCGAGCTTGACGCCGACCGCACCGGCGATCTCGTACCCCATGCACGAATAGCCGTATTCAACGTGATAGGCACCCGGTGCGCCTGCGCGCCACAGCTTGTGGAGCTCCGCAGGCAGTGTTCCAGCTGCGCACACGACGATATCGTTGGCGGGCGAGTCCGGCGTCGAGCGCTGGATCGCACCGATGACATCGGCATCGTACGGCAGGCGCTTTTCCTTGCCCGCGGTCAGCGTGTCGACCTGAGCGACCCAGTGAGCCGCGGCATCGCGTGCACGACGGGTCCAGGTTTCTGCGGGCTTCCAGCCCGACAGGCTATCGATCAGCGTCTCGAGCGCGACACGCGCGTCGGCAATCAGCGGCAGGCCGTCGTGCTTGAGCGCATCGCCGACCAGCGCATTGATGCCGATCACGCGTGCCTGAAGGAACAGACTGTTCGATCCCGTCGTGAAGTCCGAAAGCCGTGTGCCGACGGCAATCACGACATCGGCCTCGCGTGCGAGATCGTTCGCGGCCGGAGAGCCTGTCACGCCGATCGAACCGAGGTTCAGCGGATCGTTCCACTTGACCGAACTCTTGCCGGCCTGCGTTTCGGCGACGGGGATGCCGTATTTCGCGGCAAGCGCGGTCAATGCCTGACCGGCCTTGCTATACAGCACACCGCCACCGGCGACGAGCAACGGGCGCTCTGCCTGACGAATCACCTCGACCGCCGCATGCAGTTCGCTCGCGTCGGGCGGTGTCGCGCGGAACTCGACCAGGCGCGGCTCGAAAAAGCTTTCGGGGTAGTCGTACGCCGTGGCCTGCACATCCTGCGGCAGGGCAAGCGTGACGGGGCCGCACTGGGCGGGATCCGTCAGCGTCGAGATCGCGCGCGGCAACGCGGTCAGCAATTGCGCCGGGTGCACGATGCGATCGAAGTAACGCGACACGGGCCGCAGGCAGTCGTTGGCCGAGATGCCGCCATCCTGCGCGTCTTCGACTTGCTGAAGCACCGGATCGGGTGCGCGCGAGACAAAGATATCGCCGGGCAACAGGAGCACCGGCAGGCGATTCACGTGAGCCAGTGCGGCAGCCGTGACGAGATTCGTGGCGCCGGGGCCAATCGACGTGGTCACCGCCATCATGCGACGGCGGAAATTGGCCTTCGCATACGCGATCGCTGCATGCGCCATCGCCTGCTCGTTATGGGCACGCAGCGTCGGAATCGACTCGCGATAGCGATAGAGCGCTTCGCCGAGCGCGGCGACGTTGCCGTGCCCGAAGATCGCGAATACACCGCCAAACAGCGGCTCGGGCGTGCCGTCGTCACCCATGACGCGCAGCGCCGCGAGATAGCGCACGAGAGCCTGCGCGGCGGTCAGGGTGACCGTCTTGCCCGATTTGCCGCGCGCATCCGTTGTCGAATGCAGCGCGACCGAACGTGCATATTCAATGGTTTCGCTCATACCACGCGCTCCGTATCTTTGGCGACCGCCGGCTTGGCAGCCGGTGTATGGCGCGCCGCGCGCCAGTGTTCGATCAGGGATTCGAATATCTCACGCACGCGCGCTTTCAGCGTCGCATCGTCGATCTCACCCGCCATCCATGCGCGGGTGGGTTCGCCGAAGATCGTGCGTCCGACCATAAAGCCCTTGCATTGGGTCGATGCGGCCGCGTCGCGGAAGCCTTCGGCGAGCACGTCGACGGGCTGACTCAGGCCGAGCAGCACGACACCACGGCAATACGGATCGCGTTCGGCGATGAGCGCGTCGATGGCCTTCCAGTTTTCGGCGGGCATCGGCTCGAGCTTCCACCACTCCGGATAGATGCCGAGGTTGTAGAGGCGCTTGAGCGCCCGGTACACGACATCCGGACCCTGGCGCAGGTGCTTGGGCGGAATGACCTCGAGCAGCAGCTCATGGCCGCTTGCCTGAGCGGCGTCGTACAGCGCGCGAATCTGCTGCTCCTGCTCGAGCCGCGTTTCGAACGGCTCGTCGGGGTGGTAGTGCACGAGGCACTTGATCGTGTGTTCGCGCGGCCAGTCGAGCAGCGTAGTGCCGACCGAACGTCCGCCTTCGAAGACCAGCGGCGACGAGCCCGGAAACTCGATCGGACGGCCGATCCACCAGCCGCGCCCGGTAGCGGCGTTGAGCGCGTCCTGGCCATAGCGTCCGTCGCACAGCAGCCCCATATGGCCGGCGTTGTTCGGTGCCTTCTCGGTTTCTGCCACCGCTTCGACAAACAATTGCTTGAGCGTTTCGATGCGGCGTTCGTCGCAACCCGTTTCGCGCGCGATCTCGAACATCTGGCTCCGATGATCGAACGCGAACACGAACAATTCATCCCACTGCGGACGCGGCACGGTCACACGATGCAGGCGTGCGAGCGTGGCGTCGCGATCGGGACGCCGCATCGCGTCCGGATCTTCCTTGGCCTTGCCGAGGAAATAGTCGAGTTCGGTCGGCGTCGGCATGGCCGGTGCGCATGCATGACGCGAGACGACGAGCGCGCCGCAGGCATTGGCGACCGAGGCGCAGTCGGCATACGACTTGTCGCGCAGCCAGCCCGACAGAAAACCCGAGGCGAATGCGTCGCCCGCTCCGAGCACGTTGAGCACTTCGACCTGTACGCCGCCGAAGGTCGGCGCATCGTCGATCTTCGCGGGCACCGCGCCTTCAATGACGCTGCAGCCCAGCGCGCCGCGCTTGACGACGAGCGTCGCGCGCGTGACTTCGCGGACCTTGCGCAGTGACGCAATCAGATCGTCGCCTCCACCACCGGCAATGCGGAATTCCTCTTCGGTGCCGATCACGAGATCGAACATCGGCAGCACGCGCAGCAAGTGGGCCGTCACATCGTCATTGGCGATAAAGCGCGTTTCGCCGTCGGCCTTGCCCGTCAGACCCCACAGCACCGGGCGGTAGTCGATGTCGAGCACCGTGCGCACGTTATGACGGCGCGCGGCTTCGAGTGCTTTTGTGCTCGCTGCCAGTACCTTTTGCGTCGACAGGTGCGTGCCGGTGATCAACAGCGCGCGGCTCGATGCGATGAAGTCTTCATCGACATCGGCGACGTCGAACGCCATGTCGGCGCAATTGTCGCGATAGAACACGAGCGGGAACGTATCGCGATCCTTGAGGCCGAGCAGCACGAGCGCGGTAAGCCGCTGCTTGTCGACGACCACGTGCCGCGTGTCGCAGCCTTCACGTTCGAGCGACTCCGTCAGGAAGCGCCCCATATGATCATCGCCGACCCGCGTGAGCATCGCCGACTTGAGGCCCAGGCGCGCCGCGCCGAATGCGATATTGGCCGACGACCCGCCCAGGTACTTGGCAAAGCTCGTGACATCTTCGAGGCGCGCCCCGACTTGCTGTGCATAGAGATCGACGGCGAGCCGGCCGATACAGATCAGATCGTGCTCACGCCCCGATGCAAAACGACTGTTTGGGTGATTCATTGTGACTCCCTGGCTAGACCGTGACGTCCTCGAGCTCGCTCATCATCTGCTGCATTTCGGCACCGCCCGCCATCATGTCGAGCACTTCGTTCTTGCTGATGTCCGTTTTCGCGAAGCTGCCCATCGAGCGGCCGCGATTGAGCAGCGTGAACGTGTCGCCGATCGGGTAGGCATGGTGCACGTTGTGCGTGATGAAGATCACCGAGATGCCTTTTGCTCGCGCGAGGTGAATGAGCTTGAGCACGTTGAAGCTTTGCTTGACGCCGAGTGCCGCCGTCGGTTCATCGAGAATCAGCACGCGTGCGCCGAAGTGGATCGCGCGGGCAATGGCCAGACACTGACGCTCGCCGCCGCTCATCGTGCCGATTGCCTGATGCGCGTCACGCACATTGATGCCCATTTCGGCGAGCTTGGCGCGTGCGGTCGTCGCGCACAGATCGAGGTCCATCACATTGAGAAAACCGAACAGCTTCTTTTGCGGCTCGCGGCCCATAAAGAAATTGCGCGCGACCGACAGCAGCGGCACGAGTGCAAGGTCCTGATAGACAGTCGCGATGCCGATATCGAGTGCGTCCTTCGGCGAATCGAAGTTCACGGGTTTGCCGTCGACGAGGTATTGGCCTTCGTTCGGCGTCCAGACACCCGCGAGCGTCTTGATCAGGGTCGACTTGCCCGCGCCGTTGTCGCCGAGCAGGCAATGCACTTCGCCGCGGCGCAGCTTGAGGGTGACGTCCTTGAGCGCAATGACCTTGCCGAAAAACTTGCTGACGTGGTCGAGTTCGAGGATGTAATCGTCTTTTGAAGTCGTCGTGTTCATCGTCGTCTCCCTGTTACTTCGATTCCGCGACGCGGCGACGGATGTAGTTGTTGAAGATCACGGCGAGCAGCAGCATCACGCCGAGAAACACGCCGAACCAGTCGGAATCGACGTTGGTATAGGTGATGCCGATCTGCACGACGCCGAAGATCAGTGCGCCGAAGCAGGCGCCGACCACCGAACCGTAGCCGCCCGTGAGCAGCGCGCCGCCGATGACCGCGGCGATGATCGCTTCGAATTCCTTGAGCAAGCCGCGATCCGCCGCAGCCGAACCGATATCGCAGACCTGCAGCACAGCGAAGAGGCACGCGCAGAATGCGGTCAGCACGAACAGCGAGATCTTGACGCGGCGAACCGGCACACCGACGTTCTTGGCTGCGACCTGATCGCCGCCGACAGCGAAGATCCAGTTGCCGAAGCGCGTCTTGGCAAGCGTGAATGCACCGCAGATCGCCATCAGGGCCCACCAGAGCAGGACTTTCGGAATGCCCGGCACCAGCGGTTCTCCGTTGTCGAGCAGTTTGACGAGGCCAATGTGGCCGAGCCACTGGAAGAAGCCGTGGAGCGCGACGCCCTTGAACAGGAAGTTTGCGATCGGGTCAGCGGCTGCAATGTCGCCGACGCCCGAGATGATCGTGCGATCGGAGAACAGTATCGACAACGCGAGCGTGAGGCCGCGCAGGATAAACAGGAAGGCCAGCGTGACGATGAACGAAGGCAGCTTCGTCTTGATCACGAGATAGCCGTTGAGCGCGCCGAGCGCCATGGAGCCGGCGAACGCGAAGAGGATCGCGAGCGAAATTGGCCAGTGCCAATAGACGGACGGAATGGCCACCATCATGCCGGCGAAGCCGATCATCGAGCCGATCGACAGGTCGAACTCTCCGGCAATCATCAGCAGACAGGCGCCGACAGCGAGCACGCCCAGGTACGCAGCGACCTGCGACCAGTTCATGACCCCGTCGAGGGCGAACATGCCCGAGCTGCCTGCGGCGAGCACGAACACGATAAAGACCAGCACGGCGCCGGAAATCGCGGCAAATTCGGGGCGGCCGAGCAGGGTACTGAACCAGGTTTCCTTGCGAACCCGTTCATCGGACCTGCCGGCGGTGGCGCCGGCCGGAGCTTCCGCTCCATTCGCTTCGGTCGACTCGTGCGCGTGGCGTGCGCGATGAGAAAGGACGCCCATGACTTCTCCTCTACGTGTTGCGGAATGCGCGGATGCGTGCAGCGCTGCAATTAACGGGGTGGGGGATGCAATGCCGGGCAGAAGTACCCGGAATAAGCGGACCGGACGGAGCGGGACGATCGTGGTGGACTCGTCCCGTCCGTGTTGCCCGGTCTGCGTCGTTCAAGTCATTGAAGCCTGGCGGCTTAGCGGTATTGACCCGCGAACTTGACGACCTTGTCGATGTTGTCCTTCGTGATGAAGCCCGGGCCCGAGCCGATGTTCTTCGGCCCATAGACCGGCTCGAGTCCATACTCGGCCAGACGTGCCTTGAACTTCGGGTTGTTCTGCAGCTCGGTGCGGATCTTGTTGATATCCGTCGTCTTGTCCTTCTTCATGATCGAAAGGACGGCAACGGGGATATAGCCTTGCAGGTAGGGCTGCTGGTCGATCGCGAACTGGATCGTGCCGTCCTGAATGGCCTTGGCGATGTCATCCGAGAAGTCGAACGTCGCAAACCAGATCTTGCCGGCCTGACCGCTTTGCTGGAGCGCCTTGATCGTCGGCGAAGCCGAGTTCGGTCCGAGCGTCAGGATGCCCTTGACGTCAGGGTGATTGCGCAGATACGCGCTGACCTTCGTCTGCACCTGCGTCGGGTCGGCACCCGTATCGAGCGTCGACGACTTGAAGTCGACGCCGATGGCTTCGGCAAAGCCGCGGCAACGTTCGAACGACGCCGGGTTCGTTGCGTAGTGGTTCACGCAGAGGAACGACGTCACGCCTGCGGCCTTGGCCTTCATGCCCGCGGCCTTGCCCGCTGCGTATTCCGGCTGGCCGACGTGCATGACCGCGCCGAGTTGCGCGCTTTGCTCTTCGGTACCCGAATTGATCGTGATCAGCGGGATGTGCTTGGCCGTGACCTTGCCGATCGAGCTCTTCAGCACGTCGAAGTCGGCGATCGTCACGATCACGCCGTCGTAGTTATGCGCGGCGGCTTGCTCGATCAGGCGCGACATATCGGCGAGGTCGCCGTTCGGCGGGTTCCGATAGTCGGTTTCGACGTTGAAATCCTCGTCGGCCTGCTTGATTGCGTTCTTGATCGTGTTCCACCACGAGTCGGAGTCGGGTGCGTGGCTGATCAGCACGAAATGTGCGTCGGCGGCCTGGGCTGCCGAGCTTGCTGCGAGACCGCCCGCGAGTGCTGCAAAGCTGATACATGCGGCGCCGATGCTCGTGCTCAATGCCTTACGCCAGCGCTTACCGCCTGTCGAATGTCTCATGTCTCCACCTTTGTTGTGATTCGCCTGTGTGTGATACGGCTTCACTTCTACTTCTCGTCTGCTTCGCTTCTGCTGCACTGCTGCTTCATTGCTTTTTTGCATGTGCATCTGTCACGCGGGCAGATCGCGATGACCTGTCCGAGTGGAAATCAGCGTAGCGCACGTTTTGGGATTTTGCAAAAAAAATTGCATTGCACTGCAAAATGGAAAATTCATTCCATTTTCGTGACAGTTGCTTATACTGCCTACACGACAACGGTCTGCAGGCGTTCGGGTCGAGGCGACAGTTACGACAAGCGCCCACGGTGTTAGGGCAAATACGGAGGAGTGGGAATGCAGCAGCACACGGCAGGCGCCGCGGGCCATACGGCCGAGCAAGAGCGGACCTCGGCGGCGATCGACGCGTTGATGAAGCGCATCGCCGAGGAGTTCGATACGTTGCCGCGCCAGCTCAGGAATATCGCCAAGTACGTCGAGCAGAATCGCGCCAGCGTGATGGTCGACCGGACCAGCGATATCGCCGAGGAGTGCGGTGTGCATCCGTCGGCCGTCGTGCGCTTCGCGCAGCGTTTCGGCTTTACGGGTTTCTCCGATTTCCAGGCCGTGTTCCGGCAGGCGTTTGCCGAGCAATCGGCGCCGACGCAAAGCTACCAGCAGCGCATTCGCAAGCTGATCGACGGCAAGCCGAACAAGCTGTCGGGCGGCGCGCTCGCGCGTGAATTCATTGCCGCGAGCCGCTCGGGTCTCGACGAGCTCGAGCACGATTTCGACGACGAGCAATTCGAAGCGGCCGTCAATCTGCTCGTCAAGGCCGAGAACATCTACGTGATCGGCGTGCGCCGATCATTCAGCGTCGCGAGCTACATCAGCTACGCGCTTCAGCACACCGCCAAGCGGGTCCATCTGGTCTCGGGCTTCGGCGGCATGGTTCACGAGCAGATTCGCAGCATCAAGAAAAACGACATCGTGATCGCGATCAGTTTCACGCCATATGGCAAGGAAACGCAGGCGTGCGTGCGCGTGGCGCATATGCACGGTGCGCAGGCAATCGTGATTACCGACAGCCAGCTGTCGCCGCTTGCCCGTTATGCGAGTGCATTGCTGACGGTCAAGGAAGGCAGCGCTTTTGCATTCCGTTCACTGACCAGCACGGTCTGCCTGTGCCAGGCGTTGTTTGTGGCACTGGCCTACCGGCTCGAGCTGGCGCCCGAAGAGATGAGAGACCCAGGAGGATACGATGAGTGAGGCAGCAGTCAACGTTGCATTGTTTGGCGCCGGACGTATCGGCAAGATTCACGCGGGCAACCTCGTGCGACAGCCGGGTGCGTCGCTCAAATACGTCGTCGACGTCAACGCAGCGTTCGCACAGGACCTCGCGACGAAGCACGGCGCGAAGGTCGTCGATGCGCAGACCGTGTTCGACGATCCGTCGGTCAAGGCCGTCGTGATCGGTTCGAGCACCGACACGCACGCCGACCTGATCATGCGCGCCGCGGCAGCGGGCAAGCATATCTTCTGCGAAAAGCCGGTCGACCTGACGATCGAGCGGGCGCGTGCGTGCGCGCAGGCCGTCGAGAAGGCGGGCGTCACCTGCCTGATCGGTTTTCAGCGCCGCTACGATCCGACCTTTGCCGCACTCAAGGCGCGTATCGATGCGGGCGAGATCGGCACGCCCGAGCTGCTCGTCGTGACGAGCCGCGATCCGGGTCCGCCGCCGGTGGACTACATCAAGCATTCGGGCGGCGTGTTCAAGGACATGCTGATTCACGACTTCGACATCTTCCGCTGGATCCTCGACGACGAAGCGCAGACCGTCTATGCAAGCGGCAGCTGCCTGGTCGATCCGGCGATTGCAGATGCGGGCGATATCGACACGACCGCGGTCACGATCACGACACGCCGCGGGCGTATCTGTCAGATCAACACCTCGCGTCGCGCTGCGTATGGCTATGACCAGCGCTTCGAAGTGATGGGCAGCGACGGCATGCTGCAGGCCGGCAACGTTCGCCCGACCGAAGTCACGGCTTACGGACGCAAGACGGTCGGCACCGATCTGCCCGAGGCGTTCTTCCTCGAACGGTATCGCGCCGCGTACGCCGTCGAGATGGCGCACTTCTTCGACGTGATCGCGACGGGCAAGCCCGCGCGCACGAGCGTCAAGGATGGTCTTGCCGCGCTCGTGCTGGCCGAGGCTGCCGCAAAGTCGTTCCGCGAAGGCAAGCCGGTCGAGGTGGGTGACCATGCGGACGGCAAGCTGTCGGACGTGCTCGCGGCGGTCGGCGCAGCGGCACAGTAATCGGGCAAGGTGGCCGGCCATGTCGCCGGCCACGCAACCGCGGCATCGACCCCGATGAACGCGGCGCGTTGGGTGCCGTGGCCTGAAACGCTGCGGCTCGATCACATCGGCTGAGCGAGGTCGTCATCCGTCATCGGTGGCTCTCGTCTCAGTGCTCTGCATCTGCGTCGTTCGAGGCGCATTTCATTCAGGTGTACGGAGGAGTTGGATGAACAGCTTTTCAGCAGGAGACAGCGTGCGCATCGGGATCGTCGGCCTTGGCCGGCTCGGGCGCCGTCATGCGGAGAACCTGGCGACGCGCGTATCGGGCGCCCGCCTCGTCGCGGCGTGCTCGCCGATTGCGGATGAACGACGTGCAGCGCGTGATGCGTTGGGCATCGAGCGCCTGTATGACACCTACGAAGCCATGCTTGCGGACCCCGAGGTCGATGCCGTCTTTCTGGTGACGCCGACCTCGCTGCATCCCGATCAGATCATTGCGGCGCTTCATGCGGGCAAGCATGTGTTCTGCGAGAAGCCGCTGTCGCTCGAACTCGAAGCGTGCGAACGCGTGGTCGCCGAGGCCAAGCGCTTCCCGCATCTGAAAACACTGATCGGATTCGTCCGCCGGTTCGACGCGAGCTACCGCGACGCATTCGAGAAGATCCGCAGCGGGCGCATCGGCAAAGCGTTTATGGTGCGTTCGCAGACGTGCGACAAGAACGACCCCGATGGTTTCTTTGTGCGCTTCGCACCGACGTCTGGCGGGATCTTTCTCGATTGCAGCGTGCACGACATCGATCTCGCGCGCTGGCTGCTGGGTAACCCGAAGCCCACACGCGTCTATGCGACGGGCACCATCGCCTTGCATCCGGGCCTCGCCGAGTCGCAGGACGTCGACAACGGCGTGGCGATCGTCGAATTCGAGGGCGGCAAGCTTGCCGTGTTCTATGCCTCGCGCACGATGGCGCATGGTCATGACACCTCGACCGAAGTCATCGGCACGGCCGGCGCGTTGAACGTCGGCCGCAACCCGCGCGCGAATCGCGTCGAGATCGCCGACGAACATGGCATCTCGAACGAATGCACGCCGACGTTCTACGAGCGTTTTGCCGACGCCTTCGTCACGGAAGCGCAGGTCTTCGTCGATGCGGTACGCGGCAATGAACCCCTGCCGATCACCTTGCAAGACGCCCTCGAAGCCACCCGGATCGGCATCGCCCTGCGCGAATCGCAGCTGTCGGGGCAGGCCATCACGTTCGACGCGGTGCCGGCGCTGGCTTGAGACAGGGGACCGGGCGCACATCGTCAGTGCTCAGGGGGCGCGTAGCGGCATGTTGGGAAAGTACGCGCCCGAGCAGCACCGCTTGCGGTCATGCAACGTTTGTTCGCGCGGTGCGCCGGGTTTAATGCGGGGGATGGCCACAGGCTTGGGCTTTAACCCTCTACAGAGTATTCTGAAAATAAGATCAGTCGCTTGACTCTGTTTTCGACTGTGCGCACAATCAAAATCAGTTTGCTGATCTCGATTTGCCCATGTTCGAAATCTCAGAGCAGGAAGTTATTGGCCGGTTGAAGTTCGACAACCCGTGGTGGGAAAGCACGGCGTCGGACGAGATTCCCTACGCGTCTTTGCCTCGCCGGAAATACTTCGAGCCGTTCCTGCGTGCTGTCGAAGAGCGGTCGGTGCGTCGTGCCGTCGTATTGATGGGGCCGCGTCGCGTCGGCAAAACGGTCATGATTTACCACGCGATTCGCGCGTTACTGGCCTCTGGGGTGGCGAACGATCAAATTCTTTATCTTTCGCTCGAAACCCCGTTGTACACGGGGCTTCGACTCGAAAAGCTCCTCGACATGTTCCGGGCCACACGAGGGCACGGCGTCAGGCAATCGCTTTATGTCTTCTTCGATGAGGTGCAATACCTCAAGGACTGGGAGATTCATCTCAAGTCACTCGTCGATTCGTATCCGGCGATCAAGTTTGTCGTATCAGGGTCGGCTGCCGCGGCGTTGCGAATGAAGAGCAACGAATCGGGTGCGGGTCGATTCAGCAACTTCGTGCTGCCACCTCTTACGTTTGCTGAATATCTGCAATTTAAAGGACTGGAAGACGAACTGATCTTCAAAGAAGAGGGCGACATCCCTGCCTATGGATGCAGGGCGATCGACCAGCTCAACAAAGAGTTTGCTTGCTACCTCAATTCCGGTGGGTACCCAGAGGTGGTATTTTCCCGGGTGATTCAATCAGACCCGGGGCAGTACATCAAAAGCGACATCATCGATAAAGTGCTCTTGCGGGATCTGCCGAGTCTGTACGGAATCTCTGACATTCAGGAGCTGAATCGACTCTTCACGGTGCTCGCCTACAACACGGGGAATGAAGTCTCGCTGGAGGGACTGGCGAAGAGTTCCGGTGTCGCGAAGAACACGATCAAGCGCTACCTTGAGTATCTCGAAGCGGCGTTTCTGATCCGGCGGATCGAACGGATTGATCAGAACGCGAGACGCTTCAAACGTGCCATGTTCTTCAAGGTCTATCTGACCAGTCCGTCGATGCGTGCGGCGTTGTTCGGGCAAGTTGACGAAGCGTCCGACGCGATGGGGGATCTGACCGAGACGGCAATCTTCAGTCAGTGGCAGCACAGCGACCGTGCGGAGTTGTATTACGCGCGATGGAGCTCGGGCGAGATAGACATTGTGTCGCTCGACGGAGCCCGACAGTCTCCGACATGGATGGTCGAAGTGAAATGGAGCGATCGCCCTTACCAGGACCGCTCGCTGTTGCGCAATTGCGTTGAGTTCGCGCGGATGCACCCGGAAATGCATCGGCCCTTGTTTGTGACGACCAAAACCATTTCGGCTACTGCGACCTATCAGGACATCGCGTTCCGGTTCCAGCCGAGCAGCCTGTATGCCTACACGCTCGGTGCGAACATCCTTCAATACAAGAACGTCAACAAGTTAGAGATCGCTAATCCGGTGCTATCCGACGACATCGCGGACGATTCGGGCGACGACGGCGAGGGTGACGAGGCTTGATGGCCCGGCTTTCAGACAAGCGCTCTCCGAGCGGCAGATACCCGCCTCGCGATACCATACGGCCATTGCATACCAACGCCCTGGGGCGAAAGACCCCGGGGCGTTGTCTTTCAGTGAGCCATCCATGCCGAATACCCCGTCGCTATATATAGACGTCTGGAGCGACTACGTCTGTCCTTACTGTTTCCTTGAAGTGCCGGTGCTCGATCAGTTCCGAGCCGCGTATGGCGATACTGTCGAATTCCGCTGGCATGCGTTTGAGCTGCGGCCCGAGCCGGCCGAGCTGCTCGACCCCGATTCGGAAGAGCTCAATCGGAGCTGGGCTTACTCGGTGCTGCCGATGGCCGAAGAGCGCGGGCTCACGATGCGGCTGCCGCCGGTCCAGCCGCGTAGCCGTAAGGCATTCGAGGCCGTGCTGTTCGCACGTGATGAAGGCCGCTTCGATGTCGTGCATCGCGCGCTCTTCAAGGCGTTCTTCGAAGACGGGCTTGATATCGGCGATGTCGATGTGCTGCTCGATATCGCAGCGACGTGTGGTCTCGATCCGGAATCGCTTGAGGAAGCGTTGAACGAAGGCAGGTATACCGACGCTGTGATGGAAGACGAACGGCTCGCGGGTGAAGTGGGGATCACGGGCGTGCCGTTCGCGATTGTGTCGCGACCCGGTACGTCGGAAGAACCCGGCAAGGCGATCGCACTGCGTGGTGCCGCGCCGGTCCAGCACTTCGAAGAAGCCGTCGAACGTCTCTTTCCGGACGGCTTTCCTCCGATGCAATAAAAGAGCGTACAGCTTGTCCATCGTTTGTTCATCGCACGTCTTGGACGCAGGCCGTTGCACATTTGCGACGGCTCTCAACCGCCTTCATTCGCCAAAGCAGCCTTCGCTTAGCGCACTCATCATCGTTGTATCGACAACGTTCAATCATTCGCACTGCGGCGCATCTGTCCGTCTTTAGGCGCCCCCTTGCGTCGTCAATCATCCGAAAGCCAAAGGCATACCGCGCGTCCACTGAATGACGCGGGCGTTAAGCATGTGGCTAATGCGTTTGACGCATCCGTCGTAGCAAGCCGGCGATGTTGTATGCGCGCTAAAAAGCCAAGGCCGAACAATCGCTTAGTCGCCGCGCAACGGATCTGCAACTGCGACAGTTACGCGGATCCGCTTCGATTCACGCCGCTTTGCGCGTCGCCCCTATTGCACATAAATCGAGCGAATACCATGCTTGCTTATGCATCAATTGAGCAAGCATGCCTCGATTAAATACATCACATCGTGAGGAGTCGGTAACGTTGTCCGCTTCAAACCGGCGTGCATCCGGCTCAATGGCTTTTACGGATTTGCGTCAAGCAGGACGTGTACTAGAGGGTGTTTCGTATTTTTTGTTTTGCTTTGCCACATATCTATTCCAGAATATTGGCATGTAGTGCATAACATTGCCGCGCGCATCGGACTGTTCGTTTGCGTACACAGCAACATATGTGCCGTCGTTTCGAAAGCTCTGTAAGAAAGGCGGTAATTTCGTCCCATCGGGCGGTTTGTCGTGCATCGACATCGGTCAAGCCGGGGGGGTCCTGGCGCGAGCGATGGAGCGCATGCCGAACACGTGTTTAGGGCGATACGATGCTGTGGTGCCCCGGTAGGGGCTGCAGACGTAGGCGGGCAGATACCAGACCAATCGACCGGAGCCCTATGTCGCACACCGAAGCGATGCTCGCCTACTACGGCGACCGACAAGTTTCCGCGCAGTGGCGCGACATGCTCCGCGCCATGGCCGACGAATTCGACACGCAACTCGACGTGCACGAGTTGCGCGCTTTGATGTCGCGTATCGGCGAGCGCTTCGCGCAAGGCAAGCCGCTCGGCGCCTGCGCCACGCTCGACGATCTTGAACTCGCATTGAATCGTGTATGGACGGCGCTCGACTGGGGCTGGGCGGAACTCGTCGACCTGTCCGAGCACCTCGCCGTCCGGCATTTTTGCGCGCCGCTGGATCATGCGTTCGGCGCGAAGGCGGCCGTGTGGGCGAGCGCCTTTCTGGAAGGCGCCTATCAGCGATGGTTCTTCGATCTCGGCGCGGGAGAACGGCTCGCCTTGCGGCAGGTTGAGCCATCGCCCGTGATCGATGTGGGTGGCGTGGCACAACCGTATTACGAGTTTCGACTGGCGCGCTGACAGGCGCGGGTGACGAACGGGACCGTACGATCCTGGATGGCGTTGGGGCAGGGAGGTGGCAATGAGCACATCAGAAGATGTTCAGAACTTGTTCGGCAAGTTCGATGGCAAGTCGCAGCAGTATCAGGAAGTCGCGCGCGACGATCAGGCCGTGGAGGCCCGGTCGCGATGGCCATTGCTGTCTTCGCTCGCGCTGAGTGAAACCGACCTTGTGCCGGATGTCGCCGACAACAGCGGCAAGCTCTCGCCTCACACCTTGTCGCCTTCGGGCGCACACGGAGCGACGTTGGCTGCTGCACTAGCATCCGCACCGGCACCCGCACCCGTGGCCGCTGCGACATCACCCGCGTCTACTTTCGCAACGGCGTCGACCGGCCGCGACACGCTGGCGCAGGCGCTTCGCCGCGCCGATTCGAGTGCCGCGCCGCATGAGCCGTCGTCGACCTTCTCACCGCCGCGTGCGCCTCAGCCCGCGGCGACGCCGCTGCCGTTCGTGCGCGGCGCGGCGCCTGCTTTTCGTGTGCATACCGGTCCTGCGGCGGATGAACCCACGCGCTATCCCCCGGTGGTGACGGCCGATACGTCGAAGCTTCGCCCGCCGTCCGAGCATGACTTCGCGCCGCCGGTGGTCCCGGTGAACAAGTTCAAGCCGTCCGCGACCCCGATCACCGGCGTCGAAGCGGATGCAGGCCGCGCGGAGTTCGCACGGCCGGGTTCCGCGCGTCAGGGCTCGATACTCGGCAAGCTGTTCGCGCCCGCGCCATCGTCGTCTGCCCTAGCCACTCAGGCCGGGCAGACCGAGCCGCGCACACGCGACCTCGGTTCGGTGTTCAGCCGCCTTGCAGGACGCGGCGGCCAGGGTGGCGGGGAGGGTGCATGAAAACCATCGCCGTTGTTTCGGCCAAGGGCGGCGTCGGCAAGACCACGCTGTGCGCGAACCTCGCGTCGCTCTACGCACAGCAGGGCCGCCGCGTGATCGTGCTCGATCTCGATCCTCAAAACGCGCTGCGCCTGCACTTTGGTATCCCGCTCGACGTGATCGACGGTGTCTCTCGCGCGACGCTTGCAAGTGAACGTTGGCTCACGACGCTGATCGACGGCACGGGCGACGTCGGTGTGTTGCCGTACGGCGCGCTCAATGAAGACGATCGCGCCGCGTTCGAGCAGGTCGTCGATGAAGACCCGACGTGGCTGCGTGATGGGCTTGAAGGGCTGCATATGGGCGAAGACGATCTGCTGATGATCGACACCCCACCGGGCCCGACTGTCTACCTCAAGGCCGCGCTGCGCCAGTGCGACTTTGCGTTGACCGTGGTGCTGGCCGACGCGGCCTCGTACGCAACGATTCCGATGATGGACCGGCTGGTCACGACCTATGCGCAGCCGCGCCCCGAGTTTCGCGGTGTCGGTTTCGTGATGAACCAGGTCGATCAGGGGCGGCAGTTGACCAAGGACGTGGTTCGCGTGCTTCGTGAATCCCTCTACGACCGCCTTTACCCCGGCTTGATCCATCTCGATCAGGGCGTGAGCGAGGCACTCGCCTACGACACGACCGTCAACCGTTACGACCCGCACTGTCAGGCCACACAGGATCTGTCGGGCTGTGCGAACTGGCTGATGCAGCGCTTCGAAGCTGCACCCCAGCGTCATGCACAGGAAGTCGCGCATCGAGCCTAGGCGGACCCGGCAGATCAGACCGACTTTCGATTGAGTGCCTGCTTTGCTTGCTTGTCTTGTTTCCTTGTTTTGTTTGACTGTTTGATTGACTGATACACAGGACGACCTCATGAGCGACGTCACGCAAGAGGCGGAACGCATTCCTGTCGACCTCGCCGGCGACCTCGACCCGGGCGGAGAGCGCAGCCGTTTCGACAAGCTGATGATGAAGCTCAGCGCCGGGCTGCTGTTCGCGAGCGCGCCGTTGCGCTGGATCGCCATCGCCGTGTGCGTGGTGCTCTGCTATTTCGTGGTCGTCGTGCCGCTCGAGTTCTGGCCGCAGGTCGGCCTCGCGGTCGCGTTCTGGGCCTTCGCGATGTTCATGCGCAAACAGCGCAGCCATATCGCTACGCTGGTCATGATGGCGCTTTCGCTGATCGTATCGAGCCGCTACATGTTCTGGCGGCTGACGGAGACGACCGCGTGGGATCGTCCCTTCGACGCCGTGTGCGGGATCATCCTCGTCACCGCCGAGTGCTACACGTTCACCGTGCTGACGCTCGGCTACTTCCAGACCGCATGGCCTTTGCGCCGCAAACCGATTCCGTTGCCTGCCGATCGCAGTCAGTGGCCGACCGTCGACGTCTTCATCCCGACGTACAACGAGCCGCTCGCCGTCGTCAAACCGACCGTGTATGCGGCCATCGCACTCGACTATCCCGCCGACAAGCTGCGCATTCACGTGCTCGATGACGGACGACGCCCTGAATTCAAGGCGTTTTGCGAGCAGGTCGGTGTGAACTGGACGATCCGCAGTCACAACCGACACGCCAAGGCCGGCAATATCAACGAAGCGTTGAAGATCACCGACGGCGAGTATCTCGCCATCTTCGACTGCGACCACATCCCGACGCGCTCGTTTCTGCAGATCACACTGGGCTGGTTCCTGCGCGACAAGAAGCTCGCGATGCTGCAGATGCCTCACCACTTCTTCTCGGCTGATCCGTTCGAGAAGAACCTCGGCACCTTCCGCAAAGTGCCGAATGAAGGCGAGCTGTTCTACGGACTCGTGCAGGACGGCAACGACCTGTGGAATGCGACGTTCTTCTGTGGCTCCTGCGCGGTGCTGCGTCGCACGCCGGTGCTCGAGATTGGCGGCATCGCCGTCGAAACCGTGACCGAAGACGCGCATACCGCGCTCAAGCTTCACCGCCGCGGCTACTCGACGGCTTATCTGGCGATTCCCCAGGCCGCGGGCCTGGCCACGGAAAGCCTGTCGGGCCATATCGGCCAGCGTATCCGCTGGGCGCGTGGCATGACGCAGATCTTCCGGACCGACAATCCGCTAACAGGCAAGGGCCTGAGTCTCGGCCAGCGCCTGTGCTATCTGAACGCGATGCTGCACTTTCTGTACGGCATTCCGCGGCTCGTATTCCTGACGGCGCCCCTGACCTATCTGTTCTTCGGCGCGCATGTGATCCAGGCATCCGCATGGACCATCGCGGCCTATGCCTTGCCGCACATCATTCACGCGAACATCACCAACTCGCGCATGCAGAACAAGTTTCGTCATTCGTTCTGGGCCGAGGTCTACGAGTCGGTGCTTGCGTCGTACATCACCGCACCGACGTTGATGGCGCTGATCAACCCGAAGCTCGGCAAATTCAACGTGACGGCCAAGGGTGGCCGTATCGAACAGAGTTACTTCGACTGGAACATTTCGCGTCCGTACCTGATCCTGCTCGCGGTTAACCTCGCAGGCTTTCTGGTCGGTGTCGGGCACCTGTTCATCAAGACGCGCGGCGACTTCGGCACCACGCTGATGAACCTGGCCTGGACGGCGTACAACATGACGATCCTCGGCGCGAGCGTTGCGGCTGCGAGCGAAGTGCGTCAGGTACGCGACAGCCATCGTGTGGCCATGGTCATTCGCGCGATGCTGCGCTTTGCCAACGGACGCACGCTGGCGTGCGAAACGATCGACTACTCCGAAGGCGGCGTGGCGATCCGGATTCCGGCCGGCGTCACGATTCCCCTGCACGAAGAAGTGCAAGTGTCGCTGTTTCGCGGTGAAGAAGAGTTCGTGTTTCCCGCGGTGATCGTGTTCACGCAGACCGATCGCGTCGGCGTGCGCTTTACGACCCTCACGCCGCAACAAGAACTCGACTTCGTGCAGAGCACCTTCTCGCGGGCTGACGCGTGGACCGACTGGGCCAAGGGACGCAAACCCGATACGCCGCTGCGCGGACTCTGGCATGTGCTGCGCGTCGGTACGCGCGGGATCTTGCAGTTGTTCGGTCATGTGATGGCGGACGCGACCAAGCTCGGCAAGCGCGACGCGAACAAGACTAAAAAAACCAAACTCGATACCGGAAGCTGATTCATGAGCCATACGAACGGGGTGTCTCGACTCGCTCGCTTTGCCCGGATGGCCGGCGCTGCCGCCGCAGTACTTGTGGCGAGCGTCGGCGTGGTGTTGCCCGCACTCGCCGCGGCAAGCGATGTCGTTGTCGGCACCGGCGCGCCGACCGCACCGTTGCCGCCGCCTGTGCCAGCCCCGAGCGATGCAACGCCCGTCGACCCGAACACGGCACAACAGCCGACCTTTGCGACGCCGGCCCCGTCGAACTACCGCGCCGTCAGCGATCACGTGCTGACCACGCGAGACGACACCAACCTCACGCCGACCGGCCGTCGCGCGGTGCTGACCTTCAAGCAGCTCGGCGCACTCGATCCGTTGCAGCTGCGCGGCGTCGAAGGACAGAACGGCGTGCCGTTCTCCGTGCGCGCCGACGAAGTCGTCACCGCCGCGACGCTGCACCTGATCTATACCTACTCGCCTGCGCTGCTTCCCGATATCTCGCATCTGAAGATCATCGTCAATGGCGAGATTGCAGCGACGCTGCCCTTGCCCAAGGCACAAGCTGGCATGCTGCTGCAACGCGACGTGCCGATCGAGCCGCGGCTGCTGACCGATTTCAATCACGTCAATATCCAGCTGATCGGACACTACACGAAGGCGTGCGAAGACCCGGCGAACAGCACGCTGTGGGCGACCGTGAGCAACGAGAGCGCGTTACAGCTCACGTTCCAGAGCCTGCCCTCGCGCGCCGACCTCGCGCAATTGCCTTTGCCGTTCTTCGATCGGCGCGATGTGCGACGGCTCGAGTTACCGATCGTGATGCCCTCGCAGCCCGACAACGCAATACTCGAATCGGCGGGCATCGTGTCGTCGTATTTCGGCTCGCTCGCTGGATATCGCGGCGCGTTGTTCCCGGCGATGACGGATCAATTGCCGCCGACGGGCAATGCAGTCGTGTTCGCGACCGAAGCTGCCAAGCCCGCCAATGTGACGATTCCGGCATTGACCGGGCCGACCTTGTCGATCGTCGAACGCCCGGCCAACGAGCACGGCATGCTGCTGCTCGTGATGGGTCGTGATGACGAAGAACTCAAGAAGGCCGCGACCGTGCTCGGCATCGGTCAGGCCGCGCTGTCGGGCCCGACAGCGGTGATCACGCAGGCCGACGATATCAAGCCGCGTGAGCCCTATGACGCGCCGAACTGGGTGCCGAGCGATCGGCCCGTGCGATTCGGCGAACTGGCGCCGGCGCGTGATCTGAGCGTGTCGGGCTACGGCGCCGATGCCGTGCGCATTCCCGTGCGCGTGGCGCCCGATTTGTTCGGCTGGCACAGCCGGGGCGTGCCCATCGATCTCTGGTATCGCTATACGACGCGTCCCGCGCCCGACAAGTCGTCGCTGAACGTGAGCGTGAACAACGATTTCGTGCAGGCGATCCGGATTCCCGCGCAGTCGACGGTGGCCTCGGACATGAGCCGCTGGTTCAGCCGATTCCTGCCCGACCCGTCGACGACCGCTCGACGCACGATCTATATCCCGCCGCATCTGCTCGCGTCGCAGGCACAGTTGCGGTTTCACTTCTACTACGAGATCCCGAAGACGGGCGAATGCCAGGGCACCTTCGTCGACAACGTCCAGGGCTCAATCGACCCGCGCTCGACAATCGATCTGTCGGCGTATCCGCACTATATGGCGATGCCCGATCTGGCCGCGTTCTCGACGAGCGGCTTCCCGTTCACGCGAATGGCTGACCTGTCGCAGACGGCGGTGGTGCTGCCCGACCATCCGAGCAACGTCGACTACAGCATGTATTTCGCGCTGATGGGCCGCATGGGCGATTCGACGGGATATCCCGTGTCAGGCGTGTCGGTCACGCATGCGGAGGGTGTCGACAAGTTTGCGAACAAGGACCTGATCGTGATCGGCGCGCCGTCGAATCAGCCCTTGTTCGAGCGGTGGAAACAGTTCATGCCGTACTCGCGCTCCGATCAGGCGAGCACCTTCCCGGTATCCGACATCGCGTTCCGCCTCGTTGATTGGTGGAAGGGCGCAGCGCATCAGGAAGTCCCCGCGCCCAAGCGCGGCGATATTTCGCTGACCAACGACAACAGCGGCGCGCTGATGATGGGATTCGAATCGCCGCTCAAGCCCGAACGCAGCGTCGTCGCGATCGTGATGTCCGACACGAATGCGTCGTACGACATCACGCGCGCGCTGATGGATCCGGATCTCGTGAGCCGCATTCAGGGCGGCCTTGATGTGATCCACGGCAAGACGATCACGCCGCTGTCGAACGGCGAGCTGTATTACGTGGGCAGCCTGCCGCCCGTGCAATACCTGCGCTGGGCGATGGCCGAGCATCCGTGGATGCTGATCATCTGCGGTGTGTTGGCCGCCGTCATTCTGGCCGCATTGATGTACCGGACGCTGCGGGGTATCGCGGCGCGTCGTCTGAAGGACGGCGCATGACGGGGCGCACGAGGGAGCGCGAGACGGGGTGTGTGAAGGCGCGCACGACGCGGCGCGCGATGGACCGCGTTGCAAGGCGTATCGAGGCGGGCGTGCCGTTGCGCGCCACTCGACGCGCCATGTGGTCTGCTTGCTGGTCTGCTTGCGCGTGCCTGAGCTTTGCATCCGCGGCAGGACAGGCCGCGCCGTGCGCGTGGCCGCAATACGACGCTTGGCTTTCGCATATCGTGCAGCCCGACGGGCATGCCGTTGACGCAGATACGCCGCGTCAGCAGACCACGTCAGAAGGGCAGTCGTATGCGATGTTCTTCGCGTTGGTCGCGAACGATCGGGCCACCTTCGATCGCGCGTTGAATTGGACTCGCCAGAACCTGGCGGGCGGTCAGTTCGGACCCGACGGCGCGCGCCTGCCTTCATGGCAATGGGGGCGTCGCGACGATGGAAGCTATGGCGTGATCGATCCGAATTCCGCCGCGGATTCCGATGTCTGGATTGCGTATGACCTGTTTGAAGCCGGGCGCTTATGGAATGACAGCCGTTACACACAGACCGCATTGTCGCTGCTGAGCCAGATCCGCGCGAACGAGACGGCCTCGTTGCCGGGTGTCGGGCCAGTGCTGCTGCCCGGGCCGAAGGGCTTTTATCAGAACGGCCTTGCGCGGCTCAATCCGAGCTATACACCGCTGTTCGTGCTGCGACGGCTCGCGCAGGAAGATCCGCAAGGGCCGTGGACTGCGATGGCAAGCAGCGCGACCGAGATGATCCGGATCGTGTCGCCGCACGGCTACGCACCGGATTGGGCCGCCTTTCATGTCGGGCAAGGGTATGTCGTCGATCCGGTGAGCGGGGACACCGGCAGCTACGACGCGATTCGCACGTATTTATGGGCCGCGCTCACGCCGTCGTCCGATCCATTGGCGCAGCGTCAGCTTGCCGCGCTGGGCGGCATGCGCGCGGCGGCCGACGCGAACGGCACGATACCTGAGCGCGTCGCAACGACAACGGGGGCCGGGCAAGGCGCCGCTCCTGTCGGATTCTGGGGGGCTTTGTTGCCGTATTTCAACGCCTTGAACGACGCGCAGGCCGTCACGCTTGCCGAACATCATCTGGCCAGTGATTTTGGGCGGGCGCGCTATTACGATCGGGCACTGGCCCTGTTCGGCACGGGAGCGGCCGAGCAGCGTTACCGGTTCGACATTCATGGGCGGCTCGAGCCGCGCTGGGAGGGAGCATGCCAGTCCGTCAACGCGCGCTGATCGTCGCGGTACTCGCGGCCTTCCAGGCGGGTGCCGGGTTATCGCAGGTGTACGCCGCCGAGCAGAACGATGCGCTCGCGGTGCTGATCGCCCAAGGGAAATACTGGCAGAACCACAAGCGTGGCGACCTCGCCGAGCAAGCGTGGCAGAAGGTGCTGCGCATCGATCCGAAACAGCCCGATGCGCTCTATGGCATGGGCATCGTCGAGGTCGACCGCAAGCAGCCCACGCAGGCGCAGGAATATCTGGTGCAGTTGCGCGATACATCGCCGAACGATCCGCGTATCGACGATCTCGCGAGCCGGCTCGGCGAGAGCACGCCGCGCGGATCGGCCATTCAGGACGCGCGCAAGCTCGCTGAGCAAGGCCAATCGGCGGCCGCCGTGCAGAAGTATCAGCAAGCGATTACGAACGGCCCCGTGTCGCCCGATGTCGCGCTCGAGTACTACCAGTCGCTCGGTGCGACGCCGCAGGGCTATGACGAAGCGCGTCGCGGGATGGAAGCGCTCGTCAAAGCGCACCCTGACGAGCCGCGCTTTGCGCTCGCACTGGCGCAGCATCTGACCTATCGCGAAGCCACGCGCCGCGATGGCATTGCGCAATTGCAGAAGCTTGCGAGCTCGCCCGATGTCGGACAAGCCGCGCGCACAAGCTGGCGTCAGGCGTTGCTTTGGCTCGGCGGGCGCGCTTCGGATGAGCCGCTCTATCAAGCCTATTTGCAGGCCAATCCGAACGATGCGGCCGTCAAGGCGCGCTATGACGCACTGGCCGCACAAGAGGCAAGCGCACGCGAGCGCGCAGCAATCGGCGCGGCGCAAAACGCGCGTGGCCGGGCGGTGTCCGAGGGCTTCGACGCCGCGAGTCAAAACGATCTGACGACCGCTGAAGCACGGTTTCAAAGCGTGCTCAAAGCCTCGCCCAACGATGGCGATGCGTTGGGTGGCATGGGTGTCGTGCGGCTCAAGCAGGAGAAATTTTCTGAGGCCAAGGGCTATCTCGAGCGCGCGATGCAGGCGGGCAATCCGGGACGCTGGCGCGATGCACTCAAGAGCGCAACTTACTGGAGCGACGTCAGTGAAGGGCTTGGCGCACGCAGCAATGGCGAGATCCCTCAGGCAAAGAGCCTGTTCGAAAAAGCGATCGCCGTCGACCCGAGCGAAGTCACCGCGCAGAATCTGCTCGGCGAGACATTGCTGAGTTCGGGCGACCCGCGTGCTGCCGAGGCGGCCTATCGCATGGTGCTGCGTCGACAGGCCGATAACCCCGATGCGATCCGGGGCCTGGTTGGTGCGCTCGCCGCGCAAGGGCGCGGACAAGAAGCGATGCAGTTCGCCGACCAGCTGACCGCCGAGCAGCGCGAGAAAGTCGGCGGCATCAACAAGCTCAAGGCACAGGCCGAGCAGTCCGATGCGCGGAACGCTGAGTCACGCGGTGATCTCGGCACTGCCAGAAGCCTGCTCGAAGATGCGCTGCTCAATGACCCCGAGAACCCGTGGATGCGGCTTGATCTCGGTCGTGTCTATGTGAAGCTCGGCGCAACGGGCAGTGCACGCAGCCTGATGGATGGCTTGCTGGCTGCTCACCCCGATTCGCCCGACGTGCTTTACGCGGCTGCATTGCTTGCCGCCGAAACGAAGGACTGGAACAACGGCTTGCTGTTGCTGCAGCGCGTGCCGCCTGCACAACGTAAGCGCGATATGACGACGCTTCAGCATCGGCTCTGGGTTCACGCACAGGCGGATACCGCTGCGGCGCTCGCCGAGCGCGGGCAGACTGCCGCGGCGCGCGCCACGTTGGCCAATGCCGAACCTGTGGCGGGCAGCGATCCCGAGTTGATCTCGACGCTGGCCAGCGCGTACGCGCAGATCGGCGATACGGGCCATGCCTTGTCGATGATGCGTGCCGTGCTCGCTCAATCGTCACGGCCCGATGCGGGATTGCTGTTGCAGTACGCCGGCGTGTTGCTCTCGACTCAGCAGGAGACGGAGCTGGTGTCCGTGCTCCAGCGGCTTCAGTCGATGTCGCTGACACCTGAGCAACGCGAAGGGCTCAGCAACATCAATATGGCCGTCGAGTTGCGTCGTGCCGATGCGTTGCGCGTCAAGGGCGATCTCGCAGGGGCGTTCGACGCGATCGCGCCTGCGCTCGCCGTGCGGCCCGACGATCCGGAATTGCAAAGCGCACTGGGCCGCATGTATGCGTCGGCCAATCAGCCGGGGCAAGCGATCAAGTGCTTCCAGCGTTCACTCGAGGTGCGGCCCAACGATCTCAACACGCTGATGTCCGCGGTCGGCGCGGGCACGGCCAATCACGACTGGTCGACCGCCAATACGCTGTTCCAGCAAGCGTTACAGATCGCGCCGAACAATCCGCGCGTACTTGCAACAGGTGGGCGGCTGTATCACGCACAGGGGCGCAACAGGCTCGCGGCCGAGTATTTTCAGCGATCGCTGATTGCCGAGAGCGCACCTGTGGGCGGCGCGAACGGACCGCTCGACATGCGCCTTGTCGGGCGCGGATGGGATGCGTCGTTGAGTGGCGGCACCACGCCCGCGCTCAATCCGTTTATCGGTATCCGCGGTCCGGATATGAGCGCGACGCAGACACCGACGCCCGCGCCGAACAACGCGGCATATGGTTATCCGGCGGCCGTTCCGGCGCCGGCGCAGGTTCCCGCCGGGGCGGGGTATTCGACGGCTCCTTACTCGACACAGACCATGCCCTACACTCCGCCACCGGCCCCGCCGGCGCCCTACGTGGCGCCTACGCCGGGTCAGAACTATCAGTTGGGTCCGCGTTCGTCGGTCGACCCGGCGAGCGTCGCGCCGTGGTCCACCGTGCCGTCGCCGGGCTATGGTCCGGATGCGAACGGCGCATCGGATTCGGGTGGCGGGGATGGCTATCAGGCTTACCCGAACCAGCCCGCCGCGTATTCGCAAGTGCCGGCGAGCGTTGCGTCGCAGGTGCAGGCGACTCAAGCGTATCCGTCGCCGGCACAGACGATGGCGCCTGCGCCGCAGGGGTATCCGAATGCGCAGCAGGGCTACCCGAATGCGCCTGGGCAGAACTACGGCCAGTATGGTGCGGGTCAAGCGGCCGCTGCACAGCCGTGGGGTGGCGCGCAGCAGCCGTATCCGCAGGCTGCGCAGCAACAGTATCCTCAAGGAGCGCAGCAACAGGCCTATCCGCAGTCGGCACAACAACAGCCGATGGTGCCGGTGCCGAGCGCGCCGCAACTCGTACCTGCGGCCACGCAAGGTCAGCAGGCGTATGCCCAGCAACAGGCGCAAGGTTATGTGCCAGCGCCTGCGTATCCGGTGCAGCAAGGGTATGCGCAGCCGTACGCGCAGGGAAACGGGCAGGGCTATGCGCCGGGCTATGTACCCGGATACGGTCCCGGTTATCCGCAGCAGGGCTATCAGCCGCAGCCCGCACCATGGCCCGGCCAAGCCGCGCAAGGCTACTATCCGCCGAACCCGGGGTACGCACCGCTGCCGAAGCCGGCGTCGTCGACCAAGACTGCAAAGACATCGAAGACGAAGAAGCCAGCGCAACCGTATCGTCAGCAGAACGCACCTTACCCGCAATACGTGCAGCAAGGCTATCCGCAGCAGGGGTACGTGCAGCCCGGTTACGCGCCTGCGTATGCCCAAGGTGGCGGCCAACCGTATCCGCAGCAGCCTTATCCGCAACAAGGCTACGGCGCGTACCCTCAACAGGCCTATGCGCAACAGCCGTATCCACAGCAGGCCTATGCGCAGCCGGCGCCTGCTTACTACCCGCAGCAGGCCTATCCGCAGCAACAAGCGCCGGTGCAGTACGTGCCGGCGAATTCATCGGCAACCGCCGCGATCGCATCCGCTCTGCCGAACGCCAACACCGGCCCGACGATCCAGGTCGGTGCGCCGCCACCGAACACCGCGGTCAGCGTGCAGGACGAACTCGACCAGATCAATCGGGAGCAGGCGAGCACCATGAGCGCGGGCCTGAGCTTCCGCAATCGAGAGGGCACCGATGGCTTGTCGACACTGACCGATATCGAAACGCCGATCGAAGGCCGTGTGCGAGCGGGAGACGGACATATCGTCGTGCGAGCGACACCCGTGTATCTCGATGGCGGTACGCCCGATGGGTCGCCCTCGACGCAAAGCGAGTTCGGCACCGGCCTTGCCGTGCCGAGCACGACCGTTGCGCCTGGATCGCAGCATGCGCAAGGCGTCGGCCTGCAGGTCGGCTATCAGACGCGCTCGTGGACCCTTGCCGTCGGCTCGACGCCGCTCGGCTTCCAGGAAACGAATATCACCGGCGATATCGGCTATCGCGGCACGATCAACGACCTCATGTCGTATCAGCTGTCCGCGACACGTCAGCCGGTGACAGACAGCGTGCTGTCGTATGCGGGCACCACCGATCCGCGCTCCGGCGTCAAATGGGGCGGCGTGATGAGCAGTGGTGCGCGAGCTCAACTGGGTTGGGACGACGGCAGCAACGGCGCGTACGTCTACGGCTCATATAGCTACCTGCAAGGCGATAACGTCGAGAACAACACGCGTGCCGAAGGCGGAGGCGGCTTCTACACGCACCTGATCAATGGCTTCGACGAGACGCTGACCGCAGGCGTCAACGCGATGGTCATGGGGTATGGAAAGAACCTCGGCGGCTTCACGTTCGGGCAGGGTGGCTATTTCAGTCCGCAGACCTACGTCGCGCTCAACTTGCCTGTCGACTACTACGGCCGCGACGGCAATCTCGCGTATCGCGTCAACGGATCGATCGGCGTGCAGCACTTCCGTGAGAATTCGGAGCCGTACTTCCCGAGCAACTCCGGATACCAGACCGCGGCGGCAAACGCCGGGGCAAACGAAAACCCCGCGCTGACAGCCACGCTACCCGGTCAGTCGAAAACCGGCATCCGCTACAACCTGCTTGGCGTGCTCGAGTACCAGCTCGCGCCGCAGTTGTTTGTCGGCGGCGTAGGTGGGGTGGACAACGCCACCGACTATCGCCAGTGGTATGCGTCGGTCTATATGCGTTACGCGTTCACGCGGCAAAGCGGTGCGCAGTTGCTGCCGCCGACACCGCTTGTTTCGCAGTATCCGCAGTACTGATGAGGCAGCTACAAGGCGCGATCGTGCGCGTGGCCACAGGCCTCGTCGTCGTGACGGGCCTCGTGTCATCGAACCTCGTCCACGCTCAAGCACCGCGAAATACTTACGATTCGCTTGTCACCAAAGTCGACTGGAGTGGCAACGACGCCACACAGAATCAGTCTTCCGTGGGTCAGCTGATCGACGCCGGACGCACAGCCCTTGCGGCTGGCGACGCACAGGCGGCGTCTGATCAGTTCAATGCGGCACTCAAGCAGGCGCCCGACGACCCTGCTTTGTTGAATAATCTCGCCACGGCACGCGCCATGCTGGGGGACAGCGGCGGAGCGCTTCAGTTATTGAGGCGCGCCGTTGCGATTGCCCCTGAACGGGAAGACATCCGGGCCAACCTGCGGATTCTTACCGACTGGATGCAACGACAGACGCCGGGCCTGACCGACGAGAATGGCGCCGACGCCGACCGGGCAATCAGCCGTCAGGGCGTCACATCCGGCGTGCAACCTTGGTAGTTTCGACAAAAAATAACATCGAGGGCTGACTGTGGCAGGTACGAGTACAACGCTGCGCGCAATGCGGGGCGCAATGGTCAAGGCATGCGTATGCGCGGCGGTCGCATATGGAGCATCGACACCGGCACAGGCATTCGAACTGTGCAGCGACGGAGTCTGGCTTGACGGGATGCTGGCGTCGTATCACATCAATCCGCAGAAGCACTTCAACGAATTCAATCCGGGGCTCGGACTTGAGTGCTGGGTGAATCACAACTGGGCGCTGACCGCGGGTGGATTCCGCAACTCGCTCGACCGTCCGTCGTGGTATGGCGGGGGCTTATGGTCGCCCGACTTTCTCACGTGGACTTACGTGCGCGTCGGCGTGATGGCGGGGATTATCTCGGGCTACAACTACGGCGACTGGGGCCTTGGACGCAATCACACCGTTGGGCCGGTTGTGGCGCCGATCGTCATGACGAACTATGGGAAGCTGGGGATCAACTTTATTTTGATTCCGCCGATTCCGTCGGATCAGTTGCCGGCGACGGTGGGGTTTATGTTGAGGTATAAGTTTTAGAGGGGTGTCGGCGCACAATCCCGTGGTCTTGGTGAGGCGTGGCAGATCGTATGCACATCGCGATCTCGCTAGCATCCAACCGTGATGGTCGGTTAGTGAAACTCGTCGATGCGGAGGCGGTGACCACCGTCAGTTCTCTTTCGCGCGTCGCCTGTAATAAGTCGTGTGCTGCGCCGGTAGGTCAGATATGCCCAGAGCCAATCAACAATGACGATCATCCGGTTCCGTCCGCCGGCCAGAAAGGCGATGTGAGTTGCACCCCAAAACCACCAGGCAGGCGCTCCCCAAAGCCGAAGCTTGCCGATCTCGGCGACGGCAGCCTGTCTGCCGATTGTGGCAAGGTTACCGAAATGACGATAACAAAACGGAGGTGGAGGACGTCGCGCCGTCAGCTCCGCAGCGATTAGACGTGCCACATATCGTCCTTGTTGTTTTGCGGCAGGCGCCAGACCGGGAGCCGCTGTGCCGTTCCAGCTTAGGGAGGCTGCTGTATCGCCGATTGCGAAGATACGTTGCAGGCCTGGTACGGACAGATCGTCTCTTACTGCAATCCGACCGGACTGGTCTGCTTTCAAATTGAGCCATTGAGCTGCAGGTGATGCTGCAACGCCCGCTGCCCACAAGACGGTGCGAGCTTCGATGCGCTGCTGGCCAATGTCGACACCATTATCGTCCACCCCTTGAACGCGAGTCTCGAGACGAACCTCGACACCGAGCGCTCGCAGAGAGTCCTCCGCTGCGCTCGATAGCGCAGCTGGGAATGCGGGCAGAAGTCTCGGCCCTGACTGCAACAAGATAACGCGTGCCGTCGATGGATCAATGGTCCGGTATTCTTCTGTCATACCATGTCGAGCCAGTTCAGAGATAGCTCCGGCCAATTCAATTCCTGTAGGTCCCCCGCCAACGATTACGAAAGTCAGGCACGCTGCGCGCTCAGTCTCGGTTGCTGCGCTTTCGGCCTGTTCGAAAGCGCGCAACAGTCGACTGCGCACGGCCGTCGCATCGTCGATACTTTTGAGCCCTGGCGCAAAGGGAGCCCAGGAGTCTTTTCCAAAGTAACTGTGGCGAGCACCAGTGGCTAACACCAGATAATCGAAGTCGACTCGCGCCATGCCGATCTGTATCTCCCGCGCAGCCGAATCGACTCCTGTCACTTCTCCCAGTCTGACCTGAACATTGCGCTGATGACGGAACAGGCTGCGGATAGGCGTGGCGATCTCGGAAGGTGATAAAGCGGCGGTAGCCACCTGATAGAGCAGGGGCTGGAAAAGGTGATGATTGTGCTGATCGATCAGCGTGATTCGACAGCGGGAATTGCGCAACCCCTGCACTGTAGCGACGCCTCCAAATCCACCACCGACCACTACGACGTGCGGCAGGTTCTCCGGCACACCGTCGATTCTTTGTGCTCGCATTCGGAACCACCGGGCCGCCAGCCAGTCGAGTGAAAAGGTGCCAGCACCCGCCGCTACCACTAACAGCAGCAGAAACAGAGATGCCAAGCGGTCGTCCGTTGACATGGCAATACCGGCTACAGGGACCATCATTGCGACGAACAATGCAGTAAGCCGCGTAGCGCAGCCCAGCGCAAACAACAACGCGAGAGCTACCGCAAGCCATGCTGGATGGACGAGAGGCGCGGAACCAGTGCCCAGCATGGCGCCATGTACCCACGACATCGTCGGGAGCATAGTGTCGGCGATCGAAACGGCGAACGCCGCACGAACCGCGAATAGCAGGAGAGGGCACAGATAACGTTCAATCCGGACATAGGCTTCCCGCACGAGCCGGATCGGGCGGAACGGAACCCATGACAAACCTCGCGCCAACAGGATATCCACCGATACAGATCCTGCACCGCTCACAACCAGCCATGCAAGCAGGGCGAGTCTGACACCCTGTGTACCCACGCCCAAGGCGCCGTGGCTACCTGAAATGACTTCTGCAATCAGTACGAGCGCGACTGGCCGCGTCAGCAAGCCTATGGTCAGCAGCAGTGGCACAACGCCGTGGAGTGCCGCGTCGAGCCCTGAAGGAACATGCAGGCCGTCGGAAAATGGTCCACCGTGGCTCGTTTCCGCCATCGCCATAATCTGGTGTACGAAGACTACCTGCCCGAACCAGAGCCGTGTAAAGAATAGCAACCAAGGCGTGCAAACCGAACGCAGGACAGGACCGGATACGGAGGCAAATCGAAGAATGTTTCGCAACATGAGGGCAGTCATTCCACAAGAACGAAGGTCAGCGGAAGCGAACCAACGAGAGTGTTTGAAAGTGTCCTGCTCGCGTCCCAGGCAGTCTTGTTCACACAAGAGCGTAGGTAATCCAACTGCTAGTTCGTCTAGAACAAGAGGGCGGTTACAGCAGCAGACGAGTTTTCTTCGGGAGCGATCTCTGGTTCCGCCATCGGGCGGGCGCGCATAGCGGTGCGGATACCTGGAGGCTCGAGCGCTTCATGCGGGACACATGGCGTCGTATTCGTGCTGTGGTCGAGTTCTATCGGATGGGTCAGTGCACGCCAGTAAGAGCGCAGCTTTCAAACAGGGCGGGTGCTATGGCTTACGCACAACGGGTGTGCAAATAGGGGCATCGCAATCACCTCAGTGCGATATGTTGGACGGCATTCGCGCCGATCGTGCCGCCCCTGAAAACAGCCACTCTCGAACCCGCACGCGCCACCATCGCCACGCTGAAACCTGATAAAACATCGGGCCGCCCGGGTCAGTCACGCACGTCCCAACCTCGACATAACGCCCGGCCTGCATACCGAACTTCGTCTTGGGCGCACCGTCGTCATCCCACTCACACAGCCAGCTTGTTGAGTCATGAATGGCACAGAACGGAAACCTGCGTATCAAACCGGGATCATTCACGCGCCAATACAGTACGGAATGCTGGTCGGCGGAGACTTGGTAAGAGAACGGCACGTCGGTTGTTTCCGTGCCTTCGCAAGTCCCGTTCATCTGCGCGCCGTCGCAAGACAACATATAGACCGTGACGTCATTCTCGAAGCGGATCCACATGTGAGTCGCGATGAGCATCAGGCAAAGAGCCGCAGCGACCGCCAAGCAAACCATCGGCCGATTCATTTTCGTCATTCCCGGCGCACGCGCGAACCAGGCTCGCTGCCCGCCTTCAATTCGTCACTCGATAGGGCCGCATCATCTCGTTGTCTTCATGAGTGATGACGTGGCAGTGCCAGACGTAATACCCCTGCGTCGGATCGAACGCGTAAAGGTTCTGTCCAGCGTAGGACTGGTTCGCGATAAGAGGCGCGCTCGACGGCGTCCAGCGAACGAGGATTCTTAGCACTTCGCCGGCATGTGCATCCGCCGTATCTTTCCATCCGGACTCTGCCGGTGTCGGCGCCGTGATAGCGCCTTGCAGGTAGCCACTAAAAGCGGGATTTCCACCCAGCGCACCGTCCTTGTTGGGTGTCGCATAGTCCAGCGGGGGGCCGTAGTCGGGACAATAGGCGCCTGCCGCGCAACCGGCCGGCAGCGGAGCCTTGCTACTGCCATTCGAGCCAAACGCCTTGTTCCAATCCGCCAGATACTGGCTCGCATTGATCGTCTGGCGATTCAGAACCTGAAACTGTGAAAGATGCACATGGACCGGATGGCTCGCGCCAGGCATGGTCGAGAGATATACGATTTCCCAGAGTTCGGTCGAGCCCACGCGCGGCGTCTCGCTAACGCCATCGCTCGGAAAATCATGGGCGATCGAAGGCGATTCGAGGCCATTCCATGTCGTGTTGTTGACGTATTCCTTGATATCGGTGGGAACCGGTCCGCCGGATTTTTCGACGTGATCGTAAAGGATCATTTGCCGGACTTTATCGATCTTCACCCCAGGTCGAACGTTCCCGTTTCCATCCGTCATGTGCGTCATCGGGGTTGGCCTTGCACATCTCCCCGTGGAGATATCGGGAGTGGCTGGGTCGCAGCTCGAGTCAGGTGTGGAGGATGACGCAGCGACGCGAAATTGCATGATGTCGGGTAGCTGGACGTCCTGACCCCGCTGGCTGTTCGTGAGTTCGATCGTCTGGCCAGCGAAATTCGAGAAGTCGACGATGATATCGGCCCGTTCGCCCGGCGAGACGGAGAGCCCGGCGGAACCCCCGCCAGAAGGCGCGGCAAGTGCAACTGGTGCGTCGAAATAGTTGTCGTCGCTTCCCACCAGATAGACCGGTGCTTTGCCGAACACGAAGGTATAGCCCCGATTCAGACTGCCATTCAGTAGGTGCAGCCGATAGCGCTTGGGTTCGACGTTGAGATACGGAAAAGCCGCGCCATTCACGACTGCGACGTCGCCCTCGAATATCGGGCTCCAGAATGGATGCTTGGCCGTAGGTTGCTGAGTCGGTAAATACAGTTGGCCAGTGGTGTCGAACATGCGGTCCTGCACGGCCATTTCGATTTCCTGCGGACCGTCTGGATAGCCTTGAGGCTCCGAGCTCGGATCCTTGAGAAAGTAAAACCCCGCAAGCCCCGCATAGACGTTCAGGCGCGTGACCCCCAATGCGTGATCATGGAACCAGAGCGTCCCGGGCTCCTGCAGATTCGGATATTCATAGATCGCTGTGCCGGGTCGCGAATTGCCGACCGTGTGATAGTCAGAGCCTTTCAGACCGTTCGGTGTGAACCACGACTCCGGATCGCCATCGTATGCGGCCGGCAGCTCGGCACCGTGCAAGTGCACCGTAGCGGGAACGGGTCCGATGTAGTTCTGGTTGCATGAGGAACTCGGTTTGGAGCCGGACATGGGCATCGCGCAACCGGTTTTCAATGGATCGGCCCAATGCACGGTCTGGTCGAACGGCAATTCACCTTGCACCATGCCCGGACCGGTAGGACGGTCCGGATCAAAGCTCGGCAGCTTGTTGACGTACGTGGCACGCACGGCAACACCCCGTTGAGCCACAAGGGTGACCGCGGGCCAGTGCGCCGGTCCAAGCAGTTCTCCCGTACCGGAATCCACGGTCTGGTACGCCCAGACCCGCGTTGATCCGAACGAAACGCCGGCGCCGCATTTTGCGAAGGCACCCTGCGGCAGCACCGGCTGCGCGGTTTCGACCATGGTGACGGTGATGTTGGGATGCGCCCCCAGATCGACGCGGGGTATCGAGCCTGCCGGTCCAAACACCGGCAGGCTGGTCGCGAACTTCGCGAAGCAGTTACCGTCGAGTTTCGTCCGCGCGATGAGTGTCGGGCCGGTATTGCTGCTGTCGTCGCCGTGGCAACCGTGGGCCAGCAGAATCAACGACAGGATCGCGATAGTCATCGCGACCGATCTCCGCGAGGACCGTGCCGCAGGCTTGCAATACGCCGCTGCAATCCGGGGCATGATCGCGCTCCTTTGCGCTCTAGGTATGTCTTCGAAACGTCAAGGTCAGGCTCGATTGAAGTATGTGATACTGCGCGCAGCCAGACATCCCCAGAACTGGGGATGGTCGCGCCAAATCGTGTCCGCACACGGGGGCTTCCTTGCATCGCATGGAAATCACAGAGGTCATCGATCTGATCTATGCCGCGGCGTTTGGCGAGGGGGCAAGCTGGCAGGACGTTGGCGATCAGTTGATGCAGCTCCTGGAGGCGCAACGCGCAACGCTGTGGTTGTCGGATGAGCGTGGCGTGTCGGGCAATCTTTTAATGCGCACCGACGCCTACGATGAGCACTACGCGTCGCACTACGTTGCGCTCGATCCTTATCGTGCGGCTGCGCGTGAAGTGAATCTCGAACTAGCCGCGCAGCGGCGCGGGGATGTCCGACTCGGTCACGAGATCGTTCCGGACGCGCGCTATGTGAACAGCGCGTTCTACGCGGATTTCGGTAGCAAAAGTTCGCGTCGCTACATGATCGGCGGGCTCATCGGCACGTCTAAAGTCATTCCGCTCGGACTGCATCGGGATGCCTCATCCAGGCCGTTCGAAGAAGCGAACCGGCGAACGCTTTCGCTACTCCTTCCGCACCTTCAGCGTGCGCTTCAGATGCGCGAGCGGCTGGCGCCCGTGGCCGATCCCGGTTCAGTGGTCCTCGACATACTGCCCATCGCCGTGTTTCTGGTCGATCCGCAGATGCGGGTTCTCTACTGCAATGCCGAAGCGGTGACATTGCTCAGCAACAATGGGTCGGGATTGTCCACGGCCCGGCACAGCCCGGGGCCGGTCGCGACTGCGTCGAGGCTTTTTGCCCGTCATCTCGACGATGACGCCCGTCTTTGTCGCCTTGTGGCTGCCGCATCTCGCGGTGGCGTCGGCGGGGGCATGCAGATTCGTGCGCCAGGGGCGAGTGCATTGACCGGCGATGCCGCCACGCTCTCGACGCTCGTGTGTCCCGCTCCGCGTCATTTGTCTTCGTTGGCGCGGCTCAACCCAGGCGCCGGTGTCATCCACGGTGTGGCCGCTGTGGTTGCGCGTCATCTGCACCGACCGTTGTCGCCACGCGTGCAGCTACTCGTCGACATCTTCGGGCTTACGCGTGCCGAAGCACACGTGGCGGTCGCGCTGGCAGGTGGCAGCACGGCGGAGGTTGTGGCGAGTACGAGAGGCGTATCGCTTGAAACGGTACGGAGCCAGATTCGCGCCATCTTGCGAAAGACCGGGACGTCAGGACTTCGCGAGTTCGAACGCGTCATTGCGTTGACGGCGACAATGCAAGCCGAAGTGGAAGGACAGTCCGTTGTCGGCCGTGCCGGAGCTCACGGACGGGCAACAATTTAATGCTTCGTCGCCATGAGTATATGCGCGGCGAATGAATGACGAAGGACGGCGCAAAGGCCTGACCCTGTTTTACGCAGAATAAACTGTGTTGCCCGAAAACCTGCTAAGCGGGTCCGAAATACCGGTCACGCACATATGGACGGTTCAATAGCGACCTAATCCGGCACTTGCCTCGCGCCACTTATCCGCAGGGAAGAAATCTCAATCCAAAAAGTCGTTGCAACTGTCGACACGCATAGGGTGAATTGCGGTCGCCAGGCGCGATGTCCCCTTTCAGTCGAGCGTGGAAAGGCAGTTTATGGACGAGCGCGCCGCTATCGTGCGGCGCATAAGACTTGTTACCGGTTTTCACCTCGAACGCCTAAAACCCGCCCATCCACATGGGATACCGGCGCGAATGCGGCCCGGAAAATACGAATCTGCAGCCGGTGCTGGCGCTGCGCTTCGTCGCGGCAATAAGCCTATTTGAATCTATTCAGCATGGAGATGCGGTGGCACTTCGGCTGCTGGCGGATTCGGGCGATGAATGATCAGCGGCCACCTCTCACGCCGCGCGAGAAAGAGATCCTTCATTTGATGGCAAAGGGCTTTTCTTGTCGGGAAATTGCATCAGAGCTTGCCATTAGTGAGTTCACAGTCAAGACGCACCGTCGCAACATGCTCCGCAAAGCAGGATTCCGGAATGCCAGGCAATTGATTGAGCACGCCAGGCAGCAGAACGACTTGCCCAAGCTGGTTGAACGCCCATTGGACGATGTCCTTTCGCCAAGGGAACTCCAGGTGATGAAACTGCTAATCCAGGGACACACAAGCAAGCACATCTCGCGACAGCTTGAAATCGCCGATCTCACTGTCCGCAAGCATCGTGAAAACCTATTGCGCAAACTAAATCTTCGCAGCATTGGGCAGCTTGTTGCACTTTACGAGTAGGCCACCTACGACATCGGAGGTATATGAAGTCTCGCTATCGACTTCTAGATTGAAGATGCATTACGGGATCCGTTGGACTCGTGATGCAGTGAGCGGACTCACCATTTACTTATTAACGAACCGTAGAGAGGTCAGGATCAAATGGGACACTCAACAGACATCAAAACAATCGGTCAGGACAATACTGCATTTCAAAAATACATCGATGAAAGAAACGCAGAGCTGGACAAAACCGCGGCAGACGCTCAAAAGGTGCTTGATGCGCAGATCAAGAAATTTTACGCGGACGGAAAATGGGATGATGCCCAGCCTCTGGCAAGTGGATCGTACCAACACCTGTCTACCGCTGCGACGTGGTCGCTCAACAACGTGGTCGATATGATTGAAGGCGTTCGCTCTGCGATCTTTGGAGGGAAAGCCATCGTCATGCCGCCGACGAAAGGCGACAAAGATGACAAAGTTCCTACAGCTTCCGCCGCCAAGGGAAGCACCATCTCGCCGACGACGCAAAACCTTCTGACAATGATGGCGGGAACCGAAGCGATCATTGCCAATGCGGCCTTTCAGGCAATCACAGGGATTCTTTCCGCCATCAAGACCGGGACGCAAACCGACTTGTCCAAGCAAATTGTGCAAAAGGACATCATTCCCGGGATGAGTATGTTTGTGTGCGTGATGGAGAACAAGTTCAGTAGCAAAGACTTCTTCAATAGCGAAATCATTGTTCAAAACTTCTACATCTACGATGTTCGGATGTCGGCCGATCGGGCGCGTGCTCTTGCCAACTTCGACAGAATCAATGGCCTTATTGCCCAGCAGAATGATCTCGAAGCGGCGGTCGCATCTCTGAGCCAGCAAGTTCATGATTTGAAGCTTGCCGACTACAAGACAAAGCACCCGGGGGATCTGAAGGCTGCAATCGCAGACTACAAATCCGACTTCATCGCTCTCGAAGACATGATTAAAGAGATCAACACGAAGATCTCCGACACCGCCGACCTGATCAACAAGAAGAAGCTGTTGAACGCGGCAAACAATGCCGCGCTCGTATTGGCAAAACGCAAGGAGTTGGTCTTGTTGTAGCGGTACTTCAGTGCATGGGGCGCCCGCGCAAGTTGACTCAGGACGTGCCGGCCGATTCCCGCACTTTTAAGAACGTGCAGAGCGGCAAGTTGTGAGAAATTCGCCGATGACCTGGACCATCTCAAGCTTGTCAAAAATTCTAGAGTTCGCTAGTCAATTATTTTATAGAAACATCAGATCAAGGAGTGAGTCATGCCTGATGAAATTGTTCGATACGCGAAAAACGTTTTCACCAACGATGGCCAATCCGATGTTGATGGATTTGTGCCAAAGCTGATGAAAGTTCAGGAATACATCAATAAAGCTGGGCCAATAACGGTGTATTACGGATTTCACGGAGACACTGAAGGCAAGTTGTTCAAGGAATTTGACGCTGAAGAATTGAGAAAATCCAAGGAAATTGGAAATGCGTTTCCAAATGCCAACATGGTGCAGGTCGCTGGCCCGGATGACAAAAAAATTGAGTACGCTAAACATAACGAAGAGGGACAAGTGCTTTTCACTTGGTGCGATAGTGACACGTACATCAAGGCCAACAAGTTACTGCCGGCGATTGTTCTTTAGGCAGTCGCTGCGCCTGACCACGGGTTGACTTCAATCGGTGGCACCGGGGCTTCGGCCGACCAGCCCCGGTTTCGCACGGTAGAGGTGCACTGCCGTCGTACTCGCTACGAGAATCAGGTCGATCGATCATGAAAGCGAGACAGCGCGGTATGGCCGATTTCAGATACGTTCTCTAAAGTCTTGCGCCAGGTTCCTCGCGTATACGAGAAGAAAGCGAGTTTCTTCGCATTACTTTAATAAACCATGAAAGATATAAACCAAGAGAATGAATTTGAAGTTGGCGCGGCGAGCGTTGGCAGCGAAAGCGCCTGGTCGGAACAAGTGGAAATGGAAGCATGGCTGGATCTGTTCGCCGCAGCGCCTGAAGAATTCGCGACCAGAGCAGGCTTGAAGTTCGATTTTTCCGGCGAATATGCGCTGTTCGCGGTTCGGAGTTCTCCGTACACCTTGTTTAATCGAGCACTGGGTATGGGGGTGTCGTCCACAGTCAATGAATCATCGGTGGACCATGCTATCGCGTGGCTCGATCAGTTTGGCGGGTCGGTATGGAGCGTACCCGTTCCACGCGGCATGTCGGAGCACGATCTAAACCGATGGTTGCCGGCTAAAGGACTTGCGAAGAGCGAAGCATCGATAGCGAGATTTCACTTTGAATCCGCACAACCGGACGTGCTCGAATGCCCTTACGAAGTACGGGTCGTGGGTGCAGACAAGCGAGCTGATTTCGGCGAGACACTGAGAAACGCGTTCGGGATGGATGAAGGGTTTGATACGTGGTTCGGTTCGCTGCCCGGGCGGCCACGATGGACAACGTACGTGGCTTACGACGGAGAAGCTCCCGCTGCGACAGGTGCTTTGTTCGTGCGCGGTGACCTCGCTTGGATGGGCTGTGGAGCCACGTTGCCCGAATACCGAGGGAAGGGGGCACAAAGCGCATTGTTGGCGCGACGCGTTGCCGACGCCATGAATCTGGGTGCCACACGGATCACGATCGAGACGGGCTTCGATGCCAAACAGTCGCCCAATCAATCGCATCGCAACGTGCTGCGCGCCGGATTCGACCTGTCCTATATTCGCCATGAATATCAGTCGACAAGCGGAGCGATTGACGCTCAATGAGTCGCCGGACTGATTGATTCGCTGATCGCTGCACCGGCTGGCTGACCTGCTCCCCTCCGCATTGTCATTGCCGACTGCGCACAACTGATTTTCCATGGTGGTCGATTGTTGCTCCGTTCGGGGTTGACTACCATGGCGCACATCGAATCTGGAACTCATGGGCCGGCGCTCCGCGCGGCTGACGCGGTCGCCATCAGGCGCGCCGTGTCTGAGACCGATCCTCTCGACGCGTCCGTGACGACGCGCTTCCCGTCATCCGATCCATCTCGCAGGGCCAAACGTAATGCGGCAGCTTTTCGATTCCTTTTCATTGGGCGGCGTCCCTCTCAAGAACCGTATCGTGATGGCGCCGCTGACACGGTCTCGCGCGCCCGACGATATCGCTAATGAGCGCATGGCGCTCTACTACAGCCAACGCGCGACAGCGGGCCTGATTATCAGCGAGGGCACACCGATTTCTCGCGAGGGTCAGGGCTATGTGTTCAACCCGGGCATCTTCAGCGCTGAACAGATCGCAGGATGGCGATTGACCACGCAGTCCGTCCATGCCGTCGGCGGAAAAATCTTCGCCCAGCTTTGGCACGTCGGTCGTGTTTCGCATCCGTCCATCCTCGACGGCGCGCTTCCGGTCAGCGCATCGTCGAAGCTGCCGGGGGGGCCGATGGCGTACGGCTACGACGACGAGGGCAACGCCGGTTTCCTCCAGCCGCCGGCACCACGCGCGCTCGAAACTCACGAGATCGCGCGCATCGTCGAAGAGTTCGCACAGGCCGCTGACAATGCAATCGAAGCAGGCTTCGACGGGGTCGAGATTCACGCGGCGAACGGCTATTTGTTTGAGCAGTTCCTGAATCCGGGTGTCAACGACCGGACCGATCGCTACGCGGCCGATACGCTGGCCAACCGCTTGCGTTTTGTCCTCGAGACCACGGACGCGGTCGTGCAGCGGCTGGGTGCCGAGCGCGTCGGCATTCGTATCTCGCCGTACGGCAAGCTCTTCGATATGCCTCACTATCCCGAGATCGACAGCACGTATGCAGAACTCGCCCGCGAAATCGGTCGACGCAAGCTCGCGTATGTTCACGTGATGAATCAGACCGGCGCACCGCAGCTCGATCAGCTTTCGACGATTGAGGAAGAGTCAGGGTTTTTCGGGCTCTTGCGCAAGATGAAGCAGGCACTCCCGCATACGGCGCTGATTCTTGCCGGTGGCATGACGCATGAACTCGCCGACAAAATGATCGAAGACAAGCTCATCGATCTGGTGGCTTTCGGCGCACCGTTTATTGGCAATCCGGATCTTGTCGCGCGACTGAAGAACGGTTGGCCCCTGACGGTCGCCGACCCCGCCACGTATTACGGCGGCGGTGCCGAAGGCTATGTCGACTACGCGCCTTATTCGGCCAGCTAGCGATCGGCGCCGCTCAGCACTTACACGATGTTAAAAGTGTCTTGAGATTCGAGCTATTGGTCGACAGGGAGCACACCCCTATGATCAGCGTCACTCAATCTTGGAAGCAGGAGCAGCAATGAAGCTGATTTTCGTAGGCGACCCGATGTGCTCGTGGTGCTATGGCTTTGGCAAGGAAATGACCGCGATCAAGGAAGACATGCCCGATCTCGATGTGCAAGTCGTTGTCGGCGGAATGTTGGCGGGTTCGACCACGGTGCTCGACGATGCGGGCAAGCAGATGCGCCTGCAGCATTGGGCTCGCGTCGAGCAGATGAGCGGCGCTGTATTCAATCGCGATGCGCTGATGGCGCGCAAGAATTTCGTGTACGACACCGAGCCGATTTGCCGTGCCGTCGTGGCGGCGCGTTTGATTGCTCCGGATGCCGACCTGCTCAAGGTGTTCCGCGCACTCCAGCGTGGCTTCTATGTCGATGGGCTCGATACGACAAGCGGGCACGTGCTCGCGGAACTCGCGGACAACGCCCTGAAGGCGCAAGGCATTGAATGCGGTGCGGATCGCTTCTTCGATGTGTGGTCGTCGAACGAAGCGGTCAAAGCGGCGCAGGCGGATTTTCTCCTGACGCGTCAGCTCGGCGTGACTGGCTTCCCCTCGTTGTTTGTTGAGCAGGATGGGCGTGTTGGCCGGTTGACCTCGGGATATGCCCAGGCGGCTCAGATCACTCAAGCGCTGAAGTCGCTGGTGCACGCTTGAGTTCAAGCGAACGCTAAGCGTTTGTCGGTACACCTCTGCGACCCGTTCCGAATGGGAAGCAGAGGTCAAGACCTGAGTGTCACCGCGCAAGGAGCTGCCGCAACGTCAGCTCCTTCTTGCTCGACTGATCCGCTTACGCTCCGTAGGCGCCTTACCCACATCAACCGGAACAAAAGGCGCCTCGAAGTGCTTGACGAGAAAGTCGATGAACGCCCGAGCACGAGGGGATTCGTTGCGTTGTCCCGGATAGTAGACAAACAAATCCGCGGACGGCAGAACGACATCTGACAGCACCAGACGAAGCCTTCCGCTCTGGATGTATTTGGCGAGATCCCACTCGGAGCGGATCAAAATGCCGTGACCGTCGAGCGCCCAGCGCAGCACGATATCCCCATCGTTGCTCGAGAGTGAGCCGTTGACCTTCAACGTCTCCATGTGATCGTCCTGCACGAATCTCCAGACACCGTAGGCATCGTCGTTTTGTGTGTGAATGATGCATCGATGATCGACCAGGTCCTCCATGCGCTCGGGCACGCCGTGTCGCTCCAGATATTTCGGGGACGCGCAAAGAAACCGGCGATTGCTCATCAGGCGACGCGCCCTCAGCCGCTGATCCGGCAACTCGCCAAATCGGATCGCGATATCAAAAGCGCCTTCAACGAGATCGACGGGACGGTCCGTGACCACGAACTGAACGTCGATGTGCGGATACCGTTTGGCGAATTCGGACACTAACGGCGCAATCGTCGTTCGCCCGAAGCCCAACGTTGCATTGATGCGCAGACGCCCGCGCGGCTCCGCTGGTGTCCCTGCGATCGCGTCTTCCATTTCGCGCACCTGATCGAGAATCTGCGCAGCAAACCGTGCGTAGGTCTCGCCTTCCGGAGTCAGGCTCACACTGCGCGTCGTTCGATTGACGAGCCGCGTGCCAAATCTTTCCTCAAGGATGCCGAGTCGCTTGGTTGCCGCCGGCGGCGTCATGCCGAGCGAACGCGCCGCGCCGGAGAGGCTCTTCAGCTTCGCCAGCTGAACGAAAAACTCGAAGTCGATGGTCGAATCAGCTTTCACTTTTGGTTAAAAATGAAATGAATATTGGTGAAGTATAGGCCGGTCGACGCGGACTATGCTACGTCCCAATGCAGCAGAGCCGAATGCCCTCGGCCTGCCTATAGCGATCCCGCCAGACCAGGACATACGCCCATGAGAATCGTCGAAATCCGCGAGAAAACCGTTCCGATCAGCTCACCGATCCGAAACGCCTACATCGATTTCAGCAAGATGACGCTGAGCCTGGTCGCCGTCGTGACCGACGTGATCCGCGATGGAAAGCCCGTCGTCGGCTACGGCTTCAATTCGAATGGCCGTTACGGCCAGGGCACGCTGATGCGCGAGCGCTTCATTCCGCGCATTCTCGAAGCCGATCCCGATTCTCTCGTCGATGCCACCTGTGACAACCTCGACCCGCACAAGATCTGGGCGACGATGTTCACCAACGAAAAACCCGGCGGTCACGGTGAGCGTTCCGTTGCCATCGGCACGATTGATATGGCGGTGTGGGATGCGGTCGCCAAGATCGAGGGCAAGCCGCTGTTCCAGTTGCTGGCTGATCGCTACGGCGATGGCAAGCCCGATCGCAAGATCTTCGTTTATGCAGCGGGCGGTTACTACTATCCGGGCCAGGATCACGAAAAGCTGAAAGACGAGATGCGCAGCTATCTCGACCGTGGCTACACGGTCGTGAAGAAGAAGATCGGTGGCGCGTCGCTCGACGAAGACCTTCGGCGTATCGACTCGATTCTGAGTGTGCTCGGTGATGGCCAGAAGCTCGCAGTCGATGCGAACGGTCGCTTCAATCTTGATACCGCGATTCAGTACGCGAAGGCACTCTCGCAGTACGACCTGTTCTGGTACGAGGAGCCGGGCGATCCGCTCGACTTCGAATTGCAAGCGACGCTTCGGAACTACTACGACAAACCGATGGCGACCGGCGAGGATCTCTTCTCCATGCAGGATGCACGCAATCTCATCCGGTACGGCGGCATGCGAGCCGATCGCGACTGGCTGCAGTTCGATTGCGCGTTGAGCTACGGGTTGGTCGAATATCTGCGCACGCTCGACATGCTGCATCAACACGGTTGGTCACGGACCCGTTGCATCCCCCATGGCGGCCACCAGATGTCGCTGAATATCGCGGCCGGTCTTGGCCTGGGCGGCAATGAGTCGTACCCGGATCTGTTCCAGCCGTACGGCGGCTTCCCCGATGGTGTGAAGGTCGAGAACGGCTACATCACGATGCCGGACTTGCCGGGTATCGGGTTTGAAGGAAAGGCCGACCTCTTTGCGGAAATGCAGAAGCTGTCTGCCTGAGGGACGACCTGAGGCACGACCTTATGCACGACCTTATGCGCCGGCTTAGGGAGGCCGGTGCATGTCCCTTTCGAGGATCGGACGGGAAACGCATCGCCGCGACCGGAAAACAATCGCTGCACGCACAGTGATTAACGGTCGCGGAAATTAATGTGGATGGCGCCATGCTCCGGAGACAGACATGCGGCCCTCGAAACTCAAGAAGACGCTTTCCAAGCTTTATGTACAAGTCTTGATCGGTATTGTGGCCGGCATCCTGGTCGGCCACTTCTACCCGGACACCGGCGCTGAACTCAAACCGCTGGGCGACCTGTTCATCAAGCTCATTCGCATGTCGCTCGCACCGATTATTTTCGCGTCGGTCGTCGTCGGCATCGCTCGAATGAACGACCTGCACGAAGCGGGGCGCGTCGGTGTCAAGGCGTTGCTCTACTTCGAACTGGCATCGACGCTCGCGCTCCTGATCGGCCTCTTTGTCGTCAATGTGATCAAGCCGGGCAGCGGCATGAACGTCGATCCGGCGCATATCGACAGCTCGGCGATCGCGACTTACACCCGGGCCGCGCACGATCACTCGATGCTCGAGTTCCTGATGAGCATCGTGCCGAACAGCATTGTCGGCGCCTTTGCCAATGGCGAAATTCTGCCGATCATCTTCTTCTCTGTGCTGTTCGCGATTGCGCTGGCAAAACTCGGCCCGCGGACCGCGCCGCTCGTCGATATGCTCGACATGTTCCTGCAGGGTATGTTCGGTGTGGTGCGCATCGTGATGTACGTCGCGCCCGTTGGGGCGTTCGGCGGCATGGCATTCACCATTGCAAAGTACGGCATCGGTACGCTGGCTTCGTTCGGGCAACTGATGCTGTGTTTGTACCTGACGTCGATCTGCTTCGTCGTCGTTGTGCTCGGTGTCGCTATGCGACTAAGCGGCCTGTCGCTTTGGAAATATCTGCGCTATATCAGGGATGAAATTCTCGTCACGCTGGGAACGGCCTCGACCGAGGCCGTGCTTCCCCAGATGCTGATGAAGATGGAGAACCTGGGCTGCTCGCGTCCCGTTGTCGGCATGGTGCTTCCCACGGGCTATACGTTCAACGCCGACGGCACGGCCATTTACCTCACCATGGCGGCCATGTTTGTGGCGCAGGCGATGAACATCCATCTGACGTTGTTCGATCAGATCGTGGTCATGGGCGTTCTTCTGCTGACGTCGAAAGGGTCTGCCGGCGTGGCGGGTGCGGGCTTCGTCGCACTCGCGGCGACGTTGGCGTCTATGCACAAGATTCCGGTCTCGGGGCTGGTGCTGCTGTTGGGTGTCGATCGCTTTCTTAACGAAGCACGCGCTGTCACCAACCTGATCGGCAATGGTGTGGCCACGATTGTGGTCGCGCGGTGGGAAGGTGCAATCGACCTCGATCGGGCTCGTGCGGTCCTGAATCGTGACCCCGATGTCGGCGGTCTGGATAGTTCTCGAGAAGCGCCAGTACCGCTAGAGGTTGCTTTGCCGGCAGGGTCGCATCGCTGAGGCTGTTCTGCTGAGTGACCGGAAAGTACTCGTGTTGCTCGGCGCCAACGTCTGTGCACGTTTCTGCCGCGTGGCTTTGCATAGAGAGCACTCGATCTGTGAACTAAGAAATCACGCATCCGGCACTCGCATGGAACGCGAGTAGGACGCATGCCGATGCGCGCAAATCGATTCCCGTTTAGTCGCTAAAGAAATGTTCTATACACAAACGGTGGCAAACGTGACGTGACGTGACGTGCAATGCGATATCGCTGCGGTTGTTGATCACCATGAACCTCCATGCGTCACTGTGCCACACGCCCCAAGGAGTGACGTCATGAAGACAGCGGCGAAGTGCTTAGCGTTCGTGGCCGGAGCCATCCGTGATCTGTCCAAGCTCGTTAGCGCGTTGATGTTGTGCGTTCCGCTCGCTAACGCGCAAACGCAAGCACAGGCACAGGCCAACAGCGGAACGTTTGCAACGTTCGATGTGCCCGGCGATTCCGGCGGCATCTTTCCGACGGCGATCGATTTCGCGGGTGTGGTCACGGGGTACTTCATTGACGCAGGTAGTTTGATCCATAGCTTCGTGCGCGCGCCGAATGGTGCGATCACCGTCTTTGATCCGCCGGGTGCGACCTGCAGCACGGTCACACAGAACGTTTGTAGTACCGCCGACGCGATTAACCTCGAGGGTGTCGTGACCGGTGGCTATGCGACCAACTGTTCCGCAACGGAGCCTCCGGCCGGCTGTGAGAATCACGGTTTTCTGCGCTCGCCGGGCGGGAAATACACGACGTTTGATGTCCCGGGACAGGCGCATGATTTCACGTCGCCGACAGGCATTAATCTCGCGGGAACCGTCACGGGGAGCTACCTCAGGTCGGCTTCTGAGTTTGCCGGCTTCGTGCGTCTCGCGAATGGCATCTTCACCAATTTCGTCGTGACGGGCTCGACGTACACCAGTCCTCAAGCCATCAATGCATTTGGCGTGATCGCAGGGTTCTATCGCGACGCTAGCGGCCTGCTTCATGGCTTCGTGCGGTCTCCGGATGGCAAGATCACGACGTACGATCCTCCGATTGCATTCTTGACCAACTCACCGCCTGTCTCCATCAATGCGGAGGGTGCGATCACCGGTTCGTATTGCAGTGATGCCGCATGCGATACGGTCCACGGGTTTTTGCGCTCGGCCAATGGCACGATGAAAACGATCGACGCACCCGGCAACAACTACGGAACGAGTCCTGCGGGGATCAATTCATTGGGCGTGATCACAGGGTCTTACATCCTTGCGGATTTCTCGCTGGAGCATGGGTTCTTGTGGCTCCCCGGTGGCAGGATCGTGACGTTCGATCCTCCTGGCTCGCTCTACACGACGCCAACGGCCATCAACGACAGAGGCATGGTCGTCGGCTACTACTGCGATGCGGAGTCCGTGTGCCACGGTTTCGTTGGGGCGCCACATTAAATCCGCAACGGCAACTCCTTAGCAAAAAACTCCGTCGCGCGACGCACGCGCGCCGGTACGAATCGCCGTTTCGGCCAGATCAGACTCACGTCTCTGACCTCGCTGATGAACTCACCGAGAATCGGGATCACGTCCGGGTCTCGCAGTTCGTCGGCGAGGGAAACCTTGGCAAACAATCCGATCCCGACGCCGGCCAGCACACCGGCCCGGATCGTTTCGACGCTGTTGGACGACAGATTGCCCCGGACCGATACGCTGAATCGACCTTCGGGTCCTTCGAAGGGCCAGTCCGCCAGCTCCGTAAGCCCGCCGTATAAAAGGCAGTTGTGATTCGCAAGCTCGGCTGGCGTTTTGGGTAATCCGTGTCGCTCGAAGTAACTGCGCGATCCGACGCACACGAGAGGCGTCGTTGCCACGCGCTTGACCACCGCATCGGGATCATTGACGGGCCCCACTCGAATCGCGAGATCGATTCGGTCGTCCACCATGTCTCGCACGAAATCCGACAGAACCAGATCGACCTGCAGCCCGGGAACGAGTGACAGCAGCTCGGGCACAAGTGGCAGCACGTGCAGGCGTCCAAACGTCGCGGATGCGGCAATCCTGATCAGACCGGAAGTATCGAGTCTGCTGCTCGCCACTTCGCAGTCGGCTTCATGCATCTCCTCAATCAGCGGTTTGGTCCGCTCGTAATATCGCTGGCCCTGGTCGGTCAGCGTGACGCTGCGCGTGCTTCGATTGAACAGCATCACGCCGAGGCGCTTTTCGAGCGCGCCGATGGCTTTGCTGATCGCCGACTGCGATTCGCCTGTCCGACGCGCGGCTGCGGAAAACCCGCCGGCTTCGACGACGGCCATAAAAGCGTTCAGTTCCTGAAACCGGTCCATTGTCTTCCTCCCGCTCGACCCATTCTCCTAAAGAATAGATCTTATGGGAAATTCGGTGATTATCATCCGGCGCGATGGCAATTAACCTGAGCCTGTTCCTCACACACAGGCAAAAGGTTTTCATGTCTACTCTCGCAGGCAAGGTTGCCGTCGTCAGCGGCGCAACGACAGGTATCGGTTTGGCTATCGCTCAGCGCTTCGTCGCCGAAGGCGCTCACGTCTTTATCTTTGGCCGTCGGCAGGCGCAGCTTGACGAGGCCGCGAAGCTGATCGGACGCAACGTCACGCCGATCCAGGCCGACGCCGCGGACCTGGATGATCTTGATCGCGTCGCCGATGTGGTCCGCCAGGAAAAGGGCGTCGTCGACATCGTCGTGTCGAACGCGGGCTATACGGAGCAGGCGTCGATCGACACGCTCACGCCCGCGCATTTCGACAAGGCGTTCAATCTGATGGCTCGCGGCCCGGTCTTCCTCGTGCAGAAGCAGCTGCCGATGATGAAGCGGGGCGGCTCAATCGTGCTGGTTTCGTCGGCCATGCACGTCATGGGTATTCCCGGTCATACGGCGTACGCAGCGACCAAGGCGGCATTGCGTTCGTATGCCCGCACCTGGGCGGCGGAATTCAAGGATCGCGGCATCCGCGTGAACATGCTGAGCCCCGGTGTGACCGACACGCCGATCCTCGATTCGCAGACGGTGGGGCGCGACGAACTCGTGGATATGTACCAGGGCATGGTACCGCTCGGCCGACTCGCGCGTGCCGAGGAGATGGCCAGCGCGGCGCTATTCCTGGCCTCTGACCAGAGTTCCTATGTGACGGGCGCCGATCTGATGGCCGACGGTGGCATCGGTCAGGTCTGAGATTTGTCCCGCGCTGACTCGCCGCTGCTAGCTTGCAGGAGATGCCCGATGAATATGCTTGACGCCCTTTTCGATCCCTATCGGCTCAACGCCCTCGACCTACCGAATCGCGTGATCATGGCGCCGATGACGCGCTCCAGGTCGCCAGGGGGCGTGCCGACCGCCGAGGTTGCCAGCTACTATCGCCGCCGCGCGGAGCATGGCGTCGGCCTCATCATTACCGAGGCGACGGGGATAGGTCGTCCGGCGGCGCTCAATGAACCGGATATGCCCCGCTTGCATGGCGAAGCGGCGCTCGCGGGTTGGAAGCGAGTCGTGGACGAGGTACACGCAGCTGGCGGGCGCATTGCACCACAGGTGGTTCATGTCGGGCATAAGCGCTCAAACGCGACTCCCGATTGGAGACCGGCAGCACCTTACGAGAGCCCCTCGGGCTTCGCAGTGACCGGCGAGCGAGTCGGTGTGCCAATGAGTGAATCGGATGTGGCGGCCGCGATTGATGCCTTCGCGCGTGCAGCTTCGGATGCCGAGCGCATCGGGTTCGATGGCATCGAGCTGATGGGCGCGCACGGCTACCTGATCAATCAGTTCTTCTATGACCACCTGAACTTGCGCGACGACGCCTATGGTGGCGCCACGCTCGTCGAACGCTCGCGCTTTGCCGTCGAAGTGCTGAAGGCCGTGCGAGCAGCAGTGACGCCGGGTTTTCCGGTGATTCTTCGGCTTTCGCAATGGAAGCCGACAGACTTCAAAGCACGGCTTGCTGAAACGCCGCAGGCGCTTGAACAATGGCTCAGCGTGCTCGTTGACGCCGGTGCGGACGCCTTCCACCTTTCGCAGCCCAAGTACTCGCAGCCCGCGTTCCCCGAGATCGATAGCGAACTGAATCTTGCCGGCTGGGCAAAAAAGCTCACGGGGATCACCGCGATTACCGTCGGCGCGGTCGGCCTGTCTGGTGACGTCTACCAATCGCTTCGGGGATACAGCGCTCAATCCACGCCGCTCGATGACTTGATTGCGCGCCTTGAGCGCGGTGAATTCGATCTGGTGGCAGTCGGACGCGCGCTGCTGCAGGACCCCGCGTGGCTTGAAAAAGTACGCAGGAATCGTGTCGACCAGATCGCCGACTTCACGCCGGCGGCGTTTGCGACACTGCGTTAGTCACACACGCACTGTGCTTGCCCTGCCAATGCAATGATCGATAGGAATTTGGCCTGGAGGTCGGCTGAGCTCGGTCGAGATATTCGGTCGGCCCGGAAGCACTAAGCGCTGAAGAGGCCTTCGCTCGCTTTGAACGAGTCCTGCACGTGCTGCATCACCGCTCGTATCGTTGCGACGTTACGATCCTGCCTGCGGACAAACAGCCAGATATCACGCGGCGGAGGCGCGGGCTCGAGCGTGCAGAGCGTCAGGCCGGGAAGGCTGCGCCCCAGGTAGTGCGGTAGCAACGCCAGGCCCGCTCCGTTTCCTGCCGCGATGGCTTGCATGATGTGGTTCTCACCCCGAAATGCAATGCGTGATCGGGGGAAATGCCGCGTCAGCCACTCCGCGCCCGGCATGTCGCCACTCTCCTCGTTGTAACCGACAAACGTCGGCAATTCTCCGCGCTCGGCGCGATCGCACTGCGCTGCGATTCCGTAAAAGCCGAATGCCATGCTTCCCAGGGGCTTGGCGATGAGATCCGCATCCACGGCGTGGCCGACGCGCACCGCAATGTCAGCCTTATGCCGGCTGAGACTGATTGACCGAAGGTCTGTCGCGAGATCGATATCCAGGCCGGGATGCGTAGCCGTGATCTCTGTCAGGCGCGCTAGCAGAAATCCTTGTGCAAGCGCCGGAGGCGCGTTGATACGGACGAGTCCACGTAGCGTGTCAGGTGCACCGATGGCAGGGCGGGAAAGGTTCTGTGCTGCAACCTCCATTTCCGCCGCGACTTGCAGCGCATGCTCTCCCGCCGGTGTGAGTCGATACCCGTCGGGTCTGCGCTCGACCAGCTTGTCGCCAAGACTCTCTTCAAGAGACTGTATGCGCCTCGCCACCGTGGCGTGATTCACCTGCAGCGCGCGCGCAGTGGCAGACAGGCTGCGGTAGCGCCCTAACGCAAGGAACATCCGTACATCCTGCCAGTCGAGGGCTGTGCGTTTTCGATCAGTCATTGCGCAAGGATAGCGACTGCCGCTTCGCGGTGTCCAGCGATACGCTTCTTGCCAGATCGCGACATGCCTGACCCGTTCGCGTCTGTCTTAATCAACTCGCAAGGAGCATTTCCATGACTCAAAGGAAAGTTGCCATCGTCACCGGCGCTTCGCAAGGCATTGGTGCCGGTGTGGTCGACGCGTATCGCAAGAAGGGCTACGTCGTCATCGCGAACTCGCGCAGTATCAAGCAGAGTGATGACGATGGCGTTGTGGCGGTGGCGGGCGACATCCGCGATCGCGAAGTCGCGGACCGTGTTGTTCAAATCGCGCTCGAACGCTTCGGCCGGATCGATACACTGATCAACAACGCCGGTATTTTTATCGGCAAGCCATTCACCGACTACACGCCTGACGACTACAGGAATGTGATGGGAGTGAACGTTGAAGGTTTCTTCAACATCACGCAGCCGGTACTTCGGCAAATGGTCAGGCAAGGCAGCGGCCATATCGTGCAGATCACGGCGACCGTTGTGCATCAGGGGATTGCGGGGGCACCGGCGGGGCTTGCGATGTTGAGCAAGGGCGGTCTCTACGCCGTGACTGGCGGCCTGGCGATCGAGTATGCGAAACAGGGCATCCGTGTGAATGCCGTGGCGCCCGGTGTCATCAAGACGCCCATGCATCCGGCAGAAAAACATGCGTTGCTCGATACCATGCACCCGATCGGTCGCATGGGCGAGGTGTCCGAAATCGTCGACGCGATCATGTATCTCGAAGATGCGGCCTTTGTCACCGGACAGACCATCAACGTAGATGGCGGCCGGCACGCCGGTCGCTGGTAAGGCGTGTCCTTGCCGTTCAGTCAGGTTCAAAACGGCAGTGAAGTTCGGCCGTGCTGCCGGGTCCGTTCAGGTTGCTACCGACCTGACGTGGAACCCGGTGATGGCGGCTTCGCGACATCACGAGGTTCCACTCGGCTCAACAGGCATCGCGCGTTCGTACAGCAATTCGCACCCGGCATGAAATCTGCAGACAACGCCGGGTGGCGAATAACAGCTGAGCACGGCGATGCAAAACGAACACACGACGAATCCTGGCGGCGCTGCCGCGACTGTCCGCATTTCCACGGGGGTGGGCGGACTGGACGACGTTCTGAATGGTGGCCTGACGGCAAACCGGGTGTATTTGGTCGAAGGCGTTCCGGGTGCGGGAAAAACTACCCTTGGCCTGCATTTTCTACTGGAAGGCGCGAGACGAGGCGAAGCGGGTCTCTACATCACGCTGTCGGAAACCGCCGCCGAACTCAAGGCGGTCGCGGCCTCTCACCACTGGTCGCTCGACGCCCTGACGATTCACGAACTCGTCAGTGAAGACGGACTTGCCGAAGACGCCGGCCAGTCGATCTTGCATCCTTCGGAAGTCGAGCTTGGAGAGACGGTCGAAGAGGTCCGCCGCGCGGTCATGAAAGTCCGGCCGCAGCGGATCGTGTTCGACAGTCTTTCGGAGCTGCGCCTCCTTGCGCAGGATGCCCTTAAATACCGCCGCCAGGTGCTGGCGCTCAAACAGTTCTTCCTGACGCAGGGCTGCACGGTGTGGCTGCTCGATGACAAGACGACGCGGCTGTCAGACCTCCAACTGCACAGCATCACGCATGGCGTGATCGAACTCGACCAGCAGCTTCAGGATTACGGCACCGAACAGCGACGCTTGCGAATCGTCAAGATGCGTGGCGTCAAGTTCGCCGGCGGCTATCACGACTTCAGGCTCGACACGGGCGGTATTACCGTCTATCCGCGTTTGATCGCCGCCAAGCATCGTCGCGAATTCGATGCCGCGTCTCAGACAACCGGCGTCGAAGAGCTGGACGCCTTGCTTGGTGGAGGTCTCGTCCCCGGCACGAGCCTGCTTGTTGTCGGTCCGTCAGGCGCCGGGAAAACGACGACCGCCGTGCGTTGCGCGTTGAGTGCCCTCGAACGCGGACAGCGCGTCAAATACTTTTTGTTCGATGAGACGTTAGGCACGATGTTGTCGCGCTCAAGAAACCTGAGCATGAGTCTTGATGCCTACATCGAGAACGACCGCTTACTGGTCCAGCAGATCGACCCGGCGGAAATGTCGCCGGGCCAGTTCGCCACATTGGTCCGTGAAGCCGTCGAAGACGCCGACGCGTCGATGATCGTGATCGACAGTCTGAATGCCTATATGCAGGCCATGCCCGGGCATCGACATCTGCTGTTGCAGATGCACGAACTCCTGAGTTATTTGAATCAGCAGGGGGTCATCACGCTCATGGTTCTGGGGCAGCACGGGCTGATCGGCACGGTCGGCACGGACATCGATCTGAGCTACCTCAGCGATGCGCTTCTCGTGTTCCGTTACTTTGAAAGTGCCGGTGACGTCCTGACGGCTTTGTCCGTCCTGAAGAGCCGCTCGAACGCTCATGAGCGTTCGATTCGCGAGTTCAGGATCGCAAATACAGGGTTGAGGGTCGGTTTGCCTCTCAAGGACTTCGAAGGCGTCATGAGCGGTCTGCCGACCTATCACGGTCAACAGCCGCTGCTTGACCACGGTGTTGACGAGTAGGGGCCCGCATTGGAAGAAAGGATCCTGATCGCTGCGCCCCGTGGACGCGACGCACAAGTCGTTGAGCAAGTGCTCGCACGAGAGCACATGACGTGTGTTGCTTGTGCGGATATTGACGACCTCGTGACTTCGTTACGTGAAGGCGCCGCATGCGCGTTGATCGCCGACGAAGCGCTCGACCGCAAAGCACTCGACCTGCTGGAGGCGTGGCTGATCAACCAGCAGCCGTGGTCGGACCTTCCATTCGTCCTTCTTGTGGGCAACGGCAAGCGCGGCATGCCGACGCCCGAGTCGCTTCACCTGGCGACACTGGGTAATGTCGTGCTGATCGAGCGTCCGGTCAGCCGTGATGCGCTGATCAGCGCTGCCCGCAGCGCACTGCGGGCGAGGCGGCGGCAGTATCAGGCCCGGGAAATGATTGCCGAGCGCGCGGCGGCGAATGCCCAACTGCTTATCGCATCACGCCAGAAAGACGAGTTTCTTGCCATGCTCGCACACGAGCTGCGTAATCCGCTGACACCGATCCGCAATGCGGTGGAGACGATCCGGGTTGCAGAAGAAGCGTTGCCGCCGCGGATGCATTGGGCGCGTGACATTATCGAGCGGCAAACCCGACATCTGTCGAGCTTGCTCGAAGCGCTACTGGATGTGTCGCGCATTACGACCGGGAAGGTCACGCTCAGGCAGGAGACGCTCGACCTCGGCGTGCTGCTGGCGAATGCCATCGATGTCGCACGCTTGTCGATCGCTGCGCGACGTCATGTGCTCGAAGCCGATTTGCCGGACGAATCCATGTACGTGAGTGCGGATGCGACGCGGCTTGCTCAGGTATTCGGAAACTTGCTCGACAATGCGGCGAAATATACGCCGGACGGAGGCCGTATCCGCGTGCAGGCGCATAAGGAAGGCAGCGAGGCGGTCGTGACAATCAGCGACAACGGCACGGGCATCTCAAAGGACGATCTGCCGCGGATCTTCGAACTCTTTTCTCAATCGAGTCGCGCGCTCGATCGCGCACAAGGCGGGTTGGGCATCGGTCTTTCGATCGTCCGTACGCTCGTCGCCATGCATGGAGGCAACGTCGAGGCCCATAGCGATGGAATCGGCCAGGGTGCAAGCGTCGTACTTCATTTGCCTCTCGTTTTGGCCAGGCAGGAGGAGCTTGCTTCACCGTCTCGCTCCAGGCCGCGCCATACGCAAGGCCTTCGCATACTTGTCGTCGACGACAATAGCGACGCTGCCGAGTCACTCGCTATTTTGCTTGGCGTAGGAGGTCACGATGCAGTGACGGCACCGGATGGTCCGATAGCGCTCGCGAAGTGCGAAACGGAACGGTTTGACGCAGTCATCCTCGACATCGGGCTACCTGGGCTCGATGGCTACGAAGTCGCCCGGCGCATGAAGCTATTGCCATCGATGTCCGGCGTGATGCTGATCGCGCTGACAGGGTACGGTCAGGTCGAGGACATCCGGCACGCGAAAGAAGCGGGCTTTAACCATCACTTCGTCAAACCCGTCGAGCCCGATAGTTTGTTCGCGCTGTTTGATGAAATGAGTGCTTGAAGGCTGGGCTAGACCTGTCTCTTTAGCCCGACGATCGAAGTCGATGCCGAGCAGTGTGCCTCGCGCAGTCCGCGCGAGGCACGTGGAATCACACAGACGGGCGTTATCGTGACTCACAGATCGGACTGCATCGCGATTTCCGCTTCTTTGATATTCGCGATCGGTTGCAGGATCGAGTGGTCAAACGACTTCGGTTCACGGTTGTGCGCGAGCACTTTCGGCAGGTCGGGGTTGGCCAATGCTCCGCGACCGACGGCGACCACATCGGCACCTGCGTCGACGACTGCTTTCATCCGATCCGCCGTGTGCAACCCACCGTTCGCGATGAGCGTGACATTGGGTGCATAGCGTCGTGCAAGCGTCACCAGGCTGTCTTTCGAGCCTTCGAAGGCAGGTTGCCACGCTTCATATTCGGTGACGTGAATGAAGTTCGCGCCGGCGTCGGCAAGGGTGCCGAAGATCGCTTCGGCATCCGCTTCACCGCCAAGCCACTTCGACGTGAAGTCATTGACCTTGCCCTGAGAGATCCGGATACCGACCGGTGCCGCGTTGCCGATCGAGTGCTTGACGAGCTTCACGATGTCCGCAAGCAGCTGCACGCGCTTGAGTGCATCGCCGCCCCAACGGTCGGTGCGAAGGTTCGTGTGCGCGGTCAGGAACTGGTCGAGAAGATAGCCGTTAGCGCCATGAATCTCGACGCCGTTAAAGCCGGCAATATGAATGGCGCGTTGTGCGGCGCTCAAGAATCCTTGAACGGCCTCTTCAAGCTCGGCATCGGTGATTTCTTTCGGCTCGGGATACGGGCCGTTGCCGAAGTAGAACTCCATTTGCTTGCCCTTTGGGCGAACAGCCGAGGGCGCGACGGTGTGCGTGCGATACACATTGCCTTGACTCAGCGCGCCCGCATGCATCAGTTGCGCAAAGACAAGGGCGCCTTCGTCTTGCATTGCTTGCGTAAAGTCCGTCCAGCCTCGCGCCTGATCGTCGTCGGAGAGTCCGGGCTGAAAACGGTATCCTTGCGAAAATGCCTTGTCGGTGTAGATGCCTTCGGTCGTGACAAGCCCGAAGCCACCTTTAGCGAAACGCATGTAGTAGTCGAACATGGTCTGCGTCGGATGACCGTTCTCCGTCGCCGTGATGCGCGTCATGGGCGAGACTGCGATTCGATTGCGAACTGCGATGCTGTTGCCGTTGTACGGGGACAGGATCAGGGGAGTCGTGTCAGTCATTTTCTCTGCTCGCTGCGAAAGGGAAAGTGACTGCATCGTAGGCGTCGCGTGGGCGAAGAAACAGGCATCGAGGCGTGAAGCCGCCGTATCACTTTCGGATATAAACCATGCTTCTCTCGGACGTTCGCACCTTTCTGGCCGTCGCGTCGGCGCGGAGTTTGTCGTCTGCGGCTCGTCAGCTCAACGTCGCGCCCATGCAGGTTTCGCGGCGCATCGCGGTTCTTGAAGAAGACCTTGGGGTACGTCTGTTTCATCGCTCGACGCGAGCGTTGACGCTGACCGCGGAGGGAGAAGCTTTCGTTCCGTATGCGAAAGCGATGACCGATGCTGAACTCGGTATTCGGTCCGAACTGAGTCCGTCTCCGAAACACGCTTCCGGGGTGCTTCGGATGACGGCCCCGACGGGCTTCGGTCAGTCCGTCGTCATGCCCATGCTTCCAAGACTATTGGAAGCGAACCCTGAGCTTCGTATTGATCTCGATCTCTCGGATCGCCTCGTCGATGTGGTGGGGCAGGGGCTGGAACTGGCGCTGCGCATTGCACCGCTGGAGGACTCGGAGTTGGTTGCGAGGCAGATTGCGCCGAATCCGCGGCTGATCTGTGCCTCTCCCGCGTACATAGCCAAGCGGGGTCGTCCGGCGACGGTGGAGGAGATTGATCAGCACCAGTGCATCAGCCTCGGTGCGGTACGACGTTGGCCTCTCGTTGTGGACGGGGTGTTGACACGAAAGAGCATCGAGGCGTACGTCACCACGACCAGTGTCGATGCCGCGCGTACGGCGGCGCTGCAAGGGCTGGGTATCGTGATGCTGAGCTACTGGGATGTGTTCAGACAGCTAGCCGATGGCTCTCTCGTGCAAATTCCGTTGAAGGACGCGGAGATGGAAAAGCTTTCGGTGTGGGCGGTCATCCCGAGTCGGCGTTATGTACCTCATCGAGTCCATGTGTTTCTTGAGGCGCTTGAGGCGGAGCTGACGCAGCTTGCAAAGACGCATATTGGGGTTGCGCGCTAGCTCGTTGTACAACGCAAACGTTGTAAAACAATCTTGTTGTAAAACATTTGCGTTGTGTCGCGGTAGGTAGCCATGCTGGTCTGGGCGTGGATAACGTCCTTGCTCAGACTAGAATGTTTTCAACCGGTCTTCACCCGGATCAACACGCAAAAGGACTCCGATGAAGTTAAGCCTCTTTGTCACAGGTGCGTTCTGCGGCCTCGTCGTGACGACGCTTGCCGCGCATGCCGACACGCCCACGGATACGCATACCGTCGCGATTCAGTCCGGTCGTGTCGCTGGTGCCGTAGCGGATGGTGTGGAATCGTTTAAGGGCATTCCGTATGCGCAGGCGCCGGTGGGGCCGCTGCGTTGGCGCGCGCCTCAACCGGTTCATCCGTGGGCTGGTGTGCGCGACGCCAGGGCATATGGCAAAGACTGTCTGCAGGAACCTTTCCCTGGCGATGCGGCGCCGCTTGGCGTAGGGCTTAGCGAGAACTGCCTGTTTATGAACGTGTGGCGTCCTGCTCAAGCTGCGGAGAAAAAGCTGCCCGTGATGGTGTGGATTTACGGCGGCGGGTTCGTCAATGGCGGTTCGTCGCCTGGCGTCTATTCTGGCAGCGAGTTTGCCAAGCAAGGCATCGTGTTCGTGAGCTTCAATTATCGTGTCGGTCGCTTTGGCTTCTTTGCGCATCCGTCATTGACGGCTGCGAATGCGGATGACGGACTCCTGGGCAACTACGGCCTCATGGATCAGATCGCGGCGCTTAAATGGGTGCAGGCCAACATCGACAAGTTCGGCGGGGATCCGGGCAACGTCACGATCTTTGGCGAGTCGGCAGGGGGCTTTTCGGTGGCGAGCCTGATCACGTCGACATTGACGGATGGCCTGTTTCAGCGCGCCATCATCGAGTCCGGTTCGGGACGTCACAACATCACGCCCGGACTCACGCTCAAGCAAGCCGAGAGTGCGGGCACTGAGTTCGCCAAGGCCAACAATATCGATGGCTCGGGTGAGCAAGCGCTGAGAAAGCTGCGCAAGCTCCCTGCGAGGAAGGTCGTCAATGGCCTCAATATGTCCACGATGCGTGTGCCGACCTACGCGGGGCCGATGATTGACGGGAAGCTCATTACGGGCGAGCCTCAGGATGTCTACGCGGCGGGGAATTTCCACAAGGTGCCTTTGATTGTCGGCGCGAATGCTGCAGATCTCGGCTTTCCGCCGAAGGTCAGTTCGGTTGACGATGCGCTGGCACCTTTAGGCGCGGCAAAAAAGGAGGCAGCGCGAAGTGCCTATGCCCCGACGGGCAGTGCCAAGCCCGATGACGTCGCGATGGAGATCGCGAGCGATCAGTTCATGGTCGAGCCTGCGCGATTCGTAGCGCGTACGTTTAGCGGAGCCGGGGCACCGACCTGGGAATACCGGTTCGGGTATGTGGCCGACTCGATGAAGCAGCAATGGCCAGGCGCCGTGCATGCGAGCGAGATTCCGTATGCCTTCGACACGCTTCACGCTCGCTACGCCAATGCAGTCACGGCACAAGACAGTGCCATGGCCCAGCAGATGCATGCCTATTGGGTGAATTTCGCAAAGAATGGCGATCCGAACGGCGCGGGCTTGCCGCAATGGACGCGCTACTCGACGCAGGAAGACAAGCTGCTCTGGTTCGCTCCCGAAGGTGCGTCGAAAACGTCTGAGATGACTGATCCGTGGAAGGCGCGTCTTGACGTGGTTGCGCCTTGAATGAGCCATGCGCGTCGTGTGACTCGAACTCGGATCAAGTCATTCGACGCGCTGGCGACATCAACTCGGGAACAAGTGCGAAGAGTGCGTGACTGCGGCACCCGCTCTCATGCAGGCCGTGACGAGCGCGGCCTCTGCCAATTGCTCATCTGTTGCTCCTGCGTCCCGCGCTGCCTTGGTGTGGAGTTCGATGCAATAGGGGCACTGCGTGGTCAACGCCACGGCGACGGCCATCAGTTGCTTGTTCAGCACTGAGATCGCCCCATCCTCAAAGGCCGCGTCGTTAAACGCCCAGAAAGCCTTGGCTGTCTTCGCAGCATTCTTATCAAGGTTCTTCAGGCGGCTCAGGTTTTTCATGTCAAACATGTCTGCTACTCCTTGTGCACCAACGGGACCTAAGGAGGTTTCCCCAGGCGTCCCACTGCTTTCGCTTAGCCACCGGCAATGACTGGATTCCTATGAAGGGAAATCCCGGTCAAATCATAGCGTCGCGAATCGCGCCTGAGACGCCGGCGATACTTACGTATAGCGCTGCTGACTAAGTTGCATGGGAGCCCCTGTTTGAACGCTAAAGCGGGGCGGAGCATGACGGCCTTCTATACCTGAGTACAGTAGTGAAACCGAGTTGACGAACATAGACTTTGAAGGGTGTCAAAGTCGATCTGACGCCTGGACGATGCACGTCGAATGCATCGTCATTCAATCTATTTTTCGTGGTTAGCCAACTCGATCTGGAGGAGAGGTCCATGCTTTCTTCTTTTAGAATTGCCGAGCGATCGGACCCGTCATTCTGGTCCGTCGCGGTCTTGCGATGGGCGCTTGTGATCGTTTTTCTCTGGTTCGGCTGCATGAAGTTCACCAGCTACGAAGCGCATGGAATTTCGCCGTTTATCGAGCACAGTCCGATCATGAGCTGGCTTCATGCGTTGCTCGGCGTGCAAGGCGCGAGCGATGTGGTCGGACTGCTTGAGCTTTCGACGGCGGTTGCGCTTGTGTTGGGTTCCTTTATTCCGCTTTTTTCGGCCTTGGGCGCGGCCATGTCCTGCGCGACCTTTCTGATTACGCTGTCGTTCATGCTCTCGACGCCGGGTGTCGCGGCGGCGCCGGCCGGCGGATTCCCGGCGATCTCCGGCGACATCGGTCAGTTCCTGCTCAAGGACGTGGTTTCGCTTGCTGCGTCGGCTTGCTTGTTGATGAAGTCGATCGTGCCTCAAACGGTGGGCGCGAAATCGCCGGTGGCGTCGACGACGTAATGGCTCGAGCAGTTAGCGGGGCGAAGAGGTTGGAACAGATCGAAACGCCGATCGGGGCTGCAACGCCCCAATCGGCTCGGCGTCCGTCGATGGCTCAATCTGTCGCCCGATTTTGTCACCCGATGTAACGCTACGCTTGGTGCCTCGGCACGCGCGCGGTAGCCGGACAGCATACGAATGTCGCGTCTGGAGATACGCGGCTTGGCTACGGGTGTTTGCGCAGCACGCGTTACTTCGACATGCCAACGCCCGTAAAGAGACCTTGCAATCTCGGCCGCGGCATCGGGTTCTCCATCAGTGGGTCCGATTGCCCTGCTTCGAGGAATGCTTCGGCCAACGTGGCAGCCTTTGCCCAGATCGCCTGCGAGATGGCTGCACCAAGGCTCAACCGGCGTACGCCTAGCTTGCCGAGCTCGTCAGCGACGGCCAATCCCTTCCACGTCAGCACATTCAGCGGCAGCGTGATCTCGCTTGCGATGGTTTGAATGTCTTCCGGGCGATGGAGCGCTGGCACAAACAAGCCGTCGGCACCGGCCGATGCATATAGCGCACCGCGTGTAATCGATTCTTCGACCTGCATCGGGGCCGTGACGAGTTGCGCGAGGAACACATCGGTTCGCGCGTTGACGAAAATGTCGGCCCCTGCGTGCACGGTGGCGGTTTTGATGGCTTCGATCTTCGCGGCAAGCAAGCTCGGCGAGTCCGACCCGTCCTCGATGTTCACACCTGCCACGCCCGCATCGATCAGCCGCTTGACGTGCGTCGCGACCACTCCCGGATCATCACTGAAGCCGTGCTCGATATCGACGGAAAGCGGCACGCGAAGCACGCGCGTCATGCGGGTCACGACACCCAGTGCCTCGCCGGCCGGCAGGATGCGCCCATCGGGATAGCCGAGCGCCCAGGCCATGCCTGCGCTTGTTGTGCCGATTGCGTGGGCGCCAAGGCTTTCGAAAAGCCGCGCGCTGCCGGCATCCCAGGCGTTGACAAGCCGAAGTGGAAGAGGACCCGTGTGCAATGCACGAAATGCTTGGGATTGATTGGACATACCAAACTCCAACAACAGAGAGGAAATAAGGCAAGGCTGGCGCGCGGACGGCACGGGCCTGCCGCGCCGTTGTATTGCGGGGGGCGCATCAGGCGTCGACGTACGCATCGTCGGTGCAAAAGAGGGTGGCTTGCGCGTTCGAGCGCGAAGCGGGCAGTACTTTTCCGTTGGCCGTGACGTCTTCGTGTCGGGCCGATTCGAGACGCGCAAGATCACGCGTCTCGAGTGCGAGCAAATAGTTTTTTGCCTGGAGACCGCCGGCGAATCCGGTGAGCTGGCCACCGGAACCAATGACTCGATGGCAAGGCGCGACGATCGAGATCGGGTTCTTACCGTTGGCAGCGCCGACCGCGCGCACGGCCTTCGGATTGCCGACTTGTACCGCGATCTGCAGGTAGCTTCGCGTCTCTCCGTAGGGAATGGTCAGCAATGCGTGCCAGACTTTTTTCTGAAAGTCGGTGCCCTTGAAATCCAGCGGCACATCGAAATGCGAGCGACGGCCGGCAAAGTATTCCTGAAGTTGACGCTCCACCTCTTCGAGCATGGGGGTGCTGTCAACCTCAACCATCTCACCAAGCCGCACGCGATCGGGCCGTTCGGTCTCCCACAGGATCGCAGCAAGGCGCTCGTCGTTGAGAATGACTTTAAGTTTGCCGAGTGGGGAGTCAACGTACTTGTAAACGTAGGCCATGGCGATTTCTTCGAAGATGGGCGTCGATCAGCGTCATACGGGGCGCCGGCACGGGATGGTATCCGGTGCCAGCGCGCATGACGTTATTGTGTGGGTTCTCGCTGTGCAGGAAGTCCCGGATACGACGCGCTAAGTCCGGAATCAGGCCGCTTTCTTGATGTAACTGTTGCACCACCCTTTCCCGGACACACGCTTCGTGCCGAAAAGCGGGCAGGGCGCGGTGGGGTCCGCAGCTGCGCCTTGATAAAACTGACAGGTCGAACACATTTGACCGGACGCATACTTCGGGTACTTGGCCTTGTCGACCGTAGTCGCATCGGCCCGATAGCCGAGGGCCTGTGCATTCGAGTCCGACTCGGACACCATCGCGTCGTCGGAAAGGGCAACGCGCGGCAAGCTGAGCGATGCGGACAGCATCGCGGTAGTCACGAGAAACTGGCGGCGATTAGACGGCATGGGCAACTCCAGCAAAGGCATTTGAGCGGGTGCGGCGGGCTCACGCGAGAACGCGACGTAACCCTGCCGCACGGTGGCGCATCGAGTCTGCTTTCAGGGATAGTCTGCGTAGCTTCCCAGGAAGTCGGCCTTGCCGATCGGCACGCCGTTGTGTCGCAGGATGTTGTAGGCCGTGGTGACGTGAAAGAAGAAGTTCTGAACGCCGAACATGAGCAGGTAGTCGTCGCCGCGAAACTCCTTGGGCGCGCCATCGACCTTGATCGTCACGGCACGCGACGCGCTGTCTTCCAGGCGCTCCGGCTTGAGACTCAAGAGATAGTCCGTCGACCGATCAATGCGTTCGCGAAGCTGCGCAAAGGTCGACTCCGTCGGATCGAAGCGCGGGGCCTCTACGCCCGAGAGGCGTTCGCCGGACAGGCGCGCCGTATCGGTGGCAAATTGGATCTGGCCAGAAAACGGCATCATGTCTTCGAACAGCCGCGCTTCGATCAGCGTGCGCTCTTCGAGGCCCTTGAGCTTTGCGTATTCCTCGCCCTTGACGATCAGGGAGCTCAGCACAGACAGGCCGCGCACAAGCACTGGAATGGATGCGCGGTACATGGAAACGCTCACGATTCGGACCCTCCTTCGGGTGGTCAATGCCAGCACATTTGCAGGCTTGCTCTATTGAAGGAAATCCGGTTCGGGATAGCAATGGTCGGAAGGGACGATTGGCTATACAGAAGTATCGCGATGAACCCGGCGCCGCTTCACGTTATACGCACGTATCGAAAGCGATACGTTGGCGCGTTTGAAGGCGCCGCGCCGCTTCCGCGATGCGGCTTATGCGATGCGGGTTGCGCGTTGCGGGGTGCTGATGGCTGCTACAACGTCGGCGTGCTCAGGCAAAGGCGACGCGTCCGGTTTTGTGTGAGGCGGAAGCACCGCTTGAGCGGATGCTTCCGACACGTATGCGCCTGGGATCAGTCTGCTTTCTTGGCAGCAATGACTTCAATCTCGACGAGCACTTCGGGCCAGATGAGTCCGGGGATGATTTGCAGCATGAACGCCGGCTCATAGCCCTTCAGAAATTCCTTGCGGACTTTGGCGTAGTCGCCGACATACTTCGCATCGAGCAGCGAGGTGGTCACCTTGACGATATCCGTCACATCCATCCCGGCCTTGTTCAGGATGGCCATGATGTTTTCCCAGGCTTGCTGTGATTGACCGGTAATGTCCGGCGGCAACGTGCCATCGGGATGCAGGCCAGGCGTGCCCGCTGTAAACAGCCATCGTTGATTCGGACCGACTTCGGTGGCATCGCTATAGACGCCGATCTGGCTCGAGACGCCAATCTTGTGGAGCGTGTGGGACATGATCAGAAACCTTTGGAATCGAACGGCGCGTCGATCTATCTGGGTCAAGCGCGCCTGGGTGAAAGAATGCGGTCGTGTTCGAGCGTCATGAGTCCATACACACCGTGCCGCGCCAGCGCACGGATGCCGCGCGCAGTGTGCAGGGACCTGACGTTGACGATCGAACACACGACTTGATGCAAGTGCCTCAGGCAGTTGCCCCGAGTTCCACGTCGACAGCGGGGAAGTCCACGTCCGGGTCGATCGCGTTGTTGATGAAATTGGTCAGCAGGAACTGAGCGCAGAGGGAAATGATCTCGATGATCTCGGCGTCGGTGTACCCCGCTGAGCGCAAGCCGATGACATCTTCGGCCGGCACCTTGCCACGAAGCTCGACGAGCTTTTTGGCGAATGCAGCGGCGGCGTGTTCCTTCGGATCCGCAGCCTTGCCCTGGCGTCCGAGCAGAATTTCTTCGGGCGTCATCTTCGACAGGCCGCTCGTGTAGGTGTGGGCCGAAAGGCAGTATTGGCATCCGTTGACTTGCGATACGGCCAGAGAAATCAAATGACGGGTACGGACGTTGAGCGTCTTGGCCAGTGAGCCCTGGAGATGGCGCACGCCATCGAGCGCGTTGGGGCTCAGCGACAGAATGCTGAACATGTTCGGGACGCGTCCGCCGAGCGTCTTCTTGAGCTGATCGTAAATCGCGTGCGATGCTTCGGGAATCTCTTCGCGGGTCGGGACGGGAATCAGTGACATTTAAAGCTCCATTGAGTTGAGAGCGTTGCGCGCTCCACAGGATCAATATCTGCGACCTTCTCAAACGTCTTGGATCGACAAGGTCGCGCTAAGCAAAGCAGGCAAGGATTCTTGGAAACCGCTAAGAGTGAATGCCTGTTCAACAGTTGCTATCGTAGGCGTGCCGACCCAACAGAAAGTCCGGCGATTGTGTCTTTGATCCTTGTTCGTGAATCGAAGGGCCGGCACAGGGTGCGCGGCTCAACAGAGCGAACGGGTGCGGAACGCGAAGCGTTCGGAGGGAAGCTTAGAAAGGGGGGCGTCGCGCTGCAATATACATACGTATAGCGCGCGAACGTATCGTGAATGGAAAGACCCGGTCGGAGTTCCCGGGTGGTCAACCGCCGCGTGCGACGCCCGCTTCCAGCGCGACGCCGTTCCACACATGCATCGCCGCGTAGGCACGATAGGGTCGCCAGTTTTCTGACCGGCTGTTCTGCTGCCTGAGTCCTGTGAGTGCGGGGTCGCGGCGAGCGATGGCCTGCATCAGCACGAGGTCGGAGCCTGGCCATGCATCGGGATCGCGAAGTGCGCGCATTGCAACATACTCGACCGTCCATGGGCCGATGCCGGGTAACGCCAGCATGGATTCGCGAACCGTGCCGAGGTCGGCGTTCGGAACGTCAATCGGCACTCGGCCGTCCGCAACAGCGCGTGCGAAGTTCTGGACTGCGGCGATGCGCTTTGTCGGCATGCCGACCCCGGTCAGGTCCGCTGCGGCGAGCTCGGACGGCGTAGGGAATTGCCATGCCGTTCCATCGTGTGCGTGTGACTGAACGCGTTTGCCCGCGCGCTCGACGATACGGTTCGTGATCGTCGACGCACCCTTGACACTGACTTGCTGTCCGACAATTGTCCTGACCACCAGCTCAAAACCAGACCACGCACCTGGCACTCGCAAACCGGGCGACGTCGCGATCAACGAAGCGAGCCACGGATCAGCGGACAAACAACGCGCGATGGCCGCCGGACTCGCGTCGAGATCGAACAGGCGTTTTAGCGGAGCGATGAGCGCTTCAGCGTATTGGCAGACCTCGCCTTCGATGCGTGCGACCAGGCAGTGCTTGCGAGCGTGGCGGACGACGTCGAGTGTTCCGCTTGCACCGTCCCATTCGATGGCACGCCGATAGTGTTCGCCCTCGACCGTTTCAACACCGGTCGATGCCCGGCCCGCGAAGAATCGCAGCATATGAGCCCAGTCGAGCGGCGGCTCGTAGGGCAACTCAAGTGTGATGGAGCTTGAACTGAAACGGGATGTCATGTCTTGTGATGTGCGAGGCCGCGAGTCGTCATTCACCGGATTCATGCCTGGAGCCGCGACGTGCGAGCGAGCAAAGTCAAAGTCTCCAAGCGTAGTCTCGTCGCGCGCGCAAGGTGTCCTGGTGATGTGCTTTGGAGTCCGGGGTGATTCGTGTCGAACTTGCAGCCAAAACAGAGGGACACTTGATGACACGACGATGTCTCAGGAGGATTATCGCTTGCAGTGGATCGCACAATTTTGTCTGTTCAATACGCGATTGGAGTCATTCTTTCTCTTGGGCTTGCATTTTAAATCGATCGATCTAGAATGCCGAAAGTACATTCTGATATCGACCCAGATACGTTTGCGACGATTCGTGGCCCATCGCGCCGCGCATTAAATTGCTCGCCGGCGAATGCGTCGATCAACGACGTCCCAAGCTCGGGCTCGCCCAAGCTGGCCCGCGTCGATATTTTGCGTGCGTCGCGACCAGCAGGTTCGTCGGTGCATCGTTCTGGAGTCAATGCTCATACGAAACGGCAAAAGGAAACGGTCGTGAATACGCAGGCCCACCTCAATGACGCGCTAACGGACACGAGCCCACTCGTTTACGTGGTCGACGATGATGCGTCTGTTCGAGAGGCGATCGCCGGCCTGCTGGCCTCCGTCGGCGTGGCCGTCGAACCCTATGCCTCAGCGGTTTCCTTGCTGCATCGCCTCAAGACGCTTGAGAGCGAGTCGGCGCAATTGCCGAACTGCCTGATCGTCGATGTCCGCATGCCCGGCGTCGGTGGTCTTGAGTTGCAGCAAGTGCTCACCACCTCCGGCGTTCGCGTGCCCATCATTTTTGTGACCGGGCACGGCGATGTCGAAATGACGGTTCAGGCGATGAAGGCAGGTGCGCGGGACTTCTTGTCCAAGCCGTTCCGGGACCAGCACTTGATCGATGCCGTACGTTCGGCGCTGATGCACGACAGGGCGGATCGCGAAGCCATGCATATGCAGCGCGACTTGCGCTCGCGATACGAGTCGCTGACGGTGCGCGAGCAGAAGGTGTTCTCCCTCGTCGCACGCGGACTCATGAACAAGCAAATTGCATCCGAACTCAATTTGAGTGAGATCACAGTCAAGGTCCATCGACGACAGCTGATGACGAAAATGAAGGCGAAGTCCTTTGCCGAACTCGTCAAGATGGAAGAGCGGATTCAGACCAGCCGATAAGACGGCACGACAAGCGCAAGCACAGAAAAACAATCAAGACCCGCGTGGCAGCTACGATGCGCGGGGGTGACGCACCCTGCCGTGAGCGTATTGCTAGAATGAAGGCGCCGGGCGGGCTGGGAGAGGGAGTGCAGACTTCCTCCATCGCCTGCGACGAGCAAGGAACCTCTCATGGCGCGGCCGAAAGAATTCGATGAACCTGGTGCACTCGATGCAGCGTTGCTTCACTTCTGGACGCACGGCTACGAGGCGAGTTCCGTACGGGATCTGGCGGGCGCGATGCAGATCACAAGCGCGAGCCTGTACAACACGTTCGGTGACAAGCGCGCACTATTCGCCCGGACGCTCCATTACTACATCGAGCAGACCTACGCGGAGCCGGTGCGTCGTTTCTCAAAGCTGCCGGCGCGCGAAGCGATCAAGCATTTTCTGGGTGAGATCGTCGAGCGATCGCTGACCGACCATGAGCGAAAGGGCTGCATGGTCGTGAACTCGGCACTGGAACTTGCGCCGCATGATTCCGAGTTCCGGGAAGTCGTCTCGAAGGTGCTCGTCGACGTCGAGACTTTCTTCCGCCGGAGCATTGCCGCCGGCCAGAGGGATGGCACGATCGCCGCGTCGATGCCGACCGACGATCTTGCGCGGTTGCTTCTGAGCGTGTTTCTCGGACTGCGGGTGCTGGCGCGCACGCGCCCTGAACGCAAATTGCTTGAAGGGCTCGTGCGTGCCGCGTTGACGATGCTCGATGGTCGTGTCGCCGTTTGACGCGTCGTGAACTCAGGGGGTACCTGACCCGGACCCGGTAGGCAAGCGCAATCCGGAATGGTCATCGAGTCCGATGTGCGCCCGTGAAATCACATAGTCTGTGTCGGAGGCCAGGTTCTCGTGACATTGCGAGCACTGTGCGCGCGTACGAACGGTGGCGACCGGGTCATACGGCATGGGCTTATGTCCAAAGCTGAAATAACCCCAATTGCCTGGCGAGTCCGGAAACCGCTTGGCGTCTTTCACCATCATGCCAAGGCCGATGTAACCGGACTCGTATAGCCCACGGCCAAGCTTGTTCGTGCAGACGTGGGTTTGCTCATCGCAGCCTTCGCCGACCTGGACAGCGCTGAACTCTTTGACGATTTGCGCACCATCGGGCCATTTGCCTGTTTTTTCGAACGCGGCGAACGCGCTGGGTTCGACATAGGCATTCAAGATCTCGGGTGTCTTGGCAGGCAGACCGTCGAGGATGTTGAGGCCGTCGGGCTTATAGCGCGTGCCGACGTGCTGCCATTGGCGATAGCCGACCGGCAGGATCGCACGGCCTTGCGGGTCGAATGCGGCTCTGACGACGGTGGTCGACGACGCGTTGGCAGGGCTCTCGGACGATGCCGCCACTGCCCCGATGCTCGCTGCGATGCACGCCGCGAGCGCGCCGCCTGAAATGAACGTTGCCCACATTTTGCGATTCATGCTTGCACCTCGCTTTACCATTTCTTCGGTGTCGCGGTGGTCGATGGATCGGCCGCCGCGGCGTTGTGAAACGGCTCGCCGAAGTAGGGGAATGCGTCGCGAATATTCGTCTTGTCGGGAGCGACGCCGTCCGCGAGCGCCGTGTTCGTGGCGAGCGTCAACATGACGTCCATGACATCGTCGGACAAGGCTCGTCCATTGAATCCGGCGAAATCAAATGCCGCATCGGTGTCAAGCGTATAGGGGAGCACCGTCGGGCAGAGACGCGCAATGAGCTGCTTCGCGTAGTCCGAAGGATTCGCCGCGGATCCGGCGAGCCCGGCAAGCTTTTCGGCGACGCTTCCGATCTGAGGGGCGAAGCGCTCGAGATCTTCCGACGGTTGAGCGCGGTTATAGGCCTCACGCATGTTCTGATCCGGGATAAAGATATTCGTGATCAGCGGAAAGCCCCAGCGCGCGACCTGGACTTCGGGTGCGTGGCCGTAGAGAGAGATCGACGCCCACGCGTGCACTGTTCCGTGTCCGATCATGGACACGGGCATCTCGATCACGATGGCGGTGACGTTGTGTCCGGCAAAGAAGTTTTGGCGATTCTGAAAGGCTTCGGGAGCGAACCGATTTTCTTCAAACAGCGCCTTGCGGAAAACGCCGAGCGCTTTGCCGTCGCCGGCAAACAGGTCCGGGGCGAGGCCCGCATACACTTTCACCCCGTTGGGCATCGAGACGACTTCACCGGTCATGCCCGCTGCGATGACTTCGCCGTCCGCTCCGGCTCGCGCATGGTGCCCGGTTGCCCGGCGAACATCGAAGTGTTGCACGTGGCGATGTTCGTCGCCGTCGGCATGCTGAACGGCGCCGAATCGCACTTTGAAAGTCAGTTCTTCCCGTGCATCGCCGTTGAGGTCAAAGCGAAACGCATAGATGCCCTCGTCATCGCGGAAGCTGTCCGGCGCGGCCGCACCTGCACCCGGGTTGACGGTCATGGCCATGACGACCGTGCCGGGTGAGCGGCGGAACAGGTAGAAATCGCACAGATTGAGGCGAGGATCTTCACGACCCGTCGGAGTATCGAAATGGTGAGACATGCGAAACCTCAAGGAAAGAAGTCGTGATCACGCGGCGAGCGTGGCCGGCACGAAGTAGGGGAACATGTCGCGCCAGGCAAGCGCGGAACGTGCGGTGATGTCCGACGCGCGGCCGAACAGCAAGGTGTCGACGACTGCGTCGACGTGGTCTGCGGGGTGACGACCATTCTGGTCGGCGTACGTGAAGCCCACGGGTTGGCCTGGCTTGAAACTGAGGCCGTCGTGCCGCGCGAGTTGCGCGGCGCGAGGCGGATTGCTGACCGCGCCGCCGCGTGCAAGGTGCGAGGCGAACGGATTGCCCGCGCGCAACACCTGGCCTGTCTCAAGGCGGATCTCGGCCCACACGTGCTGTTCTTCAACGTTGTTTGCCATGACCTCGGCGATCGGCAACTCCAGCACGACCGCGTGAATGGCGTCGGCCCGGTCGTTGCCGACGGACTGCACGAAGCCCGAGAATGCGCGATGGGCACCCTCGGTGTCGTAGTCGGGGCGCGCATCGGCACCTGCCAAGCCGACCGGCCATTCGCGATCACGCGTGCGAAACGTGACGGCCGCGGGACGCGCCTGCAGGGCGAAACCCGCGTCGCTCACCGTACGAACGGTGACAGCGAGGACGCAGCGATCAGTGGTGTGTCCGTGGAAAGCGTAAATATCGTGCTTGAAATGGGCGGGTGGTGATCCGACGCCCAGGACCGTCTTTGCCTGAGACAGCAGTACGGCGTGGGCGGCGCTTGTTCCGACCACAAGCGGCAGCGCAACTGCGGCGGCCGCGCCGAGGAACGCACGGCGCGATACCGTGCCCGAGTCGGTCAGGCTCGTCGTTGATGCGTGCGGCAAGTCACTACGATTGTGCTTCATCGATCACTCCGAACGGAAAGTTGGCGAGCGCGCAAGGCGGAGTGCGTCATCTCTACGTTGCCTTTGGACGAGTGGAATCACACGTTTCGACTCGCTGCAAAGAACGTCAGAAATTACACAGCACACCGGCCTGTGCCATCAACATTCGATTCGTATCAATCCAGAGCGTACGGGCTTAGTGAAGTTATACCAAGGTATCGTGATGCGAAGCGGGTAAGAATCGTAAGCGACACGGTTGCATATCGCTGTGTCGTGATCTAGATCGTGTGGACGACTTCGATCTCATGCCTGGGTTTCGTCGTCTGTCAGAATCGAAAGGGCGCTGCGAGCGATCGCCACGAGCTCGTCCCGCTTCGGTTGCATGCGCGCAAGTACACGAGCGCCGATCATCGCGCCGAGCAGAAGCTTTGCGAGATCATCGGGGCTCGACGCGTTCGATATCGCGCCTTGCTGCTGCCCTGCAGCGATGCGGTTGCGGAGAAAGGTCTGAAATTTGACGAGCACATCGGCTATGGCTTGCTGGAATACCGTGTCATACGGAGCGACGTCAAGCCCGCTGCTGAATCGCACGCGGCCACCCACGGCCAGCGAGGAATCGGGCGGGGCGACGATTTCATCGAATACGGCGCCAAGCGTCGCGAGCGGCGCGCGCCCGGTTTCGAACGACTCGAGCTCACGATCGAAGCCAACGTCGAGGTAGTGATCGACCGCTTTGCGAAACAGTGCATGTTTATTGCCGAAGCGATGCAGCAGGTCTTCGCGTTTCAGACCCGCGCTAAGCGCAAGAGCGTCGATGTCGCTCGCTTCGTATCCATGAGTCCAGAAGTAATGCATGACGGCATCGAGTGCCGCGGCGTCATCATTCCAATCAAGTTCTGACATGTTCGATCGTCCTCGTGCTACGTGTTCGACTGCGACACGGAATGGGGGCGAGCGAAGCGGCGCGTTCGACCAACGCTTGCGGATGATGCGTTGTATCGGGGGCGCGACACGCGATGAACGTCTGAGCCTATGTCGAGTCTAGCGATGCGGCGACGGGTGGTTATGCCATACTTGCGCAAAATGATGCTCAATCGTCTCAAATGGATCTTCTCGATCGTTTGTTGGGTTTGATGCCCGTGTCCGGAACGCTCGATCTGCGATGCCAGTTCGGGTCTCCGTGGCGTCTTTTTCATCAGGTCTCTGAAAGTCACGAGATCCCGTATCACATCCTCCTGCGCGGCGTATCGGTCGTCGAGGACGATGCGGGCGAGCCCATCCGCATGCGTGCGGGCGACGTGCTGATGTTCCCGTCGGGCGCTGCGCACTACATGCATGACGGATCTGGCGAAACGCCCATCGCCCATTCGCGCGAGCCGGAAGGCATGCACGCGGTCGTGACGAATCACGGGGCAGGCGCTCCTACCGATCTGTTGTGCGGGCGCTTTCTTATTCCTCTCGCGTCCCGCCACTTGCTGCGCGATCAGTTGCCGGGGCGACTGCTCGTACACAGTCTGTCTGGCCCGGCCACGGAGGTCGATCCGCTCACCAGCACGCTGTCGGGTAACCGCCTGGTCAGACTGATCGAAATGATGCGTGAGGAGGCGCTTGAGCAAAGTGCCGGCAGCAATGCGCTCGTCAATCACTTGTCCGCCGCATTGTTCGGCTTGACCCTGCGTTTCGCGGGAGAGAGCGGTCAAAATGGTTATGGCGTGCTCGCCTTGTCGCAACAACCGCGATTGCAGGCCGCGTTGACCGCGATGTTCGACGATCCTGGCCGCGCCTGGACCCAGGACGAGCTTGCCGCGCTTTGCCATATGTCCCGTGCGACATTCGCCCGGCACTTCAATGACGCAATGGGAAAGTCGGCCAACGATCTGTTGTTCGAAATTCGAATGGCCGTTGCGGGACGCAAGCTCGCGCAAACGACGCTGCCCGTCATCCATGTCGGACTCGATGTCGGGTATCAGTCCGGCGCGGCTTTCCAGAGAGTCTTCAAAAAGCACACGGGTCTGACGCCCGCTCAATGGCGAGCGCGTGCGCACGCCGAGCTGATGGGTGGCAAGGCCTGAGCGACCCGGACGAAAGACACCTGACGGACTGACGTCGGCGAATCGCTTTCCACGCGGGGTATCACGTGCCAGCCGCTTTTCCGATCGAAGTGACATGAGCGCGCCTCGACAGCCAGGAATAGACACCGCCGCCCCCTCTGTATCTTTTCGATTAAATGTGTCTCCTCGCATCGCACATCGAGGAAGTCTGGCAGACACCGTTGACGGGCGAGGCTCTGGTTGCGAGCAGGACCTTACGCGCGTGCTAACGCCGGGACAAGCACGCCTAAGGAAAGTGCAATGGCGAATCGGTATGGGCAGATATACGTTCGTATATCGTGTGTTGGCTCGAATAAAAACATGCGGTACGGTGGAGCGACTCGCGTTGCATACCAGCGTATTTGCACACTATACGAGCATGCGAGCAGGCCATACCTCTTTGCGTTTGCTGAGTGTTTCGCATTGGGGTCCAATACAGTGACTCGCAGACTGGTCGTTTCTGGTTAAGGTGTGGTCTGCGCCTGGCAACTGAAGGACGTCCCCATGCTGACCAAGACTTTTGATCCCTGGATGGAGACCGTGCATCTGCTTACGCGCGAGTCGGGGAATTACCGTTGTAGCGCCTTCGAGCGCAAAGCACCCAGTCACGCAAGACTCAGCGACCCGCGTCGGACTCCGGCCGCTCGACACTCGCACGAGAACGCTCAGGTCTTCGTGCGCGAGCGGCTAACGGATGTGACGATCGTCGTTGACTGGAGTGATTCGACCGTCTGCAACTACGTTTGCCAGATATGGCGAATCGGGCGCGCACCTGAACGTGGGCGTTGTGCAGTCAGTGGCGGCGCGATTAGTCGAGGAGAGGCCATCTACCGACCCATCCCGCTGCGTCCGTCGCCATCGAACGCCGACGCAATGATCAGCGCGACGGAAGTCGAGGCGGCGCTCAAGCGCAACCATGACGACGGTCTTGGCGTGGATTGCCACCAGTTGACCCGACGCGCTAGACGTTAAGCAGGTCAGCGTCGTCATACGTGTCGCCCGCTACGCGTGATGCCTCATACTCGCTGGCGGCATCAGGGCGCAACGCGTTGCCTTCGATCCGCGTATCGAAGGCAAGCGAAGCTTGAACCTTCCTGAGTGCGGTCGGAAACATTGGTTCGGTGCGGACAAGCCGCGGAAACCCTTCATAGAGATGCGAGTGGTTTCCCTCGTGATTGGCAAACCCCGGACGGCTAAGATAACCGCGCGGTTCGACATAGCTATAAATCGTCTTGCGCGGGACTTCGTGCCAGCCGATATTGAAGGCACCGAGCTTAGGGAAAAATTGAAGCTCGCTGTACGGCAAATTGTCGTGAATCCACCAGGCCATGGCTTGCCATGGAGTCCCCGTGGCCATCATGTCGACAAGCCAGGGAATCACAATGGTGGTGAGCGCCCCCATTCCTTTTTTATCTCTGCGATCCCAGGTATGCCGTGCGAGATTCTTTTCGTTCGAAGCGCAGCTCAGGCGGTTAATGCACCCGAATGCATTGACCTCCGGTGATCGATAGGCCGAGCGGACTGCGAGGCGGCCGAACGTCGCCTGGAGTGGCTCGAGCAGGTTCTCGCAAAGACCTCGGCCCGCGAGAATCGCGAGCGCCGGATCGTCGGGAAGATTCTGCATCCCCTCGATAGAGGCGATTTCGCTGTGAAGAAAATCGCGCATGAAGAACGACCGCGAGAGTCGTACTCTCCCGAAGTTTTCAGCGCTTCGCACGGACCAGGTCTTTGGCATGGCAAGCCCATTTGTCAATCAATAGCAATGCGCGATCGCACCGTATCGAACGGTGCGATCAAGCTCGCCCATAGTGCACCAGTGCACGTCTGTCCTCAATGCCCGCGTCACTCACAATGATGCGCACGACGCTCAAACAATGAAGCTAGAAGTCTCGGTCCGAAAGCTGCCTGGCAAGGTAGTGCGCGGGTGTGAAGCCGAGCGTGCGGCGAAATGCGTGGGTAAACGCGCTGGGACTGCGATACCCGAGCTCGTCGGCAATCGATGCGACGGAATGGCCGTTGGCAAGCTTGACCAGTGCGTGAGTCAATCGCGCCTGGTGACGCCAGTCGTGGAAGCGCATCTTCGTTTCCTGGGCGAAGAGGCGCGCTAACGTGCGGGCGCTCACGCCCACCGTGTCAGCCCATTGCTCGAGCGTCCATCGACTGCCGGGTGAGCGACGCAATGCATCGCAGACAGAGCGCAGTCTCTCGTCGACCGGATCGGGCAGTTGAATGGGCTTGTCGGCGAGTTCAGTCAACTCGTCGAGTATGAGCTCGGTGACCAGATCGGCGCGACGATCGTTGCGGTCGAGTGACCATGACGCAGCCTCCGACAGCAGCGCCGCGAGCAAAGCGGAGACGGCCACGAGCTTGACCTGGGAGGGGGTGCGCCCAGTGCCTGGCTCAAGATAGAGCGAGCGCATTTCGACAGCACCCGCCATGCGCAGGGAGTGCACGTGCGTGGCCGGCACCCACAATGCCCGATTGGTCGGCACGACCCACGTCCCCTCCGCGGCTTCGATCTCCATGACTCCGGTTGTTGCCCAGATCAATTGATGACGCTTGTGCCAGTGGGGCGCAATTTCAAAGCCGTCGCAGAACTGCTTGGCCATGACCGCGGCGACGTGGGGTGTGTGTTGATAGTCCGAAGGGTTCGTACTGCGTCGCATGTCAGATATTCGACGAATGATGTCCGTACGCGAGAATACAGTCAGTTTAGACTCTCATTCAATGCGGGGATGACATGACCTCGCTGCTATCGCCCATTGCTGCATGGCCTTAGCCCGTCAAGCGGAAAATCGAGCTGACGGTTGGCAGCACGACTCCGATCTACATCATTTCAGAATCGCGATTGCCCATATTAGTGAATCCACTTCGACTCTTTTCCGTGCTTGCGGACAATGCGCGCCTTCGCGCTCGGCTTGCAAGAGAGGTCGCACGCCGTGAACATGTCGAGGACTTGCTTGCCGCGCATGACAGTGCGTTGACGCGCGCGAGCCGCAATAGCCTGACCGTGGGGCAGCTTGCGGCGTCGATCGTGCATGAGGTGAATCAGCCGCTTAGCGCAGTGCTCACCAATGCCGAAACATGTGTGCGCTGGTTGTCCAGGCCAGTGCCCGATGTGGCGCAGGCATTGCAAGCGGCCCAGCGCACGACACGTGAAGCAGATCGTGTCGTCGGTGTGGTCAGGGGGCTCAAGACGCTGACTTCCAATTGCCCTTCGGGTCGCACGACGGTTGACCTGAAGGAAACGATTGAATGCATCGTGACGCAGTTGCAAGCTGAGTTGGAGCAGGATCGGATCGAGCTCGATCTTCGGATTGGCGAGCCCTGTCTGCTCCAGTGCAACCGCGTGCAGCTCGAGCAAGTCGTGTTCAATCTGATGCGCAATGCCATGGAGTCGCTGGCGACCACGACAGAACGTCGACGGTGCCTCGAGGTGGAGACTTACGGCAACGGCCGGGGCATGGTGTGTGTGGAAATCCGCGACAACGGTGCAGGGTTCGACGCGGAGATCGCACGGTGCCTCTTCGATCCGCTGTTCACGACCAAGCCCGACGGCATGGGAATGGGGCTCGCGATCTCGAGATCCATCGTCGAGGCGCATGGCGGATCCATTGAAGGACTGCCTGGCCAACACGAGGGCGCCACGTTTCGATTTACGATGCCGTGCGCGCCGGAATTCGTGCCAGGAGGGGAGACGACGTCCGACACTTGAACGCGCACGTCATGCAGTGATCTAAAACGGGCGCTGCCGCCGGATGCGTTGCAGCGCGCCCGGCGTCAGCGCTTGGCCGCGCTCAGTGTCCATAGACGCTGCATCAGGGCATCGGCGCTAAATGGCTTGGTAAAAAATCCGGCTACACCGCTTTCCAGAGCGACGCGCTCGATGGCCTCGTCTGCAAACGCGGTGATGAACACGATCGGGATCGTGCTGCCTGTCCGTTTTAGATGGGCGTGTAGCGCCAGGCCACCCATCCCGGGCATTTGTATGTCGGTGACGATGCAGGTGAGACCTGGCTGTGGATGAGCGGCCAGGAATTCCTCTGCGCTTGCGTAGATCAAGGCAGATAGGTCATAGGACTCGGCGCAATTCTGCAAAGCGACCCTGACAGATTCATCATCGTCAATGATGGCAATCATCGGATTCGAGTATCCAGTATCCCCTGCCGTACGAAAAAATCGATGACTTTCGAAATGCATGGATCAGGTTCTCGGGCGTGGAATTGCGTCAAGCATTGTCGCGAATGCAGGTCATAGCGAAGGGCGAGCCGATAATACATCAATCAGTATTTTCAAAGACTATACGTAGGTATCTTAATTAATCTTAAGGAACATTAACTCTAATATTGAATGTGAGTAAAAGTAGCGATGATCGCAGGGCGCGTGCGGATATTTTCGATCGACGGTCGTAAGGATTTATCTCGCCAGACGACAAAGCACGTCGCGATGTATTGACGGCTGCAGGGCGCGTTTGGCGCGCTGGGAGGCTGTCGGATAAGTGGAAGGCCGACTGCAGGCGTGCCCGCATGTTGTCGGTGAAGTGATATGGGTTTCAGGAAGTAGAGAACGAATGGACCGCTTTGAAGCGATGCAGATTTTCGTCAGGGTCGTAGAGGCAAGAAGCTTCTCGAAAGCGTCTGACATGATGAACTTGTCCCCTGCGAAGGTCAGTCGAACCGTGCATCTGTTGGAAGAACGCGTGGGTGTGAGGTTGCTCAACCGTTCGACACGCAGTGTGGGCGTCACGGAGGACGGCGCACTGTTTTATGGACGCTGTGTGCGTATTCTGGCCGAGGTGGCTGACGCGGAGGGGCTCCTGACAAAGGATCGCCGTACCCCGTCAGGGACCGTCAGAGTGGATACGTCGGCGATGCTGGCGCGTGCGTTACTCCTGCCGCGGCTGGGCGAGTTCTATGCGCGTTACCCGGACATCGATGTGCGCCTGGGGCTGGGCGACAGAAATATTGATCTGTTTCAGGACGGCGTCGATTGCGTGGTCCGTATGGGCGTGATCGGAGATGCGAGTCTGATTGCGCGTCAAATCGGACGGGCGTCGATTGTGACGTGTGCCGCGCCGTCGTATATCGCGCGCAATGGCACGCCTCGTTCGCTCGATGAGCTACGCGCACACCACGCGATCAACTACGTGTCGGCGCGCACGCGCAAGAGCTACCCGTTCGAATATCGAGTCAACGATGACATTGTGCGAGTCGACATGCGAAGCACCTTAGCCGTCAACGACGGCTCGACCTATATCAGCGCCGGCGTGCTCGGGTATGGCCTGATTCAGCCGTCGCGATTCATGGTCGCGGAGCACATTGCGCGAGGCGAGTTGCAGGAGATTCTGACGAACTGCGAAAGCCCGTCGACACCGGTTTCCCTGGTGTTTCCTCATCGCCGGAATCTCAGCCCGCGGTTACGCGCCTTCTCGGAGTGGGTCAGCGATGTGGCGCAGGATCACCCGGACCTTCAGGGCGTCTGACTCGAAGAGGTTGCGTCGCGTGTCTTTAGAGTTCGATATTCAGAGGGATCCATGTCATACGCGGATTTGAACGCACGAACAAAACTGCTGCGGCTGGCGTACCCGGCGTTCTGCGCGACCTGGTCGATGGTGAGTCCGCTCGATACGAGCTGTGAGCCTGCTTGCTTCATGCGCAGGTCGCGCAGGACCATCATCGGCGAGCGACCCACGACGCTTGTGAAGCGCGCCATGAATGCAGAGCGGCTCAGGAATGCTTTTTCCGCAAGGCTTTCGACCGTATGGGCGTCACCGGGATTGGCCACCATGTCAGCAAAGACTCGTGCGATTGGCGGATCGCTGAGCATTGAAAACCGCTCCGTCCACGCTTGCATGGAGCCCAGCGAGCGTCTCACCAGCGCGACGATGACTTGCTTGAGCAGCGCTGCACTGATCGCGCCGGCGCCGATCTCTTGCGCGACAAGTTCGTCGAGCGCGTTGCGAAGCTTGATGTCGAGCTGGTCCTTTTCGTCGAACTGCTCGACGATCGGCGTCGAGAGTGCGTCGAAAATGTCCATGGAAGGCGCGTACATCGCATGGAAGTATCCGCAGATCATGACGATCGCAGGGTCGGCATCACCGGCGACATATCGTCGTATCGATTCCGTCGTCGTGGTCTGGGACCGCCCGTCCACGATCATGGGCGCGCGCCCGGCGTGGTCGTCATCCGGCGCCTCGAGCTTGAACGCGGTGCCGGGCGGTACGACGATCAGCGTGTGCGGACGGACTTCGATGGGCGTCGCGCGTTCCGCGGTGCGCATCAGGCCCGAGCCTTTGAGGATGTAATGCAGCCCTGGCGACGTATGCCCGCGCAAGTCGAGGCGATAGCCCGAACTGACAAGGCACTCGGATAGCCCGACGACACGAATCTCAAGCACGGACATCAGCTGATTCAAATCGGCTGGCGCAATGCGAGGATGGACTTTGAGCGACACGTCCGCAGACTCCAGAGAGAAAGAAGCCAATGAGACTAACACGCGTAGCGTCGAGCCCACAACGCGACGTGCACCTGGATGTGGACGTGGATGTATTTCACCGAGGCAAGCGTTGCCGTGAGCTCACTGCCGTCCCTGGCGCCACGCCAGTCGCGATAGGGTCTGTGCTTGCAGCGTACGAGCGAACGCCTGGACGTTTTGTGTCGACTGATTGGAAATCCTGATTCATGAGCCATCTTGCCTATTCGATTGTCGCCGCCGCAGCCGTCATTGCGTTCGACGTAGCGGCGTGGCGCGCGATCGATCGTCAGTTCGCGCGATTGCGTCTTGTTGTTCGCAGCGGCGCGTTCGTCGGTCTCACCTGGGTGATGCTGCGAGCCGGAATGAGCCCGTTCTCTCCCGCGCCGCAACCCGACGAACGGATTGTCCATTTCCTGGCTCAGTGCGTGGAGCTGATCTGGTGGCTGCAATTGGCGAAGGTCGCTTCCGCGCTTCTCGATCGCAACGTGTTGCCGCAGATCTGGAATCGCGAGCGTCTGTTTCGCGACGTTCTGAGCGCAGTGGTGTTTATCGCGGCCGGCGTATCCGCGCTGGGTTACGTGCTCGATACGCCGGTCCGGGGCTTGATCGTGACATCAGGCGCGGTCGCGGTGATTCTCGGGCTTGCCGTGCAAAGCACGCTCAGCGACGTGTTTTCCGGCATCGTGTTGAATTCCACAGAGCCCTTCAAAATAGGAGACTGGATTTTTATCGGCGAAATCGAAGGCGAAGTCGTCGAATGCAACTGGCGCGCGACGAGCTTGCTGAACCCTCAAGGCAATATCGTGGTGATCCCGAACAGCGCGGCCGCCAAAACGAACATCATCAACCACAGCCAGCCGCCGCGCATGCATGGCGTATCGGTGATCCTGCATATCTCGCCGGACGAGCCCGCGGCGACCGTCGTCGAGGCACTGACAGAAGCGGCCGCGAGCTCGATGCTCGTGCAAACTTTCCCCGAACCTGTCGTCAAGGCACTGCACGCGACGGTCGACTCGATCGAATATGAGGTCATTGCGTTCGTCGACGATCTTGCGAAAAAGAATGCTGCGCGCAACGAGTTGTTCGATCTGGCGCAGCGCCACCTGTCGTCGGCGGGCATCTTCATGCGCCCGCTGCGTGTACCGGGCGCGGTGATGATGAGCGCCGATTCGCGGCTGCGCCTGCTCAGACGCGTCGACATGTTCCGTACGCTTGACGAGATGCAGCTGGTGCATTTGTCGGATCGCTTGACGATGCACGACTTCCAGCCTGGGCAGACCATTCGCGAGGCGAAACCTCGTGACGGCGAGCGAGAGCGTTTGCTGATCATCGCGCGTGGCATTGCTTCGCTCAAGACGCTAAGAGGCGAGCACGAGATTGAGCTGCGCCGCATGTCGCCCGGCGATTCGCTCGGACAGTCGGCGATCCTCGCGGGCGCGCGCGTCGAAGGCATTCTGACCGCGCAAACGCCGGTGACGATCTGTTGTCTCGAGCAAGACGCGCTGACGCCGATTCTCCAGGCGAGGCCGGAGATTGCGCGCCGGATGTGCCGAATTCTCGCTGAAGAAATGGCGAGCGACCAGTCCCTGTTGAGTGCCAGTTCGGGCAAACCCGATCGTGACGAGAGCTTCTTCGACTGGCTTAACGATGGCATCCACCGGCTGCATCACCTCGTGCTCAGCGAAGACTGAGCCGAGTCTGCATCAGGCACGCGCCGAAGCGGCGTTTCTGATCTGTGCAGGAAGGGCGCGCAAGAAATCCCAGAGGGCGGGGGCGTCCGACGTCGCAGCGTTGAAGCGAAACCATGACGAACTCGTTTCCTGCGGGCGGAAATACGAGCCCGGCGCGAGCCATATGCCATGGCGCAGCGCTTCGGTGGCGACCGACAGGCTCGCTTCCGGTGCAATCGGGAGCTTGGCCCAAAGGAACAGTCCGGCACGCGGCTGGTGAAAGATCTCCAGACCGGCCTCGTTCATCGCGCGACTCGTGCGTTCGTGTGCGACCCTGAGCCGGTCTTTCAGAAAAGTGATGTGGCGATCGTAGTGGCCCTCGACCAGCACGTTGGCAACGGCACGCTCCGTGACTTCGGATGAAGTGAGTCCGATCGCCATTTTGGTCAATGCGAGCTGCGCGAGAAGGTCGCGGTGGGCGGCGATGTAGCCGACTCGCATCACCGGGCTGATCGTTTTCGAAAAACCGGAAACGTACACGACATGATGGAGGCCTTCCATCGCGGCGAGGCAAGGCAGCCCCGGCGGCGCGAGCTCGCGCGAAATATCGTCTTCGACCACCCACAGGCCATACCTGTCGGCGACCTGTAGCAAGCGAAACGCGGCAGACACGCTCAGCGACGAACCTGAGGGGTTCTGCAGAACCGTGTTGACGAACATCACACGCGGGTGATGCTCGAGAACGGCGCTCTCGAGCGCGTCGATGTCCACACCGTCGGTCGTGCGCTCGACGCTCACAACGCGGACTGCCGCGACCTTGAGGATTTCGAGCAAATTGCAATAGCAAGGGTCTTCCACGAGCACGGTATCGCCCGGCTTGCAAAGCGTGCGCACGACGAGATCGAGCGCTTGCGTCGCGCCATGCGTCAGCAAGATGTTGGAGACGTCGACGGGCAGTGCATATCGGCGCAACGATCCGGCGATATGGTCGCGCAGCGATGTCAGCCCGTAGGGGTGACCGTATCCGCCCAGACGCGCCCCGGGGAGCCGGCTGACCGACCGCATGGCGTGTTGCATGCCGCTTTCGTCGACCCAGTCGTTGGGAATCCAGCCGCAGCCCGCTTTGATCGGCACCGACTGATCCGCGAAGACGTCCGAGAGCAGCCACGCGGCATTCAGCGCCGGGGCATTCCAGGTTGGTGCGGGTGCGGTCGTCGGTTCTTTCTCGGCCACCACGTAGCCCGAACCCGGCTTCGAAGTGATGAGGTTCATCGAAGCCAGGCGTTGGTAGGCCTCGACCACTGTGTAGGCACTTAGCGCGTGTGTCTTCGCGAATCGGCGTACGGACGGCAGCGGTGTGCCGGCCGGGTACGTGCCGTGACTCAGCTCGCCCGCGATGGCCTGCACGATCTGGTCAACGAGTGTCTGGCCCGCCTGTCGGGACCGGGAGAGCTGGAGTTCGAACATTTCAGTACGGTTGCATTCTCGCAATCAGTACGATCCGACAACATTATCCAAGCCGTATCGGGAGTATAGACAGCGTCGACAGTACAGTGCGTTCTCATCGAACAGAGCAAATGCTCACAGCGTGAGAAAAAGATCAATCGGGTATGTGCTCCCTTAATGACCGATTCTGTCTTCGCCAATCAGGACCTCATCATGCGCTCAACGAAGCACCTCGTCCCGTCGCTGGTCAGCATGCGCTCCATTCATATTGCGGGAGATCGAATGCGCAGGCGCGTTGCGGTTGAACGATATCGTCGACGCACCATTGCACACCCGTGCCGTAGCGCCTTGCGGCGATCGCGCGAGACCACGGCGGAGTTGCGAGAAGCGCTTCGGATCGCGGATCAGAGCGTCGCCAGGGCAATGCGCTTCGCAGGAATCGGCGAACTCGCCGCGGCGATCATTCACGAGACCAGTCAATCGTTGACTGCTGTCCTGACCAATTCAAATACCTGCCTGCGATGGCTCTCACGTGCTGCGCCCGACGTGGCTCAGGCACGACGCGCGGCAGAGCGCACGTCACGCGACGCCGAAAGAGCGACCGAGGTCATCGCGGGTTTGCGCGCGCTGGCGGTCAACGCATCGCTTTCCAAGGCACCGTTCGATATCGACGAGGCGATTCGCGAGGTTGTGTATTCGCTGCGTGGCGAATGCAGGCGCAACGCCGTGCGGGTCGTGGTCAGCCTCGACGTACCGAGCCCGGTTTGCGGCGACCGCGTTCAGCTGCAACAAGTCGTGATCAATCTGCTCAAGAACGCCATCGAGGCATTGCAGCCCGTGGTCGATCGCGTGCGAACGGTCCGGCTCATCTCGCAGGACCTCGAGGGCGTATCGGCGAGCATCGCGGTCATCGATAACGGTGTGGGCTTCAAGCCCAGTGTGGCAGAGCAATTGGGAAGGACGATGTTCACCACCAAGACGAACGGCATGGGCATCGGCCTGTCCGTGTCGCGGGCGATCGTTGAGTCCCATGGAGGCAGCCTGCGCGCGACCTCTTCGCTGGAAGAGGGCACCCGTTTCGACTTCAACGTGCCGTATGCGGGACTGCCGCATGCAAACACGCAGGCGCGGCGCAGCGTGAGCGAGAAGGGCGCGTCAGACGTGCTCGGCCGCTTGTTGTATTGACGGCCCGCAGCCACGGCGGAATCGCACAGCGGGCTCGTTCGGAGCGGCGCGTCGTTCCCAAACGGACAGGCAGCAGTCAACGGTATGCGCCGATGCTCAGCGGCATGGCGCTGTTGCGTGGGAGAGCCACGCGTGAGTGTCAAGGGAGGTCGGTCATGGACGTCTGCACATTTTCAGTCAGCGACAAGGTGCTCGCGGGATCGCTGGTCTTTGTCGTGGATGACGACGTTTCGGTTCGCGAAGCGATCGGTTCGCTGCTCGAATCCGTCGGCATTGCCGTCGAGCAGTTCGAGGGCGCAACAGATCTGCTCGCGCGGCTGCGCATGCACTATGCCGAGCGCGCCGGCATGCCGAACTGTCTGGTGCTCGATATCCGGATGCCGGGCATTGGCGGGCTCGAGTTGCAACATCATCTTGTCGCGCTCGATATGCACGTTCCCATCGTCTTCGTGTCCGCGTTCGGCGATATCTCGATGACGGTGCAGGCGATGAAAAACGGCGCTCAGGATTTCCTGGTCAAGCCATTCCGCGATCAGCACTTGCTGGAATCGGTGCAAGGCGCGTTGCGCTCCGATCAGCTGCGTCGGGATGAAGATCACTATGCCGCAGAGCTGCGTGAGCGTTACACCACATTGTCAGAGCGCGAGCGCAGAGTGCTTGCACTCGTTGCGCGCGGGCTCATGAACAAGCAGATCGCGGGCGAACTGAACCTCAGCGAAATCACCATCAAGGTTCATCGCGCGCAAGTCATGCGCAAGATGAAAGCGAAGACGTTTGCCGATCTGGTCCGAATGGAAGAGCGCGTGAGAGAGGGTTCTTACGTCGATCATTAGCGCTTTCTGGCACTGCCCGGCGCGATCTTTCCATCGCGCCGCGCGAATGTTTTCCGAGCGGACGTCTTCGTTGCATGCGATGAAAGAGCCGGTGCGGGGCTGGTTGCGTCGATCGCTTCGCCTGCTTCTCCCGCATCCTCGCGGAACAACCGGGCCGCGAGAAAATCGATAAAAGCGCGCAACTTGGGCGCGATTCGCGTGCCGGAAGGCCAAAGGATATAAAAGCGCTCACGCCGCTGACCGATCTGCGGAAGCACGATTTCCAGCTGACCATTGCCGAGCCACGGCGCAATGGCGAAGTCCGGGAGGTAGGCGATGCCGGCGCCCTTGATCGCGAAAGCGATCCGGGCTTCGAGGTTATTGCAGACGATGGATGCGGGCAGCGAATCGGGCAGGTGTGCAAGGCTGTCGGCATACGTCTGCGTTGCGCCGGCCGACAGGGGCCAGCGTTGTATCTTTCCCGTATGCGAGAAGCGAAACCGGATACACGCATGCGTCTCGAGGTCGTGAACGGTTTGCGGTCTGCCTCGGGCGTCGAGATAGTCGGGCGACGCCGCCAGCATCATCGTAAATGAGCCCAGCGCCCTCGATTTCAGCAACGAGTCCTGAGCGCGGCCAGAGCGAATGACCGCATCGAACCCTTCCTCGATGACATCGACAGGGCGGTCGGAAAAGCTGATCTCGAGATCGATGTCCGGGTAGGCCTTTTTAAAGCTGGCAATGACGTCGAAGAAGGGTTCCCCGACCAGCGGCAGCCCGATCTTGAGGCGCCCGCTCGGACCCAGTCGTGCTCGCGTGAGTTCGGCCTGGGCGTCGGCAACTTCCTTGAGGATGCGCCGGCTGCGTACGAGAAAGAGTTCGCCCTCAGCCGTCAGCGTGACGCTGCGCGTGCTTCGGTGAAACAGGCGCGCTCCCAGCCGTTGCTCAAGACGGGAGATGCTCTTTCCGATTGCCGAGGCGGATACGCCGAGTTGACGGCCGGCATCGACAAAGCTGCGCGTCTCAGCGACGAGCACAAATATGTTGAACGCGGCAATGCTCTCCATGACCTCTCCGAATGGGCACTGCGGACATGAGCGTCCGGGATGATCGGATTGTGAGCCGTCTTAATCCGTGGCGCGCGCCGCAGTAAAGTCGACTGGACCGTTGCACGCATACGCGTCGACGGCTTCACGTCGTGCAAGCCCCGCGTAGCGGGCGCTTTGCACGGTCGACCTACGGACTGCATTCTGAATGGTTTTACCGATGACTGACACGCTCGTCTCCCCAGCCGCGATTCCCGCTCAACGCACTGCCAGTTTGTTCGCGCCCTCGCGTATTGCCGGGCTGCCCCTTAAAAACCGCATCGTGATGCCGGCCATGACACGCACGCAAGCGCCCGAAGGCGTACCGGGCATGGCCAACGCCGCGTACTACCGACGCCGTGCCGCAGGTGGCGTGGGCCTCGTGATCACTGAAGGGACGTGGGTGCCGCACGAGGCGGGTGCAAACGAAATCAATGTGCCCCGTATGTACGGCGAGCAGGCGCTCGATGGTTGGGCGCAGGTCGTCAACGCGGTGCACGAAGAACACGTGCCGATCCTCGCGCAGCTCTGGCACGTGGGGCAAATGAAGCAACCGGTCATTGAAGGCCTCTACGAAGCGCGATCGCTCGAACACGAACCCCGTCGCGTCGGACCTTCCGGCATTTTCGGCGGCATCGGCTCGACGATGACGCAGGACGGTGAACCTGCGGATCTCAATGATCTTGAAGCGATTGTGCAGGCCTTCGCCGACGCGGCATCCAACGCACAGCGCGTCGGCTTCGACGGGATCGAAATTCATGCGGGCCATGGATACCTGTTCGACCAGTTCTTCTGGCCGGGCACCAACCGCCGCACGGATGAATACGGTGGTCCGATGCAAAACCGCGTGCGTCTTGCTGCCCGCACGGTCGAGGCCATCCGACGTGCGACCGGCCGCGACTTCGTCATTTCGTTGCGCATGTCACAGTGGAAAATTCAGGACTTCGCCGCGCGCAACTTCGAAACGCCGAATGATCTGCAGGCGTTTGTTGAACCGCTTGTCGATGCGGGCGTCGACGTGTTTCATTGTTCGCAGCGTCGATTCTGGGAAGGAGAATTCGGCACGGATCGCAACCTCGCGGCATGGACGAAAAAGATCTCGGGCAAGCCCACCATTTCCGTCGGCTCAGTGGCGATGACGGGCGAACATATCGACACGCTGATGGGCCAGGCAAGCCGGGCTGCCGGCATTGACACGTTGATCGACATGATGAATCGGGGCGATTTTGACCTGATCGCCGTGGGCCGGAGTCTTCTCGTCGACCCTGACTGGCCGAAGAAGGTGCAAAGCGGGCGACTCGACCAGCTCAAGTCGTGGGATCCCGAGGTGCTGAAGACGTTGCAGTAAAACGCGGACGGACGGAGGTGGACCCGGCTTAGACCGGACCCGTCTCCGTCGCATCGATTGACCGCGAGAAAACGCTCAATCGAAAGCGCTTAAACGAAAGCGCTTAATCGAAAACGCTCAAGTGAAATCAGCAACCTGAACGACCACCTTCCCGAACGCGCCTCGCTTCAGATGTTCGAATGCCTGCGGAGCCTGTTCGAACGGATAGATGGCGTCGATGATCGGGACAATACCCTTCAGATCGATGGTGCGTACGAGATCCTCCAGCGCGCGTCGCGGACCCACCGAAATGCCTGTGATTCTTGCTCGCGAACCGAGAAGCGGCATTAACGGAAGCGTCAGCGAATCGGACTCGAGCAAACCGATGACGCTGACGTTGCCACCCGGGCAGATCGCCTGAAGGCAACGCGCTCCGTTATCGCCGCCGGCCATTTCAAGGATATGGTCGGCACCGCGGCCCCCGGTGATTATCAAGACCTCGTCTTGCCACTCGGGCGTCTCCCGGCGATCAATCGTGAATTGCGCGCCGAGTGCATGAGCGCGAGCCATCTTGTCGTCGCTGCTCGTCGTGACAATCACTTGCGCACCGTTCGCGAGCGCGAGCTGAAGCGCGAATAGCGATACGCCGCCGGTGCCCTGTACCACGACAGTCTGGCCGGCGCGAAGATGTCCCACTTCCATCAGTGCCATCCACGCGGTCAGTCCGGCAATCGGCAGCGTGCTCGCTTCGAAAGGTGTCAGCGACTGGGGTGCGCGGACGCACCACTCCGCGTTCGTCGTGACGTATTCCGACAACATGCCCTGAATCGGACCGCCCTGTGTGGGCGCGTCGGCCCATGACTTGGGTGCTCCGTCGATCCAGCCCGTGATGCATGTCGAGATCACGCGATCGCCGACCGCGAAGCGAGTGACCCCGGGGCCTACACCCACGACGCGCCCTGCCATATCGGACGCGGGGGTGAAGGGAAACGGCAGTGCCACACCCATGCCGTGCTCGGCGACTTCGGCATCTCGGTAGTTGAGTGACACGGCCTCGACTGCGACCAGCAATTCGCCAATACCCGGCTGAGGCATATCGACAGACTGGATGGACAGATTGCCGAGACCCAATGACGGAAGCGCCCAGCGCCGCATCGTGTCTTGCATGAGCTTCACCTTCTCTTTGAAAAAGCAATCATGCTAGCCAACCGCGACCCGTGAATTAAGGGGGTGCGAAGTCCGGACATTCCGGACACGAGGGTTCGCAATGCCGCATTGAGCCGCTCAATGAACCGACTGCCGAATGTGCTTCGAGATGTGCTTCGAGATGTGCTTCGAGATCGGCGCACTATGCGCGCGGCACCACGCGTATACATAGGTATCGCGAGCGACCGAATTGCTTGCGAACCCGTGAATGGAAACCTACGATCTTTTCAACCAGTCAGCGCATCCGCGCCCGAATTGTCGAGCGGTTCCAGCATTTGCGCCTCGCGCATGCCTTCACTACGCGAGAAAACATTGAGACAAGCCTCTTGAAGGGAGGCAGGACTTTCGCGGTCAAAGCGCGGACTTTTTGCGCGCACCGCAACCCTAAGATCACGGCTCCCGAAAGTGGCGCATGAAAGCCGCCGCGCGCATCAGTGCATGCCGCGCTCTCGCGTGCAGATGCAGTTCCAGATGCGCTGCCGACAGGCGCATTCGCAGGGGCGGCTTTACGCCGCGAAATACCGATAGCGAAAATCGCAAACTATAAAGGTTAGGCACGACTATGCATGGCTCCCAGATACGGGCTCAACGTCCTTCACAGAGATCTCGCACGGAGACCTTTAAAAAGCACGCCGATGTGCGCGCCGTGCTTGCACGCGGCCTGACGACGATCCTTGGAACCATCGCGGCTCGAATCGGCGAATCGCGCGCCTGGGCTCCTGGCATCGCCATTGCCGCGCTTGCGCTCGGCGCCTGTTCTAAAGCCAGCGAAGCCCCTCCGCCCCCACCGCTGCAAGTATCCGTAGCGTCGCCGCTCGCGATGAATATCGTCGACTGGGACGAATACGTCGGCCATTTCGAGGCGCCGCAAGCCGTTGAGCTGCGTGCGCGAATCACCGGTGTCGTGACGGAAATCATGTTCGAGGACGGGCAGGAGGTTCGGGCGGGCCAGCCCCTATTCACGATCGACCCGCGTCCTTATGAAGCGCAGCTCGAGCAAACGCGTGCACAGGTGGCCGCTGCGGAGGCCGCGCTTGCGAATGCGACCACCGTCGCTGCGCGATCTGAACAACTCGTCAAGAACCAGGCAGTGAGTCAGGAAGAGTACGAGAGCAACCAGGCGCAATTGCGTACGGCGCGCGCCAATCTTCTGGCTGCGCGTGCTGCGTCGGACAACGCATCGCTCAACTTGTCGTTTACCACGGTGCGTTCGCCGATCGAAGGACGCGTATCGAGTCGTCGGGTTTCGCTCGGTGACCAGGTGTCTGCCGGCACGACGCTGCTGACGACCGTCGTGTCTCTTGATCCCATCTGGTTTGTTTTCGATGGCGCGGAGAGCTTTTACCTGAAATACCTTCGCGAAGCGAAGCAGGGTCTTCGCGGGTCTTCGAGGACGACGCAGAATCCCGTCGACGTGCAGCTGTCCGACGAAACCGGCTTTCCTCACCACGGGCATATGGTGTTCGTCGACAACGCGATCGATCCAGGGACCGGCACGATTCGCGCGCATGCGACGATCGCCAATCCGGACCACTTCCTGACGCCGGGGATGTTCGGACGCGCTCGCCTGCTTGGATCGGGAACCTATAAGGCCTTGCTGATTCCGGACGACAGCATCGTCACGGATCAGGCTACCAAAGAGGTCTACGTCGTCGGTCAGGGTGGCGCCATCGTCAAACGCAATGTCGAAGTGGGCCCCGAAATACGGGGACTGCGAGTGGTGCGCGGCGGACTCGCGCAGACGGATCTTGTCGTACTCGATCGTCTCAACCAGATTCAGCCGGGCATGAAAGTCAGCATGCGCAAAACTGAACTCACGATCGGCACCAACGATACAAAGACGTCGCCATCCGTCTCTCTTCCTCAGCCGTCGACGGCAACGATCCCTCCGGCAGATTGGGCGAGCAAGTAAATGCGATTTCCTCACTTCTTTATCGACCGGCCGATTTTCGCAGCCGTCCTTTCGGTATTGATCGTCATCGTGGGTGCGATCGCGTATCCGCATTTGCCCGTCGGCCAGTACCCGGAGGTCGCTCCGCCGACCGTCGTCGTTACGGCAAAGTATCCGGGTGCCACGGCGGAGACTATGGCCGAGACCGTTGCTGTTCCACTTGAGCAGCAGATCAACGGCATCGAAAACATGATCTATATGTCGTCCTCCTCCGTCGGGGACGGCACGGTCGCCATCACGATCACCTTTTCGCTCGGCACGGATGTCAACGAGGCACAGGTGCTCGTGCAGAATCGTGTCGATGAGGCCATTCCTCGGCTGCCGGAAGAGACGCGGGCAATCGGGCTGACGGTGCGCAAGGTGTCGCCGGACGAGCTGATGGGCGTCGCCTTTTACTCCCCCGACAACTCGCTCGACGCGCAATACATTTCGAACTATGTGACGCTTCAGATCAACGATCGTATCAAGCGCATCAATGGCGTCGGCGATACCGAGCGCTTTGGCGGCCGCGACTACTCGATGCGTATCTGGATCGATCCTGATCAGGCGGCGGCAAGGAATTTGACCGTCGAAGAGGTGATCAATGCGGTGAAAGCCCAGAATGTCGAGGTCGCGGCCGGCACGATTGGCTCACCGCCGTTCCCGTCGAAATCCAACGCGTTTCAGCTGGGTGTCGAAACGCAGGGCCGCTTGAAAACCCCCGAACAATTCGGCGACATCATTATCAAGCGGGGCAAGGATGGCGCCCTGACGCGCCTGCGTGATATTGCTCGTGTCGAGCTCGGCGCGGAGGACTACACCTCCACTGTCTTCTTTACGGGAAAAAACGCTGTCGCGCTGATCGTCAAGCAGCAACCCGGCTCGAACGCGCTTGCCACAGCGGACAAGGTGAAGGCGGTACTGGCCGACGCTGCAAAGAGCTTCCCGCCAGGCATGGCTTACACGGTGGCTTACCACCCGACGGACTTTATCGCTGACTCGATTCACGAGGTGCAGAACACCCTCTACATCGCGTTGGTACTGGTGTCGTTCGTGGTGTTGCTGTTCCTGCAGAGCTGGCGCGCAGCCATCGTGCCGCTCATCGCGATCCCGATCTCGCTCATTGGCAGTTTCGCCCTGATGGCGGCGTTCGGCTTTAGTTTGAACAGCTTGTCGCTCTTCGGACTCGTGCTTGCAATCGGCATCGTGGTGGACGATGCGATTGTGGTCGTGGAGAACATCGAGCGCCTGATTACGGAAAAAGGCATTTCTCCACGCGATGCCGCGCATCAGACCATGGACGAAGTGTCCGGTGCACTGATTGCGATTGCGCTCGTGCTGTGTGGCGTATTCGTGCCGACTGCATTCATTCCGGGGCTTTCCGGACAGTTCTACAAACAGTTCGCGCTGACGATCGTGTCTGCGACGGCGATTTCCGCCTTTGTATCGCTGACACTTTCGCCTGCGCTGGCGGCATTGCTGATCAAGCACGGCCATCAGGCGACGGCGCCGGCCGCCGGCATTCGCGGATGGCCCGCGAAATTTGCCAACGCCTTCAATCGGACCTTCGACCGGCTGTCCGTGCGCTATGGAAAACTGACGGGGCGTCTTGTTCGAATGCTGTTCGTCGTGTGCGGTCTGTATGTCGTATTGATTTTGGCGACGGTGTGGCGCTTTCACGTGACGCCAACGGGCTTTATCCCGGCACAAGATCAGGATCTGCTGATCAGCGCGGTGCAGCTTCCGCCAGGCTCGTCGCTTGATCGTACGACTGACACGGCGCAACGTGTCATCAAACTCGCCCAGGCCATGCCCGAGACCGAGTATGCCGTCGCATTCTCGGGCTTCGATGGCGCGACGTTTTCGTTTGCACCTAACACCGCCCTGGTGTTTGTCATTCTCAAGCCTCAGCGGTATCGCGCGTTGTCCGACGTGCAGATTGCCGAAAGGCTGCGCAAGGCGTACTCGCGTATCGATACCGGCAACATCTTCGTGTTTCCGCCGCCGCCTGTTCGAAGTATCGGCACGGCGGGGGGCTGGAAGCTCGAACTGGAAGATCGAAACGGCGCGGGCTATCGGGCACTTGCCGCTGCGGCGCGAGACCTGATGAAGGCCGCCAACGACGAGAAGGGGATTTCGCACGCCTTCACGACGTTCAACGTCAACACGCCGCGTCTGTATGCGCATATCGACCGCGAGCGCGCGGAGCAGATCGGCGTGCCGGTGGAAAACGTGTTCTCCGCGTTGCAGACCTACCTTGGCTCGACCTACATCAACGACTTTAATTATCTGGGCCGAACCTGGCGTGTCACGGCGCAGGCGGATTCCGAGTTTCGAAAGTATTCGTCTGACGTCGAGAAGTTGCGCGCTCGAACCGCCGAGGGAAACATGGTGCCGCTCGGCTCGGTGTTGACGCTTGAAAACACTTCCGGCCCGTACCGGGTGGTGCGTTACAACCTCTATCCGTCCGTCGATCTGCAAGGCGACACGGCTCCGGGCTTTTCGTCGGGGCAGTCGCTGGCAACGATGGAACGGCTGGCGGACAAGGTACTGCCACGCGGCATGACCATCGAGTGGACGGATCTGGCCTATCAGCAGCGCCAGGCAGGAGACACCGGAATCTACGTATTCGGCCTGGCGGTGCTGTTTGTGTTTCTCTTGCTCGCGGCGCTGTACGAGAGCGTGATGCTGCCGCTCTCCGTCATCCTGATCGTGCCGATGTGTCTGCTCGCAGCCATCAGCGGCGTTGGCGCGATGCACATGGATAACAACATCCTCACGCAAATCGGCCTGGTGGTGCTGGTCGGGCTTGCCGCGAAGAACGCGATTCTGATTGTCGAGTTCGCGCGCCAGGGCGAGATGGAAGGCCTCGAGCATCATGAGGCGGCCGAGCGGGCCGCTCATCAGCGTCTGCGACCGATATTGATGACGTCGATTGCATTCATTCTGGGGGTGATGCCGCTTGTGTTCTCGCATGGCGCGGGTTCCGAAATGCGCAAGGCGTTGGGCGTTGCCGTGTTCTTCGGCATGCTCGGCGTCACGTTCTTTGGCTTGCTGTTCACACCGAGTTTCTACGTCCTCACCAAGAAACTGGGGGAGAAAATCGATGCAGTGGTGGCGCGATTCAAGCGGCGCAAACCTCACGCGCAGTTAAGCGGAAATCAGTCGAGGCCCGTCGTTGAAGGAGAAGAGCAGTGAGATTCGAACATTCCCCAACGCGTCCGGTTCGAACGTGGGTCACACTTGCAGCGGCAGGTGTGATCGCGGCAACGTCGCTGTACGGATGCGCACTTGGACCGGACTACGCGCGTCCTGATGCGCCGGAGCATGCGGAGCGTACATTTGCCGAGTCGCATGATGCGTCATTCGCGTCGACGACGACGGCAGCCAACTGGTGGGAGCTTTACAACGACCCGGTGCTGACACGTTTGATCCTGCAGGCATTCGCGCACAATCCGACGATTGAAGTCGCGAAGGCGAATCTCCGCCTGTCCAGGGCGCAACTCGACGAGGCGGGAGCGGGGCGCTTGCCGTCTATCGGAACCTCAGCGGGATATTCGAGGAACCGGGTCGGCGCCGAGAATTTCAACACGAGCGCGAGCCAGGCTGCCGGCGGTTCCGGATTCGCCGCTGACCACGGGGACTTCAACTACTATCGCGCGGGATTCGATGCGAGTTACGAGGTGGACGTATTCGGTCGCGTGTCCAGGTCGATCGAAGCCGCCCGCGGCGATACGCAAGCTGCAGAGGCTGCCCTCGACGGCGCAAGGATCTCCATCGCGGCCCAGGTCGCGCAGAGCTATGTCGACGCGTGCGGCTTTGCTGACCAGGCCGATGTCGCTCGCGAAACCGCGCAGATCGAAGCGAACACGGAAGAACTGACGCTGCGTCAGCTGAAGTCCGGACGCGGCACACGCCGTGATGTCGATCAGGTGACCGTTCTCGTCGAACAGGCGAACGCGCAAGTGCCCGTACTTGAGGGAGAGCGCCGTGCCCAGTTGTACGCCCTGGCTGCCCTGACCGGTGTGTCGCCGAGCGACATCGACAGCGAGGCCGCGCAGTGTCGCGATGTGCCCAAGGTGACGCAGCCCATACCGGTTGGCGATGGCGCGGCGTTGCTGGCCCGACGGCCAGACGTACGGCGTGCGGAACGAAAGCTGGCTGCGGATACGGCACGAATCGGTGTGGCGACGGCCGAGTTCTATCCGTCGGTGACGCTTGCGGGTGCGGCGTCCATAGGCGCCCCGTCCTTTGGGAATCTCGGCAGAGGATCATCGTTTTCGTATTCGTTCGGTCCGTTGATCTCCTGGACATTTCCGAACATCGAGGCCACGCGCGCCCGCATCGCGGAGTCGCGCGCGGGGGCCGATGCCTCGTTGATGGAGTTCAGGGCGACGATGCTCGCGGCACTCGAAGAGACCGAGCAAGCACTTGCACGCTATAGCGCGGCGTTGGACCAGAATGCGGCGCTGGTGCGCGCGGCGGCGGCGGCAGATGACGCCGCCAACTTGTCGCGGGTCAGATTCGATGCCGGCAGGGATAGCTTTCTTGATCTCCTGGTTGCGGAGCAGGATCGAGCGACCGCGCGCCGAGCGCTTGCGACCTCCGACACGTCGGTTGCCGATCTTCAAGTGTCCGTGTTCAAAGCCCTGGGCGGCGGATGGGAAAGCGAGGCAGGTGACGACAAGACGTCAACGGTCACGTCGTCGCGTTAAGTGTTCTGGTGCAAAACGACGTCCTATACGAATGTATCTCCGAAGATACGCTTGAGCGTTTGAACTCCGACGGGCTGACGCATTAAATACTAGACATTCAGTGGACGCGCTAAAGCGTCTCTGTATGCCTCCCAACGTCACTCCGTAAGGAGAATCAAGTGAAAGCAGAAATCAAAGGCGCGCTGCTCGCCTGCGTCGCTCTGTCCGCTATTGCACTCGCCCAGTCGTCGGGCGAGTCACATGCGAAACGCTATTTACCGGAATACACATCATCGGGGGAATTGATACTTCCTAAGAATTTTCACGAATGGGTGTTTGTGGGGTCGCCGTTGACCCCTAACGCATTAAATGGAGGGAAAGCGAATTTCCCGGAATATCACAACGTCTATATCGAGCCAGGGTCGTATGCGATATACAAAAAGACGGGGAAATTTCCGGAAGGCACGATTATGTTCAAGGAATTGCAGCTCACCAAGGAAGCTCAATTTCCTGATGGGTCAAGAACGGAACCTTCAGGGCGAGGCTTTTTCCCGGGCGATCTGAACGGCGCTGACGTTATCGTCAAGGACACCAAGCGCTACGCCGATACGAATGGGTGGGGTTTCTACAATTTCAATCATTCGGAACCCAAGGCCCCGACGGCGAAACTCAGGGCGAAAAACGAATGTGCGTATTGCCATATTGCGAGCGCCAAGAAAGATATGGTCTGGACGCAGTTCTATCGGTTGCTCGACGATGACGGCAACGTCAATCACGACACACCCAAGGCGCAATAAAGCCGGTTGAAAGAGCGCCGCCGATGCGCCCGGCGCACGGTGGCGTTTGACGGACCTACGGTCGGCGAGCGGATCTTCCGTATAGGAATGTCACCCGAATGCGACACGGCGATGTCATGCCGTGTCGCGTCTCGTACGTCCGCCCGAAGCGCATTTGCCGGTGTGGCAAAACCCTGAATGCAGGCACAGAAGGATGGCAAGCATATGGAAATCGGCCAGTTGACCTCGGCGACTCAAGCGCCTGGCAGTCAGGACGTCACGAAACCTCCTCTGCGTCACCTCTCTGCCCAGGATAGGGCGGTGCAAGAGGCTTTGCGAAGGCGTGCCGGGAGGAAGTCATTCCTTTCGGCTTTGAGCGTCGTCGATTGGGCGTTTGCGTTCCTGCTGGCGGGAGGTGCCGGATTCGCGCTGTACCGCTATAGCGGGCACATGAATTATTACGACAAGCTCGTGCTCGATTGCGCCGTGCCGACGTTCGCGATCCTCGGTTGGCGATGGAAGTCTTTACGCTTGCTGATGGTGCTGATCGCCACGCTTTCGATCGGATCGACTCTGTTGTACCAGGGACATCTTGAGCGCGCGGAGACCACGTTTTTTCTCAAGTATTTGCTGTCGAGTCAGTCCGCCATCCTGTGGATGAGTGCGCTACTTTTGCTGGCTACCGGATTTTATTGGCTTGGGGTTCTGGGTCGTTCCAAAACGGGTGCCGCGATCGGCACGATGCTGACATGGTCCGCTGTATTGATGGGTTTCGTAGGCTTGATGGTCCGTTGGTACGAATCCTATCTCGTGGGCGCTGACGTTGGCCATATTCCCATATCAAACCTTTATGAAGTATTCGTGCTCTTCTGCCTGATTACTTCGTTGTTTTATCTTTACTACGAGCAGCACTACAACACGCGTGCCCTTGGCGCCTTTGTATTGCTCGTCATCAGCGCGGCCGTCTGCTTTCTGATGTGGTATTCCGTTTCGCGTGACGCGCAACAAATCCAGCCGCTTGTGCCGGCGCTACAGAGCTGGTGGATGAAAATCCACGTTCCGGCTAACTTTATCGGCTACGGCAGCTTTGCGTTAAGCGCGATGGTGTCCGTTGCCTATTTGCTCAAGGAGCGGGGTGTATTGGCCGATCGTCTTCCGGCGATCGAAGTGCTCGACGACGTCATGTACAAGTCCATTGCCGTCGGGTTCGCCTTCTTCACCATTGCCACGATCCTCGGCGCACTCTGGGCCGCGCAAGCCTGGGGCGGTTATTGGAGTTGGGATCCGAAGGAGACGTGGGCGCTCATCGTGTGGCTGAACTACGCAGCCTGGCTACACATGCGTTTGATGAAGGGGCTGCGCGGGTCAGCGGCTGCATGGTGGGCGTTGACCGGTCTTCTCGTCACGACGTTCGCTTTCCTCGGCGTCAATATGTTCCTGTCGGGGCTGCATAGTTACGGAAAGCTTTAAAGCACGCACCGCTTGCCCGACGCGTTTAGACCGCGACCGCGCCCAGCCGGTCGGCCCGTTGCGCCACCGAAACCTCTGCGACGCAACGGGCCCCATGCCGCTTACTGCAGCAGCTTCAGCACCGTCTGCGGGATCTGGTTCGCTTGCGCGACCATTGCCGTACCGGCTTGTTGCAGAACTTGAGCGCGCGACAGCTTCGACGCTTCCGACGCGTAGTCCGCATCCTGAATCGCCGATTGCGAGCTTTGTGCGTTCTGCGTCGACGATTGCAGGTTCGTGATCGTCGATGCGAAGCGGTTTTGCACAGCGCCGAGCTGACCTTGCAGGCTGTCGACTTGTTGCAGCGCCGAGTCCACCGCGAGCAACGTCTTCTGTGCGTCAGCGACCGTCAGAACGTCGGCGGTGGCCAGGCTGCTGTTGCCAGCCGATGCCGTGAAGATCGTCGTTTGTGCCGTCGTCGACAGGCCTGCGTCCGATGCGACTGCGCTGCTGCCCGACAGGGTGATGCCGGCGTTCGAGAACGATTCGAGTTGCAGGTGACCGCTCGAGTCTGCCGAAGCGACAACGTTCGTGACGTGCGCTGCGTTGATGGCTGCAGCCAGGTCCGATGCGTTCCACGTCGTGCCCGTCGTGACGACCGTGCCGTTCAGCGTGAAGCTCGTTGCGGTCGTGCCCGACAGCGAAGCCGACGAGTTGACTGCGCGGCCCGTCGATTGCAGGTTCGTGCCGCTCGACAGCGTCGTTGCGTCCGTGCCCGACAGACCGATCGTGCTGCTCGACGACAGCGTGATCGTGCCGTAGAGCGTCTTCGCCGTCGACGTGATCGCTGCGCCACCCGTCGTGATCGCATTGGCGCCCGACGAATCGGTGATGGCGATGTTGCGGCCATCCGCTGCCGTCAGGGCCAGCGAACCGTCTGCGTTTTGCGAAGCCGTCACACCGGTCGAAGCCGATTGCGCGTTGATGCCGTTGATCAGGTTACCGACCGACAGGGCGCCGACGCCTGCGCTGTACACGTCCGTGCCATTGATGTTGATCGTCGTTGCCGTCGACACCGATGCTGCGAGCGTGATGTTCTGCGTGTTCGTTGCCGTGACGCTCAGGCCCGAGATGTCCGACGAGTTGATCGCCGAAGCTGCTGCGTAGGCCGAGTCAGCTGCCTGGCCTTGACCGCTTCCGGCCGTTGCCGTGCCGATTGCGTACGTTGCGCCGCCACCGAGCTGAATGGCGAGCGAACCGGACGCCAGGTTTTGACCCGAAGCCGAACCGATTTGCAGCGTCGTTTCCGACGTTTGACCGATTTGCGAGGTCTTCACGCTCGACGACAGGTTCACGCTGATCGTCTGGCCAGCGTTTGCGCCAACCTGGAAGTTCGCGACGCCGAACGAGCCGTCGAGAAGGTTCAAGCCGTTGTATTGCGTTTGCGACGCGATACGGTTGATTTCCGAGAGGCGTTGCTGAACTTCCTGATTCATCGACTGACGGTCGGTCGACGAATAGGTCGAGTTCGAAGCTTGCACGGCCAGCTGGCGGATACGTTGCAGGTTCGACGTGATTTGCGACAGAGCGGAACCGGCCGTTTGCGCGAGCGAGATACCGTTCGTTGCGTTTTGCTGTGCGGCCGTCAAGCCGTTGATCTGCGAGGACATGCGATCCGAGATCGCGAGGCCTGCAGCATCATCCGCCGCGCTGTTGATCTTCAGGCCGGACGACAGACGCGTGACAGCCGAAGTCAGGCTGGCTTGCGAGTTCGTCAGGTTGTTCTGAGCGATCTGCGACAGGATGTTCGTGTTGATGATCGATGCCATGAAGCAGCTCCATTTTCCAGGAAAAGATGCACGCGAGTGCAAGTCGATCGACGAAATGAAATGACCACTGTTTCATTTGCCGATGAGCCCGTTAACGGAGTCGACATTCGTAGCTTTAGAATGGATTTCGAATTTCCTTCAAAAAAATTATTATTTCATCGATTTAAGGTTAAGGAATCCTTAGGTGGTATTTGCGTGGTGATGTGATTTAAATACCAGTATCTATTTTGTCTTGAACATACCTATGAGCTGAGCCATATCGCACCTCAGCACCGGTGCCGACGCATTCGCCAAAGTGTTCGCTGTCCCGTGGGTAAATTTCCGGGTTAACCAGATACAGACTTCACGCGCTCGTGTCATGGCTGTGTAGGCCGCATGACGAGCGAGCGTGTCGATGTTTTCCGATGACTGGAGGATCGGATTGCGAGGCATGTCTCCAATGATCAGGACATACTCCGAGTCCGACCCGATGACTGCGTCTGCGCGTTCGATCTGCAAGCGGGCCTCGGTCGAAAGCGCGAAGGCGCTTAAGGCGGTGGCGAAGGCCGAGTCCGCTGCGTTGAGTGCAATGATCAGTAGCCGTGCGGTGGGCGGCATGGTGTCGAGCACATGCCGGACGAGCCCCGGTACGTCTCCATCGTCGAAGCGCTGGACGAGGATCATGGGACTCGCACGCAGATTCGTGGCCTGCGCGCCGGAGGCGCGCATAGCCCGCGAGTTTTTGTCGCGAGATGTTGGGGCGGATCCGATCAGCAGCTCAGCACATTGTCGAATGGCGGTCGGCGACCTCCTGTTCGGCGCGTCGACGTTGTGGATGATCGACACACCGGCCCGTGCGACGAGCCCGGCCAGGACCTGTGCTGATGGCATGCCAGGGCGTAGCTGCTGCCGCGGATCGCCGGTGCCGGACAGCGAAGGTGCGTGGCTGTGTTCGCCCTCGGCTGCGAGCCGCGAGTGTGCTGCGAGCACGAGTTGCAGATCCACGTCCGTGGCAGCCTGGATATCGTCGATAAAGACATGCTGCATGCGCTCAAGCGCACGTAGTGGCAAGCGCGAGAGCCAACCGTTCGCTTCGAGTAACTTGACGCGAATCCGGCCCATTGTTTCAACCTTCGCGGCGTCGAACGCAGCGTACAGCGATTCGTAGAAGAGGCTTGAGGCTTTCGCGAGCGGCGGATCGATATGGAGGCGCGCGGCGGTGGCCTCACTGGATCGCGGGTCTGCGCCATGACGTTCGACTTGCTGTCCGATCAGGAACAACGCTTCTGCGACGGGTATCCAGTCGGACGCCGTCGGCCACGGCATGAGGAAGCGCAATCGCGTGGATGTAGCCGGGATTCGAAGGTATCCGATTTGCGCGGCGAGTTGCCTGAGTTCTGCGACCGTGGAAATCACGCGCACGCGCGCCTTGCTGCCTCCGAGCAAGAGGCGCGATTTCGTCCATGTGAGTTGACTCAAGGACCACAGATCGCCTTGCGGCGCCTGCAGAGTCTGATCTCTAATCACGCTACGGGCACCGAGAACGATATGCAGATCCAGATCGCGCACGTAGCCGTTCGCGAGGAACATGTATCCGTCGACGAACAGCGTGTAGGGCGCCCCGTGCCGGTTCGTCGTCTCGACGCCGCGAACCGGCCACAGGCCGGTTTCCTCCCAGTCGTCTTCGATGCGCTTCGTATAAGCCGCATCGATTCGCGATACCGCACGAAGGCGCGCGTGGGCCTCAATCACTTCGGGGTCGTCGGTTGCTTTCGGCGTGGTCACCGACAGACCGAGCAGCAGCGTCATCAGCGTACGGACGAAGTCGGGATGCGCTTGCGCGCACGCATCGAAGGCCTGATCGGCAAGCGAGCGTTGGCGAGGCGTGAGGCCGCCTGTTGCTGAGTCTGCGACCGAACCCGGTGCGTCGAGCAACTCCGCGCCCGCATCGATAAACGGCGCGGCAAGTTCGTGCGCGAGCGACGAGAACGTCAGGCAACGCGCCGTCGGCACCTTCAAGCCGGAAGATCCTGCCGCATCGCTCGTTGCGATGCGTAGCAACGCTTCCAGGGCATCGCGCGAGCGTGCCGAAGCGGTCAGCAAAACCGAGGTGTCGTCGCAAAGCGAAAGATCACGATGCAGGCGAAACCAGCGTTGTACCAGTGCAGTCGACTTTCCGATTCCTGCGTTGCCCAGCCAGACAAGGCCGCTTCGCGGGCTCGATATGAACGACGCGCCCGTGGCCGTATCGGACGCCGCGGGCTGCTGCGGTTCCGATTCGGAGAGTGCGTGCGCAGGTACGAGGTCTCCTGCGTAGAGGGGTGCATTCATGTCTGGATCGAACGAGGATCTTCCGTGGCTTCGTCTGCGCCGAGTGAATGCTCACGCATCTCGGCACGATGCTGGATTTTATCCAGATTCATCAGTTCCTCGACGTCCAGCGAACACAGCTCATAGCGGCTGTTTTCCTCCCGGCAGACAAGACCGCGCCGCTCCAGCCGTTTGAGTCCGCCCTGTACGTCTGTCTTGGAGACATCGGCCATATTAGCGAGCCGGGCAAAGGTTTCGCGATGTTCAGCGCCATAAAACTCCGTACGCGCAAGCCAGACCTCACGCAGCAAAACTGCCTGAAGGCTGGACAGCCTGAACTCCTCAAGTTTCGCGAGCCCCTTTGAGAGGGCGTTTGAACGCACGCTCTCAGCAGCAGCGGCGAGATCATCGTGGTCTCCGCGCAATACCGAGCCGAGGACATCGCGAAACAAGCGGGGCGATCGTCCTACGGCGCGCCAGGTCACATCCAGCTCAATCGCGTTGCTCGCGCAGCCCAGGGCACGTGTCTTTAACCAGTCCGCCACCTGCTCAAGGAAGTCGTGACCGAGAGGGGGCAGCACATGAGGTTCGCGCAAAGGGAGCGTAGCGTCATTGGCCGCACTTCGATCCGCCCACAGGCGGCGCACGGCGCTGGTCAGCAGACACCCTGTGAACGCGCTGCGTCCGCGCGTCAGGGCTCGCAGCGCTTGCGCGAGGATGACGCCTTTGGCGGGAGTCAGTTCGTGAACGTCGTCGTACACGAGGACGAGCGGTAAGTCCGCATCGGCAAAACGCTCGATCAACGTCTGCGCCACCTGTCCGAGGCGGACGAGGCGCGTGTGAGACGACTCTGTCGAGTGCAACATCGCTTCCGGATGATTCACGCGTTGCGAGACGAAAAGTCCGGAACGCCAGACCGTGTCCCAGGCACGTGGGCTATTGGCTTCTTTCTGTACACCCGAGCCCGCATCGTCGGGGGTGGCGCTTGCATTGTCGGACGTCTGCGTCGCGAGCGCGCGACAGTCGACATAGGCGAATTGAGTGCCGTGTTGCCGTAGCGAAGGCAGCAAGTCGTGGAGAAGAAATGCGGTTTTACCCGAACCATGCGATCCGATCAGCGTCATGGCGCGTTCATCGCCGTCGAACATGCGATGAATGTATAGCTCGGCGAGCCACTTGCGGCTGTGATGCGGCCAGGACGGCAGCAGGGACTCTTGGGGCACGGATAAATTGGAAGCCATGCCCGCAAGTGTCCCATTGCGAATCTTAACGGCCCCTTAATTGCTGGCGATTGTGCTGCGGCTTCGACGCGTTCGAATGGGTGGTCAGGCGAATCGGTTCGATTCAGCGGCTCGATTGAGTGGTTCGACTAAGCGGTCCGACTAAGCGGCTTGATTCAGCGGCTTGATTGAACGGTTCGACCAGGCGGTTCGACTAGGCAGCTTGATTCAGCGGTTCGACTAAGCAGGCTTTCGCGCCGTCAAGTAAATGACACGCTCAAGACCGACATTGGGTCCCGCCTCGACGACGGGTCTTAACATGCGCTCGAACAAGGCACGCTCATCCGGCGTGAACTTCGTTGCGAGGATATGCGTGAGTGAGGGGGCGAGCGGGTGCGGTGAACTGCCGACGAACGTGTCCCACGAGGTAAATACCGACGGCATGGTCCGGATGCTCAGCTGCATGTCGACGTCCACGAAATTCGCGTTCATCACCATCTGAACAAGGCTGCGCTCGTTGTAGTTCGTGAGCGGGCTCGCGGCGATCGCTTCCAGGGTGTCTGGGAATTGCGCGGACTTCCACTTGTGAACCAGGGGCAACAGCGGGTCGGCAGGCGGAACGCCGGCATGTTGCTGAAGTGCCTGTCGCATTGCACTCGTCGCAAGCGCTTCGTCGATCAGGACGGGCTCGGCGATCGACAACGTGCCGCCGGGCTTCAGCACACGGAAGATCTCGGCCAACGCTTTCGGCTTGTGCTCTTCATAGGCGAGCACCGCGCGCGTCGTAACGACATCAACGCTTGTGTCAGCAACGCCGGGCATGTCGCTGGACCGGCACTGGATGAACTGGCATTGATCGATCCATCCTCGTTCTGTCGCGAGTCTGCGGACATGATCGAGCAACGGTGCCGAGACATCGGTCATCACAACCTTCAGATCCGGGCCCATGCGCTCGATGGCGCGAAGGGCAACGAGTCCATCGCCCGTGCCCACGTCCAGGAGCGTGGAAGCGGGCGTCAGCTTAGCCGCATCGAGCACGCGGTCAGCGACTTCGAGCGTCGCCTCGCGCACGATCTTGTTTTGCTCAAGATCACCGGCGTGACGCAGGTTCAGGAGCCACTCGGACCAGACGTCCGATCGATTGGAGGATTCAGTCATCACGTTGAAGAAGGCTATGGAACGGCGTGGCGCCGACGAGGTTGAAACGCGTCGGCGTGTCCGCATAAGTTCATGACAGTTCATAGCTTGATTCACGCGTGCTTAAGTAACGCTGAATCCTCCAAAACCTTAGCGTGTGCGAGGTACCTGGCGGCGATGACTCTATTGCGGCCGGTCATCACGCCGCCGTCCACGTCTCCGAAGGCCCCGACATTTGACGCCGTCAGGCCTCTCTGCGCGGGTGACCTCGATCAGATCGTTTCCGACTCCCTCAGCGTCAGCGGACTACCCAGCACATACTTCGCAATCTCATCCTTACGCATGAACGCGACACCGGTCTTGCTCTTCGCATAGACGAGAAATTCCTCCCAGACGCGAACCATCTGCGGCGAACCGCTGATCCGGTCGTGCGCGCTGATGGACATCATGCGTCGACGCGAACCGGCCTCGTCATACAGCTGATCGAAGTCGAGCTTGATCTGTTCAAGGAATTTCGAAGGCGAATAATTGCGGCCTTCAATCAGCAGAATATCGTTGTTGCGCAGGGTATAAGGCACGACCACAAAGTCCTTGCCGTTGACCTTTTCGATGAACGGCTCGTCGCGGCTCAGGTCGTCGATGTGGTACGTGTAGCCCAGTTCCTGGAGCAGCGACAGCGTGTTCGGACCGCGTCGCAGCCAATTGCAGTTGTAGCCGACAGGGCGTTGGCCCGTCACGTCCTGAACCATGCTCGCCGCCTGCTCGAGAAATTGACGCTCTTCAGCGCGCGTCATCGCGTATTCAGAACTCCAGCGCGGTCCGTGGCCGGCGGCCTCATGCCCGCGTGCAACGATCTCCTTTGCAAGCTCGGGATGTCGTTTGGCGGCTTCGCCGATCATATGCGACGTGACTTTGACGCCGTGCCGGTCCCAGAGGTCGAGCATGCGCGGAATGCCTTCACGGTAGCCATAGGCGAACCACGTGTTGGTGGCCAGGTCGGCAGGAACGCTGGCAGGAAAGTCGACTTTGGGAAATGGGCTGTCGGTCCCTTTAGGCGGTTGGCCGCCGGCTTCGAATTGCATCGAGATCGAAATCACGAGACGCGCGCCATTCGGCCAGAATTGCCCGTTCTGGGCGCCGGAGACGGCCTGAACCGAGACCGATGCCCCTGCTCCCGTGCCAGTTGCTGTCTGGGCGGCAGCGCCTGCAGACGCGAGGACTGCGCCTGTTGCCAGGGCGCCCGCACCGGCACGCGCAAGAAACGTACGTCGGTCGAGGTGAATTCCGTCTTCGCGGTCGCAGGCGGTCATGTTCTCTGCTTGTGTCGGCATGGAGGTCTCTTGATGAAGGATGTCCGGTAGGCGCTCCGCCGGACGTTCGGATTGAAAGAGCACGTGCGGGTCACTCGGGCCGCGGCAGGGTCAGGCGGCAAAGTCACGCAGCGAGGACCGCACCTACAGCGGCTTCAGTCGGCCGTAGTCGGCGCAAGGCGGCGTTGCCGACGATCGAATTGGAGTGTCAAAACCCCGGCGATCAGCGCGGCGACTCCCAACACACCCACACCGATGCTTGCGTGATGCGTAATGTCCGTGATCCATCCGATCGCAAACGGACTGACGAATCCGGCGAGATTGCCGATCGAATTGATCAGTGCGATGCCTGCAGCGGCCGCAACGCCGCTCAGACGCGCGGTCGGCAGGTTCCAGAACAACGGCAGAGCGGAAAGGATGCCGGCGCACGCCACGGACAGTGTGAGGACGGCGATGACAAGATTCGACGCGTAGACGGCACTGAGGATGAACGCGACACACGCGACGAGCGCACTTAGACCAACCGCTCGAGCCCATTGGCGTGTGCGATCCGCGATGCGTGCGACGATGTTCATCGCGACCGCTGCGCTCGCATACGGCACGACGGTGATCCATCCGTTGGTCACAGTGCTCGACACTCCGGCTGACTGAATCACCGTCGGCAGCCAGAAGCTCACACCGTAGAGACCGGCGAGCAGCAAAAAGTAGATGGCGGAAAACGACAGCACAGCAGGGTTTGCGAGTGCCTTAAGGGTGTGCCCGTGCTTCTGAGCGGCACGGCTTTGCCCGGACCCGATCTCACGCTCCAGCAAGCTGCGCTCGGATGCGTCGAGCCAGCGCGCCTCGTTCGGACCCGCAGGCAGTGCGACGGCCACGACTAACCCGATGACAATCGCCGGCACTGCTTCGATCAGGAACATCCAGCGCCATCCCTCAAGGCTCAGGTAGCCGTCCAGCGCGTGGAGGATCCAGGCCGACAGCGGGCCGCTCACGATGCCGGAGACAGCGGTGGCCGTCATGAACAGCGTGGTCATGCGACCACGGCGGTGGTCCGGAAACCAGTAGGTGAGATAGAGAATGATCCCCGGAAAGAAGCCAGCCTCGGTGAGCCCGAGCAAAAAGCGTTGTACGTAGAAGCCGTTCGTCGAATGGACGAACATGGTCGCGGCCGACACGACACCCCACGAAATCATGATGCGCGCGATCCAGGCCCTTGCGCCCAGCTTGTGCAACAGCAGATTGCTCGGCACTTCGAACACGAAATAGCCGATAAAGAACACACCTGCGCCGAAGCCGTACGCCGTCGCGCTCAAGTGCAAGTCAGAAGCCATCTGCAATTTCGCGGTGCCGATATTGACGCGATCGAGGAATGCCATGACCTGCGCGGCAAGCAATATGGGCATGATTCGCCAGGCGACGCGGCGATAGACGTTGTCGAGCGCGGCGCGATCATCGGCGACATCGGGAGCCGATGCGTTCGCATGAAAGAGCGCCATGCGATCGCCGGACGCTGTGTCTTGCGCGATCGCGGCGTCGGGGCCGATATGTGAGTTCACCTGTGTCTCCGTCGATCTGCTCTTTTTTAAGTTCCAACGAACCGGGGCGCCGTGCTGCCTCGCCCGCTAGCGAGCCAGCGTCGCCGCCGCGAGCATGTGCGAGTCGGTCTTGAAGTAAGACGACGCGTCGAACATTTCGATCAGCACGCAGCACTGCCACCAGAACGACGGTTGGTGCGCTTCGATCCCGGCGCGCAAGGTGTCGTGAATCACGCGCGCCATATCGCGTTGCATGGACGCCGGACGCGGATTGGTCATGATCAATCGGGCCACGACGAATTGTCCTTGCGGGTCATCGCCAGCGAGTGCCTGATTCGTGATGTGAACGCGACTCTTGAAGTCGTCTCGGCGTCCATAGCCGAGCGCGTCGAGTTCATGGTGGATGGACTTCAGCATGGCGCTGAAATCGAGGAGCTTTGCGATTTCCGGGGTCGCTTCAATCTGGATGTGAGGCATGGCCGTGCACCTGCGGTCTGGCGGAAAGCGATCCGCGATGAGCCCATTGAACGCCGCGGGATTGATTCTGTAAAATTATGTTTCTCGACTGAATATATTACGGTGGCTTATGAATCCGTCTGCGATCGATCTCAGGCTCCTGCGTAGCTTTGTAGCAACGGCCAAGCTGGGCAGCGCGACGCGCGCGGCGAACGCCTTGCATCTGACGCAGCCCGCGTTGTCGCAGCACTTGCGCGAGTTGGCGAATCTGCTCGATGCCCAGTTATTCGACCGGGTCGGCAGGGGGATTGCACTGACGTCTGCCGGCGAACATCTGTTCCGGGACATCGAGCCTGCACTGGATCAGCTCGACTTCGCCTTGACCTCGCTGCAGGCACGCGCGACTGAAGTGCGCGGTTCGTTGCGTGTAGGCGCCATCGATACATACGCGCGCGCACTGGTGATTCCGGCTGTCACGGAGTTGATCGCACAGCATCCGCAGCTGCGCATTGAAGTGGTGGAGATTCCTGCGCCTGCGATCGATGTCGCTTTGTTGTCGGGAGACCTTGATGTCGGCGTCGCCTTCTCGCTGCTTTCGAACGACAGGATTGAGCAACGACCCCTGTTCGAAGAGACGCTGATGCTCATTCAACGCCGGCGGAGAAACACGCGGTTAAGTCACCGAGCGACGCTTGCTGAAGTCGCACGCCAACCGCTTGCCCTGTTGAATCGTGACTTCGCGATGCGACGACAGATCGATCGCGTTTTTGCCGCTGAGAGCTGCGCCCTGGACGTGCGCGTCGAAGCGGCAAATGTCGACTCTCTGATGCGTCTTGCTGAAGCGAGTGAACTGGCCACCGTCGCGAGTGGACTGGCTGTGCGGGATCACAAACGTGTGGTGGTGCGCGCGATCGCGCATGGTGGACTGAAGCGTGCGGCAGCGCTGCGCTGGCGTCGTGGTCGCTCGGCGTCGCCGGCGGTGCAGAGTTTTAGTCAGGCTCTCGCAAAGCAGATTGAGCGTGTGCGGGAGACGGCATCGCTCCTTGTCCTTCCCTAGGCCTCGCATGGCGCGTGGCGTGTTGTGCCCGAACATGCCGATGCGATTCGTATCGCGGGCGTTCGTCGGTTCTACGTCGCACGATTGCGCAATAGAACCGTTACTTTGAAGGTGCCAAATCTGTCACGCAGTCTGCGCGCGCTCAAAGTAACGGTATTGCGAGCTAGAGCTCAATCGCCAAAGTAGTTGACGACAAATCGTGCCGTTCCCTTCGTATCACGCAACTGAAATTCCTGGACGCGATGCATGCGAAGGTCACGAATCAACTTCTCGACTGCTGACCGGCCGATGAGTTTGTAGTTCATCGTCACGATCTCTACGACACTGACGTTGTGCTCCGATTTCGGAAAGATATATTCGTTCAGCATGTCTATGACCGAACGGTCCGATGCGAACAGTGCCCCCATATTCAGACTCCGTAAAGGCGGGGTGGATCCAATCTCCCTGCACTGTGTGTGCGAGCAGCACACACCGCAGAGAAACCCAGTGCTGCATCTTCCTTTACGACGCGTTCGCGAGATTCTTTAGTGTGACGAAGTAAACAGTTTGCGTTGCAAACCATGCAATCTACATTCGGGTATCGGGTTACTACCTGCTCGACGACGCGAAGGCTTCAAGTAGCGCGCCCTCTAACACCTCGACAGCGCCGCGGAGATTCCCCATGTGGTTCCCATGCGCCAGCCACACGGCGAGATTCAAGGAAAACCCTCGGGTATCGACGACGGCAAGATCGTCGTGCAGCGGGCTCGCGTTGAGCACCGACTTCGGCACGAGGCCGAGCCCCAGCCCCGCCGCGATCAGTCGAAGTTGCGTGTCCGTGCCATGTGTGTCCACGCTCAGGCGCAGCGGTTGCCCCTTCATGTCGAACGCATGTTCGAGCGCCGCGCGATAGCCGCACCCTTCAGGGTTCAGGATCCAACCCTGTTTGGCGAGCTGGCCCAGCGTCGCGCGTTCTGGAACCAAGGGTTTGCGAGCACTTTGCACCACCATCACCTCAAGCGTCGCGATGCGTCTCGCGCTCACGCTTGCTGGCGGGACTGCCACCGCGGGCAACATGAGCGTCGCTGCGTCGAGCGCGCCGTTCTCGAGCTGGGCAAACAGTTGTGGCCCCCAATCATTGGTCGACTGCACCTCGAGGTCGGGGAACGCATCCTTGAGCTTCAGTACCGCGTCGAATAGTGCGATGTCGGATACGACACGCGTGAGGCCGATGCGGAACAACCCTGTCGGTGGTGCGTCTTCTCGCGTGACATCCACGAGACGATCGACCCCTTGCAGCAGCGGCACGGCGAGCGCGTACACACGATGCGCGAGCGCTGTCACCCTCGGCGGCTTGGTCGCGCGGTCGAAGAGTTCCGCGCCGAGCGACTCCTCAAGATGCTGAATGCGTCGCGAGACGGCTGACTGGGTCAGAAACAGCGTCTCGGCCGCGCGCGTCAACGAGTTGGATTTGACGACTGCAACGAACGCTCTGAGGTCGTTGATGTTCATGCTGGTATCTCATGAAAGACATGAGAATTATGCGCTTGTTGCGAGTGTGACTTGACTCTACTCTACAAGCAAATGGAACGGCTCGCTTGTCCTGGCAATGCGACGGACGCTCGACCGTGCAACCTGTGTCTCATACCCCACCCCGGAGTGCTTAACCATGCCATTCGTCCGCATCGATCTTTCCAAGGACATTCCCGCGCCAGCCGTGCAGGCAATCAGCGACGCTGTTTATGACGCCATGTTTGAATTTGCCAATGCTCCGCCGCACGACAAATTCCAAATCATTACAAGGCACGATCGCGATAGTCTTGTGTATCCGAGCGAAGGCTATCTGGGCGAGACCTACACGCCCAACTTCGTTTTTATTCAGGTAACGTGGAACGCGGGCCGCTCCATCGACGTCAAGAAGGCGTTTTACAAGGCTGTGGCCGAGACGATCCATAGCAAGACAGGCCTGCGAAAGCAGGACGTCTTTATCAATCTCGTGAGCGTCGAACGCGAGGATTGGTCGTTTGGAAGCGGCATCATGCATTACGCTCCGAAAGAGTGGCGCACTTGAAGCGGAACGCCACACAAGACTAACGCTAAGAAAGACGAGAGAACACTATGAAGTTGGTAAGCTTTGAGCATGAGGGTGTCGAGGGCGTAGGCATTCTCGAAGCCGGGGAGACGCGTGTTTCAGTCCTTCAGGCGAAGGACATGCTCGACGTCATCGGACGTGGCCAGCCCGAAGAGGTTGGCTCGATTCCGGCTGTCCGCACGCTCGATGTCAGGGACATCCGGCTGAAAGCGCCGCTTGCGCGACCGCAAAGAAACATTTTCTGCGTCGGTAAGAACTATCGGGAACATGCACGCGAGTTCGCGCGAAGCGGATATGAAGCCGGTGCCGTTGCGGGCGCGGAAATCGATGAGTACCCGGCCGTGTTCACCAAGCCGTGGACAAGCGTCATCGCAACAGGCGAACAGGTCGATCTGCATCCGGACGTGACATCGGCGGTGGATTACGAAGGCGAACTGGGCGTCGTCATCGGACGTGAAGGAAGTCACATTTCCAAAGAGAGCGCGTTTCAACACGTCTGGGGCTACACGATCATCAATGACGTGACCGCGCGCGACCGGCAGAAAAATCACAAGCAATGGTTCCTTGGCAAGGCGCTCGACACGTTCTGTCCGATGGGACCCTGGCTCGTGACGGCGGATGAGGTGGAGGCCACCAATCTGACGCTCGAGACGTATGTGAATGGCGAACTGCGCCAGAACGCGAATACACGCGATCTGATTTTCGACATCCCGACGCTGATCGCAACCTTGTCGTCCGGCATGCGGCTGATGCCGGGCGACATCATCTCGACGGGTACGCCGGCGGGTGTAGGCATCGGCATGAAGCCTCCGCGTTTTCTGGCGTCGGGCGATATCGTAGAGATCCGGATCACCGGGCTTGGCGCGTTGACCAACACGTTCGTGTGATTGCGGCGGTCGCGCCCTTTGCGGCGCGACTGGGTGACACGCAGCTCCAAAACCCATGGACCCGCGTGTCACACACACGGAGTCAAGCCTGTCGTTTCGCGGGTGTTTTAGTTCAACGCGTCCAGGTCATGGGGGCTCACGCATCGCGGCAGAGATATCCGACGCGCAAACGCGTTTGACCTGATCGGATCCTCAATCCGCGGAATTGAAAAAGCCGTACTCATCTGTTCGATCGATTGCGCCGAATGCGATCCAAGACAATGCAGCCATTCTTCAATGTCCGGAGCATGCAATGTCGATCAATGGGTTGTTTGGTGCGAACCTTTACCGTGACAAGCAGAACGCGGGTGGTGCAACGAGCGATACGGACGGCGGCGGGTTCGCCGCAGCGCTGGCCGAGCGTACGCGCGAGGTTCAACAGGCACGCGAAAATGCGGCCGAACAAGCCGCCGCAAGCGCGCCTTCGACATCGAGCTCCGGGGCGAGTACCACGAGCACATCAGGCGCGACGGGCGCTTCGAGTTCCGGATCGACGTCGACCGTTGCCTTGGGTGCAGATGCACAAGGGCTGTCCGGGCTCGCCGCAGCAGGCGTCACCGTGACGGTTCAGCCTATCGCGGGTCTGAATCTGCCTTTGGGCCTGAACCCGTCGTCTCCCACGTATCAGCAGGACCTGATGAAAGCGCTTCAGGCGTCAGGACAGTCGGGCAGCGATACGTTGTCGCAATCGACGTTCGACTCGCTGATCGAGAAGTTCGGCGGGACGCAGGCGCAAGCGGACCAGCTCTTCTCGCTGCTCGGCGGAAATGAAACCGGAACCGTTTCGAATGCCCAGATGCTTCATGCACTCGGCAATATCTCGAGTGACCCGTCAAGCCAGACATCCCAGATGCTGCTGAGTCTGATGGACACCAATCACAATCGCGTGGTGAGCAGCACGGAGTTCACGCAATTCGAAACCTCGATGGTCGATGAAGAGCGCGCGACGACCGTGACGGGGTAATGCGTAGCGCGCATTCCTTCGTTGCAGCAACGCAAACGCCGGAGCGACTAACTCCGGCGTTTTCTATGGCGCTATCGCTTCCTGACGCGTCCAGCACAACGCCGCCCAGGGGTGGCGCTTCCGCCATCGATCCAGCATCGATCCAACGTCGGTTCGATCGAGAGCCCGGAGCCACCGGGGCTCTCGAATGAACTTAGCCGCGGAACAGATGCGAGGCGTGCGTCACCGCGCCGCCTGCGCGGATCGCCGCCGCCACCAGTGCGGTTTCCGAAAGCTGCTCGTCGGTCGCGCCCGCATCGCGAGCCGCCTTCGTGTGCAGCTCGATGCAGTACGGGCACTGCGTGGTCAACGCGACCGCCACGGCGATCAACTGCTTTTGTTGCACGGTCAAAGCGCCTTCAGAGAACACGGCCTTATCAAATGCCCAAAAGGCCTTCATCGTTTCAGGTGCGTTTTCGTCCAGATGCTTCAGGCGAGTAAGATGCTTCATATCGAACATGATTTTCTCCGGTGTTTAAAGGGCCAACGAGTTCATAGTAGAGAGAGTCATGTTCCATGTGGTCTCGACTTGGTGCGAATTCGTCCATGGAAAATCCTGTCCTGTTTGGCCCCTCCGTCGTCGAGCGATTCCTGTCCGCGCTGGATATCGGCGTCGCCAATTTCACGCTCTGCGACATCCGCGATGGCTGGAGCGCGCGGTTCGATCCGTGTGCGACGGCGAGTCTTCACTACTGCATGGAAGGCAGTGGCGCGTTGGTGACACAGGAGGGCGAACGCGTGCCGCTGAGCCCGCACAGCTTTGTGCTGTTACCGCCCGGAACTGGTTACCGAATCGAGAGTGATCGCCCTTTGCCTGAGGGTGAGACGAGGCATGGGCGACTCAGTGATTGGCCCGCGCGAGAAACCGTGCCTACGGTCCTGTCGGGTGAAGGGAAGGCCGGCGTCGCGACCGCGTGCGGCGAGCTGAAGCTCGATATGAGCAGCGGAAGTGATCCGTTTGGGACGATGCGTCGGCCGCTGATCGCGCAGTTTGACGGCGATTCAGGCTTGAAGAATCAGTTTGTGCTTTTGCTCGCGGAATGCGCGCGCCCGGGGCTCGGCTCACGAACACTGGTTGAGGCATTGCTCAAGCAGTGCTTGATCATGGTCATGCGATGGCAGATCGAGAACGAAGGCACCGATCTGCCATGGGCAGCAGGCTTTGCAGACAAACGCCTCACCGGCGCACTCGAGGCGATCTTTGAGCGCCCGGCGTCGCCTTTGTCGGTGGAGCGACTGGCCGATATCGCGGGGATGAGCCGTTCTGCGTTTGCGGCGCAGTTTATGAAGGCGTTCGGTCAGTCGCCGATGGCCATGTTGCGCGTCGTGCGCTTGCGAAAGGCGGCGGAGTTGCTGGCGACCACTTCGATACCCGTGGCAGAAGTCGCCAATTCGATTGGATTTTCGAGCCGAAGCAATTTCTCCCAGGCATTTCACACCATGTATGGCGTGGACCCGACGGCGTTCAGACGTAAGCCCATTCTCAACAAGTGAGCCGCACGCGATGTGCGGAGCGTTGCGCTGAATGCTTCAAAGCAACGAATTCTGCTGAGCCCTCGCCAATGCGCTCGTGCGGTTCTTCACGCCTAGCTTGGTGAAGATATTGTGCAGATGCCACTTCACGGTCGCCTCCGACACGAAGAGACTTTGGGCGAGTTCTCGGTTGCCAAGCCCTGCTTTGAGAAGCCGAAGTATCTTGAGCTCGCGCTCTGTGAGGCGTTCGATAGCAGTCGTGTCCGCACTTGCGCTCAAAGTCGGGGCTGCGCTCGCTGAAAGCGTTCTGCCGCCGGCCGTCAACAATCTCTGCAAGTAGGCGTCCGGTGCGAGGCCACGACCTTCGAGCTGACGATTGCCTCGATTGACGTGGATGGCTTCAATCATTTCCAGCACCACCGGATCACTGTCAATCACGCTATGCACGAGGCCGCAGCGAGCGGCATGGTCCAGGGCTTCGTCGAGCATGCGCAATGCCTGCGCGCTGTCCTGCATGCGGTAATGGTGCACGGCCTTGAGCACCAGGACGCGTGCCACCTGTGCGCGATGATCGTCGCGTGAAGCCTGTCGCAAGGCGTCATTGAACGCACCCGTCAGGCTTCCCGTATTTCCCGACGCGACCGACATCTTCAAGCGCAACTGAACCAGCCGCACGCTGTCTTCCGCATTCGATACAGGTTGCTCGGGCGGGCTGGCTCCGTATCCCATCAACCCATAGGAACGCGCGAGCTTGTGCGCCTCTTCGATCAAGCCTGCGCGCAAGCGCAGTGCGCAGCGTTCTGCAGACAGGATCAATGCGAGCCGCGGCAACCTGAGCCGGTGACCGAGCGATTCGCCTTCCAGCAGGCAGGTATCGGCAAGCGCACTATCGCCGGCGAGATACAGCAGCCGCGCACGCGTCAGGTAGCCCGCGGTCGTCATCTCGATCAGACCGTGGTCGTCGACGAAAGGCAATCCGATGTCCAGAAAGGCCTTCGCACCCGAGAGATTGCTCTGCTCGTAGCAAATCTCGGCCGCGAGCAACGCGAGCATCGAGCCTGCGTATGACGCGACGCCGAGACTGCGCTCTACGACCACAATGCCTGCGCGGGCCTGCTTTAGCGCGTCGTCGTAGTCACCACGACGAATGGCGAGCATGGCCGCTAATGCCGCGGCCCACGCAAGTCCGTAGTCCGCCTGTGTCTCGCTGAAAGAGCGCCGCGCAATCGCGAGTGCCTTATCGCCCTGCTCGAACGCATCGGTCGCACAGCACGCGCTCGCAAGCACATTGGCGACAACGCCCGTGCAAAACGCATCGGCGCGAGGCCACGACTTGAGCCAGGTCTCGCTGCCCGCTTTGGCCTGCAACGGTTCGCCGACATGCGCCCAGTACACGCATCGGATCATTTCGACCATATAGCGCAGCTCGTCCTCGCCGCTTTCCTGGCAGGCGTGTTCCAGCGCGCGTAGCTCGTGCTCGGCCTCGGCGTAACGACGCGTCATGGCCAGTGACCATGCGTGACCCACACGAATCTTGGGGCGCGCATAGACGAGGTGCTGTGGCAGGCGCGCAAGCCAGCCCAGCAACGTCGCATGTTCGCCGCGATGCTGGACCAGCTCGGCCGAGAACTCGGCGACCAGGTCGGCCGCCCGCTCGAAGTCGAGCCCGTCGAACGCGTAGCGTATGGCTTCGCGCAACAAGCCATGCCGCTGGAACCACGAACTTGCACGCAGACTGATGGCACGACTTACATCGGCAGGACGTTCCCGGCTGCGGCCACGAAGGTAGTCGGCAAACAAATGGTGATAGCGGAACCACGTTCGAGTGCGATCGAGACCGGAAAGAAAGAGATTGCGCGCCTGCACTTCCGCAAGCATGGCGCGACTATCGGTGCGTGACAGCACCTCATCGCACAGTTCGGCAGAGAAGCGCTCGAGACCGGCCGTATCCAGCAGAAAGTCTCGTAGATCGGGCTGCAGGCTGTCGAGCACATGTTCGCCGAGGTAGTCCGTGATATCGCGATCCGTGCCCGAGAAGTCGCGCACAAACGCGCTACGGTCGCCGCTCTCGCGTAAAGCCAGCGAGGCGAGCTGCAGGCCGGCAATCCATCCTTCGGTGCGGCTATGCAAAGCCTGCACCTGCGCGCGATTGAGCGGCGCGCCACTGACGATCCCCAGAAAAGCGGCAGCCTCATCGAGTGCGAGGCCGAAGTGCGTCGCATCGAGTTCAAGCAGCTGGTTTCTCACGCGCCACGGGCTGAGCGACAACGGCAGACGCGTGCGGCTCGCAATCGCCACGCCGATGGCGGGCGGAAGGTGCGCGATCAACCATTCGACCTGGCGATGCAGGCCTTCATCGTGCACGAGGTGGAAATCGTCGAGCACGAGCAGCAGTGGACCCTCAACTGCGCTCAGGTCGCTGAGCATCGAGGCCGAGATGGCATCGGTCGACGCTACGCTTCCGCCAGCGGTCTGCGCGAGCACGCTGCGACCCAGGCGCGCATCGGCATGGCGCAGCGCGGATGCCAGGTACCGGAAAAACAGCAACGGATCGTTGTCTTCCTCTTCGAGACTGAGCCACGCGACCGTGACGCCAAGCGTTTCGGCTTGCGCGGCGAATTGTGCGAGCGCGGTTGTCTTGCCATAGCCCGCGGGCGCCGTAATGCTCAGCAGCCGCTTGCCGAGCCCGGAGTGCAGGAGCGCGGAGAGGCCAGGGCGTGCAAGCAGCGTCGTCGATAGCTGCGGCGGAGCAAGCCGCGACTCCACGAGCACCGCTGCCGACGCCTTGACTGTGCCTGAGGCTCGACTGGACTTCGCCATCGATGTCTCCTGATATGTCGCGTCTCAACAGGACTCTCTCTCGCCCGAGAAACGACTTTACCCAGCGATCGACGTCTTGAACGCGCTTCGTTACATTTGCTTCAAACCGCTTGATACAGCGTGACAACGCACGCACCGCCGAGTCCGAGATTGTGTTGCAGGCCCAGCCGAGCGCCTTCGACCTGTCGTGCCTCGGCCGTGCCGCGCAATTGGTGCGTGAGTTCGTAGCACTGAGCGAGACCCGTCGCGCCCAAAGGATGTCCCTTGGACAAGAGTCCGCCCGAAGGATTCGTCACGACCCGCCCGCCATACGTGTTGTCGCCGTCGGCGATAAATGCCGCAGCCTCGCCCTCGCCACACAGGCCAAGCGCCTCATAGCTGATGAGTTCGTTTTGCGCGAAGCAGTCATGCAGCTCAACGACGTCGAGATCTTGCGGGCCGACGCCCGCTTCTTTATACACGCGTTGCGCGGCGGTCTGGCTCAAGCCGTAGCCCACGAGCGACATCATGTCGCGGTCGTTGAAGGTGTCCGGTGTATCGGTCGTCATCGACTGGCCAACGATGGCGACATCCGTGCGAAGTCCGTGCCGCTTGGCAAACCCTTCGCTGACGAGGATGGCGGCAGCGGCACCGCAGGTAGGCGGACACGCCATGAGGCGCGTCATCACCCCGGGCCACAGCATGGGCGCCGCCATCACGTCCTCGGTGCTGAGCTCTCGCTGTAGTAATGCAAGTGGATTGCGCGCCGCATGCCGGCTTGCCTTAGCACGCACCGCCGCGAACGATTCCAGCGGCGTGCCGTATTTCTGCATATGCGAAAGCCCCGCGCCTCCGAAGTAACGCAGCGCGAGAGGAAGCTCCTCCATGCCGACCAGCTCGGCCGCCTGCGCGTCAAAATGCTCGAAGGGGCTGGGTCGATCGTTAAAGATGGTGCCGAGCGCGCCAGGGTTCATCTGCTCGAAACCCAGCGCGAGCACGCAGTCAACAGCGCCGCCCTCGATGGCCTGACGTGCGAGGAACAGCGCTGTCGAGCCCGTCGAGCAATTGTTGTTGACGTTGATGACCGGGATCCCGGTCATGCCAAGCTCATACACCGCGCGTTGCCCGCTCGTCGAATCGCCGTAGACGAAGCCGACATACGCCTGCTGGATCGACTCATAGCCGATGCCGCCATCCGCGAGCGCAAGCCGTGCCGCTTCGACCGCCATCTCGGGATAGGGCTTGTTCGCGCCCGGCTTCACGAACGGGATCATGCCCACGCCCGCAACGAAGACCCGTCTGTCCATGTCTAGTCCTTCACCTTGTCGAGCAGCATGACGCGCACCTCTTTCTTCATGACCTTGCCGACCTTCGAGCGCGGCAGATCCGGCCAGAACTCCACCTGCTTGGGCGCCTTCACACTGCCGATATGCGATTTCACAAAGGCAATGACCTCGTCTGCGGCGAGCGAGCGCCCGGGGCGCAACTGCAAGACTGCGACCACGCGCTCACCCCATTTGTCGTCGGGGAGCCCGACCACGGCGCTGTCCTGTACATCGGGGTGTTGCATCAGGGCGGCTTCGACTTCGACGGAATAGACGTTGAAGCCACCGGTAATGATCATGTCTTTTGCCCGGTCAACGATATAGAGAAAACCCTCGTCGTCGAGATATCCGATATCGCCGGTGTGATGCCATCCGAAGCGAGACGCCTCGGCCGTGGCCGCAAGGTCCTTGTAGTAGCCGGCCATGACCAGCGACGAGCGCACGACGATCTCGCCGCGCTCGCCTGATGGCAGCAATTCACCGTCGGCATTCATCGCCGCCACCTGGACCAGCGGGCCCGGGCGGCCGGCTGAAGACAGCCGTTGGCGCGCGAGCGTACCGTCCGCGTTGAAGTGCTCGCGCGGTGACATCGTCGAGATCATCATCGGCGCTTCCGTCTGGCCGAAGAGCTGTGCCATCACGGGTCCGATCTTCTGGAGCGCTTCTTCGAGCCGTGCGGCAGCGATGGGTGCGGCGCCGTACCAGAAGCACTGCAACGAATCGAGACGGGTGCTGGCGAGCTTTTCGTGCTGCAACAGCATGTAGATCAGCGTGGGCGGCAGGAAGGTATGCGTGATCCGGTGTCCCTCGATCAGGGCGAGGAATTCGGCCAGATCAGGCTTGGGCATGATGACCACGCGTCCACCGAGTGCCATCACCGGCAGGCAGAGCACACCGGCTGCATGCGTGAGGGGGGCGAGTGCCAGATAGCGCGGCCGTCCGTCGAACGGGTAGCCCATGAGCGTGAGCGCTGACATGGTCTCGAGATTGCGGCCCGTGAGCATCACCCCTTTGGGCCGGCCCGTCGTGCCACCTGTGCCCGCGATCATGGCCAGATCGTCGGGCGGCGCAATATCCAGGGGCTGCTCATCGAGACCTTCGAGCCACTCGGCCATTGACGGTGCATCGGGCTGACGTTGATCGAGACACACGAAGGCGCGCAACTTGGGTAGTTGCGCGCGCATCTGTTCGACCATGGATGCATAGCCGCCATGAAACACGAGGCAGGCGCAGTCGAACGCATCGAGCACGAACGCATTCTCCGCGGCCTCGTTGCGCGGGTTGATCGGGCACCAGACGCAGCCCGCGCGCGAGATGCCGAACACCGTCGCGAAGGCGTACGGGTCGTTGCTGGAGAGCACTGCGACCTTCTCCCCAGGGCGGATCCCTGCGCGCTGTAACGCTTTCGCTACGCGCCAGCTATGGCGTTGCACCTGCGCATAGCTGAGTTCGGTGTCGCCCATGGACAGACAGGGCGCATTCGCGCCCAGCTGTGCGCCTTTGTCGAGATAGTCGACCAGTCGCATGGCTTATCCCATGCGTGTGATGATCGGCTCCTGCACGAGCCCGAAGCTGCGCAAGGTGCCGAGCAACTCGCGATGTCCGAAGGCCTGGCACGCCGATGCAAATCCGACGCGCCGCGGCGCCTGTTGCAGCAGTGACGCTGCAGCAAACGCCTGCAGAAGACCGGTTTGCTTGTAGTTGCTGTTGCCGAAGATCACGCAGTGCATGCGGCCGAGCGGGCCAGACGCATAGACGGAGTCGACCGACTTGTTGATGCGCGGGTTTTCGCGCGGCGGCATGGTGCCCATGATGCTCGATGCCGTTTGCGTCAATGCGGCATCGCGTTGTTCGTCCGTCATGCCTTCAGTGGCCTTGAGCGCCGCCGCCACGATTTGCGGTACGCCTTCCATCAAGGCCTTGTTAAAGACACCCCCAAGCACCTTGACGTTGGCCACGCGTGGGTCGCGCTTGAACCAGACCGGATGCGAGGTCCCGCCCCAAGGCAGCGCAAGTGCGGCCTCATGCTGACCGGGGATGTTCAAGCGATACAGGCCGGCGTCTGCCTGCCATTCCATGTATTGATTCTGTTCGAGGTAGTAGGCCTTCGAAGTCGCCGCATTGATCAGGATGGTCAGCGTCGACGCGATCGTCGGACTGCCGCCCCAGAACACCGCGATATCGAGCGTATCGAGACCCGGTGTTTCAAGGCACAACTGCGCGGCGATCTCGCCGGTCGAGTACATATGTGCGATGCCCGGCGCCAGCAGCAGGCCCGCGGCCGCGAATTGCGCGCCATATTTTTCATCGAGCGTGATCAGCCAATCCTGTTCGCCAGTGGTATCCGTGTAGTGACACTTGGCCGCAAGGCATGCGTCAACGACTTCTGTGCCGAACTTTGCAAACGGTCCTACGGTGTTCAGCACCACCGACGCTCCGCTAAAGAGTTCAGTCAGAGCGGGCACGGTATGCGCGACCTCTGCCACCTCATAGCTTGCGGTCTCGATGCCCGGCACATTCGACTTCATCGCCGCATTGAGTTTCTCTGCGCTGCGGCCCGCTGCGATAAACGGAATGTTGTACTCGCGCAGGTATTCGCAGATCAGGCGTCCGGTGTAGCCCGACGCCCCATACACCACCACAGGTTTCTTGCTCATGGGAGTTGTCTCTGGAAAGTGGTTGGCTCAGAGCAGGGAAGAACTCACGCCACCGTCAAGCACGAAGCCGCTGCCGGTGGAGAAGCTGGATCGGTCGGAAGCAAGAAAGACCGCAAGACGCGCGACTTCATCGGGCTTGCCGTAACGCCCCTGGCGCTGTGCGATGACCGCGGAGAAGTCGGGCAAGTTGAGTTGCTTCTCGAACTCGGCGATATGCGACGTCACGAGTTCGGTATCGATAAACGCGGGGAGAATCGCGTTGACGCGGACCTTATGCGCACGGAGTTCGATGGCCGCCGTTTGCGTTAGCGACACCACGCCGGCCTTGGCAGCGGCATAGCTGCCGATCAGCGGGCACGCCGCCTTGGCCGTCACCGAGGCCATATTGATGATGCTGCCGCCGCCTGCTGCAATGATGGCTGGCGCCGCATGACGAATGCAGAGGAATACGCCGTCGAGGTTGACCGACGTGACCTCACGCCAATCGTCGTAGCTTGTCGTGACGAGCGGTGCGACTCGGGCTACGCCCGCATTGGGCACCATGATGTCGAGGCGACCATGCTGCTTGACCGTGGCAGCCACCAGCGCTTCGACGTCTTCCGACCGCCGTACGTCGCATTTCACGGCCGTGGCGCCTTCAAGCGAGTCCGCCACCTTCTGTGCCGCGCCCGCATCGATATCGGCGACTACCACCTTGGCACCCTCTGCGGCGAAAGCGCGTGCGACGGCCTCGCCGAGTCCGCGCCCGGCGCCCGTGACGATGGCGACCTTGTTATGCAGTTGCTTTTCGCTCATAGCAATCCGGCGGACAGGCCGCCGTCCAGGATGTAGTGGGAGCCCGTCGTCCAGCTCGCGGCGTCGGAGGCGAGGAAAGCGGCCATCTCGGCGACTTCCTGCGCGGTGCCGAGGCGCCCTTGCTTGACCGCAACGAGTGCACTGAACGGCACGCCGACCGCAGCTTCGACCGTGGGGATCAGTCGGTCGACCATCGCCGTATTCACAAAGCCGGGGCACACCGCATTCACGCGCACGCCGACCTGTTTGAGCTCGGCAGCGGCGGTGCGCGTGAGCTGCAGCACGGCTGCTTTGGATGCCGCGTACATGCCGAACAGCGGGACGCCGTTGACACCGGCCAGCGACGAGATGTTGACCACCGAACCGCGACCCGATTGAGCGAGCGCGCCGACGCCGTGCTTCATGCCGAGGAACACGCCCAGCACGTTGATCGACATCAGGCGGTGGAACTCTTCTTCCGTATGGTCGAGCAGGGGTTTGACGATTTCGATGCCGGCATTGTTGACGAGCGTGTCCATGCCGCCGAATGCCTTCGTGGTGGCCTCGACTGCGTTGGCGACGTCGGCTGACGAGGTCACGTTGCAGCGCACGGAGCGCGCTTGTGGCCCGATCTCGGCGGCGGCTCTGGCGGCACCCGCTTCATCGACGTCGCTCAACATGACCTGCGCGCCTTGCTCGACGAACAGCTTCGCAATGGCAAGACCCAGGCCTTGCGCAGCGCCCGTCACTAGGGCTCTTCGGCCCTGCAGTTCGTTCATGGCTCTGTCTCCGGTCCGCGTGGGAATCACGCGTCGGCACATTTGACCAGCCGCCGGCGTTCTGGCCCCCCAACAAAAGGTTGGTTTATCGTGTTGCGACGCAATAGGTGGGGTGGGGGGTGGAGCGGGTTGCCGGACGGATTACGAGGAAACCCTTGTCACGGTCACACCGAAGTGGCTCCGGGGAAGATCTTCGTGCGTTCGTGGATAATCGCAACGGAAGAAGGCGTATCCGTCGCACTCGTGGGCCTTTACGGCTGCGGAGCAAATATGGCGGGTATGTCAGCTACGGTTGATCAGCAATCGATTCGGCGGGACGTAAAGATCCGTCGTTAAGTCACGCGATATTCATTCAGGTCCGATAAAGGTGCATTCGATGACACATCCAGCTTTTCAGGCGGGAGCCGTCGCCGTTGTAACGGGCGGCGCCTCGGGTATTGGCCTTGCGGCCGCAGAGCGCTTTGCGACACTCGGCATGCGAGTCGTTATCGCCGATCTTGGCGCGCCGCGGCTGACGAAGGCGATGGAGCGACTGACCAAGCTCGCGCATCATGGCGCGGCCGACATCATGGCTGTCGAAGTGGACGTGAGCGATGCCGAAGATCTGCGTAGGCTCGAAGCCGATGTGCGTGAGCGGTTTGGCGGCACCGATGTGCTGATGAACAATGCGGGTGTTCAACCGGGGAGCAGCCTGTTCGGGCCGTCGGCGAATTGGGAACGTGTGATCGATGTGAATCTGTGGGGCGTGATACGCGGCACGCGCGCCTTTGTTCCGGGCATGATTGAGCGCGGCAGGCCTGGGGCTGTGATCAACACGGGGTCGAAGCAAGGCATCACTACACCGCCGGGCGATCCTGCTTATAACGTGTCGAAAGCGGGCGTCAAGGCGTTCTCGGAGGCGCTTCAACATGAGCTGCGCAATACGCCGCATTGCAAGCTGAGTGCGCATTTGTTGATTCCGGGTTTTGTCTTTACTGAGCTGACGGCGCGTGACCGGACTGAAAAGCCGGCTGCTGCGTGGACGCCGGAACAGACGGTCGACTTCATGATGGAACGGCTCGATGCGGGCGACTTCTACATTCTGTGTCCGGACAACGACGTACCGCGCTCGCTTGATGAGCGACGGATTCTTTGGGCTGCGGGCGATATCGTTCAGAACCGACCGCCGTTGTCGCGGTGGCATCCGGAGTATGCGGAGAAGTTTGCGGAGTTTGTGAAGGGGGGTGAGTAACGGCCTCCCGACACCGTATGTCGCGGCTTACCGGAGAGATTTTTGCAGCAGGGTGACGTCTAACCAACGCCCCTGCTTGAATCCGACGTTCTTGAGTTTTCCCGCCGGTAAAAACCCGCAGCGTTCGTGCAGACGCACCGACGCGTGATTGTCGTCGCCAGCGATGGTGGCGATCATTTCCCTGAAGCCGGCTTCAACGCACGCTTCGATCAAGCGCTCCAGCAGAAGTCGGCCGATGCCGCGGCCGCTAGAGTCCGCGGCAAGGTAGACGGAGTGCTCGACCGTGTGTCGATAGGCGGCCCGCGACTTGTAGGCCCCTGCATAGGCGAAGCCGATGACATCGTCATCGCGGGTCGCTACGAGATAGGGTGCTCCGGTGGAGATCACCTCTTCGTAGCGTTGTAGCATCACTGATGTCGTCGGAGGCTCGATTTCAAACGAAATCGCCGTGTGGGTCACGTAGTAACCGTAAATCTTGCAGATGGATGCAATGTCGGCGGCGGAGGCCGGGCGAATCAGAATGGTGTCGGATGCGTGGGTCATTGGACGCTCTTGTCGAATACGTCCAATGTTAGCCGACCTCGGGGCTATCCCTTTCCGTACCAGAGTTCGAAGTGGTTGTATCTCACGTTCTTGCAAAGTGACTGATTGAGCGGATGGAGTTGAGTCACAGGGACCGGCAGGCCGCCGATGGCTGTCTTGACTTGCTCCAGTGCCGGGTCGCTCACTTTGTCCTTGCAGTAACGCAATTCGGATTGAGGCGGAGAGGGTTTGGGGCCGACGAGTTCGATTCCGGGCACGATCAGACGCGACTGACGCAGCAGCGTACTGTCGGCGGACGCCGTGGTCCGCTGCGTCTCGAAGGCAATCTGAATATAAAGACGTACCGGCAGCTCGGAGTTGTCGAGAACGGTCGGTGTCGGTGAAACAGCTGCGGCGGGTACGGTACTTCCGGTGTTCGCTCCGCTCGCCGGATTGGCAGGCGGCGTGTTGTCAATGATCTGACTCATCGCGTTTGTGCGAGCAATCTCGATCGGCGTAGCATCCGGCTTCTGTCCCGCGAGCAATGTTTCGTTAAACAGCACGCTGACCTGAGTCTCGAGCGTCGGATCCATGGCCTTGTGTTCCGCGAGACCGCTCAGCAAGAGGCTTCCGATGCGCACTTGCGAAATGTCCGTCGAGCTCAGCATCGGGGCGATTTTGATGACCACGTCGGTATCGCGCCTGGCGTCGTCGATCTCTTTTTGCCGTGCGACCTGCTCTTTGTTTAAATAGTTCTGGACGTAGCCGTAGCCCGTGGTGACGAGGCCTGTGAACACGCTAGCGAGCAGCCAGAAACCAACCTTGCTCTCCAGGAATGCGTTGAGCTTTCCGAACCAGGTGACCGGTTCTTTGCCCTTGGCGATCTCCTTTTGTGCCTCGGCTCGGACGACTTCCTCTTCCCGTATGGCGTCCTTTTGTTCGTCAGTTAGCGGCATGCTGCTTTTCTCGCTCAGCCGTTCAACACGACGTGATCAGGGATGTGGGTTGCGAAGCCATTGTCGAGTGCAACGGACGTTGGAGCCGGCGCCGAGAACTCGGAAGGAAATTTCGTCTGAGCAAGGGCCTCGACTTGAGCCAGCGCATCGTCCAGGCCGGCGTCGGCAAGTCCTAGTGCGGTGAGTGCAGCTCGGGTGCTCGGGCCTATTGCCCCATCAAGATTTCCGATGTCGTGTCCGCACCGTATCAGCAAGGCCTGAAGCTGCGCTTCTTTCTGCGCGTCGCCAAACATGTCGACGTGCACCCCTATCGCCAGAATCGCTGACGCAGCGCCTGCGGTGTAGGGCTTTGCAAAGTTATTTCCTTTTTTCGCCCGGTAATAGTCGATCACGAGCTGATGACTGCCGCGGCATTCGAAATGCCAGGCTTCGCTGAGTGAAGCATTCGGCGTGTCGATGATGGGTACGAAGCCTCGGTTCTTCGCAATATCCCAGAAATTGCTCAAGCTCATATGCAAGTCGGAAAGTGAAACGTCCATTGCGCGGCCAGCTTCATGGAAACTGCCTCCGGGTGGCGGGCTGAATGCTGTTTTCTTGCCCTTCACGTAGTCGAGATGCGATTGCAGTTGCATCTCATAGCTTCGGAATAGGTCGGAGAGCACTAAGCGGCCACCGTGGGCCTGGAGGTCCTTTGCCAGCATCCCGATGGCGTTGGCCATATCGGGTGTGGCTTGCGCGAGTCTCTTGGGTAGAGGAACGGGGGCACCCTGTGCGTTCTTGTATATGGAAGGGATATCAACGTTGACCAGCGGCGTTTTCATGGTGCCTCCTTGGGTGGTAGTGCTTCCAACGTTCAACAGCGCTCAGCGCGTGATACTCGGCGGCCGATGTATCGGGATGTCGATGGGTAAAGTCCGATGCGCCAGGCAACGTGAGGTCGGTCCGCGAAGTGAAGGGACCTTTTTAGCTAGAGAACGAGTTGCTTCTCATAGGCAATGCCGAGCTTCGAATAGCCCTGCATCGACGGATGAATCTCGTTTTCCCAATCGCCTGACGGACCGGTGGAATTGGCAGGTGCCGGGTTCAAGGTGCCGACCAGATAGATGGGCTTGATGTTGGGATTCTTGACGCCTTTGCTGCTGAGTAGTCCGCCTAGCGAATTCAGGTATTTCGCCCACTCCTGGATGATGTAGGTCGTCAACGGAAGCCAGTCGTTCGTCGGTATCTGGTAAGTGGTGTAGGCCGTGCGTAGCCACGGTCCCAGGCCGGGGCCAGCGGTGGCATCCCGCGGCTGCGGGCAATCGTAGGTATGGACAAAGATCGGAATGCCGGCAGACTGACTGTTCGGATCGTCGCGTTTGTCGATCACCGCTTTGAAGCATTGGGTGATCATGTCAAAGAACGCTGTCCATCCTTCCGGTCGCAAGTACCGGCTCATGGACGCACCGGCGGGCACCTTGTCGTGGTCCTGAAGGAGACGAAGCGCTGCCTTGGTTGGGTCAGTCACATTGGGCGGTGTCAGGATCGCGTCGAACAGATCGTTACCGCCGGCCGACATCAGGATCGCATCCCACTTGTACGCGAGCCGTCCACCGGCGAGATAGGTGACGAATTTGACCTCCCTGTCCCATTGCACCATTTGCGCGAGTGTTTTGCCGGGGTAGGCCAGGGAAACCGCCGCTGCACTGTTCGGCAATCGAAGGTTGAACAGAATGTTGGTCGTCGCCCACGGCGGCAATTGCCCTATGGAGAACCACGAATCCCCCTGAGCCAGCAACCGCCATGTCGAGGTTGTCAGAATGTGTCCGCGATCGTTGTTCAGATCGCCGGGCTGCAATACCGCAAGCGGATGTTCGAAGGCCATGGCGCCCTCCGATAGGTCACTACAGTGATGGGTCGAGTGGGGACATTTTCGCTAGCATCAGCGCGCATTCTTGGGCGGCGATCTGACGGAATTGCATCTTCGTGACGGCGATGCGTTGCGCGTCTGAATTCGCCTTTCTTCGGGGTGAAACGCTGCACGCGACGCAGCGATTCGCAAGACCGAAGATGCAATGCGAATAAAAGGACATAGAACGGAATTCGTAAACATAAGATCGCGAGTGCGATGAGTTTTCGCGCGCATGTGAGTCGGCAACGTTCTTGGAACACGACGCGGTCCGGACTCGATTCAGTTCGACACGCACCAGCGCGTCCGTTGCGAGGCTGGCGTTGAGCCGACAATGAGGATGCCTTGGAGCCACGCGTTGATCGAAATAGTGTGGGGTTCCGCACACTTCTCATGGGCATCTGACAACTCGCGAGCACGGCCTGACAAAAGGTGGACCGCCTAAGCATTCCAGCCGGCTTGATTTCTTCTTCTCGTGCTCTAGATTGGATCAAGCATTTCGGCCACGTGACGCGTTCGGCGAAATGAATTCAGGCGGCCCATCGCCGACTAACGAATCCCGCTGGAGGCTCTATGGCTGACGACAATCCATCCGATCCGGTGCAGCCGGCGGTCAATGGCGATGCCGGTACACAGCTGGCCGGTGATGGCGCCAACGGTGCGCAGCAGGAAGCCAAGGGCTCGCCTGATGCGCAGCAGGACATCAACAGCACGACCGACGCGCAGCCCGTCAAGGACGCACCAGAGCCTGATGGGGCCACCATTTTTAAGGCGGTTCGCAACGCATTTTCGCTCGGGTGGAGTCTAGTTGAACTTACCGGACGAATCGAATCGGAGTTGGGGGAAGTGGAGCAACGCGGCATGCGCGTTGCGAGTCTGTGGCGCGTTTCGCTATCGCGAATCGCATCGATGCACTATCAGGCGTTCGGCGGTACCACGACGGACAAGACGTTCTACGCGCCGCAGGTGAATTTACCCGGATATTTGTTCCCAGCTGCTGGTCCCAACGACTACACGCAATTCAGTTCTTTAAATCCGAAGGCCGACCAGGACCGCCTTCTCGTCAACTTCAAGCTCTATGACGTCACGAAACGAGCGATCAACTGTCTTGCGTTGCTCTATGTGAATCCAGAAGACAGTCTGGACAGCGACCGAATCAAAAATCTGCAAGACCTGCTTATCGCGGCGGATAGCGCGCTGCAGTCAAGTGACAATCCAAAAGAACAAATTACCACGCTGGTGAAGCGATTTCTTATCGCGTGGGACGGGTTCCTTCGCGAGCACTTCTACGCGGGCGGACTGTTGCCCGACACCGATCTTGAGGTAACAGCGTATGAGGCAGGTCGGTCGATGGCCTCATTGTCGTGGTCAATTACCAGCAAAACGCTTGATTGGGAGCGAACGTTGCCGAGCCCCGTGGCGCGCGCAGGCGTCCTGGAAGGCAATCAACGCTTGGTCGCATCAAGAGCCAGTGTGATTGATGACATTGTGCGCAACGATGGAGTGGGGGCTGCATGGCAGAGCGCGTTCAGGCAAGACTTCATCATTCGCCTGCAGCACGACGTTGTGGCCTTGAGCTCGAAGCTGGATGAGGCATACCTGGCTCAGCATTCTGCCGATGCGAACGTCGCGGGAAAAAGCGCCAAGGATGTCGACGCAGACTTGCCCAGCGTCTCCATTCGAGCGATAAAGCAGGGACTTGAATTCTGGCGTCGCGCGGTCGAAAAGATGTTGAAGTCGACGCAAGATCCGTCGAGCACGGCAAGCGCGTCGGATCCGAAGGTGAACGTGTACGACGACTATCGAAACCATTACGAATGGTCGAGAACAATGCGACTTGCGTTGACCAAACAAGTGAGCATCTGGCAGACGCTAATCACTGGCCAACAATCGCTTCGAGCATTCAGCACCGAAAACATCGCTCAGAAGCTGGTCGACGAAGTCTGGACTGAAATTCAGGCAGGCCTCGCCGAAGATATTGGAGAGACGGTGCGGCACGCGGAGGATGCCGCAGCCGAGTTGGCCAAGGAGGCCACCGAGGCGGCGGGAAAGGCAATCGACAAGATGTTCGTCGCGGCAAGGGCCTTTATATGGCCGCTGGGTATCCTTGCGGTCGCAGTGATCGGCATAGGTGTCATTCTGCTTTTCGGGCAGTACGATCACGCCGGGACTCGTGGCGCGTCTGGAGCGCTCAGCGTCGCCGGTATTGGAGCGGCCGCTGCCGGCGTACTCAAATGGCTTGGTATCTCTACCGATAGAGCTGACGCACAGGCAAGCATCCAGGCCGCCGCTAAACCCGCACCTTCACCCAACGCGCAGGAAGCACAGGCACCCGGCATTGTGAACCGGGTTGAGCAGATATCGCGATCGTTCGCCAGCGACGCGATGAACGCGTTGAAGAACGGTTTTGGACAGGCACAGACGGAATTGGACGATCTGAATCGAAGCGTCAGTGTCACGTACCCGCTCGTCGACTACATTGCACTCCAAAGAACGCTCGTGAGTGGGGGCGGTAACGTCCCCTCGTCAGTCCAGGTGTTACTTAACAAAGGGGATTTCCTGAGAGACGTTATCTGGACGAGTGACGAACGCGCGGAGGAGATGAAGGCCATCGTGCGTGCTGCGTTCGGGCCGATCGCGATGCTGGCATATTCCGCCGTCAAAGACCCGTCGAAGTTGAAAGAAGCGAAGTCGCCCGAGCAATAAGGCGAGCTGCCGCTTGTTTGTCGACTTCATTAGGTACGTCGTTCACCAACATTGGGGTGGACCCGGATGTCTCACGCAACGCGTGATGCGGATCCTATGGTTCGGCTCCGCCAAGCCTTTTTCTCCTTCAGTCATCCCCTCGAATAAGTTATAGTATGACCCTACGACTTCGCCTCTCTTTGCATCACCATGTTCGAAAAAATTCCCGTGCAGACCATGAGCGACAACGTCGCCGAAAGGTTGCTCGCGCAGATCGATAACGGCACGTTTCCCAAGGGGCATAAGCTGCCGACCGAGGCCGCTTTGGCCGAGGCTTTCGGGGTGAGCCGGACGGTGATTCGTGAAGCTGTGTCGCGTTTGCGTAATGAAGGCGTCGTTGAATCGCGTCAGGGCAGCGGGATGTATGTTCGATCTGGCGACGTCGCACGGCCGCTACGTATCGACTTTGCGGAAGCCTCCGACCCTGATGGCGTTCCTTACATCATCGAGCTGCGTCGCGCGATCGAATCCGAGGTCGCCGCGGTTGCCGCAGAGCGCCGTACGCAAAAGCAAATGACGGCGATCGACAAAGCGCTCACAGCAATCGATAAGGCCGTCGAGGCCGGTTCCGATGGCGTTCGCGAAGACCTTGAATTCCACCGTGCGATTGCGATTGCCACGGGCAATCCGTTCTTCCTTAAGACGCTGGCATTCCTTCATCAATACCTCGAAGCCGGGATGAAGGTCACACGTCATAACGAGGCGACGCACGAAAATTTCGCGCTGCAGGTCAAGGAAGAGCACAACGCCATCGTGGCGGCCGTGCGCGCGAAGGATGTCGAAGGCGCTCGGCGCGCCGCACAGACACATATGATCAACGCGGCCCGAAGACTGCGCGAGGCCCGGCGCTAGCGCATCGCGCCAGGCGAACGAGACGACGCTAAAAACCTACGGTTTGGGGCGGGCATTTCGTTCACCGCACGCCGCTCGTCCTGCTGCCTTCGGACCGAATCACTCGGTGTTTTTCTAAAGAGGAATATTCATGTCTTCCAGAAACGTCGGCGTCATCGGGCTCGGGGCAATGGGATTTGGCGTCGCGTCGACACTTGTGCGTGCGGGTTTCAACACGTATGGCTGTGACGTACGCCCCGCAACGCTGGACGCATTCGAAAAAGCCGGCGGCAAACGCTGTGCGACGCCGGCTGAGCTGGGTGCCGTGTGCGACGTCGTGTTGACGCTGGTTGTGAACGCGGCACAAACCGAGACGGTCTTGTTCGGCGAAAACGGCGCGGTCGCTGCGATGCGGCCGGGCAGTGTGATCGTCGCGTGCGCGACTGCAGCACCCGATTCGGTCGTCACACTCGCACAACGCGTCGAAGCGGCAGGACTTCAGATGCTCGACGCCCCCGTTTCAGGCGGCGCTGCGCGCGCGGCATCGGGCGAAATGACGATCATGAGTTCGGGGCCTCAAGCCGCGTACGCACTGTGCGACGACGTGCTCGAGGCCATCGCTGCTAAGGTGTATCGGCTTGGCGATGCCCATGGCATAGGGTCGAAAATCAAGATCGTCAATCAATTGCTCGCGGGCGTTCATATCGCCGCTGCCGCAGAGGCGGTCGCTCTTGGCGTTCGTGAAGGGGTCGATCCGAAGGTGCTGTACGAGGTCATCACACACAGCGCGGGCAATTCGTGGATGTTCGAGAATCGCGTGCCGCATATCCTTGCGGGCGATTTCACGCCGCTTTCTGCAGTCGATATCTTTGTCAAAGACCTCGGCATCGTGCTGGATACCGGGCGCAAGTCCAAATTCCCGCTGCCGCTGTCTTCGGCCGCGCATCAGATGTTCATGATGGCGTCGTCCGCTGGACACGGTGGCGAAGACGACTCGGCTGTCGTCAAGATTTTCCCGGGTATCGACCTGCCCGCCAAAGCCTAAAAGAAAAAAACCGGTGCACACAAAACCATGTGCACCGGCTCGCTAAATCGCAAGCGTCTGGAGAGAGCGTTGCGACGAAGACAGACCACCCAAAACAATCTGCCACTGCAGACCTGCGGAGCTACACAACAAATCGATCAAGCGGCAAAGCCGGCTTTTACTTGATTTGATCGCGCCAGGCGTATTGCGGCTTCCATCCAAGCAGGCGCTTGAGCTTTTCATTGCTCAACAGCGTCTCGTTCTCGCCCAACGGCTTCTTGACGGGCACATTCGGGTAAAACTGCTTGAGCAGCGCGGCCGTCGGCTGATCAGACGACACATCATCCGCGGCGACATTCATCACCTGGAAGCCCAGGCCGTCCTTTTCGATGCCGAGCCGGCACGCCGTCGCAAGATCGCGGCCGTCGATATAGCTCCACGCAATACGCTTGCGCAGGCTCGCGTCCTTGTTCCATGTCGCAAACTTCTCGTAGTCGACGGGGTCGAGCACGTTGCCGATGCGGAAGCAGTAAATGTCCGCTCCCGTGCGACGGTGGAATGCCTTGCCCGTGACTTCGTTGATGACCTTCGACGTCGCATAGCTGTCCATCGGGTCGACCGGGTAGTCTTCGTCGAGCGGGAAGTACTCAGGGTCGCGATGGCGGTGCGCGAACACCACACCGTACGTCGTTTCGCTCGACGCCAGAATGACCTTCTTGATGCCGAATTTCGATGCCGCATCGAGAACGTTGTAGGTGCCCATCACGTTGATGCGGAACACTTCGTTATCCGGCGTGACCAGAATGCGCGGGATCGCGGCGAAATGCACGATCGCGTCGATCGGCTGCGGCTCGAGGTCGTCGGCGAATTCCTGCGGCACTGTCGTCGATGCCAGCGCGTTGAAGACCTGGCCGGCATCGGTCAGATCCGTGATCAGGGTACGCGCAGTGCGCTTGGCCATCGGCACGCGATCGAGATTGAGCACTTCGTACCCGTGATTGACGAGATCTTCGACCACCCACTTGCCTGCCAAACCACTACCGCCTGTCACTATCACACGCTTTTTCATGCGTCTCGCTCCTTGATTCATCGAAATGGCTGGCTACGTTGAGTCGCTGCCTTGCCGCTGCTTTGCTGGCGTATTGCGCTTGATGGCCCCTTTATTGTCCTTCAATGCACTGAGTCAGGCTTAGAGAGGGCACTACGGGGCAGGCACATCGACATGCTAGCCCCAGAAGACGTCGCTTTCTGTGACACGGGTCACGTTCTTCTGCCGCACGGCTCGTACCTGAAGCGATGCAGATCAACGAGGCGGCCGATGTATGACCCCCGTCACAGAATCGCAAGAGCGATCCGCCTATGATGGTTCGAGCCTCATGACCGGCACCTGCGGGTGACAGCGATGCAAGAGGCGATGCGCTTTGCAACGCACGACTGAGTGCGCAAAACAGCCGGCGGACAACGAGCCGATATCGAGCAGGAGACATCTGTTGAGTGCCCTTTCTTCCAAGAAAAGTCCTGACGGCGCACCCGGTTCGGTGGCTGCGAGCGTGAAATCCTTGCTCAAGATTCGCGAGCTCAACATTCTGTCGGTGCTGATCCTCGTCGGCATCGTCATCAGTTTTTTCTCGCCGTACTTTCTGACGACGGACAACCTCATGGGTGTGTTCCGTTCGTTTTCGCTCGTCGCGATCATGGCGATCGGCATGATGCTCGTGATCATCACGGCGGGCATCGATCTCTCCGTCGGATCGGTCATGGGCTTGTCGTCGCTGATGACGGCGCTCGCGTTTCAAGCCGGCTATGGCCCCATTGTCGCGGTGCTGTGTGGTCTCGCGGTCGGTCTGATCGTCGGCAGCTTTAACGGGCTGCTGATCACGTTGATCGGCCTGCCGCCGTTTATCGCGACGCTGGGCACGCTGAGTATCGGACGCGGGCTGATGTACATCATCACCAAGGGCGTGCCGGTCACGCCCGACATTCCCGATAGCTTCGCGTATATCGGTCAGGGCTATATCGGTCTGGTGCCGTTTCCGGTGGTCGTCATGATCGTGCTGACGATCATCTTTGCGATCGTCATGCGCCGCACGCGTTTCGGTCGTCACGTCTATGCGACGGGTGGCAATGAAGTGGCCGCGCGCCTCAGCGGTGTGCGCACGCATCGCGTGAAATTCGCTGTGTACGTGGTGTCGGGCCTGATTGCATCGCTGGCCGGCGTGATCAGTTTTTCCCGCTTCGTATCAGCCGAGCCCGCATCGGGGTTCGGCGCCGAACTCGACGTCATTGCGGCGGCCGCGATCGGCGGAGCAAGCCTGTCGGGCGGCGCGGGCAGTATCGAAGGCGCCATCATCGGCGCCGCGCTCGCGGGGATCATCTCCAACGGTGTCGTGCTGCTCAATATCAACACCTATGCGCAACAGGCGATTACGGGCTGCGTGATCCTGATCGCAGTCAGCATCGATATCTGGCGCATCCGCCGCAAGGGTCGCTAAGCGCGTACGGCGCTTCTTTCTCACCGGGACCGTGCGCCTTTGCGAACGCACGGAATGCCTCTCGCAGTGTCTTCGCATTTCCGATGTTTGAACCCTCAGCTCACAACGATAATTGGAGACAACATGAACACATTGAATCGACTGCTCGCCGCCGCGGTGCTATCGACGCTGGCGATGGGCGCGATCGGCGCACAAGCCAAAGATGCCAAGGACATTTCGGTTGCCGTCGTGCCGAAGGTCGCGGTGCCGTTCTTTGACGACTGCAACACGGGTGCGAAAGACGCCGCGCAAAAGGCCGGCGTGAACTATCAATGGGTGGTTCCGCAGAATACGCAGGGCGCGACGCAGGTGCAGATCATCGAGGATCTGATGTCGAAGCACGTCGACGGCATTGCGATTTCGGTCAACGAGCCGAAGTCGGTCGAAAGCGTGATGAAGCGTGCGGAACAGGCGGGCATCAAGGTGCTGACATTTGACTCCGATTCGCCCAAGAGCGGACGCTCGATGTACATCGGCACCAGCAACGAAGCGGCCGGCGAAACGATGGCCGAATCGATGGCCAAGGCGATTGGCGGCAAGGGCGACGTCGCGATTGTGACCGGGCAGCTTGGCGCAGTGAACCTCAACGAGCGGATCGCCGGCGTCAAGAAGGGCCTCGCGAAATATCCGGATATCAAGATCGTCGAAACGCAAGGCACGGATGACGACCTCGCGCGCGGTGTCTCCGTTGTGGAAACGACGTTGCGCGCACATCCCCAACTCAAGGGCATTTTCGGCGTCAGTCAGGTGGGCGGCCCGGCCGTGTCGAAGGTACTCGATACGAAAGAGTTCGGCGGCATGAAGGGCAAGCTCGCCGTGTTCGCGTTTGACGATCTGCCCGACACGATCAAGGGCGTCAAGGACGGCACGATCGAGGGCATCATTGTCCAGCGTCCGGTGACGATGGGTCGCCTGTCGGTTGAACATCTTGTTGCGCAAATTCAAGGCACCGAGACACAAGGCAAGGATATCGACACCGGCGTGACGGTCGTCACGAAGGACAATATCGGCAGCTACACGAAGTAAATCGAGGCTCCTATGCACACGGACGTGGAGACGCGAAAGCCGTTTCTCGAGATGCGCAATATCTCCAAGACGTTTCCTGGAGTGAAGGCGCTCAAGCAAGTGGATTTCGAAGTCTTCCGCGGAGAGGTGCTTGCTCTTGCCGGCGAGAATGGCGCTGGCAAGAGCACCTTGATGAAGATCCTGACCGGTGTGCTGGGCCACGACGAGGGCGGCAGCATCTCGATCGAAGGCGCGGTGGTCGAACTGCGCAGCAACAATCACGCACGTGATCTCGGCATCGGCATCATTTATCAGGAGTTGTCGGTCGTCGACAACCTTACGGTCGCAGAGAATATTTTTCTGGCCCGAGAACCGATCGGACGGTTCGGCTTGCTCGATCAGCGACGCATGCACGACGAGGCCAAGGAAGTTCTTGAGTCTTTAGGCATGGGATCGATTGATCCTGCCGAGCGTGTGAGCGAGCTGAGCGTCGGCCAGAAGCAGATGATCGAGATCGCCAAGGCGATCTCGTATGAGTCGAAGATCCTCATCATGGATGAGCCGACTGCTTCCCTGAGTCATCAGGAGACGCAGATCCTGCTCGACATGATCAGGCACTTGCGCGAACGTCATATCGGGGTTGTCTATATTTCGCACCGCCTCGAAGAGATTTTCGAGCTGGCCGATCGCGTTGCAATTCTTCGTGATGGCTCGACGGTGGGTGTTTATCCCATTGCTGAACTGACGCGCGACAAGCTCGTGCGCGCGATGGTCGATCGCGACGTCAATGAGCTTTATGCGCAGCCCGTCTCGCACGCGAGCGAGGACGTGGTGCTCGAAGTGCGCAACCTGACGATGCGTGTCGGCAAGGGCGAGCGAGCGCGCGTTCATGACGTTGGCTTCAAACTGCATCGCGGTGAAGTGCTCGGTATCGCGGGCCTGGTGGGTTCAGGGCGCACCGAGATTGTCGAAATGATCTTCGGCATGCGTGCGCACACGGGTGAGATTTTCGTTGAGGGCGAACGCGTCAATATCCGCAATCCTCACGACGCGATTTCGCGCGGTCTCGGGTTTGTGACTGAAGATCGTAAGAGCCAGGGTCTCGTGCTCGAAATGAGCGTGCGCGAAAACTTCAGCCTCACGCATCTCGAGGCGTATTCGCCGTTTCAGTTCGTGAATCGATCGAGCGAGCAGGAACGTTGCCGCGAGTACGTGAAAACGCTGGGCGTTAAAACGCCTTCGCTCGAGCAGAAGGTGATCAATTTAAGCGGCGGCAACCAGCAGAAAGTGGTGATCGCCAAATGGGTCGCGCGCCACCCGAAAGTGTTGATCGTCGACGAGCCCACGCGTGGCATCGATATCGGCGCCAAGGCCGAGGTCCATGCCTTGCTGGCAAGGCTGGCGGCGCAGGGCATCGGTGTGATCGTGATTTCTTCCGATTTGCTTGAAGTGCTCGCGATCAGCGACCGCATCCTGGTCGTGCGCGAAGGCGCGATCAGTGGCGAGATGCGCCGGGACGAAGCGACGCAGGAACGGGTGATGGCGGCGGCGACGGCCTGAATGATCTTGCCACGCGGCGCGTTGACATCCGTCGCGCGTCGACGTCGAAAGTTGGCCGGTCGCAACGTGTCGAACGGCTTTTTTACCGGGAGTTTTAAAGCGTATGACCACCATTGTTGTTGTGCACACCGGCCCCGTGACCGTGCAGCCGCTTAAGGACCAGTTCAAGGAGCACCTGCCCGATGCGCGTGTGATCAATATCGTCGACGACAGCTTGCTGAACGACGTTCGCACTGCGGGGCACCTGACGAGCGAAGTCACGGGACGCCTGTATTCGTATATGTCCAACGCGCAGGCGATGGGCGCAGACATTATTCTTAACGCGTGTTCGTCGGTCGGCGAAGCGACGGACCTGCTGCGCAACCTGATCCGCACGCCAATCGTCAAGGTCGACGAGTCGATGGCCGAAGAGGCGAGCCGCATCGGGAAACGTATCGGCGTGGTCGCGACCGTCAAGACGACGCTTGAACCCACTACGCGCCTGATTCAGAAGAAAGCTGCCGAGCACGCACGCTCGATCACCGTCGTCGAGCGTATCGCCGACGGCGCGTTCGATGCATTGCTTGCGGGTGATGCGCAAAAGCATGACGACATCCTGACGCGCACGATCACCGACCTCATGAACGAAGTCGACGTCGTCGTGCTCGCTCAAGTGTCGATGGCGCGCCTCGTGCCGCTGCTGGGCAAGACGCGCGTGCCGGTGCTGTCGAGCCCGCGCAGCGGAGTCGAAGCGGTCAAGCGCGAACTCGAAGCCTCGTTCGCGACGAAGTGAGTGCAAGCCGGATCGTCACCGGGTCACCGCGCTGCTCGCGCGCAGCCCGGTGCTGCCGGCCGCATGGGGAGGGCTGCCGAAGCGGTGGGCCTCGCCTTCGCTCAGCCGTGCCTTGCGCGCATCGTACGAAAGATCGTCGAGTTCCTGTGGCGCGGCATACGCCGGCATATAGCGCCGGACAAACGACGCGGTCAGCACGACCTTGCGTTGATGCAGATCGACCAGGCCTTCGGCCCGCAGATCGTTAAAGTGCCGGTTTACCGACTCGCGCGACGTGCCGATGAATTCGGCGATCTTGTCCTGCGGAATCGAAAGATCGATCAGAATCGCGTGGCTATTGCCATCGTGAGTGAACTGGCGTCCGATCTGGCCGGCGAGCATGACGAAGACGTTCGTCAGGCGTTTCCGTACGTCATGCAGCGACAGATTTTCGATCAGCTGCTGCGATTCCTTCCAGCGGCGATACTGACTCGATGACACAAAGTCGCAGATCACGTCGTACCTGGCCACCAGGTCGCGGAAAACCGCTCGCCGGACGTAGCACACCACGCTCGACGCAAGGGTCTGCGCGAAATGCGTGTACTTGGCCTCGTTGAGCGCATCACCGTCGCCGAAAATCATGCCCGGCTTGATAAACGACAACGTGACCTCCTGCCCGTCTTCAGTGAGCCGATAGAGGCGCACGCTGCCCGACTTGAGCAGACAGACGAAGTCACTGTCGTCGTCCGGCGTATAGAGGGTCGAATGCTTGCGTATTGCTCTCTGATCGTTAAATGCGGGAAGCGCCTCATGGAGGCCATTGCGCTCGATGAGCGGGATCAGTTCGATCTGTCCGGCGAACCACATTGCGCGTCTCCTTCCTTCATGCGTGTTCTGCATTCCAGCGTTTGAACCACGACAAACCGTCGGACGTGCGTCCGCGCGGTACGTACTCGCATCCGACCCATCCTGCGTAGCCGAGCTCGTCGATCAGCTTCAACAGGTACGGGTAATTCACTTCGCCTTCATCCGGTTCGTGGCGATCCGGGACACCCGCGATCTGGATATGCCCGACATTCGCGATGGTCGAGCGGAGCTTGACCGCGAGGTCACCTTCCACGATCTGAGCGTGATACAGGTCGAACTGCACCTTGAGATTCGGCGCGCCGATTTCGGTCCGGATCTGGTGGGCATCGTCCTGCCGATTCAGGAAATAGCCCGGCATATTGCGTGTGTTGATCGGCTCGATGAGGATCGTTCGTCCGCGCGCGGCGGCTTCCTTGGCGGCATAGGCGAGGTTCTCGATATAGGTCGCACGCATGCGGGCGCGATCGTCGTGCGGGCCGACGACACCCGCCATCACGTGAATATGCGTGTTGCCGAGCGCCTCGGCGTAGTCGAGTGCGGTGGCGATGCCGCGCTTGAATTCGTCGTCACGTCCGGGCAAAGCGGCAATACCGCGTTCGCCCTTGTCCCAGTCACCGGGCGGGGCGTTGAACAGCGCCTGAGTCAGTCCGTGTTCGTGCAGGCGGCTCGCGATGTCGCGGGCCTCGAAAGCATAGGGAAACAGATACTCGACACCGCTGAAGCCGTCGTGTGCCGCGGCGCCGAAGCGTTCGAGAAACGGGTGCTCCTGATACATCATCGAAAGGTTCGCTGCGAATCTGGGCATGGCTTAAAGAATGTGTTGGGTTTTGACGGGGGTGCTCTGCGTCAAGTTGCTTAGCGTCGCGTGAAGTCTGTGTCGCTTACCATTTCGCGCCGAATACCGTGCGCAGCTCTTCGATATGCCGCTCGTCGAGTGGCGCCGGTTTGGGATTCGTCATCAGCCAGAGCCTTGCCGTTTCTTCGAGTTCTTCGAGCGCCCAGGCGGCTTGGGATACCGTCGCACCCCATACGACAGGGCCAAGCCTTTCGAGCAGCACGGCGCGTGTACGCGTAGCCAGTTCGCGCAGGCGTTCGGCGACGGCCGGGTCGCCGGGGCGGTGGTAGGGCATCAAGGGCACGTGGCCGACTTTCATGACGTAGTAGGGCGTAATCGGCGGCAGCACGTCGTCGTTGTGCCAGACGCCGTCGAGCGTCAGTGCGACCAGGTGCGTCGAATGCGTATGGACGACCGCATGCATTTCACTATTGTTGTCGTAGATCGCGCGGTGCAATTGCAGCGTCTTCGAGGGCTTGTCGCCGCTGAGCCAGTTTCCGGACGGGTCGACCTTTGAGATCGTCGCGGGGTCGAGATGGCCGAGGCAAGCATCGGTCGGCGTGATCAGCCAGCCGTCGACAAGCCGTGCGCTGATATTGCCCGATGAACCCACGGTATAGCGGCGCTGATAGAGATCGGCGCCAATACGCACGATCTCTTCGCGCAGTGCGTTCTCGGTGGCTTGCTGGGAGCTGGACATGTTCATCGCGCCACAGCCTCGCATTGCGTCAAAGCCTTGCTAAAGAAATCCGGCGTGCCGAAGTTGCCGGATTTAAGTGCAAGGGCGAGAGCGGGCGTGCCAAGCGACGCCGTCCATGGAACGCCGGGATCGATCTGCGGGCCGATGCGCAATGACGTGACGCCGAGTGCTTTGACGACGGCGCCGGAAGTCTCTCCGCCTGCCACGACGAAACGCCGCATGCCGTCGTCGCGCAGCTGCCGGGCGATCGTGGCCATCGCGTTCTCCACAAGCGCACCTGATTGCGCGGCACCGAGCGCCTGCTGCACTGCCGCGACATCGTCGGGCTCGCTCGTCGCGTAGAGCAGTACAGGTTCGTGTTCGATGCGGGCGCGCGCGAATTCGAGCGCTTCGGCTACGACGGGGCGATTCGCCGCCAGGGCGAGCGGATCGATCCGGAATGCGGGGCGGCCTTGCTCGCGCCAATGCGCGACTTGTCCGTTGGTCGCACGCGAACAACTGCCCGACAACACCGCGGCAGGGCCTTCGATGGCCGGTAGCTGTGCGGCGCTTGCCGCTTCGGGCAACAGACCCGCATTAGCGAAATTGCGCGGCAGTCCAAGCGCGAGTCCCGATCCGCCGGTCAGGAGCACATCGTTCGCGCAGGCGGCGCCGAGGCGGTAAAGATCGTCGTCGGAAATGGCGTCGGCGATGGCAAGTCCGATGTCTTGCGCGGCCAGCGCGAAGCGTGCCTCGTGAATGGCCTCTACGCCGCGCTGGACGCTGTCATACCGCAGCAGCCCGACACGCTGGCGCGTTTGCTGCTGAAGCACACGCACGAGGTTGGCATCCGTCATCGGTGTGAGCGGATGGTTCTGCATGCCGGACTCGTTGAGCAGCACATCACCGACAAACAGATGCCCGCGATACACGGTGCGTCCGGCCTCCGGAAACGCCGGACACGCGATGGCGAACGACACATCGAGTGCTTCCATCAACGCATCGGCGACAGGGCCGATGTTGCCTTTCGCCGTTGAATCGAACGTCGAACAATACTTGAGATAAAACTGCCGGCAGCCGCGTTCGCGTAGCCAGGCCAGCGCTGCGAGCGACTCGCTGATCGCATCTTCGCGGGGTGCCGTGCGCGACTTCAGGGCGACGACGATGGCCTCCGCCGGCTCGTCGAGCGGCGCGTTCGGCACCCCGATCGTCTGAATCGTGCGCATGCCGCCCCGCACGAGCATGTTCGCGAGGTCTGTTGCACCGGTGAAGTCGTCGGCGATACAGCCGAGCAAAGCAGGTGAAGAAGTCGTCATCTGAGCGTCGGTGTTGTTAGGCAACAGCGTCTTGTCGCGCAGCACGGCTGCGCGAGGACGTCTTTTTTCCGTAACTGAGTGCGCCGGTTTGAGCTGGTTTGAGGCGGTCAGGCCAACCCCGGCGCACTATCCCTGAGCGATTCATGGGTCCGGCGACGAAACGACGGTCGCTGACCCGGTCTTGCTACCAAGCGTTGCGACATGTTCTGGCTTGGTAAAGTTGTATGATAATCTTATCTTGTGTTGACTCGGTCGGCAACCGTGGAGCATCCAATGAAAATACTGATCACCGGTGGAGCAGGGTTTCTGGGGCAACGACTTGCACGGGCCTTGCTCGAGCGCGGACGGTTCGTGTTCGACGGCCGTGCGCACGAGATATCGCGGATCACGCTGCTCGATATCGTTTCAGCGACGGGTTTCGACGATCCACGTGTGCAAGCGCTCACTGGGGACATCGGCGACCCGGCCGTGCTCGACGCCGCGATCGACGCGGAAACGCAGGTGATCTTCCATTTGGCCGCCATCGTGAGTGGCCAGGCCGAAGCGGATTTCGATCTGGGCATGCGCATCAACCTCGATGCGTCGCGCATCTTGCTGGATGTGTGCCGCGAACGCGCACACCGACCCCGTGTGCTCTTCACGAGTTCGGTCGCGGTGTACGGCGGTTCGCTGCCGGCCGTGGTGAAAGACGATACGGCGGTGCATCCGCAAACCTCATATGGCACGCAGAAGGCTGCAGCAGAGTTGCTGCTGGTCGATCAGGCACGGCGCGGTTTTATCGACGGCCGTGCGGTTCGACTGCCGACCATCACGGTTCGTCCCGGAAGGCCGAATGCTGCGGCATCGTCGTTTGCCAGTGGCATCATCCGCGAGCCTTTGAACGGCGAGCGTGCCGTGTGCCCGGTCAGCGAGGATGCGCGGATGTGGGTCATGTCGCCTGATCGGGCGGTCGAATCGATGATTCGGGTTGTTGAACTCGATCGGCAAGCGCTCGGAGACTGGCCCGTGCTCAATTTGCCGGGCCTGTCGGTCAGCATCCGGGAGATGGTCGATGCGTTGACCCATGTCTGCGGCGCTGACGTCGCCGCCTTGATTGACTGGGTGCCTGACGCACGTATCGAGCGTATGGTCCGTTCATGGCCGGGCGCATGCGACCCGACACGCGGCCGGCAACTCGGACTGGAAGGCGATCGAAACTTCGAAGAGGTGGTTCGGGCGTATCTGGCGTCGCTGCCAGCCGCCGCGCGCGTTACGACGCCGGCCCGTTGATCAACGCGAACATATTGAAGTGGCCGGGCGTGCCGCGCACCATGCGATAGGCACGCAGCACGCCTTCAAATTCGAAGCCGCATTTCTCGAGCACGCGCATCGATCGCTGATTGGTCGTGAGCTTAAAGAGTCGCCAGCTACTGAAGTTGGGCCCGGATCTTTCTGGCGATCGCTTCGAGCTTGGCCGGGTCCGCGGGCACACGCGCGTGCGGAAGCAATGGCTCACTCTTCCAGCGCGGAATGATATGGAAATGTACGTGCGGCACGGTCTGCCCCGCATCGCTTCCATTGAACTGCGCAACGATCAGCCCGGTTGGCTCCAACGCAGCACGCACGGCGAGCGAAAGGCGCTGGACGGTCTGCATGCATGCGAGCGCCGCAGGGGCGGACAATTCAAAGATTTGCGCGGCATCTTCTTTAGGGACGACAAGCACGTGCCCCTCGGACTGCGGCATCACGTCCATGAATGCAAGCGTCGTCTCGTCTTCGAAGACCTTGAAGCACGGCGCTTCCCCACGCAGAATTTTGGCGAAGATGTTGTTGCGGTCGTAGTCCGTAGCCATGCTCGATCGTTCCGTGAGGGAATGTGGAAGGGCAACGCGCACATTATCACTCAAGCATCGCTACGTTTCGTTTATGACGGTCCCTGATCCTTTTACCCGGCGTCTATGCCACCGTCACTACACTGTGACTGCCATTCAATTGAGAGCTGGTGACATGTCGATCCGATTCCTTCGCCCACCCAGTCGTTCCGCTGCCTGACGGGCAGGACGTCTGCGCCTCTCTTCCTTGAAGCCACCGTCTTGCCAGCAGGTCAGCGGTGCGCGTCGTAGTCACTTTTCCACGCAATGTCGTTTGCTGCTTGCAGCTTGATTCGCCGCGATCGCGGTGATGCGGGTATTCGTGCGCTCCGTTGGCTTGTGTGGTCGCGCAAGTCCAGACGATGAACTCGTATTTTTTGGAGCCTTTCCATGTTTGACCTCAACAAGAACTATTCACGCGAATTTATTCACACCGCATGTGGCGGCAGCAAGCAGGCGTTTTTGCCGACGAAGAACGGACGTGTCGTCGCAGCGTGCCTGCGTACCGATCTCAACCCGAACGCGCCGGATGTGATCATCTGCGACGGCAGTGCTTCGGCGCGCGCCGCCGGTCGCACACTCGCAGGTCAGGGTGTGGCGATCCCGGTGTTCGTGAAGATGGAGGTCGATGCGTTTCGCTACGTCGGGCTGTATGTCGTCAGCGAATCGTTGACTGCACCGATGGACTACGCGCCGTATGTGCGCAACAGCAGCTTTACGACGAATCAGGTGTCGCGCGTGCTGAAGATGAAGCGATGCTGACATCGGGACCGTCGGGTTCTTCGATGCCAGCGCCGGTCGCACGCCTCGCACGGTGAGGCCGACGCGTTCCCTTAACCTCGGAACGCTTCATCGATCTCCGCATGCGAGAGATGAGCGACCGTGTTCACGAGCGTCTTCGCCGCGCAGGCCAATGCGATGGCCACGGCCGCACGTCGATCGAACCCGGCGGCCTTGAGTGCAGCAATATCGTCGGCGGTCGGCTGCGTCCGCTGACTCGCGATCGCCGTTGCAAAGCGCCGGACTGCCTCGAGCTTGACATCGTCGAGCGGCGTGCCTTGTCGAAGCGCCCTGACGACGCCCGCCGGGGCGCCGACCTTTTCAGCCAGCGTTGCGTGTACGGCAATCCCGTAGTCTGCGGAGTTGGCGCGGCTTGCCGCGACGAGAGCAACCTGTTGCTCCACAGGCGTCAGCGACGTCGATCCCAGCGATTGAAGCATGGTCAAGTACGCGCCGAGCACCGCAGGTTCCGCGGCAATGGCGTAACCCAGATTCGGAACGAACCCAAACACAGAACGCATCGTGTCGAGAAGCGGCTTCGCTTCCGCGGGCGCCGTGGATTCATCCAGCGCGCCAAACAGTGCTTGGGATTGCGATTGAGCGTGAGTCGAAGCGGATTGCGACAGGTTTTGCGTGGACATGAAAGTCTCCGGAAAAAGGGACGAAGCACCGATTCATGTCTGCCGAGCGAGTTCGTCGCGTCATTAAACTGAACCGAACGATCGGTACAATAGGCGTCGACTTTCACAATGTCAACCTAAAGTTTCTGCTTGTTTCAAGCCTTCCGCTGGCATACGCTTCGCTTTGTGTACCGAATGTTCAGTACGGAGCAGCGCATGCCAGCACCCTTAGCGTCGAAGGACGAAATCATCGATCGGCTTTTTACCGTGTTCCGGGACCACGGATTCGAAGGCGCCTCGCTTTCGGACCTGTCGCGCGCGACAGGTCTGGGCAAATCAAGCCTTTATCACCACTTTCCGAACGGCAAGACGCAGATGGCCGAGGCGGTGCTCGAACGAGCCACGTCGGTCATTGATAGCGATATCGCAGGGGTGACAAAACTGGGCATTCCGCTCAAGGCCCGTCTTCACAAGGTCGTCGCGACGCTCGAGCAGATGTACGCGGGAGGCCGCACGGCGTGCGTGCTAGGGCAACTCGCGAGCTCGAATGCGAGCGCTGAAGTCCGGCAGGGGCTACGCATTGCGTTTGATCACTGGATCGGCGCGATCGAATCCCTTGCGCTTGAAAGCGGAATGCCGGCCGAGCGTGCGCATCACTTTTCGCGTGACTGGATTGCGTGGGTGCAAGGGTCTTTGGTCATGCAGGCGGCAACCGGCGAAACGGCGTCGTTCCAGCGCGCGATGGATGCGCTTGTGGCGCTTTCGGGGGAATAAACGCGTTCCGCGGCGAGTTACTCAAATTCTGAGGAGATGTAACTCGATTTCGAGGGGTTTTTTGGGCGCGTGCTTCCTTAAGCGACCGCCCGCGCTTTTCGGCCGTAAGTAGCATGATGCAACGTACGGGCGTATAGTCGAAGGGAGGTCAAAGTCCGGCAGACCGTCACGCGTCATGTTCAACAGGGAGTACCGCCATGCGCCGCAAAGAATTCGCGAACATGAATTGTTCCATCGCTCGTGCGCTTGACCAGGTCGGCGAATGGTGGACTTTGTTGATCGTGCGCGAGTGCACGCAAGGTACCCAGCGCTTCGACGAATTCCAGAGCGAGCTGGGTATCGCGCGCAATATTCTGACGACGCGGCTGGAGCGCCTGATCGAACTCGGGATCATGGAGCGCTTTCCACTTGAGGAGCGCGCGAATACCGACGGATATCGCCTGACGCCGAAGGGCGAGGAGTTATATCCGGTGCTCGTGGCGCTCATGCAATGGGGCGACAAGTGGCTCGCGCCGAATGGCAAGCCGCCGACGAAGCTCGTGACGGCGAAAAACGGCGGCACGATCGAACCCGTCGCAGTTCGCGAAAAGGGCGGCCGGCCGCTATCGTTCAAGGATGTCCGTTTTGCGCCCGGGCCGGGTGCGACGTCCAATACGCACAAGGTCATCGACAATCGCAACGAGCGCGTGCTCGGGAACTCGCGCTGACCGCTATCAGCAAACGCGAGCATGCCGGAAGCATCGACCCGTACCCGTACCCGACCCCGCAGGCGGTTCCCGCGCTGCTCGTACTCCCAGCGATCCACCTTGCTGCTCGCCAGGCGAAAGATCATATTTGCGGTGTAACTTTGGTTCCGACCTCGTCGAAATAGAGGATGGCTCGACGCACCCATGCGTCGGAGAGGGCTTGTACAAAGCCTTCAATGTCCGCAATCAATGCGCCCGATTCCGAGCGCGATGCCCCAGGAACCCTGCCATGCTACACAGCCCTACGAATCCCGCCGCCTACCTGCACGACACGCTGCAAAAGCCCGAAGGGGTTCGCATCGGTATCGGCATCACATCTCCATCGCCAGAACTCGTGCAGATGTTTGCGCATGCGGGAATGGACTACATTGTGATCGATATGGAGCACGGTCCGATTTCGATCGAAACCGCCTATCGCATGGTGACGGCGACGATCGGCACGAGGGCCGAGGCATGGATACGCATTACGCACAACGACGCCGCGCAATTCAAGCTGGCACTCGACGCCGGGGCGAAGAACATCATCGTGCCCATGATCACGAGCGCGAAAGAGGCAGAACTTGCCGTCTCGTATGCAAAGTATCCGCCTCGCGGCGTGCGTGGCTATGGCCCTTTTCGCACGCAGTATCAGTGGGGTACGAACATGCTCGACTACGGGAAACGCGCCAATGCGGAGACGGGGGTCGTTGCGCTGATCGAACATCCGGGCGCCGTGCGCGATCTCGATGAGATTCTTGCGATCGATGGTCTCGCGGGAGCGATCGCAGCGCCATTCGATCTTGCGGTCAATATGGGTTTTGCGGACGGACCCGGACATCCGGAGGTTCGCGACACCGTCGTGGAAGTCATGAAGAAGATCAAGGCCCGGGGTATGCGGCAGGTCTCGTTCGCGGTCACGCCCGAGCAGGCAGTGGAAGCGTTGCGTCTCGGCGCCGACGATCTTTTCCTGGGGTTCGATCCCATGTACATCCAGGCTTCCGTGCGCCTGTTCATGGCCAGCGTTGCGCAACTGCGTGCAGAGGTGCAGCAGCCAGGCTGAGCGAGCTGGAGCTAAGGCAGGGCGAAAGCCCGACGTGACAAATCCCAGGGATCGGACCTTTGTCCAACCCTTGGGATCGGCTTCAACAGGGTGCTGTAGCAGCGAGGGATGAGTCTCAGGCAGCTTGATGCGCGTGCGCCGCTTTGGCTTGCTGCTTGTTGCGAATGGCGCGTGTGGCCATCTCCGACACGACGATCGCCATGGCGACGATGCCGCTTGCGAGGTAGCCGAGGCTATGGCTGCCGATCAGGGGAATCGCTGCGGCGCCGACGACACCCGCGATCGATACGCCGACGAACGTCGCCGAACTGTTCAGGCCGACCAGGACCGGTGCAATAGCTGGTGAGAGCGACACGAGGCGGAATTGCTGCGGAACGAGTACGCCCCAGCAGCAGGCGCCCCAGAGCGTGATCACGAGAGCGGCGCTCCAGAGGTGCGCGCCGGCGAGCGGCATGACGAGAATCAGGATCGATACCGCGAACATCATGGCGATCACAACCTTGCGTGCGCCGATCCGGTCGAGAATGCGGCCCGTCAGGATGTTCGACACCGTCCCCGCCAGCCCCCACAGCACGAGCAGCGCGCCGAGCACGGTCGCGCTATTGCCAATGGCGCGGTCGAACACGACGGAGAAGTAGTTGTACATGATGAACGTGCCGACTTGCGCAAGCAGCGTCGCGAGCAGCGTAAGGCCTACGCGATGATCGGTCAGCGGGGCGAGGCGATGAGCCAGCGAAATGGCAGGCGGCAGGCCGACGTCAGGCAGCAGTGCCCAGACACCGACGGCGGCGGCGCCACCGAGTGCGGCGACAAAGATCAGCGTCCAGTGCCAGCTGGCAAGACCGCCGATGACCGCGCCCAGTGGCGTGCCGAGCGCTGTGGCCGTCGTCAGGCCGGCGACGACGACGGACAATGCAAAGCCGCGGCGTTCGGGCGGCACGAGCAGCGTGGCCGTGCCGCTTGCGGTTGGCGAGAACATGGCCGAACCAAGGCCGGCAAACGCGCGCGTGACGAGCGCAAAGCCGAGTGTGGGCGACAGGATCGTCGCCAGGTTCGAAACGACAAACAGGCTGAGCCCGCCGATCATCAGGTACTTGCGAGGGACGTGCGCGGCAACGGCCGCGATCGTCGGCGCCAGAAGCGCAAAGGTGATCGAATACACCGTGGTCAGCTGGCCTGCCGCGCCGATGCTGACGTGAAACTGCTGTGCGATATGGGGAAGGATGCCGGCAAAGACGAAGCTGTCGGTGCCATTGGCGAACATGCCCAATGCAAGGATGAGTAGACGTCGGTCCATGACTAACCTCGGAGGAGGATGGTTTAAGTTGCGTGATGCAACTATAGTGAGCCGAACCGGGTGGCGCAACGAAACGGCTGAGCATCTGCTACTCGGATTTTGAGGAAGTGGACAGGTCGCGGCGTACGCCTTGCACCGGCTATTTATCTTTGTCGGCGTGGGGTCGTGTCGTGTACCAGGTGGAATGCGGCCAGGATGCGCGGAGTGTGTTCAGGCGCGGAGTGGGATCACGCGCCGAATCGTGCGAGATCCTTTCTGAAGCGCGGAATCGCAAAGTCGAGAAAACGGCGCAGCTTGAGCGCCATCTGGCTACGCGAAGCGTGTACGAGGTGTACGGGAACCCGCTCGATCTCGAAGGCCTCGAGCGCGAGGCGCAATGTCCCGGCGTCCAGCGCATCGACGATGTGATAGTGGAGCAGGCGGGTCAGGCCGACGCCGTCAATCGCGCCTTGTGCGGCCGCTTCCGGGCTTGTCGTTTCGAGCCGTGAAGGCACCGCGATCGTTGTCGAGACGTCCGAGCCGGGCAGATGAAACCGCCAGTTCGGTGACAGCATGGGACCGCTGAAGGTCACGCACGGCATGCGCGTCAGATCGTCGGGCGTTTGCGGCACACCATGCGTGTCGAAGTAACGCGGGCTCGCACACACGACGGTGCGCATCGATCCCACTTGTGTCGCGATCATGCTGCTGTCCGGTAGTTTTCCCACTCGTACGGCAAGATCGATTTGGGATTCGACGAGATCCAGATTCTGATCCGCCTGTATTAGCTTGACCCGGATATCCGGAAACTCAGCCAGAAAGTCGGCGATGACGGGAATCACGTAGCGGCGTCCGAGCGCCACCGGTGCGGTGACGACGAGTTCTCCGCGCGGCGTCGTGAATTCGCCGGTCGCTTCGCGTTCCTGTTCGTCAACGAGCTTGAGGATGCGGCGCGCGTTCTCGACATACGCCACGCCCGCGTCCGTCAATGTGAGCTTGCGTGTCGTACGCATCAGCAATTGCGTGTTGAGCTGCGTCTCGAGGTCGGTGACCTTGCGCGTCAGCGTCGGCACAGGCACGCGCAAGGTCCGCGCCGCGGCAGAGAGGCTTCCCGCATCGACCGCGGCGATCAGCATGGCCATGGCTTCGAGTCGATCCACTCACCTACCTCAATGTCGGGCAAAAGTGAGTGGATTCTAATGGATTCGCCGTGCGCGCGTTGAGGCAGAAGTGAGCCGCAACATTGCGGCTGGCGGCGCGCCACGCCGTACGAAGATCGATGCAGCTACCGCACCGCGGCAAGGCGGGGACGCATACCTATGTCTGCGTCATGCCTCTCCATGTCTATGGCTGCGCACGCAATTTCTCCCGGCTGCGCCGCCGCTGATACTTGACGAACTGATCCAGTGTCACCGCGAGTACGATGACCGCACCCGTCACGAACGTGCTCCACGTTGCGTCGATGCCGAAGAACACGATACCGCTGCTGATGACCTGAATGATCAGCATGCCGATCACAGCGCCGATGACCGTGCCCGCTCCGCCCGACAGAGGCGTGCCGCCGACGATCACCGCGGCGATCACGATCAGCGCAAAGTCGGAACCTTCGTTCGGATCGATCGCGCCACGGAATCCGACATACATCGCGCCCGAGAGTCCGCTGATCGCGCCCATCAGTACGAGTGTCTGCAAGCGGATCCAGCCGAGCGGCATGCCTGCCAGGCGCGCTGCGTCGGGATTGCTGCCAACCGCCTGAACGCGGTAGCCGAACCGTGTGCGTCGCAGCACGACGTGGAGTAGCACGGCGATCACGACGAATATCACGGCGACGACGGGCACGATGTGGAAGACCTTCGCCGAGACGATGTCGAAGAACGCGCTGGCCGTATCGGGCGGGACGATCGCACGCCCCTTGTTGACCACGAGCGACAAGCCCTGAAACATGGAATAGGTGCCAAGCGTGACGATGATCGAAGGCAGGCGAAGTCCCACGGCCAGCACGCCATTGATCAATCCGAGCGCAGCGCCGAAGCCGATGCCGCCGCATGCCGCGAGCCACGGGTTCCATCCCATCGTCATCAGCATCGCCGAAAACACGGCCGAGAAATTGAACATCCAGCCAACGGACAGATCGATTTCGCGAATCGCAAGCAGGAACACCATGCCCAGCGACAGCAATCCCTGGAATGTCGTGTTGCCGAGAATGGTCAGCAGATTGAACGGATTGATAAACCGGGGCCGTGCAATGCCGATCAGGACGACGAGGACGATCAGCGCGACAGCGACGCCGACCTCGTCGGGCAAGCCGAAGGCGCGACGCCGTTCGGTTTGCCGTGCGGCCGTTGTGCCGGGTTCAGGTTGGGAATTCTCGGCGTTCATGACGCGCGTGTCTCCATCAAGGTCTTGAGCGACCGGTCGCCGCATCGACAGACGCCGGTCATCGATAGGTACTGTGATGTCGCTTGCACAGCCGTAATCAGGTTCGCCACGGCTGCAATTCGCCCGGCTCGCCCCAACTCGGGATGGGGGCCTGCAAACCGTCCTTGATCCACAAGAACTGACCGCTGACACTTGCGGCTGCGTCGGTCATGAGATCGGCAACGAGGTCCGCCGCTTTTTCCGGATCGTCACCGCCGGTCTGCTCGACCCATTGCGCCCACTTGACGTATGCGTCGGCGACGTCGCCCAGGCGCTCCGACGCCGACTTGATTTCGGCCCACATATCCGTCTTGACGTCACCGGGATGGATCACATTGGCGGTTACGCCCGTGCCCTTGAGTTCGGCGGCGAGGTGTCGCGTCATCTGATTGAGCGCAGCCTTGCTGGTGCCGTACGCGCTATTGATGGGACCGGGTTCGTGCAGCGCGGCCGCCGACGTGACGTTGACGATACGTCCCCAGCCTGCCTGGACCATGTCTCCGGCGAATGCCCGACACGTGAGGTAAGGGCTGATCGTGTTCACCATGATGGTTTCGATCCACGCGTGCGGGTCCGTGTCCTTGAGCAGGTCGATCGGGCCAAAGACTCCAGCGGCGTTGACCAGGATGGAAGGCGCACCCAGGGCCGAGTGGATCACACTCTTCGCATGATCGATTGCGTCCGGCCTGGACAAATCGACAGGGATCGACAGCGCGTGACCGCCTTGCGACTCAATCGCTGCACGGGTCTCCTCCAGCGCCTGCGCGCTGCGTGCGAGGAGTGCAACGTGCGCGCCGAGCCCTGCGAGCCTGATGGCGACGCGTCGTCCGAGGCCACGGCTCGCGCCGGTTACGATCGCAATTTTTCCTTCCAGCATGTGCACGCTCAATCTCCTCGATGGTTCTTTGAATGACGTTGATTGTTCTTAATATGTCGACGGACGCTGCAAGCGTTCAGCGATGTTCGATCGACGCTGACGTACGGGACCCATGAGGCGCATGGGAGGCGCCGGATGCACCCGTTTGACGCTCCTGATCCAGCGAACCGGTGTTGATCAAGTGAAGCAGGGTCTTGTCATCGGTCGATCGACCTTCCACTTCGCCGGCGAGACGACCGCGATAGAGCACGAGAATGCGGTCGCACAGGCCGATTAATTCCGGTAACTCGGTCGAACTGAACAGCACGATTTTTCCGTCGGCCGACATCCGGCGAATCAGCTCATAAATTTCCCGTTTGGCGCCGACGTCGACGCCGCGCGTCGGGTCTTCAAGCAAGATGACGTCCGGATCGGTTTCGAGCCACTTGCCGATCACGATCTTTTGTTGATTGCCACCCGAGAGCTCGCTCGCAAGCGAGTCGGGCGAGCGGGCCTTGATGCGAAGGCGGTCGATCTGACGCAATGCGCGCGAATACGCGGAAATCGTGCTGACCCACCACGAGCCCGTCGTCAGCGCGCCGACCGCGATATGGCCCATATTGAAGGCGATGCTTTTGTCGAGCATCAGGCCATGATGCCGACGGTCTGCCGGCACAAGACAGATGCCGCGCCGCGCGGCCTGAGTGGGCGACGCGGGCAGAGGCCCCTTATCCGGAAAGACGGCTCGCCCTGCCTCGGCGCGGCGTGTGCCGAACAGCATCGCGAACAGCGTCGATACCCCGGCGCCCTCGAGTCCGGCGAACCCGACAATTTCGCCGGAGCGCGCCGTGAATGACATCTCCTTGAGGTCGTATCCGCCTAGCGCTTCGACCGCGATCTCGCGCGGCGCGCTACCTTCTTTGACGGGTATCGGCGGCGGAAACAGTGCGCGTTGTTGCGTGCCGATCATGCCTTCGATCACTTCCGGAATCGTGAGCGCGGCTCGCGGTCGTGTGGTCACGTCGGCGCCATTGCGGGTGATGGTGATCGTGTCGGAGATATCGAAGACTTCTTCGAGCCGATGGGAGACATACAGCATGGTCATCCCTTGTGCTCGAAGATGCCTGAGAATCGCAAAGAGCCGAGTGGTCTCGCGCTCGTTCAGTGCCGAGTTCGGCTCGTCGAGGATCAGAAGACGAGGCTTCTCGAGCATGACCCGACTCAGCTCGACGAGCTGCTGCTCGCCGATCGACAGCTCTCCGACCGGCCTGCGCACATCGACGTCGAGTCCGAGTTGTTCGAGCAAGTCGCGGCTTCGGGCCTCCATGATTCGGGTCGAGACCAGCCCATAGCGACGGGGCTCGCAATTCGCGAACAGATTGGCGAGCACCGATCGCTCAGGGAACAGGCTGAGTTCCTGGTTGACGATCCCGATGCCGGCGGCGCGTGCTTCCTTTGGCGTGTCGATGCGCACGGGCCTGCCGTCGAGAATGATCTCGCCGTCGTCGGGGCGGACGGCCCCGGCCAACGTCTTCATCAGCGTCGATTTTCCCGCGCCGTTCTCGCCGACGACCGCGTGGACTGTCCCGCGTGCGACTTCGAGATTCATATCGCGTAGCGCAAGCACGCCGCCATAGCGCTTGCTCAAGTGGCGCACGGTGATCAGCGGCGTGGTCGAGCCCGCCGCGCCGTCGACATAAGGCGTCGCCGTGTTGCCGTGTGTGCCCGGAGCGGGAGCCATCGCTTATTTTCCTTCCGTGGAAATCGGACTCAGACGCTTGAGCACGCTGGGGTCGTCGACGGTCTTCGCCCAGTTTTTGTAGTACTCGGCTGTTGCAGCGGGTGAGGCCGACATGGCTTGCAATTGCTCGAAGGTGATTTTGGGCAGGCCGTTACCCATGTCCACGCTTTGCGCCGTGACGATCTGTGTGCCTGCGTCCATGAATCCGGCCTGAAGCGTCGTCTTATTGCGGATCGCGTTGACGAGCAGTGCGACCGGCAAATACCCCTGCACGTACGCGCTCTGACCGAGCGTCACGTAGGCGTGCCCTTCCTTGACGGCCTTGAGATTCTGCTCGGTCAAGTCATAGCCGCCGGCAATGAACTTGTCGCCCGTGGACGCATTGAGCTTGCCGAGGCTCGCGACGTCCGGCGCGCAGAGGCCGATCATCGCCACTGCATCCGGATTGGCGGCGTGCAATTGCTCCCAGTGGTTGTAGTTTTCGACGGCACTGACCTTGACGTCGTAAGGCCCGAGGACTTGCAGGCCGGGCGCCGCCTTTAGCGATTCTTCGACGCCCTTGGCACGATTCTCAAGGGAGGCAAGTCCCGGGAAGCAGTTGCCGATCACGACCTTTCCCTTCGCGCCTGCGCCACCGAGCTTTTCGACGATCATCTTGCCGAGAATCCGGCCACTTTCGGTCGAACGCTCGCCGACATAGGGTGCTTTGACGTTCGCGCCAATTAAGTTGTACTGAGCGACCGGGACACCCGAAGAGACGATGTCGTTGAGACCGCGCGTCATCGATTCACCCGGCACCGATGTAGCGACACCCGCCGCGCCTGCGTTCACGATGTTCTGAACCAGCTTGAGCTGCCCGTCTGGCGCACTACCCGATTGCTGCGCGACTTTGAGCGTGACGCCAAGATCCTTGGCGGCCGATTGCGCACCGTCGATAATTTGCTGAATAAACGCATCACCCTGCGAATGCGTGACGAACCCGATGGTCGTCGTATCGGCAAGGGCAGTGCTGGTCGCAACACAGCACAAAAAAGTAGGAACGAGCCGGCCCAGCCAAGCGCTATACGTTGGTTGCATATGTGTCTCCGATTGTCATAGTTCTTCTTTGCTGCGAAGGGGTCCTGCTAAGTGGGACGAATTATAGGCACGCGCATCGATGCACTTTGATCCGAATGCAACATCGACTGATAACAGACAAGCATTGTTGTGACGCCGGTCACACTTCCGCTTCAGAGGCCCGGCTGGCGGGCTGTTCTGCCGTGCTAGCATCCGGCCATCGCAGGCTTGTCTGCGCTGACGCCGTTGGCAAAAGGGGGCCGTCCGCCATGCCCATCAACTATCTTCGCGGTCTGACTAAGCCTGAGCGAAATGATGTGACGAATCGCCGGCTAGGACGGTCGCTGGCGTTTGTCGCCGGAGCGGCGAATGCGGGCGGATTTCTTGCCGTCGGGCAATACACCTCGCATATGTCGGGTGTTGTGTCGTCGCTGGCCGACAACCTCGCTTTGGGCAATATCGGTGTGCTCGCTGCGGCATTCAGCTCGCTGCTGTCGTTTCTGGTCGGCGCGGCGACGTCCGCGGTTCTGATCAATTGGGGGCGACGTAACGATCTGCGCAGCCGGTATGCGATGCCATTGATGCTCGAGGCGTCGCTGCTTCTCTGCTTCGGCTTGCTTGGCTCGAATATGGAAACCCATCGCGTGATGTTCGTGCCGGCGACCGTGTGTCTGCTTTGCTATGTGATGGGCCTGCAAAACGCGATGATCACGAAGGTCTCCAACGCTGAGATCCGCACGACCCATGTCACGGGTCTTGTCACCGATATCGGTATCGAACTGGGCAAGCTCTTCTACTGGAATATCGGCGCGACGCACGAGGGCAAGGTGCGCGCGGATCGTCGAAAGCTCGCGCTGCTCGGATCGTTGCTGCTGTCGTTTTTGTCGGGCGGTCTGGCTGGCGCCTTAGGCTTCAGACACCTCGGGTTCATTTCGACGGTGCCGCTCGCGATCGTTTTGCTGGTGCTGTGTGCCGTTCCGATTCTTGACGACGTGCGCTCCTATCGCGCCTAACCGATACGCGGGCATCGCGCTTGAGGTAAAAATTGCTGGGCAACCGTTCCATGCGGCAACGCCCGCTGAATCTCGATGGCACGCGTAGAACAGCACGCGACGAGGGAGTATGGGTAATTTCCCGGGGCAGGATCAAAAGCTCAAAGCAAGGCACATAAGGCGGTGCCCATGATAAGGTCGCGTTACGTCTAACTGTCCGCTCGATATGGAACTTCGGATCGTGGATCGGTGGCGCGCGATCGGTCGGCAACGCGCCAATGCTGTCATCGTCAGTGCGGCGATCCTGGTGATTGCGTTGCTAACGATTTGCGGTGCCGTCCTCCTGGATGCGCGACAGGACGCGATGCAACGCGCACAGACGGTCAGTCAGAATCTGTCGATGGTCGCCGAGCGCGATATCCACCGCAACCTCGAAATCATCGATCTCTCGCTCGGGGCGATGGTCAAAGGCGCCGAGGATCCCGCCATCATGGCGCTGCCGGCAAAGGAGCGCGATGCAGTCATGTTTGATCAGGCGCTCTCGGCCAAGTATCTGGGAGCGGTGCTGATCCTCGATGCGGCCGGCAATATCCTGCTCGATGCGGGACACATGACGCCGCGCATACAAAACTATGCGGATCGGGAATACTTCAAGGCGCAAAAAACCCATCCGGATCTCGGGCTTCTGATCAGTCATCCCGTCGCATCGAAGCTCTTGCATGACGGGTCGATGATCGTGGCGATCAGCCGTCGGTTTAATCACCCCGACGGCTCGTTTGGTGGCATCGCGCTGATCACGATCAGCATTAACTATTTCCGCGACCTGTTTGCCGGCCTCAATATCGGGCCTAACGGCGCGATCGCGTTGTTCGAGCACGACGGCACGTTGCTCATGCGGCTTCCCTCGCTCAACGGGATGGCGACGTCGATCCGCGGTGGCGTCAATTTCAATCGCTTTATCAGCGAGGCGTCGGGCGCGTTTTTGGGCCGCTCGTCGTTTGACGGAAGAAAGCGCCTGTTCGTGCATACGAAGATCGATCCATTCGGCTTGACGCTCGTCATTTCTCCGGCCGAGGAAGATATCTATGCGGCATGGCGCCACCGCGCATGGATTATCGGCGGTGGGATGGTCGTGCTGGCGCTAGGCTATCTGTTACTGGCGGAGTTACTGGCAGGCGAGTTGCGACGCCGTTCCGAAGTCGAGGAAGAGTTGCGAACCCTGTCGCATACCGATGCGCTGACGACGCTGGGAAATCGCCGGTTCTTCGACGAGGTGCTTGAGAAAGAGTGGAAGCGCGCGCGGCGCGAAGGTACGGAGCTGTCGGTGCTCTTTGTCGATGTCGATCGCTTCAAGCAGTTCAACGACCGCTACGGTCACGAACGGGGTGACGATGTCCTGCGCTCGGTGGCGCTCGCCATGAAGCGCGAGCTCAAGCGCCCGGCCGATTTTGCGGCGCGTTATGGCGGTGAAGAGTTTGCGATGGTGCTGCCGCAGACCGACCGGCGCGGCGCCGTTTCGCTTGCCTGGCGAATTGTCGAGGCGGTGCAAGCGCTTTCTATCCCGAACGACGCAAGCGATCACCGCGTAGTGACCGTCAGCATCGGCTGCGCGACGGTGGATCGGGATGCCTCGTTCGCCTCGGCCGTGGTGCTGCTTAAAGCCGCCGATGATGCGCTCTATGCCGCCAAGCACCATGGGCGCAACCGCGTCGAGGCCGATCGGGATGAACCCGCGAGTGTGCCGACGACCTTGTCGAAAGTCGCCGGCTAAGCCCCCATCCGCGAGTATGGACTTCGGATACTCGAGTATGCGAATCCGTTTCGCGCCGGTCATTGTGCTAGTGTGACCGGTGCTCGACGGCGCGCACCGCACCGCACGCAGGAGACGCACAAGCGTCGGTCCAGGCGACCGTCCGGGAAAAGTACAAGAAGCAGCGCGGACCCCCGACGCGAAACGGACAGACCGAAATGACGGATTTTCAGAGTGGCCGCACGGCCGTGTTGCGTGTCGGCTCGATCGACCTGCAACGACACTGGCGGGCCGACGGGACTTCGTATCTGGTTTCGACGGCCTCGGCCGAGAAGGCCGACGGCGCGTTTCGCGTATTGCAGCGCGAATACGCGCTGCGGCATATGCTCGACGCTTCATGGGCGTGCGTGCCCTTCGAACTCAGTCACGCAGTCGATCATGCCGAGCTGTGGTTCGGAGATCCGGGTGGGCTGACCTTGCGCGACCTCTGCGGACAGCATTTGCCGGTGGGGCAGGTCTTGTCGATCGGTGTCGCCATTGCGACGGCCACGGCAGCCATGCACGCAGCGGGCATCGTTCATCGCGACCTGAATCCGGACAATATCCTGCTCGACGCGGATAACCAGCATGCGTGGCTAACGGGATTCGGCAACGCTGTCACCGGGCCGGGTGCATCGAAACAAGCGACGGTTCGGGACCTGACTATCTCGTCGTTGTCCTATCTGGCGCCCGAGCTCAGCGGGCTGATCAATCGAACTGTCGATGCCCGGGCCGATCTTTATTCGATTGGCTGCATGCTGTACGAACTGCTTGTCGGAGTGCGCGTGTTTGGCGACGACGATCTGCGCGGGGTCGTGCATTCGCATCTGGCGAGTCAACCACCGGATGTCAGGCAATTGCGACGTGACACGCCGGAAGTGCTCGCGCAGATTGTCGAGAAATTGCTCGCCAAGGACGCGAACGACCGATACGCCAATGCTGACGGTCTCGCATGGGATCTCGAGCAATGCGGTATCCAATGGCGGGAGCAGGGAAGCGTTGACGCGTTCCTGCTCGATCACAGCAATGTCGCTCATCGGTTGAACACGGCGACGTTCCTCTACGGGCGTGACGCTGAGACTGAACAGCTCAAGTCAATGTTTGACCGGGTAGCCCTGCAAGGCGGTACCGAGGGTGTGCTGATACTCGGCGAATCGGGCAGCGGAAAAACGGCGCTCGCGCGATCGCTGCCTGCATCGCTTGGCGACAGGCCGCATCGATTTGCCGCAGGCAAATGCGGCGTAATCGAAGCGACGGTACCGTACGGGTGCATCGCGACGGCGATGAACGCGTTGTTGTCGATGAGCCTGCGGCAGGCGGAAGACGCCTTTCAGGAGGTTGCCGTCAGGCTGCGCGCGGCGCTTGGCGCGAATATGTCCGTCCTCGTGCCTTTACTGCCTGAACTGCGCTTCTTTGCCGCTCAGCCGATCGAACCGGATCGCGAACCGGGCCGCGAACTGAATCGCAATACGGACCGCAACTCGGAGACGGTCGACAAACAGCGTTTTCTGGAAATTGTCAGGCGATTTCTCGCATGCTTCGCGAGTGAGGGTGCGCCGCTCATCGTGTTTATCGATGACCTTCAATGGGCGGATGGCGGCACGTTGTCGGTGATCGAGTATCTGCTGCAAAGTGCCGATCCGGTTGACCATCTTGTTCTGGTTGGGGCGTTGCGGCGTGCCGAGACGGACGATGGCGTGTCGTCCGCCGAGCATCGGTACGGGTTCCGGACACAGATGTCGCTCGGGGCGCTCGATCTCGAGTCCGTTGCGAGTTTCGTCAGCGACACGTTGGCTTGCGCCAGCACACTAGCGCTGCCGCTCGCGCGACTGATTCGGACGAAGACGCAGGGGAACCCGTTCTTTACGGTTCGCTTCTTTGGCGCCTTGCTTCAGGAAGGGCTCGTCAGCTTCGATCGGTCGACGTGCATCTGGCGTTGGGATCTCGAGCGCATTCGCGACCGCGACATCACGTCGAATGTTGTCGACTTTTTACTGCCGCGAGTCGAAACGCTCAGTGAAAGCGGCTTGCGCGTGCTTCAGCACCTGGCTTGTCTGGGCGATCGGGCCAGCGTATCGACGCTCAGTATTGCACTGGGTATGAACGAAGACGAGGTCCGGGAGGCATTCGCAGCGATCGAGGGTGCGGAACTCGTCAGATGGAATGGCGCCGAGTACGTTTTCTGGCACGACCGGATCCGTGAAACCGTCTACCTGACATTGCATCGCGGCCGAGGTCCGTCGACGCTTCACGCCCGGATTGGCGATCGCATTGTCACGCATCTGGCGGAGTCGATGCCGCGCGCGTTGCTGTTTCTCGGTGCGAACCAGGTGAACCTCGGCATGGAGAGCATTGCGTCGCCGCACGATCGCGAGCGATACGGTGCGATCAATCTCCAGGCGGGCATCGAAGCCAGGCAGTCTGCGGACTATCTCACGGCACTGAACTTTCTGGGTTTCGCTGCGCAGTTCCTTCACGATACCGACGACGCGCCGACGCATCACCGGATTGAGTTTCATACGGCTGAATGCGAGTTCATGACCGGCCGGTTTCAGCAAGCCGAGCAGCGTCTTCGCGACCTTGCCGTCGCGCCGATCGACGAACGCCTGAAAGCGGACGTTGCGCGTGTGCGCACGGCGCTCTACACGACCATCGGCGACATACGCACGGCGATCGACGTCGGCCTTCAGTTTGTCAACGAGGCGGGCATTCAGTTCACCACCACGCCGACCGATCAGGACACCGATCGCATCTGCGCCCATGTCGTGACGCTGATTGACGCATTCAAGCGCGACGGCCGGCAAATCGGCGACGCAAGGGCCGACGAAAAATGGACCGGCGTGATGGACGTGTTCGCCGACCTGATTCCGCCCGTGCTGTTCTCGAACAACAGCAACCTGGGCCACTGCGTGGCACTCACGATCGTCAGCATGACGCTCGAGCATGGGTGCTGCGGATCGTCTTCATACGGCATGGTGTGCGCGGCGAGCGGACTTGTGTATCGCTTCATGGACGCCAGACGTGGCCGTATCGCTGCTCAGATGGCACACGAACTGATCCGGACACCGGGACTCGACCGGCTGGCCGCGCGCGTGCTGATGTGCCTCGGCACGATCGCCATGCCGTGGATGTCGCCGATCCGGGAGAGCAAGCAACATCTTCTGGATGCAGCGGTTCGCGCCTATGACGATTGCGACCTCACATTCGCGGTGTATTGCCAGCGAAACATGGTGTCGCATTTGCTGTTTGCAGGTGTATCGCTGGACGAACTCGATCAGACAGCCGAGCGTGCGCTTGCCTACGTGAATCAAGCGGGTTTCCGCATGGTATTTGGCGCCGTGCTTGCCCAGGTGATGCTGATATCGACGCTACGTGGCACCTACGAGAGCACGCTGAGCTCGCTCGGACTGACGGCAACCTGGGCGGATGAGTTCGTATCGGGACCCTTGGCCACGAGCACTGGAGCCTACGCCTATTGGGTGCATCGGCTGCAAATTGCCGTGATGTTCCGTCAGTGGAGCGACGCACTCAAATTTGAAGCTCGCGCGGCAGACATCGTGTCCGCGTCGATAGGGCATGTCGAAGCAGCTGACTTGCCTTTGTACGGCGGCCTGGCCAGAGCCTGGGCTTACAGCAACGAAAGCGACAGTGCCTTGCGCGACGAGCACAGGGCGGCGTTGCGCGCGTACGGATCGCAGTTGTGCCGTTTCGCGGACAATTGCCCGGCGAATTTCGGCGACCGGGCGGCGCTGGTGCGTGCGGAAATCGCGCGTGTCGAGGGCCTGGTGCTCGAAGCGCAGGCGCTTTATGAGGAAGCCATTGCGTGTGCCCGCTCGCAGGGCTTCGTGCATATGGAAGCTTTGGCCAATGAAGCCGCTGCGGGGTTTTACGAGAGCCTGCATCTGAAAACCACGGCGGAATCTTTTCTGCGTAGCGCGCGCTCAGCCTATCGCCACTATGGCGCCGATGCCAAAGTCGACGACATTGAGCGGCGACTGCCACGAATCGTGGACTCGGTCGCCGCGGCGTTCGTTTCACCGCAACTCGAACAGCAACTCGACACACAAGCGATCATCACCGCGTCGCATGCTTTGTCGAGCGAGATGCTCTTGCCGCGTTTGCTCGATGTGCTGATGAAGAACGTGCTGGAACATGCGGGTGCGACCCACGGTGTGGTGACCTTGCTCGTCGACGGCGTATTGCATATCGAGGCCGAGGCGCGCATGGTGGGCATGAGTGTCGAGGTCGCGGTCGCTACGCGCGAACTCTCGAGCGTGGATATGCCCACGGGTCTCTTGCTCGCCGTCAGCCGGACGCGCCAGAGCATCCTGCTCGATCATGCCGCGGAAAGCGGCAGTTTTCGCGACGATCCTGTCGTTGCGCGACAGCGTCTTCGATCGGTACTGTGCTTGCCACTACTCAAGCAGTCGGCGCTGATCGGCGTGCTCTACGTAGAGAACAATCAGATCGTCGGTGCGTTTACCCCTGAGAAAACACGCCTGCTCGAGGTGCTCGCGTCCCAGGCGGCCATTTCACTCGAGAATGCGCGGCTCTACGCGCAGACCATCGAAAGCAATGCGCGTCGCGAAGCGGCCGAGGAAGCCCTGCGCAACTCACGCGAAGCGCTGGCGCGCATATCGCGGCTCACGACGATGGGACAAATGGTCGCATCGATTGCACACGAGGTCAGCCAGCCTTTGGTGTCCATCGCAACCGGAGCGGGAGCGGCCATGCGCTGGCTTCATCGACCCGAGCCCAACCTGAACGAAGTGAACGACGCTCTCGAACGCATTCAGCTCGACAGCACGCGAGCCCGCGATATCGTGCGCGGGCTGCGCGCCCTGGCCAAGCGCTCGGCGCTCAATTTCACCGAGTTCGACCTCAATGATGCGGTACGCGAGGTCTTGCTCGTCGTGCGCAGCGAGATTGAAAAGCGTGCGGTGAGCATCGACGCGGAAGCATTGAACGGCCCGTGTGTCGCCTGGGGAGATCGCGTGCAGATTCAACAGGTCGTGCTGAACCTGACGATGAATGCCGTGGAGGCGATGAGCGAGGTGGCGGGGCGCGAGCGCCGGTTGACGCTGTCGACGCAGCGCGGCGAAGGCGCGACATGGCTCGCCGTTGTGGACACGGGGCCCGGCATCGCGCCTCACACTCGCGACAAAATGTTCGCTCCCTTTGTCACGACAAAGGAGGGCGGCATGGGGATGGGGCTGTCGATATGCGCGTCGATCGTTGAGGGCCACAAAGGCCGCCTGAACGTTGCACAGAGTCCGTCCGGCGGCGCGCGCTTCGAAGTCGTGCTATTCGATTCGGCGCTCAGTCCCAGACGTTCTTGAAAGAGCCGGGTTCCTCGCCCGCACTTCGGCCTGAGGCACTTCGCGTCGAAAGAAACTCGCGCGAAGGCTCGAGCCCGAGTATTTCGCCGATACGCACGAATTCCGCGAGATTGCGGCTCTCCATTTTCTTCATCGCATGTGCTCGGTACGTCTTGATCGTGATCTCGCTGAGATTCATTCGCGCTGCAATCTGCTTGTTCATATAGCCGGCGACGACCAGGCTCATGACGGTCTTCTCTTTCGCGCTCATGGCGTCATAGCGCTTGCGAAGCGAGGCGATCGAGCGCGCGCTGCTCAGGCGTTCCTTGTCCATGCGCAGCCCGTTGCGCACGGCATCGAGCAGATCCTGATCGCGAAAGGGCTTGGTCAGAAAGTCGAGTGCGCCGGCCTTCATGGCTTGCACGGTCATCGGGATATCGCCGTGCCCGCTGATAAAGATGATCGACAGCGTGATACCGAGCCGATTGAGCTGCTGTTGCAGGTCGAGCCCGCTTTCGTTGGGTAGTCGCACATCGAGTACGAGACAACTCGGCGCATCGGCCCTCGGGCTCGACAGAAACTCGCGTGTGGAGGCAAATGTCTCGACATGCAGATCCACCGAACGCAGCAGTGCGCTGATGGATTGGCGAGTCAGTTCGTCGTCATCGACGACATAGACAACGGGGACTTCGACAGTTTCCGCGCGTCGCTGCGATGTGCAGGATTGAACGAGCATGGCGCCTCCCGGATATCGATGGCGAGACATCGCGGCTTAGCTGCCCGTTGCGATGTCTGTAAGCCGTTCATTGAATTCGAGGGTCTTCAGTCGCGTGCTGAGCCGGATCAGCTCGACGTGGCTTTCGGCCCCCATTTTGCGCATCAGTTCGCGGCGATGCACTTTGATCGTGATCTCGCTCAAATGCATGTCCGACGCGATCTGCTTATTCATCAGGCCGTCTGTGATCTTGTCGAGCAGGATGCGTTCGTGACGCGTGAGCGACGCATAGCGTTGCTGCAGATCGATCAGCGACGCCTGGCCTTCCCGATACGCCTTGTCCTGGTCAAGCGCCTCGTGCACGGCGTTCAGGATGTCGTCGTCGCGAAACGGCTTCTCCAGAAAATTACTGGCGCCTGCTCGCATGGCTTTGACGGTCATTTCTACGTCGCCGTAGCCGGTCATGAAAACAATGCCGAAACACGCTTTGCGTTCCAGAAGCATTTCCTGAACCTCGAGCCCGTCGATTTCCGGCATGCGTACATCGAGGATCACGCAATTCGGCCGCGCGGCGCGCTTTTCAAGGACCTTGTGCAGCCTTTCAAGAAATTCAATGGCCGACGGGAACGCGACCACGTCGAAGCCGACGCTGGCCATCAGGTCGGACAAGGCATGTCGAACGGAAGCGTCATCGTCGACGATATAAATCAGAGGCGGTTGTTCCATTGTCGGCGCAGAAGGCATGGAGATGCTCATTGGCGAGCGTAGCAAATCGGGTCACGACTCAAGTGCTTCGCGAGTATGGACAGATATACCCAAGGATAGTCGCCCGATGTGTCCTGTGCGAGCCATACGCGCGGATGCGCACGAGATACGCGGGGATCGTTGTTGTCGCGAATCGGCGCCCCTACCATGGCTTCTGCACGCAGCGGTGCATGCGGCTGAACGCGAAGTGTGAAGTCTGAGGCCAATCGCCTCGGCAAGGGCACGATGGAGGGTGCCTTGCGCGTGACGGCATGCGACGACCGCGTATTCATTCATCATGGGAGGAGTCGATGTCCCAAATCGAGCATGTGGATGTGCTGATTCTCGGCAGTGGTCAGGGCGGCAAGCAGTTGGCGTGGCATCTCGGACGCACAGGGCATCGTGTGGCCGTCGTCGAACGGCAGTGGGTCGGCGGATCGTGTCCCGCCGTCGCGTGTCTGCCCAGCAAGAACGAGATCTGGAGCTCACGTATTGCCCATCTTACGCGTCATGCCGGCGATGCGGGGACCGTCACCGGGCCCGTCAGAGTCGATATGGCAAAGGTGCGTCAACGCAAGCGCGACATGGTCGCCAAGGAAGATGCGCTGCATCTGCAGATGTATTCGTCGACCGGTGCGGAAATCATCATGGGCGTGGGCCACCTGATCAAGCCCAAGGTCATTGAGGTCAAGCTTAACGATGGGGGAACGCGCACGCTGACCGGCGACAACGTCGTCTTGAATCTGGGCACGCACGCGGCAATTCCTGATGTGCCTGGACTGCGGCAAGCGGAACCCCTCACGCACATCGGCGCGCTTGAGCTCGACTATGCGCCTGCGCATCTCGTCGTGATCGGCGGCGGCTATATCGGCATCGAAATGGCGCAGGCTTACCGGCGATTCGGAAGCCGGGTTACGATCGTCGAACATGGCAAGCAACTGATGGGCCGTGAAGACGCGGACATCGCAGAGGAAATGCATCGCATCCTGACCGCGGAGGGGATCGACATCGTACTCGGCGCCGAACTCGTCAAGGTCGACGGAAAGTCCGGCAAAGGGGTCGCGCTCCATGTGCTGGAAAGTGGTACCGAGCGCGTGATTCAGGGCACCGACGTGCTGGTTGCGACCGGACGCATCCCGAATACGACGGGCATCGGGCTTGAAGAGGCCGGGATCAAACTCGATGCGCGTGGCTTCATTCTCGTCAACGATCGTCTGCAGACGACCGCACCGGATGTCTGGGCGATCGGAGAGGCTGCGGGCAGTCCCCAGTTCACGCATGCATCGGTCGACGACTTCCGCATCGTGCGCGACAACCTGGCTGGCAAGACGCGCTCCAAGAAAGACAGGCTCGTGCCGTACACGATGTTTACCGATCCGCCGCTCGCGCACGTCGGCTTGAACGAACGCGAAGCTGCGCGGCAGGGCATCGAAGTCAGAGTCGCCACGTTGCCGATGGCGAATGTACTTCGCACGATGGCCACGGATGAACGGCAAGGCATGCTCAAGGTGATCGTCGGCACGCAGGATGACCGCGTGCTTGGCTTCACGATGCTCGGCGCGGAAGCGGGTGAAGTGATGACCGTCATGCAGACGGCCATTCTGGGCCGCCTTGCGTATCCGACGCTTCGTGATGCGGTGATCTCGCATCTGACTTATGCGGAGGCCATCGGCCCGCTGCTGTCCAGGGTTCCGGCACTTCAACCGGCGTAGGTGGCGAGGCACACGCGCGGTCAGCCATCTTGCGTGCGAGTCTGGTTTTGGGGTGCTCACAGCGCAGGACGGCGGGGCGCCGTCGTGCTTTTTTCAGTCCGGGTTGGACCACGGCGACACACTCGTGTCGCCTTCTTTTTTTCAATCGGTTTTCCGTCTGAAGGATATTCAGGGTCGTCCTAGAATCCTGAATCGTCGTCTGCTTCCTTTCGATGCGTGATCCTGCTTCGCGATGGCTGCTTGCAGCGCCCGCTGATTGAAGCCGCTTTGGGATCTGCGCTCGTTCGTTATCGATTCGTAAAGATCAGACGATAGGGTCCCTTCGTCGTGGAAACCTCAAGCATGGCGTCTGAGCAAGCGAAACCCGACTTCGAATTCGAATCGCGCCTCCCTGGCGACATGTCCCATGTCCAGGCGTTGATTTCGAGCGCCAAGTCGGTGGACGAGGTGGCGAACCGCTTGCTTGCACGCGTGCTGACACTCGAGCGCGAGCTGGCCGAAGCCCAGCGCATTACCAACGCTGCGAAGTGGTACTGGAACGTGCGCACCGGTGAGAATCGATGGACCCCGGAAGCGTGCCGCATTCTCGGGGCCGATCCAATGGTGCCGCCGACTTATGACTATTACCTTTCGCTGGTGCATCCCGATGATCGCGCCGATCTGATCCGTCAGATGGAGGCAGCGATCGCGATACGCGCCGACATCCCCTGCGAATATCGGGTGATCCATCCCGATGGCACGGTGCACTACCTGAAGACGCAGGGCAACGCCCATGTCGATGCGAGGGGCGATCTCATCTACTTCGGTGTGATGGTCGACGTCACCGAGACGAAGGCGGCGCAGGCGCGCCTTAAAGAAGTCCAGTCGGATCTCGAGCGCGTCGGGCGTATCGCGACACTGGGCGAATTTGCAGCGTCGATCGCACATGAGCTCAGCCAACCGTTGTTGGCGCTCGTGTGCGGCGCAAACGCGGCAAGCCGATGGCTTGATCAGGACGTGGCGCGCGTTCGCGAAGCGAGGGCGTGTGTCGAGCGCCTGCGCGACGATGCGACCCGCGCGTTGAGTGTGGTCAAACATCTTCGCAATCTGATGACGCGGTCGATCCCAAGCCATGAGCCATTCGATCTCGGCGTCGCCGCGCGAGAGGTCGTGAAACTGATGGATGCGGAGCTGGGCCGTCAGCATATCCGGGTCCAGCTCGACCTTGAAGATTCGTTGACCGTCACCGGCGATCCGGTCCAGATCCAGCAGGTGATGCTCAATCTGCTTGCCAATGCGATCGACGCCATGCGTAACGTTGACAGGGACCATCGCCGTTTGAGCTTCGCGTGTGCGGCCGATGCGAATCGGACCTTGGCCGTCGTGCGCGTGTCCGACACAGGCGTCGGAATGCCTGCGGATCTTTGCGACAAGATTTTTCAGCCGTTCTTTTCGACCAAGGAAAATGGCATGGGCATGGGGCTGGCCATCTGCAAATCGATTGTTGAAGTGCATGAAGGAACGCTGCGCGTGGAGTCGATCGTGGATGCCGGGACGACGTTTGAAGTGCGGATTCCGATGACGGCCTAGCGCCTGTGTTGCACTCGACGTCGTTACGTGCAGTCGTGTACGGGCGTGCCACCCCTTAAGGGCAAGCCGAATAGCGGGCGCAGGCGAATGCCGATGATGCTGCCCGCGAACGCGGCGATCCCCCAGACCCAGCCATGAACGCTCGTCGACACGACGCCGCTGAAATAGGCACCAACGTTTGACCCGAACGCCAGGCGTGCTCCGTATCCGAGCAGAAATCCGCCACACGTCGCCGCGAGCCAGGGACGCCACGGAATGCGCCAGACCGGACCGTAGCGGCCGGCAAGCGCTGCGGCCAATAAGGCGCCGATGATGATGCCGATATTCATGATCGAGGGGACGTCGTGCGACAGCGGCGCCGCCAACGCCGCTGCGTTGTCCGGGGTGGTCCAATACGCCCAGTGCGTCACGTCGAAGCCGCTGGCCATCAACGCTTTGGCGCCCCAGAGTGCGAAGGCCGAAGTGACGCGCCATGCGTGGCCCGACAGGACCAGGGTGGCGAAATTCAGCGCGGCGAGTGTCAATGCGCCTGCAAGCAGCGGCCATGGACCACGAAGCCATGACTGAGTCGAAGTGCTTTCGCCCGGTCGACGCTCAATGACCCGTGTGGCAATCACGATGCAGCCAATCGCACACCACGTCAGTATCAACGCAGGCAGCGCGCCAAACGATGCATGCAGGGAAATCGGCTGCCACGCCGGCCAGGCGTTCCAATACGCCATATGCGCGGTGGCAAGTACCGAGCCGCAGATAAAGGCGATCAACGTGGTGATCATGGCGGAGCTGCCGCCACTCGACGTGTAAAGCGTGCCGCATGCGCACCGGCTGCTGAGCTGCATACCGATGCCCGATATCAACGCACCCACCCAAAGCGACGCACTGACAGGCGCGATGGTCGGGTTCAGCGTGACGCCGAACAACGAGCCCAGACTCAAGGCCGGTACGAACAAGGTGACGCCGACGGCGAGCATCAAGGCGTGAGCACGTACGCCCGTGCCGTCGCGCTCGGTGATCAGAAGGCGCCAGGTTGCGGGGAAACTGAAATCGCTATGGTAGGCAGCCAGCCCGATCAACGCGCCGACGACGAAGAGCGCCGCCTGACGACCGCTGACGGTCGTGGCGAGGTACACGCACCCGGCAAGCAGCAAGCATGCTGTGACGGTGGCGACACGGCGATTGACGGGCAGGTGCGAGGAAGCGATCGGGGCGTTCATCGATGCGACATGGGTCGAACGGGGGTGCCCGTCGCATGATAGTGGACACGGCGTGCTTATTCACTATACGTACGTATCGCAGGCATGCACCACAGCTACGTCGCAGAGTCGATTTGAGGCCCGGCGGGCTGCAAGCGGTTCGGATAGTCCGTCATGATGCCGCTGACCCCTGCACGAACCAGTGCGCCGATATGCGCCTCGTTATTGCATGTCCAGACGTTGACCCATCGACCCGACGCAAGCACGTCGTCGACACCGTTCAACTGCAATTCTCCACCGACCGAACCGAAGCCAAGCGAGTCGAAAGCGTCGTAGCAGCCCGGGTGAAACGCATCGGCATCGAGTGCGTCGAGATAGCTTGTGAGCGCGCTCAGGCGATCACTTGTCAGCACGGCCGTCGCAATGTGCTTATCGAGCGCGCGGACGGCCCGCAATTGCTCATGATCGAACGATGAGATGAGCACCTGTGAGGCCAGGCCGTGGTGGCTGATTTGCGCGAGCACTTTTTCGGCGATGCCGGGATACATGCGCGGGAGCGTCTTCAGTTCGATGTTGATGAGCAGACGGGTATCCGCAACAAAATCGAGCGTCTCCGTCAGCGAAGGAATACGGACCTTGCCCGAAGAAAACGCCTGCATGTCGGCGTCGCTGACATAGCGCGACTGTTCGTCGGGCCGTAGCGCTTGAAGAAAGGCTTGCCGCTCAAGCGGGGCGAGCTCGAGTTGCTCGACATACCACGAGCCAGCGTCGAGCGACTGCAGTTCAACGAGATCGAAGTCGGAGACGAAATAGCCGGTTCGCCCCGGAAAGCGGGCGCGCACGTCGCTGCATCGCAAGAGCGTGTCATCGTGAACCACGACGGGATGCCCGTCGCGCGAGAGATGCACGTCGCACTCGATCATGTCGCAGCCGAGTTCGACGGCCTTGCGGAACGCTTCGATCGTGTTTTCGGGCGCATAGCCACGAGCGCCGCGATGCCCGACTCGCAGGGGGGCGTGGTGGGCAAGTGCTTGCAAGCGGCTGAGTCTTTCGACCGACGACTGACGCATCACGAGACATGACTCCGGCGGTGTTCTGGCCCCGCAGAAATACCACACATTTCGGCCTGACGGCTCAAAGCCTGTTCGGCGGCTGCGTGTCTCGGTGCGTAAAGGAACCCCGGGCCTAAAGGTTTTCTCCGGAGTGACGTTAATTACTCAGACAAAGCCCGGGCGCGATGTTCAGGGCAAAGAAAAACACACATCAACGGGGAAAAGCGATGGATACGGTGTCCTGTCACGCCTGCGGCGAACAGATCGACAGCATGGCTCACGGCTGCCCGGGGTGCGGAGCGTCACAACCTGTCGTCGACAACGCGACCTTCGTTGAAAAGCTCGTGCGAACGCTCAACTGGTACGTCGTGGTGCTCAAGAAATATGCGACGTTCAGCGGTCGCGCGCGCCGCAAGGAGTATTGGTACTTCTATCTGTTCAACCTGATTATCGCGATCGTCCTGGGCCTGATGTCGGGACCGCACAGGACGGGTTTGCCTCTGGCGGGTCTCTATAACTTTGCCGTTGTGGTGCCCCACATTGCGGTCGGCGTCAGACGCCTGCACGACTCGGAGCACAGTGGCTGGTGGATTCTCGTGCCGTTCGCCAACCTGATTCTGCTGTGTCGCAAAGGTACGATCGGGAGCAACAAATACGGCGCGGATCCGATCGCCGGCTAAGTGCCTGGCGCGCCGTCTTAGTACCGCTTCGACGCATCACATTCACCGGTGCTGCCGTAGCCTTCGCAAAGAAATAGCTTGAGCCAGTTAATGCGTTGGCGCGTGCGTGCTTCGAGGCACGATGTGTACATCAACGGTGCCATCGATCCGCCTGACAATTCGCGTTGCCACGCGCACTCGCGTTGGGTCAATGTCGACCATTCATGTTGATTCGAATGGAAATCGCTGACGGAGTCGGGCGGCAGCGTTTTGTCGAGTTCGCCAATCAGTGTCTGGAGCTGATGCTGAGCCTTTGCGAGCTTTTCGACTGCGGTCTGCTGCATCTCGATCATCGTTGGGCCCGACGATGCAGGCGCGGCCAGCGAACCGGTACACGGGACAAAAGCGAGCATCGCCGCAACTGTGAGACGGATACGGGTCGTTCGATACGACGGCGTGAGAAGGGAACCCGCCGACTGCGCGGACTGAGCGGGTTCTGAGACTTTCCGTAACGCTAGATCTGCCCTAACCAAAGTTTGATCTCGTTTTCCCGGCGATTCGCGAGTCCCTGATTGAATACGCCACCGGCCTTGTTCCATTTCCGCATATCGTCCGGCACTTCGTTGAGGACATTGTTATTCAGGTCCTTGAGTGCCGAGCTGCCATGAAATCCATTGATGCCGATATTGAAACAGAAAGCCACAAGGGCGTCGAACTGGTTCTGACTGACCGCGACTTCGACGGCCTCGTTGATGGCGTTCTCATAGGCATGCAGATCCGTCGCTAGCAGGCCCTGAACCTGGATGGCGGTGAGGCCGTGGACGTAAGGCACCTGGGTGCCATCAATCATCAGCATGCCCGATGTTTTTTCGGTACCGGTCAGTGCGTGTCCGACGCCGATCGTCGCGACACCGACGCCATCGTCGTAGACCTGCGTCTTGAATCCTTCCCATTGCGTGAGCAAGCCGCGACCGTGGTCGCTCATTTGCATTCCCATCGTTGGCCTCCGTGCAGTGAGTGAGCCACGCACGGCGTGATCGCGGGCAAGTTTGCGGCATCCAAGCCCGAAGTCATCCGGCGCGGCTGGTTGGTGCGATATTGAATCGCGGTCTAATCATGGGTGAACACGACGCTTCCGACGCCGTGTGCTGCGCGCAGGCCGGCATCGTTCAAGCATGCTGCATCGAGCCTGCCGGCAGATCGGGGCAGGGCATTACCGAACATAGGTCAGCGAAGAGGCTTATACAAGCGCACGATCGCGCGCTCGGTCTTGCCGCTTAAGTCGCCTAAGTCGCTTAAGGCACTAAGGACATTTAGGAGATTGCATTCGCTGATCTTGCCTACGTCGCTTTGTTCGCGTCCTTTTCCTGGGCAAACAGGCTCCAGCTCGCCATGAACAGCGCGGCGATCAACGGACCGATCACGAAGCCATTGATGCCGAGCACGGCCATGCCGCCGAGTGTCGAGATCAGGATGACCCAGTCGGGCATGCGCGTGTCCTTGCCGACCAGGATCGGGCGCAGCAGATTGTCGATAAAGCCGATGACGAAAACACAGAAGGCGACAAGGATGATGCCTTTCGCAAGATGACCCGTCGCAAGGAAGTAAAGCGCGGCCGGTGCCCAGACGATTGCGGCACCGATGGCAGGCAGCAGGGAAAGGAACGCCATCAGCACGCCCCATAACAGGGCGCCCTGAATGCCGAGGATGGCAAAGATAATGCCGCCGAGCGCACCCTGCACGGCCGCGACGACGACATTACCTTTGATGGTGGCGCGGGCCACCGTGGTGAACTTCGCAAGCAGGAGCGTCTTGTGCTCGTCGTCAAGCGGGATGGCGCGTCGAATCAGTCGGCTGATATGTGCGCCGTCCCGTAGCAGAAAGAAGACGAGATACAGCATGACACCGAGGCCGACGATGAACTGGATCGTGTTCTGGCCGATGAGCAGGGCCTGCGCACCGACAAAGCGGCTGATCTGCGCCGCGCCCTCGGTGAGGCGTTGCTGGACGGCCGAGATATCGTGCACGCCGAACTGCGATAGCAGAGACTGAGACCAGCCCGGCAGGATATCGACGATCTTTCCGTAGGACGCTGCGATATCGATCTGCCCCGACCGAACCTGGTCGATGGCGGTGCTGACGTCTTCCACGAGGCGCATCACGATAAAGATCAACGGAATGATCACGAGCAGGACGGCGATCAGCAGCGTGATGATGGCGGCGAGATTGCGGTGATTGCCCAGACGCGCGGCGACGCGACGCTGCACCGGATAGAAAATGAGTGCCAGCATCACGCCCCAGAACAGCGCGCTAAAGAACGGCAGAAGCACCCAGGCGAGTCCGACCGTGACGATCAGCAGGAGCAGATGAAACGCGTGACGGTGCAGGTCGTTGTTGGTGTCGGGGGTTTTCATGAGCCGTTGGCCGGTGGAGCGAGCGCCGCATGCGTCGCGCTCGGAAATTGAAGTTGTCGTGCTTCGTTGATGTCGTCACCGCCGCCGTGACGACTATCACCGTGACTCGAGTATCAGGCCATTGCCGGTCCGCTCGCCATGGAGCTTGTCTACACGGGCGAAGCGTGCGGTTCCGCATTGGGGTCAGGCACAGCAATACTTATTCCCGGTCAAAGTTAACACGGGAAGTGCCGGATGCGCGAATCATCGTTGGGGTCGACGCGATCGCGGATGTGCTTGATGCCGCGATGTCAGTGAGGCGGGACGTATTGGAGGATGTTGCTCGAGGCCTGGTGCTCAAACATGGAGCGGGCTTTGAGCCGCTACGTACCGCGCTGGGAATCGATTGAGCGGGTCGTGTACGTGCTTCCGCGGCTCTCGCGCGACGCGTATTCCTTGCGCCGGGCAAGAGCCGTCCTACACCTGCTTTAGTGTTGCGGATCGAAACCGAAGCCGGCGTCCGGCGTGAACGACACGCCGCGATAGACTTCACCGAAGCCTGCGTCGCGCAGCGTCACGAATTGCGAGCGCTGTGCAACCGTCGGATTCGTGTTGCTGACGATATCGCGCACGACGACGAGCTTGTTCGGATCGGCACCCGTATCGCCGTTACCCGAGATCGTCGACGTCATCGCCCAGATATAGACCGAGCCGTCGCGATAGACGTGACCCGTCAGGTTACGCAGACCATCCGTTGCGGGCGACCAGGGCAGGTTCGTGCCCGGGTTCGTGCCTTGCGGGTAGCCACGCACCGTGTACGGCGTGCCGAGGTTGAGCCCCTTTTGCAGCGTGTAGGCCAGCGACCACGTCTTCTTGCTCGCGTTGTAGACCCACTTTTGCAGACCAGCCGTCGTTTGCGCAGCCGCGTGCGTGTAGAGGTCCGTGCCGCCCGTGTAGCCATCGCCTTCATCCGCGACGTAGAGCGTGTTCGCATCGGCAAACCAGACGCCGAACGGGAACGCCGTCGTCGTGGCCGACTTGTTCGGCGTCGTCGGGAAGCCCGCGAGGATACACATATTGTTGGGCAGACCCGCCGTCTGAAGCGTGGCAGCGTCGTAGCTCAGAGCCGACGACGGCAGCGGTGCGTTCGCAGCCGGGACACCGACGCCGTTCGGGCAGGCCTTGCCCGTCGTGTCGACGAAGTAGACCGTGTTGACGCCGTTGCTGCCGCTGCCCTTCGTCATGTAGACGACGTTGTTGAACACCGTCAGGCCGCGGAAGTTGTCGTCCTTGCCGATCTTGTCTGCCTTCGCGCCGAGTTCCGTCACCGAGAAGCTTGCCAGCGGCGCGGGCGTACCCACCGTCTGACTTGCTTCGCTCGTGAGGACTTCGTTCACGAATTGCGTACCTGCGCCAAGGATGATGCCGTTCGGTTGCGGATTGGCGCCGTTGCCGGCGTTACCCGTCGTGACATAGAACGGGTTCTTGCCGCCGTTGAGCAGGATCGCAGCGCGGCCGTTGTTGCCGCTATAGGCGTTTGTTTCCGTGAACGTGAAGCGGCCGTTTGCGTCGACGCGTGCGACAGCGCGATAGAACGACTGGCCATCGGGGTTCGTTGTGTCGACAGCACCTGGCGTGTTCGAGTTCGACACGTCGATCGCATTGATCGGCGCGACATAGCCCATGAACGTAAGGTACTTGCGATCGCTCGACAGATTCAGCGCGAGTTCCGACTTCGAGCTGAAGCTCGTTGCGAGGTGATCGTGCGAGAAGTTCTCGTTCGTCGTGTTCGGCACTTCGATCGTATTGATCGGCCAGCCCGTCGTCGTGATCTGATCGAGGAAGATCTTCGACGTGATGCCGAAGGCCGCATCGTACGTGTCGTCGTTCCAGACGAACGGATAGGTGCCGTCATACGGCGCGCCCGTCGAGGCGCTGCAGCCACCCGTCGTTTGGGCGCATCCGGGTGGGAGCACCGTACCGACAGTCACGTTCGACGACTTGTTGTCGTAGACGCTACGCGAGATGACCAGATTGCCCGGGAAGAGCTGGGCGCCATGACGGCCGCCGAAGTCGTCGGCGTCCGCGAGTGCCGACGTGCTCACGATGGCGAGCGATGCCGCTGCGGCGAGCAGCTTGAGCGTGTGTGCTTTCGTTTTTGACTGCTGGGGATGTTGCCGGGTGAACCGATTCAAGGACTGCGATGCGACCAAGCCTTTGCCCTGTTGCATGTGCGTCTCCATCTATTGGGGGATTGTTCTTGAGGGGGACTACTCGGTACAACCCGAAAACGTTAACAGTGCGAAGTGATGAATGCGTGACAAAAAAGGTAGCGCGGCGGTATTGATTGCACGCGTTGAAATATGTCTTGAAACAAGGGGGATTTGTTGCGCGCCTAAGGGTTTCTTAAGCTTCACGGAGAGATGCTATGCGGTTTTTCTTGCGGAAAGTGTGTCTGCGTGAAAAACGAATTGCTTTCGTTTTTGTGCGAATGAGTCAGGCCTGTAAGGTGTTTGGTAATGAAGGGCGTTTGCCAGTGCGTGCGGCGCTTGTGTCGGGCCGCTTGGCTTCCGAACGCGCTGGCTGCCAATCCGGTCCCGTTCGTGACCCGGAAGCTTACGACGTTGCTTCCGACCCCAGTCGTTCGGAATGCGCTTGCAGTCTTGAGGACCGTTATCGGCCACGGAACGAATGCTTAACGTTTGTGGCCGACTGGCTTGCGCTTTACTTACGCTTACTGGCCTTGTACGTCAGATACGTCACCACCGCGTCAAGATCGGCGTCGCTCAACATATCCTTCGAGAAGCCGGGCATCTTCATGTCGGGCCACGAGCGAATCGACTTCGGGTCACGGATGTATTGCTTGAGCGCCCACGGCTTGAAGTACTCGGTCGGGCCGTGCGGCAGGTTGAGATCCGGTGCGATCGACGCGTCACCGGCGCCGTTCATCTTGTGACAGGCCATGCATTGCGTGGCGACAACTTCCTGACCCCGTCGAATCGGCGAGTTGGCGGACACTTCACTGCCGACGGCGATCTGGGGCCATTTCGTCGCACGCGACTCGACCGCGCGAATGGAGTCGACGCGATACGGCCATTGTTCGCTGTTCACGTGCGAAGCGGACGGGTTGATCCAGACCACATAGAACGCGCCGATGGACTGACCGTCGTTTGTTTTCGGCCAAGGCTTGTCGGTGGGTTCGATGGCGAGCCAAGGCACGGCGCCTTTGCCCGAGGTGTCCTTGACGAGCGACGCGGGCAGGTTCGTCACGAAGCCGTCAGTGCCAGTGATCTGGAGGTCTTCATCCTTGCGCAGATTGGCGATCCCCGGCAGCGCCCGAAGCGGCACCGCGCGATACGTCATGGTGCGGTTATAGCTGACGTCGTTGGGGACCTGAATCGTTGCGGCGTCCGGACGTGCCAGAAGCTGTTCGGTGGTCAGGGTGGTAGGTGTGCCGGTGTCGAGTTTGAGATCGGCAGCGAACGTTGGCGTGGCGCTGAAGAACGTCGCCGCGCAGGTCAGGGCGGCGAGCAGGGTGAAGGCTGGTTTCATCGAGGTTTTCACAGGAAGCGAATCGTAGGGCGGAAGCATGGTATTCGAATTCCTCGACGGATATGTGTATCAGTACAAGTCACTCTTGATCAGTGAGTAGACCGCAGCCGGGTAGGAGCGGCCCTTGAGTTGTAAGCGGCTCCTTGCGACGCACTCGAATTGGGCGCCAGCTTTCTCGGCAGCGCGCCGGCTTGCCGTATTGGGTTCGGAACCGGAATAGCTTACCCGTGTTCCCATCTCTACCGACGCATTGAAATCCGTGCAGACGCAGGCCGCTTGTCTGCGGCGGCCACGGACAATCCGACAACGCTTGTGCGACACGCCGCGGTCAACTCCGACGCAACCGCGCCCCGTTGTCCGGCACTCGCCACTGCGCATTCACCGCCCCCTGGAACGCTTCTCGCTGCACTGCATCACGACAGCTGTGACCCGTCGGTGCCGCTCTCCGTCGACATCGCACGGACATATTTCTATTGAAGTGAAATGCCTTCGACGACCGATCCTGGTCGCGGCGGGCGCAGCGTCTTTGTGTCTTTCGCCCATCCCTCTAGCAAGGTGACGAAATGGAAGAATCCCAATTGATCGCCGTCGGCGCTCAAGCAGCCGAGTCGTATCAACGCCAGGTGTTCGAAGCGTCTTCGAAATTCGCGCAACGCCTCACGGAACTCAACTCGCGTGCGTTCGAACGTGCGTCGAACGAGCAAGTCGCGGTCGAGCAGGAAGCACGCGCACATATCGAGCCCAGCGAGTTGCTGTCGCTGCAAAGCTCCAATCTCTATGCGTCGCAGGCAAAGTGGTTTGCTTATCTCTCTCACGCAACGGAGATTGGACTGGGCTTCTGTGAGGATGTACTCGCCGCTTTCAATCAGTCGTATTTCAGCTTCTACAAAACCACGCGCGACGAGCCTGCACAACTCGTCAGCGAAGTGACGGAAGGCGCATGGAAGTCCGTTCAACCAGCACGCCGCGCTGCAAAGCAGGCGATGGCGGTGGTTACGCCGGATGAGTCAGGCTCGACGACGCATTGAGCTATAGCGTCGAGCTGAATCATTGAGCCAAAGCATTGCGCTAACGGAGTGTTGGCATCGCGACGTCGGCTTCCTCGACGCCGCGATGCGTCCTGCCGGGGGACTCTGGCTGCTAACGCGCCTTCGCAGCCTTTGCTCCCTTCGTCGCTCCCCCTCCCGTTGACTTGGTGTTGGCCTTGAGCTTGGCCACATGTTCGCGAATCTGCTGCGCTTGCTGGGCAACGACCTCATTGCTGCCGTCGTAGTGCCCGATCTGCCGGTTCGCCAGATCGATGGTCACCGAGTCGTCGGGTGTTTTGGTTTGCGTGCCATCCGACGCAGGGTGATATTCGATCCGCAACTGCGCGCTGTCGACGACGATACGCAAGTACCCATAGTTCTGGTCGTCGTAGTTCTCGAGCGTGACCTGATCGGTCGTCGCTGTCTTGGTCTGAATGATTGTCGGCGCCCGCAACGGCGATTCGCCTTTCGACGTCAGCCGCTGAACGTTGTGTCCGCCGTTCCCGCAGACGATGTACGGAATCTGTGTGCCGTCGGGACGCAGGCGTGTAAAGCGCTGGTAGTTGTGCGCATGGCCGGCAAGATCGGCATGCGGCCACACGCCGACCTTGTCGCAGATCGTGTCGATCTGCTTCTGCATATCGACACTCCAACCGTGGCGGCCGCGTGCAACGTACGGAGGATGATGATGTGCAAACAGCAAGGCGCCCTTGAACTTGTCGCTCTTGACCCGGTTGAGCGCCGCTTCAAGAAACGTCAACTGGCTGTTGCCGACGTAGGTGCCGTCGTCTGAAATGACGCCAGGGTCTTCCAGCACATTGCTGTAGAGCGCAATGATCCGTACATACGGCGCCTCGAACGTAAAGAACACGCCAGGCTGGATCTGCGCAGTTCTCGACAGATTGCCCGCGTCGGGCGACACCAGGAAGCCTTGTTTGCAATCGGCACAGAAATTCCGATAAAACGCTGACAGACTCTGGGCGTTGGCCAGCGGTGACACCATGCCGTCGTGATTGCCGGCCACTGCAAGTATCGGTGCGTGATAGTCGCGGTACGGTTCGTAAAACTGGTCGTAGTAGTACTGGCTCTCGCCAAAGCTATAGACGATGTCGCCGAGCAGGAACGCGAACTTGGGGACATCGCTGGAGTCGGCTTCGTCAAAGTCGCTGACAAGCTTGTCGGTCACCTCGTTTTGTGTCTTTGGTCCTTTCGTGCTGCCGCAATCGCCTAAGGCATGAAACACGATCTGCTTGTTCGCATTGATCTCATCCAGCACGGTCTTGTTGTTCGCGACAACGTCGGCGTAGGTCAGGGTCGGCTCCGGTACACCGCGCGGCGCATCGAACGGCATCGCGTGGAGCTTGTGCTCTTTGTTGAGCTCGTCGATCTCCGTATAGGCCGGTGTATCGGAGGCATGCTTGATCGTGAATTTGGTCGGATCGGCGGTCGGTTGCGGTTGCGAGAACACCGGACCACTGAGCTGACGAGGCGCAAGCTGATGTGGCGAAGGCGAAGGCGAAGGCGAAGGTGACGGAGATGGCGAAGGAGATGCGGGTGGTTGCTCAGGCGGCGGAGTGGTTTTGGACGATGCACCTTTACCGTTTTTCTTCGAAGTGCCGTTCGACTTGGTCGCCATAGCGCGTGCTCCATGGTGTGGACGGGGACGTCCAAGAACAATAGATAGCGCCGGCGCTGATATCAAGCCAATCTCCGGCCAAGATCAAGTCCTTATCGGCATACAAGATTTCAACGCGTTCCTTGTTCGTCTTTGATGCGTCACCGCGCGGAAGTCGTGCTATTGAATTGTGTCGACGCAAGCAGGTTGCTTGAGAGCGCCGGACTTTGACAGAGCCTAAGGAAAGCGGGCACTCACGATCCGGCGGCCCTGAAAACAGCTTAACGGCGGCGATCCGTGTCGTGTGCCTTAACGGGGGTCACACTTTCGACACATATCGCCGCCGCCCTCACCCGATCGAGTCGGATGCCATCTGGCGTGGATCAAGCTGCGTTCATCTTCAAGAGGCACGGCGCGACAAAGACCTTGCCCAGTGTGACGTCTCGAATCGTCTTCGAAGCCACCACCACCCAAAGCACACCGAGTGCGGCGGCCAGGCCCAGACCCATGAACTCGAACGCGCTGAAGTGCGTGACGCGATAGAGGGTGAAGGTCACGATCGTGAACACACCAAGGGGGAAGGTGAATGCCCACCAACCCAGGTTGAACGGGAAGCCTTCACGGCGATAGCGCAGAACAAACAGCACGGCCATCGCAAGCCACCAGAGGCCAACGCCCCAGAGCATCAGACCACCGATCACACCGAGATCACGGGCCACGGTCGCGACGCTTTCGAGCGCGGTGCCGGCAAACGCGGCGGGTGCGTTCTGGCCAAGCGTCAGCAGACCCAGCGCGCCGGTTCCGATCGGGCCAAGCGTGAGCCATGTCGAAGCACCGAGGTCACGATGCGGCAGCTTGTGAATCACCAGGCGGAAGAACAGCATCGTCAGGACCGAGAAAGCAAGCGGGACCGACAGCGCCCAGAGCACATAGCCGGAGCCGATCAGAAAGCGTGCGGTCTCCACGGGCATATGCGAAGCCAGCGTCGATGCGGTCGTCGCGGCCACTTCGGGTGCGACGATCGGCAGCAGCAAGACGGCGGTCACGCGTTCGAATGCGTGCGATTGTTCGGTGAACATCACGTACGGCACGCCGATCGCCACGGCGATCGAGAGCACGGCGTCGAACGCCCAGAGCCCAAGCGCCAGCGAATGAACCGATGCACCGAAGTGCGGTTCTGCAAACAGGGCAATGCCGTTGATCAGCGGAGCCAGGCCCATCGGAATCGTACCGAGGAACATTGACTGCACGGGGTGATGCAGCATCGGGCGCATGGTTTCGGGAAACAGGACCCAACGGGCCAGGAACATCAGCGCGAACGTGAACCACAGCACGATGTCGGCGACCCAGAGGGTCAGCGCCAATGCGTGTTGGCCTTGAAAGTGAACTGGCAGGCTTGCAAGCACGAGAAATACGATGCCGGTGCCCATCGTCGAGGCAAACCAGTTCGGCGTGAAATTGCGGATCTTGTCGAGAAACGGATGCGCAGCTGCAAACCCGGGAGCGGCTGCAGCGGTGGAAAAGGCGTTGGTTTGGGTGTTCATCGTCGTCCTCGTCTTTGAAGGAACGGATTGGATGACTGCAATGTAGGCTCGGACGCGATATAGTAAAAATACATGTTTTATATCCAAGCAATGCCTTTGAGATATAGACGAGTGCTTACAAAAACCTGTCACAACGTTCTGGCCCGTCGTTGAGGGGAGTCGAAGCCTCGCGCCCCGGCTGGAAGCTCTGTCGTTGAACTCCACGCACCTGCTCGATTGCGCAGGCATAGACACTCCATGAACTTCACCCACCTTGCCGCCTTTCTCGCCGTCGCCGACACGGGCAGCGTGACCGCGGCCTCAGAGCGCCTGCATGTGAGTCAGCCCGCACTCACGCGCGAAATCCGAGAACTCGAGGAGCGCATGGGCGTGCCGCTTTTCGACCGCATGCCGCGTGGCATGCAAGCGACCGAGGCTGGGCGCCTGCTGGCCGACTATGCAAAGCAGATCTTTGCGCTGGCGGATGCCGCGGAAAACGCTGTGGGTGAATTCGCAGGGCTCGCGCGTGGTCAGCTCGGCGTAGCGGCGAGCCGCACGATTGGGGAGCATCTGCTTCCAGGCGTGCTCAGCGAATTCCGCAGGCGATACCCCGGCGTCGTTGTCGATGTCGCGGTCTCAAACACGGAGCGCGTCGAGCACACGGTGCTCGCACAGGAACGACAGATTGGTTTGATTGAAGGCCCGTTCGATCATGAGACCTTCGATGCGGTCGTGGTCGGACACGACGAATTGATCGCGGTTGCAGCGCCGTCCCATGCGCTCGCGCGCAAGCGTCGTCTCAGCGCCGAGGAGATCGGTAAAGCGGAACTCGTGATGCGCGAAGCAGGCTCTGGCACGCGCAAAGTTGTCGAAGAGGCTTATGCGTCCCACAAGATCGCCCTGGAACCCAAGCTATCGCTTGGCAGCTCGGAAGGGATCAAGCGTGTGCTGTATCTCGGCGAATCGGTGTCGTGGGTTTCGCGGCACGCCGTCGCGGATGACCTCGCAGCTCGCAAGCTTGTCGAGTTGCAGGTGGCTGATCTCAAGATCGAGCGCGACCTCAATATGATCTGGCGCAAGGCACGAGGCTTGAGTCCAAGCGCACGTGCATTCAAGGCGCTGGTTGAGGATCGTTTTCGAGCGACGTAGTCATCCGCACGACACTCGCCTCTCCTTTAACGCTCAATGCAGCAACGTATTGTGCGTACATTTGGCGCTGTCCGCGTGCATCTTTTTCAGCCTATAGGCACCACGGTAAAAGCGCCCGATTTTCATACCGGGCTGCCGCGCTCATAGCACGCGTTTAAGTGTCGGCCTCAGCACGAATCGCCATATTCATATCGTTCTAAATCGTTTCTAAGTTGGTGTGAGGATTGTTATCGTGCGATCCCACTGAGCCGAGTAAATGAAACTGAATCTGTTTCATTTGCCCGGGACATAACAGGGGTGGCGACAAGATCGCCGCGGCAACTGCACACCAAACACAATGAATCCATATTCGACTCGGCTTATCAAGCTGGGCAGGCTGGTGCTCGCCTTCGCGTTGTCACATCAGGCCATTGCTTTCGCACAATCGACCGAACCCGCAGCGCCGCCCGCGTCCGCCAGTCAGGCGACCGATGCGTCAGCGCCGACACCTACTCCCGGCACTTCGAACTCCACGTCCGATCTCGGTCGCGTCGTTGTCACAGGCTCGCGCATCCCGCGTGCCGAGAAAGAAGGTGCGACAGGCGTAACGGTCATCACCAGCAAGGATCTCGAAGATAAAGGCTATAAGAGCGTTTACGACGCGCTTGAAGCGCAGACGCAAAACACGGGCTTCACGCAAGGCGCGGACTACGGCAACACGTTTACGCCCGCTGCGAATACGATCAGTCTGCGCGGGCTCGGGCCGAACCACACGCTGGTGCTGATCGACGGTCACCGGGTGGCCGACTACCCGATCGCCTACAACGGCAACGTGAATTTCGTGAACCTCGCGAATATCCCGACGGCGTTGGTGGATCGAATCGAGATCCTCAATGGCGCGGCATCGGCCATCTATGGTTCCGATGCTATTGCCGGGGTCGTCAACATCATCATGAAGAAGCACGCGAGCGGCCTCGAGATCAATCTCAAAGGCGGCATCACCGACCATGGCGGTGGGTCGAATGGACGCGTGCAGATCACGGGTGGCAAGGATTTCGGCGATCTGAGCACGGTCTTCGGCATCGAGGTCAGCCGCACCAATCCGATCTGGGCGACGCAGCGCGACTTCATGTCTTCAACGACACTTGAAGGAGAAACGCCGACCGCAGTCTGGTCGCAACGGAATCTCGACTCGGGACAATATGTCGGATCGAGCACTGCATGTAACGCGCTTGGTAGCATCGGTGCGTTCGGCGGCACCGTATCGACGGTGACATCTAAGAGCGGTACGTATTGCGGCAGCGGACGCGCACAGCCGTCGTACTGGACGACGCAGACGGCCAACGATAGCGAGAATCTCTATGGCGGACTCGAATATCGCTTAAGCGACAAAGCGACACTCTTTGGCAATGCGTCGGTGGCCTGGAATCAGACCAAGAACAATACGCGCGGCCCGAGCTGGACATCGGCGGCGGCCACCACGGGTTACTTCTTTGACCAGAACACGGGTGCCAACGAAGTGTGGACTCGCCGCTTTGCACCCGAAGAACTCGGCGGCGCCTCGGTCTGGGATAAAGAGTGGAACGACACCTTTGAAAACGTCGTGCTCGGTGCGCGCGGGCAGATTCTCGACAGCAGCTGGAACTATGAAGCGTCGTACAGTGCCTCGGCCTATCAAAGCCGTGCAACCGTGCCGCGGTTGCTAACGAGCATTGACGACTACTACCTGGGTCCGCAATTGGGCACCTCTGCGGACGGCGCGCCGATCTATGCACCGAACGCGAGCCGCTTCGCAACGCCCCTGACGCCGGCGCAATTCCAGTCTTTCCTCGCCGAGTCGGCAAGCCAGAACAACACCTGGGAACAGACGTTCAGCCTGAGCGCGAACGGAGACCTGTTCCGTCTGCCCGCCGGCATGGTTCGCGCGGCAGGTGTTGTCGAATACGGCACACAAGGCTTCAGCAATACGAACGACCCGCTGGTCAACGAAGGTGCGTACTACAACGTCGGCGGTGCGGAGAACGCGAGCGGCGATCGCTCACGCTATGCGGCAGCGCTGGAACTCAGCATTCCGATCCTGACGAATTTGACGGCAAGCGCAGCAGGCCGCTTCGACGACTATCAATACGGCGGGACGAGTGCGAGCAAGTTCACGTACAACCTCGGTCTCGAGTTTCGACCGGTCAACGCGCTGTTGCTGCGCGGCAGCTATGCGACAAGCTTCCGTGCACCGGACATGAACTATCTGTTCCAGGGTAAGACGAAGGGCTACTACGAAAGCACGACGGACTATTGGGCGTGTAATCAGGCAGGTGAGCCGCTGAGCAATTGCGAATTTGCGAACGTCGCGCCGGGCTCCAACTATGTTCAGACGGGGAACACGAATCTCAAACCCGAGAACGGAAGATCCTGGGGAACGGGCTTTGTATGGTCGCCGAGTTCGGAATTCGATATCTCGGCCGACTACTACAACATTCGCATCAACAACCTCGTGACTGTTATCGACGCGGACTCGTTGTTGCGCACCGAAGCCAGCTGCCGCGAAGGCACGCTGAATATCAATTCGCCCGACTGCCAGGACGCGTTGACGCGCGTCGTGCGCAACCCGCTCAACGCGGTGTTGAATCCGGGCGCGATTAATTACATCCTCGTCAATCCGATCAACGCGGCAATGGAAAGCACGAGCGGCTTTGATATCGGCGGCAAGTGGCGCATCCGTACGCAAGGCTATGGCACGTTCCTGTGGACGGCGAATTTCACCAAGGTGCTCTCGCACAAGTACCAGCAATATTCGAATGGCCCTGTACAGGACCTGTTGCACTCGTTGTCGAACCCGACGGATAACCCCGAGTGGCCCGACAAGCTGATGGTGAGCCTTACCTGGTCGATCGACAAGTGGACGACGACCGTGCAGGCCGAGCGCTACGGCAAGGTACCGAACTCCGCGCAGACCGCTTATCTGTCGCCGACGACCCTGGCAAACCTAAGCGTCAATTACCAGTTCACAAAGAACACGTCGTTAATGCTGATCGTCAACAACGTGCTCGACACGATCAAGCACGACGACTCGGCGGGATGGCCGTACTACGACGTTGGCTACTACATGCCCTACGGCCGCGCGTTCTGGCTTGAATTTGATCACCGTTTCCAGTGATCGCAAACGCTACGTTATGCTCCTTGGTCGCGGCGCATCGATCGGGGTTGGGTATAGATGCATCAATGCTGCATGGAATGATGATCCGGATATGAAAACACGAATTCAAACGACGGCCTTGCTGGTCGGCGCAGCGCTCGCTTCCAGCTTCACACTGGCTACGTCGAGTCACGCGGCCAATGCGCCGTCGGCGACGTCCGCACCTGTAGCGGCAGCCCCTGTGCATTTGCCGCCGGGAATCAACTGGCAACAGGGCGATGTCGATGCCGCCTTTGCTTTGGCCAAGTCGACGCGTAAACCCTTGTTCCTCTATTGGGGCGCTGTCTGGTGCCCGCCTTGCAATCAGGTCAAGGCGACGATCTTCAGCCAACAAGCCTTTAAGGATCGGGCGGCGCTATTCGTGCCGGTCTACGTCGACGGCGATAGCGCAAGCGCACAAAAGCTTGGCGAGAAATTCAAGGTCCGCGGCTATCCGACGATGATCTTGTTCAGCCCTGATGGGACGGAGGTCTCGCGCATCCCGGGAGAAGTGGACTTTGACCGCTATATGCAGGCGCTCGCGCTTGCGATGAATGCGACGCATCCGGTGCGGCAAACGGTGGCAGCCGGGCTTGCCAACGGCGCCAAGCTTAGCGACGGTGAATGGCGCATGCTGGCCGACTATTCGTGGGACCAGCAAGCCGATCTTCCGATCGCGCAAGACAAGGTGGCCGTCACGCTGCAGACGCTGTCAAAGCACGCGCAGGCGAACCACGCTTCCGACGAGGCGCTGCGTCTTGAGCTCGAGGCAGTCGCGAGTGCGGCACTGTCTCAACCGGCTCAGACGGGTACGCTGGACAAGACAGCAGCGCTTGCGACGACTCAGGCCGTACTTGCGGATGCAAAGCTGGCCCGGGCCAATTTCGATGTTGTCGTGAACTACGGGCCGACGATTGTCGCGTACCTGACCCAGCCGGCGACTCCGCAACGCACGCAGCTCGCGTCACAGTGGGACGCCGCGCTTCACACCTTGTCGGCCGACACGTCGATCTCCACGACCGATCGCCTGTCCGCGGTCGATGGTCGGGTCGAGCTCGCGAAGCTCGACGTGCCGAAGGGAACGCCCTTGCCTAAGTCGCTGGTCGATACGGTGCGAGAGCAAGCCGCGCTGGCCGACAAGAGCACGACGAACGCGTTCGAGCGGCAGTCGGTCATCGATGCGGCAGCTGACACCCTGGCCGACGCGGGCCTGCTCGACGACTCCGATCGCCTGCTGACCGCGGAGCTTAAGCGCTCGCCCGCGCCGTACTACTTTATGTCGGGGCTGGCACGCAATGCGAAGGCGCGTGGCGACACCGCCGGTGCGCTCAAGTGGTATCAGGCCGCATACGACGCATCGGAAGGTCCGGCCACACGCCTGCGCTGGGGCGCGAAGTATCTTGCCGGTGTGATTGACCTCGCACCGAACGACGATGCCCGTGTCGAGCAGATTGCGACCGGCGTGATCAGCGAGATCTCGCAGACGCATGACGCGTTCTACGGCGCGAACCGCGCCGCGCTCGATCGCGTGACCACAGGCCTGGCAAAGTGGAACGCGCACGGCGCGCATCGCGCAGCGATCGATAAGGTTGCGTCGGAGCTTGGCGGCGTCTGCGGCAAGCTGCAGGCAAACGACCCCCAACACGCAACGTGCGAAGGGTTGCTCCGGTCCGTCGCGGTGAAGCCGGTCGCTTAACGGCCTGTCGGCTATTTCGCCTTGTCGTGCTCAGCCATGCCGACGTCCTTGTAGTCGTACGTTGGGTAGAACTCGGTCTTGTAGACGCCCCATGCGGTGTCTTCGAGCACGCGATTGACTTCGCGGATCCGTGATGCGGGCAATCGAAGCACGACGACCTGGCCGATCCCCATTGCGACGGTCCAGCTCACGACTTCGATGCCGGGCGGCGGAAAGGCCTTATAAAAGCCCTGCTTGGATAGCTGAGCATTCAGTTCGCCAAGCGGGCGCGATTGATCATGCCGCAGGAAAATCGTCAGTAGCACGGCATTGTCGGGCGTGGCCGTGGCCGAGCCGACCTGTGGCGATGCGACGGTTTGGGCTGAGGCCGCCGTCGGGATGATCGACAATCCCGCTACGGCGAGCGCACCGAGCAAAGCGGCTTGACCACCGATCCGGCGTGCGGTGTGACTCAACGTACTGATGCAAAACATCGGCATGAATGACTCCTGGTTGATGAGGCCGTTTTCGATTGCGAAAGTCGAGCAATGCTATCTGTTTTTTTTATCGTCTGACCACGCGTTTGCGTGCCGTGTCGCGCGCGTTTTGAAGTCAAGTGGTCGAAGCGTGAATTGAGATTCCTCTCCCAGGTTGCTGATTTTGCGCTGTAATTTTTGCGATTCCGTGATGGGTGCGCGCCGATTCAGCGTGCGTACCCCTCGCTTAAAACCTCGCCTTTGGCGCGCCATTTACCTTTAGTCGTCCTAGCGACACTCTTCTTTGATGCGTGCTTGTTGCATATATTGGTACGCGCATCGACATCGCGTTCCGAGTGCCACACGTCACTGTGTGGGGACCCTGCACGCGCGTATTTCACTGAAGACAATGACTGGAGACAAACATGGCTCGACTCAGCAGGGCAGGGTGGGTAATACGCCGCAAAAGAGCGCTCAGGACACGAGCGACCTCGCGAAGTCTATGGGCACGCGTTGGTATCGCGATCGTTGCGATGCTCTCGCTTCTCGTCATATCGGGGCTGCCATCGAATGCGGTGGCCTCATCGTCGGGCAGCACCGCGACGGGCCTTGCCAATCTTCCCGCGGTTCTGCCTGCGATGAACTGCGCTGCCGTCACGAGCCTGGACCTCAGCGGCGTCACGGACGGCACGGTGACCATTACGTCTGCAACAGTGCTCGCGGCAGGCACAGTGGTCGGCCAGAACGCACTTCCTGCTGCCGTATGCGATGTCAAGGGAACGATCGGGCCCGGTGCATCGTTGTTTGAACTGCAACTGCCGACGCAAGGGTGGACGCAACGTTATCTTCAAGCGGGTTGTGGTGGCTTGTGCGGAAACCTGTCGGTCAATGCACCGATGGCATCGACCTGCGTGCCGGTCACGGACGGGCAGATCGCGATGGCCGCAACGGATATGGGCCACGAGGGTGCCAATGACGGTTCATGGGCCGTCAGTCCTCAAGCAAAGATCGATTTTGCCTATCGCGCTGAACATGCGACGGCGCAAGTCGCCAAGGCCATCATCAACAAGTTCTATGCGCGCCCCGCGAAGTACGCGTACTTCGACGGATGTTCGGATGGCGGTCGTGAAGCACTGATGGAAGCACAGCGCTATCCCGACGATTTCGACGGCATCGCAGCCGGCGCACCGGCCAGCGACCTGATCGTGCAGAACACGTTCCACCACGCGTGGGGAGCTGCAGCGAACATCGATCCGAAGACCGGCAAATACATCCTGCTCGCAGGCAAGTTGCCGCTGGTCCATGCGGCCGTGCTTGCAGCATGCGATGGCCTCGACGGCGTCGTCGATGGCGTGATCGACAACCCCGAAGTCTGCCACTTCAATCCGTCGACGATGCTCTGCAAGAAGGGCCAGGACCCTTCGACGTGTCTTTCGCAGGCGGAAGCCGATGTCGTGCGTGCGATTCACGATGGTGCGACCGACGCCAATGGCATCCATCTGGAACAACCGATCTCGCGTGAGTGGGGCGGGGAATTGAACTGGAGCCTGTTTGTGCCCGCGACAGCGGACGGACCGAGCGGATCGATCATGTTCGTGATGCCGTTCTTCCAGTACCTCGACTACTTCAACGGATCGAAGACGACGTTTGCGTTCAGCGACTTCAAGTTCACGCTTGAGAACTTCCTGAAGACGATGCCGGTGTCTAGCTATCTCTCGGCCACGGATCCGGATCTGAGCCCGTTCGCGCGTCACGGCGGCAAGCTGCTGATGTGGCACGGTCTTGAAGACCAGCACATCACGCCGGAAGGGACCATCGAGTACTACGAGCAGATGAAGTACGTGATGGGTGCTGACAAAGTCGATCAATTCACGCGGCTCTATCTGTTCCCGGGTGTCGCACACTGCGGTGGCGGTGAAGGCCCGAATACGTTCGACATCATGACGACGGTGATGGCCTGGGCTGAAACGGGCACGAAGCCGGGCAAGATCGTCGCATCGATTGTGAATTCGAGTGGCCAGACGACGCGTACACGTCCGGTGTTCCCGTATCCGTCGGTTGCGCACTACACGGGTTCAGGCAGCACCGACGATGCGTCGAACTTCGTTGCATCGACGCCGTCGCAGGACCCGCGCCTCAATCTGCATTGGGCGGGCGAATGGCTGTATTCGCCGGGCTATGAGTCGTGGTGCCAGGCTCAGGGCTCGACGCTCGTCTGCAAGGGCGGCAATGGCTGGAGCGATTATCACCGTGCTCAAGTCGGCTGGAACGACAACCGTGGCCAGGGAGGCAACGAACACTAAGCGTTGCTGATGCTCGCTCAGGCGATCGCTTGAGCGAGCTTCGGCGCACGTGCATGCACGACGTGCTGACGCATGGAATCAAAGTGAGGCGCAAAGCATCACAGTAGGTGCGTCACGCCCGCCCGCGCAGTTTCAGTGTGTTCTTCAGGAAATTGGCTTTCCGGCACGTTGGCCCTTTCGTGCGTTATTCCTTTTTCCCTTTAGCCCTTTAGCTCTGCAGTCCTTTATCCAAGATAATTCGCCCGAATATCGTCAAGCAGTTTGATCCCCTCCGGACGCCAGTTCAGGTTGTCCTGTGTCATGCGGCTCGATGTCGGATTGTCGATCATGGCAAACGGTCCGATCCAGCCGAAATGCGCCGCGGCCTCTGCGGGGGCGATGCTCTTGACTGGCAATCCCAGGCCTTCGCCAATGGCGGTCATGATGTCACGCATCGGCACGCCTTCTTCCCCGACCGCATGAACGGGCGTACCGGCTTTGCCGCTTTCAAAAGCGAGCCGGAACAGTTTTGCAGCGTCGAAGCGATGAACCGCAGGCCACCGGTTGGCGCCTTCACCCACATAGGCGGCCACACCCTTGTCTTTGGCGATCTGCACGAGTCGCGGCACAAAGCCGTGATCGCCCGCGCCGTGCACCGTGGGGGACAAGCGCACCGCAATGCCACGCACGCCACGTTGCGCCGCGGACAGCACGACGGCCTCCGTGGCACCGCGCGGTGAGGTCATGGCATCCGGCGCGTACGTATCGTGCTCCGTGCCAAGCCGTCCATGCGGCAGCATGGCCGTACCGGAGGCAATCACCAGAGGCTTGCCTGATCCTTCAAGCGCGTTGATGAAAGATTCGACGACGTGACGATCGGTGGCGATCGACGCGTGCCAATTGGCAAAATCGTGAATAAACGCCGTGTGAATGACGCCGTCGCATGTCCGCGCCGCTGCGGCGAGGTCTTGCGCGTCGTTGAGGTCTCCACGGTGCACGTCAATGCCGACTCGCGCTAGAGTATCGGCAGCGGCGTCGTTTCGCGCGAGACCCAATACGTTGTGTCCGGCTTGCAAAAGCTCTCGTACGACGATTTGGCCGATAAATCCTGTCGCGCCTGTGACGAATACACGCATTCCTTTCTCCTTGATGAATCGAACGTCGGTCGGTGCATTGTCGGGCGCACGGCACGATGCGAAAAGCCGGGAACGTATACTGTTATGAGCGTTAACACCCTTCCGGATCCCGTAGCGACACTCGGATCTTTTCTGCGCGACCGGCGTTCAAAACTGCAGCCCGGGACTGACGTTCAAGGGCGTCGTCGCACGCCGGGGCTTCGGCGCGAAGAAGTCGCGGCGCGAGCCCATGTCAGTGTGGTGTGGTACACGTGGCTCGAGCAAGGTCGCGGCGGTCCGCCATCGAGCGAAGTGCTCGAACGGCTCGCCATCGCGCTCGAACTCGACGCGACGGGCCGCGAAATGCTGTTTCTGCTGGCACAGCAGCGTTTGCCGCCCGTGAATCCGGTCGAGCTCAGGCCGATCTCCCCCGCATTGCAAAGCGTGCTGGATGGCATGCCCGCGAGCCCGGCAATCGTCAAGACGCCGACGTGGGACATCGTCGCCTGGAATCAGGCCGCGATGGCCGTGCTGACCAACTTCACCGTGCTCGAGCCTCGCGAACGCAATGTGCTGCGGCGCATGTTTTCCAATGCCGAGGTTCGCGCGGCATTGCCCGACTGGGAAGAGGTCGCACGGCTGGCCATCGCCGTGTTTCGCATCGATGTGGCGCGCACGGGAGGCAGTCCTGAAGCTGTCGAGCTCGCCGCCGAGCTGCACGAAAGCAGCGAAGACTTTCGACGGCTATGGGCAGATCAGGACGTCCGCGATCACGGGGTAGGGATCAAACGTCTCACACACCCGGTGCTGGGTGCACTCGAACTCGACTACTCGACGTTCTCTGTCGATGGAGCGGACGGGCTAAGCATGGTGGTCTTTACGCCGCGTTCGACGGAACAGGCACGCGCCATCAGCGCGCTCATTGCAAGCCAAAAGACGCACATCGCGTCGTGACAGATATGCGCCCGGCCATCTGACCGGGCGACGATCGTCCGCCCGCCCCACTGCATAAGCGTTCGCGCTCCGAAGGAGCGCCTTCCTCATTTTCCGCACCTGCACAAAAAACGTGAGCAAAAAGTATCGGTGGCCTCCCGCGTTTTGACGTAGTGGACCGATATATCAGAGGGCTACATTGCGGGCACTGTCCGCGGTTGTGGTGCTTTCCAGCCGGCGGATAGCCACACGTTGGAAAGACAATTCAACCAGGAGACAGCTGTGAAGACTTTCCGCTTGACGGCGGTTTGCGCTCTTGTCGGCGCGGCCCTTCCGTTTTCCGCCTTTGCACAATCGTGCAACGTGCCCGTCCTTAAAGTGCTTGCGCAGAAGAGCCTTGGCCTGACGGTCATGGAGAAATCGCTGCCGGCGTATGAAAAGAGCAGCGGCACAAAAATCGAAATCAGTTACTTCGGCGAAAGCGATCGTCGCTCGAAGTCGCGGCTCGATGCCTCGACGGGCGCGGGCTCGTATCAGATCTACTACGTTGACGAAGCGAACGTGTCGGAGTTCGCTTCGGCCGGCTGGATCGTGCCGCTGCTCAAGTACTACCCGAAGGAAGCGGACTACGACGACTTCCTGCCGGGCCGCCGCGCAATCGCGAGCTATAAGGGTGTGGCCTACTTCGCCCCGCTGATCGGGGGATCGGACTTCCTGTTCTATCGCCGCGACATCCTCGAAAAGAATCACATGCAGCCACCCAAGACGCTCGACGAAATGGTGGCCGACATCAAGAAGCTCAACGCACCGCCGAATCTGTACGGATGGGTGGCTCGCGGGCAACGTGGCTCGGGCATGAACGTCTGGCGCTGGGCGCCGTTCATGCTCGCCGAAGGCGGCACGTGGACGGACAAGAACCAGGAGCCGGCCTTCAATTCGCCGGCCGCGGTCAAGGCGACACAGCTGTACACGGACCTTTTCAAGTACGCGCCTCCGGGCTCTGCGACGTATGACTGGAGCAATGCGCTCGAGGCGTTCCGTTCGGGCAAGGTCGCATTCATGATCGAGTCGACACCGTTCGCCGACTGGATGGAAGACCCGTCGAAGTCGAGCGTCGCGGACAAGGTCGGCTATTCGCGTCCGCCTTCACCGTTGCCGTCGGCCGCTTACGGTCATGGTCTGGCGATTTCGGCAGTTGGCGCCAAGGACGAGTGCACGCGTCAGGCCGCGGGCAAGTTCATCGCCTTCGCGACGGGCAAGGAACAGGAGCAGGCCCGTTTGCGTGACAACGTGTTCAGCGACTACAACCGCACGAGCACCGTTCAGAGCGACTACTTCCAGAAGCACGTGAAGCCGCAGATTCTTGCGGGTCTCAACGATACGACGCCGGTCTCCAAAGTCACGTTCTGGCCGAGCCCGCAATGGCCCGACATCGGCGACAACCTTGGCATTGCGCTAGAAGAGGTCTTTACGGGCACGCAGAAGGATATTCCGGGCGCGCTGAACGATTCGGTGCAGTACGCCCAGGACGCGATGGAGCACGCCAAGAAGTAGGCGAGTACCTCGCGAATGCCGTACGGATGACCTGCGCCGACGCACATCAAGGTAAGAGTCCGCGGACGCAGGACATCCTGTTCTTAAGAAATCGACTCGATGCGATCTGTTACCAGGCAGATCGCACATCGCTGGAGATGTGAATGTTCAATCGCGGAAAAACCAGCCTTCCGTATGTGTTTCTCGGGCCGCCGCTCGTGGTGATGGCGGTGTTGGGTCTGGTGCCGACGATCGCTGCGATCAACCTGGCGCTCAAGAACCGGGTGCTGCGCTACACCGACAGCCACTATGTGTGGTTCCGGAATTTCAGCCGGCTGTTCGAAGACCGCCGTTTTATCAACTCGATCGAAGTCTCGGCCATTTGGGAACTCGTGACGGTGCTCGGCGCCGTGATCGTCGGCATCCTGCTGGCGATCTATCTGTTCGAGCATGTGCGCGGCAAGCTGCGCAATGTGATCACGCTGCTGCTGATCGTGCCGGTGCTGTTGCCGCGCGTGTCTGCGGCGTTTATCTGGAAGTTCATGTACTCGCCGCTGACCGGCATTCTGAGCTGGTTGCTCAGCACGCTCGGCATCAGCGACACGGCTTTTTTGTCGGACCCGCATTGGGCGCTCTATGCCGTTGCGCTCGTCGACATCTGGCAATGGGGGCTGTTCTTCTCGGTCGTCGTGCTCAAGCTGCTCGAAACATTGCCGCCTGAACCACTCGAAGCCGCACGCCTCGACTATGCGGCGACATGGCAGGTGTACGCCTACATCGCCGTGCCGATGCTCAAGGCGCCGATCATGAGTCTGGTCTTCATCAAGATGGTCGAATCGCTGCGCTCTTTCGACTTGATCTACGTGATGACCAAGGGCGGCCCCGGCATCTCGACTGAAACGCTCGATATGTACGCGTATTCGCAAGGGATCGGGCTATCAGGCAAGGTGTCGTACGCATCGAGCATGGCTGTGCTCATGATGATCGCAACGACGGTGGTCTTCACGTTTATCTGGAAGCGGGTCAACAAATGGGAAGACTGATATCTCGAAGCTCCGTGATCGTGTTCGGCGTGGCACTCGTGCTCGTCGCCGTGTTCCCGATTTTCTGGGCGTTTCTGAACGCGTTGAAGAACCTGCTGGATATTGTCACGCCGACGCCACGCTTTATCTTCACGCCGACGCTCGACAACTTCCGTCAGGTGGTGTCGAGCCCGGAAGTGCTGATCAGCCTTGGCAATAGCCTGTCGATCGTCGGCACGGCCGTCGTGCTCGGCGCGTTGCTCGGCGTGCCGGCTGCGTATGTGATTGCGCGCTTCCATGTGCCGGGCAAACGCGATATCCAGTTCTTTCTGCTCTCGCTGCGCTTTTTGCCGCCTGTTGCGGTGGCGATTCCGTTGATTGCGATCTGGGTCGATCTCGGTCTCTACGACACGCGCTTTTCGATGATCGTGACGTACCTGCTCACGACGTTGTCGACCATCACGTGGCTGTCGATCCCCGTGTTTCAGCGTATTCCGCGGGAAATCGAAGAAGCCGCGACGCTCGATGGCTACGGACCGTATGAAGTGTTCTGGCGCATTGCGATGCCCACGAGCGCGAGCACGCTGATGGGCGGGATCATTTTCAGCTTCGTGCTGGTGTGGAACGAGCTGATGATCGCGCTCGCGCTGACTTCGTCGCGTAGCGCAACGTTGCCCGTGGTCGCGTCGGCCTTCACATCGCTGGGTCAGGAAGTGCCCTGGGGCGTGATCAATGCATCGACCGTATTGCTCGCGCTGCCCCCGATTATTTTTGTCGGCGTTCTCAGCCGGCTGTTGAATTCAATGCTCAAAGGCAAGTAAAGGAGATTCTGGTGAAAGCACTCGTCCTCGAAGAAGCACACCGCCTCACGCTGCGCGATATCGAATTGCCGCTGTCGGTCGGCCCGCGCGACGTCAAGATCAAGATTCACACGGTGGGTGTCTGCGGTAGCGATGTCCATTACTACCAGCACGGACGCATCGGGCCGTTCAAGGTCGAAGAGCCGATGGTGCTCGGACATGAAGCGTCGGGCACGGTGGTCGAAGTGGGTACCGATGTCACGCATCTGCGCGTGGGTGACCGCGTCTGCATGGAACCCGGCATTCCGCAGCTCGATTCGCCTGCAACGATGCGCGGCCTCTATAACCTCGATCCTGCTGTGCGCTTCTGGGCCACGCCGCCGATTCACGGTTGCCTCACGCCATTCGTCGTGCATCCGGCGGCCTTTACGTTCAAGCTGCCCGACAACGTGAGCTTTGCGGAAGGCGCGATTGTCGAGCCGCTGTCGATCGGTCTGCAGGCTGCGAAGAAGGCGGCGATGAAGCCAGGCGATGTCGCCGTGGTCATCGGGGCGGGGACGATCGGCGCAATGACCGCTTTGGCCGCGCTGGCCGGCGGCGCGTCGCGCGTGATCCTCGCCGATGTCGTCAAGGACAAGCTCGCGCTGTTTGCCAGCAATCCGGCGGTGACGACCGTGGCGGTACGTGAGCAGTCACTCGTCGACGTCGTCAGGCAGGTCACCGATGGCTGGGGTGCCGACGTGGTGTTCGAAGCATCGGGCAGCACGCGCGCGTTCGACAACCTGCTGGATCTCGTATGCCCGGGCGGTTGCGCGGTACTCGTGGGCATGCCGCCGGAGCCCGTCGCGCTCGACGTCGTGTCGATGCAAGCGAAGGAAGTGCGTTTCGAGTCGGTGTTCCGTTACGCGAATATCTTCCCGCGCGCGCTGGCGCTGATCAGCTCGGGCATGATCGACGTCAAGCCGTTTATCTCACGTAAATTCTCGTTCTCCGAAGGTCTGAAGGCATTCGAAGAGGCGGCCGCGGCACGCCCGCAGGACGTCAAGATCCAGATCGAGATGGACTAAGCCATGGCCAAGATCGCTTGCAAAGGGTTGTCCAAGCAATACGACGGCGGACCACCGGTCTTGCATCCGCTGGATATGCAGATCGACGACGGCGAGTTTGTCGTGCTGCTCGGGCCTTCGGGGTGCGGGAAGTCGACGATGCTGCGCATGATTGCCGGGCTCGAAGGCATTTCGGGCGGCGAATTGTCGATTGGCGATAAGGTCGTCAACGACGTGCCGGCGCGTGAACGCAATGTGGCCATGGTGTTTCAGAACTATGCGCTGTACCCGCATATGACGGTGTACAACAATATTGCATTCGGTCTGCGTCGCCTCAAGGTGGCTCAGGCCGAGATCGACCGGCGCGTGCGCGACGTCGCATCGCTGCTCAATCTCGACACGCTGCTCGAGCGCAAGCCCCGGCAAATGTCGGGTGGGCAGCAACAGCGCGCGGCAATCGCGCGGGCGATGATCAAGACGCCCGCCGTGTTCCTGTTCGATGAGCCCCTGTCGAATCTCGATGCGAAGCTGCGTGCCCAATTGCGTGGCGACATCAAGCGGCTGCATCAACGCCTCAAGACGACGACCGTCTATGTGACCCACGACCAGCTCGAGGCGATGACACTGGCCGATCGCGTGGTGCTGATGAAGGGCGGATTGATCGAGCAAGCAGGAACACCGTCTGATCTATATCATTCCCCCCGTACGCTGTTTGCGGCAGGATTTATCGGCACGCCGGCGATGAATGTGGTTTCCGGCGTGGTGGAGCGTGGCGCCGACGGTGTGTTCGTCAAGGCGGTCGGTCAGCGCTGGCCGCTCAAGGCGGGCCGGTTCAGCCGGTTGCAGAACGGGCAGACGGTCAAACTTGCGATTCGCCCGAACTACATCCGGGTGGTGACGCGCGAGGCGGACGGCGATTTGCGGCAGATTCGCGGCACGGTCGAACTGGTGGAGTTGCTCGGCGCGGAAGCGCTGGTCACGTTCGATTGCGCGGGTGAACGTGTCGCGGCATTGATTCCTTCAGATGCCGTGCCGGCGCTCAATAGCGTGGTGATGTTCGAATTCCGTGAGGCGGACCTGCACGTCTTCGATGCGCAGAGCGAGCTGAATGTCGCGTTGGAGCGCGACGCCGGAACGAAACAACAAGAGACACAGAGAACACGCGTCGCCCACGCGATTGGGTGAGGCGCAGGAGAGCCGGTATGAACCCCGATCTGGAACTTGTGCACACACGCAAGGACGAGTCGTTCCGAGCATGGGTCCATGACTATCCTCACACGGTTGCGAAATGGCACTTCCATCCGGAATACGAAGTGCATGTGATCCGTGCGTCGACAGGGAAGTTTTTTGTCGGGGACTATATCGGTGATTTTGCGCCGGGCAATCTGGTGATGACGGGGCCGAATCTCCCGCATAACTGGATCTGCGATACCGGCGAGGGCGTAACGGTGCCCTCGCGTGACTATGTGCTGCAGTTTTCTCGCGAGGCGGTCGAGCGCATGGTGTCCGCGTTTCCGGAGCTTCAGCCGGTGCTGGGTCTGCTCGACGAGGCGTCGCGCGGCATTCAGTTTCCCGATGCGCTCGGCGCGGCGATTGCCCCGTTGATGGTGGAGTTGTCGACCTCGCACGGGCCGCATCGCGTCGGCCTGCTGATGTCGCTGTTCGAGCAACTGATGAGCAGTGCAGACCGCACGCTGCTTGCCGGGCCGGCCTACGACGTCAAGGCGCAGCGCTATATGTCGTCGACGATCAATCAGGTGCTTTCGTATATCCAGCAGAACGTGGCAGGCACCCTGCGAGAGGCCGACGTCGCGGAGCTCGCGGGCATGAGTGTCAGCACGTTTACGCGCTTCTTCCGCAAGAACACGGGCTGCACATTCATGCAGTATTTGCACCGCCTGCGGATTAACGAGGCCTGTGAACTGCTGATGTGCTCGAATCTGAGCGTCACCGATATCTGTTACCGGATCGGCTTCAATAACTTGTCGAACTTCAATCGGCAGTTTCTTACCGCGAAGGGCATGCCGCCGTCGCGGTTCCGTGCATTGCATCAGCTCAACGAGCTTGCCGTCAAAGACCTCACCGTCAAAGAACACATGATCGCCGCTTGATTGTTGCCTGATTGGCGCTTGATTGTCGCTTGAGCGGGCGGCTCGATGGCGGCCTGACCCACTGGCGGACATTCCTCTTCTGCTTTTTACGGACATCCACTTGACGTTCCTCGGCATCGACCTCGGCACTTCCGAGGTCAAGGTTATCCTGACCGAACAGGACTCCACGATCATCGCGAGCGGCGCCGTCAGACTGCGCGTCGATACGCCCCACCCACACTGGTCCGAACAAAGTCCGCAGGCATGGTGGCACGCCACGGTCGACGCGATTGCCGAAGTGCGCGCGAAGGCCCCGGTGCCATTCAAGGCGCTTCGCGGCATCGGCCTGTCGGGACAAATGCATGGTGCGACGCTGCTCGACAAGGGCGGGCAGGTGCTGCGTCCGGCGATTCTCTGGAACGACACGCGCTCATATGCGGAGTGCGTCGAGCTTGAAACGCTCGTGCCGGAGTCCGGAACGATCACGGGCAACCTCGCGATGCCGGGATTTACGGCGCCCAAGTTGCTCTGGCTTGCGAAGTACGAGCCTGCGGTGTTCCGTGCAATACACAAGGTGTTGCTGCCCAAAGACTATGTGGCGTGGCGCCTGAGCGGCGAGTTCGTGTCGGAGATGTCCGATGCTTCAGGCACGCTGTGGCTCGATGTCGCGCGTCGTGACTGGTCGGACCGGATGCTCGAGGCGACGGGGTTGTCGCGTGATCACATGCCCCGCCTTGTCGAAGGCAGCGACGCGGCATCGTCGTTGCGCGACGACTTGCGCCGGGAGTGGGGTATCGATGCGGCGGTGACACTGTGCGGTGGTGCCGGCGACAACGCTGCAAGCGCAGTGGGAATCGGCGTGGCGGGCGCGGGTGATGCGTTTTTGTCGCTGGGCACGTCGGGCGTCTTGTTTGCCGGCACGGATCGCTTCGCGCCCAACCCGGCGCAGGCCGTCCACGCGTTTTGCCACTGCCTGCCCGGACAGTGGCATCAGATGAGTGTGATTCTGTCGGCTGCTTCGAGTCTGAGCTGGCTGGCTGCGACATTGAAGGTGGATGTGGCTTCGCTCGTCGAAGCGGCGGAACGCGTCGGCGGCTTACCTGAGTCGGCTGCCTCGAACGCCCCGGCGGAGTCCGTGTCGCAAGCGGTCGCCACCGCGCCGATCTTCCTGCCGTATCTGAGCGGCGAACGCACACCGCACAACGATGCGAACGCAAAGGGCGTGTTCTACGGCTTGACCGGCTCGCACGATGCTTCGCATCTCGCCTATAGCGTGATGGAAGGCGTCGCGTTCGCGATGGCCGATGGCTATGCCGCGCTCCAGGGGGCAGGTACGACCCTCTCACACGCATCGATTCTGGGTGGCGGGTCGCGCAGTGCGTTCTGGGCACAACTCTGCGCGGATGCGACTGGCATCTCGATGCGCCGTCACGAAGGCAGCGAAGTCGGTGCGGCGCTTGGCGCAGCCCGCCTCGCGCGGCTCGCCGTCACGCACGAAGCGCCGTCGGATGTCTGCGTGGCGCCTCGCGTGATCGAAACACGCGACGCCGGCACGATGCGTAGCGACATACTGAGCGGCCGGCTTGAGCGCTATCGGCGCTTGTATCGCGCGCTCAGCGCCGAGTTTGCGATGCCGGCCTGAGGGGCGCGTTTACAGCGCGTATTTTTCCCGCACGAGATGGCCGATGCCGATCCGGTCAAGGATCTCGAGCGGGCAGAGGAACGTGACGCGGATCGTTCCGGGCAGGCGACTGATGTCGATCGAGCCGTTGATCGTTGCGCGATTGAGCACCTCTTCGTATTGGAGCCCGGTAACTTGCGCCGCGCGGCGCAGCCCGTTTTCGACGGCGGCATTCAGGTTCTCGCCGCTGCCGATAAACGTGATCGGACCGGTTTCCTCGATCTCATGCTGACCCCAGCGCGCGCCGAGTTCTGCCACTTTTTGCCGTTGCTCCGCAGTCATCGGACGCGCCATCGGCGGCAAGTCGTCGAGGTTCTGAAGCAGAATCGGACCCTCGAGTTTGAGGTGCTTGATGACCTCGACCGTCACTTCAGTCTCGCCGGATACATCGGTCGCGTGCCCCGCGATTTCTCCGTTGCCCTGCTGAGCGTGCATATCGCCAAGGTAGACCCCGGCACCCGGAACCTTGACCGGGCAAATCAGGATCGCGCCTTCGCGCACGGAATTCGTATCCATGTGTCCGTCTGTCTTGGCTGCATGCAGCTCGTCTCTCGTCAGCGCGTAGCGATGGGGGGCGCCGACGAGATACTGGCCAAAATCCGCGCAGTTGTGTGAGTCGGGCAGATCCCGCGACGGCGTCGTGCCGATATTGCCGAGGAACGGCCGCATCGGAGCCGCCACGCCAGGCATGTCGGCGCGCGCAAGCGAAAGGATTGAATGTTGCGCGGCAAGCTCGGGCAATGCCGACATGAGCGACGCTTTGCCGGCGAGGCGATCGGCGATGTCCTGATTGACGGTCAGACTCACCTGACTGGCCTCATCGAAGACGATCACATAGCCATGTCTGAAGCGAAACGCATTGACCTCGGCACCGCACTGGCTGCAGCGAATCGCGTCCGCACCGATGCCGTCGACGTGGCTCGCAGGGTGTTCCGTGCCACACGAAGCGCAGAATTTGGCAACGAACGGATCGCCGTGATAGCGCCCTTCGACAAATTCCATGACGCCCGATGACGTCGCCGTCGATGTCACGCGCAGGCGTTGAATCGTGAGCGCGACGGCGTCGCCGATTTCAGCGCCCTCGATCGCGACGGGCTGAGTCACCTCATGGCCGCCCTCGAACGCGGGGGTGATCATCGGGCCCCAGCATCCGGGTGGCGTCCCGGCGATCAGCGTGCCGCCGTTCGCAAGAGGGCCGAGCATCGGCTGGCTCGGGCCTAGCAATCCGTTGGTGTAGGTATCGACGCGAAGACGGGGCACGGCGCCTTGCGTTGTCCGGGGCGTGGCGCCATCCGGCGTATGGGTCGCGGCGGATGCGTCGGGGTTGAGGGATGGATTCGCGGTCGTGTTCGCCATGGTAAATCTCCGTGTGCCGAATGCCATTCGGCGGTCTTGAACTGGATGGGCGATTGCGTGAACCCGATAACCGCTCGCAGCATGTTTATAAAGCGCGAGGTGTTTTATTCAGCAGAATCATTTGCGCGGAATGGCGCGAGATTGTTGGGCGTTGAATAAAGTAGTGCGTGGCAATCGCTTGGACTGAATCATGTTCAATTCATTTTTTCATGTCAAGCGTAATCGATTAAATCGCATGCGATACAATGTGATACATGCATGACATAAGCCAGATACTTGACAGTGCTACGGTACGTTGTGGCCTGGTCAAAACGCTGGAAATGCCGCAGTTTCGCTTAGAAAATATTGATGGCGTTACGCGCTTGCTTGTTGACGATGAAGTTATGCTTCGAATGTGAAGTCATTGTGATTGGTTTATTGATGACTGCCTAAATCGTGCAGATGTTCCATGATTGTTTTCCGGTAAAAGTAAATCGGTTTAATTAAAATTGATATAAGGCAAATCAATTAAATCTTCACCGATTATCGTGGTGCGCATTCAATAATATCGTTAAAGCGGAAACCCATCTGCGAAAGCTTCGCGCAAATACGCAATAAAGAGCGCGACCGCGCGCGGCACGTGTGGCGCATACGGACGCACCACGTACAGCTGCTCGGCGAAAGCCCCGACTGGCCGCCAGTCGTCGAGCAATAGGTCGAGCTTGCCGGCCTGGACGCCAGCCTGTGCGCTGAAATCCGGCACGAGTGCAATACCGAGGTCATCGGTGGCCGCATCGCGCAGCGACTCGCTGTTGTTGGCGGCAAAAGGGCCACTGACGGTCACGGCAACCGGGCCGGCTTTGGCCTTGCGTGCCGATTTCGGTTCGAAGGTCCAGATCGCAGGGCCCGCTGCGCGTGGATAGAACAGGCAATCGTGGTCGCTCAGTTCAGACGGATGCTCCGGGCGACCGCGACGCTTGAGGTAGGCGCGAGTCGCGACGATGACCGAGCGGGTGTCGCAAAGCTTCCACGCGACATGTGTTTCCGGTGCCTGCGCGCTGTGACGAATCGCGAGGTCGAACCCCTCGGTCGCCAGGGAGACGAGTCGGTCCGACACCTCGAGTTGCACGCGCACCTCGGGGTTTGCGCGCAGAAACGCCGACATTCTCGGCCCGAGCTGTTGCCGTGCAAACGCAACGGGGGCCGTCACGCGAACGAGTCCGCGCGCCACGCCGGCCAGCTCACGCACCCCGGCAAAGCTTGCCGCGATCTGTTCGTATTGCCCGCGCGTACTGTCGACGAGATGTTGACCGGCCTCGGTGAGGCGCACGCTGCGCGTGGTGCGCTGCACCAGTGAAATGCCTGCTGCACGCTCGAGTTCCGCAATGCGCTGGCTCATGGCGGCCTTGCTCACGCCTAGCCGCGCTGCAGCACGCGTATAGGAGCCTTGTTCGGCCAGCATCGTGAGCCAGTGCAGGTGCGTCCAGAGGTTCTCTATTTTTTGCGAATCCATGCCTTGATTGTTCACGATAGAAAACAATAAGTTCAGGGCCCGAGTCTATGCGCTTCGACGGCGGGTTTCTACACTTGCTTCACGATTCCCTCACACCGGAGACGATTCACGATGGAAGCCCAGGTCAAGACCTCCTACGCGGCAGCCCCCTTTACGGACACGGCCGACGTTGCACACTTCATTCAGGGCGCCGCTGCGCGCGGCGCAGCGCGGCGCACGCAACCGGTGTTCAACCCGGCGACGGGTGAGGAAGCACGTACGCTGGTGCTGGGCGAGGTGTCGGACGTCGAGGCGGCGGTTGCGAGTGCGCGTGCAGCGTTTCCGAAGTGGGCGGATACGCCGCCGATTCGCCGTGCACGCGTGATGTTCCGTTTCCTCGAACTCATGAACCAGCACCGCGATGAACTGGCGGCGATCATCACCGCCGAACACGGCAAGGTGTTCTCGGATGCGCAGGGTGAGGTCGCGCGCGGCATCGACGTGATCGAATTCGCGTGCGGTATTCCGCAATTGCTCAAGGGCGCGCATACCGAGCAGGTATCGACGGGCATGGACAACTGGACGGTGCGTCAGCCGCTTGGTGTGGTTGCGGGCATCACGCCGTTCAATTTCCCGTGCATGGTGCCGTGCTGGATGTTCCCGGTCGCCCTGGCGGCAGGCAATACCTTTGTGCTCAAGCCGAGCGAGCGTGATCCATCGGCGTCGCTGTTCATGGCTCGCCTGCTCAAGGAAGCCGGGTTGCCCGACGGTGTGTTCAACGTCGTGCAGGGTGACAAGGTCGTCGTCGACGCGCTGCTCACGCACCCCGACGTTCGTGCGATCAGCTTTGTCGGATCGACACCGATTGCCAACTACATCTACGAAACCGGCGCGAAGCACGGCAAGCGTGTGCAGGCACTGGGTGGCGCGAAGAACCATATGGTGGTGATGCCCGATGCGGATCTCGATCAGGCCGTCGATGCCTTGATCGGTGCGGGCTATGGTTCAGCAGGCGAGCGCTGCATGGCGATCTCGGTGGCCGTGCTCGTCGGCGATGTGGCAGACAAGATCATTCCGCGCCTTGCTGAGCGCGCGAAGCAACTGGTCATCAAGAACGGTATGGAACCCGATGCGGAAATGGGACCGATCGTCACGAAGCAGGCGCTCGAGCGGATCGAGGGCTATGTCGCACTCGGCGTCGAAGAAGGCGCGACGCTGGTGGTCGATGGCCGTGGTCACAAGGTCGCGGGTCACGAACACGGGTTCTTCACAGGCGGAACCCTGTTCGATCATGTGACACCCGACATGCGCATCTACAAGGAAGAGATTTTCGGACCGGTGCTGGGTTGCGTCCGCGTGAAGGACTTCGGCGATGCGATCGACCTGGTCAACGCGCACGAATTCGGCAACGGTGTCGCGGTCTTTACGAAGGATGGCCAGATCGCACGGGAATTCGGCCGCCGTATCGAAGTGGGCATGGTCGGCATCAATGTGCCGATTCCCGTGCCGATGGCATGGCACGGCTTCGGTGGCTGGAAGCGCAGCCTGTTCGGCGATATGCATGCGTACGGCGAAGAAGGCGTGCGCTTCTATACGAAGCAGAAGTCGATCATGCAGCGCTGGCCCGAAAGCATCGAGAAGGGTGCCGAGTTCGCGATGCCGACTGCGAAGTAAGAACGGCCGGTGGTGACGACAGGTTCTCGCTTGGGGACCCGGGTCGAATGTGTGTCGCTGGTTATGCGATGTGCTCGCCGCCGACGCTGACGCTGACGTTGACTGGCACTGCCGAAGAAAAAACGCCGCATGCGTTCCATGCGGCGTTTTTTTATTGCTACCCGGCCTTCGAGGCAGGTCGCTTACTCGACGCCTTCGACGATCCGGAAGTCGCGGTCCGCGGCGGTACCCAGTACCTCTAGCGCGTGCTTGTATGCCTCGCACTCATAGGTCTCGACAGCTTTCGCAACGCTTTCGAATTCGGAAATGACGACGCGCTCGGTCAGTCCGAGTTCGTAGGCCACCGCTGCAGGACCGCGCGTCAGAATGCGGCCACCGTGCTCACGAATGATCGGGCCGGCGAGTTTGCTGTACTCCGCAGCCTGTTCGGGGTTGCTGATCTTGCGATAGGTGACGACCCAATAGCCTTTAGCCATTGTTGTACTCCAGACAATGTGTGGGGGAACCCGTGGGACGGGAAAGCTCCGCTCTGCGTTGGCCGGGCGATCGAGCCCGTCGTGTGCGGCCCGGCAGCGTGAACGTGTCGCGGGCGAGCATAGCAAGAAATGGAAAAAATGGCCGATGGCCGGGTAAAGCCATAACCGAAGTAGGGTCGGCGGCCTGCTCCCCAGGAGGCTGTGCGTGCAGAGATCAGTAGGGGTCTCTGCGCGTCGTGGTGGGGCGATGAACATATCGCATTGATGAGGACGCGATGAGGGCGTTGCCAACGCGTGAGTTTCTGCGCTGGCCAGCTCGTCCTGACCCGTCTTTATCTTGGCTTGCTTGCTTCGTCTTGTTTGTGTTCTTTCGACGTGCAGACTGAAATACCGATACGGATACGTGTCGGTCAAAATTACAGATACATCGATTGCTCACTGCATGACCTGGCATACATCGGCACGCAATCAGTATGCATTTGCAATCGTTAGTCTATCGAAAGGTAATTGTTACTGAGATTGCTACGCTTTCGGCGTTTTTTCCCACAGCGATGCTTTGCGCTATCAGCCTCTTCTCGACAGTTTGAAACGGCACGGTTATTCTGCCCCACGCATGCATCCGCGCATGGGGCCAATCCTGCGCGATGCCGTCCGACTGTGCGCACAGAGCGGAATCACGGGGACCCTTGAGCACGCGACAGGCTGCTCGTGGTTAACCCCCCTTTATCCCCGCTATCGATCTGCCGTCATTGTTCGTAGGCCATGCTGGTGCAGGGGTGCCAGTGTGATACCGCTTGGCGAACAGATACGAGCGCGCGCAGATTGCAGGACCCACTGACAACTCAAAAAATCAAGAGGGCGCCTATGCGAGGGATGGACAGGGCGACGAACCGGCAACTGCTCAGGGCGACCTGGCCGTTTCTGGTGGTCGTCGTCTTGATGGTCGCGCTTGCCTCAGTGAGCTTGCAGATCATGTCGTCGGTGCGCGCGTACATCGGCGGGGAGAGCACATGGTCCAAAGGCCAGAAGGACGCCGTGTTCTATCTGAGCATGTACGGCCACACGGGCGACGGACCGACCTTCGACAAATATCAGGCGGCGATTGCACGCCCCCTTGCGCTTCAGCGCGCGCGTCTCGCACTCGATCGGGACACGCCTGATGTCGCGGCGGCACGCCAGGCCCTCATCTTCAGCGGCATTTTTCCGGGCGACGTCGACGGCGTGATCTGGGTGTTCCGCACCTTCCGTCATCTCGACGACTTCAAGACCGCGTTAGGCTATTGGAGCGAAGGCGATACCCTGATCAACAGCATGGCGAGTGTCGGTGACCGCCTTCAGGCCGAACTCAAGAGTCCGCGGCCGGGGCCCGACGACATCGACCGGCTCATGGCCGAACTCGAGCGCATCAATGAAACGGTGTCACCGATTTCGGTGGCATTTTCAAACGTGTTGAGTTCAGCGTTCAGAAAAGTCGCGACGTTGCTGCTGGTGACCAATGTGGCCGTTGCATTGATTCTTGCCGCGCTGTCAGGGATCTACGCGCGGCGTTATCTGGCTGCGGTGCTCTCGAAGGAAAAGGCGCTGCGTGCGAGCGAAGCGCGTGCGAGGGCCATGCTGGGTTCCATCGGCGAAGCGGTCATTTCGCTGCGCCCTTCGGGGGTGGTTGAATTCCTGAACCCGGTTGCGGAACGGTTGCTCGACACAACGCCGGGCGCTGCGCTGGGCCAGTCGTTCGCCACGCTGGCGTCGTTTCGCGACGAGCATGACGGGACACTGGTCGATCTGATCCGCGAGGCGTTTGCATCCGACGAGTCGCCCTCGGGTCCGGTCGAGCTGCAGCTCAACACGCATCGCGGCGCGACGACGTACGTGCAGGTAGTGACCTCGGTGCTGCGCGATTTCAACGACGCACCCTCCGGGGTGGTGCTGTTGCTTCGGAACATGACGGAGCATCGCGAGTACGTCGAGAACCTTGCGTGGCAGGCGACGCACGACAAACTCACGGGGCTGCTCAATCGCGAAGCGTTCGAGCATCGCCTCGGAGAAGTCGTGAATGCGCGTGCTGCAGACGAGAAGAACGGGCTGACGACGCTGATCGTGCTCGACCTCGATCAGTTCAAGACGGTCAACGACAGCTTTGGTCATGCGGCCGGCGATGTCATGTTGCAGCAGATCGCGCAGTTCATCGCGGCGGGTCTTGAGCCGGGCGAACTGGCGGGCCGGCTGGGTGGAGACGAATTCGGATTGTTGCTGGCAACGCGCGAGTATGAAACCGCTCATGAGCGCGCGGAAACCATTCGCCGCTCGTTTGCTGCTTTTGAATGGACATGGGGCACGCATCATTTGACGGCGACGGCGAGCATTGGTGCTGTCGACCTCCGAGTCAATGCGCTCAGCGATGCCAAGCTCGCGCTTCGGTATGCCGATGTCGCTTGCTATATGGCGAAGGCGCGCGGCCGTGATCGTGTGCAGATCGCGTCGTCGACAGACGGTGAACTCACGAGGCAGGTCGGACAAGTGTCGTGGGCAGGGCGCATTCGCGATGCGCTCGCGCAGAATCGTTTCAGGCTTTACGTTCAACCGATTTGCCGCACGAGCGACGATTTCGATCCTGATCGTCGAGTCGAGCATCACCACCACGAAATTCTGTTGCGTATGGTGGACGAAGACGGCAGCATCATCGCGCCGGGCGCTTTTATCCCGGCAGCCGAACGGTACGGTTTGATGTCCGCGATCGACCGATGGGTCGTCAAGGAAAGTCTGCGGCGCATCCGCAGCTTGCCGAACGACCCGCGTGTCGAGTTTGCGATCAATCTGTCGGGCGCGTCGATCGGCGACGAGCGCTTTATCGATTATCTGTTCGCGCAGATCACGCAGTCCGGCGTACGGCCGCAAAGCCTGTGCTTTGAAATAACTGAAACCACTGCGGTTGCAAATCTCGGTATTGCGGGCCAATTTATTTCAGAGCTTAAGGATCGCGGCTGTCGCTTTGCGCTCGACGACTTTGGTGCAGGCATGTCGTCGTTCGGTTATCTGAAGGGCCTTCCTGTGGATTACCTCAAGATCGACGGCAGCTTCATTAAAGATATGCTCAGCGACCCCGTCGATCAGGAGATGGTGGCGGCCATTAACGATATCGCGCACTCGATGGGAAGAAAAACCATCGCAGAATACGTCGAGGATCGCGATACGTTGATGGCGCTCAGGAAGATGGGGGTCGACTATGTTCAAGGGTACTACTTTGGTCGTCCGCAGCCGTGGGTCTGTGAGACGAGTGCCGAAACGCTAAGTTAGGAAAAACGACGTGAGTTCAACATTAGAACTGACTGGCGATCTCATGGATATCGCCAGCTATCCTCAGTGGGTCGTCGATGTTGTCGGTCGCACTTCCGAGCTGAAAAACGAGGTTCTGGATCATCCGATCTTTGCATTGATGCAGGAAGGCCGCCTTAGCCAGGAGCAAGCGCATGCGTTCCTGCTTAACGGATGGCCGGTTGTCGAGCAGTTTCCGCAGTACATGGCGATGAACCTGACCAAGCTGTCGTGGGGTCGAAGCGAAGGTCAGGACATGGCACGGCGGTTTTTGACGCGCAATTTGCGCGTCGAGCAGAACCACGCCAATTACTGGGTCGATTGGGCCGCGGGTCACGGGCTGACCAAAGAGGATCTGCTTGCCGACAAGCAAACGCCTGAAGCGCTTGCGCTGAGCCATTGGTGCTGGCGCAGCAGTCACGGCGATTCGCTCGCTGTCGGCATGGCCGCGACGAACTATGCGATCGAAGGCGTGACGGGCGAATGGGCCGGTTTTGTATGCAGCACCGATGACTATGCGAATGGCTTCGAGGAGTCGACGCGCAAGTCGTCGATGCGCTGGCTGCATATGCATGCGAAATACGATGACACGCATCCTTGGGAAGCGCTGCAGATCGTAACGGCGCTGCTCGGGCGTCATCCGGCATCACGCGACGTCTATGCGATCGAGCGTGCGGTGGGCATGAGCTACCGTTATTTCAAGCTGAGCCTGGACGAGTGCTTCTGAGGCGCTGCGGATAGCGCATCCCGCATGGAAGGCCGACGCTTCGCGTCGGCCTTTTTTGTTTGCCTTTTCTATTGTCCGTGCGCCGGGCTCACGTGGTGTTCGCGTCATCCCAGCAAAGGCAATGCGCTCGTGCTCTTGAGTTCTTCGAGGCACACCGTTGAATTGACGGAGCTGACGCCCGGGATTCGCATCAAGGTATCGAGCAGAAAGCTCGACAGCGACTTCAGATCGCGCTCGACAACCTTCAGCATGTAGTCGGTCTGCCCGGTGACGGAAAAGCACTCCAGCACTTGCGGCAATTCGACGACGAGCTTGATGAATTTGCCGAGATCGCGGATATGCCCGCGCTCCATCTTGACCTGAATGAAGGCCACGACCCCGAGACCGAGCGCGGTCGCGTCGAGGCGTGTCTCATAGCGGCGGATCAAGCCGGCTTCCTCGAGCCGGCGATGCCGTCGCAATGTCTGTGCCGGCGACAGATTGATCGCCTCGGCAAGCTCGAGATTGGTTGCGCGTCCGTTGTCCTGCAGGACACCCAGCAGCTTGGTATCGATCCTGTCGAGTGCGATGGTCATCATCGTATTGCCTCTTTTTCGAAATATTCGTTCACTTGCGCGCGTGATCGCGACGAAGAATGAAATCATATTTCTCGTCAGTCTGACTACACTTTAGGTATCCAAGAGCGTATCGAGACCGGTTTCATGGAGCGAATGGCGAATTCCGCGTTCGAATCGGGCCGGCTGAGTCCGCGCAACAGAATTGCGTGGCCACGATGCGCCGACCCACATGACCCTTGTGCCGGAGTTGCGACATGACCGATTTGTTCGATAACCCGATGAACCTGCGTGGGTTCGAGTTTGTTGAGTTCGCGTCGCCCGAGCCCAATGTGCTCGAGCCTTTGTTCGAAAGCATGGGCTTTACGCTGGTGGCCCGGCATCGCTCGAAAGATGTGCTGCTGTATCGCCAGGGCGACATCAATTTCATTGTCGATCGGGAGCCGACGAGCCGCGCCGCGTATTTCGCGGCCGAACACGGCCCGAGTGCGTGCGGCATGGCTTTTCGCGTCAAGGATTCGCATCAGGCCTATGCGCGTGCGCTGATGCTGGGTGCGGAGCCGATCGATATCCCGACCGGTCCGATGGAACTCAAGCTGCCGGCCATCAAGGGCATTGCGGGCGCACCGATCTATCTGATCGACCGGTACGAGGACGGCAAGTCGATCTATGACATCGACTTCGAATATCTTGAAGGCGTCGATCGGCATCCGGTCGGTCATGGGCTACGTCTGATCGATCATTTGACGCACAACGTGTACCGCGGCCGCATGGCGCACTGGGCCAAGTTCTACGAGAAGTTTTTCAATTTCCGCGAGATCCGCTACTTCGATATCTCTGGGGAGTACACGGGCCTGACTTCGCGTGCGATGACGGCGCCCGACGGCAAGATCCGCATCCCGCTGAACGAAGAGTCGACCAAGGGCGGCGGTCAGATCGAAGAGTTTCTGATGGCGTTCAATGGCGAGGGCATTCAGCATATTGCGCTGCTGGCGGACAACCTGCTTGAGGTCATCGACAAGCTGCGCGCGTCCGGCGTTGAGCTCATGACGGCGCCGAACAAGTTCTACTACGACGCGCTCGAGAAACGGGTACCGGGTCACGGCCAGCCTGTCGGCGAGCTTGAAGCGCGCGGCATTCTGCTCGACGGCAAAGTCGAGAACGGTTCACCGCGTTTGCTGCTTCAGATCTTTTCGAAGACGGTGCTGGGCCCGGTGTTCTTTGAATTCATTCAGCGCAAGGGCGATGACGGGTTCGGCGAGGGCAATTTCCGCGCGCTGTTCGAATCGATCGAGCGCGATCAGATCGATCGAGGTGTGTTGAAGGTTTGATAGGCCTGGTTGCTTCGGGCGGCATCCCGGTTAAGTGGGTGTCCACGTCCGGATGCAGGGGCAGCCCATCACCTGTCATGGTGCTCCGTATCTGCCGGCTTCGTCACATACACCGGTAGTTTCCAGCCAAAGCGCAATGACAGCAGTCTTACGCTCACACAGGCGATGGTCGCCACCCACGGTGTCCACGCGCCGTCGATACCCGCGCGTATCGACACGGTCTGAATCGTCGCGCCCAGGAGCGCGGCGGATGCGTAGATCTCCCGCTGCAGAATCGCAGGAATGCGCGACAGCATGACGTCGCGCATCACGCCTCCCCCGACGGCGCTGACCGTGCCCAGCAGAATGGCGAGCTCAGCGCTGTTTCCATAGATCATCGATTTCTGTGCGCCCGCTACGGCAAACATCCCGAGCCCGATTGCGTCGAACAGCAACACAGGCGAGCGCATGCGGCGCACTTGCGGATACGCGGCGATCGTGACGACCGACGCGAGCACCGAGATACCCAGATAACGCCAGTCGGAGAGCCCGGCCGGCGGCGTTGCGCCGATACAAACATCGCGGATGATGCCGCCGCCGCACGCGACCATAAACGTCACGGACAGAATGCCGAACAAGTCGAGCTTGCGTTGGCGCGCCGCGACGGCGCCGCTGATGGCAAATACGAACGTGCCGATCATGTCGAGCACGGTGTAGACGAGGTGAGCGTTCAAGTGGGATGGCGCAGGGCGGTGGACGGCGTCGAGCTTTACTCAGTACGCGAAAAAATACAACTTGTCGTTGTGTGGTCACACCGATGCGGCTACGGCTACGGCTACGGCTACGGCTACGGCTACGGCTACGGCTACGGCTACGGCTACGGCTACGGCTACGGCTACGGCTACGGCTACGGCGACGCTCGCCATTGCCTCGAATCGATGCGCGTGAGCTAGGCTGTGCCCTGTGCAGAACGAAAGCGACTGGGAACGAGGGTGCGGTGGCCGGCGAGGCGGCAAGCGGGATCGCCTGAACTTCAACGAATGCTCTGGCTATGTTGTCAGACATCCTATTTCGAAAGATTCATGATGACGCGTAACCGTTGAGCCTTAACCGGCGGGGTTTTGCCAGAATTTTGAAGTTGTCGCAGGGTAAACGCTGAGTCGTCATTCAACTTGCGAGTCGTAGAATGTCGTCAGACAACATATCACGTAGGCGGAGACAGGCGTGACTTCAGCAAGTGCATCCCCGGCAAACCCGCTCGACTCGGCGGTCGCCAAGGTCAAGCGGCACGTTCTGCCGCTGTTCCTGATCATGTTTATCGCGAACTACATCGATCGCGTGAACATCGGCTTCGTCAACGTGCACCTCAAGGCAGACTTGGGCATTGGTGCAGCCGCTTACGGTTTCGGCAGCGGGTTGTTCTTCGTGGGTTATGCGCTGTTCGAAGTGCCGTCGAACATGCTGATGCAACGCTTTGGCGCGCGTGCGTGGCTGACCCGGATCATGGGCACGTGGGGGCTTGTCGCCGGTGCGATGGCGTTTGTCTGGAACGACACGTCGTTCTATGCGTTGCGCTTCCTCCTCGGTGTCGCTGAAGCAGGGTTCTTCCCGGGCGTGGTGTTCTATTTCACGCAATGGCTGCCGCAAAAGGAACGCGGCAAGGCCGTCGCCATTTTCCTCGGTGGGTCGGCATTCGCATCGGTGCTCTCGGGACCGATTACGGGCAGCCTGCTATCGATTCAAGGCCTTGGCCTGCAGGGCTGGCAGTGGATGTTCCTGATCGAAGGCGGCTTCTCGATCGTGTTGTGCGGCGCGAGCTGGATGATCCTGAAGTCACATATTCGCGATGCTTCGTGGCTGACCGCAGAGGAGCAGGGCGTGCTGGCATCGACGATCGCGGCCGAGCAAACTGAGCGCGACGCGGCCGGTGGCGGGCGTGTTCCGGCTGCGAGACTGCTCAAGGATCCGCAGATCGTGCTGTTCTGTCTGCTGTACTTCGCGATCCAGCTCACGATTTATGCGGTCACGTTCTGGCTGCCCACCATCATTCGCAAGATGGGCCACTTGGGTGATTTTGAAGTCGGTCTGCTTAACTCGATTCCCTGGCTCATTTCGATTGTCGCCATGTATGTGTTTGCAGTCGTCTCGGCACGCTGGAAATTCCAGCAAGCGTGGCTCGCCGTGGCGCTCGTCATCGCAGCGATCGGACTCTTCGCGTCGACTCATGGCAGCCCGCTCTTTTCGTTTGTCGCGATCTGCTTTTCGGCGATCGGCTTCAAGGCCGCATCGTCGCTGTTCTGGCCGATTCCGCAGGGCTATCTCGACGTGCGCGTTGCCGCGGGTGTGCTCGCGCTGATCAATTCGCTTGGCAATCTCGGCGGCTTTTTCGCACCGGCCGCATTTGGCTATCTGCAGCAACATACCGGCTCAATTTCTGGCGGCCTCTACGGCCTGGGCATCGCGTCGCTGGCCGCCGCAGCGGCCGCGTTTCTGGCAAGGAATCACAGGGCCGAACAGGGACCGACGGGTCACCCGAGACATCGGGAGGCGCACTAGACGCACTCAGCCCATTTGCACGCGTGCCATTGCATCGAACCGAATCGTACTTATTGACTTCAAAGAACCATGCTTATGTCTGCCACTTCCTCTCAAACGCATACGACGCCAACCGTCACCGAGTTGCGTGTCGTACCCGTCGCCGGTCGCGACAGCATGCTGCTGAACCTCAGCGGCGCGCATGGCCCGTTCTTCACGCGCAATATCGTGATCCTGCGCGATAGTTCGGGGCATACGGGCGTAGGCGAAGTCCCGGGCGGCGAAAGCATTCGCAAGACGATCGATGATGCACGTTCGCTGGTCGTGGGCCAGTCAATCGCCAATACGCAAGCGGTGCTGAATCGGGTTCGCCAGCAATTTGCGGATCGCGACTCGGGTGGCCGCGGTCTGCAGACGTTCGATCTGCGCACGACGATTCACGCCGTAACGGCGCTGGAGTGCGCTCTCCTCGATCTGCTCGGCCAACATCTTGGTGTGCCGATCGCGGCGCTGCTCGGTGAAGGGCAGCAGCGCGACGAAGTCGAGATGCTCGGCTATCTGTTTTACGTCGGCGATCGCGCAAAGACGGACCTGCCGTATGCGAGTGGTGCCAATGGCCGCGACGACTGGGAGCGCCTGCGCACGGAAGTGGCGTTGACGCCTGAGGCTGTCGTGCGGCTCGCGGAAGCGGCCAGCGAGCGCTATGGGTTCAACGACTTCAAGCTCAAGGGCGGTGTGCTTGCGGGCGATGCGGAAATCGAAGCAGTGACGGCGCTGGCTGAGCGTTTCCCCAAGGCGCGAATTACGCTCGACCCGAACGGTGCGTGGTCACTCGCCGAAGCCGTGCGGCTCTGCCGTGACCAGCACGACGTGCTCGCTTATGCCGAGGATCCGTGCGGCGCGGAAAACGGCTATTCGGGCCGTGAAGTCATGGCTGAATTCCGTCGCGCGACGGGTTTGCCGACAGCGACCAATATGATCGCAACGGATTGGCGCCAGATGGGCCATGCGATTCAACTGCAATCGGTCGATATCCCGCTGGCTGACCCGCACTTCTGGACGATGCAGGGCTCCGTGCGCGTGGCGCAGATGTGTAACGACTGGGGGCTCACATGGGGCTCGCATTCGAACAATCACTTTGACATCTCGCTTGCCATGTTCACGCAGGTTGCTGCTGCGGCACCGGGCAAGATCACGGCAATCGATACGCACTGGATCTGGCAGGACGGCCAATACCTGACGCGTGACCCGCTCACGATCGTCGGCGGCAAGGTGAAGGTCCCTGAAAAATCGGGCCTCGGCATCGAGATCGATATGGATGCGATCGAGAAGGCTCACGCGCTGTATCTCGAACACGGCCTCGGCGCGCGCGACGATGCGATCGCCATGCAATACCTGGTTCCGAACTGGAAGTTCGACAACAAACGTCCTTGCCTTGTCCGATGAACGCCTCGACAGCCCGACGATTGAATTCGCTGCATTGACCGCAGCGAATCGATATCCGCGAGTTTCTCAAGTGCATGCGGACGGATTGAATCGGACGGCTTGTCGAGCTGAACCCGTTGCCCTTATAGACCACCGGTTACTCAAACGAATTCGACTATGACGACTCCACAGGAACTCAAGCGCATTGTGTCCGAGGGCTTGCTTTCGTTTCCCGTGACGGACTTCGACGCGAACGGCGACTTCCGTCCCGATACGTACGCGGCACGTCTCGAATGGCTCGCGCCGTATGGTGCGACTGCTCTGTTTGCGGCCGGCGGCACGGGTGAATTCTTTTCGCTGAGCAAGGCGGACTACACCAACGTGATTCGCACGGCGACTCAGACCTGCAAGGGCAAGGTGCCGATTCTCGCGGGCGCAGGTGGCCCGACGCGGGTCGCCATCGAGTATGCGCAGGAGGCGGAACGTCTGGGGGCGAATGGCGTGCTACTGATGCCGCACTATTTGACCGAGGCCTCGCAGGAAGGCATTGCCGCGCACGTTGAACAAGTGTGCAGCGCGGTGCCGAACATCGGCGTGATCGTCTACAACCGAGCGAATTCGAAGCTCAACGCCGACATGCTCGAGCGTGTCGCGGACAAGTGCCCGAACCTGATCGGATTCAAGGATGGCGTCGGCGATATCGAAAGCATGGTGACGATCCGTCGCCGGCTCGGCGACCGGTTCTCCTACCTGGGCGGATTACCGACCGCCGAGGTGTACGCCGCGGCCTACAAGGCGCTCGGCGTGCCGGTCTATTCGTCGGCCGTGTTCAATTTCATTCCCAAGACGGCGCTGCAGTTTTATCGGGCCATCGCGTCGAATGATCATGCGACGACCGGTCAACTGCTCGACAGTTTCTTCCTGCCTTACCTTGCGATTCGCAATCGTCGTGCGGGTTATGCGGTGAGCATTGTGAAGGCGGGGGCGAAGCTGGTCGGTCGCGACGCGGGCCCCGTGCGTGCGCCGCTGACGGATCTGACCGACGACGAAATGTCGCAACTCGACGCACTGATTCGCAAGCTCGGACCGCAATAGGCAGGGCTTGCAGGACGTCGCGTCGTGCATATGCAACATGGGCAGCAGGGCGCGAACCGTTGCGTGGCGGTCTCGGGCGGCATTTTGGCGTATGGGAGGGATGCGCCGGCGAGAGGATAATGCGGAAACACCCTAAGATGATCTTGGGTGTGTCCACAACTCTAACGCGCAGGCCAAGAACATGGATCGCTTCGAAGCCATGCAGATTTTCGTCAAGGTCGTCGATGCCAACAGCTTTACGAAGGTATCGGAGATGCTTGACCTTTCACCGGCCAAAGTGAGCCGGACCGTTCAGTTACTCGAAGAGCACGTCGGCGCACGCTTGCTCAATCGCTCGACGCGCAGCGTGGGCGTGACCGAGGACGGGGCGGTGTTTTACGACCGGTGCGTCAAGATTCTCGCCGATGTCGCCGATGCGGAGTCGTCGTTGTCGACGCACAAGCAGAAGCCTTCGGGTACGGTGCGCGTCGATACGTCGGGCACGCTTGCACGCGCACTGCTGATTCCTGCACTCGGATCGTTTTACGAGCAGTACCCGGATATCGAAGTGCGGCTCGGACTGGCCGACCGGAATATCGATCTGTTCCAGGATGGCGTGGATTGCGTGATCCGGATGGGTTCGATCGAGGATTCGAGTCTCGTCGCGAGGGCGATGGGGCGTGCGAGGATCGTGACGTGCGCGTCGCCCGGGTATATCGAACGCTTTGGCGAGCCTGCGACGCTCGAGCAACTCAGCGAGCACACGGCGGTCAATTACGTGTCTGCGCGCACGCGCAAGAATTTCCCGTTCGACTATCTGGTCAACGGCGAACTCACGCGCATCGAAATGAAATGCGCGTTGGCCGTCAATGACGGGTCGACGTATATCGGTGCGGGATGCAAGGGGTACGGCATCATCCAGCCGTCGCGCTACATGGTCGCCGATCACATTGCCAACGGCGAACTCAAGGAAATCCTCACGAACTACCAATGCCCGTCGACCCCCGTGTCGATCGTCCTGCCCCACCGCCGCAACCTGAGCCCACGCGTCAAAGCGTTTATCGACTGGTTCACCGAACTCGCGCGCAGCAATCCGGACCTGCAGGCCAGTTAGTTCCAGGCCCGCATCGGGCAAGTGCGGTGTCAGTGAGTCGTAGTGCAAACGCGACCGACGCAATGATCCGAGTGGATTCGGCAATTCGAGATGGAAGGCCGATATCAACATAGTCTTTTCGCGATCCGCATGGCCGCGAGACGACAGGCTTGGCTTGTTCGGATCAATCCAGGAAGTCCGGTGCTCCGATTCCGATTTGATATTGGGACTTGGGTGGCCGGATTCTCGGCGTGTTGACAACAGATATACGCGATCCTAAGATTTGTGTATCTGTTGTACACACGTCATGGAGTTCGCCATGCGCGACGCGCTCATTAATCTGCGTGCCTTGCCGGAGCAGCGTGATCTGATCGACTACGCCGCCAGCCTGCTTGGCAAAAACCGGTCCGATTTTATGTTGGAAGTCGCTTGTGAACGCGCCCAGACGGTCATCCTGGATCGTGTGTTTTTCGGGCTGGATGCCGAAAAGTTCAAACAGTTTTCTGACTTGCTCGATGCGCCAAAAACGCCCAACGCGGGTCTCGCACGCTTGATGGAAGTGAAGGCCCCCTGGCAAGAGGGCAGTGAATGATTCTGACGCTCTCGGCCCCGCGGCCGCTTGCGGCAGAGCATGATGTCAGTCGATTTTCCTGTGGGAAGCCAGAACTCGATGAGTGGCTAAGACGTCGGGCGTTCGCAAATCATCAAAGCGGCGCGAGCCGCGTTTTTGTTTCCATCGATGCTGGCGGTCGGGTCTTCGGCTATTACGCGCTTTCCGCTGGCGCAGCGGCTCGTACGCATGCTACAGGCAAGATTCGTCGGAATATGCCCGATCCGATTCCGGTCGTTGTGCTCGGGAGACTCGCGCGCGATACCGAAGCATCGGGCACCCAGTTAGGTCTGGCGCTGCTGAAGGATGCCGTTAAGCGAGCGGGCGTTATCGCCGACGAGATGGGTGTGCGAGCGATGGTCGTACATGCGATCGACGCGCAAGCAGCTCAGTTTTACTCGCACTATGGATTCAGCCCTTCGCCGATCCACCCGCTCACGATGATGCTTTGCCTCAATTGATCAGCGTTTGACGCTCTTCGTGCGGTCTGCGGCTTTGCGGAGTCGTTCGCGGCTGTTTGACAGGTGCATGCGCATGGCCGCGCGGGCGGCGTCGGCTTCGTTGCGGGCGATGGCGTCGAGGATGCTTTCGTGTTCCTGGTTCACGAGCGCGACGTACGCTTTGGGGTCTGACTTTGCGATGCCGGCCGAGTCGATTCGATTCCGCGGGATCAGGGCGCTGCCCATTTGCGTCAGGATGTCGACGAAGTAGCGATTGCCGGTCGCACGTGCGATCGACACATGAAACTCGAGGTCGGCTGCCGCGCTGTCGCCGCCGTTGCGTGCAGCGGCTTCGATGGCGCTTAGCGCGGAGCGGATTCGCGCGATGTCCTTGGGTTGGGCGCGCTGTGCGGCAAGGCCGGCGCTTTCGGTTTCGAGGCTGATCCGCAGTTCGAGAATCGCAAGCAGATCCTCGACGGTCGTCGCGGGCACCATCTCCACACCCAGCTTTTCGCGCGGCGGTTCGAGCACGAAGCTCCCGATTCCGTGACGCGTTTCGATGATCTCGCCGGCCTGGAGCCGCGAAATGCCTTCGCGCACGACCGTACGGCTCACACCGAGCTCGCGCATCAGCTCCGATTCAGTCGGCAGTTTGTCGCCCGGCATCAGCTTGTTGGCCGCAACCTGTTCCTTCACATACATGACGACGGTTTGCGCAAGATTGCGCGCGCGGCTCGCCGGCGGTGCGGAAGTCGGGGACGTGGCTGGCATCAGATGCGCTCCTGGTTCGAATCGAATCAAGCTGGGACGATGGCCCTCATTATAGTAGTTGTCTGATGACTCGTTAATCGGCGTTGTTTTTTGCGTTGCCGCGGAGGGCGCATGCAGATTCGATCTGCGCAGGTCTGATCCCTCCCGCACCGCCGCTCGTCGTACGTCTGCGACCGGCTCCGATGCGCCCGGGCGTCACTCGGCGCGCAGTTCGACCCGCTTGATGTCCTTCACGATCACGAGGTAGGCGAACACCGTCAACAACGCGTTGGCGCCGACAAACACGAGCGCACCGTTGAATGAGCCTGTCTTGGCCACCAGGTAGCCGATCACGATCGGCGTCACGATACCGGCGATGTTGCCGAACATATTGAAGATCGCGCCGGACAGCCCGAGTGCCTCCTTGGGGGAGGTATCCGAGACCACTGCCCAGCCGAGTGCGCCCACGCCCTTGCCGAAGAACGCCAGAGACATCAGCGCGACGACGATCCAGTCGGTCGTCACGTAGTTGCAGCCGATGATCGTGGTCGACAGCAGCATGCCGCCGATAATCGGGACCTTGCGCGCTACGGTCAGCGTAAAGCCGCGCCGAATCAGCGAATCGGAAATGACGCCGCCGAGCACGCCTCCGACAAAGCCGCAGATCGCCGGCAGCGAAGCAATCAGGCCCGCCTGCAGAATCGTCATGCCACGCTGCTGAACAAGATAGATCGGAAACCAGGTCAGGAAGAACGCCGTCAGCACGTTGATGCAGTATTGCGCGAGGTACACGCCGAACAGCATGCGATTCGACAGTAGCTGGCGGGCATGCGCGAAGCCGTTGCCCTTGGGGGCGCGAGCCGGTCCCTGATGCGGCGTCGCCGACGACGCATTCGGGGAGGCGGACGCATTGTTCGCCGTATCTGTACTTCGGGCCCGCACATTTTGATGGCCCTGCACAAGGCCACCACCCGCCGCGATATGCTCAAGCTCGGCGCGATTGACGCGCGGGTGATCGGCCGGACTCTTCATGCTCTTGAGCCACGTGAGTGCGAGTGCCAGCCCCGTGATGCCCATCACGATATAGACGTAGTGCCAGCCGAACGCGTGCGTAATCCACGCCATCAACGGCGTAAAGACGACCGCCGCGAAATACTGCGCGGAGTTGAAAATCGCCGATGCCGTGCCCCGCTCCGCGGTAGGGAACCAGCTTGAAACGACTTTCGCATTCGCAGGAAACGCGGGCGCTTCGGCGATGCCCATCGCAAAGCGCAGCGCAAACAGCGCCACCAGCGATGCGGCCGCGCTACCCGCAAGCCCGATCGTCGACTGAAACAGCGTGAACACCGACCACAGGCAGATGCTCCATGCATAGACGCGTCGTGCGCCAAAGCGGTCGAGCAGCCAGCCGCTGGGCAATTGCGAGAGCACATATGACCAGCTGAACGCCGAGAAGATATAGCCGATCTGGATCGCATCGAAGCCGAACTCCTTGCGAATCGCCGATCCGGTGACCGAGAGCGTGGCACGGTCCGCGTAGTTGAGCGTGGTGATCACGAAGATCAGCAGCAGAATCCAGTAGCGGACCCGCGTGCGTTCGGCGGCGCCGATGGCATTCACAGTACGGCTCATTTCCATGGTTTAGTCCTGAATCCGCGTCACACCAATGTCGGCGCTTTGGCGTACCCTGTCGGGCGCACGGCGGATGGGGTGTCTCGAGCAGCTTCGTTTGTGGTCTTGGATATATGTCATCGTATGACATGGACCGAACCACGACAACCCGGATCGCGTGTTTTTTACCGTTTATAAGGGTAAATACCAGCACCAATCCATGCATGCATTTTGTGTCGAATAGCCTTGTTGTATAAGCGTTTCATCGTCGTGACAGGGGTGACATGAAGCGTTGGCCTTGAAGATACAAAGATGTATGTTGTACGATGACTGATATTGAATAGCGATAGGAATCACGGAGAAGCGATGCAGATCAGCGGCGAAATGCTCATCGGAGCGAAGGCAGTGCGGGGTGCGGAAGGCGAGATCAAGGCGTTCAGCCCCGCGGCAGGGCAGGCGATTGCGACGCCGGTGTTCGGTGCCGGGTCGATCAAGGATGTCGATGCAGCTTGCGTACTGGCTCAGCAGGCCTTTGAGCCGTATCGCGCGTTGCCTTTGAGCCGTCGTGCAGAATTTCTCGAGCGCATTGCGGATGGCATTGCGAATCTGGGCGATGCACTGATCGAGCGTGCGCATGAGGAGTCGGGCTTGCTGAAGGCGCGTCTCGAAGGCGAGCGTGGCCGCACGGTGGGGCAATTGAAGCTGTTCGCGCAACTCGTCGCCGACGGCCGCTGGCTCGATGCCACGCTGGATTCGGCGTTGCCGGATCGCAAGCCGTTGCCACGCTCCGACCTGCGTATGCAGAAAGTTCCTCTCGGCCCGGTGGCGGTGTTCGGCGCGAGCAACTTCCCGCTCGCGTTTTCGGTGGCGGGTGGTGACACCGCATCGGCGCTGGCCGCCGGATGCCCGGTCGTCGTCAAGGCGCACGGTGCTCACCTCGGCACGTCAGAGATGGTCGGTCGTGTGATCCAGCACGTCGCAAAGGAAATGGGCATGCCTGACGGCGTGTTCTCGCTGGTGCTCGGCGCAGGCAATGCGGTGGGCGAGGCGCTGGTTGCCCACCCGGCGATTCGCGCAGTGGGATTCACGGGCTCGCGCGGCGGTGGCACGGCGCTGATGCGTATCGCGGCGGCGCGTCGTGTGCCGATCCCCGTGTACGCCGAGATGAGCAGTATCAATCCGGTTTTCGCATTGCCCGCAGCGCTGGCTGCGCGTGGCGAAGCTATGGCGCGTGCCTATGTCGACTCGCTCGCGCTCGGCGCGGGACAGTTCTGCACCAACCCGGGCCTGGTCTTCGCGATCCGCGGGCCGGCACTCGACGCGTTTATCGCAGCGGCTTCAGAAGCGGTCACCGGCAAGCCTGCGCAAACGATGCTGACCGAAGGCATTCAGCAAGCGTATGCGAAGGGCGAGGGCCGTCTGATGGCCACGCAAGGCGTGACGACGGCTGCGCGTGGCGCGAAGGAAACGGGCCCGACGCAAGCGCGCGCTGCGCTGTTTGTGACCGATGCGGCGACGTTCCTGGGCACGCATGCGCTCGAGGACGAAGTGTTTGGTCCGGCGTCAATCATCATCGCGTGCGACGATGCCGCGCAATTGCTGGCGGTTGCCGCTCACGTCGAGGGGCAACTTACGACGACGCTGCAACTGGACGAGGGCGATATCGCGTTGGCTCAGCGGCTGGTGCCGATTCTCGAGAACAAGGCGGGGCGCCTGCTCGTCAACGGTTATCCGACGGGTGTCGAGGTGTCGCATGCGATGGTGCATGGCGGCCCGTACCCGGCGACTTCGGACAGTCGCACGACGTCGGTCGGCACGATGGCGATCGAGCGCTTCCTGCGTCCGGTCTGCTATCAGGACTTCCCGGCTGCGCTGCTGCCGGCCGCGCTCGCCGACAACAACCCGCTTGGGCTGTGGCGTCTGCGTGACGGACGATTTACGAAGGAATAACCCGCACTAAGCGGGGCGCGCAGTAAAAAGGGCGTCGATGAGTCGACGCCCTTATTTTTTGCCGTACGGGTGGCACAAAAAAGCCCGCAAAGCCTGAGCAGGCGATGCGGGCTGTGCCGGGTGCTGCAGATGCTACGGGCGTCGTGCTACAGGGTGGGTGTGCATGGCACGCGACAGCGAACGGTCACGCCGCCGCGCGCGTATTCGACGCGGCCGGCTCCTGGCTGCCCAGTCGCTTGATCAGCGTGTCGAGTTGAGCAAGCTCTTCTTCGTTCAGATCCGTCAGCGGTGCGCGCACCGGGCCGGCATCGCGGCCTACGAGCTTCGCGCCGGCCTTCACGATGCTGACGGCATAGCCCTGGCGGCGATTACGGATCGCGAGGTACGGCAGGAAGAACGTGTCGATCAGTTTACCCACGGTCTCGTGATCGTCGCGTGCGATCGCGTGGTAGAAGTCCATCGCGGTCTTCGGAATGAAGTTGAACACCGCCGACGAATACACCGGCACGCCAAGTGCCTTGTACGCGGCGGCATAGACTTCCGCGGTGGGCAATCCGCCCAGATACGAGAAACGATCGCCCAGACGTCGGCGGATCGTCACCATGCTTTCGATATCGCCCACGCCGTCCTTGAAGCCGATCAGGTTCGGGCACTTGTCCGCGAGGCGCTCGAGCATGTCGGCGTTGAGCTTCGAATTCGCGCGGTTATAGACGATCACGCCGATATTCTTGACGGCATTGCAGACCTGTTCGACGTGCGCTGCGACACCTTCCTGCGACGCTTCGGTCAGGTAGTGCGGCATCAGCAGCACACCGTTCGCACCGAGACGTTCGGCTTCCTTTGCGTACTCGATCGCCACGCGCGTCGGGCCGCCGGCGCCGGCCAGAATCGGCACCTTGCCCTTGCAGGTCTGCGTCGCGGTGCGAATCACGTTCGTATAGTCCGCATGCGTCAGCGAGAAGAATTCACCCGTGCCACCCGCCGCAAACAGGGCCGATGCACCATACGGCGCAAGCCATTCGAGGCGCTCGGCGTACGTGTCGGCGCGGAATTCGCCCTGCGCGTCGAAGTCGGTCACGGGAAACGAGAGCAGGCCTTCGGAGATGATCTGCTTGAGTTCTTGCGGTGTCGTCATGGTGGACTCGTACGGCTCGGGTGCCGCGATGAAGTGTTGATGTCAGTCATCGTATGACATCTCTGATCGTCAGACAACACCCCAATGAAAAATAAGCCATAATTCCTCGAAACTATTGCTGTAAGGGTCATTTGAGTTGTAGGATGACTTACCAATGAATGGCCATGCAAGGCCGCAAGGAAGCTTCATGGAACTGCCCCCGCTTTATATCCGAGTTCACCCGCAAGACAACGTCGCGATCGTCGTCAACAACGGCGGGCTTGCCGAAGGCGCGCGCTTCGCTGATGGCCTTGAACTGCGTGAGCGGGTGCCTCAGGGGCACAAGGTCGCGCTGACCGATTTCGCGGAAGGCGACCCGGTGATCCGCTACAACGTGGTCATCGGATACGCCCTGAAAGCATTGCCGCGCGGCTCGTGGATCAACGAGCACGTGATTCGCATGCCGAGTCCGCCCGAGCTCGACAACCTGCCGATCGCGACCGCCGTGCCGCCGCCGATGCCACCGCTCGACGGCTACACGTTTGAGGGCTATCGCAACGCCGATGGTTCGGTGGGCACGCGCAACATCCTGGCGATCACGACGACGGTGCAGTGTGTGTCGGGTGTCGTCGAACACGCGGTCGCACGCATCAAGCGCGAACTCCTGCCTCGCTATCCGTACGTCGATGACGTGGTGGGCCTCGAACACACGTACGGTTGTGGTGTGGCCATCGATGCGCCCGATGCGAACGTGCCGATTCGCACGGTGCGCAATATCAGCCTGAATCCGAACTTCGGCGGCGAAGTCATGTTGGTGAGTCTCGGCTGCGAGAAGCTGCAGCCGACGCGTCTGATGCCCGCTGGCACGATCCCGATCCGTTCGGTCGACGATGCGGGTGCGGAAGACGCGCTCAATGGAGAAGTCGTCTGCTTGCAGGATGACGAGCACGTGGGCTTCCAGTCGATGATCGACTCGATCATGACGACGGCCGAGTCGCATCTGGAGCGACTCAATCGGCGACGCAGACAGACGTGCCCGGCATCGGATCTTGTTGTCGGCGTTCAATGCGGCGGCAGCGATGCGTTTTCCGGACTCACGGCCAATCCGGCAGTCGGTTTCGCGACAGACCTGCTGGTGCGCGCAGGCGGGACCGTACTGTTCTCGGAAGTGACGGAGGTGCGCGATGGCGTCGATCAGCTGACGCGTCGCGCGGCAAATGCGGACGTCGCGCACGAGATCATTCGCGAGATGCAGTGGTACGACGATTACCTCAAGCGTGGCGGTGCCGATCGCAGCGCAAACACGACGCCCGGCAACAAGAAGGGTGGACTGTCGAACATCGTCGAGAAGGCGATGGGTTCGATCATCAAGTCGGGCAACTCGCCGATCTCGGGTGTGGTTGCGCCCGGAGACAAGGTCCGGCAGAAGGGGCTGATTTACGCGGCGACGCCGGCCAGCGATTTTATTTGCGGCACGCTTCAGGTCGCGGCGGGCATCAACCTGCATGTCTTTACGACAGGGCGCGGCACGCCGTATAGCCTCGCTGAAGTACCCGTGATCAAGGTGGCGACGCGCTCCGATCTCGCGCGTCGCTGGTTCGATCTCATGGATATCGATGCGGGACGTATCGCAACCGGCGAAGCAACGATCGAGGATATCGGCTGGCAACTGTTCCGCTCGATGCTCGAGATCGCCAGCGGCAAACAGCAGACATGCGCCGAGAAACTCGGGCTTCACAATCAGCTGGTGCTGTTCAACCCGGCGCCGGTGACCTGATCGCCCCTTATTTTCAGTTAAGGCGGACTTAAGCTCCCGCTGACGAGAATCGACCCCCGTTGCGTTGCATTGCTTCGAGTTCTGGACATTCGCAAGCAGGCAACGCGTTATCGGGAGTCTCGATTTGCGTGTTCCTTGCAGGTATTTCCTCCGTGACCTAGCACGTGCGTTCGCTGCGCACCGCGGCTTGTCGATCGCGTGTGCGGTCGGCGCCTCCGTATTCCTTTCGAGTTGCGAGACCTATCGGCACGAGCCGTTGTCTGTCTCGCAGACGTCGACGTCCGCAACGGCGCTCGACCGCATCACGATCGATCCATCGACCATGCCGCTGCCCGAACTGGCCGCGCATCGTTTCGATCCGTCCGACGGTCTCGATATCGAAGAAGTCGCGATGCTTGCGGTCGCGAACAACCCCGACCTCAAACTGGCGCGCGACGATCTCGGCATCGCACGTGCGCAAGCATTCTCAGCAGGGCTGTTGCCTGATCCGCAACTGAGTGTATCGAGCGACTATCCGGGCTTGCAGGGCGCGACGCGTGCGTTCAGCTACGGCCTGAGCATGGATGTGATGGCCGTTGTCACGCGCGGGGCGAACAGCCGCTCGGCTGACGCGAGCGTAGCGAAAACCGATCTCGGCTTGCTCTGGCAGGAGTGGCAAGTTGTCGCGCAAGCCAAGCAGCTGTTTATCAAAACGCGGTTTGAAGACGCGACATTGCCACTGCTGCAAAGCGAGCGTGATCTGACACAGATGCGCTACGAGCGCATGTCGCGAGCACAACGAACGCATGACATCACCGATGACGCGTTGGCAGCTGCTCTGACTTCATATCAGGACGCACGCAAGCAATACACCGATGCCCAACGCACGGCGTTGCAGACGCATCACGATCTGAATGCGCTGCTCGGACTCGCGCCCGAGGTGTCATTGAATCTGGTGGATTCGGACGAAGCGGTGCGTGTCGACGACGAAACCATTGACGCAGCACTCGCGGGGCTGTCCCGGAGGCGCCCCGATCTGCTCGCGCTTGAAGCGGGATACGAGGCACAAGACCAGAAATATCGCGCTGCGATTCTGAATCAATTCCCGAGCCTGTCGGTCGGCTTCGTGCGGGCACGCGATACGTCGAATATCTACACGAGCGGGTTCCAGATCAATATGAGCCTGCCGATTTTCAATCGCAACCGCGGCAACGTGGCGATCGAAAAGGCCACGCGCGAGCGGCTGCGCGACGAATATCAGGTTCGCCTGAACCAGGTGTATGCGGACGTCGCGCGTCTGCGTGCGGACAGCGTGGTGCTTGCCCGGCAACTCGACGACGTGCAGGCTGCCTTCCCCGAAGTCGAACGCACCGCACGCGAGTCGGAACAGGCGTGGACGCACCACGACCTCGCTCTTGGCGCGTATGTCGACGCGCAAAACGCGGCGCTCACCAAACGTATCGATATCGCGACGTTGCGTGAGTCGCTCGATGAGCAACGTGTCGGACTGCAAGCGCTGCTCGGCAGTGCGATTCCCGACGCGCGATCCCCTGATTTGAATTTCACCGAATCTCATGCGAAATAATTCTGGCTACGCATTGCGGCGGATGCCGGCGATGCTTGTGTTGCTTCTTTGTCATGGAGCATGGTCGGCGACAGTCGATGCTCAGGATCATGCCAGCGTGTCCGTGCAGGCCACGCCGGTTCAGCGCGCGCCGCTTGCGCAGCCCGTCTATGCGTATGGCGTAGTGGGGACTGCATCGTCGAACGTGACAACGATCAGTGTTCCGTACGTCGCCCGGATCGCCCAGCTTCGTGTGCAAGCGGGGCAATCGGTCAGACGAGGCGCGCCGCTTGCCGTGGTCGAGGCCGACCCGGCGGCTGTACTCGCTGCCCGTCAGGCGAAAAGCGCGGTTGCATTGGCGCAGGGCGAGTTCGAGCGCACCCAATCGCTGTACGACACCGGGCTCGCGACGACATCGCAGTTGGCGACCGCGCGCAAGGCCTTGCTCGATGCACGCCAGGCACAGACGGCGCAGGACGAGATGGGTGTCGGGGCAGGGACGACGACAGTCGTCGCACCTTTCGACGGCGTGGTCTCGCAGATTTCGGTGGGCCAGGGCGATCAGATCCAGGCGGGCGCTGCCATTCTCCAGCTCGCGGCAACGACCGGCACAAGCGGGCAAGACGCGACTCGATCGGGCGCGCAGCCGTTCGCGAAGGACGCGTCGACAGGCACTGCATCGGCATCGAAGGCAACGAGGTCGACGGCCATGTCGTCGGCGACAGCCTCTTCGACGCCGAACCATTCCAACGTATTGCTCGGCGTCGAGCCGTCCGATGCCACCTCGGTACGCGTGGGCGATGCGGCGACGATACGAGGTCTGTCGAGTGCGCTCGCAAAGACACCCGTCGTCGGCCACGTCGTCATGGTCGGCGCGTCGATCGATGCGCAGACGCAGCTCGTCAACGTCGGTGTATCGGTCGCGCTCGGGCAGACCGCGTTGATTGCAGGTACCCGCGTGCGGGCCGATATCGCAACGCATCCCCAGACGTATTGGATCGTGCCACGCGCCGCGGTGCTCACCGACGATGAAGGTGCCTACGTGTTTCAGATCGGCGATGACCATCACGCACATCGTGTCGAAGTGGCGACGCGCGCCGAGGATGGCGATCGCTATGGTGTGGACGGCAAGCTCAACGCGGCGCAGCCGGTCGTTGTCGTCGGCAACTACGAGCTTAAGGACGGCATGGCCGTCACGATCGAGAAGAGCGCGAACGGAAGTGCCGCACCATGAATTTCGGTCAATGGATGCAAATGCATCGGCGCTCGCTGCTGTTTGTGATCGCGCTGCTTGCGATGGCTGGTGTGATCGGGGCATTTCACCTGTCGATCTCGCTGTTCCCCAATGTCTCCTTCCCACGTGCGGTGGTCACGCTCGACGCCGGCGATCGGCCGGCCGAACAGATGACGACGCTGGTGACCATGCCGGTCGAAGAAGCCTTGCGACGTGTGCCGAACGTGCGCGACGTCGAATCGAAGACCAGCCGTGGGTCCGCTGAGATTTCGATCAATTTCGATTGGGGCACTGATATGGCCCAGGCTGTGTTGCAGGCGCAGTCTGCCATCGGCGAAATTCTGCCGACGCTGCCTCAGGGCACGTCGATGCAGGTGCGCCGGATGGATCCGACCGTCTTTCCCGTGCTTGCGTATAGCCTGACGTCAAACCGGCAATCGTTGTCGGCGCTGCGTGACCTCGCACAGTTTCAATTGCGCCCCTTGCTGTCTTCGGTCGCAGGCGTTGCGCGTGTCGACACGGTCGGTGGTGCACAGGATGAACTCGAAGTGGCGATCGATCCCGGTCGACTGGCGGGTTACAAGCTCTCGCTTGCCGATGTGTCGAAGGCGATTGGGTCGAGCAATGTGTTGATGGCAACGGGGCGCATCGAGGATCACGACAAGCTGTTTCTCGTGATTGCGAATTCGACCGTCACGAACATCGACGCGCTCAGACAAGTCGTCGTCGCGGCCAACGGTGCGACGCAGATTCGCCTCGGCGATATCGCGGACGTGCGTGCAGGCGTCGTACCGCAATGGATGCGCGTGACGGCAGATGGCCGCGATGCGGTGCTGATCAATATCTATCAGCAACCGGGAGCCAACAGCGTAGCGATGGCAAAGGCCATTCGCGCAAAGCTTGCTGACTTTCGACACCAGATGCCACCGGGCGTCGAACTCGCGAACTGGTACGACCAGAGCGAACTCGTGATTGCATCGGCCAGCAGCGTGCGCGACGCCATCCTGATCGGTGTCGTGCTCGCAGCCCTGACGCTCTTTGTCTTTCTTCGCAATGCAAAGATCACCTTGATCGCCGTGGCGGTCGTGCCGATCGTGATGGCCGCGACGATCCTGCTGCTGGACGTGTTCGGCATGGGCTTCAATATCATGACGCTCGGTGGCATGGCCGCGGCAGTCGGGCTGGTTATCGATGATGCGATCGTAATGATCGAGCATATCGTGCGTCGCATGCGCGAAGGCGGCTCGCAGGGGTTTCACGGGCGCGTGATGGCGGCTGCGCTTGAATTCACACGGCCACTGGCGGGTTCGTCGGCGGCGACGCTGATCATTTTTGTGCCGCTTGCGTTCCTGTCAGGCGTCACCGGTGCCTTTTTCAAGGCACTGTCGATCACGATGGCCAGCGCGTTGCTGATTTCATTTCTGGTGACATGGCTTGCCGTGCCGATTCTCTGCGACCGCTGGCTCAAGGCGCACGACGCTGAGGAACACCGCGAAACACGCGTCGCGCGTTGGCTCAATACACGCTATGCGGTGCTGGTTGAGCGGGTGACACGGCGCCCGATATGGGTGCTTGCCGGCGTGATACCGCTGATCATGATTTCCGCGCTGGCTTTTACGCGGGTGGGCAGCGGCTTTATGCCCTCGATGGATGAAGGCGGCTTTGTGCTCGACTATCACACCGAGCCCGGCACCTCGATCACCGAGACGGACCGTTTGATGCGGCAGGTCGAGACGATCATCCGCGCAAATCCGAACGTGGCCACCTATTCGCGCCGTACCGGGGCGGGTCTCGGCGGCGACCTCAACGAGCCGAATCGGGGTGACTTCTTCGTGCGGCTCAAATCGGGGAATCGTGAGCCACTCGATACCGTCATGGAGGAGATCCGCTCGAAGGTCGAGGCCCAGGTGCCCGGCGTGAGTGTCGAACTCGCCAAGCTGATGGAGGACCTGATCGGCGACCTGACGGCCGTGCCGCAACCCGTGCAGATCAAGATCTATTCCGACGATGCGGCGACGCTCGACGCCACCGCGCGCAAGGTTGCCGATCGGATCGGGAAGGTCCAGGGCATCGTGGACGTCGAAGACGGGATCAATCCGGCGGGAGACGCGATCGAACTCCATATTCGACCCGACGCCGTCGCGGCCGAAGGCATGGATGTGCAATCCGTTGCGCAGGCCGTGTCGGACATGGTCGATGGCGCCGTCGCCACGCAGTTCCAGAACGGGCCGAAAACGATCGGCGTGAGAGTCCGGGTGGCCGGGGCATTGAAACTCAACGATACGCAACTGGGACAGTTGCAGATTCGTGCACCCGACGGGCACCTGTTTCCGCTGCGCCGCGTTGCCGATCGCGTGACGGTGACGGGACAGCCCGAGATCAGCCGCGACAATCTGAAGCGGATGGTGGCCGTCACGGCCCGTATCGATGGGCGCGATCTGGGCTCGACCATCGCCGACGTGCAACGCGTGCTGGGCGACGCGAATCTGCTGCCGCACGGCGTCTATTACGAGTTGGGCGGTCTTTACCAGCAACAGCAGATCGCGTTCAAGGGACTTGTCACGGTGTTCGGAGCGGCAGTCGCACTGGTGTTCGGTTTGCTGCTCTTTCTCTATGAGCGCTTCCGCATTGCGCTTGCGGTGATGGCGATGCCCTTGCTTGCGACAGGAGCGGTGTTTGTCGGGCTGTGGATCACGGGTATTGAACTCAATATCTCGGCCATGATGGGTATGACGATGATCATCGGGATCGTGACTGAAGTTGCAATCTTCTATGTGTCGGAGCTGCAAGGCCTGGTGCGTGACGAAGGCGTTCCGTTCGAGCAGGCGCTGATCGACGCGGGCCGGAACCGGCTGCGACCGATCGCGATGACGACGATCGCAGCCATTCTGGCTTTGATGCCGCTCGCGTTTGCGCTCGGGCAAGGATCGGCGATGCAGCAGCCGCTTGCGATCGCCATCATTTCGGGGCTCGTGGTGCAGTTGCCGCTCGTGTTGCTGCTATTGCCTGCGTTGCTGCGCCTGCTGATGCGGGAGCGCCCGCCGCAGGATCGCTCGCCGGGCACCGGCCATTCCGATGAGGAAACGCAAGCGACTTGAGTCGAGCCGAGCGGACCGTGTCGTGCGTGTGTCGCCCATAAGTCGCATCGATGTCGAGGCGATGTCGCAGCGATGTCAGCCGGCTCCAAGGGACCTGTCAGCAATATTTTTTAATTTTGCTGCCCTGCAGCGCCCGGAAATATAGCCGTTAACGCTTTTGAAAGCCGGGGTTCCCCCCGGCCCATGAAGTTTGCGGACGACTCCTATGTTCAAGCGCCTTTCCATTAAAGCCTCTGTTTTCGCGGCCTTTGGCTGCCTGATCGTCCTGTTGCTCGCCACGGCGGCACTCGGCCAGTACGGTACGCGTGCCGGGCGCTCGGCGCTCAAGCAGACGTATTCCGTGCAGATGACCGCCGCGATCGCGCTGGGCGACTTCAAATACAACCTTGCGATCGCGCGCGTGACGATCGATCGCGGCATCCTGAGCCCGGTCGCGCCTGGAAGCCCTGAGAGCAAGGTGCTGTTGAAGAAGGTGCGCGACTACATGTCGACCGCCCAGTCGGCGTATCAGCGCTTTCTGGCATTGCCGAAGACCCCGGACGAGCAACGTCTCGCCGACGCCGTATCGAGCGATATGGACGCGCTGGTGCAGTCCGGAATCAACCCGACCCTGCAGGCACTCGAAGCCGGCGACACCGACAAGGCACGCGACGTGACAATGAACACGACGCCCAAGTTGTCGCTCGCACTGACACAATCGTCCAACAAGCTCAACGAAAGCCTGATGAGCTCGGGGCAATCCAACTATGACGATTTCCTGACTCGGCTCAACACCGTGGCCATCGCTTCGGCGTTGTTGCTCGTGGTCAGCGCAGTGTTTGCGGTGGCCGCGGGATTGGGTGTGCATCGCGCCATTGCCGTGCCGCTTGGCAAGGCACTCGCTGCATGCCGTTCGATCGCGCACGGCGATCTGTCGGTGAAGATCGATGCCGATCGCGCGGACGAGATGGGTGAGTTGATGCGCGGGCTCGCGCAGATGCGCGACGGCCTGAAAGACACCGTCGAAGAAATCGTCACGAGCACCGCCTCGATGGCGATGGCGACGCAGGAAATCGCAGCCGGCAATCGTGATCTCTCGCGCCGCACCGAATCACAGGCCGCTGCGCTCGAACAAACGGCCGCGAGCATGGAGCAGATGACTGCGACGGTCAAACACAACCACGAGAGCGCCTCGGTCGCGAGCGATGTGGCGGCCAATGCCGGCAACGTCGCGCGCTCGGGCGGCGAGTTGATGGTGCGCGTGGTGCAAGCCATGCAGCAGATCAACGCACAGTCGCAGCAGATGGCGTCGATCACGAGTGCAATCGAGTCGATCGCATTCCAGACCAATATCCTGGCGCTCAACGCTGCCGTCGAAGCGGCGCGCGCCGGCGAGCAGGGCCGCGGGTTTGCGGTCGTGGCGACTGAAGTGCGCACGCTCGCGCAACGTTCGGCTGGCGCGGCCAAGGAAATCAAGGCGCTGATCGATACCGCAACGAGTCAGGCCAATGACGGTGCCGAGCTCGTCGAGCGCGCAGGCGCCACGATTCGCGAAATCGTCGGTTCGATCGAGAAGGTCAACGGCATTATCGACAGCGTGACGGTTGCGTCGAAGGAACAGGCTGACGGCATCGAACAGGTCAGCCGCGCCATTACGCAGATGGACGAGGTCACGCAGCAGAACGCGGCACTCGTCGAGCAGACGACGGCAGCGGCTGTGTCGCTCGAGGATCAGTCGCGCGTGTTGCAGCAGAGTGCGAGCCGCTTCAAGGTTTGAATCTTCCGCACATCGGGCGGATCACTGCGCCGCAGGGTCCGCAGCCGCGATATCCGTGACATCGATCGTCACGCGCTCGCCGGCCTGATCGGGACGCACGACGCCCGTGATGCGCACGTTGCCCGACGTCGCGTCGTCGCTTTCCAGGCTCAGCCACTTCTCGAGCAGGCCGCGGTTCATGCGCGGATCGAGTGCGGTGTAGCGCGTGATGGTCAGATGGTTCGCCGTCTTCGCATTCGCGTCGAGACTGATCTCCCCACCCACGACAAACGATACGGTCTGACCACCGAGGTCCTTGCCGTTTTTGGCAAGCACGGCCGGGTCGATGTCCCTGGACGCATCGGCGTCGCTGCCGTGATGAAGCGCAACGAGGTTGGCCGCCGCATGCGGCACGACAAACTGACCGGGGTCTGACGTCGGTGGGGCAACGAGCGCCATGCGAGCCGGTGCAGGCGTTGCGAACGACGGCGAGTCGGGTCGGACAGCGACGGGCGGCGGCACGGGCGCCGAGGGCGCGGGCGCAGGGGCGGGAGCCGGGCTCTGGCCCGGTACGGGCGCCGGTGAAAGGTGCGGTGCGAGCGCCGATGTGCCGGCCTTCGAGGGTACGTTGACCGGGGCGACGCGCAGGTTCGCATCGCGCGGACTTTCCATCGCAAGCACAGGCGCGTAGACACGCGGAGACTGCGTGACGGATGTGATGGACGTTGCGGACGTGGCCGACGTTGACGTGGCGCTCGTCGCTTCAGCCGCGCGTTCGACGTCCTGAGCCGGCGATGCCGCGTTCGAAGCCTCGGGTGCACGGCGGATCGGCCCCGTGATCAGACGGCCGCTCGCATTGACGCTGGATGCCGGCGTATCGATGCCGGGCGCCGCATACCGAATGGCCGGAGCCTGGAGGGTATCGTCGCTGCGCGAGGCGCTATCTGTCGCCGGTCCGGAAACACCTTCACGCGGCACGCTGCGATCGGCGCGCATGATCGCACCGGCGCTTTCTCTCCAGGCGACGGCGTCGGCATACGAATCGCGCGTGGCTGCGTTGTGTTCGAGTTGATTGGCGACGGTGAAGATCGACGCAACGAGACCGGCGGCGCAGCAGAACGTCAGCGCCGTGCTGTAGACGTCGTTCGGACGGGTCTGCATGTGCGCCGCATGCGTGCGCATGCCGGCAGTCGAGGGTGCGAACATGGAAATGGGAACGCCTGATCAAAAACCGCCACGGAAAAACCCCGAAGGACACGGGGAACCTCAGGAACGCACTTCAACCGGAAACCTGAAGAGAAACCCCCAAAGTCCGTCCTGAAGCACCCCACATGTCCTTCGGGTTCAACTATCCGGCGCAGCGATCGCCGCGCCGGCTTCGCCGGTCGACAAGACTGACGAAGACCATCGATGTCGCGGCCCGCCCGATCAGGCAAGGCCACAGCAGCCGACAGGCTTAGTGTTGCGTGATGCTTGCGTAGTGACCGCTGCCTTGTTGCGAAACCGTAGCGTGGTCGTTCGAGCCGTTTTGCGAAACGAATGCCGTGTTGAAGTAGCCGTTTTGCGAGACCGAGATGCTTTCGTTCGTGCCCGATTGCGTCGTCGAAGCGTAGTTCGCGAAGCCGCCGCCTTGACCGATCGTCGTCGACGACGAGTAGGCTTCTTCTTGCGCGAGATCAGCCGTGTTGCCGCCGTACGACTGCGTCACCGTTGCGTAGTTGTTGTGGCCGCCGCTTTGCTGGATCGAAGCGCTGTTGTAGTCGCCCGTTTGCGTGACCTTCGTCGTGTCGGCGATTTCGTTCGTTTGCTTGACCGTTGCGTCGTCGTGGTTGCCGCCTTGGTAGACCGACGTCCAGTTGTAGCCGCCACCCGTCGTCTTGATCGAAGCGTCGTCCTTCTGGCCTTGTTGCGTCACAGCGGCCGTGTTGCTGCCCGTGTTCTTTTCGTTGATCGAAGCATCGTTGCGGAAGTTCGATTGATTGATCGTGGCAACGTCGTTAGCCGAGTTGTTTTGATCGATCGATGCCGATTGAGCGACACCCGACTGATTGATCGTCGCGGTTTCGTTCTGCGTACCGGCCACTGCGCCGATCGAGAAGCCAAGTGCGAGGGCTGCGGTCACTGCGAGGGAGATGCTCTTGACCTTCATGAATGTGCTCCGTGTTGTTAGGCGTGGAAATGTCAGCCGTCAGTTGCCTAGTGCTGAACGACTTTTGCGGATCCGCCATTACCGCTCTGGCGAATTGCGATCGTGTCGTGCTGGCCGTTTTGAACGACCTGCGCGGAATTGTTATTGCCGTACTGCTGGATCTGGGCCGAATTCGAATTGCCGTTCTGGGTGACCGAGCTCGAATTCGCGTTGCCGACTTGCGTGACGGACGACGTGTTGCCGTTACCGTGCTGCGATTGCGCCGACTGGTTCCATTGACCGTTCTGCGTCAGTGACGCGTTGTTCTGGATGCCGGCCTGAATGACGGAGGCCACGTTGTTGGCGCCCGCTTGCGTCGTGATGCCGACGTTGTTGCGACCGCTCTGGTCGAGCGTGGCCGACTGCGCGTAGCCGCCCTGCGTGATGTGAGCGACGTTGCCGCCGGCAGCGAATGCAGGTTCGTCGGCACCGAGATCGGAGGCCGGCGCGGGCTGCAGTGCAAACGCGTTGTAGGCGCCGGCGCCCAGCATCAGTGTGGTCAGCAGCGTGGCAATGCGTGCCGCGCGCGAGATCGTTGCGATGCGCGATGCGCCGGTGAACGAATGCGATCCGCGCGGGGCACGCGAAGCGCGGCCCATGCTCGGGCGGAACGGAGAACGGATTCTCACGTGACAGCTCCTCTATTGAGTTCGGAGTTCGGAGTTCGGAGTTCGGAGTTCGACAGCGAATGACAGCTCGGGAATGCGGCAAGACAGCAAGGCAATGTGCGACTGGCGCAGCACGCTGGCGCGGAAACACGACAGGTGCTGCTAGACGACAGGTGGTGCGACGACGGCTGACGCGCGGGGGCGCGTCGGCCGCCGCGAAGATCAGCTTCCCTTGGTCGGCGCGGGCGGCGTGGGCTCCGCCGTTTTGGCCGGTGCCTGAACCTGGCGGAAGCCCGGGTCGCGTACTGCGTACTTCTGAATGATCGGAGAGCTCCAGTCGGCAGGCGACTTGAGTTCCCACGTATTGCTGCTGATGCCTTGAACGATCAGGTACATGACGGCGGCTTCGATGGCTTCCTTCACGCAGAGCTGAGCGGGTTCGTTGTAGGTGACGCCAGCTTCGACCTGCAGCAGGTTCTGGTAGCCGACGAACTTGTAGACGCCCGCGGTGAGTTCGTACGAATAGACGGTCTTCGTCGTCGATACGCTGTTCAGGATCTGGCCATTGCGGATATCGACTGCGCGGAGCGCGATCGTGACCTGGTCGACGCGATACTGCGTCGCGCCGCCGATGCCGAGGTAGTTGACGCCGAGGCCGCCCGTGCGCAGGTTTTCGTCGTAACCGACGATGCCGCCTTCGATGACCACGCTTGCCGGCGTGAGTGCGCCGATCGATGCAATCGACTTGCCCTTGTCTTCCGGGGTTTCGAGCGCGCGAACGATCTTGCGTTCGGTCAGCAGGTCCTGCAGGTTCTCGCGTTCGACCGGCACGAACCAGCCCGACGTGCGCAGCGCATCGACGAGCACCGACGCCGCGCCTTGTGTGACCTGCGACGAGAACGAGCTGTCGGGCGAGGGCTTGTATTGACCCGTCTGATCCCGGAAGCCATAGACTGCGGCGACCATCTTGCCCTTCGGTTGCGGCAGGGCGGCGAGATCGTTCGTGAAGGCCGTGGCGGGTGTCAGCGCCGCGTTGTCGAACGTCTGAACCGGTGACGCGCAACCGCCAAGAACCAGTGCTCCGGCGATGAGGCCTGTATAGAGTGCAAGACGGATCATTGGCTCACCTGGAACGTCGTGGTTTGCCCGGTGGTCGTGTCCGTCGTCGTGACCTGCAGCATGCCATTGCCGACCTGCTGAACCTGTACCGTGAATTGCCCTGTCGAGATCGTGCCGGGTTGCAGCGTGCCGTTCGTGCCGACGATTGATGACGTGATCGACGTGGCGAGACGCGAAAGAATGGCCTGCTCGAGTTCCTGATTGAACTCCGACAGCGGCGACGATCCCGTGAGGCTGCTGTCCGTGGCGGGTGCCTGATGCTTGTTGACGGCGTTGGCGGTCGACAGCAGATAGGCGCCGTTGTCCGGTGAACCGCCGAATGTCGGGTTCACGGGCTGATACACAAGCGAGCCTGCGTAGGCGGTCGTCGTCCCCAGAGCGACGGTCGCTGACGCGAATGCGATGGCAAGGAAGCGTTTCATGGTTGGACTCTGATTACATCTGCGTTTTACATTTCGTCGGCGGCGAGATCGGGGTCCCGGAACAGCAACCGGTCGAGATCTGCCTGGACGATGTTGTGATAAGCCTGGTCGGCCGCGCGCTCTGCGATGGGCCGAATACGATTGCGTGTCGGCGGCAGGAACGCTTCGAAGAGCCGCCGATGCTGGAACTCGACCCAGACCAGGCTGCCCCAGCGAGCCGAGGGTCGTTCGTAGATGGAGATGTTGTAGCGCTCGGACAGCGGCGTGCCGCGCCAGGCGGAGACGAATGCGTTGTAGAAGTCCTGGCCGACGAGCGTGATGACCTGGTTCGTGACGATGCCGTGGATCGATTCCTCGAGCGGCCGGTGTTCGGTCAAGACGGGCGGGTTGTCGCTGGCTTTGGGCGTTGCGCTGCTTTCGCCTTTGGGTGTCGACGAATTCGAAATCGGCGCGTGTTCGGACACGTCATGGCGTGTCGAGTCGAGCGGCTCGGGCGTGCTGGTTTCGGCCGGTGCGGGTGCCGGCGAGATGGCTTGTTCGAAGGCGAATGAAGGCGCTGTCACGAGCGACGCGGCAAGCGCGACTGCGGCAAGCACAGATGCGAAGGCGAACCCGGAGCCGTGCTCCTGGCGCATGCCTTCCCCGATTTTCCCCGGTTGAAACGAAAGTTGGCCCATGTGTCGTTAGCGACTTGTTTTATGTCTGCGGTGCATCGCACTGGTGGATGCGACCGGGGCCACTAGAGCAATGGGTATGCCAGCGCAGGCTCGGGCAATGTGGGTAAGGGAAAGCTTCAGACGTACTGTCGATTTCCGCCAGTGCATCGGCCAGACGTTTCAGAACTGATACATGGAACGCGCAAAAGGGTCAGTTCGCGTTTCAGCGCGTTACACGGAAATGCGGCGTAACACGGGATACAGCGAAGGGCCGCCGCGGCGCTATTTCGCTCGTCTGATTAAACATTCGCGATGTCGCCGCGATCAGCCGTTAAAACAGGCGGGGAAGGTGAATCTATGCGTAAGGTAGCCGCATTTCCCGTCATCCCGACACCCCGAAACGCCTGCCCAAAACGTTTCGTAATTGCACACATATCATGTTGTGATGTATTTGCGAGGCGCCAATTCGTCGTGCCGAAGACGCAAGCGCTTCCTCTTCGTGAGTCCTCAGGCGTCCTTTTTTCGACATGCCTCCTCGCTTCGTAGCTGTACTTCCTCGGTGCCCTGCGCTTGCCCCTCTGACGACCACGCGAGGAAGTCATCGCTTTTTGAAAGCTTTCCGCGACGTAAAACGGCAGACTTCTAATAGCTCATATGTGATCGCTAATTCCGATTAAACGTGCATATATGATCGCTTAACTTAACAAGGCTTGACTTGTCCGAGGCGCGCTCCGATACTGAAATGATTCAATACCGCCAGATAAACGCTCACATGGCGTCGTTAAAACAGGCTAAGCGCTCACATGTGAGCGATAAGATTGTCGAGAAAACACTTCCTGTGCCCGTTGAAAGGGCGCTGGTAAAGCTTGGCCATGATCTTGCGCTTGCGCGCAGACGGCGCCGATTGACACAGGCTTCGATGGCCGAACGTATTCAGACGTCGACGGCGACACTTCGTCGTTTGGAACACGGCGATCCGCAGGTCGCGTTCGGCGTTGTATTGCGCGCCTTCCACGTGCTCGGCGAACTCGACCGGCTTGCGCAGGTTCTAGATTCATCCGTGGATGAAATCGGCTTGACGTTGATGAACGAGCAAGTGCCGCAACGCGTTCGTACCCGGCGACTAACGCCGGATACGGGGGCGATGTGAATCCGGCAGTCGCGCGGCGTACTGTACGAGTCGCGATCGGCGACATTGGGCGCGACGCTGGAACGCTCACCTACGCGAAGGAAGCTTCGCGCGAAAACTCCGCTTTTGCTTACGCGGATTCCTGGTTGAGCGCGCCGGAGCGATTTTCAATCTCGCCCGATCTTCCACTGGTGCAAGGCCACCAATATCGGCGCGCGCCGACTCGCGACGATTCAGTTTTTCACTTTTGTTTCGCTGACACGGAGCCCGACGGCTGGGGTTGCCGAGTCATCGCTCGCGATCATGCGAAGCGTCGAAAAGCAACCGATGCGTCGGCGCGACGGGCAACTAGCGCTGCACTGACCGAGATGGACTACCTTCTGGGAGTCGACGATATCAGCCGCGTGGGTGCCTTGCGGTTGCTGGACGAGTCGGGTAACTGTCTTCGGACGATTGAAGAGGGTGGACGAGGCACTCCGCCTCTGATCGAGTTGCGCGACTTGATCAGTGCCACACGCGCCGTTGAACTAGGAAAAGAAACGGCGGCGGATCTTCGCTATCTCCGCGGAAGGGGGACTTCGCTAGGAGGGATGCGGCCGAAGTGTTCCATTTTGGACAACGACGGGCATTTGGCGATCGGCAAGTTCCCCAGCGTGGGCGACGAGCGATGCGTGACACGCGGTGAGGTCCTGGCGCTTCATTTGGCTCATGAGGCGGGGATAAACGTCGCGCAATCGAGGATAGAAATGTCCGACGATGTGCCGGTTGCGTTGATTCGGCGCTTTGACCGGGTCGCCGGGGGAGGACGCGTTCACTACCTGTCAGCTGCCTCGATGCTTCAGGCATCAAGGCAGGGTGACTATGCATACACCCAGATCGCCGAACGCATCCTTGTCGTGAGTGCGGATCCAAAACGTGACCTTGCAGAACTTTGGCGGAGGATCGTCTTCAATTTGCTGATCACGAACGTAGACGACCATCTCCAGAACCACGGCTTTCTATATGTCGGAAATGGGCTTTGGCGTCTCGCACCGGCATTCGATATCAATCCGTTCCCTGATAAAGATCCGGAATTGAAGCTCTGGCTGACCGAGGATTCCGGTCCTGTTGATTCGATCGAATCTGTGCTGGCCGCAGCGCCTCGCTTTCAATTGCCGAAAATAGACGCGATCCACATACTGCAAGAGGTGCATACGGCGGTGCGTGGCTGGAAGCGTGTCGCGAAGTCAGCCGCGGTTGGAATGAAGGCGGCGGACCTCGATGAGTTTGAGCCGGCGTTTGAGCATGCTCAAACGCGTGCTGCCGCCAAGGCTATTTGACGTGCGCGAGTCTTTGCAGCTGCTCCGGAAGATGGGGCCCGCTAGGACAAAAAACACCGAGGGAGATTGCCGTGTTTTTGAGGCGTGCACGGCGGTCTCGCCCCGGCTCGTCAAGTTCACGCTGGAGACATCGACACTGCCCGGTTACGGGACTTGATCAGGTTGGCGATCAAGCTCGTTGAAATTTCACAAGTTAAGAATCTCAGTACAGCACAACCGACCGGATCGATTCGCCGGCCTTCATCAAATCGAAGCCCTCGTTAATCTTCTCGAGCGGCAGGCGGTGCGTGATCAGATCATCGATATTGATCTTGCCTTCCATGTACCAGTCGACGATGGTCGGCACGTCGGTACGGCCGCGTGCGCCGCCGAAGGCCGAGCCCTTCCATTCGCGGCCCGTCACGAGCTGGAACGGCCGTGTGCTGATCTCCTGACCCGCAGCCGCCACGCCGATAATGAACGACTGGCCCCAGCCCTTGTGCGTGCATTCGAGCGCCTGGCGCATCGTCGTCACATTGCCGATGCATTCGAACGAGTAGTCCGCGCCGCCGTCGGTCAGCTGCACGATCGCGTCGACGACATTGCCCACGTCCTTCGGGTTGATGAAATCGGTCATGCCGAACTTCTTCGCAAGCTCGACGCGGCCCGGGTTGATGTCGATGCCGATGATCTTGTTGGCGCCGACCATCTTCGCACCCTGGATCACGTTCAGGCCGATGCCGCCCAGACCGAACACCACGACATTGGCACCCGCTTCGACTTTCGCCGAATAGACGACCGCGCCGATGCCCGTGGTCACGCCGCAGCCGATATAACAGACCTTGTCGAACGGCGCGTCTTCGCGGATCTTGGCGACCGCGATCTCCGGCACGACGATGTAGTTCGAGAACGTCGAGGTGCCCATGTAGTGAAACAGCGGCTTGCCGTCGAGCGAGAAGCGCGAGGTCGAGTCGGGCATCAGGCCCTTGCCCTGGGTCGAGCGGATCGCCTGGCACAGGTTGGTCTTGCGCGAGAGGCAAAACTTGCACTGACGGCATTCGGGCGTATAGAGGGGAATCACGTGATCGCCCTTGCGCAGGCTGCCGACACCGGGACCGACGTCGACCACGACGCCCGCGCCTTCATGACCGAGGATTGCCGGGAACAGGCCTTCAGGATCGGCGCCCGACAATGTGTAGTAGTCGGTGTGACAGATTCCGGTCGCCTTGACCTCGATCAGCACTTCACCCGCACGCGGTCCTTCGAGATCGACCGCTTCGACGGTCAGGGGTTGGCCGGCTTTCCATGCAATCGCTGCCTTTGTCTTCATCCGTGATTCCTATCCATAGTGGCGGGTTGTTGCACGACTCCTCCCTGAGTGTGCCTGCCGTGCCAGCCCGATCCATATGGGCTGGCTCCGGTGTTACGTTGTCTGCCTAAAGCATCTCGGTGACTTCCTCGGGCGACGTCTCGTGGACGAGCTTGTCGAGAACGACTTGGCCACGCGCCATGGCGACAATGCGATCGCATGAGTGAAACACGTGCTGGAGGTTGTGACTGATAAAGATGCCGGTCACACCCTGCGTCGACAATCCACGCACAAAGCCAATGACCTTGTCGGTCTCCTTGACCGACAGGTGATTGGTCGGCTCGTCGAGTATCAGCAGTTTCGACTTGAAGTGCATCGCACGTGCAATCGCCACGCCCTGACGTTGTCCGCCGGACAATTCGCCCAGCAGTGCGTCGGCGGATCGCAGATGCAGATCCACATCGGCGAGCGCGCGATTGGCGTCGTCACGCATGCGCGCGTAGTTCATCGGTCCGATGCCGAACATCGAGAAACGCAAAGGCTCGCGACCGATAAACAAGTTGCGCGCGATCGACAGCGAGGGCACGAGCGAGTTGTGCTGGTGAATCGTCTCGATGCCCAGGCGCATGGCCTGCTTCGGCGATCCGATTCGCACCGGTTCGCCTTCGAACAGAATCTCGCCGTCGTCCGGGCGATGCACGCCCGACAAAATCTTGATCAGCGTCGATTTGCCCGCGCCGTTGTCGCCGAGCAGACCGACGACTTCGCCTCGCTTGAAATCGAGCGTGACGCCCTTCAGCGCGTGCACGCCGGAATACCACTTATGAAGGTCGCGTACGCCGACCAGGACCGATCCCGATCGCGCGTTTGATCGTGCTTCGTGCTGCGCACCCGGATAGCCGCCCGATGCGAGACCGTCGACCTTGTCTTCATCGGCGATGTCCTGAAGACCGTGTGCATACGCGCCGCTCGCGCGAGCCGCGGCCAGCGCGGAATCGAGTTCGTCCGAACCGAATGATGTCGTCACAGTGTTCATAGCTGTACCTTCATGCGTCGCGCCGTGCGGCGCATCCATGCATTGGCGACGACCGCGACGATCGTCAGGGCGCCGACGGCGAACTTGAACCAGTTCGCGTCGACCTGAGTCAGTACGAGGCCGTTGTCGATCACGCGGATCAGCAGCGCGCCGACGATTGCACCGAGCACGTTGCCGATGCCGCCGGTGAGTGCTGTACCGCCGATCACGGCTGCTGCCACAGCCTGCAGCTCCATGCCGTCACCGATCGAGGGGAGCGGAGCGCCGAGCCGGAAGACCTGGAGCATGCCCGCGAAGCCCGCGAGCACCGAGCACAGCACGAAGCAGAACAACTTCACGCGGCGTGCCGGCACACCGCTCGATACGGACGCTTCGAGAAATCCGCCGGTTGCCTTGATCCAGTTCCCGAGGTTGGTCGACGTCAGGAGCAACGCTGTCCCCAGGCCGATCGCGACGAACCAGACGAACGACGCACGGAACAGGCCGTTCGGTCCGATGTAGTGGACGAACAGATCGATCGGCATCTGATCGGATGGCAGGTTGGGCGGAAAGCCCCCGGATGCGACAACGGTCAATGAACGCACGATGAAGAGCATGCCGAGCGTCGTGATAAAGCTCGGTATGTTGAACGCGAGTGTGATCAGGCCGTTGAGCAAACCGACCCCCGCGGCCACGGCAAGTCCGATCGGCAGCGCGATCCAGAACGGCACGCCCGCGTTGACGATCAACGTGATCGTCATCGGCATCAGTGCAAAAACCGAACCGACCGACAGATCGAACTCGCCACAGATCATCAGTACCGTGACACCGATCGCGACAAGGCCGGCCTCGGGCAGCACACCCAGAATGCCGCGCAGATTGTCCGCGCTCAGAAACGCCGCGCCCGAACGTACCTGGAACAACCCGATCAGCACGACGAGCAGCACGACGCCCGCGAGTTCGGGCTTTTGCAAATAGATTTTCAGAAGCTTTTTCACACCGGCCTCCGACCGAAGTCAAAGAGATTCAATCCGCTCGACGACCCGACCCGACGAGCCAACGACCCAACGACCCAACGACCGATCGAATGGCGTTGCCCCCCGCAATACACATGCAAGTCCGACAAGAGACGTCGGCGCGCAATGTGGCGGGCGTCGCGATGTTGAGCGGCGCATCACGCTCGCTTCTTAGCGAAGCCCCTTTTCCGACAATGCCAGGACGTTGCCCGCTTGCGGGGGCGTCACGATGGCGTTGCCTGTGTTGACATCAGCAGGCGCCAGTCCGACGGTCTTCGACAGATAGACTTCCATGACCGGGATAAACCCCTGCATATAGGGCTGCTGGTCGACTTCGGCCTGGATGTAGCCGGCCTTCATCATCTCGAGCACGGGCGGCACGATATCGAAGCCGGCGAGCAGAACCTTGCCCGGCGGGACGCCGCGATCCTTGAGCACGCGTGCGACCGATGCATGGAAGAACCCCATGTCGAAGTAGGCCGTGGTGTCGGGGTGCGCCGTCAGATAGGCGCCGACGCGATCGCCTGTGACGGCAAGGTCGGTGCTCGAATCGATACGATCGACAGTCAGCTGGCGATTCGGGTTGGCGCGCTTCCAGTCGTCGAGTCCTTCCTGCACACCCTTGGCACGCTGCTCGGCCCAGTTTTGCCCCGGTGCGCTGACGCCGATCAGCACGCGCACCGGCCCGTCTTTCGGAAACTGCGCGGTCAGCTGGTTTGCGAGGTTGCGGCCGGCAGGAACGAAGTTTTGCCCGACGAATGCCTGACGCTTCGCCGCGCCTGCAGCGCCGCCGGTCTGATCGACGTTGTAGGCAATGACCATCACGTTCTTGCTGCGCGCGTCGTTGATCAGCGACGTCATCGCCTTGTCGTCGACAATCGTCGTGAGGATCGCATCGGGCTTGCGCGCGAGCGCCGTCTGGAAGTTGGCGGTTTGTTGTTCGATCGAGCTATCGGTCTGCGTGAACACCATCTGGCACTGCGCATGAACCTTCGCGCACGCGTCGTCGAAGCCGCGCTTGACCGCCTGCCAGAATGCGTTGCTTGCGGCGCCATGGGTGAGCATCACGATATTCAGCGGCTGCGCCGGTGCATCGGCGGCCATCGCGCCGCCGCCTCCGAGCAGCAAGGCGAGGCCGCATGCGGCGGCAGCCCAACGCTTGCGTCCAGCCCGCGACTCAGCCCGCGAGGCCGCCTGCGTCCCGATCGTGGCTTCGATACGTGTTGCGGCGGACATCGCCGTGGTTTGATGGTCAAGGCTTGTCTTCATTACCCGATTCCTCCTGAACGACTCCCCGGGCGACCCTGAGGTCAAGGGAGCGTGTCTCCGTATTGAGGCAGGTTTTTCGGGCCTGCCCTTGATGGTGCAAGGGTCTCGATGCGATGATGGTGCGGCATACGCATCGCAGACCCCTGCAATCCTTTTTATTTCGTTTGACTCACGACCGATACGACCGATGACGAATACGGCACGTCGCAAATCGAGCATGGCGGATGTCGCGAAAGCGGCAGGCGTCAGCGAGGCCACGGTCGATCGGGTGCTCAACGGACGAGGGGGCGTCGCACGCGACAAGGAAGCACGTGTGCTCGAATGGGCGCGCAAGCTCAAGCTGGATCGCGCGCTCGGCAATGTGCCGGCCCGCTGGTTGCGCGTGGCCATCGTGATGGAGCATCCGTCCAATCCGTACTACCTGAATCTCAAGCACGGCTTCGAGCTTGCGCAGCAATCGTTCGAGTCGCAGCGTGTGATCTGCGTCGTCACCTATCTCGACAAGTTCGACCCGGCGAGCGTCGTGCAGACGATTGCGCGAGCCACACAGAAGGCCGATGCGCTGGTTGTCGTGACCTACGAACATCCGGATATCAGTGCCGCTGTGCGCAAGGTCAGTCTCTCGATGCCCGTCGTGACGCTTGCCAGCGATCTGCCCGGGACGGGCCGCATCGCCTATGTCGGCATCGACAACCGCCGCGCGGGCCGTGTGGCCGGCGAACTCATGGGCCGGTTTCTCGGCGAGCCGGGGGGCAAGGTACTCGTCATCACAGGCATGCATGATTTCCTCGGCCATGAAGAGCGGGAAAACGGCTTCCGCTCGGTGCTGCGACGCTGGTTTCCGCGTTGCGACATCGTTCAGACTGTCGAGAGCCGGGAAGACGCGACACGCACGGAGCGTTTGACTCGCGATGCGTTTGCGCGCTTTCCGGACCTGCGCGGCATCTACAACATTTCCGTCGGCGACGAAGGGGTCGGCACCGCGCTCAAAGGCCTTGGCCGCTCACGCTCCACCGTGCTCGTCGGCCATGAACTCAGCGACGTCTCGCGAGGCTTGCTGATCGAAGGGACGCTCGATGCCGTGATCGACCAGAATGCGACCGGCGAAGCCGTGCACTCCATTGAGTTGATCCTTCGGCATTACCATCGCGAACCCGGCGTCGCACTGCCTCAGCAGATTCCTGTCACCGTGATCCTGCGCGAGAATCTGCCGCCGGCGGACTGAGTGACGGGGCAGACGCTCGTTTGCGATGCGTCATGTGGGCACCGCCTGCGCCTCGCGCCGCGTTTGCACGCCGTGCCACACCTCGCGAATCCAGTCGCGCATCAGCAGCGACTCGACCCATCGATCGGTTGTGTCGTTACCGTCGCGGCCGATGATGGCGTAGGGCTTCGGACCGAGTTCACACGTGAACGTCAGCGAATCGTCGGCGCCCGCGCGTTCGCACCACGATTCGAATCCGTAGCGCCACCAGTCGAGAAAGAGATCGACCCACATGCGATGCGGCTCGAAGGAGATCTCGATCTGCACCTGCTCGCGGCTCGCGACGCGGCCGTGAAAGGCCCACGAGTGGTCGAGGATCCGGTGCATCAGCGCGTGATTCTCGTCGGATACGGGCCACGCAAACTCGCGCCCGACGAGGAAGTGCGAGATATCGCCAAGCAGCCTGAGATCAGGTCGCGCGTCGAGCAGATCGAGCGTGAAGTAGAGGTCGGTCGTGAGGCGGTCGCGGTGCGTCTCGATGTAGACCGGAAAGTCGACTTGTTCGGCAAGACGCGTCCAGCCGTCGATCAGTTCGAGACTTTCCTTGAGCGTGCGCGGTCGCACGTCAGGCTGAAGATCGATGTGATGGACGCCGAACTCGCTGGCGATCTCGAGCACAGGCTTGAGGTCGTCGACCGTGCGCGGAAAGCACTGACCTTCAGCTTGCAGGCCGCCATGCGCGGCACGCAATTCGGCAAGGCGCCGCACTTTCGCGCGATCTTCGTAGTGCGTGCTGACCCCGTCGAATCCCGCGTTGGCGATCATCGCGATGTTCTCTTCAAGCGTTCGCTCGAAGCCGTCCGTATGGCGACGTTCCATCGCCCACATCGATTGAAACACGAGCAGGCGCTGGCTCATACGGCCTCCGCGGTGAGCAGGGACTTGAGTTTGGTCGAGCGATCGGAGAGCAGGGCAGGTGGCACGATGGCACGTCGGGCGATGAGTTCCTGCGCGACGCGCACATCACGCGCGATCTCGCCCGTCACGCCGACACCGCTCGCGCCGACCAAAACGCCGTCATTGTCGAGGGCGAAGAACACGCGCGACGAGGTGCCGGTCTCGCGAACCACGCTGGTCGTACCGAAGGCAGGCATGCCGGCGATCTGTATCGTCATATCGTACTGATCGGACCAGAACCACGGCACGGCGGAATAGGTCTCGCCGTACTCGAGCATATTGCGGGCGACGACGCGCGCATGGTCTTCGGCGTTGCGCCAGCATTCGAGGCGGATGCGCCGGCGGAACAGGCGATGCGGAAACGAGCAGACGTCGCCAGCCGCAAAGATGTTCGGATCATTGGTGCGCAGCGTATCGTCGACAGCGACGCCGTCGGCCACATCGATGCCCGCTGCTTCTGCGAGCGCCGTGCGCGGCGTCACGCCGATGCCGACGACGACGGCATCGCAGTCGAGCGTTGCGCCATCGGAGAGCTTGAGTCCGGTCACGCGCGACTCGCCGAGCACGGCGTCGACCTGCGTCGCAAAGCGCACGTCGACACCCATGGCGCGGTGGCGCTCGATCAGATAGCCCGCGACGATTTCGGGCACGGCGCGCATCAGGGCGCGTGCCGCGGCTTCAACGACGACGACCTCACAACCTCGCGTGATCGCAGTGGCCGCGATTTCCAGGCCGATAAAGCCGGCACCGACGATGGCAATGCGCTGGCCCGGCGCGAGCGCGTCGACGATCGCGAGCGCGTCGGGCAACGTACGCAGATAGTGCACGCCACGCAGATTGGCGCCGCGTACAGAAAGGCGTCGCGGTTCGGCGCCCGTGGCAATCAGCAGGCGATGAAACGGCAGGGTGTCGCCGTTGCCGAGCGTGACGCGACGCGCGGCGCGATCGATCGCGGCGACTCGGGCATGCGGGCGCAGATCGATCCGGTTGTCCCGGTAGAACGCGTCGTCGTAGAGTGCGCATTCCCCTGCGGTCTTTTGTCCAAGCAGCACGCTCTTGGAGAGCGGCGGGCGATCGTAAGGGGCGATGCCCTCGTCGCCGAGCAATGCAATCTCGCCCTCCCAGCCGTTCTCGCGCAATGCATGCGCCGTGCGCGCGCCTGTCTGGCCCGCGCCGATGATGACCATCGGAGCATGTGCCGAGGACACAGACGCTGGCTTTGATGTGGGCGTGGCCGGGCTCATGCTGCGTCCTTGTCGGCAATGCCGATCATGACCTGGTCACCGTCAACGCGAACCGGATGCGTGCGCAGCTTGACGCAGACCGGCGCGCTCTTCGGCTGACCGCTTGCGATATCGAAGCGGCCCTGATGCAGCGGGCATTCGATTTCGCCATTCACGACGAATCCATCCGCCAGATGCGCCTTCTCATGCGTGCAGAAGCCATCGGACGCATGAAAGCCTTTCTCGAGCCGGTAGATCGCGTACGTTGCGCCGCCGTGGTCGAAGCGAATCACATCCTCTTCGTCGATATCGTCGACGTTGCAGGCAACGACCCATTTCAGTTGTGCGATTTCGGCCATGATGTCTCCTGATTCCATTCGCCTTGCCGGTACGGCGTGCGTCCCGTGCTGTGTGTTGTCGTGCTGCTGATGCGATTGCTGCGAGTAATGCGATTGCTGTGATGCCGGATCACGCATTGGGCTGAGCAGCGAACGGCGGTTCCGCAGTGCGCACGCGCTCAGGAAGCTGACGTTCGATCACGTGGGTCGGCTCATGCCGCTGACGCAGTAGCGCAGGCACCATCTCGCGATACGTGACGAGCAGATTCGGATACGCAGGCGGCAACTGATCCTTGATGGCCTCGTGCAGGCGCGGCAGCGCGTGGAACGGCACCATCGGCAGCAGGTGGTGCTCGAGGTGATAGTTCATGTTGAGGTACAGGAACCGGAACACGGGGTTCACATGCACGGTGCGCGTATTGAGCCGGTGATCCTTGACGTTGACGCTGAGGCCGGCGTGCTGCGTGAGGCCAAGCAACTGGTGAAGCCAGCCGCCATAGAAGCGCGGGGTCCAGACGAACATCAGCGGCAGGAAGCTGTGCAGCGCGACGGCCAGGGCGATCGTGGCGAGGATGACGAGCACGTAGATCCGGCTCGAGAGAATCATCTTGGCCTTCTCGCTCGGCGGCAGAAAGGTCTCTGTCTCGGCATCGACGCGGCCCAGCGCATGGCGCACGGTCTTGAGCACTTCGCCCGTGCCACCGATCACCGCAAAGAAGTCGAGAAGGATCGGCAGTACTTTCGTCGGGCGCGCGACCTGGATTTCGGGGTCGCGTTGCTGGAAGTACGTATGGGTGTGGTGCCGCGCATGGCTCCAGCGCCACCAGTACGCCTCGCGAATCGTCATGAACGACGACAGGTGATAGAACGCGTCGTTGAGCCAGCGTGTCTTGAACGGCGTGCCGTGGGCCAGCTCGTGCCAGCGTGCGTCGCTTGACGAGTAGATCGTGCCGTAGACAAAGAAGGCCGGCACCGCCCACCACGTGCCCCACGTATAGCCGGCGATGACGCCCGATGCGATCAGCAGCGCGATCCAGAGGCCGAAGTCCTTGAGGCCCTTCGCATCGCTGCGCTTCATCAGCTCCTTGAGCACCGGACGTGGAATGCGCGGCTGATACCAGGCCTCGCTGATCCGGTCGTCAAACGTCGAGTCGGTCAGGCCGGGTTGGGCTTCACCGTTCGAGGGCATCGAGGCCATGCGTGTCTCCTGTCTGCGGGATTTCCGTCAGTCCGACAATCCCGGATCGCCTTGTGGCGCTTGAGTTCGAGGCGCGATGTGCGCTTCGTTGGGATGTACGGTAGTGGAATGACCCTGCAAAGGCACCGGGAATGTTGATGGTTTTCCATCAATTCCGGCAATGCCTTTGCGCGGCAAGGAGACAGGCAGGGTTAGGGGAAACCCGGCACCGGAGCCGGTGCCGGCTTACTCGTGTGCGTGGACTGGTTCGATCATCGCGCCGTGACTGTCGATGACGCGCTGATACCAGTGGGCACTGTCCTTCCACGTGCGCTTCATCGTTGCCCGATCGACATGCACCATGCCGTATTGGCGTGAGTAGCCGACCTGCCACTCGAACACATCGAGCAGGGACCACGCGATATAGCCACGCACGTCGACGCCACGATCGATCGCCTGCGAGACCGCGTCGATATGCTCGGCCCAGTATTCGATGCGTGCGGTGTCGTGCACGATGCCGTCGGGCGATACGACATTCTCCTGGGCAATGCCGTTCTCGGTGATATAGATCGGCATATCGCCATAGTCGCGCTTCACGCGCGTCAGCACGTCGAACAAGCCGCCCGGCGTCACGCCGATATTCATTGCGGTGCGCCGCTTGCCCGGCACCGTCACACGAACCTTGCGTTCGGGGTCGGCAGGATCCGCGCTCGTGATGTGCTGTTCGTAAAAGTTGACGCCGAGAAAATCGATGGGCCGGCGAATCGCGTCGAGATCACCTTCACGAACGAATGAGAAATCGGTCGACGGCTCGGCGAACCGCAACACTTCTTCGGGGTACTGCCCCTTGAACAGCGGATCGAGAAAGATGCGGTTTTCGAGCGCATCCATCCGCGTTGCCGCGGCGCGATCGAGATCCGACTCGGTGGCAGGCACTTCGGACACGAGGTTCAGTGCAAGCCCGATCTTGCCGTTGGTGCCATCGTCGCGCAGTTGTGCTGCGGCGTGCGCATGCGCGAGCAATTGATGATGAACGACTTGATAGGCCAGCGCTTCATCGCGGATGCCCGGCGCAAACAGGCCATCCCGATACCCGAGGAAGGCCACGCACCACGGTTCGTTGAGCGTGTTCCAGAAGGCGATGCGATCGCCGATCCGGCGATTGACCAAAGTCGCATAATCCGCGAAGTACATCGCCGTATCGCGTGACGCCCATCCGCCTTTCTCGTGCAAGGCCTGGGGCAGATCCCAGTGATACAGGGTCGCCATCGGACGGATGCCGCGCGCAAGGAGTCCGTCGACCATGCGCTCGTAGTAGTCGAGGCCCTTGGCGTTGACGGCGCCTTTACCGTAGGGCAACACGCGCGACCATGAAATCGAAAAGCGATGGAGCCGGATGCCGAGTTCGGCCATCAGGTCGAGATCCTGGTCGAGACGATGGTATTGATCGCAGGCGATATCGCCCGTGTCGCCATTCAACGTCTTGCCGGGCGTGTGGGCGAATACATCCCAGATCGACGGGCCGCGGCCGTCTTCCGATACAGCGCCTTCGACTTGATACGCGGCGGTGGCCGCTCCCCAGAGAAAATCGTTCGGGAAAGAAGACATACCTATCCTTGTTGAGGGCGCTTGCGCGCCCGAAGTTCAAATCCGTTCAGCGCGTGCTTTTGCCTGCGCGGCTCGCTGCATCGAGCGCCACTGCGACGACGAGAATCAAGCCCGTCGCGATGTTCTTCGTGCTTGATGGAGAGCCCAGAAGATCAAGACCATTCGCGACGCTGCCGATGACAAGTGCACCGAGGATCGCGTGATAGATGCGACCGCGGCCGCCGAACAAGCTGGTTCCACCGATGACCGCTGCGGCGATTGCATCGAGCAGCAGCGTGCCGCCGCCGGTGCCGATCGACACGGCGAATTGCCGGGAGACGCTGATCACGCCGCCGAGTCCGGCAAGCGCGCCGATCAGCGAAAACACGCCGACACGAATCGCCGCGACGGGAATGCCGGCCCGACGCGCGGCCTCGGCGTTGCCCCCGATCGCATAGATGTGGCGGCCCGTGACGGTGCGTTCGGTAAAGAGCGTCAGCGCGACAACGAGTGCGCCGAGCAGCAGCAGGATGTAGGGCACACCGAAGTAGGCGTTGAGCGCGCCGATGATCAATGTGAGTGCAATCGCAAACGTGACATATCGTGAGAGGGCGCCGCGGGTGAATTCATGGGGCAGGCCGGCTTGCGCTTTCAGCGTACGCTGGCGCATGAGGCTCAAGGCAGCGACCAGCAGGACCACCACACCGACGAGCCACCCGGCAAGCGGACTCAGATACCCCGACGCAATCGCACGAATCATCGGGTCGACGACAAGCCGCTCTCCCGTCGGACCAAGCAGGATCAGCTGCACGCCTTGCCAGGCAAGCAAGCCCGCCAGCGTGGCGATAAACGATGGAACGCGAAGCATCACGATGATGAGGCCCTGCAGCAGGCCCATCAGCGCGCCGGATGCAAGCGCGACAAGTAGCGCGAGCCAGCCCGGCCAGCCATATCCTGCCTGCAAGACGCCGAGCACCGCCGCCGAGACGCCGGCGACCGCGCCGAGCGACAGGTCGATTTCGCCCAGCAGCAAGGCGAGCACCACGCCGACGCCGATCGTGCCGACCACGCCGATCTGAAGAATCAGATTCGACATATTGCGCGGCGTCAGGAAGTTCGGGTTCAGGCTCTGGAAAATCAGCGCGATCACGACCAGACCGATCAACACCGGCACAGGGCCGAACTCGCCGTGACGCAACCGTTCGCGGAGATGCGTGAGCAATATGGGCTCCTCGTGAGCAGGGGCCGTCGACGTCGTCATGATCCGATCTCCTCGAGTTCGTTGCCACCCGTGATCGCGGCGACGACGTCGTTGCGTTTGACGTCCGATGTGTTGAAGTTCGCGACGCAGCGCCCGAGGCGCAACACCGTGATGCGGTCGGCCACGCGAAACACGTCGGACAGATTGTGTGAGATCAGCACGACCGCGAGGCCGCGATCGCGCAATTGCCGGACGAGATTGAGCACCATTGCGGTTTGCTCGACACCGAGCGCGGCGGTCGGCTCGTCGAGCAGCACGACCTTCGAGCCCCAGAGCACGGCACGGCTGACGGCCACGGCCTGGCGCTGGCCGCCCGAGAGCATCGACACCGGGCGGCGCAATGAAGGTAGCCGAACTGCCAACCCGGACAGAACCTCGGCCGCGCGCGCTTCCATCGTGTAGCGGTCGATAGGCCGAAACGGTGCGGGTACATTGCGTGGCCCGAGTTCGCGTCCGAGAAACAGGTTCTCCACGACATCGAGGTTTTCGCAGAGAGCGAGATCCTGATAGACGGCGGAGATGCCCAGTGCGCTCGCGTCCTCGGGCGAGGTGACGTCACGCGGCACGCCTTCGAATACGAACTCGCCTTCGTCGGACCGGTAGACGCCCGACATGATTTTCGTCAGCGTCGATTTGCCGGCGCCGTTATCGCCGAGCAGGGCAACGACTTCCCCTGCGTCGACGTGGAAATCGACGCCATGAAGTGCGACGACGGCGCCGAACCGCTTGCGAATGCCGCGCAAGGCAAGGCGGGAGATACGCGCGCCGTCGCGTTGATCAGTGAGTGGATCGATGATCGGGCTGCTCACGGTTTTACCTTTTGCAGACGGGGGATGCAGCTGCGGCATTGACGCAGATGCGGTCGAGTGTCGTGTAGCCGTCGGCGATGACGGTCTGCTTGATATTGTCCTTCGTCACGATTTTCGGTTCGAGCAGGATCGACGGCACCTGACCGGCGCCGCTGTCGACGCTGCCTGTCGCGAGCTTCTTCGCATCGTCTGTCTTGTTGTGCGCAAGCAGCAGTGCGACCTTGGCTGCGGCGGTGGCTTCAGCCTTGATGGCCTTGTAGACACTCATCGTCTGGTCGCCGGTCAGAATGCGCTGCAAGCCGGCATCCGTCGCATCCTGCCCTGTCACGAGCACTTTGCCGTTGAGGTGACGAGCGCTGAGCGCCGCGACAACGGCGCCCGCCATGCCGTCGTTGGCGACGAGCACGCCATCCACCTTGTCGTTCAGCGTGGTGAGCCCTTGCTCCATCTCGGCCTGGGCCTTGGCCGGATCGAACATGGGCGTATCCGCTTCGAAACCAATCTTGAGCTTGCCGGCTTTGACGGCCGGATCGATCGCCTCGTGCGCGCCCGCCTTGAATTCACGCCCGGGTGCGATGTCTTGCGAGCCGTTGATCACTGCAATCGTTGCGCCCTTGGGCAGGTGATCGATCAGAAACTGACCCTGTAACACACCGACGCGCGGGTTCTGGAACGAGACGAAGAAGTCCGATTGCGCACCTGTGAGCAGCCCGTCATAGGACACCAGCGCTGCGTGTTGCGCACGGGCCTTGGCGAGAATCGCGGCGCCTGCGGCTTCGGTCAACGGCGAGACGACAAGGACGGTCGCGCCGTTGGTCAACGCGGCCTCCGCCTGGCTGACCTGTGTGTCGGCCGAGCCTTGTGCGTTGTTGGCGATGACAGTTGCCGTGGGGTCAAGCGCTTTGACGGCGGCGATAAACGCGGGCTTGTCCTGACCTTCGAACCGGTCCGCACACGTCGAGCAGGGCATCAGAAATGCGATGACCGGTCCCGCAGCGTGGGCCGTCGTTGTGAATCCCAACAGCCCGGCAACGCCCGATACAGCGACATACGCTGCGCCAAGCAGCGATCGCGAAAGACGACTCATGACGGATCTCCTCCGTGGGTTTTATAGATGCCCGGTGGGTACCGGGGCGGCCTTGAGGCCTGGGTCACTCGAATCACGCACCTTCAGAAACGTGCGAACGCGGTCGCGTACGGGTGCGATGCGCCGGTTCTCACTCACAGCGTCTAGCACGAACGTCGCCGCGCGTGCGCTCATTTCGTAAAGCGGGTTGTGGACCGTCGTCAGGCGCGGCTCCGCATATTCGGCCGACGCGAAATCGTCGAACCCGACCACGGAGACATCGCGGGGAATCGACAGGCCGTGTTGCTTGAGGGCCCGCATCGCGCCGATGGCCATCGCGTCGCTCGAGGCGAACAGCGCGTCGAATACGGCGCCACGAGCGAGCAGAGCCGCCGTTGCTGACTGCGCGGATTCGAGCGTGAAATCAGCGGATGCGATGCAGTGCGAATCGAGCGGGATCCCACGCCGTGCGAGTGCCGCGCGGAACGCTTCGAGGCGGGGCGCCGTGACCGGGTTGTCGGGGCGACCTGCCAGGAAGGCGAAACGCGTGCGGCCGACATCGACAAGATGGTCGACGGCTGCCGAGATACCGGCGCCTTCGTCGGGAACGACGGCGGGCAGCGCGCCATTGAAGCCATAGTCGTCGAGCACGATCACGGGCAGGCCTTCGGCGGCCGCGGCTTCGAGCACGGGAAGGGGGCGCTGGAGCGAGACCACGATCAAGGCGTCCATCGCGCCATTGCGCAACTCGCCGGCGAGGCGGGCCTCATCGGCCGGTGTTCTCGGATAGGCATGCAGCACGAGGCTCGAGTTGGCGGCTTGCACGCGCTCCATTGCGCCGCGCAGTACTTCGATCATCCACGCCGAGGTGTCGAACGGGGCGAGCAGCCCAATTGCGTTGGCTTTGCCCTTCGCGAGCTGAACCGCCCGCGCGCTTGGGACGTAGCCGCTCTCCTTGACCAGGGCGAGCACGCGCGCGGACGTCTCCGCATCGACGTCGGGCCGTCCGTTGAGCACGCGTGAAACGGTCGTCTTCGAGACCTGGGCTTCGCGCGCAATATCGCTGATCGTCCACTTGGAGGACACGTTGGCTTCCTTATTAAGTGCTGTCTGAAACCGGTTCCGAAGTGACGATGAAACCGATTCCGGAACCGGTTTCGGAACCGGTTCCGCGAAATGTGCGCTTTTGATCTTCAGTCGTCAACTAGGGGTTGGCCCGAAGAGGGAAACTCACGAATCGATGGAGCAAAGTCCGATAAAATTTCTCTAAAGAGAAATTACCGGCGCGCAACGAGCATCAACGCAATAATTTCTCTTTAGAGAAACTAGTGCCTATAATGCCCTGTAGGGATGATTGTTTCTTTATAGAGAAATTATTGTGAGCACACGATCCTATCGCGGTCCGACACCTGTCCCGCAGATCCGGGAATTAGAGGGCCTCGGTCATTTGATTCGCCACCGTCGGCTCGAACTGGAGCTTCGGATTGATGACGCGGCACACGCGTGCGGGGTCGCCGCGAACGTGCTTTCAAGGTTGGAAAACGGACGTCCGATCGGTGTCGACCGCCTTCTTCGGATCTTGTCGGGATTCGGGCTCAGCATGATCGTGACAACAAAGGAAATGGCCTCGCAGTTTGATCCGGCACGTCCCGACGTCGCGTCGACTTCGGACTGACGGCGTCATTGCACAAAGGGGATTCGATGATCTCGCGGCATGTGCTTCATGTTTCGACCGGCGGGACAGGTGTGGGCCAGCTTTCGTTCGACGCACGTGAGGACCGCTACGCGTTTGCTTATGCCGCAGAATGGGTCAAGGCGCGGTCAGCTTTTTTTCTTGCGCCAGCCATTCCGCTCAGTGGTGACGCTGCTGCCTCAGGCGCCGTGCATCGATTTCTCGAGAACTTGCTTCCCGAAGGGCGCGCACTCGATATCGCGGCGATCGTCAATCAGGTATCCAAGGCAAATACATTTGCTTTGATACACGCGCTCGGAAAGGAGCCCGTGGGTGCATTGAGCTTTCTCGCGCTGAATGCGGATTCCGAAGAGGCTGCCCGCGCAGCACTAAAGCAAGAGATCGAACCGATCCGCCGACGGCTTTCGCATGAGGAGCTGAGCCAACGCATTCGTGAGCGCGATGCTTTCCCGTTTCCTGTTTGGGACGGAAAGGTTCGGCTCTCGCTTGCCGGGTATCAGGACAAGCTGCAGGTCCTCGTCGAAGGTGACGAACTGTCTTTTGCCGACGGCGCACTCAGTTCGACGCATTTGCTTAAGCCCGAAAGCCTGAATCCGTTCACGCCGCACATGGTGGCTAACGAACATTTCTGCATGACGCTCGCCGCACGGATGGGCTTGCCCGTCGCCCCCGTGACGATTCGACGTCTGCCCGAACCGGTCTTGCTGATCGAGCGATTTGATCGAACAGTGCTGTGGAGTAAAGAGGTTGAGGCCCGGGCGGAAGCCGTTACAAGGATCCATGTGATTGACGCCTGCCAAGCGCTGGATGTGCCGTCGACCTTTAAATATGAGCGGAACCTCGGGGCGGGAGCCGACGTGCGCGACATTCGCGAAGGCGTGAGTTTTGAACGACTCTTCTCATTGCTTGACATGATGGTCGCTTCAGCGAAGGCACGGCAATTCTTGCTGCGGTTCGCATTGCTGCAACTTTTGCTCGGCAACAGCGATGCCCATGGCAAGAACATTTCGTTTCGCGTGCAAAAGGAAGGGCTCGCTCCTGCACCGCTATATGACCTCGTGTGTGTTCATGTCTATGGCGACAAGATCGATGGCGATATGGCGATGGCCTACGGGGACGTGTTCCGCATGGAGGACATTTCGCCATTTGCGCTTGCTGATTTCGCAAGGCGTACTGACACACCACGACCACAACTCGCGCGCGAGCTGACCAAAATGGCGGACTTGGCGCTTACCCTGGCCCCGTCGCTGGCAGCCTCTGACGCCTACTCGGGTGAGGAGCGAGCGACAGTCGCGCGGATCGCCGACTACGTGTGCGCTCAAGCGCGTCGCTTGCAAAAAATCGCGCAAGAGGTCCCTCGAGTCGATGCGAGTCTCCTGTAGTCGCACCGAACTGGATTCTCTCTCGCGCACCTATTTGAAGTGGCCCAGTCGACCCTCGACCCACGCCGCCATCCTCAGCACCTGCACGTCGTCGTTGAACGCACCGACGAGCTGGAACCCGAGTGGCAGGCCGGTTTTGGCGCGGCCTGAGGGTAGGGTGATGGCGGGGGTGCCGATGAAGCTCCAGGGGGCGCAGAAGGTCGCGTCGCCGGTGTCGAGCAGGCCGAGCGGCGCTTCGCCGGTTGCAGGGAGGGTGACGATGGCGTCACAGTCGCCGAGCAGTTCGGCTGATTGCTCACGCAGGCGACGCTGCAGCGCGAGTGCGCTCAGGTAGCTGTCTCGCGACGTTTCTGCTCCGGCGGCGGTCAGCGTCCGGATGTGCTTGCTGACCTGATCGGGGTACTGCGCCACGAGCGGTTCGATGCCCTCGTGGGCTTCGACGCGAAGAATGGTCATCAATGCGTCGATCATCGCCGGCATGGCCGGGTACGGCTCGCGTTCGACGAGTTCGACGCCGTGCTGGCCAAGGGCGCTCAGCACCTGATCGAAGTTGGCCTTTTGGTCGTCGCTGGCGCGATCCCAGAACGGTGTACGGACGACAGCCAGACGCGTGGGCTTGCGTGGGTTGAAGTACGCGTTCCAGCTCGCGACGTCGTCGATGACCTCAGGCTTGTTCTCGACGATCAGCGCATAGGCCAACGCCACAAGATCGACCTGCTTTGCAAAGAAACCCAGATGATCGAGCGAGGGCGCGAGCGGGTGAACACCCTCGGTCGGAATGCGACCGTGGCTCGGCTTGAATCCGATCACGCCGCAATACGCAGCGGGCCGGATGATCGAACCCACCGTCTGCGTGCCGATCGCCAGCGGCACAATGCCCGCGCCGACCGCTGCGGCCGATCCGCTCGATGACCCCCCAGGCGTATGCAATGGATTCCACGGGTTCACCGTCGGACCCGGCTCGCGCCACGCAAATTCGGTCGACACGGTCTTGCCGAAGATCGTGCCGCCCATGCGACGGATTTGCGCGCTGATCCATGCATCGTTTGCCGGCTGATGGCCCGAGTAGATCGGTGACCCATACGTCGTCGGCATATCGCTTGTCGCGACCAGGTCCTTGACGCCGATGGGCAGCCCCGCAAGCGGACTGTCGACCACAGCATCGGCAACGGTCTGCTGCGTGGGCCGATACGTGAACGCATGGAGCCAGGGTTCGCACGCGTCCGCGCGCAACGTCGCGATATCAAGCTGCTTCTGGCAGGCGCCCGCGTCTCCGCGCGCAGCGATCACTGTGTCAATGACAGATACCGATGAGGCGGTTGCAAGTTCGTTCATCGCGCAAGCGTCCTATTTCGACGCGACCTGTTTGGCGGCGTCGCGCGCGAACGAATTGTCGACGGAGTTCGCGTACGTGACCGTTCCCGGTTTGATATTGCCGATGTACTCCTGCAGGTCGAGGGCATTGCGGAATGCCTGCTCAGATATCTCGGGCGATGTCGCATAGATATTTCCCTTGATCAGACGATCGACGGCAGCATCGACGATCTTCTTGTCGAGCGACGGAAACTCAGCTTCGGCGACCGCACGCGCTGTCTCGGGCGATTGCGCAATCAGCGCTTCGGCTTCGCCGATCGATTTGACGAAGGCCGCCACCATTTGAGGTTTAGCCTTGATCGTTGACGTGAGTGTGTCAATGGCCGAGAAGGCGTAGCCCCCCGGGTAGGCCTTCGGGAAGGCGTAAAGAATCTTGAAGCCGGCGGCGATGCCCTGGTCGGCCTGCGGCTCATACACGGTCGCGGCGTCGGCACGGCCGGCCGTTGCGGGGGCTAGCTCGGTGCCGATCTGCACGGTGTTCATATTGACGTCGGCGATGTTCTGTTCCTTGATCAGGCGCTGCAGCAGATACGTGGTCGTCGACGGTGGCAACGCGGTCGAGACCGTTTTGCCCTTGAGCTCGGCCGACGATTTGAGCGTCGAATCGGGCGGCGTCAGGATCCACACCGGCACGCCGGCCACCACGTTGGCCACATGCACGAGAGAGGCGCCCTTCAGATTGGCGAGGCAGGCCGTCATCGGGTCTTGCAAGGAGAAATCGGCATGACCACCGATCACGGCAGCGACGCCGGCAGCGCCGCTGCCTGCTGTGACTTTCTCGACTTCGAGGCCGTTCTTCGCAAAGAGGCCCTTGTCGATGGCCACGTAGAGCGGCAAGTATTGAATCGACTGAAAGGCCTGATAGATCACGGCTTTGTCCGCAGCGTGGGCGCTCTGCATCGACGCCATGGCCGCGAAGGCGAGTGCCGTCAGCGCAGCACCTGTTACCAGGCGCTTATTCAGCGGCTTTTGCGATATCGCGGTGGTCTGCGACACGGTGCGGGATGGTGTGGTGATGCTCATCGTTGAGACTTCCATGTGACGATCCGGCTCTCGGCAAGTTGAACAATCCAGGTCAGCAGGGCCGCCATCAGCGTGAGCACGATGATGCCGAGCCATACGGTATTGAGGTCGAACAGGGATCCGGCAACGAAGACTTCATGTCCCAGGCCGGTTTGCGATGCGATGTATTCGCCGACGACGGCGCCGATCAACGCGAAGCCGATATTCACGCGCAGCGTCGAGAAGATCCACGGCAGTGCACTCGGCACGATGAGCTTCGTGAAGATCAGCCGGGGCTTTGCGTTGAATGACCGGAAGAGGTTCAGCAAATCGCGGTCGACTTCGCGAGCCGCCGCGGATGACGAGATCATCGCGACCGCGAAGGTCGATATGCCCGCGAGCCAGATCTTCGAGGTCATGTCGGAGCCGAACCAGATGACGATCAGCGGCCCGAGCGCGATTTTCGGAATGCTGTTCAGAATGACGGACAGGCCTTCGGCCACGCCGGCGACACGCGGCACGAACCAGAGCATGAGTCCGAGGCCCAGACCGAGACCGCTGCCGATCACAAGACCCATCACCGTTTCGTAGAGCGTGGCCCACGTGTCGGTAACGAGCGTCCCTTGCGTGAGGCCGGTCTGTGCCGCCTGCCAGATGCCAAGCGGTGACCCCAGCAATTTGCCGTTGATCCAGCCGTGCGTTGCGGCGATCTGCCAGAGCGCAATCAGCGCGATCATGATGGCGGCGACAATGCCTGATGCGCTGCGCCGCGCTTTCGAACGCTTGCGTCGTGCTGCGCTGACCGCACGACGTTGCATGACAACTTCGCTCATGCCGGGGCTCCTGCGTGATAGATCGATGTGCTGCGCAACCCGTCCCAGATGCGCGAGTGGTAGGTGCGAAACTCGGCCGACTCGCGTGCGGAAACCGCAGTGCGGGGACCGTGCACGCTCAGTTCGATATCGATCGAATCTTCGATCCGCGCGGGGCGTCCGCCGAGCAGGATCACGCGATCGCTCATCGCGATGGCCTCTTCGATATCGTGTGTGACGAGCACGACGCTCGTGCCCGTGCTGTCGCGCAGGCTCATGACGTCGTCTTCGAGCGCAAGGCGCGTTTCATAGTCGAGCGCGGAAAACGGTTCGTCGAGCAAGACGACGTTGGGATCGACGAGCAAGGTGCGGGTCAGGGCCACGCGTTGGCGCATGCCGCCGGATAGCGCATGCGGGTAGGCGTCGGCGACGGTGTGCAAGCCGTATTTCGACAGCATCGACCGCGCGCGGTCGACATCTTCGCGCGTGACCTTGCGAAACAACTCGACGCCCAGCAGTGCGTTTTGCAACACGGAGCGCCAGGGGAGCAGCAGGTCTTTCTGCAGCATATAGGCGATACGCCCCGCGCTACCGTCCGCGTGCGGCGCGATCGAGATACGCCCCGACTGCGGTTTGAGCAGACCCGAAACGAGATTGAACAAGGTGCTCTTGCCCGCACCGCTGCGACCAACGATCGAGACAATCTCGCCTGCGGCGACGCTGAATTCGAGGCGATCGAAGACAGCGGTGCGCTCGCCGTCGTCTCGCTCGAAGGCATGACTCAAATCTGTCACATCGAGAACGGGGCGCTGCTGCGAGCGCATCGCGAGCGCGTCACCAAGCGATGCGCCATCGTGAAGTGCCGGATGCGGCTGACGTGCCTGATTGGCCGGACTTGACTGATGCGAAACGTGCACGTGTTCTTCGACGTGCCCGTATGGTGTAGGGGCCTGAGGTGAAACTTGAGTCGAGTTATTCATCCGCTTCATGACCCGATGCATTTGCTCGCGTCATACAACGGACACAACGCGGCAAGGTGTGCCGGCTTCAGATCAGATGCAGATAGGAAACCGGTTTAGGAATACACACCTTGCAAGCCACAAAATGATTTGGCAATGCGCCAAAATAATTTCGTGCTATCCACGCGCGGCGCGCATGAAATCGCGCACATAGGTTTCGTCAACAGGGTTCCACCACACACGGCCCACCTTGAGCGAACTCGCGACGATCACCGCGTCGACGACGGACAGTATCTCGGCGACGTTGTGCTCGGTACAGCCGCTGCCGACGAGCAGCGGCAGTTGCGTTGCGGCGCGGATCTGGCGCAGATAGTCGACGCTCGCCGCATCGCCCGTGCGTTGTCCCGTGGCGATCACGGCGTCCGCATCGAAGAACTCGACGTCGCGCACAAGCTCCTCAAGCGAGCGGTCACTGACAATGGCATGCGCACCATGCTTGACGTGTGCATCGGCGAACACGCGTACGCCCTGTGCCCGCAACTGTGCGCGATAGCGTAACGCTTTAGCCGCCTCGCCCTCGATGATCCCTTCGTTGGCGACGTAAGCGTTCGCCCACTGGTTGACCCGCACGAAGGCTGCATTGCTGGCGGCGGCAATCGCGAGCGCCGGAATCGATGCGTTGGCCAGGACGTTGATCCCGATCGGCAGTCCCGTGTCTCTTGCAATCCGGTCCGCTGTCACGGCCATAAACGCCGACGTTTCGTGGCCGATGTCTTCGGGCTTCGAGAACGGCACATCGCCATGGTTTTCGATAATGAGTCCGTCGACGCCACCTTGCGCGTATGCACGTGCGTCCGCGAGCGCCGTTTCGTAGAGCGCTTCGCTTGACTGGCCATCGTAGCGTGGCGCACCGGGAAACGCCGGGCAATGAATCACGCCGATAACGATGCCGCGTGCGCGTTGAAAGATCTGTTGAAGACTGTCGGTTCGGCCGCGGCCGACCACGTTGGATGCATTCATGATGTGCGGGTCTGGAGAGGCTGCAGGGAGTCGGTCAGCACGCGCATATCGGCGCGCTCGGGGAAGCTGCTATAGGTGCCGGGATGTTCGACGACGTAAGCGGCCACACGCATCGCGGCCGGCAACGCGGCGGTGAGGGTCGAGCCGCGCGCAAGCCCGGCGACGAGCGCGCCACACAGTGCATCGCCCGCACCGACGGTGTCGATCGCATGGGCTCGCGGTGCGGCGACCTGTCGTGTCGCGACGTCGCGATCGCAGACGATGACACCGTCTGAACCGAGCGTCACAAGCGCGTGCGCGGTGCCGGCTTCGCAGAGCATGCGCGCTGCGTGTTCGGCGTCGGGTTGCTTCGTCAGCGTCAGGGCTTCGACACGATTGACCACGAGCACATCCACGTCGTGCAGCATCGGCACGCAGTTGAAGCGCACCGGGCCGGGATTGAGCATCGTATGCCGGCCGCCGCGATGCAGATGACGCAAGACGTCGCGCGTCACGGCCTCGCCGAGGTTGCCTTGCAACACGACCCAGTCGCCGGGCCGTGTTGCCGCTTCGAGCTGGTCGATATCGGGCAGATAGGCGTTGGCCGCCTCGTTGCGCGTGACGATTGTGTTTTCGCCGTACGCATCGACGGTAACGATCGACATGTCGGTCGCGTGCGTATCCCGTTCGAGATGCTGTATATCGATGCCTTCCTGCTCGAGCATGACGACGATGCGCTCGCCGTCGGCATCGTTGCCGACCGCGGCCCACAGGGCGACATGTGCTCCCGCGCGCGATGCGATCACGGCCTGGTTGGCGCCCTTGCCGCCGAAGTCGAAGCGCGTCGATAACGCGAGCGATGTCTCTCCCGCACGCGGCAGTTCATCGACGCGCAGCGTGAGGTCAATTGCTGCATTGCCGACGACGATGACGCGTGCCGGGTGCGATGGATACGACGGATGCGAGGCGGGAGCCGGATGAGAGATGTCGTTCACGATCGCCACATCATGATGTCTGGATCCAGTCGCGCAGAATCGCGCCATACAGCGCGACGGCATCGTTGAGCCGATCGACCCGGCAATACTCGTCGGTCTTGTGCGCCATCGCCGTTTCGCCCGGACCGAGAATCACGGTCGGCGGCCATGCGGTGGCGGGTTTAAGTACTGCGGCGTCGGTGAAGTATTGGGCGGTGCGCGGGCCGGCGGGAAGATCGTCGTAGGGGCGTGCGATGTCCATCACGCGCGCGATCCACGCGTCGGACGGTTCCGAATACACCGATGGCAAATCAATCACGGGCGACAGCACGACGTCGCCCAGCTGTGATTGCAATCGGTCCGCGACGCAATGATGCTCGATACCAGGCACGGTGCGCATGTCGATCGTAAACTCGACGCGATCGGGCACCGAGTTGATATTGAGTCCGCCGCGTATGGTGCCGACATTGAGCGTGGGTTTGCCCATGACTTCGTGCGCATCGCCGACGCTGAAATCCCAGACATGCGCTAACGCGTCGGTCGCGACGCGAATCGCGTTGATACCTTGCTCGGGCATCGCGCCATGCGCGGTCACGCCGCGCGCAATGCCGCGCAGCCACAGCGCACCCTTGTGCCCCAGCAATACGCGATTCCCGGTGGGCTCGCCGACGATGAGGCCGCCGAGCGACTGCAATAACTCCGGGTGATCGGCAGCCAATGCATGCGCGCCGTCGCACCCGGTCTCTTCGCCGCCAGTCAGGATCAGATGTACGCCCGTGCCTCGGCGGACGGTGTCGATCGATGATGCGCACGCGACGATAAACGCCGCAATGCCGGCCTTCATATCGCTGGTGCCTCGGCCGTAGAGCTTTCCGTCGGCGATTTCGCCGCCGAACGGATCATGCGTCCACTCGGCCGCGCCAAGCGGTACGGTATCGAGATGGCCTGTGAATCCGAGCGGTGCGCCGACGGAGGTGCCGACCAGGCGCGCAATCAGGTTGAACCGTCGCTCGCCGAACGTATGAAGCACGACGTCGAAACCCAGCTTTTCGAGCAGGGTGGCGAGATACCGTGCGCACGCTTCCTCGTCGCCGGGCGGGTTGGCGGATGGCAACGCAATGAGTTCGCGAGTGAGGGCAACGGGATCCAGCGTGTTCATAGATGCCTTATCTGACGGTATGCGATGGTGCATGCAAGCATGGGAAAGCGCATGGCGCCGAACAATGGACTGCTGCGATCTACTGCGTTCCATGCGCTGCATGCGCTGCATGCGCGCCGACCCGACCCGGGTCGGGCCGTGCGCGGCGTTGCCGCTCAGCCCTTGCCGCGGCCCTCGGTCAGCCAGTCGAGACAATTGCGCCAGAGCGTCGCGTAACCGTTCCAGTCTGAAAACTCGGGGGGCAGCCAGTGCACCGACATATCGCTGGTCCACGCGAGCGTGCGGCCTTTGCCGTACTGTCCGGCAGCGAGCAGCGGATGATGCGTGCCGGGCACCTCGGCAATCAGCGTTGCATCGGGTTTGAGTTCCACTTCGTTATAGCCGAGCAAATGCGGCCACGGTTCCGTGAGGCCTTCGATGACCGGATGCGATGCGACACAGGCGGGCGTGAATCCCTCCGGCACTTCGACACGGTCGTCGTAGGGCAGGCAACGCACGGGCAGTACCTCTTCGACGGGCGTATTGCGAAAGCGCGCGCTGCCGTTGATGCCCTGAAAACTCAGATACCCGCCGATCATCATGAGCCCGCCGCCGGCATCGACATAGTCCCGCAATGCCTTGAGGCGATTCGGCGTGCGCTGGCTTTTGGCCCAGGTATCGGGGTGCAGCAGCAACGTGTTGGCCCCGATATCGGACAGGATGATCGCGTCGTACGCCTGCAAGCCTTCGACGGTTTGCGGAAAGTGCGTCTGCGCATCGTGGCTTGGCATATGCGTGACGACATAGTCCCCCTGCGACAGCAAGGCAAGAAACTGTTCAGCCCCGGTGTGATAGGTAACCGACGCGAACTGGTCGAAGCCTTTGACGTGCGTAGCCGTGCTCGTCCACGATTCGCCGGCGAGCAAAACGGACTTTTTCATTCGAATCTCCTTGGTGCAGGGATCATCGGCTGCGCCGACCTTGGGTTGCATCGCCCGAGTCCGAAAACACCCGGACCGGGTTCGTCACCATCATTGTTTCAATCTGCGCATCGCTCACGCCATGCCGACGCAGGCGAGGCACGAAATGCTCGAGGATGTAGCCATACCCATTGCCGCCGAATTGCGTGAGCATCATCTTCAGAAACACGTCTTGTGACAGCAGCACACGGTCGATATAGCCGGCGTCGATGAGCGCACGGATTGCGCGCGCGTTCTCCTCATCGGAAGGCGACTGTGCCTGTTCGTCGGCGTAGTAATAGTCCATGCCGATCATGTCGTACTCGAGCCACGCGCCGCGTTGCGCAATCGAATGCTGATACGCGACGTCGAGGTGGCTCGGGTTCATATGGCAGAGCACGGTATGCGAGAGGTCTGCGCCTTCCTCCTCGACGATATCGAGCACACGATGGCCGTGACGGACCCATCCGGGCAGGTGCACGGAGAGCGGCACGCGTGTCTTCGCGCTCGCTCGCGCCGCTGCCCGCAGGGATTTTTCTTCCTCTGCCGTGAACGCGGCCGACACGCCGATCTCGCCGATCTGTCCGGCGAGGACGTCGGGTTTTTCTTCCGCGCCGCCGACGTCGAAGATCAGTTGTTGCGCGAGTTCGTCGATCGATTTGTCACGCACGTAGGCCGGGTGCGATGGCTCGAGATAGAAGCCAGTCGACATCACGATATTGAGCCCGGTGCGTCTCGAGATGCGTTGCAGCGCGAGCGGATCGCGGCCGATGCCGATATTGGTCGGATCGACGACGGTTTGTCCGCCGAGTTCGCGAAACTTCATGAGTTCCTCGACGGCGAGGTCGACGTCGAAGAGCTGGCAGTTGTCGCGATTCATCAGCGGGTTCATGCGCAGCGCGCCAAGAATGCCCATATGGACCTTCTGCTCGCCGATATGGCGCTGCGAACAGCACGCGGGCGCGACCCACTTGCCGGACGCGTCGATCAGGATGTGCTCGTGCATCAGCGTGATACCCATCTGCGCGACGGGAATCGGTCCGAGCACGGTCATCACGTAGCCGCTGCCGACACCGATGGGCAACGGTGCTGGATGACCGAAAGCGCGGCTTCCAGCCGTCAATGTCGTGGACGCCGATGAAGACGACGCCGACGATGATGCAGACGAAGGCGATGCAGACGCGGACGATCCCTGCATCGTCGGTTCGCTGCGCGTGGGGGATGGAATCGATGTCATCGATCAGCCCTTGCGCCGGCGCTGCGGCGAGAAGATGCGCGTGTTCATCCAGATCGCAAACAGCATGATCGCGCCCTGGATGATCTGCGTATAGAACGGCGACACGTGAACCAGAATCAGGCCGTTGCCGAGCACGGCGATGGTCAGCGCCCCGAGCAGTGTGCCGAGAATCGTGCCGCGTCCGCCGAACAGATTCGTGCTGCCGAGTACGACCGCGGCAATCACGGCCAGCTCGAATCCCACGCCCTGATTCGATGAGCCGCTACCCAGCCGCGCCGTGGTGATCAAACCCGCGAGGCCCGCCGCCGCGCCACTGAGCGCATAGACCTTGATGACGACCGAGCGGGTGTTCACACCGGCGCGACGCACGCCTTCTGCGTTGGTGCCGATGCCGACGATATAGCGTCCAAGACGCGTGTGCCGCAGGATCACCCAGCCCGCGAACAACACGGCGATCGCGATGACGGCGGGCAAGGGCACACCGAGAAACCACGCACGGCCCAGCTCGACGAACCAGCCATTGCCGTCGACGGGAACCGAATACCCTTGCGTGATCAGCAGCGCGATACCCCGCACGATCGACAGCGTGCCGAGCGTCACGATAAACGCCGGCATGCCCGCGATCGCGATGAAATAGCCGTTGATCAACCCGATCAGCGCGCCGACGACCAGGCCGCCGATGAACACGATCGTGTCCGGCACACCGGCATGGAGCGCGATGGCCGCGAGCGCACCGACGAGCGCGAGCGTCGAGCCGACCGACAGGTCGATGCCCGCCGTCGTGATCACCAGCGTCATGGTGGTCGCCACGATCAGCAGCGGCGCGCTTTGGCGCACGACGTTGAGCAGATTCCCTGCCGTCAGAAACGTATCGGTCGCGAGCGTAAACGCGATCAGGCAGAAAACGAAGAACGCGGCAATGCTTGCCACGCCGGTATTCTTGCCGAGCCGGTGAGTCATTGACATACGGCGCGGTGCTGGAGAGTCGGACACGGTCACACCCATGATCAGTTCCCGGATTCGTGATGGGCAAGCGGGCGCGCCGAGCGCGCCATGAATTTGCGGCCCACGATCAGATCGACGACTTCCTGAAGGTTCGTGTCCTGGATCGCACGATCAGCGATGTTCTGGCCTTCGTACATCACGCTGATGCGGTCGCACACGAGAAACAGGTCTTGCAGGCGATGGCTGATCAGGATCACGCTGACGCCGCGTGCGCTGACGGCGCGCACGATTTCGAGCACGGCTTCGACCTCGGCAACAGCAAGCGCCGCGGTGGGCTCGTCCATGATGAGCACTTTCGGATTGAACGAAATCGCGCGCGAAATGGCGATGGCCTGACGTTGTCCGCCCGATAGGTTTTCGACGTCGAGTCGGGTATCCGGAATCCGGATGCCGAGGCCTTCAAGCATCTCGCGCGCCTCGCGATGCATCTTCGCGTGGTCGAGCATCGGCATGCCGCACACGCGACGCATCGGCTCGCGTCCGAGAAACAGATTGCCCGCGACATCGACGGTGTCGCACAGCGACAGGTCCTGATAGACCATCTCGATGTGATGGGCGCGCGCGTCGCCGGGGTCGTTGAAGTGCACGAGCCGGCCGTCGATTTCGATGGTGCCGCTATCGGGAATCACCGCACCCGACAGCACTTTGGACACGGTCGACTTGCCCGCGCCGTTGTCGCCGACGAGTCCGAGCACCTCGCCCGGTGCGACCTCGAGATTGACGCCCTTGAGCGACTGGATGGCACCGTAGCGTTTGGCGATATCGCGCATGCGCACGCGCGGCGCGACGCCGGCTTGAGCAACTGCAGCGGGGTCTGCGGGTGTGACAACCTGATTCATCGGTTCCTCCGGCAAGACGTGTGCATGCGTGCAATACGTCATACGGCGTGCAACACGGACATCCCTATCCGCGGACGCGCCGGCATGATCGCTGGCCCGTCCGCTGAAACTCGGCTTACTTGAACACGCTGCGGTACTTCCCGACGTTGGCCTTCGTGACGATCGTGACCGGCACCGAGATATTCTTCTCGACAGGCTGTTTGGCGATCAGCTTGAGCGCGGCGCCGACGGCAGCCTTGCCTTCGCCTTCGGGATCCTGCTGCACGACGGCGGCCACGAACCCTTGATCGATACCCTTGATGGCTGCCGCGCTGAGGTCCCAGCCGAAGATCTTGACCTTGTCCGTCGCACCTTGCGCCGATACGGCTGCGACCAGACCGATCAGGGCGGGTTCCCCGGTGGCATAGACCACCTTCATCTCCGGATTGCCCGAGATCAGGTTTTCAGCCGCGGTCTGCGCCTGGTCCTGCACGTTCTGTCCGTCGACGACCGAGACGACCTTGGCGCCAGGCGCCGAGGCCAGTCCGCTCTTGAAACCGTCGAGACGCACGTTCTGGATAAACGAATTGAGCGCGCCGACCACGCCCACGTCTGCTTTGCCGCCGAGCGACTTCTTGATGTAGTCGGCCGTGTACGTGCCGATATCCACGCCGACCTTCTTGTTGTCGACGCCGACCTGGACGTCGTTGTCGCCGCCGACGATGGCATCGATCGCCACCACGGGAATGCCAGCCTTTTTGGCTTCGGTGATGGCGGGCTTGATGCCGTTGACGTCGATTGCGACGACGAGAATCGCGTCGACCTTTTGCTGGATGTAGGTTTCGATCGCGTTGTTCTGCGCGTTCGGATCGTTGTTCGAATTGAAGATCGCGAGGTCAACACCGGCGGCCTTGGCGGCCTTTTGCGCGCCGTCGTCCATCTGCGTGAAGAACAGCGCCTCCTGGTTGATCTGGACCAGCGCGATTTTCTTGCCGGCGGCCTGGGCGGCGCCGGCGAAGCCGAGGATCGAGGCCAGTGCGGCGGCGGCAAAGACGGTCTTCAGGGTCTGGCGGAACTGCGGATGTGCGTTCATTGACTTCCCCTTGCGATGCGACTGGACGCCTGCGAAGGATGCTCGAATCCGTGGAAGGTCCAGTGGATGAGACTTCGGAAAAGGCGAAACCGCAGGGCTCGCCCGACGCTTGTAAACCGGTTTACACAAGTTACTGCTGTCGGCGAGGTGCTGTCAACGATTTCAAAAATCGAGCTATTTTCGCGGCGGTGCAACAGACGCGCGCTCGATCAGGCGCACGGGAAGGCGATGAACCGTGGAAGGGGCTTCACCCGCCAGACGGGCGAGCAGCATCTCGACGCCCTTGCGCCCGAGATCGCGCGCGGACTGGCGGAGCGTCGAAATCGGCGGCATCAGCAGGCTGGTGAATTCCATGTCGTCGAAGCCGACGATCGACATGTCGCGGGGGACTTCGATGCCGCGGTCGCGGAGTGCCTCGAGCATGCCGACCGCGAGGTAGTCGCTCGACGCAAAGATCGCCGTGGGCGCGTCGGCGAGGGCGAGCAGTTCGCACAGCGCGGCTTCGCCGAAGTGGCGTTCATAGGAGCCGAAGCGGACGAGGTCGGGGTCGAACGGAAGATTGGCTTCGGACAATGCGCGCCGATAGCCTTCGAAACGTTCCTGCACGGTGAACAGTGTCTGCGGCCCTGACACATGCCCGATGCGTGTGTGGCCCGCGCGAATCAGGTGCCGCGTCGCGAGATAGCCGCCTTGTACGTTATCGACGAAGACCTTGGGCACGTCGGTGCCCGGAATGTCTTCATCGATCAGCACGATGTTGCGTCGCTTGCCGATCAGCTCGCGAAGAGAGCCGTCATCGGGGCGATTCGAAACCAGGATCAGGCCGTCGAGATGTTGAGTGTCGAGCCAGCTCAGGTAGAGCGACTCGCGCTTGAGTTCGTTACGCGTGATGCACAGCGAGAGACCGAAGCCGCGCTCCGATGCGGCGAGTTCGACCTCGTCCGCGATCTCGGCGAAGAACGGGTTGGCGACGTCGGGCATCGCGAGGCCGATGGTCTCGCTGCTCCCAAGGCTCAGGCGGCGCGCGAGACTGTTCTGACGGTAGTTCAGTTCGACGATGGCCGCGTCGATGCGTTGCGCGGTGTCGGGGGGCAGGGTGAGGCTGCCGTTCAGATACCGAGACACCGTCGCCTTCGACACGTTGGCATGCTCGGCTACGTCGCGAATCGTCGACGTCTTGGCCACGGAATGAGCCCTTGAATTTCGAAAGGCTCAGTGTAGCGCGAAAGGTTCGGCCCGAACGGTGCTCGATCGGGCCCGCCTCAGGCTGCGTTTAGAAATTCACTTCGTACGTGATGAATCGAACCGCGACACGATTGAGAATAATCGCGGTCGCCGCGAGCAGCGCGGGCACCGCCAGAATCGAGAACACGACGCTGAACTGATAGCCCATCGACAGCAGCACACCGCCGACGAGCGAGCCGAGAATGCCGCCGCATCGACCGATTCCGAGCATCCAGCTCACACCGGTGGCACGTACGCGCGTCGGATAGTAGGTCGGGGCAAGTGCGTTGAGGCCGGTCTGTGCGCCGCTCATAAAGAACCCGGCGGTGGTCACGAGCAGCGGCAGCCAGTCAGAGCTCAACGTACCTGCACCGAGCGCGAAGATAAAGATGCCACCGAGCACATAGGCGATGCCGATCACGGCGTTGCGATCGAGACGGTCCATCGCGAAGCCCACGAGAATCGCACCGACCGTGCCGCCGATCTGGAACATGGCCGTGATCGATGCCGCCTTTTCGATCGGGTAGCCCGCATCCTTGATCAGCGTCGGCAGCCAGCCCGTGAGCAGATAAATGATCAGAAGACCCATGAAATAGGTGGTCCAGAGCATCAGCGTGCCGAAGGCATAGCCGTCGCTGAACAGCACGCGAACGGGGGCCTTGCCGCCCGTGTCCGGCTCAGTCGTCGTGAAGGTGGTGTTCGCATCGAACCGGCTGCCGCACACGCGATTGAGCAGTTTCGAGACTTGCGCTGCCGGACGCTGACGTGCGACGAGAAAGCGCGCCGATTCAGGCAACAGCCAGATCAGGAACGGCACGCCGATGAGCGGCAGAATCCCGCCGATAAAGAGCACGCCGCGCCAGCCGTGCACGCTGATGATCGACGACGCGATAAAGCCCGCGAGGCCCGAGCCAAGATTGAATCCCGTGAACATGATCGTCACGAGCAGCGAACGCACGCGCGTGGGAATGTATTCCGAGAGCAGCGTGGTCGAATTCGGCATCGCCGCTCCCAGACCGAGTCCGGTCAGAAAGCGCAGGGTCATCAGTTGCGTCGGCGTCTGGGCAAACGAGCAGCAGACGCTGAACAGGCCGAACAGAAATACCGAGCCGATCAGCACGCGCTTGCGACCTACGCGATCCGCATACGGACCGGCGACGAGCGCACCGACCGCAAGGCCGAACATCGCCGCGCTCATGACGGGACCAAAGGCTGCACGCGAGATCTGCCACTCATGCATCAGCGACGGCGCGACAAAGCCCATGATGGCCGTGTCGATGCCATCGAGCATCACGATAAAAAAGCAGAGGGCGAGGACGAGCCACTGATAACCCTTGACGGGGCGCTCGTCGATATACGACTTGATGTTGATGGCGGGGGATGTCATGTCTGTCTCCTGTGCCGGTATGCCTTGAGGCATCCGGCTTGATTTATGTCCGTACGGGGCGGTGTACGTATTCGGGTGCTGGATCGCGGACGTCTTTCGACGACCGGTCAACGAGCCGGCATGCGCCGCCTGCCGATCGGCTCGCGGCGTTGTTCGATACCGATGCGTCGTCGTTGGCGCGGCCTTACACCGCGGTCGGTACGCGTCGAGTCTTGAGAAACGCCTCGAGCGTCTCGCCACGCATCGACGCATACACACCGAGATTCGTGATGCCCACGACACGCGCGAATTTCTCGAGCACGAAAAAGCAGACGCCGTACTGAATGAGCCCAAGCCAGTCGGCGGCATCGACGAGCCGCCGCTCTTCTTCGGTCAGCCGCGCCTCGTCATAGGCGGCCGAGCGATTCGCCAGCCATGCGTCGCGCGATGCCTTCTCGCGCAGTCGCCAGAAAAAGCGATTGAGGCGGATACATTTGATGCTTTGCTTCACATCGAACGGATAGGTACCGGGCAGGTCTTCGAGACCTTCAAGCTGCGGATTCATGCTGCGACCTCCTTCGCCTCGGCGGCCTCGTAGATCGTGACGGCCATGGCGGTGCTCGTAGCAAGGTAGTAGTTGCGATGCATTTCCTGAATGGCACCGCCGAGCGCGCCGCGCATGGCGAGCCACATGATGACTTCGACGCCTTCGGCGCCGCCGCGGCGGATGTAGTCCGCGTGCTTCATGCGTGCGAGGGCTTCAGGATCGTTGACGATCAGGTCGAGGAACGTCATGTCCCACGATTCATCGTTGAAGCCCGAGCGTTCGCCGTGCACCTGGTGCGACAAACCACCCGTGCCGACGACCACGACCTTGAGATCTTCGGGGAAGCTCTCGATCGCGCGGCGAATCGCCTGGCCGAGCTTGTAGCAGCGTGCCGCGGTGGGCAGCGGATACTGGAGCACATTGATCTCGAATGGAATCAGTGCGCCGGGCCATCCGCCGTCGTGCGGCCAGAGCAGGCCGAGCGGCGAATTGATGCCGTGATCGAGCGGACGCTCCTGAAACACAGTGAGATCGAACTCGTCGTTGACGAGGCAGTCGACCATATGCGCCGCCAGTTCCGGGTGACCTGCGATCGGCGGTAGCGGGCGAGGGCCCGCACCTTCGTCGGCAAAGTCGTGAGTCGGGCTGACGCCGAGTGCGAACGTCGGGTAGCAATCGAAAAAGAAGCTATTCGCGTGGTCGTTGTAGAACATCAGCAGCACGTCGGGCTGCTTGTCCGCGAGCCATTTCGCAACCGGCTTATAGCCGTCGAAGAGCGGCGCCCATGCCGGATCGTTCTGTTTGCCCTTGTCGTACGCCACGCCAATCGTTGGCACATGCGACGTGCCGATTCCACCAATAATCCTTGCCATTGCTGCGTTCCTGCTGGCCGTTGTCCATGGATCCGAATATAGAGAGGTTGGCGGGGTACGGGTAGGGGGCGAGGGGAGGCGTTTTGGCAGATCGATCAGTAAAACTGCTAATGCCGCCGTGGGAGATGTCAGGACAATGTTTGCCTGTGCTGCATCTTCGTCTGCTTGGGAAAAATTATGTAAGTCGTTGAAAAGTAAAAATTAAATTGATCGACTGGAAGGAAGGATATTGAGTTGATCGTTCATTGACGGGCGCGCCGCAGGTCACAATTTCCTGCGTTGGCCTGGATCCGCCGATAAGAAAAACAGAACGCTCTTGCATGAGTTGGCAAGGCTGTCCGGAGTGGAGTGCGGCGCCGACCCGACAGTGATGCCGCAGCGTTTGATTACACGGCCCAGGCGTCGCTACACTCAAGGCAAATCGGGCACTTCAGGTTGCGCAGCGCCATGAAAGCACGGAAAGAACGAGACAACGGGACATTGACCCTTTTGAGCCTTGCGCATCTCAAGGTGTTTTTGCACGTGATCGAAACGGGCAGCGCGTCGCTCGCGGCCAAGCAGGTCTTCAAGGCGCAATCGGCGGTGAGCCGCGCTCTCAACGAGCTCGAGCACATGCTCGGCGCGCCGTTGTTCGAACGTACGCCTTCGGGCATGTTGCCCACGGCCAGTGGCCGCTGCGTCGCCGAACGTGCGCAGCGTGTGTTTAACGAGCTTCAGACGCTCACACGCCTGTTGATCCCCAAAGCACAGGCAGGGCCGGCGCAGGCGACGCTTGGCGTGGCGTCGTGTCTGCTCAATACGCGGCGCCTTGAGATCTTCGTGGGGCTCGCCCGCGACCGGCATATGCCGACCACCGCGCGTGCCTTCGACGTGAGCCAGCCGGCGATCAGCATCGCGATTCGCGCACTCGAGTCGGGGGCGGGGTCACCGTTGTTTTACCGAAGCGGCCGCGGGCTGTCGCTGACAGCGAACGGGGACACCTGCGCGCTCTATGTGCAGCGCGCCCTCAATGAGCTGCGCCGGATCCCGGAAGACCTTGCTGCGCTGCACGGTACGGTGCTCGGCGTCGTGCATGTCGGCGCGTTGCCGCTCGGGCGTGCGTTTGCCCTGCCGGAAGCGATTGCGCGGCTTAGCCGCGAACACCCGGGCATCATGATCGTGACCGACGAAAGCGCGTACGAGTTGCTTTGCGCGAAGCTTCGTTCAGGAGACATCGACTTTATTCTTGGAGCATTGCGCGAACCGGCTGCCGATAGCGGACTCGTCGTCGAATCGCTGTGGATCGAGGATATGGTTGTGCTGGCCCGTCGCGGCCATCCGCTTGCGGCGAAGGCCTCACTCAAGCTGAGTCAGACAACGGGCGAGCAGTGGATCCTGCCGCGCGTTCATGCACCGGCGCGGCGGATTCTCGAACGCCTGTTTGCGGCGAAGGGCCTCGATATCCCGCCTGCTGCGGTCGAAACCGCCGATCTCGCGATCATTCGCGGTGTGCTGACCCGCTCGAATATGCTCGCTGCGCTGTCGGCTCACCAACTTGGCCACGAGATCGAATCGGGCGATATCGTTCGTCTCGCGCTTCATTTGCCGCGCACGGAACGCAAGATTGGTCTGACGCTGCGTGCCGATTCGGTGCCCGCGCCGGCTGTGCGGCTGCTGCTCGAGACCATACGCGCCGTTGTCGCCGATATGCGCGAAGACGAGGCGGGGCGGACCATCGAGCCTCTCGACGAAGAGGCGCAATAAGTAAAACGGAACGGTACTCGCACAGATTGCGTAGGCTCGCGCCCCGCTCTGGCACCTAGAATCGAGTGATATCCGCATCCCTACGCGGAACATGACGCGGAACATCCGGAGGCCCATCAGGCATGCGAAATACGTCTGTGCATCGTCAGACCCGCATTCGATGCATGTTGATGCGAGGCGGCACATCGAAGGGCGCCGTGTTCCTGGCGTCCGATCTGCCTGCCGACCAGGCCGAGCTGGATCGCGTGTTGCTCGCCGTGATGGGTTCGCCCGACCGACGCCAGATCGACGGCGTCGGTGGTGCGGATCCGCTGACGAGCAAGGTCGCCATCGTCTCGCCGTCGAAGCACGCAGATGCCGATGTCGACTATCTGTTCGCTCAGGTGGTCGTTGACGAGGCGCGTGTCGATTACGGGCAGAACTGCGGAAACATGCTCGCCGCGGTCGGTCCGTTCGCGATCGAGCGCGGTCTCGTGCCCGCGCAATCCGGGCAGACGCGCGTTGCGATACATATGGTCAACACGCAGCAAATCGCCATCGCCACCGTACCGACCCCCGGGGGCTACGTCGAATACGAAGGCGATGCGCGTATCGACGGCGTGCCGGGTACGGCCGCGCCCATCGCATTGAGCTTTCGCGACACGGCGGGCTCCACGTGTGGCGCCTTGTTACCGACCGGATCGCTGATCGACGAGATCGATGGCGTTCGCGTGACATGCATCGACAACGGCATGCCACTTGTCTTGCTGCGTGCGCGCGATCTGGATCGGTCGGGCTACGAAACGCGCGAACAGCTCGATGCTGATGCGACGCTCAAAGCGCGTGTCGAGTCGATCCGTCTGAAGGCAGGCCCGATGATGAACCTGGGCGACGTCGCCGAGCGAACCGTTCCGAAAATGTGTCTGATCTCGGAACCGTTACATGATCAGGTGGGCGTGACAATCAATACACGGTCATTCATTCCACATCGATGCCATGCGTCGATCGGCGTGCTCGGTGCGGTAAGCGTTGCCACGGCGGCCGTCATGGCGGGCACCGTATGCGATGGCATTGCCCGCGTGCCGCCGGGTGCGCGCAAACGCGTCTCGGTCGGACATCCGACCGGCGAGTTCACCGTCGAGTTGCAGGTCAGTGAAAACGCTGCAGGCGATGTCGAAGTTACCGATGCCGCGCTGCTGCGCACCGCGCGCTGGTTGTTCGACGGCGAGGTGGGCATTCCATCATCGGTGTGGCAGAACACAGGTGTTGAGCAAGCTCAGGATGTGCAGCAGGCTGGCCACGTTGATGGCCCGCTTTCATCTGAACATTCGGGATCGCAAGCGCCCATGCGGGTTTGACTACGACAGCGGTGCGCAGGTAACCAAGCGGAAGGAAAGCGGAACAAGGGTCGCATGATTGCGGCCCTCTTTTTTTCCAAAGCGTTGCCGATAACAAGGCGGGTGGACACAACACGCAATCAAGCCACTTGCTGAGCCCTGGAAATGCATGAGTCGAAGATACACACGGTTTTGGACCTGACCCGTGACGACTCGAGGGCATTCGACACACCTTTAGAGAATGGACGATGAGGAAACTGGTTTTTGCAGTGGTCGCGGGCCTGGCGTGCACCGTGGGGTCGGTGGCGCAAGCACACGAAATTTACGGCGGCGTAGGGACTGACGGTATCGGTATCGGTTATGCCTACTCGGTGACGTCGTTTGCGAACGTACGCGCGGAATTCGACGGGTTCAGCGTGTCGCATTCGTTCACGTCGGGCGACGTCAACTACGACGCGAAGCTCAATCTGTATCACGGCGGGTTGTTTGTCGACCTGTTCCCGGCGCCATCGATCGTGCCGTTCCATGTGACAGCGGGCGTGCTGCTCGGCGGCGACAACATCGACGCCGATGCAAACCCGATGTCGGGCACGTACACGATCAACGGCGTGACCGTGAACGCCAATGGCGAGACGATCCACGCGAAGGCGAAATTCCCGACGGCGCGTCCGTACGTGGGCTTCGGCTTCGGTCACAGCCCGCAATCGAAGGGCCTGTCTGCATTCTTCGACGCAGGCGTCGCGTTCGGCCGTCCGCATGTGGACTACGACGTGCCCTCCGACATCGTCGCGGCTGCAGGTCAGGCCAACGTCAATGCGGAAGAAGCGAGCCTGCAGGACAAGGTCGACCGTCTGCGTGTTTATCCGATCGTGAAGGTGGGTGTGACGTATCGGTTTTGAGGCACGTCGGTAGAAGCGACGCAAGAAAACGGATGACGACAGATGTGTCATCCGTTTTTCTTTTAGCGAATCAAAATCTAGAAGTTCAGCTCCATTAGTTCGGCTGCGGTGAGCTCGCGCACGCGAGATCTGCGTTCGCGCATTGCGAGGGCCGCAAGTGCGGGATCCTTTTCAGAATAGAGAAGTCCGAGCGACATGCCGGGCGCGATGGCGTCGAGGTATCGCATTATTTGACCGATCGCTGCGCCAGGATCGCCATGTTCGATGCGGTAGGCTGTGTTTCGCGACAGGCCGGCACGAAGCGCAGCTTCGCTCTGCTTTACGCTGCGTGCGATTCGCAAGCGTGCCAGCAATGCGCCGAGACGTTTGCTTTCGTCAAGAAGTCGTGGTGAGAGGGCGGCAGCTTGGTTGACTTTCATGCTCGTTAAATCGTTCGCCAATTGATTTGCGCTCGATTTAACGAGCAGTTCAAGCAGTCTAGACGCAATGGCCGCCCGGATCCGTGCCGTCACCGCCTTTTCCACCGTTAATCAGGCGGCGTGAGCGTTTTTTGAAAAGCTCCGCGCGTTCAACCCAACGAAACCCGCTGCCCCGTTTTCGTCGACTGCTCGACCGCGTCGAGCAGCTCGTGCATGCGCACGGCGTCGTCGAAGGTCGGGGCGGTCTTTGTGCCGTTCGCGACGTCGGCGGCATAGGCGGCGTAGAGCTCCGCGAGTTCGAGCACCGCGGAAGGCAGGTCGGATTCGGGAAGCACGTCGTAAGACGACGGCACGAGCATCGGCTCCAGCGGAAGGTTGTCGCCGTGTGCGCCTTCGATCTGGTAGTCGTCGCCCACATCGCCGAATGCCGATGTGTTCGTGATGCGCAGATCGCCTTCGTCGCCCGTGATATCGATCTGCACACCCGAGCCGTTGCGCTTGCCGCCTTCGATATGCACCGAAACCACCGCGTCATTCGCGAGGTGGCCAACCATTACGAGCTGATCAGGTGCCGTCGAATCGAAGACTTCGCCGGTTTCCTTGATCGTGACCTTCGGAAATTGACTGATGCTGAGTGCCGACACGTCGAGCGGCCAGCCTGTTGCTTCGAAGAGCATGTCGAGGAAGTGTCCCGCATAGATGGCGACAACGCTCGAGAAGTTTTCTTCCGGAATGGTCCAGCGCAACGCGTTGTGACGCAGCGCCTGGAAGTAGTTCATGCTCACGTGAATCCGTACCGAGCGCAGCTTGCCGACAAAGCCTTGTGCCAGCAGATCGCGCAGATACCGGTTGTGCGGAGCAAGACGTCGTTGAAGCCCCACGACGTGACGCAATCCGCGGGCGTTGGCCGCTTCGATCAACGAACGCGACGTCGCAGTGCTGGTGGTCAGCGGCCACTCCGAATACACATGCTTGCCCGCGGCGATTGCGGCGCGAATGCCTTCCTCATGCTGAGGCGCGGTCGTCAGCACGATGACCAGATCGATATCCGGATGATTGACGAGCTCATCGAGAGAGTCCGCGACGAATTTGAATCCCAGTTCTTTGGCGGCCTGCGTTGCCGCCTCCTTGCGTTGGCTATAGATGCCCGTGAGTTCGTATTGCGGGAGCAGCTTCAGCACGCGGACGTGTCCGTGACGAGCCCAATTTCCAATCCCAACAATGCCGACACGAATGGGTGACGACGCCGGTGTCTGTGTGGACGTGACCATGATTGCGCAACCTTCAAGTAGATGGCTAAAGCGCGATGGCGACCCTTCGTCATCGCTGTGCCGTAGCACGTTGCGCGAAGACTAGCCCACGGCAAGGGGAATGAAATTCCCCGTTGACGGTCTGCGTGGGCGCTCAACGCGTCGTACTCTTCACGGGCCTTAGCAAGCGGCCTCCGCAGGCTTTCGGCGACGACTTTTCATCGGCGCGTCGACTATTCATGAAAACGCACTAGTCCTGTAAGCGGCCTTGGATGGTGATAGGCGGCTATGGGCAGGGTGGCCAGGGTGGCTGGCGCCAAGAGGGTGGCGAAGGGTCGCTAAGGATGGCCATAACTGGCCATCGGTGCCTATCGGCGGACTGGATTTACAGGCTGGCATTGGGCGGACCAGCGGTCCGCCGAGCTTGAGACGTTTGAGCATGAAATGGCGCTGATATCGCATTCCGGCATCAAAACTCGCGCCGTATCGTGCATACATGGAGCGGCGCAGTGCAGTGGAGCGGGCGATATACCCCGCAGAAGAATTTCGCGCTGAAGCGTAACGCGCGCGCCGCATGGACACGGTGTATGACTACGGAGTGAATCATGCAGAACGCTGAACAATTCGAGTACGTATTTCTGGGTGGCGGCAAAGGCGGCAAGTCGCTTGCAACGGAACTGGCCAAGGCAGGCAAGCGCGTCGCGGTGATCGAACGCGGCATGATCGGCGGCTCGTGTATCAACGTCGCGTGTATTCCGACAAAGGCATTGATCCGCAGCGCACGTGTCGCGCATGCGATCAATGAAGCGGCGGCGTACGGGATCGAGGTCGGTCCGGCGCGCGTCAACATGAAGCAGGTGCGCGATCGCGTCCAGGGTGTTGTGGACGGCATGGTCGAACTCAATCTCAACGGCTTCAAGGCAGCCGGCTTCGATCTCGTGCTCGGTAATGGCCGCTTTATCGCACCGCGTACGCTCGAAGTTCAGCTCAACAATGGTGGTACACGCGTGATCCAGGGCGATCGCGTATATATCAACACCGGCACCCACGCTGCGGTGCCGCCAGTTCCGGGTTTGCGCGAATCCGACCCGCTGACCCACGTCGAAGCGCTGCAAATCGAAGATGTCCCTTCGCATCTGATCGTGATCGGCGGTGGCTATATCGGCCTTGAAATGGCACAGGCCGTGCATCGCCTGGGCGCGCGTGTCACGGTCCTGCAACGCGAGTCGCGCGTTGCGGTCCGCGAAGATGCCGATGTGAGCCAGGCGATTGCGGATTCGCTCAAGGAAGACGGTATCGATATCCGTACGAACGTCGATATCGTGTGGGTGGCCGGGCGCTCAGGTCAGTCGGTGACGGTGACGCTGGGCGACGGAAAGACGATTGAAGCGTCGCATATTCTCGTTGCAACGGGTCGCGTACCGAATACCAAGGACATCGGTCTGGATATCGCAGGTGTTGAGGTGGATCAGCGCGGCATCATCAAGGTCGACGACAAGCTTCAGACGTCTGCGACGAATGTCTATGCGATCGGTGAAGTCGCCGGCACGCCGATGTTCACGCATGCCTCGTTCGACGACTATCGTGTGCTGAGTTCGCAGCTCAAGGGCGGATCGAAGACGACACGCGGGCGCGATATCCCGTATGCGATGTTCATCGAACCGGAACTGAGCCGCGTTGGACTCAACGAAACCGAAGCCGCGCAAAAGGGCATTGCGGTGCGCGTGGCCACACTGCCGATGAAGGCGGTGCCGCGTGCGCGGACGAACTCGGATACCCGTGGCTTTATGAAGGTGCTGGTCGCCGCCGATTCGGATGAGATTCTCGGCTTCACCATGCTGGGTAGCGAAGCGGGTGAAATCGTGTCGACGGTGCAGATCGCCATGCTCGGCAAGGTGCCGTACACCGTACTGCGTGATGCGCCGATCGCACACCCGACGCTGACCGAAGGGCTCAACTTGCTGCTCGCGCTAGTCCCGGCACGTCAGACTCAGACTGCGGAGAAGGACGCCGCAGTCACGAAGTAAGCTAGTCCACCGACGCGAGCGAGAACCAGATCTTGTCGACAAGTTCGGCGCGGTTCAGGGCATCACGATACAAGCGGACTTCGAGGTCGACGGTGTGGGATGCATCGCCGGCCTCGACGAGCGTGCCTGTCGCCAGTTCGTGCTTGACGGAGCTGCGCGGCAGCCACGCGAGTGCCGCGCCATTCAGCACGAATCGCTTGAGCACTTCATCCGATTCGGATTCGTACTGTGGCTGGAGCGACGACAACAGGCTGCTGTTCGAGAACTGCGTTTCGAGGCTGCGGCTGAAGTACGCGCTCTTCGCATACGCGGCATAGGGCAGCGAGGCGCGATTGGCCGACGTCAGCCGGTAAAGCGGAGATCCGTCCGATGAAGGCTTGCTGACGGGAAGCAAGGCATCGCGTCCGACGAGCAGTCCCGGGTAGCGCGCGGCATCGAGCTGGATCGGCGTCGGGGTGTGCAGATACGTGAGTAGCAAATCGCTATTGCGGCTCACCAGCGAAGCGACGGCGTCATGCAGCGACGAGGGCACGACGCGTGCACGGACATCGCCATTCCGTACGCGCAACGACTGAAGCCAGTCTGGCAGAAAGTGAACAGATGCGGCCTGATCGGCGGCGATCTGTAGCGCATGGCCGGTCATGCGTTGCTGCTTGCGCACGACGGTGCGTGCGTCGTGCAGCCGTTCAAGCAGATCTTCGGCGAGGTCCTCGAATACGCTGCCTGCGCTGGTCAGCACAGGAGGAAACGTGCTTCGATCGAATAACTCGGCGCCAAACCACGTTTCCAGCGATTGAATGCGGCGACTAAAGCCTGATTGGGTGACGCGTCGCGCCTCGGCGGCGCGGGAAAAGCTCTTGTACTGAACGAGGGCCAGAAAGTCCTCGATCCATTTCACTTCCATGATTCTCTCCGCGGATACTGATCGGTAGCGCGTGGCGACCGAAACCCTGTGTATCCATGCCAATGACGGATGCGCGTGGAGCGCGGCCGTGATCCAGATACGCGCTACGCAGTCGAGCGCTGGCTTTGAGGGTAGATGAGATTTTATTTACATTTGGCTTGCGCGAGTAGCTGCGTCATGTCGAAAACACTGTTCGTTCGCTCGCATCCCCATCGCTGATCGAGATTATTGCACTGGCTCCATTCGTGCATATGCACGTGCGGCTTCGTTTAGCGATACGAAGGAACGTGCCGTGGGTATAGGGGTTGCCGATCCATATGCATCGGTGGTGCGCACGCGTCAGTGCTGTATATGCAAGCCGGTTGGCTTCGTCGCGCTGCATATCGTCATAGCTGCGCTCGATGCCTGCTGCGCGGTAAAACGTTTCGCGAAGAGCATGCGTACCCGATGGCGCGCAATCGCCGACCAGCACAACTGTATTTGCCGTGAATGCGGACATTTGCGCCCAGGTTGCGAATGCAATCTGTTCTCTCGGAGTCGTGCCGAAAGCACGTCTCAGCGCGGTGAAGACGGGTTCGTCGAGTGCGTGGGCCAGAACGAGAATCGCCGAATGATGACTCGCCTGCTCACTATGCGGGATTGAGGAAATCTGACCGGCGTCCTGGTGTCGTTGCTCCGCTCGATTGCGCAGTGCGCGCACGATATCGATGGCTTCTGAGGGGGCGCAGCGTTCGACCAGCAAGAACGGTTTTGCTTTGTCACGCGCACGTCCACGTCGGGTCGGGTCGATCTCACGAAGATTGCCATCGGGCGTGCGTGCGTTGTCGATGGATGCTGGCGCCGAAATCAGCGTCGCGCGCTGGGCAGGAAGTGTGTTGCGGCGTTGCGCACCCGTCAGCGCTCGCGCCGTATCGACAATGCGCGCGTCGTGTTGGAACAGCGTCTCGAAGAGGTCGTCGCGTCGACACACGCCAGGGTAGACGTTCTCGAATTGCTCGATCAACGTGACGCTTGCGCCTTGCGCGCCAAAGCCACCCTGAGACGGATCGGCGACGACATGCAACGACGGTGCATCGTCCGCCGATCCAATGACCGCAAGACGTTCATGCATGCTGCGGATCCAACGTGCAGCAAGCGGGGAAAGGTGTTCGGCGTTGTCGATGAACACATGCTGCATGCAACGCAGTGCCTGAGGCGTCAGACGATCGAGCCATTCCCCTCGTGTGGCGAGTTTGCGCATGAGTCGCGGAGCCGACTCGATATTGTCGCGATCGAAAGCGTCGTACAGCGCGGTGAAAAACCGCGAAGTCGCGGTGCCGAGCGGTGTGTCGCCCGGGATATCCCGTGGGTCGAGATCGAGATGCTCGGCGAACGCGCCCATCTCGTAGAGCACATCGACAATCGGTTTCAGCACGTGTCCGGCGGGCGCCATCATCATGAAGGCACCGGATCCCTTGAGACGCTGTGCCGACAGGTATTTGATCTGTTGCGCGAGTTGCTGCAGCTGGCTCACCGTGTTGCAGAACAGGACGCGCACGCCGGCGAGGCCCAGCACGACGCGCGAGCGATTCCAGTTGGCGTGAGCGAGCGTCGGGCTCGATGCATCCGCTTCATCGAGAAGGCGCTCGCGGATCCGGCTGCGTGTACCAAGAAAGACGTAGGTCTGTGTGGCTTCGATCCAGCCATGCGCATGCATCGTGCGTCCGTCGATATCGATCACTGCGCGCGGATCGCGACGTTCAAAAGCTTCCACACCAGCGACCGGCCACAGTCCGGCCGAGCGCCAGTCGCGTTCGATGCGGTCGAAGAAACGCTCATCCTCGCGTTCGACCGTGTCGATTCGCGACATCGCTTCGATCACCTCTGCGTCGTCGGCTGCGAGGCACGGGGTGTTGAGCGAGGCGGTGCGCAAGGCATCGAGTGCTTCGCTGAGCACGGGGTCGGCCGCATGATTGGCGGCAAAGAGCTTGTTGAGCCATGCGCGCTGTGCGTCGCTGAGTTCTGGGTACAGCCCCGGCAGGGCATTCGCGGCGAGTTCGGCTGGCGTGAGACCGAACACGTGGGTCTGAGGTGCGGGCGCATCGATCGTTGCAATCGTTTCGATCGGTTCGATCGTCTCGGTGGAGGTACCGAGCAATTCGAACAGGCGCGCGCCCGGGCGCAGCAGACCGCGCGACAGTTCGAGCGCCTTGGACTGGTACGAGCGTACGACGGCGTGCTCCAGATACGCTCTGTCAGCGACATCAGCGACATCAGCGACATCAGCGACATCAGCAACGGCAGTGACATCACCGACATCACCGACATCCGTGGCATCACCCGCATCGTTTGCGTCGCGCGGCATGATGCGCCTGCGCGCGGCCTCGTTGCCTAGCGTGTGCGCAAGCGATTGGCGCAGCTCGCGCGTGGGTGCGAGCATCGACATGGTGCTCGCTTCGTATCCATATGCCTCGCGCAGAACGAGCGCGCGGCGCGCGAGCGTGAGTGACTTTCCTGTTCCGGCTCCGCCCGTTGCGATCAACGCACTCGCAGCGTCGAAGACGTATCGCGCCTGCGATTCGGTCATCGGACTCGGGGTATCGTAGGCCGCGAATCGATCCAGTGCGCGCGTGCGTTGGGCGGGCGTGAAGGTGAACCGGTGTCGAGCGTAGCTTGCATCCTGCGCCTTCGCGTCCGGCCCTCGATGCAGCGAGCCGTCCGAACCAAGCAAGGCACTTGAATGCTGCGCCGGCACGGCAACCGGTAAGACGGCCAATGCGGCGAAGTCGAGAACAGGGTGCGATGCGACGGAGTCGGGCGAATCCAGCACATCAGAAGAAGCGAGCGACGCGGAAGCGGTCACGTATTCGAGAAGGGCAGCCATGTGAACCAGGAACAGGAAAGAAGTCCTGAACCCGCCGTACGACGGGATTCAGGACTTGGCCTAACGCTTTACTGCAGGAGCTTCAGGACCGTCTGCGGGATCTGGTTCGCCTGAGCGACCATTGCCGTACCGGCTTGCTGCAGCACCTGAGCGCGCGAGAGGTTTGACGCTTCCGACGCGTAGTCGGCGTCGGCGATGGCCGACTCCGAGCTTTGCGCGTTTTGCGTCGCGGCCTGCAGGTTCGAGATCGTCGACGAGAAGCGGTTCTGGATCGCGCCGAGCTGGCTTTGCAGCGCATCGACTTGTGAGATCGCCGACTGCACCGCTTGCAGCGCGGTTTGTGCGTCGGAGATATGCAGGACGTCGATGTTCGCGATGCTCGTGCTGCCCGTCGAAGCCGTGTAGATCGTCGTACCCGTGCCGGCCAGGCCCGTGTCGGTTGCGATGGCGCCCGTGCCCGAGATGGTGATGCCGGCGTTCGCGAACGATTCGAGGTGCAGGTGACCGCTCGAGTCCGCCGAGGCGCTCACGTCCGTGATGTGCGCTGCGTTGATCGCGGCAGCCAGATCCGAGGCGTTCCAGTTCTGACCCGTCGTCACGACCGTGCCGTTGATCGTGACGCTCGCTGCCGACGTGCCGCTCAGCGAAGCCGCCGAGTCGACAGCCTTGCCGGTTGCGCTCGCGTTGTTCGAGTTAGCGGCCAGCGTCGTGGCGTTCGAGCCCGAGAAGCCGATAACCTGACTCGACGACAGCGTGACCGTGCCCTGCAGCGTCACGTTCGAGATCGCCGTCGGTGTCGCGCCGACGGTTTGCAGAACGCCGCCGCCATTGGTGTCCTTGATGTCGATATCGCGGCCGTCTGCAGCCGTCAATGCCAGCGTGCCGTCCGAGTTGATCGACGCGCTCACGCCCGTTTGATTCGTCTTGGCGTTGATGGCGTTGACGATCGAGCCGCTATCGAGCGTCTGGCCCGTGCCCGGATCGAACACGTCGACACCGTTGATCTCGAGCGACGTCGCCGTCGTTGCCGTGGCACCGATCGAAACGTTCTGCACGTTCGTCGCCGTGACGCTCAGCCCGTTGATGTCGGCGTTGTTGATGGCTTGTGCCGCGGCGTAAGCACTGTCGGCGGCCTGGCCGGCCTGGTTGCCCTGACTCGCGCTTGCGATCGCGTACGTCTGACCGCTGCCGAGTTGAATCGACAGGCCGCCCGACGACAGGTTCGTCCCGGTGGCCGTGCCCATATTGAACGTGACTGCCGACGTCTGACCGATCTGCGATGTCTTGACGCTATTCGACAGATCGACGCTGATTGACTGGCCAGCATTGGCGCCGACCTGGAACGTCGCGACGCCGAGCGAGCCGTCGAGCAGGTTCAGGCCGTTGTATTGCGTTTGCGACGCGATACGGTTGATTTCAGCGAGGCGCTGCTGGACTTCCTGGTTCATCGACGATCGGTCTGCGTCGGTGTACGACGAGCTCGATGCCTGGGTCGCCAGTTCGCTGATGCGCTGAAGATTGGCGGTGATCTGCGACAGTGCCGCGCCGGCCGTCTGCGCAAGCGAAATGCCGTTGGTGGCGTTTTGCTGAGCGATCGTGAGACCGTTGATCTGGGTCGTGATGCGGTCCGAAATCGCCAGACCTGCTGCGTCATCCGCCGCGCTGTTGATCTTCTTGCCTGACGACAAACGCGTCACAGCCGAGGTCAGATCGGTTTGCGAGGTCGCCAGATTGTTCTGGGCGATCTGCGAAAGGATGTTGGTGTTGATGATCGATGCCATGAAACCGTTCTCCGTACATTGAGAATGCGTGCATTTCGGCGCACTGCCGTCACGCTTTGCGTTCGATATCGATGGAGTGAATATCGAATCGCTGGCGTTGTTTTTGTTTACGGAGAGGATATTCACGGCTTAATAAAAAGTCCGTAATCCGGCTTATAAATCGGTCTGTATTTGTGGAATAACTTATTGAGTAAATGCGGATTTGATATTGCGTTTCTGGACTAAGAATCTTGAATCGATTGCATGCAGTAGAGCGATGAATGAAATCATCAAACGCGAAAGGCATTGCAGTGATTTGCAATGCGTGAAACGCATGACAGAGCGCCGGGGAGGCTTGCGGCAGCCGGAACGTGGCGCGGGGCGGGTTCGGCGTGGTGAGCGGTTCGGGCGGAAGCGGCGAGGCGAATATCCCGTGAACGCCTATTCACGCGCGGGTCGGTGATGGCGGGCCATTGAAATTCATTGAGCGGTATGGCTGACCGCCAGCGCATTGAAGTCGCGCTTTATGATTCAATCAGCGTCAACGATTCCGCCGGATCCGCAATATTGATAAAGGGCGCGGGGGTCGGTTCAAGCGCTTCGCCATATATTCTCTTAATGGCATTCGGCGTATGTGTTTTCAGGGCCTCGAGAAAGACGCGGACTTTTTCGCCCCGGAATCTCGATGGCGGCATCACTGCGTGAATATCCTGCATCGGCGATTTCCATTCGGGCAGGACGCGTACGAGCCGTCCGGCGGCCACATCCTTCGCGATCACGCAGCGTGTCGCGAAGGCAATACCTCCCCCTGCGACGGCGGCGGCGCGACAGGCTGCTGTCGTGTCGGCCACAAAGCCGCGTTCGAACGTGATTTCGGCGTGTTCGCCTTGCGTCGACACAAGCGACGCAGACAGCGGCTTGGGTTGCGCGGAAAAGCCGACAAAAGGCATCGACACCAGATTCTCCGGGCGTAGTCCTGGCGACAGGTTCGCTGCACGTTCCGGGCTTGCCACGAGCCACTTTTCGAACTCGCCGATCTTCACCGCGCGCAGTGTCGAGTCGGCTAGCGGCCCGAAGTGAATCGAGATATCGATGTTTTCGCCAATCAGGTCGTGGCGACGGTCGCTCGAAATCAGCTCTACGTGAATGTCCGGATGTCGCGCACGCAGCTCCACGAGCATCGGCGTGAGGATGAGCGCGCCGAAATCGACGGGCGTGCCTACGCGCAATGTGCCGCGCAGCGCATCGCCATCCTGCGCGGCGGCCAGCGCGTCCTCGGCCCGGCGCAACACATCGAGGCTTGCCTCGTACAGCGTACGTCCCGCATCAGTCGGATTGATCTGGCGCGTTGTACGCGCCAGCAAGGCAACACCGAGCTCGGCTTCGAGACGCTGCAAATGCGTGGTGACGACGGCTTTCGACATGCCGAGCCTGCTCGCAGCGCCCGTGATCGAGCGCGCCTCGATGACCGCGACAAACACAGTCAGCCGATTCAAGTTGAACGTATGCAGGATGCTCATGCGATTGCGTGCCGATCAGAAGCGGTTATCGATGATCGCGGCGATGACTTGCCGTGATATCGATGAAGATTCTATTAACATCGACACCGCATTTGCATACTCTGCTAGGCCAAATATCTGCTCGTTCGTCTCATTTCGCGGGATACGCCGGCGATCCGCGCAGGCTCGCGCGGACCGGGGCGTCATGGTGTCCGATGGCGTCGACGATTAAGCATGGCGTGTCACGCGTTGACGTCATGTCATGGGTCGACGTCTCGCGCGTGACGGCGCGCCGTTAAGCGCGTTTGGTCAACAACGCATCGCGGACCTGGTATTCGACCGAGCAATCGCTGCAATCGACCTTTTCCGCATGGGTCGTGTTGAAGCGGCCGATCAGGTCGTGACCGAGGCGCGCACGAAACGCGTCGCGGGCGTTGGTCGGCATGTGTGAATACGCGTCGATCTGGTCGCGCGTGAAGCAGACCGTCAGCGCGCAACGCGAATCGAGCGAGGTGTCGGCGCTGGATGCGGTCACCCATGACAATTGAAAATAGCGGCGTTCTTCTTCGTCAACACTGCTGACGGTCGGACGCTTGGCGGCATCGAACAGGCCTGCAAGCAGCATTTCGAGCTCCTCGATTCGCTGGGGCACGTCGATATCCGTGATCATGGTTTCCTCCTTGGTGAAGTGTTGCCGGGTGTGAGTGCGTCTCGACATAAGTCTTGAGTTGAGCCTCGACTTGAGCCTCGACTTGAGTCTTGACGGGTTTTGACGCGCATCAACATCAACATCTGGGCGCGCTAGCGATTGACGTCGAAGTCGGCGTCGGTACCTTCATCCTCATCGATCTGATCAGGAATCCCTTCGTCGCTGACGTCGCGAGTGCTCAACTCCGAGCGGAGCCGATCGGGCTCGATGTCCGCGTTTTCGACAAGGTTTTCATCGCCGTCGGCGGCCGCGCGCTCGCCGGTGCCGTAGCGGTCGGTGTCGCTCGACGTTTCAATCTCTCCGGTCTCGAGCGCATGAGCGTCGAGTTCGGAGTCGACATCGAATTCGTGGCGCTTGGCCCCGAACATATCGCTGCCACTGTCGGACGAATCGCTCGGTCCGAGCGCGGCGGTGCCGTGTCCTTTGGGGGCGTCCGGCGTTTGCTCATCGGGTGGCAAAAGCGTGCTTGCCATGGTCGGCTCCTTGCTCTGTGTGCAGGTTGATAGGGCACTGCCTGCCTTAGGGATCGCAAGGGCCATTCCTCGCCATGTGCACCAGACAATACGAGGTCCAAAGAAAAGATCCCTGACGGCGCGTGACTGCGCCGACAGGGATCTTTTTTTGCTCAGCCGGGGCCTTGGAAACTTTTATGCTGATTCCAACGCACTCCGGGCAATACGCTGCGGTTTTGGCGTTGCGGCTATCAACGGTTATAGCCGTCGACGCGAACCCATGAACAACGTGACAAGGAATATCACCAGGAAAATAAAGAACAGGACCTTGGCGATGCTTGCCGCGCCCGCGGCGATACCACCAAACCCGAGCACGGCCGCGATCAGGGCGATCACGAAAAACACGGCTGCATAGTAAAGCATGGCTTCCTCCTAACAGGCTGATCCGACAGAGCCCGCCTGCGATCACGGCACAGACAGTGAGGCGGTCGTCGTGGAACACTCAGCATGACCCGTACCCGATACGGGCGATTGAAGGCAATTTATGGCGCGCCTGACGAGCGGGCGACCGCGGCGCACACTGGTTATTCAGTGCCCGCCTTTGGACAATGCTTGAACGGAAGCGCTTTTCTTGCTCACAGGCGGATCACCGGCCACGTCCGGCAACGACGGGTCATTCTTGCCTGAAGGCATCCAGCCACGGCGCGCCTTCGCGGACGAATACCGGCAACGTATCGATGCTGACCGTGTGCTCGATGCGCGTGCCGCCCGCGTGACGCGCTCCGCTGAACGCGTCGATCCAGGCGCTCCCTTCGGGTAAATACACGGTGCGTGAAGTCTGTCCGGCCTCGAGCACGGGGGCGACCAGCAGGTCCGGACCAAACAGATACTGGTCATCCATCTCCCAGCAAGCGGGCTGGTCCGGATAGGCGTAGAACATGGGCCGCATCAGCGGCGTGCCGTCCGTATGCGCCTGTGCCATCAGTGAGCGCACATAGGGCCGCAGGCTTTCGCGGATTCTCAGGAAGCGCAGCAACACGTCGTACGTTGCCGGACCAAAGCTCCACAGTTCATTGCCTGCACCGGTGTTGCACTGCGCGATACCGTCGCGATAGGCCTCGGCCGGTTCCGTCATCGGATCGCGATAGCCATGCATGCGCAGGATCGGCGTGAAGACCGCCCATTGGAACCACCGGATCATCAGCTCGTGAAATGCGGGGTCGTCGACATGGCCGCCATGAAACCCGCCGATATCCATCGTCCACCATGGAATACCGGCCATGGCCATATTGAGGCCCGCGCTCAGCTGATTGCGCATCGAGTCGAACGACGAGTGAATATCGCCCGACCACACGAGCGCGCCATAGCGTTGACTGCCGGCCCATGCGCAACGCACGAGGTTGACGATTTCGGTTTTCCCGTCGGCCGCCTGACCGTCGTAGAACGCCTTGGAATAGAGTGCCGGATAGATATTGCCGACCTCGAGCACCTGGCCGAGGTGATAGCGATAGTTGTCGAAATCGTAGACGGTATATTCAGGCTCCGCTTCGTCGAGCCAGAACAGGTCGACACCCTGGTCGGCGTAGTGAGCTTTGGCCTGCTCCCACACGTAGCGCCGCGCTTCGGGATGCGTCGCGTCGAAGAATTTCGTCTTGCCGAGATAGTCGAAGTCGATGCCGATGCCGCGATTGGTCTGCACGAGCAGCCCACGCTCCTGCATGATCCGGAAATTCTCTGTGCGGTTGTCGACGGTCGGCCAGATCGACACCATCAGCCGAATGCCCATGCTGTGCAGCTCGTTGGTCATCGCGGGGACGTCGGGCCAGTCACGCGGATCGAAGCGCCAGTCGCCCTGATTGGTCCAGTGGAAAAAGTCGATCACGATCACCGACAAGTCGATGCCGCGTCGCTTGTATTCGCGCGCGACCTCGAGCAGTTCGGCTTGCGTGCGGTAGCGCAGCTTGCATTGCCACAAACCAAGCGCGTAGTCGGGCATCATCGGCGGCGTTCCCGTTGCGGTCGCATAGGCACGCAGGATCTCGGCAGGTGTATCGCCCGCCGTGATCCAGTAGTCCATTTGTCGGGTCGACCGCGCATGCCAGCGCGTCTCGTTCTTTGCAAACACGGCTTCGCCGACGGCCGGGTTGTTCCAGAGGAATCCGTAGCCGAGGCTCGATACGGCGAACGGCACGCTTGCTTGCGAATTGCGTTGCGCCAGTTCGAGTGTGCAGCCCTTGAGGTCGAGATGCGGCTGCTGATATTGCCCCATGCCGAACAGGCGCTCTCCGTGTGTGGCTTCGAAGCGGACTGTGAGCTCGCATGCGTCGCCCTGGCCGGGACGGATCTCGCGCCCCTCGGTCTTCAGGGCGCTGATGGTCTTCGTGCTGCCCGGGCCGACACCCCAGAACGCTTCGCCAACATCGCGCTGGCGCCAGAGCTCTTCGAGTAGTTTCTCGCCGCGAGCATTGTGAAAGGTGAGCCGGCCCTGCTTGTCGACCGTTGCGCTGATCTGGCCGTGCGTGATCGTCATCGAGAACGCATCTTCGGTGAAGGTCGGCGTTGTGGCAGGTGCCGGCAAGAGCGCCCAGTCCTCGTTCAGCTCGATCTCGCGCGCTTTGGTCGCACGTACGCGAAGGCTGTTTTCGCCCCACGGCTCGATGCGTAACTGATGATCGTTGAGCTTCCAGATCAACGCGTGATCGCGGATGCTGAGTGTGGAGGGGAGTCGCGCCGCGTGCCCGGCGTGGGTCGAAGAGTTCGGTACGTTGGCTTTGGCATCCATATCGGTCAGTGATCCTGCTGTGTGATTTCGTAAAGCACGCCGGCGAAGGTTCGTCGTACGCGTGGATTCGTGTGAGCTACTTGATCGCGCCCGCCGTCAGGCCACCGACGATGCGACGCTGCAGCAACATGAAGATGCCGAGCACGGGCGTCACATAGATCGCCGAGTACGTCATGATCCCGATCCAGTCGGTGTTCGTTGCGCCGACGAATGTCGACAACCCGACGGTCGCGGTTTGGTAGGCATCGTCGAGAATCAGCGAGCGCGCATACACGTATTCCCCGAACGACTGCAGGAACACGAGGATGCCGCTCACCAGCACGCCATTGACGGCGAGCGGCAGGACGACACGAAAGAACGCACCCGCGGGCGACGCGCCGTCGACCATCGCGGCGTCACGCAGGTCGCGCGGGACCTGCACGAAGCTCGAACGGCACAGCACGATAAAGAACGGCAAGGTCTTCGAGATCTGCGCAAGGACCACCGCGGTGCGCGGTGACGTGAGCAGCCCGAGTGTCTTGAACGCCGTAAAGAGTGGCGTGACCATCAGCGACGACGGAAGCGCCTGCAGCACGAGCACCGCGAAGATGGCGATGCTCGTGACGCGATTCTGGCTTTGAGCCAGGGCATACGCGGCACCCGTGCCAAGCACGATCGTCAGGATCGTCGTGCCGCACGCGATCGCAAACGAGTTCCAAAGGAAGGTCGACATTTGCCGGTCGACAAAGGTCGCGACAAAGTGCGACTCGGGTGCGAGCGGCCACAAGGTCGGCGGATACCGAAACATCTCGGCCGCGCTCTTGAATGCCGTGATGTACATCCAGTACAGCGGGAATAGATAGAGGGCCGTCACAAGCAGCGCGACGACCAGCAGCAGGGTCTTTTTCATTGCAGGCATTCTCATGCGGTCATGTTCATGTAGTCGTGTCCATGCAGTCGTACTCACGCACTCGTACTCACGCAGTCGTTTCATGCCGGATCGACCGGACATATACGACAGCCACGATCAGCACGAGCACCAGCATGACGGTGGCCACGGCGCTGCCTTGAGCCACTTCGAAGGTCTGGAACGAGAGCTGCCACGACCAGTATTGGGCAACCTGCGATGAATTGGCCGGACCGCCTTGCGTGAGTGCGGCGATCAGGTCGAACTGCTGCATCGTCATGATCGCGCCGAGCGATACGACAGCGCCTAGCGTCGAACGCATCATCGGCAGCGTCATCGCGAAGAAGCGCCGCACCGGGCCCGCGCCGTCGATCTTGGCCGCTTCGTAGATCTCGGCCGGAATGCCGATCAGTCCGACCGACAGCAGCAACATGTTGAACGGCACGCCAAGCCAGATATTCGCAATGATCACGGCGTAGAGCGCGAAGTGGGGATCGGACAGCCAGAAGATCTTCGCGTGAATCAGACCCGCTGATATCAGCAGGTGATTCAGTACGCCGTAGTCGCCCGCGAACACGAGCTTCCAGATCGCGCCGACCACGAGCCCCGGCATGATCCAGCCTGCAAGAAAAAGGCCGCGTAAAAACGATGCGGCCGGAAAGCGCTGCATGAACAACAGCGCCAGGAGAAGGCCGATGCTGATCTGGAACACGAGCGACAGTGCAACGAAGAGCACCGTGTTCACGACGACGATCCGCGATTCGGGACGTGACATCACATCGAGGTAGTTCGCGAGGCCCACGAAGGGCCTGACGAAGAACGCGGGGCTCATCAGATCGACCTGCTGGAAGGACAGCACCACGTTATAGATCAACGGAATGCCGGCAAACAACAGCAGGTAGAGCAGGGCGAGCGAGCCCATGGCGATCTCGAACCGGTTGCGCGAGAAGGTCGTTGTGGCGCGAACGGAACGAGGCCGCACGACGCGTTGTTCAGTCAGGATATTCATCGTTACTTCTGGGCGAGCTTGTTGACCTTGTCGACTTCGGCTTGTGCGTTTTTCATTGCGGTTGCCGCATCGGCCTGGTGCGTGAGCACCTGCTGCATCGCCGTATAGATGGCCTTCGAGAACTGCATCCAGTCGGGGTTCGGGCCACGCGGACGCGCATAGACCATCTGCTCGCTGAAGACCTTGTAGGCCTCCGGCCATTGCGGATTTTGCGTCACGACGTTTTTGGACGGCGGAAGCAGGCCGAATTCGTTCCACTGCCGCGGCTGCTGCGAGTACATGTACTCGAGGAATTCGAACGCGAGCTGCGGGTTCTTGCTCGTCTTGAGGATCGCGTGGTCGAGGCCGCCGAGCGCGGATGCGCGCGGTGCGCCGGTCTTTTCAACGGGCAACAACGCGACACGCCATTTGAATTTCGCGCCCTTGGAGATGCCGGGCAGTTCCCAGGGGCCGTCGATATCCATCGCGGCGTTACCGTTGATAAAGCTTTGTGCGGCTTCGGACTGCGTGCGGGTCAGCGTATCGGGTGACGCAACCTTGTCGTCGATCAGTTTCTGCCAGAACTGCACGGCATGGATTGCGCCCGGTGAATTGAGTGAATTCCAGCTGGCGTCTGCGGTTTGAATGAATGGCAGGAACTGAAACGTACCTTCTTCAGTGCCAATTGCCGAGAAGCCAAGACCGTAGACACCCTTGGGCGCGTTGGTCAGCTTCTTCGCGTCGTTATAGAGCTCGTCCCAGGTTTGAGGCGGCTTGTCGGGGTCGAGTCCGGCCGCTTTGAACAGGTCTTCGTTGTAGTACAGCGCAAGCGTGTTGACCTCACGCGGAATCGCATAGACCTTGTGATCCCATGTCGCATTCTCGAGCGGGCCCGTGTAGATCTGATGGGTGTCGATGACCTTCGACTTCGCGAGGTACGGCGTCAGATCGACGAGCGCACCACGTGCCGCGAACATGGCGACATTCGGGTTGTCGATCGTCACGATGTCGGGACCATTGCCCGACATCGCTGCGCGCATCGTTTCGTCATTGAGCGCGGCAAAGCCTACGCGGCGGATCTGAACCTTGATCTCGGGATGCAGCTTCTGAAACTCGTTGGCGAGATCGATCGTGATCGACTTCTGTTCGTCGTTGGCCCAGATGTTCAGGGTCGGTGTGTCGGCGTGCGCGGCAGGCATCAGCATCGCGGCGGCGAGGCTCCAGCCTGCACAGATCGCAACTACAGTTCGCTTCATGTGCTCCTCCAAAGGGTGAGTGGCGCTGTCCTGGATCGTGCTGACTCTGTCGTGTTACAGAGATTTGTGGAAACGTTTCCCTAAATAGGCGTACGGAACGCGCATCAGGCTGGGACCAAGCCCGCAAAAAAGACCATGATTACGCGGCGGGTCGGGAAAAACGCCTCGGCAGCAGCGATGTCAGCGTGTATAGTTATGGAAACGTTTCCCGCCGACACGACAAATTCTTGTCGCTGGACCGGAAGGTGTCAAGGCGAGATGCGATCAATCGCAATGGCTGACGGACAAAAACACAATGACGCGGCGTGCTTGACGTTGCATGTCGAATCGTCGAAAAGCTTGCTGCACAATGGTGGCGCGCCGGCGTCGATCACCATGGCAAGCAAGGCATAGCGTGAACCCGATGCGGGTAAACAATAGGGGAAACAAGTGAGCGTAGGCATCAAGGCGCTGGCCAAGGAACTCAATCTGTCGATCGCGACGGTGTCGCGTGCATTGAATTCGAGCGGGCCTGTCAGTGCTGACACGCGCAAGCGCGTACTCGAGGCGGCCGCCGCCATGAGCTATTCGCCGAATATCTCGGCGGGCAGCTTGCGCAAGGGGCGCGTCGATACGATCGGGCTCATGCTGCCGGTCTATACGCAAGGGGAGAGTTATCCGCTCGCGCTCTTTATGGCGCTCGCGGACGGCATGCAGACCGTGCTGATGCGGCATCAACTCGATCTCGCGCTGTTTCAGAGCCATTCGAGTGAGAGCGAGCTTACGCAGATCAAGCGCATTGTCGGGCGCCGCCAGGTCGATGCGCTGATCGTGTCGAACACGCGGCGGCACGATAGCCGGCTCGATTTTCTGGCGACGCAAGACATTCCCTTTCTCGCCTTTGGACGCAGCGAATCGGGCGGCGAGCACGCGTGGCTCGATCTCGACATCGAAGCTCTGGCCGAGCAGGCGGTCGACCGGCTCGCGGGTTTCGGGCATCGGCGGATTGCTGTCGTCATGCCCGGGCAGGATGCGATGCAGGCGCATATCTACCTGAAGAGCTACAAGCGCGCCCTCAAGCGTCACGGCCTCGCGTTCGATGCGACGCTGGTGCGGCACAGTGAATTCAGCGAACGCGGCGGATATCGCGCCGCCGACGCGCTGGTTTCGATGGAGGACGTACCGACGGCGGTGCTGTTCCAAAGCGACGCGATGGCCATCGGCGCGTATCGGCGCTTCCATGAGGCCGGACTGACACCGGGCAAGGACATTGCCGTCACGACGGGGCTGCTGACGGGCGAGGTGACCGCCTATCTGTCGCCGGCGCTGACGGGCTTTACGCTGGCGCCTCGCGAGCTGGGCATGCGCATGGCCGAGGCGATGCTTTCGCAGATTCCGGGGACGGGGCACTATGAAGGCACGCGGATCGAACAAGTCTGGCCGCTGCAACTCGTGGCGAGGCCGAGCGACGAGTTTGTGCTTAAAGCGTAGGACGGCTTGCGAAGACCTGAAACGCGCGTCGGCATCCGGCGCTACACTGTTGCGTCGGGAATGGCTGATTGAGGCAAGCGTGCGGGCGGCGGGGAAACGGATGGGCGTTCGATGAAAGAGCAGAACTGGGTCGATTTGCGTGTCGATGCGGACACCGGCGTCGAGACGTTGCGCGCCCATTTCGAAGGGCACGCATACGACGCCCATTGGCACGACACCTACCTGATCGGCTATACGGAGCAGGGCGTCCAGCAGTTCGACTGCCGCCGTACGCGGATCCGGAGCACCCCGGGCCGCGCGTTGCTGATCGAGCCCGGTGACATTCACGACGGACACGGCCCGTCCGAAGGCGGATTCACGTATTCGATGCTGTACATCGAGCCAGACTGGCTGATGCGTGAGATGCGGGCCTGGTCGAACGATTTGCCGCTCGATGGTCAGCCACACTTTCCGCAGACGCTCTGTGACGATGTGCGCCTTGCGCAGTCGATCGCACACGTATTCGAAGCGTTCAGGGAGCCCGTCCCGCGCATCGTGCGGCACGCGGCGATCGACGGGATGTTCCGGCAACTCGTACCGCATGTGGACTGGCGAACGGGCGCGGGCAGCGATCCGCGCATGCCGGCGATCGCCTATCGGGCGCGCGAGTATCTGCACGATCACCTGAATGACGACATCAGCCTCGAAGACGTTGCCGCGGCATGCGGTGTCGACCGTTTTCGCCTGACGCGGGCGTTCAAGGAAGCATTCGGCGTCGCGCCGCATGCGTACCTGATCCAGTTACGACTGACGCATGCCTACAGAATGCTTGCCGCGGGCGAGGCGCCGGCTGACGTCGCACACAGGCTGTGTTTTGCCGATCAAAGCCATCTGGGTCGATGGTTTCGCCGCGCGTATGGCATGACGCCGGGGCAGTACGGCAAACGCCGCACAAATCTTCCAGACTTGCCGCGTCGCACTGGGTAGTCTCGACGGTTCCGAGGAATACCTCGATTACCGGAACTCAGAGATGGAATTCGATACGAAGGTCGCGATCGTCGTGCGCGAGGATCTGGCCTCCTGGCAAAAGCTCAATGTGGCGGCGTTTCTTGCGACCGGCGTCGCGGCATCTGCGCCGGACGCGATCGGCAAACCCTACGAAGATGCCAGCGGACGCCACTATTCGGCGTTACTGATCCAGCCAATCCGCATTCACAGCGCCGATGCGTCGGGTCTGCAACGCGCGTTCGAGCAAGCGCATCAGCGTGAGTTGACGATGTCCGTGTTCGTCAAGGCGATGTTCGAAACCGGCAACGACGACGACAATCGCGCCGCCTTTATCGCCGAGCCCGCCGGCGCCCCGGACCTCGTCGGCATCGCCTTGCGGGGCCCCAAAAAATCCATCGACAAAGCCATCAAGGGATTGCCGTTGCATCCGTAAAGCGCGTTGTCGGACCCGAATGGAAAAGTCCCACGTGATACGCAACATGGGACTTCGGGGAACGGAAGCGGAACGGCTCTTTCCTACGTAGGGCGCGGGCGCCCTCAACGCTTAGTTGAAGTCCGCGACCGCTTCCCAATCGTTGGTCTTCGTTGTCTTGTCGAAACCGGACGCCGTGCTTAACGCGCTTGCTGCGCTTTTTACGGCGGTCTTCGACGCCTCGTCCTTCTGCGTCAGCAGCGGTTGCAGATCCGGCGCCATCGACTTGAGCAGCTGGACAGCCATCGCGCTAGTGAAGTCGTACTTCGCGGCGTACGGTTCGTGGACGTTTGCGCTCAGCGCACCGTAGAAGTGGTCGCCGAGCGCGAACACGAACGTGGCGCTACGGTTGACCTTGCGCGATTCAATCAGACGGGCACCTGAACCGTAGACATTGAAGCGCTGGTCGCCCGTTCCGGTCTTGCCGTACACCGGCAGCACGGTGCCGTCGGGCAACACCATGCCAGCCGCAAGGCGCTTGCCGGTGCCGTTCTGGACGACGTCGCACAGCAACACCTTCTCGACGTTGGTGATCTCCGGCGAGAGCAGGGCCTTGGGCTCCGACTTCGCACGCACGAAATGCGTCTCGTACGGCGTGCCAACCGCAAAGTCGAGCTTCGTCAGGCTTTCGGTCGGCGTCGATTCGCCATTGTTCGCGATGATCCCGATCAGCTGCGCCAGCGCCGCAGGGCGGTCACCCGAGGCGCCGACCGCGGCCGCGTACGATGGCGTCAGATCGTCGAACGGATAGCCAAGCGCCTGCCACGACTGGTCGATGGCCTCATACGCATTGAGCTCGATCATCCGTTTGATCCGGCGATCCTGCACCGCATGCAAGCGCGGCTTGAAGAGCCACGAATAGGTGAGGATGCGTACGTCGTGGCTGGCTTTCTTCAGTTCGTCGTACTGGGCGCCGGGATGCGCGCGCAGGTAGTTCGCCAGCCACAGCGCCAACGGGTGCACGCCGGAGATATAGGCGCGGTCGTTAATGTTGAATCGATCGATGCCGTACTTGTCGTACAGCGTCTCGAGCTGATCGTCCGACAACGAGGTACCGGCCGGCGTGCCCTTGAGCTGCTCACGCATCTCGGTGTTGAACCACGACTGCGATTCATCCGGCGCGACGCTGCGCAGCACCGTGGCGATCTTTGCCGGCGACTTGTGCACGCCATGCAGCATCTGATCGAGCACCTCGTCCGCTTTCAGCGTGCCGTACTTGTCGTAAAAGCGCTTGAGAAAGACCTGGCTTTCCTGATCGGCAAACTTCGTCAGGTATTTGTTGCGAATCGCCGGGTCCTCGAGCCACTGATCCGAAGGCCCGGCGGCCTTGATCGTTTCGTAGTGAACGATATCGCGCATCAGGCGCACGAACACAAGGTTGACGGAGTTCTGGAACGCGACGTGGACGGTCAGGATGCGGCCGTTGTCGTCCTTGTCGAAGTTCGTGAAAGTCTGCTCGCCGCCGCCTGTGAAGAACACTTCACCCGGGTTCGCCGAATACTTGCGCTCGACTGCCTCGTTGAGCATCGCCTGCAACGAGTGGTCTTCGGTCTGCGACAGATAGTCGACGGCCCACTTCGTCAACGCATCCGACGGGTCGGGCTGAACACGCTTGAGCTCGGCAGCACTCAGGTCAGCGTACTTGTTATGCAGTTCCTCGACGATCTGCAGGTACGTAGTCAGCGTACGCAGCTTGGCCGTCGAGCCCAGATTCAGCCGCGCGCCCTGATTGATGTCGAACGGTTCGTTGACGCTGTCGGTCTGTACGCGCAGCAGGTTCGAATCGCCCCGGTGCTCGTAAAGCGTGAAGCTGAAGGCGATATTCGAAGGATCGTCGTTTGCGCCCAGCATTTCAAAACCATACATGCCGAACGCCTTGGCACCGTCCTTGGTCGACGCCGCGGCGAGCTTGGCGCTGACGGCCTGTTGAACGGTGTTGTCAAGCGTCGTCGTGGCGCTCAGGTCGAGCCGGTCGAGCTGATAGACGCCCGGGACGTCGAGCACGCTGATCAGATGCGAACGCATCGAGGTCACGGCCTTCCGAGTCAGGTACTCGGAAACCGTATCGGAGTCGGGCGCGTTTGCGAGAGTGAGGTGGGCGGAAATCGCCGCATCGCGGAGCGCAGGCGAGATGACGCCGGCGCCGGCAAGCAGACGCAGATAGCTATCGGCCATGCGCTGAAGTTCAGCGTAGCCGCTACGCAGGAAGTACGACGGCGCGCGCTGCGCGATCAGCAGCGACAGCGCCTGACGGAAGGCCAGCCCCTGGTCCTTGACGTTGTCCGGCGTCGTGGGCGCCATCAGCAGGCGATTGATTTCTTCGAAGTCGCGTCCGTACCAGGCGGCCATGCCGTCGCCGAGGCCGGTGACTTCACCGACGTGGGCCCGCGCGGCGAGTGGCACGGAGTTGAGGTAGTGCACGACGATCTGGCGGCGCGCAGGCATTGTCTGCGGCCCGTTCAGATAGGCGCGTACCGAGGCCGATGCGATCTGGCGAAGCTTTTCGGTGGGCTTGGCGGTGCGGCCGTCGGGCGAATGCCGGAATTTCTCGATCTGCGTGGCAAGTGTGCTGCCACCCGGGGTCGCCTGACGATGATTGATCACGCGCAGCCCCTGGTCGGCGAGCGCGCGGCTGAAGCGTCCCCAGTCGATCGCCGGATTGCGGTTCGGCTGGTCGGGATCGAGCAGATAGCGATCCTCAATAAACAGCAGCGAATTGACGACGACAGGCGGGATCGCATCGAAGCCTGAATACGTGCGATGCGGGTAGATCATGCTGAACAGCGGAGCCCCGGTCGCGTCGAAGAGTTTCAGGCCGGCCTGATCCTTCTCGGCATACGGCAGGAACAAACCCTTGTCGGCGAGCTGCAGCATGCGCTCGGAACTGCGTCCCTGTGACTGGACGACAAATCCTTGTGCGAGGAGCCGCTTCTGGAATGAAGGTAACTGCGCATAACCGAGCCGCGAGTCATAAGGCGCGTCGGCCGGAAACCGGATATGCGGGCTCGGCCCGGGTTCAACCTTGAACGCAATATCCCGAGTGAGCTCGGACAAATAGTGTGCTTGCCAGCGCGATGTTTCTATTTCGATCTGGCAAAGCTTGGCCACAATGGCCAGCACAACTAAAAAGCCGACCAGCAGACCCCATTTGATCCACTTCCATACCGGAACCGTACTGAACGTACGAAGTTGCGGTATACGCACTAACTGCCGATTCATCTCGAAATCTCCCCGCCGATCCCTAAAAATCGGTTACCTCTTTTGTTACTTAAGTGTAGTTCGGGCGCTAGTGGTTGATACGCGAGAAATAGCGGCACAAAAGGCCCCGATTACGGGCTTGCTTGCAATGAATATCTCTGCTAGCTGAGCGTTTCCCAGCGGGGCGCAAGGACGGCGTTAGCGAGTGCGAAATATTCCTCGCGGTTAAGCGATTCCGCGGGATTGAAATCACTAGCGATTCGCGGAAGTTCTGGAGGCTTTTTATCGGCCTCGGATCGGCTGGAATGGCTGTTGCAGTGCGGAATGTCGTCACCCTGTGCGGTTAAGGAAAGCCTAAGGTGGCGCCCGGGTACGCAAATGCGCGTCGACCGTTGTTTTATTGTTTGCGCGGGTGCTCTTTTATAGATCGCGCGAGGTTGAGTGGCGTCGCGATCTGGTCATCGCGTTCTGGTCACCCGCAAATATTCGGAATCGCCATAGTCAAATTCATAAATCTGACAAATTCGAGTTCGTTCGATACTTGCCCCTCCACTAATAAAGGAGGGGACATGGATCAACGGACAGCATGCCGTTTCCCGCTGTTATCCACGCTGGTGCTCGCCGGTGCATTCGCGACGGTTTCCGTGGCGAATGCAGCGACGCCGGCTCAAACGAGCTCGACGCCTCACAGTGCCGCGCAGGGACATTGGGTCAATGCGTGGCAAGGCAGCCCGACCACGGGTGCGACATTCGATACGAAATCATGTCCGTCGGATGTGGGCCTCGAGAACCAGACGATCCGCAATGTCGTCTATCTGAGCGCGGGCGGTCAGCGTATCCGGATCAAGGTGTCGAATGCGGGCGGTACGACGCCGCTGAAGGTCGGGCAGGTCACTGTGGCACCCTCGGGCGGGACAGACGCCTCGACGTCCATCACGCCACGCACAGTGACGTTCGCGGGTGCCGGATCCATCGTCGTGCCCGCAGGCGGGGAAGCCATCAGCGATGCGGTGGCGCTGCCTGTGCACGCGCTGAGTTCGCTCGCGGTGAATATCTTCGTGCCGGCGAAGACGGGTCCCGCCACACAGCACTTCCTTGCTACTGCGACGAGTTATCTCGCCGATGGCAACCAGGCGGCCGACGGCGCGGCCACCGCGTACTCACGTCCGGTCAGTTGCTGGATGTTCGTCTCCGGCGTCGATGTCGACGCGCCGCGCAATGTGGAAGGCACCGTGGTGTTCCTCGGCGACTCGATCACCGATGGCTACAAGTCGACGACGGACAAGAACCTGCGTTTCCCTGACGACGTTGCGCGCGAGATGGTGAAACGCAAGGGCCCGACGTTCGCGGTGTCGAACGCGGGCATTGCCGGTAACGAGCTGCTGACGAATCGCGATCTGCAGATGTTCGGTGTCGCCGCGGCAGCGCGAGCGGCACGCGACGTCTGGACGCAGCCCAATCTGAAAGCGGTCGTGTTGCTCGAAGGGATCAACGATATCGGCGACAAGTCGGCCAAGGCGGCCGACGTTATCGGCGCGATGCAGCAATTGATCGCGCAAGCGCATGCGACAGGTGTGCCGATCTTCGGCGGAACGCTGGTGCCGTTCATGGGTTCGAACGAGACCTATAAGTCTGATTACGGCACGGCTGCGGGCGAGGGCGAACGTCTGAAGGTCAATGAGTGGATCCGCACGAGCCATGCATTCGATGGCGTGATCGATTTCGACGACGCGACACGCGATCCGTCGGATCCAAGCCGCATGAAGGCCGAGTTCGACAGCGGCGACCACCTGCACCCGAGCGATGCGGGTTACGAAGCCATGGCGCGGGAGATCGATGTCGACGCGATATTGCGTGCGCACGTGACAGCGGCCAGGCCGTAAGGAAGGGTACGTGAGGCGCTGACGCGCCTTCGTCGAGAGGCCGGCAAGGGAGCGCTCTTGCCGGCTTTTTTTTGCGAGCCTGTCTCTATCGGGTCATGCTTTGCGGGTCGCCCCTTCGTAGGTCGCGTCCATCCTTGCCGGTCGCTCTTCCGCCCGGTCGCGGGCGGCCGTGGCGCCGCTTCATGCCGGTCTAGGCGGGATAGAGTCCCAACGTCCTCGCCTGCAATCGCGCGAGACCCATCAGCGCATCGGTGAACGGCGTGGGCACGCCGGACATCGCACCGAGCTCACGCACGGCGCCCACGAGTGCGTCGAGCTCGACTGCTCGCCGCGCCTTGACGTCCTGCAGCATCGACGTTTCCATGGCGCCGAGCTTGAGCGTCGTCGCGTGCCGGTCCGACGGTTGCTGATCGATCGGAATACCCATGCGCGCGCCGATCTCCTTGGCCTCGAGCATGACGCTCGTCACGAATGCGCGAACGAGGTCGTCGTTCAGGATCCGGTCGGTCGTCGCGCCGGTGATCGCGCTGATGGGGTTCATCGTCATATTGCCCCAGAGCTTGTACCAGACATCCCGCTGGATAAAGTCCGATCGCTCCGCGGCAAAGCCGGCTTCGGCGAGCAGGGCCTGCACGTCCGTGGCCGCGTCATCGCTTGCGCCGGAGCCGGAGCCGGGGCCGGCACCGGATGACGCGGGCTGCGCCGACGCGTTGCCGACGATCAGGCGATTGCCCTGGTGATGCTGAACGACGCCGGGCGCGGCGAGCAGGCAGCTCGCATGCACGACGCAGCCGATGACCTGGGAAGCGGGCAGCGCGGCAGTAATGGCCCCGTCGGGATCGACGGACGCAAGGCGGTGGGTCGCGAATGTGCCACCGAGGCCCGCACAGAACCACCAGGGCACGCCGTTCATCGCAGTCAGGATCCGGGTGCCGGGCCCGACGAGGGGCGCGATGCCATCGGCGACTGATGCCATGGCGGGCGCCTTGACGGCGATCACGACGAGGTCCTGGACGCCGATATCGGACGGATGGTCCGACGCACTGACTTGAACAGTATGGGTCTCGCCGGCTTCGATGAGCTGGAGACCGTTCTCGCCGATGGCGTCGAGTGTGGCGCCGCGGGCCACGACGCTCACGTCATGACCCGCCTTCGCGAGGCGTACGCCGATCCAGCCGCCGATCGCGCCGGCGCCATATATACAGACTTTCATGGGGTGCTCTCAGGCCTGTGGGGTGCAAGCCTGAAGTCTAACGGCAGGCGGACGTCGCGGCCGAGCGCAACGGACGGGCTCGTCAAGCCGCGGGCGCGGACGCCTGCGATCAAGTCAGGCTTCGTCACGGCACTCAGCGATCGCTTGCGGCCCGACCTGTTCGCGGCCGTGATCGTTTGATGCGGTCGATCGACGTGATCAGATCGCCAGCCCTGCCGAGCCGCTTGCCTTCTGCTCGGCCTGCTGCACCTGCTGTTGCGTGAGCTGCTTCTCGCGCTCGGCAATCTTCTTTTCCGCGGCTTCGCGGTCTTTCGGCGACATGGCCTTGAGCTGGTCTTCCGTGTAGCCAAGCTGAGCAAGTACTTCGGCGCGCATCTGGTCGGACGGGCTGCCGTCCACGAAAGTGTTGAGCTTGGCGAGCACCTGGGCGAATGCCGACTGGCCCGTCAGGCTCGACGAGCTCGAGGAATTCGACGTCGACGTGTTCTGCTGAGATGTGTACGTGTTGTGAATACGCATGGGAGCAATCCCTTTCAGAGGATGGGTTCGGGGGAGGCTGCCGGAACGCGGAACCGGCTGAATCGAACTATGCGTCGGGCGCCCCGACGCCGATCTTCTGAATAGAAGGAGTGGCTTCGTTCATCACTTGCGATTGACTGACAAAGCGTCAAATCGGGCAGCGTCGCTGCCCGGCATGCGTTGGGGACGCTCGCGGACCTCGCCGGATGCCCGCCGCGCATAACTGTTACCGCCTCACATGCAGACCCCGCATGGCCTTCTGAGGGCCGATCTTTTTATGCAAGCGCTTGCAAGGGTTAACCAGTAAATCGGCTAAAAATCGGCCGATTTAGGTTCAAACAGGCGTCGCATCGACACAACGCCCGATCTGCCTAATAAAAAAGCTAACCTGTATATGATTGCCCGAGCAAATTTATTCTTAACCAGTTCATTATTTACAAACACCTGCTTATGGTTATGACGTTTATTTTAAGCGTGGTGTAAGTCATTGTTTTATATGGATGAGTCTTGAATCTGGTCATATTGGCCTGACTAGATCGCTTCGGTACATCAACCTTCATCAATCTGCAACACAACGTATCCCTAACGTTTTCCCTAACGCGTTTTGGGGAATCCGCATCAAAAACAGGCTCTTAAAATTGCGCCGAAATGTGAAGCGGGTATTTCACATCTACGGAAGCACGACGGACTGGGGCGCCGTCGTTCGCGGACCCACCCACCCGCGTTTTTACTGACCGAGGAGACGTAATGAAAAAGGTTGTTCTGACTACCTCGCTGCTGGCTATCGCCGCAGCAGCGCAAGCGCAAAGCAGCGTCACGTTGTACGGCCGTATCGATAACGGTATCCAGTACGAAAACGGTTCGCCGCAAGGTCACAAGATCGCTGCCGAAAGCGGCGACTGGGGCTGCTCGTGGTTCGGTATGCAAGGCAGCGAAGACATCGGTGGCGGTACCGCCGTGATCTTCCAATTGGAAGGCCAGCTCAACACGCAGAACGGCACTTCGTCGGGTGCTCTGTTCGGTCGTCACGCAACGGTTGGTCTGACGAACGAGAACTACGGTACGTTCAAGCTCGGTAACCTCGGCGCAGGCGAACTCCAGCAAGATAGCTGGGCACTCGACCCGCAGCTGATGCAGCGTTACGCCATCTCGACGCTGACGCACGGTCGTAACTGGCCGGGCATCGCCAACGGCTTCGAGTACACGTCGCCGAAGTGGTTCGGTCTGACGTTGAAGGGTCAATACGACCTGTCGAACAACACGAACTGGAACTCGGGTGTTCTGCCCGCAGGTCAAGGCCGTAGCGATGCGATCGAAGCGATCTACGCAACGGGCCCGCTCGAAGTTCGCGTGATTTATGACGAACTGCGCAGCACGCAAGGCAACTTCAACAATCTGTATGCGGCATCGCGCTCGATCATGGGCGGCGGTACGTACACGCTCGGTCCGGTCAAGTTGTGGGCAGGTTACCAACACTTGAACGCACCGCAAGCGTCGGACGCATCGGTGTTCGGTACGGACGCAGTGAGCGCAGCGAACCTGCCGGGTGGCGTGTCGGCTCCGACGTCGGCTGACCACGAGTGGGGCGGTGCGGCATGGCAGGTCACGCCGGCTGCCACGATCACGGGCGCTGTGTACCACACGAACGTGAACCACGGTAACGGTAACGCGACGATGTACACGCTCGCAGCGACGTACAACTTGTCGAAGCGCACGTTCCTGTACACGGAAGCCGCTTACCTGCATAACAGCTCGACGTCGAACATCGACCTCGGCAACGACTCGTGGGGCCCGAATAACTACAACGGCGCCAACAACACGACGAGCGGTGCCGGTGCGAACAACCCCGACTACGGCCACAGCATGACCGGCGTCTTCGCCGGCATCATGACCGCGTTCTAAGCAGCAGATCGTCTCCGCTGTACCCTGTAGTCCGACAAGCAGTTAAAAGACGCAATACAACGACGGCCGCACCTCCGGTGGCCGTCGCATACCGCCACAACGCTTCCCCAGCAGCGTTGTGGCGTTTTTCTTTGCAGTCATCGAATACGAATCGATGCGCCAGCCTATCCGGCGACGACGGACTGCGCGATGGAGCCGTTGCTGCGTGTGCCCTGACGTTGCTTGAGCCAGTTTGCACAGAGACGGTTCACTGCGACCGACCCTGCAACTGCAAGCAACATCGGCACGAGGAAGTCGTGATCGATGTGCGTGAATTCCGACATCAGCACGATGGCGGTGATCGGCATGTTCATCGACGAAGCCAGAAAGGCCGTCGCGCCGATGATCGCGAATGCGCCGAGTGGCGTGCCGGGCCAGACCAGTGTCCAGAGACCGCCGAGCACGATCGCAAGCAATGCGCCGTTCGACAAGCCGGGGGTCAGCAGACCGCCTTCGGCGCCGGCTCGCAGCGAGCTCACGGTGATCGCGACTTTCATCACGAGCAACACGGCCGCGAGTCCGATTCCAATCATGCTGTCGAAGCCAAGCTGTGCGGGTGTCTTGCCGTTGCCGAGCAATTGCGGCAGGTAGATCGCGAGCATGCCGATCGCTGCGAAATTGATCACGGACAGGACCGGCAAGGCCCAGCCTCGCGCTGCGTGTTTGCGTGCATGTTGCGTGATCTGACTAAAGCCGAACGCCGCGACACCAAACGCAGGGCCCGCGATAACCGACCACGTGACGAGGCTGGCATTGAGCGCGAAGTGCGGCACCGTGTATTGCGATTCGTCGCCCAGGCCGATCCATGCGACGAGCGCGGCAATGACCGAGGTCGCTAAGGCCGGGATAAGAACGGGCAGGCTGAAAGTGCCGAGCAAGACTTCGAGCACGAACACGGCGCCGCCGAGCGGCACGTTGTAGACGGCAGCGAGGCCCGCGCCCGCGCCGCATGCGACCATCACACGGCTTTCCTCGACCGACAATCCCGCACGCCACGACAACCAGCCCGCGAACGTCGAACCGATTTCGCGCGGCGCGACTTCACGACCCAGCGGAGAACCGAGCGCAACGGTCACGATCTGAAGCAGTGCATGGGAGACTGTCGCGACGACCGGCATGCGCGGATCGTTGGCGCCGATGGCCTTCTTGATGCTGACGAGCGGCTTGGCGAAACGATAGACCGCATACCAGCCGAGACCGGCAACAAGCCCGCATGCGGCGAGCACGGCAACGCGTCGTTCAGGCGATGATGCACTGACGCCCGCATAGAAACTCGGACCACCGATGAGTCGATCGAGGCTGTAGCCGTAGGCCAGGTGTTGAATCGCATGCAGCAGCAATGCGAGCGCCATGCCGCCGATGCCTGCGCCGACGCCGGTCAATACGGTCACCCAGACGAGTCGGGAAATTGGGCTTGGCCCGACGCCGTAGCCACCCTTTTGCGCGGCATGGGCGGTTCCCGTCGCGGATGCGCCGGTCGTGTCCGTGATGGCGGGGACGGGGCGGGCGGAGGTGGCGGCGGTGTTCATGGCGGTCTCGTGGCTCACGATGGCGCCATACTGTTCCTGTCGATGGACTACGTCAAATTCATATATAAAATGGATTGATGAATATAGTGAATTTAATCCGTACCTATTATTTTTTGTGAGCAGGCGAATAGGGATGCCACGTCAGGTGTTTTGTCAGCGATATGTGCCTGTCGCGCGCACGCACGGGTGCGGTCTGAGTGGCCGGGTTCGAGAGTGCCGGGCAGCGGACGACGCAGCGGTCCTGGAAGCAAGCCGCGTTGCCAGGTTTGCCGAGAACTGTTCGCTCGGGCGCAGCGGGCGCGTGACACGCGCCGTAGCCAGTCATCGACATCGTTGTTAACAATTGAACGCGTCAACAGGATCAGGGAGCCGCAAATGAAGGTCTCAAAGCACGTCGTGACGTCATGCATCGTGGCCGCATCGGCCGTCGCAGGCCTCGGCAGCGCCTACGCCGATTCGGGCGCAGACCCGACCGACGTTCCGCAGGAACTCGTGGTGCCAGCCCATCAGACGCTTGCGTTTCAGGCGCTGGGCGTCGGCGTCCAGAACTATCGTTGCGCGGCGTCAACCACGGATCCACAGCAGTACGGCTGGGTCTTCATGTCACCGGAAGCGACGCTCTTTGCAGAAGACCGTCATCGCATCGGTATTCACTACGGCGGACCGACGTGGGAAGCCAAGGATGGCAGCAAGATCGTCGGCACGGTGAAGGCGCATGTCGACAGTCCGTCGAAGGGCGCAATTCCGTGGTTGCTGCTCGAAGCAAAGCCGATCGTGAATCAGGGGGTATTCGGACAAGTGCGCTATGTGCAGCGCCTGCATACGTCGGGTGGGGTGGTGCCGTCGATGCCGTGCAACGCATCGTCTGCGGGCCGGATTGCGCGTGTGCCGTATTCGGCCGACTACTATTTCTATGAACCGCAGACGCGTGCCGGCGCGGTGCCGGCAACGCGTCGTACTGAAGGTTAGTGGCCGGGGCGGCGAACCGTCAGCTTGTTGTCGACCGACGAGACGCCGTTGACGCCTTGAGTGACATCACCCGCGATCTGGATCTGCGCATTTTCCGGCACAAAGCCCGTCAGGCGAATCGCGCCGTCGCGTGCGCGCACGTAGATGTTGCTGGCGTCGATTTGCTTGTTCTTCGTGAGCGCGCGCTTGACTGCACGGCCGAGTGCGCGATTGGCTGCCTTGCTCGATGTCGCAGGAGCGGCTGCAGCCGGCGCTGCGTCGCTCGCTTGCGCGTAGACGCTGGCCGATCCGATGCTCAAAGCGACGGCACTGCTTGCAATGACAAGAAGCTGGGTGAATTTCATTTCGACTCCTCAATAGACAGCGATATAAAGCGCAGACCACCCGCCCGCTGACCCTGTGTGCAACCGGCATGACCCAGGTGACTTCGCATCGTCGCGATCGCGCGGATATCCCCAACATCCGCGGTTTCGTGCAAGGGCATTCTAGACTGGTCTTTGTGAATGTTCATGGCGGCGCCATATATCCTTCTTTTCGAAGGGTCTCGATGTCGTTCATGCGAGATCGCATGCGGCGAAAGCGCGCCATAGCCCGTATTTTCAGGGCTCACCGATATGTGTCCGGGCCGGATGCGAAGGGATTGCACGCGGTGGCGCGGTTGGTGGCATCATCGCCGCAACGTCATGATCCAGATCAAGCCAACGCGCCTTTCAACACGATGTTTCTCGCCGTGCATGGCAACGCAACACCCAGAGCTGCACGCAGCGCCATTCGCAGTGTCCTCCTCGACTCTGCACGCACGGTCATTATTTCCTCAACGTGACACAGACCTTCCATGAATACTCAATCGAAGTGGATCGACATTCAGGCCGCCGACGGTACGTTCGGCGCTTATCTTGCGTTGCCGCGTCATGGCGAACGCTCGGGCCCGGGCATCGTGCTGATTCAGGAAATCTTCGGCGTCAATGACCATATCCGTGCGGTGGCCGATCAATACGCGGCCGATGGCTATGTGGTGCTGGCGCCCGATTTGTTCTGGCGCAGCGAGCCGCGCGTGAACCTGACGTACGACGGCGATGACCGCAAGCGCGCGATGGAACTGATGCAGGCGTGCGACCCGGCACTTGCGGTCAACGATATTGTCGCGACGGCCAAGGTCTTGCGTGGCATGACGCAAGAAGGGAGCTGGCTCGCGACCATCGGCTATTGCCTTGGTGGTCGCCTGGCCTACAAAACGGCCGCGACGGGCGCTGTCGACAAAGCGGTGGCGTACTACGGCGGCGGCATTCACAACGACCTCGACACGGCCGACAAGATCACGGTGCCCATCCAGTTTCATTTCGGCGCACTCGACGCGCATATTCCGCAATCCGCGGTTGATGCGATCAAGGCCAAGTTCGCCGGTCGCGCCAATAGCGAGTTTCATGTGTATGAAGGCGCCGACCACGGCTTCAATTGTTCGCACCGCGCTTCGTACAACCGTCATGCCGCCGCGCTGGCGCATGGGCATACGCTCGCGTTTCTCGAACGCGAGTAAACGCACCATCGTTTTGCGCCATCTTGCCGCGCCATCGTTTGCGCGAGTCAGGATGGCGTAAGGACAAACAAGTACGCGCGACTCTGTATAAGCCGGTGCGCTATGCCGGCGATTACATTTCGCGTCAAAGTGCCTTGTTTGAAGGCCTATACGAAGGTCGAGTCTATAGCGCTTGCGCCGAAGCACTTGACACGCTGTTGCACGAAATACGCGGAATTGCAGTGCGACACAGCGTCGCGTCGGGAGTCGGCGACACGGGATTGTCCTGATTTGACCCACCCATTTGGGTTTGCTATAAAGTTTGCCGGCCGATCACCTTCTGACGGAAAAGTGTATGCGGGCCGCATTCATTGCGGTGCATCGCGGACTCGTCAGGGCGTCACCCCCGTGACATCGATCGCGCCAGTCACCCTGTTATGGAAACAAGAGATGGAAACCGGTACTGTCAAGTGGTTCAACGACGCGAAGGGCTACGGCTTCATTACGCCTGATGGCGGTGGTGAAGACCTGTTCGCCCACTTTTCTGAAGTCCGTGTCGACGGCTTCAAGTCGTTGCAGGAAAACCAGAAGGTCACCTTCGAAACGAAGGCGGGCCCCAAGGGTAAGCAAGCCGCTAACATCAAGCCGGCCTGAACCCGCGGTCCTCTGACCAGAATGCGCAAAACCCCGGCCTCGGCCGGGGTTTTGTTTTTCGGGGTGTGCGTTTTGCCGGAAGGCGCCTATACTGTATAAACATACAGTATTTGTCCGGTGCCGTTCGGCGCCGGGCCGGACTCTGGCTGGGCACATCATGATCGATAGCGAATACCTTGACCGCGCGTTCGACCGCGCTGCGGACGACGTCCGCCGTGTCGTGCGCGATATTGCCGGGCGCTATGCGCGGCGCGGTTTGCCGCTCACGTGGCGGCTGCTTCATCTGATCGAAGAAGAGGCACTGTCGGATCTCGGTCTGGCGAGCCGGCATGGCGCGGAGTTGCTCGCGCTGTTTTCGCGGCCGCCTGAAGCTGACTATCCGCAGTCCGATGCGCCCGTGCGCCTCGATGACGCGACGACCACGCCGCTGATTTTCTGGTTTGCGCTCGAGGCGTATGGTGTCACCGGGCGCAACACGGCAGCCTGGAGCCAGGCACGCATCGACGGCGCGCGATCGGTTCCGGTCCCTTCGACTCACTATGTTCGACCTTTTTGACGACATCGCGAAACCCGATATCGACTGGTATCCGGCCTGGCTGACGCCCGAGAGGGCGACTGCGCTGCAGGCGCTGCTCGTGGATGAAGTGGCATGGAAGCAGGATTCAATGCGCACGCCTGGCGGAATGATGCCGTTTCCGCGTCTGACCGCGTGGCAGGGCGAGCCGGATGCCGTCTATGTGTATTCGGGCATCCGGAACGAGCCGGAGTCCTGGACGAAGGCCGTAGGCGAACTCAAGGCGGCGGCCGAAGCGACGTGCGGCGTGCGTTTCAACAGCGTGCTGCTCAATCGCTATCGCACCGGTGCCGACAGCATGGGCTGGCATTCGGACAAGGAGCCGGAGCTGGGCCGCGAGCCGGTGATCGCATCGGTTAGCCTCGGCGTGGCGCGCACGTTCCAGCTTCAGCACGTCAAGACGCGCGTGGTGCATACGCTCGAACTCACGCATGGCAGCCTGCTCGTGATGCGTGGACGCACGCAGCTCGACTGGCGGCATCGCGTGCCCAAGGCACCGAAGATCGAAGGCGAGCGGATCAACCTGACGTTCCGCGTGATCACGCCACGGTCATAGCAGCGATCGACGTGGATGAGGGCGGCGCCCTACGGCCCACGCTTGCAGCCCGACACTTGCGGGCGCTTGCTTGCGGCCGAAGTGCCAGAGGCATTTGACGTCGCTCATGCCTCGACCTATTCGCGTGGCCATTGGGTGCGAGCCGTCCGGTCATGCGTTTTTGGATCCGCTTGTTTTGCGGCTACCATGCTCGTTTGACCGAGCCGACCCACTGTCCGATGTTTCGTTTGCCTCGCGCCCTGCAAGACTTGTTGTCCTCGTTTCGAAGCAGGCGTCGCTTGCAGCGCGCCGCGCTACATGCAGGCGATGCGATGACGCGCCATCGTCCTGTCTGGATGACGACGTTCGCCTTGGCCGATACCAGCCTGTCGGAAGGGTTGCGCGCAGCCTGTGCAGCAACCAGCATGCTGGTGATCGGCGACGTGCTGCATCGGCCCGATTTCGCGTGGGCGGCGATCGGCGCGTTCTGGACGTGTCTCGCCGATGCGGCCGGATCGAACCGCATGCGCTTTGCATCGATGGCCGGCTTCGCCGTGCTGTCGACGATCTGGGGCGCACTGGCCGCGCTCTCATCGGGCCTCGGTGTCGCGACCGCCGCGCTGGCGGTATTTGTTTTCGCGGCCGGTGGCGCGATCGGACGGGTGTGGGGCCCCGCGGTCGCCCAAGTGACGATCCTGTCCGCGACCGCCTGCGTCGTGATGGTCGACAAGCCTGCGCATCACTTCGAAGACGCCGCACGCCTGGGCGCCATCTATTTGCTGGGGTGCGTCTGCGCGACGGCGCTGAGTCTGCTGTTCTGGCGGATCCATCCTTTTGAACCGAGCCGTAAAGCGATCGAGCGGGCGTTTCAGCGGCTTGCCGATATGTGTCGCGATTGCGCACGATTGCTCGAGCGCGAGCATGCGGACTTCGGCGACTGGACCCATCATCTCGCGCACTATCGCAGCGAGGTACGTGCTGCACTCGAAGAGGCCCGCGCTGCGATCGAGCGGGTGGGGCCGACGCGTTCCGACCTGCGCGATATCCATGCCAACTTGTTGATCGCATTGGCCGATGCCGAACATGTGTTTGCGTTTCTGATCGGCGTGAGCGACGCCTGCGAACGTCAGCATGCGACGCTACGTGCGAGAGCGCGCGTGGTGCGCACGCTGATCTCGCTCGAAGCGGTCTTGCTCGCGAGCGGCAAGGAAGCCGCATCGGCGTCGCAGATGCGGCCTGCGAGCCAGCACGATCGCTTCGTTCGGCTGGCGGTGCTGCTCGAGCGCGAACTCGGCGAGCCGTTTGGCGCCGTCGGCGCATTGCCGCCTGTCGAACTCGAGAGCGCGATCACAGAACGCAAGCCGTTTGTCGAAGCCATCAAGGAGTCGCTCGCGCGAGCGCACACGGCCTGGCGCGCCAACCTCACATGGAATTCCATGAGTCTGCGTCACGCGGCGCGCGTCGGTGTCGCGACGACCCTCGGTTTTCTTGTCGTGCGTGCGCTGCATCTGTCATCCGGCTATTGGGCGACGATGGCGATTCTCCTGATTCTCCAACCGTCCATCGCAACGACCTGGCCGCGGAGTCTCGAGCGTGCGGCGGGCAGCGTGATCGGCGGCTTGATTGCCGCGGTGATCGGTTTGTTGATTCACTCGCCCGTCGTCGTATCGATCGCAGTGTTTCCGTTGGTCGTCGCAACGATGGCGCTGAGGCCGGTCAGCTACAGTCTGTTCGTCATGTTTCTGACGCCGGCGTTTGTGCTCGTCGCCGGCTTTGCGACGCCGGGCTCTCATGAACTGGTGTACGCCGTCGAGCGATTGACGAACAACGTGCTGGGATGCGTGATCGCCTTTGCGGCGACCTTTTTGTTGTGGCCAACGCGCGAGCCCGATGATTTCCGCGAGCGATTCGCGTCGGCGCTTGGCGCGAACCTTGAGTATCTCGCTCAGGCGTTAAGCGAGGGTGCGCGCGATGCTGCCGAAATGGAGCCGCTGCGGCGCGCAGCCGGACTCGCGAGCAATCAGGCAGAGGCGTCGCTGCAACGTGCGCGGCTGGAGACGCTCAATCATTCGGGCGCGCATTGGATCGCGCTCACTGCGCTGGCGCTATGCCGGCGTGCGGCGGGCACGGCTGCGCGGGCGCGACTGCGGGCGGCTCAAGGTCAAACGGAATCAGATGTGTCGGCGTGGATTGCCGCAAGCCGCGAGGTGCTGGTCGATGCGATCGAAGGCGGTCGGCGGCCGCAAGCACTGCCCGTTCTGACGGCGTCGTCGCCGTCGTCCGTGGCGTCGGATGCGGTTCACCAGGTCGAGTTACTGGCCGCCGTCGTCGAGCAATACGCGAGCGGCGCTCGCGATGAGCGTGACAGTCTTGCGGTGAATTGAGCCGACGGTCAGCGGTCCACGTCGATAATACGGGCCGCAACCGAGGGAAGGTCGGGTCCCACGACGTCGGATTGCGGTCCGACCGGCAGCACCGCGTTGCCCGTGCGCGTAACCAATGCCGATACACATCCCGCGGCTTGCGCACCGAGCGTGTCCCACGGGTGTGCCGCGATCAGCCGGATCTGGCTCATCTCGATGCCGAGCCCTTGCGCGACGAGTCCATAGGTCTGCGGTGCAGGCTTGAATCGCCGGACCTCATCGACAGAAAACTGTTTCTCGAACCAGTGCGACAGCCCGGCGTTATCGAGCGGACTGCGTCCTGCGCTGGGCGCGGAGTTCGTGAGCGTCGCGAGCCGAAAACCTGCATCAGTGAGTGAGGCGAGGGCGGGTTCGACGTCTTCGTGAGCAGGCAGGTGACGCAGCGTATCGACGAGTTCTTCGCGATCTTGCGCGTGCACCGGGACGGCGTGAATCGAAGAGAGCATCGTCAGCACACCCGATCCGATCTCGGCGAATGTCATGTATTGACCGCTGAGCGTGATGGTCTGCGAGTAGAGCACCAGCTCGGCGAACCATTGCCGCATCACGCCGGCGTGGCCGAATACGCGCGTAAACAACGGTTCGAGCACCGTGATGTCGAGCAGCGTTTCGTTGACGTCGAAGACCAGTACGCGTGCGCGCTTTTCGGCTGAAGGCATGTCTCGCTCCGTCGAATCCCGTTTGAGTTGTGACTTCATGTTACACGCGTTGCCCGGTGGCGGCCGCACGGGCATTGGACATCGATCGTGCATGCGGCGCCTTGCGTCGTAGTGACCCGGACACTCGCAGAACCCTCTCTGATCTGCGTGCAGGGCCGCTTTAGAGGGCTTCTTCGAAACCTTTCGGCACCGTAATGTGGCGTTACGTTTCTCTCAATAAGGTTTCACCTGTGTGTGCGTGAGGCGAATACAGTGAACTCAACGCAATCGACTTACCAGGTCCAACGGAGGCCGAACATGAAGAAGCTGATTATTGCTGGTGTGATGGGTGCAGCGGCCCTTGTGGCATCGAGTGCCGCGATGGCACACGTCGATGTGTCGCTGGGTATCGGCGTGCCGGTCTACACGCCGGCGCCCCCGGTGGTCTATGCGCCGGCGCCGGCGCCGGCTTATGGTCCTGCATATGGCCCGGCTGTCGCGGTGGACTATCGCGGCGGGTACTACCACGACGACGGATGGCGTCGCGAGCAATGGCGTCGTCACGAATGGCATGAAGACCACGGTTGGCATGGTGACCGCGGCTGGCACGGTGATCGTGGCTGGCACGGCGACCATCGTTAATGAGCCTTAGCCGGGGCAGGATGTTGGACAGGATGTGATTCGATGTCGACCCGGTGTCATTCAGGCTCGTTCAAGTGTTGATCGAGTTTCCACTCCGGATCGTTGTTTGACCCGGATTGACCGAGGGTCGATGTTGACCGAATGTTCCGAGTGTTCCGAGTGTTCCGAGTGTTCCGAGTGTTGAGTGTGCAGTGAGTGTGTGGTGCGCACGTGTTGGTGCGCATGGTGTTAAAAGGGCCGCTCTGAGCGGCCCTCTTTTTTTGCGCAATGCGCCAGGTAGCCCTGGTTCTGCGCGTGCCGCGAATTACCGGCTTGCTTCGAACAGGAACCACGCACGACGTTCAGCTTCGTCGATCCAGTTTTCGATCAGGCTGGCCGATGCGACATCGCCGAATTCATCGCATACGTCGTGTGCTTCGCGAAGGTGCGTGACGAGCTGGCGATTGTCGTCGCCGAGTTCGGCGAGCATGTCTTGCGGCGTCACGAAATCGGCGTCGTTGTCGAGCACGCGTTGCAGCTTGCCGATCTGGCCGATCGAGCGCAGCGTATTGCCGCCGATCTTGCGCACACGTTCCGCGAGCGGATCGGTCGTCTCGAAGATCTGATCGCCTTGCTCGTCGAGCAGCAGGTGATAGTCGCGGAAATGCGGACCCGACATGTGCCAGTGAAAGTTTTTCGTCTTCAGATAGAGCGCAAAGTAATCCGCAAGCAGCAGGTTCAGCGCGGCCGTCAGGTCCTTGGTCGCTTCGGGCTTGAGGTCGGTCGGCGTGTGCAGGGCGGCGGCGCGGTGTTCGGCGGCGGCAGACTTGTTCATCGGGGAAGCTCCTCTGGGCAGTAAGTGAATCGCAGGCGGCGGCACGCAGCGCTGGGGGTTGCCACGCACCGTCAAGGGCGTTGAAGCCCGAATTCACGGCCAGTCTAGCGCGGAACAGCAAAATCGTGCCATTCGACCGCGGCATGAACACGCTGTGCTCTCGTGTTCGCACCGCGATTGTGCGCTTCGTCTGTGTCGATTGTTCACGTAACGCAACTAGTCTTTCAGCGCTGGCGCAATTTATCGCCAGCGTGACCGTTGTCACAATACCTGTCATTTCGTTTGAGCAAGGAGCGCAGGTGACGACGGGTATCCACCGGATCCGTATCGATGTCTGGGTCGACTATGTCTGCCCGTATTCGTGGATTCATATCGCCACGCTGGACGCTTTCAAGGCGGTCTACGGCGCTGGTGTCGACATTCGCTGGCACCCGTTCGAGATGCGTCCCGAGCCGTTTGCGCTCGTCGAGCCGGATTCGCCGGCGCGTCACGAGACGTGGGCCAAGCGGATTTACCCGCTGGCGTTCGAGCGAGGCGTGTCGATTCGTATGCCGTCGTTCACCACGCGAAGCCGTCTTGCGTTCGAGGTCGCGAGCTGGGCGGCCGATCGCGGACGCTTCGACGAAGTCCATCGCGCGCTGTTTTCGGCGCTGTTCGAGCGCGGGGAAGATATCGGTGATGTCGAAACGCTGGTCCGTATCGCGACGACGCAGCCCGACGAGGCCGACGACTTGCGCCATATGCTCGATATCGGCTGGCACGCGATTCGGGTCGAGCGGCACAAGGCGCTTGCCGCGCGGCTGGGCGTCGATGGCATTCCGTTCACCGTGTTGTCCCGCCCGGATGGAGGGGCGGATGAAGCCGAGCGGAACCGGAAGGGTGAGCTGGCAGATGAGGCGGATGATCGGGCGAATGAGGCGCGTGGGGCGAATGGGGCGAATGGGGCGGACGATCAGGTGAATGGGGCGGACAAAGGCGAGATGCGCCCGGTCGTACTGCGGGGCGTCGCACCGCTCGGACACTTTCACGAAGCGGTCCACACGTTGTTTCCCGAAGGTTATGCGGTGATGTCTGCCGGCAGGGGGCCCGCTTCCCGTGATGAAGGCGATGCCGCCGAGGTCGCTGATACCGCTGAGGCAGCGACGGGCGACGGCACGCCGGGCAGCGCAACGGACGTCGACGCATGCGACAAGGCAGATCATTCATGAAATTCGACGAACATCTCGAGGCGGAACTCGGCCGTGTGTTTTCGTCGATCCAGATCGACGAAGACCGGCTTTACACGCTGGCGGGTCAAGGGCAGCAGGTGCAGACTCGCGCCCCATTCTTCAGCGTGCGCACCCTGGACACCGAATATTTTGTCGTGCTCCACGGCGCGGACGTACCGCCGCCGGCCCAAACGACTGGGCCTTCGCAAGGCGGGCTTTCATCATGGCAGCTGCGCCGCGCCAAACAGATCATGGCGGTCCATCGTCGCCCGGCGTTATCCATTGCCGAAGTCGCCCAGGCGTGTGGCGTGACCGAAAGCCATTTTGTGCGCGAATTCAAGCGCAGCACGGGCATCACGCCGCATCGCTGGGCCATGACTCAGCGTGTCGCGACGGCCAGATCCTTGTTGCTGCACACGCGCTTGTCTCTTGAACGCATAGCGGCCGGAAGCGGCTTTTTCGATCCGAGCCATCTCACGCGATGGTTCAAGCGTCTCACCGGCGAAAGCCCGCGCGCCTGGCAAAGGGCGCATATGGGCACGCCAAATGCCTGTTCAGGTTCGACGCCGATTCCCGAAAACCCAGCTCGTCTTAAGGCGGCTTGAGCGTCGTATTTGCACACGTGCGCCACTGCACGAGAATTGGCCCACTTGTATGATGAACAGGTTTCGATTCGACCGCGCTCATCGACGCTACCCGGTATGGCCCGACACAGTCTCCGCGACGACATATTTGCTTCGGCAATGAAGCTGTTTCTCAAGCACGGCTTCAACTACTCCAGTGTCCAGGACATTACGTCGGACGCTGGCGTGCCCAAAGGCTCCTTCTACAACCATTTCGAAAGCAAGGAAGCATTGGGCGCCGAAGTGGTGGCGGCCTATTGGCCCGAGATCAGCGCCTGCGCGACGATACTCGCGGACCCCAAGGTCGCGCCGTTAAGGCGGATCAAGCGCTATTTCGAGGCGGTGAACAACTACTTCGCCGAGCGCGAGTTTGCCGAGGGCTGCATGATCGGCAACTTCAGCGCAGAGTTGTCGGATCAGAGCGAGCTGATACGCGAGCGCCTCGCCGAAGTGTATGCGTCGTGGACGCAGGCGATCGAAGTGGCCATCAAGGCCGGCCAGACTGACGGCTCGATTCCAAAGCAGATTCGCGCCGCCGATCTCGCCAAGTTCCTGCTCTGTGCCTGGGAAGGCGCGCTGCTTCGGGCACGCGTCGAGCGTCAGCGCGAGCCGCTCGACATCTTCGCCAAGGTCATGCTCAAGAAGATCCTCTGCTAGCCGTTGCCGTTTGCGGTGGAATCCGGATGCGGCGGGGCTATCATGCTTGGGCATTGGGCATTGGCCATCGGGCATCGAGCATCGAGCATCGAGCATCGAGCATCGAGCTTTGAGCTTTGAGCTTTGAGCTTTGAGGTGACCCGCGCCGGACGTTGATGTTCCGATATCTGTTACCGGGCGGAATACCGATTGCGGCACCTCACCTTCGCCGGCAACAAGACCGGCATGACACTGAACTCACTACCGCTTAAGCACGGAGCGCCGCATGGATCGCCTTCAGGCAATGCAGGTTTTTACGCGCGTTGTCGATACCAATAGTTTTTCGAAGGCGGCGGATACGCTCGATTTGCCGCGCCCGACGGTCTCGACGATTATCCAGGGCCTGGAATCGCACCTCGGCGTACGGTTGCTGCAGCGCACGACGCGACGCCTGAACCTGACGCCCGACGGGGCGGCCTATTACGAGCGCTGCGTGCGCATCCTCGCCGATATCGAAGAAGCCGAGAGTGCGTTTACGCAGACATCGACCGGGCCGCGCGGCAAGTTGCGCGTCGATGTGCCTGGCGCGCTAGGCCGCATGATCGTATTGCCGCATATCCACGAGTTTCACCAGCGATTTCCGAATATCGAAGTCATGATTGGCGTTGGCGACCGTGCGGTCGATCTCGTGCAGGACGGCGTCGATTGCGCGATCCGGATCGGCGCACTGAGCGATTCGAGCCTCGTGGCGCGACGCCTTGGGCTGTATCAACGGCTGACGGTCGCGAGCCCGTCGTATCTCGAGCGTTGTGGCAGGCCCGAGACAATCGAAGACTTGCGGCAGCATCTCGCCGTCAATTACTTCTTCAGCCGGACCGGGCGTGCGATGGATTTCGCCTTCTGGATCGACGGGCAAGCCGTCGAGGTCAAGATGCGCAGCGTGCTGGCCGTGAACGACGCCGAGGCTTATACGTCGGCCATCGTCAACGGCAACGGCCTGGGGCAATCCGGGCACTTCATGTCGTGGGAGCACTTGCAGGCGGGGCGTCTGGTCGAGCTGTTTCCGCAGTACCGCCACCGGCCCGTGCCGATCTCAGCCGTCTATCCGCATAGCCGGCACCTGTCGCCGACCGTGCGGGTGTTTGTCGACTGGATGGCCGAAGTGTTCGAGCGCAGCGCGCTGATCAACTACGGCCTGAGCGATGCGCCGTTTCAGGCAGACCGCGACGGCCGCGACGACGACCCGGACAGCGTCGTTGTGCGGCACGACGCGTTGTGAGGCGCGGCGTCGTTCAACGCGCGAGCACATCTTTAAGCGACGCATGACGCGTGCTGAACGTGGCGATCATCACGATGCCTGCGAACGCAAGCCACGCGCCGAGGTGCATCGTCGCAGGGATGCCGAAGTGATCGACGACGGCACCGCCGACAAGCGACCCCGACGCAATCGCCGTTTGCACCGTGCTCACGAACATCGATGATCCAGCTTCAGGCTGGTCCGGCGTCGAAAAGCTCATCCAGATGCTCAGGCACAGCGGAATGGCACCGTACGCGATGCCCCAGGCGATCACCGCGGCCGCGACACCCGCGTGCGAATGCGCGAGCAGCGGCAAAGCAATCAAGGCCAGCATGACGAGCGCGACCATTGAGCCGAGCGAGCGCTTCAGATGGTGGGCAACGACCGTGGAAATCGCAAAGTTCGCGATAAATCCTACGACGCCGAAGGCCAGCAGCAGGGCCGTCACGGCAGCCGGTGTGAACGACGCGCTTTGTTCGAGGAACGGCGCGATATAGGTGTACGACGAGAAGTGCGCACCGAAGCCAAGCAGCACGACGAGCAGACTCTTGAGCAAGGTGCTGCGGCCCAGCAGCGAGCGCAGGTCCTGAAGCCGTACGGCCGACTTGGGCGGCAGCGACGGCAAGAAGATCGCCTGTGCAGCGAGGGCGAGCGACGCGAGGCCCGCGGTGGCGACGAACGCCATGCGCCACGAGCTCAGCTCGGCGATCAGGGTGGCGAGCGGCACGCCGATAACGGTCGCGAGCGTAATGCCCATAAAGATCGTCGCACTGGCCTGAGCGGCGCGTTCTTCGCTGGCGAGTTGGCCCGACGCACCGAGTGCGACCGTCCAGAAGCCGCCAAGACTCATGCCAAGCACGAAGCGCCCGATCAGCATGACGGCGAAATTTGGCGCGACGGCTGAAATCAGGTTCGAGGCGAGCAGCAGTGCGGCAAGCAACAAGAGAATGGCGCGGCGGTTGATTCGGCCGGCTGCAAGCAGCAATGCAGGCGCTGAGAAGGCCGCGACGACCCCAGGTGTGGTAACCATCAGCCCCGCGATGCCGGGGGTGATACCGAGGTCGTGTGCGATCGGCGGCAGTAGTCCGACGGGCAGATATTCCGTCGCGACGAATGCGAATGCGCCGACAGCCACAGACAGTACGGCGAGCCAGGACGGCGAGCGCGTGGCAGCGCCTGCTGCGGGGGAAGTCGAACCCGACGGATGGGGTGTGTTCGTCCCGGTTGACGTGACGGGGGTGGTGTCCATAAAGCCTCCAGAGAGTGGGGGCGCGCGTGCTTCGTAGCGGGTACCTATGCGGGGTATCAATGCGTGATCGCATCCCGTCGCGTATCGCAAGACATCGCGCGCAATGGAGGCAAGCGTAGGGGGAATCATGGGGAATAGGGTTCCCCATGGCAGCGCCTTGCGGGCACGTGCGCGCCGACTCGGATACGATGGCGACGACGTGAATGCAGTCTCGAGCGAGGCTGAAGCAGGGCCCTGATGCCACGCCGCTCCCGGATTGACGAAACTGTTCAGCGTAGAGGTTCGCTGCCTCGCGTGCGTGCTTAACAACAGAGACCTTTCATGGCCCTTGGCAATATCAACGACATCGCAACATTTGTCAGCGTGGTCAAAGCCGGGAGCTTTACGGTCGCGGCGCGGCAGCTGGGTGTCACGCGTTCGGCGGTCGGCAAAAGCATCGCGCGCCTCGAAGACCGTCTGAATGTGCGCTTGCTCAACCGCACACCGCGCAGTCTGAGTCTCACGGACGATGGGCAGCTTTACTTCATACGATGCAGCGAGTTGCTGGGCGAACTCGAAGAGATCGAGGTCGCGATGGCAGCTCGCAGCGAAAAGCCCACGGGCATCCTGCGACTGAGCTTGCCGCCTGCGATCGGGCACAAATACTTGACGCCCCTGATCGACGTGTTTCTGAAAACATGGCCTACGGTCGACGCGGAGGTCAGCTTTACGGATCGCTACGTCGATCTGATCGACGAAGGCATCGATGTGGCGATGCGGATCGGTGACCGGCAGCCCGATTCACGTCTGATTGCGCGTCAGGTCGCGCAGCAGTGCTTGCCTACTTCTGCATCGCCCGCGTATCTCGCCGCGCATGGAACGCCGGCCACGGTCGCCGAGCTGGCCGATCACCCATGCCTGTTCTTTATGAGCGCCGGGCGTGCGCAAGCCTGGCAGTTCAACGACTCCGCGACGCCCCATCATGCGGGAAAGCGCCGGCTCCAGATGGATAGCGCCGAGGCGTTGCTTGCGGCTGCCGTCAACGGCGTCGGGGTCATTCACTTGCCTGATTACCTCGTGAACGACGAGATTCGGGCAGGACGTCTCGTGCGCGTGCTTGACGCGTTTGACCCGCCGCCGGACCCCATCCGGCTTGTGTATCCGACGCGGCGTCATTTGTCACCGAAGGTGAGGCTGTTTATCGACTTCGTCATCGAACAGTGGGGACAGACGCCGCCGTGGATTCGTTAGCACCGCATCCGGTCGTGCCCTGAATTCGGTAACACAAATGGGCAGTACACCTGATGACGCTGCGCTTTTGTTTCGTTAGAATCGCGACTCCGCAGTGCCAGGATTGCGTTTTGCATACCGCAATTCAGTGAGCACGCACAGTCAGAAATACGAGCGACTGGCACGGTTCTAGAGTGTTTGCCGATCTCGTACGTTTCATTTCGCGCTACAGGCTGCCGACTGGAAGCTTTTCTCTTTTGGGGGACGGAAATGAAAACCGATACGCATACGCAAGGCGAAATCATCACGCGGTTGGCTGCCGAAACCCAGGCGCCGCGTGATGTCGTCGAGCGCGAATATCTCGATTCTTTACACGACCTTAGCGATGGTGCGCGCGTGCGCGACTACCTGACGCTGTTCGCATCGAAGCGCGTCAAGCGCAAGATTCACAACCAGAAAGAGTCTTAAGCGGTCGCATGGGTGCGAGCTTGACGCTCGCATCGTCGACCGCGGAGCAATATAGCGCGGGGTCGTCCGCAGATCATTGAGATCTTGCGGCGCGTGCGTTCGCGTGTTGAGGTTATGCACCTGCACCTGCACCTGCACCTGCACCTCGCCGCTCGGGCTTTGCGCTCGCGTCGCATCGAGCGCGCGTATATCGGCTTGATGCGTCGAGCGGCGACGTATTCGCACGCCCCTAAGTTCTCTCACGCACCGTGGTCGCCGTACCCATCCATCTGTAACGATCCCGGTGGCATATAGAGCGCCCATGGCTTGCGCGCTAAGCAGTCGACGAATGCTCGATTGACGCGAAACCGATGCAGGCAACAAAAGCCCTTACGCATCAGCCAGTTGAAAACGGTCTCCGACAGATATCCACAGCTTTCTGCACAGAAAATGTGGATAAGGTGGCGCGATCCCAAGTTGTTCACAGCGGCTTGGCAAGCTCGTCCAGGCGTCGACAGTTAGACTGCTTCTGTATTAGCGTGCGAATGCATCATCGAGTACGTCGCAGTCTGGCCTTGACTCGCCCGATGCATCGCTTCCTCTTCGACTCAGGACAACCGCCACCATGCCGATCCGTCACATCGTGCTTTGCAAGTTCCGTCAGGACATTCCCGCTTCCGCCCAACAGGACCTCATTGGCCAGATCGGAGCACTCGGAGCCATCGACGGCATCCGTTTCAGCCACTTCGCGAGTGGACGCAATGTGTCGGAAGAGAACCTGTCGAATGGCCTCGAACTTGGCTTCTCGATGGAATTCGCCAACGCCGCGGACCTCAACGCTTACCTGATTCACCCCGAACACCAGAAGCTCGGCGCGGCACTTGTCGCCATGCTCGAGAGCGGCACCGACAGCATCTGCGTGTTTGATATGGAGTTGAATCCTTCCGCGTGAATTCAGCGAATCAGCTCGCCTGAGGATAGTTGGACGGAAACAGCGCGCGTCGCGCTTCTTCGTCCATCTCCTGCTTGAACGTGAATTGCTTGTTCAAGTCCTTGGCGCGCAATGCGGCAGGGCGACTATCGATCGCCGAATACCAGCGCTTGACGTTCGGATACGCAGCGAGCGGATCCTCGGCGCCGGCGAACACCACCCCGGCTCTGCCGATCCATCCCCACGCGGACATGTCCGCGATCGTGTAGCTATCGCCGACCAGGAATTCGCGATCCGCGAGACGGTCGTCGAGAATCTGATAGTGCCGCGCTGCCTCACGACGATAGCGGTTGATCGCGTACGGCAGCTTTTCCGGTGCCGCGTGCTGAAAATGCACGGCTTGTCCCGAGTAGGGCCCAAGACCCGACGCGATGAACAGAAGCCAGGACAACAGTTGAGGCTCGTCGGCCTCGGTGCCGAGAAACTGTGACGTCTTCTTCGCGAGATAGAGAAGGATGGCGGTCGAGTCGAACACAGCGGCTTCCTGACCTCCGGGACCGTCCGTATCGACGATCGCAGGAAGCTTCCCATTCGGATTGATCTTCAGGAATGCAGCTTCGTGCTGCTGGCCCTTTCGCGTGTCGACCGGAATGACTTCGTACGGAAGGTGTGTCTCTTCAAGCAGCAGCGCCACTTTTGCGGGGTTGGGCGTCGTGTGGAAATAGAAGCGAATCATGATGTCCTTATGGAAGGTTGCGATCGAGGCCACTCAAGCGTGGATAGCGAAGGTGGCTCGAAGTCAGTGAGGGTCCGCGCTGCGGCCCAGGCTTCCAGCGTGGCCGGAGTCGCCGTGTTTTCTTTCGCAGTGGCCGTGCCTTCTTTTAGCGCTTCGACGTAGTTCGGTCCCAGGTTGTCGTTGGTTACACCGGCTCGCGAATACGCGGGATCGACGCCGGACGCGCAGCCATACGCACACGCATGCGCGCAGGCAGACGCAGGTATCGCCATCAGATACTCCACGCGGATTGAACGCGGTGACGAAAGGATATTCAATCCAGGAGTCACGCAGCACCCGTGAATGCCTTGATTGCCGTCATGCTCTGATACGTTTTAGTCCATTTTAGATCATAAAAGGTATTAAAAGTATCAAGCCCGCCTCGTATAGTGCACCCACTTACTGACGAACGCGAACTGACGAAACGTCTTTCCGAAGTCGCTTGTTCAAGTCCATGCACTTCAGGCCGGCATCGGTCCGAAGGGCTTACCGCTTTATGCTGGAGGAAATCATGCAATACGTCTTCGATGTACTGAATCGGTCGGGCCTCTTGAAGCGCGACTTCGATTACCACCTCATTCGCGCTGCGATGGTAGTGATCTTCGCGTGGTTTGGCTATGACAAGTGGTGGCAGTCCGAGATCACTGGACTGCTGCCTCTGATCACGCACGGCCCGCTGATCTTCTGGATGCCTGCTGTCCTGGGCCTCAAGGGGACAAGCATTCTGCTGGGCACCGCGGAATGGACCTTCGGTTCTTTGTTGTTCCTCGGGTTCTGGAACAAGAAGCTCGGCGCGCTCGGCGCACTGGGCGCTACGTTCAGCTTTATTGCCACGTTCACGATCTTCCCGTTTGTTCCGGGTGCCTGGGAACCGACGGCCGGTGGGTTTCCGGCCATGACGCTCGTATCGGCATTCCTGTTGAAGGATCTGGTCTTGCTGGTGGTGGCGATCTACTTGCTCAAGCAGGATCTCTCCCGGGTCGTCGAGGCCCAAGGTTCTGCGGGTGGGCGGGATACGCACGCCTATGGAAAGGTGACCGCGTGATCGATGTGAATACGGTGCTCCAGGCCTGCGGTTCAGAGGTCAGGGGCACTGCAACGTTCGTTAAGCGCAGCACTGCGCGCATACGTTTTTACAGCAGACCTTTGGTCTTGAGCGCCAGCGCCTTCAGGCCGCGGTGAATCCCGATCTTGACCGCGGATTGCGAGAGCCCGGTCATTGCCGACGCTTCGACGACCGAGAGTCCGTGGAGCTTGACGTGCATGATCGGAAGACGCTGCTTGTCCGGAAGCATCTGCAGCAGCCGGCCGATATCGCTGCGCGCTTCATTGGCCTGCGCATCACACGTTCCGAACAACTCGAGGTGATCGTCGAGCGGCACGTCAAACGTACCGCGTCGAAACCGACAACGAAAATAGTCGAGCAGCTTGTATCTCGCGACCGCATGGACCCAGGCCGTGAGCGGTTGGTCCGGGTCATAAGTATGTCTTGCATTGTGCACAGCGAGCAGCGTCTCCTGGACGATGTCTTCAACGTCATCAGGGCAGTGTTGAAGCCGCTTGCGCAGATAGGCTCGCAGGTGACCAGTCAGTGAGTCGAGAAACTGCCGATACGAGACAGCGTCCCCTTCGAGACCCATCACGAAGAGGTGCCTGAGTCGGTCCTCAATCTCGCGACCGGTCTCTCGGTATGTAGTGCGGTTCATCTGGCGATAAAGTGACATCGAACGGCGAAATAACGGCAGCGGCGCGTGACGGTCATGCAACCCCGTCGACTCGCATTCTAGGTCGCACCGTTTCGTGTTCACAGTGCGCGAGACCCGTCACAACGTCGTCGCGATACTCACGTATCGAACGCATAGACCTTAGGCTCGAAACATTGAGTGTGAGTACATTGGCCCGTATCCTGATTCGTCAGTGCGGCCTTTGGGCGTCCGCTTGACGCGTACAGACCGGAGCCGGGTATTCGCTTCATTTGTGCCTGCATTGCACATGTCGAAGGAGGAAATAAACATGGGCCTTTCGTGGCAGCAAGGACCGTTGTCGTCGGGAGCAATCGGCAAGTTCCTGGTCCCGCAACCGTTGCCGGCGCGGATGCTTTACGTCGAGCCGCTACGGCGACGTATGCGCGTGCGATTCGAAAAGACGTGGATTGCCGATAGCGAGAAGGTGCTGCTGCTCTTCGAGCCGACCCGGTACCCGGTCGCCTATTTCCTCGAAAGCGACATCGTTGAAGGCGTGTTGGAAAAGTCCGGGCATGTGACGCAGCATACCGACCTTGGCGAAACGACTTGGTACTCCGTGCGTGTTGGTGATCGTGTGGTGCAGCGAGCGGCCTGGCAACATACCAATCTGCCGGCTCACGCAGAAGATCTCAAAGGCCGTGTCGCCTTCGCATGGCGTTCGATGGACGCGTTCTTCGAAGAGGACGAGCGGATCGTCGGCCATGCTGCCGATCCTTATCACCGAATCGATATTCGCCAGACGTCGCGACAGCTGATCGTCAAGCATGGCGAAACGACGATTGCGCAGACGTCCCGTCCGCAGGTGCTGTACGAATCCGGGTTTGCGCCGCGATGGTATGTGAACCGCGAAGACATCGATCTGGCCGCGCTGAAGCTGGCGGAGAACAAGACGTTCTGCCCGTACAAGGGTGTGTGCAGCTACTTCGATATCGGTGACGTGCGGCTCGCCGCGTGGTCCTATCCGGAGACGTACCCTGAAGTTGCGCGCATTGCCGACTGGATCTCGTTCGAGGCGAACAAAGTGGATGTCTATCTGGACGGCGCGCAACTGCATCTTGAGCCGGGTCAGCAGGTGGTGCCGCATGGACCCGATCGCGAACTCACGCTGGAAGAACTGGCACTGGATAACCGCAAGCTTTGATGCGAGACCCGGCAAGTGCTCGCCGGGTCTTGATCACTTAAGCCTTTTCAATCTTTTCGATTTTTTCGATCCTTACAGATTCGATTCCGTCAGCTTGTCTTGCGTCTTCGTCTCGAAGTCGCTTGCGTCATGACGTTCGCGAAGTTGTTCTGAAGGATCGCCGCTCGTGCGGTTGACCATGCGTCCGCGCTTCACGGTCGGACGTGCCCAGATCGTTTCGGCCCAGCGTTGCACGTTCTTGTAATCCTGCACGCTCAAGAACTCGGCCGCGCCGTACTGCCATCCTTTCGCGAGCCCGCCATACCAGGGGAAGGTCGCAATGTCGGCGATCGTGAATTCGCTGCCCGCGAGATATTCGCTTTCGGCAAGGCGCCGGTCGAGCACGTCAAGCTGACGTTTGACTTCCATCGCGAAGCGATTGATCGCGTATTCGTTTTTCGTCGGCGCATACGCGTAGAAATGCCCGAAGCCGCCACCGAGATACGGCGCACTACCCATCTGCCAGAACAGCCAGTTCAACGTTTCCGTGCGGGCGGGAATGTCCTTCGGCAGGAACGCATTGAATTTCTCGGCCAGGTACACGAGGATCGAACCCGACTCGAATACGCGGACCGGCTTGGCGCCGCTGCGGTCCACCAGCGCGGGGATCTTCGAGTTCGGATTGACGTCCACGAAGCCGCTGCCGAACTGGTCACCTTCGCCGATGCGAATCAGCCAGGCATCGTACTCAGCGCCGGTATGGCCGAGCGCCAGCAGTTCCTCGAGCATGATGGTGACCTTGACGCCGTTGGGCGTGCCCAGCGAGTACAGCTGCAAGGGGTGCTGGCCGACGGGGAGCACTTTCTCGTGCGTCGGCCCGGCGATCGGACGATTGATGTTCGCGAAGCTGCCGCCGCTAGGCTGCGTGTATGTCCAGACCTTGGGAGGCGTGTATTCGGCTGAGTCGCTCATGTCGTTTCTGCAATCGGTTTCGGAACGGAAAGGCGAGCATAGCGCGAGACGCAAGAGCGTGCTTGAGCACCCCGGAGTCGACCTGCTGGCCGTGCGTCTTCCAGGGGCGGATCAGCGATACCGCGGGGCCTGACGGGGATGGGCGGTCGGATGCGAGGGCACTGCGTGGGCGTACATCATGTCGCCATGGCCTCACTCGTCGTAGGGATTCACCACCGCAGATAGCGCGGTGCGATGGCCGCACCGAGACCCGTCGTCGCCGTGATCGCCAGCACGTACCAGACAGCCCAGAACGGGACTTCCATTTCGGCGCAGTTCAACGAATAGACGAGCACGCCCTGTGCACCGGCAAGCACGCCGGCCCCCGCGCCCGCGAGCGCGAGACGCGTGGGCGCCAGCGCCTTCATGGCGCGCAGCGTCGTGACAAGCGGCGGCAGCGAGACGAAGACGATATTGAAGGTTGCTGTCCTCCACGTGGTCCCGAGCACGAGATCGAGCCGGTATGCCTGCGGCACGGTCAGCAGCAGGCAGCACGCGACGCCGATCATCGTGACGACGGGCGCCGCTACGGCGAGCCACGCACGGCTGACCTCTGCCCCGGGGCGGCCCAGAAGTTCGGCGAGCTTCATTGCCGCAACGATGGTCGCCAGCGGGAAGGCGAGGCGTAGCCAGAACATCGGAGTCAGGATTAATTCGGGCATGTCGCTGCGCACGCCGTACAGCACGACAAGCAGGGTGGCGCTTCCGGCCAGACCGTGAATCAGCGCCGTGCCGAGTGCATCGGCGACGACGCTGCGCTCGACGGGCGATACGTCGCTCGCGAGCCGATTGACCAGATCACGCGTTTTCATGACCGGCTCGTACGGTCTCCGAGCAGGTAGTCGATCGAGATCAGTCCCGGTCCCCATGCAGCGATGCCCAGTGCCATGGCGGCCCACGTGATGTGGATCGGCCAGCCGTCAGGAACAGTCAGTTCGATGATGCAGGTCATGAGAAGCAGGCCGATCGCTGCGAAGCGTGTGCCGATGCCCAGCGTCAGCAGAACCGGAAACCCGACTTCGCCGCACGCCGAGAGAAACGCAAAGACAGCGGGCGCAGGAAACGGATACGGTCCGCCTGGAAGATGGATCTTGAACTCGTCGGTGAACAGATCGATGGCGGTGTCGTTGAGCTGGAGGAACCCGTGCCATTTGAGGATGCCCGACTTCCAGAACGGGACAGACAAGGCAAGCCTCAGCGCAAGCTGCACGAACCAGGGTTGCGCGAATGCCTCGACGAGACGTCGGGCCTGGCCCACGATGCGAACGACGGCAGACGAGGCCTCGGGTTTGGCGGTCTGTGGTGTCGACATGTTGACTACTCTCCTAGGTTGATAGCCGTGAACACGCCGGCCGAGATCGTTGCGGTAAGAATCGTTGCCAGGTCGAACGACGGCGTCTCTTCGAATGCGGCTTCGACTGCCGCATGGAAGGGCTGACCCTGGATGAGCGTCTGAAGGAACGTGGCGCCGCCGGCCGGCAGGCGCGAGACGACAACCTCGTTATCGGGTCGTGTAATCAGGGCATCTTCGGCTTCGGCCGACTGCATCGTCCCGGTCGGCGCCTCGACGCGGTTCATCGCGAAGATGGAGACTGCTGGGTACGGAGAGCGGACGATCCGCGTCGCCGGATGCGGCACGAATCGGACTTGAGCAAGCCGCTCGGGATCGATGGAGGCAAGCGCGGTGGCTTCGAGCGGACGGGCATCGGCCGCATGGTAAGCATCCAGCCACGCGCGTTCGATGCGGGCCGTATCTGCGAGCCAGGGCATGTGCTGCGCGTACTCGTACCACTCGATAAACGCTGGGAATTCGCGACCATATTCAAACAGCAGCGGCGAAAAAGGCGGGGTCGCGCGGACATGAAAGCGCGCCATGGCCCTGAAGAACTCGACGCCTGTAATCCGCTGGACGGCCGGATAGATCGACGCAAGGGCGTCGATCAGGCTGACTGTGACGTTGTTTCGATAGACGTTGTAGCGCTTCGCGACTTGCTTGCCGTTCGCGGCCACGACGTCGGCCGGCGCGGGAAGGGTCGGTGCGATCAGGCCGGGTGCGAAGGCGGCTGCGTAGTCTTGCGCCGCGCGTTCCAATGAAGGCTCAGCCATGATGACTGACCTCTTCTTCCGCAAGGGCGTGCGTGGTCGACATCACGTGTTGAGCCGTCTGCGCGTGCGCGCGCAGCTCAGGCCATGCCGGAAGTTCGCTGTCCCACTCAATGAGTGTGGGCGTCGGCCCCACGCGCTCGATCACGCTTCGATACAGGTCCCAGACGCGGGCGTCGACGGCCCGGTTGTGGCTATCGATGAGCAAAGGCTCGCCTTCGTCATCCTGCTGTTCGACGTGACCCGCAAGATGAATTTCGCCGACGTGTTCGAGCGGAAAACTGTCGAGATAGGCTTCAGCTGAGAACCCGTGATTCGTCGCGGAAACGAACACGTTGTTGATGTCGAGCAGCAAGCCGCATCCCGTCCTGAGTGCAATCGCGCGCAGGAAATCGGTTTCGCTCATCGTCGATGATGCAAACGCGATGTACGTAGCGGGATTTTCAAGCAGGATTGATCGACCGATGGCCTCCTGGACCTGATCGATGTGTTCGCAAACTTGCCTGAGCGTGGCGACGCTGTAGGGCAAAGGAAGAAGATCGTTAAAGAAGGTACCGCCGTGGGACGACCAAGCAAGATGCTCGGAGACGAGCATCGGTTCGTACCGTTCGACAACGTCCCGAAAGCGTGCAAGGTGGCCGAGGTCGATGGGATCTTGCCCGCCGATCGACATGCACACGCCATGCACTGAAATGGGATAGCGCTCGCGAATCGCTTCGAGCGCACGATGCGGGGGGCCGCCGGCGCCCATATAGTTTTCCGCATGCACCTCGAAGAAGCCTTCCGTCAGCGGAAGCTCGAGGATGGCCTGCAGATGTTCATGCTTGAAACTGGTGCCGGCGAGCGCGGGCGGACGAGAGGTCAGCCCGGGTGGGCGGCGTGACGTGCCGGAGCCTGGAGTTCTCACGATGTCGTTCATGCCGCCCTCCGTGGTGCTGATGCGTGATTACGACTTGATTGCCGTGAGCGAGCCGTGGCCACCGCCCGGCACTTGAATGCTCGTGCACGTGCCACCTTGGACGAACTTCCACGAATTGCCCTGGAAGTCCATCGTCGACGTGCCTTGGCAGGTCGTGCCCGGGCCTGCTGCGCAATCGTTTTGTCCCTTCAGTGCGACGCCGAAGCACTTTTCCTTATGAGCGGCGACGGCGGCCTTGGCTTCTGCGTCGGTAAGCGGAGCTGCGCCGGCGGTCGATGCGATCAGGCTTGCAACAGCGCCAGCGAGGAGTGCAGCAGTGACGTTGGTCTTGGCGGACATGAGAATCTCCAAAAGGTCAGGATGGAAGGTATCCGTGCTGGATACACACGTAAATTCGGGCCGTTTCTCGTGCTGGTTACACGCACTCAAAAATTATTTCAGTTTTTGCACGAGTGAATCCGTGGCCTGTGCGGAATCCGGACGCAGAGCAATGAAATCCAGACGCGGTGTAACCGTGCGGGCCGATCCGACGAACTAGTCGTCGTGGGCGGACGCCTGTGTCACTCCGGACGAATGTGTCATTCCTCAATGTGCTGACGCAAACGTTGTCCGGCCCATCTGCGCACAACACCATCAACAGACCTATAAAACAGACCTATCAGGCAGACCTATCGGGCAGACCTATCCAGCAGGCCCATAAAACAGGCCTCTGGAACAGACCTGTCGATGCACGGGCCGGGGAAATCATGAAATTTGAACGCTGGAGTATTCGGGCAAGGCTGTTCACGGGCTTCGGCGTCGTGCTGCTCGCCCTGGTCGCACTGTCGGTCATTGCGATCCTGCAGGTGCAGAACGTCCGGGAGCGGCTCGACAGCATCATCGATGGCAATGGCGTCAAGGAGCGCTACGCCATCAACTTTCGCGGCAGCGTGCACGATCGATCGATTGCGCTTCGTGATGTGATCCTCGTGGACCCGTCCGAACTCCCCGCGGTCGTCGGCAGGATCAAAAAGCTCAAGGGCGATTACGGCGAGTCCGCTCAGCCGCTGGAGGGTGTTTTCCTTCAAGGCGATAACGCCACGCCGGAAGAGAAGTCCATCTACGCGCATATCAAGGCGGCTCAGGTCAGAGGCGACCCGCTGATCGATCGTGTCATCGCGCTTCAGGAGTCCGGCAAGACCGACGAAGCACGCAGGCTGTTGCTCGATACCGCGCGTCCCGCTCTGGTCGAGTGGCTCGCCGCGGTCAATACGATGATCGACTATGAGGAATCGCAGAGCGCGGACGAAGGCGATCAGGCGCGCAGTATCAGCGCGAAATTCACGCTACTGATGGCGGGTCTTGCTGCAATCGCTTGTGCATTGACCGTCGGCGTCGCCTGGTTTGTGTCGCGCAACGTGGCGCGCACGCTCGGCGCCGATCCTCGCGACATGATCGCCTTTGCTGAAGCGATCCGGGAAGGGGACCTTGCCAGTCCGTCTCCCATTCGCGACGACGATCGCGACAGCGTGATGGCGACCGTCACGCAAATGCGAAACAGCCTCGCCCAGCTTGTCGAACGCGTGCGTGGCGCCGTCGATGGCGTGGTGCTGGCAAGTCGGGATATCGCGGATGGCACGGCTGACCTCGGCACGCGCACGAACAGTCAGGCAGCGGCGCTCGAGCAGGCGACCAATGCGCTTGGCGAATTCGATGAGAGCGTGTCGGCCAACGCGACCAACGCGGGACACGCCAACAAGCTGGCCAACGAGGCCTCGCTGACCGCAGGCGGCGGGGGCGAGTCCGTTGGCCGTGTGGTCGAAACCATGACGGGTATCCGGACGTCGTCGCAGCGCATCGGCGAGATCGTATCTGTCATCGACTCGATTGCATTTCAGACAAATATTCTTGCGATCAACGCTGCCGTGGAAGCCGCCCAGGCCGGAACGCACGGAAAGGGCTTCGCCGTCGTGGCCAGCGAGGTTCGCGTATTGGCACGCCGCAGCGCAGAGGCCGCAAAAGAGATCAAGACGCTGATCGAGGAGAGCAATGCGCGCGTCGGCGAAGGCGGTCGGCTTGCCGATATCGCGGGCTCGACGATCGAGGAAGTCATTGCCTCATCGCGCAACGTCACGTCGATCATGAGCGAGATCAACGACGCGTGCGTGCAGCAAGCCTACTCGATCGGCGAGCTGCGCGACATGATCCGTCACGTGGAAAGCAGCACGCAGCAGAACGTCGCGCTCGTGGAGCAATCGGGGGCGGCAACGGCGCTGCTGATCTCGCAGGCCGACTCGTTGCTTGAAGCGGTCAGCGTGTTCAAGCTCGCGTCGGCATGACGGCGGCCAGTCGTTGGCCTGTCGTTAGCCTCTCGTTGTCCCGACGTCGGTCTGATTCGTGCACGGCTGATGATTGAAGGCGGAACGCTCTGTTGAGCGGCATGATGTTGGGCGATCGGCGTCGCCCACGGTAGCATACGCAGTATTGGCACGGCGCTAAGCGTGCCGCGACGCATCAGGGCGTCGAGAAAACTGCGAAGATATCCACCGACATGTCGCGCCTTCCGTACACCGCATCGTCGCTCCGGCTGACGCTCTCTTCACAATACCTGCGTGCCTTCTTTGCGGAAACGCAGACCGATATCGACAGCCAGCAGCGTCTTCTCGAGCGTGCCGGCATCGCTCACGATACGGTCCATGCCATCAACGGCCGTATCACCGAGGGGCAGTTCTCCGCGCTCTATCGCGCCATGGCTGCGGAAAGAAACGACGAGATGCTGAGCTTGTTTCCGCGCAGCATGCCCGGTGGTGCGATGAAGTATGCGGGCTACATCATGATCGCGGCGCCGACCATTGCCGTGGCCTTTTATCGCTACACCCGGTTCCTTCATATGCTCACGAACGACTTCGAAGTCGTCGTGCGACGTGAGGGCGATATCGGCAGGTTGTATATCGTCGAGCCGGACGGTCCGCGTCTGTGTAAAACGCTCGGACTGGAGCTGATGCTCAAGGTCTTCCACGGGCTCATGTCCTGGCTCATCGGGCGCAATATCCCGCTCGAGTCGGTGGACTTTGCGTTCGATGCACCGCCTTATCTCGACGACCTCAACGCGCTGTTTCCCGGACCGCTTCGTTTCAATCAGCCTCAGTGCGCCATTCGGTTTGATGCCGCGCTACTCGACCTCAAGTTCCAGAGGACCGAGCACGAGCTCAGGACGTTTCTTCTGCATCAGCCCAGTGACTGGTTGTGCTCGCCCGATGCGAAACAGCCGATCACACATCAGGTGCGCACGTGTCTGCTCGAAGGCGATATGGGCTCGCTCGGCGCCGCCGAGGTTGCAAAGGCACTCAACATGTCGCTGCGCACGTTGAGCAGGCGGCTCGAGAATGAACAGACGTCGGTCAAGGAAATCAAGGAAACCTTGCGTCGCGACCTCGCGATTCACCGCCTGACCCAGACCACCGACGCGATCGCCGAGATCGCCTCCGATCTCGGGTTTCGGGACATCGCGTCGTTCTATCGGGCGTTTCGAAGCTGGACCGGCGTGGCGCCGGGTTCGTACCGGCGCTCGCTTCAGAGTGACGGGAGCACCACCGCACCGGCTGCGTGAGCCTTCTTGATCTCGTTGATCGACTGCACGCTGCCGGCTTCTGCCGCGACGGAACCTTCGCGGCTCAATACGGTGTCCAGTTTCGAATACAGGCGCTCCGGCGAGTCGTCGGCCGTGCCGATGAAGACACCATCGGTCAGCGTGACATGGGCCGCTTCGAAGGTGCCGGCCCCGGCGCACAGAATCGTTCGCGTCGGTGCGTTCTCGTGAGCCAGTACCAACATCGCCGGCACTACGGATTCGGGCGTCAGCATGTCTGCGATCTCTTCGGAAAACAGCCCTTCGGTCATGCGCGTGAATGCGGACGGCGCGAGCGAGTTGACCTTGATGCCGTACTTCGCGCCCTCGAGGGCCAGCGTCTGCATCAGCCCGACTACGGCCATTTTCGCGGCGGCGTAGTTTGACTGACCAAAGTTGCCGAACAGTCCTGATGACGATGTCGTCATGACGATCCGGCCATACCGCTGGTCCTGCATGATCTGCCAGACTGCCTTCGTGCAATGGACCGAGCCCATCAGATGCACGTCGATCACGCGCCGGAAATCGTCGAGGTCCATTTTGGCGAACGTCTTGTCGCGAAGGATGCCCGCGTTGTTGACGAGCACGTCGACACGACCCCAGGCGTCCATCACCTGGTCGACCATCTTGCGAACCGCTTCGTAGTCCGTCACCGACGCGCCGCTCGCCATGGCTTCACCGCCGGCGGCGCGGATTTCGTCGACGACCTGCTGAGCGGCGCTGTGCGTTCCGCCCGCGCCGTTGACGTCGCCGCCCAGATCATTGACGAGCACTTTGGCGCCTCTCGCCGCGAGGGCGAGTGCGTGCTGCTTCCCCAATCCGCCGCCGGCGCCGGTCACGATGGCCACGCGGCCGTCAAAGCTGAGTTTCATTGAATGTCCTGTTCAATATCAGTGGTTTGATTCGAGGCTTGATTCGCGCTTTGATTTGAACGCGCAGAAAAGCGCCGCGACAAGTATTTTGAAACCGACGGTGTGTCGATCCCTACTGAAAAATATGGGAAAAGAATAAGTGCTTTCCTGATCCCGGCGTTCAGTGTCAGGGCAGAACATACCAAAGCCGATTGAGGATTTACCCTGAGATTTACATTTTTGGCGGGGAAGGAAAAAGTTTGGCGGGTTTTGCCAATGGTGAGGCACACGCTTTTGCCGGAAGCTTGAGGCTAGAGGATGAAGCGTCGTCTGTGCAGCGGATCCAGCGCCGGATGTGCGTTTGCAAATGAGCAACAGAAGTCAATCGGCGTGATCGCGTTGCTCGAAAACAATATTGTAAATATTTTTTTAGGGTATTTTTATTTAAATGGATTTGTTTTATTCAGGGCTTCAATGATATTGCGGTCAACTATTTTAATAAAAGGCCGGCATAAATAGGAGGCAGGAGACAATGAGTGCACAGCATTCAATCGAGCAGGGTCGCGCGCTTGTCGGTGCGGGACACGAAAACCGCGCATTATCGTCCAAAATATTCTGGCGAATCTTGCCGTTGCTGTTTCTTTGCTACGTCTACGCCTATATCGACCGCGTGAATGTCGGTATGGCGCAGCTTCAAATGAAGCAATCGCTGCCGTTCAGCGATGTGTCGTACAGCATCGGCGCGAGCATTTTCTTCGTGGGATATCTGATCTTCGAAGTGCCGAGCAATCTGATGCTCGAGCGCATCGGTGCGCGACGTACGCTGCTTCGGATCATGGTGTGCTGGGGAGCGGTCTGTACGGGCATGCTGTTCGTGCACAACGAAACGTCGTTTTATATCCTGCGTTTCCTGCTCGGATGTTTTGAAGCGGGCTTCTTCCCGGGCGTGATCCTGTTTCTGACGTATTGGTTTCCCGCGCAGAAACGCGGCTATATCGTCTCGACGTTCCTGATTGCGCCGTCCGTTGCCTTGATCGTGATGCCGCCCGCAGCGGGCGCGATCATGCGCGGGCTCAATGGCGCGGCAGGGCTCGGCGGCTGGCAGTGGCTCTTTATCGTGAGCGGCCTGCCGGCCATCGTGCTCGGTATCGTGACGTTCCTGTTGCTCGACGATAGCCCCGAAAAGGCCTCATGGCTGTCGACGCAAGAGAAGGCCGCGTTGCGCGAGCAGCTCAATACGGAGCACAAGTTCGTCGCCGAAGCGTCTCATGTCTCGGCGCGGCAACTGCTGACCGATCCCCGCATCTATGCACTGGCAGCCGTCTACTTCCTGTTTATCGGCTGCGTGTATTCGATGATTTTCTGGGTGCCGAGCCTGATCAAGAGCTGGGGGATCAGCGATCTGTTTCTCGTCGGCGTTTTTGCGGCGCTGCCGAATGTGTGCGGGATCGCCGGGATGCTGATGATCGGGCGCAGCTCGGACCGCAATCATGAGCGCCGTTGGCACTTCTTTGGCGCCACTGTTCTTGCCGCGGTGGGTCTCGCCATCACCGCCATCTCGAAGGGCTCGTTCGCACCGTCGCTCGTCGGCCTGTGTGTGATGACGATCGGAACCACGGCGCTCACGCCGGTGTTCTTTACGACGGCGGCCGAATATGTACCGAAGAAAACCGCGGCTGCGGGCATCGCGTTGATCAGCAGCCTGGGGAATCTCGGTGCCGTCAGCATCCCGCCGATGCTGGTCTGGATCAACGGCAAGACCGGCGGACCTTATACCAGCCTGATGCTGATGATGGCCATCTTCGTCCTGTCGGGCGTGGTGCTGCTGCTCGGCGTGCGGCCGGCGACGAAGAACAACGCGAGCGCGCCTCGCACGGTATGAAGCAAAGAGCGGATCAACGACAGGGAGAAGACGTATGCAAGAAGCGGTGATCGTGTCCACGGCACGCACGGGACTCGCCAAGAGCTGGAAGGGCGCGTTCAACATGACCCACGGCGCGACGCTGGGCGCTCACGCCGTTCGCCATGCGGTGGAACGCGCAGGCATCGACCCGGCCGAGGTCGAGGACTGCATGCTCGGCGGCTCGCTGTCCGAAGGCACCACCGGCGGCAATATCGCGCGCGTCGCCGCGTTGCGCGCGGGCCTGCCCGTCACGACCGGCGGCGTCACGATCAATCGCTTCTGTTCGAGCGGCTTGCAGACGATAGCGATGGCGGCGCAACGCATCGTCGCCGGCGAGGGCGACGTGTATGTCGCGGGCGGCGTCGAATCGATCTCGTGCGTGCAGAACGAGGTCAATCGCCATATGGCGCAGGACCCCTGGCTGATGGAAAACAAGCCGGAAATCTACTGGTCGATGTTGCAAACCGCCGAGCAGGTCGCGACGCGATACAAGGTCAGCAAAGCCGCGCAGGACGCGTTTGGCGTACGCAGTCAGCAGCGTGCCGCGGCCGCACGCGAGGCGGGACGGTTCAACGACGAAATCGTGCCGATGACGACGGTGATGCGCGTGGTCGACAAGGAAGGCAATGCGTCGACGCGCGAGGTCACGATCGACGGTGACGAAGGGATCCGTCCGGATACGACGCTGGAAGGCGTGGCGAATATCCGCACCGCGCTGCCGGGCGGGATGATCACGGCCGGCAATGCCAGCCAGTTCAGCGACGGTTCTTCTGCATGCGTGCTGATGAACGCGAAGCTTGCCGAGCGTCGTGGCATCGAGCCGCTTGGCATCTTCCGCGGCTTCGCGGTCGCCGGATGCGAACCGGACGAGATGGGTATCGGTCCGGTCTTCGCGGTGCCGAAGCTGCTCAGGAAAGCGGGCTTGACGGTCGACGACATCGACCTGTGGGAACTCAACGAAGCGTTCGCATGCCAGGTTCTCTACTGTCGCGACACGCTGGGTATTCCCGACGAGCGCCTCAACGTCAACGGTGGCGCGATTGCCGTGGGCCATCCGTACGGTGTGTCAGGTTCGCGCATGACGGGGCATGCCTTGATCGAAGGCCGGCGTCGCGGCGCGAAGTATGTGGTCGTCACGATGTGCGTCGGTGGCGGACAAGGTGCGGCAGGACTCTTCGAAGTCGTGTCGTGAAAAGTCAAAGACTCGCAGCGGAGACAGCGCAATGAGCGTGGGTTTGCCAGAGCAGCACTATCGTGACATCGATCTCTTCGTGGCCGACTGGGCCCGGACCCTGCCGGAGCGCGAGGCGATATCCGATTCGGTGAGAACCATCTCGTGGTCCGAACTCGATCGACGTGCGAATCAGATCGCACATGCGTTGATCGCTTCCAACGTCAGGCCAGACGAGAAAGTCGCGATACTGGCGCCGAATTCGGTGTGGTATGTCGAACTCATGATCGGCATCCTGCGGGCCGGTGCCTGCATTGTGCCGTTGCCGACTTATGCGTCGCCGTCGACCTGGGTTGCGATGCTCAAGGATTGTGGTGCGCGAGCGTTGTTTGTCTCCGATGCGTATGCGCAGGAGATCGGTGCGCTTGCGGACCCCGACCTGCCTCCGACCGTCGTGCGTGTCGACGAGTCTTCCATCGTCAAATGGATCGGCGGTGCCGACGACACACTGCCGCCCATGCCGCGCGTGCTCGATCACGGATTCAATCTGATTTACTCGTCTGGAACGACGGGTGTGCCGAAGGGGATTCTTCAGAGTCGTCTCTATCGGGCTGTCGAGTCGATCACGGTGGTCGACGGATGGAAGCTGAACGCAGACACCCGCACGATCTTTTCGACGCCGTTGTGCTCGAACACCACGCTATTTGTGTTGTTCTCGGTGATTGCAGCGGGCGGCCGAATCAAGCTGATGGAAAAGTTCGATGCCGGCAAGTGGCTCGCACTCGCACACAGCTGGCGGCCGACCGACGTGATTCTCGTGCCCGTTCAGTACACGCGACTGCTCGCGCACCCCGAGTTCGATCAGGCTGACCTCACGTCGTTTCACAGCAAGTTCAGTACGAGTGCGCCGTTGTCGGGCTCGACAAAGCAGGAGATCTTGCGGCGCTGGCCTGCGGGGGGCCTCACCGAGTTCTATGGCATGACCGAAGGCGGCGTGTCGTGCTGCCTGATTGCACAGGACAACCCGGACAAGCTCGATACCGTTGGCAAGCCTTTCTCGGATGTCGATCTGCGCATCATCGACGAGAACGGGGCGGTGTTGCCGCAAGGTGAGGTCGGTGAGGTCGTGGGGCGGTCGCCTCGCATGATGACGGGTTATCACAACCAGCAAAAAGCCACGCACGAGGCGAGCTGGTTCGATGAAAACGGCAACCGGTTTCAGCGAAGCGGCGATGTCGGATGGCTGGATCCTGAGGGCTTCCTTCATCTGCTGGATCGAAAGAAGGACGTCATCATCACCGGCGGCTTCAACGTCTACGCGGTCGATCTCGAGAATGTGCTGATGCAGCACCCGGCGGTCGCGGATGCTGCGGTGATTGGCGCGCCGAGCCAGGCATGGGGTGAAACGCCGGTGGCCTTTGTCGTCGTGCGCGACGCGGTCGTGCCCGAGGAGCTGTGTACGTGGGCCAATGGGCAGCTTGGGAAAGTGCAGCGGCTTGCGCGTGTGATCGTTATCGACGAACTGCCGCGAAGCGCGATTGGCAAGGTATTGAAGCGGGCGCTGCGTGATCAGCTGGCGGAGTTGGCGTTGCCGATGTAGCGATCGAGGTCGTCGCAGCGTGTCGTCCAGGACGGCTGTACCGGTCGTTGCTTTAGGGATCAAGCGATCGCTATGGGCCAGAATGTCGGGTCGGCATGCCGGTCGTCCGGCGCGCGGTTGATTTTCGGTCGCTAGTCCATTAATGTGTCAATCGACACAAAAAAGGATTGTTATGGCGACCGCTGGACGACCGCGAGCGTTTGACCGAGAAGCCGCGTTGCACGAAGCGATGCTGGTGTTCTGGCGAAAAGGCTTTCTCGCCACCTCGATGAACGACCTGTGCGATGCGATGGGCATTCGCTCTCCGAGCCTGTACGCAGCGTTCGGCAGCAAGGAGAGCCTCTATGCGGAGGCCCTTCAACGATACAACGCGTCCGCGGACCGGATGATCTGGGATCACATCTCGGATGGAGCCACTGCGAAGGATGGCGTGCGAAGTGTGCTGAAGGCCGCCGCGGACGTGTTGCCCGAAGGCAAGGGGAGCCCGTCAGGGTGCATGGTCCATCTGTATGCGATCGGAGAGGGTGGTCCGGAGCCGGTCGCTGAAGTCGTCAAGGACGCGCGGTTGGCTGGACTCAAGGTGTTTCGCTCAGGCATCCGCCGTGCGGTCAAGGCCGGGGAACTACCCGCATCGACGAACGTCGATCGGCTCAGCCGTTTCTTTCTGGGTGTCGTTCAAGGCATGGCCATTCAGGCCCGCGACGGGGCGACGCGGGCCGACCTCGCTGGCACTGCGGAAATCGCAATGGCCGCGTGGCCGGCACCGTAAACAGTCTCAGGCGTTAGCGCCGCCGTCGACCGTGAGTGTCGAGCCCGTGATGTAGCTGGCGTTCGCGCTGGCGAGAAAAACGACGGCTTGCGCGATGTCTTCACCCTTGCCGTAGTCGCCCGTCGCCGTAATGGCCTTCAACGTCGGGGCGAACGGGCCTTCGGCGGGGTTCATATCGCTGTTGATCGAGCCCGGTTGAATCAGGTTGGCCGTGATGCCCTTGGCGCCAAGCTCACGTGCGAGGCCTTGGGTGAATGCGACCAATGCGGACTTGGAACCGGCATAAACACCGAGTATCGAGGCCGGCACGCGATCCGCGAAGTAGCTGCCGATCGAAATGATCCGGCCGCCCGCGGTGAGGTGAGGAATGGCCGCCTTCGCCGCAACGATCGGGGCACGTACGTTGACGTTCAGTGTCGCGTCGATGTCTTCGATCGAGATGTCCTTCACATCGCCCATGCGAAGAATGCCGGCGTTGTTCACCAGAATGTCGAGTCCGCCGAGGGCTTCAACCGTCTTTTGAACGGAGGCCTGGACTGCTGACGCGTTCGCGCTGTCTGCCTGGATCGCCACGCCGCGACGGCCTTCTGCTTCGATCGCCTTGACGACATCAGCAGCGTGGTCCGCCGATTTTTCATAAGTGATCGCCACGTCCGCACCGGCAGCTGCCAGCGCCTTTGCGATTGCCGCTCCAATACCTCTGCTTGCCCCCGTCACCAATGCACGCTTGCCGTTCAGTACCATCACAGACTCCTTTATGTGTTGATCGATACAAAATAGTAGAAGCGATGATCTGGCCGCGTCAAGCGATTTCTGTGTTGGTCAATACATAATAGATGAGATGGCTCGACCGAGGCGGTGTGAGGGTCGAGGTAGACCTAAGCGGGCAGGGTGACTTCGGGGCGTCTCATTCTTGACGTGACCGCAATACTGAAGTTCGTCCACGTGCGGTGCGCATCGCTCTTGCGCTTGCTATATTCCGTTTCGGGATGCGGGCTTTGTGCGAGTCCGCCGTCTTCTGACGAAGACCTCCCGAGTGAGTGTAGTCTTCGAGGGCGATTCTTTTGGGGTCGCCCTTTTTTTATCTGTGCTGCGATTCAGCGCCGGTGTTGTTGCGGTCCAATGACAACCGGGATGAGGCACGTTCAAGACAGCCGGTGGACGCCATGCCGCATGGCGATCCGGCGGAACGTGTCATAAGATGGTGAGGCCACGTTCCGTCATTCCACTCTCGTGACGAGAAGTATGCCTGCTGACAAGTCCAACGAGCGCCAGGGTACCAACGCGTTGATTGCCGCGATTTTCGCGTCGGGCATGGCGTTTATCGATGGCACGGTCGTGAACGTTGCAACGGCGAAGCTTCAGGTGATCTTTGCGGCGACGACCGGGGAAGTGCAATGGGTCGTCGAGGCCTATGCCCTGACACTCTCGGCGCTGCTGCTCGTCGGAGGCGTGCTCGGAGACAGGTACGGACAGAAGCGGGTCTTTATCTACGGTAATGTGCTGTTCGGCGTGTCGTCGTTGCTATGCGGCGTCGCGCATTCGCTCGTTGGCCTCGTCCTCGCACGCGCTGTGCAAGGGGTGGCCGCAGCCGCGATGATTCCCGGCAGCCTTGCACTCATCACGGCCGCATATCCCCCATCCAAGCGCGGGCGTGCGATCGGGATCTGGTCGGGCGCGACGGCCATGATGTCGGCCATCGGGCCCTTCTTCGGCGGTTGGCTGATCGACAACGTATCGTGGCGTGCCGTCTTTTTTATCAATCTGCCGATGGCGGTGGTGGCTGTGTTCTTTGCGTCGCGGCTGCAGGACAGCTCCGGCACGCAAAGTCGTCCGACTCCGAACTGGGCCGGAGCCGCAAGCATGGTCGCAGCACTGGCCGCGTTGACCTATGCCTTGTTGAGCGCGCAGGGGAGCGGGGCGTATGCGATTCCTTCAGCCATCGCCTGCGTCGTATTGCTGGCAATGTTTGTCGTCTTCGAGCGGCGGTCCGCGGCACCGTTGCTACCGGTTGTGCTGTTGAAGTCGCCCGTGTTCGTCGGCGTCAACGCCATCACGCTCTTTCTGTATGGCGCGATGTATGGCTCGATGTATTTCTTCCCGCTGTGCCTGATCCAGATCCATCACTACACGGCGTCACAGGCCGGGGCCGCGATTGCGCCGCTGATCCTGACGCTGTTCGCTTTGTCTCCGTGGACCGGAAAGTTGTTGACGCTCTACGGCGCGCGCGCCTCGCTGACGGTCGGGTGTTGCGTCGTCGCGGCAGCGCTCGCGAGCATGGCGATACCCGGTGCGGACGGCGGATACTGGTCGACGTTCTTCGCCCCGGTGCTGGGCCTCGGACTCGGCTTGTCGGTCTGCGTGGCGCCGCTGACCACGACGGTAATGGGATCCGCGCCCGACAGCGAGTTGGGCGTCGCATCCGGCATCAACAATGCGGTGTCGCGCGTTGCCGGGCTTGTCGCGATCGCTGCGTTTGGCTTCGTGCTGACCGCTTCGTTCGACGCGCGTCTCGATCACGCGCTGGCGCCATTGAGGCTGAATGATTCGGCCAGGGCTGAAATCGATCGCCAGAAGCCATTGCTTGCTTCAGCGCAATACGCCGATCCATCGATCCAGCATGCGATCGATACGTCATTCGTGGACGCCTTTCGCATCGTGATGGGTACCGCTGCGGTTCTCGCGCTTATAGGCGCGGCGTGTTCGTGGCGAATGCTGAAGGAAACGCGTGAAAACGAAGCGTGACTGGATTGGCGCTGGCTAAGGACGAAAAGGTTGAATCATCGCCAAACGCCAAACGCCAAACGCCAAACGCCAAACGCCAAACGCCAAACGCCAAACGCCAAACGCCAAACGCCAAACGCCAAACGCCAAACGCCAAACGCCAAACGCCAAACGCCAAACGCCAAACGCCAAACGCCAAACGCCAAACGCCTCGGCGATCGATCGTCAGGCAGATTTCTCGGACTTGGTGGTCGGAAAGAGTGCAATCAATTCCGCCGACACGTTGTTCAAAATCTGACGGGACAGCTTGGAATCGGGCACGGCTCGCGACAGACCCAGGGCACCGATATACGCGCTATAGATCAACATGGCCTTTGCGCGCAGATTGCCCGTCGTGCCTTCCGGCATCTGGCCTTCGAGCAGGGCAAGGCTCTCTTCGAACCGCTGCGCATAGACCGCGCGCGTATTGTCGGAACTGCGCGCGGTGTCGTTGACGAGCGCGGCGATCGGGCATCCGCCGTCGATATCGTCCCGATGCTTTTCAGACAGATACGTCTGAATGCTTTTTTTCAGATTCGGTTGTGCTGTCAGCGCCGAGTGGGCCATGTCGTCGCACGCAGCAGCCATCGCCTCGACGACGAGATCGTCGCGTGAAGCGAAGTGCTTGTAGAACGCACCGACCGTCAAGCCGGCTTCCTTCATGATGTCCGCGACGCTGATGCCGTCGAGTCCTACTTCACGAAAACGGCGCGCGGCCACCTCGACGATCCGTTCGTGCGTCTCGGCCTTGTCGGCTTGCGAATGACCCATTGTCGGCTCCCTGAGGGCAAGAATTGCTGTAGATAAGAATGATAATCCACATGGCTCGCGTCGTTCGCGTCGTATCGATCGCGTCGGTTGATCCGCGATCGTTATCGTTGCGCGAGCTGCTGCGGTGCGTCCCAACCCCCTCCCAATGCGCGGAACGTTCTGACGGCCGCGCGGGCTGCATCGGCCTTCGTCGCGTCGAGGTCATCACGCGAATCGAGCAGTTGCCGGTCGGCGTCGAGCACATCGGTCAGCGTGATGGAACCCGCACGGTAGGCCTTCTCCGAAAGATCGCGTGCACGTGTGAGCGCGGCCACTTCCTGTTCGAGTTCCTGCGTGCGAAGTTCGGTTTGCGACAGCGTCATGAACGCATCTTCGACGTCTTCGGTCGCTTTGAGGGCCGCCTCGCGATAGTCGGCCAATGCCTCCGCATACGACCCACGCGCATTCTTGACTTCAGCATCGACTTTGCCGAAATCGAAGAGTCGCCACTGAAGCGCGCCGGTGCCGACCGGCTGAAATGACTTCGCGCTGAGCAGATGATTGGTCGAGATGCTATCGAAACCCAAGGCGCCGGCGAGCGAGATCTTCGGGTAGTAGCCTGATATCGCGACGCCGATCTGCTCGTTGGACGCGGCGAGGTGACGCTCCGCTGCGATGATGTCGGGCCGTCGGCGTAGCACGTCGACAGGTTGGTCACCTGTGCCGATGGCCGGTACGCCCGGAATCGCGCCGGCATCGGCACCGAGTTCTGCGGCGTACGTACCGGGCTGAGCGCCCATCAGCACATCGAGACGATTCAGCTGCGCCTCAAGCGACACGCGCAGCGTCGGAAGCGTGGCGCGCGCCTGACGCAGCAGCGCTTCGGCTTGTGCGACTTCCCGTTCGTCAGCGGCGCCGGCCTGCTTGCGCGCCTTGACCAGATCGAGCAGATGCGCGTCGGTATCGATCTGGTCTTGCGTGACCGCGAGGCGAGCCTGCAGGCCGCGAATCTGCAGGTATGCGTCCGCGGCGTCCGCTGCCACGGTGATGCGCGTGCCGAGTTGCTGGGCCTCGGCGGCCTGTTCCTCGTCGCGCGCCGCCGAGTGAGCGCGGCGCAGGCCGCCGGCCAGATCGATTTCCCAGCTTGCGGTCGCGCCGACGACGTACTCTTTCTGATCGCGGCTGTAGTTCGGGAACGCGCTGGCCAGCGTACCGAGCGGACTCTGCGTGCTTTGATGCTCGGCCGTGTAAGACGCGCCCGCATCGACCGTCGGCAGAAGGGCGGCACCGGCAGCCTGGGCCGCGGCACGCGCCTGGGTGACACGCGCGATCGAAGCCTGAAGGCTCAGGTTTTGATCCAGCGCACGCTGCACGACCTTTTCAAGCTCGGGATCGTTGAACCCGGTCCACCACGTGTCGAGCTTCGGCGCAGGCAGCGTCGTTTGACGGCTTGCGACCGCGTCCTTGTTGTGAAAGCCGACCAGATCGTCTTTCGGCGCGACATAGTCAGGACCGACGGCGCACCCTGCGAGAAATGCGCTCACAAACAGACTACCGATGATTGCCTTGTGCGTCTTCATCATGAACGATTTCATTTTGCCTCTCCACTGCTGAGCTGCTGAGACATGCCCGCAGGCGTCTTGCGCGAGCCCAGCTTCCGTACGAATGCATAGAACGCGGGCGTGAACGCCAGGCCAAAGATCGTCACACCCAGCATGCCGAAGAACACCGTGGTCCCGAGCGATTGCCGCATTTCCGCGCCGGCGCCGCTGGCGATCGCAAGCGGTGCGACGCCTGCGATAAACGCAAGCGACGTCATCAGGATCGGACGCAGCCGCACATGCGCCGCATGGACTGCCGCGTCTTCCGCGTTGACACCGTCTTCGTCCTGCCGCTGCTTCGCAAACTCGACAATCAGGATCGCGTTTTTCGCCGCCAGTCCGACCAGCACCACGAATCCGATCTGCGCGAGGATATCGATCGGCATGCCGCGCATATTCAGGCCGATCGACGCGGCGAGCAGGCACATCGGTACGATCAGCACGATCGCGAGCGGCGTCTTCCAGCTTTCGTATTGGGCGGCCAGCACGAGGAACACGAACAGCGCGGACGCCGCAAAGATCACGAGCGGAGACATCGTCTGCTCTTTCTGCTGATGCGCGAGGTCCGTCCATTCATACGAGATGCCGTTCGGAAGCACTTGCTCCGCGAGTTGCTCCATGCGCTCGATCGCCTCACCCGACGAATGCCCCGGGCCTGCCGCGCCCATGACTTCGGCTGCCGGATACATGTTGTAGCGCGGCGTGCGATACGGCGTCGTTGTGCTCTTGAACGTTGCGACACTGCTGATCGGCACCATGTCGCCCGTGGCATTGCGCACCTTGAGTCGGCCGATGTCCTCTGGCGTGCGCCGGAATTCCTGATCGCCTTGAACGCGGACCTGATAGGTGCGGCCAAAGAAATTGAAGTCGTTCACGTACTGCGAACCGAGATAGAGCTCCATCGTCGAGAACACATCGGTCGGCACGAGACCCACCTTTTGAGCCTTGAGACGATCGACATCGGCGTACACGGACGGGGCGCCTGCGTTGTAGAGCGTGAAGACGCCGCCGAATACCTTGTCCTTGTTCGCTGCGGCAACGAGCGCATTGGTCGCTTGCGCAAGCGCCTGGGGACCCAGGCCCGCACGATCTTCGACCATCAGCTTGAAGCCGCCTGCCGAACCCAGCCCTTGCACCGGCGGCGGGTTGATCACGACGACCACCGCGTCCTTGATGCCGGCGACGCGCTTGCGGATTTCAACGAGCATCGTCTCCGCGTTGACGCCCTTGACGTGCTTTCCGTAGAGCGAAGGCAGACCGTAGAACAGCGTCCCGACGTTCGGTGCAATGGTGCCCGTCGTCACATCAAAGCCCGTCACAGGCGACGTATGCGTCACACCCTTCATTCCCGGTGTGTTGAGCACGACGTCGTTGATTTCGCGGATCACCTTGTCGGTGCGTTCGAGGCTGGACCCGGGCGGCAGGAACGCGATCACGGCCTGGTAGCCAATGTCCTGATCCGGAATAAAGCCCGTCGGCATCCTCGCCATCTGCAGACCCGTCGCGGCAATCAGGCCCGCGTACACGATCAGCATCAAGGTCGTCGCACGCACCAGACGGCTCGTGGTCTTGCCATAGCGGTCCGACAGCCATTCGAAGCCTGCGTTGAACCGGCCAAACGTGGCGTGGTGGAAGCGGCCCCATGCCGTCGAAGCCGGATCCTGCGTGTGTTCCATTTCATGCGGCTTCAGCAGCGCCGCGCACAGGGCAGGGCTCAGCGTCAGCGAGACAAAGCACGAGATCACCGTCGATGCCGCAATCGTGATCGCGAATTGCTTGAAAAACAGGCCCGAGATGCCGGACATCAATGCGGTCGGACCGAACACCGCACACAAGGTCAGCGCGATCGCGATGATCGCCGTCGAGACTTCGTTCATCGTCTGATGCGCGGCCTCGCGTGGCGACATGCCCATGGCCATGTTCCGCTCGACGTTCTCGACCACCACGATGGCGTCGTCGACCACAATCCCCACGGCAAGAACGAGCCCGAATAACGATAAGTTGTTGATGGACGCGCCGAACAGCGACAGGATCGTGAACGTACCGAGCAGCGACACCGGAATCGCGATCACCGGGATGATCGTCGCGCGCCAGTTCTGCAGGAACAGGTAGACCACGCCGACCACCAGCAGGATCGCGATCGCGATCGTCTTGATCACTTCCTCGATCGATTGCGATACGAACGTCGTCGGGTCATAGATGCGGATGTAGTCGATGCCCGACGGGAACGTCTTTTTCAGCTCGGCCATCTTGTCCCAGATTTCGTGCTCGACAGCTACGACGTTGGCATCGGGTGTCGCGATCACGAACCACGGTGCGGACGGGTATTTGTCGGCGTAGGCCTTCGAGCCATAGTCGACAGAGCCCAGCTCGACGCGGCCGATGTCGCGAATGCGTGTCACGCGTCCTTGCGGATCGGCCTTAATGACGACGTCGGCAAACTGCTCGGGTGTCGTCAGGCGGCCCAGCGCGTCGACGTTGATCTGATAGGCGCCGATGCCCTTGTCCGCAACAGGAGGCTGATTGAGCACACCCGCCGACACGGACGCATTCTGCGCACGCAATGCGGTGAGGATCTCGTTCGCGCTGATGTTGTAGGAAGCCGCCTTATCCGGATCGATCCAGATGCGCATCGCGTATTGCCGTTCGCCGAACAACTGGAAGTCCGACACACCGGGCAAGCGCGCGATCTGGTCGCGGACCTTGAGCATGTAGTTCGAGATGTATTCGGGACTGCGCGAGCCGTCCGGCGAATAGACGTGCACGCCGAGCAGGAGTGCCTGGATCGTCTTTTTCACCTGCACGCCCTGCAATTGCACTTCCTGAGGCAGGCGCGACAACGTATCTTCGACACGGCTGCGCGTGAGCAACAGCGCCGTGTTCGGATCGGTGCCGACCTTGAAGATCACGGTAATCGTCAGCTGGCCATCGCTGGTCGACTGGCTCGTGATGTAGTCCATGTTCTCAACGCCGTTGACGGACTGCTCGAGTGGCGTTGCGACGGTGCGCGCAATCGTATCGGCCGACGCACCCGGATACGACGTGTGAATCTGAATCGTCGTCGGAACAATGTTGGGGTATTGCGCGATCGGCAGTTTGAACATCGTTGCCAGGCCGATCAGCACGAGGAAGATATTGAGCACCGCGGCGAAGCGCGGGTGTTCAATAAAGAAGTGGGTGAGCTTCATGACTTCGCCCCTTCGTCGCCCTGTTCGGACGTAAATTGAATCGAACCCGCATGGGGCGACACTTTCGAGCCCGGACGAACCGTAGGGATGCCGTCGATGATGATCTTGTCGCCCGGCTTGAGGCCCGAGCGGATGACGCGTAACCCGCCGCGAAGATCACCGACTTCAACCTGACGCGCCGTCGCGACATCGTCATCGCCGACGACGTACACCATGTGACTCGTCTGATCCTCGAGTACGGCCGCATCGGGAACGAGCAGCGTAGCCTGCGGTGCCGTCACGGCGAGCTGCACGCGCGAGAAGCCACCGGGTGTCAGCGACAGATCCGCGTTCGGAATGGTGGCGCGTGCGTGAATCGTGCCGCTCGAACGATCGAGCGTGTTGTCGATGAAGTTCAGCGTGCCTTGTCGTGTGAACGCATCGTCGCCCGTCGGCGAAATGTTGACCTTGTCGGCGAGCGGGCCTTGTTGCGTGGCGCGAATACGCTGGAATGCAGCGTAGTCGTTCTCGCTCATGTCGAAGTCGAGATAGATCGGGTCGAGCGAGACGATCGTTGCGAGCAACGTCGTCGGGCTGCTTGCGGCGCGGCTGCCGGAGATCAGGTTGCCGACCGATACGAGGTGGGTGCCCATGCGGCCGCCAAACGGTGCGTAGACCTTGCAGCGATCCAGATCGAACTTCGCATCGCGCACCAGCGCGTTGGCGTTGTCGACTGCCGCTTGAGCAGCATGTTGTTCCGCGACTTTCTGGTCGACGTTCTCGACCGTCCCCGCTTCGGAGCGTTGCAGTTCCTGTGCGCGCGCGAGTTCGCGCACGGCCAGCGTCAACCGCGCATTCGCGGATTCGAGTTCCGCGGTCGCTTCACTGAGTTTGATCTGATAGGGCTCGGGGTCGATCTCGAAGAGGAGGTCGCCCTTGTGAACGATGTCGCCGTCCTTGAAGTGGATCTGCGTGAGCGTGCCGCCCACTTGCGCGCGAAGCTCGACGCGATTGACCGCGGAGAACTGGCCGAGGAAACCCAGCCGGCCCTCGATAGCTCGCTGAAGGGGGGCACTCACTGCGACAGAGGGTGGAGGTGGCGCGGCGACCGGTGCCGCGTTCGATCCGTGGACGTGATAGGCCGTTGCGGCGACGGCGGCGAGGACAGCAACGGCAACAGCTTTTCCGATCCAGCGTGTCGAACCCGGAGCGGCGGAGTTCTTCGGAACAATCACTCCGGCGTCGGCTGGATCCATGCGGTTATTCATAGCGATCTCGTGGGAAGGAACTGGCTAAGCAACGTTGGGGTATGTCCTAGCTCGCCGGTTCGATGATCAAGGTCTAGCATCTGGCAATCAAGATAATGACCGTAATCCAGAATGTCAAGAGCATAGTCATAATCCAGAATGAGAAAGCATGAATTGACCGCGTGGATGAGCGATCTCGCGGCGTGAGTGTGTTTGCCTCTGGGTTTGGTTACGCCGTGTGGGCTTCGTTAGTGGCGGATGGAGGGGTGTAAGGTCGGGGCAGCGACATGCGACAAAGCGGCTGGCGTCGTATGCTTTGAGGGTGTGATACCCAGCCCGTAGCCGATGACACGATGGATGACGACCACCATGGCACCCGAATGGAACCACCGTATCAAACTGTTCGTTTCGCGTTTATGGCAACCGACCAGCGCGTGCATGACGTGCATGCCCGGAAGCTGGACGAACATCGCAAGCAGCCTGCATTGGGCCGTCGCGTTCAAGACGGGTGTGCTGACGGGTCTTCTAGCCGTGCTTCTGACGTTCACGCCCGCCGCGTCGCTGTACGGGAATCGCTACGGCAATGCGATTCTTGTCGGGCTTCTGACGATCGTGGGCGATATCTACTCGCATAACGGACATCCGCCGCACCCGTATATCGAACACATCGGCACCGGCATCGTGTCGGGGGTTCTGGCGCTGATCGCCTCGTATCTGTTCGAGGATCGCGCGCGTCGCATTCGGAACGTATGGACGCAACTCGTGCATTAGCGCGTCAGCGTTGCAAAACGGGATGGACTGTCATCTCGCTGAAATAAAAAAAGCGCCCGTCGGGCGCTTTTTTGTTGCTTGAGCCGGCCATTCGCACCGGCTCATGCTGCAGCACTTTATTCCTGAGCGTTGCTCGGAACCGAAACCTTGGCGTAGTGAGCCTGGCTGTGTTGCGTAGCGACTGCGTACGTACCCGACGTGGCTGCACGCGAGATCGGGAATTCATTGCGACCGCGTTGTTGTTCCAGCTGACCGCTGGCTTGAGCCGATACCAGCTGAGCCTTGACCTGTTCGCGAGTCAGACCCGTGTCTTGTGCGAAGGCGGGAACAGCTGCTGCAAACGTGGCCGAGACGAGCAGTGCGGAAAGGATAGCGCGCTTCATGGTGTCACTCCTGACAATTTGATCTGTTTAGGGCTTTGGCTGGATTCGGTTTGAATCGCTCGCCGTTGGGATCAAATGTAGGCCTCTCACCCGACATGAAAAAGGGCCGCGGGCGGAAGTGACTATTCACGAATTTGAAGTAATACAGGCCCGTTTGCTGCAGAGCACCACAAGCGTGATCCCGCAACTAACAGCCAACGTCCCCAACCCCACCGCGAACGCGATGCGCAACAACCTGCTTACAGCTCCATAACGCTGACGGACACATCGATCGCGTGTGCACCGCCGCCGAGGATCATGCCGCGCAGCAGGGACACGTCGCTGTAGTCGCGCCCGTAGGCCAGTGTTACGTGGTCGCGATCGGCCATGACATCGTTGGTCGGATCGAGATCGATCCAGCCGAACGGCGGGCACCAGACCGACACCCACGCGTGCGATGCGTCCGCGCCGAGCAGACGCGCGTGCCCGGGCAACGGCACCGTACGCAAATACCCGCTCACATAGCGTGCGGGAATGCCGATCGAACGCAGACATCCGATCATCACCTGTGCAAAGTCCTGGCAGACCCCGCTGCGGAGCTTGAACGCGCTGAGCGCTTGCGTATCGAAGTCGGTTGTCGTCTGGTGATATTCGAATTCATCGTGAATCCGGTGCATCAGGTCGATCGCGCCCTGCGCAACGGGCATGCCGGGCGCGAAGCTTTCGAGCGCGTAGGTGCTTAGCAACGGGTGCAATGCGACGTACGGCGAAGCAAAGCAGAACTCCGTCTCGGGCACATAGGGCGCCCCCGCACGATAGCTCGTGACTGCGGCGATGTTTTCCCAGGGCTCGGTTGCTTCCGGGTCAAAGCTTGCCCAGCGCGCCCGCAAGCGTACGGTCGTCTCGCTCGTCACCTGCAAGGCTTCATGCTGCGTATCGAGTGCGAAGTAGACGACCTCGTTGCCGAACGTGTCGACGCGCGTGTGCAGATACGACGGCTCGGGCTCGATGCGTTCCGCGTGTTGAAGCACTTCCTGCGACGGCGTCGAAACGGGCCGGATCGTGGCCAGGTGCTGCGCGGTTTCGACGAGCGTCGAATAGCGATAGGTTGTCCGGTGCAACACGGCCAGCACTGTGGGCCGCATCGAAGGCAAGGTCGGGAAGATCGTGTTCATGCGGTCAACGCCGTGGCTCGCAGCAAAGGCTGCGTCGGGAATTTCGTGCTCATGCCGACATCCACGCGTGCGAAGCATTCGCATGGCTGAAATAGCGCGCGCTGATCTCATTGGACAGGGCCATCATCAACGCACCGAAGCGATCGCATAACTGCACGAGCGCCGTGTATTGCCGACGTTCGTCGCGCTCGCACAACGTGTCGAGCGCAGGGAATTCGCTCGTCGGCGGCAATAGCGATGACAGCGACGCGCGTTGCGCATGCGCGGCCGGAGTGGGCAGATCGTCGAGCTTGTTCCTGAGGCGCTCGTAGACGCCGAACAGGCTGCGCGGATTCGTCGGCTCAACAACGAGCAGATCGAGCAGCGGCAGCAACTGGAACCGTCCCGGGTACAAAGAGCGGTAGGTCAGCGTACTGTCGAACAGCTCGAGCAGCAGGTCGAAGCCCGCGTGCGTGTCGATGGCCTGCTGTGCGGCGGCCACGCGCAGAAACGTCGACAGCGAGGCAATGCGTTCGATATGACGACCGACGAACAACAATCGCCATGCTTCATCGCGCGTCATGCGGTCGCCCTGCGCGCCGCTGATCGATGAAAGCTGCACGGCGAGCCGATCGAGCGCGGTCATGACTTCGAGCCGGTTGTACTGACCCGCTTCGATGCGCGGCGCGAGCCGTCGCAGGGCGTCGCGAAAGTCGTTGCGCGCGGCAACGATGGTGCGCCAGTGATCGCTCGACAACCGGCCGCGCACCTCGCCCGAGGCCATCGCCTGACCTGCGAGGTTTTGACCAACACTGGGCCATGGCGAGCTTTCGTCAAGCGACGCGATCAATGTCTGCTCGAAATCTCGCGAGGTCGATCGCGTCGCGGGATCGGGTGGCGGCACAAGGCCTGAGCGTCGCGCGAGTTCGACCAGCGTGGCAAACAGTGCGCTGCTGTCGTCGCTTTCGAGCGAGCCGAGAATCATCCGGCACAGGCGCACGCTGTTCTCGGCGCGCTCGCCGTATCGTCCGGACCAGAAGAGGTTTTCGGCAGCCCGGCTCGAAATCGTGCGGTGCTTCTGATTGAGGTCGGCCGGCTTGAGCGGCGCGGGCATCAGCGAAAACGACGAAGCAGGCTCGCTCGACAGAATCCAAGTGTCAACACTGCTGCCGCCCAGTTGCATCGATACGGCGGACTGCCGCTCCGCCGCGAAGCGCGTAAAGCCGCCGGGCATCACATGCCAGTTGCCGTGCGCGTCGCCGATCGCGTAGCAGCGCACGACGGCAGCCCGCATATCGAGGAGGCCGTCGTCGTAGCGCGGCGCGCAGGACAGGGGCATCGCCGCCTGGATCGTGAACGCAGCAGGGGACTGCGCGATTTCTTCGCGCCATGCGTCGAGACGCTGCACGCCTTGCTCCATGCCCAGCGCGCGGCCTTCGCGTCGCCCCGGCCATGTCGGCATCACGTAACCGTGCTCGAGCTGGCTCAGGGCTTCTTCTCGCGCGGCGGCTTCGCCGCACCACCACGTGGGCACGCTCGGCAACACGAGCGGCTGACCCAGCACGTGTTGCGCGATGGCGGGCAGAAACGCATGCATGCCGGTCGACTCGACAAAGCCGCTGCCCGGCACGTTCGATACCGCGACATTGCCGGCGCGCATGACTTGCAGCAGGCCCGGCACGCCGATGGTCGAATCGGGGCGGAGCTCGACGGGATCGCAGAACGCATCATCCAGGCGCCGCAGCAGCACGTGAACGCGTTCGAGTCCGCCGAGCGTCTTCAGGTAGAGCACGTCGTCGCGGACCGTCAGGTCCTTGCCTTCGGCCAGCGTGATGCCGAGGTAGCGTGCGAGAAACACGTGCTCGAAATACGTTTCGCTGTAGGGGCCTGGCGTCAGCAGCGCGATATGCGGATGGCCGCTCGCATTGGTGCCGCGCATCGTGTGCGTGGCAAGCTGCGCGAGCGAGGCGATCAGTTGCGAATACGAGGACGCCAGCCGCGGCACGCGCATCTCGCGAAACGCTTCAGCGAAGATGTCCGACACAATCAGGCGGTTCTCGAGCGAGTAGCCCAGGCCCGACGGGGCCTCGGTGCGCTGCGAGAGCACGGTCCATTCGCCTTCGTTGTTGCGCGCGAGGTCGACGGCCACAAGCTGGAGATACTGCCCGTTCGGTGGCACATACCCTTTGACAGGGCGTAGATACCCGGGATGCCCGAATACCAGCGCAGGGGGAATATAGCCGTCGCGCAACAGTGTCTGTGGTCCGTACACATCGGCGATGATGGCATTCAGCAGGCGAGCGCGTTGCACCACGCCGCGTTCAATCAGCTGCCACTCGTGTTCGTCGATCAGAAACGGGAGCAGGTCGAGTGCCCACGCACGCGAGCTGCCTTTGTCGGCATAGACGTTATAGGTGATGTCGTTGTCGCGGACCTGCCGGCGCACTGCATCGGCCCGCAGGCCGAGACTCGCATAGCCATGTTCGCCAAGCAGCTCAAAGAATCGCCGCCACGGTTCGCGCAGGGTCGCGGGGTCTTCGCGCAGTTCGTCCCAATGGCCGTCGCGAACCGGCAGTGCGCGCAGCGGCAACGCGTCCGCATGCGGCACGCCCGGCTCGAACGGGAGTGAAGATTGAAAAGCCAAAGGGGCGACCCCGTTGTTGGTGTTATGGGCTCGGGCCTCACGGCTGCCGCAGGTCCAGCGTGAACGGGAATTCGAGGCTCCGTTTCGCCGGTTCGACGCGCATCGGCCCACCGCTATGCCCGATCGTCAGAAAGCGCGCGCGCCGGCGGCTTTCCGCTTCATAGGCATTGACCGGGAACGTCTGATAGTTCCGTCCGCCCGGATGAGCCACATGATACTGCCCGCCGCCGATGGATCGCCCATTCCAGGTATCGACAATATCGAAGACAAGCGGCGCGTGCACACCGATGGTCGGATGCAGCGCCGAAGCAGGCGCCCAGGCCTTGAAGCGCACCCCGGCGACAAACTCCGTCGCGCGTCCGGTCGGCTGAAGCGGCATCGCCTGCCCGTTGACCGTGATCACGTGGCGGTCGCCGTTCAGCCCGAGCGCGTGGACTTCGAGTCGTTCGAGCGACGAATCGACATAGCGCACCGTGCCACCCGGCGCGCCTTCTTCGCCCATCACATGCCAGGGTTCGAGCGCAGAGCGGACCGTGAGCGAGATGGCATCGACGGTCAGCTCACCGACGACCGGGAAGCGGAATTCGAAGTGCGGTGCGAACCAGGCCGGATCGAACGGGTAGCCGGCGTCGTTGAGTTCGGCAAGCACATCGTCGAAATCCATTTTGACGAACGTGCTCAACATGAACCGGTCGTGGAGTTCGGTGTTCCAGCGTGTGAGGCGCGCGGTATAGGGCTTCTCCCAGAAGCGCGCGACCAGTGCGCGCAACAGCAGTTGCTGCACAAGGCTCATGCGCGCGTGTGGTGGCATTTCGAATGCGCGCAGCTCGAGCAGGCCCAGACGCCCCGTCGGTCCATCCGGCGAATACAGCTTGTCGATGCAGAACTCGGCGCGGTGCGTGTTGCCGGTCACGTCGATCAGGATATTGCGCAGCGTGCGGTCGATCAGCCAAGGCGGAATCGGGCCTTCACGGCTGCCGAGCAAATCGAGCTGACGCTGAAGCTCCTTGAAGGCAATCTCGAGTTCATAAAGCTGGTCGTTACGCGCTTCGTCGACGCGCGGCGCCTGGCTCGTAGGCCCGATGAACATCCCCGAGAACAGATACGACATCGATGGATGGTTGTGCCAGAACGCGATCAGGCTGGCGAGCACGTCGGGCCGGCGCAAAAAGGGGCTGTCGGCCGGGGTTTTGCCGCCGAGCACGAAGTGATTGCCACCCCCCGTGCCCGTGTGTCGGCCGTCGAGCATGAACTTCTCGGAGCTCAGATACGACATATGCGCGGTCTGATACAGGAACTCCGTGTGATCGACGAGCTGTGCCCAGCTCGACGCCGGGTGGATATTCACTTCGATCACACCGGGGTCGGGCGTCACCTGCAACAGCGTCATGCGCGTATCGCGCGGCGGCGGGTAGCCTTCGAGCACGATGCGCACGCCGACTTCTTCCGCGGTGATCTCGATTGCGCTCAGCAGGTCGAGGTAGTCATCGATGGTCGCAAGCGGAGGCATAAAGACGTAGAGCACGCCCTTGCCGCTGCCGAACTCGCGCGCTTCGACCTTGGGGCCGGCGGCTCGCGCGGGGTTGCGGACTTCAACGCACAACGCCGTTCGCGTGACATATCCGGCCGATTCAAAGCGGCCAGGATACTGATCCGCTGAGACGTCGAGTTTCGATGGCGGCAGAGGCGGGCGTCGGCGCGCGGCTGCGCCCGAACCCGAGACACGATGGCGACCGCTGAACACATCGCCCGTGTCGCCTGCGAGGGCATCGTCGAAGACCTCGGCATCGACGTCCTCGTCGGCACCGGACAGCGTCCCCGCTTCGCCAGCGGCTTGCCGCGCCGTCGCATCGACGAGTTCGCCGTCGCGGTATTGCGCGCGAAGCTGCGCTGCGCTGCGCAGGGGCGACGGCGTGGCGAAGGGGTCCTGCGCGTGCAGATACGGATAATCGGTTTCGCTGACCCACGCCAGGCTGTCGAGCGGAAGCCGGTAGCCCATCGAGGAATCGCCGGGGTGCAGATAGATGCGATCGTCGCGCATATGCCACGGCCCGCTGACCCAGCGTGGGCCGTCAAGCGACGGATTGGACTGCCCGCGCGCGATCGGCAGCACGTAACCCGTGACGTTGTCGAGCCCGGAAGTAAACACGCGCCGCAGCCTCATGCGTTCGAGCTCGTCACCCAGACGCGAATCGAACGGATCGACATTGACCGGCAACCGGCGCTCGCGCCACAGGTAGTAAAAGACGTCTTCGTACGCAGGCTGCACGTATTTCGTGTCGAGCGACAAGCGTGCGCTCAGGTGCTTGATAAAGCGTTCGGCGTCGGCCGTCGTGTAGTTCGACGGCTCGCGCTCATCGGCGAACAGCGACGGGTTTTGCCAGCACGGCTGGCCATCCGCGCGCCAGTACAGCGACAGCGCCCAGCGAGGCAGTTGTTCGCCCGGATACCACTTGCCTTGACCAAAGTGCAGGAAACCGCCGTCGCCGTAGCGTGCGCGCAGCTTGTCCATCAGCGAGATGGCGTAGCCGCGCTTCGTGGGACCGAGCGCATCGGTGTTCCATTCGGGCGCGTCGCGATCGGACACCGCGACATAGGTCGGCTCGCCGCCCATGGTCAGGCGCACATCGCCGGCCTTGAGCGCCTCGTCGACGGCCTCGCCCATCTGTAACACGGCCTGCCACTGTTCGTCGGAGTACGGCTTGGTGACGCGCGGCGTTTCGAGCACCCGCTCGATGGTCATCGTGTGCTCGAACTCGACTTCCGCTTCGTCGGACGCGCCGGTGATCGGCGCTGCGCTGCCCGGCTCAGGCGTGCACGCGAGCGGGATATGGCCTTCGCCGGCAAGCAGGCCGGAGGTCGGATCGAGTCCGATCCAGCCGGCGCCGGGCAGATAGACCTCGCACCACGCATGCAGATCGGTGAAGTCATAGGCGGCGCCCACCGGGCCATCGATCGCTTTGACGTCGGGGGCAAGCTGCAGCAGGTAGCCGGACACAAAGCGCGCGGCCAGACCCAGATGGCGCAGCGTCTCGACGAGCAGCCAGCCCGAGTCGCGGCACGAGCCCGACCCCCGGGTCAACGTTTCCTCGGGCGTCTGCACGCCGGGCTCCATGCGAATCAGGTAGCTGACGTCGCGCTGCACGCGCTGGTTCAGATCGACCAGAAAGTCGATCGTCGTGCGCGGCGTGAGGTCGATGCTCTCGATAAACGCCTTGAACAGCGGCGTCGGCTCGCGCTTGATCCGGTAGGGTGCGAGTTCGTGCGCGAGCTCGGGCGCATAGTCGAAGGGAAACTTTTCGGCGCTCGGCTCGAGAAAGAAGTCGAACGGGTTGTAGACCGCCATTTCGGCGACAAGGTCGACCGTGATCTTGAACTCGCGCGTCTTGTCGGGCACGACGAGCCGCGCGTGATAGTTCGCAAACGCATCCTGCTGCCAGTTCAGGAAGTGCTCGGCCGGTTCGATCGTGAGCGAGTACGAGACGATCTGGGTCCGGCAATGCGGTGCGGGCCGCAGGCGCACGACCTGGGGAGACAGATGCACCAGCCGGTCGTAACGGTAGTGCGTGACGTGGTTCAGGGCGACACGAATGGACACGCCGGACTCCTGTGTTCAGGTTGGATTCTGGGTCGGACTGCCGGTCTTGCGCGATGCGGTTGGGTCAAAGCAAGCTTTATGCCGTTTTTGATCGCTCCAGTCTGCGCGCGCAGTGTGAACCGGATATGGCGTGCCGGGATCGCGCGGAACGAACCTTGCGATTGCGATGAAGCAGCATCGCATAGAAGTCCGCTTGGCGAAACGGCGCCGCCGACACCCAAGCTGGTTAAAGTCGATGTACAGCCGTCGATGTACCGCCGCCGATATACCGCCGCCGATATACCGCCGCCGATACACGGCCGTCGATGCGCCACTGTTCGAATCAGGCTGGTTCAACGCGCAGGAGCGCCCATGAAGACGTTTCACTGCAATCGATGCTCTCAACTGGTGTTTTTCGAAAACGTGCGCTGCGAGCGCTGCGAAGCGCTGCTCGGCTATGTACCTGAGCTTGGAGAGATCAGCGCATTCGAGCCCGCCGAAGAGGACGGGATCTGGCGCAGCCTGCACCCCGACGCGCAGGGCGGCTTGTATCGGCTCTGCGACAACTATGCGCTGCACAACGTGTGCAACTGGATGACGCCGGCGGCACAGCCGCACGGCTTGTGCCGCTCGTGTGAGCTGACCAAGGTCATCCCCAATCTGGCGTCGGAAGAGAACCGGTCCCGGTGGTACCGGCTCGAGACGGCGAAGCGTCGACTGCTCTATACGCTCGCCGTGCTGGGATTGCCGGTCGAGGCCAAGCACATCGAGTCCGGCGTCAGCGCAGCGTCTCCACCCGCGCCTTCACCTGCGCCATCGCCGGATACGGCCGTACTGCCCGAATCGCCCTCGCCAGTGGCCCCCGACGCGAACGTTCAGTCCGAGGCGCCGTCGACAGACGTCGCCACATTGCCGGAATCCGTTGAGGAGGCGCCGACGTCGAGTTCAGGCATTGTCTATTCGAGCGACGGCGTTGCGTTCGAATTTCTTGAGGACACAGCCGACGGCGACCGCGTCATGACCGGTCACGACCACGGCCTGATCACGCTCAATATCGCGGAAGCGGACGATGCGCGTCGCGAAGCCATCCGCGCGCAAATGCACGAGCCTTATCGGACACTGCTTGGCCATTTCCGTCATGAGATCGGTCACTACTATTTCGATCTGCTCGTGGCGAACACGCGCTGGAACGAGCCTTTTCGTGCAATGTTCGGCGACGAGCGCGCGGATTACGGCGAGGCGCTCGATCAGCATTACCGTGAGGGGTCCCCGCCGAACTGGTCGCAGTCATTTGTCAGCGCCTACGCGAGCGCGCATCCATGGGAGGATTGGGCCGAAACGTGGGCTCACTACCTGCATATGGTCGATACGCTTGACACGGCGACCTCATGCGGGCTCAAACTGATGCCTGACGATCCCGCTGCCCCGACGCTGCACGATACGTCGCCTGTTGAAGACGCCGCGTTCGATAGCCTGATGAAGCGATGGTTTCCGCTGACGTATGCGCTCAATAGCCTGAACCGGAGCCTGGGCATGCCAGACGGTTATCCGTTCACGCTGGCGCCTGCGGTCATCGAAAAGCTGCGTTTCGTGCACCGCGTGATCGCCGGCGGGGTGCCCGTTGTTTCGCCGCACATTGGAACAGGAAATGCTTGATTCGGGGCCGACCATCCGACAGGAGCCTTGCCATGTCTGCTCAACTTGCCACTGAGTTTTCGCACGTCAAACCGCAGGACACATCGTTTGTGGGTGAAGGGCTGCGTGATTTCTTCGTGTATCGCGATCTCGGCATCGCGCAAGCGACGCACGGCAAGGTGCTTGCGCAACTCGTGAAGGCGAATCACGCACCAGAGAAAGGCACGGGATGGCACCGTCATGAGGCCGAGTTCCATATCGTGCTGATGCTCAAGGGGTGGGCGAAGTTCATGTATGGCGACAAGGAGACACTCGTGTCCGCCGGGGATTGTGTGCATCAGTCGCCGGGCATCGTCCACTACCTCTTCGATTATTCGGAAGATATGGAGTACCTCGAAGTCGTCGGCCCCGCCGACTTCAAATCGATCGATGTCGAGGGGCCGTGCGAAGTGCCGGAACCCACGCCTTGGCCTACGGCCGTTGCGGAATAGGTTGGGGCGCGTCACCGCTACGGGAGCTCAAAACCTGGCGCGCGCGAAGCACCGGTTGCAGACGAGCCTATGACACGTAACCCGGTTCAGAAAGGGCGTGAATACGGCGCGAAGAGTTAGCGGCAGTCGAAGCAAGCGCTCCTGTTTTCAGGCAGCCCCCGACGAAGACGATGCTGCGGCGCTTGCCATGGCCGCTTTGGAAATCGCCTCGGCTTCGAGCATGGCGTGCAGCGAAAGCTGTTCGGCGCCCGCGCTCGTTGCCGATGCCGGCATGCGAACCGAGCGTGGCTCATTGTCGTGAATGACAGAGCGCACCATCGGGTAGATCTGCGACTCCCATTTGCGCCCGTTGAACACGCCATAGTGGCCGACGCCCGTCTGTACGTGATGCGTTTTCATATACGGACGCAGTCGCGAGCACAGCTCCTGCGCCGCAACCGTTTGACCGACCGCGCAAATGTCGTCCTTTTCTCCTTCGATCGTGAGGAGCGCCGTCCTTCGGATCGCCGCAGGCTCGACACGTCGATTGCCGACCATCAGTTCACCCTTGGGCAGCAGGTATTGCTGGAAGACCTGGCTGACCGTCTCGAGATAGAACTCGGCGGTCAGATCCGTCGTCGCGAAGTATTCCTCGTAGAAGGTGCGAATCGTATCGGCCTTCGCCGATTCGCCCTTTGCGCGCTCATAGTGCATATCGGCAAACGACGTGGCATGCCGGTTCGCATTCATCGACATGAACGCTGTGAGCTGGACGAAGCCCGGATACACGCGCCGCTGCGCCCCCTTGAAGCCGCTCGGCACCACGCTGATCAGATTCTTCTCGAACCACTCGATCGGTTTGCTGTTGGCCAGGTCGTTGACCTTGGTCGGGTTCACGCGGCAATCGATCGGGCCGGCCATCAAGGTCATGCTCGCCGGTTGCGCAGGATCGTCTGCCGCGGCCATCAGCGACACCGCGGCCAACGATGCGACCGTGGGCTGACAGATTGCAACGAGGTGCGAGTCGGGGCCGATCTTGCGGATAAACGAGATCACGTGCTCGACGTACTCCTGAAACCCGAAGCGGCCTGCCGACAGCGGAATGTCGCGTGGGTTGTGCCAGTCCGTGATGTAGACGTCATGGTCGGCGAGCATGGTCCGCACGGTGCCGCGCAGCAGCGTCGCAAAGTGCCCCGACATCGGCGCGACGATCAGCACACGCGGCTGAGGTGTTTTGACGGCTTTGCGAAAGTGCAGCAATGAGCCGAACGGTGTGCGGCGCACGACCTCCTCGACGATCTCGACGGGTTCGCCTTCGACCTCGACGCTGCCGATACCAAAGGGTGGCCGTGCGTGAGAAAGCCCGGCCATCTCGAGCAGCTCCCATGCTGCATCGAGGCTACGGCCGAGCGGGCTGGCCGCGAACTCCGGCCATGCGGCGAGCACCGCACGCTGGAGCGTCGCGCTCGTGCGAAGCGGCCGCATGGCGTCGGCGACGGCCTGATAGACCGGATAAGCGAGGAGGTTCATGAGGGGGAACCCATCGTGAGCATGGGTTCGGAAAGGCAATAGGTATGCCAGACGGTCGTTCATTGGCATGCTGCTTGCAGCCGGTGCGAAGACGATCCGTTACGCGACGCGTATCGCGGCAAGCTGGTGCATGAAGCGCTGATGAGGTGCGTTGTCGACGTGGCATGCGTCGCATTGGGGGCATCGGGAAACTTGAGCGACGACCTGGATCAAAGCGCGCGTCGGCCGATGCGCGACGATGGCTCTATTCATCCGCGGAGAACCGCATGACCGAATCGAAGACGACGTTGACGATCAGCAGCCACAACTATTCGTCGTGGTCGTTGCGTGGGTGGCTGCTTGCCCGGCTCAGTGGTCTCGACTTCGAGACTGTCGCAGTGCCCGTCGACGACGCCGCCGCGCGGGCCGAGCTGTTACTGCTTTCGCCCTCGATTCTCGTGCCGTGCCTGACGCACGAGGGCGTCAAGGTCTGGGACACGCTGGCGATCACCGAGTATTTGAATGAGATCCGGCCCGATGCACAGCTCTTGCCTGCCGATCGTAAGGCGCGTGCGCACTGCCGCGCGATCTGCGGCGAAATGCATTCGGGGTTCAGCGCACTGCGTTCGGCACTGCCGATGAACCTGCGCGGGTATTTTCCGAACTTCCGTATCTGGTCGCGTGCGCAGGACGATATCGAGCGCATCGTGACGATCTGGCGAGAGTGCCTCTCGCTCTACGGCGGGCCCTATTTGTTCGGTGCGATCTCTGCGGCAGACGCCATGTACGCGCCCGTTGTCACGCGCTTCCTGACCTATGACGTCAAGCTCGACAAGGATATTGCCGAGTACTGCAAGCGCATCCTCGACCTGCCTCAGCTTAAGGAGTGGATCCAGATCGCCAAAGCGGAGACCGAGGATATCGACGAGCTTGATGTCGAGTTCTAAGCGGCGTTAACGCCCTTAACTGCCTTAGCTGCATTGGCGCCAACCGCAGTCTTGGCGCTTCAAATCGCCTTCTTTGGCCCGAACCGTTGTTGGCGCGGTACGCGTTGCCTTGATCGGACGAACGCGGGTTAACCATTTCTTGTTCCGTTTGCTCCTAGTTGATAACGTTTCAATTAAATTGAAACGATGGCGCATGATGCCCATAACGGCCGTGCCAGCCATGACATCACAGGAGACAGACTATGAGTCGCGCAGGCGCAGCTTTGTCCGTATTCCGTCGTCGAGTGCTCTGCGAAGCCGCTGTCGTAGCGGTTTTTGCGGCCTCGATCCCTGTGTCGTCGTTTGCGAAGGACGCCAGTGGCGAACTCGTGCTCGTCAACTGGGAATCGGGTTCGGAAGCCGAAGTGATTCATGCGCTGGAAGCCGCGTTTCAAAAGAGCCATCCGGCGATCAAGATCCGCGAGATCAGCCTCACCGTGCAAGGCGACGCGCGCGGCCCGATTCGCACCGCGCTCATGGGGGGCGAAAAAGCGGATCTCCTGATCAACACCTGGCCCGCGTTTCGCGCCGAGCTTGCCGACGCCGGCATGTTGCGTCCGCTGGACGCCGAATGGAACGCCAACAAGTGGAGCGACAACCTCGGTGACGAGTGGAAGCGTCTCGGTCAATACAAGGGCGTCACGTATGGCGTGACCTATACGTTCGGAGATCGAAGCGGCATTTTCTATCGCACGGATGTGCTCAAGAAAGCCGGCATCAGCGCACCGCCCAAAACATGGAGCGAATTCCTCGCCACGTTCAAGCCGCTACGTGCCGCAGGCGTCACGCCGATCTCGATTCCAGGCAAGACGTGGGCACATGCTGAGTGGTTCGAGTCGTTGCTGCTGCGAATCGGCGGTGTCGATACGGCATCGAAACTCGCCGCGCACAAGATTCCGTGGACCGACCCGATCGTCAAATCGGCGCTGCACAAATACGCTGAAATGCTCAAGGCCGGTTGCTGTGACGATCCGAACCGGATGCTTGCAACGGATTGGGACAACGCAGCCGACGAAGTGCTCAAGGCCGGCACGCATGGCTACGACCTGATTGGCATGTGGGTGAACAATCGGGCGAAGGCTGACTATGGCCTCAAGGAAGGCCAGGACTACGGGCTGTTCCAGTTCCCCACGCTGGGGATGGGTCATGACGATACGACGAGCGTCGACACGAAGGAGTTCGTCGCGCTGAAATCGGGCTCCAACCCCGCTGCAGCCGACGCGTTTCTGACGTGGGTCACGGGCGGCGAAGCCGCGGCGATCGAAGCCCAGCGCGGACTCGTTTCGCCGTCGAACAAGGCGACGACGGCGCAGCTGAGCCCCGTCGCTGCCGCTTCCTCCAATGCGGTGAAGTCGTCGAAAACCCAGTTCGTGCTGGGCGATTTATTGCCGGGCGATCTTGTCGATGAATATCGCGTCCAGCTCCAGCATTTCCTTCAGGATCCGAGCGACGCCAATATCGACAAGGTGCTCGCCGCGATCGAGGAGAAGGCGAAGGACGCCTATAAATAGGGCCTGCGAGCGATGCATACGACTAATGCCGAGCGTGATCGCATTCGCGGCCGTGATCCCGATCGCGAGGGCGAGGGTTCCCCGTTGATGGCGAGGTCGAAGCGATTTCACTGGCCCGAAATCCCGGCGGCCTATCTGCTGATCGCCCCCGTTCTGATTCTGTTCGGATTCGCGGTGGCGTTTCCGCTTGTCGATACGATCCGGCTGAGCTTTTACGATATCAAGGGGCTTGGCGCATCGCACTACGTCGGCTTCGGTAACTACGTGAAGTTGTTTGACGACAGCAATTTCAGGCAGGCGCTTTCGACGACGTTGATCTGGACCGTCGCGACCACGGCATTGTCAGTCGGAATCGGCTGGGTCCTCGCTGTTTTGTGTTCGCTCGCACCACGCGCCACGCTTGTGCCGCGCGTGATGATCTTTTCCGCGTACGGGATTTCCGAGGCCGTGACGGGTTTTATCTGGCTCGGGATCTTTCGCCCCGATTCCGGTGGCCTGCTCAACGCGGGTTTGACGGCGATCGGACTGGGACACCTGTCTCATGCGTGGCTCGGCGACTCATCGACTGCGATCGCGGCGCTTGTCGTGGCCTATTCTTGGGCTCAGGCCGGCTTGCCGCTGATGCTGTGCTTCGCCGCAACCCAGGCCATCCCTTCGACGATTCTGGAGGCTGCGTATATCGACGGCGCGCGCGGCGTTTCGATCATGCGCTATATCGTGATGCCTCTGTCGCTGACGGGTGTACGGGTCTCGATCTTTATCAATTTGCTTGGCAGTCTTCGCGCGTTCGACACGATCTATGTGATGACCAACGGCGGCCCGGTGCGCTCGACTGAAACGCTCGGCTTCTTCATGTACCGCGAATCGATGACGCAATTCAAGCTGGGCTACGGCGCAGCTGCGACACTCGTGTTGCTGGTCGCCGTGCTCGTCGTGTCGATTCCCGCGATCATCCGACGCACCGCGGAGGTCAGATGAAACACGCCTCTTCGCGCTGGGTCACTGCGATCGTCAGTGTTGTTGCGTTTATCTGGGTCATACCGATCATCGGTATCGTGATCACGTCGCTTCGACCGGTCGATGAGGCGGCGCTAGGCTGGTGGACCACCAGCAAATTCACGTTGACGCTCGACGCGTGGCGCGCGGTATGGAGTCAGTACCCGCTCGTCGACGCATTCTGGGTCACCTTCAAACTGGCCGGGCTCGCTACGCTCGCCACGATGGTGCTGACGCCCGCAGCCGCCTACGCATTTCACTTTCTGCGTTTTCCGCTGCGTCGGACGATCCTGATCGTCATCGTCAATGCGTTCGTGTTGCCGCAGCAGGTCGTCATCATCCCGCTGTTTCAGTTATGGCGAGACTGGGGCCTTATCGACAACATCTTGTCGGTGCTGATCCCGTATGTCGGCCTGTCATTTGCGTGGTCGATCGTGGTCGTCAAGAACTTTCTTGAGGACTTTCCGCGTGAATTGATCGAAGCAGCACGTATGGATGGATGCGGGCCGATCGCAGTGTTCGGTTATGTCGTATTGCCCAACACGCTTGCGTCGATCAGCGCGGTGGGAATTCTCCAGTTTCTATGGTGCTGGAACTCGCTGCTTCTGCCGTTGCTGTATCTGCGCTCCGAGATTCCGCTTCCGGTGGTTTTCGCGCGCATCGCGGGCACGTTCGACGCGAACTGGAACCTGCGCGCCGCGGCAGCCATCATCACGGCCATCGTGCCGCTCCTGATCTTCATTCTCTTTCAACGACAATTCGCCGGCGGCGCGATGAGCCGTAGCGGCAGCAAGGAATAATCGTCATGACCCGTTCCGTGAAGCGCGACGTCAAGCCCCTTCGGTATCGCCAGATCCACCTTGATTTCCATACGTCCGAGCACATTCCCGACGTGGGCAAGCATTTCGATCCCGTTGACTTTGCCCAGACGCTCAAGCGCGCGCATGTCGATTCCGTCACGATCTTTGCCAAATGCCATCATGGCTGGTCTTACTATCCGACCAAGGTGGGCCGTGTCCATCCGAATCTGAGCCGCCCTGATCTGATGGGCGACATGATCAAGGCGCTCAACGCAGCGGACATTGAGTCGCCTGTCTATATCACGGTGCAATGGGACGAACAGACGGCGCGCGAACACCCGGAGTGGCGCGTGCTCTCGGCAACCAACGCATACAGCCGCGAGTTCGCGGCAGATCGTTCGAGTGCGAAGCAATTGAGCCCCGCGTGGCATTCGCTTTGCCTGAACCACGCACCGCTGCGCAAGCAGATCCTCGATCAGGCACGCGAGGTCGCGTCGAACTACGATATCCCGGGGCTTTTCTTCGATATCGTGATTGCAAAGGATTGTGTGTGTGAGGCGTGCATCGAGCGCATGCTGGAGAATGGACTCGACCCGGAAAACCCGCATGACCGGTTCATCAACGACGAAGCGGTGCTCGCGCAATTCCGTGACGAAACGAGTTCGGCTTTGTTTAAGGAATTCCCGAAGCTGCGCGTGTTCTATAACGCGGGGCATATCGCCAAGGCCGGACCCGAGCGATTCAAGGACTACACGCATCTCGAGCTCGAAAGTCTTCCAACGGGCGGCTGGGGCTATAACCACTTTCCGACGAGCGCACGCTATGCGGCCACACTCGGACTCGACTTCCTCGCCCACACCGGCAAGTTCCATTCGAGCTGGGGTGAGTTCGGTGGGTTCAAGCATCCCGACGCGCTTGAATACGAATGCGCACAGATGATCGCGCTCGGCTCCAAGTGCCTGGTCGGCGACCAGTTGCATCCGGTCGGTGCGATCGATCACAGCACCTATGAACGCATTGCGCCTGCGTATGCACGCATTGCGAAACTTGAGCCCTTCGCGGAAGGCGCCAGACAGGTCTCCGAGATCGCCATCCTGTCGGCCGAGCATATGAACCCGGGAACCGCCCGGAACAACCCGAGCGACGACGGTGCGGTACAGATGCTGCTCGAGATGCACCGTCCTTTTGATGTCATTGATCGTGAAGCGCGATTTGAAGACTATCGGTTGCTGGTGCTGCCTGACGAGATTCGCGTCGATCGTGCGCTCGCCGATCGCCTGAACGCGTATGTGGCGGGGGGCGGCAAGATCATTGCGTCGTGGCACTCGGGACAAGGTGAAGACGATGCGTTCGCGGTCGATTTCGGCCTGAGTATTGATGCCGGGACGACAGGCTTCTGGCCGAGCTACGTTGAGATGGAAGCCGGCCTCGACCCGCATATCCCGGGCAGTCCTGTTGTCTTCTATGACGATGCGCTGCGCGTGAGCGCCCGGGGGGCGCACGTGCTCGGAGAAATTCGTCCGCCATACTTCAATCGCACTTACCGGCACTTTTGCTCGCACGTGCACGCGCCAGACGATGTGAACGCCGAGCCGTTGGGTGTAGCCGTGTCGGTGCACAACGGTGCCGCGTACATCGCGTATCCCGTCTTCAGGCTGTATCGCGCTGTCGGGCAGCCCATCTATCGGCACATCGTCAATGCGTTGATCGACAAGTTGATGCCTCGTCCCGCGGTGAGCACCGATCTTCCGACCTCGGGGCGGTTATCGCTGATGCATCAAGCGGATAAAAACCGGCATGTGTTGCACTTGCTTTACGGCGCTCCGCAACTGCGAGGCCAGGCGATGCCGATGGATGGCGGGGGCACGCGCGTGATGGAGATGATCGAGGACATTCCGGCGATCGGCCCTGTGACGGCCACCGTCCGTCTCGCTCAAAAGCCGGCCCGCTTGTATGATGCGCTGTCCGGCCAAGCCCTCGACTGGACCATCGATGCCGACGGCGCAGTGAAGGTCACGCTGCCGCGTCTGCATATTCACGCGGCCATCGCGTTCGAGGGTGAACCACACTGATCACGAAGCTCTGGTAGTCCATGGAAGACGATACTCTGAACGATGGTGGCAAGACGCGCTCCGCGACGATCGTCGATGTCGCGAAACGGGCGAATGTCGCCATCGGAACCGTATCGCGCTACCTCAATGGTTTTCCGATTCGTCGCGCCAATCGCGAGCAGATCGAGGAAGCGATCCAGGCACTTCGCTTCAAGCGCAACGCGGCGGCTGTCGCGATGAAGACCGATGTGACGCATGTGGTCGGTCTGCTTGCCAATTCGTTCGATGATTTTCATGGCGCCATGCTCGAGCATCTGTCGCGTGCATTGCGTCGCGACGGCAGGGCGCTGCTCATTTATTGCCATGGCGGCGACACGCGCCTGATGGATGACGGGATCGACTACTTCTCGACCCAGCGCATCGATGCCCTCGTCATGTCGGGCGTCGAGCGTCTATTCGATCGAGTCGATCAGCTTGTCGAAGAGGGCGTGCCCGTCGTGCTTTACGACAATGATCTCGCTGGTCTCAAAGCCGATCGCGTCTTCGTGAACAATCGCGAAGCTTCGTATCATGCAGTCAGGCACTTGCTCGATATCGGCCATCGCCGTATTGGTACGCTGATGGGGCGGCTTTCGGATAGCGCGGCGAACGAGCGCCATCTCGGGTACTGCGACGCGTTGTCCGAGCGCGGCATCGAGATTGATCCGGCCTACTCGGCGCCTGGACACTGGAGCATGGTTGGCGGGACCGATGCAACCCGGCAACTGATGCAGTTGCCAGAGCCGCCGACGGCGATCTTCTCGGCGAACTATCCGATGACGCTTGGCGCGCTGCGCTACTTCAAGGACGCGAAAATCCGCATGCCCGACGACGTGTCTGTCGTGTCGTTCGACGATCTGCCGCTGTTCGGGCTGCATGAGCCTGGCATTACCGTGGTCGCACAGCCGATCCACACCATTGCGCAGACGATTGCCGATGTCATCGAGCGCAGGCTTCGTGGATCGGCGGACACGCCGTTCAGCACCACGAGCCTGCGGTGCGAGGTGATACTTCGCGCATCGACGAAGCCGGCCCAGGATACCGGCCTGGATCGTCGGCCTGGATCTTCAGCTTAGCTCGCTGGCTTTTCGCCCCGTATCGCCAACTGAGTCTGCACTTGCAGCGTGAGCGCTTCAATGCGCTCGCTCAGCGCTTTCGTCAGCTCGGTCAGTTCAGTGTTCTGCTGGAGCAGCTTGACGATCTGTTCGTTTTGTTCCTGCGCGAATATCTGGCGCTGCGTCGCTGCATCTGCGAGGTCTTCACGATGCCGTGCGTCCGCATCGGCATGGGCTTTGTCACGATCGGCCTGCCGTGTCTGCGCAAGCAGAATCAGCGGGGCGGCGTAGGCTGCCTGTAAACTGAACGCCAGGTTCAGCAAGATGAACGGGTACACGTCGAATTTCGTGAACCCGAGCATATTGACCGCGATCCACACCGCGACAATGATGGTTTGCGCCACGAGGAAGGTCGGCGTGCCGAAGAAGCGCGCGAACGCCTCGGCCTTCAACGCAAACCAGTCGTCGCCGAAGACAGACGTCAAATGGACGTGCGGCATGTGGAAGCGGTAGTGAAATCCCTTGTTCATATCGTCGGGTGCTTTGGGGAGGGTGGATTGGGCGCGATCGTCGTTCATGATGAGTATTCCAATGTTCGGACCGGATCGGCAAAGGGCGATTGCAAGGCTTGCGCAAGGCAGTCGCAAGTCAATTGCGAGGCAGCCCGCGCAGCTGCGCAATCGGCGTCACGAGTCTAGGGCACGCGATGCAAAACCGGCAATGCGAATGATCAATCTTCGCCCGCAACATCGCACGACGAGGACGGCGAACACAGATACAGAGGCGCTTGTCGGCTGCGTACACAGCGTTCGCAAGCGCCTCACCCGGCGGCCCGAAAATAATTTCGCATCTTTCGACAATATCCGCGCTCGTGAATCGTCTTTACGAGCATGGAACCTCTGTCCACCCCGACAACGATGACCGAGCGAGACCGTGAGATCGATGCCACCGTCGTGCGCGAGCGCACGCGGTTGCGCGATTTCATTCGCCGGCGGATTGCCGATACGGGCGAAGCCGAAGACATCCTTCAGGATGTATTTCATGAATTCGTTCAGGCCTATCGTCTGCCCGAGCCGATCGAGCAGGTGAGTGCGTGGCTCTTTCGTGTAGCGCGTAACCGGATCATCGACCGGTTCCGCAAGAAGCGCGAGCAGCCGATGCCTACGGCGAAGGCCGAGCCCGATACCGGTGATCCGGATAGCGAGTACCGGCTCGACCTCGAGCTGCCTTCGTACTACGACGGGCCCGAAGCGGCGTATGCGCGACGGGTGCTGATCGATGCGCTGTGGGAGGCATTGGACGAGTTGCCGGCGAATCAGCGCGATGTCTTTGTCGCGCATGAACTCGACGGCAAGTCGTTCAAGACGCTGTCGCAGGAAACGGGCGTGGGGATCAATACATTACTGGCGCGCAAGCGCTACGCCGTACTGCACTTGCGCGAGCGGCTGCAAGGCTACTACGGCGCGCTCGATCAATAGGGAGAAAGTCAGATGCGTTGGAGATTGTGGATTGTCGGGAAGGTGTTGCTGGTGCTCGTCGCGATCGCGGTACTCGCTTATGTGGTGATGGGGCTGTGGAACTGGGTCATGCCCGCGCTGTTCACCGGTGCGCACACGATCGACTTCGCCCATGCCATCGGGCTGCTTGTGCTGAGCCGGGTGCTCTTCGGCGGCTTTCGCGGACACGGCGGTCACGCTCGCTGGAAGTATCGGCAGTGGGAGCGCTGGGAACAGATGACGCCCGAGGAACGCGAGAAGTTTCAGCAAGGCATGCAGGCGATGCGCGGCCGCCGTGGCTGGCGTTGTCACTAAACGACCTTCGAACGGGAGTGCTCAGCCATGGATACGTTTGTGTCGGAGTCATGCAAACGCGACCCCGGCGTGATGGTGCCGGTCGTGAACCTGAATCGTTGCGAAGGGAAGGGGGCGTGTGCGGCGGTGTGCCCGGAGCATGTGTTCGAAGTCCGTCGTATTGACGATGACGACTATCAGAATCTCGGGCCTTTGCAGCGATTCAAGATCCGGGTGCACGGTTTTCAGGTCGCCTACACGCCGAACGCGGATGCGTGCCGGGCCTGTGGGAAATGTGTGGGCGCGTGCCCGGAGCGTGCGATTTCACTGGTTCGCATGCGTTAATCACGCACCCACGGTCATTCAACCTGCGGCGCTCATAGCGATGATGCGGTTCCGGAAGGCGAGCGGCGGATGGGTGCAGCGTTCTTCGATGTCGCGGTCGCAGTTTTCGCTGGAGTCACCTCGTCGGTGCCGGCGTGCTTCGCAAATCGGCCGCTACGCAACTCGAGTGCAATGATCGATGCAATGGCAGACAGCGAGACAATGATCGCCAACGCACGGATCGCGTGGCCGATGCCGATATGCGCGATGGCTTCGCCCAATCCCATCGCCGTGATGACTTGCACGAGGTAGCACGCGAAGTAAAGCGACGACAGCGCCGCGGCGCGCTTGGTCTGTGCCGTATGTCCGACAAGGTAACTGACACCCCCGAGAAAGAGCAGGGAATAGGCGAATCCCCCCGCGGCGATCGCGAGCAGGAACACCGCGAGCGAGTGCGCCGTGCTTGCTCGGACGAGCAGGCCCATCGCGACGACGGTAGCGATGCCGCCGACGCTCACCAGCGTCCGTGCGCCGCGCCGCTTGAAGAGCAGCGTGGCAGCACCCCACACCAGTGCGAACAGCGCAATGACACTGCCGTTGACGAGTGGGTGGCTCGATCGAACAAGATCGTGTGCGATCTGTGCGCCGGCCGATAACACAACCGAACCCAGCATGAATGATGTGGCCGCGGCCGGCGCCGCCGCTCTAAGCGCATCAAGGCTTTCCTTGGGAACGCTCATCAGCCTGGGCCGCCATGGCGCTCGTTGTTCATGCGAAGACGCACGCGGCAGGCGCCACGTCATGATGAAGACGACGACAAGATAGAGCATCAGGGCAAGGTAATTCAGACGCGTGGGATACGGCGCGAACTCGATCAGCGCACCGCCGATCAGGGTGGCTGCGGCGAGACCGGTGCCCTGAGCGACCGTATTGACGACGCTCGCAAGATGCGCGTGGCCTGCAGGCGCGAAGTCGACGAGCGCCGCAGCGGCGGCACCGGCGGACAGTCCGACGCCCAGGCCCATCAGCACCCGGCCCGCAAAAAGGAACGTCACGTCAGGAGCGATTGCAAATGCGCCGACGCCGAGTATCGAGGCGCAGAGTCCGAGCAACATCGCACCGCGCCGGCCAATATGATCGGACAGGTCGCCGAGGAACATCAAGGTGAGCACGACGGCAAGCGGATAGACCGCAAAGATCGCGGCGACGGTAGGCGCGCTCAGATGCCATTCGCGCGCGTAGATCGGGTAGGTCATGGCCGGTGCGGCGCTTGTCCACAAGGTGTGAACGATGACTGCGGCGGCGGTCCAGAATGCAGCGCGATGCGTATCGCCGGAAGCGATGCCGGTGGCGGCGGTCGACACGTTGTGCGTGGCCGGCTTGTCCAATTCGGTTTTCCTCGAAGCAAAATACAAAGGGCACCGTGCCCTCGTTTGCCGAGCAATGTAGGTCCGGGTCGCGTTTTGGAAAAAGACTTTGTATGAGGGTGGGCATGCTCGCGAGGCATGAGCGCGGCCAAAAACAAAGCCCGGCGCGAGCCGGGCTTTGAGATGCTGCGTGGCTTGGAGCCGCTGCTTAGTGCTTAGTCATACAGCACGGCGGCGATCTTCGGATCCGACATATTCGTCTTGTCGTACCAGTAGAAGCCCGTGTCGATCTTCTTCGGCAGTTGCTCGCCGTGCAGGGCCTTGACTGCGGAATCGACCACGCACTTGCCGATGCCGACCGGGTTTTGCGTAATGGCGCCAGCCATCAGGCCCGAGGTGATGTCTTCCTTCTGCTCCTTGCCCGAGTCATAGCCGATCAGCACAAGCTTCTTGCCGGATTCCTTGACGCCGATTGCAGCGCCTTCGGCCGAACCTTCATTGGCGCCGAAGATGCCCTTGAGGTTCGGGTTGGCCTGAATCATTGTCTTGGCGATTTCAGCCGACTTCAAGTGATCGCCGCCACCGTATTGCACGGACACGATCTTGATGTTCGGATGCTTGGCTTTCATCTCGTTGAGGAAGCCGTCGCGACGATCGATACCCGTGCGGCTCGTCTGATCGTGCACGATCACGCCGACTTCACCCGAGTCGCCGATCAGTTCGGCCATCTTGTCGGCGGCCAGGCCGGCGGCAGCGAGGTTGTCCGTCGTGCAGGTGGTCAGCGGGATATCGCTGTCGACGCCCGAGTCAAACGCGATCACGGGAATCTTGTTGGCTTGCGCGCGCTTGAGCAGCGGAATGGCTGCCTTGCTGTCAAGTGCGGCGATGCCAAGCGCTTGCGGCTTCTTGGCAAGCGCTGCCGACAGCATATCGATCTGCTTGTCGACCATCGCTTCCGTTTCCGGACCTTCAAACGTGATCCGGACGTTGTTTGCCTTCGCCGATTGCTCGGCGCCGGATTTCACGGCTTGCCAGAACTGGTGCTGGAAGCCCTTCGAGATCAGCGGAATATACACATCGTCCGCATGCGCAAGACTGACCCCGCCGACAAGCGTGCCGACACCCAGCACGACACTAATCAAACGTCTCTTCAACATGGTGATCTCCTCCAAGGATGGTTATCAACCTGCAACCGGTAAGGGAACGTGAGTGGGCTCCCGTTTGGCTCTTGCTCTTCTTTTGTTGCGTTTGCTGCATTGCCTTAGCTGCTCTTCTTGCGACGCAGGATGTCGGCGTAGACGGCGAGAATGATGATGAGACCCGTCACCACGATCTGCCACTCCTGCGCGACCGACAGAATGCGCAAGCCATTGGTCAGTACGCTCATGATGAAAGCACCGATGATCGTGCCGAGAATCGTGCCCGACCCGCCGCTCAGCGACGTGCCGCCGATCACAACCGCCGCGATGGCCTCGAGCTCATAGCCCTGCCCAAGCGCGGGTTGCGCCGAGTTCAGGCGCGAGGCGATCAACAGGCCCGCAATGCCGCAGATCGCGCCGCCGAGGCCATAAATCGCGATCTTCCATCGATCGACGTTCACCCCTGAGAGCCGCACCGCTTCCTCGTTGCTGCCCAGCGCGAACGTATAGCGGCCGAGCGCCGTGCGGTTCAGCGTGATCGAGCTTGCAATGGCCAGCACAAACAGAATCAACACGGCATTCGGGATCGGCACGCTCGGCAGGAAGTACCCGATCAGCGAGTCTTGCGAAATGCGATAGAAGTTTTCCGTGTCGGTGAAATAGATCGGCTGATCCGACGACACGACGAGCGACAGGCCCTTGAGCAGCAGCATCATGCCGAGCGTCGCGATAAACGGAGGAATGCGCATCTTTGCCGTCAACGTGCCCGAGATCGTGCCGCAGACCGCGCCGGTCGCAATGGCGGCGACGACGCCGACCCACATCGGCATATGCCAGTACGACAGGAACACGCCGCAGATGACGGCCGTGAAGGTCATCAGCGTACCGACCGACAGATCGATGCCGCTCGTGATGATCACGAACGTGCTGGCGATTGCGAGCACACCGTTGACCGCGGTCGCCTGCAGAATGCCGAGGATGTTATCCATCTGCATAAAGGCGGGCGAAGCGAAGCTGAAGAAGATCAGCAGCAATATCAGGCTGGCAAACGCGAGCATCTTCTGCAGGGCGGTAGGCGAGAAGATGCGGGCTCTCAAGCCTGATACGCCCTTCTTGTTGTCGAGCGCCGCCGTATCCGAACGCGGTGTCATATCGATAGACCTCTTCAGTTAAGTGCCGCTTTCAGGGATTCGCGCTGCGTCGCGAGGTGCATGATGCGTTCCTGCGTCGCCTCGCTCGCTGCGAGCTCGCCTGTAATGCGGCCTTCGCACATCACGATCACGCGGTCGCTCATGCGCAGGATTTCGGGAAGCTCCGACGAGATCATCACGATCGCTTTGCCTTGTGCGGCGAGCTGACGCAGCAGTTTGTAGATTTCGGTTTTCGCTCCGACGTCGATGCCGCGGGTGGGCTCGTCGAAGAACAGCACGTCGCAATCGCGTTCGAGCCATTTGGCGATCACGATCTTTTGCTGATTGCCGCCCGACAGGAGTCGCACTTGCTGAGTGGGCGAGGGCGTGCGGATGTTGAGCAGGCTGATGAAATGCGACGCGCGCTGGCGGATCTGTGCGCGACGCAAGAACGTATTGAACGACAGAAACTTGCCCAGATCCGCCATGACGATGTTCGACTCGACATCCATGCCGGTCGCGAGGCCGAACCGCTTGCGGTCTTCGGACAGGTAGCCGATGCCCTGGCGGACGGCGTCACTGGGGCGCTTGATCGACACGGTGTTGCCTTTGACGCGGATTTCGCCGGACTCGACCGGATCGGCGCCGAACACCGCACGCGCGACTTCCGTGCGACCTGCGCCCATCAGCCCCGCAAAGCCCAATATCTCGCCCTTGCGCAGCTCGAAGCTGATATCCCGGACCAACGGCCCTGCCTTGAGATTCCTGACTTCGAGCGCGACATCGCCGCGCGTTCCGGTGGCTTCCACGGGCGCGATGTCCGTCAACGTTCGTCCGACCATCATGCCGATGATGGCCTCGACGCTTGTGTCGGCGGTCGACACGGTGGCCACGTATTCACCGTCGCGCAGCACGGTCACGCGATCCGAAATCTGCTTGAGCTCATCCATCTTGTGCGACACGTAGATGATGCCTACGCCGCGTTCCTTGAGCTGGCGGATGATGCGAAACAGCTCGGCGATTTCGGCGTCGTTGAGTGCCGACGTCGGTTCGTCCATGATCAGCACGCGCGAATCGAACGACAGCGCCTTGGCGATTTCGACCATTTGCTGGCTCGCCACCGTGAGCGTGCCGACCAGCGTGCGCGGGTCGAGTTTCACGTGCATGCGTGCAAGGATCTCGCTCGCCTGGGCATTGAGCTTGTCTTCGTCGAGGAACAGCCCCATCCGTCCGCGGGGTTCGCGGCCGATGAAGATATTTTGAGCAACGCTCAGATGATTCATCAGCTGCAGTTCCTGATGAATGATGCCGATGCCGAGCGCCTGCGCTTCACGCGGGCCCGAGAATTCAACGGATTGCCCTTCGACGAGCATCTCGCCCGAGTCGCGCGTATAGACGCCAGCAAGAATCTTCATCAGCGTCGACTTGCCGGCGCCGTTCTCGCCCATCAGCGCATGCACTTCGCCGCTGAGCAGCTCGAACTGAACGTCGTGCAATGCCCTGACGCCGGGAAAGCTCTTGTTCAGCTTCTTGACGGAAATCAATGGGTTCATGACTCGAATAGATCCGGTCTTGTCTTGGCGGAGCGTTGCAGTTCGGCGACCACCTGGTCGAGGTGATCATGCATGGCGTCGGCGGCTGCATCGGCGTCGCCGGCGCGAATCGCGCGGAAGATGCGTTCGTGTTCGTCGAGCGTGTGCGCGAGTCGCTCCGGGGTAGCGAGCAACTGCCTCGCGCGGTCGAGCGCGTTACGCGAGACCGCGACAATGTCCTTGACCCGGGGCAGCTTGATCGCATCGAGCAGAATTTCATGGAACCCGAGATCGAGCGCATGAAACGCAAGGCGATCGCCATTGCCGGCGAGATTGCGTTGCTTGTCGAGATTGAATTCCAGCGCCTCAATGATGGCCGAGTCGCGAAGGCGCGCCACGGCACGCACGGTCTCGACTTCGAGTGCGCTGCGAATGAACAGATGTTGCCGGATGTCATGCACCGCGATCGGCTTGACGCGTGTGCCGCGCTGCGGAAGCACTTCGACCAGTCCCGCATGCGCGAGCTTTGCCAGCGCGGCCGACACCGGAAAGCGCGAGACGCCCATGCGCTCGCACACGGCCATCTTGTCGATCATCATTCCGGGCTCCAGCGCGAGCGTCACGATCGCTTGTCGAAGCGCTTGCTCGACCGCATCGGTCAGGCTCACACGCTCACTGCTCTGAATCTTTTGCAGTGCGACATAGGGATCGGCAGCAGCGCTGGCTACATCCGTTGAAGGGCTCACGGCACGCTTGAATTCGGGAAGAAATGCTAGCATGCTAGGAAGCACTCGACGGGTTGTCAACGCGTGCAAACGCTTAGCGAGTTGGGGTCGATTTTTTGTCTTAGGCAGTGGCTTAATGCCGCTTGCGTCTTCTTCGTGCTGTTCTCCGGTATGCAGTCCATCATTCGATAGCCATCACTCCGGGAGGGGTGTCTCGATGACCACGATCACCAGGCTGACCGTTCAAGATATTCGCTTTCCCACGTCGCGTTCGCTCGATGGCTCTGACGCGATGAACGCGGCGCCCGATTATTCGGCGACCTACGTCACGCTCGAGACGGATGCGAACGATGGCCTCGTCGGGCACGGACTCACCTTTACGATCGGGCGCGGCAATGAAATTTGCGTGGCAGCGGCCAATGCGCTGTCGCCGTTGATCGTTGGCAAGAAGCTCGAAGACATCACCGCGAATATGGGCGCGTTCTGGCGTGCATTCACGTCGGACAGTCAATTGCGCTGGATCGGCCCGGACAAGGGCGCCATTCACTTGTCGACCGCGGCCGTTGTCAACGCGGTGTGGGACCTGTGGGCGAAATCCGTCGGCAAGCCGGTCTGGAAGCTGCTCGTCGATATGACGCCTGAAGAGCTCGTGCGCTGCCTCGATTTTCGCTATGTGACCGATGCGATCACGCCGTATGAAGCGCTGGCGATGCTGAATCGGCATGCCAGGACCAAGGGCGAGCGCGAGAAGGAGATGCTTGCGCAAGGGTATCCCGCCTATACGACGTCGGCAGGCTGGCTGGGTTACGACGACGACAAGATCCGTCGCCTCGCGCGCGAGGGCGTTGCGCAGGGGTGGACGCATTTCAAACAGAAAGTCGGCGGCAACCTGGAGGAGGATGTTCGGCGTGCACGCATTCTGCGTGAGGAGATTGGCGAAAACCTCAAGCTCATGATGGATGCGAATCAGGTGTGGGACGTCGACGAGGCCGTGACCAATATGCGCCGCCTTGCGGAGTTCGATCCGTGGTGGATTGAAGAGCCGACGAGCCCGGACGATATTCTGGGTCATGCCGCGATTCGCGAGCGGCTCGGGGACATCGGCGTCGCAACGGGCGAGCACTGTCACAACCGCGTGATGTTCAAGCAATTGCTTCAGGCAGACGCGATCGACTTCTGCCAGATCGACAGCTGCCGACTCGGTGGCCTGAACGAAGTCATCGTCGTGCTACTGATGGCCGCGAAATTCGGCGTACCCGTATGCCCGCATGCGGGCGGAGTGGGTTTGTGTGAGTACGTACAGCACATTTCGCTGTTCGACTATATCTGCGTGTCCGCTTCACTCGAGAATCGCGTGCTCGAATACGTCGATCATCTGCACGAACATTTCATCGACCCTGTCGTGATCCGCAACGGCCACTACATGCCACCAAAAAAGCCGGGGTACAGCATTGAAATGTTCCCGGCGTCGCTGGAAAAGCATCTCTATCCTGATGGAGAGGCTTGGCGTTGAACGTCTAGTGATAGGTCTTAACGGGGTAGTGGAAAGTGGCTTGCCTCGTTACACATTGTGTGGCGAGGCCGGCTTTCAAATAGTGATCCTGTTGGTTTCGTGCTGACGGAATGCCACTGCCTCACAAATCTGCTTGCTCCGAAAACTGCAGCGGCGAGACATTGACAGCCGAATTCTTGGGAAGGAATTCGCTATTTATCTGAAGCAAAAATCGGATATTGAGGCTGTCATGTCACTCGATGAATTTATACGAAAGGCTCAATCGGAGCATTCTCAGCGGGAATTTGATCCGAAACTGAGATTGGAGAAATGGCTGTACGAACTCAACGAGCTCTTTAATGCGATTGAGGCCGCGCTGATTCGGGCGGGTCTCGAATCAAAAAATATCTTGAACGTGCGAAAGGAGATGCATGAAGAGTTTGTAGGGAGCTATTCGTTTCGCCGATTGAGTGTGTTCGTGGGTGAAGTCCCGATTGTGTTTGACCCCGTCGCCACGATTGTATTCGGTGGATTCGGACGAGTCGACGTGCGGTGCGGAGCGGGTCGTACGCGGCTGATAGCAATCGATAAGGATGAGGATCCCGACACAAAAATTCCGTTGGACCAACGCGATTGGAAATGGGTTGTGTCGGATCCAGCTCACCCGATGGATTATCAGGATTTCTCGATCGACAAGCTTGAATACATTCTTGACTTCGTGGTGAAAGAAAATGGCCGGCCGTAGAGAGATCGACGAGGCGCTGGAATGGCACGAGACGGCTCTACTCGGCTTCGCCAAGTTGGAACAATTGGTGCTGAAACATCGCGTGGAAGCGTCGCGACGCGGAGAGCGTTATTTCGGGCTTGACCCGCACGAGATCCAGGATGAGTTTGAAAAGGTGCGGGGTAAACACGACATATTTGCGTTGTTGGCTCTGTACGCCACTTGCGAAGGGGGAATTCGCGCCGACGCTTGTTGGCGCGGCGAAGGGAGTAATGGTCAGCGATTCAACAGCAAATTCAAGCGTACGGTTGATGAGCGTTTTCGTGGCATCGTCAAGCTCAGCACGTTGCTTCAGCGTTGGCGTACGTCGCTTCCGGATCCGAATTTTGCGAGGCGAATCGACGAACTGCAGCGCGAATTCGGCATCCGGAACAAGATTGCGCATGGGTGCGTTGACGGCGTGACAGAGGACTTCCTGGCGACGTACGTCAGGCTGAGGACCATTCGCGACAAATGGATCTCATTTGTGCCCGATTTTCAGGGTTTTTGAAATTCGCTCATGACGGCGCTACCGGATTATGGCAACACACGCAGAGTTTGTTGCCATCCGGATCACGGAAGTAAGCGCCGTAGTAATTCGGGTGGTAGTGGGGACGGAGGCCGGGAGGGCCTTCGCAGGTGCCGCCGTGTGCCAGCGCTGCGGCGTGCGCTTGATCGACGCGTTCTCGCGTTGCGGCAAGTAACGCGATCATATGGCCGTTGCCTCGTTCTGCCGACTCGCCGTCGTACGGGCGGCCGACGATAAATAGCGGGCGAGGTTCGCCTTCTTTCATCCAACCCGCCCATGGGGTTTCGGGTTCGCGAAATTTCAGTGTCAGGTCCAGCGTGCTCATCAACGCGGCATAGAATCGAAACGCTCGGTCAAAATCCGTGACGCCGACGTAGACGTGAGAAATCATCGGGTATTCCCTTGGAGTAGTCTGCAATGATTCGGCGGCGTCGAGGCAGCCAGATAGCCGTCATCGCATTGGGTTTCTTGACCAGCAAGCCGCGCGCGTGACGATACCGCGTCGCCGCGCACTTTGAAGGCAAATACCAGGTGCGGATTTCCAGCGGACCCGCACGTGTTGCGACGCAGCGTATGGACGACACGTCGTCGAAGCATAAAAGGAAATGCACTAAAAAAGTCTGTCACCGCTGTCGAAGTCTGTTCGGCCCGCCCGTCATTGTCCTGAGCGTGACCTCGGGCGCTCGCTTCCTTATTGACCCTTTTCGCAAGGAACGACCATGAACTACGCGATTCTGATTTATGAAGGCGACGAAGGCTTCCGCTTGCGCACGGACACGGTGGACGGACCCGCCTATTGGGCAGCCTGGCCGGCCTATTCGAAGGCCTTGCAGGACGCCGGTGTGTTCGTCGACGGGGCAGGGCTCGAGTTGCCTCAAACGGCGACCACGCTGCGCGTTGTTGACGGCAAGCGCCAGGTCCAGGATGGGCCGTTTGCCGAAACGAAAGAACAACTCGGCGGCTTCTACATCATCAACGTGCCCGATCTCGACACCGCGCTGAGCTGGGCATCGCGCATTCCCGTCGCCAAAGGCGGTGTGGTCGAGGTGCGACCGGTCATGATGGCCCCCGAGCGGCCGGCATCCGCGTCCGCTACTGCATCGGCGACCGCTTCGGCCTGATCGATGCTGGCCTGCCCGCCGCCGGCCGAAGTGGCCAGGGCGGTCGAACGCGTCGCGCGCGATTCGTACGGCCGTCTGGTCGCTTTCCTGGCTGCACGATCGCGCGACGTTGCGGGCGCGGAAGACGCGCTCGCCGATGCATTTCAAAGCGCGCTCGAAACGTGGCCGCGAACAGGCGTGCCCGACAAGCCTGAAGCGTGGCTGCTGGTGGCCGCGCGACACCGGTTGATCGACAAGGCACGCCACGGCAAGGTCCACGCGCTCAGTGTTCCGTTGATTCTGGCGGCGACCGACGAGGCACACGAGGTGGCCGAACATCTGACAACGTTCCCGGACGAGCGGCTCAAGCTCATGTTCGTCTGCGCACACCCTGCCATCGATGTGACGGCTCGTACGCCGCTGATGCTGCAATGCGTGCTCGGTCTGGACGCTGCGCGCATCGCTTCGGCATTCCTCGTCAAGCCGGCGACGATGGGCCAGCGGCTGTCACGTGCGAAGGCCAAGATCCGTGACGCAGGGATCGCGTTCGAAGTGCCGGCGGCAAAGGAATTGCCGGAGCGGCTCGATGCTGTGCTTGAAGCGATTTATGCGATCTATGGCGTTGGCTGGGAAGATGTCGCCGGTGCGGACACACGGCTCAAGGGGCTGGCCACCGAGGCGATCACGCTCGGCCGTCTTTTGCTTCAATTGATGCCCTATGACCCCGAGGTTCTGGGCCTGCTGGCGTTGATGTTGTATTGCGAGGCGAGGCATCCCGCGCGTCTCGATGCGAAGGGCGCGTATGTCCCGCTATCGCAACAAGATCCCACCCAATGGACATGGCCGATGATCGCCGAAGCCAATGTGTTGCTGATCGAAGCACAGCAGGCGCGCCAGATCGGTCACTTCCAGCTCGAGGCCGCAATCCAGAGCGTGCATGCACGGCGCGGCATGACGGGGGTAACGGATTGGGACGAAATCGCCTTGCTCTACGAAGGCATTGTCCGCACAGCACCGACGTCGGGCGCACTGGTCGGGCGCGCCGCAGCCATCTCGCATGCACGCGGTGCGGCGCCGGCGCTCGTGATGCTCGAAGCGATGCCAGCGTCGCTGTCCGACAGCTACCAGCCGTACTGGGCGCTGGCGGCTCATCTGTATGAGACGCTTGGCCGTCTTGGCGAGGCGCGCAGCGCCTACGAGCGAGCCATCGGGCTCTGCGAAAACGCACCCATGCGTGAGTTCCTGATCCAGCGCGCCGCTGCGCTTGTCGGAGCGCCGCACTGCGACTGAAGACCGCCGTCGATGCAATGACACGTGACGAGAGGAAAACGTACTCGTGCCAGATACAGTCAACGACGCGACTATAAGGCGTGGACATCCGCACTAGCCATTTGCAAACGAAACGATGCGCATGGGGTGAATGAACGTGTTCGGCGCGTGGACTTCACGGCCATGTCGCTGAATTGGCCTATGCTTGTGTCAGACCTGTCTTCAAGAACGTCTTCGGGAACGGTTCGACATGACAAGCTATATGAGTTCGGCCGAAGCGGCAGCGGCACTCGGTGTCTCGAGGCAGACGCTCTATGCGTACGTGAGTCGCGGTCTGTTGCGCGCCGAGCCCGGGCCGACTCATCGCGACCGGCAATATCTGGCTTCGGATGTCGAGCGGCTCGCCGCCGAGCGCGCACGGGCGCGCAAACCGAAGGAAGTCGCCAAGGCAACCCTGAACTGGGGGCTGCCGGTGCTCGAATCGTCGATCACGTTGATCGAGAATGAACGCCTGTTCTATCGCGGGCATGACGCGATCGGCCTGGCTGCGACGGCCGACCTTGAAACGCTCGCCGCGTTGCTGTGGCAGTGCCTGACGGCCACGGCGTTTTCGACCGAGCTGCCGCCATGGCCTGCCCCGATGCCGACACTGATCGAACACTACCGCGGTTATCGGGCGGAAGAGTCGCTGTTGCCGCTCATCACGGTGGCGACCGACGATGCGGCGACGGCGTACTCGCTGGAGCCCGCCGGGCACTTGCTGGAAGGTGGCGGCGCACTGGTTCGGGCGCTTGCGGCCTGCCTGCTCGGGGCGGCGCCGAGTACCCAACCGATTCATACACAGTGTGCAACGGCCTGGGGCGTGGACGAGGAGGGCGAGGACCTGATACGAATGGCCCTCGTGCTGTGCGCCGATCACGAACTCAACGCGTCGGGTTTTACGGCGCGCTGTGTCGCATCGACCGGCGCGAGCCTGCGCGCTTCGGTGATTGGCGGTCTGGCGGCATTGACTGGTGGCAAACACGGGGCGGCGACGGCGCATGTCGAAGCGATGTGGGATGAGATTGAAGAAGATCCTGAAGCCCGCATCCGCAGCGTCGTTGCCGCTTGGCAATCGCGTGAACACCTGGTCCCCGGCTTCGGACACCATCTCTATCCGGGCGGCGATCCACGGGCGACAGCCTTGCTCGCGCGCATCCTGCCGTCGCACCCGGATTGGGCCGCCTTGATGGCCACGGTTTTCGACGCATCGGGCCAACGGCCGACGATCGACGCCGCGCTGGTCGCGCTGCGCCGCCATTTGCGGCTGCCTTTGGGCGCCGCGTTTGGTCTGTTCGCGCTGGGCCGTTCAGTCGGCTGGATCGCACATGCGCTCGAACAGCGAGCGAACGACAACCTGATCCGGCCGCGCGCCGCGTATACGGGACCACGCCCCGCTCTGGACGGATCATCGTCTTCCGCCAGTTCGCCGATTTCCGCCAAAGCCTCGTTTTCGACGCCTTCCGGCGAGGATATCGAGCGCTTTGGTCCGTTTTCCGGCCTCTTTCCCGACAAACGCTAGCCCGCGACGTCTGCCAAAAAGCCGTCTCGAATCGGTGCCCAAGGGGTGCGCGCTACGCAATGCTGTGGCATTCATCCGACGCGGCTTGCGCGAGTACCCGTGCGTGCGATAACGTCGATGCCGAAACGTTCGGTGACGCACAGACGGTGCGGCGGGCATCGGGCAGTCATCCACAAGCGGGGTGTGTGTCCGATCCGGTTACGTCTCAGGGCGGGGCACATCGGGCAACAATCATAAGAAGATGGAGTCGATATGTCGGCAGCGGGTCGAATGATGCGATTGTCGTTAGGGCAGCCGTGGTTCAAGCGCAGTGCGGACCCGACGTCTCGGGGCATGCGGGCCGAAACAACCCCGCACGCCGGGCACACGGGGCACGCAGCACAAACCCGCCGCGCCCGGCATGACGGGCGTATGACATGGCGGCTTGGCGCACTCATCGTCGTTCTGCCGCTGGCGCTGGCCGCCTGCAAGGCTCCACAACCCAAATATTCGAAGAACGGCGCAGCGCCTGCGATCACCAATCCGGCGGTCTCGGACCAGGACATTGTTGACGCGTACTACTACCTGCTTGGGCGCGCTCTGATCGCGAAGCAGGAGCAGGCCGATTTCGGCGACAACGGATTCAAGTGGAACAAGCTCGTGCATCGGCAGCCCGGCGGTGTGAACTGGGCCAACCCGAACCTCGACGTCGTCTACTCGGAAGCCTGGATCGGCGTCGACGACAAGACCTGCGACATTCTTCAGATTCCGAAGATCAAGGGCCGGTACTACACGTTCCAGGTGCTCAATGGCTGGGGCGAGACGATCGCCAATATCAACGAGCGTACGTTCCCCGACCATCCGTACGGCAAGTTCGCGTTGTGCCTCAAAGGCAGCGGCGTGACGATCGCGCGCGGCATTCCGCGCATCGATCTGCCGAGCAAGACCGCTCGGGCGCTGGCTCGCATCGAGCTGGGCTCGACGCCGGGTGAGGCGATTCGCCTGCAGCACCAGATTACTCTGCATCCGAGCGGGCCGATCAGCCCTGATGATCCGCCCGAAGTGCCGGCGTTCGGCAGCAACGGACTGCCCGGTGTCGAGCTGTTCGACAACGCGGACATGTTGCTTGCCGGCGAGCCCGACATCAATCCCGGCATGGACGGCATTCGCGCGAAGCTCGCGGCAGTGCGAGGGGTGTCGACCGCCGGAGCGAGCGGGCGGTCGCGCGTCGCCAATGTCGTCGACGACAAGGCGGTGCCGGCGCTGCCCGGCCTGCTCAAGTCGCTCGGTGCGTCGGCGAACGGCTGGTCGCATCCGCGTCGTACGGGCAACTATGACGATGACTGGATGATGCGCACGCTCGCCAATCTGACGGGTATCTGGGCCAACAACAACGAGGAAGTCGTGTACTTCGCGGCGCAGCATCTCGATGGTGGCGCGACGTATTCGATGACCTTCCCGGCGGATGCGTTGCCGAAGACCAAGACGCGGTACTTCTGGTCGGTGATCGCGGTCGATGGCAAGACGTATCGCGTACTGCCGACGCCTACCAAGCGCTATCTGATCAACAAGCAGTCACACGTCAAATACGACGACGATGACGGACTGACGCTGGTGTTTGCGCCGAAACGGCCCGAGGGCGTGCCGGCGGCGAACTGGTTGCCGACCGTCGAAGGCGTCGACTACAACCTCACGTTCCGTTTCTATGGCCCGACGAAGGATGTGAGAGACGGCGAGTATTTCCCGCCTGCCTTGAGCAAGCAGTGAGCGTCAATCACCGACGATCGATAGGCAAGGACGCCAGATGTGACGGCGTTCTGCCCTGACCGTCGGCGGCGCCAGATCGGGCCCGGCGCGGCTTAAGGCGTTGGGTTTGCGCCGGCCGACTCACGAATCGACCGGCCAATCCCTCGACACGCCTGCAGATGCCGCGCCGCCGACGCTGACCTTACTCCAGACAATCCGCCGGCACGCGGATCCACCCCTCCATCAGCACGCGTGCGCTGCGGCTCATGACGGCTTTCGTGACGGTCCATTCGCCGTTGTCGAGCCGCGCCTGGGCGCCGACACGCAGCGTGCCCGACGGATGACCGAAGCGCACCGCCTCGCGTTCGCCGCCGCCCGCTGCCAGGTTGACGAGCGTTCCGGGAATCGCCGCCGCTGTGCCGATCGCAACCGCTGCCGTGCCCATCATCGCGTGATGCAGCTTGCCCATCGACATGGCGCGCACGAGCAGATCGACATCGCCTGCGGCGACGGCCTTGCCGCTTGATGCGACGTAGTCGGCAGGCTTCGCGACAAACGCGATTTTCGGCGTGTGCTGGCGCTGCCCGATATCGTCGATCGAGTCGATCAGGCCCATCCGGACCGCGCCGTGCGCTCGCACGGTTTCGAACATGGCCAGCGCTTTGGCGTCGCCATTGATCGCATCCTGCAACTCCGTGCCTGAATATCCGATCGCGCCGGCATCCACAAAAATCGTCGGAATGCCCGCATTGATCATGGTGGCCTTCAGCGTACCGACACCGGGCACTGCAAGCTCGTCGACAAGCTGGCCTGTCGGGAACATCGATCCACCCGCGCCATCCTCTTCGGCTGCCGGATCCATAAACTCGAGCTGCACTTCAGCGGCCGGAAACGTAACGCCATCGAGCTCGAAGTCACCCGTCTCCTGCACGGCGCCGTCGGTGATGGGCACGTGAGCGATGATCGTCTTGCCGATATTGGCCTGCCAGATACGCACGATCGCGATGCCGTTTGCGGGGATCCGGCTCGCATCGATCAACCCGGAAGCAATCGCAAACGGCCCGACCGCGGCCGACAGGTTGCCGCAATTGCCGCTCCAGTCGACAAAGGCCTTGTCGATCGACACCTGCCCGAACAGGTAGTCGACATCGTGATCCGGCCGCGTGCTGCGCGACACGATCACCGTCTTGCTCGTGCTCGACGTCGCGCCGCCCATGCCGTCGATCTGCTTGCCATACGGATCGGGGCTGCCGATCACGCGCAGCAGCAATGCGTCGCGTGCCGCACCGGGTACTCGCACGGCTTCGGGCAGGTCTTCGAGCCGGAAGAACACACCCTTGCTGGTGCCGCCGCGCATATAAGTGGCGGGAATGCGGATTTGTGGCCGATGTGCCATAGGGATCAATCTCTCCTGACTATGCCGCGGCGCGCGACGACTCGATGAAGTCCTGTGCAAAGCGCTGAAGCACGCCACCTGCTTCGTAAATCGACACTTCTTCCGCCGTGTCGAGCCGGCAGGTCACGGGCACCTCGACGGTTTCGCCGTTGCGTCGATGGATCACCAAGGTCAGATCCGCACGCGGCTGACGCTCGCCAGTCACATCGAACGTTTCGGTGCCGTCGATACCGAGCGTCACGCGATTGACGCCTGGCTTGAACTCGAGCGGCAGCACGCCCATACCGACCAGATTGGTCCGGTGAATCCGCTCGAAGCCTTCGGCGACGATCGCTTCAGTGCCCGCGAGACGCACACCCTTGGCGGCCCAGTCGCGCGACGATCCCTGGCCGTAGTCCGCGCCTGCGATCACGATCAGGGGCTGCTTGCGTTCCATATACGTCTCGATCGCTTCCCACATGCGTGTGACGCGGCCTTCCGGTTCGACGCGGGCGAGCGAGCCCGCTTTGATCTCGCCGTTTTCGCGGACCATCTCGTTCTTGAGCGTCGGGTTCGCGAACGTCGCGCGTTGTGCGGTCAGGTGGTCGCCGCGGTGCGTTGCATAGGAGTTGAAGTCCTCTTCAGGCAGGCCCATCTTCGTCAGGTATTCGCCGGCCGCGCTGTTGGCGAGAATCGCATTCGACGGCGACAGGTGATCGGTCGTGATGTTGTCGCCGAGCACGGCGAGCGCGCGCATGCCGCGCAGGGTGCGCTCGCCGGCCAGTGCGCCTTCCCAATACGGCGGGCGGCGAATGTAGGTGCTTTGCGCGCGCCAGTCGTAGAGCGGATCCGCTGCCTCGCTTTGCACGGCGGCAAGCGAGAACATCGGCTCATAGACTTTGCGGAACTGCTCGGGCTTGACGCTTGCCGCGACGATGGCATCGATTTCTTCGTCGCTGGGCCAGATGTCCTTGAGCGTGACCGGATGGCCTTGCGGATCGACGCCGAGCACGTCTTTTTCGATGTCGAAGCGAATTGTGCCCGCAATGGCATAGGCCACGACGAGTGGTGGCGACGCGAGGAACGCCTGCTTCGCGTACGGATGGATGCGACCGTCGAAGTTACGATTGCCCGAGAGTACCGCCGTCGCGTACAGATCGCGGTCGACGATTTCCTGCTGAATCACGGGGTCGAGCGCACCCGACATGCCGTTGCACGACGTGCACGCGTACGCGACCACGCCGAAGCCAAGCTGCTCGAGTTCCGGCAACAGGCCTGCTTCTTCGAGGTAGAGCGTGACGGCCTTGGAGCCCGGAGCCAGTGAAGTCTTGGCCCACGGCTTGCGGGTGAGTCCGCGTCGATTGGCATTCCGCGCGATCAGGCCTGCGGCGATCATGTTGCGCGGGTTGTTCGTGTTCGTGCAGCTCGTGATCGCCGCGATGATCACCGCGCCGTCTGGCATGAGGCCCGGTTCATTGTCGACCTTGCCGCTGATGCCGCGCGCGGCGAGCTCGGTCGTCGGCACGCGCTTGTGCGGGTTCGACGGCCCCGCGATATTGCGCACGACGCTCGACAGGTCAAAACGCAGCACGCGTTCGTACTGCGCGTGCGCGAGCGAATCGGCCCACAGACCCGTCTCCTTCGCATAGCGCTCGACGAGTTCGACGAGCGCATCGTCGCGGCCCGTGAGCTTCAGATACTTGATCGTCTGCGCATCGATATAGAACATCGCGGCCGTGGCGCCGAATTCGGGGGCCATGTTCGAGATTGTCGCGCGATCGCCAAGCGTCAGGCGTGCGGCGCCTTCGCCGTAGAACTCGAGATACGTCGAGACGACTTTTTCCTTGCGCAGGAACTCGGTCAGCGCGAGCACGATATCGGTCGCGGTAATGCCGGCTTGCGGCTTACCCGTGAGCTCGACACCGACGATATCGGGCAGGCGCATCCACGATGCACGGCCCAGCATCACACTCTCCGCTTCCAGGCCGCCGACGCCGACGGCGATCACGCCGAGCGCGTCGACCATCGGCGTATGCGAGTCCGTGCCCACCAGCGTGTCGGGGTAGGCCACGCCATCGCTGACCTGGATCACCGGGCTCATGCGCTCGAGATTGATCTGGTGGAGGATGCCGTTGCCTGGCGGAATCACATCGACGTTCTTGAACGCCTTCTTGGTCCAGTTGATGAAGTCGAAGCGATCCTCGTTGCGACGGTCCTCGATCGCGCGGTTCTTGGCGAAGGCGTCCGGATCGAAGCCGCCGCACTCGACAGCGAGCGAGTGGTCGACGACGAGCTGCGTCGGAACGACGGGGTTCACCATCGCGGGGTCGCCGCCTTGTGCGGCGATCGCGTCGCGCAGGCCGGCGAGATCGACGAGTGCGGTCTGACCGAGGATGTCGTGACACACCACGCGTGCGGGGAACCATGGGAAGTCGAGATCGCGCTTGCGCTCGATGATCTGCCTGAGCGAGGCCGTGAGCGTGGCCGGATCGCAGCGTCGCACCAGGTTCTCTGCATGCACGCGCGAGGTATAGGGCAGGGTGTCATACGCACCCGGCTGGATGGCTTCGACGGCTGCGCGTGTGTCGAAGTAATCGAGCTTCGTGCCGGGCAGGGGCTTGCGATATTGAGTATTCATGGCGTGGGGGTGCATCAACGACCGGCCCATGCGCGATGACATGCGTGACACGCGCGAGGGCCGAATCGATCCATCACTAAAGGTATCGACGAGGTCTGGCTTACCGCTTGGCGAGCGGCACGAATGCCAGATCCTCAGGGCCGACGTAATTCGCGCTCGGGCGAATGATCTTGTTGTCGATCCGCTGTTCGATGATGTGCGCGGCCCAGCCCGACGTGCGTGCAATCACGAAGACAGGCGTGAACATCGCAGTCGGCACGCCCATCATGTGATACGAGACGGCGCTGAACCAGTCGAGGTTCGGGAACATCTTCTTCGCGTCCCACATGACGCTCTCGAGGCGTTCGGCGATATCGAACAGCTTCGTGTTCGACACTTCCTTCGAGAGCTTGCGCGCGACGTCCTTGATCACCTTGTTGCGCGGGTCGGAAATCGTATAGACCGGGTGACCGAAGCCGATCACGACCTCCTTGTTTTCCACCCGGCGACGAATATCCGCTTCGGCTTCGTCGGGGTTCTGATAGCGCGTCTGGATTTCGAAGGCAACTTCGTTCGCGCCACCATGCTTGGGGCCGCGCAGCGCGCCGATTGCGCCGGTGATGGCCGAGTACATATCCGAGCCCGTACCCGCAATCACGCGGCCGGTAAACGTCGATGCATTGAATTCGTGTTCGGCATAAAGATTCAGCGACACGTGCATCGCATCGACCCACGATTTCGGCGGCGGTTCGCCATGCAGCAGGTGCAGGAAGTGGCCGCCGATCGAGTCGTCGTCCGTCTCGACCTCGATACGCTTGCCGTTATGCGAGTAGTGGTACCAGTACAGCAGCATCGAACCCAGCGAAGCCATCAGACGGTCGGCGATATCGCGCGCGCCGGGCAGGTTGTGATCGTCCTTCTCGGGCAACACCGTGCCGAGCACCGATACGCCCGTGCGCATCACGTCCATCGGATGCGCCGATGCGGGCACCCACTCAAGGGCGGCCTTGACGTTGGCGGGCAGGCCGCGCAGTGCCTTGAGCTTCTTTTTGTAAGCGACCAGCTCGGCCTTGTTCGGCAGCTTGCCGTGCACGAGCAGATACGCGACCTCTTCGAATTCGCATGCGCCTGCAAGGTCGAGAATGTCGTAGCCGCGGTAATGCAGGTCGTTGCCCGTGCGGCCGACCGTGCACAGCGCCGTGTTGCCCGCGGTGACGCCAGAAAGTGCAACGGATTTCTTCGGCTTGAATGCCGGTGCCTTGCTGTCTGCTTCGCTCATCGTGGTGTCTCCTGCCAGTCAGTGTCTTGGCAAAAAATCAGTGGTTTGAAATGCATGAGGCCCTGGCGGCGTACCCCGGCACAATCCGGGCATATCCGGCCGGGGTGCTTGCTCGCTTGCGGCATTGCTTACCGGATTACTTGCCGGCGTCTCATCTGCGTATTCGTCGACGCGCTTACTTTTGCGCGGCAAACAGTTCGTCGAGCTTGTCTTCATACGCGTGATACCCGAGATACCGGTAAAGGTCCTCGCGCGTTTGCATCGTTTCGACGGCCGCCTTCTGGGTTCCGTCGCGTTTGACCGTCTGATAGAAGTTGAGTGCCGCAGCATTCATCGCGCGATACGCACCGCAGCAATACAGCGCGATATCGACGTTGGCGCTGCGCAGTTCGTCGACTGTGAAGAACGGCGTCGAGCCGAATTCCGTCAGGTTGGCGAGGATCGGCACCTTGACGGCCGCCTTGAAGCGGCGATAGTCGTCGAGTGTACGCATGGCTTCGGGAAAGATCATATCCGCGCCGGCTTCCACATAGGCGACGGCGCGCTCGATCGCCGAGTCGATGCCTTCGGACGCGCCCGCATCGGTACGCGCCATGATGACGAAGTCATCGTCGGTGCGCGCATCGACTGCGGCCTTGACCCGGTCGACCATCTCTTCCTTCGCCACCACTTCCTTGCCAGGGCGATGGCCGCAACGCTTCTGTCCGACCTGGTCTTCGATATGCACGGCCGCGACGCCGGCCTTGATAAACGAACGGACCGTGCGCGCGATATTGAAGGCGCCGCCCCAGCCCGTGTCGATGTCGACGAGCAGGGGCAGGCTCGATGCGTCGGTGATACGGCGCGCATCGATGAGCACGTCGTCCATCGTGCTGATGCCGAGATCGGGGATGCCCAGCGAATTGGCGGCCACGCCGCCGCCCGACAGATACAGCGCCTTGAAGCCGGTGGCTTCGGCCATCTTCGCGGCGTACGCCGTAATGGCGCCGACGACCTGCAGGGGTTGGGCTTCGGCGACTGCGGCGCGGAAGGCGGCGCCGGCGCTCGAGGGTTGTCGTTTGGCTGTGTTCAATTGACGCTCCGGTGAAGAGGCGAGGCCCGGCTCGTGCCGTGCCCGCATGAATCCTGATGACTGGGCCCTCTCAAGCATGAAGCGGGCCACTTTGTGTACAACCGCTTAACTCGCTGATTTCGCGGTCAATTGCTCGGGAGATCCATCCGCCGCGCGGTTTATTGGATTTCAGAAATGCAATCGCAGATTTCGATTTCGAAAACAAGCATGCATACTACGCTGACTTGACGGTTTTTCAGTGGGTGTCTGCGTGTCGACCAACCTGTCCGGCGGAAACGACGAAAGCGGCGAAGGCCGCGAAGGTGGCGGAGTGGGCGGGGTTGCCAATCGGCCACGGCTCTGGGCCGTCGGCATCAGCCGCCTGCGCGATCTGTTCGTGGATATTGCCAGCGAATACGAAGGACGCGCTGACGTGCGTGTCGTCTCACGCGGATTCGAAGACGCGGTACGTGAAATCGCGGCGGCGGGATCAGAGCGGCCAGATGTCGTGGTCGCAGGCGGTTCGAACGGTGCTTATCTGAAAACGCGGGCGAGTGCGCCCGTGGTCTTGATCAATCCGACAGGTTTTGACGTCATGCACGCACTGGCGCGGGCGCGTCGCGAAGCCGAGTCCGTCGCGCTCGTCACGCATGGCGAGGCGCCCGAAGAAGTGCGTCGCTTTGCGGCGGCTTACGGTATCGAGGTGGTGTTCGCGTCGTATCACACCACGCAGGATGCGCAGGACTGTGTACTCGATCTGCGCGACCGGGGCGTGGGTGCCGTCGTGGGGCCGGGCCTCGTGACCGATCTCGCTGCACGCGCCGGAATGGGTGCTGTCTTTCTGTATTCCCCCGCGTCGATTCGCGCGGCGTTCGACACAGCGCTCGAGCTTGCGCAGGCCACGCGCGGCGAGGCGGTGCGACGGCAGCGGCTCGACAACCTGCTCCAGCATATGCGCGATGGCGTGGTGGCGCTGGATGCGAGCGGGCGTGTCGAAGCCATCAATCGGAGGCTCGCCGATGTGCTCGGCATCGATTCGGCGAGTGCGGTCGGCAGGCGGCTTCTCGACCTCGCGCCGGATCTTGCCGGCGCCGTGCCGGACGCTGATGGTGATGCGCTTGAGTCGGTTCGTGGTGTCAGCTATGTCGTGCATCGCGGTCCGCTGGCCGGCCATGGCGCAACGGCGGGCACCGTGCTCACGTTCCAGGAAGCGATGGCCGTCGAGCGGCTCGATCGCACCGTGCGCTCGCGGCGTCGTGCACAGCAATTCACCGCGCGCTACCGGCTCGATGATCTGATCGGCGAGTGCGCATCGATCGAGCGCGTACGCACGCTGGTCCGCCGCTATGCGAAGTCCGACGCAACGGTGTTGATCCTCGGCGAAAGCGGCACGGGTAAGGAGATGGTCGCACAGAGCATGCATCACTTGAGTACGCGCCGTGATTTCGCCTTTGTCGCGATCAACTGCGGTGCGTTTCCCGAGGCATTGCTCGAGAGCGAGTTGTTTGGCTATGAGGAAGGCGCGTTCACGGGTGCGCGCAAGGGTGGTAAGGCGGGGCTGATCGAGGCTGCGCACCGAGGCACGCTGTTTCTCGATGAAATCGGTGAAATGCCGTTGCCCTTGCAAAGCCGGCTGTTGCGCGTGCTGCAGGAGAGGGAGGTCGTGCGTCTGGGCTCCACTGAACCGACGCGTGTAGATATTCGCGTGGTCGCGGCGACCCATCGTGCATTGACGGAAGGCGTGGCCGCGGGGACGTTCCGCGCAGACCTTTACTACCGGCTCAATATTCTGAGTATTGCGTTGCCGCCGCTGCGTGAGCGGCCAACCGATGTGTTTCCGCTTGCCGCAGAGTTGTTGTCGCAAGCCGCGAGGCGTGAGTCGCGGCTCGGCTCGGTGATCACGGATCGATCCGTCGCGCAGCAGATGTTGGGGCACGTTATCGAACCGCTTCGCCGTTATACGTGGCCCGGCAATGTGCGTGAGCTTCAAAACGTGATCGAGCGCATCGCGGTCGAGCTTGCGGATGCCGCCGAAGAGGGGGCGTTCGAAGTGTTGGGTACCTCGGGTACATCGGGTACATCGAGCGCATCCAGCGTATCCGGTGCATCGCTCGTTGGCGGTGAGGTGAGCGGCGTGCTGTCTCACGACGTACTGCGAACGATTGCACCTGAACTCTTCGCTGCACACGGCCGCTCAAAGAAATCCGCACTGACGCTACGTGAGCGCAGCCGTCACATCGAAGCCGACGAAATCCGCGCGGCACTGGCCGCTGCGAATGGCGATCGCGATGCCGTCTGCAAGGCGCTCGGCATCAGCAAGACGACACTCTGGCGAAAGCTCAACGCCTCGCAGTAAGCCGGCCAAGGCATGCGCTGGCTGCGATCCATCAGTGCAGCGCTAAGTGGGTGGGGCTCTCACAAGATGGCGATCCGCTGAGTCACCCGGCCGTGGCGATCCGTTGAGTGACCCGGCCGAGGCGATGTTCTGGCCGCCTTCGATAGACGAGCCAAGACGGCCAACGGTGGGTCTGAATCGCGTTCATAGTATTGCATTCCAATTGCAGCCTTAATGTCGCCATTTCGCATTCTTTGTGCGAATTCAGTGCGTAAGAATGGGATTGACTGCACGTTTAGTTTGTTTAAGATAAAGACAAACGTGATGCATTTTGCATCTTTCGCAGTCCACCTCACAACGCCGCACGGCGCGCTCTCATGCTTAAGAACATCGATCCGATTCTCGGCCCCGAACTGCTCGCGATTCTTCGCGCGATGGGCCATGGCGAAGATATTGCGATTGTCGATCGCAACTACCCGGCCCTGACCGCCGGCCCGACGCTGATCCGCCAGGACGGGAACGACGGACCTCGTACGCTCGACGCGGTGCTCTCGGTCTTGCCGATCGATACCAGTGCCCAGGCACTCACGCGTATGGAAGTCCGCGATAAGCCCGAAGTGCTGATGCCCGTGATGACCGATCTCGTTGCGGTGGCGCAGCGTCATGCGCCCGATCGCGTGGTGGGCTCGCTGACGGCCTCCGATTTCAAGGCGCGTGCTGCAAAGGCCGCGGCCATCGTCGTCACCGGGGAGTCGCGCGTCTATGGAAATATTCTCGTGCGTAAAGGGACCTTGCCGGCTTAAGTGACCCAACGAGACCCAGCGAGACTTAGCGAGATTCAGCGAACGAGACAGTGATTCCCATGACAGACACCGTGATTCAACAAAAATACCTGGCTGCCTGCGCGATTGCGCGCGAAGCGGGACGCCTGATTCGTCAGCGTTTTGAAACGCGCGATGAAGCGTTGACGCTTCGTTTCAAGGGGCCGCAGGACTATCTGACCGAAACCGATGCTGAAGTCGAGCGGCTTATCGCCCAGCGTTTGTCCGAGTCGTTTCCTGAAGACGCGTTCTTTGGCGAAGAGGGCGGCGGCACGATGGCGTCTGAAGTCTGGATCGTCGATCCGATCGACGGTACGGCCGATTTCGCACGCGGCGTGCCGTATTTCTGCGTGTCGATCGCATTCGTCAAAGACGGGCGCTCCGAGATTGGCGTGCTGTATGACCCGATGCAGGACGAGCTGTTTGCTGCGCGCCGCGGGCATGGTGCGACGGTCAATGGCAAGCCGCTTCGCGTGAGTACGGTCACGGACATCCGACAAGCGGTCGTCGAACTCGGCTGGTCGAATCGCGTGCGGTTTGAAGACTACGCAAAGGTGCTTGACCGACTCCACGCGGCCGGTGCCGGCGTCCGGCGCCGCGGATCAGGTGCGCTCGGCATTGCCTATGTTGCGATGGGGCGGCAGGACGCGTATTGCGAGTTGCATATCAACGCATGGGACGCCGCGGCTGCCGTGCTGATCGTCGATGAGGCCGGAGGGTGGACCAATGACTTCCTGACCGAGGCCTGTCTGCGCGAAGGCAATCGCGTGATGGCGTGCACGCCGGCATTGCGACCGGTGATCGAGCAGGCCATGCAGCTTGGCTCGGAGTGAGGATACAGATGAACTCGTTTTCGTTATCGGGTGAGATTGCGCTCGTGACCGGAGCCAATCGCGGTATCGGGTTCGCATGCGCCAAGGCCATCGGGCAGGCCGGTGCGACAGTCGCCCTCGGTTGTCGAGATGTCGCTGCGGCGCAGGATTCAATCGATGCACTGGTCGAACAGGGCATCCATGCCGTTGCTGTGCAGATGGACATGCGAGCCTTGCCTTCGATCGTCTCGGCGATCGATCAGGTCGAAGCCGAACTGGGCCCGCTCAGCGTGCTCGTCAACAACGCGGGCCTGAGTCATCCCGCGCCGGCGCTCGAAGTAACCGAGCGCGACTACGATTCGATGTTCGATCTCAATGTCAAAGGCGCTTTCTTTGCCGCGCAGGAGGCGGCCAAGCGAATGATTGCGCGTCGTCGTGGATCGATCATCAACATCGCGTCTCAGGCCGGCATCGTGGCGCTCGACGGCGAACCCGTCTATTGCATGACCAAGGCTGCGATGATTCATATGACGCGATGTCTGGCCGCCGAATGGGCCAAACACGGCGTGCGCGTCAATGCCGTCGCGCCGACGTTTATTCGAACCGACAGCACGCGCGCGTGGGTCGAAGATCCGGTCGCGCTCGAAGGTCTGCTTGCGCGTATCCCGATGCGCGTGATCGGCGAACCCGAAAACGTCGCCGAGCCCGTCGTATTTCTCGCATCACACGCCGCCGCGATGATCACCGGTGCTACGCTGACCGTCGATGGCGGTTGGACAATCGTCTGACATGAAGTGCGCCGGGTCGTGAAGGCTACGAGCCCGGCAAGCCCACCTTCGAAATCCCCGCAGCCTCCACCGCATCGCCACGCGCGATGCGCGTTCGCTTTGCGCGCGCGTTTATGCACGCTAAACATGACAGCCAAATTAAGGTCATCGTTACTGTGCGCAGTGCAAACTGAATCCGTAACGCGCACATATTGCCGTGTTTAGCGCATATCGCTGAACAAACTGTGACATTCCCAACAGTCGGCACGCCTTGAAATGTTCTGTAACTGCCACACGCACACGCTTTCGAAAAACCCCGAACTGCCCGTGTTACCTGGCTCGACAGCGGCTAGAAAGGTATTAGTAATGTAGATTTCTCTAAGCAGTAACAGGCCGATGGTCCAATTCGCCCCGGTTTCATAGCGGCATGCCGCATTTGCAGCATCTCTAACTATATCTCCCCAGCACACTCCACACGCAGCTTGGTTGGACGCGCTGAATAGCGAATTTGGAGCCCGTTTACATGTTCCGCAAAGCCCTTTTGCCGATCGCCTGTGCGTCAGCGCTTCTCGCGCTGTCCGCTTGCGGAAGCGACGACAACAGCTCGACGACGTCCTCGACGCCGTCGACGCCCGCCACGACCGTGTCCGCACAGGACGCACTGCCGACGGCAACGCCGATCAAGCACTTGGTCGTGATCTTCGGTGAGAACCGCTCGTTCGACCACTACTTCGGTACGTACCCGAACGCACAAAACCCGCTGAACGAGCCGTCGTTCACGGCTGCTGCAGGCACGACGACGCCGTCGAACCTGAATCAGCTCAACCTGCTTACGGCTAACCCGACGACCCTGAACGCCACGAACAACACGACGTTCGCGGGTAGCGGTATTAACCCGTTCCGTCTCGATCGCTCGCAAGCCAACACGAACGGCCAGTCGCACGACTACCGCAACGAGCAGCTCGCGGAAGACAACGGCAACATGGACCTGTTCCCCGCATTCACGGGTAACAACGGTGCAGGCAGCGGCACGAAGTTCGGTACGCCGGGTCTCGTGATGGGTTACTTCGACGGTAACACGGTCACGGCACTGTGGAACTGGGCTCAAGGCTTCGCCATGAGCGACAACATGTACACGGACACGTTCGGTCCGTCGACGCCGGGCGCAATCGAAGTGATCGCCGGCCAGACGAACGGTGTTATCCCGGCGAACGGCGCAGCACAAGGCGACAACATCATCGCCGACGGCGCAGGCGGCTTCACGATGAACGGTGACTCGGATCCGACCGGCGATACGTGTTCGTCGACGGCAACGACCGACAACGCGGTCTTTGGCGCGAACAACAAGAACATCGGTGACCTGCTCAACGCGAAGAACATCACGTGGGGCGGCTTCATGGGCGGCTTCGACCTGACGATCACGAATCCGAACGGTACGACGGCTTGCAAGCGCAGCACGTTCTCGTCGATTCTGGCTGCCAATTCGACCGACTACATCCCCCACCATGCGTGGTTCCAGTACTACCCGACGACGCAGAACCTCGCGCATACGCGTCCGACTTCGACGGCTCTGATCGGCTTCACGGAACCGAAGGACAGCACGGCGACGCCGGTTCACCACCAATACGACGTGAATGACTTCTTCACGGCCGTGTCGGCTGGTAACTTCCCGTCGGTCAGCTACATCAAGGCTCCGGCCGTTGGCGATGCTCACCCGGGCAACTCGGACCCGCTCGACGAGCAAGCGTTCTACGCGAAGGTCCTGAACTTCCTCCAGCAACAACCGGACTGGAAGAACACGGCCGTCATCATCACGTACGACGACTCGGACGGTTGGTACGACCATCAGTACAGCGCACCGACGACGTCGTCGGCTGACGCGACGGCTGACCAGCTGAACGGCGCAGGCGTGTGTAACGCGGCAGGCGCAACGCCTGGTATCGGCGTCACCGGTTCGGCCGTCAACGGCCGTTGCGGTCCGGGTACGCGTATTCCGCTGATGGTGATCTCGCCGTATGCGAAGAAGAACTACATCGACCACACGCTGATTACGCAAGCATCGGTCGTCAAGTTCATCGAAGACAACTGGCTCGGCGGTCAACGTATCGGCAACGGTTCGCACGACGCCGCGACGGGCAGCATCATGGGCCTGTTCGACTTCACGAATGGCGGTTCGACGCCGGCCGTGTTCGTCGATCCGACGACGGGTGTGAAGCTCGCAGCTGCGCCCGCGAACTAAACGACGCAAAGCTCGCTATGTGAACCCGCATGCGGTGCAAGTGGAAACTTGCACCGCATCGATCTCGTAGGGAGTTCGTCACTTGAATCAAGCCGTTTTCGGCGCCGATCTGCCCTCGCGGGTGGCTCGGCGCTTTGTCAGTTTATCGAGCTAGCTTTTATTGCCATGAGCCTCCACACGAATGCAGCCGTCTCGTCGCCGCTTCCGACCGGCGATAGTCCTACACCTGGTGCGAATCAGCGCGTCACGCGCAAGCACGCGCTTCGAATATTGCTCGGTGTGATTCTGATCTGCATTCTTGGGGCAGGTTATGCGCTGACGCATCCGGACAAAATGCCGGAAGCCGTCGGCAACTTCATCCAAGAGATGACGGGGATCAACGCGCATCCGATACAACTCGTGCGCCCTCCGGTGGGGCAACTGTCGGCCATGGCGGAGCTGGGCCGGGAAGTCTTCAATGACCCGTCGCTGTCCGCGTCGGGAAAGCAGTCGTGCGCGTCGTGCCATAGCGCACAGCATGCCTATGGGCCGCCCAACAATCTGGCTGTGCAACTCGGCGGGCCGGACATGACTCAGCCCGGCTATCGTCCCGCGCCGTCGCTCGCGTATCTGTATCGTCAGGCGGTCTTCAGCATCGGGCCGGATCTTAACGACAACGACGCGCCGGTCGACCTCAATGCGACGGCGTCGGCTGCGCAAGGCGTGCAGCGTGCCGTGAAGACCGCAGGCGTCGCACCGGCAGCACCTGCCATGGTGCCGCAAGGCGGGTTCTTCTGGGATGGTCGGGCCAATACGCTGCAGCAGCAAGCGATCGGGCCGCTCACGAACCCGGTCGAAATGGCGAATACGGACGCGCACGCGGTCGCGAAGAAGCTGCTTGCAACGAAGTATGTCGATGCATTCAAGCGTTTGTTCGGTCCGCGTATCGTCAATACCCCGGACATGCTCGTTGACGAAGCCATGTTCGCCGTCGCCCGCTATCAATTCGAAGACGCCTCGTTCCATGAGTTTTCGAGCAAGTACGACTACTGGCTCGAAGGCAAGGCGCGTCTGACGCGTGCCGAGCTGCACGGCCTGCAATTGTTCAATGATCCCGACAAGGCGAACTGTGCCGGTTGCCACTTGAGCAAGCCGTCGGGCGACGGTCTGCCGCCGATGTTTACCGACACGCAATACGAAGCGCTTGGTGTCCCGCGTAATCCGCATCTGGCGATCAACAACGACCCGAAGTTCTTCGATATGGGCGTGTGCGGCCCGTTCCGTTCGGACATCAAGGACCAGACGCAGTACTGCGGCATGTTCCTTACGCCGACGCTGCGCAATACGGCCACACGCAGCGTGTACTTCCACAACGGCGTGTACACGAACCTCAAGCAGGTCATGGACTTCTACAACCTGCGCAACACGAACCCGGACAAGATCTATCCGAAGGACGCATCGGGCAAGGTCATGAAGTACGACGATCTGCCGACGCAGTACCAGGCCAACATCGACGTTGCAGATGCACCGTTCGATCGCAAGCTCGGTGACAAGCCGGCGATGACCGAAGACGAGATCAACGACATCATCGCGTTCATCAAGACGCTGAACGACGGCTACAAGCCGGAATAAGGCCGCAGGCTCAAGCGTTGTGTAGTGACTTTGGAGCGGGCTGCTGCCTGATGGGGTCTGTGGTCAAATGCGGCCCGCTTCGAAACGTTCCGCGGACATGCGGTCGACGGGGAGTCACCGATGTGCTGCGCGGTACGCACGGTGTCAGGGAAGCACATAAATGCACCGGCTATCGATGCGGACACGGAATCGAATGCGCCGCCATCAGAGGGCGCGTCGTGCCATAAAAAAATGAAGTCTCCAGCACACGAAAAAACTTTGCTGACACAGGTCCTGCACCCGTCGGCGGATGACTATATCGATGCCGATCACTATCTTGGCGAGTTCGGCGCCGATGCCACGGGCAAGCGCCGCGCGCGTTGTCCGCTGTGTCTTCGTCACGCGATGGAACCGGTGGTCGAGGGCGGCCGCGCTTTGGGCTTTAGTCATCGCGAGCGCGCGACGGCAAGCGCATGCCCGCTCGTCACGTGCTCGACGCAACCGTCGAAGCTGCGCATGGACCACGCGCGCAACATCGCCTGGCACAGGCAGCATCGCTCGGCCTTCCTCGCGCAGTGGCAAATGCACTACCGACGGATGAAAGAACAGGTCGGCTCGCTGACCGTCGATCGCCTCGTCAGCCTGATTGCGTACGCGGACGTCGTCAATCTCTGGTCGCATCCGGCATTAGTCCTGGTTGATGTGCCCTATGTCCTGCTGGCGCTTGGCGAACTCTTCGCCGAACCCGGCGATCCTGCTGCGGCCTATTGGGTGCGTTTCGTTTTCGACGGCACGGTGCGATGCGTCGACGATCTGTGGCGTGCGCGTTCGGTGGCGCCACGCCTGTACAAGATCAGTTACAAGACCGAGACCGTCGGTCATATGCCGGTGTGGCGCGATATCGTCTCGTGCGACGACGTACCGTTCGGCGCGACCAAGGTGACGCTCGAGGCGCGCCAGGATATCCGGCCGCACGCCGCGCGTG
>NZ_OZ221289.1:0-454062 GCF_965118125.1 Pararobbsia alpina
ATGACAGAGGCGGACGTTTGTGGGTCGATGTCTGTTTCCAGTTCTTTCGCGTGCATGAAGCTGTTGCGGATCATGCGAACGGCGTCTAGCGTATCGTAGGCGACATCGCCTATTTTCAACGGAACATATCCGCCACCTTGCGGGACAAGTAGGGCTGCTGCGGCGTCGTTGAGCTTTTTTAGCGGTGTGCGTTTGTCAATGTGCGTCGGATGAACATTAGATTCTAAGAAAACCAATCTATTTGCGATCGCTTCGATACAGGCAGCAACCGCGACGAGACAATAGACTCCGTGTGCGAACGCCTCGTCCAGATTTCCAGAGGTGGGAAGATTTCGCAATTCGTTGAACTCGGTAACGGCTTTCTCGTAGTGAAGTAAAGCGAACGATACTTCAATTTTTGGTTGACCAGCAGCGTCATGAGTTGGCCGGTCGTATTTGGTTAATACAGGCGCCTCATAATCAACAGAGGTCATTCCGCTGGAAACCTGCGAGTGGAAAATTTCTGCTGCGGCAAGGCCCGCACACTCCTAAATTGGAACGCGCCTCTCGCAATCGGGACCACACCTTGGTGCGCAGAGGGCACGCATGTAATATATGTCGACGGCAAGGACCTTTTTCAGCACGAGTTTGGAGAACTCATCACGGTTCAAACTTTCAGCCGACCCAGCTCGACACATTTCGATTTCACGACCTTGGCTGACCTGCGTGACCGCTACAACGCCGACTACCTCAATTACGCGGAGGACGTTCAGCCGGATCTTGTCGCGCTAGGTGCACTGCTCGACGAGACGTTCAAGCAGAACGCATTGAGTCTTGCCGTTCGCCTTTCCGGCTACGAAGGCGCGACTTCCCGGACCAAACCCCGCATTCACTCCTCCACCGGCTAACGATGCAAGTAGGCGAGCTCCGAGATCCTTGCGCCGAACGTTTTGCCACAATTGGCCACTCGAAAAGACGGGGAAGTGCGTCAACTTTGTTGCTCTTGCGTTTAGAAGGTCCGCGTCTATTGCGAGAAAGGGATGTTCAGGGGTGACCACCCACACGTCTCGGTCACGTTGCAGGACATGCTCGATTTTTAATTGTTCGATGTCGTGGCCGATCGAAATGGGGGAACCGTCGACGGCAGCATAGAGCTTCATTTTTCAAGCCTTGGTGTTACGTGGATTGTTTCCGCGGCACAACAACGGCCGCAAAGCGTTTTGAGCGCATGGTCAAACGTGTCACTCAAGCAGGACCTGGGGCATTATCGAGATGGACATCCATTCGACAAGGTTGTCTGGTGATACATTGAACCCGCGGGCTCTCAATGCGGCGGCGTCTTTGTCATGCAGCTTGAATTTGCTCCCGTGACTGGCCGTTCCATCAAGGTTGACCACCCCCAATTCGTTACCCTTTCGTCCAAGCACGTGTGCGTGAGGCTGACCATCACCATGCAGATGCGTCGGTTGATCAAGTCGGATATTTCCTGCAAATCTGCCAGTGATCCATTTACCCTCTCGCAGGGTTTCCAGCACCTGGTTATGCGGAAGGAGAAAAACTTCTTCAAGCGTCTCGGGAAACAGTTCTTCTAGTTTCATATATCGGATAGGTTCGATTAGCGATTTCGTCTACGGATTCCGGCTATCGCATCAGATATGGCGCCAGTCAGACGGAATCCGATAGGTCAGTGAAATGATATCGGTCACTTTCCAATGCTGATCAACACAGCCCCCCGTTTCCGCACGCCGAGCAAGAGAGCCAGTGTACGTATCGGGGGCGGGCCGCTATTCGAGCGACGGCGACGTTCGAATGTCCGACGAGAATCTCCGGGCGGATGGCCGGGCGGCGTCCGGTTCAGGCACGATCCGATTCTGCCTGCCTGCCGGACCGGCGCCCCATCAACAGAGGCTTCCGACGCAAGATGGCCATTCGGACAGTCATGTGGTGAGCAAGCCCTCGGTCGAAGCATTCGATTCGTAAATCTCAGTCGCTGACCGTAGAGCGCAATAAATCTGTCACTCCGGAATGCAGCTACAGTAGGGCGATGACCGCCTGAATTGACAACATTGTTTCCAGTCCGAGCGAAATAAAACTGTCATTCGCCTGAGCGCGAATTAAAGATGCCACTTCGCATCGTACCTTGCAGAAATACATCGTACCGCCCCTGATTTTTCGAGAGATTTCCTTCTTCGCCGCGCACGGTACAGGGGATCTTCCGGGTGGCTGGGTAGCTCGATCCGTGCAGGGCCAGTTTCGAATGGAAAGGCAGGTATCGTGATAAGAAGGGTTATCGTAATAACCGCATCACGATGCGCAGATGCGCATTTTTGACGGTCTTCGAGGTGCGGGACGATCACTTCCGGGCGAGCCGGCGGGCAGAAATCGACCCACTCCGGTCAGATGACCCTCTCCAAACCGGTCAGTCAGCTGAATTCAGTTTTTGCGAACCAGAGTGCCCATAAGTGGCCGTTGGCGAATTCACCCAAACGGCCAGATTCGGACATCCGCATGCTGGCACAGACGGACATTCGACGGGCCGATCCTCTTTGATCATCGGACGAATGCCATGGCTGTGGGCACACTTTCAGCCTCGCCCCGAAGCATGGATGCGATTTATAAACTCACAAAGAACCAGTCCGACCGCACCGTGTGGCACATACGAAAAACCCGGCCGAAGCCGGGTTTCATCTTGCGGTTGACTGTTGTCAGGCGATCTTCTTCACGATCTGGCTCACGCGACCGGGGCTCAGATTGTAGATCTTGGCGATCTCTTTTTGCGGTGCGCCTTGGACAACCGCCGTCTTGATCTCGAGGTCACGAAGGCGCTGATCGGTCGACTTGTTGCGAGCATTGCCAACCGCGTTTATCACGCCGACTTGTCGTTGTAGGCCCTTCAACTGGCGCTCAAGTTCTTTGATGCGGTACTCGTGCTCTTTCGTTTTATCTGACATGGTAAAATCCGATTGAGGGTTGCTTGGAATTGGCACTGGAGAACTTCTTGCCGGAAGACCAGTGCCGATTAAAGTCTACCCTCTTTTTTTGCCCCGAGCAAAAAGTTTACTCAAAGTTTAATTTCATTTATAAAAATCTTTACAAAACAAGTAGTTGCGAAATTATAAGATCAAATCTAAAGCCTGTGGCGCGTTCGTGACATATTGTTCCTCGGCATGCGTAGAGGGGCCGCCGGGTCTGAATGCCGTTTCCAGGCCTCGTCTAGAGATCGATCATCCTATGGGCGAGCGGAAGGCGACGCGCAAAGGACTCGATGCACGCCCTGACTTTTTCTCGTGGGCCGACATAGCGGTGCCTGGGTCGACGAGGACTTTGGTGATTAATCGTCCCCCTCCAGTCGACTCCGGCGGGGACGGCCACTCGAGTGGCGGGTATGCAGCTTTGATCTGACCCTGCGCGTTATCGGGACGAGTGACAGTAGTGGGTCGGGTTGCGTCAATCCGTTGTTCAGATGGGCGGCCTGAAAGCGGCCACTGAGAATCCGCTTCCCGGAAGCGGTCAGTCGTCAGTGCGTACTTCCGACCCGTTTCCGTCGGTCGCGCTCTCGGTTATCCAAGGGCGGCTAACAGAGTAAAGCGGCCGTCATTTCGGCCGAACGTCACCTCGTGGCCGGCTCTGCCCAATCAAAACGTTCCGGTCAAGGGATCAGCAAATCACTCAGCTGGACGGAAGCCAACGGTTTTGCTTCGAGACTTTCGTATTGCCATTTGGCCCGATCGGCATGACCAAACGTTGGCACGCACCGTTTCGTGAGCGACTACGTCTACGGTGAGTCCGACGCTAAGGACAGGCGAATCAGCGACCTTGGCTAAGAGTAATCGATCTTCAAAGAAATACTTATTTCTTGTTTCTGCTCAAGACCGCCGCTAACTGCCGATCAAAGTCGCCCGGATCAAAGTAATCGCGCCAGACGGTGATTTTCCCTTCCTTCACTGTGATCGTACCCATCACCGGCAGCGTGATTGCACCGCCGTTCTCATGATGGAAGATATCAACGCGCTCGTTCAGCGCGACATCGGCCGACGCCGCAATCTGCGTGACCTGCCAATCCACCGTGAAAATGCCGCCGATCCCGAAGTCGGCATGGAACGCCCTGACATTCTCGCGACCGACGATCTTCGGAAACGGAACGTTATCGTACAGCACGTCGTCGGCAAGCATGGCGAGCGCTTCATCGATACGATTGGCACTCCAGTGACAGAAGAACTCCGTAGCGATGCGAGTGGCTTCAGATGACATGATCGAGACATCCTTGATTGAAATGAAGCCTGAAAAGTGCGCCAGTTTTCCTTAGAAAGACACGGCTCCGGGCACGAGAAGCGCAATGCCCGAAAGAAATCGCCCCTCAACGGCACGATGCGCTGACGCAGCATCTGCCAGTTCGAAATGCGCGACATCTATATCGTCGAAGGCGCCGGCGCGCATCAGCGAAAATAGTTCCGTCGAGGCGGCGTCGATGGTCCCGGCGTGCACGAACTGAGGCGTGCCGCCGCGCTTGATGCGAACATCGCGCCGCGCTGCTTCGGCCGGCTCGTCGAGCGCATTGCCGGAGGCAGCGCCGATCGCAACGATGTTACCGCCGTCCCGCACGAGCGGCATGGCTAGCGCCGAAGTGGCAGCGCCGACCAAGTCGAAGACCACATCGACGCCGTCGGGCGCCACGGCACGAACCTTATCCGCGATGGCCGGATCGCCCGCATGAAACGCGTGATGCGCTCCGGCGCGCACCTTGGCCATTTTGTCGCGCGAGCCGGCCACGCCCAGCACCGTCGCGCCGAGCGACTTCGCCCATCGCGACAGGATGCTGCCCACACTGCCCGACGCGCCGACGATCAGCGCGGTCTCGCCCGCTCGAAGCGGATGCAGGGCACGCAATGCCATCCAGGCCGTCAGTCCTTTGGCGAGAAACGTCGCCGCATGGAAGGTGCAAATGTCCGGCGGAAGCTTGATGAGCGCATCGGCGGAAATCAGGCGTTCGCTGGCATAGCCCCCCAGCGCGAAGAAATAGGCGACGCGGTCGCCCGACGCAAAACGGTTCACGTCGACACCGGTACGCGTCACCTTCCCCGCGCCCTCGAAGCCTGGAATGGCGGGCAGCGCGACCGGATAACCGCCGCTTCGGACCATCGTATCGACGAAGTTCACGCCGATCGCGTCTTGAGTTATCCGAACCTGACCCGGACCAGGTAGTCCGACGTCCTCCTGTTCAACGCGCAGCACATCCGGCGCGCCGATCTCATGCATGCGGACGACCTGTGCCATGTCTTTCTCCTCAGGCGGATTGACCGCCGTCGACGTTCAGCGTCGCGCCGGTGATATAGGAAGCTTCCGGGCCGACGAGAAACGCCACTGCCGCAGCGATGTCTTCGGGCTTGCCATAGCGACCCAGCGATGCCATGCCTTTCAGCGTCTCGGCAAACGGGCCGTCTTCCGGATTCATCTCCGTGTTGATCGCGCCCGGCTGAATCAGATTGACGGTGATGTCGCGCGTACCGAGATCGCGCGACCAGCCGCGCGTGTAGGCGGCAACGGCAGCTTTGCTGGCGACGTAATCGGAAACGCCCGCGAACGGAATATGCACGGCGCCCGTCGTTCCAATGGAGACGATGCGCCCGCCATCGTTGAGCAGCGGCACCGCGGTGCGCACGGCGGTCGCGACACCTTTCACATTGACGTCAAGCTGACGATCGAAGGCATCGATATCGGTCGACGCGTCGCCGACCAGTCCGGTGACGAACACGCCCGCTGAGTTCACGAGGATATCGAGTCGGCCAAGCGCGGCGTGCGCCTGCGTGACGAGTTCCTGAACTTCGTGCGTGACGGCCTGATCTGCCTTGAACGCGACAGCGCGGCCGCCATTCGATTCGATTTCCGCGACTAGCGCGTCGGCCCGGCCCGCCGATGCCGCGTAGCTGAAGGCCACGGACGCGCCATCGCGGGCCAGCCGCCGCACGATCGCCGCACCGATGCCACGCGATCCGCCGGTCACAAGAGCGGCCTTGCCGGCGAGAGGAAGAGTCTGGGTATTCATGGTTTGCTCCGGTTGGTTGATTGCATGGGTGCAAAGATAGACCGAAGGTCGCATGATGATCAGATGGCTTAGACTGGAACCATCTTCAATCAATCGTTGAAAATCGATGGAAACGCTCGCTAATCTGGAAAGCTTCGTGAAGAGCGCGCAGTTGCAGAGCTTCTCCGAAGCCGCTCGTCGGCTCGGTCTGACGCCCGCTGCGGTCAGCCGGAATGTCGCGATGCTCGAACGCAATCTCGGCGTGCGTTTATTGCAGCGCTCGACGCGGCGCATCACGCTGACAGAAGCCGGCGAGCGCTTTCTCGACTCGATCGGCGTAAGCCTCGATTCCTTGCAATCCGCGATCGAAGAGACATCGTCCGGTGCTGCGGAACCGGCAGGCGTGCTGAAAGTAAGCCTAAGTCCCACGCTCGGGCCTGCTTATATCCTGCCGCTACTGCCGGAGTTTCTCCGGCGCTATCCTCGCGTGCGGCCAGAGTGGCATTTCGAAATCAGACAGGTCGATCTCGTGCGCGAGGGCTACGATCTCGCGATAGGCGGCGGCTTCGAACTTACGCCAGGGGTCGTTTCACGCGCGCTTGCGCCTGCACATATCGTCGCGGTGGCGTCCCCCGGCTATCTCCGCGATGTCGCCCTGCCTTCGCGTCCAGACGAACTCAGGAACCTGCGCGGCGTGGTGATGCGCGGTGTGGCCACGGGCCGCATTAGAAAATGGACAATGCTGGGACCGAATGGCGAAGAGGCCGCAGCCGCCATCAACGAAGACATCGTGATGAACGATCCTACCTCCATGCGCGAGGCGGCCCGGCTTGGTCTGGGCGTCGCAATGCTAGCGTTGCCCGACGTGCTGCCAGATCTGGCCGACCGCAAGCTCGTGCGGCTGCTGCCCAATTGGCACTCGGACGCGGGAAGGATCTCGCTTTACTACGCTTCCCGGCGGCTCTTGCCGGGCAAAACACGCGTGTTCATCGAATTCGTCATCGAAAATTTTCGACAGCTCGGCTATGCGCAGAGGTTCGATGCGACACGGGAAAAGCGCGTGGCGCTGCCCGGCGTATAGGCAATGCTAAAAGATAAATCACCGCTCTCATGGACATGTACGATCGCCGCGGAGCTGACAATCACGTGTGAATCATCGGCGGCCGCTCGCTATGGCGGAGCAGTCATTCGAATGACTGCTCCGCGGAATGGGCGAAGGGCGGCTATTGGCCGGCAAGCGTCCACTTGCCGGCCCTCATCTGCTACACCTCCGTTTGCTCAGCCATCTCGAGGGCATCGTCGACTTCGATACCGAGGTAGCGGACCGTGCTCTCGAGCTTCGTATGTCCAAGCAGAAGTTGGACTGCGCGGAGGTTCTTCGTTCGCCGGTAGATCAGTGCCGCCTTCGTGCGACGCATCGTGTGCGTTCCGTATGCGGAGTCGTCCAGGCCAATCGACGCGATCCACGGGTGAACGATCCGCGAGTATTGCCGGGTCGAGATATGAGGCGAGTCGTGCAACCTGCTCGGAAATAGGTAGTCGCTCGCCGTGAGCTTCGCGCTGCGAATCCAACTGGCGACGCTGTCCCTTGTTTGCTCAGTGATCTCGAATTGAACCGGCCGCTGTGTCTTTTGCTGCATGACGGTGGCCCTTGACGCGACACGGTCTGCGCTGCCGACGTCGCGCACCCGTAACTTGGTGAGATCGCACGAGCGCAACTTGCCATTGATGGCGAGATTAGACAAGCGGAGGTCGCGCAGTGACTGCGCTAACTGCAACCTTATGCGAATCGCCCAGACTTCCTTTTGCTTTAGCGGCGGCTTCTGTCCGGTCAGCTTCCCCTTGTTCCACGGAACGTGGGTAGCAGATAAGTTGGGAGCGGCTTCCATGATCGCCTCCTTTCAAGTGAAGGGAGGCATAGTCTGAGCGCGTCACGAACGGACCCTGTCCGACCCAGAGACGCCTCTCGACATCGCGACAGAATGAAGGCCGCTTCCCATGTAGTAACGGACATCCCGTCGTCGCTCATAAGCATTGTGGAACACCGACCGGTCGGCACGCCGATTACGATTGAAAAGTGAGTGCGGTATTCTTCCAATACCAATTCGAAGGAACATGACATTCCGATGCGCATACTGATTATGGGCGGTACCTTATTCCTCGGGCGCCATATCGTCGAGGCGGCCCTGCGCAACAAGCACGAGATCACATTGTTCAATCGTGGTCTGCGGAATCCTGGCCTGTTTTCTGAGGTTGAACGTCTCACAGGCGACCGCGACAGTGACCTGTCGAGCTTGAAAGGAAGATATTTCGATGTTGTCATCGATCCCTCTGCCTATCGTCCCGGGCAGGTCGAGTCGCTGCTTGACGCGCTAGGTGCTCTGCCAAGGCACTACACGTTGGTCTCTACCGTGTCGGTCTATGCGAGCTTTCCACCAGGATCACGTTACGACGAACAGGCTGCAGTGCTGACAGGTGACGAGGGATATGGAGCACTCAAAGCGCGGACTGAGGAAGCTTTGCAGCGCAGGCTGCCTAGCCAGACCACGATTGTTCGCCCTGGTCTGATCGTCGGCCCCCATGACCCAACTGGTCGTTTCACGTATTGGATGCGGCGCATAGATCGCGGTGGCGATGTGCTCGTGCCAGGGCGCCCTGATCGGCCACTTCAATTCATCGACGCACGCGACCTGGCTGAATGGATTGTGCTCTTGACGGAACGCTCGACAAGCGGAGTATTCAACGCGACGGGAGCGACGGTTCAGACGACCATGGCACAGTTGCTCGATTGTTGTGTGGCGGAGGTAGGCCGGGAAGCGTGCCTGCACTGGCTCGACGACGACACCGTTACCGCGACCGACGTCGAAGCTTGGACCGAGTTGCCACTCTGGATACCAGAAAATCATCCTGAATTCGGTGGCTTCATGCGAGCAAATAACGACCGGGCCATTGCCGCTGGATTGACCTTTCGCTCTATGCGCCAAACCGTTGCAGATACGTTGGCATGGAGCCGGGAGGTGCCCGATGAACCACCTTCACCAGTGAAGGTGGTTCCATTGTCTCCTGAACGCGAGCTGGCCATTTTGGAACAGAATAATGGCCGGTTACCAAGCGGAGCCGACGCGTGACTGTCCGAGCGCTGGTGCACGCGAATGGCGCTTCTTGGCCGCGTACGGAAGTTCAAGTATCAGCGTCGACCGCCGGGCGACCGCGCCGCTCAAGATGCCGGTGTCGACCCATTGCGGACCTACGCCGGTCATCCGCCATGCGACTGTTTTCTGAGTTAGTTCGGCCATTCGCGCAAGCAAGGCATTCGCGACGGTGCTGAAGCAAGTCGAGCATCTGCGATACGCACTACCAGCTATACCGATACCCCACCTGCCCGAACACATTTCGCCGATATTCTCCGCCCATGCTGTGTTCATATTTGACGTTTGCGTAGAGCTCGGAATTTGTACCGAAGCTGCCCGTCACACCGACGCCAACGTCGTACCAGGTCTTGCCCATCTCCTCTTCGAACGATGTACCCCCGACCGAGGTCCGGCCGGGTGAGAAGAAATCGTGCAGCACGTCGACCGTGAATTGCGGCGTGAGCGTCGACGTCTTCGTATCGTTAGTCATATTGGCCTTGAAAAGGCGAAATCCGAGGCGACCACGTAAGCCATTTGTCGTGTCCGCGTCGATGCCGGAGACGCCATCATCGAAATGATTCAGATGCAGGTACTGATAGATCAGCTGAGCCTGAGGTTCGATTGCTGCACCGGTCGACCCGAGCGAGAACGGCTTGCCTACCTCACCCGAGAGAGCCGTACCGAATCCGTTCTGGCTTCCACCGACGCCGGTGGCGTCGCTATAGCGGTTTTGATAGTGCGTCAGTTGTCCGACGCCGTCAAAATAGCTACCGTCGGGCAGGTATTTCGTCCAATAGCCGCCAATCGTTTGCGCTTGCGTCTCGACGGTACCCATCGAATCCGAGAGTCCAGCATTGCTGCGCGCACTGTCGTTGAATGATGCCGAGGTCGAGCCGAATGTCAGCGTCGCACCGGCGTGCGTGCTTCCGCCATCGGTGCCCCGTGCAAGCGTCCAGTCCTTCCCGAACTGTGCGAGGAACGTGTGCTCGTCGGCCGAGAAGCGTTGGCCAGCATCGGCATCGAGATTCTGGCCATCGAGGCGGCCCCAGATTCCGTTGCTGTTTGCCGGTTGTGCCACATCCAGACTCGCAACATCCCCAACGCGCTCTTGTAGGCGCCCAAGCGCTGCGAAACCGTAGTCGGCATTAAGTTGCGGTGTTATTGAGTACCCAACCACGCCGGGTCGATACGCAATTGGGCCGCTGGTCGCGCCGTTCGTGTCTATCATCGTTGCGCCGGTTGCAGTCGGGTCGAGTTCCGAGCGCAGATACCAGTCGTTTGTGCTTGCGGCGCCACCCTGATACATCAGGTATTGATAGGCACCCGCTTGAACGGCGCTGGCAAGCCGAAAACTGTTCACGGCAGATGTGCCCTTCACCTGTATAAGCCGAATGCCGTCGCCCACGGTCGCTGCACCGGTACCCGCAACACGAACCACCTTAATCAAGGTCGTGCCGCTGGCGTTGCCTGCGACGACGAGCTGGTCGGCCTGCGATGCGATACCGCCGGCATTCAGTACGGCGTTCAACGTGACCTGACCCTTCTGGCCGGTGTAATTGCCCGCGACATTCAAGACATTGCCGACCTGGCCCGAAGCGGCAGCCAAGTTGATGACACCCGAGTTGCTTAGATCGCCCCCGATCCGAAGCGAGCCAGTGTTACCTAGAGCAAATGCTTGCAACGCGCTACCCACGGCAATGGTGCCGCTGTTGCTCACTGTCCCAGGCACGATGCCATAACCACCGAGCGTGCCGCCCGTCGCAACCGTTGTCAGCCCCGCGCCGAGCATCGCATTCGTGTGCGATGCATCCCCCACGGCCAGTGCACCGGCTACGATTGACGTACCACCCGCATACGTGTCGGCCGCATTTAGGACCAATGTGCCCGAACCAGCCTTGGTCAGCGCACCGGCGCCCGAGATCGAGCCATTCAATGTCAGCGTCGTACCTGCGTCGGTCAGCAGCGTGCCATTCGACTGCAGTGTGACGCTCCGCGCGCTGATGACATCAGCAGTGTTCTCGAGTGCGCCGCCATTGAAGATCAATGCCCCCGATGCAGCGCCCAGGTTGCCGTCGCTCGAAATCTGCAGAACCCCATCCGCCAGGGTCCACGGGGTCACGGCATTGGTCGTGCCCGTCAACGTCCAGGTGCTGGTGCCGGTCTTCTCGAAGGCGTTGAAATTCTGATACTGCGCGGTGCTGCCAATCGATGAAGCATCGAATGAATCGTTTGCGCTGCCACCCAAAACCAACGTGTTGAGAGTGGATGCGGCATTGCCAAGGACATTGCCGATAATCACCGACCCCTTGTCGAGCTCGAGCGTGAGTCCAAATAGATTCACCGAACCGGTGCCGTTGAACGCGATCGCGTTTGCTTGGCCGCTGCCGGCCTGGATCGTGCCGCTGTTGGTCAGGTCGAGGTTCCCCGCATACAAAATAGCGAGAGCGTCGTTTCCGCCTGCTAGCACGCCGGAATTGACGATTGACACTGCGTTCGCGACTCCGGTTTTTCGCACGTTAACAGCCACACCTCCGGCGTGCACGCCCGACAGATCAGCCCCCCCGCTTATCGTGCCGGAATTATTTAGCGAGTCACCCAGCGGTACGCCAAAGGCCAAACCCGCGCCACCACCACCACCACCAGCGGTATCCCCTCCCCGGATCACGCCGGTATTTGTTAGCGTTTCCACTCCAGCTATGGAAGAGTTAACGCCAATCCCGCCGCTGAAGCCAGTCGCGCCAGTTCCTCCGGTGATCGACCCGTTGTTCGTGAACGTTATTGCCCCGGCCAGGACCGCACCATTCCCGCCAGGACCGGTTCCCGAGCTGCCAGCAATCGAACCGTTGTTGATCGCGGTTCCGCCCGACAACCCTACGCCCTGACCAACGAGACCGCCGGCACCAGAAAATGATCCATCGAGCGTGAGTACCGTTCCGCTGCCGACACCGACCGATAGGCTGCCAGACAACGTGAAGCCTTGGGTATCGATCGTGAGATTGGTCGTCGGGAGCAGCTGCGTGCCGGTTCCAAACACAAAGCTTTGAGATAACTTAATCGTCGAACTGGCATCGGGCGATACGTTGGCCTGCCCGACGTCCGTGACAAGGTCTGCGGTACTGGACGCCGTAAGGTTTGCTGCAGCAGCGGGCTGAGCAGACACAGCTGCAAGCGCCAGTGGCATACAGGACAGCTTGAGTCGCGCCGTATCGAGCCGCTTACCATCAGCCAGTTGAACCGAAGCCTGCGTGCGTTTGTTCATGTCCCCCCCGATCGTCATTGCCTCCTATGTCGGCGAAACGGCGGTGAACTTTAATCGTTTACTTCATACGAACGGTCATTTGAGGAGGGTTATGAATCACGGAAAGGCGCAGTCTCGCCGTGGAATAGGACGCAAGCGACGATGGAACTCACGACCGGCTAACGATCAGCCGCTCGCCGAGACCGGTTTTGTTTCATGCGCTATGGCTAAAGTTGTCGAAACAATCGCTGGTTTCTCGCAGCCAGCCGGCTTTGAGCACGCTTCGCTTCGGGGATCCGAATGAATCGAGTCCGCGTTTGACGAGTCGGCTTCACGAGCACGTAACGGTCCGCTTCGCGGGCGAGAGAAGTCCTCGGCGCGAGAACATGGATCGGCTGCTTGTGGCCGGTTTGAGCCGGCTGCATTCCCCTGTACCCCGCGCCGTCTAGAACCCGTCCCGAAGCCAACGAGGCGCCCGCGGCGAATCCTCCCGCTGCTCCACGACGCTCGTTCGAGGTCGCTGCTCCGCGGACGAAGTTCAGACTTGAGCGAACGGAGTTCAGAGTTGAAAGAATCTCGACATGAACGAGTTCACTCGATTTTGAACCCATCCGATGCGATCCTTATTTATAAAGTCCGTGCAGGCCCCTGATAGCCCCGAGTTAAATTACTTTACATTATGGGGATAATGTCAACTAGACTATTTGACAGGTATAAATAAAGGTATAAAAATACCCGTGTTGACACCGCGACTCGCGTCGCCCACACAGCGCTTATCGCCGCACCTTGCATCATCTGCATCACTCCTACCGTGGGAACAGCCCATGTCGTTGACCTTCGATGTCTTTGCAGCACTGCGGTCGAACAGCCGTATCCAAATTCATAACGTCACGCTACGTGGTGTTCACGCCGGCGACGACGGCCGCGAGCGGCTGATGATCGAGCACGCCGACGCGAAATCGCTGCCGACCGAATGAAGTTCGTCGCGCGGCCGCAGCGGGACGGCGAGCCTGATCTGCTGGCTGGCCACGAACGTGAACCGGTGTTTCTTCGATCGCTATCGCTCGATCGCACCCTACGTATCGACCCGTCTCCCATATGGACGCACGACGCGCTCGATGCCCTGCTCACGCGTTATGACGTGAAGGTGTTTCTCATCGACGTCGGCGGCGCTGAGGCATTTGTGGGTGGTACTTGGATCGGCAGCACCGAAGTTTGATGGGCCGCTAGGTGGCGGCCATTTCCTTTCTAAAGGATCGCGGGCGAGCCATGCTTGAGATTGACCGATACGAAGACGGCGTTAGCCTCGAATTTGACGAGCTTTTAGTCGTCCTGACGCCCGTCATCGACGAAGGGCCCGACATCACGGTACGGATCTCCGTATCGGCCGGCCCGAAGCGCACCGGCCTACCTGAGTGGAAGCACTTTTCCCTTGAGCACGGGCCTACGAGCTTTGCCTTCAAGGACATCGTCATCAGTGCAACGCACCTCGAGTGCCAACGTGCGCGCGAAGGATTGCCGGCGCTCGTCGACGTGATCCGGCTCGGGCTGGAGCCGAATATGTCGGATTCACTACGTGTCTGGGTCTTGCTGGTCGACCAGGTCGCTCGCGCCGCCTACGCGGTGATGGAGTCGATGAAGGCGAAATTCCCGAGCTATGTGCCAACCGCAGACGACAGCGCGGACGTGACCGAGGCTGCGGCCAATTGTCTCTTGGATCGCTGGAGTCCGCGAGACGCCCTCACGCCTTGTGAACTCGTCAACGGCGAATGGGTGCCGCGTGATCAGGCCTGGTTCGTGGCGCTCAGGGGCTCGGACATTCAGGCGCTGCTGGCAAGCGCCGCGGCGCAACTGCAGACGCCCGTTGAGCTGCCCTCGGCGAATCGCCTCATGCACTAGTTGAGATGACACAGGGATGAGTCAACGCATTCTGAAAGCGAGCTACCAAAATCGGCCGATCGAAGTGCTGATCGGCTGGGACAGGCCGTTTGGCTGTTACTTCATGGTCATCAGTTACGCGGGCGCCCCCGGCGCAGCAGAGCCGCATCTGTACTCCAATCTCGACGATCCGAACACGGAGTGGCATGCATCGTTCGCGTACTTCGCGAAGGTTGCCGCCCGATTCCAAATCACGCTACCGCCGGCGATGCTCGCCGCGCTGGAGGTCGACAAACCGCTCAATCGCGGTAACGCGCGCTCGATCTTCACGGGTAATGGCGCCGAGACGCCAGCGTGAGCTAAGCCATGGGACGCGCACGCATTGTCTGGACCGGCGACGAACTCAAGGCCGTCATGAAATCGCTCCAGCAGCGCGATCGGGATTTCCCGATGAACAACGAAGCGTTCCTCGACGCGTGGATTGACGATATCCGGGCGGTGACCGGCAGGCTGTTCGGGGCGACGACGTATTCCAGGCTGCTTGGCGACCTAGCAACAAGCGTTGGGGTAACCCGGCGGCCCTCGACGACCACGATCCATCGCGCCGTCGCGCGTGCCCAATCACTGGCGCGATACGAAGGGCAGGCTTCCGACCCGGGCAGTGCAGTCGATCCGCGTGCGATGCGTCGAGCCCTCGAACCTGTGATGCGCGAGGCCATGCAGCAAATCGCAGCGGTCGCGCGGCCGCCTACCAACATTACCGGGCCGGCGGAGGCGCAGGCGCACGATGCGTCCGCGACAAGCGTCAGGCTTCAAATGGCTGAAGCTGAGCTGACTGACGCGCTTGCTCGCCTGAGTCGGTCCGAAAACGAAAATGCGGCACTGCGTCGTGAGGCGGCAGTAGCGAACGCGAGAGCGGAAGTCGCCGAGGCACAAATCCCGCACCTGCTCGAGCGAATTCTTGGTGCGATCGACGACTCGGCCGGCGCTCTCGCCGACGTTTCACGAAAACTCTCGGCCACCGAGAGTTTCTTGAAGCTTCGGAACGATGCCGTCCGAACGCAAATGTCGGCGGAGGCCGATGCGTTGAAATCGCGGGTTAAGTATCTCCAGGAGCGCATCGATCAACTCCTCTTGGACAATGACCAGTACCGACGAGCGCTCGCCAATCGGAACACCGGCTCCTGAACATACGTGACCGGCTGACTGGCTCTGGCGCGCGCGTATAACGATTTACTGCGTAGCACGTGCAATGGGTCGCTCGCATCTGAAAAATGACCACTGCAATGATTGCTTCCCGTATGGATCGCGCAGGGCGCGATCGGGACCCGGCTCGAACGGAAGCCGACTACGACATCAGAGTGTCGACCTGGCGCGCTGCGCCGGACCGCTATTACGCGCGCATCAAGGTGAAGTGCCGGAGCGACCGTCGGATGCTTTTCCCGTGCGCCGAAACGGGCGCGCCGGGGCCGTTTCCGACTGCGGCCGACGCTCTTCAGGCGGGTTACGAACTCGTCCGTCAAATCGTGGCGGCCGATATCGCGCGCACCGGGAAATGAGGTCGAATTCGCGAACTATCCATGTGAGGCAGGTTCCGCGTCACCTAAAATGTTCTCCATCTCAGCACGCCGGGCCCGCTTGGAATCCAATGAACGTCCTTTTCGTAGACGATAATACCGACACCGCGTCGTTGTTCACTGATCTAGCGATGGCCTGGGGGCACACGGCGCGTGCCGCAAACTCGGCGCTCGAGGCCCTGTCGCTGTCGCGTACGTGTGCATGGGACTTGGTATTTCTCGACGTCCTCATCGGCAATGACGACGGAGTGTCGTTGGGACGGAAGATTCGCGGACTCGCCGAGCCGCGTCGCGTTCGGTTGGTGGCAATATCTGGCGATGCCGAGTCCCGCGGTCGATGCGAGGCGTCCAATTTTGACGGCTTTCTCCTGAAACCGGTGAGCATCTCGGACTTGCAAGGCTGGTTTGACTCGCGGCAATAGGGACGATTCAGAATGGAGAACAGGGTGCCAGAACGTGCGCTTGCGGACCTGAATCGCCGTTTGCGTGAAGCGAGTACGCGGATTCGCCTGCACCAGCTTCGGATTGAACGACTGACCGAAGCCGGTCAAGGCAGCCCTGAGGCGTTGGCGTTGCTAACAACATTCCGTGATGCGCGCGACGCGATGCAACTGTATCGGGACACTCTGGACCGTATTGTCACAATTTCGCCTAAATAGGAACTGTCTCGACAGTCAATCGTGCACTGAAGCGCCTCAACCACGTTTCGGAGCGCCGCGGACAGTCGGGCTAAGAATCATAGGACGCCCTGGTCAGCAGCTCGAGCGTGCGCTCGCGTATGGATTGCCAGCGCGATAGCTCGTAGGTAAATACGTCGAGTGCGAGTGCCTCAGCGCAGAGGTTGACGCAGCCGAGCCTGTACAGAAATTTAACGTAGGTGCGATGGCCTTCCACGGCTTCAGACAACTGTTGGATCGCTTGGTCGGCTTCGTTGAGCTGCTTGCTCAACTGATCGCGAAGTGACGCGAAACCGCGAGTCTGGCGAGTCTGCATAGTTGGGGCTCTCTTTCCGTTGTATGGCGATCTCATCCGCCTCGGGTACGCGCTTTCGCCGAATGGTTTGTCAACTGCGGCCCTGCGAGCCCAAGTTTTTCTGGCGTCGCCGATCATGGCTCTGGCGAAACCATATCCATCCCTACGATTCTCTCTCCCATGTCGGCGGCGGCTTCTCGCGCCTCGTAGCCAGTTGAAAAAGGGCCGATCAGGGGAGCGCCGTCGAATGGAAATAACTTCCGCTTATCGGATTTTCTAGTGACCTTCAGCATTCCAAAAAATCGTACGGAGTCGACACACGTGTAGCCCGACACGACAACATAATTCTCAGCCGTCGCCGGCTCGGAAGGTCCGCCCAACGACGCATCGTTTCCGAATAGATTCCAGCGTGGCATTTGATCTGTCCTTGTCGGCCGACTGCGGCTCCGCCTGCACGGTACGACGACTTCGGCTCCTTGGAAAGAATTGATTCGCAAACGCCGCACCGACCGGGCCCCGCTGAAGCGCTGTCATTTCAAAAGTCTCGCGACGGCCAGGATCTCGACGATCAGATTGCGCACGTGCTCCAGCCGTTCGTCGGTCGCTCCCGCGCCTACGAGTAAAAGTTACGTTTCTGCCGTGGCTAACATCTCTGCAATCCGGTCGCCCGTAGATCGGGTTGCCTCGTCGGGGTACGATCTCACGCGCGCCAAATCGCGGTGCATCTCCGAGATAACGTCTTCCATCCGCTTCAGCATCTGCTCGGTAAAATCGTCCATTATTTTCTTCGATGCGATTAAGGCCCACATCCTAGCGCCATCCGCGGGGTAATCCGGCGAGGAATGAGGAAGTGCGCCTATTTCCGAGTCCGATGCGCCACTATCACTAAACCCATTGACCCCTAAACAACGACCGCCGCTTGACCCTTCGACGCGTTGTTGCTCGCCGCTTTAGCCGAAATTCGAACGCGGGTCGATTGTCGCTGACCCGTGCAGTCGGGCTGGCCGAACCGCAGGGCTCTTCATTTCAGACGCTGTGTTTCAACGAGAGCGATTGGCGTTCGCCGTTGGTCTGGCGGTCGCGCACGGCGAGCGGACACTGCGCATTTCGGGACTTTGGCCGATCTCCCGATGTGGAGCACGTCGACATGTTTAATTCGTATCCCGGAAGCCCTTGTCCACCTAGACTTGAGGACGCTTAGTCCGTGCGCCTCGACGAACTAACAACTTTAATATCGCAAAAGTGAAAAATTTATTGCGGTCTACAGCTGCCGCCGCTGTAACCACCAATGAGCGGTCCGAAACTCATTCAGTCAATTTCCGGCCGGGTACCGTGGAAGCGTGACTGCAAATACGGTATCCAAACCGTCCGAGCGCGCTTCGATTTCTCCGCCGTGCGCCCGTGCGATAGACCTCGCAATGTAAAGCCCCAAGCCAAGGCCGTCCCCGGATGCGGCCCGCCCATCGGTGTCTAGGCCGCGCTCCAGCGGTTCGAAGATGCGGCGAAGTGCGGACGGCGCTATCGCCGGGCCCCGGTTTGTCACCTCAATCGACACGTCGCCATCCCGACCGGCTACGCATACCTCAACAGCAGCGGAAGGATCGCCGTACTTGATCGCATTCCCAACCAGGTTAGCCAGCATCTGCTGTAAGCGCCGGACGTCGCATGACGCCTGCGTGTCACCCTCGACACTCAACTGTATTCGTTCCGGACCATGCACGGCCCGCAACTGGTCCAGTTCTTCGTCGACCAAAGCTCCGACGTTAGCAGAAACCGGTGACACCCTGATGCCGACGCCCAGCTGCGTGCGACTGAAGTCCAGCATGTCATCAAGCAGCGCCTGCATCCGTGCACCGCTTCTTATCAAGCGGGCCGCCTCCGCCGAGATGTCCTCTCCGCGATTGCAGGTTGACAGGTGCTGCGCGGTCATCTGAATTGTCTGAAGGGGGCTACGCATATCATGTCCCAGCATGCCAAGCAGGAGGTTGCGCGCCTGCTCGGTCTGGCGACTGAAGAAGCTCACGGATTCCGCCAAAGCCTGGTCGATCGCCTCATTGAAACGGATGAGGTCGTCGAGTTCGGGACGCTGCGCGTCAGTTGCATCGAGATAAAGACGCAGCACGGTGGCGCGCAACGCACGATACTCGGCGCACAACTGGTTGATGTCGAAGCCGCGCCGTGCGCGCAACACTGCATGAGTCTGCGCAGCCGTCTCGGGGGCGTTCTGAAGTACAGCCGCAAGACCTCTTGATTTGTCGAACTGCTCCTGTCTTGTCTGCGGGGTCGACAGGTCTTTCGCAACAGCGTCTAGGATCTGGCGGGCGTGATCTTGCAATTCCAGAGATGACATGTCCGCTGCTACCGGCAACATGGTTGCGGCAAAACCCTCCCATTCTGCGACGATTGCTTCCGTTTCCGTTGCAATGAACCGTGCCAGTCGCATTGCTTCTCCCTGGAGTGCTGTGCAGGTTAAGAGGCCGCATCCACCCGCTGGCCTATCCGACCAGCGCGGCGGTCGCGGATGATAACGTTCCTCGTGTGATACGTGCCCGGCATACAAATTGCTCGATTTACGAACTGTTGTCCAGCTTTTGTCAAGCAGGTATCTGCACACCGTTAGCACATGAACCACGACACTGCACCCGCTGCTGGCTTCGGCTCCCTCTGGCTTCGGCTATGGGCCGAGTCCATTGACGACTATTCCATTTTCGCCCTTTCCCCTGAGGGCATCGTAATGAGCTGGAACCCCGGGGGCGAACGTATCCAGGGCTACACCGCCAATGAAATTATAGGGCAGCCATTCTCGGTCTTTTACACGGAAGCTGAACGTGCCTCGGGCGTCCCCGACGCAACACTTAAGGCCGCAGCTAGTTCCGGACGCGATGTGAGTGAGGGATGGCGTGTGCGCAAGGACGGCACGAGGTTTTGGGCCAATGTCGTCGTGACAGCACTTCGTGACAGCGCCGGGCACCTTCTGGGTTTTGGAAAAGTCGTTCAGGACGTCAGTGACAAAAAGGCAGCTCACGACGCGGTGCTCGAAAGCGAGCGGAGCTTCCGCCTGCTGGTTCAGGGCGTCACCGACTATGCCATCTTTATGCTTTCGCCCGAAGGGCGGATCACGAGCTGGAACTCCGGCGCGCGGCGAATCAAGGGATACAGCGAAAGCGAGATCGTCGGCTCCCATTTTTCCAGGTTCTACACGCCCGAAGAGGTCGCTGCCGGCGTGCCGTTTCGCGGACTGGAGACCGCAAGACGAGAGGGTCGTTTCGAGGCAGAAGGCTGGCGCGTGCGGCAGGACGGCAGCCGCTTCTGGGCACATGTCGTCATTGACGCCATCCGCGAGAACGGTGAGCTCGTCGGATTTGCGAAGGTCACCCGGGACATTACCGAGCGTCGGCGTGCATCGGACCTGCTCGAGCAAACGCAACGTGCTTTGTTCCAGGCGCAGAAGATGGAGGCGCTGGGGAAACTGACCGGCGGCGTAGCGCACGATTTCAACAATGTCCTGCAGGTGCTACGGGGAAACCTGGAACTGCTTGAAAGCAGATACGGTCGCGACGGCTGGAGCGCCGTGCGTCTGGGGAGCGCGATCGACGCCGTGGATCGTGGCGCCAAACTGGCCTCGCAACTGCTCGCCTTCGGACGTCAGCAACCGCTCGCCCCCGTCGTCATTAATCCCGCACGCCAGCTTCGCGCGCTGGACGACCTGTTGCGCAGGGCGCTGGGCGAGACGATCGAGATAGAGTCCGTTGTCGCGGGCGGCCTCTGGAACATTCTTGTCGATCCCCATCAGTTCGAAAACGTGATTCTGAACCTAGCCATCAACGCACGCGACGCGATGGCAGATGGCGGGAAGCTCACGCTCGAACTCGCCAACGCGACGCTGGACGACGAATACGTATCGTCGGTCCCCGATGTCGATGCAGGCCAGTACGTCATGCTGGCTGTGACGGACACGGGAACCGGTATGAGCCAGGAAGTGATGGAGCGCGCTTTTGATCCCTTCTTCAGCACGAAACCGGAAGGTCAAGGTACCGGCCTTGGGCTGAGCATGGCCTATGGGTTCGTCAAGCAGAGTGGCGGGCACATCAAGCTCTATAGCGAGAGTGGCGAAGGAACGACTGTCAGGATCTATTTACCTCGCTCGACCGGTACGGCAGTCGAATTCCCGACGCGGACGTCGCGCAAAGTGAAGCATGGCGATGAGACCATTCTCGTGGTTGAGGATGATCCGCAGGTCCAGTCGATGGTTGTCGAACTTCTGACCGGTCTCGGCTACGCAGTGTTAAAGGCCAATGACGCGCAGCAGGCGCTGGCCGTCGTTGCCAGCGGCGTGCACATCGATCTGTTATTTACGGACGTTGTGATGCCCGGACCGTTGCGAAGCCCCGACATGGCACGACAAGCCGCCGAGATGCTCCCGGGACTGAAAGTGCTTTTCACTTCAGGGTACACACACAATGCTATCGTGCACGGCGGCCGGCTGGATCCTGGAGTGGAACTACTCAGCAAACCTTACAGTCGGCAGCAGCTCGCGGTGAAGGTGCGGCATGTGCTCGGCGACAGCGACAGCGACACTGACACTGACAGTGAAAGTGACAGTGACAGTGACAGTGACAGTAAGGTGATCCAGCAGTCGATGGCCAAAGCCGGCCGTAGCCCCGATGGGCTGGTCTGGCGCAACGACGAACTGCGGGTTCTCGCGGTAGACGATGACCAAGCTTCGCTCGACGCGCTATGTGAACTCCTGCATCTGGTAGGCATCGACGCGCGGCGCGCCGGACACGCATCGGCGGCTCTGGAACTGCTGGGAGCAAGCGACTTTGACGTTCTTCTGACAGACGTCGTCATGCCCGATATGTCTGGACTGGAACTGGCGCAGCGTGCAGCGGCGATGCATCCAGACCTGAAGGTCATTTTTTCTTCTGGGAACACGCTGCCGGATCAGGAGACGTTGGGATTCGACTGGTCGGCGCTGCGCAAGCCGTTTACGCTTACTCAGTTGCAGGATACCCTGCAGTCCGCGACGAACCGTCAAGCAGAGCGCAAAGGCGGCGCCGACGACGCCGACAGGGTACGCGGCCCAGACGATAAATAGGGCCCTTGATCCTGGCCTGAGATTCACCCGCACACCGTCAGAAAAGATTTTCTTCGTGAGACGCGTGTGCGCTGAACGAACGAGCCTGTCGGACAGCGTTTGCGCACGACGTGCACACCCTTACGTCCGCTGGTCTTCAGCCAAGCCTGCCGATCGATCTCTTCGAGCAGCGTTTGCATTAGGAGCGCTGCCTCCTGGACGTGCACCCACGCCACACCCTTGCCCGGGTCGAGGTCAAAGATCACGCGGTCAGGGCATCGAGGCGTTCGACCGTCGAGTTCCACGTGTGAATCTCGACCGCGTTCATCTGCGCCGCTGCCAGCAGTGCTTCTACGGTATCGATGGATAGGAGCTGCGGGTGATTTGGCCATAACGACGAGTCCTGTACGGTCAACCAGGGCATGCTGGTCCGCTCCACGTGTTTTGGGAAAATAGTCGGCCGGCGATGCCGGCGGGCGCGCACACGAGGGCCACCGGCCGGTGCGCGAGGTGCGGCAGCACACGCTCGGCCACGCTGGCGTAGTAACGAACCAGATCCGCCTTGGTGATGTCGGCCGACGAATCAATGATCCGCTCGGCATGGGTGATCTTCAGAGCCGGCATCGGCTGGGGCGCGCTTGTCTTTCCGCCTTCGCGCACCATGGCATTCGCGGGCTTGTCCAGCCGACGCCCCTTGGATGAGCCTTGCCGTACGACGCCTTGCGCTGTCCACTCGGCAAACTCGATCTCTGCGACAAGCCGAGGCTTCACCCATCGTTCGCCGGCGGCGGCACGCCGCGACCAGCTACGCGTCTTAGTTTTAGTGACGTCGCAGGGTGATGTTGTCGTCTCCAGGGGCGCGAGACGAGCCCACAAGTCGCGTGCGGTCCGTGTGTTCCAGTCGGCGCCGATGCTGCCGGCGTCGTGCAGCTTCCCGCCGTCGTAAGAGCTCAGCAGACTGGCAATTTCTCCGATTGTCCTGCCCCGAGCTGTGAAGCCGCAAGTTACCAATTCCTGGCGCAGTCGCGCCTTGGCCTTAAGCCATGTCTGGGTGCGTCCGGCAAGCCGTGGGTCGTTCGCCATTGCGCACACCAGGGCTTCGCCACCTATGACAGGCATCATGAAGTCCGTCACATCGACCGCAACGCCCCGTACGTCATCTCGCGCCTTCATCATTGAAGCCTGCAGATTCGACAAGCGCGGCCAGCGCGTCGAGCGGCCGCCGGTCGTCGTCCACGAGAAGTACCGTCGCCAAAGCCGCCCCCGATCAGTTTGCTGCCAGATGCAAGCTTATTCCCACTGCAAACCCCCACAGCATGCCGGGATACCCTTACGTCGCGCCATCGGACTGCGGGCCTGGCACGACTGATGCCCGCACCGGTCATACCCGCCCGGCCGGGCGTCAAAGACCGAGCTCCCATGCATGACGACCGAGCGCCCGAACCGGAAGCCGCTGTCACTGATCAGACCGAACGCTCCTGGCTGTCGCGCCTTGGGCCCGGGCTCGTTACGGGCGCCGCTGACGACGATCCCAGTGGCATCGGCACATACTCGCAGGCCGGCGCGCAGTTCGGCTATACGCTGCTCTGGACACTGCTGCTGACCTACCCGCTCATGGTCGCCATCCAGATGACCAGCGCGAGCATCGGCCGGGTCACCGGCAAGGGTCTCGCCTCAAACATGCGCGGATTCGGACCGAAATGGCTCGTCATCATCCTGGTCTTGCTGCTTGCCATTGCGAACACAATCAACATTGCCGCGGACCTCGGCGCGATGGCCGCGGCGATCCATCTCCTTGTACCGGGTCCCGTGCAACTCTACATCGTCGCCATCGGCGTGTTGTCCGGCGTCCTTCAGATCTGGCTGCCCTATGAGAGCTATGCCCGCTTTCTCAAGTGGATGACCCTGGTACTGCTTGCCTACGTTGCGGTGGCATTCGTCGCCCCGGTCGACTGGGGCAAGGTTGCAGTGTCCGTGGCCTGGCCTCGAGCTCATGTTTCGGGCGACTACCTCACAATGGTCGTCGCGGTTCTGGGCACGACGATCAGTCCATATCTGTTCTTCTGGCAGGTGTCGTCTTTTCGCGCGTACCGGCAGATCGACCGGATTACAGCCGACACCTGGATCGGCATGGCGGTATCGAACGGCGTGGGTTTCTTCATCATGCTCACCGCCGCGGCGACGCTTTACGCGCATCATGCGAAAATCCAGACATCCGCCGACGCGGCCAAAGCCCTGGAGCCGATCGCGGGTCACCTCGCCGCCTTTGTGTTTGCAGCTGGCATTGTTGGAACCGGGCTGCTCGCGTTGCCAGTGCTCGCCGGCTCGGCGGCGTACGGCGCAGCAGGTACGTTCCGTTGGCGCAGCAGCCTTTCCCTTCAATCTGATGCTCGCGCGCGAGTTTTATTCGGTCATCGCCATTGCAATTCTCGGCGGAACCGCGATCACCTTCTTCCACCTCGATCCGATCAAGGCACTTTACTGGAGTGCGGTCATCAACGGACTGGCTGCCGTACCTGTCATGGTGGTGGTCATGTTGATGGCCTCCAGCCAGCGGGTGATGGGCAGGTTCGCGATCTCGGGCCTGCTGAAGGCGGGAGGGTGGTTAGCGACTGTCCTGATGGCCGCCGCTGCCGTCGGCATGTTCATTCCTGGCTAGCGAAGTAGCGGTGCGACCTGGCCGCACTGAGATACGACCGTGTAGTGTGGCCGTCCCGCCGGGCAGCCATAGACCGCAAGAAAGCTGTTAATTCGCCGAGGCGCTTGGGTTATCTGCTGCGCCATTCAACCTAAACGCTTCGTTGCAGTGCTGAGCGATTGGCGGGTAGACCAATAGTCTGCCCAAGGATCCACAGGTTGGAAGCTGAGATACTCGCGCGCCGTCTCGACGTTCCATTGGGCGCCGCTTTTTAGCTCAGGCAATCGGTCCCATGCCACGGGCATCGAGGCGCCCATTCCATGACGGCCGAGAATGCCGCCGCTGTAGTCTGGCCGATACCATTGCGCAGGTAGTCGACGTAGACCTTGCCAACTCGGTTAGATGGGCCAGACGTTGCCGAAAAGCGCTCCGGTATTGTCTTCGCGAGGTGCCGAACGACGTTTTCTTCCACGACCCCGCCTTTGGCCACCCGCAGGTTCTGGCGTGACGCCGAGCGACGCAGTACTCCAACGAGCACAAACATTGCATCGTGAGCCTGGTGGGCGCGCGATCGAGCTCCATTTCGCCTTCGATTTCGAGAAGCCTATACGCAAAATTGAGCCGCTCGCTAAGGCGACTGCCGAGCTCGGGCATCGCGTCGAAAATGGATCGCCCGGTACTGTCCCCGGCTATACGTTTGAACACCGGAACTAAGCTGGGCGTACTGGAACGGTCGAGAATATCCCGGTGCCAGATGGCGGGTGACGCAAAGCTATAACACGCCCTTGCTCTCATTACGACGCATCAAGAAAGCCATAGCTGACAAGACGAAGCTAATGAAGAAATACCGTGTCTGCGACGCGTATTGGCTGTTGATGATCGCCAATTTTTGGAGTCTGGCTTCTGATCAGGACGTTTCTTGGCCGCAAGGAGAAACAGTCTATGCCGGAGCCTTCGAGCGTATATTGCTCTACAGAACGCTATTCGCGCCTGTCGACGTGCCGACGCGGCGATCTTTGGAATAACGCTCCAATGCAGCCGAAGGAGAGGTTGTGACGCCTGAAAATTACAAGGAAATTCTCGCTGAATATGACGCGCTGCTTTCCCATGCGATGTTGTGCTGCAACCGACTGACGGGCCGCGCCATTGATGGGCAGCACTTGGCGTACGTCGATACGATTTTCACCAAGCTGATTTGTCATGGAATCAGCTTGCGACGACTTTCCCCGACACTTGATGCCGGCGTTCCGCAAGAACTTTGGGATTTGCCATCGGCGTGCGCAGTGGGGCGCTCGTTGATCGAAGCCTACGACGCCCTTGCATACATCGGTGCGCCGCAAATTAGCCGGTCCGAGCGTGAGTTTCGAATTTTGCTTTGGGATGCACACGACCAAGTACGTCGCCTGACGATGCTGGAAAAAATCGGTTCAGTCGATGGTGGTGTTAATGAGATTCGCCAGAAGGCCGCTTCGCTTTCCGAAGCGATTAAATCGCATAATTGCTTCACGAATGCACCGAAGGACTGGCAGCGGCGCGTGGCTAACGGTGATCCGTTTCGCCCCATTTACCTTACGCAAAAAGAGCTGAACGCAGCTCATGGAGTCGATCACGACTTTTATGTGACCGCTGAAATGTTTCTGTCTCAGTACATACATACGTTTCCATTCTCGATACATCAACTGATGCATGCAAAGGCGGGCGAGCCGGGCGCGATTCAACTTGCGTCAATGCCGTTGCGATACGCGATTCCTTTCATCGTGAAGGCTATTGACAATATGAATGCTATTTGGCCAGACGCGCAGGACGCGGTCTCTGCTGACTTACAGCGGCTTATGCGTCAGTGGCGGCGTGTCGCGGAGCATGGAGTGAAAGGGAGGTAGGAGGGACAACCGGTGTTGCGATGCTTGCGTGGTAGTCGCCTTGGAAATTCTGGGCATCTCCGAGAATTGGGTAGTCGCTTGTTACCCTTTTCGCGCAGCCGAGGAAGCGGACGTCCATACAAAGACTGTGAACGGCTGTTGCGGCCGGTTAGTGGCCGCCGGCTGGTTCTCGTTGTCCCGGGTCGCGCATGGCGTGCGGACACTGCGCATTTCGGGTTTTTCATCAATGTCCGGACTCCGGGCAATTGACATCTTTAATTCGCATCCCGGGAACCGTTGCCCAGCAAGGATTCGCGGCGCTCGACCCCGTGCGCTTCGGCGAATTGACAACTTTAATATCGAAAGAGTAGCAACTTTATTGCCGTCTGCGCTCGGAGCTTCAACTCAAAATGGTCGACATCTACGATCTGTATAAACCGCTGAGAAACAAGCTGAAAGAATTTGATCTTCGATCGATCCTCGAAGAGCTTTGGCGACTTCAATCTGCCGCTAACGTGTCGGGAGAAGTTGCGGTGACGGACGGGGTCGGACGTGCGCGTGTCGTCTTGTATGTGTGGGAACTTCATGGTCTGTGCCGCGAAGCAGTCATTCACGCGGACACCAGTGGTCGAGGCACGCGAGTTTCACTGCAAACGATGATTTCGCTGGTCGGCCATATTCGGCGCATCACTAAGGGGGTATCGAGCCGGCTAGTCGAATCCAGCGACGATGCTTTCCGCGCCCTTCATCCACTTATGCATCAACAGGCGCGATGGCAGTACGAGCGCATCTGGGATCGTTTCTACCGCGCCCATCGCCTCTTCGGCGAGGGCGAAATGCGCGATGTCGTTGAGGAGGTCACGGGAGCGTCTCTCTCGTCGCTACTAACGCTAGGGATGCTTTCGTCAAGAAACTTCGTTACGAACGCGAAAACGGAGCTTACAGCCCTAGGTATTTCTGATGATGAGCGAGATTCGTTTTTTCAACTCTGCGGAACATCGCTCGACGCATTGCGGGAAGCAATATGGGATGCCCGCCCATATGAGGAAGGAGCGAGTTTGGATGAAAGCTGGGCCTTTAAGTGGAACCCAATCGAAGCCACTCCGCTGATCCGCTTGGACTCCGCGCGAACAAACGAGTATTTGTGTCCGTTTGCGCACTTAGTCCAGAGGCGTGTATCCGACGGTCTTTTCTATGACGTCGTGCGCAGTAAGCACGATTTTGCAAACCCCTACGGAAAAGCTTTCGAGCGGTACACAGGGGACGTTCTTGCACAGATCTTCAATAGTTCCCAGTTCCTCGTGCACGGCGAGCGACCCTACATCGTGAAAGGACAATTGCGGCACGGGCCCGATTGGATCGTAAGTGACGGTTCCGCTAATATGTTCATCGAGTGCAAGACGCGCAGGATGGCCCTCGGGGCCAAGTCCTATGCAGATGGTGCAGAGCTTGAGAAATCGTTAGCCAACATGGCAGGCATCATCGTTCAGCATTACAAGAACATCGACGACGCTCGTGCAGGATTGTCCAAGTGGGAAAGAAACGCCTTGCCGATATACGCCCTCGTGCTCACGCTCGACGACTGGTATCTGTTTGCGAGGCACGTGGTAGATAGGTTAGAGGAGCTCGTGATCGAGCGGCTCATTGCCGCGAAGCTTGATACTGGCGTGATTGACTCAATACCGTACGTTGTCACGTCGATCGCCGAATTTGAATTGGCGGCTCAGGCGATCGCTCATTTCGGCGTAGAGCGTTTTTGCCAGTCACGCGCGCGTGGAAAGTACCGCCACTTCGGTCTGAGCACGTTTGCCGGTGAGGCATTTCCAGATGAACCTGTGAATCGTCGCGCACTGTTTCGAGGCGCCGGAGACGCGATGCTTTCGAATTTGTCCGCGCTTTTCGAGATGCCCGACTCAAAGCACGCTTAGAGAAGTTGGCGCATAACTTCGTAGTTCGTGCGCCAATCATCGTTTCGCGTAACCCCAGTCACAACTTGGACAAAGACAATTGCGACTCACGCGAGTTTGAGTACGGATGACGTGGGTGCGTTTGGCTAGTCGAAATTGATCCAATACCCGGTTCGAAGCTTGCGAAGCACGTAGGGAATGGCAAAAAGAAAGAGCACGCCGACCTTCGTATACCAAGCGTTCCACCAAACAGTCGGGTCATCGTCGCGAAGCTGAGTGAAGGCCCCGATACCAGACGACCGGGCATGATAGTCGAGCACGCACCAGAGCGAAATCCACGTCACCGCCAGGACAATCGGCCACACGTTGGAAATGTGGATAATTTCATTGTTCCACCCCCACCACAGAGACGCGCCCAGAATCGCGCAAGCGAGCAGCACACCCGTCAGAAATTTGCCGGCCGTGCTCATATCGACGCCGGTCACGTCCGCCACCCACCAAACGACCCCGACGACGCAAACAGCAATGGCGACAATCACGATACCGACAAGCGAATGATCTTCGTTCCGCTGATTCATGAAATCCCCCCCAAAACCGTATTAACGGAAGATGCAGTTCCGTCTTTAGGCTTTGGTGACACGGCGCGCTATTTACGACCCAATATGGTGTCAACCACCGACCGCCGCAACGACAGCGTGCCGGCCAATCCGTCGACTGTCGTCGATGCGCTCGTGCACGTCTCAGCTGCCTCGTCATCTGTATAGAAGTCGCTTGTGCGCCAACCTATGTCGAAATGGGGCCATCGATACTCGACGACGTCGCGCTCGCCGATCACGCGCGCTCATTGTCGAGAACGAGTGGAAACGATGCCCATAGGGGCTGCCAGCGAGGTCGCCCGGCTTCTCGGCTTTGGCGGCACCGGGTGAGTGCAATCTCGGCGCTCTTGGCCTCGGACGCGCGCCGTGGCATGCCGACGTCGTGTTCGCGGATCGCGGCGCACTCCTCGCACCACTCAAGCTATCCGTTCAATCGGCGTTCCATCACAATGCTGTGTAAACATACAGTATCATAGGCGCACGCGACGTACAGGTGAACCGGCCCCTCATTGGATATTGTGGTTCGGACGAATCGAAGATTCGTTTTATTGGGGGTTTGGCCAAACGCAGTATATAAAACGATTAGTTTATGGAATCGGACATCGAACTGTGGTGGTCAAACCCGGCCGCAGCATTTGCGCGCTGGCAGGAGCGAGAAGCTGCCGGCGCCGATCGCAAACCGTTTTCGACCCAATCTATCGTGCAGCATCGGGCAATGTTCGATCGCATCTATCGCTTTCTGCTAGAACGTGGGCTTTCCCTCGCCACTGCCGGCGTCGACCACGTCGACGCGTTCCTTGCAGCTGGAGGCGGTTTCGCTGAGGACACGACGACCCGCATTCGCTATGCGAAGTTGATGGACCGTCTGTTTCGGCATTTGACCGAGATTGGCTATCGCAAAGGCAACCCGGCGTTTGACGTGGTGAATCGCATGCGATGGCCGGAAGGCGATCCGGAGCCTGCCTATCTCGATGATTCGCAAGACGCGGCGCTACAGGAGCACGTTCAACCGGCCATTGCCGACGATCCCCGAATGCTTCGAAATCGTGCGATTGTCGCGGTGCTCCTTGGTACCGGCGTGACTGTGACCGAGTTTCTTCGGCTAACAGTGAACGATTTGATGCTTCAGAGCACACACCCCTATCTTTCGGTGTCTGCGCATGGCGGCCGCTCGTCTCGCACCGTCCAGATCGAACCATTCGCGGTACCCGTGCTCGAGGCTTGGATTCGACAACGAGCTGCGGACGAGACTGAAAGCATCGCCCTCTTTCCGAACAAGGACGGCAAGCCGCTAACCGTGGCCACTCTCGGCAACATCGTACGAGATGCGCTCACGGCGATCGACGTGGAAGCTGAGGATATGAGTCCGCGGCTGTTACGTAATACGGATTGTCGGCGCCGGTTGAGTTCTGGCCAGTCAGCCGAGGAGGTCACTTATCGGCTTGGCCTCACGACCAATCGAACGGTCGAACGCATGCTCGCCACGCTCAACGGCTAGACATTCGCGGACTTGACTTCTCTCTCACGTGTCCAGGATGGGTTGTGATCGCTATGAGGCGATCGACACACCAACCGAGGGCACTATGAACTGTCAGGATTATCAGGTTGTCGTCTATCCCGGTCGTGAACGCGAGCCGCGCGCGGCGCTGTATCGTATCGTCGTCATTGGAAGTGACGCCCTCTCACTCGCATGGGTTCTTCTTCGTGCGAGTGAGCAGTCGGTCATCGACTTCACGCGCGCGAGCGACGAACGGGACGCGGCGCTAAACGCTTTGCTTGAACGCAAGCTTGCGGGGGTTCGCATTGATCGCCTGCGGTTCGTGATTGGACTGGACAGCGAATACATCACCTACCCGATTGAGCTCGACGTGCACGACTACGAAGCTCGTGCCAACCCCGTCCGTCGTTCGGACAGCGAGCTTCCGAAAGCGACCGACGATAATCGCGAGACGCACATTCTCACAACGGACGTGATCGCCGGCCGAACGCGCGTGCTCACAAGCGATCGCCAAGCGCGCGCGCTGACAGACGTCGAGCGTTCTGCTCTGGGTGTGTAGAGCGTCAACCGCAAAAACGCAAAAGCCCCCTCAACCACGATACGTGGCGAAGGGGGCGTTTGCATTTTAGATGTGAAAAACCATGCGGACAGGAAGGTCCGTGGCCGTGCTTTTAGCAGTAGGCTGCTCGCTCGGAAAGCGAACGTACATCACGACTGCAGCGACGGCCATCCCAAACAAAACGGCAATGCGAATTGCTTTCATTTCGCAACTCCGATGACAAGGAGAATAGACGGATTGCCGGAATGGCAACCGAGAGAAAAGCCCGCAACCAGGACCCGGAGGCCGTGATTGCGGAAACGTATCGATCAAGCCGCGAAAGTCGTGACGTCAATCACGGCGTCCGCATCCTCGAGAAGCTCCGGCGTTTGAGAGATGAAGAACTCACGCTCGTAACCACCGACGCGCAACACTTCACGCTTCATGCGCATGAACTGGCGCTTGCGCTCCGGATCCAACGGCCCGTCGGCCTCGTCCGTAAATAGCGACGAAAACCGCTTGCCCGAGTGACGAGCAAGATGCAGAGCGATACCGCGAGTCAAGCATTCGTTGATCCACACCTTCTGCCCACCCGACATCACCGATACTTCCTTGGTGCTGTCGTTGTCGGCGTCATGGACTAGGATCTCGAAGCCTTCACGGGTGTCGCCCTTCGCTGTCTCTGTCTGCGTGCGAACCTCGATCGTGAATCGGGGTCCGTAGCAGGCAAGTAGCAAGTCGTTGACGATGCCGGCGAGCGCCGGACCCGCGTCGTCGATCGAAAGCGCGATGATTCCGTCATTCCCAAGGGCCTTCGCGAGCAGCTTCCACTGCGCAATCTCGTCGGATAGCGTTTGCGCGCGCAAGCGAGCATCCGGCAATCCAACGAGTTCTTTGGCCGCATTCGCGTGGTCAGCTTCTTTCGCGCTTTGTTGCCGGATCAGTGTCTCGATCTGGCCGTCCAAGCGATTGAGGGCTTCGCGCGCAGTTGCGATCGCGCCCTCGACAGCGGAAAGCGGACCCACGACGTCATCAGCAGCGAGCGTTTGCAGCTCGTTGCTGATGACAGTGATCTGCGTGTCGATGACCTTGGCATTTGCATCAGCCTTGGCCACTCGCGCCAGTTCGTCTTGCTCGAGTGCCTGAGCATCGGCTTCATGACGCGTGAGCGCTTGGGTCGCGGCATCAAGCGTGCCTTTGCGCGCAGCCAACTCGATTGCGCTCTTGAGTTCAGCTTGCGCTTTGTCAACAGCGGCCTTCGCCTCAACGACGGCACGCTTTGCGGCCCCGACACCCGCAACCTGCGCGCCAAACTCATCGACCGCGGCTCGCTTGGCACGGAAACTAGCGCGAAGTTCGTCGAGCAACACAACCTGCTCTTTGGCTTTTGCATCGGCTTCCAGACCTTGCCTGAGCAACGGACAACGTTCATGCATCTCATGACCTTGGCACGGCACCTGGCTGACAACAGCAGCCTGTGCACGAAGGTTGTGAAGCAACGTCGCCTTCGTTTCGCCATCCTTCGTCATCCCGACGAGTTCGGCAGATGCCGCAGCGTGCTTGGCAACGAGCGGTTGAAGTTTTTCAAGCGCGTCTTGAGCCTGCGCGTGCACGCCCTGCAAGCGAACGACGTCGACCTCGAGCGTCATGCAACGTGCTACTGCCGCCTCGATCGTCGCGCGTTGTGCGAGCACGCCCTTTTGCGTAGCAATCGCAGCCTGCAGATCACGGCGCCGCGCACCCACTCGCTTCATCGCTTCGATCCCGTCAGCCTTGAGCACGTCGCTTTGCTTCACGAGGTCAAACTCTCGTTGACGCAGCTCGCGAATGCGCGCTTCTGTCGCAGCACCGGCCGACTTCCTGGCCAGCAGGGTCGCGCGCGCTTGCTCATACTTTGCCAACGCCTCACGCGTACTCTCGCGAGTAATGCGCGCGTTGGCCAGCGACGTTGTGAGCTGAACGATATCCGTCGCCAGAACCGACATCGCATCGTGCTTTGACGTGAGATGCAAAACCGTGGTTTGAGCGACATCCAGCGCAGCCGACAGACCTTTTGCGACCGCCGATGCCTTGGCGGACAGTTCGCGTATGTGGTCGATGCCGAGCAATTCCGCGAGCAGCTTCTTGATCTCGCCTGCGGAGTACGACGACAGCGGCCGGCGATTTTGCGCCGCGAACTGGCTGGTAAAGAACGACTCCGCCGAACCGAGGACTTCGGTCAGGCATCGCATGTACGTCTCAGCTTTGCCGTCCGATTCAACCCCGTCGACCGTGCGTACAGGCGCGTTAGTCCCGTCCGCTCGGACCTCGAACAGGTAATACTCGGCTTTGCGAGTCTTGCCCGAGTTACGGAATGCGAACGCGCTGCGGTACCAAGTGCCCTCATGCTCCCATTCAAGCTCTTTCGAAGCCTGCGGGGCACATAGGTGGTCCCAGTAGGAGAACGCATCGACGGACAGCTTCGATGTGTGAGACGGCATGATCGGGTACGGATGGAGGTTGTCCATCAGCGTCGTCTTGCCCGAACCGTTCGGTCCTTTGATCGCGATCAGGCCGGTTGGTAACCCCGAAAGATCGATGTCGATCGAATCGCGTTTCATGCCGTCGCGAACACCGTGAAACCCCGTCAACGAAAGCTTCAGTGGACGCATGACTCGCCCTCCAAATCCATGCTGTACAGGTAGTCCGACGGCAATTCCATCACGTCGCCCGTGAATTCGTTCGGAGCGACGGAAGGCAATTCCTTACCCTTTCCCGCGATGGCTCTTGCAAGATCCGTCGCAAGCGCGTCGAGCTCACGCCCAGCCAGTTGGAGAACGTCATCCCAACGTTCGCAGCCGGTGAGCGCCCGCAATTCAGGCGTACTCCATTGGGCCGCGTAGCCATTCGAAAACGACCACAGCAGGTTTTGAATCTCCTGCGTCGGCACGACGATCAAATCTGCTTCGTCGCCAAAGGACAGCACGAGCATGTGGCTCCGCTGCGCCAGGACTCGGCCACGCCCTTCCCCGAAGGGCTGAGCCAGCATGCCGGCGGCGCAGTCGTAGTCTTTACACAGCAATGCACGAACTGCCGAGACATCCGACGAGTTCGCAACGGCGCGCGTATAGCGCGAGCCTACGGGATAGAACATGATGACACTCCGAATTGAACGCGGAATGCCCCTCTTGCGGGAGCATCCCGCAAGGGAAAAAAAGAAAGTGACTTAGGCCGCCTGAGGCGTGCCGAAGTCGTCGTCAAACAAGGAACCGCTCCAGAGCCATGCCGGCTCCGAGGTGATGTCGGGCTCGGCAGAGGCAACAGCGACCGCAGGCGAAGCTTCAGACGGAGTCGTAGTGAGCGAAGCCAACACGCTTGCAACGATTTGATCGATGTCGGCCGACTCAAGCAACGCGAGGCGATCCTGCAAGGGCGGCGCTGGCGTCTCGGTCAGTGTTGCCCATCGAGACAACTTCTCACCAAGTGTGTCGGCGTTGCTAATGCCAGCGGCACGACTGCGTACGGAGGGGAGGATGCGAGGCTCGAGCTTCAATTCAGCCGCGTGCGCGAACAAAGCCGCGATGGCGCTCCGATCGACCAGCTGCCGATGCTCCTCATCCACTTGCCAACGAACACGTACGAATTTGTCCGTCGAGTCGCGAGCGATCGCTTCCAGACGCTCCATATCCGGAGGTCCGTTGAAATCAACGCTGATGGTGATTCGTGCCGGCGTCGCGATCTGCTGTGCAGTCGCACAACCTGCCTCAACATCCCAAAGAAGGTAGCCCTTCTCACCCTCTTCGCCGTAGTGAAACCGGCCGATCGACCCCGCGTAGGCAATGGTCCGCCCCTCCCTGGTCCACCGTTGCGACTTGTGGATGTGGCCGAGCATGAACGCATCACACTGCGCGTCGAAGAGACTGCCGACGGTGAACTCGTGATCGAAGCCGATCATGGGCACGCCGTGTTCGGTCTGGCAGCCATGAACCGTGCCGTGTGATACACCGACGGTCGGAATTCCCGCGCCTCGGAAGATCATGTTCACCGCACCGGCTGCTGAAAGATACAGCGCGAGGTGTTCACCCAGCTCTGTTGCGGCTGCATCAACGCCGACGGCGGCCGCAAGTGCCGCCTTGTTCACCGTGGGTACGCAAGTGAACACGACATCGACCTCGAGATCGCGCAGCAACTCGATCTCCTCGGGAGAAAACAGCGCACCCGCTGATGGCCGAAAGACATCACCGTGCAACGCAACTTGATGAATGCGATCGGCGACATACACCGGATACGGCGCGCCCATCAACGTGAAGTTGTCGAGCGTGCCCGGCGGCTCATGGGAGAACGTTCCTTGAAGCATCAGCACTGGCATTTGATGCGCGAGCGTGTGAACGTTCGATGCCAACAAATGCAGCGAACACGCGTTTGCATCAAGCCGGTGATCGGTAGAATCACCGGAGATTACTGCGAGATTCGCCGACGCGCGTCGGACCGTATCTTGCACAGCGAATGAAAAGCACCGATCCGCCTCCAGTGCGTTGTTTTGAGAGTAGTGCAAATCGGAAAAGTGAGCGATTTTCAAAGACCGCCTCCGTAAACGAAAATCGGCTGCCGTGGGGCAGCCGAAGTGGGTGATGCTCGGAAGAGCACAAGAAAAATGTCACGCTCGCGAAAAATAGTCGCGCACGCGCATGAGGGTTACGCCAAGCAGGTTCTTACCCCGCCATTTCGTTGGGTCCGTCAGCCGAGGATCGCGGTCATTGAGGCCGATACCCCACAGACGGTCATAGGGACTCGCCTCGACAATGGTTGTCGGCGCGGTGCCCATTAAGATCATTTTCAGATCGCGATGTTGCGCGAACTTCTCGCGGCAACCGACGAACACGATCGACTCTCGCTTCTCAACCCAAACATCGTCGTTGAATCCGCGAACGGCTCGCCCGAGCGCCTTTTGCGATGCTGGACTCGGAAACTGCAAAATTTTTGCAGCAGTGTCCAAATCGTGAAAAAGCATCGCCTTCGAATACATCATGAATTGCTCGACGCAGTTGAATTTGACGTCGTGATAGCTGAACGGTGCGATGTGCCAATTGCTCAACGCATCGTCCGCACCGAAAAAGGCGGTGAAGTCGCCAATTCTGCGCATCGGATGGTCTCCAAGGCGAATGGAAGGGATGGATCATCCGGGATCGGACAATCAGGGTTTCGATGCGCTTATGCGCGGACGAAAGCGTTTGAGCAAGCCGTGCTTGCTGAAAAACTCTCAAATCGAAAGCGAAGCGACCCCGTGGGGTCACTTCACTTCAGAACTCGTTATCAACTACGGTTGGCCGGCTTCGAGCGTCCGAACGAAATCCTCGGGGCATGAAAGCGCGGCCTGCAAGTCGGCGACCGCATCGAGCATCGACTCCAACCGCTTCGTCCAACCCTTGCCGTATTTCCCGATCGCGTACTTGCCCCAGAGGCTTTCGACCCGTGGTGCAGCTTTGCAAAGACTCGCCAGCAGTACGTTACCCTGCGTACGCAGCTCGTCAATCGAGACCTCCTGCGGCGGCACCCCCGAATTCTGGAGCCCGGTTTCCGCAGCCCTGTTTGGCGCTTGATCCGTACCGGTCACGTCCGCGGGACTCGGAGAACCTTCGGCCGACGACGGAGGAGTCTTCGCAGGCGAAGTCAGCGCCGCTACTACACTGTTTGCGCGCTCCAACGCCGTGCCGTCCTGCTCGCGACGCTCCAGCAGCGCACCGAGGTCGATTTTCGAGTCCAAAATCGGTATCCATTGCATCTGCCGCGTAGGCATACCGTCCTTGATGCGCGAGATCTCGATGTTGTGCTTCTGAACTGTGAACCGGGTGCCGGCAATCTTGCCGCCGCGCGCACTGGCAACTGTTTCGAGAGCGGCGCGTGCCTTGATCACGGCGTAGATTGATCGGGTCGGCATCTCAATCAAACCAAGCCCTTTGATCTCCGGCACAACGAAGAAGAAGCTTGCGGTCATGTTGCAGACGTTGGACTGATATTGTGGACAGTTCAACGGCTCACAGACACCATCCGGAATATCGTCATCCCGACGAATTTCGATCGTACGCCCACCGAACGTTCGCTTCGCGCGTTTGGAGCGTTGATCCAGCTCCGGCTTCGCGGGTCGCTTGCAATATCGCGTACCGGACTCGTCGTACTCGGAGAAGAACGCCCGGCCGGATGCGAGCCAGACGGCTAGCTCGTTGGGTACGTTGCGCAGCCAGTCATCGAACGCGAAGATCGCGTCGAATTTCCAGAGCTTTCGCCCGTCACCATGATCTTCGCCATAGAGACGAAGGATCTCGTCGGCTACGTCCGGATTGTTAAAGTCCGAGCGCCGGCAGATGAAGTGCGGCGTGTTCTTTTGAGCAAGGGGATTTCGGATGTTGCATTGCGAAGTGATCGCTTGCGAGATCGAGTCGAACGACTCTTCGCGGCTTAGCATCTCGTTGTAGAGCGAGACAGCTTTGGTGTTTCGGCTTGCTTCACGACTGAGCACTTGCGTGCCAAGTCGGATCTTGCCGATCACGGGAGGACGTGGAGAGCGTTCCTCAATGATGCTGCGCGGGGTCAAGCCCGCCAGGTCGGCGACTGCATTCATCGTGTGAATTCCTTTTCAGGTAGGCGATCACGTCGAACCCGATTTTTGCTGCGTCAGATGCTAACGACTCGGCAATATCGTGGCCTCGGTGCGCCGAGACAAGAGAGAGATAGTCGGAGCGTTGCGGCTCCGTGAGTGCTGCGACATACGCGGCTTCGCACAAGGCTCGCCACTGGGGGGATTGGCTATCTGCGGACTCTCGACGATGCATGAGGGTCGTCCGAATAGCGTCTACGACCAACAAATCGATCCGGTTAAGTTGGGTCATGACGAAGATCTCAGGAAGTGGAAACAAAAAAAACTCGTCCCTTGCGGGTACGAGCTTGGTTTCAAGAGAAACCTGACCGTCATGTCCCCCGAAGGGAACATGACGGACCAGGGAGCACAGTAGCAATCTGCCGGCTCATATGAGGACGCAAAGTCGTCCTCACGCGGCATGGTCACGCCGCGCTCTAGCCCATTGTCGGAAATACATCCGCCGCAGGATCACGGGTCAGCCAACTTCACTTGCTCTACTCCGGTCGATCTAGAGAGAGATCATCGGAACCGAAGTTCGAGCAAGGCCGAGCAAAGGCAGCACACAAGGTGCGCCGAGGTCAGCGAGTTTCACGGCTGAAATGGGGAGCAGATGGCGATTCCACTCGAGACAAGATATCCACACCGATAGCCAATCGGTCGGAGCATGCGCAAGGCACGACTTCTACAGGGGTGGACTCCGCAAGGGAGTCAAGGTCGATGCGTCAGAGACGCTGAAAGTGATGCCAGTATGCCTGACCGCACGCGCATGCAAACTCGATAAGCTCGCAAAAACCATATAGCTTTCGGACGCGCAACGTGCGCCAGCGCACACACAATGTCCGGTGAGAGATCATCAGAAAACCGACGTTATGAGTGCGTTGCCCGACCCAAAAGACGACAATCCGGACCCAGACGACAGCAAACGTCGGGGTAAGGATGGCGCGACCCCGACTCCCGATTCAACAGAGCGTAAGCCACCCTCCGACGGGGCAGATCATCGTGAGGAAGGCGGGGTGATTCCGTTCCCCGATCGACCCGGCGAAAAGCCGATTTTGAAGCCGATTGACCGACTCACGGGCGATGCGCGCTTAGCGAAGATCATCCCGAACTCAGCGGATATCCATGAGATGTCCTACCACTCGAAGTTCGTTCGGGGATTCATCAAGGCACATTGGTCGTTCTGCGCCGCGAAGTTCACAGTGGCGAGGCGTGGAAAGGTCAAGGCCCTCGACAATGCGTTTCGGGAAGCCGAAACGTGGTTCAAAGCGGCTGATGCGTGGATCTCGGAGCATCCAAAGATCATGATGCATCTGGTCTCAGATAGGTTTCCGCTTGAAGTTACGCACCCCAACTGCGGTCGACTCATGCGACTGATGACGAGCTACGACAAGCTCTTCGCCGATACCACCTTCGCCCTGCTTCAGCGATCAATCCTGAATACCGACCGCGAGAGAGCCCTCGCTGCCGCTGAGCGAAGATTCTTGCGGATCCGGCGACTATGCGAGCCCGATCCGTCCAAATTTACCAACGATGGACAGTTGATCGGTGAGACTTCGAGCTAGTCGATCCGCCTTCGTACCGCCTCTCACCGCGCCGTACACCCAACGGAGACCACATGGTTTTGCGCGATCTGCAGCGCCTTCACGAGCAGTTTACTCACGGCCCCGTCACGATCGAGATGACATCCGCGCACCCGGCGCTCACACCGCCTGCCGTGACATCTGGTCATCTATCGCAACGCGTCCGAAGGAGTGCAATTTTTGCGGGCAGCGCAGTGGCATTGGTGCTCGTGAGCGCGGCCGCAGGCATCGGCGCAGCCCATTTCGGCGGCTGGGGACATCAGTCTCCGGCTCCAGTGGTTCCGGTTCCCCGCATTCCCACGACACCGACGGCCCGCCCGGCGTCTGCCACTGTCATTACCGCACCGGAACACGCGGCCGCGCCGGCGAATGAGTCCGGCTCACCTCCGGTCAGCGCAGCTTCGCCGACGGCTCCCCAGGTCAGCGCAAGCGGCCGACAGACTCCGCAGTTGACCTTCGATTCAGCTGCCCTGAGCAACTTTGCGAGCGTGCCGCCGGCCGGGCGCGAGCCGGCCCCCGCGTCGAGACCCGCTCAAACCGGTGGCGCCGCGTTCGCGAGTCCAGTGAGAGCCCCGGTATTGGAGCGAGTCAACGCGCGAGCGAGCGAAAACCAGCAACCTGCGGGCGGCCAGTCGTCCACGCCACCCGTCGCTTCGCTGGACGCTACGGCTCGCGCTGAAGCACCTTTACCCGTAGTGTCGTCCGCCCCGAAGAAAGTAGCGGTTCAAAGCGCCCCCGGGGTCACGAAACACATTGCAAACCATGCAAGCCCGTCGCCTGCAGTTGCTGCGCGCGACCCGAACGGCCACAACGCTGAAGCGCCGGCAGACCGAGCGGGCGCCGCTAGCGCCGCGACCGAAGTGAATATCTTCTAAGAGGGGGAGTCGTGACCAAGCAAACCGCAAAGTTCTCCGTCATCAACCACGGCCTTGCCGTGCACGGCGATCTATTTTTGGACCACGGAATATCGAGTTTCGGTCTTATCGAAGGCTCGATCGTGTCCACATCCGGTCTGCTTCACGTCGGAGACACCGGCCTCGTGCGCGGCCCGATTCAGGGCGACCACGTTCGGATCGATGGAAACGTACAAGGCAACGTGCACTCACGCTTCAGTCTCGAGATCAACGGCCAAGTGCGCGGCGACATCTACTACGAGGGCACGATTCGGCTCGGACCGAACGTCTCGCTCGATGGAAAGATCTTCCGCGGCCGCCCGATCCCGCTCGTTGCAGCCGGCGCCGCCGATGACGCGCAACACGAACGATCGCCTGCTGCTGACGATCAATCCAAATCAGCACAGGTACACGTGTTGCGACAAATGCCGGCGGATACAGCAGGCTGATCGCGGGACTGGATAAAAAAAGGGGGGCGCGAGGCCCCCTAAGCTTTCTCCACCGCGCCCGTCACTTAATTGAGAGACCGGCCTCCAGCGCGAACCGCGAAATAGGATTGCGCTTGGTCATCGTGACCATCAGCGATTCACGCGCGCGCGTCATCGCAACATAGAAAAGACGCCTCTCTTCTGATTCGGGGCTCTTCTCATCTGGCACAACGGCCTCCTCGGCGCGCGCGATCCAGACGTGATCCCATTCGAGGCCCTTCGATCCGTGCATTGTTGTGAGGACCAGCGCGCCGTCGACGGGCTCGTTGTTGTCCTGCCTGAGAAACTCGATCCGCTCGGTGAACGATCCGGACAATCGAGACAGCACGTCATACGTCCCGCGGATTGCGCGCTCGGCCGCATCCTTGTTCGCGAACTTGGACAACCACTCCACCACCCCGTCGAGGATCAAGCTGTAGAACTGGCGCGCGCACAATGCTTTCCATTCTCCCATCCGCTTCATGAAGTCGCGATAGCCGGTGGCTGTGGCCTCAGCGAGGCCCAAGTCGATGAGATTGGCCTTCGTTTGCTGCTCGAGGCTCGCTCCCATCTTCGAATGGAGAAGTCGAAGGTCGCGCGTGCTCACCCCGCAGAATGCGAGTACGTTATCGAGTCCGTTGGTCTTGGCCCCCTGGATGACCGCGAGGAGGTTACACATCACAGCGCCCTCGGGACGGTTGAGGATGGAATACCCGGAGGCGCGGAAATACGGCACGCCGTGCGAGCGACACACGGCCTCGATTGGGTCCAGGATGCGGTTCGTGCGTGCGAGAATCGCGGCACTCGCTCCGCGCGCGAGGTGTGGCGCGAGCTCTTCGACTGCCGCCACCGCTTCGGCGTATTCGTCTTGAAATCGGCTTGCGCTAATATGGCCGCCGGCGCCCTTCGCCGCGTGAAGCACCTTCGGAATGCGCTCGACGTTCTTTCGGATTACCGTATCGGCCGCGGTCAGTATCTCGCTGCGGCATCGATAGTTGCTCCCGAGCACGATCTGTTGCGCATTGAACTCGGCCGCAAACGACTGCATGCCACGATAACCGAGCGCCGATCGAAACCCATAAATGCTCTGGTCGTCGTCGCCAACGATCGTAACGGTCGCGCCCGCCTCCGCATGCAGTTGCACCCAACGATATTGCAGGGGATCCGTATCCTGGAATTCGTCAACGAGCAGATCGGTGAATGGATACGGCTTAACTCGCCCAGTTTCCATCCCCTCCACCGCCAGCCGCAGCATGTCTTGAAAATCGAGCTTGCCATTGCGCATCAGCGCATCTTGATAGGCGGCGTACAGGCTGGCTTCCGGTGTGCCGCGATCGACCTTTCCGAAATTCGTCTTGATTTTCTCGATCAACGCCGTCGCGTCCTCGACAGTCCAATCGATATCGAGATCCTGCAATACCCCGGCTAACAAGCCTTGCCGATCTCCCTCGCTAGCAACATCGCTTTGTTGCGAGCGGTCGGCACGGATCTGCTTGAATGCCAACGAATGGAACGTGCTGGCGACCAGCCGCCGTTTGCCGCTATCGCCTGATAGCGTCAGGATACGTGCACGGAGCTCGAGCGCGGCATCCTTACTGAAAGTGACAGCGCCGACGTAGCGATCTCGTTGACCGAGAAGCAGCGCAGCCTTGGTAGCGATGGTCTTCGTCTTGCCGGCACCCGGGCACGCAATGGCTTCGCAATGCCCTTGCGTCTCGACCACTTCCCTTTGCTGGGCGTTGAGCTCGTCGAGCATGCACAGCCCTCGTTAGTGACGAATGTCGTTGATCGTGCGCATCAGGCGAACGTGGGTTGTGTAACCGCGCACGCTGAGTGGCTGGATCATCCGAAGAAAACGTACGACCTCGGTATCGACATCGGCCTGATCTCGAATGCCATTCCAGACCATGAAATCGAAATGGTCCATCGTCTGGTCGAACTTGATGATCACCGACAACACGCGCATGGCGTAGCGGGTATACGCTTCCACGTTCACTTGCATCGCGGCCCGCGGGATGCTTGGACGAAACACCATCTCACCGGCGGCCTTCATTTCAGTCTCTCGCTTGTCGGCAAAGGCGTGGGCGACCCGCAGTTGCTCGTCGACGTACTCTTCGAGCTTCAACAGTGTCTTTTCGAACCAATCCTTAACCGCGCCGGTTTCGTCGCGGCCGAACGTCTCGCGGCCGAAGCGCTCGAGGTTCAGGCTCATACGATTGATGTACGGCCAGCAGAGTTCAAACAAGGGCCCCATGCGCGTGTGATTGAGCGTCAGTTCGACCGGCACGACGGAGGCGCCCGACAGCTGACGCGTAACGAGCTTGCGCGCGAACTCGCGACGGTCTCGCAGGATGCGATTGCGCTCTTCGCGGGGCAGCTCGCGGAAGTATTTGCGCGTACGCTCCACTTCTGCCCTCTGCGTGCGTAGATCGGTTTGAGAAAATACCCCTTCGCCCGCGAGCCGCTCGGAGTCTGCCTCGATCCGAGCGAGCTCCTTACCCAGCTCTTGCTCGTCGTCGGTCTCCACGGCCGATGCCGTCACGGGTTCAACGTTGGAAAGCGTCGGATCGATTCCAATGACTTCACTGGTCTGTGCCATTCTTATACCTCGCGCGTTAATAAACTGTTTGAACCTGGCATGACGTTATCGTGCCGATGGGCGATGCCATCAAGGGTGACAAAAGGCGAAGATTGATAGCGCGTTATCGCTGCGTCTGGTCGTCGTGCGCCGCAAACTCTTAACATGTATCGAGTGCATTCCGGGTAAGACGGCGATATTTGGGCCTATTACCGGGTTCCAGTCGAAGCCATGTCGTAAATCGGGTCACGTTCCCGTTGAGCGATAGGATTCCGCCGCCTTCCAGATCAGAGCCCCAAACAAAGCCACGAAAAGAGACGCGAAATTGAATATGAGCGGCACGGGCGCAAGCAAGAGCCATATCAGCGCTCCCGTCGCCAGAAACAATCCGTGCCACGCGACGTGGAACGAAAGCGGGCTGGAGTACCCCGCCGCCGATGCTTTGATTTTCCGCCGCGCTGCACCGTCCATCCACATTGCGCCAGCGAAGATGCATAGCCCACACATCCACGCCGACAAGACGTTCAATCGATACAACGCGCGGAATACCAACAGCCACAAATGTTTGACCCAGGTGGCGCCGAGTTCAGACACACCGGCGTCCGCATGCCGCTCGAATTCGTTGCTGGCGATCCCGGCGAAGGACTTGCCGACGTAGCCGGTGTCGATGAACCAGGTTCGGAAATGCCGATTGGTCACGGTCATTGCTTCGTTGGCTCGATCCGCACCGAGCGCGATCGAGGCCGATTGAGTCTCGGGCGCCCCGATGTTGAACAAGCCGTCGTCGGGTATGGCCGGCAAAATCGCCACGGTGAGCAGAGGCACGACGAAGAACCATAGTTTCAAATGACTGGCGAATCGACTGGCCATATCAGCCTAGCAAGCGAAAAAGAATGAAGGCCGGAGCGGCCGCAATGCCTAACAGGCATAGACACATGCGGACGGGAGATCGCTGAATCACACGCGACAAAGCAAGACACCTTGCTCCTGCTCCGTGTTGAAATCCGGTGGGCACGGGCTCTTCGTCGCTATCACTCGACGTTGCGAGATTCCAGGCGCGTCGGGCAAGTTCGCTGTCGACGCGTCCGAGCCTGCTAATCAGCGCTGTAGTGAGCGACATCGTAGTCCTCGAAGTAGAGGCGAAACATCTCACCGCGCAAGGCTCGCGCGGCAAGCTGACACGCGGCGGTGCGTTTCGTGATGCGCTCGATGCAAGGTTCGTCGAGCGTCTCAATCTTGTACGTAGAATGGCGTTGCTCGAAATCAGGTAGCGATTCGACCATCGGATACCAGACCTTGATCGTCTCGCCTCGTACAGCAATGAAGCGTTTCGCGTACAACCGATCGGACCGCTCGAACAGAGCCTGCATGAATGCGAGATTTTCCTTTCCTTCTTTCTTCGCTCGCTTGTACGCGCTGATACCGGTCTCGAGCATCTCAAGCACCAATGGCTTCTCGTCGCCCACGAACTTGTCGCCGATGAAAGCGGCTACCCGCTCGCAACAGTCTTCGAGCTCCGGGAATCGAGTGAAGATTGGGTTGAGCTTGGACGACAGTTTGTGCTCTCGTGCCACTCGCTGGAATACTTCGGCGTTCGCCATGTTCTATTAACCTTCGATGATTGGAATTCGTCCTTGCCAAACCGACCCACCCGAGACGCGCATGAAGTACTGTAGGTTCGGCAACTTTTGGATCAGCTCTACTGGGATCAAGGGCACCTTCTCCAGTTGCATGGACCTGGACACTGTGCCGCCGAACTCCATCGCGTGTGATTCTGTCGCTGTGCTTGTGCTGGTCGACGTGATCAGATTCCGGATTGCGGTCTCTCCGGCCTTATCCGAAAACCACTGGGCTGTGTCGGTGTCTTCCAATCTTAGGACGATCTGGTTGTTCAGATTCCCCAATACCTGCATCATTTTCGCTGCGTTACCGAGTTTCGCTTCGAGGTCAGACCGCGTCTGAAACGCAACGAACGCTCTAAAGCCAGCGCCGCGCCCTTTGTTCAGAATCTGAATTACCTGCTCGTTGATCGCCTCGGCGACTTCGTCGATGATAAGGACTACTTCCGGCGGCTTGTCGTAAAAGTTGTAAATCGCGCCAGCCACGGCCGCAACGTCGGACAGAAGCATCGAGTTGATCGACTTGGCCACCATCGCGTTGGACATCGAATCGGTACCAACGTACAACACGGCTCTCTGCCGTATCACCTTGTCGATGTCCCAGATCTCCCGGTCATCATCGAAGTCGTCGGCTTTCGGCGCCAGCATGAGACCGGTTTCGCCGGTGGCAAGCATCTGGAGCAGCGGCATCACAGACGCAATCACGCGAGTGTAGTGATCACGATCATGCGTGTGTGTGGCAACCAGGCCGTCAATGACTTCGTTCCCTCGATCGACCGCCGCGAAGCGCGCCGAATAGAGCGACACCATTGCGTCGAGGACCGTCGCACCTCCCCGTTGAGCTTCTTTGTTCAAGAAAGTCTGCTTTTCCTCTTCCCAGTTCGCCATTCCGCTGGCGGGGAAGAACTTCCGAAGACACCGCTCGAGTAACGCACCAACACCGCCTTGCGCGTACTTCAGGATGGAGCGCAGGTTGGGCTTGTCCCCGACGAACAACTCACCCTTGACCGCGCGATCGATGAACAGAAATGCGAAGTCACGAAACGGGCCTTCCTCCATCAGTTGAGCGACACGGCTCGGAATTTCAGATGGCTGGCTCCAGCTTTCGAGCGGGTTGAGGCGGATCGATTCGGAAGGCGCGGACTGCTTGAAGTACAAGAACTTTCGACCCGCACGCTCACATTCTCTTTTCACGCGCTCCATCCAGCCGCGATCGTTCTTCGGATCAACAATAATCAATATCGAATTCGGATCGTGAATAACCTGTGTCGAGATCACGTTGTACGTCAGCGTCTTGCCGGCACCTGTCGTACCCCCCACGGCCGTGTGCCCGCCAAGTGCCTTGTAATGCAGAGGCACCCGTGTCTTCTTCGGCTCCATCCCGTGGATCCACGATGACCCTTGGGGCATGGGATCAGGGATGCTGTTCGCTGGCGCGAAGAACTGCTCGATTTTGGTGGTCGCGGCCGCGCCGATCCACTTTGGTAAATGCGGGATCTCGGTGGATGGCATGCGCAGTACATCGTGGGCAATCTGCGTATGCTTCTGCGTCCATTCAAAGCCGGTGCCCAGGTACATCGAGTCGAGGGATTGCTTCATCGCTGTCCGTGTTTCGAGAAGAACCTCGACGCGGATCTTTGATAGCCACTTCGTTGAGATCGCGATCCGGAAAGCCAACGCCCGATAAGTTTGTGAGCCGCGATAGACAACAAGAGCTAGGCACACGAGGCTAAAGACCCACCAACTCGGCATTCTGCTCAGCGGCAAAGCTATGGCAGCGGCTGCGGCGATGGCGGCGGACCGTGCCTCGTAGATCTTGCGAAAGTGATTAACGTGATACATGGCTAACGAGGAAGGATCAGGTTTCCAGCGGCTTCAGTTAAAAAGATGTCGGCTCCCTGCCCTTTGAATAGAAGCGACTGCTGCTTAAGAATGTTCACAAGCGTGTCAGCCGTGACGCCGTAGCTCCCAACAATCTTTTTCGAGAGAACGAGCGCTGTGCCATGCCATTCGACTTTCGCCTTTCCCGCCTCAACGTCCTCGGCAAGCGCCCGGAAGAAATCGCGAAGCATGTTCGGTGCTCCTGCGAGCACTCGATCGAACTCGGCCTTTCCGGTCTCAATTGGCGCCAGCGATTTTGATGCAGCTATTTGGGCCGCGGTGACCACCGGCCCGGCAGGCGCCACGGTCGGCGCGGGAGACGGCGAAGCCGCTTCATCAAACGGAAGCGTCGATTGCGCGACGTCGATAGTCGCGGCGGTCCGTTGAACATCGTTCGCGCCCGTGGCGTTGCGAGCAACGTCCACGCCCGAGATCGGAGCAATCGCCCCGTCCGGTGCTGACACGGAAGTCTGTACGATCACTGGCTCTACCGCCAGTGCCACCTGTACCGCTGAGGGAACCTCGAACTTGACGGGCGAGAAATTACGATGAACCGCCTTGCGCTCGAATTCCTGCGCAACGCCCATGGCGTTTCGTACTACCTTGTGCACGAGCGACTCGGTTCCCTGGGGGGTTACCTCCGGGTTTATTGCGCCGAATAGCTCGGTGAGAATCGGACCATCTAAATCCCCGAGCAATTGCGACCCGACGACGGTTTGCGCAAGTACAGCCGTACGCATGCGCTCAACGGGTAGCGCTACGTCGCGCCGATATACGCGGTACGAATCACCAGCGAGCCAAACAGCGAACGGGCCGTGCGCCGCGGGACTCCACTCGAAGGGGTCTGAAACGCGCGAAAACCGAAAGTGCCTATAAGGTTCATCGAGCCACGAACATACCGACGCCAAAAACAGTGCGTATATGTATTGCGGCTCAGCTCGTCTGCGCTTTTCTGAGGGCAAATCGGCACCGAACTTCTGCCCGCCGGCGAGTCTCATCGCGTAGTAGGCAAGCTCGACGGTTGCGCGAAAGGCTCCACCCGGCTCCGCATGCTGGTCAGGGCGAAGCGGCATCGTTGAAAACCAATCGGCACAGCGCGTGAGCACTGAATACCATCGGCGATCAAAGTCCTCTTGCTTGCCCTCGTTGGCCGTTTGTTTGATCAGCTCGATTCGTTTGTGATGCTCGCTCAACAGCTCGAACGCCGGCGCACCACGATGTTCGCTAGGTACACTCATGATCTCAGCCTACCAAGCCCGCCGCGCCCTTCGCCGCCGAAGCTACTGTCCTGATGCCAGCGCTTCCCGCGCCCGCGCCGCCACCGAAGATCGACTTGGCGATGGACGGTATTTCGAACGACATCAGCAGAATGTAGAGGCTCATGCTGAGCGCATAGCCGCCGGATATATTGGTCGTCGTGCCAGCGTTCGTCCATGTCTGGAGGTCTGTAATGACACCCTGGAACGCGAGCTGCGTCATCGCCGCTGCGACGACGAAATACATCCCCGCACTAATGAGATAGTCCAACCACGTCTTGAAATAGCCGCGCGTATAGGCGGACGCGCCGAGAGCGAGCGCGATCGGGCCAACGACGATGCCAATAGCGCCCTGGAGCCGCCCCATGTTCGTGAAAAAAGTAAAGACGACCGAAGCAACGCAGAGCACAGCGAAGGCAAGGCCCAGCAGAAGCGTATCGACGATAGTCGATCCGATCTGAAAAATATTTCGTGAATGGTATTCAGCGACCATCGCGTCATAGAAGCTACCGGACAGCTTCGCGATGTTGACTCCGAGATCGACGCTGCCCCCACCGATATCGTTGGCAAGAGTTTGGAACCAACTGATGATGGCTGGGCCGACAGACGTGTACGCCAAATAGCAGGAGCAAAATAGCGAGAGCGTCACCAACTCCTCGATGAGATCGACCCAGGCGGAAATGGGGTTATGCGTGGCCGAGAATCGAATGGCCGCCAATACGATCGTGATGACCCCGAGACCGAAAATGAGCTTGTCGCTCTCAGGCCGTACTTTCTGGCTCAGCGTCGCGGCTGACGTGAGGACGCTGCCAAACAGCTTAGAGAGGTCGGACGCCGACTGACCAATGGCGGCGCCCGTTGTACCCGCCGCAGGTCCGGTTGGCGCTGCGGCCGAGGCACCGCTCGCCAGCATGCTTTTAATCAGCGCCGAAGTACTGTCGTCCGTATCGGCCATCGCCGGACGAACGAAAGCGAGCGCGGTAAACAATACGAGAACTAGCCGGAAGATGGTCGATCGGCTCATCGTCATTTTCCTAGCAAGGGCATAAGGGCGTTTGTTTCTGCCTGCCGTTTCTTCGCGATCGCCTGCTGGGCGGCGATATTCTGTTCGTCTTCGGCATTCTGTGCAGTCTGCTTCGAGGCCTGCTGTTGGGCGCTCGTGGCCATCAACTGCAGCATGTCGGATTGCTGGCTTGCGACGACGTCAAGCATGTGCGTCGTCAGCTGCGCTGTGGCTTGCTGAGTCGGCGAGAGATTCAATTGGTTTTGAATCTGTTGTCGACGCTGCGCAAGATCTTGCATGTGCTTCTGAATGTCCGTGCCCTGCTGGAACAGTTGAGTCGCGTTCTTGTCCCCAGTCTTCAACAACGTACTTTGATCGGAAAACCACTGATCGGGTGTCTTGCCAGATTGATTGACGAGCGTCTGAACCTTGGTGACGTACTGGCCGTTGCTCTGCAAGCCGTCATAGACCTGGCTCATGACAGTCGCGTACTGCGTCATCTTTGACATGTCCGAGTTGATCTCTGCAAGCTGACCGGCCGTTGCGACGTCCGCGAGCTTCGTGCCCTGCAACAACTGGTTCCCCATCATCTTGTATTGATATATGAGGTTGGTGTCTTGCGTCGTTTCGTTTGAAACGGACGTCATCGCGGTGACAAGATTCTGGGCGAGATTCGAAACGTCAATGACCGGCATGTTGGCATGAGCGCAGTTCACTGCGAGCGTCGCGCCAATTGCGCACAGGGCGGTTGTCAGAGTGCGATTCAGTAACATGGCAATGTCCTTTAGTGTTGGGCGAGCATTTCGCGAACATAGTTATCGCGCCACTCCGGCACACCGGATTCGAAGTGCCGATCGAATGCGTTTTGAGCGAAGCCATCGGAGCGCAGATAGGCCAACGTCTCCTTGTCGAACGTGACCTGGAGCATCCGGGTCATCGTCGGCGTGACGAGCAGATAGTCGCGGTTGGGGACGGCGTCGCTGATCATCTGGATCTGCGTCTGGGTCAAGCCGAAGGTATCTGCATACAACTTCGTGTTGATACGCGCATCCTTGTTGGGCAAATAAATGATGTTCGGGATGTTTTCTTTCAGAACCTCGAAGTTCGCGATACGGGCCACCTGGGCCAACGATTGCGTCGCCATGGCGAGTACAGCATTCGATTTACGAATGGTGACCGCCCAGACCTCGAGGCGTTGGTAGAACTTCGGATTCAAGAAAAAGAAGCCTGCCTCTTCGACCTCGATAATCGTGTAACGCCCGTCGAGCCAGTCCGTGATCCGATAGAAGGCCAAGTCCATAAAGAGCGCTGCGGCCTGCGGATGGTGATCGAATAGTTCGCCCATCTCGATCGACAGGTCGTCGGTCATCTCGAACGCGTCATCTGTGTTGTCGAAGAACTGACCATTTTTGCCGCCCCGCGTCCACACCTGAAGCCGCTCGCGCAGCTCGGCGTCGAGAAGCGTCGACAGGAAGGTCAGAGTCCATTTTTCGCGCCCATACCCCGCCAGTAGCTGTACCCGCTCAAAGACTTGCGTCTCCTGTGCCGGCTCAAGCGCGTAGTCGCCCTCGCCCTCGATCGCGAGTTGAATCCAGTCGGCGAGATACCCGTGATGTCGTGGATCAGCGAGGAGACTCAATGGATTCACGCGCGTGGCAGCCTTGTATTTGCCCGTCACGTCGATGAATTGACCGCCAGCCATAACAGTCGGGATTCGGGTCGAGCGACCCTTGTCGAAACGAATGCGCCGCGGGTTGTGGCGACCGGCCTGCGACATCAGAAAGTTTAGGAAAATCGACTTACCTGCGCCGATCGGGCCCAGCACCAAAAGGTGACCTTTGCCACCGGGGTGATGCAAATCAACGCGCTGTTGTGTGCGGTGACGCGTAGGCAGGCACGTAAGCGGAGGCTGCGCTTGTCCAGATTGTTGCGTGAGCCAGGCATTCGATATCGGACCGGCGCCAACGGTAAGTAGTGGCGCGATGTCGGAGACAACCGGGGTCTCCACGAACTGCAACCGTTTCTGTTCTTTCCATTGCCCCGGGAGCGTGCTTGCCCACGCCGCGAACAGGTTCACCTTCTCCTGTACAGCACCAAAGCCGGCGTTGGAGATTGCTCCGACGACTTCTTTTACCGCCTCGTCGCATTCGACTTCGGTGTCGCCGTACACGACGATGGAAACATTGACCCAACCGTGCTGCTGGCCGTCGGCGGTGATCTTGCTCAACGCTTCTTCGGCCTCGGTCGCGAGTTGCTCACGACCCTTGTCATTCTTCTGTTCCTCTTTGGCGACGAAAGCCTTCACAATCGCCCATAGATTGAAGGACGCCATTTTGTAGAACCGGCGGATCTTCTCAACGTATGCGCTGGACTTTACGTTGTCGAGAAAGCGATACATCACGCAGATATCCATCTCGGCGTCGACGGCGTTGAGCACGTCCAGTGACGCCTCGCTAAAGCCGAGCCACTCCTTGACGGCGATGATCGCGGCATAGCGAGACCCATGAGCCGATTCGAAAAGGAGTTTGCTCGCGCCGGGGGTGACCTCGGACTCTGTCAGATGGGTGTCGAGCAGCGTCACCGGAAACCGAATCCGACGCTTGGGAACAGATGGGTTCGCCGTCTGATGCAGGTGCACCATCAAGTCCTGCATCTTGAGCCGCGAAAATCTTAGGCGTGACATGCCGCCCTTGAACGCGTCCAACATCGACTCGAAGCGCTTGACGTCGGCTCGCGTGCGTTCCAAGTCAAATGCATACGCGCTGCGCGCAAACACGACATCCTTGGCGGTCTCGAACAGTGCCTTCGGAAGCGACTTGCCGCCAACGGTGACGTGATATGCCACCTTGTCGAATATTTTGTCGAGCCCCGTCTCGGGCGTAAACGCGAGTGCCACAGAATGCGCGTTTCGGAAGTACTTCCCGCTCGACATCGCCCGGCGATTCAGCTCATCGATTCTCCGGTCGCTTTCGGCCGCGAAATCGCCGTCGATATAGTCGTGGACACGGCGCTTCGACACACGCCACCATGCTGTGACACGGTTGTCGAAGCTTTTGCAGGCGCGATCGAGATCGTAGCGAGCCGTTGTCCCTTCGTCGCCGCGGGGGTCATCGGCGTCAACGCCTGTAAATTCGTAGACGGTCAGAAGCGATCCGTCTTTGTCGAGTACGAGCTCAGGCGTGAACGGTGTCGCCCACGGTGCCATTTCGTGGACTGGACGTCTTTGTCCGGTGGCCTTGGCTTTGCTTTTGAAACGGAGGTTCAGCATGAGAGGTCAGAATCAAATCCGTAGGGGCGCTTGTAGCGCTGCGAACTCGGAAGGCTAGCGTCGGGCTCGTAGGAGTCGCCGTACCGGTTATAGACGATCAGAATCTGACGCCACCACGGATCCTTCTGCGTGACCCAGCGCAGAAAGATGTGCGACGCGAACCCCACAGCGAAGAACCAAGGGCTCATGCTCGAGTAGCACAGGAGCGCCGTCATGGTGCCGTTCAGGATCGCGAGAAATCGGTCCGCCCCCCCCATTGTTCTGGGCAGGGACAGCGAACGACTGACTTTGTGCTTACGCATTTAGCAGGCGGCAGCGATGCCCATGTGGTTCTTCATGATTGGAATCGCCGCCGAAGCAAGGCCGATCCCCATGAGGCCGACCGAAATAAATTTCCCGATGGTGGATTCGGAGTTCGCGATGGCGACGGCACCGAGAATAATAAGGACCACCCCGATTCCGTAGAGGAACGGCCCCGAGATGAGGTTGCTGATCATGCAGATCACATCTACAACACTGGTGATATCAGTGATGCTGCCCACCGCAAACGCCGGCGTGGCGCACACGGTCGCAAGCGACAACGCAACCGCCACGCGCACCGCGTCACGAATGGAGTAAATCTTGAAATACTGTTGCATGGCGCTTCCTTAAAAGTGACGATGGAGGATGTAGTCGTCATCCTTGTAGCCTTTGATCTCGACGATCTCGGATACGTGGCGCTTGCCGCCAGTGCGACGGAGCTGGATGACGTAGTCGAAGCAGTCGGCGATGACCTTACGCATATAGGTCAGCGTCCATCCCGATCCCGGTGGGATTCCGAGCATCGCGAGTGTTTCAAGTCGCATGAGGCCGCCGCGGGCGTCGTTGGAGTGGATTGAGCCCATTCCGCCGTCGTGACCCGTAGAGAGCGCTTGGATGAAGTCGTACGCTTCCCCGCCGCGGACTTCCCCAACGACGATGCGATCGGGCCGGAAGCGCAGACACAGTTTTACGAGCAACTGGGGAGTGACGTGCTTGTCTTCATTGGAAAGCAGACGCACCAAATTGGGCAATTCCAGTTGAAGCTCTTTGGTGTCTTCGATCGTGATGACCCGCTCGTCGTCCGGGACTTCACAGCCGAGCGAATTCAGGAAGGTGGTTTTGCCAGTGGAAGTGCCACCGGAGATAAGGATGTTTTTGCGCGCGCGAACGAGGCGTCCAAGCGCGTCCGCGAGCGCGGCATCTTCTTCGTCACCTCGAAAGATTGCGAGATCCTGGGAATCATCGCGCGCCATGGCCCGCGAAAACGCGCCATTTGCGACGTAGTCGCTCAGCTTGAGCTTATCGTCGCTAAAGCGACGGATGCTCAAGGCGTGGCCGTCGATGGCCGTGGGCGTCATTACGGCTGCGATCCGAAGGTTTGCGTGGCCAGCGTTAATAACGCCCGAGGCGGTTCCGCGTTTCGCCGACTTGTCGACCGACGAAGCCAGCGCGTAGATCGCACCTTCAAGCTTGCGCGGATCAAGTGTCTTATCTAAGCGTCGAAGATGCCCACGCTGCTCGACAAAGATGTTGTCGAAACGGTTGATCATCACTTCCGACGTATTGGGCGAATCCAATTCCTCGCGTAGCGTGCTGAGCGAATCGAAAAACAGCGACACCGCGCTTTCTTCCAGGGGTCGTACGCGCAGCGGGTCGTCGAAAATCGGCGCTTTGTCGGAAATGGGCCGCACCGCACTCGAGTTGTCCGAGTGATTGGGGTCGGGTGCCCGAGTTCGATCTACGCGATCGGACTCGACGTGTTCAAGTATGGCGCTCATGCCGGGCATTGTTTCGCGCGCCGACGCGAGAGTGCGGTCTATAAGACGCGAAAATTTTGCAGCATTTCAGGTCTCATGTTGACGCGAGACGATCTTCATCCATGTGTCTAAACACGTTCAGCGGTTATTTCCGGTAAGCGGTCGTTTTCCGATGTCTTATCTAAAAAAAAGCCCGACCATGAAGGTCGGGCTCGGAGCAACGGAGATCGTCAGGCAATCACTTCGATGCACTCGCCGAATGACGGCCGAGCTTTCACGCGGCGCAACTCGCGAGTGGACACCCAAAGTACCGGGTAGTCGGGTGCATCATCGGGAAAGGTGCCATCCAAGTCCGTCAGGTACACGACGAACTCAGGTCGAATCTCCTCGCGTTCGAGCCACTTAAACGGATCGTCGAAGCGTGTAGCGCCTCCGCCCCGCACCGGAAGCAGGTCAACATGATCGCCATGCTCGAAAATCTGCACCTGCTTTACCTGCGTGTCGCAGTCGAGCACGATGAGGCGCCGCGGCTTAAGGCAGTCGAACATCGAGATGATCTCGCCTGCGAACTGCCTCTGTGTCTCATCGAATACCGAGCCACTAGAATCGCGGACAAACACGGCGTCACCCAACGAAGGTTCGTTTGGCGCGGGAAGGTACAGCCCCGCGGCAACGTACCGGCGATTGGGCAGCGTCCAGCTGTAGTCCGTGTTCGCGCGGTCAGTGGCGAACTGGTGCAGCGCCGCCCGCCAATCGACCACCGATTCGGCCGCCGCATGCGCAGCAGCTTCCAGACCGCCGGTCAACTTGCCGGCCAACTTCGCCGCGCGAGCCGCCTGTAGAACAGCCACCTTCCACTCTGCCTCGACCTTTGCGGGATTTTCGGCAGGACATGGGCGCACCTCGCCGCATGGTCCGCCCGGTGTATCGTTGGCTGGCGACTGACCGGGCATCGTCGACGGACTTCGACTGCGATTCGCCGAACCAGGCTGAGTTACTTGCGACGAACCTTGGCCCGATTGCGCATCGGGTTGCGGCTTCGCGTGGCTCGCTTGCTTTTGCGCGTCGTCGTGTCGCAACTCGGCGTAGATTGCTTCGGCCGACATACCGGCGAACCTCTTGTCGACCAACACCCCAGCCGGGAGTTCGAAACCTGCTTCCAACACAATCGGGTTGATCGAATAGTCGGCGGCATCGTTCCAACGCTTCGGGTCGCGCTCACCCATGCGCCAGCAATGGCCATTGGCCACGTGCATGACTTCATGGGCGAGCACGCCGCGAAGCTTGAATGGGTCTAAGGTGGCGAGGAAGTCCGGGTTGTAGCCCAGACTCACCCCATCCACCCAGAACGTCCTGCAGGAACGATCCTCGACCACTTCCAGACGCAGCGCCAACACGCCGAAAAAAGGCTCGGCGAAAATCAGGTCGGTGCGTGCCTTGGTGATTCGCGGATCCATGGTCACCTCACGCAGCGATGAGCTTGAGTTGGTAGTTCTCCGCCGTCCGCGCCGAAGGCGATGCGGGGTCCCCCCCCCATGAACGACGCCATCAGATGCTCGATCTCGGTCGCCTTTTCTGCTACCTGCGATCGCAGCACCGGTGACTCTTTGAGATCGACTCCCGAATGCACCGCCAGGTGCTTGCGCGCTTGATCGAGTACATGCGTGAGCATCGGATCGTCTGTGAAGTTCAACTGCGGGAGCAACGCGCACATCTCCTTGACCTGTGTGGCCACGTCGATGCGCACGGTGTTGGCTGACCCCAGCCGCTCAGCCATGTTCTTCACGGCCTCGTAGAGACGGCCGATCAGATCACGGTTTGCGAGTTCGACCGAACGCCGCACATGCTCGTCGATGTCGTGCCGGATTTCAGCAAGCACGTCGGGCGGCACGTCGATGCCGAATTGGCTGGCATCGGGAAACGGCAACACCGACATCTTCATCGCGAACTTCGTGTTCAGCTGCGCTGCACTCGGATAGTCATCTTCGTTGAAGAGACCATTGAGTTCGATGCGGGCCTGATCCTTCAAGTTCTGATAGTCGGTCATGAAGATCGACACGGCACGATCAAACTCATTCTTGTAGCCGCGAGCGCGGTCGGCGAGCGCCATGTAGACGCGCGTCGGAAGCAGGCGCGAGCCACGTTGCTCGTACTCGAGCGTGTTGTTATAAAAATGCGCACGAAAGCGGTTAGCGATCGCCTGAACTTTCTTGTAGCTTGGGCAGTGGTCCGGCAGAAGGCGTTTGTTGAAACGACCGATGCCTTTGGCACGATGGGCTTCTTCAATCTCCGAAGTGACTTTGCCGTCGAAACGGCGCGCACCCCATACGGAGATCGAGATCGAAGCCAACATGACTTTGGACGTGAGATTGCCGAGGTTGCTCATGGTCGAGCTCCTAGAATAAATAAATGAAGGGGAACGGATGAAACGGAACTGCCGACGCGCTTTCGCGCATTGGCTACATGACTGCCCAACGAGCGCCGGGTGCAAGGGAAAGCAGAGATCGAACTATTCGCCGCGGATCAATGCACCGATCGGGCCACCTTGCGCAACGATGAATGCGGGTGATTGCGAGACCTCCTCGTTGCGACGCACTGCGTCGCGCACGAGAAGCGCTGCGAACTCGCCGTGCCCCGCTTCGATAAGTCGCTCGGCATAGACCGTGACGCGATCGAAATTCGACTGCGTCGCTTGCGCCGCGAGCGCGGACGCGATCGCAAACAACGCGGCCGGGCGAGTGGGAATGTTCGCCGTGTGAGGGCTTGCGAGAATCGCGTCCGGAGACGGGAGCTCGCGAGCGATCTGGAGGAAGGCGAGGAACTCGGTTGCCGCGTCACCCACGGCGCCGTTGAATGCGGGCACCTCGAGCTCTTGCGGCAACACACCCATCATCTTCGAGACGAGGCCCCAGCTTCGGGGACTGTGCACGTTCGCCATGCCCTTACCTCGGGCATCGCTGCTAAGCAAGTCAGGGCGAAAGCGCAGAAACGCGACCAGCATTGGCTGCACTCCGTATGCCACGGCCCACTTCGTCCAGTCGTTGATAGACGTCTTGAGCTCAACGATGGTAGCGAACCGGCTTTTGAGTGGATCGAGAATGCGTGAAACGCCTGCGTTGTCCGTTTGTCGGTTCGTCGCAGCAACGAATGTCACGTGGTCCGGCAACTTGTGCTCGCCAATGCGCCGTGCGAGCAGCAACTGCATTTTCGCAGCTTGCACGGCGGTGCTGGCTTGGCCCAAGTCATCGAGAAACCACAGTAGCGGGCTCGTCGATCGCAGGACGCGCTCAAGATCGCCAAACGGCAGAAACCGAGCCGCTGACCCGTCGGCGGCCGGAAACGGCAAGCCTTTGGAGTCGGTCGGATCTTCGACAACGGGGTGAGAGATGAGAAGGTCACGGCCGGTGCTTTCGGCCGCCTGCTCAACGATGTCGCTCTTGCCGATACCAGGCGCTCCCGTGATCAGCGCGGGCAAACGCTGCGGAATCAGTGCTTCGAGCAACGACTTCAATTGCGAGGGAGAAACTTGCATGTGGCTTCCTTGAAAGCAAGAAAGCCCCGCAAAGACATCTGCCCGTTGGGGACGATGTCCCCGGGGGCTGGTGAGATTGGCCGGCAAGCGGCGCTAGAGTTGCCGACAAGCGGCGAGTCGATGCGTCAGAGACGCGGGTAAAACGTGGTTAGGGCTGGCGAAGTGTCAGTCCTAACAGCGCTCTACCTTCAGGATGGTATCTCGACGAACGCAGACGCCATTCCCGATAAGCTTCGAAAAAATAGGGGGCTTTTCGGTGTGACTTGCAACGACCGGTTGGCGAGATTCGGCCACGACGGGGAAAATGCACTACCGGTGCTGGCCGGGGGCACTTTGGAGCGATGTGCGCGCGTCGCACAGTCGATGCATACGCACGCTACGGATACAGATTCAGGCGTCGTAAACGCCCCGCGACATTCAGCGAAAACGGCGGGCTTTGCGTCACCCGTTCCAGCACGGTTCTCATTGGTCCCTGCACCGTCAACCGGCGAGAGAAACCGACCGCCTCCGGGTCGGGCCCCTCGGCCACGGCAATTCGCCCAGCTAGACGAGATTCCGTCACTTGACCCTTTGGTCTCCTTGACAATTCTTCGACACGGATTCAGTCCACTGCGGGAACGATTCGGTCGAGAAGTTGCGATGCACGGGGATAATAGCGTCCGCCTTGACGTCGACGCACCAATCGCCCGCGCGTTCGTAAATGAACGCCTCAAGTCGCACGTCTGTGCGGCTGCGTCCGCATTTCTTGTCCATGTCCCGCTCCGCGTCGACTAGACGACTCATCTCTCGTGGATCGAATGGAACAGCACACAGCAATTTGTCACTTCCGAATTTATCCCGTAGATACCCGACGAAGAATTCTCTGAAGGCGTGGTGCGGAGTATTCGAGAGGAGTGGCGATGTGCAAAAGGAATATGTTCGCCGAAAGCCGAAGTACTCAGAAGAACAGAAAACCGTCGCACTCGAGCACTACGTCAATCACCGGCGTTGCTTCAGCTTCACCCTGAAAGCATTGGGCTATCCCAGTCGCCAGTTACTGACAACGTGGGTTCGCAAGCGCTATCCGGAAACCAGGAGATGCGTGGTTGGCAACGTAGGTCGACCGGCCGCGTCATTAGCGTCCAGGCAAGCCGCGGTGTACGAACTCTGCACACGTCAAGGAAGCGCACAGGCGTTGGCGCGAAGCTGGACGTCGAGGGGTGACGCTGTACAACTGGAAGACCAGTTGCTCGGCCCGCACGCGTACCACCGTACCCGATACATTCGCTTCCAACGTCTGATTGGCCTGCCCCGCGATAGCGGGCGAGCCGAAAGCGCACCCATGACTGCGAGCGACACGATCGCGATCGATGACCTGGTGATTTCCAACATTTGCTGCGCCGAGAAAAGACGGAGCGCCCCCACACGGGGGGCGCCCGCATGGGTGGAACACGGAAAGAAAAAAGCCGCGTCCCCCACGGGACGCGGCTTTTCGGAAAACTGGCGGACGATCAGGCCCGCGAAACGAATACTGCCGTGCTAACTGCGACGGTGCTTGTCGGCGTAGTAGCCGATTCCGAAGACGAGAGCGACGGCGAAGAAGGTGACGAAAATGCTCATTTCGAAGGCTCCATTAGGACACTTCCTTGTGCAAAGAGTAGCACGAACGCCAGAATGAGACCCCAGACGGTCAATTCCTGTCCGACCGTCCAGAATCCCAGCCCGTAAGAATGCGCGAGCCCCACAGCCCCCCCTAGCGATGCGATCGCCAACGAATGCAGCGAGCGCCCCATTTGCTGGCGCTGAGCTACCGTCGGGCGCAGCAACGAATCTACCGCCCGGAAGACCCAGGCCTTCGATGGTGGCGACGCCAGGTCCACGAAATAGGTCAAGTGGCTGACGACGTCGACCCGATATTCGCGATCGCCCGCGGCGAGCGTAGCTTCATGAACTGCGCCCTCATCCACCACCGCTCCGATGGCCGATTTGAGGCGGTCAGGGAGAAAGACCTGCCCGTTTTCCTCGGAAAACGACACGCCGCCGGACAGCACGACGCCGTTGGCGAACGTCAGCGTAATAGTTCCGATAGTCATGGGATGGAACGGCCGAGCCGTTGAAGAAGAATCACGCGATCTTCAGGCCCGAGGCGAGCCGCAGATTGCTGAGGAAGGATTGATAGCCGGAGTGCGACATCAACTGCGTGAACGACACGAAGTTGTCTTTGCCGCCGGCGTGGTCATCGCGCCCGCGACAAGTGCGGTAAAGGATTGCGATGCCCGCCCGATTGGGGGCTTTACGGATATGCACGTACAGCGCATCGGCATGGAGAGCGACGTAGCCATCCTCGCCGCTGTGCCTGTCCTCGCGAATCGTGAATTCCGATTCACTTAGATGCATATCACTTGCGACACGACGAAAGAAGCGCGTCGCTTCTCGAACCAAAACATCGACCGCGCCGCTGCTGCCGGCAAAGTCGAGTGCTAGAAAGCTCTTAGAAATCTTCATAGGTGCCCAGAAAGGTTTCGGGCACCCTTCCCTTGCGGGGTCGAGTGCCCCGAACAGGAGAGGTGGACTGGCCGCGGAGCCAGACGTTGTTTCGATGCGTCGATGACGCTACGAAAGCATTGATGCAACCGTGGCGGTGGAGCACCGCTCGGTTGCATCAAGCCTCTCGTTGAAGAACACCGCGCAGCCCCGCAAGGGGCCACGCTGCAAGTTGGTGATTGGTCAATGAGTGACGCGGTAGTCCATGCCACTCGAGACAAGCATCACGCGTTCGCCGGGCGCGAACATCTGCTGCGCCCCCTGCGTAATCGACATGAACCGACCAGACTCGGTCTTCACGACAATTTCGAGTCCCGGCTGGCGCACTGCGCTCGACGTAACCTGTTGGGCAACCACACCACTAATCGTCCCGGACATTGCACCGGCGATGTAGCGGCCGTTGCCGTTACCGATCACCCGCGCGCCGAGGACGGCGCCGGCGACCGAGCTAAGAACAGTCGCGATCGGACTTGCATCTCGGCCGTTCGCTTGCCCTTCAATCATGACCGGGCGGACGCGCACCACCGTCGCAGCTTCGACCTGGCTGCCGCGCATAAGCGACGACGGCTGGTACGAATCAGGACTGCCCACGGGAATTTGTGTGCATCCCGACAGAATGGACGCGACGACGACTGCAACGATGAGTTTGAACATGGCGGATATCTCAAAAAAAGGGCGAAGCCATGCAGTCAGGCAATGGCTTCGCCTGAACGGAGAAAAGGAATAAGCGGACCACTACTGCGTAAGCAAAACGACTGGGATTGCTGTACGTCGAGAACCGTCGTCGACAAGATCCGCGATGCGGTCACCAAGGACTTTGGCAAACACGCGTCCAAACAACTTCGACGCCCCTTCGTCCGGTTGCACCTTGATGCCGAAGCAACGGTCAAACGGGTTGTCGACGATGATGAGAAAACCCTTGAGCTTGCTTGTGTCCACGCGGAACTGAAGCGCGGCCGGGAGCATCGACTCATCGTGCTCACAGGGATCTCGGAAAAGGATGTGCTCGGTAGAAGCACCTGCGTCGACGAGCATTTTCCAAATCGTGCGATTGCCATCGGGCGCCTGCGCAACTTCAATAAGCTCGATCATCTGAAGTAGACGGGGTGAACGGATAGACTGGCGATCGATGGGAAGCTTCGACTGCTGAAATTGGGAGATGGTCATACGTGCTCGCAGGAGACGGAGCACGCCCTTTTGGGGGCGATGCCCCATAGGGAAAGAAAGCTGAAGCCCGCTCGCGCGGGCTTCGAATGTGACGCTGGTGGCGTCAGTAATGCTTGCGTACGAATCGACCAACCATGATGCTGCCCGATGCCAACGAAGGCAGGGCAAACAGCAAGACCAATCCCCACGCCTGAAGCTCGTCACCGAGCCATGGAAGCTGCATCAACAGCCCACCCACCAGCCACTCAGAGAACGGCAGCGGTAAAGGGGCGTCGGTGTACGCGCTGAGTCCGAACAGGTCGCCGCCTTGAACTGCGAGGCCAGCCTGACTCGACGCTGTCAACGCGCAACCGAAAATGAAGAAAATGCATGCGATGACGATGCTGAAAGCCAAGGCTGTCGGCAATTGAACACGGGCAAGTCGCAATGCAACGCGAAGCGAAAACGAAGTCTTCAAGATGTGCTCCTGGAACAAAAAAAGGAGCACTCCCTTGGGGGCAGTGCCCCAATGGGAGGAAGAACAAAGCGAGGCGCAGCCTCGAACAGCAATCGCGCCCAAAGTCAGCGCGGTTTCCCTGGCGGGAGAGTCGATGCGTCGAAGACGCGGAAAGTGCGCAAAGCCTACTGCAACGGCATTCGAAAATCTAGCCCACCACGAGCGAAGGAAGCCTTCTCGCTGGAATGGATACCTCATCTCGCCGACCAAAGTTGAAACGACTATGGCCATTGATCCTATTGCTCTGGAACGCGCGATCGTTGAACACGCGGTGCGCAGCCCACGCGGCGGCCACGCGCACACAGCAGGGTCTTGAAGAATGCTGACGTTAGTGAAGACCTGCTTTGGATGTTTGACGGCCGACCCCGGCTATAGCCACCGAGCCTCCAAACAAAAAAACCCACGCATCCGTTAGGACGTGTGGGTTGGGTAAAGTCCGACAGCACTTAGGGTCGGGGGTGATCAAAAGCCAGCGCGAGCGCGCCGAGAACAGCTAAAGCGCCGCGCTCTGGCTCGACATACGATTGAGCGGCAGATCGGTGGACGTGCACCTGCGGTATGTCGGCACCGGCAGCGCTTGGCCCGAAGCCTAGATCGGCGTAGCAAAGCGATATTGCCAACGACAAGCGTGCTGCATGGCCTGCCGCTGGACGCAGCCGTTGAGCCAGCTGTTCAATTGGTGATCGCCTCACGGGTGGCGCAGGCTTCACTTCATAAAAATCGCGCCGGACCGAGCCATCAGGCAATACGAGCTCACAGAACTCGATATCCCGCGGATCGGCCATCGCATTGTGCCCGTCGTCAAACTTAAACGGCCGGGCAATTCGTACACCACCATCAGCATAGAACTCGCCCTGCGCGATGCATCGAAACACCTCGCTGTCCGCGAACTGCACGACTGTGACTAAAACGGGGTATTCCATTGTTTGCTGCTCCACAAATGAAGCAGACGCAGCAGCCCCAATGGGCGGCTTCGCCCACTGGGGTTAGAAAATATGCGTGACCTACACGTTTGAAGACATCATGCCGAAGCGGTATCTCCGTGCTTCGGCCGCTTTGAACCTCTCCCGCTCATGGTCGCTGTCGAGTTCGCGCTCTTCTTCGTTGGGGCTTTTCGCTTTTTTAGTCGAATAGCCGAAACGCAACCAAGCGTCGGTGTCACACGGAAGTGGGTTTGTTCGACCCGTCCTCAGGTTCACAAAGACGCCGTTGAATGACAGCGTGCCCGTCCGAAACAACGTCCAGAGCAGGTTGTACGCCTGCACAGCGATCGCCTGATTGATAACGAGCGATTGCTTGGCCAGCGCTTCAGCCATGGAACACGACGGCGTGTCGTCATCCTTGTCCAGACTCGGGTTCAATAAATCCGGCAGGAGTTCGCCCGCATGCGCGAGTCGCTCGGATTCGGATGTGGCGCTCCGAATCTCACCAAGGATTACCTGGCCTCGATCCGTGTCGTTGCCACAGTCCAGGTAGTAACCGCCGCCACCAATCGCAAACGCTTTTACGATCGCCGCTCGAGCGGCCCGCGTATCCACACAGCTAACAACCATATCGGCGCAAAGCACATCACCATCGCCGACCCGGCGCGTCAATGCATCCCAGCGCGTGCCCATCAGCGTATTAATCCGCGTGACGAGCAGCGGCGCCTTGTGCTGGCCGACGTCGTTGGGATAGAAAGCTTGTCGACCAACGTTCGTTTCCGACACTACATCGTCGTCGTACACGGTGCAATCGATACCGCCGGGATGACCAAGTGCGAGCATCGCGTGGTGCAGACGCGCGAGAAACGGGAGCAATGCACTCCCCGTTCCTCCCGCGCCGATCACGATGACATGCCATGCGTCCGTCGTCATCTTTGGCGGGATGCGGTGAATGACCTGCGTCATTGAACCTCCCGCACCGAAAGCGACTGCGTCCACGTGGCCGGTACCGACGTTTCTTCGAAGATACCCTTTGCGCACAAGCGAAGCGCAGCCGAGAAACGATCGGTATCGCAGTGACCTAACACCAACGCGAACTTCACGTCGTGTGCATCGTCAGCGTTGTCGGTTCGCGAGAAGAACGCCGGCCCGCGGCCATGGGAATGGCAGTCGATCACAAGCACTTCGTCGGCCTCGATTTCAGGACGGTCGTAGCGCAAATGCCCCTCGCTATGCGAGAGAATTTGCACGGGCACCATTCGAAATCGTCGAGTCATCTCGCTCCACACAATCCACGCACCCGTTTCCTTGGGTGACGCCTCCTGTGCGAGACGAGCAAACTCGCTGATTACGTCGCCAGGCACCTTGCCGCAGAGCAACTCGGTGACCTCTTCCGCAACACCGTACGGAATTGCGGTGCGCACTTGAAAGGACGCGATGCGACGAACAATGTGCACCCACGGGCGCACAATTTCAATAAAGACACCGTTGCTCGCAGCAAGAAGCCGCTCGCCAAGCCCTACCATCGGTGCCACCGACTCCCGTCGCGGCACCATCACGGTTGGAAACGACATCTGCAGCGTTTGATCAATCGGATTCATTGTGACTCCAGTTTGCCCGCGATCAAGTCGCCAAGCGTTCGTTTCATTGGAATTAGCAGTTCTCGTGGAAACTCCGCGAACTTGCCGTCGAGCATCGCTTTCCAGAAGGCAAATTCGCCATCCTTATCAGCCACGCGTTTGCCACCGTGATTCGGATGAGTGAATGCTGAATCGAAGAAGCCGCTCTCCCACCCGTCGATCGATGCAACATCAATGCAATCAGGTACACGTGCACTACCGATGCAGATCTTTCCTGCATTCCACGTGTTGAAGTACGGAGGTTCGAACAACGGCGTCGACGGATCCGGCCGCCTATCGTCTGCGAGCGCGAAGACGCGGAAGCCGCCGTGCGACGCGTGAAAGACCAGCGAGGGGTGCGGCACGCGCTCATTGCGCACGCCGAGTTCGCCGCAATTGAAAAAGACGCGTCGAGGCGCCGACGGGCACCACCACGCAATCGAGTGTTGCCCGATCGAGAGAACGTTCGGCGTGACAAATTCGGCCTTGGTCGTGACCTCGCGCGACAGCGACGCAAGTGCGTCCGTGAGCGCAATTCGATCTATCGGCGCACCGGCTCCCAACTTCGGAACCCGCGTGTCGTCGTCGATGGAAATATCGTGAACGGTTGCGTATTTGATCTCTTGAGCGCTTGTACCGTAGAGCACCATGGCGCGAACCGCATGAAGCTCGGATTCCGCGCCTGCAACGATCTTGGACATGGAAAAACACCTCAGGAAGAAATAAGTGTGAGAACCCGGTCGAGCGAGCCCAGAACTCGAAGTGCATGCCGCCAATCAGCGAACTGCCGACGAATTGCGCGAGCCTCCGTTGCAAACGGCGCGAACCCTTGGAAGTAGGTGTACTCGCCACCCTGCATTTCGCAGTTGTAGTGATCGTCGAGCAGTTGACCAACCAATTGGTCCTCATTCATCGCGAGCGTCGCCGCGGGAAATAGTGAGTTGCCCCATGCTTCGAGGCCAAAGAGGTTTCGGGTTTGATTGCGGAAGCCACGGCGTCGCTTCGCACCTGCGAGAAGCGACTTCAGTTGAAGGAGTTCGCGACACAAGCCTCGTGCAGCCTTGTCGCCTTCCAGCGACAATCGCTCTAGAGCCGGCGCCCCAAGTACGGGCGCCTTTCTCCAGCGCATGACAGACGCGTCGTACCGGAAAGGTCTAGCGTCGTCAGGGCACAGAATTGGACGCACTGCGGAGGGCATATATCGATGGAATTCTTCGAAATCCTCTCCAAAGCGATCTTTCAATTCCTCGGTCGCCTCTTCATCCGTGCAATCGCTACTGCCATTCCAGTACCAGCGCGCGAACATGTCCAGAAACTCGTCCGGAGTGCGCACGTAGACTGTTCGGCGTGACGCTTCATCGATCAACGAAACTGCTGTGGCCATTAATCGCGGATGCGTGCGACGGATGGAATCAACGCGATCGCCGATTGAGTGAAAGGACTCGTTCGACAACTCCAGACCCAAATACAACGGCGACGCCACATCGAGACCATGACCATTGCCTGCGATTTCGACGTCCACTCTCACGGCCTGGGCATCGAGAAGTACGAATTGAAACTCGAGTCGCTCGAACTTCGGACATTCGCGATCGAGCCAAGCGTGGAATGCCTGAGCGAAAGCATCTCCCGCGTCGACTGGACTCGTCACATCGTCGGCGCGCAACACGCCGGTTTGGAAGTGACGAAACACCACTCTCCGATAGTCATGGGTATGCGGGCGACGAAGCACTGCATTCGGCACGACCCCGCCCAACTTGGGAACGCTTAAAAAACCAGCGGCAGGTCGATGTTCGGTAGCGGTACGGCTCGCGCGCTCGTACGAGCGCTGGCCGCTTGCCTCGAACTCGACATCAGCCGATTGAGGATCAAAGAGCATTGCTCGATTTCCTTATCTAAAAGAAAGACCGCCCTTTCGGGCGGCTCCACTTGATTCGACGGACTGTCCATATCGGACAGCCATGTCAGCAAGTCTTCCTTACGCATGGCAACCCTTCGCCCCTGCCGCACGCTTGAACGTGTAACGAGCGACTGCGTTGCTGTACTCAGGTCCTTCCACAGCTGCCGTGGTCAGCTCCGGGTACTGCGCAGAGTAGATGTCGCGAACATCCTCAGGCGTGAACGCCTCGCCGGGATCGGCGATGGTCATGCCGTTGTAGACGAACTCACGAACCAGCGTAACGATGTTGATTCCTGTCTCAGCCATGTCGATCTCCTCAACCCAAAAGATCAGCCATGTTCGTACCGCTCGAGGCGGTAGCGACAGGTGGAGTATCCGGCGTCGAAACTGCCGGCGATGATTCACCGGCCTCATCTTCGCCATCGCTTTCCACTTCGGCCGTCTCAAGCGCGGGCTTACTGCCCTTTGCGATCGCCGTCGTTGCCTTCCTCGATTGCGATTTCGTTGCCGCCTCGAGGACCAACGCCGCCGCCGCCGCCTGTTCGGCGAGCGTGGCGCGCTGCACAGCGTAACCGGCAAGCAGCTTCGCGAAGTGCTCATCGAGATCCGCCGCAGTGCCGGTCAACTGGAACGGCTGCTTCAACGCGGGGTCACTGGCATTTTCGCTAAACGGCACAACAACAACGCTCATCAAGGGATTCTCGGCACCCTTAACGGCCTTCATGGTAAGAACGACCTTGTCGCAGGACGCGACGATGCCTTCCAAAAGCTGGAACATTTCGAAACTCCGAATTGGATGAAACAAAAAGGGGATGTGACCTGCGAACGCAGATCAGTACTTCAGGACCTTCGGAACCTTGCCGGCATAGTCGAAGCCCCTGACGCTCAGCAACGCGTCAATGACCTCGCCCTTCGGCTTGTTGAAAGTCTTCTTGAACTCGTCGGCAAGCGCTGCGCGCAAACCGATCTCGTCCGCTACGACCATCATCTCGGACTTTGTGAGCAATTCCAGAAACTCCTTGGAGAGTTGGAAGTGCAGACCGAGATCGAGCTTGTGATGCTTGCAAAGCTGCACGAGATTGTTCACCTCGATCCCTTCGATCGCGGCGACAGTCGCTCCGATCAAAAGACTGCCCTGCACGTCATCCGCAAGCGCTTCAACCGCCATCGCTGCTCTCCCCATGTCGGAGAACGCCGCCTTCTCGTCGGTGAGCTTTTGCCATACGACTTTCATCGCATCGATGTTGATCTTGCGGCCGTAGTCACAGAGGATCGTAGCCAACAGATAGCGGCGCGCTTTGTCGGCATCGCGCGCGACTTCACGCCGCAGCGCCTTGCGCCACAGCGCAACACGAAAGGCTTTCACCTTTTCGGTCTCGCTCACAGGCGTCACAGGTGCTTCGGCCGACTTGCTGCTGCCGAACGACTTTCCCTGTGCCTTCGCGGGCGCAGAACCGTCGGCCGATGACCTGGCTTTGGGTTGCGATGCGTCGCGTTCCGACTTGATGCGCGCGGCAACCTTTGATGCATTGCATGCAGTATCGAAACATTGGCCGCGATAGATCTTGCCCAACGAATCAGGTAATCCGCTGATAGCGGCACCGTAGTTCTGGCACGCGTGGCACGACTTGGCCTGCTCTTCACCAACACCTGTCGCACCGTCCGGCCGAAGCCGGACACGGGTGTTGTTGTCGCCCGCGCGCACGATTCGAATCGTCGGGTACTCGTCTTTCATTGCAGCCGCCGTGGTCTGCAAGTGCGCTTCGGCCTTCATATTGAAGCAAGCACGATTGGTGCAGTTACCTGCATCGATCGCTTCGCCGAAGAGCGTCGATTGAAGCGCTGAATTGTGCTGACATCCCGCACACTCCGCTTTATCGAAGATCGCCGCGGCGAGAACGCACGAAACGCTCTCGATGGTCCTCTTCAATTCAGGAACCGTTTTCTTCTCAGTGAGAATGATCGGCAGGAGCTTGTCCTGATTTTCCTTGGACAACGCGGCGAGCAACTCGGCGTGGCCAAGCAAGATCCCGCGCGTATTCAGAGCCTCGAGCACTGGCGTGCTGCAATTCATTAGCGCCAGACGACTATCCAACGTCGCTCTGCTCCAACCCAGCACCCGCGCGGCCTCGTCGCGGTCACCTTTGAGGTTTCCCACGAGCTCAGCCGCGGAGATAGCTTCCTCCGAAGGTGCCATGTCGTCTCGTTGGATGTTCTCAACGATTGCCTTCGCTCGCGCTTCAAGTGCCGACATCTCTTGCACCAGGACGGGAATTTCATAGTCGTCCCCGTGCGCGTCGCGCGCGGCTCGGAATCGACGCTCACCAGCTACGATTTCGAAGAAATCGTCTTCGATAGGTCGAACGAGGAGCGGTTGCATCACACCGTGCTCTTTGACAGACGCAGTGAGCGATGCCATCGCAGCCGGATCGAAAAACTTACGGGGATTGTTGCACTGCTTGATGCGACCAAGAGGGAGAAAGGAAGGATACGACATGCAGGTTCTCCAAATGAAAAAGGGAACCTGCATCCCGACGGGAAGAGATTCCCGATGGGGTGGTATGGGTACAGCAGTGGGCCTTGCGGCCAGGGTCGATGCGTCAGAGACGCGGAAAGTGACGTGAAGATATCACAAGGCAATGCGGAACTCTACAGGGTCCGTCGGCGGCCAGGCGACGATGCCTGCCTGGTAACCACCGCTGCGGGATGACGGACCGGACACGACCCACAACGGCCCTTGACCCAACGCAATTGCTACGGCCGCTTCCGAGGTGGGAGCGGCCTTGGGGCGCCCGAGAAACGCATCAGCCGCAGCCGGATCACTAGCTAAGTTTCGAAGAGCCCCGAAGTCGTTGTCGACCCGAACGTCAACACTGATACCATGACAGCCTACAAAAAGCTTTCCAATTGTTCGAAAACCATGAAGCTTTTATTCGCGGCTGCGGCCGTCTTGGTGATAGTTGCGCTGTTGCTGACTCTTCGCAGATAGATGCACACCCGCTGAAAGCCTCAAATTAGAGATGCAGCGGCCCTTCGGAATTTCATTACGAAGACCGAACATGGCCGAACGGAGCCCGGCGCGACGGACCTTTGCAGACCCGACTCGGCCACCCGCCACTACCTGACATCAGTCCATTTGCGGTCACTTAGCAGACGTCCCATAGGGACATCCAACGAGCACAACGCCATGATCTAACGTGGTTGCTCCGCCCAATCATTTCGAATATATTGGAAATATGGAAGAAAACGATGTTGTTCACGCCCTTGCTGCGCTCGCTCATGGCCTTCGCCTTCGCGTGTTCCGACTACTCGTTGTAGCCGGTCCAGACGGGATGACGCCTGGTGCCATCGCCGAGGAACTTGCCGTCCCCAACGCGACGCTCTCCTTTCACCTGAAGGAGTTGATGCACGCGGGGCTGATCACGCAAGAGCGCGATGGTCGCAGCCTGATTTATCGAACTGCCTTCGAGCAGATGAACGCACTGCTGGGTTTCCTGACCGAGAACTGCTGTCAGGGGCAGCCCTGTCTTGAGCAGGGCGCGGTGGCTTGTAAGTGTTGACGGAGAATGTCCATGAAGCGGTTCCACATACACGTCCACGTTGACGATGTTGCAGCCAGCGTTGCGTTCTACTCAAAACTCTTCGCCGCAGAGCCGTCGCGCGTAGAGGCGGATTACGCGAAGTGGATGCTGGACGATCCGCGCGTGAACTTCGCGATTTCGACGCGCGGAACGAAAGTCGGTGTGGACCGTTTGGGTTTTCAGGTCGACGACGCGGCTGAGCTTGCAGAACTCAGCGAAAGAGCGTCGGCGGCGGACATGACCTTGCTTGACCAAGGCGAAACGACCTGCTGCTACGCACGTAGCGACAAGCACTGGATCGTCGACCCGCAGGGAATCGCGTGGGAGCACTTCCACACTCTTGACTCTGCCCCGGTCTACGGAGAGAGCCGCAAGGAGACGCCGCCGGCAACTGCATCAGCTTGTTGTGTTCCCAGCGGAAAGCCTATCGGCGTATCCGTCGAACCTGCCAGTTCAGCCTGCTGTTGAGACCATTGGACTTACATGAGTTCTCCAAATGTCGCCGCCTCGCGAAAGACGGCCTCGAAACCCGCCATCAGCTTCTTTGAGCGGTATCTGACGATCTGGGTTGCGCTCTGCATCGTAGCTGGCATTCTGCTCGGCCAACTGCTGCCGGATGCATTTCAGGCGATTGGACGAATGGAGTACGCCCAAGTCAACCTCCCGGTCGGCTTGCTCATCTGGGTCATGATCATCCCGATGCTAGTCAAGGTCGACTTCGGTGCGTTGCACGAAGTCCGTCAGCACATTAAGGGAATTGGCGTCACGCTCTTCGTGAACTGGATGGTCAAGCCATTCACGATGGCGTTTCTCGGCTGGTTGTTCATCAAGCATCTCTTCGCGCCGATGCTGCCGGTTGCTCAACTCGACAGCTATGTGGCCGGGTTGATCCTTCTTGCCGCTGCGCCATGTACGGCAATGGTCTTCGTCTGGAGTCGGCTGACAGGTGGGGACCCTCTCTTCACGCTGTCGCAGGTGGCGCTCAACGACAGCATCATGGTCGTGGCATTTGCGCCGCTCGTGGGGTTGCTGCTTGGCATCTCTGCGATCACCGTCCCTTGGGCGACGCTCCTTACGTCTGTTGTGCTTTACATCGTGATACCGGTGGCGCTCGCTCAACTTCTGCGCAAGATGCTTCTTGCCAAAGGGCAGACGGCTTTCGACGCAACGATGGCGAAAATCGGCCCCTGGTCGATCACGGCGTTGCTCGCGACATTGGTTCTGCTATTCGCGTTCCAGGGTGAGGCCATCCTGCGGCAGCCGCTGGTGATCGTACTGCTCGCCGTGCCCATCCTGATCCAGGTTTTTTTCAACTCCGCCCTGGCGTATGGACTTAACCGCGCAGTCGGCGAGAAGCACAGCATCGCCTGCCCCTCGGCGCTCATTGGCGCGTCGAATTTCTTTGAGCTGGCCGTCGCTACCGCCATCGGACTATTTGGTTTTAACTCCGGCGCGGCCCTCGCGACGGTTGTGGGCGTATTGATCGAAGTGCCGGTCATGCTGCTCGTAGTGCGGATCGTGAACCGTTCGAAAGACTGGTACGAGTGCGCTTAAGAGTCTGGGAGCCAAGTACATGAATGAAGTTACCATCTATCACAACCCCGACTGCGGAACCTCGCGCAATACGCTTGCAATGATCCGCAATGCCGGAATTGAGCCCACGGTCATTGAGTACCTGAAACACCCGCCATCACGAGAAAGGCTGATCGAACTCATCGAAAAGTCAGGACTGGCTGTGCGCGATGTGCTGCGGCAAAAGGGAACCCCGTACGCCGAATTGCAACTGGACAACCCTGCATTGACAGACGGCCAACTGATCGACGCGATGATGTCACACCCGATTCTCATCAACCGTCCGTTCGTGATGACAGAGATGGGTGTGCGGTTGTGTCGTCCTTCCGAGATCGTTCTCGACATTCTGCCGGCTGCGCAACGCGGCGCGTTCAACAAGGAAGATGGGGAAGCCGTAGTCGATTCGGAGGGCAAGCGTGTCCGGAATCACGACTGACCTGCCTCAGATCGATCCGCCATTCTTTCGCGTTCCCGCGATCGGTAGCTTGCATTCCGCAAAGCCTTCGACCCATCCGCCGCGCATTCTCTTGCTCTACGGCTCTCTCCGCGAGCGCTCGTTTAGCCGCCTGCTGAGTGAGGAAGCCGCGCGCCTTCTCTTCGCGATGGGCGCCGAGGTTCGCACATTCAACCCGAGCGGGCTGCCGCTGCCTGACGACGTGCCGGATAGTCATCCGAAAGTGCGTGAATTGCGCGAACTCGCGCTGTGGTCGGAGGGTATGGTCTGGTGCTCACCCGAGCGGCATGGCTCCATGACCGGCATCATGAAGGCTCAGATCGACTGGATTCCGCTATCAGTTGGCGCGGTACGTCCTACGCAAGGCAAGACCCTCGCAGTCATGCAGGTGAGCGGCGGGTCTCAGTCCTTTAACGCAGTCAATCAGATGCGCGTGCTCGGACGCTGGATGCGCATGCTGACCATCCCGAACCAGTCCTCCGTCGCCAAGGCGTTCCTCGAATTCGACGAAGCGGGCCGCATGAAGCCGTCTGCGTACTTCGACCGCGTCGTTGACGTGATGGAGGAGTTGATCAAGTTCACGCTCCTGACCCGGGACATCGGTCCGTATCTGGTCGACCGGTACAGCGAGAGAAAGGAAAGCGCCGAGGAACTGATGAGGCGCGTAAATCAAGCAAGTATCTGAGCGGTAAGCGCGGCCTGGATGGAGGGTCGCTCGTGGCGAGGTTCTCAGAATATTTTGGAGGTCGGAGCGCGGTTGCTCGTTAGCGAAAGGGGCATTCACTACGGCACCTGATTGGTAGTAGCTTGGGGTTTCGCTGCGACGCGGTCCTCGCAAAGAGCGAGGGGCCTGACAAGAAACCAACTTCCTTATTTTTAGCAATGTGCGAAGTGAACAAAACAACAGGAACACCTGGACGAACCTCAACGTCACACCAACAATGGAGTCGCGTTTTAGAGGTAGGTTGGGTGTTCCTCAAACTTGGTCTGACCAGCTTCGGCGGCCCGGTGGCCCACATTGCTTATTTTCGCCGTGAGTTCGTCAAACGACTCCAGTGGCTGGACGACGCGGCGTTTACCGATCTCGTTGGTCTTTGCCAATTTCTTCCTGGGCCGGCCAGCAGCCAGGTTGGTTTTTCCATCGGCTTGCTTCGCGCAAGTTGGCTCGGCGCGTTCGCAGCGTGGATTGGATTCACGTTGCCGTCGGCACTTCTACTCGTAGCATTTGCGATCCTAGCCCCGCGCCTCAACGGCGCTGCCGGGACAGCGCTTATTCACGGACTGAAACTTGTCGCAGTCGCAGTCGTAGCCCAGGCCGTGTGGGATATGGCGCGGCGACTCTGCCCTGACCGACCCCGCGCATTGATCGCGCTCATTGCGTTGGCCATGTCTGCTGTTTTAACGGCGACCTCCGCGCAGATTCTGGTGATTCTTTGCGGCGGATTGCTCGGGACGGTTGTTTGCCGCTCCGTCGAGTCCACCGCCAAGATCGGGACACCTCCCGAGTCATTCGGATTTCGTGTTTCTCGCCGAATCGGTGCAGTTGCATTGCTGCTTTTCTGCGTGTTGCTCTTTGCGGTGCCTGCGCTTGCACGGTCCGACCCAAGTCCTGTGTTGACGTTATTTGACGCGTTTTTTCGCTCAGGTGCGCTTGTGTTCGGAGGCGGACACGTGATGCTGCCTTTGCTGCAGCAACGAACCGTCGCAACGGGCTGGGTCGCACCGAACGATTTTCTTGCAGGGTACGGCGCGGCCCAAGCCATACCCGGCCCCCTCTCCACGTTTGCGGCTTTTCTCGGCTGGGTCGCCATTGGCGTTCCAAGCCATGCATTCGGCGCGACCATCGCAACCATTGCGATCTTTCTGCCGGGCTTCTTGCTCGTAATTGGCGCGATGCCGTACTGGCAGGAGTTGCGCGCGCATCCATCGATGGCTGCAGCGCTCGCAGGAGTCAATGCGGCCGTTGTTGGTCTGCTGGCGACGGCACTCTATTCCCCCGTATGGACGAGCGCCATTCACTCGTCGGCCGATTTCGCAGTTGCAGGGATCGCGTTTGTGTTGCTTATACGCTGGAAGGCGCCGCCACTCGCAATCGTTGGATTCTGCGCACTTGCGGGGCTCGGGGAAATGTTTTTTCACTAGCTCTGCGACCCAGAGCAGTTCGCTCGGTCGAGATTGTGTCGTGTCACCGGAGGGTTATGGCCGAGGGACATCGACGAAATGGCGCACGTCGTAGATTGATGTGGTTTAACCGTGCGTGTCCCGGAGTGGCCCTATTGGTTCCTATGGCGGACCTTGATTCGACTGCATCAAAGGATTGTTCCTGGCCGAGTGCTGCATTTCAAGAATCGCCGTCGGCAGCCCAGCGGCCCGGATACTCGTGTTGCCGTTGCCGAGCCGTAAACGTCGATCAGACGTCCCGGTGCCACGACTGTTAAATGCGTGAAAGCGGTCATTCGCGAAGCCAAGAACGATATTCCGTCCGCGCCTACGCAACCTCGCCGAAGCGAAGAATTCAAAGTGCTTCAGCCTTTCCGGCGGTAGAAAAAGCCGCTTCGAACGCTGTTGACTCCATCTGTGACGGTCCCCCATATGCGCCCGGAACCGAACGCCAATCAATGATCACTCGCGTGCAATCCGTCAGCTCTTTGTAGTTTGGCAGGCGGCCGTCAGGGCGTGGCTTGTAGCTGAGCTTGAATAGTGCGGGTGTCTTCTTTCGGCGCCATAGATCGTCGAGGCTCGACGCGAGCCCAGCAAACCGAAACCGCACCCAAACCGGCTTCTTCGCGTCTGACGTGTCGGCCAGCAGGTCACTCAGGACGAGAAGTACGGCGGGTACGTCGTTGAGTCTGAATTCAGGATGCGCCCAAAGCCTGAGAATGTCGGCATGCTCGACTAAGCGAACAAATCGTTCGATATCAAGGGAGCCGATTTGCCGCTTCATTGCGAGGTACTGGTGATACCACACCTCCAAAAACGCGTCGCGATGGGATGAATAGGCTTTCAGATCGCTCGATGATTCTGCTTGAAAACCAACTGGCTGCACGCCCGTCGTTACAAGGGGACATGTACCCGAAGAACCTCGATGACGGTGGAAAAAACCTTGGACGCGGCCTTGGTGCCAGTCTGGGACCATCGCCAACTTTAGACAAAACGGGCAACGGGCGTCAGGAGCCACATCCGGCGCAGTAGCGCCAATTTCGCGCGAATACACCGCGCCGTTGATGTATTGGTTCTTCGAGGGGTGAAGAACGTCTTGAACTGATGCCTTCGTGAACGCCACTGCAACGGCTCCGTGCGGGGTTGGTGCTAGACACGATGCCATCTTACGGGAAAGCGATATACGGCGCGATATGGTGCCGCCAAACCGCGCGCTCACGCGAGGCAAAGTCATCGCCGTATCGACGCGAAGACATTCGGCGTCGATACTGCACGACCACTAGCTATTACGGTTTGTATCCGTCGTTGAGCGTCTTGATGAACGCGATGATGTCGTTAATCTCCGCTTCGGTCATCGCCGGCTTGTCACCGAGCTTGCGATCGAACGGCGCGTCGGCGACATCGATATTGGCCTGGTATTGAGCCGGAATGTCATCGTACTTCATGACCTTGCCCGATGCGTCCTTCGGATAAATCTTGTCCGGGTTGGTATTGCGCAGGTTGTAGAAGTCCATCACCTGTTTGAGGTCCGTGTACACGCCGTTATGGAAATACGCGTGACGTGTGGCCGTATTACGCAGCGTCGGCGTGAGGAACATGCCGCAGTATTGCGTCTGGTCTTTGATATCCGTACGGAACGGTCCACACACGCCCATATCGAAAAACTTCGGATCCTTGTTTTGCGCCAGATGCGGGTTGCGCGGTGCGCCGAGCGCTTCGTATTGCGTGTCGGTGAACATCGGCGGCAGACCGTCGCCGGACACCTTGCTCAAATGGCAACCGGCGCAGTTCGCCTTGTCCGGATCGTTAAACAGCTGCAGACCGTGAAGCTCTGCGCGCGTCAGACGTGCCTTGCCTTCGAGCCAGTAGTCGTACTTGCTCGAGAACTCATGGAACGAGGCATCTTCAAATTGATACCGCGCAACCGCGAACATCGCCTCATCAACGAGCATGTCCGGGGCGTTGACGATGCGCGGACCGAACAGACGCTTGAACGCGTCGACGTACTTTGTCGCAAGCAGTTTTTTCGCGACCGCGTGCGCGTCGGTATTCGCCATTTCGACCGGGTTGGTCAGCGGTCCGATCGCTTGCTCTTGCAGCGTGTTCGCCCGGCCGTCCCAGAAGAAGCCGCCCTGCGGCACCATCGCCGGAGCAGCGGGCGCGACACCTGCCGTCTTGACGGCACGCTGCACGCCTTGCGCGGCCGAAGCGGTTGCATTGAGGTCGACAGGTGCGTCGGTATCGCCGAGGTCCGGGCCGATGCTGAAGGTGGCCTGTCGATAGAGATACGTAAGCGAAGGCGCCGGACGATAACCGGGCTGCGTCATATCGGGGCCGCCCAACTGCACAGCCAGATCGTTTGGCGGACCATATGCGTGCTGCGGGCTATGACATGTCGCGCACGACATCTTGCCCGAAGCAGATAACGACGGATCGTTGAAGATCTGGCGGCCGAGCTCAGCCATCGCCGACAGCGGAGCGACAGGCGGGCGCACGAGTTGCACGGGGTGAGCGTTGATCCCCGTCATGTCTTCGATGAAGGCGCCGATCGCATCCGGCATTTTCTCGGGATGCGTCAGCGCATAACCCGCCGCAAGAATGCACACCAGAAGCGCTGCGAGCAAAATTCTTAGCGCGTGCTTGCGCGTGAGGCGTCGCGGCGCGCCAGGTGTAGGACTATCGCCCTTGGGCAGCGGCGAAGAGACTGTGGCATTCGTGTGAAGAGTCATGGCAGTAAAAGCAGGCTCGATAAACTGACAAAGCGCCGAGCCACCCTGGAAGGCAGATCGGCGCCGAAACGGCTCAATTCAAGTGGCAAGCTCGCTATGGACTACACACTGCGCAGGTATTCCATTGCACGGCGTATAGATTCACGTCGCGAGCTTCGCCTTGCTTAGTTCGCGGGGGCTGCCGCGAGCTTCACACCCGTCGTCGGATCGACGAACACGGCCGGGGTCGAACCACCGTTCGTGAAGTCGAACAGGGCGTTGATGCTGCCCGTCGAGGCGTCGTGCGAAGCGTTGCCGATACGTTGACCGCCGAGCCAGTTGTCTTCGATGAACTTGACAACCGATGCTTGCGTAATCTGCGTGTGGTCGATGTAGTTCTTCTTCGCGTACGGCGAGATCACGATCAGCGGGATACGCGTGCCCGGGCCGCAACGGCCGTTGACGTTCGAGCCGGTAACGCCGATGCCAGGCGTTGCGCCCGCTGCGTTACACGTGCCGGCGCCATTCAGCTGGTCAGCCGTAGCGTCAGCCGACGACGTCGTCGGTGCCGTGTACTGGTGGTCATACCAACCGTCCGAGTCGTCGTACGTGATGATGACGGCGGTGTTCTTCCAGTCCGGCTGCTGCTGGAGGAAGTTCACGACCTTCGCGTAGAACGCTTGCTCGTCGAGCGGATCCGAGTTACCCGGGTGACCGTCGCCGACTGCCGGTGCCTTGATGTAGCTGACCGACGGGAAGTTGCCTGCCGTCACAGCCGCGAAGAAGTCGTTCACGTCATACTGGTGGTGAACCGGCGTTGCCGTGCTGTCCTTCGGATCGGTGAAACCGACCAGCGCCGTCGACGTCGGACGCGTATGCGCCAGGTTCGCCGTCGTAGCGTAGTACTGGAACCACGCATGGTGCGGCACGTAGTCGGTCGAATTGGCTGCCAGAACCGACGAGAACGTACTGCGATGGCATGCCGTCGTGCCGTTGGGGTTCGTAGCCGTCAAGTCGAAGCCACCCATGAAGCCGCCCCACGTGATGTTCTTCGCGTTGAGCAGGTCACCGATGTTCTTGTTGTTCGTGCTCATGATCACGTTGTCGGTCGTCGAGGTCGACGAGCAGGTGTCGCCCGTCGGATCCGAGTCGCCGTTCAACGTGAAGCTACCAGCACCGTCGGCGATCACGTTGTCGCCTTGCGCCGCGCCGTTCGCCGGGATCGCGCCGTTCGTCTGGCCCGAGATCACTTCAATCGCACCCGGGGTCGACGGACCGAACGTGTCCGTGTACATGTTGTCGCTCATGGCGAAGCCTTGAGCCCAGTTCCACAGTGCCGTGACCGTGTTACCGTCGAAGTAACCCATCACGAGACCCGGCGTACCGAACTTCGTGCCGCTGCCTGCACCGTTGTTACCCGTGAATTCCGGGAACAGGTCCATGGCACCGTTGTCTTCGGCTTGCTGTTCCTTCATGTAATCGTGCGACTGGCCATTGGTGTTGGCTTGCGAACGATCGAGACGGAACGGGTTGATGCCGCTACCCGGCGACGCCGTGTTGTTGGCGGCGTTCAGGGTCGTCGGATTCGCCGTGAGGAGGTTCAGCTGGTTCAGGTTCGACGGCGTCGTCGTGCCGGCAGCAGCCGTGAACGACGGCTCGTTCAGCGGGTTTTGCGCGTTCGGGTACGTACCGAAGTAGTGGTCGAACGAACGGTTCTCACCGAAGATCACGACCAAGTGCTTGATCGGCGTTGCCGTCGGCAGTGCGTCCTGTGCGGACACGGTCGTGGCGGGCGTCGAGGGCGTCGTGGACGTCGTCGAACTGTTGTTGTCATCGCTTCCGCAAGCGGACAGCGCGAGAAGCGCTGACGCACATGCGATCGGCAAAAGGGCTTTGCGGAACATTTAAACGGGCTCCAGATTCGCTATCCGGCGCGCCTGTTTCGGGCGGGCGGAGTGTGCTATGTGGGATAGTTAGTCGTATTGCGCTACTGCGTACCATGATGAAGCGGAGCGAATTGGAGCACTGGCATGTTACTGAGGTCCGGCACATAATTTACTTTTACCTTTCTAGAAAATTACGAGGAGTAAGAATTGGCTAAATACTCGAGTGCGAGCGGTGGCTGACGCTAAACAGAGACTGCCTGACGACATAGTGTTGGTGGGACTCCGGGCCGGAAAGGGTCCGTGGGGGAGCTAAACTAGAGAGAGGGGATCATGCGTAACAGCGACGTTTACAGATAATTTAATACGGCAGATATCGATGTATTCCTTCGGCAAGGTGGACGGATTTCGTCAAGTCCCCTTCTTGCGACGCGGTCCGTGCAGCGGATGACACAATGGCGATGTCCGAACACACGTCTGACGCCCGTCAACCTCGACATCACGCACTCGAGGTCGGGATAACGTTTCTGAAACTCGGCCTCACGAGCTTTGGTGGTCCGATCGCCCATATCGGATATTTCCGGAAGGAGTTTGTCGACAGACGCCGCTGGCTCGACGAATCGGCGTTCGCTGATCTGGTCGCCTTATGCCAGCTCCTGCCGGGGCCGGCGAGCAGCCAAGTTGGATTTGCAATTGGACTGTTGCGTGCGGGGTGGGCCGGCGTCATCGCGGCCTGGGCAGGTTTCACGATTCCGTCTGCAAATCTATTAATTGGTTTCGCACTCTTTTCGCCGAATATCACGGAGCGAGTCGGTACAGGCGTGATTCACGGCTTGAAGCTCGTGGCGGTAGCCGTCGTCGCACAAGTTGTGATGGAGATGAGATGGCGCGTCGGTTCTGCGCAGACACGCCACGGGCGATGATCGCGGTCTTGGCGATTTGCGCCACAGCAATGGTCCCATCGGCCTATTCGCAGCTCTTAGTTATCGCACTTGGAGCAACGCTGGGTGTCGTGCTGAGTCGCTCGAATTCCATTTCGAAGCGGCAATCTGTCACAAACTCGGATTTCCAGGCGTTTCACGTGTCTCGGCGCGTTGGCCTGACCGCGTGGTGTGTTTTCGTTGGTTCGCTTGTGGTACTGCCACCATTAACCGAGTTTGATGGTACTCATGCGATTGCAGAGTTTTCTGCGTTTTACCACTCAGGAGCGCTTGTGTTCGGTGGCGGCCACGTGATCTTGCCGTTGCTCCAACAACAAACGGTCGCCGCCCCAATACCGCGCGAGCGGTTTAGTCCCTCGACCCCTTTCGGACATCCGCAGTTCGTTGTCGACGGACTTGAATTCCCTCAATAGCGGACGGCGCGACGGGCGCCACTGGCTCAACCCGGTGACCTTGTTGCAGGTTCTGCATCGAATCTACGTCGCAACTCTACAATCTCCAAATCATATTCGACCAGTCTCCTGTACTCAAAGCATTCGAAACCAAATTGAACCTAAAGCGCCAGAGTCGGCGCGTTGAGCTCACCTGTCCAGACCGTGAATGTGTTCCCGCTCGTCTCCTGAAGCAATGCCTCCACTAACGCGGACGCAATACGTCGTATTTGAAAAGCTGGAGCAACAGTCATCGACGAAATACATTTATCCGACGGACCCGGTGCAAACTTTGGCAACTGCGGTAGTAGCCTTGCGCAAGATCGACGCGAGTCTCTCGGATTTGTTCTTTAGCGACGTATACTTATCGAGCAGCCATGCAGTTGCAGGCTCCACGGTCCGTCCGCTCTCGAGTTCCGCGGCACTCGCCGTATGTCCCCGGTACAGGCGGCAGTGTGAGGAAGAGTAAGAACCATGAGACGCAGACCGGGCTAGTGTCCTCGGGCGTCAGTTATTTCTTCTTTGCTGGTGGACTCGTAGAGGCTTTCGGGGCTGCCGTCCACGCTAGATTTGCTGCAGGAGTCAATATCTTTTTCGGTTTCTTGGCCTCGCGATTGCCGCGCTGTTGACCTTTTGCCATGTCGTTTCTCCAAAGCTGCTTTGGCTGCCGAAGTGGCAGACCTGCCTTTCATTCTGCGCGCGTTTACCTGTTCCGTCGCGATCTATTTTGGCGCGTATCCCATCCAGGGTTTGAGCGTTCCGAAGACGTGTTCGACAGTTCTTCTCCGGAATAATCGTCGCGTCGGGTTCGCGATCTGAACGACGATGCGCTGTCTGTAGCTCGACCTCATGTTCCAATCGTTGGGAGCGACGATAGTCGCTAGTTGAACATCAATCTGTTAGCTGGATGTGCGGACATGCCCGTGGCCAGTAGGCTCGCTTTTGTGCGCTCGACGCCCCCCCTCTGGAGTGGTCTTCGCTCCGGGACATCAAAAAAATTGTGGCCAGGGGCCTTGAAAGGCGTTTTGAAGACCCTATCTCCCGTGCCACAGGGCAGCCGCTTTCATCGCGCGCTGCGTGTCTCAACTTGATTGTCCGCGGCGCAGGGGCAGCTGAGCTGATTCGCGTAAGCTGCCTCCTCCTGCGTTGCGAGAGGAGAGCGAAATGAGTGATGCGTTCATTACACCCAACCTCTTCGGTGAGCTGGACCGCCTGCAACGTCAGATGTTCAGTCTTTTCGGCGGGTTCCCCACCAGCCTGCGCTCAACGCGCGTTGGGCTATTCCCGCAAATCAACGTTGGCTCGACCGAAGATTCCATAGAAGTCGTCGCGTTCGCGCCCGGGCTCGATGTGGGCAAGCTAGACGTCTCTATCGACAAAGGCTTGCTGACAATCGCCGGCGATCGGACCGCGCAGTCTGACCGGCTGCCCGACGGCGCTCGGCAGTACGCACAAGAGCGGTTCAGTGGCGCTTTCCGCCGAGCTGTCGAACTTCCACAGCAGGCCGACCCGGACAAGGTGGAAGCCAGATACATCGATGGTTGTCTTCTGATTTCAATCGGGAAGCGTGAGACGTCGAAGCCACGCTCGATTACTGTTCAGTGAGGTGACATCATGAGCGAATACACAAACACGCAAATTGCAGAACGCGGCTCGGATGGCGTGACGCGCCAGCAAGCCAACGAAGCGGCTCGCCGACAAACGTTGACGCCTGCCGTCGACATCATTGAAGACCTACACAAGGTCACTTTGTGGGCCGACTTGCCGGGCGTCGCGAAAGACAAGCTTGAGGTCAAGGTCCATGATGGCAGCCTCACCATCGAGGCGGAATCGGTGGTGCCGGTGCCAGCGAACTTACAGCTCGCACACGTTGAGGTTCGTGCGCCGTACTTCTCACGCACCTTCACAGTTAGCGAGGACTTCGATACGTCCAAGGTCGAAGCACTGTTGAAGAACGGCGTATTGACTCTGACGATACCGCGAAGGGAGGAAGCGAAGCCGCGGCGAATTGAAATCGCGACAGGATAATCGTCCAGCTGGAGCAGCGACCATCAGGCGGTCGCTGCTCCCTTGTTGCTACGCGCTCTCACGAGCACCGACAAGTCGTACGGAGAAACGGTGACGATGGTCGCGGCGAGACTTTAAAACTCAAAGCAACGCCTGCGCTCGCTAGACGCGTCTACCGATGCCACCTCCGGAAACGCTTTGATACTCAGCGAAAAGCCACACATCCACGAGATCACATCGCACTACTAGCGGCGCAAACATCCGGCGCCGATCGATCTCCCCTCCATGCATGAGCCGCGTGTATGCGACCAATGCGCGGATTCTCGAGGCGATGAAGTCCTGATCCGGCTCGGATGCTTCCGCCCATCGCGTCACGACCATATTGTCGAGAATGATACGCACTGGCCGCCCTGGATGAGGACGCGCGGACGTACCGTCGACGAACCACGAAACATCGACCGTGTCCGACTCTCCGGTCTCTGAAAACCGTGCATCAACAGGAAAATCGCTTCTCAGCACAAACGCCAACCAATCGGACGCGCCAGACATGACCGTTCTCCCATAACGTTCGCACGAAGGCCGACCCTTCTGTACGGCGGCAAAACGTTGAGCACTACGTCCGCTTGAATTTGTGCGCGCCTCAGCACCAATTCCAGCGCCTCGTGTACGTCGACCGCTCTGTCAAAGGTCTTGATGAAGGACTCGACGACGACCGAGAATCCGTCGCACTTCGAACGTCCGACGTGCGCCTCAAATACCCAATTGCGGTCCAACTTCTCAAGTGAAATTCGGATTACCAGCGATCGATAAGAGAAATCTCGTTGCGCATTCATGTGCCCCATCCTTGCCGTTACGATCATCGCTGCGGGAAAGGGGCATTCACGTACTCCCGATCCGCCGACGAAGATGCTGCTTGAATCTTGACCTTAGTAGAACGACAGGCCGTAAGGCCTAGCGACGACGCAACCGCGTTCGCAGCCACCACGCCCATATCGGCTTCGGTGCGAACTGCCGTGAATGCCACCTAGTACCGACGCGCGCATGCGAGCGCCCGCAGCAGAAAAATCAGCCGAACGATGAAGTTCACGCATCACGAATCACATCGCGCAGTGTTCTAGTCCGCAGCGCTGTATTGCGCCGCAGGTCGCCGGATGGCCAGCTAGACTCTGACCAAGCGAAAAGATGCAAGCATGCTGCAATGCTCGCCAATGAGGAGGGGCGCGCTCTCCAAGCGGTAATTCCGCAGGAAGCATCAAACGCACAGTCGTTCAAAGACCGGATCGAATCAATCTACGCCCCGGTGCAGTTGAGGTCAACAAATATCGCCACCCGATTGTGTGCGTCCTCACGGCGCAGCCTCAACGAAGCCAAAGCGCGTCGGGGCGATAACCCGCGATCCACGGTCGCTCGCCCGACTGAGCAATTTCCACCTCGCGCGACTAGGGAATACTTCGCAAGTCGAGGCCGTCATAACTGCCGTGAGACGAGACCGTTACGCCTGCGCTGTATCAACGAGACGCATCAGTCGTTCACGACGCTGTACTATTGAGCGACGGGTGCTTCCTGTCGACGCTGCGAACCACGCTGCGCGCGTATGCATTGACGCTCCAGCGGGTGATCCTGGGAGAGACATAGAGTGCAAAATCGCAAGCGCATTTGGGCCGCAATTCACCTGCAGACATGGTCGAACAACTATGCAGTCGATACTGGCGATACGCGTAACGTCGATATTACCGAGGACGTGCTCGATCTCACTTTTTCGGAAGTTAGAGCGTTGCGTGACGATGATGAAACGACGGATGCCCTGATTGCTGCGCGCAGCTCCCAACTCAACGGCTTTGACGGCCCCTTCAGTGTGCAGGTGACTTTTCAGATCGCTGCATTCTTTGGTGTCGAGCGATTGAGTGACATTACTCCCGCGATCTTTGCTCAAGCAAGAGCCGAAGGTTAGTCACGCGTCGCACGTAACCTCGCGGCGCCCGATCCAAAGGGTCGCATCTCCTTTATGGTTCCGGCACCGCGATATCGCCGTCGACAAGCGGCCAACCGTATTCGAACCCGAACGTTCTCGCCTGCTCCCAGTCGACGAACGAAGGCATCGCTTTACCGCCGAAGAACGGATAGATCGTCCGCCTGTCAACTAAGCGAATGACCTTCAACTTCGCGACGTATCCCCGCGGTGTTTTTTGTGTCGACACCGTGACCTGATAGTCAGCGCGCGTGCCCTTCGGAGATGCCATGGCTACATCCTGAGCAAGCTCTCTCACATGGAACACCAAATCGCGATTGGCTCACGTGGTGACACTCGAGCGAGCCCGAGGTCTGTCAGAGAATCTGTATGTTCGAGGCTTGCTTACCCTTCGTGGAGTTGCCCCTGTAACTCAGGACACGCAGACACCGTTAGGTTGATGCTGCCGCAGCACGCCTGAACTCGCGAGGCGAGCGGTATTTCAGGGCTTTGTGCGGGTGGCGCTCGTTGTAATGCTCAAACGCAACAGCCAGACGCGAGAGCGCCGTTGGCGCATCGGGCTTGTCCATATAGGCAACGTAATTGTGCTTCATGGTCTTTACGAACCGACTCGGCCATGCCATTACTCTGCGGCGAGCGCACGGGCGTGGTCAGAGGTTCCAGGCCCAGCTCGCGTGCAAAGCGGCGCGTGCGATGGTCGATGTAGGCCGAGCCGTTGTCCGTCAGCCATTCGATGGGCTGTGCCGTTTGCGTGCTGCCGAAGCGTTGTTCGACAGCAGCCAGCATCACTTCGCGCACTACGTCTCCGCTATGGCCGCCGGTCGTTGCCGCCCAGCTAATTGCCTCGCGGTCGCAGCAGTCCAGTGCGAACGTCACGCGCAGCGGCGTGCCATCGTCGCATCGGAACTCGAAGCCGTCCGAACACCAGCGGCTATTGCTCCGGTCCACGGCCACGCGGCCATCGTGCCGCCGCTTATCTCGACGCACGCCGGGACGGCACAGCAGCAACTGATGCTCGTGCATTACGCGGTAGACACGCTTATGGTTGATGCACGGTGCGCCGACCATCTCGCGACTGCGGCGCAGCAGCGCCCAGATACGCCGATAGCCGTAGGTCGGCAAATTCGCCACATGGCCCTGGATTTCTTCGACCAGTTCCGTGTCGTCAGTCGGCCTGGCGCGGCGACCATCCTGCCAACCGGACGAGCGAACCCGTTTCACCGCCACGCCAGAGCGCGCCACGCCGAGAACTTCGCAGACCGTTTTCAATGGTCGTCCCCCGGCAGCAAGGGCGAGCGCGCAATCAGGTTTTTTGAGCGGCCCCACTCGACGGCTTCCTTCAGGATTTCGACTTCCATCGTCTTCTTCCCGAGCAGCCGTTGCAGTTCCTTGATTTCCTTGATGGCGGCGGCCAGCTCAGATGCGGGCACAACGGTTTCGCCCGCTTGCACCGCCGCCAGACTGCCTTCCTGGTATTGCTTGCGCCAGCCGAACACCTGGTTCGGGTTCACGCCGTGCCGCCGTGCCACGGCTGACACCGATGCGCCCGGTGCCAGCGTTTCCTGCACGATGGCGATTTTTTCCGGTGCCGTGCGCCGCCGACGACGCTCCGGCTCGGTCAGAATTTCGATGGGTTCCACGTAATGACTAGGCTTACTGATAGGCACAAGACTATCCCTTATTTTAAGAGAGTCCTTGTGTCCTCAGATACGCGGGGCCGCTCCACTTCGGACCCTGCTTGACCTCGAAGCTAACCTTCTGGCCGTCCTTGAGAGACTTAAAACCGTCACTCCTGATTTCCGAATAGTGCGCAAAGAGATCCTCGCTACCGTCTTCAGGTGAGATAAATCCGAAGCCTTTTTCGTCGTTGAACCATTTCACCATGCCGGTCGCCATAATCTCCCCCGTTTTACATGAACTGCGAAGTCACGCCGCCTTGTTTCGGTGACGAAGACGGTCTTTCCCGCGGACCTTCCGCGCGGCAACGCCCCTGAATGGCAGTCATGTCGCATACAGCAGACTCTTCGAGAATTCGAATCCGAGCGACGAGCCAGCGAACATCAAAGGAAATTCAGTATGTACTCATCCAGCCCTTTCGGCCACTGCGTGTAGACCGATGGGCGACGACCGGACTGTGCATAGATGGCCAGCGATCAGCCTCCTTATAAGGCGCGGACCACGAGCGCCGCTCCGGGACTTTTACTTGCGCGGTCGGGAAACACCTCTGAACGATTGAGTTGGATTGCAGGTGGCCGTGACCGAGCATACGCTTGAATAGCGACCGCGTCGGCTTCCACCGCTTTCTTCTTGGTGCGTTGCTATGACTACGCACTCGAAACCGCCGCATGCAGGGTTAGTCATCATGCAATGTGTACAGCGGCGCCGTCATTCCTGGTCGCAGTGGACTGCGAAGTGCGTGAGCGCGGCGGCCCCGAACGCATTGCTAATCGCGACGTCGGCGGCGTCGCGCCCGTATGCCATCAAAACGCGCCCTATACGCGGCGCGTTGTTTCGGGGATCGAAGGTCTGCCAGCCACCCCCGACATATGCTTCGAACCACCCCGCGAAGTCCATCGGCGCTGCAACCGGGGGTAAGCCCACATCGCTGATATAGCCAGTACAGTAGCGCGCAGGGATATTCATGGCCCGGCAAAGGGTGACTCCAAGGTGCGCGAAGTCACGGCAGACGCCTTTGCGCTCGCGGTAGGCTTCCCACGCGGTCTTGGTCGGCCGCGCATGGCCATAGTCAAACTCTATGTGTCGGTGAACAAAGTCGCAGATTGCCAGAACAGTCTCGCGACCGGGGCTACACCGACTGAACATTTGCCATGCGGTCTCAACCAGCAAGTCGGTTTCGCAATAGCGGCTGCCCAACAAGAAAATCAACGTGTCGTCGGGCAAGTGCTCAACCGGATGGCCGCGGCCATCAGCAGGTCTCATCTCCATGCCACTCGACACATTCAGCAGCGCGGTCGTGCGCAGTTCTAACCTCCCGACAGGCGCGACGATTCGACTGCAGAGGTTGCCGAAAGAATCTCGATACTGTCTTATTGGAACCGGCGGGTCGGCAACGAGCAGATCTGCCACTTCGATATCCTTCGCATGCGAAAAATGTGTGTTCAGCATCAGCATCATCGGCGTCGGCTTAGGGCATTCATATGCCAGTTCATATCCAACGCGAAGCTTCATGAAATCTCCCTGATCCGGCTAACGGTGGACAGCGTTGGACCCGCTACTTTGAAGCACATTTTGAAAACGCCGTGACGTTCAATTCTTGCGGCCGGACATCGCGCTCTCCGGCGAACGACTGACCGCGTGTTGTGGCGCCGAGAACGTCGAAACGAACGGCTTGGTCCGCTTGATAGTTGGATAGACGCTCGAGTTAGATGGCGCACGTATTCGGTCTCAACTGGTAGGCGAAATGAGAGCGTCGCGAGAGGTTATCGAGGTGCGATCGCAGAGTCTTCAAATCGGCGGGAAGCGGACTCATTCGACGGGCCCTAGCAGCACGTCTATAGCAGCTTGCCCGGCAATTTCGGCTACTAGATAGGCCCATCGTTCAGTAAAAGGTCCATTGCGTAAAGGTATGCGCCCTCCTCGTGCGCCGAGGACTTCGAGATTCGCCCCGCCCGCTATCTGAAAACTCACGTTAAACGTGTCTTCATCGGTAGCTGGTGCTAGTTCGACCTCAATGTCAAAACCACGATACGTAATGGTTCGATGCATGGACACCCTCCGTTGTGAGACTAGAACGGGGCAGCGAGGAACGCGTTGAGTAGTCCTATGCCCGCAAAAGTCGACAAAAATGCGATGAGGTATAACGCTCCGCCCAAACCTCGTTTTCCTTCACTCGGTGGCTTTTGCGCGCTCAACGTCCCTGTTCCACGGGAAATGAGTGGCAGGTAAATTGGGTGCGCATTCCATGATCGCCTCCTTTCGAGTGATGGAAGACATAGCCAAACGCGTCGTGAACGCGGCGCAGACCGACCCTGAGGCGATGATCGCCCAGCTCCTTGGCCGGTCTCACTCGGATGCGGTCGTTCGGCGCCGCGGCAGTTGTGTGGCACCCCTCAGAGATTACCCGTTCGCTCGTCCCATCGGGTCGAGGTATCTCAAACGCACCGGACCGGCTGGAAGCGCTACTGTCGGAGGCCGTGCGACTTTGCTCGACGTCTATTGCGGTTGAATTCCTGCAGCGTATTCGTGTAGCCAATAAAAGCAGCATATGACATGCCTCGCAAACTCGTCTCCACGCTTGCGAAGTGCCGATTGCCATTGCTGCACATCGGTCGGCAACAAAGCCCTGTTCGGCTCGGTCCAAAGCTGCCGTAAGAGGAAAAGGTCGGCCTCGTGGGGAGTGCCGGCTTTCAGCACGCTGGGAATTGGCTCGTTGATCATGTCTGACGCCCCTATTGCAGGTTTGGGTACGTCGCCCGGGAGATCAGTCGCGGCTCAACGGCTCCTCTGCACTATACCCGCTCTGCAAGAACGCGCTCGATGTCACGCAACGCCATCACGGCAGCGAAGCGGGTCTCAATTGAAACCGTCATGAAGTCCCCTCAGCGATGAAAGTGCCAAAATCGGCTGTGGCACGGCTTCGCCCTGGCACAGCCAATCGCTGCCGACGGCGAGCTGGCGCCCCGTCGAGCAGTAACGAGGAGGCAAGCTCCCGTGAGCAACCGATATGCTGAAGCGCCGCCGATTACCGCTGGTCTCCTGATGGTTCGATAGCGGTCGTTCGAAGAATATACGCGAACGTCTCGTCATGGCCGTTTGCGGTAATTCGGCAATCGGAAACGGCCGGCAAGACGATCACGCGGCTACGCTTCGAGCACGAGCACATCGATGCCAACGCGCCTTCAGCGAATATTGCCAAGCGGAAACAACAACGAAACCGCGCAGGCGAACGAAATAATAGGGCCGAACGGCACTGCACCTTGCGCCGACACGCCTGCCCGGTCGCGCGTCGCCAAACCCCATGCAAACATACACACGCTGGCGATCGCTAGTGCCTGCCAAATTTCGGCAACACCGAGCCACGCGCCCGCCGCTGCAGCCAACTTCATATCGCCGCCCCCGATCGCGTGTCTGTTTCTGCGGAGCCGATAGAGTTGATTCGCGCCCCATAGCAGCCCGAAGCCCACGGCGGCCCCATCGAGCGCGCCCGCGATTGCCGTGAAAACATGAAACGCATTGACGGTGACACCGACGACTAAGAGCGGCGCCGTGATCACGTCCGGCAGTGTTCGCGTCCGGACGTCGATGATCGCTAGCGCGGTCAACGTGATCACAAACACGATCGCCGCAGCCGCTTTGCCCGAAGCGCCAAACCGCCAGAGAACTCCGAAAACCGCAACGAGCGCGCATGAGGCAATCACTTGTTCGACGGTCGCTCGGGCTGCTGTGCTTTTGTCTATCGGTCTCGTTGGTTGCGCACTCATAGGCGTCCGTTTTTTGAAATTGCTTGGGGTTGCTGTGAGCCTTGTGCCGGCGGTGTCGGAGACTCTGCGACCCGCACATACGGCGACGAACCTCGGCCGCCGCACGCGCCATCATTTCAGGCCGAGCGCCGCGTCGTCAATTTACACAGTCCTTGCCCGTCGCACTCGAGCATCAAATTAGGGTCAGCCTACGCACTCTTGACTCTTGGGCTTATACTGTATAAATATACAGGTAATTGCCATGAGCCTCCCCGCTGAAATTCTGCCAGAAACCATCCACCCATCGTTGTGGAGAGGGTCGCAGCTTGCGCGCGGCCGGGATCGCGGGATCGCCACCGGCCACGCTGAGCTCGACCGTGAACTGCCGGGCGGCGTATGGCCACAAGGCGCGCTCACCGACCTGCTTGTGCGCCAGCCGGGTATCGGGGAATTGCGATTGCTCGTGCCGGCGCTGGCCAAACTCGGCGCACGTCCAATCGCGGTCGTCCAGCCGCCGCATACCGTGCAGCCTGTTGCCTTTTCGCACCGGGGGCTTGATGCGAAGCGATTGACCGTCCTGCGCGCGCCGAAGACTGCCGACGCATTGTGGGCGACGGAGCAAGTGCTACGGACCGGCACATTCGGCGCCGTGATGTTCTGGCAGCAGTATGTTCGGCCCGAGTCGCTTCGCAGACTTCATCTTGCCGCCCAGAGCGGAGGCGAATCGGTCTTCTTTCCGTTCCGCCCCCTTGCAGCCGCTCGCGATACGTCGCCGGCTCCGTTGCGATTGTCGCTAACCCCGGCCGATGTTGGCATTTCAATTAGCTTTGTCAAACGACGCGGACCTGCGCGCGACGAGCCGCTTGTCGTATCGCTCTCACCGTCGCCTGTTCTTTTGAGTCGCCATGGCAGTCTGGATCGGCGTACATCTGCCGCACATCGCCCTCGAGTCGTTCCGACCGATATGGTCAGCGTCCTCGTCTGAGCATGGCCTTGTCGTGCTCGAAAAGGAGCGTGTCATCGCCATGGACGACACCGCAGATTCGCTCGGCGTCCGCATCGGCATGCGGCGCGGTGGCGTCCTCACACTCGCGCCCGGTGCCCACATTCGAGATCGAGATCTTCGACGCGAGGGCGACGTCGGGCGCGGTGTCGCGTACCCGTTGATGAATTACACCCCACTCGTTGTTCTCGACCAAGAAAACGTCGTGCTAATGGACGTTGGTGCGAGCCTTCGTCTATTCGGAGGCGTGCGATCGCTGCGACGCAAGATTCTCACATCGATCGCAGCATTCGGCGTGAGCGCGAGGGTCAGCGTGGCGCTTACGGGCCGAGCGGCGTGGCTCATGGCGCGCACGCGCGGAGGTACCGCGCTTTCACATCGATCGTTTCTCCGTGCGCAACGCCACATCCCCTTGATGGCAGTACCGCCCGCCCGACGCTATGCGGAGTGGTTTGCCGGACTCGGATGCGAGACGATGGCGGACATGCAACGGTTGCCCCGAGCCGGTCTCAACAAACGTTGTGGCACCGCCCTGCTCGACCTCGTCGACGAAGCCAACGGCGAGTCCCCGGAAGTCCATGACTGGCTCGTTGCACCACCGACCTTCGATGCACGCGTTGAACTGCCCGATCGGATTGAGCACGCGGAAGCCGCGCTCTTTTCCGCACGTCGGTAGATCATGCAGATGACGGGATGGCTGAGTGCCAAGCAACTGGCCGTCGCGCGCTACGCGATATTCCTCGAGCATGAGCGCGGCCGCGACGCGATACCGCCGACTGAAATCGATATCGCACTCGCCGAACCGACATGGCGTGAAGAACATCTGGTGCGGCTGTTGAAGGAGCGTCTCGGTCGCGTCGAACTCGACGCGCCGGTAATCGCGTTGCGACTCGAAGCACGCGACGTACGCGAGGCTCAGGCGGCAAGCGAATCGCTCTTTCCCTAGCCGGGTGGCACGCCGCAGGACCACGCACGCCTGATGGAATTGCTCACGGCGCGTTTGGGCGCAGAGAATGTTCTGACGTGCTCCCCAGTTGCCGACCACCGTCCCGAAGTCGCCGCCAACTGGGTGCCGATATCGGAAAACTCGAAGGGCACGTCGTTGCCCACCGACCTGCCACGGCCTTCCTGGCTTCTCGACACACCAATACAACTCATCATGCGCGGACATCGCCCGTTTTACGGGACATCACTGCGCATGGTCTCACCCGGCGAGCGTATTGAGTGCGGCTGGCAAGACGGTGGTGCCGTCACGCGCGACTACTTCGTAGCTGCAGCCGAAGATCACGTGCACTAATGGATTTTCCGTGAACGCGTGAGTAGTCGCGACGAAGGCGAGCCGCGCTGGTTCCTTCACGGCCTGTTCGGCGAACTTCGACAGTGCCCACGTCATGGCCTTCGAGTTCGCCGAGCTACCCGGCTATGCCGAGCTCTTCTGCGCTTCCAACTTCTCGTTTCTGCACGGTGCGTCACACGCCGAGCAACTCGTCGCGCGCGCCAAACAACTGAACTATGCGGCGATCGCGATCACCGACGAGTGCACGCTCGCCGGCGTCGTGCGAGCGCATGTCGAAGCCAAGGCCGCGGATCTCCCGTTGATCGTTGGGTCGTATTTTCGCCTGACGAACCCCGATGGTTCACATGCGGTGTCGTTCATTGCGCTCGCGACCAACCGCAATGGCTCCGGCAACCTATCCGAGCTCATCACGCTCGCTCGCACTCGTGCAGCAAAAGGCACTTACATTCTTCGGCCCGCCGACCTGGCACGCCCCGAAAAACCGTACGAGCACCTAAAAGGTCTGCCGGATTGCCTCATCATCGTGTGTCCAGAGTTTCCGAGCGACGATCGCAAGCTCGATGCGCAGGTGGCATGGATCTCCGCAACGTTTGGCGAGCGAGCGTGGGTTGGTTTGACCCTTCACGCGCGCGCGATGGACGACATCCACCGCGGTGTAGTGCAAGCGGTCGCGGCACGCCATGGCCTGCCGCTCGTTGCAACCGGACAGGTGACCATGCACGTGCGATCCCGCAAGCTGTTGCAGGATTCGTTGACCGCCGTTCGACTCGGCAAATCGGTCGGAGAATGTGGATACGACCTCGCTCCTAACGCTGAGCAGCACCTTCGCTCTCGCTTGCGTCTAGCCAATCTGTATCCGCGCCGAGCACTCGAAGAGACGCTCAACATCGCTAACCACTGCTCGTTCTCGTTGGATGAACTTCGGTATGAATACCCGGACGAGTTGGTGCCGGGCGGCCACACCCTGACGAGCTATCTGCGACAAGAAACGTATACCGGCGCGCATCGACGCTTTCCGGGCGGCGTCCCGCACAGTGTTCAACAACAGATCGAGCACGAACTGCAACTGATCCAGGAACTCAACTACGAACCGTATTTCTTGACGGTCTATGACATCGTGCGCTTCGCCCGAGGCGAGGGCATCCTCTGTCAGGGACGCGGCTCAGCCGCCAACTCCGCGGTGTGTTTTTGCCTCGGCGTGACCGAAGTCGATCCGGCCCGCTCCAGCATGCTGTTTGAGCGCTTCATCTAAAAGGAGCGCGGTGAGCCGCCCGATATCGATGTCGATTTCGAACATCAGCGACGCGAGGAAGTCATCCAGTACATCTACGCCAAGTACGGACGGCACCGTGCGGCGCTCACGGCCGCCGTCACCACCTATCGACCACGCAGTTCGTTGCGCGAATCCGGCAAGGCACTTGGAGTAGATCCAGCGATCGTCGATAGAGTGGCGAAAGCGCATCAGTGGTTCGATTCGAGCGAGGACCTGCTCAAGCGTTTTGCCGAGTCCGGATTGGATCCTGAGATACCACTCGTTCAGCAGTGGGCGACGCTGGCCGCCCAGTTGCTCGGCTTTCCGAGGCACCTCTCGCGGCACACGGGAGGATTCGTTATCAGCCGCGGCCCTCTGTCACGCCTTGTGCCGATCGAGAACGCAGCGATGGTCGATCGCAGCATCATCCAATGGGACAAAGATGACATCGAAGCGGTGGGATTGCTAAAAATCGACGTCCTCGCGCTGGGAATGCTGTCTGCAATCAGAAGGACGCTTGCACTGATTTCAGAAAAACGCGGCGAGCTATTCGAGCTTCAGGACATACCGGCCGAAGATGCGCAAACCTACGACATGATTTGTCGCGCGGACACGGTGGGCGTGTTCCAGATCGAGTCGCGCGCGCAGATGAGCATGCTGCCCCGTCTCAAGCCGCGTCAGTTCTATGACCTGGTCATCAAGGTCGCAATCGTGCGCCCGGGCCCCGTTCAAGGCGGCATGGTTCATCCATATTTGCGGCGGCGCCAGGGCCTTGAACCTGTCACGTACCCCAGCCCCACCGTCGAGACGGCGCTTGCCCGCACGCTTGGCGTACCGATCTTCCAAGAGCAGGTCATGCAGGTCGCGATGCTGGCCGCCGGCTTCACTCCGGGCGAGGCAGATCAATTGCGACGAGCCATGGCCGCATGGCGCCGCAAGGGGGGACTTGAGAAGTACCACGAGCGCATCGTCTCCGGCATGCTTGAGCGTGGTTACGAGCTCGAGTTCGCTGAGTCCATCTACTCGCAGATCCAAGGCTTCGGCGAGTACGGCTTTCCCGAGAGTCATGCGGCGAGTTTTGCGTTACTCGTCTATGCGAGTTGCTGGCTCAAATGCCATGAGCCCGCCGCGTTCGTCTGCGCGATGCTCAATAGCCAGCCAATGGGTTTCTATTCGGCCTCGCAACTCATTCAGGACGCGAAGCGTCATGGCGTAGCGTTCCGTCCCGTCGACGTCACGATCAGCGATTGGGATTCCGCCCTTGAAGGCCCAACGACGAAAGCGCCGGTACGACTCGGCATGTCATTCATCCGCGGCATGAGAGAAGACGCGGCAGCACGCATTGAGCTCGCGCGGTCCGTGCGCCCATTTCTGGACGTCTCGGACCTCGCGCGGCGCGCACAACTCGACCGTCGCGATCTGCAGCTACTTGCGGGTGCAAATGCGCTGCGAGCGCTCGCTGGCGAGCGCCGTGAAGCGCTATGGCAAGCGGTCGCGGCGGTACCGGACAAAGATTTGTTGCGCGGAGCGTCCGACGACGATGTGACGCCTATCCTTGCTGCACTTTCAGGAGGGCAAGAGATCGTCAGTGACTATCGCGCATTGGGCCTAACGCTCAATCGGCACCCAGTTGAACTCTTGCGGCCGCGGCTGGAAGCCAAGCGGATCTTCGCTGCGACGACGCTCGCGACGTTCCGCAATGGTCAACATGCGCGAGCCGCCGGAATCGTGACAGTCCGCCAGCGCCCGGGCACAGCCAAAGGCGTCATGTTCGTGACACTCGAGGATGAAACGGGTCAAGTCAACGTTATCGTATGGCCCACCATGCTGGAGCGATATCGACGCGAAGCGCTGGGCGCAACGATGCTCGGGGTGTTCGGGATCTGGCAACAGGAAGGCGAAGTTCGCCACTTGATAGCGAAAAGGCTCGTTGATTTGACTCACCTGCTCGGCGCGCTCACAACGTCGAGCCGCGATTTCCGATAAACGACCCAGCCGCTTGCGCCGCGAGAAAATTGGAACCTGTCTGACGGCGGCCATAGAACTCGACCGAGCATAGTTGTTAATGACTTAGTCGCCATCCTCGCTCGCGCCGAATCGCACGGGCTACCGCTATTTTCACGAGAAACCGAGGGCGCCATATGTGTACGAGTTACGAAGCGAACCCAAACGACGCGTTCGAAGTGTTTAGCATCTTCCCGTCGCCGTCATTCGAATACAAGCGTGAGATATACAAGGATTACCAAGCGCCGATCTTCCGTCGAACGGATAGCGGCCTTTCGACAGATCCTGCCACCTTTGGCATTGTCCCGCGCAAACACATACCCGATGGCGTCAAAGTCTTTGATACGATGAACGCGCGTGCAGAAACAGTAGGCGAGAAAAGAAGCTACAGCAGCGCGTGGAAGAAGCTCCAGACCTGCCGTATTCCGTGCCAGACTTTCTTTGAGCCGAACTATGAGACGGGCAGCCGGTGCGCTGGAAGATCGGACTAGCTGACCGAACACCACTCGCGATTGCTGGTTTGTGGCGTGCGTGGTCCGAGCCCGACGGCGCCACCGCTCTGGCATTTACGATGCTCACCGTAAATGCGGACGACCATCCGCTCATGAAGCGCTTTCTTGACATCCTCCCCGCCCTAAAGGACGGGAATTCCTACTGTGCTTAGGCTAAAGCAGCCTGAGTCACTTCGGCGGGTTCCTGCTTCGTCGGGTGGCCTGACTGCGCCATCCCTCCACAGGCAAACAAGCGCTGTCCGCGCTCTAAAACGTTGATCGCACCGACATGATCGGCGTTGTTCGAATAGCCGCAAGCCACGCAGGCAAAGCGCGCCTGAGTCTTGCGATTTTCCTTCCCCACATGGCCACGGCACGGGCAGGTACGGCTCGTGTTGGCCGCAGGCACCGCAATCAAATAACCGCCACGCCACGCGGTCTTATATTCCAACTGGCGATGGAACTCGCCCCATCCTTGATCCAGGATGGACTTGTTGAGTCCCGACTTCGCGCGCACATTGCGTCCTGGCGCCGCGGCCGTGCCGCTGGCCGACTTCGTCATGTCGCGGACTTTCAGGTCTTCGACGGCGATCATTGCGTGGTTTTTGCTGATGCTGTCTGAAGCCTTGTGCAGAAAGTCTGCGCGAGTGTCCGCGATGCGTGCATGGATGCGCTGAATGCGGGATTTCGCTTTCTTCCAATTGCTGCTGCCTTTGACCTTGCGGGCCATGCGGCGTTGATACTTCGCGAGCCTCCGCTCGTGTTTCTTGAAACTGGCGAGCGGCGCGATGTACGTGCCATCGCTCATGGTGGCGAAGCGCGCCACGCCCACGTCGATGCCGACTGACGTGCCATGCGGAACCGGCACATCTACCTCGCGCGCCGTGAGGATGGACACGTACCACTTGCCCGCGCGCAGCGACACGGTCGCACTGCGAACCTCGCCGAGCACGTCGCGGCTGTTGCGGTGGCAAATCCATCCCAGCTTGGGGAGCTTGATGCGGCCGTTTGCGCGGTCGAGCGCGATCGCCTTCTTATCCGGCGAGACAAACCCGTCGTACTCGCCCTTGCGCTTGAAGCGCGGGTACGACATGCGGCCTTCGAAGAACGCTTTGTACGCCTTCTCCAGATTCTTCAGTGCGTGCTGTTGCGCATGCACCGGGCCATCCGACAGCCACGGTGTTTCGTCGCCATTGCGCCAGCCCGTAAGCCACTTCGCCATGCCGATGTAGCCGACGAACCTCTCGCCAGCCTTGTAGTTCTCCTGTTGCAACGCCAGTGCCTTGTTATAGACGAACCGGCACGCTCCCGCGAACTGGCGCATCTTGCGCCTGCTCGCCGCTCGGCATGAGTTCGAATCGGAAGGCCTGGAGTCGTTGCATAGCACGCAGATTCTCGATCAAGAGCACCCGTGGAAGGCGCGGTGTTGTTTGCCGATTACAGAAGGACGGCTCGCGCCGTCCGCGCTCCAACCCCCACCCTGAAGTGCGGGGTTCGCCGCGCACCAGATCGACCAGCCCACGAAAAGCGATCGGCCGTGATCATTGCGCCCGACGAGTATGAAAGCTGGCTGTCGTTTCGCAGCACCGACGAGGCACGATCATTTCTCAACCTCTTTCCCGCCGACTTAATGCACGCGGAGGCATATCCTCTGCCCCCGCGAAAGCCAGCCGCGACACCAAAAACCAGAGATCGGCCGCTGGACTGACTCGGGTCAGATTTCGTATTGCGACCGGTCCTGGCCTGCAATCCACTTCGGCGGCTTCCCGCGGCCACTCCACGTCGCACCCGAAACGGGATCGCGGTACTTGGCTTCGGCCGCCTTTCTCTGCATCTTGCCCTTTCCACGGCCGGTAGCAATTCCGAGGTCGGCAAGGGTAATGCTGTAATCGACCATCTTTTGCTTGATTTCATCGACGACCTGCGCGAACTCGCGCTCCTTGGCTTCCGCAATTTGTTGCTCGAGTACTTGGCGCTGTTGGAGAAGCTCTTTGTATGCAGACATGGTGTCCTTTTCGATATTGCTGAGTTGAAAAGCTTTGTCATTCGAAAGTCGTTTGAGCCGCGCTGAACTGTCCAACTACTTTTTTTGAAACTCTTTCGACAGCGTCTCCCACGCCGATGTTCTTCGTGGGATTTGCGGTGCTCAAACCAATACTAATGCTTCCTGCGCCAATAAGCTCCCGAAAGCCCCCCAGATTCTCTCCTCTTATCGCGTGAATTACGCATTCGCTCCCCATCAAACTAAGCGGTAGTCGCTGGCTTGACTTCGCAATGGCGACGCTATCTTGAATGCATCGCCCTATCGGAGGCCCTATGCAAGTCAGATCCGCCAGCACGTCTCGTCTTACTCAATTGCTCAACGATCAGCCCAATGTGCAATTGTGGGCGGTGCATTTTCCGGAACAGAACGATTGGTACGCAGCGCCCAACGAAGCCGCCGCACGCGATCTCGCCAAGGTCTGGAACGCGTTTGTCGTGCGAACGGCAACGCTCGAACCGTCTGAGAAAGTGAACGTGGCAGCCACGGCCCGGGTGCGGCCGCACGGCGCCGATTCGCACGCGAAGTGCGTACGCGAATGGTCCCGCGTTGTATGGGACTTTACGCCGCCAACTTCCGTGCTGTCATGAATGCGCGCGACGAAAGTGTGATCGCTGCGCGCCGGCGCAAGCTTATCCTAGGCGACGTCGACGCGCTGGCCATTGCCGACGGCCGCAAGACCCAAATCCGTTGGCCGGTCGCCGCATCACACGACCAACCCAATGCGCGCGGTGCCTCATCTCAGATCGCCCAGCAGTTTAAGGACGTGGCGCCTGGTGATCGCTTTTGGGGTTCAGAGGCCTTCCGCGTCGTTGAGCTTTTCGAGCGCACCGAACCGGGCATCGCTACTCGATATTTCGCGCTAGTCGAGTACCGCTGCGACCTTACGCAGGCCAAGGTCGAAATCACCGCGCCGCAGTTCCGTCGGCAAGAGGCGTCGCGCCGACGCGGTTGGATCGCCGCACGGTTGATGCCGCTATGGGCTTCGCGCTTTGAGGTTGTTGCCGAGACGGTGCGCGTCGAGCCCACCTGGGACATCTCTGAAGCCGACGCGATCGCACAAGGAGCACGGAAGTTCACGGATTTGCCAGACGCACACTCGGGTCAGGTCTACTGGAGCGTACCGACCCCGTCCAGCGTGCACGAGTGCCTGCCATCCGCACAGTTCGCGTTTGCCAACGATTTATGCAAGCAACACTCGGGCGCAAGCGACCTCGAACTCTGGGACCGGAACGTTGCTCTTTGCGTCGTTCGATTCAACGTCAGTCGGAGTGAGTGATGAAAATCCTTGGATACGAATTGCCCGACGCGACGATGCGCACAGTCGAGCGTCGCATGGCAGCCGGCAGTTTCGAGGCGTTTGACGTGCGTCGTGTACTGCTTCGCGAGTTCCGCAGCCAGAAGACCGGGCCTCACGACGCTTATCGCACCGCTGACGCAGCAGCGACTCGCTTGATCCGCCACTACGCGGAACGCGGTGTGATCAAGAAAGTCGACGGGACGCGGCGCTGGGTGTCGCGCCCTTCGCAAGAGCCACAGCGGCCCACGGCAATGGAGATCTAAATGTGGGATCACCTGCAATGGGCGGCAACGGTATTCGGGATTGCAGGCGCGATAACCAATAGCGTCGGCGGCGGCCTCCTGCGATTCACGTGGCCAATTTGGCTTGTCTCGAACCTGGCGTGCATTGCTGTGCTCCAGCATCTCGGTGCACACGGGCTAATCGTGCAGCAGGTGTTTTACCTTGCCACGACTCTTGTTGGCGGACTTCGCCACTACTTTCCGAATACATGGCGCCGATGCATCAACGGCGTGCAGCTGCTTTGGGGACGATGGGCATCGTGAGCGAAAACAGCGAAATATAGTGGACCGATCACACGCACAACGAGTGGGAAGGTTGCCAATCGGTCGGCCCCGGTTGCGACCACTGCTACGCTGAAGCACGGTACGCCCGATTCGGTGGCGGGACCGCCCCGAACCTCGGCCCAGGAAAACCGCGCCGGTTGACTAGCGCCGCGAACCGCACAAAGCCGAACAAGTGGCATGCGGCGTATCAGGCTTTCTATGCGGCGCACGGTATGCTCCACTGCAAACAATCTAATAAATCATGGCTCTCATCGTCCTAAACGGTACATCCCTCGAACTCGAAGCGATCCAGGAGGATCCAGCACGGTATGTCACTGAGCTCGAGCGCGCCAAGCGAATCGATGGCTTCGCGACTTGCTTGTGCTCACCAAATCGCCCCAAGCTCGTCGTGCGCGCGTGCGGCACCAGTTTCATACTCGCGGGCTGGCCAAATACGGGCGCAGAGCACGACAAGGACGGTTGCACGTTTTTCAAAGATGAGCGTCGTCCAACACCAGGGTCGGGAAGCCCTCAGGATCCGTTTATCGAAGGCCCTGACGGTCTCAACGCTAAGCTCGATGTGTCCCTGACCGTGCGAACCGCCGGACCGGTGTCTGCTGGCGGCAGCGCAAGCGGGTCGCATCCGGGAACACAGCGACGATCAGCCGGCCTGCTCGCGTTCCTGGAATACCTTTGGGAAAGCTCGAATCTGCACAAGTGGTACGGCGATCGGTACCGTAGCTGGGGAACGTGCTTCTCTCGTCTGAGCACTCACATCGACGGCGGTACGGTCAACTCGCAACCGATGTCCCAAACCGTGCACGTCATGGAGCCGTTCTCCGAAGATCGTAAGTCGGCTATCGATGAACAGTTTGAGGCGTTTCTGGACCGCGTAAAGCGCGATGGCCAGAACAGCCGCCGCGGCTTCCTGCTGTGCGAGATCAAGGAATTCAAGCCAAGCAAGTTTGGATTTCAGCTGCTCATCCGCCAAAGCAACCGTGCACGCATCTTCGTCTCGAATCAACTATTCGAAAAGCTCCAGTCCTCGTTCGCGCCCGCTTGGTCGTCGATCGGCGACACCGACCGCCGCAACGTGGCGCTCTTGGTGCTCGAGCGCAACGCATCCGGCACGCTGAACCTCGTCGACGCCGCCGCAATGCTTCTAAATCGGACCTATTTGCCGTGCGACTCGTCGTACGAGGTGGACCTTGCAAACAGGCTTGTTGCCGAATCTCGACGTTTCACGAAGCCACTTAGGCACGTCGAATCGGAAGCCGTCCACCCCGACTTCGTTCTCACCGACGTGCGGCCGAACATCGTGATCGAGGTCTACGGGATGAGCGGCAACGAACGCTACGATGCTCGGAAGGTTGAGAAGCGTCGACACTACGTCCAAGCGGGTATCCCTTGCATCGAGTGGGAGCCGCAGACCACCCCGCTCCGAGATCTCAAACTTCCGCCACCGCACGCCCGTGCGAACTGAGCGCTCCGCCCCGGCAGAAAAGCAAAAATCCCCACGAACCCTTTCAGGTAGCGTGGGGATTCTTCTTACACGGCGACCATTTCCGCTCGCGGTGACACTCCCGCCGTAAGCCTCCTGTAGTCGCCATCGCCGATCGGCGTGCTATAGATTGGCGAAGCGTCAGATCTCGGTGCCTCCGATCCAGCGCTCGCCCAAAAAAACGTCTGCACCAAACTCCTCGTGCACGACAGCGCGCGTCTCGTTCGAATTGCATGCCTCAAACAGGAGCGCTTCGGTCCACGGCTGGTTCGCCGGGACTTTAAGTAGCTCCACGCCCGCAAGCGTGCGAATTGACACGTCGGCGCGCTCAAGTCCGTGTTGTAACTAAGTGCGCGACACGCCCCGTCCTTCAGGTCGGGGAAGGATCGCGCGGCTGGCGAAGCCGGCCTTGTTGTCGTCTGATGGTGCCGGTATGCTGTTTCGATGCAACGTCCTCAAGCCTTTAAATACGCACTGATGCCGACCGGGGAACAGCAGCGCGACATGCGCCGCTTCGCCGGCGCGTGCCGTTTCGTGTTCAACAAAGGGCTGGCGCTGCAAAAAGAGCGTTACGAACGCGGCGAGAAGAAACTCGGCTACGCCGGACTTTGCAAAGAACTCACCGAATGGCGCAACAGCAAGAAGACGCCATGGCTCGCCGACGGTCCGGTGCACACGCAGCAGCAGACGCTTAAAGACCTCGAGCGTGCGTACGCGAACTTCTTCCAGAAACGTGCGGCGTTTCCTCGCTTCAAGCGCAAGGGATTGGGCGATAGTTTCCGCTACCCCGATCCCAAACAAATCAAGATCGACCCGATCAACGGCCGCATCTTCTTGCCCAAGCTGGGCTGGCTTCGCTATCGCAACAGCCGCGATGTGCTCGGCGAGCTCCGTAACGCGACAGTGTCGCAGATCGCCGGCAAGTGGTTCGTGAGCATTCAGACCGAGCGGACTATTGAACACCCGGTACACCCGGCCAGTTCTATTGTCGGCATTGACCTCGGCATCGCTCAGTTCGCGACGCTGTCGGACGGCACCGTACTGACGTCTGCCGACAGCTCTCGCCGTTGCAAAGAGCGCCTCGCGTTCTTGCAGCGACGCATGAGCAAGAAGCGTAAATTCAGCCGTAACTGGGTCAAGGCGAAGGCCAAGGTTCAGCAACTGCATCACAAAATCGCCTGCATCCGTCGCGACCACCTTCATCAGGCCACGAGCGTAATCAGCAAAAGCCACGCGATTGTCGTCATCGAAGACCTGAAGGTTCGCAACATGAGCGCGTCGGTCGCAGGCACCAACGAAAGTCCTGGGCAGAACGCGCGGGCCAAGGCTGGGCTCAATCGCTCGATTCTCGACCAGGGATGGTTCGAGTTCAGGCGACAGCTGCAATACAAGCAGGATTGGGCAGGCGGATGGGTGATCGTAGTGCCGCCGCAGAACACAAGCCGCATGTGCTCGTGCTGCGGTCACATCGCTGCCGAGAACCGAGTCTCGCAATCGAGGTTCGAATGCGTCGCGTGCGGTCACCGTGAGAACGCGGACGCAAATGCATCGAAGAACATTTTAGCGGCAGGACATGCCGTGTTAGCCAGCGGAGAGTGGGTGCAGTCAGGCCCCTCGATGAAGCAGGAACCCACCGAAGCGACTGCGCAGTTCAGCGCGTAGCGCCGTAGGAATCCCCTTCTTTCGGGGAGGGGAGGATGTCAAGAGAGGACGGATTCCGTTCGGGGACACATCCCCCGAATAGGTAAGAATCGGAGCCTCAGCGTGAAATCAACACGCTTTCGGAGCTCCGACTGGATAGACGATGATTCGTCCATCAGGACAGAGGTTGAAATCCCCGGGCCACCGTTGTAGATGACGCTTGGCGGGTACACCACGGGCGCCGACAACTTCGGCGCAGATAGTGACGGCTGCAAGGAAGCGCAGCCCGACGTAACAGCGACGCACGTGATTAGGCAGCGACGCGCGAGACGCGAAGGGTTCATGGGTAGTTCCACAAAGGTGTTTGCAAACGAGCGGCCAGCTGTTGGCTCCCATCGGGAGTACGGCGGCGGTGAAAGAGGCGCTGTTCAACAGAACAGCGAGAGTCGATGCGTCAGAGAGACGCGAGGGTGTCCAGACTATAAGCCTCGCACGGGGCGCATCAAACTGGATAACACGCCGATTTCCAGCCTCTTATTCAGGTTGTTGCCAATACACGTTAAGACTTGTCGAACGGCTGCGCGTCCGCTCTCGACAGTAGTTCGTCCGCTCGGTGCGCCATGAGTGCCGACAATACCTCCGCGTCGTTCGCCGCGTCGACGGGATCTCGCTGCAGCAGATCGATCACGGCGCGCTTGAGCCACGATGATGCAGAGCGATCCGCGAGCACCTGGTCGACCGTCACGAATGAAGGCTGATCGCTCATTGCACATCCGAAAGCTGAGCCGAGACGTTGGACACCATCGCCCCGAGCACTTCGTCCTCTCCCGTGAGATCCTTGCCTTTTGCTCGCGCTTGCGAGACGACGGTCGCAGGATCGACAACCTGAGCTCTTATCACCAAGGCCGGGATCGCTGTTATTCCGTGAGCGCTAGCCTCGGAGTCCGCGACTTCGCAAGCATGACTCACATCGGCCGACTCGTACGCGGCACGATATGCCGCGGGGTCCACGCCGCGCGCCGAGAGGAATGTTGCTTGGGCGGACTCAGTCAAGAGCAGCGTATTGCCGGACGTAATTGCCTCGCGAATCGCCACATGGACCCTCTGCTCCGCCCCCAGTTGCTTTAGGGCGAAGTACATCCGCTGGTGTGCTCGTGAAATCATCGTTCGCGCTACTGGAACGCGGACAACGCGGACGGTGCCGCCTCGCGCGGCCAACATTGTGTCGAGTTTGGGCTCGAGTCGCCCGCAGTGGGGGCAACCATACCAAAAAAATTCTTCGACTACCGCGTTACTACCCTGTTGGGTCGCAGCTTGCACGTCGAACCCTGCGACCAACGAGAGGACAGTAGTTACTAGGATTCTGGGAAATCGGGGCATTTCGGTATCACGCGGACTTATCCTGCATTCGATACTGCCCTGTGCGCGACGATTCCTGATCGCCTTTTGGCGCGGAAATCTTGTGTCTTATGAGCTTTGCCGGAGTCGGCTAGGCAAGCCGTGTACCGGGGGTGCCAGTGTCGGAGTAAAATACTCATCGCCAAGTATACTTGGCTGCGAAGTATACTTGGCAACACCAAAATTCGCGCCGAAGCCATATTCGGTCCGGACCGTGGACAGCCAGCCTAACCTCAACAAGCCTCTCGGCGTCGTTCTCAGGCGCCTCCGGCACGCCCGCGGCCTGTCCCAGGAAGAGCTCGCGTTTCGCTGCGGCTTGTCGCGTACTATCTGACCCTGCTCGAAGCCGGCGAAAATTCGCCAACCCTGAATCGGCTCGCCGCGATCGCCACCGCTCTCGAGCTCCCACTGCCCGAACTGCTTTCGCAAGTCCAGACAGAAGCGGGACCCTCTCCAGATACCACCCTCGCATAATCCCTTACATATTGTCGCGACTGAGCTTGAATAGGACGCGGCATAATTCACAGATCAATTTTTTGAACTCTAGACCAAAGGTCGACGAATGCTGGACGAACTCCTGCCGTGCGCAAATTGCGACGGGCAGCCTCACTTCGAATTCGACGATGACCTAAAGATGGTCCGATTGCATTGCTCCGTATGTTTGATGACGACCGAGAAGATCCCCTCTAGTCCCGATAGAAATGCCGCCCTGACCCAACTCACCAACGCTTGGAATCAAAGACCCAACCGTGTGCCCACCACCGCAGGATCAATCCACGAGTTGATCAACAAAGAGATTCACGCTGTGGATTCCGCTATGGTCCTCGAGATGATTGCCCGCAACCAGGAAGATTGGGAAACACGTGGCCCACTTTTAGGCGAACTTGCGGCCAAATGTATCGACAGCGCTCTAGCCTACTCTGACTACTGGCCAATCGACGCGGTCATCTACGATGCCGCTCGCTATAGAAAACTGCTTAAACTGGCCCGATTCTTTGTAGTTGACGGACGACGAACGCTACGATTTGAACCCATTGTGGCCGCGAAATCCGATTCAAACATGCCCTTTGAGGGCCTCGCCAATCTATCGATTGACCAGTTACCGGACAGAAATCGCTGGTAGCGACGCCCAGGTAGAGACTTGACTCCGCTGTGCATGAGGCAGACTTTTCACAAGCCGTCTCCTCACGCATAACGAATGAAATCTCTGATCATCGCCCTTTCCCTCACGATCGCGAGCAACCTCGTCAATGCTTCTTGCGCGGATCATTTCGTGGGCGGTCGACCGCCCACGACGCGACTCTCCGAAAAGACCCACTACCTCTGTTTCTCGAGCTACAGCGTCCTCGAATCAGGCCAGACCCGCACTGGTGTATGGTCGGCCGAGCATCTGACGCGCAAAGCTGTCGAAGGTGCGCGAGGCATTTCGCGCGACAATGAGTTTCGTGCCGAAGATTCGATCGCTCCATCGGATCGCGCCGAGCTCGACGACTATCGCCACAGCGGGGGCTTCGATCGGGGACACCTTACGCCTAGCGGTGACGCGGGCGACCCGCAGTCCCAATATGAGACGTTCACGCTTGCGAACGTCCTCCCGCAGTACCGCGATAACAATCGCCGTGTATGGGAGCACCTCGAATACGCCACGCGCTTACTCGCAAAACGTGTTGGCGATATCTATGTCGTGACCGGACCAGGGTACACGTCAACAGCGCCGCGATACTTGAACGCGCGCGTCCGAATTCCGGATTTTATATGGAAAGCCATCGATATCCCCGGTCAAGGCGCAGCTGCTTACGTAACTCGCAATGACACAGGTCAAGACTATGCAATCGTATCGGTTGCCGACATCACACGCATATCCGGAGTCGACCCTTTTCCGTCATTGTCGTCAGCCGTCAAACACGTCGCGATCGACCTGCCATCGCCCGTTCCTCATCGCGGCGAGGAAGCCGACAACCAACTTTCTCCCTCCGCACTGTTCGCCCGTGCAACGGAACGCCCAAATGATGACACCGCTCGAAGGTATCGGTGCCCCGGCCGACAGTATCGCAGCGACTGACCAACTTCAATAACGAGAAAAAACATGCGAAAGCTCATTACCCTGTGTCAGCGGGCAAAGCACAGCATCGACACTGACCCGGACATGGATGCGTTTTGGCTCGCCGCGCTCATCATTGTGATCGTCGTTCGTGTGTTTGCTTGACGACGTGAGAGCGACCTGCCACTCCGTCGAGATCGAGGAACAGCGCAACGTGAGCACCTTTGACTACGGTTTGATCGAACGACATGGCCGCGCCCGGTCTCACGAGCCCGAGGCGAACGAAAGCGATTGAACTCGCCGCTTCGTAGTCTCGCCGGTGACGATCAGTTCGATGAAGCGCCTCCGATAATTTGTCCGCTGGTCGTCGCTTTCGCGAGCGCTCGATAGAGTGCCTGGCGCGAGATTCCCAGTTTCTTTGCCGCACGGCTCACGTTCCCACCCTCTTCGTCCAGTACGGACTGAGCAGCGGCCGGCGACACTCGAATTCGCTGTTGCGCCGCCATTGCCGCATGTGTCGACAGGTAGGCGCCGGACTTCGAAGCGCGGCTGTGCCCTGCGGCTTCGACAACTTGTTGGAGCGTACTTCGATACGTCTCCTCATCCGGCCGGTCGCCACCTTTGATCGGCGCGTCCTCGCCTGATAGCTGTTTGTAGTATTCCTGCAAGAACTGGTGTCGCAGTCCGTGACTGGTTACGCCGATGCCTCGTTTGGTGACACCGAATTTCTTCATCACGTCGTTGTAGTGATTCCGCCACTGCGCCAGCGTTTTATCAGGCGGCATCGTTGTCCCTGTGAACGCGTTGGCGAGCTGCGCTGCTTCCTCCAATACGCTAAGACGAAGAAGGATCGGCACGTCTCTTGGACGGCCGCCCTTTGTTCCGTCCGTGATTCTTAGCGTCTCAAGATCCTTGATGGCGCGATGAACCTTGAACATGAAGCTCTCTTCCACGCGAAGGCCGAACGCCGCCTGCAGCTTCAGTTGTACCCCGACGTGCGGATGCACTTGCGAGATTCTCGAGATTACGTCCTTCGCGCTCACTCCATTTCCGTCCCAAGACTTGTCAACTCGCGCGACGTACGCTCTCCTGAGACCATGCGCGTCTTTGTCGACATACTGGTCCAACGCCAGCACAACGCCGTCTTTGCGCATCCACTCGCACAGCGTTCTCATGTGGGTAAGTTTGTTTTCTATGGTTCCCGCGGATTGCCCTTCCGCAATCCACCGGCTTACAAGATGCCGAATGTGCTTCTGCTTGATGGCCTGCGCAGAAGTGACGGCAAAGCCATCTTCACGCAACTCTACAAAGCTTGCGCAGATCGACGAGCATCGTCGTTCCTGCGTCTTGATTGACACCGCCTTTGCGCTGATGCGAGTTCTACTGTGAATCCGGGTGATGTTAGCGCTCAACAACTCGTTCAGACTTCTCGTGAGGCCTTCGCCCAGCCGATATCCGGCGAGTTGCTTCCGTATGTTCAGTATCGCGCCCAGAATCGCCCCCTCGTTTGCATGGCGCCGGTTAGCTCCGTGCCGTGTGTTTTCTGCTCCGATCTCGGGCGCCCCCTACCAGGCTGCGACGCTACGGCCGCGATCCCCGAATCCAGCAGTCCTCGTTACTCCGGCACGCTGCCAACGTGCCCGCCGTCTTATCCCGTTGCGGCCTGCGGTCAACCCTTCCATTCCTTTAGCGATTTCCATCGATCGGCCGACGCACGGAAGAAGTGTCATCCGACTGTCCGACCCACCACGGTTGCTACTGCGACTCGACGCCCATAAGGCATTCGCGGCAACACGCCGGTCGTTCGCCCCGCCGCGTGTTGCCGCTGCGCGGTACTGCTGCTCCGCGCGTCTTGCTCGCGCACCGCCGCTTCGCGGCTACCCGACCCATGTGAGCTTTCGCTCCGGGCGGGTAGTGTCGGAAATCGCTTTCCTGTCACTCCTCGCCCGCATTTGACGGGCAATCACTTTTGCGCATTTCTGGCTACGGCTGCGCCTACCGTTTGTCATGTATTCAGGAGTCCGCCGACGTGCTCGTCGGCCCTGATTCCCCACCCCTAAGTACGACCCGCCACGCTCTTGATTGAGGCCTTGTGATCTATACCCAGCGTCGCTGAAAGGGTGTGTGTTCGCAGTGCCACCAACGCACCGCATGTGTCCGAGTGTCCGGCTCCCATATGTCCATTTCTGTGGGCCGGTCCGCGAAATTCATCTCAACATCAATGGATATCGCGGTGTCCGGTGTCCTCAGTATGGGTCTGTGTGTTTTTGATTCGAAACAAAAAAATGCCGACTCAGTTTCGGCGGCGGACATGCAGGCAAACGGGGCACTTCGCGGGATGCTTGCGCGCTCTCTGAGGATCGATCACACGGCCAACAGCCCGCGTCTCGATCCCGATTTGTAGCACGTGATAAGGGCGCAAAGCCCCGTGAGATATGTGCCTTCTGGCACGAGTCGATGCGTCTAAGACGCGGTAGGTGAACGGATCATATCGCCACGCGGCAGATTTGCAAAGCTGGGCTCCCTAGAGATGCGATTTCGATCGCTTTCGTGCCCTTGACTTCGGTGTTGGCTCGGTAGAGTGGGTTGAAGTTCGATCGAGGCACGTACGTGGCTCGATCGTGCCTTGTATGTGCCTCGTCATTAGTTGGAGTTGATCGAACTCCTTTACTGGTGATGATTCGAGGCACGTTCGTGCCTCGCTTGTGCCTCCTTCGTGCCTCGATCACCAGCACGTCAACTCGCTACCCAGGAAGACGCCCGGCTCAAACGCGATGTACGCACACAACACCTAACTACCAAGGACCAGCATGAAAGCAAACACAGTCGCCATTGACGTCGGTTACGGCAACACCAAGACAGCCGTGCGAATCGGCGCGGGGATCTCCACCAATATGTTTCCGTCACTCGCACCGATGTGGGTGCCGAGCGCACTCTCTGAGTATGGCCAGGGCGCGCTCGTGGCGCGCAACGTAAAGCCCATCGACGTCGGCGGCGCGAAGTTCGAGGTCGGTCCAGACGTACCTTTGACGTCCGCCTATGGGAACACCGGGCGCACACTTTCAGAGGACTTCGTGACAACGCAGTGCTACGACGCGTTGCTCGGCGGTGCACTTACGTATGCCGGTGTCCGTGAAGTAGAGCGCCTCGTGCTAGGCCTTCCCGTTCACACGACGAAAAAATATAGCCAGCTGCTCAAAGACCGCTTCACCAGGTCGTTCGATTTCGGTCACGGCAAAGTCAATATCCGCTCAGTCCTCGTTGTGCCTCAGCCTGTCGGGGCGCTGGTGGCGCATGCCCAATACGCCGGCGCAGAGTTCTCGGCCGACCACACAAACCTTATTATCGATGTCGGCTATTTCACTACGGACTGGGTCGTAGCAACCGGCTTCGCAATGGACGATCGCCGAAGCGGCGGACTTCCCGGCGGCGCCTCGCACATCTATCGACAAATCGCCTCGGCGATCGCTCACGCGGAAGACCAGGGCGTCGACGAGATCGAACGTATCGATAATTGCCTGCGCTCAAATAAGCCGTTCTTCTTCCACGACCGTGATATCGATTTGACTCCGTATCTGCTAGCCGCACGCCCGTTCATCGAGTCAACCGTCAAGGAACTGCAGTCGCGCGTGGGGCGCGCATCGGACATCCGCTCCATCGTTCTGGCGGGCGGCGGATCCAATCTGTACGAACCGGTCGTGCGAGCCGCGTTTCCCGGCAAACGCATCAAACTCATGGATGCGCCATGCTATGCGAACGTCAAGGGCTTCCTTCTCGTCGGCGAGTCCGCTCATGCGCGCGAGCGCAAGAAGGCGGCCGTATGAGCGACCCACTGAAGATACGATGCACCATATACAGCGAGGTGACGCGATCGCTCTTTGATCATCTAAACTCGATCACCAACCCGAAAGTCCGTGCCTCCGTGCTCGTAAGCCTCGCGCAGCAGGGGCTGCTTGCTTCGAATGGCATCGCCGCGCGAGGGGCCTCAGCATCGAGCCTCATGCCGGCGGGGCAACCAATGACAGTGGACGTCGCACCGGAGATATCTGCTGGCGACGCGTCCGTGTATCGCGCACCTTTGAGCGTCGGAACGGAGCAGTCGATCGGATCAACCATCGGAAAAGGCGACGAACGTGGGGATCAACACGAGAAGCCTCTGAACGACGAACAAAACGACCTGCTCTTCAGCGGGCTCGGTCGCTTTCTATCTTGACTTTCCTCGGTACGGGTTATTCTGTCTTCAGTCGAATAACCCGTACGTGGGGGATCACAGCAGATGAACGGGATATTGCAATATTGGCCGCTAGCAGCAAAAGGCCCTCTCGCCGTTGGCGCTATCGCGGCACTTCACGAAGGTGTTCGGCTTCTTCTGCGCGCTTGGGATAGACATCATGCTGAGTAAATTGTTGGCATTCGATCCATATCGGTCGTGGAGAATTGAACTCACGCGGCACGCAGTCGGTTTGCTTTGTTTTTTCGCATCCGATTTCATCGTGTGCGTCTTCTCTCCACTGTATCCATCTCCGCTTGCACTTACGGCTCTTGCCTTCCTGGCGGCTTGGGCAATATCGTGGCGAATCTACAAAGCCGGTTTGCTCCTTGCGTTTGGCACGCTCGCCATCGCTATCATCATTCAGACAGTGAAATGGGAGAGACGACGATTGTTTTAGGGAAAAAAAAGCCCGGCGATTTGCCGGGCTTTTGTACAAATGATGTTTTGGCACCTTAGTGAACGACACGCAGATTAAGCTTGCGCATCGCGACACGTGCGATGCAAAAATCGAATGCGTCCTCGAATCGGGTGCAACCATGCATCGGCTGCTCATGACAGCGATGCCGCGCAAAGACGTCAAATCCAGCGGCCTCCGATTGCGGAACGGAGCGTTCGCCGTTCGGTCCACGGCCGTGAATTTCGAACTGCCCAACAAGCATACGAAACGACATTATTTTCTCCTTGGCCCCCATCGGGGCCCCCGATGGGATAAAGGAAGATGACGAGGTGCCTTACCTCGATATGGCCTCGTGCGCTATCGCGACTGTCGTCTCGACAAACACACCGAAAGCTGCTGAAAGCTCTGACTGCTCAAAGATAAAGCGCTCGAGCAGTTCAAGCAGCGTCAACGACGACCAACCTTGCTCGTGGACTAAACGTCGCCATGAACCCGCCGTGAACGACTTCTCGCTGCCAAGTAACGCAACATGCGACCAGTCATACAACCGAGAAAATCACCGCGCTGTCGTGCTGCATGCAGGATCGCGTCCACACGCTCGCGTACATCGTCCATCTTTTCGGGCGCTTTCTCCGCAACCATGTCAATACCTCCAACCGCACACGCCGATTCATCGTGACTCCTATAAAAACGCCCGTGGCGACACGATGCCCTTCCGGGGACTGTGTCCCCTCGGGCGTATGCACACCCGCGATATCGGATTCCCTCAAACCGCGGCAACCATGTGACGCGAACGCTCAATTGCCGACTGAGTGCCCAGCCACGCCTCTATCCATTCATCCGCGAAGTCCGTCCCTCGCTTCTTTGGACGATGAAAAACAACCTCGAAACCCTCGTCGCGCAGCCGCTTCTGCAACGTCAATGCATCGGCCATTCCCGGCGATTTCCCGGTGTTTGGATCGACCACGTCGAAGTCCGCAAAGATGTGCACCCGTTTGATGCCGAGTTCGGACGGAACGACGAACCGAGCCAAATTCACTCGATTCAGTGCGTACCAACACGGCACCCGAAACTTCATCCATGAGGCACATGCGTTCTCGAGTCCTTCGGCTACGCCGATTTCACCGTCCAACGGGCTCATGAGACGCACCGCGCCGCCAGCAAGTGGCAATGCCGTAACCTCATTCTTCTTGGCCGGAAGAATCTCGCCGTCCCCGGTGAGGATCGTAGCCAGCTTCGCGTCACTTGAATCGAGGTAGTGACGCTGAAGCGTCGCCATACGACCATCAGGCAATGAGTAGCGGCCCACGATTGCCGGAAACACCCCGATCCTCTTGCGCTGCTCATCGCAGTACGAGAGCTTCCCGAGCCGAAGCTCGGTAGATATCGGCATATCCAATCCGGGAACGCGCCGTTGGAGATATTGAGAAATCAAATCGCCTTGACGACCTGGTCTCGAACTGGACCAGATTTTCTCGATCCGGTTTGCCTTCCACACACGATCATCGGCCGGCAGGCGGGCCTCCTGCCTGTCAGACTGACGATGCGGTGTTTCGGGGACCGGTCGTCCCGTGAGCTCGTGCGCAAGCTGCACGAATTCGAAGCTCCGCGGCCGAATCCCCTTTACTGCGCAGATCAACGCAATGCCGTCGCCGGCCTTCGGTGAACCATTGTTGCAACGCCGGCAAACCCAACCGCCGCGACTGCATTTGTTATCAAAAGTAAAGCGATCCGTCCCCCCGCAAACGGGGCATGGAGCCGCTCTTCCAGTCAGCGATTCTTCGCGTACGCCATATTCGACGAGTAGCGAAATCCACTGATCTCGGTTCAGCTGCAAGTTCATCTGGCCTCCTTACGGGGTCGTGAGTCGATGCTCGGTTGAGCGGTTGAAAACCGTGCTCAAGAAGCGCGTCGATTCGGCGCGCTTCTTGAACAGTGTCTTTCTTGATAGGGATCGGCGAGCCAGCGTCGCGGAGCAAGAGAGAGATGCGTCGCCCCGAACGGGGCGACTGCATGTGTGCTGCAGATTGAATAGGACGGGCTAGCTTCGCTTGATGGACCACACCCACTTTTTCCAGATCTTCTGGTTTCCGTGGGAATCCAACAGCGCTCGACCCTCGTTGTCTACCGCTGGCACGTCAATCTGATGCAAGCGTTTCACGTTCACGCGATCACCGACATTGGACTTCGCTTCGGCAAGCGCGTCGCGGAGTCCCTCACCTTGCAGAACTTGTTCGCCACCATCAGTACGAAGGACCAAAGCGAAGTTTTCGTAGGTCTTCTTTTCATCTTTCCGATCGGGGAACTTTCGAACACCCCATTCCACGATCGTTCCTTTATAGGCCACTACGCGTCGAATTCGATCGCGGCCGCCCTCGACAGCACCACGCCTTTGCGCTCCAAATTCCGGGGTCGTCGAGCCGCTGCTTACGTGCGGATGTTTCTCGGCGCGAGGCGCTTGCGAGCCATCTGCCGCCGACGTAGAGCAATTCACAGTTGCTGTGTTGGACTGCGAAGGCTTTGAGAATCGCTGCATGACTTTGCCTACCGCACCCGCCAGAGAATCTCCAACGAACGTCTCAGATAGCGCCCAGTGAGGGGCAACGCTCGGAAGCAATTTCGTGCCGAAGCGTGTCTCACGCATCTCCGTCGCGAACTGCGCAACAAAATGCGCGACGAAGTTGCCTTCGTCACGGAACAGATTCGGCACCCCGTCGAGCGTGACCACACGCTCATTCGCGGCCCCGGTTCCAACGGGTACGACGCATCGAGTGTTGCTCGGCTGCTCACTTGTATCAGACCGGCCGAACACCGTTTTCTTCAATTGTGCGAGCCATCCGATCTTTGAGGTATCCATCTCACCTCCTAGATCAAAGTACCGCAGCACGCGTGCTGCAAATCACGCAAATCGCGCATAAGAATGCGATTCGAGTAGATGACGTCCTGAAGCGTTTCGGGATCGATGCCATTGACCGCGCAGGCATACGCGTAGGACAACGCACCGTCGAAATACCCCATGATCCAACCGAGGGTAACGAGGAAGTCGTAGCGATCGACAGCGACGCCACGAATGCGCTCGCCGAGTAGCGCCGCACAATCCATGATGGACTCCGGCATTTTGTCTCCGCGACGGCTGTCGCATGCAAACGAAATCAATGCATCGATCATCTTTTCGCGAACAGACTCGGACCAGAGCAACGGATCGGGCAGCGGCTCTTGATTGGGGACGCTTCGAAAGACGGGTACAGCACCACCGAAAATATCGAGTTGCTGCCCCACTAGAACAGTTTGCATGGGATAACTCCTGAACGAGCGATCCCATCGCCCGGGCGGAGATAGGACCCCGTGGGCGGAAGGTGCGCCAACCCGAACGGGCTGGCGCGGCTGGTGAATCAGTTCGACGCGGCTTCTGCTTCTTTCCGCACGCCGTTCTGTGTCACTTGACGAAAGGGATACACAACAGCGGACTTCTCGTACTTAGGAACGTCCGGCAGCTGCGGTTGGGCAGCGTGGAGTGTCGCGGAAGCAGGCTTCGCACGACTATCGACGTCCGCTGCACTCGCTTCTGGCGCAATCTTTCCGTTGACTCGACGCAACTTTACGTATCGATGCCAAAAGTAGACTGCGCAGACGATGGCAGCTGGCAGCGAATACCACACCACCAGCGCGACGAGGCAGAGACACAAGAGCTTCAAAGGCGAACCGATGACGCTTTTCAAAGTGTCAAGCACGTGTTCTCTCCAGAGAAAATACAAAGGGTCGGCCAGGTCTCTCCATCCGGCAGTTTCGATGCTCAGCTGAGCAGGGAAACCCTGGGCGCGAGCACGCACGCTTTCCAAAGCGCTCTTTGAAAGAGCTTTGGAAAATTGCGGTGAAAGTGAGAACGGAACGAAAGCGCGCCGAAAACGAACAGATTCGGCACAGCACTGGGCGGCGAATTCGCCGGAGTCGATGCGTCGGAGACGCGGAAGGTACGTAAATGTACCGCGCAAAATCGATGCAAATCAATAGTGCGAAAGCCGCCCGAGCAAGAAACATCCTTCGGCCCATGGCAATTCCGATAAGGCCCATGTTTTCGCCGCCTTTTCAGGAATGCACCCTTTACATGTTAAGACTTCGTCGAACTGGTTCGCATGTTCGCCGCGATCCCTTGACTTTGCTTTTTGCGAGGCATTCTCGTGTGTATCAAAACGACTCTCGAAGGCCTAAACATGCTCGCAACCGGCATCGCCGCGTTATCGATCCTGTTTCTATATCGCCGATCAACTCGTACGCGACTGTCAAAAGGCGTTGAAGGAGAACGATCCGTCGAGGCCGAGCTGCGCTCGGTGCTTGATTGGTTATGTCCCGGCGAATACCGACTGTTCGGCGGGTTGATCGTCGAGCACGCGCCCGACACGGACTTCCCCACAGCTGAGATCGATCATCTAGTCATCACACCGTTTGGCATCTTTGTGATCGAGACCATAAATTGGTCAGGGAAGATCGGTCGTTCTGCCGCGCACGACCGCGTCACGCGCACCGCTCCTGGCGGAGCGATATCGGAGAGACGCTCGCCCGTAGCTCAAAACACTTCGAAAGTCCGGTACATCTAATCGCTCGTAACACCGATTCGGACCGTCCACTCCGTGAGCGTATTTTCCGACACAACTGTTGACCTTGATCCGCGCCTTCCGCAGAGCGTGGTCCGACGCGACGATCTTCGACAATATCTAAGAACGGCCTTTCGCACACACGAAGAAACTAAGGCGCATCCGGTACTCGTCGATTTGGCATACCAAGCTGTATTTCGCAATGCCATTACGGATCCGAAGGCGCGCAAAGCTCATGTGACCCGGATTCAGAGGTCAGGACAGGCGTCGTTTGTATAATTAATTGGTATTTACCCTAAAGCTTTTTTCACACCGGTCGTAATCCTTTTAAACCAGCGAGCCGACCGGTCCGTCCAAAAGGCGCTCCAAATCGACCCCTTTACGCCGACTAGCGCCTCATAAAGGCGCGTAGTCTTCGTCCGCGTATTGATCGCCTGTGCTGGAGACCAATAAAAACATAATGATTGACTTTCACACACCTACTCGTAGTTCAGAACACGACGGACGGAGCTTTGCTGATCGTTTCGCCGAACTGCTATCCACGAAAGCATTAATTAACGTTCGTTTCGTCGACCCTGACCCATTTAGACCGCTCTTTTCGGGCGTCGTCGATGACGAAACGCTTAGATCTATAGTCCGCGACGCGAGCGCGATTCTAATTCCCGAGTCCCTCTCGGCAAGTCTACTGATCGGCGTGCGTATGACGCAGATTTGGTTCGTCCTGCGCAACGGCTTCGTGGCAGCTGGCGAAGGCACCGAAAAGGCCCACAAGCGTGCGGTGCAACTGATCTATCGCCTCGGAAGTGCCACTACCGGTTATGCAACCGGCACGATCTACCTCTATTGCCGCGCGTTTGGACTTTTCGCGGTTTGTCCGGAATTGCTAAGCGTCTTCCCGATTTGGGAGATTGGACAGCTTCTGGGCAAGCGATTGTCGACGTTACAAGCCGCTGTGCTTGAAAAGCAGCGCAATCCATCGCTTTCCCGTGAAGAACTGCGAGAGCTTGTTCTCCGTCTTGAGTCGACAACAGTGCACGGCGCGTGACGCCTCTGCCACGAAGTCAAAACCCCCGTGATAAGGAGTGATAGCGTGTCCGATATTATCGAAGCCGACGAACCTCTCGAGTCCGAAGAATCGCCTCGCGATCTCGTGTCTGCCCCATTTGAAATCCCCGGCACTGACGACGACGCGCTCGTAGAAAGACTGTTTCAGTCGTCCACGTCGAAGGCGAGTGGCCCCTCGCGACTTACTCGCGTGCGAGCACTTCTTGAGGGAGTGCTCGACGAGACTGGGGTTCACGTCATCGCCCAAGCCCTCGACGACATCGATACGTCACGTCGTCGAATTCTTGCAGAACACGTTGCAATGGGCAGCCGCCTCGAGCAAATTTATCAGGTCATCTATTCGTGGCTGATGAAAGAGGGCGGCGAACCGAAGTCAGCGGCTCGCCTGGCCAGCAAGCTCCTTTATAGGTTCGGAACAGCAGAGCTAAACGTTAAACAGCCGACCGTCTATCTCTATGTCCGCGCCTATCGCCGTTTCTCCGATAACCACGACGCCCTCCACTTGTTCAACATCGGTGAGTTGAATGTCCTCATCGGGAAGAGCGATGAACAAGTTGGCGTCGCAATCGAGGAAAAGAAGGCAAACCCAGACATGTCGCGCGACGAACTAGTCCGACTGGTGAACGAGTTGCAGTCCGACAAGGAAAAGGCCGATATGCGCGTCGAGGCGGTGCAGCAAGAGCTCGTTAGCACTGTCGATACGTTGCAAAATCAGCAGCTCGATGTAAAGCGCCTCGAGCGCGAACTGGCCAAGCTCAATGAAGAGCGCGACTCGGCGTCAAACGTCGTCTCGAAATTGCAACTCGAATTGACTACACGCAGCGCGTCCATCACATCTATGGAGCGCACGATCGTCGATTTGAGCGCAGATCTCGCGCGTAAGGAATTGGACCTCGAGACTGCAAGGACAGAAGCGCAGACAGCCGCAACAACGTCGGCGGCGGCGCCACAGAGTCTTGCCGCACTGGAAGATGCGATCGAAGCTCACAAGAGAGAGCTACAGACGCTTTCGACACAGATTTCCGAGAAGCGCGCCGAGATTGATCAGCAGTCCCAGCAGCTTCGCACACTTAATTCAGCGTTGACCGACGATAACGCAGTGTCCGCTGCCGTCGGCGAGTGCATGCTTCATGCGGAGCGCTTCACGTCGACCTATAAGTCTCTGCGATTGGCGCTGAGTGCGTCGACCGATCAAACGCGCTATTCGGCGCTCGTGAACGAAGTCAAAGCGACGTTTGCGACACTTCTCAACGAGATGACTGACGGGAGCGGTGCCAACCATGCTTGAGGACTCCGCCCACCCATCAGATCGCTTGCTGCTACCTCGTTGGATCGCGGAGCGCATTCGCCACTTTAACTATCAGGTCATCGACTGGATCGACTTGTCGCTCAAAAGTAGCCAAGCACCCGAGTCAGTCTTCAAGATTTCAACCGAAGACATTGAGAAGATCCGCGAGCCTGCCTCCGACAAAGCGAAGCTCCTCGCGACGTCGTTCTTGATGGTTGAACCCACGTTAAGCAAGGTCGAAGACTGGGAGGCCTTAATCGACGCGAGAACGACAACGCAGATCTCGTCGCTGACCGATGCATGCCCCTCGCTCGGACAGGTCACTCGGGCAACGTTCTATTATCAAAATAAGGCCTACATCTCGTTGCTCATCGAGGTGCTCAACATGAGCTTCGTTGCCGCGCCGATTTGCGGCATCAGCCTCGACGTAGCCCGCTTCCTTCTTCAGGTTCCGCAGCATCGTTTGGAAAGTGCCATTGCGCGATCGGCATTTCCTCTTTTCCGCTGGAGAATTACGGTACCGCTGTTTTGGCACGACCTTTCGACCGGCACCTTGAAAGGCGAGTCTCTAATGCACTATCTGATGCGCGGTTCGCCCGTTCGGATCGACGATCTTCCCGCGGCCGAGTTGATTGGTGACCGCGGCTTTACCCGACTCCAAGCTGAGACGTATGCTGACTTCTTCCTTCGACTCGGCGCTCGCGCATCGACCGTGTCAGAGAGCTTCCATATGACAGCGACGGCCGCGCGCTCAGCTTACAAGCGCATCCATGACGAATCATCGCCAGTGGGCAAAAAGCCGACTTCGGTCGCCTGGTATGTGGAGAGCTCGCGCAACCGTATGCATGCAACCGTGTTCACCTGGCTGTATCGTGCAGCACTGGGCGCCGGGGCAAACGCTCCCGAAGCACATATCGCGGCGTATGCGCTCTATCGACGGCAATTCGGAGGCGACTTCGTGCTTGCGCTCGAGCGCGCGTGCAGTCTCACGAGAACCATGGCAACCGACTCGACGCTAGCCGTCGTTGCGTGCCGTTCGTGCGGTACACCGTACATCATCGCGAACAACGACACGAAGGTCGAATTACCGAACCGGTACCACTGCCCTGTTTGCACCAACACCCTGAACCATGGGCGTGGGCGCGCGAAGGGAAAAATCGACAAAACCGATCCGAGCTAGCGCTAATGGACGACTTCGCATACATCTTTAGGGACAGCGTCGCTGCGTATCTTCGCGGCGACGGCGACCATCGCTTTCGTGTCTATGATCGGTACTATCGTTCACGCAGGCTCGAGCTCAAGGAGCGCTTTGAGCTTGAGACAGCCAATGAAGAGTATTCGGGTCGATTCATTGTTCATCGACGGTCGGTTCGTTCGTTTTTTCGATCGCGGATTGTGAAACGGCTTGGCGGTGCCGCGATCTTCGTCACTATCGGATGGCCACTGGTGTGTTTCGCTGGCGGAGCGCATCCCTACATCACCTCCGCAGTGCTGTTGGGCGGCTTCATCACGATGAGACGCGCGGTTAGAAAAAGGCGCTGATGATGCATCATTTTTCTTCAGATCGCTCGTCGATCAATATGCTCGGTCGCTTACTCCAAGGCGCGAAGGACGCACCGGCACTGAAAGTCGAGGTTCGGGCGAATGGCGACACTTCGCTTGGCCACGCTGCCGTCCAAAAACTCATTCAAGACTTACGCGTGCGAAGGATCGAAACATTCGAGCTTCGAATGGGCGCGAAGACGATGCATGTGATCGTCAACTATTTTGGCGAATAACCACATATCGACTCGACACGCGACATGCTGCCTCGGGCGTCGACGTTCGTTTAATTAAAGAATTAATAGTTATCGCCGTTATCGCAGATACCGTGATCTAACGGTTTTTCAATTACCGTATATCTAGACGTTATGCAATCTCACTCGAACGGAAGATTAGCTTTTGTCCCGGCTGCGGCCTTGCTCGCCAGCATCGCAGTGGCCTCCCTTGCCGGATGCAGCGGCAAAGAGGACGCGAACAAGGGGAATTTCTCAGCGGCAATTCAAAAATTCCTCGACACCTCGCCAGCGTCCTGCGCTGGCCTGCCTAAAAAGGAAGCGCCCTTCTGGGTGGAGAAGGAGGAGAGCATACTTTTCGCTGATGCACAGAAGAAAGCATCTGCACTCGCAACGGCTGGACTGTTGTCCGCAAATGATGCAGTCATCGTTGCGCCGTACGGCTTCAACAAGAAGATTGCCGTCACTCAGTATTCGTTGACAGACAAGGGCAAGAGCTTTCTGGTCAAAGGCGGTTCGGGAAATGTTGGTCAATTCGACGCCTTCTGCGGCGGAAAACTCACTGTAAAAGAGATTTCGAATTTCTCGAAACCGAGCGACGCCTTCGGCAAGACAGTTACTGAGGTGAATTTCCAATTTGAACTGCGCGATGCCCCGGATTGGTTCAGAGATCCAGCCATTCAAAGCGCCTACCCGACCACGGCTGTCGGAGTAAACAAGCCGGGATCGGGAAAAGCCATTTTGGTTCTCACCAACGACGGTTGGGTGCACGAAGCACTTTTCCAACGTAACGGTGGCTGAATCTCAACGACGCGAAGTCCTTGCTACTTTTGCTCGTTGGCTTAGCGCGGATAGAACTCAATGGATTGCCCCGACGAAGCGGAGAGTATTAACTGGAATCGCTCACTCTTGCGTTGGCTTGACTTTGAAACAGACTCGGTAGGATGGATTTAGGGATGTCGGAAACGGCACCCAATCCAAGCAACTCAGACCCTGGGAAAACAAAAATGAACGCATCACACCTTCGACTCAGCCTGATCGCTATCGCTTCGACATTCGCTCTCGCCGCATGCGGCGGCGGCGGTGGCGGCGACAGCTCGAGCACGGGCGCTGCAACGCCCCCAGTTACCCCTCCCGCAGCGACCGTCAACGTCTCGGGTTCGGCGCCAGCTGTCAGCGGCGATCCGGTCGCAGGCCTGCTCATTCCACAGGACTTCCGCCCTGCTTCGCCGGGTTCGTGGGACATCCTGTCGGAGAATCTTGCAGTCGCAAATCTGACCTCGCAATCGAACGGCGCTTACACAAAACTCGCGATCAACAACAGCAGCGCGAATGTGATTCAGATTACCTCCGGGACCGTCTCGGACGTCGCGGGCGACGGCACGTACGCAATCGGCCGCTGGACGAACGGGGTAACGACCTCCGGCTCACTTTCGGCGAACCAGGGCGTTCACTATGTCGTCGCAAAGCCCCTTAATTTGACAACTAGCGGTAGTCTCGCGACATGGAATTGCACACTGGCAAGCGCTACGAAGCCGACGGCTGTATCGGGGGCGGTGGCGCCGGGTACGTTGAACTCCGTTACCGCGAACGTGAATGTAGGCGGTCTCGGTATCAATTCGATTACGTTCAATGTTTCAGTTGGCAGCGATTCGAGCGTTTCGATCACGAAGACAAACGTATTGCCGGGCAACTTCCTTGGCGACGGATCGACTTATGCAATGTCGTCGGAGTTTGTCGGTACCGACCCAAGTAACCCCATGCTGGCAATCGGGTACGCATTGCATCTGCCGACCACAGGTGATGTCAACGGCGTCGCTGTTCTCCAATGCCATTAACGCTGAATATCTGCGCTAACTGAAAAAAGGCCGGAGAATTAGACTCCGGCCTTTTTTCATTTGTTAGCCTCCTCCGGTGTCTTGCGTAACCCAATTGAGCACGTAGAAATAAGGCAAGTTGCTAGGGCAGACCGGTGAAGAAGGATCGTTATTGTTGTACGGCATGTAGTACGGGGTTATCTCCCACCCCGCCAAAACGTATGAGTAGCTCCATCCGCCGACTGACGTGCAAATGCCGAAATACTGTGTCACGCCGGAAGATGGCATATAAGAGCTACCGACCGCTGCGCCGCCGTCACCGCTCGCAGGATGCCATAGCCCGTCGTTTTGGCATGAAAGACTCTTGCCCGTGTTGTCAGATCGAATCGCGCCCAGCCGCTCGCCGGCGCATGACGCACCCGCTGTAGCGTAGCCGCCCCCCACGGCAGTGTTAACCGATCCTGCAGACGTCACCGTCTGACCGCTTACAGCGGCCGTCGCCACAACTTGCCCGGTGAACACCGACCCGCTCTGCATTTCGCCATTGATGTTTGCGGAGCCAGTGACCGCTAGTGCGGCACCGGTGAGATTGCCACCCGCCGCAACATTACCAGCAGCGTTCATGTTGCCGAGCGAGGAGACCTGTCCGCCCTGCACCGTGCCGTTCGCCTGCATGTTCTTGGCGTTGCCGATGCTTTGGTTATTGGCGGGCATGTCGCCTGTCAGATCACGCGACCCATTGCGCGGATACAACCCGTCGACGACATTGCCGAGGTACGACGACGCACCGACATGCATCGCGAGCACACCGGCACTCGCTGGCGCAACCGGGTTCGGCTCATTCCATTCATTTCCAAGCCCGACGATCAAGTTAGGAGATTCAGCGTACGACATGCCGGCGTCGGCACCCGCGATGGCGACGGCCTGAGTCAGAACGTCTTCACGCACTCGGCCGCTCGTGTCGCGATACGGCTGCGTCGAATAGATGATGCCGTTAATCACGCAATCGGTGCTCGGGCAATTCACGGGCGTGAGCGTGGTTGCAAAAGTGAGCTTCAAGGGCGTGATTTCGTTGAAGCCAATCGGTAGCAACTTCAGCGCCTTCAGGTCTGCGACGGTCGGCTTGAGCGGCTGTTCAATGTTGGCCGAAACTATGTTGCCAGGCGGCCCGGCCGACAACGTGGCCGCTGTGTTGTCCGAGGTCGACAGCGCGGTGAAGTTATCGAAGATGTATGTGTTCTCGGCCTGCTGCAACGTGGCCATATACTGCCCCGTTGCCTGTGCCGTCACCGCGTCGATTGCGTCGTTGTTATTCTGAACGGCGTACGTCAGCGCGATTGCGCCGACTATCAGGCTCAGCGCCTGCTCGCTAAGAAACATAGAGGTGCCCGGGGAAGTGAACGCGTCGCGTCGACGCGGATGGCCTTACATCGCATCCTAAAGAAATCGCGAGCCGCGCGGAGGCGCAAAAGCTCGCGATTTCGGGGGGTCTTTTCGACCGAGTGGCAGACGACTTACCCCATCACAAACACGAGCGTGTTGTCGTCGTTGGTGCAGTTGATTTTCGTTTGATCGGCCTGACCGCCGACAGCCTTTACCACGTCACCATTGAGCAGGATCTCGCCCGCGCTGTTGGCGAAGGCAGAGACCAACGTCGAGCACGACAGCGCCGGCATGCTGGTCACCGTGTATTGCACGGAGTCGTTCGGGTTCGTCAACTGGCCCGGCTCAGCTGTGAAGTTACCGCCACCCGGCACGACCGTCACGTTGCCAGCCGCATCCTTGAGCGACGTGCGATCGATAAAGTAGCCGTTGTTGTGGAGCACGTTGTTCGAGACGACGCCATAGTTGCCGGCGAACCCGCTCTTGACCTTGCCCGCAACGGACGTCAGTTCGCTCGCGAGATTCTGGCTTTCCGTGTCGACCGAGTTGCTCCCGAAGACGGCGTAATAACCGATCGCAAGCGCAACGGCGAGCAGGAGGTACAAGCCATATTCGACCAGGATCGTCGCGCCCGCTTGATTGCGCGTGCGTCGGTTCAGCTCGGCAATCGGATCGTGCACGATCACCGTGGTGTCACGTGCCGCGATCATGTCGTCGTTGATAAGTTCGTTGTTCGTCACGTCATTTGCCTTCATGGATTACCCCGTTGGATTGGAAAGGTTGAATGTGTATTCGATTGCCCGACTGTCCCACGACGTCTATCGTCCGTAGACGCGCGCGGCCCGCGCCTTCATTGACATCTCTTGCGTGACCTGATAGCTCGAGAGCGACAACACCACCATCACAAGCAACAGCGTGACCGTCAGAAACGTCGTGATGCGCGATGCCTTACGCTTGATCTCGTGCGGCGCGGTCTTGATCATTTGGTCACTGACCGCCTCGAGCAGCTTCGATAAGTCCTCCTCGTATTCGGATCTGTCCTGTATCCGGTGCAAGGTGCGTTTCTCGAACATGCCCGTGTCAAAAACCTTTGCCCCGATATGCGGCGTGTATTCGAGCTTGTGCAAGATGCGATCGACGTGATGCCTGAGCCATGGATATGCGCGCTGGCGCATCTCTTCGAGCGCAGGCATGAGCGTTTGGCTTTCTTTGCCGCCCCAGCGCTTTGTAACTGCCGAGAGGCCGGCCAGAAACTGCGCGCCCTGAAACAGCCGGAATATCTGGTAAAACAGCACGTTCTCATCGAGCCAACTGCGCATCCGGCCCGTGTACCGCGTCATCGACCAGCTCACGGAGGCGATGAGCCCGGCCTCGGCCACAAGCAGCACCCATCCCCACGACCGAACCAGCGCGCCCCACGAGTGAAACGCTTTCCCGAGCGGCCCGTATTGATCGACCGTTAGATACACCGACATCGACGCTTCAAGCCGTGGCTCCAACACGAACGCGTATACGCCGAGGTAGACCTGGATAATGAGCACAGTGATCGCGATCGCAGCCATCATGGCCGTGACCATTCGCCGTGTTTCATCGAACGCCGTCAGATTCTTCGAGAGTGCATACAACGCTTGCTGAAGATCGCTCGATCGCTCGCCTACGCCCAGCACCGCGAGGTCTTCGTCGGGAATGGTGCCGCGCAGGATGTCGCTAAACGTTGCCGCCTGTTCATGGCCGTCGATACCCTCGTAGCGCGCGAGCCAGATCGACGAAAGCACGCCCTTCGGTTCGTCCGGATAGCGCTGCGCATCCTTCGCGAAGAACTCCGTGAAAGGGACGCCCGGGTTCGCCTCCATGCGCGACGCGAGATCGAAGTAATACTCGGCGCGCTCATCGCTGAATCGATACTTGACCCAGAACAAGCGCCGGCCGAAAGCGCGATCGCCCGCGTTGTTAAAGCGACGCGTGACGCCGTTCGCAACGCCTTCGAGCTTCGCTTGAATACGACTGAAGAGACTCATGCCGTAACCTCCTCTGCCACTCGCGACGTTGCGGCCAAGCGCGACGCCGTAGCTCGGTCGACGAACACTCGCTGTTTCCGCTGATCGCCCTCGTACACATCGAACGAACCAAACTTCGCCTCGACCACGCGCGGATCGATGAGACCCTGCGCGACCTTGTACATCGCCATTTCGTAGACCGACTTGCCAGTGCAGTCTTCTTCGTGGAAGCCAGCGGTGCGCAATGACCGCAGATAGCGTCGAAGCTCGATACCGCGGTCTTCGCGAATCAGCATCAACGCCTCCTCGTCCGGCTCAAACATTTCGGCGACGACCGTGCGGCCAAGCAGTCCGTTGAACATTTCCGCGGGCAGGCCGGGACGCGAGCAATGCGAGCAGCCGTTGAGGTTGCGCACGCGCATTGCGTCGGCATCAATGCCGAAGACGCGCTCGACGCGACGCAGGTAGTCGTTATCCAGCAGGGATGTCGCCTGCAGTGCACAGTGGGGACACGTAACGCGGATGAGCGCTTGATAGACATACAGATTGATGAACCCAGGCGTGCCGAGCACGGAACGCGGAATGCGCAGTTCGCTGTCCGACAGCCGATCGGCAATCCCCGGCGCCGACGGCGCGTGTACGCTCGATAGCGCGCGCAGACCGGCACCGGCGATGTCTCTAAACAGCGACGCCGTGGCGAAGTCGCGAATCTCACCGATGAAGACCGCGTGCGGTTTCTGGCGCTTCATCATCCGCTTCTGGACGATGAAAGGATCGGTTTCCGCATCCTCGTCGTCCATTCGGCGTGCAACGCTCACGGCATGCATGCCCGGGACGTCGATTTCGTGCGGGTCTTCGATGCCCCACTTATTCCACTCGCCCGGCAGCTTCGACATTTGCGTTGCGAGGGTGCGAGTCTTACCGGAGCCCACGACCCCGGCATTGATCACCCCGCCACCGTGAAGCAGCGTGTTGCGATCCCAGAGGAGGTTTTGCTGAGCCGTGAAACCGAGCGCTTGGAGCGTGCTGAATTCTTCTCGATGGTCCTCGAGCTGCATCCGCATGGTCGTGACGTGGCCATCGACCGTTTGCTGCGAGCCCCAACGAAACGAGAGTTTCTCGCCGTCGATCGTGGCACGAATGCTTGTCTGCTGTGGCAGCGTCATGCTAAACGAGCTTTGAGCGCCGCCGCGACCCTTCTGCCAAAGGTACGCCATCGTTTCAATCAGGTCCGGCGACTTCGGCCGAAACTCGCGCGGTCGCACCATGTTGTCGTCGATACAGAACGCCACCTGAGAGAATGGCCTGGCGTCAGCGATTTCGAACTGAAGATCGGACGCCTCGTATTTCCGTGCGAACCGCACCACGTCGGTAAAGAAGCCCCAGAACGCATTCGTATTCTGCGATCGCGTCAGTTGTTTGAACGCCGCTGCATGATCAGTGCTTTCGACCGACCCGCGACCGAGCGCCACCATCACGGACGGCAGCGCGACGTAGTAAAACGGCTCGGCCTTCTCATGCGTGAACGACAAACGCTGTGCGATTTCCTCGACGATGTCCGAGCGCAGCTCTTGCTCGAGCAATACGATCGCTGCGACCGGGCGCTTGCCGTCCGCACCCGCCGGGCTGATCTCGATCGGACAGACCTCGTAGCGCAGCGACTGACCGATACGAAGGTCGTCGTATAAGGCACGGCTGAACACGGGTAGGTCGTCGACGTGTTCGATGCATTGCTGCGCGCGCGCAGTAGCCGACTTCGGGCTAGCTTCTGAAAATTCAACGTCAACAGCACCAGCCCGTGACACGGGGCCGTGTCGGTCGACGACGGGCGTGTGCGCGGTAAGCACACGGATGCCGTCACTGGAGCCGCCAGCTGTGTTCTCCACCACGGAGGCGCTGCGCGTTCGGAAGAAACTCATTGCTCCCTCGCTTGTTGTTGCGCTTGCGCCTGCATAGGCACCGGCAGGAATACCGGCGGTGTTTGCTCGCCTTGTGCTGCGGCGGGAGGAACGGGCATCCCCGAAGCCACGGCCTGAGGCGGCAGAGGGGAGCGTTGTGCGAGGGCTTTGCGCGGATCCGCGGCCGACTCGACAGCTTTGCCGTCGTCGATCTCGGTTTCCGCAAAGACACGTTCGCGCCCCTTTTCGAGCGTGGTGCCCTCGACCGTCACGGCGACGACCTTGTAGCCTCGAATCGTCGCGCCCCTATAGGCCGGATAGACGATGCCATTCCAACGAACCAGCGACCGCAGCGATGGCTTCATGCCGATGGCGCTCGCGTCCAACCCGTACACCGCAGTGGTCGCGGGCGGCGTCGATTTCGGGGCATCGCCAACTGGACCCGAGCTCGGTGCGACTGGGCCGGTCGGAAAGCCCCCTTGATTAGCGACACCGGCCCCGCCGGCGCTCGCTTGTGCTTTGGCGAGCGCCGACAGCATCGTGCTTTTTGTTGTCTGCGCATCGATATCGATCAGCTCCCCAGCCGTCGTACCGGCATGAGCCGTAACCGAGACGACGGCGAGCGCCGCGACGAGAATCCGATAGTTGGTTTTCATGGGAGTGACTCCTATTGCTTGGCGTAAACAGAACCCGATGCCACGAGCATGAAGACCGAGGACTTCAACCCCGGCGTTGTCTTTCCGTGATAGTCGAGATGGAGATGTTCGAGCGTGACGTTGTGCGGGAATTGCGCGATGAGTTCGGTGTTTCGAACCGGACCCTTCACTTCCCACTTCGCCGACTGCATCGGCGTGATGCCGAATCCAATGGGCACGGCGCGCCCATTCGGAAACAATCCAAAGCGACCGACACTGGTGTTGGTGGAGGCGGCCGCGATGTCGCGTAATTGCGTGCCGAACGTCAAATTGGCGTCGTACACCGACGCCGGATTTAATAGCCGCTCGGCGAGACGTTGAGCTCCACCGGTCGGCGCCGCGAACACGACGCTGATTTGCTTGCCGTCCGTCGAAAGCGTCGGGCGTGGCCATTCCTTGGGAGCCTCACCGACGAACGACTCGTTGGTGGCCTGCGCAAGTTCTGGCTTGAAGAGCACAGCGCACTGGAGCGTTCCGCCCGATGCCGCGCAGTCCATGCCCGAGAGATGCCAGCCTCCGACCGCGAACGGCATGGTCCGTAGCCACTGATACCAAGGGCCCACAGCGCTCGCGCCGAGCGACATTGCGCTGAGTTGGATTGACAGTTGCTTTTTGTACGCCTCGGCCGCTCTCTGCTCAGGGGTCACGCGATGCGCGAGCTCCTGGTACTCGGACCATTTCGCGTGACCAACCTTTGCGCCAAACAAAACGAGGATGACCCCGATCACGACCGCTTTGCGCTTCTTCGACGACACGATGCGGCGCGGCTTACGCATGAGCGCGGTCGAGGTCGCGGCCGTGGCAAGCTGCTCGAGCGACAGCGCATAAGTACTCGAAACTTTGTCCGCGCCGATCACATCGACGAGTGCCTCGTTATTTCCCGCGAGCACGAAATTCGATCCGCACACTTTCGCGAACTCTTGCGCGCGCTCGGTCACCACCGACGCCTCGTTGAGGACCACGTCGAAGCCGACGCGCGGACGACCGCGCACAACTCCGATCATCAAGAAGATCGGCGCGCTTGCGCCTTGCTGCAGTCGGTACACGAAGAGGCTGTTAGCACCGAGATCGGCCATCGATGCAAGCGCGGCGGCGGCCGCATAGATATCCTTCGCCGGCACATCGCGATCGGTTGCCGCGAGAGCGCCCATATGTAGCGCTCGGCCGTCGTGCCAAATCGTCTTCGCGTTCATGTCGCGAGCCACACGCGCGGCCATCGTCGCCGGATCAGCGTCGTCGATCAGCGGCTTCCACGAAAGACCAAAGGCGAGCTTCTTGCCGTTGACGTCGAGAATCACAGGCCGGCCCCCAGATCCTTGATGCTGGCCGTCATCAACACGAGCGTGAACGTACGCGTGTGATTGGCCGTCTCGGAACCACCTGCCCAAACCGGGAGCTTCGCGCCGAGTGTGCGCTTGTCGTACTGATTGCTCGTCTGGTCGAAGCCGGTCACGATCACGGTTTCGCCGTTGTGCATCGGGACCAGCGTTCCGCCAATGCCGTTACCGGTGATGTCGGGCTCTTGCACTGTCTGCTGATTCGCCCCGCTGCCCGAGTTGAATTCGGCGAGATCGTTCAGTTGCGACGAGTCGAAACCCATCGTCAGGTAGATGTCGTTTTTCGTGATATCCGGATAAACGACGAGCTTGAAGCCGACCGAACCTTGCGACGTCGTGATGCCCGGCACACCGCCGGTGCCACCCGCCGTGGCGGTCGCCGGCGTCGTGCTGCTGACATAGCTGAAGAGTTTGCGGCTGTTCGTGCTTCCTGAGTGACGATTGCGAACCATCATCGGCGCGCCCGTCGACGTCTTCACGTGGCCGATATCGCTCAGCGCCTTGATAATGCCGCTCGTCCCCTTGAAGCTACCGCTCGTGAGATTCAGAGCGAGGCTCCCTGCATTGGCGCTAACCAACGACAGCGGAGCCGTGGCCGCAAGCGAGAAGCCCGGTACCGACGAGAGCGCCTTGCTCAAGAGGACATTCCAATCAACACCGGCTTCGCCGTCGTCGTTGATCGTGACCTGAACCTGTTCGAAATTCAGTTGGACCGCTCGCGACAAGATGCCGATCTGATCTTTCATGATGTCGTCGGCGCGCTCGACGGCTTCTTTCGTGTCAGTCAGCGTGATCGTGCCCGTCGCATAGTTCGCGTCGACACTGCCCGCCTGCGTCATCGCGGGTGCAAGGCTTTTCTTGAGTTCGTCGAGCTCGTCGAGATCCTTGACCTCGGACTTGTTGGGCTGATCCGTCTGCGATTGCTGGACCGAGCCGCTCGACGAACTGAGTTGCTGCGTCGATTGCTGGAATGTCGTTGTGAACGAGTCCTTGGACGGCGCGACGGGCACCTTCCACGTCTTCGTCGTCAGACGATAGAGGCGGATGACGTTCTTGTCCGAGTCGTATTCCCAGTTGATCGAAAGGCGGGTCGTGATCAAGTCAAGGATCTGGGCAAGCGGCATCGCCTCCTTGTCCCTCAATTGCACCGAGTCGGGCGAGTCTGTCGACGCAATGCCAGCTTGCATTCCATTGGGCAGCGGCGAGCCATGCGAGGGTGCCGGCCCCAGTGCCGCGAGCGCCTTTCCACTTCCACCGCTCGACTTCTCGTTGGACTCACCCTTGCCCAGTTGCAACGGCAGCAACATCGCCATCGGGATATACACGTCCGGGGCGACCTTCACGGGAATACCGGACGCCTTAAAGATACGTTCAGCGGCAACCGCGAGCGTCACCGACGGTTCAGGAAACAGCACGACGGTGTTCACATTGCCCTGGAGAGCCAGCGGCAGCGTTACCGATCGTGCGAGCGGCACCGCTTTGCCTGCCAGATACGGCTTATCGACGTCCTCTTCCGCCTCGATCGAGGCGCGGTCATGTTTGACGGACGCGACGAACTGATCGCTGACGGATCCGTACGATTGCAGTGCAGTGTCCGTTTCGTGTTTGGTCTTCATCGCGAGCTCGGGCGAAACGCAGCCGGTGAGCAAAGACGCAACGACAAGTGCCGCGACGACGGGGCGGAGGGCAAACTTGGAGAATGTCATCGGCGAATCTTCCTTATTGAGCGGCAGCAGTGCGGGTCGGGTCACATTGCGTCGTGAACGACACGACACGCATCGTGTCGTTCGAGTAGAAGCACGGCTTGATCGGGGTATCGGTCAGTTCAGTCGATCGCAGTGCGCGACGAGCGGCAGATTTGAAGTCGCTCGTGAACGTGTCGTCGCCCACGATCGGCACGTCCTGACCGTAGCTCCAAACGAGCTTCCAGCCTTCTTGTTGAGTCCAGTGGTCGAGCAACTGGCGGAAGTTGGTGTCACTCGTATTCACGCTCCATGTCTTGGCGGGAGCGGTCGTTGGGGTCACCGCCGTAGCGGTCACGTCAACGGTTGCAACAGCCGTGGTCGTGACCGTTCGCAACGTCGAAACTGGAGCGGACGCCACAGCGGCCGGCGATGTCGATGCGTCGAGCACGCGAGGCGCAGCCGGCATCGGCGATGCGGATGTCTGCACTTGTGCGCCACTTGTCACTGAGGACGACGACGAAAGCAATTGCCAGCCATCCCCTTGCGGCGCAGTAGGTGGCGCAACGGGCGCTTGCGAGGCGAGGGCGTTGCCGACCAATGAAACGGCGGCAAGCAATGTGAATCGAAGAACTGTGCGGTTCATAGTCTTGGTCCCTAGCGGCCCTCGCCGCGCAAAACGTTGTAGATCTGAGTGGCGTATCGAATCTGTTTGTCAGGGGATGTCGCGTTGTACGCGCCCACGGCATCCCACGTCCGTCCATAGCGATCGAAGTTCGAAGCGAGGATCCAGGCGCCGATATAGGCGCTCACACACGCGTCGAACAGACTCGTGCGTGTGACCCCGAAGCGCTCGAGCTTCGGTAGCCATGACGAGTTGATCTGCATGAGACCGAGATCGTCTGATCCATTTGCGTTATGGTTCACGGCGCGCGGGTTCATCCCAGACTCGTGCTTCGCGATCGCGTGCAAAAGCGTCGAATCGACACCGTGATAGTTCGCCGCGTCGTCGAGGCAGTCCGCGCGCGAGACATTCGCCGCCGAAGCAGCGAAGCAAGCGAGCGCAACTGCAACGTGGTACTTCACGACGCGGCTCCCGAGCGCTCGTAGAAACGCACGACGGGCTCGCGCTTCACGTCGAGCACAGCACCGTCCGCGACAATGGTGAGCTTTTCCGGGGTTCCATCGAACTTGAAGTAGCGTCCCTTCTGCTCGCCATGACCAATGTGATTGGCGTCAAAGACGTTGACGTGAATGACCGAGTCGGAGAACTTGAGGTAGGTCGCGCCATCCTTGTCGAACACCGCTTCGAGGCCGGCCGTGTTGTCTTTGGCGAAGACGAAGTCCACGTTGCGCGTGCGTGCGACTTCTACACGCGTCTTACCGTCAGACACGAAAAATCGATCGGCACGATTGAACGTCATCACATGCGCGGCTTCGTCCCATCTCGGTTTCAACGACTTCCCGTCCGCGTCAGTGACCGTGAGGTCCCCGGGTTTGCTCACGAACCGCAGTTCAATGTGCGCGTCGTCACCATCACGAATGGCGTCGGCGCCAAACGCGCTCGCGAGCGTCGGCGCAGTCGTTGACGGCGAGGCGCTCGCTGATGCGGACGCGCCTTGCGTCGATGTGCTCAACGAAGGTGCGTCTGCAACGACCGTCTTTACGGTCGGGTCGGCGATCGCAGGAGCGCGGCTCGCTGCGTCGTAGTCCATGCCGCCCGACTTCGGCGCGCTGTCGCGCAGTGAAATGTGCTTCGAAGCAAAATCGACCTGCGCGTACAAGCCCGATTGCTTCATTAGCCGATCGAGCGCCTGCATCCAGTTCTCGCCGTCCTTGGTCGCGAACGTGACGCTGTTCGTCAGATCGATGTTCTTCATCGCAGAGCCGGACCACCCTTGGGGCACGAGCGCCTTCACAACGCCAGACAGCGGAGTCGTCGTTGCGAGCGGGCGCACCGCATCAATCGCGCTGCGCTGGCCAACCAGGATGAGCCGATCGGAGAAGCCCGCGAAATTCCCCGGAAGATCTCCGTTCGCATTACCCGGCTCGCCCATGAAGCTGTTGCCTTTGCGCCAGGTCGCGCTCACCGTGTCACCGTTGACCATGTATTGAAACGAATCCGGTACCGACGGAAGCACGACGTACGGACCCTCGCGGTGCGCGCCGGCAGCGACAACAAGTTGGCCCGCCCGCGGTTGCACGTAGGTATTTGCACCGTCGTTGAACACGAGTGCGGGCCGGTTCGCCGTGCTGGCCGCGATCTGATAGTCAAAGTCGAACGGATCGGTATTGGATGCGAACGCGTGTCCGCACATCAACGCTACCGAAAGCGCAATGAGTGTTCGTTTCATAGACCGAGGTTGACCTGATGAAGATGGGCAACAAAGCGCGCAAGGTATGCGGCGCCGGGGGTTGGGTTGGCACTGTGGTAATAGGCGATCGCCTTCACCGCGGAGCCCCTCTTGCGGTAGTTCTCGTTGAGAATGTCCTCGGCAACCGCGATGTTTGTTTGTGGTGCGAGCGCCGCCCATGCCGACGCAAAACGCTTCGAGTGGTAGCACCAATTCACCTGCATCAATCCGACGTCGAAGTCACACCGCTTTGCAGCCAGTAGGTATTGGATTGCCGAATAGGCGTCCTGCCGCGAAGCGAAATAAAAGCCTTTGCCGGCGACGTTTAAAGTCCAGGGCCAAGGGCGACCCGAGAACGCCGACTCGTTGAGCGCGACGCTGGCAAGCAAAGAGGCGTCGACACTCGAATGCATCAGATCGAATGGCGTCTTGGTCGAAGCACACGCCCAACCACCACGCCCCTCGGCGACTGCGGCTTGCGCCTCATCGCTGAGCACATTGGGCCGAAGCCATCCGGACGCGATGAACGAACGCTCGACCCTGGCGACGTCGAAAGCCGTTCCGATCATCGGAGCCGATGCCGCTTTAAACGCATCGATACCGCAGTAGTAGACCGGCTCGCCATCCAACTTCGCGACCGTCATCTCACCCGTCGCGCGGTTCGCGACTAACACCTCGTTTGGCGCAATGAATCGCTCAATCGTCGCGCCGTGGGCGAGAGACGAAAGCGCGAGCGATGCCGCTACTGTCGCGATCGTGGTCTTATTCAACATACGGCTCCATCGTGATGTCACGGTTGAGCCGCAGATAGAAGACTTGAGCCTGCTTGGTCGTGATCGTCGGCGGGATTTGCAGATTGCGTTGCATGACCGTCTGCGAAGTCTGAGCCGCGACCTGACCCGCCGTCGTGCCGTATGAGGTCACTCCGTTGGGGCCGACTGTTTGCGCCGTCGTCGAATTGTCGAAACGGTGCTCGAGCACAGCGATGAAGAGCGACGTGCCGAAGATCTTCAAGAAATGATTGTTCACATCGCCAGACACGCCGGTGTAACCGTTCGGGTCCCCACCTTGCATGCCGAGCAGCGGCACGATTTTGTGGTTCGGCAGCGTCAGGCGAACGCCTGCGACCTGGATGCTTTCTTGCCCCACCGCGATGTCGCCGCTGTACTTGAAATACAACTGCGTGCCTTGAGGAATAGCGAGACACTCGCCACGCTGACCCCCGTAGATGTTCTCGGCCACAGTCGCAGTGCCGTCGCCCGGCAGATCAGAATCGAGCGCGTCGTTGGATTCGACTTTCACCCGGAACCCCATGGGGACCGTGCATTTGGGCAACTGAGCGGTGATGCCTGTCGAGTCCGGGAGGGATTGTTTGGACGCAGAGCTCAGAAACTGCTCGCGACGGGCGCTGTTGCCGGCCGCTGTCGGTTGTTCATTCGGCGCTGCACCGGCGAGCGCTCGCGCCGCGTCGAGTTGCTGTTGCGCGGCGACCTGCCCTTTCGCCAGCGCGGCCATCGGATCGGGTATGTCGTCCGCCGGACTCGCCGGCCCTCGCGAATAGTTTCCCGACGACTTGCCGCGCTGTGCGAAGAAGCCGCTCGTGAAAATGTTGTCTTGCTCGTTATCCTTGGCGAGTTGTTCTACGTGGCCGTCCTTGCCCAGTTGCGGTTGGAAGTCGCCCGCCGTCAGCGCCGGTTTAACGCCTTGGTTCTCGCCATTTGCGTTTTCCTGATCGCGTTGCGCACGTGCAGCCTCGTCGCGCGCCTGAGCCTCTTGCGCCTTGATCTGTTGCTCGAGGTCGTTGCGCACGTCCGGTACTGCAGACGCAGGCTGAATCTGTGCGGCCTTCTTTGCTTCCGCGTCAGCCTGTGCCTTCGCTTCGCTTTGAACCTGATAGTGAAAGCCAAGAATGCCAATCACGGCCGCGGCGATTGCCCCGACGCCGAAAATGATATTTCGTGGGATCTTGCCTCGACGCAGCGCGGCCTTCGGATCTTCGGGTGTAGTCGACATTGCGATCCCCGCTCAAAACAGACCGAAGAGACGCTTGGACTTCCGTTCGACCGTGACCTTGTCCTCGCCGGATTGCAACACCACTTCGTCGGCAAGTCGCTCGATGACGATGAATCGGCCACGTCGAATGAAGTTGGGCGTAACCGTGTCGCCGTGTTCCAACAGCATCGGAATCGGCCAAATTTGGGACGATTCGGGGATGCGCATATACATGAACTTGCCATCGTCGAAGACGAGGTCGGGCTTGAAGCCGGCCGCGCCACTGACGGTGTAGAGCGTGTTCATCTTCTCGGGCGTCACGCCCGGCAGCACAGACTCATCGACCGCAGCAAGATCCGATGAGGCGGCACTCCCCTCCCCGGCCCGGCTAGATGTCGATCCCTTGTTCAGCTTCGTCAAAATCGACTCGCCGTAGCGAAACTTCACGCGCTGATAGAACAGCCCGCCCATGGGTGAAGAAACGAGCGTGAAATCGTATGTGCGCTTGTTCGTCACGACCTCGAGCGTGTTGACGAGATCGGGCTTATGGGGCTTCACATACACGTGGTTCGCGCCGTCCGTATCAATATCCCATTGCAGCGAGTCTGCGAGCGCCGGGTCGGATGCGAGCCGTTCGTCCTTGGCGAACTCGATACTTGTTGTCTTCAGCGGCGCAGTCAGAAGCTTGAAGATTTGATCGTCGCTGTAGGGAAACACGGCAATGCGAGCGTCTTCCGGCATGGTGACGGGATCGGTGCCGCCGTTGTACGGGTTAGCCGGGTTCATGATCTCGCCGATATCGCCACTTGCCGGCGAAGGAACACTGGCGTGAGGGCCGGGCTTGGCCGAAGCAGCGCCAGCGACGGCCACTGTCGCGACGGTAACGATCTGAAGGAGGCGGGACAAACGACGCATAGCTGAGCTCTCGGATGGCCGACTAGGCGGCGTTTTTCTGGACAGTGAAGAAGACGGGATGAAAGCCGTAGGGGTTCAGCGTGACGGCGTCGTCAGCCGTAACGGGCGTGACCTGATACCGCATCGTGAGCGTGTAGTGCTCAACGATCGGCTTCGCGCCGTATGACTCGATCGTTGTGGTCGTAAAGTCGACTGCGACGGTTGAATCAGGGAGGATGGTCGCGCCGCCAAGTTTGGGCAGTCGCACCAGCTTGGGGTTTTCGGTGATGCGCTTGAACGGTTGATCCTCGTCGAGCCACGTGCGCAACTGATCGACTGCGGCGCCATTCATCTGCTGCTTGACGGTGTTCACGTTCAGCGCGAGCCGCGAGTCTTGCAGATGAGGTGTAAGAATTGGCTCGATCGTAAAAAGACGCGTCACGATATCGCCGGCAGACCACCGGACGGCCTGATCGTCAGGCTGATATTGCGAAAGCTTGCGAACGATCGGTTTGCCTTGGACGTCCGACGAGACACCGACAACCGTGGTTACGGACGGCGGAGGATTACGTGTCCAAACGGATCCAGCGGCAATCACGCCAACGACGAAGGTCGCGACTTTCCAATGGTTCGCCTCGAGACGGCCTCGCGTCTTCAAATCGAAGACGACTCCATTGGGATCGTCCTCGGCGTACATGCCTGGTGCTTTTGCTATCGCACTCGCAATGTCTTTCTTTTTGAACAGTCGCACGATCCCCGACCCCGAAGTTGTCTGGGGTGTATTGGATCAACGCGACCTGATCGTGGGGGGCGAAAAGCTACCCGATTTACCGCAGCTTATCGAGAATAGGTGGGAATAATTATTTTAGGGAATTTAGAGCGACGCGTACTCTTAACAAGAAGTGGCAGCATTCCTGATAAGAAATCAATGACAAGTCCCTTATCGTGTTTGCTGTGAACTTGTGTCTAGAAGCCGCAAGGCGCTACGTTGTGCAGAAGAGAGCAGACGCATCGTCGAATGCTTCGTAAGCGCGTGGGCATCCCGGGATTTCAATCGCGGACGTCGCGTTGCATTACCGAATCAACGCGAATTTGCTGCGACGCTAGATAGCCACGCGCGATGCCAGCGATGTCGTCGCCAGCGCACCCTCACCCGAAGCACTGGCCGCGTGTGTGCCGCTGCCGATCGCGCCCTCATCGCCCGCTCCCACGCAAGACATCGTCGTCGAGCTTCATCCCGGCGCGACGACCGTTACCTTGCGGTGGCCGGTGAGCGCGGCCAAGGACTGCGGCCAGTGGCTACAAGGCTGGTTGCGGTCAAACGACGCGTCCGAACGAAGGCGTTCAGCGCCAACGCTCTACCTCGACCGGGCCGCGCAGTGCTTTGCCGTCAGCCCGTACGCGCGTGACTGCAAGCGTCTCGACGCCTCAATCGCCAAAATCGTCGCCGCGGACTTGATGGGCTAGAGCTTGTGAGGCGATCGGCGGACCAGCAACGAACTACGAGGGCTTCAACTTTGACGACTTCATCTGCACAAAGACGTATCCCGCGAAGGCGTCTTTCAAAGCTGAGTGATCGTCGAAGCTTGTCGCTGTCAGGCTTGCCATCGGATCAATATTCAGTCGCCTGAGCGTGAGCTTCCCCGCTGGCGTGCGCTTGTACAGTCGACGCCAGTCTTCCTGTTGCTCAGCTGACGCAGATTGGTAGACCTCCCACCCCTGTCGAATCTCGTCGTTCTGGCGATCACGCGCGCTCACGTCCTGAGCCGCCGCTTGCAGAGCGGTTTGCGTTTGAGTGTGACTTTTGGCCGCTGCAGCTTCTTGCTCTCGTAACGCAAGAGACTGCTGGACTTCGACCATTTCGCGCTCGGCGTCTGACACGACCCACCCTTCCTTGAGTGCCTTCATAAAGAAGCCGGCCGGGCTCTTCGTCACCTTTCCAAGTTTGAGGCTGAAGCGGGTGCGATCGATTGCTTGTTGTAGCCGCTCGTCAGAATACGTATCTCGATTGCCGGCGATCTGATTGAACTGCGTGGTCGAGAGACCAAACTCTTTCTTTAGCGTTTGATAGATCGCTTGGGCGTGCTCGTGCGTGTGCAATACGCGCTCTGCCAGATCCTTGCGAGAAATGCGAAAACGCAAGCTGCCGATCTTGCGCGAGCCCGGAAGATTGCGGGTTTCATAGCCAATCGCGAGGTCGGACACTTCGTTGATCTGCTGGACCGCAGGATCCAGCCAGTCACGTTTGAAGTATTTGAAGATCTGGGCGTTGGCGCCCATCTCGCCCTGCCATCCCCGAAGATCATCAAGAGGAATCCATTCGGTCATCGTCTCGTCCGCGAAGGGCTGAAGATGGTCGTACATGACACGGGCATAGGAGAGCGTGAACATCGACGTGATACGCAAACTCAGCCAATGCGATTTGCCGGCACCGCGGATGATCCCGGTCAAATCCGGGGGCACGCGAAATTGAAACCGTCCGCCCTGATACGAAATGCGTCCGATCAACTGAGTCGAGCCGAACGGTCGATCTCCATGCTCGTCGGCGGCAGTCGTCGCCTGGATTAGCGCCTTCTGCGCCTCGGTGATGACCTGCTCCAAGTGCGCGTTGTTGCGACTCGAGTACCGCATCAGCCACTTGAAGTAATCAAGCTCCACCTCGTAGAGGTCTCGCGGATGCTCCTCTTGGGCGACAATGAAATATGCCGCGTCAATGAGTCGTCGGGCCGCAACGCCAAGGTCAACGATACGGATCAGGATGTTGTTACGGGCAAAGCCAATATCGGATCGCGCGTGCTCGACGCTGACTCCTTCGCTCGCGCTCTCCTCGAACAATGCGAGCGCAATCTGCCGGGATGTTGCCAGCTGCCCTGCTTTTGCCATGCATCCCTCCCGCGCGTTCGAATGGGAATCTAAGATGGGTGGTACGTTAGCCGCGAGAAGGTGAAGTGTCAATCATTTCGACCTCACCATACCGCGGACACCTTCACAATTTTCCTCACCATTGGCCTTTTCACCTCACCTTTGCGCCAAATTCCCTCACCTCGAGCGCCAAGACTTCTCACCTTGCCGGGGAATACGCCTCACCTTCGATCTCAATAAACATCACCTCCGACACACCTCACCTCACCTTGCTAACGTAAGCATATGTTTTTGCAACATATTTGTTTCTCGGTTGGTTGTTGGTTAGTTTCTTTGTTATAGAAATACGAACAACCGTATCCATTGGGTGCGGCGGTGACGAAAACCGGCGTGGGGAAACCATGAGACCGAGTGAGCAGATTTTCGAGTTTTGTGTCGGTGAAATCAGGGTGATCCAAACGTCTCATGGTGAGGCGTTCTGTGACGGGACGAAAAGGCAGCCGTTTTTGAGCTCTTTAGCTCGTCAAAGGTGAGGCAAATTGTGCCTCGCGTGCGAGGTCGGGGATTGCCGCGCAGTGGGCTGCGTCACAATTAACCTCACTTTGCTTGCGCTGCGTCCGTATCAATCGGTGAAGGACGATGGAATCTTTGGGCGCAAACGTTGGTGGAGCGCCGTGCGGCCTAGAAAGATCTACATTTTTCTGGAGTTTCAGAGGTTACATCGCTATTCTACGGTTCAACTGCATCGAACACAAAAGCGTGAAAACGCTTTTATAGCTCGAGCAAAACACCTCACCTTTGAATCGTAAAGGACGCTTCCCATGAAAATGAGTGAATTGCCGGCTGTCGATAGGAGCGTCAAGCTCTCGCAGCTGGGTGAATTCGCAAAACGTTTGTCGGTGATGACAGATGATTTGCGAGACCAGATTCTTGCACCTCGGCCAAGAAAAACGCCTCCCCTCTTCACTATCGGTGAGCTAACCGAAATGTGCGGTGTTGATCGTCAAAAGATTAACTATCTAGCCACAAAAGAGGGCGCCGATCTACCCCCAGGCCAAGTGCATGGGACGGGCCGGGCGAGAGTATTTACCCTGGCAGAGGCTAGAACGTGGGTTCAGCGCGTAAGCGACATATACCAGACGGGGCCGGCTGGAGACGGCAGAGCTCACCGCGGTCGCGTTCTGATTACGGCGAACTTCAAGGGCGGCTCGTGCAAAACGACGACAACGATGTGTATCGCCCAGGGTTTGAGTTTGCGCGGACGCAAAGTGTTGGCAATCGATCTTGATCCGCAAGCGTCGCTGTCGGAGCTCTGTGGGCTCTACGCTGAGAAGGATGTGACGTGGGAGGACACCGTTCTTCCCTTCATCTACGATCCATCGCTCGAAGGTGGTTTGGCCACGAAAGTGCAGACGACCTACTGGGATGGGCTCGACGTTATCCCGGCACATAACTATTTGCACGATGCCGAGTTTCATTTGCCGACGGCGCAAAAGGAGAATCCGGGATATGAGTTTTGGTCGGTGCTCAGACGTGGAATCGAGCCCCTGCTCGCGCAGTATGACTACATCATTTTGGACACGGCGCCTTCCCTGTCATACATGACCTTGAACGGACTAATGGCAGCCGATGCAATGGTGATGCCCTTGGTCCCTGAAAGTCTCGACTTCATTTCGTCGGTTTCATTTTGGTCCCTCTTTTCGGAAGTGGCCGCCGGATTTGTCGAGCACGAGCTGGACAAGACCTACGACTTTATCTCCGTACTGCTTTCGAAGGTGGACTACGGGACAACGTCGTCGGCTCCCGTCGTTCGCTCCTGGGCCCAGCGAGCATACGGTGACTGGTTATCGACAACCGAGGTACCGGTCAGCTCGGTGATGAGCAATGGTGCTCTAGCTTTTTCGACTGTATTTGATCTTTCTCGAGCGGATGGCGTCGCTAAGACGCTTGCTCGGGTTAAGCAACCGTTGATCGATTATTGCAAGTGGATCGATGACCAGTTCGTGGCGCAATGGAGGGCGGCAGCATGAGCAACTTGCGAGAAAGAATGATGAGCAAGACCGCAGATCTTCGTGCGGCCAAGGACATCGAACTCGATTCGCAGCAGGAAGCCAAGCCTGCGCCACGCACAGCGCCGGGTATGGCGGCGGCGCTTGCATCGGCGCAGAAGCGCGTCGCTGAGTTGGAACAAGATTCTGCGGTGAGCGAGTTGTCGGTATCGGACATCAGCCCGAATCCTTGGCAGCCGCGTCGTGTGTTTAACGCGACGAAACTCAACGAGCTCGCCGAGTCAATTCGTGAAGCTGGGCTGGTTCAGCCGATCGTGGTGCGCAGGGCACCTGGTGGATACCAGATCGTTGCCGGCGAGCGTCGGTGGCGCGCGCATAAGCTCATCGAACGGGAAGCAATCAAAGTCGTGATCGTCGATCTCTCGGATGAGGATATGGCGATGCTGGCGCTTGTGGAGAATGTGGTGCGTGACGATCTCACGGACTATGAGATTTCGCGATCGATACGCGCGACGGAGAAGGAGTTTCCGAATCGCAAACGGATGGCTGAGGCTCTCGGAATCTCGCGCGGAGAGTTGTATCGATACTTGGCATTCGCAGAGCTGCCTGATTTTGTCGTTAAGGATCTTGACGAGCAGCCTCGTCTGCTTGGCGGCAATGCTGCTCAGGACATTGTTGCATCCCTTCGCAATCGGGGCACAGAGGTAGTCGAGGAAGTCAGGAGTCTATGGAAGCAGGTCGTCACGGGTAAATTGGATCAGACAAAGCTGGCTCGCGCCATCAACCAAACCCTGAATAGCGATGGCCGCCGGAGTGCCGTTTCCGATAGAAACATTGAGAAGATATTCTCTGGTAAGACTCAGGCCGGTTCGATCACGAAGGATTCGGGAGGGCTGACTGTGAAGATTAAGGCTGGCGTCCTTACGGCAGAACAGGAGGCAAGCATCAGAGACCTCATAGGGAAACTCTTTTCTGCGAGTGAGTGAGCGTTGTCGATGTCGACAATATTGAGCCCGCGGTTGCGGGCTTTTTTGTGTCTCTAATAGAGACACACCTCTATGCACGGGGTGCCGGATGGGGGAGTCGAAGTCATGATGTCTCTATTAGAGACACATGACTTCGGTGGCGATGCGAGTTCGTGTCGCACTTTTTCGAATTGTTCTTGGAGTGTCTCTATTAGAGACACTCATGTGTCGGACGTGCGCCAGCTTGCGCGAACAGACTGGCAAACGCGCGCGCGAATAGGTGTATTGGTGACCTCTCCGTGCTCGAAACCGACCGACGCGTGAGCGCGTCGGGACTGCACTAAAAAGATGTGGTCGGCGGGCGGACGAAAAACCACGACGACTCCGGCGGTCGAGTGTCTCTATTAGAGACACTCGACAAGTCATACCTAAGCCGCCCGCTGCGGTTGCCAAATCCTCGAATGTCTCCCGCGCTACCCTAGTGTCTCTAGTAGAGACACTTCCTGACGATGAGTGTTGCCAGCGACAACTAGCCGCAAAGACATCTCCGGACGAACCTCCGGCGCATGTGGAACCTACCTGACAGTGCCACTCCGAACACTCGGCCCGTTTCTCGTGAATGACGGCACCAACCCAGAACCTGCATTTGTCATTTTGAGCCCGGTGGATGGCTCGCGGGCGTGCACGTGGAACGAGGCACCGACGAGGCACCGACGAGGCACCGACGAGGCACCCGGTTTTACATGTGTACGGGGTCGATTCAGCTACGCCGTCACACGTTCACGAAGTTGTGAAGAGACGCCAACAAAACCGTCTTCGGGTCCACGAGAGCTTGACCGAAGAAAGAGGCTAGTCACGCCGCCCAACCATAGGCGACTCCGCTGACTGAAATTTGGTTCCACCCGAGGTTGACTCTGTCCGGCCGCTAGCCGCGCTGCACAGGTCCTTGCGCGTATGGCGACTCGGGATAGATAGGTCCGAACTCAGGGGATACGCGAAGCGTCGAAATGCGGATCACGAAGGCCACTGGCTGCGCCGCACCACGCACTATCGAAAGCCGTGTCCACTCGATGTAACCCGCTTTTGAATCAAGAACCGACGAGAGCACGGACCAATCCGTCCCGCGTGCGGTACAAGCACTTTCCTGGCGGCGACCGATTCTGGCCCTTAGCATCGAAAAAATTCATGCTAAATGCGACATCGACGGGACATGCGAGCGAGACTGGACCGACTCCAATCACGTGAAATTCGTCTGCCAAGACCCAGCGAGCACGCAACGAGCGAATGTGCCTACTCTGCGAGAAGGTCAACAAAATCGAAAACTAGAGCACCTTAGTCGGGCTAAGCCGACGGTATCTCCGCCGAGGCCAATATCTCGCCGCCTCGCGCAATGCGAGCAGCAGAAGTTGTCGCAACACTTTTGGATAGCCGCGCTCAGACTTGGGCCTGTCCTCGTGAAGTTAGGATCGGCTTTTTGCCGTTGCGTGCCCGAAAGCCTGACTCGAGCAGCAGACAAAGAGTGTCGAAGTACGTTGAAATCAACCTGTCCCTAATAATGAGCAGGCGAGCGATGCAGGTACGAAAATCGACAGGTGAACGAGTAACCGATACGGAATGCAACGCGATAGCTATGAGTGCGTCACAGGGAACCGCGACGAATAGTCAGAACTCATTGGCGAATAATCTTCGCAATCGCGAGGCCTCGAACGAAACTTACCTGGCGATGAAGCTCGCTTCGCCATGGGCTCTGCACCGAAAGACGGACACCGACTGCCGCCTGTCACGCGGAGAACAAGCTATGTAGCGTTGGCGAGAAATGGGGTAGTTTTCAAGCGATCGCAGGAAACGCGGCATTTCGTGAAACAATCGAATACGTTCTATAAATGCTCGAAAGCCACGTTCAGCCGAAGGTTTGCGTGCTTTTAAAGGCCAATTCGCACCAATGTTTCACGGCCGCGCGCGTCCCAGCGAGGTGAGCACGAATAGAGAACGGTTCGTGGGCATTACTTGCGAGCCGCCAAGCAAATCGTATTGAATGATACGTAATGTGTCACAGGAATGGGCTTTCCAGCCAAGTTAGCGAGCGTAGATCCCGCCAATCGCCTGGACTGACACTTCTCTGCCGCCAAGCGCGACGCCGCTGCGCTTCCCCCTTAGGATTCTCGCGCGCGATGGGGTTACGTGAGCGAGCGGCGACATCGCGGACGATTCGGAATATGGCGTTGCGGGGGAGAGGAGGGGATGACTTGATGATCTTTCGCTCGCTAGCCCTGTGTGTATATTGAAGCGCAATCCTGGCCGGCCCGTCGGATAGCACCAACAACCAAGGCGGCGGCGCGCGCATTCTCGAAGCATGTGCAGTCCCCGGGCCTCAAGAGACGTGGGCTCGAATTTCACGCTCCGCAGGGAAGGCCGATCCCTCGCCTGAACGCTTCAGACACACCCGCCCGGTGACACACAACGAGTCGATAGGTCGAGGCTACCCGACTGAGCTTGGGTAAATCCGCCAGGTCAAGTAGACGTATGCAGCCAGCAACTCGGCTGCGACGCAGGAGATCGGATGCGGTTTGCCCAGAAAGTCAACGCGTGGGAGTTCCTTGCACATCCGCCACCCGCGCGGCGCCGACAATTGCGCCGTCACTTGCTTCGAGCAGGACTGCCAGATGCTCACCCGCAACGCTGTTCGCATTCAACGTCACCATCGCGCCCGACCATTGGCCAATTGGTACGAACTCGCGCACGACGTTAGATTCGGTGAGCGTGCGGCCTGCGTTCTCTCCTCGTCCAACCGGCGTGACGCGACGCGTGTCTTAACCCACGAGTACAGCGCGTGCGTGTCCGGTTCCCGCTCCAATCGTCACCGAAATGTGACCGCCTTCACGTGTTCCGCTCACCGTCGCAGCAGTATCGATGTTGCGCACCGCTTGATCGATCGCATTGTTGGCCGCAGTGCGATTCGATCCCACGACTTCGACCTTGCCGTCGATAACCATTTGCGGCGTGTATTCAAAGCCACGAAAGCGCTGAGCGTATCGGGCTTGGCGTGCATCGGCGTCGTCGAGCGAGAAGGGATCTTTCCACCCGAGCTGATTCCAATACGTGACATGAAACGCCAGCGGCAGAACGTCCGCACGCGTGTCATTCAATTCCGATAGAAAGCTGTCAGCAGGCGGACATGACGAACAGCCCTCTGATGTGAACAGCTCGACGACAACGGGACGCGGCGCAGCCGCGAGCGCGTTCGTCGCCAGTAGCGTTGCTGCGCAAAGCACGGTGAATAAGCGAGCCATCATGGCCTGACTCCAGATATCGTCGATGTATGTATTACGTTCGCCCGCCCGGCATAGTTACAGCAAAGCTCGCGCGACGTGCGACGCGTATAAATCTTCACAACGCTGTAACCACGTTCGCTTCCACGACGAATCCATAAGTACCCGATCGACATGGTGATCGACATGGATACGATGAAAGCGGAACCCGCTCTTGCGCACACAATCTCTGCGCGCGATCCCCAGATTCACCCGATATGGCTGCGCCTCACGCATTGGATTAACGCGTTCGCGGCGCTGATCATGATGTTTTCCGGCTGGCGCATCTACGATGCGTCGCCCGTGTTTCGGGACATCATCATTCCGCCGGCGATTACGCTGGGCGGCTGGCTCGGTGGTGCGCTGCAGTGGCACTTCGCGGCGATGTGGCTCCTGGTCTTCAACGGGCTCGTCTATCTCGCGATCAATCTGGCGAGTGGCCGGTTCACCGCAAAGTTTTTTCCACTCTCGCCGCGTGCCGTGTTGTGCGATCTCGTCGCTGCCCTGAAAGGCAGGCTCTCGCATGCCGATCTGGGGCATTACAACGCGGTGCAGAAGCTTGCGTATCTCGCCGTCATCGTTGATCTGATGGTGCTCGTACTGTCCGGGCTCGTAATTTGGAAGTCGGTTCAGTTTCCGCTGCTGCGCGCACTGATGGGCGGCTACGACAACGCGCGCATCGTTCACTTTTTCGCGATGTCGGCAATGGCGGCGTTTGTCGTCGTGCATGTCGCGATGGTCGCGCTTGTACCGCGTTCGCTTTTGATCATGTTACGTGGCCGCTGATTCGTTGGAACAAACGACATGAACATCAAGGAAGCACGCCTTTTCACGCTCGACCGCGAAGCTATTCTCGCTGATGCGCGACGCGAACTGGATATGCCAGCCCGCCGCCGGTTCGGCAAGCAGATGCTGACGGTCGGCGGCCTGTCGTTGCTGACCGGCTGCTCGATCACCGACAACGACTCGGTCAACAAGTTTCTCACTGCGGTCTCGCGCCTGAACGATCGCGCGCAGGCGTTGCTGTTCGATCCGAAGTTACTTGCGCCGACTTACACCGAAGCCGAGATCACACGGCCGTTTCCTTTCAACGCGTTCTACGGAATCGACGAAGTTCCGGAAGTGAGCGGAAGCGACTATCGCCTGACGGTGAGTGGTCTCGTCACGGGACAACGTACCTGGTCGTTGCCTGAACTGTATGCGCTTCCTCGGGCCGAGCAGATTACGCGGCATATCTGCGTCGAAGGTTGGAGCGCGATCGGCCGCTGGGGCGGCACGCCGTTTAGCGAATTCCTGCGTCGCGTCGGCGCGGACACCTCGGCGAAGTACGTCGGCTTTCGTTGCGCGGACGATTACTACGAAAGCATTGACATGCCGACCGCGATGCACCCGCAAACGCTGCTCACGTTCGACTACGACGGCGAGCGTTTGCCTGCGAAATATGGGTACCCGATGAAGCTGCGGATGCCAACCAAGCTTGGCTACAAGAACCCGAAGCATATCGTCGAGCTCTTCGTGACCAACAAATACCCGGGCGGCTATTGGGTCGATCAGGGCTACAACTGGTTCGGCGGTTCCTGAATGGATTCAGTTTTCGGCCCCGGCATATGCCCGGCGGCCAATATCACCCACCAAGGAGATCAGAAATGAAACGAATCATCACAGCAGTATTCGCCGCGACAATCGCAATGGCCGCATCTACGGCGTTCGCGCAAGCAAGCGGCGCAATGGCAAACGATGCAATGGGCAAGGATGCAATGGGCAAAGACGCGATGGGCAAAGACGCGATGAAGAAGGACAGCAAGATGAACAAGGACAGCAAGATGAAGAAGAACGACGCGATGGGCATGGACCATCCTGCATCGGGCGCGATGTCGAAGTAACCGAGGTGTGTCATGGGGCGGGTGACTCACCCGCCTGGCGTATTTTCTCGCTGGCCTTCGGCCAGACTCCCTGACACGTTGAGAGCGAGTGCTATGGGAAGAATTGATCGAGATCGTCCGCATCAAACTGTCGTCGTATCCGGTACGGACGATACGCGCAAATCGCTCAATAGTCCGTTGGTCGATTGCGCAGCATCTCGTAGGCTCTCCGCCGCGCGGCCATCTTGCTTCGATCAGGAGGATCGTAGTCTCGAGAACGTTCTCGCTGCGCCACTAGCTCCCCCTAGATTTCGCAATGGCGGCCGTCGGCATAAGCGTGTCAAGCCTTCCCGACAGCACACGGACAGCCTCGCCGCGTCCGCGCTCTTCCAGCAGCTCGCGCAGGAGCGACAAAAAGTGGATCAGATCAGAGGCGGCGTGGCGGGCAAGAAACACGGCGATCGTGTCGTCGACCTCGCTGGCGATATTTTCGGGGGACAGCCTGCTACCGATGTGAGAAGAATGCTTCGCCAACTCTCCGCTGTACTCCATGCGGCAGCGATGATGCTCACGCGCAATACTGGGCCGTGCTTTCATTGCGTCCTTCCAGTCGGCCACCGCTGGCCTTCGCACGGAAACGCGCAGCGCCGATGGCGCCGAGCACGCTTTCCGATTTATCCGTAACACGGATCCGTGACGTCGATTCTCCTACCGAAAGGAGTGTGTGCGTCGGCAATTGCATTCATGAGCGAGAGCCGCCACGTCGTCCGGCATTCTCTCCAATACGAAAACGCGCGTCAGCCGCCTTACGCAATCGCGTGAATGCATCTGCGAAGGCCTCGGACGCCGAGCGGAACCGCGCGGATGGCGGTGGAACAGAGCAATACCCACCGCGATCGGTCATGCGCAGGGCCTGCGTCGCGATATAAAACCCGGACTCGACGTCATGGGCTACGACAACGTGCAGCTCGGAACCGAGGTACGCAACCGTCTTTCGTTCCACGAGGTGACTCTCCCTAACACGCTGCGCATAGCAGCTGTATGTAAGCCTATATGCCTCCCAAGTTGTGTCGGCCGATCGTGACCGAGTTGCGTCGACTGGCATGACCTGGGTATCGATGACGTGAATCGCCGAGCTATCAGTTGACCTTTTAGCTATCAGCTTTGCGTCGGCAGCGCGAACAGCGTGCAGCAGCTGCGGTCCAAGAATCGCGCGCCAAAGTCTGCGCGGAACAGCGGTGGAATCAGCTCGCTGTCATGCGAGTGAGGTAGTCCAAGTGCAGCCACCAAGACATGTCCCGCGGACTCAGTGACGGGAACCCAAGAGGGGCGCAAGGGATGCGAATTGACGACGTGCTGGATGCGATCGGCATGTCTCTGTCGACGTGCGATACGCTTTTTTTGTGCGTGATGACAACTGACTGTACGGCCCCGTCGCGAAGACTGTCAATCGATATCGGGTCCGTTCGATGCCACCGCGCTCGGGATCGAACTTACAAAGTATTCTGCGACAGAACACGGGCTTCGGCACACACTAGCCACGACTTGCCGATCGTCGGCGAGCCACTTGGGGAGATGATCATGGCCAAGGGCCAGCTTCGTAGCAATCGCGAGCCGAAAAAACCCAAACAGCCCGCGAAGCCGGCGGTGCTTTCCAAGTTGATTTTTCCAGTCAAAGCCACAAAGCCTGTGGCGAAAGGGACGAAAAGCCGCTAGAAGAGTGTGCTTCACCCGAGCGAGCGACGAGCTGGCCATTGTCGAAGTATCAGGTGCCGTGCAAACGAGGGTGAAGCGTGAAATTCTATGTGAGCTCGAACGGCGACGAGTGGTTGCTCAGTCGCACATCAGGTGGTGAGTTGCGTGTGACGCATGTGCCAAACCATGCCTCAGGCGGAGGTGCATCCGAGACGAGCGTGAAAGCCTTTTTGTCCGGCGACCGCTCGGGCCCTGAGCATGAGGCGCTGCGAGACTTGATGTCGCCGCCGAGCCGAGTACACGACGGCAACAGGGATTCGATTTCGTCGAATCACGAAGCTAGCGCAACGACGCCGACGTCTCTTGGCGAAAGTGGTGTGGAGTGTCGGCCGGACTCGTTGTTACTTGCCGTCGTCCGAATTCGGACGCTCGGGAATCGACAGATACTCACAAACGCCAGCGGATTCTTTTTCAAGAGGTCGGGGCGTCTGTTTCTCGTGACGAGCCGACATGTGCTGTGTGACGAAGATAGCGGTCACTTGCCGGACGCAGTGGAGATTGAACTGCACATTGACGTTCGCAATCTTGGCCAATCCATATGGTTCTCGATCCCCTTGTATAACGATGGGGTGGGGCTGTGGCGGCAGGCCGAAGACGGCGGAGGAACGGTAGATGTTGCGGTGGTGGAAATCAATCGCGATGTCTTACCTCCGCGCTCATTCATTTGCTTCTTCGAGCCGCAGCACCTGCTCGTGCCTCGAGGCGGAATCGAAATAGGTTCGTCCATTCTGATCGTGGGCTTTCCATTAGGATTTCACGATACTCTCCATCATCTTCCCGTCGCTCGCCATGGAATTCTTGCCTCCGCGTTTGGATTCCGGTTTCAGGGAAACGGCGTGTTTGTCACGGATGCGCGAATGCACCGTGGAACAAGCGGCGCTCCCGTTGTCGCGCGCGACGAATCTGCCCTCACAACAGACAGTGAGCTTCCATGGATGTTGCTGGGCGTCCACTCTTCGAGCATCGACATGAGTAGTCGTGACGTCGATGCAGACGATTCGCTTGGCCTGAATAGCGCTTGGTACGCGGACGTGCTGATGACGTTGACGGGGAACTAGTTCGTTTGGATGAGTAACAGTTGGTGGGCAATGCGAGTGGCAAAGTATTCGATCGCGAAAACGCCGAGCGGAGTCCGTTGTCGCGAATTGACTCGCACACGAAAGCGGCGCTGAGAATATTGCGCCTTCGCCTTTCACTGGGGCGGGGCTCACCAGAGTATGTACTCCGCCATGAGCCTGTCTGCCCGCGCAATGGAATGGAAGCTGCATCTGAGCGAGACAAATCCTGCGCTTAACGTTCGGTCGTCGCGCACAGGCGCCTTTGTGCGGAGCGGCTCTCAAAGCGCAGCGTGTGGATTCAGGGCAACATTGATCGACTGGCAGCTACCTCGGATGCATACTGGTTCGCTTGCCGGCCTGACTACCTTCCTTTCCTGACGAGAGGGGAATTCCCGCGATGCTTGGACGGCGATAGCCGTAAGTCACGGCCCGACCTTCCAATCCGTAGTTTCAACCGGTCAATCACGAGGCGGCTCTCGCGACTCCGAATGGAATGCGCAAAGATGAAACCATCGCCGGTACGTTTCATTCGACTCGCGGATCACTCGCGGCTACCACTGGTAGCGCGCGTGTGCTCTGCGCAGTCGAACTAGTTTCGCCCCCTTGCCTGTGCAAAGACCGCAGGAGTGATGTCGCTCAGTTGCTCGACGCCGAAGAATTCAGCGATTTGACGCGTCACATGCACGCTGAAGGGCCCATCGAAGTCACTGAGTTCGGCGCTGCGGGCGGCAATTAGAACATCGGTCGTCTCGTCGTCGTCGCGTAAAGCTTGCACTTCAGAAAAAGTGAGATCGAGCACATGGTCGGTGACGTCGACCCTTCGCGTGTCGCCAATGTCGATCGCGCAGTTGTTGGACCACCTCTGTAGATGGATTGCGGCCCAGATGCGCTTGTGAGTTTGCAATTTACGTCCTTGTCCCAAGATTGCGCGCTGGAACTGCAGTGCGAGTGTGTGCGAAGCGGTTCGTGATTTCAGTGGGAAACACGCGGTGTTCGATGGTACCGCGATGTACGTCTGCATGCGACCGAGGAGGACGGAAATCGTACCGCCGGAATCATCGCAAACGCGTGCTAATTCTCCGACGTTCGGCTGACGTTACATAGCGCTTCAAACCGAGCCTCCATTTCACTACTTTATCGTCCCGGACCACGCATCTTTATCGTGGGAAAGTCAGTGACACGACGGATGACAAGACGTGCTCGTTGCAACTAACACCCGAGGATTCGTGCGGCCTAGCAGACGGCGCTGATGCGCCGTTATAAACTAGCATTCAGGAGCAAGACAGATTTGTCTAGCTTATTCGAGCCTTTATCGGCTGTCCGGTCGGCGATGAATCGACTGCGCTTTCTGGCCGCGAATAACAGAAGCGTCCCACGTTTCGATTTTCGACGCGCCCTACCGTGGGGCAATTCAACCCCAAACGCTTGCTAGAGAAGGCTGTCTAGACCTCTGTTCACCGATTTGAGACACATCTAGCAGCGGGTGATTTTTGCTCCTGCGTTGCTGTCCCGGACCATCGGTGCATCCCGGTCGTTGTTAGCCGTTGACGTGCATCCATAGTTGCCCCAGCGGGACGGCCGGGGGATGCGGAAAAAACTTGAATTGGTTAAGCAGCGAATCCCAGACTTTTCCCGTAACCCGAAAGGGCTGAGTGCGTATCGTCGCGGTTAGAGGCGTGAGTGACGCTGCAGCGTTGCGATTCGAGCCGCGAACCGAGCGCATCCGCGCAGGAAGTCGGTATCGCTTGGGCGCATGCGTGGGTCCGCGCCCGCGAGTGGGGCTGAGGGTGAACGCCACCGCGTTTGTAGTTTGTCGCGATTCGGCGTTGACAGTACCAGCCTGCGTAATCGGGAGCATGACGCACCAGGTTTAACGCGGACTTCGGGTCGCTCTCAGCTGGTGGAGCGCTCGGTCAATCTTGTTTCGTTGCCGCTGCGTCGGGGGACCACTCAACGCCGGTTCGCGTTCGAGCAACTCTACGTACGAGTCCCACGACTGGTTTGAAACGCCCGCCGGCGCACCGTTACACATGCGTCTTACCTATTCGGCCCGGCGAATCGTCGCACGCAGCCTGTGGACTTCCCAGCGAAGCTCCAACATGACCGACGAATCGACGTCGTCAATTTTCGCGAGCCTGGCTGCGATAAGGGGTTCTCGGCGCATGGTTTGAAATCGGCGATATACTGTACAAAAATACAGTATTTTCCTCGCGACATGTACCGCACACGACCGAAATTCGACCCTACCGAATCGGCCCGCCGTTCTGCATCCTCGCAAATGGAAGAACAATCTCCGTCGGACGGGTATTTCGGAATATTGCACTGCATCAAATTTGTTACGCTGGCGCAAGCATCACACCAACCTGTAGGTCTCAGCCGCACAATCTGGGAGGCGAACCATGGTTCATGACGCCGATATTGCAGCAACCCTAATGAATCGATGGGGCATATCCGGCAACAGTAGAGACAGCACTCTCGAGCTTTTAAAAGAGGGCCGGCTACAGTTCACGATCGAGCGAGGACTCTTCGAAAGCGGTGTCCCGTCCTTCCGCCATGGAATCGAATTCGAGTGCTTGTTGTTCGGAGACGGATCGCGTGTGCTGCGGCTGGTGGACTCCAACAAGGCGAGCGGTCTTACGCCTTGGTCGAGCGTCGCTCCAGCGAAAGCTATGCCGCATGCGGCGAGTCTCGGCGCAGCCAATCGAGGCAATCATGACCGACCTCGCACTGACAGCACCACTCTATTCGCCGACTGAAGGTGTGCTCTTCTCGGCTTACGGGTTCGACCGCGGGTATGTAGGTTGTACGCTTTCATTTGAGGCCGCGCGAGCGCCCTGGCGCCGAGTATCGAGACAACAATGCTGCTAGCGTTCAAGCTCAACCAACAGCTGATTGTGCGCGTAGTCGGCAGCATGCCGGTACCACCGGATGGACAGCGCGCCGTGCTAAAGGCAAGCGAGTTGGTCTGAAACTTTCCGTACTCCACCGGAAGGGGCCTCGCGCCCGCGCGTTCCCTTGGTTGCGAAAAAGCAAGCGACTGCAACAGGATGTACTAGCGGCCATGCTCGGGCTACGTCACCGAGTTGAGCTCGACTGCGCCTGTGGTCAGACCTCCGGGAGGATCGCGCCTGGATATAGAGCGTGAAATCGAGCATCGCTCGAGGACAGCGGTCGCGCGAACACCTCGGCTCGGTTGGGAAATGACTCCCCCATTTCGCCGCCCGGCATAGCGCCCGATAAGATGGTCTGACCCCAAAAGTATTTGTTGCACTGCGTCGAAAACCCGCCTATAACCATCCATATGGATGGCGAATGGATGGAATCGTGAAAAAATTGACGACCGGGCCGAAAATCGGTGACTCAGAAAAGATCACGATCAACTTGGGCCCGGTTGATCTCGGCCAAATCGATCTTCTGGTCGAAGAGGGCTTTTACGCTAACCGCAGCGACGTGATCCGAACGGCGATTCGCAACCATCTTTCGTTGCACGCGCAGGTGGTGCGCGAAACCGTCACGCGGCGCGCGCTGGTCTTGGGGCTTCAGCATTTCTCCAAACAGGACCTCGAGGCGGTTCGCGCTGCCCACCAGCGCCTGAATATCCATGTGCTGGGCCTCGCCAGCATCGCACCGGATGTCTCGCCCGAACTCGCCCTCGCAACCATCGAAAGTGTGGTGGTTCTCGGAGCGTTTCACGCGTCGCCTGCCGTTAAGGCTGCGCTCGCCGATAGATTTCGCTAGCCGGATCGTTACCCAGGAACGGGGAAAAATGCGATGAAATTGAACGAAGGATTTTTGAGTTCTATGCGCGGCGCGATGGCGTTACTGCGCGAACATGGTCCCGCCAAGGCGACGGAAGCCATTCAACGTGCGTTGCACGCCAACGTCGCCGACAAGATGTATGACGTCGATTCGCATCAAACTGGGCAGGGCGCGTCACTCCCGTCATTTGCGAATACGGCGAACGAGCGTTTCGCGTTCGGCGCGGCAGAAGAGTGCGTCGATGTAGAGGATCTCGGGCATGTCAGCACGCATAGATATTCGAACGCCGCTGGCAGCCGTAAATATCGGTTATATGTGCCGCCGCGTGAAAACGACGATGCGCTCCCGCTGATCGTGATGTTGCATGGGTGCACGCAGAGCGCTGACGATTTCGCCGCTGGCACGCAGATGGACGCGCTTGCTCAACGACATCGATGTCTCGTTGCGTATCCTGAGCAGCCAGCCCAGGCAAACCCATCCAAGTGCTGGAATTGGTTCAAACCAGAGGATCAAACTCGCGAGAGCGGTGAGGCTTCACTGATCGTAGGAATTGCGCGCGAAATTGCTTCGACGCTCAATGTCGATCGGGACCGTGTCTTCATCGCTGGTTTATCTGCGGGTGGAGCGATGGCGGCAAATATAGTTGACGCCTATCCCGACGTCTTCGCCGCTGCCGGCGTGCATTCGGGTCTCCCAGCGCGATGCGCGCACGATTTGCCCTCCGCGCTTGCGGCCATGAAGGGTGGACGCCATCCATGGATGGGGCGCGCTGGCCACGAGACACACGCACCTCGTCGACCGATGATCGTGTTTCACGGAGACGCGGATACCACGGTTAATGTCGCTAATGCCATGCGAATCGCACAGGGCTTCGACGCGAGGCTGGACATCGACGGTGGGATACGCGCGCAGAAAGCAGGTAATCGTGCCTCCAAGGCCTCGCGGATAATATCAAGCAATGGCATCGACGCAGAGCTATGGATCGTGCATGGTGCTGGGCATGCGTGGTCGGGTGGCAATGCGCAGGGAACGTTCACGGATCCACGCGGGCCTGATGCAAGCGCAGAAATGCTCCGATTCTTTCTGGAACATCCGAAAGAATCGTAGTGCAATCGGGAGCGAAGGCGATCGAAACAGGCCTAGATTCTTCTAAGATCTGGTTCGCCGTTCTCAGGAACGGAATGCATACTCCAGCCGACGATAACTTTCGATTGCCGGGCCTCGATGTCAGCGCGAGGTGGACTACCGTCGCCGTCGTAAATGGAGGGCCAAACGTAGCGGCAACTGCGCCTCTGCATCTGCGCGATGAGCGGTGGATTTGCTGACGCAGACTTGCGTACTGCGGATGCCTCGCGGGTTAGCCCGGTCTCGCATCGCACAATGCGCGCTTCTCAACGTCCCAATTGCGCTGATGGCACGCTGTTGCGCGCAAAGCGGACGCGGACAGTGCCCACGGGTTAGCGCGGTCTATTGTCCTGAGCGTAGACGCGGCCAGAACGGGCATAAACCGCTGATAGCAAATTGTGGATGCCACGTTGGTGTCGTTCATGGGGCCATCGCAATGAATCTCAGTACGACGTCGTTATCTGGAACCGTCGGTTGCTGCGAGGCTCTTGCCGCAGCGGGCGCACACGCGGATCAACGCGACGACGAGAGTCGTGCGTGCGGAGAAGATGCTTTCAAACTCTGCAGCTCGAAAATTCCTGACGAAGACAAGGTCGTAACGTGTATGAAGCGACACGTCAGTGAGTTGTCACCGCAACACCGCGTGTACTTTGTCGCGAAGAAAACGTCCGGGTCGTTCATGGCGTGCATTGGTCTTACCGACAAGATCGTTGCGGAACGTAACGAATGCAGCCGCGCCGGAATGAGAATTTTCTTTGAATGAACTCGCGCATTTTGTGCCTGCGCAACGTCGGCGGACTTGACTTGGGGCGGTAGCTGTTGAGGATCACCTAAGGATGCGCTAATGTGCTCGACTGTCAACCTCGGATGCCGTTGCGTGGGCTCAAACGCTTAGTTCTCACTTCCGTATTCGATTGGCGTCAGTCGCGAAGCTTCTCGTGCCGACTCTTCCGCGCAGCACCGGGCTGCGCAGGCGACTTCGTTGGCGTTGGATGTCGGTGCCGAGTTGTAGGCAGTTTCGGGTTGTACGATGAATAGAACGCGTGAAACGCATCCTGTCCGTTCGCCGGCTAAAGCATGCCGAACCAATTGCCTTGCAATCAGCGATGCATGAATCCACTGTCGCAAGACAGCGAAACGGGCGTGGCGTGCGAAGCAAAGGCCAACGCCCGCTGACCGGACGTGACTACCAAGTCCGCATCTCGTCGTCACACGGATCAATGGAAGCTTCCACGCGCACGTCAAAGTAAAGCGAGCATGAGATTGCAAGCCTTTGTTCCCGTGCGTTGGGAGCGGGCACATCGGAGCCGTTCGTCTCCTTGGCTGTCGAGGGCCGGCCATGAACTGGCTCGCCGCTCGTCGCCGCGGACATGGCGCGGCCGGAATAGGCTAGCGAATTTACGGCACGTGGGGCTTGTAGCGAGACCCCATCTCTCGATCGACTCTTTTCCAACTTGGCGATGAATACGGCTCATCGCCAAGCGACGCATCAAGAAAAGCAAGGTTCCAACCGCTCTCTGCTACGTGCGGCGCATTGCTAGGTACGTCCCCACTCTCGAAAAACCGGCTGCGAATCGTGACTGATGCACGCGCTCCTTTCGGGTAGGCCGCATTTAACGCGTCCATGAACCCTGTCATCGATCAGCCACGGATGGCGCACCATCCGGCTGCGTCAACGCGAGCAATATGCGAACTAGCAGGTCCATGTCACCAGGCTTGCCGCAGAAGGCGTCGAAGCCCGCTTTTCGATAGGCCAGCTTGTCCGAGTCAAAGCTAACTGCCGTCCACGCTACGGCGGGGCAGGTAACGCCGCGGCTTCGCAATGCCCTCAACACATCAACGCCGCTCATGTCCGGCAGTGTAATGTCCAGGAGGACAACGTCAGGCTGTGCAAGTGCCGCGGATCGAATCGCCGAAGCACCATCGAGCGCCGTCGAGACGGCGTATCCATGAAGCGTGAGCACAATGGAGATAACCTCCAGGGTGTCACGATTGTCGTCGACTGCGAGAACACGGACGGGCACATGGGCGGCTTGACGCCCTCGATTCCATTGCTCGCCCGATAGAAATCGTTGTGGCATACGGGCCTACGTGTTGTTGCATTGATCTTTGGTGCGTCGTGATCGGGCGCGTCGATGGGCGTACGTCGCAGCGATGGGGCCTTAAACAGGGAGTATCGAACGCACCGCGGGGGCAAGGTGTGCTCACCGCCATGGCGCAAGGCATGTCACCCCAATGGTCCGCCTTCCCCCTTGGATCACACCAAGGATTGCGGCGGGTTTTACGAGCTCGCTAGGCTTGCGTGAGTTCTTGGCCATGGTAGTCTCCGACAAGTTGCATCCACGCATTCGTCGAAGCGATTCGCGTGCCCACCTCAATATATCGAGGTCCGGTTTTGATCGCTACACGACCTCGGGACGAGGATTCGCTTCGACTCGAGCCGCAGATCGCAAGGACGGCGTGTGCACGGCGACGGCAATTGCGTCAAGTGAAGAAGAAAATTCCGTGCGCGCTGTCGAGGAAGTGACCACAATTCTGGCTACGCGCCGACATCGATAAATTGTTTTAGTCGCAACAGGCATCGCATGGGTAAAGCATTTGAATATCGAGGCTTCTATGTCTTCGTGTATATCGAACAATCTGAATGGCGCAGTACGCAGGGATCGCGCGAAGTGGGTTATGTACCCGTGATTCAGATCGCAGAGCGCGACGAAATTACTGAACAATCCTCACGAATTCGCGTTGGCAACGTAGCCGGAAACCCTTTTGGGTCGGCGGATGCTGCAATGGACGCGGGCGGCACGGCAGCGCGAAAGTTCATCGCAGACATGATCGGACACAACGTGACGCAGGCGTTTGCCTGGAAAGAACTGCCACTCCACTGACTACCGCGACATGTCGCTGGTTTTTACACGGCTCCGCTGGGTAGGCCAAGTTACGCGGCGCAATCTACCACGCATTCTTTCCCGCGACTCGAGAGGCTCGCCTTTGACCCGCGCCTCAATGCGCCCGACGCGTGCTGACGTGGCACGTCCCGTGCGAAGACTGCATCGCGACAGTCTCTCTCGCGGCACGTCGCACCGCGTCCTAGCCGGGTTCGTTCGAATCCGAGACTCCACACTAGTCATTGACTTCCTTTCAGGGAGTGCGTGGTGACTTGTATCTACCGTTGAGTGATTGCCGCGTCACGTGGCGGGCAACGCTTTTCCTCAAAAAAGGAGAACGCGATGTTTGCTCATAACAAGCGCCTCCAATACACCTTGCGTGTGGCAGCGCCGAATCCTGGTCACGCCAATTTGCTTCTCGAACAGTTTGGCGGGCCGCAGGGTGACTCGCCGCAGCCTGCTGGTACTTCACACAAGCCGTCGCTGAGGATGACCCTGGCCGGAAAGACATGCTCTTTGACATCGCCACGGAAGAATTGAGCCATCTCGAAGTGATCGGATCTATCGTCGCGATGCTCAATAAAGGCGCCAAAGGCCAGTTGGCGGAGGCGGTCGAAGAAGAGGCCGAGTTGTACCGCTCTCTGACAGGGGGAGGCAACGATTCGCACATCACTGCGTTGCTCTATGGCGGGGGGCCAGCATTGACCAACTCGGCGGGAGTGCCGGACCGCTGCCTATATCGATACGATTGGAGAGCCTACGGCGGACCTTCGTTCGAACATCGCTGCCGAAGCACGGGCGAAGATCGTCTACGAACGGCTAATTAGCGTCACTGACGATTCTGGCATACGTGAAGCGCTCGGTTTCCTAATGACCCGCGAGATTGCCCATCAGAAATCGTTTGAAAAGGCTTTGCATTCAATTCAGCCAAACTTCCCGCAGGGGAAACTCCCGGGCGACCCCAAATTTACAAGCGTCTACTACGATCTGTCGAAAGGTGCTGACGCCCGTGGTCCTTGGAACGAAGGCAGTGACTGGGAGTTCGTTTCGCACCCGGAGCCCGCAGTGGACGGTGGCGATGGCACGGCAACCGTGAACGTTCAGGAAGCTGATCTCGATGTGCTCAAGGCGATGGCCTCTCGTACCGCCTCGGATACGAGCATTGACCCAACGACGGGCGCTGATTTGGGCTCGGGCGGGGCGACCGACAGCATATAAAAATAGGCAGTTGTCATTGGGCACCGTCGAGGGTGGTGCAATGCCCTCGGTACCGCGGGGGCGGGCGCGATTGTTGCGCAACGCTCTCGCCGCGCCACTCCTTGAGACCGTCGACATGGATATGCACAACGACTCACCCATCTCCGAATCCGAAGCACAGACCAAGGCCGCAAGCCGCACGTTCGGCGAGTCCATCGAGGAGGGCGCTCCGTTTCCGTTGGGCGCGACCTGGGACGGCAAAGGCGTGAATTTCGCGTTGTTCTCTGCAAACGCCACCAAGGTCGAGTTGTGCCTGTTCGATGATGAAGGACACACGGAACTCGAACGCATCGAACTGCCCGAATACACCGACGAGGTGTTTCACGTCTACGTCCCGGGCCTGCGGCCGGGTGCCGTCTACGGCTACCGTGTCCATGGACCCTATGACCCCGGGAATGGTCATCGCTTCAACCCGAACAAGCTGTTGCTGGACCCCTACGCCAAAGCGCACATCGGCGAGCTCAAGTGGGCGCCGGAGATTTTCGGCTACACCCTCGATTCGCCGGAAGGGGATTTATCGTTCGATGAACGCGACAGTGCGCCGTTCGTTCCGAAGTGCAAGGTCGTCGACTCCACGTTCTCGTGGTCTCATCCCGAGCGCAGCGCGCTCGGCTGGGATAGTGTCGTTTTTTACGAGGCCCATGTCCGGGGCTTCACAAAAAAACACCCGCAGGTGCCGGAGCGGCTGCGCGGTACGTTCGCAGGCATGGGCGAGCCGGTAATCGTCGACTACGTCAAGAGCTTGGGCGTCACTACCGTCGAGCTCATGCCGATTCATACCTTCGTCAACGACAGCTATCTGCTCGACAAGGGCCTGACTAATTACTGGGGTTACAACACAATCGGCTTTTTTGCCGCCGACCCACGGTATTTCTCCGGAGAGATCGAGCAGCTTGCCGAATTCAAGCACATGGTCGACCGCTATCACGAGGCGGGGCTCGAAGTCATCCTCGACGTGGTTTATAACCACACCGCAGAAGGCAACGAGCGCGGCCCGACGCTGTCTTTCAAGGGGATCGACAACGCTTCGTACTATCGGTTGCTTCCCGATCAGCGCCGCTTCTACATCAATGACACTGGAACCGGAAACACGCTGAACCTCTCGCATCCACGCGTGCTGCAAATGGTGACGGACAGTCTGCGCTATTGGGTAACCGAAATGAAGGTCGACGGATTTCGGTTCGACCTTGCCACCATTCTCGGGCGTGAACCCCATGGGTTCGACGAGGGCGGTGGTTTTCTCGACAGTTGCAGACAGGATCCGGTGCTCTCCAGTGTGCGACTGATTGCCGAGCCCTGGGACTGCGGACCCGGGGGGTATCAGGTCGGTGGATTCCCGCCGGGCTGGGCCGAGTGGAACGATACGTTCCGCGATACAGTGCGTTCGTACTGGAAAGGTGACGAGGGGAAGGTCCCGGAACTCGCAAAGCGCATCACAGCTTCGGGCGACAAGTTCAATCGCCGCGGCCGGAGGCCGTGGGCCAGCGTCAACTTCGTCGCCGCCCACGATGGCTTTACCCTGAACGATATCGTGTCGTACAACGACAAGCACAACGACGCGAACGGCGAAGACAACAAGGACGGACATTCCGACAATCGTTCGTGGAACATGGGCGCCGAAGGCCCGACCGACGATGCACGGATCGAAGAAGATCGTGAGCGTCAGAAGCGCAACATGCTCGCAACGCTGCTGCTGTCGCAGGGCACGCCAATGATCCTGGCCGGTGACGAGTTCGGGCGCACGCAAAACGGCAATAATAACGCTTACTGTCAGGATAACGAGATCAGTTGGGTCAACTGGGAGCAGATCGATGACCGAGGGCGCACCCTGACGGAATTCGTCCGGATGCTGACGACGCTTCGTCGCCGGTTGCCGGTTCTTCGACGTGCCCGCTTCTTGACCGGGGAATATAACGAAGCGCTCGGCGTAACCGATGCGCGGTGGCTGTCGCCCGCCGGTGAGGATTTGTCTCAACAGCAGTGGGACGACGCTTCGATGCGATGCTTTGGGCTGGTCGTCGATGGCCGCGCTCAAGCGAGCGGCATCCGCAAGCCGGCGTCCGACGCTACGCTGCTTTTGATCTTCAACGCGCATCACGACGTCGTTAATTTCACCCTCCCGGCAATTGCAGACGTAGATCACTGGACGTGCTTGCTCGACACGAACGTACCCATTCGCGGCGAACTGCCTGCGTTCAAATCGAGGGACACCTATCAGGTCACCGGCCGCTCGCTCCTAGTGTTTGCCCTCGAAGCCACGAGTCATGAGACGCAGCAAATATTCGACACACTTGAGTGTGATCTAACGGAAAGCTAATCCGCGATGATCGGCGGCAGGGTATGCGAGCGACCCATGCGATAGTTGCTGCTGGCCGAAAGAGCTGAACGACAGTTGCCCTGACTCGCGAACTACACGACGGCCGGGGATTTATCGCGTTGCGTAGGGAGATTCGCAGTATGGCAGATCTTAAATCTGCATACATCGGCGAGAGAATTCTTTCGGATTTGTGGACATGCTGGTCGACGAAGCGTGAGATGGTCGGTTGCGCTACCCGGGGGAGCGCCGCACCGATGACGCTGAATGTCTGAGGAATGCATCGGATCACTTACCGATTTGATGAACACCTTCCACTAGGATGATACGCGTGCGACGGAGTGGGAATGCGCAAGCTTGCCACTCGATACGAGACAAGGCATCTCGTCCAAAACCTCTAGCACATCGCTGTAAATTTCTCAAGTGAGCGAGGTGAACGTCGGGGCACTTATAGATTCTGTGAAACCCGAATCAACGTGTTACGCGCTAGCCCCATTGGTTGATAGTAAGGCATCGATATCATTCGAAATCCTAACTAGGGAATTCAAGGAATTTGATCAAACGCAAGAGATGCAAAAAAATGTTTTCCTTGGAACCTCAATCCGGTCAAGTTTCTTCCGTAAAGAGGTTAGGGGTCGGGAAAACAGGAGAACGTCATGAACATGACCGTCGGTAGAAAACTTGCAGCAGCATTCGGTGTGGTGATCGCAATTTCGTTGATCGGGAGCACTATATCGATCATCAATTTCATGCACCTTAATCAGGCAAATGGCTGGAACGTCCACAGCTATCAGGTTCTACGAACCAGCGACGAGATGCTAGCCAGTATGGTCAACATGGAAACCGGGGTGCGCGGGTTTGTGGCGTCGGGCGAAGAGAAGTTTCTAGAGCCCTACAATGCGGGCAAGGCCCGATTCCAAACGCGATTTGACGAGGTTAAGTCGCTGACGTCCGACAACGCAATGCAACAGACTCGTTTGGCCACGCTCCTTGACATGCATGAAAAGATCAGGAACGTGGACGAGAACCTGATAGCTTTGCGGCGAGACGTCAACAGCGGTAAGCAACCGGCGAGCGCTCTGATCGACTATTTCAAACAGGGCAACGACAAGCAGGCTATGGACCGGTATCGATCCGTCGCGACTGAGTTCAATCGGGCTGAGGAAACGCTCCTTGACCAGAGGTCGGACGCGGTTGCGGCGCTTAGCACGTCGACGAAGTTGACGTTGTCAATATCCGGAACAGTTACAGTCCTCTTGGCGGTGATCTTGGGAACCCTGATCACGCGGGGAATCATCCGTGCTCTCGGGGGCGAGCCTGTCCAGGCAGCAGAGGTGGCGAGTCAAATCGCAAAGGGCAATCTTGCTGCCAAGGTCTCGCTTCATGGCGCTGCGCCGGCGAGCCTGATGAGTTCGCTCGAGATGATGAGACAACAATTGGCTAGCGTCGTCGCCGACATTCAAACCTCCGCCGAGTCGATTCAAGTGTCGGCGTCGGAAATTGCCGATGGCAATCAAAACCTGTCACAGCGCACAGAAGAGCAGGCAGCATCGCTAGAAGAGACTGCTGCGAGTATGGAGCAGCTAACCGCGACAGTTCGGCAAAACACTGAAAGTGCGCTCCACGCTAATACACTTGCCGGGTCTGCTTGCGACGTTGCGACGAAGGGTGGACAAGTAGTGGACGGCGTCATCCAAACGATGCAATCGATTTCGGACAGCTCGGCGAAAGTCGCTGAAATAATCTCTGTTATCGAGGGGATCGCGTTCCAAACCAATATCCTCGCGTTAAATGCCGCTGTTGAAGCCGCCCGAGCAGGCGACCACGGCCGCGGATTTGCCGTCGTAGCGGGCGAAGTCCGTACCCTTGCGCAACGGAGCGCGTCCGCTGCTAAGGAAATCAAGAGCTTGATCACTGACTCAGTTAGCCGAGTCGCAATCGGGGCCGAGCAGGTGCAGCGAGCCGGTACGACAATGGGCGACATTGTCAAAGCTGTGCGCCAGGTAACCGACATAATGGGCGAAATCGCGGCGGCTTCTGCCGAGCAAGGAAAGGGTATTGAGCAAGTCAATGTCGCGGTCACTCAAATGGACGAGGTGACGCAGCAAAATGCAGCTTTGGTGGAGCAGGCATCGGCCGCGGCTCAGGCGATGGCCGAACAAGCAAACACACTGCGGGACGCAGTTGCTGTATTTAAAGTCGGGCAAGCGGAGCATGCGTCAAACACCGCCGTAGGTTCATCGCGGCGCGAAGGCAATCCTCACATGTTGACAGCGCGGCGTGCTCTGGCTTGATGCGCGCGCATCGATGAAGTGATCGGTGTTCACAACCGAAAAGTTGACCGGATATGAAAGATCAAACTGAGTGGGACTCGTGTCTAAAGGGTTTGCAGGAATTAGTTAGACTAAATGAGTTGGCTATGGCGGCATTTGGGGGGCAGTGCTGCGCATTGAAAGGGATGATGGACGCTGTCCTGATGTTCCTCTCTCCGGCGCAGCGCGAAGAGCTTAGGAATGTGCTTCGAAAGAGGCAGCTCGACAGCGAGCCAATATGTGGGCATACGGAAAATAGGGCGTTTTTGACTGCCTATCACGGCGAGCTGGCGAGTTTGCTCAACAAGATCGACCGTCAGCCCGCAACTATTTGACACAACGACCGTACTAGAGTTTTGTATCGGGCGCAGCGTTCGACTGTGCAGCTTATGATCGCTGACGTGCGATCGATTGCGGGATCTGCGTGGGCTCGACTCGAGGTCATGAACGAAGGCACTGGCCTCGGGCTATATCGTCAGGGGCGAACGAGCCGGTCGGCGTACGACGCTTAGGACGTTCAACTGGCGCGAACGCCACGGCTTGTGTGCGGACAAAAAAGGGCCTTTCGAGGTTCCCTTGTGTGCCTTTTAGTTTTGGCGATTTACGACGCTAGCCGGCGCATCGATGAAGTGCCCAGGTTTGTCGCGCCATCATCGTTGCTCACCGGCGAACGTTCGCGGTCAATGTGCCCGGCATGGGACGTCGTAGTTAGCGGATTCGCCTGTTGTCTGAACGCGTCGCGCCATCAATGTCGGACAGGGGAAATTTGGGGAAAGACACGGTTCTGAAGCGATGGGCGAAGGCAGAGCCACATGGAACATTGTGTTCAGCGGCCTTGTCTGAGCAACAGCTTCTCGAGTAGCACATTGGCGTTCACGGGCTTGGGAAGGTGGTCATCGAAGCCGGTGTTGATGGCCGCGTCTCTGTCCTGCAGCGAAGCTAGGCCGCTGAGCGCTAGCGCATAAATGCGCCGCTGGCCACTTTCTTGCCTTCTCACCGCCTGCATCAGAGCGTATCCATCGGTGCCCGGCATCGCAAGATCGCTTACCAGTATATCGAACGAGCCCGCAGCGAGACATGTGAGTGCTTCGCCGGCACCGCTCGCCGTCTGTACTTGCGCCCCTAGGCTACGTAGCAGGTGCGCCAGCGCCTCTTGCGACTGCGCGTCATCGTCAACGAGCAACACGGACAACCCGTTCAGGGTTGGCGGATGAGTAGAGGCCGGGGCTTGCGATTTCTCGTCGCTGATCGCGGTACTTTGCACCAGCGGCAGGCGCACGGTTAGCCGCGTACCGCGACCTTTACCTTCGCTGTTGACCGCTACTGTGCCCCCGTGCGCTGCAACCAAGTGCCTGACGATCGACAGGCCTAATCCCAGTCCGCCGTATTCGCGTGTGCGGCTTGTATCCGACTGCATGAAGCGATCGAATAGCTGCGACAAAAGCGCGGGCTCGACGCCGATACCGTTGTCAACAACGGAGAGTTCGACCAGCGTGCCCAAGTTTGTCAGTGCAACCTCGACCCGACCGCCTCGCGGCGTAAATTTCAGCGCGTTTCCGATCAGGTTGGACACCACCTGCTGCAGTCGGCGAGCATCCCCGTTCACGACGGCCTGATCATGCAACCCGGAGGAGAGCAGCGCTAGTCCCTTCGCTGCGGCTTCCGGCCGAAGACCTTCCACGACAGTACGCACAGCGGCCGCAAAGTCAACCAGCTGCGAGTCAAGCGCAAAGCGGCCGGAAGTGATTCTTGATACGTCCAGCAAGTCGTCGATCAGCGCTGCCTGTGATTGGCAATGCTGCAATATTGCGCTAACCGCGCGCTCCCGCGGGGTCCCCTCGACCTCGGAACTACGTTCGCTCGTCGTTTTCAGAACCGCTGCCCAGGCGGCGATAACGTTCAGCGGCGCGCGCAGCTCGTGCGAGACGATGGCGAGGAAATTGTCCTTGGCTGCGTTGGCCCGCTCAGCGTCGCGCTGGGCAGACCGTGCAACTTCGATGGCACGTTTGAGCTCGTCAATATCCTGTACGGCAAGCACGGCGCCGTCGATGCGGTCATCTGCGGTTCGATACGCGCGCACGTTGACCAGCCACCAGCGTCCTTCGTTGTCTTGGTACTCGCGCTCGACCTCCGTCAGTCCCTGGACGGCGGACTGCACCATGCGCTCAATGTCAGCAGCTGAGAACAGGCGGCTCAGTTGCGCCATTGGCTGGCCAACGCTGTCGGGCGGGAGACCGAACAGCGTCTGCGCCTGCGGCGAGAAATGACGTAAGCGAAGTTGCTTGTCCAACAGTACAACGGGCAGCGGGATACCTTCGACCAAGTTGGTCAAATCATCGTTGGCACGGTCGAGCTGCTGATTTCTCGAGCTGAGTTCGTCGTTTAGTGAACCCAGTTCTTGGTTTGCCGACTCGAGTTCTTGCTTGGCTAGCAGCAGTTCTTCGTTCGCGCTTTGCAGCTCTTCGTTCGTGCTCAACATCTCCTCATTGGCGGTGCGTAGTTCCTCGTTGGCCGACTCAAACTCGGCCACCACCGATTTCAACTGCGCTTGTGTTGCCTCGAGCTCGTCGGATAGCGTAGCGACTGTGCGCTCGAGTTCCTGAACCTGACTTCCTTTTGAGCGCGTGTCATATCCTGAGTCATGCACGGAAGGCGCTTCCTGTCGCAAGGGCTGCAGTGTCACCATGAAATGCGGCACGAGATCCTCGCCGCCCAACGGCAGTACTTCGAGCGTAAAGAGCTTCTCTCCGAGCGCGACGCGTTCTCGTCGAATCGTCTGACCCGTCCGTCTCGCCTCGATCAGCGCCGTGCGCACCGTCACATTTAGCTCGGGGCGGAGCAGTCTCGGAAGGGCGAGCGAGGCTTCTCCGCTTGCCGGCGCTATGAAATCCGCCACATTGCCGCGAAAATGCACCACGTTTGCCTTCTCGTCTACGACGAACCCGGGGGGCGCATAGCGCTCCAGCGCGGCGCGGGTAGCGGCTTCGATTACCGGATCGATTGGTTGCGTCCGGCGAACTGAAGGTTGATCGCCTTCGCTTGCCCACGGTCGTAGTGCGTTAGTCGGAAACACTGCTTGTTGACGCCTCGCCACCGCAACTCTGCGATAAAGGTGCGGCGCGCCCGCGTGTTCGAATCCTTCAGCCGCCGACGCCGCCTCCGCGCGCCCGAGAAGCACGAAGCCGTCCGCGCGGCATGCATAGTGCAGCGCTTCAAGCACATGTCGCTGCGCTTCTTTGCGCAGATAGATCAAGAGATTGCGGCAGCTGACAAGACCCATGCCGGAGAAGGGGGCGTGAGTCAACACGTTGTGCCGCGCGAACACACACATGTCGCGAATCGACTTCCGCACGACGTAGCCGCCGGAGGTCGCGGCGAAGGTGTTCTCGCGAAACCCCTCCGGTACATCTTCGACCGAACTTGAACTGTAGCGGCCGGCGCGTGCGAATTCGATCGACGCTTCGTTGATGTCGGTGCCGAAAATCTGTACCCGGCGGTGAAGCCCCGCGCGGTCAAGCGCATCCCTCAGCAACGTCGCGATGGTATAGACTTCCTCCCCCGTCGAGCAGGCCGGTACCCAAACGCGGATCGGATCGTCCTTCAACTCGAGCAGACCGGGAATCACCGACTGGCGTAGCACGCTGACGAATTCGGCATCGCGAAAGAACGCGGTGACGCCGATCAATATGTCGTCGCGCAATGCCGCTGCTTCACGGGCATCGCTTCGTAGAAGTTGCAAGTACGCGCCGACATCGCGATCCTTTTGCAGCAGGACGCGGCGAAGGAAGCGGCGACGCAGGTTTACGCCCTTAACGTAGCCCAGATTGATCCCAGTCTTCTGCTGCACGATAGACAACGCGCTACCGAGTTCGTCGTTGTCTTCTCGTGCTTCCGCACCCTCGTCTAAGCGCGTTGAATCACTAAATCGCTGCACCAGGCACGCGACGATGTCTTCGGCAGGCAGTACCTCATCGACAAGACCGGTGTCAATCGCGGCGGAGGGCATGCCTTGGTGACTCGCGGTCTGCGGTTCTTGCGCGATTGCGAATCCACCGGACGCCTTGAGGTCGACAAGGCCTCGTGCTCCATCCTCGCCCGTTCCAGAAAGTATGACCGCCCCGCTATTTACGTCTGGATCCTGCGCGAGCGAGGCTAGGCAGGCGTCAATGACCAGATTGGGGCCCGCTTGGCGGCGCGTGAGTCGAAAGTGTCCGTCCAGCGCGATCACGCCGGCGTTTTCGGGGAGCACATACACCCGCCCATGTTCGATTTTGCGTAGGTGAACCAGCTTCTCGACAGGTAGACGACAATTGGTCTGAAGGATGTCGGCCAGCCGGCTTTCTTCAGAGGGATCGAGGTGTGTGATAACGAGCGTGGCAAAGCCGGGATCAGGGGGAAGTGCTGCGACAATAGCGCGCAGGTCATTCAAGCTGCCCGCCGATCCGGCCAAGACAGCCACCCTCAACAAGTCTGAAAACTTCGCCCCCATCTGCCTTACTCCTGCTGATTTCCGATAGATACAGTCGATTGCAGCACGTCTTGCAGCTTCTCGCGCGGGAGCGAGAGCAATCGCTGTTCCCGCGCCGCGCGTGGATCATTCGCCTGCGACGCGACTGGCTGAGGCGCCGAAGCAGTGGGGGCGTGTCGGATCGTAGAGCGCGGATGCTTACTTCAAGCGGCCCCGAGCGGACTCGCGGGGACAGGCGCGATAGCGTCGTAGCAAACGGCGGCGAACACGGTCGGAAAACATGAGCGAGCTCGCCCGTGGAGAGCGCCACGCGGGGTAATGCTGCCGAGCGGCGATGGCCGGAGCATAACACTGTCTAGCGCCGGCGAGTCTACGGCCGAAGGAAGGTCGCGCGAAGGCGTTTTGCGACCATGCGCGCCGCGGCATGCGAAACGGGTGTCCCATGCAAGGTTCGTTGGAACCGACAAGGTAACCTCCCTCACAAGCGCCTCCGCGACTCCAGTTCTATGTTACAAGAGAAGCCGATCAGGCAGCGCAGAGGCCGCGGTTGAAGCACAAGGGGAAGCATCCTCCCTGATTCGACGGGACAAGCTCACGTCTAGCAACTATTCAGTCTTGAGCATGGTGTGTTTGGTAAAGTCTGGCGCGAAAGCTGGTACGGTGTTGTCTGTTGTCTCGGGGATTCGGCGGTCGCGCCGACTTCGAGGAAGCGCGCGATGCTGACACTCGATTGGTTATCTCCTCGTCGTTGATTGCCGGCCTGTTGAGCTACGACACGAGTCGGCGCGAGAGAGCACGCAGAAAAATTATGCCCGAACAAATGAGTATTTTGAGTTGCGACATCGTCGCCGTCGCCGCACTGGCCGTGGGTCAACCGTGGAATACGTATGCCTTCCAAACTTCGTCGCAATCTTCTTGCGCAAGCGGAAATGCTTGCTCTCGTTGTCGTATCGGAGCTTTTTGTGAGGCGGACGACCGGTCAATGGATGGCGGTGGACGAGCTCGTCGAATGCTCAAATCTTTACCTGGTAGATCGCGATGATGTGATAAGGCGATCAATGATCGCAAGCCGCGCAGGCATCGTCGCGCGAGAAATCGAGCGCGTCGATGCCTTGTCTGTTGATCATCCCGACGATCTCTTGGAAATGTTCGACTACGGAGTAACGCTAAATCGTTCGCATCCGCGATCGCTCGACGTTTACACGCGTTGTGTCGCCCACCTTATGGAGACGCGTTGGGATTTGTGAACAGGGCCTGAAGACAGGGTAAGTGGAAAGATGCCGTTGAGGCCGTTGTTGTCGCGATACCTGGCATATTTCTGCCGCGCGGCTCTTGTCAACAAATCCCGTGAGGGCACACCAATTCGGCGATGCATTTTGCTTGACACTAGGCCGCAATGGAATGCGCCCGCTCTCCGGCGCGAAAAACTTTCTGCACGCAAGGTGCTAACTACGTTTTTTGCACGAACATGCCGTGGGCGCCATGAAGCTTCACTCGTTACCTTGACGGAGCAGCGACAACAAAGCCATCGCTGCTCCACCGGGCATCACGCAGACGCGATCTCAACTCGTCGCGGTTTTGCTTCTTCTCGACGTGGGATTGTCAGAGTGAGTACGCCGTTTTTCAAAGACGCTTCGACTTTTGATGTGTCGAATTCGTCGCTGACGGTAAACGTGCGAGAAAAGTAAGGCGCGCGAACCTCGCTGTGGGCGAGTTGCAGGCTTGCCGGAACGTGCACGACAGACTCTGCCTCAATGGTTAAGCTGCCGTCATGGACCTTCACTTCGAGCTGCTCTTTCGAGACGCCCGGCAAGTCTGCCCACAGGGTGACCTTATGACGATCTTCAACGATGTCGACGCTCGGCGTCAAAGTCTGCCGGCGATTCTCCTCTGCTGCGCGCTGACGTACCGCCGCGCCCTGCTCACGTTCTGCAATTTGGGTGCTGGTGTAATCGCTCATGGTGTCACCTCATTGAACGGTAATCGAGCGCGGCTTCGACGTTTCGCGCTTGCCAACTGAGATTAAAAGACAGCCATTCACATACTTGGCCTGAACTTTATCCGGGTCTGCTTGCTGAGGGAGCTCGATAGCGCGGCGGAACGAACCGGTAAAACGCTCCTGCGCGTACTGTCTGGCCCCTTCGGGAAGTCGGTCATATTCCGTGTCCCGTTGGCCGGAAATGGTGAGCAAGCCCTTCTCGATGGACACGTCCAGCTTGCTGATGTCGAGTCCCGGGGCGAATGCCACGATCTCTATGGATTCGTCGGTCGACCCGACGTTGACTTGCGGGAACTTGCCCACACGTGTCGAACGAAGACTCGTGGGAAACCCGCCGAACAGGCTGGACATTTGGCGCTGCAAACGGTCCAGCTCACCGAAGAGGTTCGGTGCAATAAACACATCACTCATTTTCGCTCTCCTCCCGCGAGGCAAGAGGAGGCAGCATACGCGCATCATCTTAGCTGCCCCCATGCCGCGGACAATCAAGTTGAAACACGCAGCGCGAGACTGAAAGCGGCTGCCCTGTGGGGACGGAAGTAAGGGCGTCGAGAGGCCTTTCAAGGCCGCCGCAGAAAATTTTTTAGTTGAAATGTAGCCCCCGACTTCATGGATACACCAGCCCGCTAATAGCGCTGCTGCAAGTCAAAAAAGGCGATAGGTTGCGACGGACTCCTCCGTTCATTCTCCTAGCGCCTATATCACCTGGGCGCTGTGTCGCGAGTCCTACGCCGATGAAGAGAGGTTTTGTTACAAATATCCGCGTTTGATAGCTCTTGAAATTGTTGCGGGCACCTCTATTTCGGTTTGCGCCAGACAATGGGCGGACTGCACCGAGGCTTCCCGCGCCCCCGTAAAGCCTTAGCAGATAGGGGCGCCAGAAACGGAGTACTGACGAAGGTGCTTGGGCACTGGGCGGCTTCATCGCTGCCTGACGCAAGCCGTACGGCGTGACTCGTTGACGTTTGCAGGTCGCGCCGATTATCCGTGCAAAATAGCCATGAAACTGAACCTCATCATTGATTCGAGGCCGCTGGATGTAGAAGTCGATGACGTTGTGGCGAGCCTACTGGCCGTGCGGCTAGATCTTCCCGCTGGTGCTGAGAACCGCGATGCCCTTGCAAGCTATCTTAGCGAGAAGGGTGCGCCTTGGACTCTCGACGAAGAACATATGCGCAGGCGCATCTTGCGAAGACTCGTTTTGGACATTGCTGATCCAGTGCTCGTGATGCGCCATCTCATGGCAGACGGATGAGCCTCGTTCGGCCGTGTAGATCCGGAAGAGCGGTGCGTTCGAGCTATCTGATTTCAATGTGTGTCATTTGATCAAATCATGACATCCAGCAAGTCTCGTCTGCCGTCCCGACTTCCCGCAGGGCTGCACAGCAGGAACTATCGCCGATTTGTTACAGATCTCGGTCGGTGAAGAACTTACCTGCAAAGTCTCCCTCGACATGGCAGCGCTAGGCCATGGCCACCATAACATGGGATTCAATAAGCGCGGCGCGACTGCCGATGAAGGTCTTCTTCGAGGGCTTCCGATTCGGGCTGGCCAGTTACTTTCACCGTTACGAAGCGGCGTGGACCTTGGCGCGTGGAACAGAAATTCCGGTGCTATATTGAAGCCGGATCGAGGGGCTGCGTCCGGTCATACTCAAAAATATTCTGCGCATCATGTTTTCTCGAAGGTCTTCAGTTCGGCGAGCTTGAGCGCGCTTGTGCAGGTCTGCTCGACGACCGTGCCGACACAGCGTTTATCTCCTCCGTGCTGCTGTAAGTTCGAACGCTAGCCGCCCACTTTGTCGCGGTGCGTCTTCCGGTCGTCACGACTGCATCGTCAATCGGAGCGGCGTGTATCCGAATCATCGACTTCGCAGTTGTCTCCTCGCGAACAAACGGCGATCCATGCGGCTATGTTATCGAGCGTATCGGTTGACATCGAGCTTGCGCCGACGATCCGGATTTTATCGAGGTCATTCGCCAGAACGACGTCTTCAAGCTCGCTAAGGCGCGACCGAAATGGCCAAGTAAGGGGTTGTCCGCCCGCGCGAACTATCAGCCTCGTAACTCGCCAGCTGTTGGCACAGATTCGCCCAGATGTCCGCTAGACTCGTCGCAAGGAGATCGATTTCACTGCGCGCAGTGTTGCGGTTCCGTGCAGCATGAGTCCTTTGTCATCAGCGCCGACGCGTTGGAGAATTTGAGATGACCTTCGCGCTGAATCACTGCCGCCGCCGAAGCAAAACGCCTCGTGTACGCGAGCAGCATGCTTTCGCCGCGAGTTAGCTATAGCGAAACGTGCGTGCGCCCTTGAATTATTTTGGAAGGGTCCTATCTTGGCGTGTAGAGAAATCTGAGACGGAGGAAATCTTGGAATTCGACACCGACTGGCTAACTCTGGGCAGGCACCGAGTGCGGTTGCGCTCAACCAGGGGCTTCCCGTCCGAAGCGATGCGTGAAGTAGTAGAAGTGATACGCATCGCTGTCGACAGAAACATGAGCGCCCGTGCGCGGTTGGTCGAGGTGACCTGCCGACAAGAGACAAACTATAGCGTCATGATCGGAACCACCCTGGCCGAAGACAAGGTCTTCGCACCGCAGCTTGAAGCGTCGGGGGGCAGTCGACTTAAAACAACGAGGCCATGTCGACTTCAAACTGCCCGATTTACCGTAAGCGCTACACGCGCTCGAGTGATGGATTGAAATGGCTGGGGGTCGATTCGTTGCTCTCGAGGTGTCGTCAGTCGCGTCGACGCATCGTCGACGAAAATCAGTCGCGAATACGTTGGCGTTCGTTCGTCGAACCACACGGAGATCCTCAAATCCGCGCCCATCGTCAGACACTTGAGCATCTCGGTATCCAACACGACGCCGTGCCGCTCGCGCAACTCTCGCTGGCGAAAATCGAACCGAACTCGCGGCGGCACTCACGAACGAGCGAGTTCTCGATCTTTCGGTCCTTCAACCAGGTGATGGTTGCTGGTGTGATGCCGATGCCGTGAAGTGAGCGCCATGAGCCATTTGCGTTGCCTCTCCTGTGTCAGGCGCCCGGTCTGACGTTCGCCGATGCCGGTGCGTCCGACGCCACGCAATGGCATTCGCAGGCCTTCATCGATCGAATGAACGTAAGACGCGCGAACTTGGTCATTCTAACCGTCCGATCCTTGGGATCAGGTTCGTCGCGCCTTGCAATGCCGGACAAGAATGTTCCGAAACGCGCCTGACGTGCAACATGTCCATCCTGGGGGGCTAGGACACCACTTCATGGAATTGATAGGACAATTGAGTTTTCAGCAATGTGTAAACCCTGAACTATCGATTTTCCTCGCCGGAGCCATTCAGCGGGCGTCTGTAATGTCGATATAGAGGTTGACGCATAAACGCCGCAAGCACAGGAGTGGTGAAGCATGACCTTCAGACAAATGACCATGAGGACCAGTCTCGCGTTGACGTTTGGCATGCTCGCGATAATGGTGTTGCTCGTATCGGGACTTGCGATCAATGCCCTGAACGAAGCGAACGAACGCTTTGCGGGTTTCGTCGGAGGAATAAACGCGCGAGCCGAGGCTGCTGCGTCGGTGCGAGCGGCGGTGGACGACCGCGCCATGGCAGTACGCAACCTAGTGCTCGTAGCGTCGCCAGCCGACATCGAAGTAGAAAAGAAGGCGGTTAGCGATGCCGAGCAGAGAGTAGAGACGAGTCTCGCGCGATTCGATTCATTGGTATCCGGCGCTACCGACATCAGCGACAAGGCACGCGGGCTCGCGGCGGAGATTTCTCGCGTCGAGACACTCTATCGGCCAGTAGCTCTAGAAATTGACAGGCTTGCGCTAGATCACCAGCGCGAGGCTGCCATCGAGGCTATAGACACAAAGTGCAGACCTTTGCTTGCTGCTCTAATAAAGGCGACAAACGAGTATGCGAGTTATACCGGTCAGCGGGCAAACGCAATGGTCCTGGAGTCAGAGAGGCACCTCACCGGCCAGCGCAATCTGCTCCTTGGCATCTGTTTCGGTGCCATCGTGATTGCGGTTGCATCAGGTTTCTTAATTACACGCGCTCTGTTGCGCGCCCTCGGTGCTGAGCCGATAGTATTGAGAGAAGTCACAAAGCAGGTAGCCGCCGGAGACTTAGGCCCCGTTATGGGCGCGCAAGATGCACCGTCGGACAGCGTACTTGCCTCAATGAGTGCGATGCAGCTGAGTCTCGTCAGCTTGATCGGAAAGGTTCGAACGTCGGCAGACAATATTGCGATTGGGTCGAGCCAGATTGCGTCGGGTAATCAGGACTTGTCCTCGCGAACCGAAGAGCAAGCGTCGGCCCTACAAGAAACCTCGTCCAGTATGGAGGAACTGACAGCAACGGTGAGACAAAATGCGGAGAATGCGCAGCGGGCGAGTGCGCTCGCGGCGAGTGCATCGGAAATCGCGCAGAAAGGCAGTGCAGTCGTCGGGCAGGTCGTGACAACGATGACGAGCATCAACCAGAACTCGACGAAGGTCGCGGATATCACCGGAATTATCGAAGGCATAGCGTTTCAGACCAACATCCTCGCTCTCAACGCAGCTGTTGAGGCGGCTCGCGCAGGCGAGCAAGGGCGTGGATTCGCTGTCGTGGCGAGTGAGGTGAGAAATCTTGCACAGCGATCTTCAGTTGCGGCTAAGGAGATTAAGGAGCTTCTCAATGCTTCGGCGAAGAGGGTTCAAGATGGTTCAGAACTCGCTGACGCGGCCGGCATAACGATGAAAGAAGTTAATCAGGCGGTTGCACGTGTAACGGATATTATGAGCGAGATCGCTGCGGCGTCCGGTGAGCAAAGTCGTGGCATCGAGCAAGTCAGCCTTGCGATCACCCAAATGGACGAGGTGACACAGCAAAATGCAGCCCTAGTAGAAGAAGCGGCGGCCGCTTCGGCGTCGCTCGAGACCCAGGGGCGACAACTTACGGAGGCGGTCGCATTTTTCCGTGTGGGCGGTGGTTCTTTGCGGGCATGACACCGGGACAATCGAGGCCGACGCCGACTGGTCATCTTCGATTCACCGACTTTGTGGCGTAATGTGCCCACAAAAGTCCGCGCCGCATACGTTGCTTGGGTGAGCCGATCGTGACGTATCTCAATCGGATACGCCGCCAACAGTGATCTAGGCCGGTGACGAGGTCGGACGCACGCCAAACGGCAACAAGCCAGCCTACGACCATCACAACGAGATCGGTTGGATCCACCATGGGCAGGCGGATAATGAGGCCCGCCTCTGATGAAATTTGTGCGGATGCTGATTACGCTTTGTCGCCGGCTACCCTTTCTGCGACGTGGCCGCTGTTTGACCGAGGGGTTCTAACGAGGCAACCGGCGTCACCGATGCGCCCGGCTGTCACCGCTTGCAGAAGACTTGTCTCAGCAGCGCTGCGGTGGCGATTCGACGCGGGGCTTTTGACTTGTCATCGATGGCCCGGCTTAGGCGAGAGGGAGTCGCAAGTAGACGTCCGAAGCTACGCAGCAATTGATGTCGAATGCGCATTAGTTCGCCGTGAATCTCCGGAGTCTAAGGACGCAGTTGATCGAGGGCATGCCTAGGCTGCAGACAATTGCCATACAGGCCTATCGTTAGCCGCGCGGGCCGATAGGTGAAGGAGCGACGCCGCCGCAACTGGTCGTTGTCAAATTGGCGCTATACGGACGAGTGGGCGCGTTTCCGCCCGATGTTTCCGACCCATTGGACGTCGCGACCGGTCGGGCTTGAGGCTAGCCGCAGGATTCAGAGGTATTCTCATGCCGAGAATACCTCACAGCGCGCGCTTTTAGCGCAACGTAGAATGGCGACCCAATCGAACACAATTCCCGCATACGCGGGATAGGATTCCAATTCGAAAATTGGGGTAACGCAGCTATGAAAGCCTTCGGCCCAACGTTGGCTGTGATGTTCCTGTTTATCCCCGCCACGCATGCAGCGCCGGCGTGCCCTCAATATCCGCCAGTGATGAACGTCAGTGGACCGGAGTTTTATTCCGATGCTAAAGGATCGACTGTCGATCCTGCCAAAGAAGCGGAGCTCGGTCGGGATCGGCAACCCATCAACGACTTTCTTTCGTACGAGACGCAGTCGCTCGATGGCAAGCCAGCGTGGAGCAGGCTGACGGATCTCTCCTCAACCTGCGCCAATCTGTTGTTGCAAACCTGGGCGGCGGCGGACGCCATGGCGACGACGGTCGATGCGAACGGGCGCTACAGCCGTGAGGGCGGTGTTGACAAAGGAGAGTTTACGCGCGGCATGGTGATGCTCGCATTGAAGTTGCGCGCGCAAGGACAGGAACTGGGGCCGGAGGTCACACCATGGCTTGGGCACTTGGTGAACGAAAAGATCAAGGGAGATCGTCAGCGTCTCGCGCAAGGAAACAGGGAGGGTAACCTGTGCTACGAAGATGGAGCGACTGCGGCAGGTTATGCCTTGCTTACGAGTGACAGGGACGCGTTCGATTTTCAAAACGAGGTGTGGCGATACTTCCTGGCGTCCGTTCACGACGATGGCTATCTCGATTCCGAACTTGTCCGTGGCTCGCGGGCGCTGATCTACCACGATCGCGCCTTATCCATGTTGCTGGCCCTGCGCGAAATTCGAAGGACGTTGCACATCCCGGAAACAGCAGAGGACCGGTCCAAGCTGAAGGCATTATCGGATCTGGTCGGTCGCTCGATCTGTCATCCCGAACAAATGGCGACGAGAGCCGGCGTTGTTAGCGAAGAGGCGATAGGTGCCTGGGGCTTTCGCGTGCAGCCGACCTATGGCGCTGATCTCGTGAATTCTGATTGGCGACAGTGCGGCATACCGACGCCCAACCTAGTCGATCTCAATGGCGGCGGCGATCTTGACAAGATGCGCAAGGCTCTCGACGAGTTGGCCGGCACCGAGGCACGGCAAGGCTCTGCCGCACCTGGACGCTAAAGGTTGCCACCATCGCAATTGGTGGTCGGGCGGCACAACATTCGCCGGCAAAGCGGACATAGGCGCACGCGTTCAAGTGGGCAGCCCGACCGATCTGGAGCGACCGCGTGACCGCTCACGTAGCCATTGTTAATCTTGGGATCCAGACGGGGCGCCGCTAGTTCGCTAGAGACGAAGCTGGCCCATTGTGCGATAGGTGCGCGTTGACCCTCACGCTGAGCTTTAGTTGCAACATGTATGCGGCGGGACTCGCGGCAGCAGCGCGCTCGAGGTGTGGACCTCAAGCGATGAGCCCACCTCCGACGGTGCACGCGACTTCTGCTCGAGATTCGAGCCCGGCGCGATGGGTCACGTCCAGGGAATGTCCATGGTGCAAAAACCTCGTCTCCAACTGGCTGCCTGACAAATTGTGTAGCGTCCGCGCCCGTCAAAAGCAAAACCACCTGAAGCTCGCCATCAGCATCGGCATGCGGACCTGGACAGACCCCTGCAGTAACCAAAGGGGCGATGTCCCGCCTGGTGGCTCCGAATATGTGGCCAGGCGGATCAAGGCACTACGTGGCGAACTCACCTCTAGATTCGGATGCGTCTACTGCGGTGTGAATGTCTACCATGGCCTGATGAATGCCCGCGCCAGAAGTGGCAGGCAGTTTCGAAGCCGATTCTCAAGTGTTTCCGAACGTGCGACGCACCGATACGGAGCCCTTTGTTCCTCCACCGTCCGCCGCCGTCGAGCGACCCTGTTGGCCGCTGGGCGCGAAAGACCTAGGCTTGTTCGATGCGGTGCAGATACACACCAAGTTCTCTTCCCGCGGAGCACGTGGACATCAGGGGCTGGCACCGCCCTTTGTCGAGTTACGTGTCCGTCGTAACTGATCTTGTGCGGCACAACCACATCCATTCGCGCCGATCATCAACGCTGCCTCATCGCATGGGGCGGGCGTCGCTTGAATGGACAAAGCCGAGCACAACATAGCGCTCCTGAAGCCTGCGGCCGACCGGCCGACCGACCCGGCCGTCTTCGCCACCTGGCACACCTTTGCCACGTCCAACCTCCCTGCGAGTTCGCCCCGAGGCGTTCGCACTTCTCGTGTCTGCGACGTTGTACCCACTGAGGGACGGACCAGGGACTTGTGACGAACGTCGCGACGGCTGGCTGGCATCAAACGCCGGTATGTGCGGCGAACCTCGTAGGGGCCTTGGTGGCGGCGAAGTTGAACGATTCAGGGCATATGCCGAACCGTCGATCGGGGTTTTCACAAACTTCAGTTCGTTTGTATCCGTGCCGATAACTTATGAAATAGTCTCGGCTCGGTCAGGCATGCTCGTTCTTCATGGAAAAATATACCGACACGTCGGTACCTTAATTGCGACCGTGCTCACAACGGTCTTCGCGTTATCCTGTGCGTGGGAAATCAGGCTCGAAAGCTGGACCATGCATGCCCTCGGGCTCAGTTATGAGCAATCATTTGAGGCCGCCGAACGTTGGCGCTTCATCCTCACGTCGACGACGTTCGCGGCCATCGCGCTGATTATTCCCTCAGTGTGGCTGGGGCGCTCACTTCGCATCCAGAATGATGGATATCTGGCGCTAAGACGTGAGGAGGCACTAAGCAACGAACTTGCTAGCCATGACCCACTTACGGGACTCCTTAACCGACGCGTGTTCCGTGAGCATCTAGCTTCCGTGCTAGAGCAGACACCTCGCGCCGCTGCCATTTTCCTTGTCGACCTTGATAGGTTCAAACGCGTGAACGACAGTCATGGCCACGCCGTAGGAGACAAGGTCTTGTGTGAAATTGCGGAGCGCCTTAGCGATATCGGAATTGAGACAGGTGGTTGTGTTGCCCGTATTGGAGGAGACGAATTTGCCCTGCTCATCGACGACGACAACAAGGGAAGCCTTACAGCGTTGGCAAAACGCATCCTGACGGGCGTTTGCGCTCCACTCGAATCACTGGCACACATGACCTCGGTGGGTGCGACCATTGGAATAAGCATTGCTCATATCGATGCCGTGCACCCCGACACGCTTATGCGTTGTGCTGACCATGCGATGCACCGAGGAAAAAGAGCTGGCCGCGCCGCGTTTCACTTCTATGATCCGAGTTACGAAGAAGCACAGAAGCTTGACAGCCAGTTTGAATCTGATTTGATACTTGCTGTGGAGCAAGGCGGGATAGAACCGTTTTTTCAACCGGTCGTCAGTCTGCCTCATCGGAAAGTCGTTGGATTCGAAATATTGGCGCGTTGGCATTGTCCTCACCGCGGAATGCAGATGCCGGCGGAATTCATTCCGTTCCTGGACCGTCTGGGCCTGCTCCCCGAAGTGACGTTTTCTTTGTTGAAGCAGTCAATTGCCTATGCGGCGCGATGGCCCAATCAGCTGGTGTTCGCAATCAACGTTACCGCGTCGATGCTTGAAGATACGAGTTTTGCGGATCGCCTATACGACGCAGTCATCCAGTATGCGTTTGTACCAAGCAGGCTGGAAATTGAAATTACTGAGCAGGCACTTTTCTCCAACCTCTCAGCGGTCCGGGACAACCTGGTGAAGCTGCGATCATTGGGAATGAGCGTCGCACTCGACGACTTTGGGACCGGCTATTCTGGGATCTATCACCTGACCCATCTTCCGATCGACAAAATCAAGGTAGACCGCTCGTTCCTCAACCGGGAGGTCGCGGGGCACGCTCAGATTGTCTCAGCCGTCGTCGGGCTTGCGAATGGCCTGGGCGTCAAGACGACCGCTGAGGGGGTTGAGGACGAAGACGTGGTTCTTTGGCTTTGTAGCCTCCGCTGCGATTTTGCGCAGGGGTATCTTTTCGGGAAACCGATGCCGGCTAGCGACGTCACGTTCCTGTTCCAGGATTGCGGCGAAGTGCTAGAGCCCCTGCGTGGAGAACACAGAGTTATCGAGCCACAGTCATAGTATCCGTGTCCTGCGGACCATAGCGAAAACGCTTGTGCCCGTAGCCGTCATGTTGCTTCGTCGGCTCACAACACCTGTTGCGTTGGACGGTGCGGAGCAGCCGGTTCGAACATGAGCCAGACTTTGTGGGCGCGTGCCATGATCGACACACTGATGTGTCCCGTTAAATCCGGTCGGATAAAAGTGCTAGTCTGACGACGTAAACCTTCTGGGAATGTAGGCGGTCACGAATCGCAGACGGTTCTCAGTCGAACAGATCGTCGCGGTGCTCAAGCGGGCCGAGCTGGGCATGCCGGTCGCAGAGCTCACGCGTCAGGTCGGTATTTCGGAGCAGACGTTTTACCGCTGGAAGAGGGGCTTCCCCGAGCGCGAGCTCAGGCAACTGCAGGACGAAACTGCCAAGCTCAAGCGGGTGGTCGTCGCGCTGACGCTCTACAAGTTCGTTTTTCAGGACGTGCTTCCCAGGAAATTACCCTGCCCATGTCGAAGTGCGGTTCACGTCGCATTTGGATCCTGCTCAATCGCGAAGGCTGGCAGGTGACCAAGTATCTGGTCGAGCGCGTGTACTCGAAGGAGGGCTTGGCGCTGCGCGGCGAGCAGACTCGGCGTCACAAGATGATGGTGCGACGTCAGCGGCGCATGGCGCCTAGCGCCGCGAATCAGGCGTGGAGCCTAGACTTCATCTCGGATCAGTTGAGCAATCAGATACGTTTCCGCGCGCTGACGATCGTCGATGTGTTCACGCGCGAGGCGATGGCCGTTGACATGGATACGCGGCTTCGCGACGAGAACGTGGTGGCTGCGTTCAATCGATTCGACGCGCAACGGGGGCGGCCTTTGTGCGTCGCCGATAACGGCAACGAATTCTCGGGGCGCTTGGTGGACGTGTGGGCGGATCACCACGGCGTTCGGATCGACTTTAGGCGGCCGGGTAAGCCCACCGACAAGGCCTTGATCGAAACCTTCAACGTATCGTTGCGTGACGAATGCTTGAACTTCCACCGGTTCGACTCGATCGAACACACGAAATCCATCATCGAGGCCCGGCGCCATGACTACGACGAGAGTCGACCTCATATGGCTCCCAACAACGTTCCGCCCGCCGTCTTCGGCCGACAGACGCTGTTGCAAGGGAAAGGCCGGGCACTAAGCGGTCGCTAGCTTGCATCGAAAATGGACCGGAAAAACGGGGAACTTCAAATTCGCCGTTATCTTCAGATCTGCACGGTCCACATTCCCCGGCAGGACTCAGCGATATCGATGCAGGTTGGGGCAAGTAGGCGTGTCATACACGCAAGTAAGACGCGGTACCTTAAGTAGACGAAAAGTCCCTCGCCTGGCGAATGACCGGCCAGCGTGTCCACGTATGAAAATGATCTCCGAGCGACAGGACGTCGTGCCCGAGCTAGCGTCGTTCCTCACGCAGATAGGGGTCGCCGATGCTTGCAGGTGCGCCGCCACCGTCTTGCGTTTTCAACGCGACCCAGATCATGACGCCAAGCGTGATCAGGTACGGGCTCATCAGTACGAAGTATTGGGGCAACGCGACGCCGCTGGCAGCAAGTTGAGGGATCAATGCTTCGATGCCGCCAAACAGCAAAGCACCTGCGAGCGCCCGCCAGGGTGACCAGCGCGCGAAGATCACTAACCCGATCGAAATCCAGCCGCGTCCCCCCGTCATACCCGGAATCCAGAGTTTGGTGCTGACGAGCGAGATATAGGCGCCCGCTAGGCCGATGAGTGCCGATCCCGCCATCACTGCGACGAACCGGTAACGAAGCACTGCAATCCCGGCTGCGTCAGCGGCCTGGGGATTCTCGCCGACCGCGCGAAGTCTCAGTCCCGATGTCGTCCGGTACAGGTAGCTGGCGACCGCCGCAAAGATGAGCGGAGTCAAATAGACGATCGCATTTTGCTCGAACAACCGCCGGATCCACGCAACCGGAACAAACGAGGCCGGGTCGAGCACACCCAGCCCAGCCACAGGGTGATTGGTCCATCCCAGCATGGTGCCGATGAGTCCCGTACCGCCTTCGCACAGGAATACGATGGCGAGGCCCGAGATGATCTGATTGATCCGCAGCCATATGGTCATGATGGCGAAGAGGCTCGACACGACGCTCGCGCCGAACATCGCGACCAGCAAGGCCAGTTGGGGATGACCCGTTGCGATCTGCGCACCGATTGCCGCGACCGCCCCGACGAGCATGTAGCCCTCGGCGCCGAGCGAAAGCACCCCTGAGCGCTCGGTCACGATCAGCCCGAGTGCCGTCAATGCGAAGGGCACGGCGAAGTCGGGAACGCTTGCGAGCCAGATCGTCAGGAAGTCCATGTCACTCGGCTCGCGTGGCAACAGGTTGAAAGCGATGACGCACGAGAAAGTCCGAAGCCGCGACACTGATCACAAGAATGGCCTGGATCAGTTGCACCATGGAAAAAGGAACTTGATAGAAAACCTGCAAACTTCGGCCGGCAACAAACAACACGGCGACAAGCAGCGCGACACCCAATGCCCCGAGCGGGTTGTTGCGCGCAAGAAAGGCGATCAACACGCCCGAAAAACCGTATCCGCTGTAGAACGACTGAGTGAGCCGATTTTCCTGTCCCGCGCAGATCAACCATCCCGACAGACCGGACAGCGCGCCGGACACGAGGACCGCGCCGATCAGCAAACGTCTCAGGGGAACGCCGACGGCACGCGCCACGCTGTCGTTGGCATGGATGAAGCGTAGATAGAGACTCGCGCGGCTGCGCTCGAGTAGCCACCATGCCGCGAGCACCACGGCGACCGCGACGAGCAGTGCGCTGCTGAGTCCGCCTGCCAGCGTCGGCAAGCGTTCGAACGCCGCATATTGCCGGGAATGCGGAAATGCGTCATTCGGATCCTTCCACGCACCGTAGAGCAGGAATAGCAGGAAGTTGCCCGCGACATAGTTGAGCATCAGCGTTGAGATCATCTCGTTGATACCGAGGTGCAGGCGCAACGCGAGCGGTGCGATCACCCATGCCAGGCCGCCGGCAAGGGAGGCGAGCGCCATGAGCGCCATGCGTGCCGTCGGCGAACCGACGTCGTGTATCGAAACGGCGGTGGCGCACACGGCACCCATGATCATCTGGCCTTCGAGGCCGAGATTCCAGAAGCGTGCACGAAATGCGATCGCCGCTGCGAGACCCGTCACGATCAGCGGTGCAGCCTGGAAAAGCACCGCGCGCAGGCTTTGTGCATCGAACAGTGTCTGTACGATGAACTCCGAAGCCAGATCGCTCGGCGAGACCCCGGCAGCAACCAGGATCGCGCCGCTGATCAGGATGCCCAACGCGAGGGCAGCCATCACGATCGCGATCCGCCGGGTCGGCCCGATCTGTTGGCGGATCTCGATCGTGTAGCGTCGTGAGAGCCATGGGATCGACGATTTCAAAGGGCGCTGGTCCGCTGACGTTGCGCCGCCCAGGGTGGATCGTTTAAGAAACATGAGATGACACAGATTCGGAGGTCGGTGAGAGATAGGTGTGCGCCGCATCGGACGCGTCCGATATGCTCTGCGCACTCGGGGCATGGCGTCCGGAGATCATCGCCTCGCCGATCGCATGACGGTCGGCGGGCGCGTCGAACTCGGCGACGATCGCCCCGCGCGAAATCACACCTACTCTGTCGGCTAGACTCAGTATTTCGTCGAGATCCTCGCTGATCAACAGCAAACCGGCGCCCGCGTCGCGCGCGGCGCGCAACCTTTCATGAATCTGCGCCGTTGCACGGACGTCGAGACCGCGGCTCGGGCTGTGCGCGACGACGAACCGCAGATCGCGGCTGAACTCGCGCGCAATCACGAGTTTCTGCGCATTGCCGCCCGATAACAGGGCGACCTTCTGCGTCACGGTACGCACACCACGGACATCGAACGCCGAGATCGCCGCTTGTGTCTCGGCATCGAGCTTGCGACGATCGATGCGAAGCATGCCGCCATAGCGGCCCTCCTGAAGGTGGGCGACACCAAAGTTGTCGGACACCGACAGGGCGCCCGCAAGCGCGAGCCGATATCGATCCGCAGGAATCACGGCCAGACCCAGCGAGCGGCGTGCTTCCGCGCTCAACCCGGACAGATCGCCCACACCTGCCAGCTCGATCGTGCCGTGCGTAATGGAAAGCAAACCCATGATCGCCGCGACGATCTCGCTTTGCCCATTGCCCCCGACACCCGCGAGGCCGTAAATTTCGCCCGAGCGCACCACGAGGTCGACGTGATGGAGTGCATTGCGCGGGTCGCTGGAACTGCTGGAGCCCGTCGATTCGCGTGATCCCCGGGCACATACGCCCCGCATCGAGAACCGAACTTCACGAGGCGTGCCGGGCCGGCGCTCGGTCACCGGCAGCGCTTCGCCAAGCGCGGCCGCGACGAGATCGCTCTCAATCGTTGTTTGTGGGTCGAGTGTTGCGATGGTGCGCCCTGCGCGCATGATGGTCACGCGATTGGCATGGCGCTGCACGTCGGCAATCTTGTGCGTCACCAGCGCGACCGCGGCGCCTCGTCGGGTAAGCGCCTTCATCGCTTCGAGGAGGCGGCCGGCCTCCTGATCCGTCAGCACCGCGGTCGGCTCATCGAGAATGACGATACGCGCTCCAGCGAGCAGTACCTTGAGAATCTCTGCACGCTGCTGCTCGGCGATCGACAGCGTGCCAACACGGCGGTCGGGGTCGATGGCGAATCCAAGCGCATCGGCTTGCGACACGATCGCATCGCGTAACGCCTTGAGGCGATGACGGTGCGAACGAAAGTCATTGCGTGGCATGCCGAGCAAGACATTCTCTGCGACCGTGAAGGTCGATACGAGCTTGAAATGCTGGTGGACCATGCCGATCCGGTGAGCGGCAGCGTCGCGAGGACCGGTGAAACGCACGGGATTGTCATCGACATGCATCGAACCTGTTTCGGGCGCATACAGGCCCGCCGCGATGTTCATCAGCGATGATTTTCCGGCGCCGTTTTCTCCTAGCAAGGCGTGGACCTCGCCCCAATGCAAGGCAAAATGGGCATCGTCGAGCGCGACGAATCCGTCGAACGTCTTGCGGATACCGGTGAGTCGGAGTGCGTCAACCATCGTGTAGGCTCGTCGCGCAGGTCTGTTATTTTTGAGTGATGACGCCGGGCACAAACCAGTCCATCTTCCAGAGATCGGCATCCGACAGGACTTGTCCTGCGGGCACACGCAGCTTGCCGTCGCGATCGGTGATCGGCCCTTGATAGATCTGCTTGCCGTGAATGATCGCGTCGCGCTCGGCGAGGATGATCTTTTTCTTGTCGGCAGGCACGGCCGCGCCGAGTGGCGAAATGTCGGTACCGCCGTCCTTCATCTCGATGAATGCTCCGTACGGCGCCGGCTTCCAGTTACCCGCCTCGATCCGCTTGATCTCGGGCACGAGGAACTTGTCCCAGACCCAGACTGACGAACACACCGTCGCTTTGGGCGCGAATTCGCTGAGATCGCGATGATGGCCGGTGCCGTAGACGCCACGCTCTTGCGCCACAACCTGGGGCGTTGGCGTATCGACGTGCTGTCCGATCACATCGGCACCGTGGTCGATGAGCGCCATCGCAGCAGCGCGCTCCTTGACCGGATCATTCCAGGCGCCGGTGTAGACGACGGTCGTTGTTGCGTTCGGATTGATTTTGCGTGCACCCAGCTCGTAGGCGTTGATCGTCCAGTTCACGACGCCAAACGGATTCGCAGCGACAAAGCCGAGCTTGCCGGTCTTCGAGACCGAGGCTGCCGCCATGCCGCATAGATACTGGCTTTCGTAGGTGCGGCCGTAGAACGACTCGAGGTTCGGGCCGTTCGTGGTTCCCGATGCGTCGAGGAATGCGACCTCGGGATGTTTGGCGGCGAGGGCCTTGAACGCGTCGGAATAGCCGAACGCGGTTCCGATAATGATGTTGGCCCCGCGTGAGATAAAGCGTTCGACGACCGGGTCGATCGCCGATGCATCTTCAGGGATGCTTTCGACGAACATGATCTTCTGACCGAGCGCCGCTTCCATTTTCTGGCGTGCTTCATCGAAGGCCTGGCCCCATCCACCGTCGTTCTTGGGACCGAAGTCGAGCATTGCGATCTTGGGTTTGTCTTTCAGTGTGAAGCCGTCGGCGATCGCCTCGGTCGAAGCCAGCGCCGCGAGCGAGGAAAGGACGATGCCGGTGAGCAGCTTTCGAAGCATGGAGTGCCTGTCGTCGTGAAGTGAGAATGTTGTGGAATCTCGAACCCGAGTGCTCGCTGCGCGTGAACGTCGTGACTCATTGCACGTGTGAGCGACGTGCCTGCTCGATCACGTGATTGATCCGGAACACATTGCCCTCGGGGTCGAGCAGGACGGCCTGATACCAGTTGTAGTAGGTCACGTAGGGCGCCTTGACGAGCGTGGCGCCGCTTTGCTGAGCGACGGGAACGAGGCGATCGACATCGGCCTGAGTATCCACGTCGAAGTTAAGCAAAAACTTGATGCCGCGCGTGTCGGCATATTCGTCGAGATGGAGCAGCCCGTATGCGTCGTGCGCGTTAAAACCAATGCACGTATGGCCCGCATCGATGCCCCGGAAAATCGGCGAGCGGATGGCTTCGACCTCGTCGAACCCGAAAACACGTTGATAGAAGCCGCTGAGCGCCACGACGTCGCTCGCAAAGACATTGACATAGGATAGGTGGGCCATGGTTACGCTGCTTTGGTCCCGCCGAACGTGGTTTGCTTGACGAATTTGGACGTTAGATGATCGCCGGAGGAAATAGGTGCGTATTTCGGGCGCTCACCAGGTGCAAGACAGCTCGGCAAGCATTCGACCATCGCGTCGTAGTTCGGCTGGTGAAAGAACACAAGCGATAGCCTCCGATTGGTGCTCGCTTTGTCGGCTGGCGGATTGATCACGCGATGGACGGTCGAGATCCATTGATCGTTAGTCCACTGCATCATGAGGTCGCCGATATTCACCACGAGCGAGCCTTCGATCATCGGGACATCCACCCAGTCGCCGGCCTTATTGAGCACCTGCAGTCCTGTGTCATCGGGACGCACGATGGTGAGACTGCCGTAGTCGCTATGTGCGCCGGCGCGCAACTGATTCGGCAACGGGGTCTCGGTCTGCGGCGGATAGCTCAGCACGCGAAACATGCTGATGTGTTTGTCGATGCGCGCGTCGAAGAAGTGCTCTGGCAGGTCAAGTGCAAGCGCAAAAATGCGCATGAGCGAGCGCGACAGTTCGCTCATCACCTCGAAGTACGAGTCCCACGATTCCCGAAAGTCCGCGATCTGCGGATACGTATTCGTAACGAAGTGCGGTCCGGCCGCCGGGCCTCGATGATAGTTGTCGTCCGGCACATTGGCAGGACCGATCGAGAACGATTCCTTCAGATCGCCCGGCGCGGCTTCCTCGAGGCTGTACGAGAGTCCTTCTTCCGACACGGCGCTATAGCCCCGTACTGCATCGAAGCGCGGGCGGTCGACCTTGCGTTTGTCCGCAAGAGGCAGCGCGAAGAACGTGCGGGAAACGGCCGACACGCGATCGATGAGCTCGACCGGTACCCCATGGTTGGTAATGACGAGAAACCCGATGCTCCGACAGGCGTCGTCGACCTGACGGGCAACGCTTTCGCGTCCCTCTGGTGTTCCCTCAAAGTACGGGGCAAGGTCGATGACGGGGACTTGAAGCAACGTCATGGAAAGCTCCTGATTTGAATGAGCAGGGGTGAGTGCTCATGTGAGTCACCCACACGCACTCGACATCCCGGGTGTGTGTTTCATGTCTTTGGAACGGGGCAACGTTTGCTCCGCGGCGCGGAATCTCAGGCAACGTTCGTGCCATGTGTTGACCAAATGGTCAACTTGCAAGGCGTGGTGCGTGTGGCGCCGTACTTGACGTGGCGCAGCGAAGCGCGAGGGGGCGTCGACGATGGTCAGCGTGGTGCATGTGGAGCATGCGTGCGGTGCACGGGTCGGATCAGGGTGTGGAGATGACGGAGCGCGCACCAAGATGGATGCAGATCAGTTTGCCATTGCATTCAGGCGTGCGAGCACATCGGCGCTGTCGGAGACTTCGGCGAACTCATAGGCCATCGTGGTCAACGCGATGCGTTGGACGTCCTGTGCCGACACAGGGCCAAAGCCCATGTCCGGATAGGGCATCGCTGCGTTGGCGTCGGCGAGTACAACGACTTTGTATTCGCGGTGCACGGCATCGCGCACGGTTGTTTCGCAACATACATTGGTCACCGTCCCGCAGATCACGATGGTGTCGACGTCTCGTGCACGCAGGATCGTGTCGAGATCGGTGTTGTGAAATCCGCTATAGAAGAGTTTATCGACCACGATATCGCCACGCTGCGGCGCGAGCGCGTCGATGATCTCGATGCCCGGTCCGCCGCGGGCGAGGATCTCGTCCACATTCGGATACAGATCGCGCATGCGTCCCGTGTCGGAGCCGTCTCCGCGCACGACGTGACGCAAATAGATGACAGGCATGCTTGCCGCACGGAACACGTGAGTCAACGCACGGATCGGTGCCACGATATCGGCGGTCGACGGCACGTACAGCGCACCGTCGGGTTCACAGAACACGCGCTGCATGTCGACAACGATGAGCGCCGTGCGCCGGAGATCAAGATTCCAGCGGACCTTCTGGTTTGGAATGGGCATGGGATGAGCTCTGTAAGCGGGGAGTCTGCGCACGACCTCGTCTGACCGGTGCCATGCAATCGAGGAGGTTACCGCGTGCTTTGCGCTCGGGCACTCACGTCAAAAAGGTGTTGTGCGATGACGAAACCGAAGTGGTTCAGGCTGGCTTAAATATGCCTGCTCCTTTGTCGTGCGGACCCGTGGGCTGATCTTCAATGGAAAACCCGCGGCGCTATTTGACAACCACTTGACGTTGATCCCATAGAACTTCGACAAGGCTCTGTTCGAGCATGTGGCTGCTTGCGGCTCTGTGCGAATTCGCGGCGTTGTGCGGGCGCTACCATGCAGGCGGATTGCCGTGACGATTCACTGTCCTATTGACAGGACAGTGAATCGCACATCGATTTCACTGAAAAAGTTATTAATCTGTGTACATTTATTCACCGGCTGCACGAGTTCGGGTGCTGACCCGGGCCTCGGCTCCAGTCGCGTGAACGCGAGGTCGTCGATTCGCAACCCGTAATTCGCGTCGTCTCGGCCCGACTGCCGTCGACTCAAAGCATGCGCCCGGCCGTCTGCCTCACAGAAGACGCGATCGATAGCATCTGCCACGACCGTTCCATGCGCCACTGCCGAGTATATGACGCCGACGTTCCTGGAAAGGTTGGCTATTCAGAATGTGATGCCGATGGACGGTAGCCGTCCCGAGACCGCCGCCTGACAGAATTTTGTAGAAAAAGAACGCATGGATTTGTTCGTGATTGATTGACCGAATTTAATTTTGGAAGTGACATGGGAAAAATGAAAGTTTCATCCCGCCTGGGCATTGGGTTTGGGCTGGTTTTGAGTTTGCTTTGCCTTTTTTCCGCACTTGGTTTTTATGCTGGAAGCGAGCTGAACGTTAGGCTGAGCAATATCGTCCAAGTCAATAATGCCGAGTTGAATCTAGCGAACGAGATGAAATTCTCCGTCCTCAATCGCGCGCTGGTCATTCGAAATATTCCGTTGCTGACGGATGCCGCCCAGGTTTCGCGGCAGATTTCACTCGTCGACCAGGAGGCCGCCATCTATCGCGACGCGCATGAGAAGTTGGGCCGTTTGTTTCGGGAAACCGAAGCGACTGAGCGCGAGCATACGCTGTTTTCCCAAACCGAGCGGGACGAGGCCGCAGTGCTGCCCGTGTGGGCGAACGTGATCTCGTTGGTGCGGGCCAACGATATGGCTGCCGCGATCAGGGTAATCAACGATCAGGGTGCGCGACCGAGGCAAATATGGACCACCCGACTCGACGAGCTCAGCGAATTCGAAAGCAGCCTGAATGATCAGGCTGCGGCGGAGGCGATTGCGATTTACTCGCGCTTGCGGCTGGCTACGTGGATCGCGGTCACTCTGGCGCTGAGTATTGGGATTTGCGCGGCGCTACTGATAGCGCGCAGCGTTCTCCGACAGTTGGGTGGCGAGCCGGCCGACGCGCAGGACATGGCCCGCCAGATTGCGCAGGGCGATTTGTTGCAGGGAATCAAGATCAAGGAGGGCGACACAAGCAGTTTGATGGCCTCGCTCGAACTGATGCGCCAGCGGCTGAGCGTGATCGTTGCGGGCATCAAGGCAGCCTCCGAGTCCATTGCGACGGCGGCCGGCGAAATCGCGCAGGGAAACGTCGATCTCTCACAACGCACGGAGGAACAGGCTGCATCGCTCGAAGAAACCGCGGCAAGCATGGAGCAACTGACTTCCACGGTTCGACAGAACAGCGAAAACGCGCGCCAGGGCAATGCATTGGCCTTGAACGCGTCGCAAAGCGCGGCTTCCGGCGGTGACGTCGTGCAAAAGGTGGTGTCGACGATGGGCGATATCTCGGCCAGTTCTACGCGCGTCTCGGAGATCATCTCAGTGATCGAGGGCATTGCCTTTCAGACCAACATTCTTGCGCTCAACGCGGCCGTCGAAGCTGCACGCGCCGGTGAACAAGGACGAGGCTTCGCAGTCGTCGCTTCCGAGGTGTGTATGCTTGCCCAGCGAAGCGGTACTGCCGCCAAGGAGATCAAGGAACTGATCGTCCGTTCGGTGGACCACGTGAACGCGGGCGTAAGTTCGGTTCAGGAGGCCGGTGTCACGATGAGCGAGGTGGTTCGCTCCATTAAACGTGTTACCGACATCATGGGAGAGGTCGCGTCTGCCTCGAGCGAGCAGAGCACAGGCATCGATCAAGTCAATATTGCCGTGGCGCAGATGGACGAGGTTACGCAACAAAACGCGGCGTTGGTCGAACAAGCCTCCGCAGCCGCGCAGGCGATGTCGGAGCAGGCGCGAAGCCTTCGCGAAGCGGTGGCGATCTTTTGCGTCGACGAACACTTGGATGGCGAGCATGGCGCCAGCGGAAGCGGAACTGTTGTGCAAGTTGCCGCGACGAAAACCGAGTTCGCCGGGCGTGTCGCTACGAAGACCGCCCTGACGAATGGGTCGCGAAAGCGCGCGTCGCTTAAGGGGCAGGACGCGGCCTGGCAGAGCTTCCAGTTTCGGGCACGCATGCCGTTTCGATCTGGCCACCCTCGATCCCGTCTAATTGTGACGCTGCGATGCGCTCCGAATCAGTGCGATCCATTGGAGTGCTGACGAAGTTCGCGCAGCTTTTTGCTCGCCCGGGATGTCTCTCGATTAGGTAGATACTCAGAAAGTTAAGAAACGCCCTCGCGGAGGCCGCCATGTGCAGGCGTGACGGCAGGACTGCGAACAAGCGCGGAGCGTGCAACTGATATGCTGGCGCAAGCAGGCAAAGCTCGCCACTATCGAGCGCGCTTTCGCATACGCTGAACGGAACCTGGGTCGCGGCGATCCCGGTCATGGCGATCCGCATCAGCAGAAAAACATCATCAGTTTCGAAGATTGGCTGATAAAGGATGTCGACTCTTTCGTTGTCCGGTTGGATCATCCGCCACGTTCCCGTGCCCTGGCCGCCAGTGAGCTTGCCGACCGCGCGGATGTCCGCGAAGGAGTCAAGCGTGTCAAAAGGCCCGTGTTCATCTATGAATGCAGGGCTTGCGACCAGCACCTGTTCGCTCGCCCCGAAGTCTCGGATGATGAATGATGAATCGGCCACGGTCGACCGCACCCGAAAGGCAATGTCGTAGCCCTCACGAATCACGTCCACTTGGCGATTTGTCAAATCGAATTCCATCTTGACATCGGGATATTGCCGCATGAATAGCGGCAGTAGGGGAGCGAGAAAGAATCCTCCCACAGCGGTCGGACAGCTGATGCGCAGGCGACCGGCGGGCCGACTGCGTGCGTGCTTGGCAACATCGTAGGCCGCGCGCGACGCCTCCAGCATGGATTCGCAATGCTGCACCATGGCATGCCCGATCTCCGTGACCGCGACGGCGCGCGTCGATCGCTGCAACAGACGGACACCGAGTTGCCGCTCGAGGGCCTCGACTCGACGGCTGATGAGGGATTTGGTGACGCCCAACGCGTGTGCTGCCTGGGAGAAACTGCCATGGGCAACGACGGCGGAGAACAAGGCCAAATCATTGAGATCATCCATTGCAAACAACTTCCTTGAAATGCGCCAAAATCTGCTAACTGATAGGAGTCCAGTATCCTGAGGCAACTCCCAAAAACATCGTACACGGATTGGCCTCGCTCAGAAAAAGCGTAGTGTCGAAGACTCGCAATGGAGTCGGCCTCGTACGTTCGGGCCGCGAGACAAAAATCCTTACAACAAGGACGCTTGCGACGCTTCACTTCCGGCCATGTCTGTCGACCCTTTAGCAGAATGGCTCGTCCGGTACTGAGCGTCGCCTCCAACTCGAAAGTCTCAATCGAACCCGGGGACACTCGGGAATCGAAGGCGCAGGCGATTCTAGTGGGGTCGTTAAACTCGCAGAACCTACGTTTTTTGAGTCGGCGTGCCGGCGCAGCCAGGCCATCGATAGACGAATTTTGTTCGGTCTAAAATCGTTGTGATCCATGTATGTGGATCTGTCAAAGCCCAGGGAGCGCCGAGTGACGTGCATCGCACAACTTTCAGATATTCATGTCCGGCCTCATGGTGTCCTATATGAAGACGCCGTGGACTCAAACGCGATGTTTTTGGCGGCCGTCAATTCGCTGAACCGCGTTCGACCCGAACCTGACCTGATCGTCATCTCTGGTGACCTTACTGACGAAGGGACCGAAGACGAATATCGAAAGCTACGTGAATTGCTTGCCGGGATAAGTCGACCTTTCGTGGTCATACCCGGCAATCACGACAACCGCGACAGACTACGGACTGCATTCCCGGACCACGAGTGGCTGCCTACCACGGGCCCGCTTTCTTTCGCGCTTGATGTGGGTGACGTACGCCTCGTGGCGTTGGACACTTCAGTTCCCGGACTCCATCACGGCGAATTGGATGTCGAATCCCTGGCTTGGCTCGACACTGAACTTGCCGAGCACCGCGGTCAGGCGGTGGTCATCGTCATGCATCACCCTCCGTTCATGACGGGCATCCCATATCTGGACATCTATGGGTTGCGAAACGCGGATGCATTCGCAACGGTGCTCTCGCGCCATAACAACGTAGATCGTATTCTTGCAGGACATGTCCATCGCTCAATGCAGACGCGTCTCGGTAGCGTTCCTGTCATCACCTGCCCGAGTACGGCCACACAAATCGCGCTGCGGGTCGAAGCGCACGCTCAGCCCGCCTCTTTTCTCGAACCACCCGCATATATGCTTCACCGCTGGACAGGTCGAAATCAGCCGGCGGTCTCTCATTTGTGTTACGTCGGACGCTTCCAAGGCCCGCTCCCCTTCGCGTAAGCGCCTCGTCGAGACGGGGATTGCCGAGGTCGGTGACAGCTGTGCGGTGGGTGTGTTACCCCCAGAAGGTAAGGATGGGCACGGACTTTGGCTGCCCTGGCTTCAGTCGTTCACGCGTGGGCGGCGGATCAACATCAGCGCAGCTGCTGCCGCAATCAGCGTGACTGGAATGCTCGCGCCGATAACAACGGATGCGCTGCGTCCCATCGCAAGCAACTGTCCCGCGGCGAGTGGGCCCACCACCGAGCCCATTCGTCCCACGGCGACCGCTGCGCCGACGCCAGTGCCGCGCATCGAAGTCGGGTAAAAGGCGGCGGAAAGCGCGTACAAGACCGACTGCCCGCCGATCACAAACATCCCCGCAAAAAACGCAGATGCAGTGAGTGCCATAAATCCCGGTGTGGTGGAGAGCGCGGCGAGCGATGCGATGATGCCGGCGTACATGCCAGAAACGACGACGGCGCCGCGCAAACGGTCCATCAGCAGGCCGATGAAGAGCGCGCCGAGGCCGCCGCCGATGTTGAAGAAGATTTGCACGATGCCGACGTCTGCGCGTCCAAGACCGCGCGCGGCCATGAGGGAGGGTAACCAGTTGAGCAGGAAGTACAGGACGATCAGCGTGCAGAAGTAGCTGATCCAGATTTGCGCTGTCGAAAGCGCGCGGCCGTCACTGAACAGCACCCGAAAGAGGGAGGCGGGCTCGCCCCTCTCGCCGTGCGTGGCGCGACTGAAGGCCTTTGACTCGGGCAGGAACGCGAAGAGCAGCGGCACGAACACCAGCGGCCCCGCACCGCCGACATAGAAAATGTGCCGCCACTCGAGATCGCCCGCACTCACTATGCCGATGACCGAGGCGATCACGCCGCCGAATGGAACGCCGCAATACATCACGCTCACCGCCGTATTGCGCACTCTGGGTGACACGGCTTCGGAAGATAGTGCGATGAGGTTCGGCAATGCGCCGCCGAGGCCGAATCCCGTGAGCACTCGAACGGCAACGAGAGCGTCAAAACTGGTGACGAGGGCCGTCGCGATCGACAGCAACCCGAAAATGACAACCGAAAAAGCCAATACACGCTTGCGGCCGATCCGGTCCGCCAGTCGGCCGCCGAAGAGTGCGCCGGGCAGAAGCCCGAGAGTTCCAGCGCTAAATGCAAGTCCCATCTGCGTGACGGACAGGCCGAACTCGCGCGCCATGCGCGGCGCGGCTACGCCGACCGACTGCAAGTCGAGGCCTTCCAGCAACGCGATGGCGAAACAAAGGCTAAGGGTGGCAAGCGCCCCAGTGTTCACGACAGACCGTGTGTTCATGCCGTCTCCTGGCAATACCGTTCTGGTGGTTCTCATGTCGGTTAGTCAATCGAATACATTCGACTGGTAACCAGGCTTCCTGAAAGTTGGCACGACAATAAAATGTGCCGTCCGTTCGGCTGGATTGGCGTATTTAATATCAGGCAACCTGATTAAGACAAGTAAAACGAGTTCGGTGAATACCCGACCTGCTGCGTCCGGGGCGACCCCATTGGCAAAGCACTTCCGCCAAGGGTTTGTACCCAGTTCGCATCGCTTGTTTTATCAGGTGGCTTGATACTAGAATGAGTGTCAGGCTACCTGATATGCAAGTGATTGTATTCGTGCAGTCGCCGCACTCGGGAGACACACTCACACTTTGCGTCGCCAGGCGCTGGAGAAAAGGCATGGCAAGCTATGAAGTTCGCTGGAAAACTGTTGATGTGCGAGTCGAATCGGGCATCGCATGGGTGATGTTTAATCGTCCGGAGAAGCGCAATGCAATGAGCCCGACGCTCAACAGCGAGATGATTCAGGTCCTCGAGACGCTCGAACTGGATGCGGATGCGCGCGTGCTCGTGCTGACCGGAGCAGGCGACGCGTGGACTGCCGGTATGGACCTGAAAGAGTACTTCCGCGAAGTCGATGCAGGTCCGGAAATTCTTCAGGAGAAAATTCGCCGCGACGCCTGCCAGTGGCAATGGAAACTCTTGCGCATGTACGCGAAACCGACTATCGCAATGGTGAACGGATGGTGTTTCGGTGGTGGCTTCTCGCCCCTCGTTGCATGCGATCTTGCCATCGCGGCGGACGAAGCGGTCTTTGGCCTGTCCGAAATCAACTGGGGCATTCCGCCGGGCAATCTCGTGAGCAAGGCGATGGCTGATACCGTTGGTCATCGTCAGGCGTTGCATTACATCATGACAGGCGACACGTTCACCGGTCCCGAAGCCGCTGCAATGGGTCTCGTCAACAAGAGCGTGCCGCGCGCGCAACTGCGTGATGAAGTGATAGAGCTCGCGGCGAAGCTGCTGGAAAAAAATCCCGTGGTTCTGCGTGCAGCCAAACACGGCTTCAAGCGTTCGCGCGAGCTGACTTGGGACCAGAACGAAGATTACCTCTACGCGAAGCTCGATCAGGCACAGCTGCGCGATCCCGAGCAGGGCCGTGCACAAGGCCTGAGACAGTTCCTCGACGAGAAGTCGATCAAGCCGGGTCTGCAAGCCTACAAGCGTACCGACCAATAAGCGCGGTTTAGGAGACTGCACCGTGAACGAAGTCAGCATGCTGATCGGCGGGCAGGATCGCGCCGCGTCCAATGGGGCGACATTCGACCGCCTCGATCCTGTGGCGGGTGTTGTGGCCTCGCGTGCGCCGGCGGCAACGCTCGAAGACGCCGACGCGGCCGTCGAAGCGGCCGCCCGCGCGTTTCCTGGCTGGTCTGCGCTGACACCCTCGGAGAGGCGTGCGCGCCTACTCAAGGCTGCCGACATCATGGATGCGCGTACCGGCGATTTCGTCGCTGCGGGAATTCCGGAGACGGGCGCGACGCCGAACTGGTACGGCTTCAATGTTCACCTTGCCGCGAACATGCTGCGCGAAGCGGCAGCGATGACCACGCAGATCGACGGTAGCGTAATTCCCACGGACACGCCCGACAATCTAGCACTCGCGGTGCGTCAGCCATGCGGCGTTGTGCTCGGTATTGCTCCGTGGAACGCGCCCGTGATTCTCGGCACCCGCGCTATCGCTATGCCGCTCGCCTGCGGTAACACCGTCGTGCTTAAGGCATCAGAAGCTTGTCCGGCTGTGCACCGCATGATCGGCACCGTGCTTCAGCAGGCGGGGCTCGGAGACGGCGTCGTCAACGTCGTCACGAATGTGCCCGAAGACGCAGCGGCCATCGTGGAACGGTTGATCGCTCATCGCGCGGTGCGGCGTGTGAACTTCACGGGATCAACGCATGTCGGGCGCATTATCGCCATGCATGCGGCAAGGCACCTGAAGCCCGCACTGCTGGAACTTGGCGGCAAGGCACCCGCGCTTGTGCTTGACGACGCGGATCTCGATGCCGCGGTCGAGGCCATCGCGTTCGGCGCATTTTTCAATCAAGGACAAATCTGCATGTCGACAGAGCGCATCATCGTGCATCGAGGCGTCGCCGATGAATTGGTGGAAAGGCTTGAAGGCAAAGCGCGCACGCTCGTTGCGATGGCACCGACCCGTGCGGGCGCAAAGCTCGGAGCGCTCGTTGATATGAGAGCCGCGCAGCGCATTGCGGCGCTCGTCGAGGACGCCCGCGGCCACGGCGCGAATATAAGGGCGGGCGGAGCAATCGACGGCGCAATCATGCAGCCTACTATCGTGGACGAAATTACGCGGAAGATGAAGCTTTACTCGGAGGAATCGTTTGGACCGGTAGTTACCGTGCAGCGCGTAGACAGCGACGACGAAGCGGTGGCTGCGGCAAACGACAGCGAGTTCGGTCTGTCGGCGGCCGTCTTTAGCCGTGACATCGCGCGTGCGTTGAATGTTGCAAAACGAGTTGAATCCGGCATCTGCCATATCAACGGCCCGACGGTGCATGACGAAGCACAGATGCCCTTTGGTGGCTTGAAAGGAAGTGGATATGGCCGCTTTGGCAGCAACGCATCCATTGCAGAATTCACCGATCTGCGCTGGATCACTGTTCAGACCGGCAAGCGCCGCTATCCCATCTGATTCGACGTGCAGCGATAAGCCATCCGAAGGCAAACGTGTGAAGGCAGATATCGTATCTGGCGTCATACAACGCTCGGGACGATGCTAGAGACATTTGGCGGAGACAAATAGTGAAATTCGGGCCAACTCGAGAGAAAGGCGTAGATGAGCCGAACCTGGCGGACTTGCCGCATCGCGAGGTGCGCATCGGGCGCCCAAGCATCGTCGTTCGTCAGAATGGCGATTCCTGGTATATCCGCACGCGAGAGTCGCTCGGGGCGTATCCGGAGCGATTCACAGACAGACTCGTGACCGGCGCGAAAGCGCATCCTGAGCGCTGGCTCGTCGCACGACGGGATGGAAGCGGCGCTTGGAATAGCATCAGCTACGCGCAGATGCTGGACCGGGCACGGGCGATTGGGCAGGCGTTGATCGATCGCAAGCTTTCGGTTGACCGGCCGGTCGCAATTCTGTCGGGCAATGACCTTGAACATCTACAGCTTGCGCTCGGCGCGATGTGGGCTGGCGTGCCATACGCCCCGATTTCGCCGGCATACTCGCTAGTGTCGAGCGACTATGGCAAGCTGCGTCATACGTTGGAACTCCTCAAACCTGGGCTCATCTTTGCGGCTGACGGAGATGCGTTCGCAGCTGCTATCGATGCAGTGGTGCCGGAAGACGTGGAAATCGTGTGCGCGACGGGTTCGTGCAAGCGACCATCGTCATCGTTCGCACAGTTGATCTCGACGCCGCCTGCAAGCGTCGACAAGGCGCAGCGTGCTGTCGGACCAGACACTATCGCGAAGTTCCTGTTCACATCGGGGTCGACCAAGCTGCCGAAGGCCGTGCCGACAACGCATCGCATGCTGTGTAGCAACCAGCAGATGCTACTCGAGACCTTCCCCGCGTTCGCCGACGAACCACCGATTCTGGTGGACTGGCTTCCGTGGAATCACACATTCGGTGGCAGTCACAACGTCGGTATCGCACTGTATAACGGTGGAACGCTGTACATCGACGACGGAAGACCTGTTCCTGGAAAGTTCGAGGAAACGCTACGCAATCTGCATGAGATCGCGCCGACGATTTTTTTCAACGTGCCGAGGGGGTGGGAAGAGCTGGCTGCTGGGCTCGAAACCGACGCGCTGCTGCGCGAGACCTTTTTCTCTCGAGTTAAGGTGTATTTCTTCGCGGGTGCGGGGCTTTCTCAGGCTGCATGGGACAGGCTCGAACGGGTAACTGCCCGTTACTGCGGCGAGCGCATCCGGATCATGGCGGGGCTTGGCATGACGGAGACATCGCCGTCGTGCTTGTTCACGACGGGCTGGATTATGCGAGCGGGATACGTCGGTGTTCCGGCTCCTGGCTGTGACGTCAAGCTGGTTCCAGTGGATGGCAAGCTGGAAGCTCGGTTCCGAGGCCCGCATGTCATGGCCGGATACTGGGGCATGGAAAGCAGTCAGAGAGAGCAAAGCTTCGACGAAGAAGGTTACTACCGCAGCGGTGACGCGCTCAAGTTCGTCGATCCAAATCGACCAGAGCTAGGGCTCATGTTTGATGGCCGCATTGCTGAGGATTTCAAGCTGAGTTCGGGGACATTCGTCAGCGTTGGGCCCATGCGTGCCCGAATTGTTTCGGAAGGTGCGCCGTATGTTCAGGACGCCGTCATCACTGGGATGAATCGTGACGAAGTAGGCGCATTGGTCTTTGCCAGGTTCGACGAGATTCGAAAGCTGGCTGGTTTGCCGCCTGACCGGAGCAGTCACGAAGTCGTCGAAGCGCCGGCGGTGCGCGAGTTCTTCACGACCTTGCTTGCACGATTGAACGAGCAGGCAACGGGTAGCGCAAACACCATTGCGCGCATGCGATTGCTAGAGGTACCGCCGTCGCTCGATCGCGGCGAGATTACGGACAAAGGCTCGATCAATCAATCGGCGGTGCTGAAACACCGTGCGGCGATCGTCGATGCCTTGTACGATCGTAGTCAATCCGATGCCCAAGTGATCCTCGCACGGGCCCTTCGCACCGATGCGCAATAATATCGGGGACTCTCCAAGCCTACTTTAGCGTTGCGATGCCGACCAAAGCGCCAGCAAAAAAAGCCCCATCTACAACGAAATCCACCCGTGTTTCGCCGAGCAGGACACGGGCGCGGCCACGCCTAGCCTACTTGGTTGGAAGCCTGGATCGCGTCCTCCGTCGTAGGATGACCGAGGCACTCACTCCTGTGGGGCTCACTCTCGCCCAATTTACTGCTCTATCCGTGCTCGACGCGCGCGGCGAAGCATCGAACGCGCAACTCGCGGAACGATCCTTTATCACGCCGCAGTCGGCCAACGAAGTCATGAGCGTAATGACTGAGAGGAACTGGATCACACGCGAACCGGATCCCAACCACGGGCGCATCGTCGTTCTGCGGCTAACGGACGACGGGCGTCGCGTGCTGCGGCTGGGCATGGAGGTCGTTCGCACGATCGAAGACCAGATGGTCAAGGACATTGAGGAGAACGACACGACGCTCGTGCAGAACTACCTCGAATTGTTCGAGCGAAATCTTCGTGGTTGATTCCACTGCTTGCGAGCGTGGGGTCATGCTCGCAAGCGATGTCTCCGCGCACTTCGGGGCCCTTGTGACTAGAGGATGCAATCTGCCGGGGAAGAGGAGCACACCGGCCAGTACGCTTGGTTAGCGCCGAGGCGGATTTAAGACGCACTGTTGTTAAGTCCCATTTGGCCGCGCGCGAGTTGCGGGCCGTCCGGTGCGAAAAAGTGGGCGCCGCTCGAGTGTCGTCGCCTCGCTCAGGGTCGCTGATTCTTGGGGCAGCGGGTGTTTTGAGAGGTCGTCGCGCCGCGCGCCACGCGCCACGGGGCGCGACGTGACATGCCGTCGGCGTTCGAAGCAATCCCAGATTCATTACGAGTCGTCAGGGGACGAAAACGTGACGACGGAGGTGTGACCGCGAGCGCGGATTTCGCGTAGGCGCTCATCGCTGAGCTGCGAGGGAACGATGCTCGCAATCAGTCCAGTAATCAGCGCAGTCGTTCCGCGAGCCTGGACGAACTGTCGTCCGATCGACCTTTCAGATCCCCTCACAAGCCGCTCGTGAGTATCGTTTAGGGGCAAGAGGACCCTGCAAGACCTCACCAAGCAGGTTAGTGCGAAGGTTTTCAACAGAATCGGCCAGAAAGCGTCGTTGGTTTGCGTCGCCGGCGAGACGTTGAGATGTCCCGTTTGGCGCACGAAGCGGACACCCAAGTCAGGCGATGGGACTTTTTTCGATGGGCCGCGGCCGACTCGTCGTTGGATAGATCGGAAAACGCAGCGCCTTCGCAACCCAAGAAAGATCCGAGTCGGGGCCGGTCCCGACTCGACGCAGGGGCGTCTCGAAAAGGTCCTGGAGAAACACTCCAATGACAATCTCCGATACTCACCCTGCACAAGATAAGCCGGTTGTCAGTCGTCGAACCGGTTTGATCGAACTGACGATCACTCGGCTCTAGATGCGGCCGGCGTGCATTGCAGAAATCACACGTTTATCGGAGAAGTCGCGGGCTACGTTACGCTCCAGGCACTCCGTCTGGCTGGCCACCGTTGCGGGTCAGGGCGTCATGAAAACGTGGTTCCTGCGCTGATGCTTGCCCATGGAGAGAAGGTAGCAAAAGGAGTTGATTGGTATGTCTCTCAGGGCTAGCCAGATCATTCCAATACCGGGGCCGCAGGAAAATCCACCGGAATTCGTGTGGTGGAATGTAGGTAATTCGTAACGGTCTTGTCACCAATGGCGACGATCGTGTCCACCAGATTTTCCTTGGTCCAGTTCGCAGCGAAGAACGCTTCGACCGCGGCCGGATCGACGTGGCCACGGCTTTGCGCGATGCCCTGGGCCAGACGGGCGAGGGCATCGAGCTTACTGTCGAAGCTGGCACGGCCGCGGCGAATTTCGATGATTTGCTCGTCGGAGAACCCGCTCATTTTGCCCACCATGGTGTGAGCTGCGAGGCAGTACTCGCACTCGTTCACTTGACTCACAACGAGGTTGACCACTTCTCGTGCCTTGCCCGATATCGTGCTTTTGGCGCTTTGCAATGCCATATAGCTGGCCAGGGCATTTCCCGAATGCGCCATGGTGGCGAAGAGGTTGGGCACCACACCGAAGCGCTTTTCGAGATTGTCAAAGATCGCTTGGTTGACTGAGCTTACTTCTTGGCGGGTGGGAACGTTGATGGTGGTCACGGTGAATTCCTTTCGATGGTTGAGATGCGATAACGCACTGTGACTGATTCCTCCCGATTGATATAGAGGGGGTTTGGAATTAACATTTAGTAGTTAATGGAATATATGTGGCACACATGGACAAGCTATCGGCGATGCAAACCTTCGTAAGAGTGGTCGAGTCGAGGAGCTTTTCGGCTGCGGCGAACGAGCTGCACGCCACCCAGAGCGCTGTCAGCAAGCAGGTGGCGGCGCTAGAAAGGGCGCTGGGGGCCAACTTATTGGTTAGAACAACGCGTTCGCTTGCACTGACCGAAGAGGGGGAGCGCTACTTCGTGCAGGCGCGCAGGCTAGTGGCGGAAATTGCCGAGGCCGAATCGGCCCTGAAGAGTGGTGAGGGGCAGTTGCGCGGCTGGATCCGAGTGGCCGCCCCGGTGGGCTTTGGTCGTTTGAAGCTGATGCCATTGGTGAGGTCGTTTATGGCCGCCCACCCCGATGTCAGAGTCGACCTGCGGCTGCACGACAGCTTTATCGACCTGGTGGACCAGGGAATTGATGTCACGGTCCGCATTGGTGCGCTCGACGACAGCACGCTAGTTGCCCGGCGCGTTGGCGCTTCTCAGCTCATCCTTTTGGCGCACAGCGATTATGCGCGTGCGCTTTCGCCAAGGACTCACACTCCCGTTGATCCGGAAGACCTGCTTGCGCACGAATGCATCGTCTACACAGGAATGTCCAACAGCAATTCGTGGTCATTTACGGCAGGGGCTGGCGCGTCAGCCGCGCGGGGAACTACTCGCACTGTTCGTGTCGAGGGGCATATCCAGACCAACAGCAGTGAGGTGCTACGCCTGGCGGTAGTGACAGGAATGGGTATTGGCTACGCGCCCACCTGGCTATTTGAGAACGAGTTGGCGAGCGGAGAAGTTGTGCGGCTGATGCCATACTGGGATTCGCCCCAATCGCCTATTCACCTCGTGAGTCCGCCGGAGCGCAAGCACGCGGCAAAGGTCAGAGCCTTTGTCGAACATGTGTCAACGGTATTGGCTTAAATTGGCACGCGCCGGACTGCCGTGTGTCACGTCTTAAGATGCGGCCATCGCAAGCTACGCATCACGGCAGGCGCGTTAGTTTGGCAAGGGCGATCCCACCCGCATTTGTCAGACGGACGCACGGGGTGGAATAGCCCGCTGAAAGTCCGGACACAGCAACCTACTTAAACTAGCGAGTAGGCATTCGACTGTGGTGCGACACGAAGCATGAGGCCTCGGATGGAGGCGCAGTGCATGCTCGCTTCATCATTGTTCACTCGCGGTAGCGCTTGCGATAGAGAACCCGCTGTACGACCAGCGGTAGCCTAGGAAGGCATCTGAGGCTGGCAACGGCTTTTGATGAAGCCCTTCTGAAGTTCGTAGTCCGAAAGCGTGTGCCGTCGTGAGACGGCATATGGAGGCTCCGAGCAGCGATGGGGGCCGAGACGCGTGGCTGACTGGCAGGGATAACGAATGTGAACCGTTGATAAACGTCGTCATATGCAAGGTGCCAAAGCTGCTGATAGGCATTAACCAAAACGGTGCGTGGACGGTTGCTCCGCTCACAGTTCGGAGCACGTCGTCAGCAAGGTCCACCGGCGAAAAGACGGGTCCTAAACCGGTCGTGTGATGGAGCGGGAACGTGGCAAGCCCGTACGGTCGCCCACGAGGCAGACGAACCGCAAGGCGAGTTGTCGACTGTGCGGGTATGAGAAGACGGAAAAAGCGAATGCCGGGCCGTAACGGTTCGGATAGAGGTTGCAACATTACCTCACGTGAAAGCGAGCAGACTTCCGTTCGGTGTTCCAGCGTGAAGCCGTCGAAGGACTCCATCGAGGGAAGCATGAGAGAGCACCGTTCACGGTGTCTGCGCCCTCCGCTGCGGCGGGAGAACTTTGGCAAGGCAACGCGCAGACGGCAGATTCTGCACCGTCGGTCACATTTTCGTGTGGCTTCAGGAATGCTTGAGCCGTATGCAGGGAAACTTGCACGTACGGTTCTTAGGGGAGGTTGCAGCGGCGACGCTGCAGCCTTACCCGCTTTGATCTTACCCACGTTCGGTGGGCGCTCTGACTTGAGCAACGGTTAATGTTTCGAAGCGTAGCGGCGCTTCGTAGCCAATCGTCGAATGACGGCGCTAGCGGTTATAGAACACCCCCATGTACTCCAACAGCCGTGCACGCGCCTGCTCACGAGTTTTGTAGTCGCAGTGCATGACCAGCTCATTTTCAAGCTGTGGAAGAAGCTTTCCATGGGCGCGTTGTCCCAGCAGTTGCCCCTGCGACTGATGCTTTGGCGAATCGAATGCCGGTTAAGCAGCTCTCTGTAGTCGACAGCCGAATATGCTGTTCCCTGATCAGAGTGCAGGATGGAAGGCACGGCTCCGCGCTTGTCGATTGCCATGTAGAACGTATCTACCGCGAGCCGGCAATCGAGCTCTTCAAGGGGTTTAAGGTGATGTGAAGTTCGATGCGGTGAAGACTCGTCTGGGTCTTGTCAGTGCACGCTGGCGCGACGAGCGACCGATGATTTTCGTAAGCAGCCTGAAGCAGGCGCACGGGAGCAAGGCGACCTTCGCTCCTGGGTTCGGACGTACTGTCGCCGATGCCGTCGTCGCGTCTTGCTCGGCGTATCCGTACTTCAGTCGGAAGAGAATCACCACCGCGGATGGAAGCGAGGTCGAACTGATCGACCGCGGATACTGCGCGAATACCCCGACTCTATCGCCCAGTTTTCACAATGACCCATCGCGGTCGCCAACAGAAACAGGCGCCTAAAGATAGCAGACCCGCCCATTTGATAACACTTACTCCGGTTTGGCTCATTAGAATCTGCGCGACGGGCTTCGAGCGCCTTTGGCAAGGGTTTCCCACCTCGCTCGGTGTGTCTGCTGGCCGGCCGTATTCGCGGCTAGAGAAGGCGTTCCGACCGGTTCTGGCAGGAAAGTTAAGGGTAGACTGCCGCCATACATTGAGCCATCCTACCTAAAACGCATTTCGCAAGCGCTTTGACCAACTTATCTCGGCGAGAAGAAATGATGGAGGACAACACGTCCCTGCTCGCGACGGCAACTCGGGCCGAGCTTCGATACAGGCTGGAAAACGCACTGGAGTGTGGGCAAGTTTGGCCGGCCTTTCAGCCAATCGTCGATCTCCGCTCCGGATCTCTGGCCGGTTTCGAAATTCTTGCCCGTTGGAGTGATCCTGAAGCGGGCGAAATCAGCCCCGTGCAATTCATTCCAATTCTCGATAAGCATGAACTCGTCGATGCCCTCCTAGAGGGGTTGATGCGCTCGGCGTGCACAGCGGCAGCGCAGTGGCAGGGTCGTTTCTTTCTTGCATTTAATGTGACCCCTGGTCAGCTTCTCAGCGATGATCTGCCAGAGCGGCTCAGTGTTTTGGCTTCGCAAACAAGTTTTCCGTTAACGCGCACTCAGCTTGAGATCACCGAAAGCTCCTTGATCTCCGACAGTACCGCGGCATTTCGGACCCTAGACCGGCTCAGCAAGATCGGTGTAGCCATCTCGCTTGACGACTTCGGAACGGGATATTCCAGTCTCGCCCGACTTGAGGCCTTTCCATTCCGCAAGCTGAAGATTGATGCACAGTTCGTTCGTGGACTGGAATACGACAATCGCAAGCGGCGGATCGTCTCTGCGGTCGTGGGCTTGGGACAGAGTCTTGGCATTACGATCGTAGGTGAGGGCGTCGAGACCGACGCCGAGGCAGCGATTCTGCGAGCTCTTGGATGTCCTCTAGGACAAGGGTGGCTTTATGGCAAAGGCGTGCCCGCCTCGGAGGCAAGAAAGGTCTGCGAACGCCTTGCGGAGAGGGCGGCGCCAGTCGCTCTCCTTGACACCTCTCCTTTCCAGCAGCTTCACCAGTTGGAAGCCCTCTATGACCAGGCTCCAGTCGGACTCTGCTTTCTCGATTTACATTATCGGCACGTACGCGCCAACGATATCTTTGCGGCGATGCACGGCGTCACCGGTCGCGAATTGGAAGGCAAGACGATTTACGACGTCATGCAAGGTGAAACCCTCAGGCGGGTTGAGACGGTATTGAATAAGGCGCTTGGACCCGATCCCCTACCGCCGCAGGATTACCTCATAGGAAAACGCGAGTACCGCGTGTTTGCTCAAAAGGTCAACGAAATTGGCGGGGAGAACATCGGTTTTTCCGTTGTTGCTATCGACGTAACGGAACAGAACCGTGTCTTAAGAACACTTAAGCAAAGCGAAGAGCATTTTCGTCATGCCGTGGAGTTGAACCCCGATATCGCGTGGGCGACGAATGCCGAGGGCGACCTTTATTACATCAGTCCGACATTTGAAGATTCTCCCAATGATACGATGCAGTGTCGTATAGATCGATGGCTGGCGAAGATGCATCCTGACGACCGGGCGCGCGTTCGTTCAGCATGGCTGCAATGGATTCCCACTGGTAAGCCCTGGGAAGTTCAGTTCCGGATAGCGTGGCCGGATGGGACGTACCGCACCGTTTTGAGCCGTGCGCGTGCTCATCTCGACGTCGAGGGGACGGTTCTTGGTTGGTACGGCGTAATCTCAGACCGGGCGCCTGGATAGCGCCTGCTCAAATTCATACCGCCATCGCTTCAATCGGAACTCGCGGCTTGTGCCGCAGTCTCGGCGGGGAAGTCCCTTTCATACGGAAAGGCTCGTCACCGATTTCGTCGTTCCTACTGCCGTGTGTGTGGCTCCGATCGAAACAAGTCATCGCCGTACGCATCAACAGCCAAGCTGACCTCTTTTAGCATTGGCGACTCGCTGCAGCGACGCCTCCAGCGTCGAGACAACCTCAGAGGTGTGCTCAATTAGAGCGGGCTGTGCGGCGGCAGCCGGTGATAACGTAGACGTGGCTGGCGCAATCACTCCCAGCGCAAGGACCGGCACGATGCTCCAATCACCTGTGCGCAGTCATTACTTCCGGCGGCCAGTTCCACGGGGATAGCACCTTTTAAAACGCATCACCGACACGACACCGGCGATCAGCAGGAGCGCAACCGTCTAGCCTGGGCGAGCTCAGAGCATGTTCCGGAACGCCGACGGGTCCAGAGTGATCGATCGCGGCAGAGGCCACCAAGTTCGCGCATAAAGAGGTGCTTCGCGACATCCAGTCCGTAAGTCGCGGCATTCATTTAAGCCCTCCTTTCCACGAGGTACCTTTCTGAACTCACCAGCGGCACATTGTTGCCGATCGGCCCCGGAGAGCGCGATCGGGTCTATCGTGCTCGGCGCCCGCAGGGATGGGAGTGTCCATTCCATCTCGGTCGGCAAACGCCGAACGTCATCGGACTGAGCTTGGCCGATGAGCAGTCACTTGTTCCTTGCGCTACGCGGACATGCGGATGACGGCTCCGGCGTCGTGAAGCGCAATCGACATCTCTCAAACTCAAAAGTCTGCCGCTGGTCATTCGAGCACGGCCGCTTGATCGTTGACCGGTGGAAAGAGTTAAGAAGGTCGCCAGAAAAGAAACGAAAGGCTGACACCTGCGCGTGAATCATCGGACACGTCTCGAAGCCGTGACCGCGCCGCCCATGCCCATCGGACGGCCAAACGCCGCGGGCCCGCCCCTCAAGTCAGTTGTCTTGATCATCTTTTAATAGTTCCGATAACCGGTCAGACGCGCTGAGGGAGGAGCACCAAGTCGGCCGCCTCCTCAGCATCTTTGAGGAGCGTCTTGCGCGGTGTGCCTAATTGCGCGCGCATGGTCAGCCCACGCGCTAAATCAGTGACCTGGATTGCGCGCGGGGCTACCGGGAAGTCGGACGGGATCTCCCCCGCGCTGATTGCGTCCCGGAATCGGCCTTCCACCAGTGCGACGCCGCCGGTGGCCGCGTTTTGCAGGAATTGCCGAACCTCAGGGTCGTCCACAAGCGGCGCGACGCACAACAGAAGGCAGCCCCGGGCAGACCCTTTCTCGGTCGCGCTTTCGACGGCGTACCTCAAAAAGCCCGGGATCGCGTCGCGAAGACTCTGAGGCGAGAGGAGGGCTTTCGCGGCAGCCGCGCCTTTCCGTTCTGCGTACCCCTGAAGGACGCGCAGGAATATCGCCCGCTTGTCGCCAAAGATGGCATACAGGCTCGGCCGTCCCACCCCCATACCGGCAACGAGATCGTCAATCGTTACACCGTCGTAGCCTTTCGACCAGAACATCTGAGTCGCCTTTTCGAGCGCCCGCGTCTCGTCGAAGCTGCGCGGTCGACCCCGCGGCCTAGGACTATTTTGAATCATTTAGTTCAAAACTCGTTGACAATTTTCATTGTTCAAATATATAACCGAATAGTTCTAAATTAACAAGTCGTTTCCGGCTTTACGGGGTTTCGCGACTCGGCTTTCACCTTTACCAGACAGACGCCTATGGAACATTCGATCGCGCTCGTCACCGGCGCCACCTCCGGACTTGGTTATGCCGCATCTCGCATTCTTGCCGAAGAGGGTTGGCGCGAGATCATCATCACCGGACGCAACGTGGCTCGGGCCAAGGAAGCCGCCGCTCAACTCGCAGCGGAAACCAAAAGACAAGTCTTCACGCCGCTAGGGCTGGATTTAGACACGCCGGCCAGCGTTCAGTCCGCGCTTGCAGAGCTGGTCAAACAAGGTCGGCCGATCGATTTCCTGCTGCTCAATGCCGGCTTGGTCCCAACCAAGAAGCGCGTGATCACCGCGGCGGGTGTTGAAGCATCTCAGGCCCCGCTGATCGGCCATCATCAACTGACTGTCGGGTTGCTTCGCGCTAACGTTCTTAGCGCCAACGCGCGGATTGTTATCGCGGGCGCGGAGCCTGCCCGGGGCGGCGTACCCATGTTCAAGTACACCGACGTGGACGCATTCGCTGCCAAATACCACCAAGGCGACCTGACCGCTACTATGGAAGCCCTGCTGCGCAACGGGCCGTACGTGAAATACGTGCCCAATAATGCGTATGCTGACGCAAAGCTCGTTATCGCCTGGTGGGCCGCAGCGCTGGCCCGCCGTCTGCCCTCCGGCATGGCCGTGTACGCCGTATCGCCAGGCGGGGCGACCGACACCAAGGTGGTGCGAAATGCTGGCCCTTTGTTGAAGTACCTGTTCATTCCCATCGTGAACCTCATTCCCGGGATGAATCAGACGCCGGAAACCGCGGCCCGTCGATACCTCCAGGCGTCGGAGTTCGGAACCGACGTCTCAGGGCAATTTTTCGCCTCGGCTCAGGGGAAATTCTCAGGCCCAATCGAGGCGCAGCTCCAGCCACACCTCCATGATGGCGCAAATCAGGAAGCCGCCTGGCAGGCCGTCGTCAATGTCTCCGGCGTCAATTTCCCGCCTATCAGACCCCTGTCGTCGATGAATCCGCCGAAAGAGAACGGCTCGTCGTGACGTAGAAAAAGTACGTCGTCTTTCGCAGCAAGTTGAGAGCGGGCTGAGGGAAAAGCCCCATCGCGGCTGAATTGATCCAGGTAGGCTGAATCAGCAGGCGATTGCGGCGCTCCATGATTGCTGCGGATTCCACGACGTTTTGAAATGGATAGTTCAAAATTCATTGACCACGGCAATCGCGTCTATTATCGTACCAAACAGTTAAAAATGTGCGGCGTGGCGCAGTGTCACAAGGGGAATACACATGGAACGGTACCAAGGGAAAAAAGTTTTGATCATCGGCGGCACCAGCGGCATGGGGCTCGCTACGGCGAAGATGCTTATCGAGGGTGGCGCGCACGTTCTGGTGACGGGTCAATCGCAGGCTGGGCTGGAACTGGCGCGGTGCGAGCTTGGGAATGACGCTATTGTCGTTTCAAGCGATGCCCGGTCGTTGACGGCGATCGACGCTCTGGCCGTTCAGGTGAAGGCCGAGTTCCACAACTTCGACCTGCTTTTCGTCAACGCCGGGTTCAGCATTCCAGCGCCCCTCGAGAGCGTGACCGAGGCCATCTACGACGAGATGTTCAACCTAAACGCCAAGGCACCGTTCTTCGCGGTCAAGAAGCTCGCGCCCTTGATCAACCGGGGAGGTTCCGTCGTCCTTACCACCTCCGTCGCTAACGTCAAAGGATTGCCGGGCCAAGCTTCGTACGGGGCCGCGAAGGCTGCACTGCGTAATTTCGCCCGGGTGCTTGCCACCGAACTTCTTCCTCGGGAGATTCGCGTCAACGCGGTGTCGCCCGGCCCCATCGAGACGGGCATTCTCGAAAAGATGTTTCCCACGGAGGAGATGCGGTCTCACGTGAGGGAGCACACGCTCGGCATCATCCCGATGAAGCGCTTTGGGACCTCGGAGGAGATCGCTAGGGCCGTCCTTTTCCTCGCGTTCGACGCTACCTTCACAACTGGCGCCGAGATCCCAGTCGATGGAGGCTGGTCGCAGCTCTGAGTTCGACCCGTCGGCGGAAAAGGGCCAACCTCGCCACGACCTAAGTAAGAGCCATTCATGGCACGCATAGCGAAGCCTTGGGAAAAATACGCCGTGCCATGGCGGCCCTCGGGCCTTCCTGCAAGCAATGGACTCCACCGGCTTCGACTACACGCTCGATCGCATCGAACGCCTGGAACAGGCGCCCGGCTGAAGGGGCATTGCGTTAGGGCCGGGCCTCAGCGGCCGTCGAAGCGCAACAGTGAAAAAGGTAACGAATGTCCTTATTGAAAAACAAGATCGCCGTGGTCACGGGGGGCAGCAGCGGCATCGGCCTCGCGACTGCCAGAAGATTCGCTGAAGAGGGTGCCTATGTATTCATTGCCGGTCGCCGGCAGGCCGAACTCGACAAGGCGGTCGCAGAGATCGGGAAGAATGTCTCTGGCATAAGAATCGACATTTCAAAGCTCGATGACCTCGATCGTTTCTACCAGGCCGTCGGTAAAATGGGAAAGATCGATGTGATTTTCGCCGGCGCGACCTTCGTCGAAAAGCAAATGACCACCACGGCATCGCCCGAGCATTTCGATAGGACCTTCGACACCAACGCCCGCGGCACTTATTTCACCGTTCAAAAGGCGTTGCCTTACCTGAACGACGGTGCTTCTATCATCCTCGTGGCGTCCGCCGGGAAGAGCAAAGGACTTCCGGGCCGCAGCACATACAGTGCCACCAAGGCAGCGATTCGGTCATTTGCCCGCACCTGGACCAGCGAACTCAAGGAACGGCGGATCAGGACCAACGTGCTGAGCCCTGGCGCGGTCGACACGCCGATGTTCGACGATCAGTTCCCGTCCAAGGAGGGCGCCGCCAAGGCCAGGGAGCAGATCACCGGGATAACGCCTTTGGCGCGTTTGGCGCGTCCCGAGGAGATCGCTTCCGCAGCGTTATTCCTGGCGTCGGATCAAAGTAGTTACATCGCGGGTATCGACCTTCCCGTCGACGGCGGGCTGACGGCGGTCTAGGGCAGATAACCTCCTCACGCGACATTTGCTTTCTACAAAAGCGGATGACCGTCGTGGGCCGTCCTTTGCAGACCCGACAGGTCGCTGAGTTTTCCCGGGAGGTGCCGGTCGGCTATAAGTGGGCGTTGTATCTGTAAATTAAACTTCCGAGCGGTGGCATAGAATCGTCATCCGAATTCGCCGCTGGCGTGGGCCGGCAGGACAACGGCAGTTTCGTTCGCGATTCATTCCATCGATCACTTGGATTGCGAACCGTCGATCGGCTCACTTTTGCGTCTCGAATTCGCCCGCTCCGACACGGATTTCAATGACGTTCAACGACGCATGGGCTGCAAAATCGCCCCCGCTACTAACTCGATACAATAAGAACGATGATGTCGACGTACGGAGAGCAAATCGTTGGTTCGCGAGATGCTGACCACCCTCGCATACGATCGGTAGCAGCGCGAGATTCAACACGCAACGAATGTATCAAGTCCATTGCGAGGCAACCTGATGAACGAGTACGCGCAACGCATCGTGCTGTTGACGGCCGAGGAGCAAATAGTCCGCCTCGGACAACAACTAGTCGACTCGAATCAGCGGATGCTACGGACGCTGGATGAAGGGGGGGACGTGCAAGCATCGGTATTTGCGGCCGCCACCCTCTGCCGAGAGATGGCAGCCTGGAAGCGCATCCGGCGTCAGGCATTGAAACATTTAGCACGCGCTGCTCTTGGCGAACTCATTTCATTGCGACAGGCTCGCGTACCATAGGGATTGCCATCGTGTTTGGGCCGCGCTGATCCGGACCTTCGCATCCGGTAACCGTGCAACACGGGGTTGCGGTCAGCGGTGCTGGAATGCGCTCCGAAGACTGCAACCCCGCTGGCTATCGGCCATCCCTTGCATCTCGGGTGCCGGCCCCACAAGAACTGCGCGTGAATATCTGAGCGTGTCGCGTGGCACGCTCAACACTAAAGTGCTGAAAGAGCAGCTAGGAACCATAGCGGAGCGGAGGCTTGTAAGTCCCCGGTGCGGTCTGTTCGTTCGTCGCCTTGCGAGGCCGGAGAGGTCGTGGCGTTCGACATTAGCGCGACTTGTCCCCCTGGTGAAGTTCGTCCCACCGCGGCCGATGACTCTGCCGCGCCATGGTGTAGATGGCCACGATGGCCGCGGCGATGCCCGATGCCGCACCGACGCCGAGTGCCCAGCGTGGACCCACATGATTCGCCACCCAACCCACGATAGGTGCACCGATCGGCGTACCGCCGAGCGCGATGGCCACGCGCAGCGCCATCACCCGTCCCCGCATGGCGGGCTCGGTTGTGAGCTGCATCAGGCTGTTGGTCGCGTTGGTGAAGGTCAAGGCAGCTGCCCCAATGACGACCAACGCAGCGGCGAACAGCCAATAGTTCGGGGCGGTCGCGGCCAGCGTGCAACTGAGTCCAAAAATTGCGGCACCGATCATTAGCGAGATGAACCGTGGCCGATCGCGGCCGGCGGCAAGCAGTGCCCCTGAGACTGTACCGATGGCCATGATCGACGACAGGAGGCCGTAGCCACGTGCATCTGCGCGGAAGACACTGACGGCCATGGTTGAGATGAAGATCGGGAAATTCAGTCCGAACGTACCGATCAGGAACAACATGACCAAGATCGCCTTGAGGTCTGGTCGGGACCATACATAGCGCAATCCCTCGGTCAGACTCCCCTTTGTTCGGTGTGCTCGTGCGTTCGCATGCAGACCGGAGATACGGAGCAGAAACAGGGATGCCAGCACTGCAAGGAAGCTGGCCCCGTTGAGCATAAACGCCCAGCCGGTGCCAACCGCGGAGATGACCACACCGGCAATTGCGGGTCCGATCATTCGCGCCGCGTTGAACGAGGTCGAGTTGAGCGCGACTGCGTTTGGCAGGTCCGCATCGCCGACCAGTTCTGCCACGAAGGTCTGACGCACGGGAGCATCAAAGGCCGAAGCGCAGCCAGACAGAAAAGCGAATACATAGACATGCCAGAGCCGGACGCTACCCGTGACGGTGAGAAGACCCAGTGCCAAGGCAAGAACCCCCATCGTCGCCTGGGTCGCTATCAGGAGCTTGCGCTGGTTGTAATGATCGGCCGCGAAGCCGGTCCAGGGAAGGAGCAGGAGTTGTGGGCCGAACTGGAACGCCATGACCGCGCCCACGGCCGATGCATCGTGACGGGTGAGTTGGGTGAGGACTAGCCAGTCCTGGGCCGTGCGCTGCATCCATGTTCCGATATTCGAAACCAGCGCCCCGGCCGCCCAGATCCGGTAGTTGAAGTTCCTCAGCGAACGGAAGATGCCCGTTGCTGCCGCGCTCACGAATGCTCTCGCGTATCGCCGCCGTGGAAGCGGCCAAATAGCCGCGCGGAAAGTAGCCCGATGGTCAGGATGCCGAGCCCGAATGCGACGGCATCGCTCGTGCGCCTCAGGTCGAGATCGCCGAAGCGAGAAATGAGCACGTAGCCGATCACCAGATTGAGAAAGCCCCAAAGAACGTTCACCGTGGATGAGGACAGACCTTGTCCTGGCGGCTTCGCGAACGGACTCTGGAACGGTTCTCCCATTGAACCGGCCACGAAGTGCGGCACAGCGTTTGTGAAAAAGGCGCCGCCGAAGAAGTAGCAGACAAGATGAAGCCATACCATTTTCAGTCGCTCCTTGTTGACAGTAGGTCGACGACGTCTTGAGCCGTGCCCGTTTCACCCAGCTTCGGAAAAACGTTCTTGATGCTGTAGTCATGCGCCTCGGAACGTGCGTCCGTCATCGCGTCGAGGACCAGGGTGACATTGAAACCGTGCTCATAAGCCTGGCGCGCAGTTGCCTCGACACCCGTGCCGGTGGCGACACCAGTGATGACGACCTGGGTGACGCCCAGCGTCTTTAGCTGGCTTTCGAGACCGGTGTTTGCGAAAGCGCCCCAACTTCGCTTCGTCACGACGATATCGCTGGGCTGCCGATTGAGTTCGGGGATTAAGTCAGTCCAACCCGCCGAGAACGATCCGCTGTGACGCTGCCGCTCGGTACGCCCCGGCGCTACGCCGGCAACGTTGACGAGAACGACCGGCAGGCCGCGTTCGCGAAACGCATCGAGCAGTGCACGCGAACGATCCACAATCTCGTCGATGGGATGAATAAAGGGGGCGCTGACGATGCCTTTTTGCAGGTCAACGATGATAAGGGCGGTATTCGGGTCGAGCGTGGTGAGGGCCATGCCATTTCCTGAAACAGGTGGTGTTGGTTCAGAAGTCGGCGAGGCGCTGCAGTAGCTTCACTGCAGCCGCGAGTTCGCTTTGTTCCTGCGGGGATAGTTGCGCCTGCAGGGCACGGACCAGCCAGTCTTCTTTGGCGGTCCGGCTCTCCTTGAGGGTTTTCCTAAAACCGGGTGTCAGGTCGACGAGGGTTTGCCGACCATCGGTGGGATCGGGTTTGCCGCTGACAGCCTTCATAACTTCTAGTCCAGCCACCGTGATACGCATGGACTGCGGACGGACGCTTTCTGCACGGGCCAACGCAGACACCGTGGCAGGCCCGTCGCGATCCAGGCGGAGAAGCACCGACTTCTGGGCGGACGTGAAGTCGCCCGGATGAGCCTGTTCCCGCACCCGTCGAATCAGTTTGCCTAGTGAAATGCGCAATTCACCGGCTAGCGCTGCCGCCGATGGTGACTTCGATGTAGGTGATGACTTGACCATGCTGAGAACATAACATTAATACAGAGTAACTGTACAGTTCATCTGTATTAATAAATGGACGGTGGGCCAGCGGTGCGACAAAGCAGCTCGCGGTAGGCGACTGCGGCGTTTCTCAGTCGACCAACTGCTGCGACGATCCGATGTCGCGAATCTGACAGACTTTGACTCGGTTAATGACGACGTTCATTTGTCACGGCCGGCCGGCGAACCTGACGAGCATTTCACGTGTCGGCAATCGGGGAAGTGTTCGGCCGCTTAATCCGCATTCGCAGGCGGAGTCGCGGTCGCGGAGGGTGCAATTCCTCGCTTCGGGTACGATGCTTAACGTAAAAAGCAGCTCCGAGGACAGGACCTGGATAGATACTTTCGTGAGATGGATGCCCAAACCTTTGCGGTCAGGTCGGAGAGGGTGTAGCTGATGCGCCAGAAAACCGTGTAGTTTCCAGCCACCTCTGGTGTAACTGGACCGCGGGGCGAAACGCAGTCCCGATAATGCACGAGGGAAGATGGAAGGGACGTGGGCGTCTATGGTTTGAACGACGCGGCGATGGGGATGCACACGGTAAAGGTTGCGCCGCGGTTAGGGCCTTCGCTCGCCGCGTCGATTGTTCCTTGATGAAGCGTCACGATCTGCTTAACCAGCCACAGACCCAGGCCGAGTCCGCCCGAGCGCCCACTCGGGCGATCTGCAAATTGCTGAAACCGGTCGAATACGTGTGGCAATGCCTCTGGTTCAATGCCGCGTCCCGTGTCGTGCACGGTCAGGGTGACTTCGCGATCTGTCGCGATGACCGACACGTCGATACGCCCGGCATCCGTGAATTTGATCGCGTTAGTCAGCAGGTTGGAGATGACCTGCCGCATGCGACTGTCGTCGGCCAGCGTCCGGCACGGCGAAATGTCCGTTGCCTGCAACAAGAGGCCTTTGTGCTCGGCGGCTTTGCGCATGTCCTCGACCACGATGGCAGTGAGAGCGCCGAGATCGACGGGCTGAAGATTGACAGAGAGTTTGCCGCTCGCCACAGCGCCGCTGTCGAGCAGGTCATCGACCATATGAGACAGTTGCCGCCCGTTGCGGCGGATCGCTTCGCTGGCTCGAGCAACGACGGATGGGTCGGCGACAAGATGAAGCAATTCACCCCAAGAGACGATGGCATTGAGCGGCGAGCGTAGCTCATGCGACACCGCGGCGACAAACTCATCCATTGTCCGTGCAAGCGCCTCGCTACGTTCGCGGCTTTTTCGCTCAACGTCGGCTCGCGCGTCGAGCTCGAGCTCGTGTTCCTTGCGTGCGGTAATGTCAAGCGTGAAGCCGATAACGGAGCGCAGGGCGCTGTTTTCGTTGAGGCGCCCCATGCCGCGAATCAGGACCCAGCGATGACCGTTTGCGTTGCTCACCGCGACCTCGAACTCGAAAGGCAGGCCCTCCGACACAGCCTTCGAGCTAGCGGCGATCCGCTCAGCATCGTTTCCGAGCAGCTTTTCGAAGGAACAACCGGACACGTCCTCGATCGCCAGGTCGATGCGGCACCGTTCGCTGCACGCGATTGTGCCTGTCGTCAGATCGAGCTGCCAGGCGCCGACACCGGCGAATTCGAGCACCTGCTCGAACTGTAACCGGTGCTCGTCGACACGTTCATGCGCTTCTTGGGCAAGCAGCGTCTTCAGGCGCGCGTGAGAACGCATCTGAGCGCGTTCGCGGCGCTCGCGTTCGACCTCGAGGATACGCAGGGTGACGTCATCGAAGCGGAGCGCGACCAGCGGCGGCCTGGAATCGGCGGCGGACAAAAGCGACGCCTGGATCTGCCAATATCTCGACGCGTTGCTCCGATCCGGGTCGGGCTGCGCCGACTGCGTGAAGCGGAAGACGGGGACACGCCGCACGCGACCCGCGTACGTATCTTCAACGAGCGCGGTGATCATGTCGCCGCGTTCAGCAAGCGCTTCGATCCGATTGATCTGCTGTGATCCGAACCCGGCGTCGCCGACGCCGAATAGAGCGCGGCACGCCGCGTTGGCCGTTTCGACCTGCAACCGAGCGTTAATAACGAGGTAAGGGTCGGGAAGCCGTTCGAACAGAAGCGCATCGACGGCGATCGCGTCAGATATCGGCGTTCCCATGACCGTTCCGAAGTCCATCAAGTGGCGAAAGCGGCAAAAAAGTCACATCGGGACATACAGTTCGCGCCACGCATAGTCTTCCTTACCGGGTAGTGAGGTTGGCGATCGTCACGAGAAAGGCGTCCATAGACGCCGGCTTTCTCAACACTGCGTTCCATAGCAGGCTGGAGGTTACCGCGACGTGCGCCGAAGTGTGTAACAAAATGGGGACTTTGGCCCACTCGGGGTTGTTGCGTACTAGCCGGCAGAGCTCTGCGCCATCCATGCCCGGCATCATGAGGTCGGTAACGATCAGGTCGGGCAGCTGGGCGGCGAGGATCGTGAGGGCCGCGTTTCCATTGTGCGCCCGATCGACGAGATAGCCGACGTGTTCAAGCGCAAAGCTCCACACCTCAAGCAAATCCGGCTCATCGTCAACTATGAGGACACGCTTCATGACCTGCTCGCGGCCATTGCCGGGGTTAAGGGATTAGAACTCCGCAACCCGCCTATCAGGCGAGTCCGGTCACATGCTGCCGTCTTCTGCCTCGGCAGGGCCTGCGTGCCTCACGTAGCTCGCGACAAGCTGTACGAGCTCCGCCGGCGGATAGGGCTTTTGCAGCATCGCGGAAAACAGATGCCGGTCAGCTTGCGCGATGGCGCCAGGCACTGCACTACACAAGATGATCGGCAGGTGTTTGAATTCGACACTTGCGCGTAGCACCGTCGCAAGCTCCAGTCCCGACTGGACCGGCATCATCAGGTCGGTGATCACTAGCGCAGGACGCACGCGAGCAATGACCTCACGTGCCTCCTTTCCATTGGTCGCAGGATAGACGCAATAGCCCTCGCTTTCGAGCAAAAATGCCAGAAAGTCGGTGACTAGCGATTCATCGTCGACCGTGACGAGGTTAGTCATGCGCGGGGCCCACGCTTTATCGCTTGAGTGCCCCGTCGTCGGTCACCGTACCATCAGTCGGCATCGTCCCGACGATACGCAGGCCTTCGCCGGAGCCGTCGATGGCAACCTCGGCGACGGACGTGTCGAACAGGCTGTCGCGAACCTTCAGGATCGTGATGCTACGGCGCAATGTGCCGCCGACCCGTTCATGCTGCATGCCGATCACGTTGTCGAGCTGGCTCAGGATTTCCGGAGATGGGTTGGAAATCCAGGGGCCCGAGAGTTCCTTGACCTCCCACGTCGAGACTGTAGTCACCCCGGTCGCCCGGAGCTCATTGGTCAACGCGGCAAAAAATTCGACGATGCGGTGCGGCTCGACGGTCGCACGTTCGAAACCCGCGAGGCCGTCGATGAACAGGCGTTGCGCCTTGGTTTCGCGGACCGCATACAGCAAATCGTATGCAAGCTTGTCGAGAAGATTTTCCGTGAGCGGACGCCAGATCACGGTGAGCGCTCTCGACGCAATGAGGCTTTCGAGGTCGATGCCAAGAGCGCGCGCTTTCGCGCCGAGGCGCTCAGGCGTCTCGTAAAATCCGAAGTGCACGCCCGGACTTTGCGGCGTGGCGAGCCGCAGGAAATTGACGCCCCAGGTGGTCTTGCCGCTACCTGCCGGCCCCACCAGCACCGACACCGATGCCTCTGGCAGTCCGCCGCCTATGCGCTCGTCGAGTCCCTTGGTTCCAGTCGTCAGGCGCTTGGCATTTTCCGGAATTCGTTCGCTGGTTGACGGAAATGCAAGCGCCGATTCCAGTCGCGGGTAGATGACGATTCCCCGGCCTGTGATCTCGAATAGATGAAACCCGCCGAGGGCACGGCTCCCACGCGATTTCGCGATACGGATATGGCGCGCCGTGCGCGAGCCGAACACACTTTCTTCAATCTGGATCACGCCGTCGACCATGGTGTGCTCCGGGCTTGACTCGTCGATGCGTGCGCTTGTCAGAAACAGCACGGTACAGCCCGAGAAAGCGGCGTGACCCTGCAATTCGGCGACAAACGTCTTGATGTCGAGGTTGGTCTGCCCACTTTCGCGTGCGTTAAGGAGGCCGTCAAGTACCAGCACGGTCGCCTTGAGGCGCATCAACTCGTTGCGAAGCATCGTGACGAGCGCTTCGAGTCCTTCTTCGCGCAACGTGCGAAACAAACTGACGTAGGTCAGATCTTTGCCGACGCGCGAGGCTTCGAAGAAGTCGAGCGTTGAGAGCGACTGAAACAGCCGGTCATGGGACTCGGCCAGCAACGTGACATACAGTACTTTGGCGCCACGGCTCGCCTGCGCGAACGCAACCTGGTTTGCTAGAATGGTCTTGCCCGCACCCGGGCGCCCCTGCACGATGTATGACGATCCGGCGATCAGTCCGCCGCCGCAGATTTCATCGAGGCCTGGAACGTCGCTGCTCAGCCGCGCTAGCGTCTTATTCATTGCCGAATCCAGAAAAAGGAAGGTGGTGACGGGTGGCCCGGTGCAGCGCTTCGCGACCACGCAAACGCTCGCCTTGCGGCCCCGTTTCTCCCAAGCTCGGCAGTCTACTCGATTCTGTCGCGGAGGCAGTATGAAGACGCGACGGCCGATGGAGCTACCGGTAAAATGTGATTGACCTCAGCTCGAATCGCCCACCTTCTTTAAGGTCGACAATCAAGCATGGCCCATATACAAGCCGACGCGGATTGCGGTCGCGAACCGATACACGTTCCGGGTGGCATCCAGCCGCACGGTTATCTGTTCAGCTTCGACGACGCAGGACACATCGTGCAGGCAAGTGCGAATACCCGTGAGATTTATCGGCACCGCTTGCCGCTCGGTGCCGCGCTCTCGGAAATCATCGGCGACACGCTGGCAAGACAAGTGCTCGAAGCATCTGGCGTAGCCTCCTCCGAGGGTGTCGCCGCCTATCTCGGCACGATAGATATCCCTGCCGCGCCGTGCAATGCGAATTCGGGGCGTTTTGCAATCGTCATGCACCGCTACGGGGGCGTGCAGATCGTTGAACTCGTCCCCGCAATGGGCAATATTGACTCTTTTTCGTCGCTCTACGCTTTAGTGCGGTCGTTTGTTACAGATGTCCAGCGTGCGTCCACCGTGAGGGAACTCTGCGAGATCGCGGCGATGGAAATTCAACGCGTCGCAGGGTTCGGCCGTACCCTCATTTACAACTTCGATGACGAAGGCCATGGCCACGTGATCGCCGAGGCGATCGAGCCGGGCTACGCGTCATACCTCGACCAGCGGTTCCCCGCGAGCGACATTCCTGCTCAGGCACGCGAACTCTACGTCAAGAACCGGATCCGGCTGATTGCCGATGCGAACTACGTCGCCTCGCCGCTCGAACCGACACTTCACCCGCTGACCGGCGAGCCGACGGATCTGACGTTTGCGTCGTTGCGCAGCGTGTCTCCCGTGCATATCGAATATATGAAGAACATGGGTACGCTGTCGTCGATGTCCATGTCGATCGTAGTCGGAGGCAAGCTCTGGGGCCTCATTTCGTGCCATCACGACGCGCCTCGCGTGCCGGCGCTGGAAGTACGGTCCGCGTGCGAGCACGTTGCGCAGGTGTTGTCGCTCCAGATTGAAGCGAAAGAGACACATCAGGGCGCATCGCATCGTTTGCTCTTGCGAGAGCGTCTTTCGAAGCTGCTTGCGCGCATGGCTGAACCGGAAAGCTTCGTCAATGCACTCGTCGAAGGTGAGGCGGACCTCGTCGAACTGACCGGTTCGGCCGGCGCAGTGATCGCCTTCGAAGGCCGGTTGTCTTCGATTGGCGCAGCTCCGGAAATAGCTACAGCGGAGCGGCTGATTCAGTGGCTCGATTCGACGTCGCCGGATGTTTGCGCGACAGACTCGGCTGCGACGGTGTGCCCTGAGGTGGGCCTGCCGCCCGAGTGTGCGGGCTTTCTTGCGTTGTCGGTTTCAAAGGTCTTCCGCAATTACATCATCTGGTTCAGGCCCGAGTTCGTGCGCACGATACGCTGGGCAGGTGATCCCCGCAAAAAGGTGGCAGCCGATGACTCGATGTACTTGTCGCCGCGCAGAAGCTTCGAAGCGTGGACCGACACCGTGCGCAATCGCTCGAAGCCATGGAGCGCGGCTGAAATCGAGATCGCCACTGAATTCCGGACTGCGCTGCTTGATATCATCTTGCGACGCGCGGAGGAGATTGCGCAGCTCGCGCTGGAGCTCGGTCGGGCCAATAAGGAACTCGAGGGCTTCTCGTACTCGGTATCGCACGATTTGCGTGCGCCGCTAAGGCATATCGTCAGCTTCACGACGCTGCTGAGGGAAATTGAGCACGACCGGCTGTCGGAGCGCGGCCGGCAATACGTCGATCGAATTGCCACTGCAGCGCGCTTCGGGGGTAGGCTCGTCGACGATCTGCTTTCTTTCGCACAGATGGGGCGCGCCGCTATCAAGGCAAAACCGTTCGACTTGCGCGCGGTCGTCGATGCGATCATCGCGAACGAGGTCGATTCAGGCGAGGCAGGGCGCATCCGCTGGACCATCGATGCATTGCCGCGCGTGAATGCCGACATGGTCTTTATTCACGTCGCGATGAAGAACCTGATAGAGAATGCGGTGAAGTACACGCGCAAGCGCGACGAGCCGACCATAGAGATCGGTGCGTATCGCGGGGAGGGTGCACTCCATGGCCAGGACGTGATCTTCGTGCGCGATAACGGAGCAGGTTTCGATATGAAATACGCAGACAAACTGTTCGGGGTATTTCAACGCCTTCATCGCAATGACGACTATGAAGGCACCGGCATCGGCCTGGCGAACGTGCGCCGGATTATCGAGCGGCATGGCGGCACTACGTGGGCGGAGGGCGCTATCGAAAGAGGTGCAACGTTTTACTTCTCGCTGCCGCGGCAGTTTCGTCCCGAGGCTGGCGCGAAAGCCGAGACTGCGAGCGCAGCGCTGGCGCGGCTCGCGGCCACGGGCAATCTCACGCCGATCATCGGCGAGCGTAAAGAAGATACACAATGATAGACGCGTTGAAACCTATTCTTGTCGTTGAAGACGATCCCAACGATCTCGAGTTAATTCTGATTTCGCTTGAGCGATGCCGGCTGGCGAATCCCGTCGTCACGGCGCGCGATGGCGTCGAGGCGCTGGATTTTCTGACGCGCCGCGGCGATTGGGCCGGTCGCGCCGACGAACACCCTGCAGTCATCCTCCTCGACAAGAAACTGCCGCGGCTCGACGGACACGATGTGCTTAAGGCGATACGCAAGGACGATGAGTTGCGTTACGTGCCCGTTGTCATGCTGACTTCGTCGAGGCAGGAGTCCGACCTGCTGCGTAGCTACGAACTCGGCGTCAACGCCTACGTGGTCAAGCCGGTCGAGTTCAACGATTTTCTACAGGCGATCAACGACCTCGGTATGTTCTGGGCGGTGCTCAATGAGCCGGTGCCGCGATGGCCGTCGATGAGCGCAAGGCTCGCGACAAAAGGAAAATAGGCACGAGATGGTCCGACGGCCATAACAAGATCGTCGCGGTTAAGCGAGGAGTCAGGGGCGACGGTATCATTGCGCTTGCGCGAGCCAGCGTAGATCACCTCAGGTTTTTAAGTGGTAGATTTGCGTCGCGCGCTGGCCAATGTCACTCACACCAATACGCAATACATCGTTGATATTCTCGCCTCCGGTGCAGAATCCAAAGCTGCTTGCGGGCTCGGCTCGGGCACAGGTTAGACGTTGGTGGCGCGTTCGGAAAAGGACGTCGGATAGCCTCGTGCCGAAGTGCTTGTCAGCTATCGCCGGGGGTGTTGCTTGCGGCACAAGGTCGATCTCTCGCGGCCCGCTGACGACCTCGCTGCCTGACTCGATGAGGTTCACCAGATGACGTTCGGGTCGTTGCCACCACGCGCAACCTGGAACGTGCGCCGTCGCTCGAGGTGCTCGGCGCCCCGGAAGTGACGCTCGAAGCCGCTGATTCTCCACAGCGCGTGCGTGATCTACGCCGCGATGCCGTTGACGCAGTGCTGAAGCTGTTGGGCAACGGTACGGTGACAGGTTCATTGAACATGGTTCGCTGGCATGACCACCTTTTGTCCGGCGGATTTTCTGCGTGGTACCGATGCGATTAGCGGCTTCATGCCCGTGACCCAGAGGCCGAGCGGAATGGATTTCGGCGTCTTCGGCGGTTTCATGTTCGGGCAGCCGCGCTTCCGACGGCCGAAATTCCTTTGCGTCAGAGACCGCGCGGATCAGGGTTTTTACAAAGCTAGGGCAGCACGCGTCTTTCGATTTGACGAAATAGGCGAAGCACGTCGACTGATGGAGAGCGTCAGCGCGAACGGAAAGATTGTCGTGCGTTTAGCGATTGCCTACCACTGAGATTGCCAAGCGTGTGTTTTGAGGGCACGGATGTCGTCAAGCTCGTAGACCGAACGCCCGGCGCAAGCTTTTGTCGACCTGCCCGAACGGCGCAAAGCGACGCAAGACGCTGAGCAGCCTCGCTCGACCGTCAGCCGGTTGTCGCAGACGGTGCGAGCCGCGCACGATCGAGAGAATCTTTTTGGCAACCACGTCGGGAGGCAGGGCCTCTCTGATCTGCTGCCGCACTGCGTTCATGCTATGGCCCAAATCGACAGCGTAGTCCTCGATCACGGCCTGGGTTTGCATCGCATTCGAGTCCAATCCCGTTCGACTGAAGCTGGGCTCAACGAGTACGACTCGTACGCCGAAGGTTCGCACTTCGTGATCGAGCGACTCCGAGAGGCCTTCCAGCGCGTGCTTGCTGCTCGCGTAAAGCCCCATGAATGGAGCAGGCAGGAAGCCTAGTACGGAACTGACGTTGAGGATGAGGCCGCTGCGATTGCTTCGCATGGAGGGCAACGCTGCCCTCATGACACGCAACACTCCCAGGACGTTTACATCGAACAATGGTTTTGCTTCGGCGTCACTGGTGGCTTCGACGGGGCCCATCAGAGAAGTGCCGGCGTTGTTGATCACAATGTCGATTCGGCCGGCTTTCTCAAGCACGCCGTTGACGGCCGATACGACGGATGCATCGTCTTGGACGTCCATTTGTACGAACTCGACACCGTGCACCTTCGTAGCGGTATCAGGCCTCCGAACGCCGCCGAAGACGCGGTAGCCCGCGTTCGCCAAGACTCGTGCAGTCGCGTTGCCGATACCAGACGACGCACCCGTGATCAGCACCACGGAACCTTCTGTTCTCATATTCTCTCCATAGAGCTCACAACGCCTGACGTCCTGCCGATTGGCTGTAGCAAACGGCGAAATGTGCTCAGCGCACTTCAAGCATGATCTGCGCGACTTCGTCGGCGGCATCGATTTGCGGCCAGTGCCCGGCATCTAGCGCGTGCAGCGAAACATTCTTCCCCTGCGATTGAATGTGCTGCGCAACGCTCAAATGAAGGTACGGGTCGGCCTTACCCCAGATGAGATGAACCGGAACGTCGGAGCGCCTGAAGTCGATGATTCGAGCCGTGTTCGCGGCCACCTCTTCATGCAAGTGCGACGTCATCTGCGCAAACGCGGCGGCTGCGCTCGGCTGTTGACGGAAGTTGTTGTCGATCACCGGGCCAAGGAACTCAAAGTAATTCACTTTCTGCGCGTCGGTCAGTCCTTGCTGAAGCAGGTTGCGCTGGAAATCGATCAGCCACGCAAACTGTTGCGGGCTTTGCAGGAAGTGCATCGCCAGCGAGCGCAGTTCCCTGTTTGAAAAAAGTTCGATGAGTTCGGGCACGCGCAGGCCGGGTGAATTGCCATAGAAGGCGTTCATCACGACAACCGCGCATGTACGATCGGGATGCTTGAGCGTGAAGTTGATGGCAGCGGGTCCGCCTGCATCGTGACCGACAGGAATGATCCGCTCGAGCTTGAGTGTCTCGACGACCGCTTCGAGGTCTGCCACTTGCTGCGGGAAACTGTATTGCGCGCCGACTGGCTTGTCGGACCCACCGAAACCAAGGAAGTCGACGGCGACCACGCGCCGCCCGGCCGAAACGAGGCGAGGAATGAGCAGGTCGTAGATGTGCGAGTCGTCGGGAAAGCCGTGCAGCACGACGAAGGCGGGGCCCGCGCCGGAGAAATCGCGCACGTACAAGGATCCGCCGTCACGCTTGACGCGATGCTCGACAAACGACGGTAAGGCAGGATTGGTGATTGCCATGTTCAACTTTTCCTTTTTGATTCAGGGATCGGGTCGTTACGTGCGGGACGCGTCGTTATTCGTGGTCGCCGGGATCTCGTTCGCCACGTGCATGAGCGCCTTCATAAAGCGCTTCGAGTCGGGGCTTCAGTGCGCTCAGGTCGTAGCCTGCCTCGGTAATTCGTTGCAGGAGAACGTCGGGCTCGATCGAGGCACCGACCGATAGCGCCCACAACGTGGCTGCTCGGACGCCCGTGCGGCAATAAGCGATCACAGGGCCTTCCGATGTCTCCAGTGCGGCGGAGAACTTCGCCGCGTCCTCGGCTGTGGCTTTTCCGGGAAGAATGGGAATCGCGGTGAAGCCAAGTCCCGCAGCATGGGCGACATCGCGCATTTCAGCGATTGTCGGCTGCCCCGGCTCCTCGCCATCGGGACGGTTGACGATGACGGAGAGAAAGCCTTGAGCTTTTGCTTGTCCGATATCGGCGATGCTCCGCTGAGGACTGATCGACAGGTTCGCTGCAAGCTGCTTGGGATTCATCGGGAACCTTCTGAAGAGTTGATGCAGGGAGGAGGAGGGCGGGGCGCGGACAAAAGAGGCTTCGTCCTATCGCCCTGGGTTGTTGCCGTACCGCCGGCGCTTTGCGATTCGGCCGGCAATGGACTCAGCACGCATTTCAGCCGTCAGATCGTATCCAACGGAATCCTAAGGTAGCGTCGGCCGTTGTCTTCGACGCACGGCAGCACGCCGGCGCACATATTTACCTGGATAGCCGGAAGGATCAGCTTCGGCACGGCCAGCGTTGCATCGCGCGCCTTACGTGCGGCGACAAACTCGTTTTCGGTCACACCTTCGCGAGCATGGACGTTCGTCATACGCTCGGCGCCGATGGTTGTTTCCCAGACATAGTTGTCGCGTCCCGGCGCCTTGTAGTCATGGCAAAGAAAGAGCCGCGTTTCGTCGGGCAAGCTGAGGAGCCGTCTGATTGATCGATAGAGTTGACCCGCATCGCCACCCGGAAAATCTGCGCGCGCCGTTCCGTAGTCCGGCATGAACAACGTGTCTCCGCAAAACACCGCGTCGCCGATCACATACGCAACGTCCGCTGGCGTGTGGCCCGGAACGTTGAGCACGGTGCACAGAAGGCCTCCAATCGAGAACACCTCGCCGTCGTCGAACAAATGGTCGAACTGTGATCCGTCTCGCTTGAATTCGTGCTCGACGTTAAAGATGTCGCCAAAGATCTTTTGAACAGCGGTGATGGCCCGACCGATGGCGATCTTGCCGCCCAACTTCGCTTGCAGAAAGGGCGCGGCGGTGAGGTGATCCGCGTGCGCGTGTGTTTCGAGCAGCCACTCAACCGTTAGCCCCTCGGACTCGACGTATGCAACGATGGCTTCGGACGACGCCGTCGACGTCCGGCCTGAGGGTGCATCGAAGTCCAACACGGAGTCGATAACGGCCGCTGTCAGTGTGACTGGATCGTGTACGACATAGCTCGCCGTGCATGTCGCCTCGTCGAAGAACGAGCGTACGATCGGTGCGTTGCGCCTACGCGCCCGAGTCTCTGCAATGCTGTCGCAGGCGTGTTCAAGCGGCTGATCCAAGATGCTTCCCCCAAACTCGATGTGCTCGAAGCGTATCGGAACGAGGACGCCGAATATTGGATAAAGCGACGGTCGGATGTACGAAACGCTGCAAACGCCCCAGGTTTCTGACTTGCAGCTTTGGGGACGCTGCGCGTCAACGCATGCGTTATCGCGTGCGATTGTGCTGCCGCCAATCCTTCGGTCTGCAACCGACCAGACGGACAAACACCCGAGAAAAATGACTCTGATCGAAAAAGCCACAGTCGGCGGCGATGGCGGCAAGGCTTGCGTCCGTACCACAGAGTTGTGTTTTCGCACGCTCGATTCGACGCCTTAGCAGCCATTGATGCGGGGAAATCCCGGTTGTCTGTTTGAAGGCTTCGGCGAAGTAGCTCGCGGAAAGATCACACTGGCTTGCGAGATCAACAATGGACGGGTTGCCATTGAGATTGGCCTCGAAGAAATCGACGATGCGTCGCATCTGCCATGGGGCCAGCGCAGGCCGCCGGACAGGTCCGGAGGATGCGCTTGCACCATATCGGGCGATAACATGTTCGAAAAAGGCGATAGCCAGGGCGTCAACGAGTAACGAATTGACCTCGCTGGGCTGTTCAAGAATCGACGCTAATGTCTTCGAGAAATGGAACAGCACGGGATCCCATTCGCCGAAGCCCTCCTGCACGAGCCCATGGATACGCCGCCGACCTTTCTGGTAGACGAATTCGTCAATCGTACGCTGCGAGAGGTAGAGGCGGATGTTGTCGAAAGGCTTATCCAGGCGGCGCGTGGGTCCATCGCGTAGGTCAAGCAGACAACACCAGCCGGGCTTGCCAGCGTCAGCGGAGCGCGAGATTGGCTTGCCGGAGTAGCGAATATCAGGGTCCGGATTTGCAATGAGTGGAACCTGGAAGATAAATGCTTCTTCCGGTTTTACGGCGAGCGAGCGACCTGGTTGAGCGCAAACATTGGTCAACCGCGAAAACATGACGGCGGGCGACTGTGCCGCCACCCCGGCCCGCAGCGTCGGCACGTTCTGTAGGGAGAAGCTCTTCGCGAGAGTCGCCTCGAAAGAAGGCGGCTCATAGCCAATCGGACCCGTCTCGTTCATGCGCATTTCCCGTGATGCTGATCTGTCGGCGTTAAAGCTACAATCACCGTCGTTCCCGCCGTAGTTTCACGGCAAATTGAGTGACGGGAGAGCAGCTTAGCTCAAGTCAATTAATTTTCTATACCGGCACCAGCCTTGGCTCGCGCACGCCAGCTTTCACTCAGTCGAGGCAGCAAGTCGAACTGACAAGAACTGGCGCGTGTCCGCTTTCGAGATGAGCGACGGACATCCATGGCTCAATGCATGTCGACCGAAACATGAACGGTCATAGATACCTGCGCTCAAGCGAAAAGACGAACGGCAGTTTGCCGCAAGATGGTGGCCGTTAGGCTCGCCAAATGCCGACCAGCGCGCAAAGTGCGACGACGGCCAGCGGTGGGACTTTCCACCGCGAGAGCAGGAGAAAACCGATACCTGCGATACCGAAGTCGATACTGGAATGAACTGCGCTCGCCCAAACGGGCGAGTAGAGCGCAGCGGCGAGCAGGCCGACGACAGCGGCGTTGACGCCAGAAAGCGCTGCGGCCATCGAAGGCCGGGCGCGAAGCGTGTGCCAGAAAGGCAATGCGGCAAGCACGAGTAGCAATCCCGGCAGAAATACTCCCGCCGTCGCCAGCAGTGCACCCATCCAACGATTCGGTGCCGAGCTCTTCATCCAGCCAAGCCATGCTGCAAACGTAAAGAGGGGGCCGGGCACGGCCTGCGCGGCACCATAACCGGCCAGAAAATCGCCTGGACTTACCCAGCCCGTTGCGACCGTTTGTCGTTGCAGCAGTGGAAGTACCACATGGCCACCGCCAAATACGAGAGCGCCGGAACGATAGAAAGCGTCGAAAACTGTCAAGGCGCGGTTTGCGTCCAGGCGCGCCAGCATCGGGAGTCCGAAGAGCAGACCAAGGAATAGCGTCAACGCCGCCATCCCCGCGGCGCGGGAAATGCCGAAGCCGCTCACTTCGCTCGTCAGGTCCGGACCAGGCGTCAATCGGTTCGTCCGGCACAGCACGAACCCGAGCGCCGCGCCGAAGACGATCACGATGAGTTGCGCATAGTCACTCGACGTTACGCTGACGATGACGACGGCGAGGACTGCGATGACGACGCGTTTGATGTCGGTGCAGAGGCGGCGCGCCATTTCCCAGACCGCCTGAGCAACGACCGCGACAGCGACAAGTTTCAAGCCGTGAACGAGACCGGTGCCAACGGAACCACCGAGCCGCGAGGCGACGCTCGCAAAGGCTAACAACAACGCCACGGACGGTATCGTAAAGCCGCACCACGCCGCCAACCCACCGAGCCATCATGCGCGTAGCAGCCCGACTGAAAACCCGACCTGGCTACTCGCCGGTCCCGGCAGGAATTGGCAAACTCCAACCAGATCGGTGAAGACCTCTTCACCCAGTCATCCTCGGCGAACGACGAACTCACGCCGAAAATAGCCGATGTGTGCAATCGGTCCGCCAAAGCTTGTCAGGCCCAATTTAAGGAAAACCGCAAACACCTCAACGGCGGCGAGGCGTTGGGACAATCGTGATGAAGTGATACCCGTGCTCATGATGCTCCGGCGCATTGGTAAGCGCCTACTAGGCGCAGTCTTGCTACAGGCTACCGGCGAAGGGTGAACAAGTCACCCGTTTGCGCGCGATTCTATACCCGCGCCCCTACACGGGTTCGGCGCATCGCGATAGCTCCCCTTGGTATATGGAGGCCTCGCTTGAGTCACACAATCTACGAGAAAAAGAAGCGGCTCAACCGCATTCGACGTATCAAGGGGCCGATGCAAGCCATCGAGCGCGCACTTGAGGAAGAGCCCAGCTGTAACGATATGCTGCAGGTGATTACGAGTTGCCGGGGAGCGATTGACGGTTTGCTGGGAAGTCGTACTCGAGGACCACATTCGTGCCTATATGGTCGACGCCAGCGAAGGCGGCGACGACGGCGAAGGCAGCGCTACCGAGCAGTTGATCGACGTGGTTCAAAGCTACTTCACGTAAGAGACATGATGAATGATTTCCAAGACGTCGCCTTCGGTGCGGGGACGACCATATTTTCCAGGGCGCATCTCACGAAGACAATGGGTGCAGGACGTGGATGGAGGTTTCGCTACGCAGTGCAATGTTGGTGGCCGAAATCGTCGGCGGAATGGCAGACTCGGCGACCTCGCGGGTTTTACCAACCAGCGTGCTCGCCATGATCGCGCTGCTGTTCGGCTACGAAGCCGTCTCGCGGTTTTTCTCGCCCGTTCCGATTCATTTGGGTCAGGCCGTACCCATCGCGGAATTTGGTCTGCTGGCCGACCTCGCGAGCGTATGACTGCTGAGCGACGATCCATGCCCACAGTCCCGCCCGCGGACATGGGCACGGTCACGACGTGTTCAAGGCTATCGTATGCTTGGCGGATGGCGAACATCAATTCGAGTTCGAAGAGCATCAGCACGAGCACGAGCACGAGCACGTTTGCGCGGAGCCGGCCGCAAACCGCGACCACAACATCCGCTCGGCGTACAGTCACGTCATCGCGGATGCCGCGGTGTTCGTACCGGCGACTATCGGCGTCGTGCTGGCCCAAGAGTTCGGCGCGGTCTGGATGAACCCACTCGCGGGTGTGATCGACGCCCTGGTGATTGCGAACCGATCGTAGGGCTTGATAGGTGATACGGGCGGCATCCTTCTAGACGTGAACCCGGAGCGTCGCCTGACCGAGAAACTTCGTCACGTGAGCCCGGACAATGGAGACACCGTACTTGACTTGCACCTATGACCAGTCGGTTCCGGGCGCCTGAGTGAGGGGATATCGGTTGTTACACGAGAAGCGCGGCACAGTCCGGCCTTCTATCGCACGGTACTTGGGCGGTTTAAGAGATATCGCATTTGACGGTCGAACTGAATCCGGCGCGCGCGGCCGTGTGAGCGATAGCAGGCAGCTAACAATACATCGAACGATTGTGGCGGCACACTTTTGTGCGTCTGTTTGCCAAGTTGATTGTTGCGAGCGACCGCTTTCGCGTGGCTGGCCTGCTGGCAGATTTTGCCGTTGGACTATATGTTGCCCTCACTGACTCACGACAACGGAGCGTCGAAATAATGAAGCTTTTTATGCGTTTCTTTACGATAATCCACGCGCTGATGGCCCTCTTGTTTACGTGTTCTGCACTGATGCTGATCGCGATCGCAGCACGCGTCGGCGCAACCGCCGCTACGAGTCAATGGGATTCGACAAGTGCACTGTCCGTATTCGAAGCGTTGGGATTACTTGCCGGAGCTGTCGTCGCTTTGCAGATCGCTGAGACCGTCGTGGAAGAAGAGGTGATACGGGAGGCCGACGTAAGCGCGCCGACGCGTGTGCGGCGCTTCCTGTCGCGTTTTTTAGTGGTGGTGATTGTCGCGCTTGCCATCGAGGGGCTCGTCGCTACTTTCAAAGCGCTCCACCAAGATCCTTCGCAGCTTCGATACGCGGCATGGCTTATCGCATCGACCGCTCTGCTTCTTAGTTCGTGGGGTGTGTTTGTTCACCTGAATCGGTCGGCGGAGGAACTTGAGCCGGAGGCCATGGCGGAAGCGAAACGCGAGGACGAGAAGCTACAGTGATGGTTGCTGATTCGAGCGATCGTCACGATACGCTTCGGTCAGACCGGCTACGTATTTAAGAAGCTGCGGCTGCGGCTGCGTCGGCGTCCTTCCGGTGCGACTTTAGTTGACTGGACGTCGTTACTCGGCGCTACTCCGCATATAACGTTGCCGACAACGTCGGCCACAAGCAGGGTACCTTGCGCGTCGAGTGAGACGCCAACGGGTCGACCCCCACCGCGTAACCATTGGGCGTCAGAAAGTCTTCAGGTGCGCCCGTCGAAAAATGGCACGAATACCACCTTGTAGCCGGTACGCGGCTTGCGGTTCCGTGCATGGCCAACAAATGCGCCGTTCCGACAGTGCGGTGGGAACAACGCACGGCCGCAGAACGCCAGCCCGAGCGAAGCCGTATGATTGCCGAGCGCTTAGCGGGCTCGGCGGCAGTCCACGGATTGCCACTCATTTTGTCCGGACCGAGTCCCAGTTCTTCCCGGACCAACGCGTCAAGTGCTTTCTGCCGATCTTGCTTCAGTTGCGAAGCGACACGCTTTGCCTCGTCGAGGTTCAGTCCTTTGCGGGCCCCTTGCTCGAGCAACTCCATGCCTCGCTGAAGGGCACGCTTGACTCTCGAAAAAAGCCGACATGAGTCGGGCGATCCTCTATGCGCTAAACCGACGGGAGGCGCTCACTCGATACTGCGACGATGGTCGACTCGAGATCGATAACCTGCCATTCGAGCGCGCTGCGCGGAGCGGCTATTCGGCGCCGGAATTGCTTATTTGCAAGTGCCGGCTCCGGTGGCGAACACGCGGCGGCGATTCCCAGCCTCGTCGGCACAGCGAAGCTCAACGACATCGACCCTGACGCTTATCTGAGCTTCGTGCTCGGACGTGTCGCGGATCACGCGACTAACCGTATCGACGAACTTATGCCTTGGATTGTCTCGGATCAACTTCGCGTTCGCGACCGATTGTCAAGATGCCGCCGTCGAGACGGCACTCGTGACACGCTACGAGCAAGTGTATAGTTTGAACGCTGCGATTTTGTACATTGCCACGAAGGACCCCGGTAAAACAATACGAGCAACGATCTAACCTTCCTGGGCGGCAGAGATGGACGATATGCGTAGCTTGCTGCTCGAGCGACCGCCAGCTTCCTGAAGCCGGAACCAGCCATACGAGGGACGGCGCAAGAGCCGGTATGCCGGACTTCCATGATTTGACGTGGTCTCGGCCAATCCGGGCCAAGGCGAGGCGTAGTTATTCTCAGTCAGCGTTTCTCGCAGGGGTCCATCTCATTTCATTTGGACTGTGCCGGCTCCGGGTCATCGAGAAGGATGGGCGGCCTGCATGGATGCGATAGCCAGGCAAAGGAATTGCTTCGAGGGGCGCTGACTTTGTTCACTAGCTGATCCTTCAATGCCAAGACCGTCGTTCTCCACGCAGCTACTTGCGCTCTGGATCCTGATCGCCGTGCTATGTGGCCTGCTGAGCGTTGCGGTATGGCTGATGTTGTCATCCGCGCTGAGTGAGCGTGTCGATGCGGCGAGGCGGCAGGCGGCGACTACGTGTACTGCCGTCGCGTCGCGCTATGACCTGTCGATGCAGCGCTCGGGTGAGACCAATGTGGACCTCATGCACGCGGTGCTCGATCTTGTGCTGATCCAGACCGATGGCATCGAAGGCGGCTTCTGGACCAATGAACCCAACTCCAATGGTTTCATCGCCTACGCGTTTCCTACCTACGGCGGCAGCGGGCTCAAGCGCGACGTCCCGGAGGCGGAGACGCCGCTGATTCTCCGCGCACTCAGGGGCGCGTCGAGTACCGGACAGCTGCAAACCGAAATCGTGTCGAGCGGCGCAGACGCCGTGCTTACCGTGGCCTGTCCGGTACCGCGGCACGCGGGACTCTTTTCATGGACGCTCACACGCGCGCGTCCCCCACTCGGTCCTTACGGCGAGCGCGCTGCAACCATTCTGGCCGGAGTGCTTGCTATCATTGTGGTGCTTGCCTTGTTTCTGGCATTGACGCTAAGACGCTGGAAGCACAATCTCACGCGACTGGAGCGGGCGCTCGCTCCCGAGGGCGACTTTGAGCACGGCAAGCGTCTCGACCGGCTCGGCGAACGCGATCTGGATCAGATCGTCGATGCACTCAACCGCTATGGCGACCGCGCCGAACGCCTCGCGCACGATGCGAATGCGCTCAACCGGCGGCTGGCTGAAGCGGAACGGTTCAGCACGTTAGGCAAGATGGCAGCACAAATCGCCCATGAGATCCGCAATCCGGCGGGCGCGATGCGCCTGAAGGCCGAAAACGCACTGGCGGGCGATGGTACCCGCAGGGACGCCGCGCTACGGACCATCATCGAGCAGGTCGCACGCATTGAAGCTCAGGTGACGAGCCTGCTGGCGCTGACGCAATCGGTCACTGTGCACGCCCGCGAAGTCGACCTGCACGCGTGGGTCGATGAAATCATCCATACCCATGAAGCACACGCCGAAAGCAAAGGTGTCGCGCTCGGCGCTAACGTCGCGCCGAGCGCGACACAACCGATATTCGACCCCGCTCAACTGGCGCGTGCGCTCGAGAACCTTGTCGTGAACGCTCTCAGACACACGCCTTCAGGCGGTAACGTGACCGTTCGCGCCAGCTGCGCGTACATACAAGAAGGCGCGAGGCTCAGGCTCGAAGTCGCGGATAGTGGCCCAGGCGTCAGTCAGGTCGAGCGCGAGCGGATTTTCGAGCCGTTCGTAACGGGTCGTCCTGATGGATCGGGCCTGGGCCTTGCCGTCGTGCGCGAGATTGCGTCGGCGCACGGCGGCCGCGCTTACCTTGCGGAAGATTTGAACGAAACTCGCTTTGTAATCGATCTGCCATGGCGACCATCCTGATCATTGACGACGACGATGCTTTTCGCGAGGGCTTGGCGGAAACGATTCAGGACCTCGGTCATTCGACGTCCGAAGCCCGTTCGGGCGAAGATGCACTCTCGCATTTGCGAGAGCATCCGACGCCCGGATGCATCTTTCTCGACTTCCGCCTGCCCGGTGCGGACGGACTTGCCGTGCTCGAATCGCTGCGCAGCATGCCGGGATTGCAATCGGTGCCGGTTGTCATGGTCACCGCGCACGCTACGAGCGACAACACCATCGGCGCCATGCGACTCGGTGCCTTCGAGCATCTCACCAAGCCGGTCGGCCGAGACGACATCGCCGCACTCCTCGAACGCATTCTCTCCGCGCAGTCTCGCGCACCCGCCGCGCAAGGGTTTGCCGATGAAATCAAGTCACGCGAGCCGCAGTTGCTCGGCGTGAGTGAAAGCATGCGTGAAGTGCAAAAGCGCATCGGCCGCGCGGCGGCCACGAATTCGACCGTGCTCATTACCGGTGAAACCGGAACCGGCAAGGATATCGCTGCCCGGGTGTTGCACAGCGCGTCGGCCCGCGCGAGCGGCCCGTTCGTCGCCGTAAACTGTGCGGCCATCCCTGAAGCGCTGCTGGAAAGCGAACTCTTTGGGCATGGCAAGGGTGCCTTTACGGGCGCGCAGACCGACAGGCGAGGGCGCGTCGAGGAAGCGCATGGCGGAACGCTCTTTCTCGATGAAGTCGGCGACATGCCGCTTCCAATGCAGGCAAAGCTCCTGCGTGTGCTGCAGGAACGGCAGGTCACGCCGCTTGGAACGAACCGGGTCGTGTTGGTCGATGTGCGCGTGATTGCCGCCACGCATCGCGATCTCGTTTCGATGGTCGAGGCAGGTGCCTTTCGGCAGGATCTGCTCTTTCGACTCAACGTCATCCCTTTGCATATGCCGCCGCTGCGCGAACGCGTGACTGACATCCTGCCGCTCGCCGAGCATTTCCTGACGGGCGCATCGCCCGATGCAGCGCGTAAGCATCTTTCCGCTGATGCCCAGCGCCTGCTTGCTACGTTTGCGTGGCCAGGCAACGTCCGCGAACTTGCCAATGCGATTGAGCGAGCCAGCGCGCTTGCGCCTGCCTCTCTGCTGACTCGCGAAGACTTCGCGTTCCTCACGGCAACCGCCGACAGCGCGGACCTCGCAATTCCCGCCACACTGCTCGAATTGCCTCTCCCGCAAGCAATGGCGCGACTGGAGCGCGCGATGATTGAGCATGCGCTTTCGGCATCGGGTGGTAATCGCGCGGAAGCGGCACGCCGGCTCGGCATCAGTCGCCAGTCGCTCTATACGCGCCTCGCGGCAATGGGCATATCCGAGGCTTCGGCATAAACGCTCAAAGCGTCCGGCAAGCGGACATATGCTGTCGGGTTGCTTGACACATCAACGGGCCGCTCGGCTCGCGACGCCTTGATCCAGCTGGCGCTTTCGTATGGCATAGCCATTGCAAGGACCTCCTCGCTACGCGAAAGGAGTGAACCATGCAATCGACCTCATACCCCGGCTTGCGAATCGCCTTGCTCACGGCCGTGCTCTCGGCCAGCGCAGGCTGTGCCGCGCAACCGCATCCGCAGCCTATGGCTCAGCCCGCCGTCAGCCCTGCGCCACCTCCCGCTACGGGTGATGTACCGCCATCGGCCGATGGATCGCGCGCGCCGCCGGTGCCGCCTCCTCGTGGCGCTGCGCCGGTTGCGCGAGCGGACGCGACCTCAGTTGCCACCATGCAGGCCACCGTTGCGAAATTCCTGACGAATCCGGATGGCGACGTGGATGGCTTCATGACCGACGACGGAACGCTGGTGCGCTTTCCGCCTCATCTGAGCTGGCAATTGACTTCGGCAGTCCGCTCGGGTGACAGCGTACAAGTGAGCGGTACGCGCGATGAAAGCGGCAATCTCACTGCGCAGCGCATCACCGACTCACGCAGCGGCCAGCAACTGATCGACGAACCTCCTGTTCCGGGCTCGCCTGCGTTGCCGAACGCTGCACGCGTGGGAGGTCTCTCGCGTCTGAGCGCGCAAGGCCAGGTGGCGCATGTCACGACCGCGCCGCGCGGCGAGCCGGATGGCGTCATCCTCTCAGACGGCACGGTGATCAAACTCACGCCGCGTGCCGCCCAACAGTTCGCGACACTGATACGGACAGGCGCGACGGTTTCGGCACAAGGCTATGGCACGCGCAACCAATACGGCACCGCGCTACAGGCGACGGCATTCGGTTCACCGGGCAACCTGGTCCCTCTCTACGATCGCAACGCCCCCATACCTTGATACGTCGCAACGACGCTATCCAGACAACATCCACTCATTCTTCATAAGGACCATCGACATGCATTGGATCGACCCGACCAGCCTTCCCCAAACTCGCGGCAAGGTCACACATTTCCTTTTGAACCCGCACGGTGAAATCGACGGTCTCGTGATCGGCGGGCGGCAGGTTCATTTCCCGCCGCATCTCTCGAAGAAACTGGCGCGGCACGTTGCGCTGGGTGACGAAGTGCAGGTCCGCGGCGTCAAGCCGCGTCACGCAGACATGATCGCCGCCGTGTTGCTGACGACCGCAAGTGGCGCGGTAATTCTCGACGAAGGCCCGCATCAAAACGGCGACAAACACGAAAGGCCACACGTCGAACACAAGCAGATGGTCGCGTCGGGTGAGGTCGTGCTGTCCCTTTTCGGACCGAAGGGCGAATTGCGCGGAGCGCTGCTCGACGACGGTACGTCGCTGCGCATGCCGCCTCACGCGGCCACGGAACTGGCCGCTTACCTGAGTCCGGGCGCACATGTTCACGCCTGGGGGCGCGGCGTGAAGAACCGACACGGGCGCGCAATCGAGGTCGACGAAATAGCCGAACTCGTCGACGAGCAGCAGACATCTGACAGGCTTCATTCCGTCTAAGGAGTATGTGCCATGCTGAGTTGGGTGCACTTCGGTGATCTTCATGCACCGGACGACGATCGCTACAGGAGCCTCGTCCATTTGAGGTCGATGATCCGCATGGTGAATCGCCGCCTGTCCGATCGGGTCGATTTTGTGTTTTTTCCGGGCGACAACGCGAACAATGGAACAAACGAACAGTTCCGGCGCATTGTCGATGAAGTGGCGGCCCTGCAGGTGCCGTTTCACGCGATTCCCGGCGATCATGATTACGAGCCGGGCAATCTGGACGCGTTCCATAGGTTCGCACACGCCCCGTTGCCGTTCTCCCGCATTGTGAAGGGCCATCGATGCATCTTTCTCGATGTCGTATCGGCCGGCAGCGGCGGCCCCGACTTTCGGCTCTCAGGCGCAGACCTCCAGTGGCTCGAGCACGAACTGGTTTTGTCAGTCCAGGACCGGAAGCCGGCCGTGGTCTTCATGCATGCGTATCCGGGCGACATTGCCGATGGCGAAGCGCTGGCAGAGGCGTTCGCACAGGCCAACGTCGCCATGGTCGATACGGGGCATACGCACTATAACGAGCTGCTCAACGACGGTTCGGTGATCTACGCCGCGACACGCTCCACCGGTCAGATCGAGGAGGACGATGGGCGCCCGGGCTTCTCCGTGGCGGCGGTCGACGGCGACGTCGTGAGCTGGAAGTTTCATCCGTTCGATGCGACGTGGCCGTTCGTCATGATCACGCGGCCGTCCGACCGGCGGCTACAGCGCAGTCGCCGTTCGCCCGATGCGACGGACGCACATTGCGTTCGCGTGCTCGTGTCTGGTGACGAGGTCGTGTCCGTCACCGGCGATTTCGGTGGCGTCCCGTTCGAGTTGTCGCCGAGTCTGAGTGAAGCGGGCGTCTGGCACGGGACGTTGCCGTCTATCGAGGCGAGCGATGCGGTGTCGCTGGTCGTGACCGCGCATACGGCGGATGGGCGAAGCGGCACGGATTCCATCGAGCCGACGGCGGCCGGAATGGCGGAACGACACGTCGAGCCCCGCGCTCCACTTGGCACCGACGCGTACGTCGTCGACGCGTGGCCGGAGCACGGCATTCTTGGCTCACAGCTTGGGCCCAACAAGAGCGGACGCCATTGGTGAATCATGAACCCGCTCTACGCCCTCGAAGGACTAAATTTTTTCATGGCCGATGTGCAGGCGGGCATCGGACCTTTTCTCGGCGTCTTCCTTCAGGCGCAAGGCTGGCATACCGCTGCGATCGGCACGGTCATGACGCTCGGCGGCATCGCGGGCATGCTTGCGACGTCACCGGCCGGCGCTCTCGTCGACGCGACCGCTCATAAGCGCGGCATCATCGTTATCGCGGGAGTGATGACGACCCTGGCGTCCCTCGTGCTGTGGGTGTCGCACAGCTTTGCAATGGTGGCCGCCTCGCAGATTTTCACGGCCGTGACGGGAGCCGCGCTGGGTCCGGCGATAGCGGGCGTGACACTCGGCATGGTTCGCGACAAAGGTTTCGATCGGCAGTTCGGCCGCAACCAGGTGTTCAATCACGCGGGCAACGTAGTGGGCGCCGCGCTCTCCGGTTGGCTTGGATGGCGTTACGGATTCGGTGCCGTGTTCGCGCTTACGGGTGTGTTCGGTGTTTTGACGATCATTTCGACGTTGCTCATTCGCCGCGATGCGATCGATCACGACAGCGCGCGCGGTCTCGGAAGCGTGGCGACGGACGCGTCAGGGCACGAACATGCAACCGGCTTTCGCGTTCTGCTGACGTGCCGCCCGCTGCTGCTGCTCGCAGCATCGCTTGCCATGTTCCATCTCGGCAATGCTGCGATGCTTCCGCTTTACAGCCTCGCGGTCGTCGCCGCGCATCAGGGCGATCCCAGCGCCTTCACTGCACAGACCATAGTAGTCGCGCAATTGGTGATGGTCGTGGCCGCATGTTTTGCGAACCGGCTGATTCAACGGATCGGCTACTGGGGTGTCATTCTCATCACCTTCCTTGCGTTACCACTGCGCGGACTGGTGGCCGCGACGTTCATTACCGCGTGGGGCGTATGGCCGGTTCAGGCGCTCGACGGCATTGGTGCCGGCTTGCAGAGCGTCGCAGTGCCCGCACTGGTGGTGCGGCTGCTGCAGGGTACGGGGCGGGTCAATGTCGGGCAGGGTATCGTCATGACCGTACAAGGCGTCGGCGCCGCGCTCAGCCCTGCTTTGGGCGGCGTGCTCGCCCAGCATTTCGGCTACGCGAGCGCCTTCCTCGTACTGGGCGCCGTGTCGACAGGATCGCTCGCGCTCTGGCTGCTGTTTGCTACCGCGCTTAAGAAAGCATGCGGCGTTCTCCGCGACATCGCCAACGACGCCACTCTGACCACATGAATCCAATCTTTCTCTCGTGGGGCATTGCGCTCGCCGCGACCGCCGGCGTGATCCTGCGACCATTTCGCTGGCCCGAAGCCGTTTGGGCCGTGATCGGCGCGCTGATGCTGGTCGCGCTTGGACTGCTTCCCGTGAGGCTTGCGTGGCAGGCGGTCGGCAAAGGCACCGACGTCTACCTCTTTCTGATCGGCATGATGCTTCTCTCGGAGCTCGGGCGCCGCGAAGGTCTGTTCGATTGGGTAGCGGTGCATGCCGTCAATCTGGCGAAGGGGGCGCCGCGTAAGCTTTTTTTTCTGGTGTATCTCGTGGGTATTGTCGTGACGACGTTTTTGTCAAACGACGCCGCCGCTGTCGTCCTGACACCCGCAGTGTTCGCCGCCGCGAGGAAAGCGCAAATGAAGCCGCTTCCGTTGCTCTATGTGTGCGCCTTTATTGCCAACGCGGCGAGTTTCGTTCTGCCGATCTCGAACCCCGCCAACCTCGTGCTCTACGCGAACCATACGCCCGAACTCGGTCTTTGGGTCGCGCGCTTCACATTGCCCTCGGTGCTTTCGATTGTCGTCACGTTCGTGATGTTGCGCTGGATGCAGCGTGCAAATCTGAGGGGTGTCTGCGCGCGCGACTTGCCGGTGGAGCTGCTCAGCGCGAACGGCAAGCTCACGCTGGCGAGCATCGGCGTGACGGCGACCGCACTGCTCGTCGTCTCGGCCTTCGATCTCCAACTCGGTCTTCCTACTGCGATTCTGGGCATCCTTACCGCGCTGGTCGTGCTGATCAAGGAGCGGCAGTCTCCCCTTGGGCTCATCAACCAAATATCCTGGAGCGTCCTGCCGCTCGTTGCCGGTCTCTTCGTGCTGGTCGAGGTGCTCAACCGTACGGGCGTTATTCACGAACTTGCTGCTCTACTGGAGCAGGCGACCCGACAGAACGCGTCGATCGCGGCGGCGCTGTCAGGTCTGGTCATCGCCTTTGGGAGCAACGCGATCAACAATTTGCCTGCCGGTCTCATTGCGAGCGCGACGGTGTTGCAGTCGCACGTTCCCGAGCGGGTTATCGACGCGCTACTGATCGGTGTGGATCTCGGCCCGAATCTGTCGATTACCGGCTCGCTTGCCACGATCCTCTGGCTGTCGGCGATTCGACGCGAAGGCGAGGAAGTAAGCTTCGGGCAGTTTTTCAGGATTGGTGTGGTCGTCATGGTGCCCGCGCTTGTACTGGCGCTTGCGAGCCGACTTATTGTCGGACGCTAACAGACGGAGGCCAGACGAATGGGCAACGCGTGGAAATATCCCTTCATCATTCATCGGTCTGCCTTGTTGTCAACTTAACGTTCGATCGACCGACCGAGGTCGCGGACGATCAACCCTTCATGGTCGATTTGATTGTGGGAATCCGACACGACCGTCACAAAGGCAAAGTCGCGGAATGCTTGGCGTATCGACTGCAGCCGTGTGTCAGCGCGCCGCAAAGGAAAGCTGGGAAAGGAGCGACAAGACGCTGCAAGCGATCGCATTTGAGCGGGACGGACTCATCGACGCTTTCTTCCGGGTGCGGAAGCTCGTCCACACCGCCGGCCGATTTTTCGGGCGCTCGACACATGCTGCCGACCGGCGGTCCGATCGTCGCGTGCCCCAACGATCAGTATGTGCCCATGTAGTCGCGCTTGCCGATTTCGACACCGTTGTGGCGCAGGATTGCGTAGGCGGTCGTGATATGGAAGAAAAACTGCGGCAGTCCGTAGTTTTGCAAATAGGCGTTGCCGACCAGCCGCTTCTCCTTCGGCGTACCGGGACGCAGGACGATCTCCCTGTGTTCGCTTCCCTCGAATTGCGAGGCGTCGAATGCGCCAATGTAGGATAAGGCCCTAGCGATCAGCGTTTGCAGGTCGGCAAACGTGACCTCAGTGTCTGCCCACGAAGGCACTTCCACGCCGGCCAGGCGCGAAGTGATGCCCTTGGTGAAATCGGCGGCGATTTGCACCTGGCGCACTAGCGGGAACATGTCAGGAAACAAACGTGCTTGCAGCAGCGCGTTCGGGTCGATGCTCCTTTCGGCGGCGTGTGCTTCGGCCTTCGTGAGTATCTCGGACAATGCGGCCAGCATTTGCTTGAAAACGGGGACGGAGGCACTGTAGATGGAACTGGTCATGATCACTCTTTCGGTCGACGTTGAATGCCGCGCGGAAGATGCCGCGCCAGCCTGTTTTAATCTTTTGACGCGTGATTGTACTGATTAAGGCGCATGAGGCGACGAAGCGCTTGTCACTACTTGCCCAGGGCCTACGGATGCATCGGTAGTTGTAGTGCGCCGATCACGAGGATACCCAACCTACATACGATGGCCGGCAGGGCTTTTTTTGGGGTTGCCTCCCACGAAATATGACTAGTCGCTAGGGCGTCATCCAGCGGGGGCACACCATCTCGATTGCTCGTTGTCGCATTACTGCTCGTGCCGCCACTTTCCCCGAATGCTCAAGCTCTCCCGTCTCCTATCGAGCGAAAGGCTGCATGTTGCGGCGTGGTCCATGAGCACGAGCTGCCCTGCAACAGAAGACCTTCGAACAACACTCACCTGAAACCGCGTAAGGACGGGCGATGCGGCAACTCACTGCATCGAGCCGTGACAGCGTTCCACGCTGGCCCGTTGTCCGCTCTCTAGGGCCGCAACGTGCGTCGCCGGGCTCCTTTTCGGATCGAGAGAATGCTCATTCCCATCACTGTTCCTGACGTATTAGCTTCAGGATGCGTGGATCGTGCTGCACGTCGAGAACTTCCGCGACGTGCAGGTGCGACGCATCGGAGTGAAGCGGGTTCATCAAGTAGTTTCTGGCGAATGGGACGATTACGCTGGGCACCTCTAGCAACACGCTTGTGCCGGTCGACAGCCACTCGCTGCCGGCGGCCCGCGTCCATGCAGTCATTGCACGCCAATCGACAGGTGCTGGGCTCATGTCGAGCCGGGCCGTTGATGCCTCGTCGTCGACTTCAATTCTCAGCAGCCGATAGATCGTCGGAAGATCGTCCCCTGAGCGTATCTCCAGGTGGACAAGGATTTCTAGAAGCGCGAGAGCAGGGTGCTCAGCAAGGTAGACGATCGGCCGTCCCGCGTTATGCCAGCGCGCCGGGGCGCGCAGACCTCCTATGCCTAAGAGGTCTGCGTGATTGCTAATGCGCCACAGCGTCGTCAAGCGAAATAACCTTCTTCGAGTTGTACGAGGGCTTCTTCTACGAGGCGCGCGCCATGTTCAGTCCCAGCCATGTCGAGACCCGAGGCACCGCCAAAACGCTTTTTGGGCGCTCGTAACCAACCCATTGCCTTATCGTTGTCGTCGAAGGTCGCGATGGCCTGCGCGATGATGCGAGCCAAACGGATTGCGCGATCAGATTCTTCGAGAGTTAACCGCTCATCGTGTTGGCGACGATGGGCCAAGGTTCGCCGCGGGATGATAAAGGCGAGCTCATCGGCTCGCAGCCCTCGTTGTATGAGCCGATCAAGTACCGCGATGTCAATGCGTTCGCGGGCCAAGGTCGCGAGATCGAAACCGGATCGAACAGGCGCGGCCAGCAACGCGGCCAGCAACCCAAACTCCGCAGAAACGGGAGCGGCTGCGCCGCTCGGAACGAAGACAACCATAGACCACCCCAGGCAATTTGCCCATTCAATGATGGCATTTTGCCACAGCTAGCTATAGCAGGGCCAACCGTAAACCCCGGGAGAAGCCGCTACACGGATTTTATATACTGAAAGAGCGTAATTTCACGCCTGGCCAATCGTCGATTCACCGCCGTACTGCGTTGCGGAGCGCGCGCTCCCACTAACTCTGCTCGACTGCACCGGGAGTGGTGGCCCGGTTGAATGACTGGTCCCAGCCGGTATGCACGAACGAGATCAGGGCATCGAAATGGCGTGGCAAACGCGATGGAGCCGATGCTTACAGTCGGAGAAGCGTCGGGTCGTTATTTGTCCGTCTATTACTTCACATAATGCAAGGGGATTGATATGTAGCAGATGCTACACAAAGGCAGAAATAGGGCGGCACTTCGTAATGTTGACGGTGCTAATACGAGTTATCACCCTTGGCTCGACGATGAAGATCACTAAAATCCACGGAGCCATGTCGACGTGGCGCGCAACCAGCGCGCAGGGCGGGATGCACTACATTGCATCGCGGTGGCCCAAAGGCGATGATCTCTGCGCGAGTTTCGGGCGAGAAACAATTCGATCGCATTCGCATCGGACTCTGGCTGCCGCATTTGACAGCGACCCGCCCTGGACCACGTGCCCATTCGAAAGTCATTCGCCATGTACGAGAGGAACGGGGTGTCGCTCGATCACCATCGGACGGTTCGGCCGCGGTAGTCGAGGTATTCCAGACCAGGGCGCCCTAACTTGCTTAAAAGCACGTTCACCACACCGGGAGCGCTCTCCTCAATCGACAGCCGGCCCTCAGGACCGCCGAGGTCCGTGCGGACCCACCCCGGCGCGACCAGCAACAAGGCTCGCGGCGTTTGTGCTTGGCGCGCGGCGAAGCTGCGCATGAACTGATTCAACGCTGCCTTGCTGCCGCGATAAAGCTCGCGTTGACCGGATTCGTTGTCCGCAATGCTGCCTTGTCCGGATGACATAACCCCGATTAGTCCTGGCGGCGGAACCAGGCCGGACAGGCCCTCGACGACTCGCATCGGGCTGAGTGCATTGGTGATCATGAGATTCACGAAATCCTCGGTCGACACTTGGCCGATGGTCTGCGTCGGATCCGGATTGGTCGTGCCGGCGTTGACGAACACAATGTCAAACGTTCTGCCGGACAAGCGTTCGCGCAGGGCACGAATCTGCTCGGGGCAATTGATGTCGAGGGTTTCAACTTCGATCTTGTCCGGGTGCGTATCGGCCAGTTCGTGCAGCAGACTGCGGTTTCCACCAGCTCGGACGGTGCCCATCACGTGCCATCCCTTGTTCAGGAACTCCGCCGCCATTGCGTGGCCGAGGCCTCGAGATGCGCCGACGATCAGAACGGCCGGTGAGTGGGTAAGAGCGTGAGACATGGCGTTTTCCTTTTCGTGCGATTGACCCAATCCATTGTCCTTAATGCCTTCGACTTGCACTAGACGCCTCACCAGCAATCTTCATTTGCACCAAACGCCATACCTGGGTAGTTTTCGACTATGCTGTGTGCATGTCACGTGTCGATCTCAACCTCCTGATGGCGCTGGATGCGTTGCTGAGTGAACGCAGCGTAACGCGCGCTGCGCGTCGGCTGAAACTCAGCGTCTCCGCCATGAGTCGTACGCTGACGCGCCTGCGCGAGGTCACGGGTGATCGCCTTCTGTTGCAGGCCGGTCGGACACTGGTGCTCACTCCGTATGCCGAGCAATTGAGCCAGCGTGTTCCCGCTCTGGCGCGCGAGGCCGAAGCGACACTGAGCCGTCCCGAGCATCGATTCGATGTTGCCACCCTCAAGCAACGCTTTACGTTGCGAACAGGTGAGGGCTTCATCGATTTGCTCGGCGCGACCCTGACGGATCGGATTCACCGTGCGGCGCCTGGTGTGCAACTGCGCTTCGCGCCCAAGGCGGACTGGGACGCTCAACCGCTAAGAGACGGCTTGATCGATTTGGAAATCGGCATCGTCAAGACCGCGGCTCCCGAGATACGTACGCGGTTGCTCTTTCGCGATCGCTACGTGGGTGTGTGCCGGATCGGCCACCCTCTGCTGCGCAATCGTGTTGTCAACGTGGAGCGGTGGAGTGCGTATGGCCATGTGATGACCTCGCGCACGGGCGATGCCGAAAGTCCGATTGACGCGGCCCTGGAATCGCCAGGTTTGCGACGGCAGGTGCGCATGGTGGTGGCGTCCTATACGAGCGCCATGCAGCTCGCTCGTCATTCGGACTTGCTCGCCGTCGTGCCGCAGTCCTGCCTGGGCAATGCCTTCATGTCGGACTACGCGGCTTCCAACGGCTTGCAGGGCTTCGAGCTTCCGTTGGACATACCCGCCTTCAACATCTCGGCGATCTGGCATCCTCGCCTCGATCACGATCCGGCTCATCGATGGTTTCGCGCCGAAGTGCAGGAGCTGTGCACGGAGGCTTATCCGCCACATCCGACGCTCGATTCATCGCGACCTTGTCCCTAGCGCGGTCCGCCCTTAGGAGAGGATTCATTCGCTCCCGACTGACGGCGTTACCCGCGGTGGAAAGACGAAGGAAGTTCCGGAAACGGCCATCAGTTCACCCCAGATGGATTCGCGATTCTAAGCCGCCAGCCACCGTCGGGGCCCTTCTCCATGACTTGGGTCGCAGTCCCCTGTTGCACGTGCTTCTGGCCGTCGGATAGCGTGATGCTGAGAGTCCAGTCCAGTAGAACGAGTGCGATCTCGCCGCTAGACAGTACAAGGCGCACGGTATTCCGAATATGCGGTCGCATCGCCAGCAACTCGGCAAGCGACCGACGTAGGTCGCCCGGGCTCTCCACGAGGTCACCGTTCGTCATCCGCATAGTCGCGTTATTGCTAAATACGCGGAGCAACGCATCGAGATCGTTTGCGTTCATCGCCGTATCGAAGGCGGCCGGGACGTCCGCAGGTGCGTTGCACGTTACAGATTCGTCTTCAATCGCAGCGACAAAACTTGCGATGCGCTGCGCAACCTCCGCTGGTGCTTCGAGCGGCGACAGGTGCCCGATGTCGGGAAGGATGTGCATCGCTGCATGCGGGATGCGCGGCAACAGTTCAGTCTGTAACGTCGCGACCCGATCCACCTGATCCCGCTCTCCCGAGATGACGATGGTCGGCACAACGATGGACGCCACCGCTGCGGAGATATCTTCGCGCATAGCGATCTCGGGCCACGCAGCCTTCGCTTGCGGTGCAGCCTTCAGGCTGTCTTCGATGACCTGTTCGCGGCACGCGGCATCGAGCGGTCTCGCGGTGAGGACGTTGTCGATCACAAATTCGACCGTTTCGCGTGACTGGTAAGCGCCCGACAATGTCGCGCGTTCCTCCTCGGAGAGAAGCATGGGCGAGGGCGGCGACGGTGCGATCAGCACCAGACCTTCAAGTCCCTTGGGCCGCCGCGACGCAATGAGTTGCGCGACCTTGCCGCCCATCGAATGTCCGACGAGCACGAAGCGCTTTAAACCCAGCGCCTCGATCACGCCCTCGGCGTCGTTCGCCAGATCCTCAATACGGTAGCCATGCGCGGGTGCATCGGAGTCGCCCCAGCCGCGATGGTCCGTGGCCACCGTGCGGTATCGGTCCGGCAGCGCCTTCGTAACCTTGTCCCATGTGCGCGACGATCCGCCATAGTAGTGCAGGAAGAACAGCGCAAGCTCTCCGCTGCCGCGCTGCGCGATGTGAATCCGTATGCCGCTCGTTTCGATGTCCAATTCGTGCTCCTTGCTGGTCAGTACGAACATCGTAGAGCCGCTCAGGTGATTTGATAATTGCTCGCATATTGGCGATAGCCGATAATCCCGCTATCGAATCAGGTGACGACATGGATCGACTGACAAGCCTCGGCGTGTTCGTTGCGGCCGTGGAAGAAGGCAGCTTCGCGGCGGCCGCACGGCGTTTCGGGCTTTCGCCCGCGATGGCAGGCAAGCACGTAAGCGAGATGGAGACGCGGCTGAATGCGCGACTGCTCCAACGCACGACGCGGCGCCTGAGCCTGACGGACACGGGCCAGGCTTACTACGAGCGTTGCAAGCAGATTCTCGAGGCATACGACGAAGCCAACCGCGAGGCGAGCGATTCACATGGCACGGCGCGGGGCGTCCTGCGTGTCGCTGCACCCGTCACATTTGGTGCGATGCATCTCGGGCAAGTCGTTGCACGCTACGTCGAGGACTATCCGCAGGCGAATGTCGAGGTCGTGCTCGGGGATCGTTATGTCGATCTGCTCGATGCGGGCATCGACGTCGCAATCCGGATCGGGCGACTTGAAAATCAGGCGCTGGTAACACGCCGGATTGCCCCTTGCCGGATGGTTATTTGTGCATCCCGCGCGTACGTCGATCGGCATGGAACGCCGCGCAAGCCGCGCGATCTGCTTCAGGCGCCCAGACTCGCGTTCAGCGACGCGGTATCCGCCGGGGACTGGACGTTGTTCGATGCGAAGGGCCGGGGGCATTGTATCGAAGGACCTGTGCGAGCGTCGGCCAACAACATGCAGATACTACTGTCGGCCGCGCTCGCCGGCGCCGGCATCGCGTACGGCCCGACATTCGTCTTTGGAGAGCATCTGCGGAATGGGGAACTCGTCGCGCTACTGCCGGCATACCGTGCCACCGAGCTGGCAGTGCACACAGTCTACCCGAGCGCTCAACGGATACCGTTCAAAGTGCGGCGGTTCGTCGACTACCTTGCCGAAGCGTTCGGCGATGATCCGCCTTGGGATGATTGGAGCCTGAGAAAAACTGCCAGAAACTGAATTTGAAGTTTGTCGTTTCTCGAATCAGATTTGACCTTTTCGCCGCGTTTGTGTGCTGCCGAGAGTTGCTTTCCGTGCTTTCCGGAAAGTGATTTGGCGTGCGAATTCGGCGCGCCTCCGAGGTAGGAGTATGTGCCAGGCATGTCCGTGCGCCGACGTAGACAGATCAAACCATGCCACTGTTTCGGGTACAGGAATTGCCATTGCGATGGGTATGCATTTGCGCCAGGAGTCGAATATGGGCGCCGCCTACGACGTGAGGGGACAATGTGCAAAGTCTTGCTGATTTTGGACAATTCGATCGTGCAGTATGGAATGCGGCATTTGCTCTTGACCGATGACACGATTGATTTAATTGGAACCAGCGCATCGTTGTCCGAGGCTACGGATAACTTAAGATCAAGCCGTTGGGACGCTGCGATTGTTGATCTGGTATGGTCCGGTCTTGAGCGGGTGGAGGTCGTAAGGGTGTTGGCGCGAGCGAATCCTCATTTGAAGCAAATCCTTCTTGGCGGACGAGCCGACGGGAAGTCTGTCAAGGCGGTACTGAAAGCCGGTGCGAGCGGGTATCTTTCCTACGCGACCGCGTCAGACGAAGCTGTTTCAGCAATACGTCGAGTCTGCAAGGGCGGGCGATACCTAAGCGCTGACATGGCCGAAGCACTAGTGACCGTTATGGACGCGCCCGAGATTGATCGACCTCTCCACGCGACTCTTTCAGAACGAGAGTTGCAAACTCTGCGCTTGCTCGGGTCCGGATGCAGATTGACGGACATCGCTGCGCGTCTATCGCTTTCAGTCAAAACCGTGAGCGTGTATCGCTCGCGGATCGTGGAGAAAATGGGATTTAAAGACAACGCGCAAATGACTTTGTACGTGGTCAAACACGGGCTGCTGGCCACAGCGGGCACGGAGGATGGACTAATCGAGCATTGAGTGGCCGGTGTGGTTTTCGTGCTTCCAACTGCAGGGCTTGGTAAGCGCTCCTGTGCGCCGACGGACCCACGAGAGGGCGTTTCCGGGACGAGGGCACAGAATACCCTCCTGACTCGTCGCCGCGATGAAAGCGGCGAAAACCGTCGGTCTCAATTTGTGGGCGATGCGGCGCTCAAGCTTCAACGTGCTATTGCAACGCACTTGATAAAACTGCCTCGGTTCTAGGAACGCGATACGGCCAACGCACCGTTCAATGTGCATGCAATGACGGTGTTCGGCGCGCGGGGGCGCTTCGTGCTGACAACGCATATGCGCGTAGGCGCGAAATGCGGCGTTTGCCGTAGTACAAGGTCGAAAGGTGCTTCCATTTGATGTGGCAGAGCGAGGGCAATGGCTCGTAGAGCTGGCGAGGCCGATTGCAGCAAGGAACGATGGCGTTGTCTCCGTAAGTGAATTGCGAGGTATCTGGTTACTTCACGGTGGCGATGCCGAAAGTCTTGTGAAGGCAATTGATTATTGCCTAAGTCATAATTTGCTGACTGAGCGAGGATTCGCGTATGTTGTATCTGCGATGACGCGCTCAGCGTAATGCAGCATCAGCCTCCGGCGATCGTTAGTCCCCAAACTCGCCGACGCGCACGTCTCGATGTTTTCGATGATGAGCTTTGGGTGATTGATCATCGCGGCTCGCGTAGAACCCACAGAAGTTTCAGCGAGGCGGCGGCGTCCAGCCAATCGCGCCTTATGCTTCGGTCACCGAGATACGAGAGCGACACCGAATTGCGGAAAATCCACCCGCCTCGGCCAACACCGCTGGCATCCGCCGAGCGAACAACCCCCGCCCCACCGGTACGACAATGCCGTGTTAGAGGAGGAGCGCCCGCATCTGGTTGACGACCGCAGTGCGTTCGATGATGCAGCGCTGGCGCACGCGGTGTAACGCTTGGAGTTCCAACTGATCTGTCGACTTGAGCGGTACACATCGCATGCTTCCGCGACTGGCGGCTTCGGCAATCGCTTGTGCGTCGTTGAAATCATTCTTGTTCGACTTTAGATACGGCTTCACGAATTGAGCCGGAATGATGCGCACCGTGTGACCGGCCTGGTGGAAGCGCCGCCCCCAAAATTGCGAGCCAGGACATGCTTCCATTGCAGTTACACATCGAGACGCCGTGATCGTTCACGGCCGCTCTCCTTTAGGTGAACACGCACAGTATCGCGCAGGAGGTGGGGCAGACCATTCCATTAAGCGGCGAAGGACACGGCGTTTCAGGAAGACTCATATCTGCGCGCTTCCTACTCTATCCCGGCCCATCAACTCGATTGGAGCGGCAGATGAAGGAAATCATCCAAGGGCTTTTGAAGTTTCACCGAGACGTCTACGCGTCGCAGATAGAGCTCTTTCGAAAGCTCGCTACTGCGCAGAAACCCACAGCGCTATTCATCACGTGTTCTGACAGTCGCGTCGTGCCCGGAATCATGACACAGCGTGGCCCCGGCGACATCTTTGTTATTCGAAACGCAGGCAACATCGTGCCCGCATATGGCGGCGAGCCAGGTGGCGTATCTGCCACGGTTGAATACGCTGTCGCTGCGATCAAGGTCACATACATTGTGGTGTGCGGTCATTCCGATTGCGGAGCTTTGACACCTTCCAGGTCTAACCAGCGCGATTCGTTCGCTGATATTGGCATTTTTCTCTCCGCAGGTTCAGCTTCCTTCAATCGAAAGTATTCCGACTTCGACTTTTGTTCCGCTGTTGGGTAAATGCAGGGCTGCCATGAGGGCGGAAATTCATCACTTGTAACTGCATTGCTTCCACGGTAGCTCGCCCCCAAACTGACTCCAACTTAACGGCATTCGTGATTGAACTTGTTGCTGTCGTTTGCGGCCATTGACCCACCTTGCTCCCGGACCGCCGAAGCTCGCTTTCGCAAAGGATGTGCCACACTCGGAGGGGCAATTGTCGACGACCATGTGGTGGAAGAGAATAAGGAGTCGTTCAGCACCGAGCTGCCCAGCTTCAACTGATGCTGGTATGTGTCCGGCGGCGCCCAACCCGCTCGAAAACCTGTTGGAGGTGCTTGCGAACAGTCTCTCCGGCGTAATGCAAGTCGACCTTGCTAAGTTCAGACGGGACCCAGCAAATGTACTGATATAGTCTGGCGACCGGTTGGTCGCCGTCTTGGAGGCGAACCATCTGTTGTTCTTCCTCGTGTCCCCGGATTTCGTGGCCCGGATGGCTGAACTGCGGGCGATAACTGCTATCGGCGCTTATACGCTCTCACCTAACGTCATTGGTCGGCTCCGTGAAGGTCAAGGTCGACAACGTGCGGTGCGTGGGGTGCTCCCTGCAAGTGATTCAACCGCCAGAGCGAACAAATGCTGGCGCCGCCGGGCGGTCGCGCCAACCGCGCCGCGGTCCAATGAAAAGAAGCATATCTCTGTCTTCTTTAGGCGAATCAGACAGCTTTCCGATGCAGCATAATGGCGTTCCATTGCCTGGCTCCGCGCTTGCTCTGGCCCTGCGCATGCTCAGGAGACAACTAAGACATTAGACCGTGCGTCAGCACGCGCAACTTAAGAGGCAGCCCGCCGTCTGGGGCACCGCAGCGTCGCGCACATCGGGCATCTTCTGCAACGATATGAAAATACGACTTGCGAAATACCGGCAGGCTGCCGGGAGGCATGCCGCCGACATAGCCGTTTTCGGTTCGGCAGTTCTCGTCATCGTGCTACTGACAATCTGCGCGATGGTCTTACTGGATTCCCGACGCGACGCTATGCAAAGCGCGGAGGCGGTGAGCCGAGACCTGGCGACGGTGGCCGAACGAGACATTCAGCGCAATCTGCAAATCATCGACTTGTCGCTGACAGCGATGGTGAGTGGCGCCGAAGACTCCGACGTCATGCGTCTGCCGCCGAAGCGGCGCAATGCCATCTTGTTCGACCAGGCGCTCACAGCGAAATATGTGGGCGAGGTCCTGATACTTGATGCCGATGGGAATGTCACTGCTGATTCCGGCCATCTCCTGCCGCGCATTCAGAACTACGCGGACAGGGATTACTTTCGAGTTCAACGCGCCAACCCGGATATGGGGCTTGTTATTAGTCGCCCCGTCGTATCGAGGTTGACCCACAACAATTCACAGTTTGTGGCCCTGAGCAGACGAATCAATCGGGCCGACGGCTCGTTCGGGGGCATTGCCCTCATCACACTGAACGTTGATTACTTCCGCAATCTGTTTGCCGACCTCGATATCGGGCCGCACGGCGCGGTAGCGTTATTTGACAAGGACGGCGCAACCATTTTGCGCCTGCCGCTCAGAGACGGGCTCAGCCCGGTCACCAGCGGCGCGAACTTCGGCTGGCTCGCGTCTTCCGAGGCGGGCGCCTTCGTTGGCCGCTCGTCATCTGATGGCGAGATGCGGCTCTTCGTGCACAACAAAATTGAGCCGTTTAGTTTGGTGCTTGTGATTGCAACGGCGGAGCGCGACATCTACGCCGCTTGGCATCGCCGAGCGGTAGCCATGGGAGGCGCCATTGTCTTGCTTGCAGTGGGCTATCTGTTGCTCGCGCAATTGCTGGCAAGCGAGCTCAAAAGGCGAGCGAAGGTCGAAGCGGAACTGCGCACCTTGTCGCACGTCGACGCGCTCACGACCTTGGCAAACCGACGGCATTTTGACGAGGTGCTCGAGACGGAGTGGAACCGAGCTCTCCGTGAAAAGAGCCGGCTTTCGGTGTTGTTCGTCGACGTCGACTATTTCAAACAGTTCAACGACCGGTACGGCCATGAACGAGGCGACAACGCGTTGCGCTCAGTCGCGCTTGCGTTGAAGCAGTCGGTGAAGCGTCCAGCGGACTTAGTTGCACGCTATGGCGGGGAAGAATTTGCGCTTGTGCTACCCGACACCGATGCAGCCGGCGCGCTGGCGATTGCACACCGGGTACTAACCAGTGTTGAGGCGCTTCAGATATTCAATGAGGCGAGCGAGCATAAAGTTGTCTCGGTCAGCATCGGTACTGCGACCACAGGGGGCGACCGCGAACACAGCTCGCCAACGGCGTTGTTGACAGCAGCCGACGCAGCGCTCTATCGCGCAAAGCGTAACGGGCGCAATAGAATCGAATCGATGAAGCACGCACGATTGTCATCGGTCGCCTGATGTCGTCGGAGAGCGTTCAGCGGGCCGCCGCTCATAGCGCTTTGCTTTCGAGATAGGGGAAGAGTAGCTGCATATCGAATGGCTTCGGCCATACGGTGATGCCCAGTTCCCGAGCACGCCTGAGCTCGGATGCGAATCCTGTCATGAGCACCACGGGCTCTTGCCGGCGGTTTGCCACCATCCACTCCGCGAGCCCTAAGCCATTGACCTTGCCTGGCATTTGCACATCGGAGAGGACAAGGGTGAACCTCTCCCCACTTCCTAAGCGCACAAGGGCGTCATCCGCCGTTGTCACATGCGTGGCTTTAGCTCCGTACTCTGAGAGCAGCGCAACCATACCGTCGGCGACGTCCTGATTGTCCTCGACTAGCAAAACGTGCGCGCCAGAGATGTCGGCGGCTTGTGCTTCGATTGGCGGCGAGCTCGACGCTTGCCAACGTGGAAAATACATGCTGACAGTTGTTCCTTCGCCTCGGATGGACTCTAATTCCGCATGGCCGCCGGCTGACTCGCACGCTGCTTGTAATTGGGACAGCCCAAGGCCCGCCGAGTCGCGTTTAGTCGTGAAGAACGGGTCGAAGGACCGCGCTTTCACAGATTCGGTCATCCCTTCGCCGTTGTCCGACATGCGGATGACGACCCATTCGTCATCGCTGTCGTCTTTGACGTTTTCCGCCCTAATGAACAGTACTGCGACCGACGTGGTGGAACTAGCGTCCGAAGCGTTAAGCGCCGCATTGATGACCGCAAGCTCCAGCTCGGTCGGGTCTACTTGAAAGGGCCAGAGGTCGTCGGGGACATCGACAGCCACGCGCATTGGAGCCACCGTGCCCTGAATGCTAGGCAACGCTTGTCCAAGCCAAGAGGCGAAGTGCAGGGGCTGGGGATGAAGGGGCAATTGGCGAGTTACGCTGAGCAACCTGCGTCCGAGCGCGCTCGATTGCGCAGTCGCTTTCAGCGTCGCTTCAACTTCATGTTTGACGCCCTGATAGTCTTTCGCTCGCGCCACCAACATCTGCCTTGTCACTGCTGCCAGGAGGTTGTTCACCTCATGCGCAACGTGCGAGACGAGATTTGTCAGCGCGCCCAGGCGCTGCGTTTGCATGGCTGCCGCCTCGGCATGAGAACGGCGCAACGTTTCTTCGCCTAATCGAATCAAAATCGCCTGCTCCGCGCTGACGCGACGAAGGGAGAACACGACCAGAGTCCAGACGCCGGCACACGCCGCGAGTACCAGAGCACTGACAGCCGCGAAGGGGTACAGCCATTTTGCAAAAACGGCGTCGGTCGAATAGCCTGCTGCGACGTAAAGCGGATAGTCGCCGACCTTTTTAAAGGAGACGATGCGCCGGCGTTCGTCGACGGTGGAGCGCATCAGCATTTGGCCGGATAGACGGTTATCACGAATCGCCTTCATGAGCAGGCTATCACCGCGCAACGCGCCCACCGGAGACGGTGGCATTCTAACCAAGACGGTCCCATCGAGCCGGTAGAGGCCGAGCGCGACTGCGTCGTCGCCTCGCGACAGCGCTTGGTAAAACCTCGAGAAATACTGGATGTCGAGCGCCACGGAGATGACGCCAAGGAAGCGCCCGCGCGGGTCCCTTCGTATCCGCATGGTCGTAAAAATGGGACTCTTTGAAACCGCTGCGGTCAAGGGAGGGGACACGTAGATATCGGTGCTCAAATCGCGCGTCGCTCGGTAGTCGGCCCGGTCGCCAATATTCACTTCAGGCACAGGGTAATAGCGACTGTTCACGAGCAGCGCGCCCGATTGGCCCCAGATTGAAACGGAGTTGACTTGCGGGTAGCCCCTGCAAAATCTGTCGAGGGTGTCGTGCAATTGCTCTTGGCGAGCAGCGAGTTCTGCGTCGTTGCTCGACCCGACGAGGTCGCTCGTGCGTGACGCGATTTGAAAGTCGAGGTCGAGGACTTTAAGCGCCTGTTCTTGGGCGACGTCGCTCAAGCGGTCCGCCAGGTCCACGGTCTCGCTTCGCACTCGCTGGTAACTGAAATATCCGAACGTCAGCAGAAAAAGCAGGGGCACCGCGACCGAAATCGCGAGTGCGAGCCTGAGAGCTTTCCTCGTTGCCGACAAATTCTGCGCGGTTCTCCGCGTCTTCAGGTCGTCGTCCAATCTACACCCCGGAACAATCGCGACGGGTGTAAGCATATTTCGCGCCATGGGCTTCGCAAACGCCGCCTGCGCGCCGGAAGGTTGTGCGAGCTGGCTCGTCTACGGGACTGCTCGAATCCACTTGTCCAATGTTTGTCCAGATGAATGTCTCTGGTAGGATGGTGACGCCTAACCTCGTCTCAATTCGTCTTTAGCCACGCAAACGAATGAAATCTGGACAGTCTTTGTCGTCATTGTCGCGTTCCGAGGCGCTGCAGATTCTCATAGACGGGGTTCGTGATTACGCCGTCTACATGCTGTCGCCGACGGGACATGTCGTGAGCTGGAACACAGGGGCTCAACGGTTCAAGGGGTACACCGAGCCGGAAATCTTGGGACATCACTTCTCCCGTTTTTACACGGAAGAAGACAGAGCGGCCGGCATGCCGCAACGCACCTTGCGTATCGCACTTGAGGAAGGGAAATTCGAATCGGAAGGTTGGCGTCTTCGCAAAGACGGCACGCGTTTCTGGGCTAGCGTGGTAGTCGACCCCATTCGAGACGAGGATGGTGAGCTCGTAGGCTTCGCCAAAATCACGCGCGACATTACCGACAAGCACGAAGCGCAGATAGCCCTTCAGGAGAGCGAGCGGCAGTTTCAACTCCTCGTTCAGGGAGTCACGGACTACGCGATTTTTAAGTTGTCTCCAGACGGTATTGTGACCAACTGGAACCTGGGCGCAGAGCGAATCAAGGGCTACAAAGCGCACGAGATAGTCGGCCAGCATTTCTCGAAGTTCTACACGCCGGAAGATATCGAGCGTGGGCTGCCGGCGACGGCGCTTGCCACCGCGCGTCGCACAGGCAAGTTTGAAAACGAAGGATGGCGCGTCCGCAAGGACGGCACACGATTCTGGGCGCACGTCGTCATTGACGCCATCTTCGGAGCTCAAGGCGAGGTGCTCGGTTTCGCCAAAGTGACGCGCGACGTGACCGAACGCAAACTCGCGGCCGAAGCGCTCGAGGCTGCCAATGCTGCGCTGTTCCAAGCGCAGAAGATGGATGCCTTGGGGAAGCTCACCGGCGGGGTCGCACACGACTTCAACAACTTGCTTGCAGTCATATCCAATAGCCTCGATGTGCTCTCTTTGCGCGAGCACAGCCACACCGACCGGAAGCTTCTGGACGGCATGCGCCGAGCCACCGAGCGCGGCGCCACCTTGACCCAGCAGCTTCTTGCATTCGCCAGACAGCAGCCGCTCCAGGCCGAGCAGCAAGATTTGCGTGAGCTCGTGACGACGTTCGAGACCGTTTTGCGCCGCGCGGTCGACAGCTCCATCGAAATGACTGTTGAAATGGAACACCAGCCAATGGTCGTGTCCATCGACGCCGCTCGGTTCGAGGCCTCACTTTTAAACCTCGTGGTCAATGCAAGGGATGCAATGCCTCGGGGTGGTCGGATTTCAGTCCGAGGCGACGTCGTCAGCTTAAAAGACCGCGAAATCGCAGAGCTACCGAGCGGACGATACGTCTTGCTTCGGGTTGCAGACACCGGCGAAGGCATGCCGGAGGAGGTCATGCAGCGAGCGTTTGAGCCGTTCTTTACGACCAAGGATGTCGGCAAAGGGACGGGCCTAGGACTCAGCCAAGTGTACGGCTTCATTGCCCAGTCTGGAGGGCACGTCACCATTGAAAGCAAGGAGGGATTCGGAACGACGGTTTCGCTGTATCTACCTATTGCCGACAGCGGGGAGGAGGTGCAGCCTGTTATCAAAATCCGGCACCGTCCCGAGTTCGCCCTCATCGTTGAGGACGAACCCGACCTTCTCGATTCGGCCACGACGCTATTTCAGACTATCGGCTTCGAGACGTTGGCAGCTGCCAATGCAGACGAGGCACTTCGTCTTCTCGAATCACATCCCGTTGATGTGCTGTTCACGGACGTGGTTTTATCCGGAGGGACCAGCGGGCTGGCGCTGGCAAGGACGGCGGCGGCGAAGTGGCCATCGGTCCAGACAATTTTGGCCTCGGGGTTTCCGGTCCGTGTCCTCGAAAAGGAGCACGGCTCTCTGTCCGGATTCACATTTGTCGACAAGCCCTATCGGCTCGCCGAAATATCGAGGATGGTTCGTACGCGCGTCGGGCGTGGGGTCCGGGAATAGTCGCCAATATTGTGCACGCATCCCACTGTGACGCGTGCCTTTTTGAGTGTCTCGGGCTGCGCGATACGCCAGTGCGTGGGCCGTGCTTCGCTGGTCATGATTCTGGTGTGGCTATGTCGTTGGCCACGATGCGCTCTCCCAATGCCTGCGCGGCCGCCTTCGCTTCGTACCCCGTCCGGTAAGGCCCGATAACGTCGGCACCGTCATATGGGTAGATGGTCTTTCTGGGATGGCGAACTACTGTTAGCCTGCCGACGTACGACGTGCTATTCACCACCGCGTATCCCGTCACAAGCTCATAGTCGTCGAGGGTGAAGGATTTTGGTTGCGGAGGTTCTGAACCCATGTCCCAGTTCCATCTGCGCGTGGCACGTCCTCGTCGGGCTTCAAGATGCTGTCGCTCTACGCGTCGAATGTTCGCGACGAACTCGCAGCCGGTCAGAGTGACGCCGAGGCGTTATCGGTGAAGAAATTACAGCAATGACGCCGACCCCAGGGTCATCGTTTTCGACTGTAATGTACGTAGCAGCGCGGAGCAAGGGCGCGTCCCGGCATGCTGTTTCGACGGGCAACGATGTCCGTGTCCCGCCGTCGGAAGGTCAAGTTGAGCCCATCGCATCTGTGACGGGCCTTCAGGCCGAGTCAGGTCCTCCCGGCTTAGGCGCGGATATCGCGGTGCCGCACGATTGTGAATTCGTCAGCACACGTACTCGTAGCAAGTCGAGTTGACGCATCTCGTCCTGCGGTTCGAATTTTCCTGAATGGAGGGGCAACGGGAAGTTGCACCATCTTCACCGGAGGTCGCGATAAAAATATTCCAAAATGCAAACTCTTCGGACCGTCTCAATATCGTTCCGGGCGCATCAAGCCCGGCGTACACAGGCAGCAGTCTAGTCACCCGACTTCCCCGTCGCCTTTGTCAGCGGCACTGGTAAATTGATACACAGTCGGCACTGAGGAATTGATACACCTCGACGAAGGGATAATGGCCGCTTTGAGCGGCGATGGTCTCGTACGAGGGATACATGCAGATCAAGATATTGCACAAACAGGGCAAGAGCCTTCGCGCCATAGCTTGTGAGGTTGGCTGCTCAGTCAACACGGTGAGGAAGTACTTGGCGGCGCAGGACGCGCCGACGTTTCGGCCTGCAACGACGCCACGTGAGTCGATACTGGTTCCGTACGAAGCCTATCTACGAGAACGCGTAGCGGCAGCGGCACCCGAGTGGATTCCGGCGACAGTCCTGTGGCGCGAGATTCAGGCGATGGGGTTTGGCGGCGGCGAGCGGGTCGTGCGCAAATTCGTGGCTACGCTGCGCCCCGCGCAACCACCCGATCCGCTCGTGCGATTCGAAACTGCTGCAGGCGATCAAATGCAGGTGGATTGGGTCGAGTTCCGCAGGCGCAAAGGTGCGAACCTGTTCGCGTTCGTCGCCACTCTCGGCTACAGCCGCGCGGCGTACGTCGAGTTCGTTTCCGACATGCGACTCGATACTTTGCTGACGTGCCATGCCAATTGTTTCGATTGGTTCGGCGGCGTGCCTCGGCGAGGGCTCTACGACAATATGAAGACTGTCGTAGTTGAGCGAGACGCATATGGTCCGAAGCAGCATCGCTTCCAACCTGGGTTTCTCGACTTTGCTCGGCACTATGGGTTCCAACCCGAGCTGTGTCAGCCGTACCGCGCCAAGACCAAGGGCAAAGTCGAACGGATGAACGGCTATTTGCGCCGCAGTTTCTACGTACCGTTGGCCGCTCAGTTCAAGGCGGCGAGTGTTGAGCTAGACGTGACGACAGCCAACACTCAAGTGTGGCGCTGGCTGCGCGAGGTCGCACACATGCGGGTACATGGGACAACCAAGCTCAAGCCGGGCGAACAGTTGCTTGTGGAGCAGAAGGCATTGCAGAGTCTGCCGCCGCCGTATCCGGCCTTGTTGCCAGCAACGACGCCGGCGAGCGGGCAAGAGTTGCGTGAGCGATTCCACGACTGGCTCTCTCCGCTGCAGCACCCGCTGTCGGTGTATGACCAGTTGATTCGGGTTGCCGCATGAACGTCGCACATGAACGTGTGGCGCAGCTATGTGCCCAACTCAAGCTCTCGACGGTCGCTGACGTGCTGCCGCATTTGGCTCAGAAGGCCATCGCCGACGAGATCAACCTGACCGAGTTCCTGGAGTCGGTGTTGAAGGCCGAGCACACGGCGCGGCTCGTGCGGCAGCGAGCGACGTTCGCACGCCTGGCAGGCTTCCCGGCGATCAAGACTCTGGATGGCTTCGACTTCGCCATCGCTAGCGGCGTGCCGAGATCGCAGGTTCAAGAGCTGTCGAGCCTTGCCTTCCTGGAGCGCAACGAGAACGTCGTATTGCTCGGACCGAGCGGCACGGGCAAAACGCACATCGCGATGGCACTGGGCTATGCCGCGACGCAGGCGGGCATCAAGGTGCGCTTCATCACGGCGGCGGATCTGCTGATGATATTGACAACGGCGCATCGACAAAATCAGCTCGGCGACGCGCTCAAACGATTCGTGAATCCGTACCGACTGTTGATCATCGATGAGATCGGATACCTGCCCATGAGTCGCGAGCAAGCCAACCTGTTCTTCCAGGTGATTGCCAAACGATACGAGCGCGGCAGTCTGATCGTGACCAGCAACCTTCCGTTCGGGCAATGGGATCAGACGTTCGCCGACGACGCAACGCTGACTGCCGCGATGCTTGATCGGCTCTTGCATCACGCTCACGTCGTGGCCATCCAAGGGGAGAGCTACCGGCTACGCGAGAAACGACGGGCCGGGTTGGTCTCGAAGAGATCGGCTGTGCCAAAGGAGGACGACGCCCACTGAGCGCGGCCGGCACCGCAATAACACCACAAATCGGTGTATCAAATCTAAAGTGCCGATGCCGGAAGTCGCTGTATCAATTCCGGAGTGCCGTTGACACCTTTGGGTCCGCTGCTATCGTCGTCGCTATCTGGGTGATATCCGGGCCTTTCTTCCGTTTTCGGAAGGTCCTGTCGCGCTGCTTGGTAACGTGCATGATGGCGTCTTTGCCCGCATTCCCGGCGAGCCGCGTGGCGTGCTCCGCATGCCGCATTATTCGGCATTCGCGTTGCTGACAAATCCAATTCGAGCATGCCACCGCCCGAAGCAGAAACGGTTCACCACGGTAACGCAATGTAGCGGTCCGCCGGCCTGCCGTCTCTGTCGAAAATGGAGACAGCGGCCGCTCCCGCACCACGTTTTCCCAGAATGCCTCGACCTTGGTAGGCCTCTTGAAGCGAATGACAGACGTACTTTCAAGGGGGGCCAGCCTTCATGTAGGCGTCTTGATGTTGCGTTGTCTCAACGCGATTGCCGCATGGCATGTGAGCGCAATTGCACCGGGGCATCGCCTGCGGTGAACGCCCCGGCAAGCCCTCGGCTCAATGTGTTGTCGGCGGTACGTCCTTTGCTTCGTCGCGGCTAGCTGACACGCGAGAAGGAAGCGACGAAATGGATGCGCGACTCGACCAACTTCGGCCGACACAGGCTGTGTACGGACTCAAGGAAGTCCAGCAAAAGGCTCAGGAATATGAGCGCCTTGGCGAGCACGACCTGCAAATGGCCATTGCGGAAAAGCCAATACCCGTGGTTTTGGGACCGGACGACCGTTTGTATGTCATCGACAATCATCACGTCGCCGCGGCGCTGTGGAGCATAGCCGTGGAATCGGTCCCGTACGTGCTTGAACTCGAGCTGTCCAAGTGTTCGTTCTCGGACTTTTGGCTACAGTTGGAGGACCGGAAATGGACGCACCCCTATGACAAGGACGGCCGAAGAATCGCTTTTCAGGACATGCCCGAGACCCTTGTTGATATGCAAGACGACGATTTTCGTAGCTTGGCCGCTGCGGTGAGAGACCGCGGCGGGTTCGAAAACACTGGGGCTGCACTGGCCGAATTCCGATGGGCTGACTTCTTTCGCGCTCGAATCCAGCGCCCCTCATCCGATGCCGAATTTGCATCAGCGATTCGGGCAGCGATGAATTTGGCGAAGTCAAAAGAAGCTCGCGGGCTGCCGGGATATCTGGGATGAATCCTCCCGCCGGCGCTTAGAGGAGTCAGCCGCTTCCATTTAACCGACGTAATGCTTGACCGAAGCAACCGAGGGCGCAACCGTGCCCCACCGCCATGCCGACCGCTTGTTCGTTCGAGGCATCAACGGTGCATAGGCGTTGGGGCTGGTTCCATTTGACTCCCTCTTGGAAGCAGACGCGGCTTCTCGAAAGACCATTCAGGACCTGTTCGTCCATTCGCTCTCTAACATCTATAGTTCGGAGAAGCGACTCACGCGTGCGCTAAACACGCTGGCTCGACCAGCCTCGTCCCTCGATATAATCTAGACCCCAACTTGGAGGATTAAACGCATGTCGACGTACAAAGAGTTGCTTGCCACATCCTGTACCGAATTGTCACCGCCTTCCATGTGCTGCACACCGGTCTCGGCTTCAAGCTCGAGCTGACTAAGAATGAGGCATGGGGCGAGCATTGCCGCAAGGAAGCATTGGCCCGCGCCGCGCTGGTCAACAAGCATCTGTCAGACGGCCGTAAATGGTTACTCGGTGGCGAAGAACCCACTTTTGCAGACATCACGCTCGCAACCGCGATCGCGTTCTCGAAGTTCCCGGTGAATGCTACTCCACTCGATGAGCGCTTCGAATTCCTGAATGCCTACTGGAAGCGTTGGCAACAACGCCCGAGCGTCAAGGCCGCCTACGCCGACCGCCAAAGTGGCATCCCGGAACTCGACAACGTTACGGTGTGAACGAAGAGTGAGAGCTGGCTGCCGAAGGTCAACGAACTTCGTCTCGCCGACTTGATGCACTGCCCTTGGCGGCGGGCGTTTTCCTTTTCCGGCGCAACCGAGTCGGCCTGCCGACTGCTGTCCGTCTCAAATCCGCAGCCATTTTGGACGTTCGCCTGCTCGTCGGTAACGTCGACTCGTGAGACTTCATCGGCCACTGAACGCTATCGACCGAACCATTTTTGCACAGACCGTCTCCTGAGCAATCGCAGTGATGTGAGTGATGGCACTTGGAAGCTGGTGGAATGCTCGTTGCTGTGTAGTACACCGGCCAGGGAGCTATCGCTCGTGATACTTCGAGAGTTTTGCGAATGACTGTGCCAGCCTCTCCTCGCAAAGCAGCGCAGACCGCAGAGCCGAGTTTCGGCGTCTCGCTCACCTCGGTCATCCGGCAGGTAGACTTCGATAGTTCACGCCTCTGCTGCAGTCCATCCAGTGCCCTGAAATCAACCGCGACGTCGTCCCTATCGACAATCACCGCCCACATCCGACGTATCGGATTCGTTGGGTCGGTGCTCGCCGCTACATCCTATTCTTATGCAAGCCTCCTGACGTCGTATGCCTACCCGCTTTTTTAGGCGGGCTGCTGTGCCCGGACGTTCACGGGGCAAATTCGCGCTTCCCCAACTTCAGATAAAGCCGAACGGCGTTTACGCGGTCTTCGTACGAGTGCATGGACTACCTCTAGGTAGTCCAAGTTTTTTCGCACCCTCAGTGGGTCAGTTTTGCTCGCACCTTAGCTGGACGCTACCCGTGACGGTGAGAAGCCCCAGCACCAAGGCAAGAACGCCCATCGTCGCCTGGGTCGCTATCAGGAGCTTGCGCTGGTTGTAGTGATCGGCCGCGAAGCCGGTCCAGGGAAGGAGCAGGAGTTGTGGGCCGAACTGGAGCGCCATGACCGTGCCCACGGCCGATGCATTGTGACGGGTCAGTTGGGTGAGGGCCAGCCAGTCCTGAGCCGTGCGCTGCATCCACGTCCCGACGTTGGAAACCAGGGCCCCGGCCGCCCAGATCCGGTAGTTGACGTTTCTCAGCGAACGGAAGACGCCCGTTGCCGCCGCGCTCATGAATGCTCTGGCGTATCGCCGCCGTGGAAGCGGCCAAATAGCCGCGCGGATAGTAGCCCGATGGCCAGGATGCCGAGCCCGAATGCGATGGCGTCGCTCGTGTGCCTCAGGTCGAAGTCACCGATGCGGCAAATGAGCGCGTAGTCGATAGCCAGATTGAAGAACCCCCAGAGCACGTTCACCGTTGATGAGGATAGCCCTTGTCCTGACGGTTTCGCGAATGGGCTCTGGAATGGTTCTCCCATTATGCCGGCGACGAAGTGCGGCGCAGCGTTCGTGAGAAATGCACCGCCGAAGAAGTAGGAGACGAGATGAAGCCATACCATTTTCAGGCGCTCCTTTTTGACAGCAGGTCGATGACGTCTTGAGCCGTGCCCGTTTCCCCCAGTTCCGGAAAAACGTTCTTGATGCTGTAGTCATGCGCCTCGGAACGTGCGTCCGTCATGGCGTCGAGGGCCAGGGTGACATTGAAGCCATGCTCGTACGCCTGACGCGCGGTCGCCTCGACGCCAGTCCCGGTGGCGACAGCCGTGATGACGATCTGGGTGACGCCCAGTGTCTTTAGCTGGTTTTCGAGACCGGTGTTGGTGAACGCGCCCCAGGTTCGCTTTGTCACGACGATATCGCTGGGCTGCTGATTGAGTTCGGGGATGAAGTCAGTCCACCCCGCCGGGAACGATCTGCTGTGGCGCGGTCGCTCGGTACGCCCCGGCGCTATGCCGGCGACGTTGACGAGAACGACTGGCAGGCCGCGTTCACGAAATGCATCGAGCAGCGCGCGCGCACGATCCACGATCCCGTCAATGGGATGAATGAAAGGGGAGCCGACGATGGCTTTTTGCAGGTCAACGATGACAAGGGTGGTATTCGGGGCGAGCGTGGTAAGGGCCATGCCATTGCCTGAAACGGATGGTGTTGGTTCAGAATTCGGCGAGGCGCTGCAGCAGCTTCACTGCAGCCACGAGTTCGCCTTGTTCCTGAGGGCATAGTTGCGCCTGCAGAGCACGCATCAGCCAGTCTGTCTGCGCTGCGGACGCGCAAGTTCGGCAGGAGGGGCCACGGTTAGCGCGCCACTGGCATCTATCGGCGTTCCATCATGCTTGCCACCGGAGCTACGTGGTGCTCGATGACGGCGTGGGCTTCTCGCTGGTACCGTGGAAGCGGATGATCGAACAGCGGCTGGACCTATAACTCGCTGCGCGGTGCGCCGTGTTCGCCGTCCTGCGAGATTGGACGGCAGCGACCTTCCCCTTACTGGGCTAATCGAGAAACGTCATTCGACGGATGAACTCGGTTTCTGCGCAGCACCGGTCGCCGCTTGAAGAGGCGTCTCATCGCAACGGCGGAGTTCGGTGCCAATGCCGGACATTTGACCGGCAAACGGGCGGAGAATTCGAGGATCCGTGGAAGCAAATTAGCGACGCTCGGTCCGTGATTTTGTTCCGCGAGTCTCTTGCCGCTAACGACGTGCTAGCCTTCGCCTGCCGGACTACGGTTGCCATTCGCGCGAGGACGTTAGCTGCACTGTATCGAGGTGACGAATAAGTGCATCAATGAAGGCGCGGACCTTCGCTGACATGCTGCGATGTGTCGGATACAGCGCGTGAAGCTCAATGGGTTGCCGTCTCAATGACGGGAGTACTCGCACCAGGGTACCTGCCGTCAAGGCCGGCGCTGCGAGGTAGCTTGGAAGAAAGCCAATCCCGCCGCCGCTTTCAAGAACGATCTTCTGCACAGCCACGTCAGGGATGATTGCCCTACCGCGCGGCTGTATGGTCAGTCCCGTTTGGCCATCCTGAAAAACCCAACTCGTGAGTGCTTCCCGAACGACGAGCCTATGTCCATGAAGTTCAGCTGCCTCCATCGGAACGCCCGATCGCGCCAGGTAGGATGGACTTGCGCATAGCCACAATTCGACCGGTGCCAGTCTGCGCGCGATGAGCGACGAGTCAGGAAGTGTGCCGACGCGCACCGATACGTCGATACCTTCGCGCGCAATGTCGACGTAATTTGAGTCCGTGGTTATCTCGACAGCCAGCTCCGGATACCGGTCGAGAAACTCAGGCAGCATGGGCGCAATTAGTCCCTGTGCGAACGATTGCGTCGCGTTGACGCGCAAAAGTCCGCGAGGTTCCCCCCCGTAGCCATCAATGATCGCTTGCGCTTCCTGCAGGTCGTGAACTGCCCGCGACGCGTAGGGCAGCAGCAGTTTTCCCGCGTCAGTTAGCCTGAAGTGGCGTGTGGACCGGTCAAAGAGCGCTGATCCAATCTCCGTCTCTAAACGTACGAGCGCCCGGCTTACGGACGATTTGGGGGTCTTCAGCGACCGTGCCGTGCCTGAAAGGCTTCCGCTGTCAGCCAATCGAAGAAATATGATGAGGTCGGCCTGGTCCATTTCGTGTCGTTTTCCGGAACAGCGAGTCGCGATTTGGCTATCTTATGTGCAAACGCGGAACAACCTAGACTTCTTCTCAACGTCATGCACCCGCATCGCGAGGAACCGAGGAAGTCATGGAAAACACACGCACGAGCTATCTGGTTGCTAGCGCCGGCGGCAATCTTGGACACCGGATCATTGATGCGTTGCTTCGCACCCGGCCCGCCAGTGAGATCCGTGCGGGTGTTCGCGGCGGTTCAGTAGGCAAACATGCCAATCGCGCAAGGGGGTGGATAGCGAACGGCGTGACCGTCGTCAATATGGACCTGGACGACCCGCTCAGCCTTAAGCACGCCTGCGCCGGCGTCGGTACCGTTATTTCAGCAGTTCAGGGGGGCCCTGAGACCATCATTGATGGCCAGTCCCGTTTGCTTGAGGCAGCGCTCGCGTCGGACGTCGGGCGATTTGTTCCGTCGGACTTTTCTGAGAACCTGTTTTCAATTCCTGAAGGCATTAACCCCTATCTCGACATGCGGCGGACCTTCGATCGCGAGATCGCGCCGAGTGGCATCGGCTATACCCACATCCTGAACGGTGGATTCATGGAGGCCGTGTTCTCCAGTCCTGGCCTGATCGACGCCGATGCGGGCACGATCACTTACTGGGGCGACGACGAAGTGGCCCTCGATTTCACCTCCGTGAGTGACGTTGCAGCCTGGACAGTAGCTGCTGTCGAGGATCCGGCGTCGGACAACCGGATGGTGTCCGTGGCAGGCGACCGCCGCACCATTGCCCAGATTGCAGATGACTATGCAGTTGCAACGGGCAAGGAGCTTCATCGGGTGCGTCGAGGCTCGATCGCGGACGGATATGCCGAACTACGGCGAATGGCGAAGGCCGGTGCTCATCCGATGGCAATGCTGCCGCTGCAGTATCTGCTACCCATGATGTCGGGCGAAGGGACCTTGCGCGACATCGCCAATGACCAATATCCGACAGTGCGGCCGACATCTCTCCTCGACTTCATGAAACGTCACTACGCAACCAAAGGTAGCAAGCGATGAGCAACCTGATCCAGCCGTTTCAGCTCAATGTGTCCGAGCACGAATTGTCCGATTTGCGTGAGAGGCTGCAGCGGGTACGCTGGCCAGACGGTGAAACCGTCAATGACACGAGCCAAGGTCCGCAACTTTCAAAGCTGCAGGCACTGGTTGCGCATTGGATAGAGGGTTACGACTGGCGTCGCTGCGAGTCGATGTTGAATGACTTCGGACAGTTCAAGACGACCATTGAGGGACTAGACATCCACTTCCTTCACATTCGGTCACCAGAACCTGATGCGATTCCATTGCTGCTGGCGCATGGTTGGCCCGGCTCTGTACTTGAATTCCGCAAGGTGATAGCGCCGCTCAGCAATCCCGCTGCACATGGCGACGATCCGAGGCAGGCGTTTCACCTTGTCGTTCCGTCGATGCCAGGATTTGGGTTTTCTGACAAGCCACGTGAACCTGGGTGGGACATGTTGCGCATTGGGCGTGCTTACGTTGAACTGATGCGACGGCTTGGGTATGACCGTTGGGCTATGCAGGGTGGCGATCTTGGCGCAGGAGTGACCGACGAAGTCGCGTCACTGGCGCTCCCGGAGCTTATCGGTATCCATCTGAACTTCGCGATGTTCATGCCCACGCAGGACGAAATGCGCGACGCGACGCCGGATGAAGAGAGCATGCTCGCCAGTGCTCGGTATTTCTGGAGCACGCTATCCGGATACGCCCAGGTGCAGCAGAACCGACCGCAGACGATAGGCTACGCGCTCGCAGATTCTCCGGTCGCGCTGGCAGCGTGGATTTATGCAATGTTCCAGGACACGTGCGGCACTGCAGGCAACGCAGAAGCTTCCTTCACGCTCGACGAAATGCTCGACGACATCATGTTGTATTGGATACCCAATACGTCGGCTTCGTCAGCTCGACTGTATTGGGAACTGAAGCGATCCAACTGGTCCTCTGCGGCTCGTCTCGATCGTCCCATTGCTGTGCCGTCTGGATTCACCATGCTCGCTGGTGAACAGGTGCGAAAATCGCGGCACTGGGTTGAAAGACGGTATAGCGACGTGCGGTACTTTGCCGAACACGAGCAGGGCGGCCATTTCGCTGCGTTAGAAAATCCGCATGCTCTGGTAAGCGATATTCGCTCGACCTTTGCGAGCCTCCGTTAAAGACGAGCCAGACGAAGAGGTGCGCTTCCTTGCCTGTTCAATGCAGCAATCGTTTGTCAATCAACGTATGGGGTGAACTCCGATCGCGGCACGTCGCACGAGTTTCAGCACCTACTGTTCACGTACTGTCACGCCGCATGGATTGGCCGGCGTGAACGACTTGATCGGAATGGTCTGAAATAGTAGAAAGATCGGTCATCCGAACAGCCCGCGGACAAGCAATGCCACCCGGGCCAGCCGCGTGCTGTGCTTGATCCGGCCTGAGCTTTCGAGCTGAGCTAGCCCATGAAGGGCTGCCCAAAACGTCTCGGTCGCCACGTCGACATCCAGACTCGATGGCACAACAGCTGCAAGCACCTCGAAGGCTTTTCTAAGCTCAGACCTAGTGTCGGCCTCTGCGAAAAGCAGGTCGGTCGGCATCATGAACATAGCCTCGTAGAGCGCGGGATTTTCGCGAGCGAAGTCGAGATATGCGGTCGCAACGCTTTCGCACGCCCGGCGGGAATCAGTTGATAGGTGCGCTGCTTGATGAAGCACCGTCTTGATTTCGCGAAAGCCTTCGAGCGCAACGGCGCTGATGATCGCGTCCCGGTTCCTGAAGTGGGAATAGAGAACAGGCTGGCTGTACTCGATCTCGTCAGCCAGGCGACGAACTGTAACGGCGCTCCAGCCCTCCGCCTCCGCAATTTGTCGGGCCGCCGCCGTGATGCGCTGTTCGCGTGCTTCCCGGTCCCTGTTCTTGCGCTCGGCGACCCCCATCACTGATTCCCTCAGGAGTTTCTGTGGCTCGTAATTATACCAGCGCTTGAACATGTAGCGTTGCTAGTTTATGATTCTATCACTGCTAGATATTCTTGCCTCGATATAGCCTTGAAGCAGGCAGCGATTTGAACCACGCCCCTAACCGCGAAAGGACTTCATCCATGAACAGCACTACTTCCCCTGATTTGACCAGGCTCGGCTACCTCTTTGCCGAGATCATGTCCAACCACGATGTATCGCGCCTCGACGAGATCAAGGCCCCGAACTACGTGAACCACAATGCATTCGCCGAGCCGGGACTGGAAGGCTCCAAGAAAGTACTCGGGGCCATCATCGCGGGCGTTCCCGACCTAAAGGTGACCGCGGAAGACGTTTTCGTTTCAGCCGATGGCTCGCGTGTAGTCGGTCGCTATCGCTACGAGGGCACCCACACCGGCAACCTTCTCGGCTACCCCGCGACGGGGAGGCCCTTCGTCATGCGTTCGATCGACATCTGGCGGGTGCAACACGGTCGCTTCGTTGAACACTGGGACGAACTCAACACTCTCGAGGTCTTCATCCAGATCGGCGCTGTTCAGCCGCCCATGCAGCCTGCCTAAGCTTCGGGGTTGAGAAACAATGCGATAGGAGTTTCAGCATAAAAATCTTTGAGCTTCGGGTGCAAGCGCTCGGTACTGCGGAGATACACGCTTTCTACGTCGGCAAGTGCATCGCGCCGCCGACGTCTTCAATAAAGGCAAGCAGGAATTCGCTGAGCCGGACCGGCTGCTCCTGCTGGATCCAGTGACCAGCGCCGTCGATCAGCCCGATGTCGGAAGGGATCTGCGTGCGGGAAGGGATGTTAAGGCGCCGACTTATGCGCGCGCGTGACGGGTCGGTTCTCATGGGCTCTGTTAGCCCTTGAGAGTGATCGTTCGGCCGGTAGTGGTTGACGACGTGTAGGAGTCGACCTCGTCGAGTTGAAACGTGCGCTTCACCGTCTAACCTTTGAGCTTGCCGGTGCAGACTAAGCCGTCCGCCGTCACCTCCTCGATGCGCCAGAGGTTTCCCATCGTCTTGTGCGGGACGTTTCGGCCCGCTGCGAACGGTTCGGCTGGCGCATAGAGAGGGCCGATTATGCCGCCTCGCCGATTAGCACGGCCGCTGGGATTTTGAGGCCCTCGAGCAGCTTGCGAATCATGGTCAGCGTGAGTCGGCGGTTCCCGTTCAGAATCTCGTACACCGGTTCGACGGTCCGATGAATTCGGCCATGTCAGTGACTGACGGGCCTGCCTGTTCCATGCGGAAACGAATAGCCTCGACCGGGGTCGGCTGCGCCATGGGGAAATGCTCGTCTTCATAACGTTCGACGAGAATCGAGAGAATTTCGAGCTCGTCGCCGTCGGGCGTTCCTGCGTCCGGATCGATATCAACGAGCGTCGACACGCGTGCTAGCGCGGCCCTATAGTCGGCCTCCCTATGAAGGGGGCGAACTTCCATCTTTTACTCCATTGAGACTATCGCTACATCGATCGCGTCGTATTGCTCGTGCGTCCCGATGAACTTGATTCAAATGATGCCAACCTTGTAGGCGATCGCGACAACCAAGAGATAGTCGTTACCTTTGATGTTGAACACCGCTCGGTTGTTTCCGACGATGCTCGCGTTACAGTACTAGTCCTTAATGTCCTGCGGCTTCTCCCACTCATCCCTGGATGGTTCTTCGTACCACGCCCAGATGGATTGCTCGGAGTCTGGGTATTCGGCAATGAAAGCGGTCAGGGTTCTTTTGGCTACGATTCGCATGGGTGAACTACAGTCCCAATTTGGGACTATGACAAGATCCCGCTGGATGCATTGCCCCGCGTCGGCCCAGTTTTATCGAATTATTTACATAATCTTTGCGCATGAAACGTACAACGTCGGCTTGGCGCAGCGCGGGCCTTGCCGGGATCATGATCAATGCGTGGGCCGATATGCAACTAACGGTCAGTGATCCGCACATGCCAAGAAACGGCGCTGACGCGCTGGTGAAAGCAGTCTGACCTTACCCCGCCGAAGTATCCCACTGTAAAGTTAGTGGCAAGGCCGCAGGAGAAACCTTGCCATAAAGAAATCGCGGTTCACGGAAGAACACATCATCGGCGTTCTGAAGGAAGCCGATGCGGGCATGAAGGTCGCGGATTTATGCCGTAAGCACGGCATCTCTGACGCCACCTTCTACTATTGGCGTAGTCGCTACGGCGGCATGGACGTGTCTGAGGCGCGTCGCCTGCGGCAACTGGACGAAGAGAACCAGCGGCTCAAGCGGCTGGTCGCCGAGCAAGCGCTCGACATCCAAGTCTTGAAGGACGTGCTCGAAAAAAAGTAAGTTCGCCCGCGCAACGCCGAGAAGTCGTGCGGCAGGTGATCGATGCGCACGGTTATTCGGAGCGCCGGGCGTGCGAGCTTATCGGCTTGAGCCGTCGAACGTTTCGCCGGCCTGCTCGCGCAGACGCCGATCGCGAAGTGCGAGAACGCCTGCGTGAATTGGCTCGGCAGCGGCCGCGATTTGGCTCGCCCCGACTTCACGTGCTACTGCGACGCGAAGGCTGGGTGACGAATCACAAGCGCACCGGACGGCTGTACCGAGAGGAAGGCCTGTCGCTTCGGGTGAGACGGCGCAAAAAGTGTCCGAGTCATTTGCGCGTGGTCATGCCGGTGCCTGACGCAGCCGACCAGAGCTGGTCGATGGATTTCGTCTCAGACACACTGCTTAACGGTCGACGCGTGCGAGTGCTGACGACCATTGATGCTTGGAACCGCGAATGCCCGAGCATCGAAGTCGATTTCTCGCTGACCGGTGTTCGTGTCGCCCGGGTGCTCGAACGACTGCGCGAGCAGGGACGCAAGCCCGCTTGATACAGGTCGACAACGGCCCTGAGTTCGTGAGCAAAGCGCTGGACGCGTGGGCGCATGAACACGATGTAAAGCTCCAGTTCACTCGACTGGTAAGCCCGTCGAGAACGCGTACATAGAGAGTTTCAACGGCCGATTGCGTGAAGAGCGTCTGGATCAACACGCGTTCGTCAGCTTGGACGACGCCCGCAAAAGATTCGAAGCATGGCGTACCGACTACAACTCGGTACGCCCGCATAGTGCCCTCGGGCAGTTGGCGCCGGACCAATTCCGGCAATTGCAGCAGAACCAAACCGGCAAAACCACTAACTTACTAATGGTGCACTCAGCGGGGTAAGGTCAACGGCACTGGCTGCGAATTCAAGAGACATGGAGTCCAAGACAAGAAGACGGTCGTTCTAAGCGCAATCTCCGGATCGTGGGCGATATGGCCGAGGGTCCGGACAAGATAGTTCTCTTCAAAGAGTGAGCCCATCAAGTCTTCTGTTTTCAGTTTCGCCCTTTTCATTGCATCCCTGCGATTCGTTTGCCGTCCATGCTCGCTGCGTTATCCACGATCATTCGCATTCACCCGCGAAAGCGGTGAACGGCGAATGCTCGCGCCAGCCGAACGCCCCCGATAGAGACGAGCCGAACACAGGTGGAAACTCGGACGATCGGAAAATGGAAACTGTTGATCGTAGCGATCAGGGGGCGGATGCTTGTCTATTTCGATCAGGAGCCGTGGCCATCGCACCGTCATCGGGTGATGGCCACGAACTCAAACGCCTCGCGGACGAGGGGGTTGCGAGCCCCTCCAGCTTGATGCTGCCGGTGTGACCGCGATCGCTGCAGCGTTCGATAAGCGCGACGCGATCGACGGCGGGTATTCGGCGCGCTGAGGGTCCTGCATTTGCCGGCGAAACTGATTCGCAACTTGTGTGGGGGCGGCGCGCCGCAAAGGCGGGCCCGATGCCTTCTGCACCGGGTTCCGATAGTGCCGACCATCCGACTGATCAAAATATTCGAACTAGCGGGTCAAAAAATTGAAATGTCCTTCGCTTTGAGTTTGGCTTAGCATCTGCACCACATTCAACGACTACTATCAAAGGTCGTGACGTGCGCCAAGTCGCGGTTGTGGGTCAGGCGTGCGATCAAATCGAAGCCGTCAAGCGATCGACGAGGTCCTCTTGATCCAGTTGTTCAACCCACCAGTTCAGCGCATTGCCTGCCTCGTCGTCGCGCCATGCGAGATGGCAGGGGGTCTGCGAGCGCAAGCCCTCGACGTGGCGTGCGATGAGCTTGCCGCTCTTGATGGCTGGTGCCGCGGTGCATTCGGGAAGCGTGCCGATCGCGATGCCTTCGCATTGGGCTGCCAGTTTTGCTGCGAGCGTCGGGACGGCGATGGTCGGCTGTCCTGGCCGCACGCCGACAGAGCGCGGGGAAAGGTTGCGGGATGTATCGCTCATCACCGCGACTCGATACGCCGCAATCATGTCTTCCGTCAACGGGTCTGGCTCGGACGCAAGCGGATGATGCGGCGCGATGGCGAACACATGCCGAACGGTTCCAATCGGCCGCACCACGATGTTGGGAATGTCCGGCGGCGTGCCGGCCGCACCGACAACGAGGTCGGCACGCCGCGAGATCAGCGCATCCCACGTTCCGCCGAGCACCTCGGTCGACAAGGACAACCGCGTGTCGGTATGAAGCGTGTAGAAGGAGCGTATCTGCGGCCAGAACACATCGAGCGGCAGGATTTCATCGAAGCAGACCCGGAGCTCCGTTTCCCAGCCACTCTGAATGCGCCTGGCTTTTTCTTCGAGCAGACAGGCCGCCCGCAGCAACCGACGGCCTTCTTCGACGACGACGCGCCCGGCATGCGTAAGCCTGGCTCGACGCCCGCTTCGCTCGAAGATTTCGACCGCGAGATCGCTTTCGAGCTTCTGCACGAGATAGGTCACAGCGGACGGAACGCGATGCAGCGTCTCCGCGGCCTTGGCGAAGGTGCCGGTGCGGTCGATGGCGTCCAGTACTTCAAGCGCCTCGAGCGAAAGCTTCAGCTTTGCGGTGCGCGAGTCTCCCGATGTCGACTCGGGGTCGTATTCGTCGATGCTGTAGGTGTCGTGCATGGCGCTAGGGAGGCAAGCTTGGTCGGGTCATGGGGCCGAGGTCCGTGCCATTTTAGAGCGCTTAGTTGCTGACCGCATCCGTTTCGTCTTCGAGATGCTCCATGTGCGTGGCCAGGATCATGGCGCCGTCGTTGACGGGGGCGCGCGACGTGTTGACGGGACGATAGACCGCGTCGCCGGGCACGATCGGTACTGCCGACAAGGCACACACGCCGCACCGGCGCGCGACGCCTGCACGCCACACCTGGTCGTCGTAGCGACACGCCGTGGTGTCGTGCCACGACACGGCGACCGTGCAATGGCTGAGCCGCTCGATGACGCGAACGGTCAGGCTTGGCCTGGGCGACGTAATGATCGCGGCGCGCGCGTCGGCAGGGGATTTCCGAAGCACGGATGGCCACCGGACAACGTCGCTGTCATCGGCGCCCGTCCATGCCGTGGCGAGCATGAGTGAAGTGACGGCATGACGCCACGGGTCAGAGGTCCGGCGTGTGGGGGGCATGGATAGTCTCGCTGGATGTCACGGCATTGGTTTGCGTCCAATACTAAGTCGACGTGATGGCAATGTCGTAGGGCGCGAACTTAAATCTCCTTAATTCGAAGGTTTTGACGATCTGCCTGGTGGGAGTGTTTAATGATTGCGCTTTGCGTGGCAGCGCGCCACGGGCAGAGTCCTGGCCCCACGAGTGGCGAGACGGTCGACCGTTTTGCTCCGTGGTGGTCAAAAATGAGGACGTTTAAGATTGACCGCAAGACGCTTCATCGGGTCGTCACGAGCGTGTGTAAATGGGAAAGCAAACCTTGCTCCCCCGGCTGTACGCGTGTGCACTCGTGCGTCACACCGTCCAGGCAAAGTCGGTGTGCCTCAGTCTGCATATCCGGTGCAGCATCGTTAACATTCGATCGCAAGAAATCGATAAAAAAAGGTTGTTTTCAGGAGACGTGGCGCACGGGGATTGCAAAACATCGGCTCGTGTTGCTCCAGGATTCCTGTTGGCCCGAATGGCAATGTGTTTGATCGGGCTGTTTTTAAATGGATATATCAGTAGACGCTGCATAGAAGATGAGTCTTGCAGCGCATCGGCTGATACATCACTCGGGTGAGCGTCTGTTTATGATTCGCATCGGATCGCTCGAGGTGGACCTCGACCGTCGACAATTGCTGCGCAATGGCGTGCCACTGAATGTCGGCAGCCGCGCGTTCGACGTGCTCGCCGTGCTCATCGAAGCACGGGGTGAGCTCGTGTCGAAGGATGCGCTGATCAACCAGGTTTGGCCGCGCACGATTGTTCAGGAAAACAATCTTCATGTGCAGCTGACGAGCCTGCGGCATCTGCTGGGGGAACATCGGGCGCTGTTGCAGACCATCTCGGGTCGCGGCTACAGACTGGCGGGCACGCTGGAGTACGACACCAAGGCAGCATCGGCGGTTGCAATCGAGGATGGCAGGTGCGAAGCGGCACGGGTTCCGCCATCGTTGCCAGCCAGCGCAACCGAAATCATCGGGCGCGAAGACGCCATCGACGACATCGTTCGTGCACTCGGAAAGAATAGACATGTGTCATTGGTTGGCGCTGGCGGCATCGGCAAGACGAGACTCGCGGTCGAGGTCGCGAACCGGATCGGGAATGCTTTCCCGGACGGCGTCTATTTCATCCCGCTCGCATCGGCTTCGGATCCGGACAGCGTGCGGCTTGCGGCTTCGCGGGCTCTCGGCCTCAATCCGGGGCAAGGGCCCGTGTCGTTCGCACAGTTCGGCCGCGAAATCGGGCATCCGCGCATGCTGTTCGTGCTGGATAACTGCGAGCAAGTCATCGGTGCGGCGTCCACTGTGGCCGAAGCGCTTGGCGGCATCAGCGAAGGCGCGCGTGTGATGGCGACGAGCCGCGAGCCGCTTCGGGTGATCGGCGAGGATGTGTACCGGGTCGAACCACTGCACGTGTTGCCGCTAGATGACTTCGAGGACACCGCGGTCCGGTGCAGTGCCGTGCAACTGTTTTTCTCGCGTGCGCGTGCCATCGATCCGCTGTTTCCGTCAAACGAACGTGTCCACGCGCTGATCCACACGATCTGTCGGCGACTCGACGGCATTCCGCTCGCGATCGAGCTCGCGGCAGCGCGCGCGACGATTCTCGGTGTCGATGCGCTTGCCGCGCGCCTTGACGATCGTTTCAAGGTGCTCACGGGAGGAACATCCTTCGCTTTGCCCCGGCATCAAACGCTCAAGGCGACCTTTGACTGGAGCTACGCATTGCTGTCGGAAACCGAACGAACCACACTGCGGCGCCTGAGTGTGTTTGCTTCGGGCTTTACGATGCCCGCCGCAGTGGCGGTCGTTGCGCACGGCACACTGGATGAATACGCGGTAACCGGCGCCGTGACGCGGCTCGTCGAAAAGTCGCTGGTCGTGCGCCCCGGCTCGGGGAACAAGGCCGCATATCGCCTGCTTGAAACGACGCGTGCGTACGCACAGCAGAAGCTCAACGACAACGGCGAGCAGCATGGCGCTCGCTCGAGCCACGCGAGCTACCTCATCAGCCTGCTCGATGACACCGTCGATGCATGCGTGAATCACGACTCCGAGACCTGGGAGCGCGATATGCGTGAGCGGCTCGACGACCTGCGCGCAGCCATGACCTGGGGCTTGTCGCCCCAAGGCGACAACGAGATCGCCGAGGCGCTGTCGGTGCGCTTCGTCAGGCTGCTGTTCGAGCTATCGTTACTCGATGAATGTGCGTCATGGGCGCGTCGGGCGATACAGGTCTTGCATGACGCCCACGATATCGATTCGCCCCGCGCAAGACGCGCCCGTATGCAGCTGCAAGCCGCCCTCGCTGCGGCGCTCGTCTACCTTCAGGGCCCGAACCATGCGACGCGGGCGATCTGGTCGGATGTGTTGTCGTCGGCGATCGAATTCGACGACCCGCCGCTCGAGGCGCGCGCGCTTTGGGGCTTGTGGAACGCGAGCCAGTCCGCGGGCGATGCACGCAGTGCCGTGGCGTTTGCGCGGCGTTTCGCCGCGCTTCCCGGGCAAGCACCCCGCGCCCTGTCCGTCAATGTGCAGGGCGATTCGGCCGACGAGATGCTCGGTCATCGGCTGATGGGCATCGCCCTGCATTACGCGGGCGAACAACAGGCATCGCACGCCGCACTGCAACAGTTCATGCCGTTATCGCGCAGTCTGCGGTTTACCATGCCTTTGGGTCGCACAATCGATCAGCACGTCGTGGGAAGCGCGACGCTCGCGCGTGTCTTGTGGCTCAAGGGGCAACGCGATGAAGCGCTGCAACTCGCGGCGCGTTGCACCAACGACGCGTGCAGGGGTGAGCAGGCCGTCGTCGCATGCTATGTCCTCGTCGAAGCGGGAATTCCGATCGCCCTGCTGTCGGGTGAACGAGCGTGTGCGGCCAATGCCATCGACAGGTTGAGCGATATCTCGAGCCGCGCCGGCCTGACGATCGCCCGGGCATGCAGTCGAGTCTTCCGAGCGTGTCTGACGTCCCTCGACCATGGCGACGCCGAGCACCTTGGCGAATTCTCCGAAGCACTTTCGAGCCTCGACGCGCTCGGGTTCGGTGCGCCAGCCGCGATGCTTGCTGCGTACTACGCCTTGAGCCTCGGCCGTGCAGGACGATATGACGAAGCGATCAAGGCGGTGACGCATGCGCTCAAGCGCTGCGAGGAAAAGGGGGATCGATGGTTTGCCGCCGAGCTTTTCCGTATCCGCGGCGAGTTGCTGCTCGGCGAGTCAGACAGCTCGACCGAACCCGCAGTCACCGCAGTCGTCGCTGATGTCGAACATGCCCTCGTGACGGCGCTCGACACGTCGACGCGGCAGGGCGCCGCTTCGTTGCAACTACGCGCTGCGACGAGTCTTGCGCGTTTCTGGGTCCGGCAGGGCCATATCATGAGGGCACTCACGGTGCTGGATGCCGCGATGAGTCTGTTTCCAGCGCGTCGCGACTGGCCGGACTACATCGAAGCGGCGAGCCTGCTGGATTCGATTCAGGACACGAACACGTCGCGCGTACGTTGCGCGGCCGCTTCAGAGGTCGATGATGCCGATTCAGTCGTCGGGCGCGATGCACATGGAACGGGCCGAATTGCAATCCCGTTCGTGATGAACGAGCGTACAGGCGCGATGAGGCGCGCTTCCAGTGAACGAGCTTTCGAGAGTGATTGAAAGCAGCGTGGCGCACTTTGCACCGACGCAGTGCCCCCGGTTCTGAATCGCCAGACTTTAAAGAATATTAAGATCTTCCCGCGATGCGGCGATTTACACTGCCTGTGCACGCCCGTACCGCACATGCGCGAGATTGCATGTGCGGTACGGGCGATGCTGACACGATCGCTCACGGCATCGTCGGCATGAATTCCGTTCAGGCCGACATCCGAGGGAGCGATGACAGAGCGAGGAGCGGCAATGACCGTGCATGTCGCAGGCGTCGCAATACCGGACAGTGAGATAGTGAGGAAAGCGGTTGCCCGGATCGGTCAGGAGATGCCTGGCGTCCTGGTTGGCCACGCCTTCCGTGTGTATCTGTTTGCGGCACTGATCGGCCGGCGCCGCTCGCTCGACTTCTCCGACGAGCTGCTGTTCGTCGCCGCGGCGTTTCACCACCTTGGCCTGACAGGGCGCTTCAGCGGATCGAGCCGCCGGTTCGAACTCGACAGTGCGGATGCCGCAATCGATTTTCTGTCGCCGTACAGACTGTCTGATACTCAGGCGCAGGGCGTATGGAATGCGATTGCGCTTCACACGACGTTCGGTCTGGGCGGGTTTGAGTCGCCGCTCGTCGAACTTCTGCAAGCCGGCGTTGGCACCGACCTCATGGCCTTGCACTTTGATGAAATCGCAGCGGGCGACCGCGCGGCGGTCGTTCGCGCGTACCCGCGTGAGCCCGCGTTCAAGTCGCTCATCATCAATGCGCTGGCCGACGGCATCGCGTGGCGCCCGGCCAGCACCTTTGGCAATGTGACTGCAGACATACTCGAACGGCGCGATCCTGACTTTTGCCGGGTGAACTTCTGCGGATTGATTCTGGGGTGCAGGTGGGAGCAGTGAGGGCCAATGGCGGCCCCGGATTGTAGATGCGAGGTGGTAACGTACCCTCACGTGCGGCTCGCACTCGGACTCAGACTTGGACTTGACGCGTCACCTCACCGCAACGGTCTGCGTTGCGTGAATGTCTATTTCGGTCAGTAGCCGGTGACTCATCGGAAGGATTTGTGCGCCGATCACCATGCCGAGCAGGCCGACGAGCGCCACGATCGGGGGCGCGGGCGAACGCACGCGGATGACGCTGTAGATAAAGCCCGCGAGGACACCAGTTAAGAGCGAGATGACATAAGGTTCCATCGTTCGAATTCCGGCTGGATACAGTGATGTGTCAAATGGGCGACGTAAGGACGACAGTGGGTGTCGGATGTTCGCGCAGCGCAGAACGGGTCGCAAAGCGACAAGCTCGCTGCGAAGTGATCCACTCCGAAGCGAGCGTGCGTGCCATGCAACGCGTCGGGGGCTGGATCAGACCTTGGCCGGCACCGCAGCAAGCGACTCGTGCTTTGTCGCGGTGCGTTGCGGCGCCTTGTGGACCATCGTGTAAGCGTAATCGACGCCCATGCCGTACGCGCCAGAATGCTCCTTGGCGATCTTCATGACGGCGTCATACGATTCGCGGCGCGCCCAGTCGCGTTGCCATTCGAGCAAGACCTGTTGCCACGTGACGGGCACGACGCCGGCCTGGACCATACGTTGCATCGCGTAGTCGTGGGCTTCCTTCGACGTGCCGCCTGATGCGTCGGCGACCATATAGATCTCGTAGTCGCCCTCGAGCATGGCGCACAGCGCGAAGGTCGTGTTGCAGACCTCTGTCCAGAGACCGGACACGACAACCTTCTTGCGGCCGTTCTTCTTCAGGGCATCGCGCACCTTCTGGTCGTCCCACGAGTTCATCGACGTGCGCTCGAGCGTCGGGTGATCGGGGAACACGTCGAGCAGTTCAGGGTACGTGAAGCCCGAGAACGATTCGCTTTCGACGGTGGTGATCGTCGTCGGAATGTTGAACGTCTTCGCGGCTTTGGCGAGGCCCACGACGTTGTTCTTCAACGCCTGGCGATCCATCGACTGAACGCCGAACGCCATCTGGGGCTGCTGGTCGATAAAGATGATCTGGCTGTTGGCCGGCGTCAGGACTTCAAGTTTCTCTTTGCTCATGGTGTCTTTCCTCTATCGGATGTAGTCGGACGTATCGAGGCGCTGCGCAATCTTCGTTGTCGACGCAATGGCCGCACGCATGCTGCTCATTTCGCGCGATGTGCATAGGGTCACGGAATCGAGACATGACATTGCCGCCGCGATGCCTGTCATAAGCATAGTCGAGCGAGTGGCGATATGTATCTGCCTTAGGATCGATTAAGGATTATTAAGCCTTAAAGCACTCGGTGCTGCTTATCATTCGAAATGGAAATGCAGAGGATGGGACAGCGCTCCGTCTGATGCGGTGATCGCTGTCGTCGACCGAGGTTTTGACATGAAAGCGTATGTGCTGTCTTTGCTAGCCGGGATCCTGATCGGTCTCGTCTACAGCGTGCTCGGCGTGATGTCGCCGGCGCCGCCGATCATTGCCCTGATCGGCCTGCTGGGCATTCTCGCCGGCGAACAGATTTTCCCCATCGCAAAGCGATTGCTCTCCGGTACCCGGTTTCGTGTGGCCTGGGACGAGGAGCACTGTAAGCAACATTTGTTTGGATCTCTACCTGGCCGGCAGTCCGGCATTCACGTTCACAAAGCTGGCACTTCGTCAGAGGAGAAGCGTTCATGACATCGGACCACAACGCGCCCGACCTGATTCTTTTCAATGGTCGCTTTACGACCCTGGACAAATCCAATCCGACGGCCACAGCGGTAGCCATCAAGGATGGCAAATTCATCGCCGTCGGCGCCGACAGTGAAGTCAATCAGCTCAAGACCGATCGCACGCGCACAGTGGATCTCAAGGGACGCTCTGCGCTTCCCGGATTGATCGACAATCACCTGCACATCATTCGCGGCGGGCTCAACTTCAACATGGAGTTGCGCTGGGACGGCGTGCGCTCGCTCGCGACCGCGATGGCGATGCTCAAAGCTCAGGTGGCCATCACGCCGCCGCCGCAGTGGGTGCGCGTGGTCGGTGGCTTCACGGAACATCAGTTCGACGAAAAGCGTCTGCCGACGATCGACGAGCTGAACATAGTCGCACCGGACACACCGGTCTTCATCCTGCACCTGTACGACCGGGCCATCCTGAATGCCGCGGCGTTGCGCGTGGTCGGCTATACCAAGGACACGCCGGAGCCTCCGGGCGGCCAGATTCTGCGTGACGGCTCGGGCAAACCGACCGGGCTGCTGCTTGCCAAACCGAATGCGGCCATTCTCTATGCGACGCTCGCCAAGGGGCCGAAGCTGCCACTCGAGTATCAGTTGAACTCGACGCGGCACTTCATGCGCGAACTCAATCGCCTGGGCGTCACCGGGGCTATCGATGCAGGCGGGGGTTTCCAGAATTTCCCCGAGGACTACGAGGTCATCAAAAAGCTTGACGCCGAAGGGCAGTTGACGATCCGGCTCGCCTATAACCTGTTCACCCAGAAACCTAAGGGTGAGAAGGAAGACTTCATCAAGTGGACGCAGACGTCGAAGTACAAGGAAGGCAACGACTACTTCCGTCACAACGGCGCAGGCGAGATGCTTGCATTCTCCGCGGCTGACTTTGAAGACTTCCGCGTCGAACGACCGGACATGCCAGCGGAAATGGAGGACGATCTCGAAGGCGTGATTCGCGTGCTCGCGGAAAATCGCTGGCCGTGGCGCATGCATGCGACCTATGACGAGACGATCGTGCGCGCGCTCGACGTGTTCGAGAAGGTCAATCGCGATATCCCGCTTGCAGGCCTGAACTGGTTCTTCGACCATGCCGAGACGATCAGCGAGAAGACCATGGACCGCGTGGCCGCACTGGGCGGCGGTATCGCTGTTCAGCACCGCATGGCGTATCAGGGCGAGTACTTCGTCGAGCGCTATGGCGAGAAGGCTGCGCAGGCTACGCCGCCTGTCGCCCGCATGCTCGAGAAGGGCATTCACATCTCGGCGGGGACCGATGCCACGCGTGTTGCATCGTATAACCCGTGGGTCTCGCTAGCGTGGCTCGTGACCGGCAAGACGGTCGGTGGCCTGAGGATGTATCCGCAGCGAAACTGTCTCAATCGCGAAACCGCGCTGCGCATGTGGACCGAGAAGGTGACGTGGTTTTCGAACGAGGTCGGCAAGAAAGGGCAGATCGCAGTCGGGCAGTTTGCCGACGTGATCGTCCCCGATCGGGACTTCTTTGGATGTGCCGAGGACGATATCGCAGGTACGAGCTCGTTGCTGACGGTCGTGGGGGGCAAGGTGGTCTATGCCACGGGCGAATTCGGGTCGCTGGACGATAACCCCCCGCCGCCCGCGATGCCCGACTGGTCTCCGGTGCGCACGTACGGCGGTTTCGGCGCGTGGAAACGAAGCGAAGGAACCGAGGCACCGCTGCAGCAGGTCGCATCGGCAGCGTGCGGATGCGCGCGCTCGTGCGGTGTTCACGGGCACGATCATCGCAGCGCGTGGCTCGGCAACGCGCCGACCTCGGACTTCCAGGGCTTTTGGGGAGCGTTGGGATGCGCGTGCTGGGCCGTATGAGTCAAAGCGCCGATGTAACGGGCACACCGGGCTGGGTGGCGGCGCTGCTGCGCCAGCCGTGGATCATGCCGGCGTTGCGCGCGTGCCTGGTGTCGGCCTATGTGCTCGGCGGCGTGACGAAGCTCACGCATTTCCACGCAGCGATCGACGAGCAAATTCACTTCGGTCTGCATCCGGGATGGTGCTGGGCGGTGCTCGCCATCTTTGTGGAGATCGCCGGGTCGCTTTGCGTGGTCTTCAACATATTCACCTGGCTCGGCGCAGGGGCATTGGCCGCGCTCACGCTGGTCGCGATGCTCGTCGCGAACGACTTCTGGAATTTGCAGGGCCAGGCGCAATTCATGGCGATGAACAGCTTCTTCGAGCATCTCGGTCTGATTGCCGCCTTTGCGATGGTGACCTATGTGACCACGGCCGATCGGCGCTCCGTAACTCAACAAACACAAACAGGAAATCGATGATCATGCGCAAACTACAAACACTCGGTCTCGCCGCTGCGATGGCATTCGGTATCGCGATGGCTGCACCGTCGGCGTCGTACGCCAAGGCTGCGGATACGGGGTCGGTCAAGCAGAACACGTTCGCTGTGGGCCCGCAGTACGACACGACGCACGTCTATGTCGCACCTGAAGACTTCGACAAGTTCACCGACAGCTTCGTCGCGACGTTCGGTGGTCACAAGTCCCAGCAAGGGGTGTTTCAGGTGACGCCGACGCCGAGCCAGACGATGTCGCAACTCGTTTTCACGCCGGCCGGTACGATCTCGGTCTTCGGCTTCAAGACGCCTATTCCCTATCCGTTCGGCCAGGAGCGCACCGGGTATCTGGTCAGCGACATGGATGGCGCCATGCAATCGGCCAAGGCGCATGGCGCCGATGTCATCGTCGATACGTTTCCGGATCCGATTGGCCGCGACGCGGTGATCTCGTGGCCGGGCGGTGTCCATATGCAGTTGTACTGGCACACCAAGGCGCCGAACTACGACGCGCTCGAGACGGTTCCCGAGAATCGAGTCTACGTCTCACCCTTGCGTGCCAACGCGTTGATCAAGAGCTGGGTTGCGTTCTCGCACGGCAAGATCGTTTCCGATAACCATAGCGCGCCGGGTGTCGAAATCGGCCGGCCGAACGACACCTTCCGCCGCGTTCGCCTGACGTCGCTCTACGGAAACATGACGGTGCTGGTCACGGACGGTCGCCTGCCGTATCCCTACGGGCACGAAATGACCGGGTATGAAGTGAAGGACCTCGACGAAACGCTGAAGAAGGCGCGAGCCGCGGGCGTTTCGGTGCTCGCGCAGCCGGTGACGTCGGATCAGCGTGCGTCGGCCATCGTCCAGTTCCCGGGCGGGTACATCGCGGAGATTCATGCTGCTGCGAAGTAAGGCCTTGCGCAAAAGCCGCAGTGTGTTTGCAACGCAAACACACTGCTTCGGCACCCTTTCAAAGCAGTCCATGCGTACGACGCAATCGATGCAATCGACGTCGTCAACGTCGTCAACGTCACCAAGGCAACCAAAAGGAACGTAGTGAACGACGACCATGTGCTCTCCGCGACCGCGGGCTACGTCGACACGCTGAGCTTCGTCGCGCTGTTCGGCTTGTTCACGGCACACGTCACGGGCAACTTCGTGCTGATCGGCGGCGGCATCGCGGGATATGGCCAGGGTATCTTTCTGAAGCTCATGGCGTTTCCTGCGTTTATTGCAGGCGTCGCACTGAGCAGCTTCCTGATCCGCACCCGCCATCCCGTTACGCCGACGAGCGGCGCCTGCAAGCTGTACGTCGTTCAGGCAATCCTGCTGCTGGCATTCGCCGTTTCGGGTATCTGTCTCGGGACGAACTTCAGCGCCGGGAGTGGCTGGGTGGTGACGTGCGGGATGATCGGCGCGATGGCGATGGGTGTGCAGAACGCTCATAGTCGGCTGATCGCGCGGCCGGGCGTGCCAAACACCGTGATGACGGGGAACGTCACGCAAGTGATTCTCGATGTGCTCGACCTGTGCTCCCCGCACGTACCGACGGACGTCAAGCGCGCTTCGCGCGAACGCGTCTCGAAGATGCTTCCTGCGATCGTCGCATTCGGTTTGGGTGCAATCGGCGGTGCACTCGGCTATAGGCATTTCGGCTTCGTCGCGCTCGCATTGCCCGTTGTGGCCGTGGCCTGGCTTGCGATGCGCGCCTGGATGCAACGGAATGCCAACACACTGCAGGAGACTCCGTGACATGCAGGTCCGGATCAGTATGGCTGTCGCTGGATGTGCGCTCAGTTTGTGTTCCATTGCCCGGGCGGACGACGCGATCTCACCCGCGCCTCAAACAAGTGCACCTGCGCAGGAGAGCTGCAACGCCAAACGCCCCGTGGTGATGTTCAATCGCTGGCAGGAAGACTGGTCGGTTCTCAAGAATCCGTGTGTGCCGCGCGAGCCACTCGATGGCCTCAAGTACATTCCGCTTGGCAGCAATCCGGATACGTATCTGTCGCTCGGCGCCAACTTGCGTGAGCGCGTCGAGGTCAGCGAGTCACCGCTGTTCGGGCTGAGTCCTTCGGCGCGATCGGATACCTATCTGATCCAGCGTGCGCAAGTCAGCGCGGATGCCCGCATCGATCAGAACCTCCAGTTGTTCGTTCAGCTCGAGGACGCACGCCCATTCGACAAGGACGTTGTGCGGTCGACGGACAAGAATCCGCTCGATCTCGAGCAAGCGTTTGCCGCGTGGGTCAGTCCGCTGGGGCCGGGCACGGTCAAGCTGCGGATCGGCCGGCAGGAGATGGCATTCGACTTGCAGCGGTTCATTTCCGTGCGCGACGGCCCGAACGTGCGTCAGGCCTACGATGCCGTATGGGCCGACTACGAATACGAGAAGTGGCGATTCATCGGCTATGCGACGCGGCCGGTGCAGTACCGGGATATCTCGGCGTTCGACGACACCTCGAACCGTCATCTAACGTTCAGCGGGGTCCGCTTCGAACGTCAGGGTGTCGGCCCCGGTGATCTGTCGGGCTACTACTCCCTTTACACGCGTGCGGGCGCGCAGTTTCTCGATGCGCAGGGCGACGAACATCGCAACGTATTCGATTTGCGATACACGGGGAAGATGGCCGCCGCGGACTATGACGTCGAGTCGATGTACCAGACGGGTCATGTCGGCGACAAGACGATTGCCGCGTGGGCCGTGGGGTCGCTCTTCGGCTGCACGCTCGCTTCGCCGTGGACGCCACGCCTGGGCCTGCAGGTGGACGCCGCATCGGGTGACCGGCATCCGGGCGACGGGCGTATCGGGACCTTCAACCCGCTGTTTCCCAACGGCTACTACTTCACGTTGGCGGGATACACGGGCTATGCCAACCTAATTCACGTAAAGCCGTCGTTTACGCTGAAGCCATCGAGCAAGCTCACCCTGCTGTTCGCCGTGGCATTTCAATGGCGGATGACTGTCAATGATGCGATCTACCAGCAAGGCAGCGCCGTCGTGCCGGGAACCGCCGGCCGCGGTACGCGATGGACGGGTTCGTATGCCCAGATCCGCGCCGACTGGACCGCTGCGCCGAACCTGATTGCATCGGTCGAGGCCGTGCACTTCAAGGTCGGAGACTCCATCCGGGACCTCGGGGGCAGCGACTCCGACTACGTCGGTCTCGAGGTGAAATACGGCTGGTGAGCCGTCGGTCCGACAACCTGAAATCTGCGTATTAAGTCCCTTATAGCCTGGGAGCCGGTATGCCGGCTCGGGTCGGCCGCGTGAAATGGATTTTCGCGCGACCCTGACCCGGCGGAGCCTCGCAAGGCCCGCGCGGCCGCTCGAGTTCGAAAGCGAGGCGACGGACGGCACGCATACGATCACGATCAATCGCAGCGTCGCGCGGGACGACTCCTTTTTGGACGTCAGGAAATCTCGCACGGCAATGTACCGGCGTAGTCGAGCCTGCTCGTGCCGCCCGGCGCGGTGACGCGCATCGTGTTCACCGACGCGGCCGAGGCGTACCGCCTCTATCTTTCCCAGGCCCTGCTCCCCGAATGTCACGAGCATATTTTCCAAGCACCGCCAAACGAAGACATCGTGCTGTCCGATGTGAGCTTTCTCGACGATCGGCCGGTTCAATACCTGATCCGTGCCATGCTCGAAATCGACGAGGAAGATGCGTCGGTCGGCCATCCGATCGTGGACCGCATCAGCCTGGCGATCGCTTCGCGATGCTTGTTGCTGAACGCGAAAAAGCCTAGGAAGCGACCCGCCGTCGCGCCCCTGTCTCCTTGGCGGCCGCGCCGGGTGACCGAGCACATCGACGCACATCTCTTCGAGTCGACCTATTTGAAGGATCTTGCCGATATCGCCGGACTGACGCGTATGCATTTCGCGACGCAGTTCCGCCTGGCGACAGGCGTGACGCCCAATGCGTATGTGCTCAGGAGGAAAGTCGAGCGCGCGCAACAACTGCTGGTCGATGCGAGCGCCCCCGGACATTGGGAAGGTGACTTGCTCTTCGGCATCGCAAACAGCCAAATCGTACCGCTCGTCGAGCGACAGACTCGGTTCGTGATGCTCGTAAAGGTCGATGGCAAAGACACCGAGACCGTGGTCAACGCGTTGATCAAGCGCGCAGGAAAGTTGCCACAGGAACTCTACAAATCGTTGACCTGGGACCGAGGCAAAGAGATGGCCGATCACAAGCGCTTCACCGTGGCGACCGACGTCAAAGTCTACTTCTGCGATCCGCAGAACCCTTGGCAGCGAGGCTCGAACGAAAACACGAAGGGGCTGTTAAGAAAGTACTTTCCAAAGAGGCCTTGACCTGTCGATTTACACCCAAGCCAACCTCAATGAGGTCGCTAAGAAACTGAACGAACGACCGAGGAAAACACTAGACTTCGAAACACCGGCAAAACGATTCCATCAGTGTGTTGCGCCCACCGGTTGAATCCGCAGTCGATGTGAGTCACTCAGTGTTTTCGAAGCCGTTTCGTAGCGGTGCAATTCCTAACGAAGGGGGCGCCGAAAGGTTGACCTCGAACGTACTGACGCGTTCGATCTCACAGCGTGCCCCATTGCAGTCCAATTCGTGGCGTACCGTCGTCATTGAAAGCCGCGCTCGAACATCATTCGCGTCAAGGACCGTCACGCTGCCGCCGAGACCCGCGGCAGCAATTTGCTTTTCAATCTGCGCGGCAAGTTGTTTCGCTTGCGCGATCGAGCCCTTCCGGGCGGCCGTCGTGCGACTAGCTATTGTTTCGGCGGATGATCTCATCGATAACATGGAGCCTTCACGCGGCACGCTCAACACTCGCGTGCCGCAAGCATAGTCACGAAGGAGATCGAGTCGGAAGCTCGTTGGCCGCGCGATCGATTCGCGAGCCACAGCTCTTCATTCGAATGGATACTGCGAACAGCGATTCGGTTGGCTTGCTCGTTTGGCACGGCGACTTTCGTTGCCTACGAGCCGGCGAGACCGCAACGATCCCAAAGCATCGTGCGTCGAAGCATTTTGTCGATACACATCGTGCAACGAGAGGCGGCTGTTGCGATTACTGCGCTTATCGCAACAGACTTCGACTAACGTTCGACCGAGACGCTATTGCGAAAGTAAGGTGCACGCGGCGTGGTGTTCGCAAGTTCGTGCGGCGAAACGTTGCTCGCCACATACGTACCACTGAACTGGCTCCGTCGACGAAGAATCGGAATCGGGAAGGGACGAGCGATATCCGAGACCCAACTGGGTCCGCGTATATTGCACAGCCTCAGTCGTACTTGGTTGCTAACCGTCGAGCGTCGCTTGGTCATGAGGCACCCGTCATTCGAAGCGTCATCGACCCGCCGACGTCTAGCGACTGGGTTCGCGAAGAAATGCAACATGAGAATTGGTCCAAGAACTTTGCAAAGAAGCAGCTCGGAAAGCAAGCGTATGCCCTGCAATCCGACGGGTTTATGCTGCGTCGCTTTGAGAGAGGTACCAGACCAATTACTTCTGCTGTACTGGAGATGCGGTCACTGGAAGAAACGTGAATACCCAATCGCTATAGTGATCCTTGTGTTCGAAATCGCGATACAAGTCGGGGAAGTTCGCTTGTTTGATCGGTCGAAGTGCGGAGCTGCTTCTTACACCCAAGATGCCGCCCTCTGGTGCAGGAACGATCTGCCATGACTGGTTGGGTGCAATCGGATCGGGATACACACGCCGGATATAGCGTTTTGGCATGGGATATCGTGGATCGAGAACGAGATCTTCTAGAGAATTGGGGTAGTGCGGTTGACCGGGCGGCGTCGCCAGAAAATAGTCGCGGATCGCGATTCGATAGAGATCTCCAACATAGAGCAGTTGGTCCTCGACCTCTCGACGTCGTTGGGCCGCGCCGAGGAGTACCAGCGACGAAGCCGAAATCGCGAGCATTGAAAGCAAGATGAGCGTGCCAATGTAGGTGAATCCTTGCACGTGCCGTATGTCGTAGTTTTTGCTTCGCATCGCTAGAACTCGCCGAACGGAACACCATCGGTCGATTGACCGCTGGCGCTGCTCTTCAAATCGAACACATCCCCCTTGTCGGAATCGACGGGTGCGACGATGATCCAGTTCGATGTTCGAGCGACTGGGTCATACGGCAAGGACCTCAGATAGTTCCGATCAACGAGCTGCTGCAGAGTATCGGGGTAGCGTCCGTTGTCTTCATAGAACTGATCGATGGACTTCCGCGCCGTCTGTAAGTTCTCGCGAAGTACAACTTCCCTCGATCGATCGATGCTTTTGAAATAGTTGGGCACAGCGAGTGTTAGGAGCACCGCCGTGATCGCGAGTACGACCAGAAGCTCGACCAACGTAAATCCGGTAGCGCGGTTCGCCTCGCGTAGTCGACTTTGGAATAGTCGTCGCGTTTGCATGACTACCACCTCGAATAGGGGATGCCGTTTAATCCGATCCGAGACGATTTCGACATGACGTCGTAGACGTCGTCGCCGGCCTCAGGCGAATCCGGTTCGCTCGCGTAGCTTCGTTCCTGCCAGGACTCTTCGTCGCCTACTCGAGGATCACTGTTCATCGGATCGCGAGGAATGCGCCGCAAAAAGAAAATCTTTCCTTTTTGTGGATCGTGCGCGTCTTCCACTCCGTCGACCAGAACCTGAAGCGTCGGCGGATAGCCGGTGCCTTGAGCGGGCCGCAAGAATCGTCCACTGTCACCAGCGACCTTATACGCGTCGATCGCCGAGCGAATTTCGCGCAGATCCGCTCGCAACTCAGATTCGCGCCGACGCTGAATTTGAATCTGAGCGACAGGAAGCACTGCGCTAGCAAGTACACCGAGCACGGCGAGTGTCACGACCAACTCGATCAGCGTGAATCCGCTGCCTGAAGGTATGGATGCGTGTCTCATGGTGCGATCTGGATGTTGTGAGGCGGCGGAAGCGGGACTGCGACGGACGTGCCCGACGACCCGGCACCAGCAGCACTGACGACTCGGACCTGAGTTCCGTCGGACGGCGCAATTGCCTTGAACGAAATCGTTAGAGCATCTCCTGGCGAGGCGGCATCTGAGCCGGAAGCGTTGCTCGTGCGTGTTTGAGTGATGTATACCTGTCCGATGCTTCTATCCACACGCTGCGTGAAGGAGGTTGGAGCGTCTCCTTGCCCCATGAACGATCCTTCCTTGACGTCGACGACATCGAGGCTCTTCGGGTCGTAACCAATGACCATCGGGAGTGACGAGATGGGCTGGGTCGGCTTCATATTGAGGCTGACAGTGAAATTCTCACCCACCTTCACCTGCAATGGACCTTGCCACTGCAAGCCATCGGATTGGGAGGCATTGGCGACCGTGTCGTCGTGCTTCTTCGGGGCCGATTTGCCATCCGAAGATGCATCGACATCGGAATCGGAGTGCAGGCTGAAGTCGTGAAGTGTCGCTTCGGTTCCGGAGGGGAACTCGAGGCTTTCCAGCTCCATGCGCGGCTTGCTTCGAATGAGGCGGGGGGTGATCGACAGCACGATCTCGTCCTTCTTCTTTTCGTCCTGATCGCCTCGAAACAATCGGCCGAGCACAGGGACGCTTCCGAGACCCGGTAAGAATGTCGAATTGGTTGTCTTCTCGTTTCCAAGCGGATCGATCGAGGTCAAGGTATTGCCTTGACCATCGACCGTGCGCTTCCACGTGTGGCCGAGCGGATCTGTGACGCTCAGAAGATTGCTCGAGTTGTCGTAGCCAAAATTCGTTGCGTGGTTCAGGGGATCGGTGACGCGTGTCAATCGATTGTCACCGTCGTACGCGAACGTCGTGGTCGCGGTCTTGGAGGTAGCCGAACGGGCCAACATTGGCTACTACCGACGACCACAGTCTGCCACTTCGAGGTCACGCACCTTTCGATGCCCAACGCGTGCGGAGATTAAATGCTATTGCGATAAGTCTTCTTATCACGATAGCTGTCTTTTCGATCTAAACTGGTGCTCATGAAAAAACGCCTGAGTGCCCCAACGCCCGAAACCGAGTCTGCGGAAGCCATCGCCGCGTGACCGGATGCTGACTCGATCGCCGCACTGCGCGCCTGGTATTCGGGACTTTCGTCACGACAGGCGGTCGAGCGTTACCTGCCTGGTGCGGTCGGAGCAGGGCAGTCGGCGAGAGGCATTCTCGGCGCAGTACGCCGACAGGTCGTCGCGTTCGCGCGCAGCCGACGCAGGCGTACTTATAACGACGAGTTCAAAGCTCAGGTGGTGGAAGCGTGCCGAGGCACCGGTGTGTCAATCGCAGCGGTGGCGCTCGAACACAGGCTCAATGCCAATTTGCTGCGACGTTGGCTTGACCAGTCCGAATCCGCCCGTGGGCTATCGGTCGGTCCAACTGGTTGTTCGCGGGTTCGGTGCGAGCCGGTTAGCGTGCCGCAGCGATCACGAGCCTGATCCGCTCTGCGCAACTCAACGGCCATACCCGTACGCGTACCTCAAAGACACCCTCACGCGTTTGCCAACGCACAAGGCTATCGACATCGCCGAGCTGCTGCCGCATCGTTGGCTACCGGAACAGCCTGCCTAACCTCGCGCGTCAAGACGGGTCCACTGGCTGCTTACGGTCAAAGAGGCAACTGTTGGACGCTATCGGCCGAATGCGCACGGGGAACGGCGGTCAGTACGCGGCGTCCGGTGACGTCATCTACCGTCTACGGAAAGCTGTCTACTCATTTCACGTACGCTCAGTAAAACGACTGAGTCCGCGATCGTCAAACGGTTTGGCATCCTTGCAAGTAGCACTATCGACTCAACGAGTCGTTTGATTTCGACCGAGAAGGCGAAGCAGAATGTCGTCAGCGACGCGATCACAGTCGCCAACGCGATCGGTGGCGACTGGGTAATCGGCGTCCGAGCACCCGACGGCGTCACCGTTTTGATCACATCTCTCTCGCTCCTCGACCCTACAAAAAGCTTCCGGCACTCACGGGCCTTCTGCTCGATTGTTCATGCGCACCTAATCGGACCCACCCAGGTGGGTCAATTTTGGATGCACGTCAACGCTTGAAAATCATCGGTCAAACGTGACTCTGTTCGACATACGGAATTAGGATTGCTGATTTTACAGCGAGGTAGGGCCTCTCTCCCGCGAGGCATTGTACGCAGACGTGACGGGTTTGCGCATCCTTTCATTTTAAGTGAATGACGCGATTGCCGTTGGATGCAGAATCTTGTTGCGGTAATATCCGATTTTCAAAACAATAGTCGCAGAAAATTATGTCGAGTGGAATGTCAACGAAACGCGCGCTGATGAAATTAATGCCGATAGCATGTCTATTTGTATCCGCATTCCTTGCTCTGTACAACTTCTTTCCGTCGTTCGACGGGGTTTATCATGGATCTGACAGAGATGTGGATGTTCTTGTTACGAAGACGAAGACCGGGTTTTCGGTCGTTTTGTCTCTAAACGATTTTGGCGCGAAAACAAATTCCACCTATAGGGGAGAAGTGAAGGGGTTTTCGCTGAATTTTGGGGAAGGGCTAGATAGGCAGGCTATTAAATTTCATCCGTTCGATCACACCTATGAGCTAGCTTCCGGAAATAGCGTTACTAAACTGAAGCGTAGCACCGAGGCGACGCAATTTGCATCGCGCCACATGTTCGTTGTTCTGATGGCACTTGTGGTTATCGTGTTCATCGCAATCTTCTTTATTTTGGAGACTTGGGGTAATTCACACCCTGAGCTGATTCATCCCGTTTGGCTGACCTTCTTCTACGCGCTGTTCCTAAGCGGGATCATGTTTGTAGTTGCTGGCGACACTCAAATGCTAGATGTTAATGGAAATGCTCTCAATAAATATGGAGAATGGCTTACTGAGGGTGTCGAATATTTCCTTGATTTAAAAACCGAAACGTACGTGCTCGGCGTTGCAGTTGTCGCATTGGCTGTTCCGCAATGGTTGGCATATTTGTTCGCTGGAATAAATGGTTGTGCACGGAAGGCGAGATATCTGGACGCTGCATGGAGGCTGGCAGCAATGTTTCTTGCAAAATCGTTCATTAGTGCTTCTTCTGTCGCTATAAGCGTGCTGATCGTTGGTCGATATTATCGTTGGCTTGACTATGGCATAGATAAGATTACTTTAAATATAGCAACATGTTTGATGTTGCTATTGTATGGTTTTATTTTGATTTTTGTCGCGCATCCGAAAGCCGGCAAATCGAATGCGGAGCCAAAGGATGTTGCAATCTTGAAATTAGCAAAGCTTGCCCATGCAAAGATGACCAGGAAAATCGCTGCCGCAGTAACTCGCGAGTGACTGAGGTTGAGTTGTCGGGGAGCTGGCCTTTGGCCGGATTCATACGGTCTCGCCAGCGCGGTAGGGAATTGTCGTAAGAGAGCATGCGACCGGGGCGCGGTTGTCGAAGACTTGCTCAAATCGATCGGTTGCCGTCAGGTAGGTTGCTCCCTCACTATCCCCTCGTCGACAGTTCAGATCGGCCGCAAATGGTTGATCCACCGTCAGTCGGCTGCTATGAAAGTGCCCTCGGTCGTGTGCCCCGCCGATTGGAACGTAATACTGAACCCGCTTCATAGCGATTTCAAAAGAGTGGAGGTCGTTCGGCAAGAAGCGTTCTCGCTAGACGCGAGACTATTTCGATAGACCGAAAAAAGAGAAGTGCGCGATGACACCCGGGTGGGCGAGGGTGATCCTCATTGCGACTCCAGATATCGAGCTCTCTGCTGCCAGTATCCGTGGCCCTCTCAAATTCATCCACACCGATGTCGAGATGCGCGATGATTGGGGGCTACGCGCTCGGCATTGATGGCGTTCAATGCCGACGAACTAGAAGCACTTGTCGCGTGGATCTCTGATACCTCGGCGGTCAGTGCGCGCCGAGGTATCGGAATATTCGCCGCCACTCGTGGCACTGGAAAATCATGCACTTTATCCCAACGGTATACACGGAGCATGGTGCGTCGCCGCCACGCACTGGCCCAAGTGCGAAGGCTGACTTTCTCCGCCAACACATCGACCAAGGCTGGACACGAAGTGATGCGCTCGCGCGGTACGAGCTTTGGGTCAGCCGCGCGATCGACACGAATCCGGCGCTGGACAGATCGTCACACGAGAAGCTCGCTAGCGCGGCAATTGAAAGTGCCCGCAAGCGGACAGGAGACTAATAAACGGGAAAACATCGTGCAAGCAATGGATGGCGTCGTGACGATCCCGGGCTACTAGGAAAAATCGAGGGGCAAACGGACGCATATTGTTTTCCGTACATGTCTCTCCGGGCGCGGTAGAGTTGTACTTGTTTCGGTACAGGTTACTCCCTCAACGAAGACATATGCGTACTATCCCGTTCACCGACGCACGCGCCAATCTGAAACGCGTCATTGACCAGGTTGTTGATGATGTGGATGTAACGCTCATTACCCGCCGCGATGCGCCCAATGCGGTTGTCATGTCCCAAGCGCATTACAATAGCCTGATGGAAACGGTCCATCTTCTGAGCTCCCCGGCAAACGTGGCGCATCTGGAGCGCTCCATCGCACAGGCACGCGCACGCAGGGCAAAGCCGCGCACGCTGGTTGACGACACCGAATGAGCCGCGCGTTGAACGTCAGTGGACTGCCGAGGCTTGAGGCGATTAAGTCTACTGGCAGGGCAGAACAAAAGGGCGCCGAAGCGCATCAATCAAGTTAGCAAGGACGTTCAGCGCACACCGCTCGAGGGGATCTGCAAACCCGAGCCGCTAAAGGCAAACCTGACGGGTTTGTGGTCACGGCGCATTGATGACACCAATCGCTTTGTCTACGAAATCGCCGGCACACTGATCGATATCGTTTCGTGCCGTTACCACTACTGAGACATTGGAAAGCAGAAAACGTCGGGGAACACGTCTATGAGAGCCTATAGGGTGTTTTGTCAGTTCGTCGGGCTTCTGCAACTGATCGCGTGTTGTGGCGGCGCACTGTGGTGGGTCGCACAGAATGTTTTCGCCGCGAGCACACCATTTTTCAGTCTATCGATCGAACAAACTCCGCCGTGAACATCGAAGCCACTTGTCTTCCTGATCGTCGGCCTCGGCGCCTACCGTACGCTAGTCCTTTTCTTTCGTGCGGAGATAAAGGCGAACAGCCTATCTCGTGACCGATGGAAAACATAATGCAAGTCGAAGTAACCGTTGATGCCCGCAAATACGTTGCGTAGGTCCACGAGATACATCGCACCGTCACGGTGATCAGAGACGCAGGGGCATGGAGACGACGACACTCGGCGGCAGCGCGAACGATTTTGTTGCGAATGCCGATCTGGCGTGGCTGAGCCAAAGATTCAATAACTACGGAAAATCGAATGCGACGAATAGGCGTCTATGTGGACGCGAGCAATATCGGCATAAATGGGGGGCACGGCATGCGTTACGAAGCGCTTCGCGAGCTCGCATGCCGAGCAGATGGAATTGCCCAACGGCTGAACGTGTACCTGGCATTCGATCAACAGCGGGCCGAGCGATCCGCTGACTACGCTGCGAAAGCACAGGGCTATCAATCGGCCCTTCATGACCAAGGATTTCGGGTCACGGTGAAGCTCGTCAAGCATTTCACCGACGATGAGGGGAACACCATTGCCAAATCGAACGCAGATCTCGATATGGCCGTGGACCTGCTAATGGAATCGGAACGGCTCGATACGCTCTTGTTGGTCACCGGGGACGGGGATTTCGTCCAGGTCGTTCGCGCCTTGCAAAGCAGAGGCTGCCGCGTAGAAGTCCTGGGTTTCGATAACGTCTCACGTGAGCTGCGCGATGCAGCAGATCAATATATCAACGGATACCTTGTTCCGGGACTGTTGCCTACGGAGTCGGCGCTCGAGTCTCGCGCGCGTTGGGGTAGTACCGGTAGCCGCGTCAGAGGCATTTGCAATCGGTTTTCACACGAAGATGGTTACGGGTTTCTCGGCTACTGGGCAGCAATGCCATCTAGCTCGATACTCACGGCCAGTGAATCAAAAGCAGCCTATTTTCGCGCGAATGCCCTAGTTGATTCGACGACGCTTGCCAGGTTGCCGTCTCGGCAGCTCGTGCTTGAGTTCGATCTCGTTGAACCCTCAAAGCCCGATGGGCTGCCGGAGGCACGGCGCATCGCCGTAGTAGGGTAACGCGATTGAACGGTGTGCGTGACCGGTCAGCGTTCCAAGCGGCGACGGGCGCTGTTCGTGGGTTCGTCATGGTTTGATGCATTCACCGGACAGGTGGACGCCGATTTTGAGGACGCAGCGCTGACGCGTACTTCCGAGCAAGAGCGCCCCGGTCTGGAAAAAGTGCTTAGGTGAAGTACCTGCCGCACCTGAAGGTATTTGTCGCCATGCTCGAAGGCGACCCGGAGCCGAGCGAGCAAAAAAAAGCACGGGCCATCTGATGTCGGACTGGCGAGGCGCTTGGCGATGCCCGTTGGGGGATCTGGCCACGGAGGATGCCGGCGCCGTTCCCTCCCCGGTGATGGATGCGCAAGCACGGGAGGTGCAAGCCGCTCGTGGGATGCTGACCAAAGCCATCAAGCGCAACTCGACCACCGACATCGAGCAGGCCAAGGACGCAATCGAGTCACTTGCGATGGCGCGCCAGCTCGATCGCAATGCTTACGCTAGCCCTTTTTGCTTTGGGCACCCAGTTTCATTTCGATCACCGTTTGTGGATGATTTTCGACCCGCGACCGGTCAATGGACGGGGAAGGGCGGGCCGTTCGTTTGAGTTTGTCGATCATGCGGGATCTGATCTGCGCGGCGTCCCCTCACTCTCGTACGTCGCGCGTGTGCTTGACGGCCGATTCCGACCCGAAGCGGTCATTCTGTCGCGCGCGCCGTCAGCGACTGGTCCCAGGGTGAAACGGTCGTTCTAACAACCTTCACGATCGGTCGGCCGCGCGTCGCAGCCCGTCCGCCCGGAATTACACTTCAAACCCTGCGGCGTCGGACATGTAACCCATTTCTGTGCTGACATTTTTCGAGTCGTCCAGGCACCGTTCTACATTCGTTATCAAACGCGTTGTCGAGAGCGCTCGCGGAACTTGGCAGGCCCTCGCGAACCGGCAAATGAACCGGCATGCCATCCGGTCCACCAGAGTATGTAATATCTTGGATGTCATTGATTTTATGAAATAACGTTTATTTCCGATCCGGCACAAGATCCGGTACACTGACGTCATGGATACGACAAGTATGGGGCCAATGGTTCCTGAGGAGGCAGTCCGACTCCTTGATGATGACGTCTTGGTGCTTATGGAAGAGGCGAGCGGACTGGCGGGCCGAATTCATCCCATCCTGCGAGACTCGATCGGCAACCTCGTCCGCTCGATGAACTGCTATTACTCGAATCTGATCGAGGGGCACGATACTCATCCGCACGACATCGACCGGGCACTTGCCAACGACTTTTCGAACGAACCCAAAAAGCGTGACCTGCAGCAGGAAGCAGTCGCGCACATCCACGTTCAGCGATTAATCGATACTGGGCGTGATCCCGATGCCTGGCCGGCTTCCGCGGCTTACGCATCGTGGCTGCATGAAGAATTTTGTTCGCGGCTACCGCCCGAGATGCTGTTCGTTGACGACGAGAAGACTGGGGCGCGGCTCGATATCGTTCCCGGCGAATGGCGCAAGCGAGACGTGCAGGTCGGCCGACACATTCCGCCACCGCATGAGGACTTGCCCCGCTTTATGTCGAGTTTTGACAAGGCCTATGGATCGCCGCCGCTCAGCAGGACCCGGCAAATTCAGACTGTCGGCGCTGCCCACCATCGCCTGCTTTGGATCCACCCCTTCCTCGACGGCAATGGCCGTGTCGCTCGGCTAATGTCACATGCCTTGTTCAAGCGGCTCGGGGTCGGAACCAGTCTCTGGTCAGTGGCGCGAGGCTTGGCGCGCAATGAGGACCGCTACAAGACGTTGCTCGCGCAGGCAGATGGGCCGCGTGAAGGTGATCTCGACGGGCGTGGCAACCTTACTCAGCGCGGGTTGGTTGCGTTCTGCAAATTCTTCCTCGAATGCTCAGTCGATCAGATCCGTTTCATGAGTGAGCTGCTCGAACCCGCGACGCTGCTGACGCGCATTGAAATCCACGTCGAGGAGGAGGTGCGGGCGAAGCGTTTGCTCCGTGGCAGCTTTGCGGTACTGCGCGAAGCCGTGATGAGTGGCGAGGTCGAGCGCGCAAAGATTCCCTCGCTCACCGGCTATGAGGAGCGCCGTGCGCGCAATGTCACGGCGGGGCTGGTCGACCGGGGAATGCTGACCGCAGCGACCCATCGTGCACCCCTGCGTCTGGCTTTTCCGGTCGAAGTGGCCGAGCGCTGGTTCCCCAATCTCTACCCTGCCAACGCGGGATCGCGGACATGACGGAGAAAATCGTCGAGCTCATCCGGCGGTTTTCGCCGATGTCGCCTCACTCGAAGAAGTGGGATTTTCTCATACCTGGTGCGGGCAAACCTCAGCGGTGGTATGAAATCGAGGACGAGTTTCGAGTCCTGATAATTGCCGATCCAGGCGCCGGCAAAACATTCGAAGCGCAGACACATGCGCGTCGGATCAAGGAGCGTGGCCGTCACGCCTTCTTCATCCGGATCGAGAAGATCGACGCGACGTTCGACCAGTCGTTCGAGGTTGGCACGGCGGACGAGTTTGCCGCCTGGCTCGCGTCAACTGACGAGGCTTGGTTCTTCCTCGACTCGGTTGACGAAGCCCAATTGGATACCCCACGCGCGCTTGAAGATGCGGTTCGTATCTTCGGCGCTAAAATCTACGCCGCGCTGGATCGCGCGCGCATCTTTATCACCAGCCGCGAGGATGCTTGGCGAGCGCTACCCGACCAGACACTGATCGAACAGCATCTGCCCCATGGCGAGCCAGCGCCCGCTGAAGAGGGTAACGACACGAGTCACGAGAGCGACCTTGCGCTCAAGCTGTATCGGCTTGCTGGCCTTTCGGAGGACGAAATCGCGCTGTTCGCCAGCCATTATGGCGTGGGCGACGTCACCGACTTCGTCGACGCGGTGAAGCGTGCCAATTTACTGAGTCTCGCCGAGCGTCCCTTCGACCTGAAGGCATTGATTGGTGTGTGGATAGCCGATCATCGCCTCGGGAGCCGCTTTGAAGTGCTGCAGCGGATGATCGCCCTGCAGATCGAACCGCGGTCGACCGCAATTGCCCCGGTCCGCGTTAACGCGGTCAAAATGCGGGATGGCGCCCGCATACTGGCGGGCGCGGTAACGATGACTGGCAAGACCGTCATTGGCCTTCCCGCAGGTGTTCACTCTGCCGATCGCATCGACCCACGCACCTTACTGCCAGGCTGGGCCGACGCCGAGATCGACGCTCTCCTCCGCACTGGCCTGTTCGATGACATCGTTTATAACAGCGTCCGATTTCGTCACCGCGAGATCCGCGAGCTGCTGAGCGCGGAATGGGCGAACGATCTGCTGAATCAACCGGGCGCCCGCGCACGCGTAGAGGATCTTTTCTTTCGTGAGAGCTATGGCGAGCAAATCATCGTACCGCGGACGCGCCCGATCTTGGCCTGGTTGATCCTGTTTGATGAAGCGGTGCGCGACAGAGCCCTCGCCCTGGCGCCGGAGATTGCGAGCGAAGGTGGCGATCCGTCGCGCCTGCCGCTAACGATTCGTCAAGCCATGCTTCGCAATATCGTCAATCGGATTGCCGTCGGAAGGGAAGGATGAGTCTCATGGAAAATAGTGCGATCGAACGCATCGCCACTCCCGATCTAGCAACCGATGCATTGGCGCTGCTCAATGAGCATCGAGACAATGATCACGTCCTCTTCTTTCTGGGCCGACTCGTCTGGCAGGGTGAGATGGCGAGTTGTGCGCCGACGCTCTTCGACATAGCGGCCGACACGTCGCGCGGCAAATATGCGCGCATCGCCGCGATTCGGGGCGTCATGGCAGTAGGCGACGAAGCGCTGAAGGATAAGCTATGGAAAATCATAGCCGAGGACCTTGGCCCCTTGGATGACGCCGTTTTCGCGGAGCTGATTGGTTGGGCGACACCGACCAAGACCAGCGTGGCCCTGGTGCTGCGAATGCTCGCCCACGCGGCACCGCACGAGCGCTTCAACGAAAGAAGTCTGAGCTCGTCGCTTCACCAGTTCGTCGACAAGTTGCCGGTAATGGCAGACGCGACCGAAGATCATCCACTCGGTTACCTGGTTGAGGGTCTGAATGTATTCCTCAATCGCGCTCCCTTTGTGGAGCGTGGCGAATGTCATGTCTCGGAAGAATTCGCGTGGTTGATGCCTATCGCCCTCCACGCCGTCGATCGCTTGGTCGCGGCACGGTCGGCGCAGGCGCTGACGCCCGCAGCGATTGCGGTACTGTGCAATTTCCCGGCCCTGCGGTTCCAGCGGGGTGGCGATGTCGACGATTATAGGAGCGCGTTGGACAAGAACGTCCCGCGCTGGGCGGAGCTCAACGAGCTCCTCTATTGGAATTCGATCGCAGTTTGCCGCGCGTATAGGGCAGCCAAAGGCGAGACACTCACCGATGATTGGCCGGCGGCCTTTCTCGGCCAATTCTGGCGGTTTGGCGCGGAGGATTTCGAGCGCTGCCTCGAATGGGTCGCATCCAAGGAGGGGGATGACCGAAGCGTGGCGCTGTCGCGCTGTCTTCAAATTTATGTGGATGCGAATCGACCGTCGGCCTGGCTCGCGCGGTTGCACGCAGCAGTCACTGATGACATAGCGCTTGCCGCGACGCTGGAAGCGCGGCTTGATCCGAAGCCATCGCCGGCGATGGTCAGGATGGACAGGGAAACCCGGCGGTGGAAGCGCGAAAGCGACGCGCGCGAACGTAAGCAGAAGAAGGATCGTGGCGATTGGGTCCGCGCGCTCATAGCTAATCCCGATCGGGTGTTGCATCCCGCAGGCTTTCAGCCAGGCGAGTTCAGCAGCGATCACTATCATCTGCTTGAGAGTGTCATGAATGGCGGAGTGACCACCAGCCGTGAGGACGGGGCGAATTGGAGGACATTGATCGCCGAGTTTGGAGAGCCGGTCGCTCGCGCCTTTCGCGATGCGGCGATCGCGCACTGGCGGGCCTATCGGCCGACCTTGCGATCGGAGGGCGGTGAGACCGGCTCGACGCCCTATTCGCTGATCTTTGCGATGACTGGTCTCGCAATCGAGGCAGCAGAGGACAGCGCCTTTGCGCAGCGGCTGACTGAAGAGGAAGCGCGACATGCTTTTCGCTATGTCACTTGGGAGCTGAACGGCTTTCCAACGTGGTTCGAGACTCTTTATCGCGCCTTCCCGAAAACCGGCTTCGAGGCCGTGGCAACCGAGCTTGTCTGGGAGCTCGAACATAGCGTCGGCGAGCAGCCACTCCACTATATCCTCCACGACATTCTCTATCACACGCCATGGCTGCACAGCGAGGTCGCGCCGTTGGTCCAGGATTGGCTAAGCACGCATGAAGTGCTCAATGACAATGCGCTGCGCTATTGCTTAAACATCTTGGCAGGGAGCGGTGCGGCTCCCGACGTTCTCGGAGCGCTTGCGGCAAAGAAGGCCAGTGATACCGTGCTGGAGGATCAGCGGCCGCGTTGGTTCGCGCTCTGGGTCGATACCGATTCAGCAGCTGCGATCCCTGCTCTGGAACGTCATCTCGAAGTACTCTCACAGGCCGATGCTTCAACCTTTGCTCAGTTGTTCATCGTCGCTTTGGTCGGCGATCGGCACGGCACGGGCACGCGCGTTGGCGCATATCGGAACGCTGACGATCTAAAGCGGCTCTATTTGCTGATGCACCGCTTCGTCCGGGCTGACGAGGATATCGATCGCACTAACAAGGGTGTCTATTCGCCGACGCTCCGTGACAATGCGCAAGACGGTCGCAACGCCTTGTTCAACATGCTGGTCGATGTGCCTGGATGCGAGGCCTACGCTGCGATTAAGGCGCTCGAAAAGGAGCACCCCGAGCCCGAATATCGGCGATGGATGGCGGTACGGGCGAGTGAGCGTGCAACGCAGGATGCCGACGAGCCGCTTTGGACCGTCGAGCAGGTCCGCGACTTTTCGAAAAGACGCGACGGCTGATGGGGCAGCGCAATCGCGTGAGCGCGTCTTCCACGCGTGGCCTCATGCCGCCTTTCTCTACCTTCCTCGATCGATGAGAGTCACCGGTTCAGCGGCATGGCCAGAATACATGAGAGTGTAAATATCGATCGTTGTGTAGCTGTTCGAAACTTTTCTGCAGACAGGCGACGCCATCCAGCGGTTTCGCGCGCAACTTCGATCAGCCGCGGAGTGCACTTTCGGCCGACAGAATAAGCGTGAGCATCGGTGCCATTTGCTATCTGGGAAGAAAGGTCACCTAGGGGCTGTTCGTCAGTTCGCCGGCGAGGCCGCCGATGCCGATGGTTTCCTAGCAAAGGGCACGGTTCCAGTCATCTGCCGACATGAGATTTGACCGATGAACTCTCGCCGAATTAGCCCCCTCCACTGACTGCTTTCGATGATCTACCGACGCTGCACTGTCCAATCGCGGCACTGAGTGAATGTCGCTTCCTGGCCGCACACGGTCGCTCAGCGCGCACCAACTCGCCGAACACAAGATTTACTAATCAGATTCAGCCTAAGCAATTAATGCGTAATTGATATTATGTAAAGCATAGTTAGGGCTCGCAATCGGAAGATATTTCTCAAAATCGGGCGCGTGAGCTCTCGAGCTTTGAACAGGCTCACTGGCAGCGAGATTGCGGTTCCACGGCTCGCCAGTTGCCTCTCGAGGCGGTCATGCGCGAATCAGATCGATCGCCGCGAATACCCCGCTGGACTAGTTCCGGGTATCAGCAGCCGCATGTGACCCCATTCAATCGTCAAATACCCGACGAGTTCGATCCCGCGAACACCGTCTACTAGCCATGGGCGCCTACCGCTCACCTATAATGACTTCATCCGGCGCAACAAATCCGGTACTAGCTGCTTCTTTCAGGTTGAATAAACCATGAATCATCCCGACGCGCACTTGCCCTTAACAGATCCGGTGCTGGAGGCCGCGAAGCGAGCCTATCAGGAGCGCTCGCGCGAGCTCGTTCGCACTGGCCAGCGGTCGCAGGAGTCGCTCTACTTCATTTCGCCGGCGATCGTGCGCACGATCAAGGTTCACCACAACTCGACAGAGTTTTGAGCCGCCACGAAGTCGCGATCAGCGCCGAACTCCTCGAGCAGGCCTTATCTAGCGTGGCCGCCGACGCGGTCCTCGTTGGCGGACAAGCCTTAGCAGTTTGGGTCTCGCACTACGGGCTTAACGCCAGCGTCGAACTCGAGCCAGGCGTTCCGATCAGTCTTGATGCAGATTTCCTTGGCCAGCGTGTCGATGTTGATTCTATTGCGAAGAAAGTGCGAGGCAAGGCGTTGTTCCCTGCGCAGCGCGCAATTACCGCGCTCGTTGGCCAAATCGAGGTTTCAACGGGCGAATCCGAATACGTCAACATCGATGTCATCCATCGAGTGGTCGGCCTCGAGCCCGACGAAATCCGACGACGCGCGTCGTCGCTGACTTGGGGTGACGTGTGCTTCCAGGTCATGCATCCGCTCGACGTACTAGCTAGTCGGGTGGAAAACCTCAAACAGCTGGCCGACAAGCAGAATGCTGACGGTGCGGCGCAGGCACGGCTCGCCGTATTGGTCGCGCGCGAATATGTGCTCGAACGCCTCAGCGATGGTGACGAAAAGATTGCTTTGAAAGCCATCGAACGGATCGCGACGATCGCCAAGAGCGCGGCGGGCCGAACAGCTTCTCGAGACTATGGCGTCGACTTTCGTGTCGGCATTCCTGCAGATGCGGTGAAGAACGAGGCTTTTCGAAATCAACGCTTTCCCCGCCTTCGTGAAGAGCTTGCGCATGCAGCCGGACTAGCCCGTTCGGCGAACCTGGCACCGCAAGAGAAGAAAGCGAACCAGTAACTCGTGCACGACGCCCGCGGCCCTGACTTGGTCCGGTGCGGACGTCGAGAATCACCGTCGATAACCCGGCAGTCCGGACACTTGTGTTGCCGTTGTCGACCCTGTTCTGCCTCTCGACTCAGTGCGTTGAACGGCCGTTACCGTCCCGAGACAAGACAGTGCTTTTCGATATCCGAGATCTGTCTCTTTTGGAGGCGGCCTGGAACGCATGGCGGATATGGCCACCGACGGCGTTTGCCTCTAATGCTCTGCTTCGCGGCACTTTCAATGACACGGGGAAGCCGTCGCTCACATTATTAGTGATTCACGGCTTCGAATCGTGGATCGTCACGAAATAATGTGCTTGAATGCGCCCTCTCACTTTCATCGCGTGCAACAATAAGTGGACCGGTTAGAAGCGATGCCAATCGTGCTCCTGGCTGTCGAAAAGGGAAGCCTGACTTGACCTGCCCCCTTCCGTAGGGCCAATAGGTCGCTAGCAAAGTCCCTTTAAACCAACTCCTGTAAAGCGGCAGGAGCATCCGCAGTTGTCCGATGTTTCGCCGCAAACTCTGACGGCGAAAGGTAGTTCAGTGCACTGTGCGGCCTTTGCTCGTTATAGTCCTGACGCCATGGCGCGATGACAGCCCGAGCGTGAGCGAGCGTCGTGAACCAGTGCTCGTTAAGACATTCGTCGCGGAACTTGCCGTTGAACGATTCGATATACGCATTCTGGGTTGGCTTGCCCGCCTGAATCAACTTCAGGGTGACGCCGTTCGCATACGCCCACTGGTCAAGCGCGCGGCTCGTAAATTCAGGTCCCTGGTCTGTTCGCACCGCCTTGGGATAGCCACGGAAGCGAGCCGCGTGGTCCAATGCCCGGGCGACATACAAGCCCGAGATACCATGACAGCCTCTTTCGTGAAATCGTCGACGACAGTCACGCACTTCACACGCCGGCCGTTGGCAAGCGCATCCATTACGAAATCGATTGACCACACCTCGTTCGGTGCTTTCGGCAGCGCCAGTTGCTCGCGTTCAATCATTACGCCGTGGCGCCTGCGCCGCCGGCGCACAGCCAGCCCTGCCTCACGGTACAGGCGATAAATTCGCTTGTGATTGACGTGTGTGCCTTCGCGTTCCACCAGGGCGTGCAAGCGGCGGTAGCCGAATCGACGACGTTCGTGCGCCAACTCTACCAGACGCGCCGCTAGCATCTCGTTCTCGTGGTCCGGCTTCGCGTCGTAATGCAACACGCTGCGAGAAAGCCCGACAAGCCGGCAGGCGCGGCGCTCAGAGATGTTGACCTTCTCCCGAATCGCCGTCACTGCTTCGCGTTTGGCTTGCGGGCTCAGGGCTTTCCCTTGACGACGACCCTCAACGCTTCCATATCGAGCATTGCTTCGGCCAGCAGTTTCTTCAGCCTGGCATTCTCCACCTCGAGGTCCTTCAGCCGACGCGCTTCCGAGACTTCCATGCCGCCGAACTTCGCGCGCCAGGTGTAGAACGACGCGTCACTGAACCCGTGCTTCCTGCACAGTTCCTTGACTGGCATGCCGGCCCCGGCTTCCTTCAGAAACCCGATGATTTGCTGTTCCGTAAAGCGATTCTTCATGTTCGTCTTCTTCTCCGAAAACGAACTTTACTAGACTCCGACTGGCCCTGTTCGCAGGGGGGCAGGTCAGTTCAATGAGCCACCGAAACAACGCACCGATCACATTGAGCGCGTACGCAATCGACCGCGCCGAAAGCCCCCCGTTGAACGGTCGCCAGCCGACGGAGTGTCGGGCTTTCGGTGGTCCCACCCAGCGGCTCGCGGGCGTCGGCCGCCGCAGGAAGTTGCGATAGGCGACCGCGTCTTCAGTCGTGAGCGACGACAGCGCGCGCTGCCGCTCCACGATCGCCCAGAGAATCAGTCTTTCCGCTTCTTTTCGATAGGCACGCTGCGTGGCCGCCGATTCGTGAAGACTCAGCCAGGCGTGCACGGCTTCATAGTCGTTGGAGGCATCCAGCGTGCAGGTGTCGCGTGGCGCGCGAAACGTTCCGCGCGAGCCATCGACCGCCTCCGGGACTTGCAACACCTCCCACGGGACGATTGGCGACTGCGCCGTCGCCACAATCAAGGCACGCGCCCGCTCGGTCAGCTTCGGGTGCGCCGCAAAGAAGGCCTCAATCTTCTGTGCGCCCGTCTGACCAAGCCCTCGGATAGCCCTCCACCACTGGCGGCGCCGTGGCACACGCACCGTGAGATCGGAGAGTGTTCGAATGCCCTGCTCCGCCAACACACGCGAAATCCGTGGAGAGAACCATTGCGCGACTTCGTCCGTAATGAGTGGCTCGGGAGGCGGAAGCCCGGGGAGCAGTTCGAGCGCGCGTAGTACCGACTTGGACCGCGCTCGACGTTCTGAGTCCGAATGCGTGAGCAGTTCAACCCACTCGTTCCGGTGCCGGCTGCGCGCAAACGCGACGACCTGTCGCCGCACTGCGCCGAGAACGCCTCTCGCTGACTGCCCTGCTCCAACCGCACTGGGCAGGTAGCGCTCGACCGCTTGTCGTGACGACATTCCCGAATACCAGGCACGCAGCACTGCGAGCGAGTCGGCATCGGGCCACCCCGCGATGGCGGCTGCAGACTCGATTTCAGGCGTTGGGGCACTCAGGCGTTTTTTCATGAGCACCAGTTTAGATCGAAAAGACAGCTATCGTGATAAGAAGACTTATCGCAATAGCTGTGTTTTTTTGCTCGATGTGTATCGACAATCAGCTTCAACGCGCCATGCTCATTGATCGTTGCGGTCTCGTCGCTTTCGGATGCGAGAACAGTCGTGGTGTCGAAACGGGCGACCTAACACGAATCGCCGTTCGCGCAATCCGTTCGAATGAGGAGCTGTATCGCACGAAGCGATCGCACAGTCGAAGAGCTTCCGCCAGGATCTCCTCCAAAGCTATTGTTGCTGGACCCAAGTGTTAGGTTGGTCATGAACAGGTACGAGGTCATTGATGGGCTCGTCTGCGGAAACAACAGCTAGCCGGACCACTCTGGCCCGCGAGCCAAGTTGTGCCCGCTATCCCTCAGTCAGGCCACAGGCGTTTCGATCCCGGCAAAAGCCCTTCGGCTTTCCGCAAACGCCTTCTGCGTTTCCTCTCTAGCCAGCGGATCTCGCTTACGCGTTCGGGGAACTCTGCCCGCAACATCGCTTCGCTCGTCACAATGTCATTGAGCGCGCCATAGCGTTGCTGAATGTCCTTCAGGGCCTTGAGCACGCACCCATGATCCGTCCTCGGCTCATCGTCAAAGAACTCAAGCGCGTAGCGCAACCGCTTGGCGGCCTTTCGAACGTCGTGAAATGCTGCATAGTCGGAGCGTTTCGCCTTGTTCGCTCTCTTCATTCTTTTGCGCAACGTCGCTTCCGCGGACTTTGCACCGCGCCGCGCGAAACGTCTGGCCGGCATCGGCTCCGCGGTCTGGAGCGCAGACGCCGCCTGCTCAAAAGCGGTGGTTAGCGTGCTCTCGACGTCGATCGACTGAAGCTCGGCATGGCTGGCTTCAAGCGCCTCCTTGCGTCTCGCAGATAGTTCGTCGACAAATCGCGAAGCACGCTTACCGCGCTTTCTGCTGGCGAATAGTTCAACAAGAATGTCCCAGTCCCTGGCCTTGCCGGCGGCCGTCGTAATGAGCTTGAGGCCCGCTTCCTGCCGGCCGCGCTCTGGCGCAGGCAGCAAAGGCCGGTAGACCCACCATATCGAGCGCAGCCTTCGAACCGTAACCCGTAGCTGATGGATCGATTCCGCGTCGGAATCGTGGTGAAGGGCCTTTGCGCCTTGGGTCGCTTCCTCGATCAACGCTGCGGTGCTGTGCATGAATATGTCGACGGCCGACGGCTCGTCCGGAGCTGTGGCATCGTGCGCATGCTCTCGTTTCATTGGTCTTGCTCCTTGAGCCATGGGCACGTCTTATGACGCACCGGTATTCGGATCTATTCGTGATGCTCTCGAATCAGGCTGATTTCCCCATTCCGTTCAAGCACGGCGTACTTCACCCCATCGAGCGTCGTTGTCCCCAACTGCCGCCGCGCTGACTCCAGAATGTCGCTTCGGGTCACCAATGCCGCAGACATTTGGTCCAGATCAAACTTTCCATCCGCATAAAGCTGTCGCTTGCTTCCGGTCACGGTTTTTTCAAACCCGGGCACATGCACGCACAACCATCCCAGCGCGCGATGAAGTAAAACCAGAGCAAGACACGACGCAGTCGTCGGTAACACTTCGGAAGCTCCGACAATGACACGGCTTAGCGTCGCGCCCAGAAGGACTGCGATGACGATATCGAACGGTGAACGTTGCCCAAAGGAGCGTCGTCCAGAGACCCGAATGAACACCAGCATTGCGATGAACGCGAGGACTGCGCGCGAAACCATCTGCAAGGTGTCGAGATTTTTTCCTTCGCCGAAGAGTGCGATGAGTGTGTCCATCACGGCCGCCGTTACGCCCGATACCCCGGAAGGCCCTCGGCCGCCGTCGAAGCCGCGAGCTTCAATGCTTTCGATACGGCCACGTCAAACTCTTCGTCGGTGGTCGGTCGATCGAGCCGGGATCGAAACAGATCGGCCCATCGGAATTCTTCGAGGAGGACGTTTGTCTTTTCATATCCACCGGCATTCCTCACCGCAGCGGCGAGGCTGCGATATTCGTCGTCTTCAAGTTCCCAAACCTTTAGGGGCATGTCCTTGAAGGCGATTCGCCGTCCCTTCCTGTCGTAGGGATGCGTCCATCGGTGCGCTTCCATGGCGAGCCAAAACTCATTGACGGAGTAGCTCGACAAGTCGCGGATAAGAACGTAGGGGACCTTTCGGATACCCACGTGCCACAGCGCTGCAGCGACATGATGATGGTCAGTCGCGTACGCCTGCACGCGAGGTCCGAGTACCACTGGAATGGGCTTTTCAGCGATTGCCATATCCAGATCGTGACCGTTTAGCGAGCGGTATTCTTCCGCCTTTCGCAGAACCTCACGCAACCCGTGGACGGCCTGAGTCGGCCGTAGTTCAGCGATCTTGGTATCCATTGCGCTGACCTCTTTTACGTCCTCTAATGGCTTCACGGAAGCAACAGACGTGCCTCGTCACAAAAAGATCACATGACGGCGGAGATCAAGATTCTGGAAATTGAAAAGCCTGAGGAAGCCGTTGTTTCGGCTCTTCGGTCACAAGGAATACCAAGGGATCGGCGTCAGCTCTGTCGGGCGTCGCCCGCCAAAGTCAGCCATCGCTCGAACTGCACGATAGGTACGGGTTTGAGGAGAAAACCGTCGAAGACACCAGGCTCGCATCGCGACATCGCGTCGGCGTATCCCGACATCGCTATTAGTTTGAGTTGTTCGCCCACCCGGGCCGCACGAATGCGTCTCCCGACATCGATGCCATCGTCAATTCCGAGAGAAATGTCCAGGAAGGCGATATCCAGCCGTTCGCTCTGGGCGATGGCCAACGCAGCACTTGCCGTTGTCGCAACGGACGCGCAGTGGCCGAGCGCTTTTGCGAGCTCGGCAAAGACACGCGCCGTGTCTTCGTAGTCGTCCACGACAAGTACGTTCATCGTCGGCCGATGGGACTCTTATGATCAGATGGTGGTCGGTTGTTCGACTTCCGCGGCAGGCGTCGTCACTCCATGATAGGCGCTCTTAGCCGAAAAGCTCACGAGACGCAACCGTCCGAAACCGATGAGATTCGCACGTATCTGATTGACATGGCAAGCTTGCTTGTTCCGGGCATCGAGGACGCCTTGCCAGCCCAGATTCTACCGCAGGCGAATCTGGATCGTGCCGGTGGCCCGTCGGCACGATCCTCACATTAAGCGATATCGATTTGATGTTCAGCGAGCCCACCCGTTCTCGTTGCGAGGTTCATTCCGGGCGTTTCAAGCCATCTTCAATCGACCGTGTAACACGCTCTTCGCCTTTACGATTTTCATCATTCGCACCGGGATAACGTAGCAATCATCGCTGCGCTGTCGCAGGGGAAGATGTTTCACCCGCGTGTTTCGTTGTACTTTAAGCCGAGCCGAGTCGCCGCCTGCTTCTGCGTCGACGAATACTCACTTCATGCGAGGTGTATCGAGCCCCGAATCGGGCTCCTTCAAACGCTCCTGCCGAATGGCAGTGACCGCGTTTCGGACAGCGTGCGCCACATTGACGACTTCTGCCTGAACCGCTTTGTCCTGGTCCAGCGTGTCGTGGCTTGTCGCGTACGGTTCGTAATATCCGATGAAGCGGTCGAGCCTGGACTTTGCCCCGGCTTCGACGAAACCCATCCAGTCGAGCCAGTCGGTCAGCGCGCGGCGCGAACCTTCGATGCCCGCGACATCACCATGGACGACGACTCCGTAAGCGCGTCCCGCAAGATGCTTGGGATAGCTCCAGCCCGCGAGTTCAAGCTGCTTGGCTTCATCGGGATGTTTGCCGTGTGTGGTCGTCGGGTCCGGATTGCCGCCGTCAGCGCACACAAGACGGTCCATCAATAGCTTGAGCGGACTGCTCACCTGGTACCAATAGACCGGCGTCACAAAGATCACGGCGTGCGCTGCTGCAAAGCGTTCGTAGATCTCGTTCATCCAGTCATTGACGAGGCCCAACGAATGATTCGGATAGCAGCTGCACGGCCAATGACATAGCGGCATCGCAGTCGACACGCACCCCTTGCACGGATGGATATGCAAGTCGCGGTCCGAGGTTAGGCGCGAAAGATCCAGTACATCGACCTCGACACCATGATTCGCGAGCTCGTCCTTCGCAATCATCGAAAGCCGAAAGCTTTTCGACATCTCTCCGGGACACGTGTAATCATTCCGCGAAGACGCGTTAATGACAAGCACGCGATCATGCGTGGACGGATCCGCCTGCCGTTGTTGCGCAGCTTGAATGCGAGAGCTCGCCTCGATCCATTCGACTGAGAGATCGTAGTTGGGGTCCTGATAGTCCGCGCCGGCCTTGCGCGTCACCGGCGACTTCCTGCCCTCCGAATAGGCCTGCCACGCAATGCTTTCCAACCGGTCGAGGCTCGCGTCTTCGACCCGAAATGCCGGGTCATAGAAGCGCGCAATGAAGCGCTCGTGAAAGGCTGCCCGGGACATCGGTTCGGTAACTTGCCCCTTACGGACCTCAACGGGATGCGAAGCTATCACGGGCTTAGCCGTCTTGGTGGGTGTATCGGCCACGGTGCAATCCTTGACGTTGCTTTTTGGGGAAGGCTCTGGCAAAGCTCAGATGAACGGCACACCGCCCGTGACTGCGATCGTCGCGCCCGACACGTAGCTCGCCGAATCGGCGGCCAGCATTACATAGACCGGTGCAAGCTCGGCGGGCTGCCCCGGGCGCTTCATCGGCACCTGCTTGCCAAAGTTCGAGACCTGCTCTTCGCTCATGGTCGAAGGTATGAGTGGTGTCCAGATCGGCCCGGGCGCAACGCAATTCACCCGGATGCCTCTGGATGCGAGCATCTGCGCCAGCCCGCCCGTAAAGTTCTGTATCGCGCCCTTCGTCGATGCGTAGGCAAGCAACGTGGGATTAGGCTTGTCCGCGTTGACCGATGCCGTGTTGATGATGGATCCGCCCGTCACCATATGTTTGACCGCGGCCTTCGTGATGCGAAACATGGCCCCGATGTTCGTATCGAACGTCTTGTCCCATTCGTCGTCGTCAATGTCCTCGAGTTCTGCAAACGTGTTCTGATGCGCCGCGTTGTTGACAAGCACATCAATCCGCCCGAACGCCGCGACCGCCTGGCGGACAATCTCGCGGCAATGCTCTCGATTCGTGATGTCGCCTCTGACCAGCACGGCCCTTCGACCTGCCGCTTCCACGAGTTGCTGGGTCTCCCTGGCGTCATCATCTTCGTCGAGATAGGCGATGAGCACGTCGGCGCCCTCGCGCGCGAATGCAATGGCGACTGCGCGTCCGATCCCGCTGTCGCCGCCTGTAATGATGGTCGCTTTCCCATGCAGCCGATCCGAGCCTTTATAGGTCTGTTCCCCATGATCGGGCTTGGGGTCCATGGGGCCCGTGCGGCCCGGCATCGACGCTTGTTGCTGCTTCGGTATTTCGCGCGGATAGGTTGTCGACATGGCTGGCCTGCGTCTGAGTGGTTTCGCAAGTTATCGCAAGGAACGGTCCTACGCCTCCATGGAACTCTGAGCGTCTCTCAAGGCTGCCCCATGCCCCCCGTTGCGCCATAAACCTGTCCCGTCACATAGCTCGCCTGATTCGACGCGAGAAAGACATAGATGGGCGCAAGCTCCGCCGGTTGGCCCGGACGTTTGAGCGGTGTCTGCCCGCCGAAGTCGTGCAAATTCGCTTCGGTCTGCCCACCTGTCACTTGCAGCGGAGTCCAGAAATGACCTGGTGCGACGGCGTTCACGCGAATGCCTCGCTTGATCATTTGCTTGGATAGTCCCTTCGAGTAATTCATGATCGCCGCTTTGGTCATGGCGTAGTCGACGATATTGATCCCGGGCTCATAGGCGTTGATCGAACTGGTCATGACGATGGCAGACCCCGGCTGCATATGGGGAATCGCGGCTTTGGTAATCCAGAACAACGCATAGATATTGGTCTTGATGGTCCAGTCAAATTGCTCGGTCGAGATGTCGAGAATCGAGTCGTGGCTCTGCTGACGCGCGGCATTGCTCACCAGAATATCGAGTCCGCCAAGCTCCCCCACGGCTCGATTGACCATCGCGTTGCAAAACGCCTCGTCACGGATGTCACCCGGCAGTGCGACGCCCTTGCGCCCCGCCGCCTGAATCAAGCGAATCACGTCGCGTGCGTCCTCTTCCTCGGCCGGCAAATACGAAATCGCCACGTCCGCGCCTTCTCGCGCATAGGCGATCGCAGCCGCGCGGCCAATGCCCGAGTCGCCGCCCGTGATCAACGCCTTGCGACCATTGAGCTTGCCGCTGCCTCGATACGTCGATTCCCCATGATCGGGTCGTGGAGACATGCGTGAGGCAAGGCCTGGCCATGGCTGGGTTTGCGGGTCGAACGGCCCATGCGCGTAGAGCTCGCGCGGATCCTGCAATCCCGCATCGGTCGAAGCCGCAGCCGCGGCCTCTGCCTGTGAGAAACCTGGCCCCGCCGCAGCGACGACGAAACCGGCAGCGGCACCCTGCATCAGCTTGCGACGCGTATCTGAAAAATCATCGGTCTTCATGATGGCTTGCTCCTGTCGTGCGGGGAATCTGAATGGTGATGAGACGGTTCAATTGCGCGCGATGTCCTTGTGTTTCCAGGACGTACGCAAGCCGTCGCGCAATAAGCGTTCCGTACTACGCCGAATGCCTGGGCATATGCAGTGCTCAATGCCGGAGAGCGTTGCCATTTCGCCAACGCAGAAATCCAGGGAGAACAGCATGAAGGCACTTGTTTATGAAGGCCCGAAGAAAGTCGTAGTCAAAGACATGCCGGACGCGAAGATCGAGCGGCCCAATGACGTTCTGGTCAAGATCACCACGACCAACATCTGCGGATCCGATCTTCACATGTACGAAGGGCGCACCAACATGGAAAGTGGCCGCATCCTCGGTCATGAAAATCTCGGTGTCGTCGTTGAAGTCGGTAGCGGTATCGAGCGCGTCAAGGTCGGTGACCGGGTCTGCCTGCCGTTCAATATCGGATGTGGCTTCTGCAAGAACTGCGAGCGCGGCCTGACGGGCTTTTGCCTGATCGCCAACCCCGGCGTGGCAGGTGCCGCCTATGGGTTTGCGGGCATGGGACCGTACAGCGGAGGGCAAGCCGAATATCTGCGTGTCCCCTATGGCGACTTCAATTGCCTGGTATTGCCCCCGGACGCAGAGGAGAAGGAAAACGACTACGTCATGCTGTCGGATATCTTTCCGACCGGCTACCACGCGACCGAACTGGCGGGCATTCTTCCCGGCGAGAGCGTCGTCATTTATGGCGCCGGCCCGGTGGGGCTGATGGCAACACTGTCGGCGCAGATCAAGGGGGCGAGCAAGATCATGGTCGTCGACTCGCATCCGGACCGACTCAAACTCGCTGAAAAGCTGGGAGCCATCCCCATCGACGATACCGACGGCTCTTCCGCTGACCAGATTCTCGAGATGACCGGCGGAGAAGGCGCGGACCGAGGCTGTGAATGTGTCGGCTACCAATGCACGTGCAAGGGCCACGAAGTTCCGAACCTGACCATGAACAACTTGATCAAGGCCGTGCGCCCGACAGGCGGTATCGGAGTCGTCGGCGTGTTCGTGGCTGAAGATCCGAAAGCCGAAGACAAGCTCGCCAAAAACGGGCAACTGGCACTCGATTTTGGTCAGCTGTGGATGAAGGGGCAAAAGATCGCCACCGGCCAGGCCAATGTCAAAGCGTACAACCGCCGGCTTCGCGACCTGATTTCTGCCGGCAAGGCAAAACCTTCGCAAATCATTTCGCACGAATTGCCGCTTGAAAAAGCACCCGAAGGGTACAAGCACTTTGACGAACGTGCCGACGGGTGGACCAAGGTCGTACTCAAGGCAGCTGCCTGATCCTCGAGACGATGACTTGTGCTGTTCGACCTCCCCGGGGCAACCTTGCGATATGTCAAACTGTGAGCGACAGCGCGATTCGAATGGGAGGTCGGTGCATTCTTGCGTCGCCACCGCTGGTAAGGTTTGCCGAATACTCGTGCACGACCCTTTAATGTTGAACTCGCCCACGGCACTGAAGCGTGGATTTGCCGTTGCAGAAAAAAGGCCGATCCATCCGGATCGGCCTAGAACCATCGCTTGCCATGGGGAGGCAAACAACGAGCTCGTCTAGCTTTCGGGGACCCATTGAGAGCGCGACGAGGCTCGAAGGAGTTTAGAAGGAAAGCTCGCGGGAGCCAAGACAATATCTGCGCACGTATGTCTTGGTTATCGGACGGGACAGCGGTTCGTCCTGACACGAAAAACTGCGTTACGCGACCGTCGAAACAGAACGCGCGTCGTTGGACCACACGTCGATAATCATGTCGTCATCGTCATAGCGTGCGACCGAGATCAGCCCGCTGACATCCGACAACTTGCGATGCGCTTCGAGCGCCGACGTCTTCGCATCGTCGATTGGACGGCGCCAATGGCACGCCAGTAAGGTCCCATGCGGTGCGAGCCCTCGTGCAATGAGTTGCGCAAGGGTGCGTTGTTGTGTGCCCGACAGGTAGTAGGCCAGCTCCGAGATCACGATCAGGTCAAATTGCCCTTGCGGCCAATGGGCCGGTACCGTGTTCCGCTCGAATTGCACATGGGTGGCGTCGACGCGCTCACGCGCGATGGCGAGCGCCCTTGTACTGATGTCCCACGCGGTCACCGATGCGCACCGGGTTGCGAGCATCGCAGTCAGCTCGCCGATGCCGCATCCGGGCTCAAACGCACGCTCATAGCGTTCCCGGGGCAACATCGAAAGTGCGATCGCTCGCTTGCGCCGCTCGTACCATCGCGTACGCAGATTCCAGGGGTCCTCGTTCTGCTCATACAACGCGTCGAAATACGCGGCGTCGTCGCGCGGCTCCCGAGCGCGTTTGTCCCCCGCCCTCACCTCGCTCATCAATCTGTGTTTGTCAGAGACACCATTGCGCATCGTCATTCCTCTCGCGCGCATGCAATTCACCGAGCATTGCAAGGTCACGCTCGGCATGACTCTGCCGCAGGAACACAGGCAGATCCGCCATGCATCGCGCGATGTCCGCATCGCGACACAGGGGCCCTGCACCAAGCGAACGTCCTGCATGTTCGATGACGCTCGTCGCGGCTTGCTCGACGAGCAAGCGGGTACGCAGCGCAACGTGCATCGCATCTTCCTCCGGGTGTGCATCAACCCAGTCAGCCGCGTCCCGCAACCCCGCTGCGGCGCCTCGCAACGCGACATCGATCGCGCCAAGGTGCGCGGCCCGGTGTGCATCGGGCGTTCGCCGCACGGCGGCCACCACGGCCTTGGCGAGCTTGAGTGCGCCGCCGTACCAGCAGGCGGCGATGCCGGCGCCGCCATGCCAGAACCCGTAGCGAGACAGGTAAGCGTCCGGCTCGCCGACAACCCAGCCACGGGCATGATCAAACGTTATGTCTGCGCTCGCCGTCGCTGCCATCCCGACAGCGTGCCAATTGGACGTCGATATCCTCACACCCGGCTGATCGAGTGACAGCGCTACAAGTCTGTGACCCCGCTCATTGTCGCGGCAGGTGATCAACGCGTGCGTCAGCGACTGCGCGCCCGAACACCACGCCTTTGCGCCGTGAAGCGTGACCGGTGCGCCTGGTGCCTGGCTGAGAGGATCATCAAACGTGGCCCGGCTCTGAAAATCCGGGGCTTCGGCCGCAAAAACACCCCAACGGCTCTTCGTCGGGATATCGCTACCGAGTTCGTCGAGTATCGCCAACGCGTCGGTGTGACCTTCGTAGAGCTTCACCAGCCCAAGGTCTCTTTGCGCGACGCGTGACAGTGCGCGCCACCGCGCAAGCGTCTGGCCGTGTGCGGGTTTCGGTAACACATCGAGTCCTTGCTCGACCAACGAAGACAATGTGCGGCCCACCTGTGTTGGATCACCGGCATCGAATATGAGCGCTTCGAGCGCCGATGCAAGTCTGGCGTCGAGACGCAAAGCGATCTCGCTCTCGGAAACGCTCGCATCGCGGGCTCCGTCCGCCTGCGCGTCTGCAACCGCGCTATCCGGTCGCAATGCGCGCGCATCCAACGCTCGCCAGCTTCGCTCGGCCCTGTCGCCGAATATCACGGCTTGTTGATTCATGGCGTCTGTCTTCCTGCACAAAGTGTGGATCTCGAAGCGGCTCTCGGGCGACCGCTCTTCGGAACCTTCAGAAGTTAGCGGCAATCGGCGTACCTGACATCGAACTGACCAGCGAGACCGGGAACGTCCGCCGCACGGCACGCGGGTTGCTCGTGCGCCAAAGCAAGCGTTGCGACGGCACACGCAGTGCCTGCGACGACTCGAGCACGATCCACGAGCGATCCACGAGGAAGCGAACATGCTAGGCGTAGTCATTCCAGCCCACAACGAGAGCCACACGATCGGCGCCTGCGTCCGCGCAGTGGCGTCAGCGATTTCCCACCGACAGCTGGGTGGCGAGGACGCACGCATCGTCGTCGTCGCTGACGCATGCACGGATGACACGGCCCGTCTGGCGAGCGAGTCTGGTGCCGAGGTCGTCGATATGGTCGCGCGCAACGTGGGTATGGCGCGCGCTGCGGGAGCCCGACATCTGCTTTCGCTCGGCGCACGATGGCTCGCTTTTACCGACGCCGACACAATCGTGTCGCCTGATTGGCTCGTCCAACAGCTTGCACTCCGCGTCGATGTCGTCTGCGGTGTCGTTCAGATCGACGACTGGTCGGCACACCCGGAAACCACGCGCAACCACTTCAATCGTACCTATTTCCCGATCGATGGGCATCGCCATATTCATGGAGCCAACCTCGGCGTGTCAGCGCGCGCCTACGCTCTCGCAGGCGGATTCGAGCCTCTGCACAGCAGCGAGGACGTCGCATTGATTCGCGCGCTCGAGCGGACCGGCGCGACGATCGCGTGGAGCGCCGCACCCGGCGTTACCACGAGCGCGCGCAGAGAGTTTCGCGCGCCGAACGGATTCGGAGCGACGTTGCTCGACTGCACCCAAACGGGAGTCCGACCCTCTACCTCCGTTGGTCATCACCGCCCGGCGGCTGGCGTACCAAGCGAGGCGGTCGCTTGCTTACCGATTGGAACGTCAAAATGAGTCCACGCGTAGCGGATCTTCTGGTCGATCTGCCTTATACATCGAGTAGGTGCCACGTCGTCGGTTACTTCAGTAACGGCATCAACGGCATACTCGACGCGCCCAATCGCAGCGAAGCAAAGACCGCGTCCGTTCAAGGCTGCCCCGAGAAAATGGCGGCGACTACGGCTCCAAGCCCACTATCGAGAGCAGCGAAGGGAGACCCGGATCAGGTCAACGTCCTCTTCGATACCGGCAAACAAGCGCTCGCGAATGATAGCCGTCCATCACGGCAAATGAACCGGGAATAGCCCGTGCTCACGAAAGTTATCGGCGCGAAAACAGCCATGGCTCTCGGCTTGATGCTGTTTCGGTCGAGTCGCGGCGGTCGGTTTCAGACCGGCCGCAATATCCTCACGAACTCAGGAGCGAACACCATGACAGTTTCTCTTTCTGCCCGCCGCGCCCTCGTCACGTTTTGCGCCCTTTCCCTGCCGCTCGTCGCGATGGCCGACGAAGCCAGCAGCCCTACGGCAAACGACCCGCAAGTGGGTGCATCGGCTCCGCATCACACCATGAAGCATAAGAAGGCCACGACGTCGGGCAATGCGAATAGCACAGGCGGCGCAAGCAACTCGGGGAACGCGATCGGAGCCGGCAACGGTGCCCCGAGCAACAACAGTGGCTCGCCGACGGCACCGATGAAAGGTACCGGCGGCGGTAACTAATTCAAGGAGAGCGTGATGCCAGCAAAATCCAAAGCCCAGCAGATGGCCGCGGGTGCTGCACTTTCCGCCAAGCATGGCGACACGAAAGTCAGTGACCTCAAGGGTGCGTCCAAGTCGATGTACGAGTCGATGAGCGAAAAACAGTTGCACGACTTCGCCCATAGCCCGCAGAAAGGCAAGCCGAAGCATAAGTAAGCGGCAAGCCCGTCCCACATCAAAGCCCCGCCCGTTGCGCTGGACGCGCCGGCGGCGCTTTCTTTAAGGGTTTTCCTTCGTCGCACCGCTTTTATAGGGTCCGGACTTGCTCGACGATTCGCACCGGTATCGACTTCCCTGCCGGTACCTTGCTCTGCTTCGCGTGGTGCCACAGCGGCAGCAGCGGGTTGCATTCCGGGTAATAGCCAGCAATGCACCCTTGCGGGATGTCATGGATCTTCACGCTGAGCCCTTGCACACGGCGTGTCACGCCGTCGTCCGCAATCGTCTCGAGCGTGACGTGGTCGCCTTCCCGCAGATTGCGGTGCTCCATGTCGCCGCGATTCATCAGTACAACCATCCGCGAGCCTTTGACGCCGCGGAATCGATCGTCCAGGTTGTAGATCGTCGTATTGAACTGGCTATCGCTGCGCAATGTCATGAGTCGCAGCGCATCAGGTCCGCGCTCCGGCATATCCGGATCCTCGCCCAGCGTTTCCGGGGTGAGAAACTCGGCCTTGCCGCTTTCGGTCGCCCATTTGCGCTCGCGAGCCTTCAAGGGGCGTGCAAAGCCACCCGGATTCCACATCCTTGCCTCGAAGTCATGGAAAATCTCTGGGTAGGTTTCGGCGATTTCAGCCCTGACTCGCGAGTAGTCATCGCGCCAACTATCCCAGTCGACGGACCCTGTTGAAGCTGACAGTGTTGCTTTGGCAAGGCCCGCAACAATGAACGGCTCCGAGCGCAAATCTGGACTCGCAGGTTCCGCGACGCCATGGGACCCATGCATGCAACCGGTACTGTCTTCCGTTGACACCGCTTGTTCGCCGCTCGCTTGCCGATCGATTTCAATGCGGCTCAGGCACGGCAGGATATAAGCTGCCCGCCCGTGTATGAGATGACTTCGATTGAGCTTCGTCGTGATGCCGACCGTCATGCGCAACCGCTTCCACGCCGACTCCATACGGAGGTGGTCAGGCACGGAGCGCGCGAGATTGCCGCCTAGGCTCAGTACAACATCGACTTTGTCGTCTAGCATGGCCTCGCAGGCGTCGACGATGTTCATACCGGTGTCTCGAGGCGGTTCAAATGAAAATTGGTCGGCAAGCTTGTCGAGTGGTGCGAGCTCAGGCTTTTCCGTGATACCTACCGTGCGCTGTCCCTGTACGTTTGAGTGCCCACGTATCGGCGACGGCCCCGCTCCGAGCTTGCCGATATTGCCGCGAAGCAGCAGCAGGTTCACAACCATGCGGACGTTCTGCACGCCCATGCGGTGTTGAGTCAGGCCCATACCATAGTGGATGATCACGGCCTTCGCTCGCATGTATTCGCTCGCCGCCTCCGCAAGGTCCGCGCGCGACAAACCACTCACTGATTCAATCTCGTCCCAATTCGCCGCTCTCACGTAGTCGGCGAACGCGTCGAATCCCACGGTGTGCTCATGGATGAAATCGATATCGACAATGCGAGCTTCACCCTGCACGCGTGCGCGATCATCGGCATCGATGACGTGCTTGCAGATACCCAGTATCGCTGCCGTATCTCCGCCCGTGCGAAGCTGGTGATACTGCGTGCTGATTTGCGTATCGCCTGGCTTGAGCATTTCCACAGGGGACTGAGGATTGGTAAAACCAATCAGGCCGGGTTCGCGCAGCGGATTGAATGTGATGATGGGCACGCCGCGCTTGCGCGCGTCCTGCAGCGGATGAAGCATGCGCGGACTGTTCGTACCGACGTTTTGTCCGAAGAAAAACATCAGGTCCGTTTTCTCGAAGTCCTCGAGCCTCACGGTTCCGACACCGACGCCGATGGCTGCCTTGAGACCGACACTCGTGCTTTCGTGGCACATGTTCGAGCTATCGGGCAGATTGTTCGTCCCATACATGCGTGCAAACAACTGGAACATATACGACGTTTCAAGCGACGCGCGACCCGAAGTGTAAAACACGGTGCGATTGGGCTCAGTCGCCCGAAGCTCGCGAGCAATGTCATCGAACGCATCTTGCCAGCTCACAGGCAGATAGCGGTCCGTCGCCGCGTCATAGCGGAGCGGATGTGTGATACGACCGGCTTCTTCAAGATCGTGATCGTGCCAGCCGAGCAATTCAGTCACGGTATGATCGTTGAAAAACTCGGGCGTGATCCGCTTGGCGGTCAGGTCCCACGCGGTGGCTTTGGCGCCGTTTTCGCAGAACTCAAATGTATGCGGGTCGGCGGGCTTTGCCCATGAGCAGCTCACGCACATGAAACCGTCGGGCTTGTTCTGGCGCAGCAGCAGCGTGACGTCTTTCAGCGGGACCTTTTCCTGGAACAGAATTCGTGTCACTGCTTTCAGTGAGCCCCATCCGCCAGCCGAATACGGATACGACGGGTCCTTGCGTTCGATGTCCATGACGGCTCTCCCTGGCTAGCCAGGACACTTGCGCAAAATCCATTCCGTTGAATGGCAGTGGCATTGGATGCGGCTTCGCGCGGACTAACCCACCTCCCGCAACGCCTCATTCACCGCTAGCGGCTCACGCATGCGCTCCGCGAGCCAAGCCATCTTGGACTCCTTGTTGCATCCAAGTGCGGCGAGTACGTGGTCATCGCGCAGATACAGGGTGATGAAGCCGAGTTCTTCGAGCGAGCCGATCGTTCGTGTCTCGGTCCAGTCTCCGGATTGTGCGTGGCCGATATAGTCGAAGCGCCTTTCACAATGAAAGGTCCAGAAGAACGGGACGATTCGCGGCGATGTCGGGATACCGGCCATATTGAGCGCCGCAATTCGACCCTGCTGTTGTGCAACGCGCCAGTGCTCGATTCGCATCCCTTCACCGCCATGCACCGAAACGAAGGCGATGTCTCCCGCCGCATATAGCGTGTCGTCACCGCCCTTGACCCGCATCGAGCCGTTGACGTTGACGCCGCCATCCTGATTGCGCTCCACGCCCTTTAAAAAAGCGGTTGCAGGGCGCACCCCGGTGCCCACCAGCACGAAGTCACATTCGATCGCCTCGGCTTCTTTCAAATGCGCGAGGAGGGTCCCGTCTCGCCATTCGATCGACGTAACCGCTGATTCGCTGCGGAAACGCGTGCCGCTTGCCTCGTGAAGCCGCTTGAGTCGCCGGGCCACGTCACCACCGAATTGCCGCTCGAACGGAAGCGCCTGAGGCATGACGACCGTCACGTCAATTCCCCGCTTTCTGAGTGCCGAGGCCGTCTCGAGTCCGATAAAACTGCCCCCGATCACGAGCGCGCGCTTGCAGGTCTGCGCAAGCGCATCGAGCTCATGCGCATCCACCAACGACCGAAGAAACACCACACGCTGCGCGACACGCTCGTCGGTCAGGCCCGCGATGTCAGGATGCACGGGCGCGCCGCCCGTCGCAACCAAGGCCGCGTCGTACTGAAGCGTTTCGCCGTCGGTCGTTTCAATCTTGCGCGAAGCGGCGTTTAACGATGCGACACGGCTGTTGATGACCTCGATCGAATGCGTGACCAGAAATCCGTCGGGCAGCAAAGGATAGACGTCCTCAGGCTTAAGCTCCCCGGACGGGACGAATTTGCTCAGTGCCGTACGGTCATAGGGCTGCGTCGTTTCTACATCGATCAGTAGAATTCTCCCGCTAAAGCCGTGCTCCCTGAGCGTGGCGCACGCGGCCGCCCCGGCTGCGCCAGCGCCGACGACGGCAAACACACGATGATCGGCGGCGCCGCTGACATCGCTCGGGACCCGTGCTGCTTTCTCGGCCACCTCGGCGACATGAATGTCGTCGCCCTCAACGCGCACGGCAAAGTGCTGGAGTCCTTCAAGTGCGGGCGGTTCGAGCAACGCGCCCGTCGCGAGATCGAACGTGGCCTTGTGCCAGGGACACACGAGCCTTCCGTGACAGATTGCGCCCTCGTCTAGCGGCGCACCGGCATGTGGGCACGTCGCGCTGAGCGCGAAAACGCGTCCACCATCGCGAGCGAGAACAATGACGCCACTCGCACGCTCGATGCGCTTGATCTCGCCTTCGCTCAGATCCTGCATTCGGGCGGTCGGTGTCTGGGTATCGGACATAGCGGCTCTCCGTGTCGAGTGCGTCGCATTGGTTGAGCGGTCAACGGATCGGAAAATGCGGCTGTTGCATATGGGCACCGGCAGCGGGCCCAATGTGCGCTTTGCCGTGACTCGCAATCACTATTCCCTGCGGCGAACCGGACGCGACCCCGGGCGGCGCAGGCCCATTGGCGCGCGTCTTCGACCGCCCGGTTCACAAATTGCTACGGGGATTTCGCGGCGCGTCGTCGAATGTGCCGGCCGGCAGCGACATGCCGTGCAACGACGGCGCGACGTGGTTCCGGAGGCGCCCCGCGCGACACGAAGCGTTTGACGTTGACCGGCCCTGTTCAATCCACGTTCGTACGGTGCCTTGGTCACGGATCGCGCTCCCCTCGAATACGTGCTTCATGCAGCGGGTCCTGCCGCCTCACCGACGTTGAGGCTCGCCTGGGCATTGCTGGCCCTGACGATCGTCGTCGCGATCATCGTGACCGGACTGCTGATCGGTGCGCTCGTTCGACGTCGCAGTCGCGTAGCGCATCGCCAGCTCGCGGTCGACGCGGGTGGTATGCGATGGGTCTGGATCGGCACGGGGCTATCGACGATCGGTCTTTTCGGGGCATTGATCTATATGCTCATGACGCTCGAGTCGGTGGCGATGCCGGCCAGCAAGCCTCGGCTCGTCGTCGACGTCACGGCCTATGACTGGTGGTGGAAGATCGACTATCCGGCCCCGTCGGGCCTGGCGATCGCAACGCAGCCGGACAAGCCGGATGCTTCTCAGCGCCCCGCACTGCCAGGTGCAACGGGAACGGCACCGCATACCGTGACCACCGCCAACGAACTGCACATTCCGGTCGGCGAGCCGGTCCAGATCATCCTGCATAGCGCCGACGTCATTCACGCCTTCTGGGTTCCGCAGCTCGCCGGAAAAACGCAGGCAATCCCCGGCGTGACCAATGAACAATGGATTCAGGCTGACCATCCGGGCATCTATCGAGGCCAGTGCACGCAGTTCTGCGGCGAGCAGCACGCGCACATGGCGTTCGAAGTCATTGCGCAGCCGCGTGCGGCATTTGACGCCTGGCTGCATGCGCAAAGCATGCCGGCCGGCGCTTCGGATCGGGCCACGAACCCGGCCGCTGCATCGAACCCGGCGCCTGCCTCGGCCGACGCCGATGGTTCGAGCTGGCAGGCAGGGCAGAAGCTGTTTGGCGAACGCTGTGCCGCATGCCACACGATTCGCGGCACCGACGCCGCCGGGGTACAAGGCCCGGACCTGACGCATCTGAATTCACGCGAGACGATCGCCGCAGGCACGCTCATCAACAATGAAGCGAACCAGCTCGAATGGATCACGCATGCGCAGCAAATCAAGCCCGACGCATTGATGCCGTCGATCGCGCTCGACACCGACGATGCTCAGGCGTTGATGGCGTATCTGCGACGGCTCAGGTAACAGGACGCTCAGATAGACGAATCCGCAATCGCCCAGTCTCGTTAGCCCTTACCCGAAGACACGCCACCGAACCATGTCAGATCATCCCGACACCTTTCCCCCTCCGGCTTGTGTAGACGACGCGCCGCCGCTCGCGCGGACGATTCGAATGGGCACCGTCGAGGCGGGCAGCGAGGCAGAGCGCCGGTTGCACGACCTTTGGGAAACCGAGCCGGGACTCAAAGGCTGGTTCGCCACGGTCGATCACAAGTCGATCGGGCTGCGCTACCTCGTGACCGCTTTCGCCTTTCTGATCGCGGGCGGTATCGAAGCCCTGATCATCCGCCTGCAACTTGCAAGGCCCAACCAGCATTTGCTGACGCCGGAGCAGTACAACCAGTTGTTCACCATGCACGGCTTGACGATGATTTTCTTGTATGCATTGCCGGTGCTGTCGGGATTTTCGAACTATCTATGGCCATTGGCGCTCGGCGCGCGCGACATGGCATTTCCGCGACTCAACGCCTTGTCGTACTGGATTTTTCTCTTTGCCGGGCTCTTTCTTTACGCGAGCTTTCCGCTCGGCGAGGCGCCCAATGCAGGTTGGTTCAATTACACGCCGCTTTCGGGTCTGCAGTACAACACCGGACCGAATATCGACGTCTATGCGCTTGGCATGGTGTTGCTCGGCATCTCGACCACCGTCGGTTCGATGAACTTCGTGGTCACGTTTCTACGCATGCGCGCACCGGGTATGTCGATCGATCGCGTACCGGTTCTCGTCTGGGGGACCTTGACGGCGTCCGGAGGCAACCTGCTGGCCGTGCCGTCAGTCAGTCTTGCGTTTCTGATGCTCTGGCTCGATCGCCGCATCGGCACACATTTCTTCGACGTGCTCAACGGCGGGCGTTCCTTGCTCTGGCAACACCTGTTCTGGATCTTCGCGCATCCGTGGGTCTATGCCGTCGTGCTGCCCGCCATGGGCATCGTCTCCGACGCGCTACCCGTCTTTTGTCGGCGTCCTTTGGTGGGCTATGTCCCGGTGGCCCTCTCGACCGTCGCAACGATGGTCGTGGGCTTTGTCGTCTGGATCCACCATATGTTTGCCACGGGCATTGCGCCGCTTGCGTTGTCGTTCTTTGGCTCGGCCAGCATGATCATCGCGATTCCAAGCGCGGTGGCGACCTTTGCATGGATCGCGACAATCTGGACCGGTCGGCCTGTATTCCGCGTACCGTTTCTGTATTTCGCAGGCTTTGTCTTTCTGTTCGTGATCGGCGGTCTGTCGGGCGTATTGACCGCGGCCGTGCCGCTCGACTGGCAATTGACCGACACCTATTTCGTCGTCGCCCATCTGCACTATGTGCTGCTTGGCATCAATGTCTTTCCCGTGATCGGCGGAATCTATTTCTGGTTTCCCAAATTCACCGGTCGTATGACACATGAGGCGCTGGGCCGTATCGCGTTCTGGATTCTCTTCGTCGGATTCAACGTCGCATTCTTCCCGATGCATATCGCCGGGCTGCTCGGCATGCCCAGGCGCATTTACACCTATGCGCCCGATATGGGCTGGAACACCGTCAATATGATCACCTCGATTGGCGCATTCGTCTTTGCACTGGGCGTGCTGCTGTTCATGATCGATGTGGCCTACAGCCTCAAGCGCGGCGCACTCGCCGGCGACAATCCGTGGGATGCACCGACACTGGAATGGTCGATCGCCTCCCCGCCTCCGCCCTACAACTTCGCGGTCGCGCCACTGGTCGCAAGCCGCCATCCCTTATGGGAAGACCGGCTCGACGGTGAGGCTCGCTCCGAGCTCAAGTACGGCTATCTGCTCGATCATGGACGCGAGGCCTTGGGCACCACCGTGGCCGATGCCGCGCCCGACGTCCTGCTCAAGATGCCCGAAGACACGATGGTTCCCTTCTGGCTGGGTCTCTCGACCACGCTGATTTTCTGTGGCCTGGCATTTCAGTCCTGGTGGTTCACCGCGCTTATGGTCTTCGCGTCGGGCGCGTGCATTGCAGCCTGGTTGTGGCCACAACGCGAACTTGGCCAGCGCGAACCCTCTTCTTCCTCCCTACACAGCGAGGCGCAGCCATGAGCAGTGTCTCGATGCGCGATCTGCCCGAAAGCGAAACGTTGCCCGTTGGCAGCCCGGGCGAACGCTCGGGCGGCTGGTGGGGGTGCCTGACGTTGATCGCAACAGAAGGCGCGCTGTTCGGGTATCTGATCGTGTCCTACCTCTATCTGGCCGTCCAGACGACAACACCGTGGCCTCCAGAAGGCCTGCCCAAACTTGGTCTTGGCTCGATCAATACGATCATTCTGCTTTTGAGCAGCGTGTTTGTCTGGTACGGCGAAAACTGCGTGCGCCGCTCGAACGCCCGCCGCAGCATGCTCTCCGTAGGCATCGCGATCGTGCTCGGGGCGATCTTCGTGGCCATTCAATTGCGCGAGTGGGCCAACCATCCCTATGGCATTCGCACGCATCTTTACGGCTCGCTTTACTTCACGATCACGGGATTTCATATGGCCCACGTGCTCATCGGGCTCGTCGTACTCGCATTTCTGCTGTTGTGGACCGCGCTGGGCTATTTCGATGCCGGGCGCAATGCGGCCTTGAGAATCGGCGGACTGTACTGGCACTTCGTTGATGTCGTCTGGTTGCTTATTTATTCGACCCTGTATCTGTCGCCTTATGTGCTGCGGAGACCATGATGCAGCGGCGACCTTCTGAGCCTTCCGCGGAACGCACTGCCTCGGGTTTGCCGCCACACGGCGCCACGCGAGCTGTGCCGGCCGGTCGCGCGCTGGCAGTCGGGCTTCTGCTGGCCCCATCTGCATGGATCTTTGAGACCAATGCGGCACAGACCATTGCGGCGCACGCGTGCTTTGCATCGGACAAGCCCACTACGGCCCCGATGTCGGTCGCATCCCTGACGTGGATCATGTCGCTCGTTGTCATCTCCCTGCTTTTGGCCATAGCAGGTTTCCTCACGGCGCTGCGCAACTGGAAACAGACGGCCACGCTTGCGAACACGATCCGGGCCGGTGGCGAGGTCGATCGACATGCTGGCGCGGTCTGTTTCCTGGCACGGGTGGGCACGATCTCGAGCGCCTTGTTCACGCTTGGCGTCGTGGCTTCCGCGCTCGCGTTGATCATCGTTTCGCCTTGCAAGGGATGGTCGCCATGATCCACGCACGGCGCGGATGGCCCACCGTCGCAACGATCAGTGCAGCGATCAGTGCGACGATCGTCGTGACGGGGATCGCCGCCGCGTGGGCCGTGCACGCCGCGAACGCAGCGCATGCCACAACACAGCCGGGAGCGGCACCCTCATCGAACGCGGTGTCCGGCGATCTTGCAGCGTCAATCAAACGTGGAGCCTATCTGGCGAAGATGGCGGATTGCGCAGGTTGCCACACTGCGACGCCCACCACCGACGCAAACGGCAATCTGACGAAGCCACCGGCCTTTGCCGGCAGTCTCCCGATGAATTCGCCGTTCGGCACGATCTACTCGAGCAATATCACGCCCGACCCGCGCTACGGCATCGGCGCCTACACCTATGAGCAATTTGCCCATGCCTTGCGCGACGGCGTCGCGCGCGATGGGAGCCATCTCTATCCGGCCATGCCGTTTCCCTCGTTTTCGAAGATCAACGAAAGCGATATGCGCGACCTTTACGCCTACTTCATGCACGGCGTCACGCCGGTCGCAACACCGGCTCACCAGACGCGCCTGCCCTTTCCATTCAATCAACGATGGGCACTCGGGATCTGGGCGTGGATGTTTTCGCCGAACCATCCCTATCAGGCGGATGCGAAACACGATGTCCACTGGAATCGAGGCGCCTACCTCGTGCAATCGCTCGGGCATTGCGGGGCGTGTCATACGCCAAGAGGTCCTGCTTACGAAGAATTGGGCTATACGGGATCGTCGCCTCTCTACTTGACGGGGGGAACCAACGATCACTGGTTTGCACCCGATCTGAGGTCGACTTCACCTTCCGGCCTGGGACGCATCCCCATAGCCGATGTTGCCGCGTTTCTCAAGCAAGGGCATGGCGGCGGGCTCGTCACGTTCGGCAGCATGGTTCAGGTCGTCGAGGACAGCACGCAATATGTCGACGAACAGGACCTCGACGACATCGCCACGTATTTGAAATCGCTGCCGCCAAGTGACTCGGCAAGCACCTACGCGCCGAACTCGCTCGGCGCTGCGCAAAGCGAGGACGCGCTTCGAACGGGCCACGTCGATCGCCCTGGGTCGGGCCTTTATCTCAGTGCTTGCGCGCGGTGTCATCAGGCAAACGGGCAAGGCGTCGAGGGCAAATACCCTGCGCTCGCAGGCAATCCCGCGGTACTGGGATCCGATACCCAGTCCCTGATACGCCTGCTGATCGAGGGTGGTCGAAGCCCCGCGACCGAAAGTGAACCCCTCCCGAGAAAAATGCCCTCGTTCAGCGACCAATTGACCGATAAGGAAATGGCACGAGTGCTGACGTTCGTTCGGACCACATGGGGAAACTCGTCGGCGCCCGTCACCGCTCGCGATGTCAGTCGCGTCCGGTCGGCGCTTCACCACTGATGGAGCGCCATCAAACCGTGCGATCCGGAGCATGGGCGCAGTCACGGGCACGACGGGTGCTCAATGAAAGGGATGGTCCGCTTGATCGCGATCGTCGATCGCTTCCCCCTTCAGCCACTCGAAATGGAAATGTCACGATGACTTCAGACACCTCCCCCCGAGACAACCCCGGACACCAATTGATCAATCTGCAAAAGGTGCTCAACGGTGCGCACTTTCCGGCCACGCGCGATCAATTGATCGAGACCGCCAAGCGCAACGGCGCCGACGACGAGATCATCGCATTTCTCGAGACACTTGACGACGCCGAATACGGAAGCGCCGCCGAAGTGTCGAATGCAGCGAGCTAGCCGTCTTCTCCAACCTCGCTCGGATCGGGTAACTCAGGCAGATCGTCCTTTTTTAAAGGATGGGGCTCACGCTTGCCGGTCGACGCAGCGCTCTCATCGGGCACTCGCATCGGGTCTCTGGTGCCCTCTTTCGAATCGGGAACGGGAACGGGTATGGTGGTCTGGCTGGTCATGACGGACTCCTTGAGTTGGTTCTCCAAATAAAAGCGCACGTCCCATGCCATGCCGCAGCGATCCGACGGTCGGCTATTTGACAGGAACGATCATTGCGTGGCGCAAGAAGTGTCGTCCCTTCTCTTGCAACCCGTTGCGCCTGCGGAGCACCTATGAGCCAGACCGTTGGAGATTTTCTGATCGAGCGCCTGCACGCATGGGGTGTGCGCCGCATTTTTGGTTACCCCGGCGACGGGATCAACGGCGTGTTCGGCGCCATGAATCGCGCCAACGGCAAGATCGAGTTCGTCCAGGTGCGTCACGAAGAAATGGCCGCCTTTATGGCCTCGGCGCATGCGAAGTTCACGGGAGAGCTCGGCGTGTGCATCGCCACCTCGGGACCAGGTGCATCGCATCTGATCACCGGCTTATACGACGCTCGAATGGACCATATGCCCGTGCTAGCCATCACCGGTCAGCAGGCGCGTGCTTCGCTGGGTGGTCACTATCAGCAGGAACTCGAGCTGGTATCGATGTTCAAGGATGTCGCGGGCGCGTTCGTAGCACAAGCCAGCGTACCTGCCCAGGTCCGGCATTTGGTCGACCGCGCGATCCGTACAGCGCTCGCCGAACGAAAAGTCACCGCGCTCATCTTGCCCAATGACCTTCAGGATTTACCGTACGAGGGACCAGGGCGCAAGCACGGCACTGTTCACTCGGGCGTAGGCTATCGCGCGCCGCACATCGTGCCCGCCGATGAAGACCTGCGCCGTGCCGCCGAGGTACTCAATGCCGGCAAGAGGGTCGCGATTCTGGTGGGCGCCGGGGCATTGCATGCGACCGACGAAGTCATTGCAATCGCGGAAAAGCTCGGCGCAGGCGTGGCAAAGGCGCTGCTGGGCAAGGCCGCTTTGCCCGACGATCTGCCGTATGTCACCGGCTCGATCGGCCTGCTCGGCACCAAGCCAAGCTATGAAATGATGAATTCGTGCGACACCTTGCTCATGATCGGCTCGGGGTTCCCGTATTCGGAATTTCTTCCCAAAGAAGGCGCGGCACGCGGCGTCCAGATCGATCTGCAGGCCGATATGCTGAGCCTGCGCTATCCGATGGAAGTCAATCTGGTTGGCGACAGCGTCCAAACGCTTCAGGCGCTGCTGCCACTCATCGAGCAGAAAACAGAACACGCATGGCCCCATCGCATTGAACGCTGGACCAAAGAGTGGTGGGAAACGCTCGACAAACGCGCCCATGTCGAGGGCAAGGATGCAGTGAACCCGCAACGTACCGTATGGGAGCTTTCGTCGCGGATTCCCCCAAATGCGATCGTGACGAGCGATTCCGGATCCTGCGCGAACTGGTACGCCCGTGACCTCAAGGTCAAGCGCGGCATGATGTGCTCGCTGTCGGGCGGACTCGCATCGATGGGTGCTGCCGTTCCGTATGCGATCGCGGCCAAGTTCGCCCATCCCGACCGACCCGTCATCGCGCTCGTTGGCGACGGTGCGATGCAGATGAACAATATGGCCGAACTCATTACGGTCGCGAAATATTGGAAATCCTGGTCCGATCCGCGCTGGATCTGCATGGTGCTTAACAACAGTGACCTGAACCAGGTGACGTGGGAACAGCGCGCCATGGAAGGCGACCCGAAATTCGAAGCGTCGCAAGACATTCCCTCGGTGCCCTATCACCGCTTTGCCGACATGATCGGGCTGGAAGGCATCTATGTCGACGATGCCGAACGCATGGGCGACGCCTGGGAGCGTGCACTCGCCGCGAACCGCCCCGTCGTGATCGAAGTCAAGGCCGATCCGAATATCGCACCCTTGCCGCCGCATATCACGCTGGCACAAGCCAAGACCTTTGCTGTCTCCATGGCCAAGGGTGATCCGGACGAAGGCAATGTGATCGTCGACACCGCCAAGCAGGTCCTCGATGCGGTGCTGCCGGGCCACAAGGGCAAGTGAGGCCGTGATGACTGAGGCGGCCGAGGGCGCAGCACCGCGCCACGCGAAGTCGGGCACCGATCCCGATGCACTGGACCGAAGTGGCGCGAAGCTCGGTTCGCTCCGTGCCAGCGCATATCGGATTCCGACGGATACACCGGAAGCCGATGGCACGTTTGCGTGGCACGCGACGACGCTGGTCATTGTCGAGCTCACCTCGAAGGGAATTACCGGGCTCGGCTATACGTACAGTGACCCGAGCCTGGTTCCCTTGATCGACGGCACGCTTGCGCCGGTGCTCGCCGACACCGAACTCGACGACATCGGTACGGTACACGCGCGAATGCAGCATCAGGTCCGAAACCTCGGTCGATCGGGCCTCGCGGCCACCGCGATATCGGCCATCGATTGTGCGCTGTGGGACTGGCAGGCGCGACGGCTCAACGTGCCATTGGCCGCGCTCCTGGGACAACGTCGAGAACGAGTCGCGGTCTATGGCAGTGGAGGATTCACAACCTACGACGATGCGCGCTTGCGCGAACAACTCGGCAAGTGGGTCCACGAGGACGGATGTCGTTGGGTCAAGCTCAAAGTGGGCAGTGATCCCCGGCGCGACCCTGAGCGCGTACGCGTTTCACGCGAAGCGATCGGCAACGACGCGGGATTGTTCGTCGATGCGAACGGTGCGTTCGATCGCGATACGGCGTTGCACTACGCACAGCGCTTTGCCGAATCCAATGTGATGTGGTTCGAAGAGCCCGTGTCGTCCGACGACGTCGAAGGCCTCGCTTCAATTCGGGCACGTGCACCCGCCGGCATGGCGATCGCGGCCGGCGAATATGGCTATATCGTCGATGATTTTCGGCGTCTGCTCAAGCGGCAGGCCGTCGATGTATTGCAAGCCGATCTCACACGATGCGGGGGTGTCACCGGCTTTATGCAGGTCGCTGCCCTTGCCGACGCATTTCATATTCCCCTCTCGGCGCATTGCGCACCGGCTTTGCATTTGCATGTCGCCTGCGCGGCGCTGCGTCTGCGCCATCAGGAATGGTTTCACGATCACGTACGCATTGAATCGATGCTGTTCGACGGCGCACCTCGCGTCGTCAAAGGCGAAATCGCCCCCGATCTTTCGAGAGCGGGGAACGGTCTCGAATTCAAGGTGCAGGACGCCGGGCGTTACAAGGTCGCATGAAAACCCTGACGATCCCCAACCTCGCCACGCACGGCTGACCCATAAGGATGTTTCCGATGAGTTCGACTCGATGGTTGGGCCTGCTGGGTGTGGCCGCCGGTGCCGCAGCGCTGGGCGCATTGGCGCCCCGAACCGGCCAGCAGATGTCGTCCGGCGCAGAACGGAAGGCCACGAGCGGGACCTCGTATGAGATTTCGCACGGGAGCTCGCTCAGGCCTGCGGTCGCAGCCCATATCGAAGCCGCGCACGGTTTCAATCACGCTTCCGCATGGCTTGCACTATCCGTGCTGGCCGACAGCGCGATGGAGCACTATCGCGCCAACTTCGATAATCGCGCCATGTTCGCACCGCCTCTGGTGGCAGGACTGACGCTCGCCGCAGGCTTGCACGGTCGCGCGGACCGTCGCGAAGTCTCACATGACGTTCGCCATGCAATATATCTGGGTGCAGCGCTGACCGGACTGGCGGGCACCGCGTTTCATGCCTACAACATCGGCAAGCGACCAGGCGGATTCAGTGCCCAGAACCTCATGCGTGCCGCGCCGATCGGCGCCCCCATCGCCCTGCTGCTGGCCGGCTCACTGGGTGCCACCAGCGAGCTCCTGCGCAACGAACCGGCGCACGACCCTCGCCTGTTCGGCATGCCCGCCGGAAAGGCCTTGGCGCTACTCGCCAGTGCGGGTCTGATCGGTACGTTCGGCGAGGCCGCCTTGCTGCATTTTCGCGGCGCCTATCAACACAAGGCCATGTATGCGCCCGTCACACTGCCTCCGCTCGCAGCGAGCTTGCTTGCGGGCGCCGCCTTGAGCGCTTCCCGGCCACATTGGCTTGCGCGACTCGGCATGCGCATGACCGCCGCACTCGGCTGGATCGGCGTCTGTTTCCACGCACGCGGCATTGCACGACGTCAGGGCGGATGGCGCAACTGGACCCAAAACCTGTTCGCCGGCCCCCCGCTGCCGGCGCCACCGAGTTTTTCAGCATTGGCGATCGCTGGACTTGCCGCGCTCGACCTGCTGGAATCGGAAATCCCGAAGGAACGAAGCCATGACGCGAGACACCCACTATCCAGGCTATGACGTGCTCGACAAGCGCGATTCGCCGTCGTGGGACGATGCGACTCGCGTGGTGATCGACGCAAGATTGAATACCGCGCCTGAGCCCGCATTCTTCTCCAGCGAGGAATGGGCGGCGGTAATGGCACTGTGCGACTGCGTCATGCCTCGTGCGGCGCGTCCCCCTGTGGTGCCGCTCGCGGCGATGCTCGACGACAAGCTCGCCCACGGACCCGGTGATGGCTATCGCGACGCGCGACTGCCGCCTCGTGACGAGGCGTGGCATCGAGGTCTCGCGGCACTCGACGCCGAGAGCGTGGCACGCGGGGGCGCGCCGTTCGCGCGGCTGCCGGCCAACGCGCAGCACGACATGGTGGAGCGCATGGCACGTGGCGAGCTCGTTGCCCGGGAATGGAAACGCATGCCAAGCGCCGTGTTCTTTAGCAAACGCGTGCTGCATGACATCACGTCCAGCTACTACGCTCACCCCCAGTCGTGGAGCGAAATGGGTTTTGGTGGCCCGGCCAATCCACGCGGCTATGTTCGTCTGATCGAAAGCCGGCGTGACCCGTGGGAGCCCACGGAGTCGACCGAGCGCGACGATGCGGATCGGCGCGCCCGGGTGACCAAGGAGAACCGGCGTGTCCGTTGATTCAAAAAGCGCTCTCGAAGAAGCACTGCACACCCCGCGCGGCGCGCAGGGTCGCGCCCCCGACGTCATGGTGCCGAGCGGCTGGGTACCGATGCGCCAGTACTCCAACGATGATGAGGTCGATTTCGCAATCGTAGGAACGGGTGCGGGCGGCGGAACGCTTGCCTGCCGGCTCGCCGAAAAGGGATTCAGCGTGGTCGGCTTCGACGCCGGCGCATGGTGGCGCCCGCTCGAAGAGTTTGCATCGGACGAATCACATCAGGCCAAACTGTACTGGACCGACGAACGCATCTGCGACGGTGAGAATCCGCTACAACTCGGCAGTAACAACAGTGGTCAGGCAGTGGGCGGCAGCACCGTGCACTTTGCGATGGTGTCTTTGCGGTTTCGTCCTGAATGGTTCAAGTCTCGCAGCCTTCTCGGCTACGGCGCCGATTGGCCGCTCGACTGGCAAGAGATGTGGGATTACTACGGCCAGGTCGAGCAAGCGCTGGGCATTTCCGGGCCGGTCAGCTATCCATGGGGTCCAAAGCGGCCGCGCTACCCCTATCGCGCGCATGAACTTAATGAAGCGGCGCGCGTGCTGGCCCGCGGTGCCGAAGCGCTGGGCATCGACTGGGCGGCCACACCGCTCGCCACCTTGTCGGCTCCGCGGGGGTCGGCGCATCCGTGCGTGTATCGCGGGTTTTGTGTGACAGGATGCGCCACGAACGCAAAGCAGAGCGTGCTGGTCACGTGGATTCCCAAAGCCATCGCAGCAGGCGCCGAGATTCGCGACCTGGCCATGGTCGGGCGAGTCGTCACGAACGATGACGATCGTGCCATCGGTGTGGAGTATTTCCGTGAAGGTCGCTGGCAATTTCAACGTGCAAAAAACGTGGTCGTCGCGGGCTATGCGATCGAAACACCGCGCCTGTTGCTCAACTCCGCGACAAACCGGTTTCCGGATGGACTCGCCAACCGCTCCGGACTCGTCGGCAAGAATTTGATGGTGCAGGCCAATCAGGCCGTGTTTGGCTCTTTTGAAGAAGAGGTGCGCTGGTACAAGGGCCCTCCTTCGCTTGCGATTACAGAGCATTGGAACTACAAGGATGCGGGCAAGGATTTCTTCGGCGGCTATTCCTATATGAGCCAGGGACCCTTGCCCGTCGTCTGGGCCTCCGCACAAACCGGCCGTGGCTTATGGGGCGACGCGCTGGGCGACGCGATGCTCGACTACAACCATCAGGCGGGGCTCAAGATCGTGGGCGAAATGATGCCCCAGGAGCGCAACCGAGTCACACTGGCTGACGAAAAAGATCGATACGGTCTGCCGATCGCACGTGTGACGTACTCCTGGTGCGACAACGACAAGCGCCTGATTGCGCATTCGCTCGACTTTATGGAGCGCGCTTTGGGTGCCGCCGGCGGCAAGAACATCTGGCGTCAGACCGATGACACCTGCCACTTGAATGGCACCGCACGCATGGGCGCCCACGCATCGACCAGCGTCGTCAATGCCGACTGTCGAAGCTGGGATGTGCCCAACCTCTGGATCTGTGACGGCTCGGTGTTTCCGACTGTTGGCGGCGTCAATCCATCACTGACGATCCAGGCCATCGCGTGTCGCACGGCCGACCGGATCGAGGCGCTGGCGAAGCGCGGAGAGCTCTAGGGAAAGCACGGCGCACGCGTTTTCGATACCGATCCGTCGCCCCGCTTTTTATGACTGGAATGATCGTTGCGAAAGCAAGGAAGACAACTACCGCTGGCGATGCCCGCCATTCGACTTCCTCATTTCCTTGCCGGAGGCGCCACCATGAGCATCCTTTCAACACTCGGACTCAGTTCCGATCGAAAAATCCGCTACGCGATCGTCGGACTCGGCGACATTGCTCAAGAAGCCATGATGCCTGGCGTCAAGCATACCGGGAACTCCGAAATTGCCGCCCTTGTTACGGGAGACCTGGAAAAGGCGCGTGCGCTCGGCAAGATCTATGACGTCAGCGACATCTACACCTACGAACAGTTCGGTCAATTGCTTGCGTCGAACAAAGTCGATGCGATCTACCTGGCGACTCCCAACTGGCGTCACGCAGAATTTGCTATTCCCGCTTTAAAAGCGGGGGTGCACGTTCTGACAGAAAAGCCGCTCGAAATCTCGACGTCTCAGTGCGAAGCCATCAAGCAGGCAGCACGAGCGTCGAACGCAAAAATCATGGTCGCCTATCGTCTGCACTTCGAGCCCGGCACACTTTCCACGATCGAGCGCATTCGTACAGGTGAAATCGGCGAGGTGAAGCTCTTCACGTCGACATTCGTTCAACGAGTCGACCCCGAAAATCACCGTGCACAAAACGGCGTAGCTGCTGGCCCGTTATTCGACATGGGACCCTATCCCCTGAATGCGGCCCGATACGTGTTCGGAGCGGAACCCGTCGAAGTCATTTCGGCAGTGGGTACGCGAGACCCCGCCGCAGGTCTTGGCGACTTTGATCACACCGTGGCCGTTACGTTGCGCTTTCCAGAGGGTCGTTTGGCGCAGTTCGTAGTGTCGTACGCGCTCAACGCCCTAGAGTCTTACTTCGCGGTCGGTACGCAGGGCAGCATCGGGATGCAGCCCTGCTACACCTACGGCAAGTCGCTCGAGCAGACGGTGACGAGCGGTCAGGATGAAAAAACGCACGCCTTCAAGAACACCGACCACTTCGGTGGCGAGCTCAAGTACTTCTCCGATTGCATCCTGAACGATCGCGAGCCCGAACCGGGGATCGAGGAAGGCTACGCCGACGTACGCGTTCTCGAGGCCATCGCCACGGCCGTCGAGACCGGCGGACGGGTCGGCCTTGAACCTTTCGACCGCGCGCAGCGCATCGACACGTCGGCCCAGATGGAAAAGCTCCGTGCCGTCAAATCACCCGAGCTGGTCGGCGTCAGCAACCCGGCAGCCGGAATCGACAAAGTCCCGAAAAATTGAGCGAAGCCGCGTCGCGTTTTTGCTCAACCATGAAAGGAGGAAACCATGCACTGGATCGACCCGCAAAGCCTGCCCGCGACCCGGGGGGTCGTCGCACAGATCTTTGCCAACGGCGCGGGAGAGCTCGACGGCCTGATACTTCGCAACGACCAGGTCGTTCACTTTCCTCCGCATTTGTCCGACTGGGTAGCAAAACATGTTCACGTCGGGGATAAAGTCTCCATTCGCGGCCTGAAGACACGCCAGGCGGGTTCGATCACTGCGGTCTCGATCTCGGGCAAGGATGGCAAGTCCATCGTTGACGAAGGGCCTCACAACGGCACGCCAGGGCACAAGGTCCTCGCCAGGCCGATCGGCCCCACCGAGACGCAAGGCACGGTTCGTTCACCGATCTATGGTGCGAAAGGCGAAGTGCACGGCGCACTGCTCGACAACGGCGTCGTGCTTCGGGTGGCACCCCATGCAGCGTCATCCCTTGCGGACTACCTTTCGCAAGGCGCGTCGATCTTCGCAAGCGGCGCCGGGCTCAAGGGTCGCTATGGATACGTCATCGAAGTCGAAGAACTGGCTCATTGGATTTAGGTTCGATCGAGCAAAACCGAGGCGGAGCAACTATGGCAAAAGTCGTCGTCATCACGGGCGCCGGTGCGGGCGTGGGTCGTGCCACGGCAGAAGCATTTGCCCGCCTCGGCTATGACGTAGCCCTGCTGTCACGCAACGCAGAGCGCCTGCAGGCCGCCGCCGAAGCAATACGAAAGCGGCATGGCGTACGCGCGTTGGCCATTCCCACCGATGTCGCGCACTCGCGGGCCGTCGAGGCGGCGGCATCGCAGGTGGAAGCTGCGTTGGGCTCGCCGGATATCTGGGTCAATGCTGCGATGGCAACCGTGTTCGCTCCGGTCAGCTTGCTCGAGGCGGAGGAAATCGAACGCGCGACCCGGGTCACGTATCTCGGGCAAGTCCATGGAACGATGGCCGCGCTCAAGCACATGCGCCCTCGCAACAGGGGCGTCATCGTGAACGTGGGCTCTGCTTTGTGCTATCGGTCAGTGCCGCTTCAGTCCGCATACTGCGGCGCAAAGGCTGCAGTGCGCGGATTTACCGACTCCCTGCGATCGGAATTGATCCACGACGGGGTGCGCGTCCATCTGACGATGGTCCATCTCCCGGCGGTCAATACCCCGCAATTCGACTGGGCCGTCAACAAAATGGGGCTCCGTGCAAGACCCGTGGCCCCTATTTTCCAGCCTGAGGTCGCAGCACGTGCCATCGTCTTTGCAGCGACACATCGCCGCCGTCAGGTGTATGTCGGATGGTCTACCGTCAAAGCCATCCTCGCGGATCACATCGCGCCTTCGCTGATCGATCGATACCTCGCCCGCGCGGGGTATGACGGGCAGCTTACCGATGAAACACTTCCGGCTGATGCACCCGGCAATCTGTTCGACTCCGTGCCAGGCGACTATGGGTCGCATGGTCGTTTTAATGCCACGTCACGGTCGACGAACCAAGCGCTCTTCACGGATCGCCACCGCGCGGTGTGTTGGGCGCTTGCCGCCGTCACGGCAAGCGCAGTGATAGGACGCGCTCTCATCCCCCGGCGACGAGGTTGACAGCGATGAACCCGCCGATCGAAGACTACGCCTTGCTCGGCGATGGCAGGACCGCCGCACTGGTGAGTCGCGACGGTTCGGTGGACTGGTTATGCTTGCCGCGTTTCGACGGCGATGCCTGCTTTGCGTCATTGCTTGGTGGGCCGGAAAACGGCTGCTGGACGCTCGCGCCCTGCTCGGACGTGGTCGAGCGCCGGCGCCGCTACCGCGAGGATACGCTGATCGTCGAAACCGACCTCAGCGGCGCGGATGGCTGCGTACGCTTGATTGACTTTATGCCCATCGGAGTGGGGCCGAGCTCACTGGTGCGCATCGTAAAAGGCCTGCGTGGCGTGGTGCAAATGCGCTCGAGTCTGAGATTGCGTTTCGACTACGGGGCGCTGGCGCCGCTTTCGACCAAGGTTGGCGACACCGTCCAGGCGTGCCTCGGACCCCATCTAATCGTGCTGCGTGCCGACACGCGTCTCGAACTCCATGACGACCTTGTCGACGCAACATTCGAAGTCGTTGAAGGCATGAGCGTGAGCTTCGTCATGCGCTACGCCGATGCGCAATCGCGGGCACCTGACGTGCTCGATCCGCAAAGCGCCCTGACATCGACCGAGCGCTATTGGCAGCAATGGATCGCAAGATTCGACAACGACAGGACCGCGTGGCCTACCGTCGTGCGGCGTTCGCTGCTGACGATCCGGGCGCTGACCTATCATCCGTCGGGCGCCATCGTGGCGGCACCGACCACGTCCCTGCCCGAAGTACCTGCCGGCAAACTGAACTGGGACTATCGCTATTGCTGGTTACGTGATGCGAGCTTCGCGGTCGTCGCGCTGCTCAATGCGGGATTCCACGACGAGGCGACCGCGTGGCGCGACTGGTTGCTGCGCACCCTGGGCGCGGCACCCGAGCACATTCGAGTCATGTACCGACCGGATGGGAGCCGCCATTTGCCCGAGTGGACGCCCGATTGGCTCCCGGGTCATCGCTACGCAAAGCCTGTGCGAGTGGGCAATGCAGCAGCCGATCAGAAACAGATCGATGTGTTGGGTGAGGTCGTTGATTGCCTTCACGTCTTGCGACGCGCAGGGCTGCCCTCCACGCCCGACGGCGAGCACATTGAACGGCACATCGTTGAGCATCTGGAGCGCGTTTGGAACACGCCGAGCTCGGGCATCTGGGAGTCACGCACCGAACCATGCCACTACACCTATTCCAGGGTGATGGTTTGGGTGGCCCTTGATCGCTTCGTACGCCGGGGTATCGACGACGACGAAAATCGAAAACCAACGATCGAGCGCCTGACTACGCTACGCGACATCATTCACGCCGAAGTCTGTCGCGAAGCGTGGAACGAACGCGTTGGCAGTTTTACGCAGAGCTATGAAAGCGATACGCTTGATGCAAGCGTCCTATTGATGCCCTTGGTCGGATTTCTGCCAGCCGATGATCCGCGTATGGCCTCGACCATCGAGACGATCCGTCGCGAACTTTCCGATCATGAGTTGATCCGTCGTCGCAAAAAGCCCGAAACCGGTCCCGACGAGGGCGCCTTTCTCGCCTGCTCATGCTGGATGGCGGATTGTTTGATGATGCAAGGACGTCAGGCACTCGCGCGGGAGCAGTTTGAACACGTGTTGAGCGTGGCAAACGACGTCGGGCTATTCGCGGAAGAGTACAACACGCAACGTAAAGAGCTCGCCGGGAATTTTCCTCAAGTCCTGACCCATCTGGCCATCATCAATACAGCTTTAGGACTATGCGGGCCGGTGCTCCAGCGAGGCGGGGGATAGTCCGCATCCCCCGTGGGTCAGGATTGAGTGCGCATCAACAGTCCAAGGCACTCTAAGGTCTGGATCCATCGTCCCGAACATCACGCCCGACTCTTTCATTGAACTGGTCTGGCGCAGGAAATTCTCCATGAACGACGGCATTGCGAGCGAGCGGAATGCGGCGGCACTCGATGCCAGCAGGTCATCCATCTCTAGCGACGCGGTCACGAGACCGGCGCACTTTTCCCATCGGGTCCCGCGCCCGATGCCGGTCACGCTGACGACCCGCTTTTTGCCGAGCCGCCGAATCACGGTGGCCGCTGGACGCGCGAATTCTACGTAGGCCTGCACTGGTGTCTTTTTAGTGTCGGGAGGTGCTACCCAGAACAACGCATCGGCATCATGCAGGGCATGCTCAACAACGACGCCGTCACCGTGCGAGCCTTGAATGACTTCCACACGATCGAGTACGGATTTCGGAAGCTTGTCGGGATCGCGGGCGATAATGCGAACCGGCTGGCCCGCATCGAGCAAGAGCCGCGTAAGATCGAAGCCGATCTGGCCGGTAGGGGTGGTGACTACAATCATGAAGAACCTCGTCCGAGAGTAATGCCGCAGTATGGGTTCTAGCCACCGGACCGATCTATACTCAAGCGTATTTTTTCTTTTCGCTATCGTATGGTCGTGCCATGGACCCACTTTCCGACGTCATCGCACTGCTCAAGCCCAAGAGCTATATCACCGCCGGCTTTGACGCGGGTGGTACGTGGGCGGTGCGCTTCGCGGGCCACCTTGGTCGCATCAAATGCTATGCCGTCACTCGAGGCGAATGCTGGCTCGCTCTCGACGGAGTCGTGGGGAGAACGCGTTTGCGTGAAAATGATTGCTTTGTTCTGCCGCGTGGCCACGGCTTTACGCTGGCTAGCGACATCGATGCCAAGCCTCTCTCCGCTCGCAGCGTATTTGCCGACGCGCAGTACGGTGGGATTGTCGTGCATCAAGACGGGGGCGACGTCTTCCTCGCGGGAAGCCGATTCGACGTGGATACGCATCAAGCGGAATCGCTACTGGGGTGCTTCCAGCTCTCGTCCACATCGAGGAAGCGGTTGCTCAAGCCACGCTCAGCTGGCTGATCGAAAGAATGATGAAGGAGGCGCGAGATCAGAAAGCCGGCGCATCCCTGGCAGCGAATCACCTCGCTCAGCTTATGTTGCTTGAGGCGCTTCGCCTTTATTTGGCGATGAAAAAGCCGGAGGGCGTTGGATGGTTTTTTGCGCTAGCGGATACCCGACTCACCGCTGCTCTGAAAGGGATGCATGCCGAACCTGGCCGGCCTTGGACCCTCGAAGCGCTCGCCCGTCTCGCGGGAATGGCCGGTTAGCCACATGAGTTCGACATTGCGCTGGCATTCGCGCTCGAGCCGTCGACTGGACGCAATCCGGTTCAAATACCCGTAGATGTAGATCTTGAGCATCACCGCCGGGTGGTAGGAGGGACGGCCTGTGCTGGCCGGCGACGCGCCTTCGAAGCCCAGCGACGCCAGATCGAGTTCGTCGACGAAGACGTCCACGACCCTCACTGGGTTGTCCTCTCCTATATAGTCATCAACGCATTCGGGAAGTAGTGCGACCTGCTTGCGGTCATCGCCTTCAACGAATCGCTTCATGAGTCACTTGGCCTGAATGCGTTGATTCAGTTTAGGCGACGAAGCACGTTTTCACACAGCCTCGGCCAAACAGAGCCCGATTCGACGGATCTTTGCCGCAACTCATTACGGTCGATCCTCGAATCTCGGTCCCTTCGTCGCTTCTTAAAGTACTGCGGTCATCCGACGGCCGGTCTTGTTGGTCGGGCATCGGCCGCAGTCGTCAGCTCCGCAAAACCTTATCGACCTGGTGTAGGCCGGGTTTCGAGTCATTAAATTTGAGGAAGCCGCGTCAGAGAGAGATTGCGTCCAAAGCTTCGTGTATCGCCGCAGCAATCTCGTCTTCGCTGCGCCCCCCATTAATAGCAATGCTTCCCCCAAAGACAAAGTGAGGAACCGAACGGACACCGGCATTCGCGGACCTAGCCGCTTCCTCTTCGACGCGACGGTGCTGCTTGGGATCAAGTGCAATGGCACGCGCCTGATCGCGATCAAAACCGTAGTCGGCTGCGATGTCGACCAGCACATCTGCATCCGAGATGTCCTTCGCTGCGATGAAGTACGCATCGGTGATCGCAACCGCGAGCCTGTGCTGCGTGCTACGCCCAGCGGCTGCCAGAATCACGGCATGAGCCGCCTGGGTCGGATAGGCCCAGAGCTGGCGACCAAGATCCAGGTCGAAGCCCGAAGCGCGAGCTTCTCCCTCGGGGCGAGCAAAGGCGACCTTCGGATCGGTGATGCCGTAGCGCGACCGCAGCAGGTCGGGAATGTAAAGGCCGCCTGCCGGCGCATCAGGCAGCAGCAGGACGGGATGCTGCCGGACATCAACGACCAGGTCAGGAAAACGCTCCGCCAGCACCTTGTCGAGACGGTGATATCCGACGATGCACCACGGGCATGTGATTTCAGTATAGAGGTCGATCTGCATCGCCATGTTCTCGTGATCCTATCTTCGCGCTATAAATTTGAAGGTAGTTCGGCCTCGATTCCGGTCAGTTGAACCGATACGTCCCACAGTCGTCTTGCGAGTTCCGGACTCCGCGCGTCCTTAGACGGCGTGCATTCGCCAGAGGGGCCTCGCAATTCGGAAGTTCTCGTCGGCCCGTAATAGCCGCCTGACTTTATTTGTCCGGTCGCCGCTTGCAACGCACCCCACGCGCCCTGAGCCGGCGTGTTGAAGAACAGGCCGATGAATGACATTGCGATGCTGCCCCACCAGCTTTCGCGCGCAAGGTTGGTTCCGGCAAGTCCCGGATGACAGGCCACCGCCGTAACAGGTATGCCTGCCGCTCGCAGTCGCCGATCCAACTCAAAGATAAAAAGTAGATTCGCCAGCTTGCTGGCTGCATAGCGAGGCATCCACTTGTAGCTCTTCTGCGCATCAAGATCGTCCCACTCGATCTTCGCGTTCCTGTGCAGACCGCTGCTCGTGACAACGATGCGTGATCCGGGCGTTTCCATGAGCTTGGGTAACGTGAGCGCGGTAAACGCGAAGCAGCCAAGATGATTGACGCCGAATGTCAGCTCGAAGCCTTGAGTCGTGTGTTTTAGCTTCGGCCCTTGCACGCCCGCATTATTAATGAGCGCGTCGATACGCGGCTCATTTTCGGCCAGTTTTGCTGCGTTCCGCACACTCGTCAGGTCTGCGAGGTCAAGCGGCAGGAATGCGAGATTTGCTCCAGGGCTCTTCAGACGAATCCGGCTCATAGCAGCTTCTGCTTTCGCCCCATCGCGGCACGCGAGAAGCACTCTGCCTCGGCGCGCCGCCAACGCACTTGCTATTTCAAAACCTATGCCGGTGTTGGCACCGGTGACGATAAAGGTCTTACCCGATTGATCGGGTACGTCAGCATGGGTGAATCCGCTCATGGCGTGGACCTTGTCGAGACGTTGCTGCGTCAATGGTTGGCGATGCCTGGCGCGGCACGCACGAACTTTCTGTCGGTCACCTGGTCAACCAGGAACTTCGCCAGATTGCCTCTGGAGAGCTTCGTGCTGAGTCTGGTTTTTCCATACCAACCCACATCCACGCCGCCGGCGGCGGGACCATCCTTGAGATTCGGGATGCGTACCAGCGTCCAGTCCAGGTCGGAATGGGCGACCAGTTCGCCAGTCGCCTTGATGTCGTCATACCCCTTGCGCGCGATCACCTTGAACAACATCGCGAACGCATGGGTGTTGAAGGCAAAGCCATCCCTGGGATCGCGATAGGCAGCCGTAGAAATCTGGATAAGACGGCGCATGCCCGCGTGCTTCATCGCGGCGATGATGTGGGTCAAACCGTGCATGACCGGCATATCGCCCTGCACCTTGAGACTGTTGGGACCAAGCGCGCTAATGACTGCGTCGGCACCCTGGACACACTTCGCAATGGCGCGCTGGTCTTGCAGATCGCCGACAACGATTTCCACCCTTCCCGCGAACGACGCGAGTTTCCTTGCGTCGCGCGTATAGACCGACAGGTTGTAGCCCTGCTTCAGAGCTTCCTCGATGACGTGCCTTCCGGTCGGCCCGGTTGCACCGAATAGCGCGATGGTCTTTTTCCCGGCCATTGGGTCACGCCGCCTTCGCCAACAAAGTATTGATGGCCGTTTCGGCGCTGGCGACGGCAGCCTTCACCGCATCGGGGCCTAAGACAGTACCTTCGACACGCACCACTTCGACCCCGGTCAGGCCGATGTAACCGAGCAGGTGCAGCAGATAGTTGGTTTGAAAGTCGAACGGTGCCCAGGCACCTTCCGAGAACACACCGCCGGTAGCGGTAACGAGATAGACCTTCTTGCCGGTCAGCAGCCCCTTCGGCCCAGTATCGCCGTAGCCGAAGGTGACGCGCGGCCAGGTGACGTGATCGAACCAAGCCTTGAGCTGCGAGGGCAGACCGAAGTTGATCATGCCGGAACCGACCACGATCACATCAGCGACCTTCAACTCATCGACCAACTCTTGCGCGACCTTCACTGCCTCGACCTGTTCCGGCGTGCGATCTCCGGGCGACGTGATCCGGCCTTGGATGTAGGCCGGTGCAATATGGGGCGGAGGATTCGCGGCTAGGTCGCGCACGGTCAACGGGCCGCCCGAGCGGGCCTGAATGCCTTCAGCGATTTCGGTGGCGAAGCGGGTGGACAGGCTGCCAGCCCCGCGCGGGCTGGACGTGACAAGTAGGGTGTGGCTCATAACAGTCCAAGGTATAAAATGAGAACTAGGTCGGTTATCTATCCTGACTTACCGATCATACGCAGGATGGTATGGGTCCTGCCCTGTCCTCACAAGAAGGCACACGCATGTCACTAAGTCACACCGATCTCCCTGCCGATATGCCTGCCCCTGATGCCGGCGGCTGTGTGGCAACCCGCGAAATATTGGATCGCATAGGCGACAAGTGGAGCCTCTACATTGTCGCCATGCTGTCTAACGGTCCGTGGCGCTTCAACGAACTGAAGCGCGGCATCGACGGCATTTCCCAGCGCATGCTGACACTGACCTTGCGCGGCCTGGAACGCGACGGACTGGTAACGCGAACGATGTATCCAACGATTCCTCCGCGTGTCGATTACGAACTCACCAACATGGGAAGAACGCTGTTGAAACCGGTCATGGCATTGGTCAATTGGGCGAACGAAAATCAAATCGCCATTGCCCAGGCGCATAAACGTTTCGACGAGGAGCCGGAGGCAGATCAGGTCCTGGTTCAGGGCGTTGTCTACCAACGTCGTTAGACGAGTCCAGGCCGTAGACTTGTGCAAACACAGTGGCGGAATCCAACTGCCGGCTCTAGCTGTGACCTGTCCCAATGCCGATCTTTCCTTGGGTGCGAAGGCGCAGCATTTTCCGAACTGTCTAACCAAGAGTCGGCCACGGCCGATCGGAAAAGTCGCATCGCCTGACTTGGGTGTCCGCTCCTTGAGCCAAACGGGACGCCTCAACGTCGCACCGTCGACGTGAACTAATGACGCTTCATGGCCGAACACGGAAGTCCGCGCCAGTTCGACAAAACGCGGATCCTCGGGAAGCCGAACTTCGCTTGTCGATCCACATGGGACAGTCGAGTTACTCGATACCGGACATTCAGAGAGGTGAGGTGACCATTGACCGGGGGCGAAGCAGCGACGTCTCGGGTGTCCAGCGAGGCGAAATTCCGTCAGCTAATCAGCCTGGGAAAGCTGAAAGACGTTTCCCTCGGGGTCCTCTCCGTCGCACATCAACTGAGCGAAGCCGTCATAGCGTTTCAACTCACGCATTCGAACACCCGCGTGCAATAGTTTATCGCGCAACGCCGAGAGCCCTGACTCGACCGAGAAGACCATTTTTGCATTCGACGTGTTCGTGCGCTTCGGCAGCTCGCGATACCGCGCCCCCACTCTGTGGAGAGCAATCTCAATTTCACCGGCTTTCATCACCGCCCATTCGTTTTCGATTTCTTCAGTGACTAAAAATTCGAAATGGGTCTGGTAGAAGGACTTCAACAACCCAACATCACGGACGTAAAGAATCAACCTGAACATAAGCACTGGCATTGGGCTCTCCGAAGATGTTGGATTTGGCGATGCTCTCGGATTGTCGTCGATTTTGGGGGGATGGTCGACGGGCCGTTGCGGGCGGTGCGAAGACTGTCGCGGCCGACGCATGTCGACCCATTTCGGACCGCCAACAGACCAGGTCGAATGTCTCTTCGCGCTTCAACTACGGTCCGTCCTGGTCGGCAAACAGCAGACTGAAAGTGGGTTCGGCGATTCCAAATTCACTCTAAGAGACGTAACCGGGTCGCGCAGAATTGGACGAAGCATCTCTTTTCGAATCATCGAAGAGGTATTCGAGCCAGCATCCAGTGAGAGCGAACGGCTCGTGGGATTCGACGACGCGTATCCGATCCATGTGCGATCAGCGCCGTGGGCGCGGATAAACAAAGAGTAAGGAAATTGCCACATTGGAGCACGTATTGCACATTGGGTGCCGCGATCGCTGCGCATGATCAAGCCAGGCAGCGGGTTTCGTTTCCAGTATCGACTCCAGAAATATTGACAGCAACCTCGACGCAAGGCTTTGCCTTTTTGACTGGCCTCCATCGCAATCGAGCTCGGAAATACATCAATAGCAAGACATTAAATTGAGATAACTAGCTTCAGACTAGTCTGAATCTCATCGCATAAATTTAAGTAAGAAAGCCTGGCAGCGCGCCACTAGATTTTCGAAGAGATCGATTGCATACAAAACGCCACTGGCATACAAAATACCACAATCAAGCGAATCATTGACGATTATTTATACAAATGGCATTTTTTATTTTGATTGCAAAGGTTGAGATCATTTATGCACCCGCGCAATTCATTTCATTTTCCTTTAATTTTCTAACGAAATGATTACGATGACGCACGCAAATTCGCAGCTGCAACACGGTGAGCACAATGAAGCAACCTCTTGCGCGGCAGGGCTAATGACGCCCGAAAGAGTGCAAAAAGACTACTTTTATCATATGTTCAATCCGTCGTCCAAACTATTATTCCCGTTACGGCGCACCTAGTCGGCGCGTTTTTCGTTCTCGGATACTCCAAAGACTGGCTCATCATTTCTTTAATTTCTATTTACGCAATCGGCTACCTAATGTACAGCGCAAATGCGACAAAGATAGTTGCGGCATTGTACAAGAAAATCGTGGTCGCGCTCATGGGAAATTCTCGATTTTTCGGAGATGTCGCATCAAATGCAATTGTTTTGCGAGTTTTCAACAATTGGAAATTAATTGAAGATAAGTACACTCATCAGCACGCGGCGCTTCGGAGCCAATGGCTCATATTTTCCTTGCGGTCTGCAAAAATTGATCTTGTTCGAATAACTTCATTCATCGTAATACTTGCTGTGTGCCTGGGAAAAACTATATTCGACGTAAAAAATGGACGGTCGAGCGTGGGACATTTCGTAATGATTAACGCGTATGTGATGCAAATATGTGCGCCGTTCGATGGTCTAGCCCGTTCGCTTGGGTCGATGGCCGAAGCGATGGGAGGATTGGCCCCTTTCTTTACAATTTTTAATCGACCCTCCACATCGCGTGGTCTAGATTCATTCCAGCCGGGGACTTTGAAGACAGACCGTATCGATATCTCGCTTAAAGGAATTTCTTTTGACTACGGTGAGGCAAGGGGCCGCGCTCCGATAACTGCAGATTTAAAAGGTGGCACCATGACGGCGATTGTCGGCTCCACCGGTGCTGGAAAATCAACGATCGCGCGTATGATTCTGGGTCTAGCGCAACCATCAACCGGATCGATTCTGATCAATGACCGAGATATTAGCACCTACTCCGAGGATGAGCTTTATTCGCTCGTTGCATTTGTTCCTCAAGAAACATATTTATTCAACGACACCATTGAATTTAACATTCGAATTGCAAAGCCGGACGCAACAAATGATCAAATTCTTGCAGCACTTGGGCGCGCTGAGTTGATTGAACTGATCGAAAGGTTGCCTGATGGCTTACAAACGAAAGTCGGAGATCGAGGCCTTATGCTTTCAGGCGGTGAGCGCCAACGAATCGCAATAGCCCGCGCTCTGTTACGAGACAGTGCTATTCTTTTATTAGACGAAGCCACTTCAGCCCTAGACGAGGCAACAGAGGAACGAGTTTTAAGAGCAATCAAGCCTACATCGTCGGGTCGAATGGTCTTGGCGATCGCCCATCGTGCGACGGCAATTTCAAAGGCCGACGCGATCTTACGCGTTGTCGCGTCTGAAGGCTCGAACGCTAAAGATGGCATGTCAGCAATTCCTGCGTAATTTCCTATTTAGTATGGCCACGCTCAATGCTTGAAGTGAAATCAATCAAGGTAGAAAACTATAGGTCATTGCGCGACGTCGAAATTTCTGCGCAGACAATTAATATTTTTACAGGCCCCAACGGCGCCGGTAAATCCACCTTGTACAATTGTTTGTCGCTAGTACAGGCTGCTGCTGCTGGCGACTTGTCGACGGTGCTCGCGAGAGAAGGCGGAATGCAGTCAGCAATATCCTCGACGGGGCGCGCTCACCCCAGGGGGCCGCTTAGAATCACGCTAACGGTGAGAATTGGGGTGCAACGCACAGACGATGTTCTCTATGAGTACGTCGTCTCCCTCGGGTTGGTGGAACAGCGATTCGAGGGGGGAGAGAAAATCGTATCTGGGCCGGCATTTGAATTTGAGCCGCAAATAAAAGAGGAATCACTGTCAGTATTTGACAAAGGTCGGCGATGGTCAGTCCTACACCGGCGAAATTCGCACGTCAAAGCTATGGACGAATCGACCACTCAAGTTGATTTAAGCCGTGCGTTGAATTTGCAGGCGTCAGAAACCGCATTGAGCCGAATCGATGAGCCAAGCCGCTATCCGGATATTTACGTCGTGCGACGTTTTATGCTGGATTGGCGTTTCTATCATGAAATTAGAACGGATTTTAAATCGCCGTTAAGGTCGCCTTGCTTAGCTGTAACGAGCCTTACTCTTAACTCCGATGGTTCGAACCTGCCTGCTGTGTTGGCGAGCGCAAAGCACATAGTTGGCGATACCTCAGATATAGATGAAGTGATCGCGACGGCGTTCGCCGGAGCTGAACTTGTCGTGCCTCGTCCGGCTCGAGAAGCATCTTTCGGATTGAATTATCCGGACATCTCGAATCGCATATTCAATCAATGGGAGCTTTCGGACGGTACTTTGAAGTTTTTAGGCCTCGTTGGCGCGCTTCTCGCTCCAAGATTACCCGCATTCATTGCGTTGAACGAACCGGAAAATAGTCTTCATCCCAGCTTGTACGAGCCGTTGGCCAAGTTAATTGAACGAGCTTCGCGACGAACGCAAATTTGGCTGGTCACGCATGCCGACGAGTTTGCTTATAGTGTGTGCGAGCGATCGAACGACACAATTCCTGCGGTGGGCTCTGCTGCGACCTGAGCAGTGAACTCACGCAATGCGCCCACGTCGATCCCGTTATCGGGCGTTCTCTTAATCATTGTGTTCATGTTTCGTGCCCTATTAGGTGTTGCGCCCCGCCATCACGCCGCCGTCGACATCCCAGGTTGCGCCCGTCACCCATGCCGCCTTGTCCGACAATAGGAAGATGACGACCTCGGCGATGTCTTGGGGCGTTCCAACCCTGCCGATTGGGTGAAAGCTGTTGAATCCCTGTAGGGCACCGTGAACCTCAGCCTTGGGGATAAAGCCCTCGTAAATAGGTGTTTCGACAACCGCTGGGGAAACGGCATTGACGCGGATCTGTTTGACTGCCAGTTCCATCGCCAGGTGCTGAGTCAGTGAGTGCAAACCTGCTTTTGCCATCGAATACGCGGACGACGGCGTAGCCGCGATTGCCTGCTTGCCCCACATCGAGCCGATGTTCACGATAGCGCCGGGACGCTCGCTGGCGACAAGGTTGGCTGCGACCTTTTGTGTGACGAAGAAGAACGCTTTATTCAACGACAAATATTGTTCATAGTCACTCTCCGTGTGCTCAAGAAAGGCCTTCGGAAAGAACACCCCAGCAGCGTTGACTAGCAGGTTGATGTCCTTGTGGCTATCGTCGATGGTCTGCAGGAGCCGCTTCACATCTTCGGCGCGCGAAAGATCGGCAGTCAGGGCGGTCACAGCTCCCAACGACGACAGCTCCTTGCGGGCCTGTTCGGCTTTGTCTTCGCGGTGACCGACGATGACGACGCTGCCGCCTTGCTCGAGCACCATGCGAGCGGTTTGCAGCCCTATTCCGCTAGTGCCGCCGATGACCAACAGTTTCTTGCCATGAAATTCAAGGTTCATAGTCGCCTCATAATATACCAACTAGATGGTAGGTTTTTGTTGCAAAAAAATTGCCAACCTCAGGTCAGCAGCGTGGAAAGAAAACTGCCCCCGACAGCGGCCGGCCCCCGTGACGATCGCATGCCGCGGCCCACCACCATCGAGCCTTCCAGCGCGCACAACAACGCCTCTGCAAGGGCCTCTGCAGTGGAATTTGAGGTGATCAGCGCAGCACGTTGACCGTCAGCAAAGACAAGGGTCAACCAGTCGAGATTGACTTTAAAAAACCGATCAACCTCGCTCGCAACAGCACCAGGCAGCGAGTCAAATTCCGCGCTCAACATGCCGCAGACGCAAAGGCGGCGATCGCTCGTAAAGGTGCGCTCAAAAAGCGTTGCGTAGGCAGCGAGTCTGTCAGGCGCTTTCGCATGTTGTCCTTCTATGCTCAGCAACTCCTCACGAAACCGATGCGTGTAGCGCTGCGCGACTACAGCAACGAGGTCCTCTTTTTTGGGAAAGTGGTGGTGGATACTCGGCTTTTTTATGCCGACTAGCTGAGCCACGTCGTCGTACGAGAAGCCATTGTAGCCATGCTGCTGTATCAAGCCCTCAGCGGCGTCAACCACGCGCTCAGCGGCCGGCGAAATTTCTGAAAAATGCCTCATATCAGCGCCCTATCCAATTCACCAACCGGTAAGTGACCCGTCTTAACGAAGATAGTGCAGCCTTCATTGCTGAAGGGGCGATGAGCACTTAGATGCGGGCTGCGTATCCATGTGCCAGCAGGGTAGCGTTCAAACTCATCTTCAAAGACGCCTTCGAGCACATAGATTTCCTCTCCGGCGTAGTGTCGATGCGAATTGAATCGTGTCCCCGGCGCCCAGCGCACCATTGCCGTACGTTGGGTACTGAACTCGGAAAGTGGCATCACTGACAGGCCCGGAACAAGGCCTGTAAGCCATTGGCCGTTTTGGGTGTCGACCGCCGTACGTTGGCTGTCATCTGGATCAAGATGCCGCAGCTTGACGAATAGCATGCAACCCGTCGCGGAGTTTGGTGCGTGCGACGAACGTGGTGGATTCTTGATATACGTTCCTTTTCCGAAGCTCCCGGTTTCATCGCTGAATACGCCATCCAGGACCAGAATTTCCTCACCCAATTCATGTTGATGAATCGCAAAAGCGGAGCCTGGCGCGTAACGCACGATGGAGGTGGTCCTTGCCACTTCGCTTCCATCACGCTCAAGTAACTGGCGTTGAACCCCAGCCGAAGGTGAGTCGACCCACTCCAAGCTCGAACGCTCGACAACAACACGTTGCGAAAGATCTGAATTGATATGCACAGGTTCGCCTTAATCTACCGACTAGTTGGTTTGTAGATTAAAAAACTCGCAATCCGTTTGTCAAGCCATTCTTGTCACTTTCTTCCATGCACTCCGCTGGGATGGCCATCTTCAGAAGCGTCCACCGCTGACGCCAAATATGACGCTAGTGTGGCGTGCCACTCTTCGCGAACGAGGGTCAAAAACACGGCGTATAGGCCATGAGCCCACGTGCCACAGTTGCCCCGCAAGCACTGCCGCACGCTCGTGCAACCATAGCGATTGAAGAGTCGGGCAATCTCGTGGAGCGTAGCCTTGCCCAATTCGCGCGGAACTGCCTACTTGAAAAGCTTCACGACGCTCGTCATGTTTTCGTCGCCGAGCCCCTGTTCCATTGCCGTCCGAAATACCCCTCGCGACGCTGCGATCGTGGGGGCCGTCGCGTCCGAACCCACCTCCTGCAGCGTATAGCCGAAGTCTTTTTCGATCAGCTCTACGGGGAACTGCGGTGTGAAATCTCCCGCCAGCATGAGTCCCGACACACGTGCCGCTACAGGGCTCCAGACGGGCGTCGTGGCGATGACTTCAAGCACACGTGCAGCGTCCGCCCCTGATCGTCGCAGCATTCCAATGAGTTCCGCCAGAACCGTGACCTGGGTGCCGAGCAAGGTGTTGGTCGCAAGCTTGGCCAAGGCTGCCGCGCCCAATGCGCCGACATGATGCACGCTGGAGCCCATCGTCTTCAACACGGGTTCCGCACGCACGAGCGTGTCGGCGTCGCCCCCGACCAGATAGGTCAATTGAGCCGCTGAAGCCTGCGGTGTGCTGCCAACGACCGGTGCTTCGAGGAACGACAGCGCGCGCGTCGCCAGATGCGAGCCAAGTTCGCGAACCCACTCTGGTGTCAGCGTCGAGCTTTCGATCGCAACCGCGTCTGCCGACATACCGTTCACGGCACCGGTGTCCGCATCGAGCCAGACGTCGCGTGACGCGCGATCGTCGCGCACCATCGCGATCACGAAGTCCGCATTGCGTGCAGCTTCTTTCGGGGTGGGGGCGACTATCGCACCGGCATCAATAAGTGGCTGCGCCGCCTGGGCAGTGCGATTCCACACTGTCACGTGATGGCCGGCCTTGACGAGATTGGCGGCCATGCGCGAACCCATCGCACCGAGACCGAGCATTGAAATCCTGAACATATCGACATTCCTGATGACTATTGCGCTTTTGCGCGGATTGCACACACAGGTGCGAAACAGCTCGCGACCTATCCCCGGCCGCGCACGTTCACGTGCAACCCGCGCGACGACCTCTACTTTATTTTTCTGCCGGCACGCTTTCAAGCCCGCCAGGAAGAATCGCGCGTGCACTGGAGATCGCGTTGAAGTACTCGCGCAGCACCTTGATCTTGCCGTTCTCGGCCACGAGATAGCTCGCATAGTCCTGCGAATAGCGAGCGCCTGTTTGTGCGACCCGCGCGTCAGAACGGTATTCCACGAACAGCTCGGCCTCGCTCTTCATATCGTGCAGTACCACGTGACTGACGAGGTATGGAGGAATCGCAGTCCGGATCATCTCGAGCAGCGCTCCGATCTGTTCCTTGCCTTCGTATCGCGCAGGTAGTCCGAGGGTCGGAGCATAAGGGAATTCGAACACCGCATCGTCGGCGAAGAGGGCGAGGCACCACTCCGTCGCGACATAGGGATTCTGCAGGCTTTCGGTGAACTGCTGGAAAAGCTCTCGTGCCGTAGTCATGTCTGATAGTCCTTGAAGAGGTTCTGTCTCGCTGAGCCAATGCTTCGACACTGACCGAGGCACCTGCCAAAGCGGCGATATTTCAATTGCCCTACAATTAGGTTGAGCCGTCAACAAACTAGTTGATGGCTCAAGTATAATGCGACGCCGATAACGCTTGTCAATAGTGTCGTACTCAACCATCCTTGCAAGGTGGCGAACATTCCAGCGAAACACTACCCATGGCCAAATCCAAAAACGTGAGCGTCGCGGACATCGACTTCCTCGACGAACTGGCATGCACGAACACGGCCCTCAGGCTGGCAGCTCGCCGGCTTGGCATGCTGTACGACGATGCATTCGCCGAAGTCGGACTCAAGTCGACGCAGGTCTCCCTGCTGGCCGAGATCGATCGACTGGCGTCGGGCAACGATGGCGTGCCGCCGACCGTGCAGGACCTGTCGGCGAAACTCGCCATACAAATTTCCGCGGTGACGCATGCACTGAGGCCGCTCGTGCGTGATCGATTGGTCGAGTTGCGGCCGCACGAGCAAGACGGCCGTGCAAAACGTGTCGCTTTGACGTCTACTGGCATGACACGGCTTCGCGAGGCGCATGGACGATGGACCGAAGCGAACAACCGCGTAGAAAAGGTGCTGGGCCCGAAGTCGGCGTCGCAGCTGCGAGCGCTTGCTGACCGAGTCTCGTCCGACGAGTTTCTCGTTGCGTATGACAAGGCGCGCGCGCAAGAGCGCTAGCGCCAACAGCGCATCAGTGCCCGAGGCTCAGCAGATATTTCCGATCCGCTTCGGGAAGACCGTCCAGCCACGCATCCTCCTGGCCGGGCTGTGGAAGTTCGTGTCCATATTCGATCATCTGGTTAGGCGGAATCTCGGACACGTAGACCCAGACATAGCGGCGCTCGACCTGAGCGACCGCCATCACGCAATCGCGAATCTTGACGAGCAGAAGCTGCTTACGCTCATCGCTACGTCCGGCACGAATGTGTCCGTGCACGAATATCTGCTCTTCGCGAAGCGGGCCACCACCGATAAAGTGATTGCCCGGCACAACCTCATTGACGATGACTTGCGCGAAAAAGCCCTACGCCCCTGTCGCTTCATTGTGGGCGCTCGTGATTCCTTGTGCCAACCTGAGTTTCTGATCGGCGGACAAGCGTCCTTGCGCAACATTGACAACGTAAGTCGGCATTTCACGCGTCCCGAGTGTTAGGTTTCGCCCGACCCTGGCCGAACCATCGCAGCTTTACAACGCAGATCCGGGAGAGCCCTATACAATCAGTTGTATCTACATCGGTATGAATCAATATATCCACGGAATCACCGGCATGCAAGAACCTGTACGCGACATGTACCGCGGCTTCGAAATTCTGCTGATCCTCAGGCATATTGAGGACGGGCGGATCGAAACCACGCTCTTCTTCACCCCGCCTCCCTCTGCACCGCCTGGTCTGGCACAAGCCGCAAAGGATGCGGGAGGCTCGACATTGCACCCGCTCGATTCCGTCACGCCGATCACCGATCAAATCGAAGTCGCGCATCGCATTGTCGACGACATGATGGAACGCCATCGGCGGGCGACACCCGGCTAGGCACCCGCTGACTTTGCAGAGGCTTGATTCAACGCCTCCTTCACGGCTCCGGCGCATATTGGAAGATGACGCATGCGAATGCCCGTGGCCGCGAAGATCGCGTTCCCGACCGCCGGTGCAACGACAGTGGTCGGAGGTTCACCGAGGCCAACGGGCACCTCATTGCTTTCGACAAACCGGATCTCCATGTCGGGTACGTCGAGCATTCTTAGCGGCGTGTACGCATTCAAGTTGAGGTCCTTGACGTTCCCGTTGGCGAATTCGGTGCCCTCATGGAGCGCCATGCTTAACCCCCATAGCGTTCCGCCCTGAACCTGCGCGAGTGCACCGTCCGGATCGACGATCGTTCCCGCATCGATTTCGACCCACAGCTTCTGCACGGTAATGCTGCCGGTGACCCGGTCGACTTTGACTTGCGCAATGCATGCGCACCAGGTGGGCATCTCGCGTTCCTGTCCGAACGAGCTGGCAATGCCGAGCCCGGTGTCAGGCGGTAGTTCGCGCCCCCACCCGGCACGCTGCGCCACGCGCCGCACGACGTTGGCCTGGCGCTTCGCGCCGCCCACCGAATTGGGAGCCGTTCCGGCATTCGCTCCTGTGCCGTTCAGCATCGTCAAGCGAAGCTCGACCGGGTCGACCCCGCGTACATGGGCGATCTCGTCGATAAATGATTCGAGCGCCCAGTTCGTCCAGCCCGCCGATACGGCCCGAATCCATCCGGGGCGAAAGCTCTTCTGGGCAAGGTCGTTATTGACTGCGCGGACCCTGAGCGCGCCCACGTCATACCAATGGTCGGCGCCGGATATGGAAAACGGATCGTACGTCGCGCCGTTCGTGCCCTTCTTCATGTTCGGCAGGAACATCGCAAGGCTCGGCCATCCCGCAGCGGCAACGTGCTCCATCGCGCTCACCCGGCCTGCGCCGTCGAAGCCCACGCGCAGACGTTGCAGCGTGGGCGAGCGCAGAGAGTCGAGTAGCGTGTCGTCCTCTCGAGTCAACACCATCTTCACCGGCCGGCTTATCGCTTTCGCGGCGAGCGCGGCAGGTACGGCGTAGTCGCCGTTGAGTCGACGCCCGAAGCCGCCCCCAATCAGATAGGTCCGCATGACGACACGCTCGACCGGTACCTGTAGCGCCTTCGCAATGATCGGCAAGATAAAGTTCTGGGCCTGATTACCCGTATGGACTTCGTAGATGCCGTCCTTTTGAAACGCAACGGCGTTGACCGGCTCGAGCTGAAAGTGCAGAACGCCCGTGGTCGTGTACGTCGCTTCAAGGGTCGATTTCGCTGCCACGTAGCGCGAATCAAAGGCTTCTCCGCCCGTATCAAGAAGCGCACCCTGATGAGGATCGGCCACCAGCGACGCCGCGTGGGCAAAGAGATCCTGTTCCGATACGGACGCTGTTTCACCGTGGCGCCAGGTGACTTTGACAAACTCCGTTGCGCGCACAGCTGCCCAATAGGTGTCCGCAAACACCATGACCCACCCGGGCACGGTGCCCGACGGGTCCTCGAGCGCAAGGCTCTGCCGGTATCCCTTCACGCTTCGCGCAGCCGAATCGTCCACCGAAACGACGATCGAGCCGTAGCGGGTCGGCGGAAGCTTGGGGCGTGCGTAGACCATTCCCGGAATCTCAACATCGATCCCGTACACGGCCGTGCCGTTCGTCTTGGCCGGAACATCGAGCGCCCGCGTTGCCTTCCCTATCAACGATCGCTGCGCAACGAGCTTGATCGGCAATGCCTTCAATTGGTCGCTGGTAAAACGCCGGCTCAGATCGCCGCGCCGGACAATCTCGCCGTATGACACGAAGCGCCCGCCGCCATGCACCGCTCCACTGCGAGCCACGCACGCTGAAACCGGCAAGCCCAGCAACTTGGCCCCTTCCTCCACGAGGGTGATGCGGCCTGCGGCGCCGGCGCGGCTGAATACGGGGAATAGCGCCCACACTGAAGTGCTTGCGCCCGTCACCATGAAGCCCCACTTGGGGTCCGTGTCGACACCGATTACCTGCACTTTGTCCCAATCGGCTTCGAGCTCATCGGCAAGAATCCGGGCAACGGCCGTGCCGATGTGCTGACCCATTTCCGCTTTCGGAACATTGACCGACACCACGCCGTCGCGGTCCACACCAAACCAGACCGTCGGCGCAAAAAGGGGCTCGGCCGGATCGAGCGAAGCGGAGGGCCGCGACGGTCCAAGAACACTCAACGCGCTCGCAGCAGGTGCAAAGCCGAAGAGCGCACCGGCCGCTGCGGTAGCGATCAAAAACGACCGGCGCGACAGATTGACGGCGTCCCCTTCGGCAGACTGAAGCAATCGGCTCATGCGTGGCTCCTCTCCGCTTGGTGCGCTACGTCTTTCGCGGCTTGCTTGATCGCTTCGCGAATCCGCGAATACGTCATGCAACGGCACAGATTCCCGCTCATCGCCGAGTCGATATCTGCGTCGGTCGGATTCGGAAAGTCCTTGAGGAAGGCGACGGCCTGCATGATCTGTCCTGACTGGCAATAACCGCACTGAGGAACCTGCAGGTCTTGCCATACAGTCTGAACGGGATGCTGCCCGTGAGGATCCAACCCTTCGATCGTCGTCACGTCAGCACCGTCAACGGCCGAAACAGGGGTAATGCAAGACCGCGTGGGGCGGCCGCCAACATGAACCGTACATGCGCCGCACATGCCGATGCCGCAGCCGAATTTGGTGCCCTTGAGTCCGATCTCGTCGCGAATGACCCAGAGCAACGGCGATTGGCCATCTTGCTGGACGATCACCGGTTCGCCATTGATACGTATGTGAGTCATCGCGATTCTCCTGCTCCCGCCGCGCGAATCTGAGCGACCTGCCTGGCCAGATCGGGCCAGGGAGCTTTGTGGGTACGTGTTGCGCGGAGATAGGACGCGATGCGTACTACATCCTCGTCCGAGAACCCGCGTGCAAATCCCGGCATCACAACACCGGGCGCGCCGTCTTTCGCCGAGATGCCGAACAGCATGACGTGAATGAGATTGGACGGATTGTCGAGAAAGACTGCCGTATTCAAGCCGAGCTCCGGGCGCATCGGATTGACGTCGGGCGCGCGGTTGTAGTGGCACGACGCACACGCGGCGATGAACATGCGGCCGCCCACATCGCTCACCGCCATCCGATCGTGTGCATCCGCCGCGAGGGCGACGGCGACTGCAGGCGTTACTGCCGACGTGCCCTGTGCTGCGCGATGGTCCCCATCGCCCAGCGACTCGACGTAGGTCACAAGCGCGTGCTGATCGGCGGGCTCCAGATTCGCAAGCTCCTGCGAGACGGAAGCCATCGGCCCCGCTGCAGTCCCGTGATATCGACTCAGCCCGGTCGTCAGGTACCCGAACAGCTCATCGGACGTCCAGGGCATCGGAGACGGGTTCGCCGCCGTCAATGCCGGCGCAAACCAGCCATCGACCGACGCGCCCTGATAGAGCTTGTTATGCAGCTCTTCGCCCAAGGGCCCGCGAGGCGTATGACAGGCTGCACAGTGACTCAGACTCTCGGCGATGTAAGCCCCTCGGTTCCACTCCACCGATTTCTCATTTGTCGGGACAAAGCGGCCCTCGCGAAAAAAGAGTACCTTCCACCCAGCCTGCAGCGGCCTGAAACCAAAGGGGAATGGCATATCGTTCGGGTGCGCCGGGACGTTGACCGCGTCGCGGGTCATGATGAACGCGTAGAGCGCGTGAACGTCGGCATCCGATAACTTCGTAAAGTGATCGTACGGAAAGGCGGGGAACAGGTGCGAGCCGTCGCGAGCGACACCTTCTCGCATGGCACGCCGGAATGCGTCCTCGGACCAGCTTCCGATACCCGTTTCGCGGTCAGGCGAAATGTTCGTCGAATAGATCGTCCCGAAGCCCGTCTTCATCGCGTACCCGCCGCCAAAAGGCTTGCCTCCGGCGATCGTGTGGCAGCTTGCACAAAACCCGGCTGACGCCAGACGCGCCCCGCGAGCGATCACGTCCGGTGAAAACGATGCACGCGAAGGCGTGGCCACTTCGGGTAGCGCCGGTCGCCACGCAATGACGGCAAACACACCGGCACCGATCACGACGAGCGCAAGGAACGCGGCGAGTACACGCCCCCATCGCCGAGGTCGCCGCGGCGTCGCTCCACTTTCTGGCAAGGCCTCTCTGTTGTCGCTGGACATTTCGATCAGATTCCTGGGCAGGCGCGCGACCCCGGACTACACCGCCGGAAAGCGAGCAAGTGATTTGAGAATGCAGCCGTGGCCTGTCGCAGCCTCGTTGCTACAGTAAAGGGTAACAAGCAGCCCTTCCATGTCGAATCCGTAGGTGTTTTCGGTCATCCTCCGCGCTCGGCATCGCGGCGTTCGCTTGAATCGTCGAAGCGGGTCGTACATTTCGCGAGCACGTATGAGCCGGCCGTTGCCGGTGCTGCAGCGGATCGAAGAAGAGAAAGGGGTCACGCGGACGTGACCCCTTTCGGCAGACCACCCGGGTACTTCGATAGCCGTCAACCCGATACGGCTTAGCGCTTCGCGGCGTTAAGCTTCGAGACGAGCACGTCGCCGAACTCCGGTGCCGACATCGGCTGCTGGCCCGTGATCAGTTCGCGATCGACCACCACGTTGCTGTGCCAGTTGGCGACGCTTTCGACATGGGCGCCAGCCTCGGCCAGTGCATTGACCGGATAGAACTGAACGTTTCCGCCGAGGCCGTTCGGACCTTCAAGCTGCTCTTCCTCGCCCGTCGAAAAAACGGTCAGGTGGTAGCCGGCATACGGCCAGCCCTTGGCAAACGAGTTGGGCTTGCCGTCGTTGGCGATCATCGATCCGACGAATGCGTCGGGATCGTTCAGCGTCGACAACAGCACGATGGGACCGTGGCAGATGATGCCGGTCGGACGGCCGTTGTCGTGAAAGCTCACGAGAATCTTGCCCAGATTCTTGTCCTTCAACAGGTCCACCATCGGCGCGTGGCCGCCAGGGATGAACACGCCGACGTATTGATTCGTGCCTTCTGCGACGACTGACGCAAGTGTCTTCGGATGCTTGAGCTGCTGAATACCCTGTGCATAGTTCAATGCATTTGCACGCGCAGCGTCATCTCCGTTGAAGAACATCTTGTTGTTCGAGTTTGCGTCCATCACAGGCATATCGCCGTTCGGATTCGCGATGACGGGCTCATAGCCTGCTTCGACAAGCTTGCGATACGGCACCACGAACTCGTTCAGGTAGTAACCCGTGGAATATTTTTTCCCATCCTTGAGATCGAGTTCGTGCGCACTGGACATGACGACCAGAACCTTGCCGCGCGACTGCGCCGAAGCGGCGCCGGGGAGTGCAAATGTCGTTGCCAGCGCGATGACGGCGGCGCCCAACTTAAAGAACTTCATGTTTCTGCTCCGTATTCGTTCGTGTGGAAGTCAAACAGCGTCGTGTTCAATCCCGTACCGCGGTGCGGGGATCCCATTGGCAAACTTGGGCGCGAGCGAGCGGCGATCTGCCTCCCAGCGCTTCCAGTCGGCATCGTCTTGCAGCGCCGGAATGGTGACGAGTTCACCCTGGTCCAGCCCCGCAAGCGCTGCATCGACCAGATCAGCCGCACTCATCGTGGTCGGCTTCGTCTTTTGGGGTGCATAGCCCGCGACATCCCAAAACTCCGTTGCCGTGGCAGCCGGCAGGACCGTTTGAATACGAACGCCCTTGTCGGCGAGATCGCGCTGAAGCGCGTGACCAAAGCTCAGGACATAGGACTTTGACGCGCTGTACACGCCGTTGAGCGCTTCGACAGCAATGCCGACAACCGAGCTGATATTGACGATCGTGCCTGCACCACGCGCGGCGAACGCGGGCGCTACGGCGTAAGTGAGCCGCGTCAGCGCCGTGATGTTCAGGCTGATCATCGCTTCCATGTCGTCTGCGCCGCTGTCGAGCACAGAAGCCACCGATCCGATACCGGCGTTGTTCACCAGCAGCGAAATGCTCGTGTCGTTGCGCAGGATGTCCTCGATCGACGACAGATCTGCTTTGTTGTTCAGATCGGCAGCCACGACGCTGACTGCGCGGCCGGTCTGCTGCTTGATCGTGTTGGCCAGCGCGTTGAGGCGATCGCCGTTACGTGCCACCAGGATGAGGTCATAGCCGCGCTTCGCAAGACGATCCGCATAGACGGCGCCGATCCCGGTCGATGCACCCGTGACGAGTGCCTTACCTTTCGTAGAGATGTTCATGGCAGTTCATTCCAGTTTGGAGCCGGCTGGGTGCCGGCGTGTGAATGCATTCTGCCCGCGGCTTTACGTATCCCCAATGCCGTAGATGCGTGGATTTGAGCCATGACCGGGATAGGGACATCTCGAGATCTGACCTGGCTGACCGGTCATTCTTCTCAGGCGGCGTCCCAAGGCGTCGACCTACGGATGCATATACATGTATATGCATCAAACTAGTACGACACTGTTCACCTCATATGCTAGATTTCCGACTTCTGCGTCCGATTTCGCGGTGGCACTCATGCATACCATTGGTCTTGTCGTCTACCCCAATTTCCAGGCATTGGGCCTCGCGGTCGGAACCGTATTTGAGTACGCGAACCTGATGCACACCGAGCGCGCATACGAGTTCACGATCGTTTCAGAGTCAGGCGGACCTGTCGTTTGCTCACAGGGCTTTTCCGTGAACTCCGAGCCGCTTGGGGACCGCTCATTCGACACGTTAATCGTGACGGGTGACAACGAATGCCGGCTTCCTCCGCGCAGTCTTATCGACTATGTTCGACAGGCTCCCGAACACGCGCGCCGCGTCGCATCGGTCTGCACGGGCGCCTATGTGCTGGCAGAGGCCGGGCTGCTGGACGGCCGGCGTGCAACCACGCACTGGGTTCACGCGCTCGACTTCAAAAAGCGATACCCGAAGGTTCAGCTGGAAGAAGATCGTATCTTCGTGGTGGATGGTCAGGTCTGGACGTCTGCAGGCATGAGCGCGGGTGTCGACATGGCGCTGGCGATCGTCGAACGAGACTTCGGCCCCGAGCTTTCTCGCATGATCGCGCGCAAGCTCGTGATCTACCATCGCCGTGGCGGCGGCCAGTCACAATTCTCTGCGCTCCTCGAACTCGATGCGAAGTCAGATCGCGTCCAGATGGCGCTCACCTACGCCAAGGAAAATCTTGCTGCCGACTTGACGGTCGAGTCCCTCGCAGAAGCGGCAAAGCTCAGTCCTCGCCAGTTCAGCAGAGTGTTTCGGGAAGAAACGGGTCATTCACCCGCCAAGGCCATAGAACGACTGCGAGTCGAAGCCGCACGCCTGCTCATGGAAACCAGCAAGCATCCGATCGAAGTGATTGCTCGTGAAACGGGATTTGGGGATCGCGGACGGATGAGGCAGGCGTTTCTTCGAACGCTCGGCCAACCGCCCCAATCGGTCAAACGCGTGTCGGCCGCGGTGGACCTGATGGGGTAGATCGCAAGCCGCGGTCTGCGCCGCTAATGTATCGGCGTCGACCTTACAAGCGTAGCGCGCTGTGAGGCCATTTGGCGGCACGGCACGTCAAATCGCAGTTGACTCGGATGCCGGACTGCCCTTGGGCATCTCCGCTTGCACAAGCGGTGCCTGCGCCAAGTCTTTCCCCGACAGCTCTCTTGCCAATGTTGTGCGGTCGAGTTCGCCTTCCCGTGCAGAGACGACCACAGCGGCAACAGCGTTACCGATGATGTTGATCAGCGATCGACACTCGGCCATGAATCGGTCGATACCCAGAATCAGGACCATCGACGCAACGGGCACGGTCGGCACGACGGAAAGGCTGGCGGCCAGCGCGACAAATCCCGCGCCCACCACGGCACTCGATCCCTTGGAGGTCAACATGGTGACTGCGAACAGCGTCAACTCCTGCGAGAGCGTCAGGTGGATGTTCGTGGCCTGCGCCAGGAAAATGACGGCCAATGTCATGTAGATATTCGCGCCGTCGAGATTGAACGAATAGCCAGTCGGCACGACGAGTCCCACGACCGATCTTGAACACCCGAGGCGTTCGAGCTTTTGCATCAATTGAGGCAGCGCGGCCTCCGAAGTACTTGTGCCAAGCACAATAAGCAATTCTTCTTTCAGATAACCGAGAAACCGAAAGATATTGAAGCCGGCAAGGCGCGCAATTGAGCCGAGGACAACGATAACGAACACCAACGCCGTCAGGTAAAACGCCCCTATCAGCTTCATCAGAGGAAGCAGCGAAACGATTCCGTACTTTCCCACGGTAAAAGCGATGGCACCGAATGCACCGAGTGGTGCGACTTTGGTGATGATTTTCACCAGCGAGAAAAAGACATTCGATAACTCGCCGATCGCCGCCGCTATCTTGAGCGAAGCCTTACCGCTCGCAGAGAGCGCAATCCCGAACAGGATCGAAACAAAAAGAATCGGCAGCGTGTCGCCCTTGGCGAATGCATCGAAAAACGACGCCGGGATCATGCCAAGGATGAAGCCGGCGGCACCGTCGAGATGCTCGGCCTGAGTAACGAATCCGGAAATCGCACGCGGGTCCAGCGACGACAGTGATACGTTGAAACCATCACCCGGATGCAAGAGCTTCCCCCCTACCAATCCGATCGCCAGCGCCATCGCCGAAACGATTTCGAAGTACAACAGCGCTTTGCCGCCCACGCGCCCGACCTTCTTCAGATCGCCCATGCTCGTGATGCCGGTTACGACCGTACAGAAAATCACCGGTCCGATCACCATGCGAATGAGCTTGATAAACCCGTCGCCAAAGGGCTTCATCGCCAGACCGTACTCCGGTCGGAAATGTCCGAGAGCGATGCCAATCGCGATGGCAAAAAGCACTTGAACGTAGAGTGCTCGATAGAACGGTTGCTTCATGGTGTCACCTCGCATGTCCAGTCGCGCGTGCCGGTGTCGACATCGCACCGCCAGGCGGTCGCATTGACTCGCAACGCGTGCTTGGCCATTTTTTTATTGAGTCCGCACGCCCGCTGTCCTGACGGACGAGCGCCTCCGGCGGGCTCTCCTCACGGAGAGTCCGGGATCTCAAATCGCTGTGGGATGAGTTAAGCGGGGGGGCTACTCGGCTCGCTCGTCGGCGATCCAGTCCTTGTTGAATCCGCCGAGGATCGGGTGATACATCTCGTCTCCCGTATGCTGGGTGAACTCGACGTTCAGGCGGTTTTCCTTTAGACCGAGCACCTCGATGCACGCGGCGATCAGTTGTCGTGCCAGTTCCGCGCGTTGTTCGATCGGACGTCCACGCCGGATATCCAGCATCATGATCGCTGCCTCATCGGGTTCGTCGTCCGAGCAGCGCCAGACGCCGCCTTGGCCAACCTCGCGGATCGTCACGGTGATGATGTTCGCGTTGACTTTCATGACATCCGAATAAATCTGACCCATGCGCCTGGCGATGGTCTTCTTTTGTTCGGGTGTGTATTCGTACGGTACATCCAGCTGTAGATATGGCATAAGGCCCTCAACTCATTGCATAGTCCGACGCACGATGCGGTCGGTTTCCTGAAACTCCATGTCCCTGCGGCGAAATACGTCCCTGGCTTCTCGCAAGCCGGGCTACGCGTCGAAACCGGCGCACGCATCCGGCAAAGCGTTGCGATGCCGGGTCGATGCCATCGAGACAAACTCACCCTTATCCAACCCGTTCAACGCAGTCCTGACTAACTGCTTGACGGAACGAGCATGGCTCCGGCGCCCGGGGCTGGCGACCTGTTTCGCGACCTCGCTAAATCTCCGGTACTTCGGTTCCGGCAGCACAACCTGCAGACGCACACCCTGATCGGACAGCTCCTGGTGCAACGATCGCGAATACGCCAGCACATAGGCGGCAATCGCGCCGAATATTCCGCTTTGAAAGTCCCACTTGACCGCGGTGAGCGACGCGACCTGAATGATCGTGCCGCGTCTTCGCGACGCAAACGCCGCAGAAGCCGCTAGGGTGAGTCGCGTCAACGCGGCGAGGTTGACAGCGATTGACTGACTGACCTGATAGCTGTCCGGTTCAAACGATCCAACCGCGGCGCCGATGCCCGCGTTGTTCACAAGCATGGTGATGCTCGAGTCCGTGCTCAATAGCCTCTCGATTCGCTCAAGATCGTCTGTGGATGCCAGATCCGCCTGCATCACCTCGAAACTACGATGTGTTTTGTCCGTCAGGCGGCTCGCAAGCGCGTTCATTCTTGCGCGATTGCGCGCAACTAAAATCACGTCAAATCCGCGCTCGGCAAGTTGCTCCGCATAGCAGGCGCCGACGCCACTCGAGGCCCCGGTCACCACCGCAGTTCCTTTGCTGAAGCCCTCGCCCAAGACATCTCTCCTGTACGCACTCGATCCGCCATACACCCTGAACCCATCATAGTTTTGGGGTATGCCGGGCGCCATGTCGGAGATGCTGCGAATCCGGACATGCGCCCGCCCGTGAGGCGCCCGGCGACTCGATCGATCTGCCGCGACGAAACAATGGGTTCAAAGACTGTTGACAGCCGATACGATTTTACGATTATACTTGAGCCCTCAACTACAAAGTTGAAGGCTCAAACAAGAAGCAAGACGAGCCGACGCATTTTCTGTCAACACGCGGAGTTCGATTCGGAGTGCCCATCGTGGGTCGCCGGGTTGGGCCCCAACCCATCTGAGGCATACCTATGAAGCTCGAAGGAAAGATCGCAGTCGTGACCGGCGCGAATTCGGGAATTGGCTTTGCAACTGCCAAGACGTTTATCAATCAGGGCGCGGCTCGCGTCTACATCACGGGCCGCAGGCAGGCAGAGCTCGAGCAGGCAGCCGCCTCGCTGGGTCCGCGCGCTGTCGCGGTCGCGAGCGACGTCACGCAGCCTTCGGACATGGACCGTCTATATGCACAGATTCAATCCGAGGTGGGTCATCTGGACATCGTGTTTGCCAACGCGGGGTTCGCGGCGTTTGCGCCGCTCGGAAGCCTGACGGAAGAGCATATCGACGGATTGATGAACACCAACGTCAAAGGTGTCATCTGGACGGTCCAGAAGGCCCTGCCGCTGCTGCGATCAGGCGGATCGATCATCCTTAGCGCGTCGATCGTCGGCAGCAAGGGCTTCGAGAACTGGAGCATCTATAGTGCAACGAAGTCCGCCGTGCGCTCCTTTGCAAGGACCTGGGCATCAGACCTCAAAGGACGGAATATCCGGGTTAACGCAGTGAGTCCCGGCGTTGTCGTCACCCCTGGTCACGAAAAGACGGGCGCTTCCGCAGACCAGTTGAGCGGCTTCTTTAATTTCGCTGCGAGCATCGCTCCGCTCGGACGAACGGGTCGCGATGAGGAAATCGCCGAAGTCGTTGCGTTCCTCGCCTCGAACGAAAGCAGCTTCGTCACGGGCAGCGAAATCTTCGCGGATGGCGGCGTCGCGCAGATCTGAGACGCGCCGTGGCATTCAGCTATCGATTCCGACTTGCTGCAGCGCTTCCAGCGCATCGAGTAACACCGTCTTCGCCGGGCGCTTCAGGTACTTTCTCAGTTCTTTTTCGACCTGGTTTTGCGCTACGCGCCAGTACGGCTCCGCATCCTTCAGCATACGAGCGCCCGCGGGGCTCAGGCTTGCAACCTTATAGCGAGCATCGTCACTGGCGGACACGCGAACCCATCCAGCATCGATCAGCAATTTGATGTTGCGCGAAATCGTCGTCTTGTCCAATGACAACTCATCGGCAATCTCGTTGTAAGTGGCAGACTTCAACCGGTCCAGCCCGCGCAACAGGGTCAATTGCGTGACCTTGAGGCCCAAGGGACGTAACGCGTCGTCGTAGATCCGGGTCAGCGCGTTGGCCGAGCGCCTGAATTGGGTGCAATAGCATTCGGTGAACATCGGCAGGCCTCCTGAGGCCTCACTCATTGTGCATATGCATCTATTCTACGCCACGCGTGCCAGGCTCAAGTCAAAGGAGACATGGGTTTGCACGGAACAACGTGCAGTGGGTGCGAAACTTCAGGGCTTTGCGTGAAGCCGTATTGGATTATCGCGAGCCGGCGGTGCGATCAGCGTGGGACACTCCAGCTAAAAACGCACTCGCCCCAGCGAATCAAGGCTTGAGAACCAACGCCATCAATCGATCCAAGACGCGGTCGGATAGCCAACGACGAAGAAAAGTATCTGAGCAGCGAACAGACCACCGTGATACCGGGGCCTGGGGTTTCTCGCTTTGAGTGCCTTCACGACGAGATCGCTAATCACCTTCGCGTGCGGCAAGCGGAGTTGCCTTTGCATCCTTTCAAAGTGATTCACGAGTCCGGAATAGGCACCGTTAGCGGAATATCGCCTGGCCTCCTCCGAAGCGATCCCCGACCATTCGGACTCGACACCACCGGGCTCGATGACGACAACGCGAATACCAAATGGACGCACTTCGTTGCGCAGCGCATCCGATAATCCCTCCAGCGCGAATTTGGATGCGTGATACCAGCTGCCCAGCGGCATGGCGATCTTCCCGCCGATCGACGAAATGTCAATGATCCGACCGCTGGCTTGGGCGCGCATATGCGGCAGGCACAGCTGCGTGAGACGCGCCACGCCCATCAGGTTTGTCTCGATCTGTCTGCGCGCCTCTGCCATGGGCACATCCTCCAATGCACCGTACTGTCCATAGCCCGCATTGTTGATCAGCACGTCTATCCGCCCCTGTTCAGCGATAATCCGGCCCACCGCATCGACCATGGACCGATCGTCGGTGACGTCCAACGCCAAGGTGAGCCCACCCTGCACTTCGATGTCTGCCATCCGTCCGATCCTTCGCGCGGCCCCGTAGACCGTGTAGCCCTCACTGATCAAACGCAAGGCGAAGTCCCTGCCCATTCCGGACGAAGCCCCGGTCACAAGGGCGACAGGCTTTACGTGGGCGTTCATGCAATTGTTCTCCGAGTCGTTGCTGAAATAACTTGATGGGCTCTCGTATCCCCACAAGGCCAGCGGGCCGCCGGATATTCGCCCTCCACTGCGTGTCATAAGGCACAATTAATGACTGCCCAGTCAGTCATTAATGACCTAAAAAATTAAGTCATCACGCGCCACATGGCTTCGAACGCCGTCACGGTGTCATGCTCGGCATTGTCCGGATCCGTCGAGATAAAGTCGATCGTCGCGTCAGCCATTGAATTGATCAGAAGTCCGACAAACATCAGCGGTTCTTCGCGCAGCGGGCCATTCCTGCGACCGCGCTCAATCACATCTGCTGCAAATACCGATCGTTGTGCGTCTCCTCCGTGGTTCAGCGTCCGAAACATCCGTTGATTCGAGTCGATGAGGCGTTGGGCGAGGCGGACTATTTCCTGTTCGGCCGTCAGCAGCACAATGCGTTGCGCGTACTCGTTCATTGGGTTACCTCGCAACGGACTAGAAACATTCGCTGCGCGTAAATTTTTGAGTTCCTACCGATTTATGCCGGAGCTGGCACCGCCCCGCGCCAACAGGTCGCTCAGTGAATTGCCATGTTGACGTTCGGGAATCACGCGAAGTCGGATGCTCCGAGCACGAGCCGATGTCCGTCGGTCGGCGCTGTCTTATTGTTCAGCGCGCGAACAATACGAGGCTGGTTCAGTCTAAACGCGAGGAGCATCTGCTCACTGCTCTGATGCGAGGCACCTAGCTGCTCGCATGCGGCTTCGAACGACAGGGTGCACGCGACGTAACCTCTATCGACGCCGTATGCTGAGAAGAGCACCCCTTCAGTCTGAGAGTAGATGGGGTTCGTCAGTGTGAGGTCTGCCATATCTTCCCCGAGTGTCTGCTGCGCCCCCTAAACCGAGAAAGTCGGTCGGCGGCGCAACGTTGAACCAAGGCGTCAGGCCTTGGGCAGTATGCGTGTTCACGAGTCGCAAAATTCTCGAGCCGTCTTCGAACACTAGGCATTCAAACTCGAGAGCGTGGTCGAGGGTCGCGTCCGGCCTTTCAAACACTCCGTGCTCCATCGTGAAGTTTAGCCGTCCCTCTTTTAGGAGCTGAAGTGCGCCTTCCCCAGCGTCGCCATTGGGGTCCCATCGATTCATCAAGGTCGCTGCAATCTCGGCGTCGTGCACCATATCTCGCCTCCTGAAACGCGTGCTGCCCACCTGTTGGCTGCGCGTGATCTAGGGTATCAGAATTGGTGCAATGCAATATCGCCGGTTACCCCAGTATCGGGAAACCACCGTCGCCTCGCGGGGCGGGTCGCTTCACCGTTCGCCGCGGAGCCTGGCTTTCGGCCTTCTTGCGGTGAATTGCTCTGCGCGGGGCCGTCCGCTGCGGGCCACTGTATAGGCCCGTACATTCGCGTTACTCTGCGGGCCGGTATCGCCGATGCAGAGACCCCAACAGCGCGGCTTATCGCTAATGGATCGCTGCGCGCCCACGGCGCGTAACGTAGTCGTCGAGGGCTCGCCGAAAGATGTGAACACCCATCTGACGCATCAATTTTGGGCGACGCGATAACGCAGCCCCGAAACCCCGTCGTCGTGTTGGCGGGGAGGAGATTGGTCAGAACCAGGGGCGATGCTCTCGCGCAGTACGCTGACGCGTGCGACGATTGGGTCCGTTCACAATCTAGCATCCACAAATGCCCCAGATCGACATCCGGACGCGATTCAGAGGCGTCACTTTAGGTCAGGTCCTCGCAAAGGATTTTCGTCACGCGCGGTGGGTCCGATAGCAGTCATTGCTCGTTCGAACTCGACTGACCGCAAACGGCCAATTGTGTTGGAAAACGTGACCTTAGGCGATCACACGATCTCGAGTTCGGGGAAATCCCTCGTCTGACCTGACGCTTCCGTGACCACCCGGTTCCTTCCCGCGCGCTTTGCCGCATAGAGCAGGTGATCGGCCCGTGCCAGCCACTGCTCGACCTCCTCGCCAGCTCGATACCGGGCAATCCCGGCACTCGTCGTCACGCACAGCGTAGAGGCGATTTGATCGAAGCGTGAAGACTCCAGCACGGTGCGCAAGCGCTCGGCAATCTGATACGCGATTCTGTCGTCAACGCCTTGCAGCAGAAACACAAATTCCTCGCCGCCGATGCGGGCCACCACGTCGCTCTCGCGCACTGCGGCGAGCAGGATTGCGGCGAACCGGCGCAGCACTGCGTCGCCGGCCGCATGCCCGTAACGGTCGTTGATGGATTTGAAGTTGTCGATGTCGAAGGCGATCAGCGCGAGCGGATAGCTTTTCTTGTCCGCGACGCGTCGGCGTGCCAGACGTTCGAATGCGCGCCGGTTGAACGTTTCGGTGAGGGGGTCGAGATCGTGTTCGAGCGTCAGCCTGTCAATCACGTCCGACATCGCGGCGGCCAGCAGGACGAGCCCTAACACAGCGCCCATCAGGGCGAGCGACAACTGCAGCATGACCCAGAAGATGGTCTGCCCGAACGGCGCGGTGCCATGAGGCAGCGGTTGCAACGTAGTGAGCGGCGTTCTGACGAAGAAACTGGCGCCGAAGACCAACAGCACCCAGAGAAGAACGCGGTTAACGGCGCGCCCATTGCAGTGTTTCCTGAAACGGAGTCCGGTCAGCATCATCAACGCCCCGGCGCCGAAATTCAAGATGTAGACGCGCACGAGCAAGTTCGACGTCTCGAAGGAGAAGTAATATATGCCGCCCAGCGCCAGCGCGAACATCAACGCATGCGTCGCGGGCCGCAAGTGAAGCCCTGCCCTGCGTAGAACGCCTTCAGCCAACAGCTGAATACTTGACATATAAAATGTTGCTGATATAAGCGCGTTCAATCGCCATTCATCCGGCAGGTGACAGATCTGCACTGCTGAGCCGAGCGCAAAAGCAACAAATGAAGCGGCGAGAAAACGCAGATAGCGCAGCCGCCTATCGTAGATCCATGCACAGGTAAAACCGAGCGAAAAGACTGACGTGATACCTGGGATGATCAGTTGAACGAGTTGATTGGGTGTTATCTGGGTAGGCATGTGGCTCGTCGTCCGCTGCCGGCTACGAAATCACCGGGCTTGTGGAGTGGCGGTTTCTCGGGCGCGTACCGTCAACTATCGTCTGCGACTGGCTCAAAAATGGAGGAGCGCCGATATGGTCGGAGGATTGTACGCCCGGTGAGCGAGCCCTCGAGCAATGCCCGGGTGCCAAACCCAGCCCTGAGTTCCAAGCTTGTTGCGAGCAGGCCTGCTAGCGATTCTTTTGTCGTCGGCGAATGTACTTTATTGCTCGACTACCCCGGCGGTTGGCCGTCGCACCCTAATTCCACCGGCTTTTGTCGACCCTAAGCGGACTCCCAGTGCCGCCCAAAGGTGCCATTCGACCTCGGCTTGAATATGCAAAACAACGCATCAGACCGACGTCAGCGGGTAAGCGTGTCGCGAACACCGTTTCGTCGGGCGAATTCAAGAACACGACGATGTGCTCGTCTCGAAGCAGTTTTCAACCGTGGAGGCCGAAGCAGTTTCCCCAAGGGTCGCGCAGCATGCACATTTGTTTGTGGTCTTCGACCTGCATCGGTCCACGATAGAGACTTGCCCCCGCGCGCATGAAGCGCTCTTTTCCTTCGTCGAAGTCGTCCACGCTCCAATAGACCACGGACCCAGCCGCTCCGGATGTCACCTTTGCATACGCCGGAACAATCTCCAACCTGACACCGCTGACGTCGAGATACTCGAACGAGAGTTCCTCGATCTGCCGTCTTTCGGCCGGCTTGAACGCGAGCGCGTACCAATCCAGCGCCGCTTTCACATCGGGTACGTATATAAGAACGGAACAGATTGATGAGGTCATAGTTTGTTAGGGTTAGTCACGCTGGGGAGCGCCATTTGCTAAAGCCCGTGTCTCATCTCAGCACGCCGAGGTTCATTCGAAGCCGTTCGGCCACGACCCACGGCATCAGTTCGTCGACGCGGTAGCCCATGCAGCCGCCAACGGCGCGCCGTTCAGGATGACCGTGATGCGACCGTAAATTGACGAGAATTGCCCTATGCACTTCTTGCGATCTCCGTTCTGCGCCTCTACCGTCGCATCATCACGGTGGCTTCGAATCGCGCGGGCATGCGCCTCGCTACTTTAAGCCGGAAGAGCCGGATATACCCTTAAAAAACGCTATTCAGCGAGATCTTCAACTATGTGAGCAATGGAACTCAGGGTTTCACTCGCTTCACGTGCCGCCGCGCATTCTGGCTGTCGACCACCACCACGAGACGCTCGATGTCGTAGCCACTGTGCTTACGCTTCGAGGGTATTGGGTTGCAGTCGCGTCGGACGGCGCTTCGGCAATTTCTGCTTCGAAGCATTGCGAGCCGGACCTCTTGCTCTTAGACATCACGCTGCGGGACATGAGTGGCGTGACCGTGCTCCAGACAGTTCGAGGCTTGGGACTGACATCGGCAGCAGTTGCTCTAACAGCACTTGCGTTCGAGACCGATAAACGTACCGATCGAGATGCAGGATTCGATGCAGTGTGTGCGAAACCCGCCGACGTCGAGCACTTGCTACGGATCCTGCGAAATCTTGTAGCTCCGAGATTGGGCCTGGCGGCTTTCCACGGGCCTCACGTGTCCTGATTTCGCTCAGCGACTTTCCTGCTGACGGTCTCTCGACTGGGAGAAGCGTGTTTCGGCGATGGGTCAGGAGCATGAGCCTTACTCAGCTCAGCGTGCCATCAACGCAATCGGAGACGTTGAAAAGCACGCATAGGGAGCCGCAGGACCGGGATAAACCGCCAGGCAGCCTGCAGAACGTAAATCGGCTTCAGTAAACCCGCCGCACAGGACTCCGATACAGTTCAGACCGGCTTTGATCGCGGCTTGCGCGTCGTACGGCGTATCGCCTACAGCAAGCGTGTCCGCGCCACGAAGCTGCAGTTTCGCAAGCACCGCCTGGAAAATGTCGGGCGCGGGTTTGGACTTCTCCGCGTCGGACGATGAACTGATCACATCCACCAGATTCGCCACGCCGGCAATCTCGAGATACGTTCTGACTTCGTCTTCCTTCGCTGACGACGCGACCGCAACCGTCAGCCCGATATCCCTGACGCACTCGAGCAACTGCGCCACGGCCGAAAATGGCCGCACGCAACTCAGATAGGTCGACTTGAACAATTGAGCGCGCCATTGCTCGAGCGTCTCTCCGTGATCCGACATCTGCTGTTGAGACAAAAACGCTGGCAGCAACTGGTCACCGCCCTTGCCTATCTGGCTGCGCGCTTGCTCGAACGTGACCGCGTGTCCGAAATGCCTGAACGCCTCGTGCCAGGCCAGTGCATGAAGGTCCACTGAGTCGACCAGCGTACCGTCGATGTCGAAAATCACCGCGTGAATCATATTTCGGCACTCCAAGGATAGACTGCCGAGCGATGCAAGTGATGTTCCCGGCCCTTTTTCAAGTTCTATCGCCGCGACGCTCAATCGTTGCCAATACGTAGCAGCTCACTCGCATGGCAGTGGTCGTCTTCGCCCTCGGTTGGTAAAGGGCACCAACACGCAAGGTTTTTACCGCGCAATTCCGAGCGTGCGGTCGCAATCAGATCTTCATTCGCATGCGCGAATTCCCTATACAACGCCCAGGCTTCCCGCCGACTCTCGATCGTGCGGTTCGGGATGGTGGGATGTGTTTTTCCGACTACGAATGGATTTCCCCATTTCGTCGAGCGATCTACTTTGACAGTACTCGCAGGCATCCGCCATCCCTTCGCCCGCATCAGTTGAACACGTTCAACCATTAACGTCCTTTGGTTCCCCGTCGTTCTCGGTCCAGCTACCTGGCTCTACATCCGGATTTAGGTGATCGTGCGCCGGCTCGTAAGGTCCAAGTTCGGGGTGGGCCTTGCCCTCAGGAATCAACGACGCATCCATGCTTCCGGGCTCACGTTGAGACACCTTCCCATCACCTGCAACGCGGACATCACCGTGCCCTAACGCTTGTCGGCGCTTATCCGCCCTCTCAACAGGGTCGCCAGGTTCACTGTCCTTGGTGGAATTGCCACGCTGCTGATCGTGCATGGGCTTCGAGGGCTCGGTCATCGGTCTCCCTTTCGTTCAGTTGGTGGGCGCTGCCGGGTGGTCCACTAGGGTGAGAGCGCTACTTTCATCCATCCCGGCTCGCGCAAGTCAAACGTCTTGTACGCCGAAATCACGTCGGTCAGCGGCTCTCGCTTGCTTAGCACGGCCAGAGGGTCGACTGAGCCATTGCGAACCTTTTCAGCAAGAAGCGGCAATATTGCTTGATGGTTGCAGTTCCCATATTGACTGACAGGTTCTTGTTCATCGCTTCGCCGACGATCGCCGCGACGAAGCTTGCGAACGTGCGCGCCTAAGAGTTGCGCTGCGCGTCGGTAATCTCCGGTGCGATCGACGCGTGGTTGACGATCGCCACCATGGCAACTCCGCCGATCGTGTTGCCCAGGAGCGTTGGCAAGAGAAAGGCAACCAGGTATCCGAAGACATCAGCCCCTCCTGTCAAGATCGCGTAGACCGCCTCGGCAGATCCGGCAACGACGTGCGCCAGATGAGCGGCACCCACGGTGTAGGTGACCAGCAGGATCGTGAGAAGGCGAGCCGATCGGGCACTTGGCAAAAGCCAGACCATCAACGCGATCAACCAGCCCGCGAACACACCTCGAAGCAGCGTGACTCCAAATGTGCCGGAGTACGGCGCTCGAGAAAGCGACGAGGGCGCTTCGCTGATTTCAGGCGAGAACACCCCCTTGAATTGCAGCAGCCCTGCAAAGATGGCCGTACCCACCAGATTGCTGAGGAGCACGATGATCTATAGACGCACTGCCTTGGCGAGTGTCGCTATATCCCTGCGAACAAGGACCGGCAATACCGCTGTCAGTGTGCTTTCAGTGAACAGTTGTTGCCGGCCCAAGATCACGAACGCAAAGCCAACGGTATAGCCGAAACTGGATATCAGATGCCGCCAGCTCGAAGAGGCCAGTGCTGCCTCGATGACGGCCTGCATCAGAAACGAAAAGCCCATCGATATCCCCGCCGCCAGGCCCGACCACATCAGCGCGGCGGCGGTGCGCGCCATGGCCACTTCGCCTTCTTCCCGGACGACTTCATGGACAACGAGCGGATGCGGCGTCGAGTGGTCCGCCGCTTGTTCTCGCTGGCTGTCATCAAGATGCGGCTATCCGGCTCCCGCTCCTGCTTGTGAGTCAGGCATGACGTCAATCTCCCACGATCCCGCAAGGTCCCAGTCCGGCGCGAAGAGAGCGTTGACGCCCTCTTCGCTCATGCCGTTCCGGATTTCAGTTATTTGACGCTGGTCGCCTGCCCCGATCCGAGGTCGGCACCCGTGGTCGGATCAACGCTTGTATCCGACGCAGTGCGCCCGGCCATCGCCTTGAGCACCTCGAGATCGTTCTCCGGAACATTCACACTGGCGGTTCCGTCACCACCGTCTACAGCAGGTTCAGGCTTCGCAACAAACTCCCAATCGCCACCTTCGTTCCAGGGGCCACGCGCATCGTCGCCCTTTGACAAATCGTAATAGACGTTTGTAAATTTTGGATCGCCTGGCAGCTTTCCCTGAGGGAAGTTAGGTTGAATCGAATGCAGGGCTTTCTCAAAGGATTTCTGATGCGCAATTTCGCGCGTCATGAGGAAGCCCAGCGCCTCGCGTATGCCGGGGTCGTCGGTGACGTTGATCAGCCGTTCATAAACGATTTTCGCGCGCGCCTCAGCCGCGATGTTTGAACGAAGATCCGCTGTGGGCTCGCCGATCGTGTCGATGTAGGCAGCGCTCCACGGCACGCCCGCTGAGTTGGTCAATGCGGGACCACCTCCATACAGCAACGCGGTGATGTGGGAATCGTTGCCCCCTCCCGTCAGGGATCGGTACAGCTCGGCTTCTTGCTCGACCGCTTCCGCCAATTGTCCTTTCGCACCCTTATTCAGCATGGCAACGATGGATCCGATCACTTCGAGATGACTGAGTTCTTCGGTAGCGATGTCAAAGAGCATGTCTTTTCGCCCCGGGTCATCTTCCGAGACCGCTTGGGTGAAATACCGGCACGCGGCTGCGAGCTCGCCTTGCGGGCCGCCGAACTGTTCAAGAAGTAAGTTTGCAAGGCCTGGGTTCGGTGCGGCTACGCGCACGGTGTATTGAAGGCGCTTGTTGTGAGCGAACATGGACGTTCTCCTTTTGTGAGGACGAGCATTACCCGCCGCGTGGCGCAGCAATGACTCAGAGGTGGATACATGTCACCACGCGCTCCCAATGGAGGAGCCAACGACTGGCGTGGGATCTCGGGCTCGAAAGAACCCGGCGTAGACGCGGCGCGACGAGCCGCAAGAACGTGTGTCGCCATCAAGCATTCGCACGCCACGTGCCAAGCAAACGCAGCCTTCCATTCCAATGATCAAGCCGAGGGCTGTACCCAGCATTGCATCCTGCCAACCTCGCCTTCGGCACTTCGCCTGAGGCACCAAAGAAGGAACGTCGTCATTTTCTTCGCGTGACTTGTCGCATTGGTTGGGCATGGCCGTTGCAATACGCAGGGCTCCATTCACACAATTAGGAGATCACCATGGCACAGCGCAAAACCATCGACGACCTGTTCGTTCACATGCTTTCCGATATCTACAGCGCCGAGAAGCAACTGACGCGAGCACTGGCGAAGCTCTCACGCGCTGCATCGGACCCCGAACTAATCGACGCGTTCAAGACGCACCTCGAGGAGACGCAAGGTCAAATTGAGCGAATCGACCAGATCGTGGAAAAAACCGGACTTCGACTCAAACGCATGAAGTGCGTCGCAATGGAAGGCCTGATTGAAGAAGGCCAGGAGCTGATCGACGAAATCAAGAAAGGCGCTGTTCTGGACGCTGGCCTCGTGGCTGCGGCGCAAAAGGTGGAGCACTACGAAATCGCTTCGTACGGGAGCCTTTGTGCGATCGGCAAACAACTCGGACACGACGATGCGGTGAAATTGCTAACGCAGACGCTGGAAGAGGAAAAGGCGACCGACCTGAAACTCTCGAAGTTTGCCCAGCGCGCCGGCAATGGGAAGGCAACAAAGGAAAAGGCGACAGCTTGACTGCGGATATCCAAGGTGCCCGAAGCGCGAAGCCGCGCACACGGTGCTTTGGCAAACGCGGCTACGCTGAGATGCCGGGCCAAGGATCAAAATCTTTGGCCCGATTTCCCGAGCGGGGATAAAGCTTATGGGGATTGGAGCCGATAAGACGGACATCGACGCAAGCGTGCGTACGCCATTCAAAGACCTCCATGAACGATAAGACCCCCAGCGTCCGGTTCGCGATAAGCGATGTAGCAGGCGAGTGCACAGGTTGCCGCGTTGCCGCCCACGAAGCAATCGACCTGGCATTTGCGTTCCAACCGATCGTCGACACGACCACCGGTACTGCATACGCACATGAGGCGTTGGTGCGTGGGCCCAATGGCGAGTCCGCCGGGTCGGTGCTTGCCCGGATCAACGAGGCCAATCGCTACCATTTCGATCAACGCTGTCGCACGATCGCCATCGAACAGGCTGCCCTTCTGAATATCGAAGGGCATCTGTCGATTAATTTCATGCCGAACGCTGTCTATAGGCCAGAAGCATGTATCCGCAGTACGTTTGAAGCAGCCGAAAAACATCATTTCCCAAGCGACCGAATCATCTTCGAGACAGTCGAAGGTGAAAACATCGTCAGCCGCTCGCACCTTGTCGAGATTTTTCGTGCCTATCGACGCTTTGGCTTTCAGACGGCCATTGATGATTTCGGCGCTGGCTACTCCGGGCTGACCTTGCTTACCGAGTTTCAGCCGGACCTGCTCAAACTCGATATGGAACTCGTACGCGGCATCGACACAGATTCAGTGCGGCAAAGCATTGTGCGGGGCGTACTGTCGATGTGCCGCGATTTGGGCGTCCGCGTCATTGCCGAAGGCATAGAAACCCGAGGCGAGCGAGACTTCTTCGCGGCCAACGGCGTCACGCTGATGCAGGGTTACTTTTTTGCCAAACCGGCGTTTCGATCGACGCCCGCTCCCACAACGACCTGGCTGGCACGTTAAGGGGTGGCGCCGCGCGCCGCCATGCTCCGCACGTCCGATGCAGCTTCCGGTCGGCGCCTTTCGTTGCCGGTAGGCGACTCTGAAGGCTAGCGAGATCGCATGACTGTCTCGGCCCCCGCGGAATAAAAAATGCTCCTCTTCGAGGCGCCGCCAACCTTGAGCGGTAAGCGTTACGTAAGGAATGACGTCATGGCTCGTTTCGCAACGCCTTCGCACGCTCGCTTTACCCATTGGGGCCACTGGATAAGCGTGGTGTTTGCGATGCTGACGGGTGCCTACCTTTTCGGGGGTGGGATCTGGCTTTCCACGATCGGCGGTTCGCCCTATTACGTCGTTGCGGGTATCGTGTGGCTCGCTTTTGCATGGCTCATGCTGCGTCGCTATGCCTATTCGCTGGTCGTCTACGCTGCGCTGCTTATCGCAACCCTCGCATGGTCCGTTGCCGAATCCGGCACAGACTTGTGGGCGCTTGCACCCCGGCTGGATGTCCTTGTCGTGTTCGGAATCTGGCTCGTCGTGCCGCCCGTCTCGGCCGCATTCGACACCGACCGGCGCCGCGGCGCGCTCACGTTGGGCGCGAGCCTCGTCATATGCGTTGCCGTGTTGATCTACGCAGCGTTCAACGATCCGCAGCAAGTCAACGGAGCGCTTGCTGCCGGTGCGACGACGCCGACATTGCAAGGCGATGCCCATGCGGGCGACTGGACGGCATACGGCCACACGCAAGCGGGCACACGCTATTCGCGACTCTCGCAGATCAACGAACATAACGTGTCGGATCTCAAGGTGGCGTGGACGTTCGAAACGGGCGACAAGAAAGGACCGCAGGATCCGGTCGAGATCACCAATGAAGTGACCCCGCTCAAGGTCGGCGACACGCTCTATCTCTGTTCTCCCCATCAGATCCTATTCGCACTCGATGCCGCAACGGGCAAGGAGAAGTGGCGCTTCGACCCGAAGTTAAAACCTGACCCGAGCTTCCAGCACGTCACCTGTCGCGGCGTGTCCTATTACGATGAACAGGCGAGCGCGACGGCGCCGTCCCAACAAACGTCGATCGCGCAGGGCGCCACTCGGGCAATGTGTACAAGACGGGTGATCCTGCCCGTCAACGACGGCCATCTGTACGAGCTCGATGCAGACACCGGCCGACCTTGCCCGGCGTTCGGCAATACAGGCGACCTCGACCTTCAGCATCTTCAGCCGGTCCAGACTGCCGGGCAATACGAGCCGACCTCGCCGCCGGTCATCGCCGGAAAAGTCATCGTCGTCGCCGGAGCGGTCACCGACAACTTCTCCACCCGGGAGCCTTCGGGCGTCATCCGAGGGTTCGATGTGGACACCGGGCGGCTGGTGTGGGCATTTGATACCGGTTCGGATACACCCAACGCCATCCCCGACGACCAGCACACCTTTACGAAGAACTCTCCAAATTCCTGGGCTCCCGCGGCCTACGACCCGAAACTCGATCTTGTGTATTTGCCCATGGGTGTCAAGACACCCGACATCTGGGGCGGCGATCGTACGCCCGCGCTCGAACGATATGCAAGCGGGCTGCTCGCGCTTCACGCATCGACGGGCAAGCTCGCGTGGTTCTACCAGACCGTCCATCACGACCTCTGGGATATGGATGTGCCTTCGCAGCCGACGCTTGCCGACATTACGGATCGCAACGGCAACACGGTGCCCGCGATTTATGTACCGGCGAAGACCGGGAACATCTTCGTGCTTGACCGTCGAAACGGACATCTTCTCGTGCCTGCGCCTGAACGGCCCGTGCCGCAGGGAGCGGCTCGAGGCGACCATGTATCGCCGACGCAGCCCTTCTCCGCGCTGACGTTCAGGCCTTCAAAGAACCTGACCGGCGCAGACATGTGGGGCGCGACGATGTACGACCAGCTCGTGTGCCGCGTGATGTTTCACCGCTTGCGCTATGAAGGGCCTTTCACGCCACCGTCCGAACAAGGCACGCTCGTTTTTCCGGGCAATCTCGGCATGTTCGAATGGGGCGGTATTGCGGTCGATACTGACCGCCAGATCGCAATCGCCAATCCGATCGCGTTGCCCTTCGTTTCGAAGTTGATTCCGCGCGGACCGCGCAACCCCATCGAACCCCCTCAGGCGGGACAGAACGGCACAGGCGCCGAAGCTGGCGTTCAGCCTCAGTACGGCGTGCCGTTCGGGGTGACCTTGAATCCCTTCATGTCGCCGATCGGGTTGCCCTGCAAGCAGCCGGCGTGGGGCTACGTTGCCGCGCTCGACCTGCGCACGAATCAGGTGGTCTGGAAAAAGCGCATCGGCACCGTCCGCGATAGCGCGCCGTTACCTATCCCGCTTCGCATGGGCATGCCGATGCTCGGTGGCCCGGTCACAACGGCAGGCCACGTCTTCTTTATCGGGGCGACCGCCGACAACTATCTTCGCGCGTTCAGCACGGATACCGGCAAGGAACTCTGGAGCGCGCGTCTTCCCGCGGGTGGTCAGGCGACCCCAATGACGTACGAGGTCAACGGCAAGCAATATGTCGTGATCGCCGCGGGCGGTCACGGTTCGTTCGGCACGAAGCTGGGCGACTATGTCATTGCCTATGCGCTTCCTTAAGCCGGCTCAGAATTGCTCGATCACGCCGACCTGCATGCCGCGCACGGGCGCACCTGCGTAGGCTGCAGGCAAACCGGTGACATTGACGCCCCGCAGGGTGAACCGCGATTCACCCTCGTTCTTCAGGTCGGCGTAACTCGCATAGAACAACAGCGTTCTGGAAACCGCGTACTGGAATTCAAGGCTGAACTGCTGCGCGCCGCCGTTGGAAACGCTCCCGTCATTGGCTATTACATACCCCGCGCTGACGCTCATTGCAGGGGTCACGCTATAGCGCGCCGACAGAGAGAGGCCGGCGGCGTGGTAGTAAGGGGCACCGCCTTCGCCGTTGAACCCGGCGAGCCACGCGCGCCACGCGCCCACGCCATACGACGCGCCGGCGAAGTCAGATCGCAATGCACCTGCACCATGCGTCTGCTGTCGTGCATAGTGAAGCGACAGCTGGCCAAGGTCATAGTCCGAGGTCAGGTAGTAGCCTGACAACCCGTTGCCGTCGCCGCCGGACACATCGCGCTTAGACACCATCCACGTTGTCTGGAACCCGTTGAAGTTGGGCGAGATCCAGGTCAATGCGTCGCTGACCTAGGGGGTGATCTTCGACAAGTTGTCGAGTCCTGACGCGATGGTACCGGCACCAAATGCGTCGAGCTTTCCCTTGAAAGGGATGTAGAGCGGCGAGTACTGGCGCCCTAAACGCAGTTCCCCCCAACCGTCGCGCAAGCCGATCCATGCCTGCCGACTCAACAACGTGCCTGCCTGCGACAGCGTACCGTCGGCGCTGCTGAATCCGCTCTCGAGCCGTACCAGTGCGTGCAGTCCGCCGCCTAGCGCCTCGTCTGCCGAAAGCCCAAAGCGCGAACCGCGATAGGCGCCCGAATCTATGCGCGTCGTCCAGCCGTTTCCGGGGTTCGTTCTCTCGATGCTTGTATCCAGCAGACCGTAAAGCACGACCGAACTTTGAGCGGACGCCGGGCGTTGCGTCAGGCCCGTCGATGCCGCCACGCAGATCCACACGCACAGACGTCTACGACTCACGGGACCCTTATTTGGTAGTTGTCAATGGACTGGGCTCGGATGGAGAAGCCGCCCTCATTTCATGCGCGGCGTATCGAGCTCCGCGTCGGGTTTCTGTAGTCGCCCCGCACAAATCGCGGAGACGGCGTTCGCGACCCCGCATGCGACATTTGCCACTTCTGCCTGCATTTCCTCGTCGTCGGGTGTCTGATGACTCGTCGCGTAAGGCCCGACAAAGGCTCGTTGACCGCGTCGTCGGTGGAAGAGCTTAGCTAGCCATGGACGACGCACGCTCTCCCGTGCTTGAACAATACGGCACGAGATCATTGCGCGACCGCGCGAGATGACATCCGTCGGCGCTCGCGACCACAGATCGTCGCAGATCAGCTTTCCGTGAGATCGGACTCGAGTCTGTCGAACACCTGCTGCGTCTCGCGACTCGGGGCTTCGAGCGCAAAAACAAGGAGCGAGCGGCCCGTGACCTGATAGGTGTCCCTCGATTTGAACGCAGGCAGTTCGCTGCGGATAGGTGCGTTCGTGTCGAGCAAGCACGTCCAGTGATCTACGCCAGCAATCTCCGGGAGCGTGAAATCAACGACGTCGTGGTGCGCGTTGAAGATCAAAAGCAGCGTAGCGGCGGACGCTGGCCCGCGGATGCCGCTCGCTTGAGCGTGGCCATCGACCACCAGCCCAAAGCATCGCATCGAAGCGGGGTGCCGTCTATGGCTATCGTGTCCACGGACCCTATGACCCCGCGATGGCCATCGCTTCAACCCGAACAAGCTGCTGCTGGACCCCTACGCCAAAGCGCACATCGGCGAACTCAAGTGGGTTCGCCAACCTCATTACCCGGTAAGGAAGACTATGCCCGGCGCGAACTGTACGTCCCGATGTGACTTTTTTTGCATTTCGCCGCTCGCGGCGCCCGCACGGTCCGCGCGCCGCTTGATGGAATCCAGAACCGTAACAGGAACGCAAAGGGCCGACGCGACCACATTCGATGCGTTTCTGTTCGAACGGCTTCCAGACCCTTATATTGTCGTCAACATCCATTTGCAAGTCGAAGGGGCGAATGCGGCGTGCCGTGCGCTACTTGGCATCAGCCATGTCGCGTTCGGATCACAACAGGTCGACCAGATCGACGCGCTTGCTGAACAGGGCGACATGATTGCAGCCCTTGTCGAAGAGACGCACGCGGGTCGCGTGCGGCGCGTACCCGTCTTCCGTCTGAAGCGATCAGTGCATGCCGAACCAGACCGGAGCGGCGCTTCGCGATACCGGCAAATCCGCAGGTCGCTCTTGCCTGTCACCGACACGAGTCCGCCACTGGTTGCCCTTCGATTCGACGACGTCACGCTGCGCATCCTCGATGTCAAACGCGAGCGCCGCGAACGCGCCCAGATGCGCTCCCATGCTCGCCTGAAGACGCTGCTTGCCCAAGAAGCACACGAACGTATCGACGAGCACCTGTCGCAGTCGAGGACGTGCTGGAATTCGCCGGGGTCGGCGCGTGGCAACTTGATGTGGCGACAGGCGCGATTGCGTGCAGCGAGCGATGCCGCACCGATCTCGCCATCGCCGACCCGGCGTCCTGTTCCTTCGAAAGACTGCTTGGGAACGACGCCGAGCGAATTGCCGCGAGCTGGAGAGCCGTGTCGGCTGACGTGCCGTTCGAGTTTGAGCTCGGGGTAAGCGGCGCAAACGGTCGTCGCTGGGTTCTGATTCGCGGCACGGGGCGGCTTCACGAAAACGGCACCCTGCGTTCCGTCATCGGCTTCACGCTCGACATCACCGCGCGCAAGGAACACGAACTTGAGGCCGACGCGCGAGCCGGCGCCGAGCGCACGGGCCGTGAACGCAGCGAGGCGCTTGCGCGGACCATGGGTCAATTCGTCGCCGCGGTATCGCATGAGACACGCTCGCCGCTCAATGCCATCGTTTCGTGGGGGGAACTGCTTCATCTCGTCGCCGATCCGTCCGTCGTTGCGAGCGCCGGCGAAGCGATCCGGCGCAACGGCCGACAACTGACGCACATGGTTGATGACTTGATCCACAGCGGTGCCGTGGCGAGCGGCAAAATGTCCGTCAACCTCCAGCCCGTCGATCTGGGCGCGCTCGCTGCCATCGTGGTGGAGCACATGCGAAAGGCGGCCGAGCACAAGGGCCTCGAGTTGCGGGCAACCGGCATCGCGCCGTGCACGACCCTGGCGGATGACAGCCGGATGCGCCAAGTCGTCTCCAACCTGCTGACCAACGCGATCAAATTTACCGACGCCGGCACCATATATGTCGGTCGTTGCCACCGATCTCGACATCATCCTTACCGTGCGCGACACAGGACGCGGCATCGAGCCTGACGCGTTGCCGCATGTGTTCGACCGCTTTCAGCAATTCGCCGATCGCCCGAGCGGACGCTCAGGCGGACTCGGGGTGGGTCTCTGGCTGGTCAAGCAGATCATTTCGCTTCACAACGGAACGATCGACGCAGCCAGCGACGGCCACGGCGCGACGTTCACGGTGCGCATTCCGTCCCAGGCATCGTTGACACAATAGATGCAGACATACTCGCGTTCTTCTCTCGCGCAAATCGTCCGCCCTTAGCTTCCATTTCCGCGGCCGGGCCCGATCACATTGGCGTGGCAGCTTGCGCCATGGCTACTTCGCCTTCGTCCCGGAGCGCTTCACGGTTTACAAGCGGATGCGGCGTCGAGTGATGCGCGCTTGTTGTCGCTGGCTATCATCCAAATGCGGCGATCCGGCTCCCGCTCCTACATGTGGGCCAGGCATAACGTCAGTCTCTCAAGATCACGGTCCGACGCGGAGAACGTTGACGCCCTCTTCGCTCGCATCCGACGCAGTGCGTCCGGGCATCGTCTTGATTACCTCAAGATCCTTCTCCGGAACATTCTCATTGGCGGTTCGGCCACCCCCGTCCGCGGCGGGCTCAGCTTCGCACCAGACTCCCGATCACCACCTCCGTTCCAGAAGCCACGCGCATCGTCGCGCTTTGACAAAATCGTAATGGACGTTTGCAAATCTTGGATCGCCTAGCGGCTTTGCTCGAGGGAAGCTGGGCAGAGCCATTTCAAAAGACTTTTATGAGCGAATTTGCCGGCGGAACCAGGCCTACACAGTGGAACCGCAGCAAAACTGCAACCTGCCGGCGTGGTCAATGAACTGACAGCTCTTTCCAGCCGGACAGCTGCTTCACGCTATGCCCGGTGAGGTCCGCAATGATTTTTCGCGCGGCTGTGCCGCCCGCATCCATTGCTGCATCCGCCGACCCAAACGGACTTCCAGCGACGTTGCCAACGCGAATCCGTGAGGATTGTTCAGTAAGTCGGTCGCGCTCAGCAATCTGAATCACTGGTACATACCCCACTTCGCGAGACCCGTGCCGGGTTCGCCATTCAAATCGTTCAAGATACACGAAGATGTAAAACCCTCGATATTCAAAAGCCTTACCCATGCCGATGCCTATTGCTTGTAAAACGTTGTTCCTGTGTCGACGCGCAGCGCCAAATATGATCACCTCGCGAATCAACATTCGCAGAATTTGTTTTGTCTGATCGAAGCCATTGCCATCGCCTTGCACATATCGACTAGTGAATTGCGGCTCGAGTTGAACGAATACTTGGTGCCGACGTAGCGTAGCGACCAAAAAACCGGGCCGAGCAAAATGGACCTGCGCACGCGAATAGCTTAGCCGAATGCGCGACTGAAATTTAGGCGAGACTACCATGGCCGAGAACTCATACGAGCCAAGCGGATTTTTCGGAGCCTCTGCAAGCGTTGCTGTGATCCAACGGGCGAGGCTTACGAATGAGGCGACATGCCTTGTGGCTCGACAGTCAAAGTCGCCGGCGTTGCGATGCACGCCCGTCAACGCCGGTCACGACGCACCGAAAGACCAAAGCAACAACACGTAAACTCCTATGCCACACCGATTTCTACCGGGCGAGCAATGGAATCGTGGACGAAAAGCCGTCCATGTACCCGCCCGTGTTCTCGCGGTCGACGACAATAATGACACACTGGAGGTTATCTCCATTGTGCTCACGCTTCATGGATACGCTGTCACCACAGCGCCAAATGGTGCTACAGCGATTCGATCAGCGCCGCTTGCGCAGCCTGATGTTGTCCTCCTCGACTTTACGTTGCCGGACATGAACGGCATCGATGTGTTGAAGGCACTGCGAAGCCAAGGCGTTACCTGCCCTGCCGTAGCGTGGACGGCAATGGACTTTGGCTCGGGCAAGCAGGCCTACCGCGAAGCCGGCTTCGACGCTTTTTGTGGCAAGCCTGGTGACATGGACCTGCTAGTTCGCATATTGCTCGCGTTGACGCAGCCGGATGGCGCACCATCCGTGGCCGATCGATGACAGGGTTCATGGACACGCTAAGAGACGAGGTTCTATCTCTCCGTCGTCCCGTTCTCGTCCGCGTTGGCACGCTGGTTGCGAAGCATGGGTGAGGCTTCACAGCCCCGTCATTCCTCATTGTTCAAGCGAATACGCCCGGAGCAGATCATGAACAGCAACCAAGTTGAAGGCGCAGTCCAAATGGCCGCTGGTACCGTTGAAGGCGTCGTTGCCGACGCGATCGGAGACGCGCCCAAGCGAGTCACTGCCACGATGCGCGAGATGGGTGGACGGGCACAAAAGACATTCGGAGACTACGTCGAGGCCCTCTCTTCGATGACGCAAACACATCCCCTTGGAATACTGGCTATCGGTGTTGCTGCGGGATTTTTCGTCGGTGCGCTCCTTGCCAGAAGCCACGAATAGCCACGAAGAGGAGCCCGACGCGGGGGGCGACCATGAGAATCTCGACTAGGCTGGCGCGCTTTCGCTCCCTCGCGACGTTTTGCACGCTGCGCTTCCCGCACTAAGTAGAGTTGGCCGGCTTGGAATTGGCGCTGCTTCGACATCAGTTGGTTCGAGAAACGATAGCATGGCGACGTTGGCAATCGGGGGCCTTTTCACACTTGACTTCGGTTGTATCGCGATCATCGTCACTGCCTTCACTACCCGCTACTTCGTCTTGACAGCTTAGGGCATCGCCGCTGCGTGGTTCGATGTTGTCCTTGTGGCCTTTGCGGCGCTCAAAGCTCGACGGCCACCAGCGGCTCTGTCGGTTTTCCGCAGCGAGCTTGAGAGCGACATTGCAGCAGTCAAGGAGGCCATGTGAAAACGGCGAGATTGAGAACGCAGATCGCGGTGCTACGTGCGAAGGTGTCAGCGCACCGCCTCGAGCTTGCAACCCTCAAGCAGCACGCGGCGCAGCCTCACGATGACCCGGTGTCACTAAAAAGGATCCGGGTGCGCGAGTTCTTTATTGCCGCAACGCTCGTTGGAATCGGTCTTATCGGGCCTCGAGAACTGATCTCCGTGTCAGCGCTCGCCGCCATCGACCCTGGGACGCGGCTCTTCACCTGCCGGGTTGTCACGGGCTGGCTCAAATAGTCCGAGCGAGCACGCTGCCCATCGAATCGATTGTCTGCATTCTGATTCATGCGAGCATAAGGCCCGATCGATGTTCTCAGGTCGAAACGATATGGATGCCATCCGCCACACACGTCGTTCACACTCTGCACCCGATGAAGGTTTTACGGGGTTTGTCAGCGTGCGTGGCGCGCGCGAGCACAACCTCAAAAACGTCGATGTGCGGATTCCCCGCGATTCACTGGTCGTTTTCACAGGGGTGTCTGGCTCGGGTAAATCGTCGCTCGCATTCGGTACGCTCTACGCCGAAGCCCAGCGGCGTTATTTCGAATCGGTCGCACCCTACGCGCGACGTCTGATCGAGCAAGTCGGGGTGCCCGAGGTCGATGCGATCGAAGGCCTGCCCCCCGCGGTGGCCTTGCAGCAACAACGCGGTACACCGAGTGCGCGCTCTTCTGTCGGAAGTATCACGACGCTATCGAGCCTTGTGCGTATGCTCTTTTCGCGCACCGGTACTTATCCGGCAAAGCAGCCGATGCTGTTTGCCGAAGACTTTTCACCGAACACGGTCCAGGGTGCATGTCCGACCTGTCACGGTCTCGGACGTGTGTACGAAGTCACCGAGAAGTCGATGGTGCCAGACGACTCGCTGACCATCCGTGAGCGGGCAATCGCTGCATGGCCGCCCGCGTGGCACGGACAGAACCTGCGCGATATTCTCGTAACGCTCGGCTATGACGTCGATACACCCTGGCGCGACCTGCCCAGGAAGGATCGCGACTGGATTCTGTTCACCGACGATCAGCCGACTGTACCGGTCTACGCAGGACTGACACCTAAAGAGGCTCGCGCGGCTCTCAAGCGCAAGGAAGAGCCGAGTTATCAGGGGACCTTCACGGGCGCGCGGCGTTACGTGCTGCATACCTTCGCCAACACGCAAAGCGCCTTGATGAAAAAGCGTGTGTCGCAATACATGGTCGGTAGCGACTGCCCCGACTGTCACGGCAAGCGGCTCAAACGGGAAGCGCTATCCGTCAAATTCGCCGGCCTTGATATTGCCGAGTTTTCGGAATTGTCGTTGTCGGGTCTCGCCCGATTGCTCGAACCCGTCGCGCGCGGACAGTGGGCCGAAACGGATGCTTCGGCAAAAGGCAATGGCGATGTGCTCAGTAAAGGCGCCATGCGCGATGCCGTCGATAAGCGAGTCGCAGCCGGCGGCTCGGCGCACAAAGCGTCACCCGATATCCGCCGCACCCCGAACCTCTCCAATGAAAAGCGACTGGCAGCACAGCGCATTGCAGCTGAACTTCTGGAACGGCTGAAGACGCTCATCGAACTGGGGCTGGGCTATCTCGCACTCGATCGCAGCACCCCCACACTGTCGTCGGGCGAGTTGCAGCGATTGAGGCTGGCCACGCAACTTGCGTCGCAACTATTCGGCGTCGTCTACGTGCTCGACGAGCCGTCAGCCGGATTGCACCCTGCTGATGGCGAAGCGCTGTTCAGCGCTTTGCAGGCACTCAAGGCTGCCGGCAATTCGCTTTTCATCGTCGAGCACGATCTGCAGATGATGCGTCGAGCTGACTGGCTTGTGGACGTCGGGCCGGCGGCGGGTGAATCGGGTGGCCATGTCGTGTACAGCGGGCCGCCGGCGGGCCTTGCGAACGTCGAGGCGTCGCAGACGCGTCGACATCTGTTCGCGCCGCCGGCGCAGATCGACCGCGTGCCTCGCGATCCCGCGGCCTGGCTGCGCCTCGCTGGCGTCACGCGCAACAACTTGCATGAAGTCGATGTCGCGTTTCCGCTCGGCTGTCTGACAACCGTGACCGGCATATCGGGTTCAGGCAAGTCGAGCCTCGTCAGCCAGGCCCTGCCGGAGTTGGTCGCAGCGAGCCTCGGTAAAGTCATCGAGAGTCCGGACCAGGACGAAGAGAATCCTCTGCTTGCGCCCGCGGTGGTGCCGACCGGCGGCCGTATTGTAGAAGGCATGGAGCGGATCAGGCGGCTCGTGCGCGTCGACCAGAAGCCGATCGGGAGAACGCCGCGTTCCAATCTGGCGACCTACACCGGCTTGTTCGACCACGTGCGCAAGCTTTTCGCAGATACGCCCGCGGCGCGCAAGCGTCGCTATGGCGCAGGACGGTTTTCGTTCAACGTAGCGCAGGGCCGCTGTCCAACATGTGAGGGCGAAGGGTTCGTGAGTGTCGAGCTACTGTTTTTGCCCAGCGCCTACGCGCCCTGTACGACCTGTCACGGCACACGCTATAACGCCCAGACACTCGAGATCACGTGGCGTGACAAGAACATCGCCGAGGTGCTGAATCTGACGGTCGATGCCGCATGCGAATTCTTCGCCGACACAGCGAGCGTCATGCGTGCGCTCACCACGTTGCGCGACATCGGCCTGGGTTATCTCAGGCTCGGTCAGCCTGCGACGGAACTGTCGGGTGGCGAAGCGCAGCGCATCAAACTTGCGACAGAGCTACAGCGCGCGCAACGGGGCGACACCCTGTATGTTCTTGATGAGCCCACTACCGGTCTTCATCCCGCCGACGTCGACCGACTGTTGATCCAGCTGCAAGGACTCGCCGACGCAGGCAATACGGTGGTCGTGGTTGAACACGATATGCGCGTGGCCGCGCAGAGCGACTGGGTCATCGACGTAGGCCCTGGTGCGGGCGACGCCGGAGGAACGATTGTCGCGAGCGGCTTGCCATCGCAGGTCGCACGAGAGCCAAGGAGTCGTACGGCGGCGTATCTGCAATCGCAGTTTGCAGGCATAAAACGCTCGTGACTCTGACCGGCCCTGCTTCTTAAGACCACGCGACTGCAGAAACAGCGGCTGTTGATCGTTGGTGTCCCTGTGTCCGGCGAAACGCGGTAGGCGTTTGATAACGACGCAGGGTCGCGCCCTAACGCGACGGCCCCGTCTAGTCTCCCTCCTGTTGATGCGCGCTCAATCCTGACCCACGGGGGATGCGGCTATTTTCTTGGACTGATTTACGTCGTTAGTTCCCAGGCTTTCACGGTACTCGATGGGGCTGAGGTAACCAGGAGTGCTCTTGATCCGCTTCTTGTTGTACTAACGAATGTAGGCCCTCAGCACCTCAACGAACTCCGCGATGGACGTCGAACGCCAGTCTCCTGGATAGACATTTCGGTCTTCAGACTGCCGAAGAATCCCTCACAGGCCGCGTTGTCTGGGGAATAGGCCTTACGCGACATGGATCGAATCAAGTTAGCCTTTGCAATCCGCGATAGCCAACCATGCCAACGGTTGTGGCCACCCCGATCAGAATGCACGATCGGTATCTCATCGTCTTCGGTCACGGTCTCGATAGCCGCATCTAACATGGTATTCAAGAGCTCCGCGTCAGGGCTCGTGACAATCGACCAACTGACTACCATGCCATCGAAGCAGTCGATCATGTGCGACAAATATACCTTACCCTTCCAGGTTTTCCTCGTTGTTAGTCTCGGCAATACCCTTTGAACGGGTTGACCACGCGAGCCCCCGTTCCGGCGAAATCATCGACGTTCCGCGTCACCACGATCAGGTCGTGAATCAACGCGGTCGCCGCGATCAACTTGTCGAGCGAGTGTTCGGAATGAGGGACGCGCAAGCGTCCCCATATCTGCCCTATCTCCTCGTCCACCGCCAGGATGCTCGAAGCAAACTCCTGAAGCACACCATTGAGCCAGTTTTCAAGGCGGGTTGCCTGGGGCTTGTCGCCACGGTGACGAATGATTTCCACGCCCCGCCGCAGTTCGCCAACCGTTACCACCGAAAGGTACAGGTCGGCATCCTCCTGCGCTGCCTTTCGGAAGAACGCCATTACACCCTTGTCCGCTCGCTCCCTCTTCCGTACTTCGCTGATGACATTTGTATCAACCAAATACATTCGCTGCCTCACCGTCATCCACGCGCGCAAAATCGGCGTCGGATCCGACGTTCGGAATGGTCATCAACACTTCCGCGAACGTCTTGCGCTGCGGAGCGCGTAGCGCCTTTGCCAAAATCTCGCGATGTTCGGCTTCGGCGCTGCGCCCATGGGCTGCGGCCCGCTCGCGCAGGCTTTGGACAAGTCCCTCATCCACATTTCTAACCAGAAGATTTGCCATGATTCACTCCCACACTCGAATTGCTATCAATGATAGCATGTCGCACGGGAAGTGCAAGCATTGATAGCAAACGAAGGCGCCATGGCATCACGCGCCGCGCGGGCGCCGATCCCACAGATAACGGCTCAAAACGGCTGCGATTTTAAAACACCGCAGGCGCAGATCACGCCGCTCACAATCGCCGCCAGCCGCACCGGATCGGCCTTAACGAGGGTTTTAACTGCAGACAAACTAGACACCCCGATCAGTGCCTGGATAAGCTTGAGCGACCGGCCCTGCGGTGAAGATTTACCGCAAAGGTCCGCCGCGCTGCCGAAGCGTTTCTGCCCTCGATCCCCGCCTGTTGAAGCAATCGGCGGACAATCTCGGCCAAGGTTTCGCATGAATAGCTGATCGCGCCGCTTCCAGTCACGCGCCGCGTGAACGTGAATGGATCACCTTCGCCCGCTCTCCAAAGCGCGCCGTACGGGCCCAGCCCGCGGTACGAGATAGGTTTGGTAGTAACGCCGTGCCGTGCAACGATCTGGTACGCGAGCTTGGGGGCAAACTTCTCTGACGGACTTGTAAAGTCTCACTTCCTCGAAGAAAGCAGCCCCCGGTCCGGAGGCCAATAACTAGCCCTCATTGGCTTGGTTTCCTTGATTTCTGTTCGTAGTGCGACGCGATCGTAGATCGCAATAAAGTTGTCAATTCGCCGAGGCGCACGGGGCCTAAGGGGTCGAGTGCCGCGAATCCTTGCTGGGCAACGGTTTCCGGGATGCGAATTAAACGTGTCAATTGCCCGGAGTCCGGACATTGATGAGAATCCCGAAACGCGCACTGTCCGCACGCGTGCGCAACTGCCGGGCAAAACCGAGAACCGGCCGGCGGGTCCAAACCGGCCAGTTTCGGTCACTAGACGGCGGTCCCTAGATCATCGAAAATCGCCTGACACGTGTACGAAACACAGTACGCATGAACTGCCCCACTTGCGACTTTGAAAATGACAGTCGAAGGACTTCGGCGGAATTTTCTCCAGTTGGTCGAAACCTACGTAACCGATTCTGGGGCTCGTGACGGGCTGCAATCCTTGTAGATCGGAAAGACACGCTGGCCCATCGAGATATCCATTGCATGGTTGCACTCGTTTCGGCGCTTGAAGATCCGATATGAACGCCTCGCTCATGTTCACGAGGCATTCCTCTCCCTGCCTTGCTCGTTAATCTGCTGGTCGCATCTCGAGGCTTGGCCCCTTCAATTTCGCAACAGCTTCTCAGCGCGCTTTTGACGCCCTCTTGCCAAGACAGCACGCGCAGTCTGGCTCAGAATGTGCACATGAAAGCTTCAAAGCGCGCCTCGATTCTCCGGGATATCCGCTATCTGCTCGCCATCGACGAGCATCGAAGCTTTACGCGCGCCGCGGATGCGCTTTATGTCTCACAGCCCGCGCTTTCGCAAAAGATCCGACAACTGGAAGAAGACCTCGGCGCGCCGTTGTTCGATCGAAGTGGACGGGGCATCACGCTCACCGACTATGGCGAGACCTATCTGGGCTTCGCGCGACGCGCTTTCCGCGATTTGGAAGCCGCGCAGCGCGCGATGCAGGACGTCGAAGACCTGTCGCGAGGTGAATTGCGCCTAGCGTTCACGCCGACCTTTACCGAGTATCTGGTTGCGCCGCTCGTCGAAGCGTTCTATGCGAGCTATCCGAAGGTCTTTGTCGAGCTAAGGGAAATGTCACTCGACGACGTCGAGGCAGCGCTCACCGAGGACAGCGTAGACCTCGGCTTGGGCTTTCTCGATGTTAGATCCGATGACGTCGAGGCCGAGCCGCTCTATCCGGAACGGCTCATGCTCGTGGTGGGCGCGACGCATCCGCTTGCGAAATCGCGCAGCCCCGTTACACCCAAGCAGCTTGCGCAAACACCGCTTGCTTTGCTCGCAACGGGTTTCGTGTCCCGCTACTACGTCGACAGTTATTTCAACGCCTGCGGCATTACGCCGACGGTCTCGCTGCATGCCAATTCGATCAGCGCGATTCTCAAGACCGTGAGACGCGGCCGAATCGCGACGATCCTGCCCAGCACGATCGAGTTCGAGCATCGCGATTTCCGCTATGTCGCACTCGATCCACCGTTCCCACTGCGTACCGTCGCGCTTCTTCGACGCAAGCGCGCGTACCGAAGCGTAGCGTCGGCAGCGTTCGAGTCGATGCTGAGATCGATGTTGAACGGAGGGAGTCTGTCGTCGCTACGCACCTTGACGACCCTCTCGCCCGACGGCAATGACGGTCTCGATACGCTTCCCAAGGTCGATGCGATGCCCGAAAAACGGCACGGGCGCTAATCAACCGAAGTAGATATCACAGAAGCTTGCAGGGCCGACGCATTGGCTGCCCTTGTTTTCATGGGCACGGAGCCACTTCAGGAGACGCGGTGCCTTGTGCTGTGTCGTCGATGCTGCCGTATTGCCCGCGTCACTGCTTTGCACAACGCCCTGCGAGACGGGCGCCGCATGTGCCGTTTGCGCTTGTGCGAACGTCGACGACAATGCGCCGGCTGCGACGAGAAGACCGATGGACAAGGTCGTGACAAGTTGCTTCTTCATTTGATTCACCTTTGAAAGTTCAATATCGGGTTAGACATCCGGCCGCAAACAACGTAAGTGGCGCTCGGCTTCTACCGGGACACGTACCGTGTCAGCGGCACTGGTAAATTGATACACAGTCGGCACTGAGGAATTGATACACCTCGACGAAGAGATAATGGCCGCTTTGAGCGGCGATGGTCTCGTACGAGGGATACATGCAGATCAAGATATTGCACAAACAGGGCAAGAGCCTTCGCGCCATAGCTTGTGAGGTTGGCTGCTCAGTCAACACGGTGAGGAAGTACTTGGCGGCGCAGGACGCGCCGACGTTTCGGCCTGCAACGACGCCACGTGAGTCGATACTGGTTCCGTACGAAGCCTATCTACGAGAACGCGTAGCGGCAGCGGCACCCGAGTGGATTCCGGCGACAGTCCTGTGGCGCGAGATTCAGGCGATGGGGTTTGGCGGCGGCGAGCGGGTCGTGCGCAAATTCGTGGCTACGCTGCGCCCCGCGCAACCACCCGATCCGCTCGTGCGATTCGAAACTGCTGCAGGCGATCAAATGCAGGTGGATTGGGTCGAGTTCCGCAGGCGCAAAGGTGCGAACCTGTTCGCGTTCGTCGCCACTCTCGGCTACAGCCGCGCGGCGTACGTCGAGTTCGTTTCCGACATGCGACTCGATACTTTGCTGACGTGCCATGCCAATTGTTTCGATTGGTTCGGCGGCGTGCCTCGGCGAGGGCTCTACGACAATATGAAGACTGTCGTAGTTGAGCGAGACGCATATGGTCCGAAGCAGCATCGCTTCCAACCTGGGTTTCTCGACTTTGCTCGGCACTATGGGTTCCAACCCGAGCTGTGTCAGCCGTACCGCGCCAAGACCAAGGGCAAAGTCGAACGGATGAACGGCTATTTGCGCCGCAGTTTCTACGTACCGTTGGCCGCTCAGTTCAAGGCGGCGAGTGTTGAGCTAGACGTGACGACAGCCAACACTCAAGTGTGGCGCTGGCTGCGCGAGGTCGCACACATGCGGGTACATGGGACAACCAAGCTCAAGCCGGGCGAACAGTTGCTTGTGGAGCAGAAGGCATTGCAGAGTCTGCCGCCGCCGTATCCGGCCTTGTTGCCAGCAACGACGCCGGCGAGCGGGCAAGAGTTGCGTGAGCGATTCCACGACTGGCTCTCTCCGCTGCAGCACCCGCTGTCGGTGTATGACCAGTTGATTCGGGTTGCCGCATGAACGTCGCACATGAACGTGTGGCGCAGCTATGTGCCCAACTCAAGCTCTCGACGGTCGCTGACGTGCTGCCGCATTTGGCTCAGAAGGCCATCGCCGACGAGATCAACCTGACCGAGTTCCTGGAGTCGGTGTTGAAGGCCGAGCACACGGCGCGGCTCGTGCGGCAGCGAGCGACGTTCGCACGCCTGGCAGGCTTCCCGGCGATCAAGACTCTGGATGGCTTCGACTTCGCCATCGCTAGCGGCGTGCCGAGATCGCAGGTTCAAGAGCTGTCGAGCCTTGCCTTCCTGGAGCGCAACGAGAACGTCGTATTGCTCGGACCGAGCGGCACGGGCAAAACGCACATCGCGATGGCACTGGGCTATGCCGCGACGCAGGCGGGCATCAAGGTGCGCTTCATCACGGCGGCGGATCTGCTGATGATATTGACAACGGCGCATCGACAAAATCAGCTCGGCGACGCGCTCAAACGATTCGTGAATCCGTACCGACTGTTGATCATCGATGAGATCGGATACCTGCCCATGAGTCGCGAGCAAGCCAACCTGTTCTTCCAGGTGATTGCCAAACGATACGAGCGCGGCAGTCTGATCGTGACCAGCAACCTTCCGTTCGGGCAATGGGATCAGACGTTCGCCGACGACGCAACGCTGACTGCCGCGATGCTTGATCGGCTCTTGCATCACGCTCACGTCGTGGCCATCCAAGGGGAGAGCTACCGGCTACGCGAGAAACGACGGGCCGGGTTGGTCTCGAAGAGATCGGCTGTGCCAAAGGAGGACGACGCCCACTGAGCGCGGCCGGCACCGCAATAACACCACAAATCGGTGTATCAAATCTAAAGTGCCGATGCCGGAAGTCGCTGTATCAATTCCGGAGTGCCGTTGACATACCGCATTGCGCTGTCGTTGATGTGTAGGTTGGACTTCGGCGAATCGCACGTCCAAGGCTTATTTCGGATAGCCGCCATAAGCAGACCGAATAGGTGACGGTAGCGCCCCTTGCCACGGAGCAAGCCCCTGCAGGTCGGATCAAGGCCGCCCGGGCCCCGTCTGCCAAAGCACCGTAAACCTGCTATAAGAAAACCGAATCGCGGTCGTAGGAAATCCGTCTTGGACGTATCTGTGGGCCTTGAGCACAATTCGCCCGTCACTGAATAACGTGACATTCTGGATTTGTCTGACCGTTCGAAGGTGGTGCCTGTGTCGCAATCGCACATTCGTCTTCTGCGTCCAGGCGAGTTGCTCGCGATCGACCTTGGGCGGTTATTGTTTTCGCTTACCACCTTCGTCGCGGCGGCGCTCGTCCTGTTCGTCTCGTTCGCGGTGAGCCTGCCGCGTCCGTGGTGGGCACTGCTGACGGTCTACGTCACCGCGCAGCCGATGGCCGGTGCGTTTCGGCCGAAGGTCCTCTATCGGCTCGCGGGCATCGCGGTCGGAGCCGTCGTCACGATTCTCGTCGTGCCCAACATGCAGAACGCCCCTGCGTTGCTGGTCGTATGCCTCTCGATCTGGATGGGGATCTGCATCTATCTTGCGGTGCTCGATCGCACGCCGCGCGCATTCCTTTTTCAAATGGCCGCGTTCAGTACGGCAGTCATCAGCTTTCCCTACCTCTACGATCCCGTCGACATCTTCACGACGACCATATCGCGCGTCGAAGAGATGACCGTTGCCATTCTTTGCGTGACGGTCACGCATATGCTTTTCTATCCGACGAGCGTGCGGACGCTGATTCACGAGCGCGCGGAGTCGTTTCTCGCGCATGCTTCGCAATGGACGACCCAGGCACTCGGCGGGGTGCATACGAGACTGGAATATGAGAACCGCCGCAAGCTCGCTGCGGACGTCACCGAACTTGGCATGATCGCGGTCAACCTGCCGTTCGATTACCGCTATTCCAACGCCACGCGCGAAACCATCACCGAGCTTCAACATCGGCTTGCCGCACTGATTCCGCTGGCCTCGGCCGCAACGGACAGGCTTGACCGGTTACGCAACGGCAACGCGCTCGACCAGGAGACCGAGGCGCTGGTGAAAGCGATCGTAAACGATCTCAATTCGGCACCCGACACGGCCGACGCGCTCGATCTCGACCTGATACATCGAAGCCGCATGCTTTCCGCCAGACATCTGACTGAATCGTCGTGGCAAGCGATGCTCTCGGCCAATCTCTGCGACCGCCTCGCGGCATTCGTCGAGACGTTGCACTCCGCGCGCGTGCTTGTCCGGGCGATCGCGTCGCAAGAAGCGAGCGACAAAGACGCTGTATGGAGGCGCACCCGGTCCGATCGAACCGTTCCGCGGCGTCGTAGCGGATTCGGTGTCACCACGCGTAAATTCCACCTGGCACGCGACCATGGACTGGCACTGATCGCGGGCCTGGCAACGACGACGGCCATCGGCATCTATTGCGCCGTGTGGGTCATGCTTGCGTGGCCCAGCGGTTCAACCACCGCGGCGTTTGCGGCGCTCATCACGTGCTCGTTTGCGGCGCAGGACGATCCTGCCCCGGCCATCGGCGCCTACCTTCTTGCAACGCTGGCGACGTTTCCTCTGGCCGCGCTTTATCTGTTCGTCGTTCTGCCGCGCGTCGACGGCGCGTACATGCTGATCGTCACGCTCGCGCCCGCGCTCATCTGGATGGGCTATCTGCAAGCGGACCCCGCACGCGCATCGAAGGCGTTGCCCATGCTCTCGTGCTTCATTGTCGCGATGCAGTTTCTTGATCGCTTTCAGATTGACTTCGCGGGCTTCGTTAACACCGGGCTCGCGCAAGTCGCCGGCATTGTGACGACGCTGGCGGTCACCAAGCTCTTCCGCTCGACCAGCGCACGCTGGACTGCTTATCGGATGGTGCATAAGAACTGGGACGACCTTGCCCTGCTCGCGGACGTCAGCAAGCCGCTCGACGCGCACGAATGGACCGCGCGGGCGACGGACCGTCTCGGGCAGATTGCCGCGCGCATGGCTTACGCCGGTCCCGAAGATGCACTGCACGCCGTCGACGGGCTCTACGATCTCCGCATCGGACGCAACGTGATCCAGGCCCGCGAGGGACTGGATGACCTGCAGGCCGACACACGGACCGCAATCGAAAATGCCCTCCGCGAACTCTCGCGTCTCTATCGGCTGCGCCAGGACGAACGCAAGGCGGTCAAGCCCACGCCATCGCTCGTTGATTCGCTCGATCGCGCGATCGACCAGTTGCAGCAGCCTCGCCCCGCTTCGGGCGACAGGCTGCTGCTCGCACTCGTCGGCATGCGCTGCAACCTTCTTCCCGGCGTGGCGTGGGCGCGCGCTCGACCATCATGATTGAAGAGATTCATATCTTCGGGATCTATTTCCCCGCTGGGCTTGCGTGGGCCGTCTTGTCCCTCGTCATTACGTCGCTGCTGCGGGGTCCGCTGCTGCGTCTGCCTTTACGTGTCGTGCTATGGCAACCCGCGCTCGTCGAGCTCGCGATGTTTTTGCTGATCTGGTGGGGCATCGCGCGTATCGCCGATCTCTACTTGCCCCGTGGAATGGTGTCCTGACATGTTTCGGCTTTCGAACCTCATCCGCACGCTGGTCACTGCGGCCGTCATTGTCGGTGTGCTGGTCCTCATCTATTCGCTGTGGGTCCGGTATCAGATCGAGCCGCTGACGCGCGATGGCCGCGTGCGCGCCGACATCGTGCCGATTGCCCCGGACGTCAGCGGTCTGGTGACGGACGTACGCGTGCACGACAACGAGACCGTCAAGCAAGGTCAGGTGCTGCTCGTCATCGATCGGTCTCGTTATCAGATCGCGCTCGAGCAAGCCGAAGCCGACGTACAGCGCGTGAAAGCCGATGCCGATGAAGCCACACGCGAGGACAAACGCAATCGAGCGATGCCTGATGTCGTCTCGACCGAGTCCACCGAACAGGGCACGGCAAAGGCGGCACAGCTCCGCGCGACACTCAAGCAGGCCGAGGCCGCGCGCGATCTCGCCGCGCTGAATCTCGAACGTACGCTCGTGCGTGCGCCTGTTGATGGGAGCGTAACCAACGTCGATCTACAACCCGGTGTCTACCTCAGTGCGGGTAAGGCGGCGATGGCGCTCGTAAGCGCGAAGTCATTGCGTGTCGAAGGCTATTTCGAAGAGACCAAGCTACCCGCGGTCAATGTCGGCGATCCGGCAAGCATCTATCTCATGGGGGTCGCCAACGAAATACGCGGTCACGTCGAGAGCATCGCGGGTGGCGTGGAGGACCGCGAGCGCACCGGCACCGATTCGCAGCTCGCCAACGTCAATCCGTCGTTCACATGGGTGCGGCTGGCCCAACGTATTCCGGTGCGAATTCAGATCGATTCGGTCCCCGAGGGCGTGCGTCTCGTACCAGGACAGACGGCGTCGGTCGAAATTCATTCGACGGAAAACGAAGTTCGGGTGCGTCGGAGCCTGCCATGGTAAGCACACGTCGATACGTAGCGGTCATTGCAGCCTTCACCTTGACGGTGCTCGCTGGCTGCGCCGAGGTCGGCCCCGACTACAAGATCCCCGAGAACGCGGTGGTCAATGCCCCGGAAGCGCAAGGCGAATTTGTCTCCGGCAATGCCAAGGTGAGCATCGATGCGCCGTTGCCCGATCACTGGTGGCGGCTGTTCGACGATCCCGTGCTCGACAAGCTCGTGCAAGGCGCATTGGCTTCCAACACCGAGCTTCGTATCGCGCAGGCGAACCTTGAACGCAGCCATGCGCTACTGTCGGAGGCACAGGACGCGAAGGACATCATCGTCGCCGCCGATGCGTCGACGAGCTATACGCAGCAGTCGGCCGAGGCTTCGCTGTCTCACATCGAACCGCCACGGCACGAGATCTACAACACCGGCATCACGATGAGCTATGACCTCGACCTGTGGGGCGGAATCCGACGCGGTATCGAAGCCGCTTCGGCGCAGACCGAGGCGGCGCAAGCCGCGCGCGATCTCGTGCGAGTCAATGTTGCGGCTGAGACTGCGCGCGCGTATTCGGATCTGTGCAACGCCGGCTATCAAATCGACGTGCTTGAGCAAGTGATCGCGGTTCAGGAGCAGACCATCGCACTCTCGCGTCAACTCGTTGCAAACGGGCGCGCGCCTTCATTCGATACCGTGCGCCAGCAATCGCCCGTCGACAGCAATCGTGCTTTGCTTGCGCCGCTGCATGCGCGCCAGCGCAATGCCGCGTTTCGTTTAGCGACCCTTCAGGGACAGCCGCCTGAAGACTACGACAAGACCCTCCTGGATTGCCACAAGCCGCTCACGCTATCGACCTTGATTCCCACCGGTGACGGTCGTGCGCTGCTCGCGCGTCGTCCCGACGTTCGTGCGGCCGAACGTCAGTTGGCGGCAGCGACGGCCGAAATCGGCGTTGCGACTGCGGACCTTTATCCCGACGTCAAGCTAGGGGCGTCGGTCGGATCGACCGGTGCCGCGGCGAGCGCTTTTGGACCGTTGACCAATCGTTTCGCGGTCGGTCCACTCGTCAGTTGGGACCTGCATCGGACAGCCATACGCGACCGGATTTCCGCCGCGCAAGCGCAGGCTCGGGCTAGCCTTGCGCGCTTCGATGGCACGGTCCTTACCGCGCTGCGCGAAACGGAGTCGTCGCTCAACGACTATGCGGCCGCGCTAGATCGATTGCAGAGCCTCGAGACGGCCCGCGACGAGGCAAAGGTGGTCAACGACCGCACCCACGTGCTGCGCGAAGGCGGCAAGGTGGGCGGCTTGGTGGCGCTCGACGCGCAGCGTACGTGGGTGACCAGCGAGCTTGCGGTGGCGACGGCCGAGCAGGGCGTCAACAACGATCAGATCGCGACGTTCCTTGCTTTGGGAGGGGGATGGGAGTGAGTCACGCAGCGCTGAACGTGCGCACTGCGACGCAGCTATTTTGTCCGTGCCACCGGCGCATGGATCGGCCTGGCCCATACGACGTTAGCGTCCACGGCGTAAAGTTCGCACCCCTCGTGCCCTTGCCCGCAACGAACGAGTGCGCTTGTCATCGCGTCGTAGCCGGATGTATACCCCATGCCCCATCCGGTGCAATTGCGAATGCTCGAGACCGTTGCAGCCGGAGAAAGGTCAGGTATCCCACCCGGCCTAGCAGACTCAGATACGGAACGGCTGTCGCGTCTTCAAGCTTTGAGAACTTCGTCGGAGCGGGCGCACCGGTCTGTCCCGACCAGACGACCGCAGTGTCGACCGCATAAAGCTGGCAATGGCTCGCGCGAGTCTGACAGTCCGCCATCGCGGCTTCGGCCGTATTGACACCGCCCGAGTCAATACCCCGCGCCACCGAGTCCGACAGCGAGCCATCGACGGCATCTGGGACTTGCAATACCTCCCAAGGGGCAATAGGGGTTCGCGCCTTTACCGCAATCAGGGCACGCGCACGCTCGTTGTGTGCATTGCAAAGAACGCCTCGATCTGTCGCGCACTGATCTGTCCGAGCCATTGTACGGCCCTCAACCACTGGCGGCGGGCGGCGCACCGAGAGGTCGCAAAGCGTCTCTATCCCCTGCTCCGCCAGGACGCGCGTGATGCGCGCCAAGAACCATTGCGCGACCTAGTTCGTAATGAGTGGCTCGCGAGGCGGTAGCCCCGGTAGCAGTTCGAGCACTCGCAGCACCGACTTGGCGCGAGTTCGTCGTTCTGAATCGGCAAGCGTGAGCATTTCAACCCACTCATTCCGATGCCGGCTGCGCGCATACGCCAAGACCTGTCGTCGCACCGCACCGAGAACACCTCTCGCCGACTGCTCTGCTCCGATCGCACCGGGCAGGTCGCGCTCCACTGCTTGCCGTGACACCAGCCTCGAATACCAGGCACGCGGCGCCGCGCTGGAGTCCACATTCGGACGGCCGCGATGGTGTCCGCAGACTCGATTCCCGATGTGGGGCACTCAGGCGATTTTTCACGAGTGCCAATTTGGGACAAAAAAGCGGCGATTGTAATAAGAATTGTCGCAATAGCTTCAATATCTAGCTCGCGTCCCTGAATTGGCTAGCCTCAAAGACCTAAATCCGGCAACCGTACTCCAAGCCAGCGATCGTCCCTCCGATAACGAGCGGCAACTCGAGTGCGCCCCGCAGAAACACAAGCATCCTCGTTCTGCGAAAGAAACATGACGCAATCGATCTGATGCGAATCCGCTAATTTACGCGTAGGGCCGCCTGGCGGCTCGCAAAAAGCGATCGCGGCCTAGGCAACTTTCTCCGATCGTAGCGGTCTTCGCGAAGCCAACCCTGTATCCTCGGATACACGCGTCGTCTCCGTGGCTTTTCAGTGTTCGCGCTGGTACTCGTAGCGATGCGCGAGCCACCGTGCGCTGGATCCGTCTGCCAATATGAAGTACTGGTCTTTCGTCTCACGGTCCGGACCATCACGAGCGATAACCTGCTCCATTCGGAGAAGCCTTCCGGACCAACCCGGCGAAAGCGGCGGCGCCGCAAATGGCTCGAAACGCACTGTGATGTGGTCGGGCGCGTCGCGCTCGAAGCTCGTTGCTGACATGGGCGGGACCGAAATGCGAGTATCGATGGACACGTAGGTCCACTGCCCCGCGATCGCATCGTAGCCCAGATAGTCGATACGCACAGGTTCTCCGTTACCTGCGCTTCGCATAGTCTCCTCAAGCAAATTGCCAACCATGCGCCTTTCGGCGACCAACCCTTTGGTAACTACGGGCAAGCTACCCGGACGACTCCAGAACGTCTCGACAACAGCCCAGTGCCCTTGCTGACTGGACAGTGCCGCCGCTTCTCGCGTCGCGCGCGGCTCGCTGTCCTGCGCGGAAGCTGGAACAGTCACGAGCACGCCGGCGATGGTCAACGGCATAGCGAGACCGAGAAATAAACTAAGTGGACGCACGCGGAACTCCTTACGGGAATCAGGATGGAAGAGAAATGGCCTTGCGCCCCAATGGTAGATCGCGCGCTTCGGATGGCGGTAACGATACTATTTCCCCTTACTGTAGCCCCCGGAGATACAACGTGATCGACCTGTTCAAGGACGTCCCGGCGTTCGTAGCGGCGGCGGAAGCCGGAAGCTTTTCGGCGGCCGGACGGAAATTGCACCTCTCACGCTCCGCGGTCGGCAAAGCAATCGCTCGCATCGAAGCGCGGCTCGGCGTACGATTGTTCAGTCGCACGACGCGCTCACAGACACTCACCGATGAGGGCCGCGCATTCCTTGCGCGGTGTGTCAGGGCAACAGACGAGTTGCTCGAAGGTGCGGCTTTCCTTGAAGCTGGGCGTTCAAGCATTGCTGGCGTGCTGAAGGTGACGATGCCGGTCCTCTACGGGCGGCTGAAGGTCGCGCCGACGCTGCTGCGCCTCGCAGATGCCCATCCTGAACTGACACTTGAACTCGACCTACGGGACCGCCGCGTCTCCGTGGTGGAGGAAGGATACGACCTGGCTGTCAGAAGCGGTTCAACCGGTTCCGTCGCGGGTCTGTCGACCTGTGTCGTCGGTCGACACGCCACCGCGCTGTGCGCCGCACCGTCCCTTGTCGAACGGCGAGGCATGCCCGGTTCACTCGATGACCTCGGTCGATACGACGCGATTGTTTATCACCGTGATGGAGTGACTGAGCCCTGGATGTTCCCGGGTGAGGACGGGCGCTGCTTGTCGATCGAGCCGGCTTCCCGAATTCGTGCGGCCGATCTCGGCATCGTCCTTGATACGGCCATTTCGGGGCGGGGTGTCGCGTGGCTTCCCGACTGGCTAATAGAGGAGGCGCTCAAGACAGGGCGACTTATACGCCTGCTGCCTGATCTCCCCGCTCGTCACCATGACATCCATTTGCTGTGGGCGACGGCACCGACTCTGCCGGCCCGACTGCAAGTTGCCATAGCGGCGCTTACCGAAGCATCCGGTACCTGATGTGCAGCGCCTCCAGTCAGGGCCGGGATTCCCGGCAACCTGGGCCCGTAGTGACTGCGTCGACTTTTAAACAGTCCCTCTTGCCCTAGTTCAGAATCGGCCGGCTCGAAAGTCAGCGAACGCTTGTTGGATTTCCACCTGCGTGTTCATAACAAAGGGACCGCCAAACGCGATCGGCTCACGCAGAGGGTGTGCGGCGAGAAGAAGAAAGCGGCCGGCTTTGCCACGCGCCGTTATGGTAAGTCCCGACGATCCCGGCTCCTTTGATCGCGTCAACCAGCCAAGCTGGCTGGCCTCCAAAGGGTCGTCGGCGGGCCCGATCTCGACTGCACCTTCGAGGACGTAGACAAAGGCATTGTTGGTCGCTGCAAACCAGTGCTGAAACGCGCCACCGCTTTCGACCTGCACCTCGAGCATCGTTACAGGATGGTGATTGAGCGTGGTCGAGACCCTATCGGCGTAGGCGCCGGAAAAGATCCTGACCTCGACGCCACCCTCGTTCCAAACCGGCAAGGCAGAAGCCACCAAATCCTGATAGCGCGGAATAGACATCTTCTCCGCCGCTGGCAAATTCACCCAGAGCTGCAAGGTATGAGCATTTGTCCCGGCCGGAGGGTTTTCCTCATGCTGAATGCCTCGGCCGGCGGTCATCCATTGGGCATCGCCGGCACGGATCACCCCATTGTATCCAGCGTTGTCGCGGTGCTCGATCGCCCCCTCAATGACGTACGTGACCGTCTCGATCCCGCGATGCGGGTGAAGCGCGAGCGCCCCTTGGGACGTCCAATCTTCGGCCATCAGGACGAAAGGGTCCGCGAACGCGGCGTCCGGTGCGTCGATCAACCGGCGAGCGCTATGTCCGGCAGCTTGCCCCGGTAGGAACTCGGGGTCGTCGATGCGGGCTACTTCTCGGACAAACGTCGGTTTGGGAGTATTCATCTCAATCCCTTAAAACAGCGACCAGTCGGCAGGCGCATGATGCCCGCCGTTCGGGTCTTATCGGCGGACCATCCGGCGCACGAAGTGCAATTCCACAGTGGAGAGACGGCCGCCAAGCTGTTGCATCGAACCGCCCTCCGAGAGCGAGCCGAGGTCGAGCGCGACCAAGCCAATCGAGTCGATAAGTTCGACCACGAGCGCCTTGGCATCGCGATCGTCCCCTGACACGAACAGTACGGTCCAGCTATTGCCGCGCGCCTGCACGAGAAGTCCGCCTTCCGAAAGGCCGCCACGTTTGATCGGCGAGAAGCCGAAATTTTCGCAAGCGCACCAATCTCCACTGCTGCGCCATCATCGTCGCTCGCCAGAAATGCGACTCGCCTGCCGCCGTGTATAGTCGGATCTTGGCCAAGGACCGCAGCGGTTCTTAACAAGCTTGCAGCGTTGAGGGCGGTGCGCGCGATCCCAGGCCTGTCGATCGGCTTGGCTCGCCCGATCGCACTCTCGATCACCATTGCGCCGGAATTCGCGGCTTATGGTGGACGAGGCTCGGTTCAGCTGCTCAGCAATCGATCTTGGAGACTGATCGCAGATCAGCGCCCGCGATATCTCCTCGCGCTCCGCCAGCGTTAGCGCCAACCGGGATCGGTGGGGTGGCGCCGGCAGGATTCCGCCGGTCTCCGCAAGAATCGCCTCGACAGACGAGTGATTCCGGTCAAACAGTCGAGCAATATGCTGAAGAGACTCGCCCTTACGCCAGCGCTCCCACATCAACGTTCTGCGTTTCACTGTAGTAGATTCGCGGTCTCTGTTTCATTTGCAACGTTCCCGCTGCTTACGCAGCGTCTATTGTGTTGCATCGATCGGTTGAATCCGCAGCCGATCCCGGTCCGACGCAACTGGCTTAAGTCGATCCGTCTGAGTCAGCCTGTCGGCATCGGCACCCGTCCGCTGTTTCCCCGATATGACGCGCGGAGAAACGTCAGGCGGTGCGTGTAGTCCGCTTCATGTCACTCCGCATCGATAGTTCGTCCCATGTTGAGCAATGCGGATACCTATCGGCTTGAGTCGTTTGAGCAGATTTTCGGCTCTTTCGGGCAGTGATAAATGGGCAACACGGCCTTACAGTTTGCCTCAGGCCATCCGTGTACCCCCTTCTTGTTTGGGATAGACGGCTTGCCAAGTCTATCGATTTCGGTGACGCGTGGATCGTTGCCCTGAACCGTTGCCATTTCAGCAGGAATACCATGAGCACAACGTTCGTCAACCTGTCATCCCAGTCGGAGACATCTAGGCCACTTGTCATCGCAGCCGTGATGGGCTCGCTGGCGATGGTCGCCATTGAAGCGACAATCGTCTCGACCGCGATGCCGCAGATCGTGACGAAGCTCGGCGGGCTGCATTTGTACAGTTGGGTTTTCTCGTCGTTCTTGCTGACGCAGACCGCCATGACGGTGGTCTTTGGCAAGCTCGCGGATATCTTTGGCCGTAAGCGCATCATGTTGGCCGGCATTGCCATTTTTCTAGTCGGATCGGTGCTGGCCGGCTTCGCTTGGTCGATGCCTGCGATGATCGTCTTCAGACTTATTCAGGGTATCGGGGCCGGGTCGATACAACCGGTCACGCTGACCATCGTAGGCGACCTCTATCCAGCGAAAGAGCGTGGCAAGGTCCAAGGATACCTGGCCAGCGTGTGGGCGACGGCGGCGGTTCTCGGACCAATGATCGGCGGTTTTATCGTCCGGGACCTCTCGTGGGCGTGGATCTTCTGGCTCAACATCCCCATCGGATTGATTTCAGCCGCAGGATTTGTCCTATTCCTACATGAAAAGGAAAGAGTCGCTCGGCCGTCGATCGATATCGGGGGCGCGGTTTTGTTCACCGCCGCCATCGCCTCGCTCATGATCGCGTTGACGAGCCTGAGCACAGCAGACTACACGCACGCCATGCTCAGCGGCAGCGTGTTCGTCGCAAGCACGGCGCTGTTTGTCTGGCAGGAACGGCGAAGCCCGGACCCGATGATCTCGTTTAGCCTGTGGGGGCACAGGCCCATCGCGATGACTAACCTCGCGACCGTTTTTTCGGGAATGGCCTTGATGGGGCTGACGACTTTCCTGCCGATGTATGTTCAGGGTGTGCTGCACCGTACGCCGGTGGTCGCAGGCTTTGCACTAACCATGGTGATGGTGGGGTGGCCGCTGGGCGCGACGCTTACCGCCCGCTCTTTTCACCGGCTCAGCCTGCGCAGGCTGCTGATCGGTGGAGGCGCGGTGATCCCGGTGGGGGCGATGGTCGTCGTCTCGTTGACCCCTCATAGCACACCGCTTCTGGCCGGTATCGGATCGCTGGTCATGGGCTTCGGAATGGGCGCGCTCAGCGTCTCTTCACTCGTCTTAATTCAGGAGCAGGTCGACACGTCGCAACGCGGCAGCGCTACTGCGTCAAACCTATTCTCGCGCAATCTTGGAAGCACGCTTGGCGCGGCCGTCTTCGGGGCGGTGCTCAACTACGAACTGGCTCATTCAAAGAGGCTGGGCGTGGTCACTTCCGATCAACTGCGTAAGGTGATCGAGTCAGTGCCCGGCAGTACGGACAGCTTTGCCGCCGTTCGTCTGGCATTGCACCAGTCCGTTCATCTGACGTTCGTTGGACTCTTTATCGTCGCGTTGGCCATCGTCGTTTTTGCGGTTCTCGTGCCTAAAGTTGCTCAGAGCAGAAAGCATGAAGCGCCTTCGCGTTGAGAAAGCGCTCGTTGCCACTTACACATGAGGCGCGGGGACCGATTGAGCATTCAGCGCAACGGTTTCAGCACGCACGATCTTGACGTTCTTCGTGTAGTCGCCAAGGCACTACGCGATCTGTACGCTGCTAATCCGAAACATCGAAGGAGTTGGCATGACGCGTCTTACTACCGCCACGTTTGAAAACGCAACTGGCGCAACCGCGGACGTGTTCGCGAAGATCAAGAAAAGCGTCGGTAAGGTTTCAAATGCATTTGCGACGATCGGCACCCACAGTCTTGGCGGACGTCAGGCCGCATTCGCCATCGACGCAGCGGTCATCCGAAGCAGACTGTCAGACGCGGACATCGAAACGCTCAAGCTTGTTGACGTGCATCCCCTGGGCCAGGATTGAGTGCGCATCAACACCATGCTGTATACCGGGGTCGTCGGTGACATTGATCAGCCGTTCATAGACGATTTTCGCCCGCGCCTCAGCCGCGGATGCCGTTGACGTCGCTTGTGGACCAGGGCGTTCGATTTTGCTCAAAAGCATACACTTGGACGAGCTCTTCATGATGGCCGACCCCGTTTTTTCCGAAGGTCTCTCCGAAGGTTATGTGCTGAGCGACAAGATCACGGAAGTTAGCGCACGCGATCGTAAGCGCGTCGCGATGACCGCCTTGACGACACACGCTGACACGCAGTCTTTTGCTCGAAGCTGGTCGGCCGCAACCCACGGCGTCAATTCGTCGACGCGGTTAATCGCGTAATCGGCGAGCCGCACCAAACAAAGTGAACGGCGGAAAGCGGCGCACTCGGGCCCACGGGGTCGGCTCAATCCGACCCTGTCGATCGGCCCAGGACTCTCTTTTGGACGCCTCAAATAGTCGAGTAACCGGTTTCGGCGATTTAGTCGTAATACGACAACGCGACTAAGGCCGTGCCGTGACCGCTTGTGTTCCGCTAGCTAACGAAGGCGCAGGCATTTTGCAACGCCTCGAATTGCTCTGGGCGACGTGCATGTGCTAAAGACACGGAATTAGATTGCGTGTCGTACACTCCGAACATCACGGGTCCGTCCTACCAGGCAAATGACTTTGTCCGTGCGGACGCAGTTATCCGTGCTTGTCTACCCACTCCCGTGCCCAAGCAATACCCGCTTCCTCGGCAGCAAACTCCTCTTCGAAAACCTCGAGTACGCCGGAAGCGCCCACCAGCTCGCGGTCTTTTGTGACCGTACCGCTCGCCGCCCAAAAGTTGCCCGCTTCGACTGCCGCACGCCTAGCCATTGCGTGCCCCCAAAGTACATAGCCTTTATATTCTTCCTTTTGCATACCGACCTCCAGCAAAGTCCACGCGATCTTCTCCATGCAGGCCTATGCGGCGGAACTCACCGCTTGACCACGATAAGACCTCGTCGAGCCCCCACGCGTTTAAAATCACTACGGCTGTTACGTCTGCCACGCGCAGGGCACACCCCCCTGCACGAGCGTGCCGATACCGGCATTCGCAACGTCCCATGAAACGCGGGGCGGGCGGTCGTTCTCAGGGCGAGTCGGAACAGGCGCCCTATTGAAAGCGCGCGACGTAATTTGCTCAAAGAGTCCACGCTCGACGATGATCTCGAGGACTTCACCTCTACGTGGCGCCCTTCCGCTTGCTCACGCGAAGGAACAGGTCGATGCGCCTGCATATTAATCTCGCTCGAAGTCTTCCGAACACTAATTGAGACAAGGCATCAACCAGTCGAACTTCCATCAGGGCACCGGCCCGTGCTGCATTCGGCGTGCCCGCCCGACCGTGTGTGGCACGTTGACCTGACTACAGGCCGTTAGATAAGGAATTCATCGCGGTTAGTTGCGCCTTTTATCCACGAAGGCGACTTTCCGCGTCCTGACCATGTGGCCCCGGTCGTCGGGTCGCGATATTTAGGCACAGCCGCGGCCTTCTTGTTAGAAAACTTACGACCACGCTTTAGCGCGACAAGCTCTTCAATATCAATCTCGTAGTCTGCCATCTTTTGTTTGATGTCGGCTACGACGTCGTCCCGTTCAGCAATTCGCGTCTGCTCGATTTGTGCGTTCAGCTCGACCCTCTGGGCAAGAAGCTCTTTGTACGTTGGCATCAATTCTTTCTCCGTCTTGGATTTAAAATTATATCGAGACGATGTGCGATAGCAAATACGGTCGCCTCGCCTCCCATGCCGCAGCGTTAGCGAGCAGAACGGGCGATGCCCCGCCCGGCCATTCCCCCTACCGATAGCTTTCTCGACGGCTGTCGACGCGCGAGCCGAAACCGACGACGACGCAGCCTCATTCGCGCTTATCACTAGGTAGGCTAACGAGTGCTCCAGACATCGGTACCTGCGCTGGGGGGGCAAATAGCAGGCCAGTGAAGGCGATTCGTAACAGTGAGTTCTCTGGCCAAACCGTTGATCGTTCCGCAATTGACGTATGTGAGCCTTATGGGAATCGGTGCGACACACTGGCGTCGCATGCCGTAGGATGGACGAGCACCCGTCCGTTGACACAGGGCGCCCGTCGCAGACTTTTATGCTCAGCCTACTGTGACTTCAATACGCCGAGGCTTCGCTTCCTCGCGGCGCGGAATGGTAAGAGTCAGCACGCCATCCTTCAACGATGCTTCGACCTTGGATGTGTCGAAGTCGTCGCTGACCGTAAAGGTGCGAGCGAAATGTGGCGCTCGCACTTCACCATGGGCGAGTTGCAGGTTTGCCGGCACCTGCACCACGGACTCGGCCTCAATGGTCAGACTACCGTCGTGAACCTTGACGTTGAGCCTGTCCTTCGAGACACCGGGCAAGTCCGCCCATAGCGTGACCTTATGTTGGTCTTCAACGATGTCGACATTCGGCGTTAACGTTTGCCTTCGAGTCGAGTCCGCGGGCTGCTGTTGTGCTATGCCCTTCGGTTGGCGTTCTGCGAGTTGGGTGCTTGCGTAATCGTTCATGATGTCACCTCACTGAACAGTAATCGAACGCGGCTTCGAGGTCTCGCGCTTGCCGACCGAAATCAGCAGACATCCATCGACGTATCTGGCCTGGACCTTCTCGGGGTCGGCATGCTGCGGGAGCTCAACTGCGCGGCGAAAGGCGCCGCTGAATCGCTCCTGAGCGTACTGTCGAGCTCCCTCGGGGAGCTGGTTGCTCTCGACGTCCCGTTGACCACTAATCGTGAGCAGCCCCTTTTCAACTGTCAGATTAAGCTTGCCCAAATCGAGGCCTGGGGCGAACGCGACGATTTCTATCGAATCGTCGGTGGACCCAACGTTGATTTGCGGGAATAGCCCGACACGCGTCGAACGAAGGCTGGCCGGGAACCCACCAAACAGATTCGACATTTGGCGCTGCAGGCGGTCCAGTTCGCCAAAGAGGTCGGATGCAATGAACGCATCACTCATTTTCGCTCTCCTCTCACGACAGAGGAAGCAGCGTACGCGCATCAGCTCAGCTGCCCCATGCCGCGGACAATCAAGTTGAAACACGCAGCGCGCAAGTCTAAGCGGCTGCCCTTTCGCACGGAAGATAGGGCCTCTCCAACTCCTTTCAAGGGCTCAATCGCAGATTGTTTGACTTTGTCACCACCGCGTTCTACTCGGCTCGAGGCTCCGATGCACGATGATCGGAGCCGACGGCATGGATGTGGCCACATCAGGGCAACAACACGGAGCCGCGGCTAACCGCATCTCTCATCGGGTATTAGCGCAGCGTGCTCGTCTGTCGCCGCGCAAGCTAGCTTCGGTCACAAAGCGCCCCCGCCACTCCGCCTCGGTGATGCGGCAGAGGCGCGGTTTGGCGATGCTGACCACTAAGCGCATGTCAGACGAAATCTTCAGCATCGAGAACACGCGCTGACCGTCAGTCGGCGCGCTTTCCGTCGACTATCTGCATGATGCGCAGTAGGTTCAACTCAAACGTCAAGAGCATTTATTCAGGTTCTCGGCCGGCCGCACCCAACTTCTCGCATGCCGCTTCGAAAGCAGGCGTGTACGACAGGTAGCCACGTTCCATCCCATACGCTGAGAATAGGCCCCCCTCAGCCCGAGAGAAGATGTGAGTCAGTGTGAGGGCTCACATAGGTCCCTCGGCTTGTAGGGCCATTGCTTCTCGCTCTATCGAAAAATGGCAGGCGCGACGCTAGACCACGGCGTCAAAGCACGTGCGGTGTCGCAATTGACGAGCCGAACTGCGCGCGAGCCATCTTCAAACATCAGGCACTCAAATTCGACCGTTCGTCCGAGCGGTGCGTTGTCAACGGCAAATACCGCCCGCTCGGACGCAAATTGCAATTTCCCCTCCCTCAACAGTTCAAAGGTTGTCTCTCGCGCATCACCTGCCATGTCCCACCGGTTCATTAAAGTGGCCGCGATATCGGAATCGTGCACCATAATTCGGTCCCGAGAAAACTTCGCCTAGCGGGTAGGATACCGATTCATGCGGCGATGCACCATTCCTGTTAGCCCTGTCTCGTCGATACTTTATGTCGGACGATAGGTTCGCCAAACCGCGATTGGGCTTGGGTCAATCGTTGCCCTCCCAACAGCAACCTTGTCGGCGCACGGGAGTCTTCTATTTGAGGCCAATTGCGTCGCACAATTCGCGCCTGCTCGCAGCCATTCAGGCAGAAGTTGTGGGCACGTGGGGCTCGCCATCCTCCGTGGACTTGAACGCGCCGAATTGGCAACTCATTAAAACGTTCAGATGTCCAAAGCGAACGCAAGAGGGTGCGCGCGGCACGCATGTGCGCACTGTATATTTATACGGACGCGAGCCCTGGCGCGTTTCGATAAACGTGGCCACGCTGTGCGTGCTGGCCGAGCCGCACTGCTCGCGGGAGTCCGTACCCGCTTCGATTTAACATGACTGTCTTTACGGTGTGCGCGCGGACGCGATAAGGTTAAGGTCCGCGGTCAGCCGCCGCCGGCAACGCAGCTATTGTTCTACGATCGGACGCACGGCTCGCGGTACTGGCCCGTCGGCCTAAGCAGCACGGCGCTCTGTTCGAGCTGGGCCGTAATAATGGGGCACGGCCAAAGCTTGCGCTCGGCTCAGTTGCGTCGAGCGCCCATGTTGCGTGCAAAAAATCCGACGTCGATGCTGACAGTCCGACAATGCACTTACAGGCGGGCGATGAGGTGCGTTGGACGCACGCTTTTATACAGTGCATCTTCATCTGAATCGATGGCCGCATTGCCTGCCTTTCTCCGTCTTTTGAAGGCCCGCAGCAAAACCGTTCAGAAGCACGGCGTTCCGGCTTCGGCTTGCCCTCTAGTCCGCAGTCGTTCGCCCTGCGTTCACAGGGCGACTGAAAATTCAAGCTTAGCCGCGTCGAATATATCGTTCGGAAATAACCGAACGGTGCTGGATCCAGGCGAAGGCAACCTCCAACGCCTCATCGCTCGCGTCCTCAGAGTCCGCAAAATCTCGATCAAGACCGAGCGTGCGTGTTTCCCCGGCGCGGTCGATGATGACGGCTGTGGCTGCATAGCGACCGTTTCCACGGTCGGATATCACTGGCCGAACTTCGCAGCCGCGGAAGTCAATGACTTTGTTCGTCGGCATATTTTCCTCGTTCTGAAATGACTGTTCAAGATGAGCTTGCACGTACCGGTCCGCGTATGGCTTTTAGGTGTAGAAGGTGCCTTGCCGCGACCCGCTCGTTCAAGTTGCCTGCGGTGGCGTAAGCGATGCGTTGCAGGCGCGCAAGTCTCGTGCCAATCGGAAAGAGACGAACGCGCCTGACCACATCCCTGAAATCGATTACACAGCACGACACGGACCGAACGCTCTGAGCCGCTCGCTCTCTTGAAGAGCCGTGGCCAAGCGTAGCGAAACACGGAGCGTCTGTCGCGTCGGCTGCGCAATGCTTTAAATAACGGACGGAAGGGAAAGTTCAAGAGGCCCAGCAACATTTTTACAGGGACGCTTTATGGACCTTTTCGATAGGCTTCGAGGGCAAATCGACGGCGTGCGTCTGCCGCTCGTTGCTGTGACTGTCACGGCGGCAGCACAAGTGAATACGCCACTTTTCGCGATACTCCATCGGCACGGCTTCTCCTTCCCGGCGTTGAGATCCCGCCACGACCGGTTCCAGGCTCGGCAGTTCAGCTCGATACACCCTGGCACAGCTTCAGTCTGTAGATGCCATGTTGCTGGATGCAGCGTGGCAATCGGGCGCTTGGGAGGTCGAGCGCGTTGAGCAGCGAGGCTGCAGCGTGATGGAAGCGAGTGCGGCCGAGTCGCTCGCTTGCAGGCAAGCGTTCGGCGACTACGAAGAGGACGGAATCCGCGATACGCGGCTTTTAGACAACACTACCGATCGCGTTGGAGCGATGCGACTTGCTGCGCGCATCGGCTATCTGCGGTGGCTATTTCGTCCAGTTAAAGGCGGCCTTTGGGAAGCACAAAATGAGCAGGACGATACCTTGAACGCAGACGGTGGACGTCACCCGCCGTGTCCGGTACTGCCTGCCCCCCGCCGACCCAGCGGACGTGGTCGCACGGTTTATCGCCTTGGCGACGAACATTCTGCTTACGTGCTGAAACGATTTGTTACAAAGTCGGTTTCCTCGCCTCCTTGATTCTCGCCAACGTCATCTCTATCTCGTGTTTCGCCAGGCAATGGCTCGGCTGCACAGAGGCTTTCCAAGCCCCCGTTATACGCAGCCGGATTCCCTTCATTGGTGATCCTTTAATCGCTCAGGAGATGGAAATGCAGATTCGTCCCCTCTACGACCGGGTTATCGTCAAGCGAATCGAGACGCAGCGGACGACAGCCTCGGGTATCGTGATTCCGGATTCGGCGGCTGAAAAGCCCGAACAAGGCGAGATCGTAGCGGTCGGCAGCGGCCGCCTGCTTCATGATGGAACGCTGCGCGAGCTACAGCTAAAAGTCGGTGATCAGGTGCTCTTCGGCAAACACGCCGGCCAGAGCGTGAAGGTCGATGGCGAGGAACTGCTCGTCATGCGCGAGGAGGACGTCATGGGCGTCCTGGAGCCGGGCGCGAATGCCGTGCGCAAGGCCGCCTGAGATTACATCGCGGTTGCGAACACCCGAGCGGTCATTCGCGACGCGTTGAGTCCACGACTTTACCTGGAGCAAAAAACATGAGTGCCAAAGACGTCAAATTCCACGAAAGCGCACGCGCTCGTATCGTGAACGGCGTGAACGTTCTGGCCGATGCCGTAAAGGTCACCCTCGGCCCCAAAGGCCGCAACGTCCTCATCGAGCGCAGCTTCGGCGCGCCGACCATCACAAAGGATGGCGTGTCCGTAGCGAAAGAAATCGAGTTGAAGGACCGCTTCGAAAACATGGGCGCGCAGATCGTCAAGCAGGTCGCGTCCAAGACAGCGGACGTAGCCGGTGATGGAACGACCACGGCGACGGTGCTCGCGCAGGCGATTGTTCAGGAAGGCATGAAGCACGTCGCCGCGGGCATGAATCCGATGGATTTGAAGCGAGGTATCGATAAAGCCGTGGCCGCCTTGCTGGAGGAGCTACGCTCGCTCTCAAAGCCGATTTCCACCAATCGCGAAATTGCTCAGGTCGGATCCATCTCGGCGAACTCCGACGAGGCGATCGGCAAGATCATTGCCGAGGCCATGGAGAAAGTCGGCAAGGAGGGCGTGATCACGGTCGAGGATGGCAAGTCACTCGACAACGAGTTGGATGTGGTCGAGGGCATGCAGTTCGACCGCGGCTACATTAGCCCGTACTTCATCAACGATCCGAACAAGCAGGCGGCGTACCTCGATGACGCATTGATCCTCCTGCACGACAAGAAGATCTCGAATATCCGGGATCTGCTGCCAGTGCTCGAGGCAACTTCAAAGGCCGGCAAGCCGTTGCTGATTGTTGCGGAAGACGTCGATGGCGAGGCACTGGCCACGCTGGTGGTCAACTCGATGCGGGGTATTCTCAAAGTTGCCGCTGTCAAGGCTCCCGGCTTTGGCGATCGACGCAAGGCCATGCTTGAAGACATCGCGATCCTCACGGGTGCTACGGTCATCTCGGAAGAGACGGGCTTGCAACTGCCGAAGGCAACGCTTGAGGATCTCGGGCAAGCGAAGCGCGTGGAGGTGCGCAAAGACGACACCATTATCATCGATGGTGCGGGCGACGCTCAGCGCATCGAAGCTCGCGTGAAGTCGATCCGCTCGCAAATCGAAGAGACCTCGAGCGACTACGATCGCGAGAAACTGCAGGAGCGCGTGGCCAAGCTTGCCGGCGGCGTGGCTGTCATCAAGGTGGGTGCGGCAACCGAGGTCGAAATGAAGGAGAAGAAGGATCGCGTCGACGATGCGCTGCACGCCACGCGCGCGGCGGTGGAGGAAGGCATCGTGCCGGGAGGCGGTGTGGCGCTGTTGCGCGCGCGCTCGGCCGTGATGAACCTCCAAGGTGCCAACAGCGATCAGGACGCAGGCATGCAGATCGTGCGGCGTGCACTCGAAGCTCCACTGCGCGTAATCGCCGCCAACGCTGGAGATGAACCGTCGGTAGTCATCGCAAAGGTGCTCGAAGGCGTGGGCAACTTCGGCTATAACGCGGCCACGGGCGAGTACGGCGATCTGGTTGAGGCAGGCGTAGTAGATCCCACCAAAGTCACACGCACAGCGCTACAAAATGCGGCATCGATCGCGGGACTCATTCTGACAACGGACGCAACGGTCGCCGAAGCACCGAAGGATGAAAAGCCAGCGCAAGCTCCCGAACCGGAGTTTGAGTACTGATTGATCAGCGATTCCGGTATGCACAGACCGAGGCTCGAGGTCGGTGTAGTCCGTTCGGCGCCGCTCGCGATGTTCGCGATGCGGCGCCGCTTTTTGCGCAGCGACGGACTTACCTCAGAAACTCCCCATTGACGCGGAGCGCCTGGAGTTCGCGACTGGTATAGCCGTCGAAGAGACGCTTACCGACTCGGCCAATCTTGTGCGCGAGTGCGTGGAACTAAGATGACCGGCCAGCTGTTGCCGCAAGAGCGGCACAGCCTAGACCGTCTACAAACAACACCTGCGCAGACGCGCCTTGCGTCGGCCCGGCTCGGCTTGGATTTCGATAATCCGTCGCTCTCGACGCGTCATTCGACGGCAGACGACCAAGTCTCTCTGACGGTAAAACCTGTCGTCGACAGCTTCAATAAGAATCCCAACAATTCGCTTCCACCCGCGCACACGTCTGCCAGACTTCGCACCAGCGTGCTCGGTCCAGATTATCTTGCGTTCTTGCAGTTCCCGATTGGCGCGTGCTCGACTGTAGTGAATTGTTTAGCCGTCTCGCGCTGCACGACGCTTGACCGCCGTCGACAGCGAGAAGGCCCAAGGCACGGCGATGAAGTTCGTCTTTGATGGTCGTCGTTGCCGGCTTCCCAGCCATTTTCATAGTAACGCGCGAGCGCGACTGCGTGGAGTGAGGCAGCTGGAACCCCGATGCGGCCGTGTGAAGCCAGCCCAAATGACATGCCTCGATACGGCATCGCACGTTCAGTCCCGTCCGTCCCGCCGCCGGTGGGTATCGCGCTCCATCGTCGGTTCCAAGTCTGCAAGCGCCGCCTTGCTACTCGCCTCGCGCGCCCGCAGCAGCATTCAACCGCAGTTGACGATACGCTTGCAATCCGGCGCACGATGCGTGCGTCACCGTGCGCCCCACCGAAGTCGAACCGGGGACCAAAGCAAACAAGAGTCGGTGCCCCGACCAGCTGAGGTTTCGGCCTGAAACATTCCTCGCCCCCGTCGTAGCGCTAGGGCCGCCTACTCTAACGAATGTCGATCGTGCGACTCATGGACGGCACCGGCTCCGTTTTTGGCACGGTCAACGTGAGTACCCCGTTGTCGAACTTAGCCAGAGCGCGACCGGGATCCGCGTACTCTGGCATCGGGATCGTTCGCACAAAACGTCCGTGAGCGCGCTCAAGCCGGTAGCAGCCGTTTTCCTCACCGTGTACGTCCTGCTTTTTTTCACCACGCAATACGAGCGCGCCGTCCTCGACGCTCACCTTGACGTCTTCGCGTTCCATTCCGGGCAACTCTGCGGTCACGCGAAGCACCGGTCCCTCATCAACGACGTCGATGCGGGGCTGAAAGCGTGATGAACTGAAGTCACCGAACCATCGTTCGAGCGCGCTACGACCCGCAAACGGGTCGTGAAAAAACTCTTCCACCGCGCGCCATGGTTCCCGTGCGAACAATCGCGCAATATCGGGCAAGGCGGCTCGCCATTGTTCCCTTTCGCTCGTTGCCTGCGGCTCCGAGCCGTCCGCTTCGAATCTGTGCTCGTCGCCGCGAAGGAACTTGAAGGGATTCCACTTCTTTGGATCGGGTTTCATCGCTTCCTCCTTTGGAACCTGTGCTGCAAAACCCCGCTTCTCTCTTGGCGCCGCAGCCGTCGCCCTTCCATTTTCCACACCTAGGACCTGCGCTGAGGCCCGTTTCCGCGGACGGTAAAGTTCCCCTTCCAGACCTTCTGACCGGAGCGGCGCTGTGCGTCGCACCTGCGACGCGAACGTCCGGTCATGACTCTGTCCGCCGCCAACGATGGAATGCGCTAGGCGATGTGTGCGTCCCGCTTTTCGTGCCGCAGCGCGGCGCAACAAACAATGAGACTCGCGTGCCTGGGCGAATCCTAAGATGGCTTCACCGGCGAGGATTTCAAGGGGACTACAGCGTAGACGCGAACCTTGAGTCGATGACCGATCAGACTTGACGGTGCGCTGTAGACAATGCCGCGCACGGCAAATTTGCTGCGACGCGCAACACGTGCCGTCGCTTGCGAGGCGTGCCGTCGATTGCAACGCATGACGACCTCGCGAATAAACTCGTCATAGGCGCTGCGCTCTGCGAAGTCACGATGGCAGCGCAGCATCAACGCCTGATCGGCCGCGTCCTTCAAATGACGGTGCGACGACTCGACGGTGCCGTTCTCGTATGCCTGACTACGGTTGTTGCGCGTGCCGACCATGCCGTGGCGTTCAAGCAGCGCCGCATAGCGCGCCGTGAAGTCCTCTTGCTAGCGTAGATTCTTGAACAAAACTCGTGAGCAGACGCGTGCAAGTCTGTCCGAGTACATGGAGTTGTTCTATAACCGCCAGCGGCGTCATTCGACGATTGGCTACGAAGCGCCGCTACCCTTCGAAACATTAACCGTTGCTCAAGTGAAAGTGTCCACGGAACGTGGGTAAGATCATGAGACGCCGGTGCCTTCTAGTGTCGCTAGCGGCGAACAAGGGCAGGAGCGCGACCAAGCGACGCTGCGAATTGACCGCGAACAAGGGGCTGCGGGCTCGCGGAATCCCCGCAGATGGTGCGGCTTGGATCGTTGCGTACCGCTTACCAGTGAGATCGCCGAGAAATCATGGATCGAGAAAAGTTGTACGACTACTTGCTAGGTTTGATGGAGCACACTGTTCATCGCCTTGAGTCGAGCATTGCTCCGCCCAAACCTGTCGCTTGCGCCTCAATGGGGTACGCGTATCGATACGCCGAGGAAGGAATGACGCAGGCTATCATTCAGAAGCTTGCGCGTCTGGTGAGTCTGTCGCGCGCGAGTCGGGTGCTTCACGCCCACGGTCTTGCTCTTGAGCAGGCGGCCATTGCTCGGCTCATAGTTGAATCTCAAGAGGACGTCTTCTTTCTTGCGTTCGGCATACTTCAAGGGATAACGGTCGTCCATAAGAAATACCTGTACGCTTTTTATTTCGCGGATGGGGAAGATGAACTTCGAACTTATACGGAGCGCAAAGGACGGCCCTTAATTTCGCGAAAAGACGTCCTAGACTACTTGGCCGAAACGATCAGTCCCAACGCGATAAAGGCAGCGACGACGACAACCCGCCAGATCGCGTCTAACGGCATGCAGGAGACGTCCCCTTTCATTATGGAGATGTATGGCGGTGATCCGCCGGAGTTTCAGATGAATGGGCTGCTTGCTTTCCAGCCGTTGCGGAGGCTTTACGACGATCTTTGGGACTACTTTGAGCGCGTGATCGTTAGTTTTATCGTCGCCGCAAGGGCGTTCGGCGATAACGACCTTGCAGATGGAATCGCTAGCGTTAGTCAATATTTTGAACGAGTTAGGCCGGGACCGTGGTGATTGGATCCGAAGGCCGGGGCCGGACGTTCAGCACGGCGTTGTGGGCCGCATAGTCTTCGACCTTGTCGAGCCGCAGATTTTTCGGAGTCGAACGGCGGCGTCATGCTTGCCGATTAGATCCAGAGTTTCCGACCCCTTTGTCGACGAAGACAATCGCGCCGCTGTGCGCTTTCTGATTCCCATCAGTATAACCATTCGACCGCAGGCACCCATTTGTTCGTTGCCACGAGCACCTCATATGGCGGCCTACGTGGTACGCCCTCGCATACGAGCAAGCCTCGTGAGTGCGACCCGTCGCAGCCGTCATCGACCAACGGGGCGGCCACGAGTATCGAGACTTCCCGCTGCAATGAACTCCATGTGAAATATTTGTCGATCGAGACAGGGATGTCGCACTGCAAGTGCAGAGGTCGCCGTGCATTCGCAATGCCTACTCCGGTCGCGCGATGTCTGCGGCGACGATGGTGCGAGCAAGCTCATGACCCGCCTCCAGAGCTAAAGCCGAGGAGGTGAACGGCCCCGGTGCGCCGCTTCCGACGCATGGAAAAAGCATCTTGCGATCTTGTAGTCGCTTTATTTTAACGCGCGCGTAGAAGCATCCCGTTGATATTTGTGCCGACGACACCCGGACTTGGTAGTCACATTCAGTCAGCGGACGTTGGCTTTTGCTCTTCGCGCCATGCGCACTAGGCTGCGTTTCGATCTTGGATTCACGCATCGTTCTTTTCAAAGTCATCGGTTCCTCGGCATGCTTTGGCCGGCGAAGGCGCAAGACCCGTCGTTTCACGCGTGCCATACAGAGTCCAATCCAACACTGCCTGCGACTCGCAGCGACGTTGGGCGCCGACGAAATCTCCTACCCAGCCCGGTGCGGTGTAGATGAGCTGATATCAAAAGCTTGCCGGGAACGCCAATCGAACACGGTCGTGAGAACGAAGCACCTGACCGCACGCAACAGCGTTCGAAGTCGACAGTCGTGGCCTCTACGGCATCGCTCTGAGGGCCCCAAAAACCTGCCCCAAAAGATGAGAGCGCTGATATGGACCAGCCCATATTGCGCAGGCCTATTCGAGGAAATCGTTTCTTAACGCGGTGGGGCTGCGTTCATTACATCCTTCGAAGACCGCACCGGTTGAAACCGATACATGCCGTCAGCTACTTCGACATTTTCTTCGAGACAAAATACACGCGGCATTGCGCTGACAACTCGTTGACGTGCTGCTTCATACACGTCGCAATCTTGTCTTCGTCGGGGATCTCCGAGCTGCAGAGCTTGAATGCATCACCTCTGCACGCACGACTCTCGTCGTCGCGTTGATCCGCGTGCGCGCTCGCCGCGGCAAATGCCGTGCAGCAGGCGACGGCTCCCAATACCAAAACCGCATTGAATTTCATCGTGATGACCCACGTGGACGACACAGCGTCATATCTTCGATTCGCTATCAGCACGCTCTATGCCCGTATTCGCCGCACATGCGCGCGGGGTGATCGACCGCGCCCCGGTGGGCAAAGCGCGTGCCCGCTTCGCGCGCATCAGCGTGCTATCCCAGGGCCGTAGTAGCCTGCGCTCGGAAAATCCAGCGATGGCCATCTAATATGGAAACATCGCCGCCGCTGAGGGACCGAGCATGTCGGAGGAAAGCCAGACCATGACGGGCGAAGCGGACAATACGAATGAAGCGACACGCAGCACGCAGCGCCGCATAAGGGTCGCGCCATTTCAACCCGTTCCGGCACCGCCCTCGGACGATGATTCGGCGGATCCGCTCGCTCTGCCGTGGCTGCTCGCGTTGTCATTAGTTGTCGGATGTATTACGGGTATCGGCGCAGTCGTGTTCAGAGACCTAGTCGGGTTCGTCCACAACCTGCTCCTTCTCAGTCAGATATCGTTTTCCTACGATGCGAGCCATTTCACACCGGTCTCTCCGTGGGGTGTATTTGTCATTTTCGTACCCGTCGTAGGTGCCCGATTCGCCATTTGGATCGCCGAGAACTTTGCTCCCGAGGCCAAGGGGCGCGGCGTACCGGAGGTAGTGGAGCGATCTACTACAAGGGCGGCATCATTCGTCCTGTGGTTGCGCTCGTTAAATCGGCAGCATCTGCGTTCGCAATCGGATCGGGAGCTGCAGTTGGACGAGGGGCCGATCATCCAGATCGGCTCGGCACTTGGATCGACCCTCGGACAACTCGTTGGGATGACTGCAGGCCAACGAATAACACTCGTGGCGGCCGGCGCGGGCGCAGGCATCGCAGCGACCTTCAACACGCCAATCGATGGGGGCCTTTTAGCGATCGAGGTGATGACGCCCGAAATCAGCGTCGACACGTTCTTGCCCGTCGTGTTAGCTACGGGCACAGCGACGTTTATCGGGCGTCGGTTCTTTGGCGGGGACGCGGCATTTCCCGTTCCGGCGCAACTAGGCGCAATCCCCAATCAGTGAAGTATCACGCTCACGTTGGCGCTGCATGCGTTACTCGGCGCGCCGACAGGCGTTGCCGCTGCCGTGCTAATACGGGCATTGCACTGGGCCGAAGATGCGTTCGACCGCATACCCAACCGCTACCTGCGGCACTCTTATGGAATGTTGCTAGTCGGTGTGCTGATGTATGCCCTTTGGCGCAGCGCCGGGAATTATTACGTGGAGGGCGTAGGATACGCCTCCATTCAAGCAACGCTGTATGGGCAACTGCAAGGCGGTCTGTTCCTGCTGTTGCTTGCTGTGTGCAAGCTGTTCGCTACGTCGGTAAGCCTCGGGTCGGGTTCGTCCGGAGGCGTGTTTTCCCCGTCACTGTTCATCGGCGCCATGCTCGGTGCGGCGATCGCTTCACTCATATTAGCGGCGATGCCGGGCGCGCCGATTGGCGCACCCGCATTCGCGATGGTCGGCATGGGTGCGATGGTGGGTGGCGGGACGGGAGCAGCCATGACCGCGGTCGTAATGATCTTCGAAATGACGCGCGACTACGACATCGTGCTGCCGATGATTATTGCGGTGGCCATCAGCCTCGGCGTGCGCCGCTTACTAACGGCGGAAAGCATCTATACCCTCAAGCTGCGCCGCAGGGGCCATGTCATTCCGAACGCACTCCATGCCAACATGTTTCTCGTGCAGGTGGCGGGTCAGGTTATGGAAACGGATGTGCTCGTGCTTGACCACGCAACGCCGTTTCGGGAAATTGTGCCGCGCTCGGAGGGCTTTTTGTTCCGGCACGTCGTGGTCACAAGGGATGACAGAATTTTGGGCGTCTTGCGCATCAACATCGGCCTGCGGCGCGCCGTGAACCAAGCGGAATCCGACATCACGGTCGCGGAGCTTGCGCAGCGCAACTTCATCGTCGTAGCGCAGCACGAAATCGCCTTCAGGGTTATCTCACGGCTTTGGAAACAGCATGCTGCCATGGCGGTAGTCATCGAGCAGGATGACGCGCACGCACCCGTGCGGGTGTTGGGCGTCATTGCGAAGGAACACGTTGCCGACTCCGTCGCGAGCAGCATTAGAATCTTTCACGGCAAGCACTGACCGACGCGCGGTAGCTGTGAAGACGAGGATCGATAGATGAGGCAAATTCAATGGCTGGAAGCAGCTCGCCACTGGGTTGGTGCCACGCTGCACTGGAATTCCATCAAGGCCGCGATTCATGATGCAGTCGAGCAAGAAGGCGAGCTCCAGTGGGTGATCGCATACGAAACAGCGAGTGGGTTTTGCTGCCTCTATAAAGGCGAGGCACGGGACTTCGCCGATGTCGAGGAAGTCCGAGCGTGGGCTAGCGAAGTCGACGTTCGCGTCTATTTCATCGGCCTTTGACAGAGGGTCACGTGCCTCGCAGGATTGCTATCGAGCATCGTCATGAGGTCGCGGCAGATACCTCTCGGACAGCGCCTCATACAAGGGTGGGGCAAAGAACCGGGAAACACGGCTGGAGATCAGCGCGGTCGCCATCAGCGAAATGACGAGGGCGTGGCCGTTGATCATTTCGATCACGATCACGAATGCCGTAATCGGACTTTGCGTCACTGCGGCAAGATAACCGACCATCCCCAGCGCGATCAACATCGGCAATTGCATCTGCGAGAACAGCATGTGCAACGCATTGCCGACACCCGCACCGATGGCCAGCGACGGGGCGAACAATCCGCCAGGTGCCCCCGGCAGATACGATCCCACCATCGTGATCATCTTGAATGCGGGATAAAGCGCAGTGACCTGTCCGTGCCCTTCCAACATCGAGCGCGCTTCCGCATAGCCGCTACCGAACGTATGGCCCGAACTGGCGATCCCGACTACCGCGATCAGCAAACCGCACGCGGCGCCGAATCCAACCGGACGCTGCGCGCGCATGCTCAAAACGGCTTGCGGCATCCAACGCTTCGTGTTGAGAAGCAACCAGCAAAAGATGCCTCCGGCGATACCCGTAAGCAGCCCCACAAGCGGTACCGCGCCGACGAGCAGATCCGGAAGGCGCGGCCCGATGTCGATAGTTCCGAAATACACGTAATTGCCTTGAAGCCCGAGCGACACGACACCCGCGAAGATGATGGCGGTGATGAGCACACCGCTCGTGCGGGCCTCGAAACTGCGCGTGAGTTCCTCGATGGCGAACACGACACCTGCGAGGGGGGCATTGAATGCCGCGGAAAGACCCGCGGCCGCACCGGCCAGTGCGAGCCTGCGCCCAAGCGCTGCGCCGTGGATTGCGCTAAACCGCGCCGGATAGAACCGACGTAAGCTGAACATCAGCGAAGCGCCCACGTGAATCGTGGGGCCCTCTCGACCTATCGTCAGACCGCCGAGGATGCCCAGGAACGACACGATAATCTTGCCGATCAAGATCGGAACTGTCAGCAGGCGCTCGCCCAACCCCCTCGGACCATTCAATGCGGCTATCACCTGGGGGATGCCGCTACCTTCCGCACCGTCGAAGAAGCGCCTTGTTATCCAGACACATGCAGCGCTGATAGCCGGTGTCACGAGCAACGGTAACCATCGGTTGTGTGCTACGTGATTGAGAAACAGGTCGTAGCCGAAATCGATCAAGCGTGCATAGAGTACTGCGATCAACCCTACGACAACGGCCCCGATCCAGAATACCCCGTAGTGAAGCCAAAGTTTGTAGGCGTGCTGAAAGGACCACTTGCCTGTCCGGACTCGGAGTTGCATGACGTTTTGGTTTTGCGCGAAAAAGTAACTATACCGGTCCTGTCTTGCCCGCAGCCACCTGCCGTCTCCGTTGCGTAATCGTCTCGGGTTTTTCTCTATCGCCTTCGACGGGCTCAGCGGGAACTGTTAGATGTCCATAGACTCTGAGCGTCGGGGCAAGGGTATCACTGGCTCGGAGCATTGTTGTTTTGAAAGGATGCCGGTTGCTCCGATGTATTCTGCGAACTGGGTGAAACGAGTAGACGGAGACCAGAAAAAATGACAGCGAAATCGGAAAGGCGCGTGTTTTTCAGCGTCGCGGGGGTTGTCTGCCAGGTGTTGCTCCTTGGCGCTATCGTTTTGATGCTGCTCGTTGGAATAGGCATTGTTACGAACGGCGTCACGGCCGGTAACGCTGATGACAGCGTGCCCGTATCGGTTGACACGGTGTTGGCCACCATTCCTGGCACGCAATCGGAAAATGACGGATTTTCTAGCGCGCGAGGCTCCGATATCGATGTGCCGAATGCCGCCGGCATCCAGATTCCCAAGCCGCTGAACACGGTCTTGACCAGCGATGCGACGAGCCAACCGATTCTCAATGGGTGGCTTGACGACATCCCGGCGCGCGATCGCCGCGGATTCGTCGCGGGCTTGACCAAGGTGATTACAGCAGCAAATCAACACGCGGCATCGTGGGAATGGGACAACCGCCAGCGTTATGTCGCGGCAGCCATGAGCGAGTATGCACGGATCAATATCGATCGCGTCACCGAGACCGCAGAGTCCCAGAAGCGTACCGCCGAGAAACTCGCCGACTATCGCAGCGCGTTCGGCACATTGCTCGGAGTTGCCGCGACCCTTACGTTGCTGCTAACGGTCATGGCGATCGAGCGCAATACGCGCCCGCGCGCTGCGACGGTGCAGCCGTCGTCGCCTCGTGCTGGTTCGGAATGACGGACCGCTTTGACGCGGAGGTTGTAGGCCGATCGCTACGTGTTAATGAGGATACGTGCTGCTGCTTATGGGCATTACTATTGGACCCGCTGGTGCGAGGTCGAACGATAACCCCTAGCTCGCGTGAAACTCCGTTGACAGCGCTCCGGCCCAGACAGGGTGGTCCCACGTCGGTATACCCCTCAGATTTCGAAGACAACTATGCAGTCCCCTTTCGCTAAGCTAACTAAAGCCGTCGTCATCTTCGTCACCGCTTTTTACGGCAACGTGAACGCCACCGTTCCGAATCGAATCTTGGACGAAGCCCTTCAGGTGAACTCGTCCGACTCACCCGTCGCGGGGAAATCAGAGCGGCGCTCAGGCGGGCGCGTACGCGCTGTGGTTGCGGTATCGCATAGTCATCGTGAAGAAGCAATGAGTCGCCGGCGAGCCTGGCAAGCCCTAGCGGACGATAACCGTGAGTTTCTGAACCCCTCTTCCGAGCATTACTTGATGCCGCACACACTATTCGGCGCGGGGAGCATCGCCCTGAGCGCGTTAGGTGACGGCGCTCCTGTTTTCGTCGCGCGTTCTTGAAGGTGCAGGCATCGAGTCAGCGGACCATATCGTCCTTGCAGGACATCTCGACTGATGCCGACAGCCTTCTGGCAGGATTTGTACTTTGCCAATGGGCAAGCAGTATCGTTCTATGGTGTCCACACCCGACCCGCATGGCTGTCGTGCGGCTCTTGTCGGGGAAGACAGAGTATGGCCGCCAATCACGCTGACGGAAGTTTTAGCCATGACCGTATTGGCAGTCGGGCCCGTCGAGCATATCGGCTCACCGAACAAACTGCATCATCCCGTGCTCTCGGCATGGAAGGCGCGGCGGCCCGAAGCGAGCATTCATGCCCCTCAGGGGCTCGCTCGAAAAACGAAAGGGTGGTTTCGGTTCGATGCCGAACTTGACGACGAACCGGACAGAAAATAGATCGTCGACGTCGATCACGTTGTGAGTCGCGGATCGTTTGCCACGGAAGAAGTTGTGTTCTTTCATCGCGTGTCACGCACCGCCATCTCCGACGACCTAATCCAACGCTTTCTTTGATAAGGTGGCCACCGGGTGGAAAGGCACGCTCTTGCGGCCTGACGACCTTGTGACCCCCACCCGCGTCACCCAGCTAAGTCACTTCAACATTTCTAGCTGTTACTCACGAAGACTCGACGTCTGTCTTTAAGAGGGCGCGCTGATCGCCAGCACTCCAACAGCATTGTCAAAACCGTTGTAAGTAAGCCATAGCACCCGCCCTGTTTGAAAGCTGCGCTCTTACTGGCGTGCACTGACCCATCCGATAGAACTCGACCACAGCACGAATACGACGCCATGTGTCCCGCATGAAGCGCTCGAGCCTCCAGGTATCCGCACCGCTATGCGCGCCCGCCCGATGGCGGAACCAGAGATCGCTCCCGAAGAAAGCTGGTCTGTTGCTGTAACCACCTTCTTGTCGCAGACGAACTAGCAGTTAGATTACCTACACTCTTGCGCAAACAAGACTGCCTGGGACGCGAGCAGGACACTTTCAAACACTCTCGTTGGTTCGCTTCCGCTGACCTTCGTTCTTGTGGAATGACTGCCCTCATGTTGCGAAACATTCTTCGATTTGCCTCCGTATCCGGTCCTGTCCTGCGTTCGGTTTGCACGCCTTGGTTGCTATTCTTTACGCGGCTCTGGTTCGGGCAGGTAGTCTTCGTACACCAGATTATGGCGATGGCGGAAACGAGCCACGGTGGTCCATTTTCCGACGGCCTGCATGTTCCTTCAGGGCTCGACGCTGCACTCCACGGCGTTGTGCCACTGCTGCTGACCATAGGCTTGCTGACGCGGCCAGTCGCGCTCGTACTGATTGCAGAAGTCATTTCAGGTAGCCACGGCGCCTTGGGCGTGGGTACACAGGGTGTCAGACTCGCCCTGCTTGCATGGCTGGTTGTGAGCGGTGCAGGATCTGTATCGGTGGATAACCTGTTGGCGCGAGGTTTGTCATGGGTTCCGTTCCGCCCGATCCGGCTCGTGCGGGAAGCCTATGTCCGGATTGAACGTTATCTGTGCCCTCTCCTGCTATTCGCGGTTCGTGCGGCATTCGCCGTTTCGATCGCCGACACTATGCTCCCGACGATGTCGTGGGTACATGGCGCCATGCTGGGCACTGGTTCCGCGCCTCTCGTCCATCCAGCATGGCTTGCGGTAGCTCTCGCGTTGTTGTTTGCGCTGGGCTGCGCTACGCGGCTTACTGCATTGTTCGTCGCAATGATGGTCCCTGTAGCCGGTATTGCCATGTCAACGGACGACCGCTTGGCATCTCTGTTTCTGCTGCTGTTAGTGGTAGCGGCGGGTGCTGGCACCTTTTCACTCGACTGGCTGGCGGCCCGGTGGTTCCGAATGCGAGCACAAAGAATCGACGGTGTGCCGGAGAACCTGCCGCACGTCGTAGTGGTCGGTGGTGGATTTGGAGGCGTCGCTACAGTGCAGGGGTTGCGCAATTCCCGCTGTCGAATCACGCTGATCGATCAGCACAATCATCACCTTTTCCAGCCCCTGCTCTATCAGGTGGCTACCGCCGCTTTATCACCTTCCGAGATCGCCACGCCTATCCGCAGCCTGTTCCGTCATCAGCGCAATGTTCAGGTCAGACTGGGAGAAGTGACAGGAGTCGATTCGGCTGCGCGGGAGATACAGATCGGCATGGCGCGAGTCGACTTCGATTATCTGGTGTTAGCCACGGGTGCTCGCCACAGTTACTTTGGAAAAGACTCCTGGGCTCCCTTTGCGCCAGGGCTCAAAAGTATCGACGATGCGACGGCCGTGCGCAGTCGACTGTTGCGCGCTTTCGAACAGGCCGAAAGCGCAGCAACCGAGACTGAGCGCGCAGCGTGCCTGACTTTCGTAATCGTTGGCGGGGGACCTACAGGAATTGAATTGGCCGGAGCTATCGCTGAACTGGCTCGACATGGTATGACAGAAGAATACCGGTCGATTGATCCATCGACGGCACGCGTTATCTTGTTGCAGTCAGGGCCGAGACTTCTGCCCGCATTCCCCGCTGCGCTATCGAGCGCAGCGGAGGACTCTCTGCGAGCGCTCGGTGTCGAGGTTCGTCTCGAGACTCGCGTTCAAGGGGTGGATGATAATGGTGTCGACATTGGCCAGCAGCGCATCGAAGCTCGCACCGTCTTGTGGGCAGCGGGCGTCGAAGCATCACCTGCAGCTCAATGGCTCAATTTGAAAGCTGAACAGTCCGGTCGGATTGCAGTAAGAGACGATCTGTCCGTACCAGGCCTGCAACGTATCTTCGCAATCGGCGATACAGCAGCCTCCCTAAGCTGGAACGGCACAGCGGCTCCCGGTCTGGCGCCTGCCGCAAAACAACAAGGACGATATGTGGCACGTCTAATCGTTGCGGAGCTGACGGCGCGACGTCCTCCACCTCCGTTTTGTTATCGTCATTTCGGTAACCTTGCCACAATCGGCAGACAGGCTGCCGTCGCCGAGATCGGCAAGCTTCGGCTTTGGGGAGCGCCTGCCTGGTGGTTTTGGGGTGCAACTCACATCGCCTTTCTGGCCGGCGGACGGAACCGGATGATCGTCATTGTTGATTGGCTCTGGGCATATCTGACCTACCGGCGCAGCACACGACTTATTACAGGCGACGCGCGAAAGAGAACTGACGGTGGTCGCCGCCTCCGCATCGACGAGTTTGACTAACCGACCATCACGGTTGGATGCTAGCGAGATCGCGGTGTGCACGATCTGCCAGGCCTAATTAATACAGATTGCCCCAGCCACTTGCGTATCCCACGCGGCCGCTCTTCAATCTGAGCCTTAGCCATGTGTGCGCCTCCGTCGAGGACTACCATCCAAAGCAAACGCTAACGCGATGTCTAAGCCTTACCTCAAATCTCTATCGACTGCTTTCTACTTGACTAGAGAGCCCGCTGCTCTGTCACGGACGAACGTCCACAGAAGCGTTCATTGCGACGCCTCCATGTCGACGTTGCGAGAATCACCAAGAAAGGGAGCGCAGAACTCACGTCGCACGCGCTACGCTGCGCCTACGCGCAACCGATATACCCGCGAAGGTCAGCCGAAATGCTCTGCAAAGAAGCGCGTCACACGTATGCGTCATGCTGCGTCATTTTATTCGTTTCGACTTGGCGCGCAGTCACTGAATATCCGCAAATGCTTATCGCAAGGGAATGATCGGAGACGCCGATTAGGTAGAAGTGCGTCACCGAATCATACGCACTACGTGTGGTAAAAACTCCTACTGCTACCCGTGGGTGTCTACCCACGCTCTGGCCCACGCGATACCGAAGTCCAGGGCCATGGCCTCCTCTTCGAAGATATCAAGCGCCCCGGATGCGTGCGCTAATGTTCGCCCCTTGGTAACCGTTCCACTTGCCGCGTAGCAGTCTTTCTCCGACAGCTCATCCCACTGGGCTATTGCATGCCCCCACAGCACGTAACCATGGTAGTTTTCATGCCGCATCTCCCCCTCCAATTCGGTACAAGCACGGCTTTTCCTACCGTATCGGGCAGCCATCGTCGAGCGGATAGCCTGCAAGTGTGCAAGCACGTTCGTTCATGCGGCGTTGATTGCAGGCGGCCGTAGGCTGGCTTTCAGAACACAACAATTAAACCTCGAGCATCCCGAATCGCGTCGGCTCAGTCAAGACGATCTCGATTATCGTCTTCGTCGAAACGCTCGCGCTTGAATCCATGACTTCTTGCGTCGTGAACCACGCGCATTGAGCTATTTCTTGGCTCGGAATAGCAACGTCGTGGTCGTCGATGTTTGCATGAAAAACGTGATGCACGGTGGTTCTCCCCGCGAACTCGAACAGGTATCGAACTGAGCGTGCCCGAAGGATCGTCTCTTCGTGCAGTTCGCGTACGGCTGCCGCTTCGAGGGGTTCTCCGCAATGTGGCTTTCCGCCGGGCATAGCCCAGGCGCCGTTGGCCTTGCCCACGAGCAAAAAGGTGTTGGCGCGCCGGCAAATTACAGTCGCTCGGACTTTCATACTTCGGTTTCCTTTCGCGCTCGTCTGACACCTCGGATCCACCGATGCGTTCGGTGGGCTGTCGTGGAACTCGACCACCGTTGAGTTCAGTCTTCACCCATGTCGGCGCAGCCGTCGCTGCCCGGCGCGGCCTTCCGATGCATCGGCACATCATTCAGTCCTACCAGCAGCCCGTGTCCGGTCGAGGCATCCATCAAACTCGACCAGCATTAGAACGCCCGCCGGCCACTCCGCCCGAACAAGCGCAGCACAAATAGCAAATGCCTGCGCCGATGAGGGCCGTGATGAGTGAGCCCAATATAACGCATCCCAAAAGGAGACCTAGTTCTCCGCCGAGCCATCCATTTTCGTGTTCCGACGGTACCAACGATGATGTCGACAACGATACCGGAGCCTCCCCGTCGGCAATCCGAACGGAGAGCACCCCCGCTTGCCACCAATGACTAGCCGGAAGATATCCCGTGAGAGACCGATTCCATGCCGTTTTTCCGCGGTTGAGCGCGGTGGAATTCACTCGTCCGCAGGACGCAAGTCACATGCCCTACCGTCGAATATGTTTTGTAGATCAGATCAGGATGAATCGCAAACTCGAATTGATGACAAACCTCGCGGCCCTATGCAAAGCTCATGGAGCGTCGCGTGAACTGCTCGAAATCAAGAGCTTTGGTCTTGAGGCTCGTTGAAAAGGGGGTAGACGTGGCGCGCGCGAAGGCGTCGGACAGAGTGCTATTCGTACGCCGTCTAAAGTGTGCGCCTATGATAGCCACGAAGTCCTTGGCCCACGCGAGAGACGCAGCGCGCTGGGGATGGAGATTGGAACCAACGCGACTCGGTGATGGCTTCGCCGCGAAGCCGATTCCAGTCGTCGCGGGCCCAAACTAGGACGAGCCGCATTATCCCGGATTTCGCACGTGCAGCAAATCGCCCTCGGGCAGGCGTTTGGCGATGTCAGGCACGCGCCTGGCTATGGATGAGGGTTCGAACGCCGGGAGACAGTTATGGCCCCAATATTACGCGAGATGGGCAAAGTGGCCGTAAAGCTGAATGTCGGATCGGCCACCCGCAACCGTGGGAAGCGCTCTTGCGAATGCGGGCGCGCGCAACACTCTGCTGCCTCGGGTGTCACGCGGGGCAGTATTTGGGCGAACCGAGAACGCGTGCGATGCGCACCTCGCCATGGCCAGCAGATGGTCGTTGCGAGCCTAAGTATTCGTGATTAGTAGCCATGCATCGGCGCCTTCAACGTTGCGAGCAATGGAACTCGGGGTTTCACTCACTCCATGCACCCCCTCGCATTCTGGCGGTGGATGACCATCACGAGACACTTGAGGTTGTGGCCACTTTACTTACGCTTCGAGGGTATTGGGTCGCCGTCGCATCTGACGGAGCGTCGGCCATAATGGCCTGTGGAAATTTCGAACCAGACCTCCTCCTGTTGGACATCACGCTGCCGGACATGAGCGGAACAACGGTGTTGCGTACGCTCAGAAGCACGGGAACGACTTCGCCGGCTATCGCTCTGACAGCACTTGCATTTGAGGCCGATAACCGTGTCTACCGAGATGCCGGATTTGACGCACTATGCGCCAAGCCCGCTGACATCGAACATTTGCTTCGCATCGTACGAGACCTCGTGCGACCAAGGACGGGCGTATTGGCTTTCCACGGATCCCTCATGTCCTAGCTACCGCTGCGCGGCAGAATCTGCGTCTGTCGAATCTTGCAGGTGATGCATCGTGGCCATAGTAAGCGCGGCAACGTTGCGATTTCCCTCAACAGACACTCGTGCTGACCGGCAGAGTCGCTTGCAGGCCTGGTCTGAGGCTCGCCGCTGGTGGCGCTAGCCTCTACTTCGACGTTGACGTGGACAGCAAGTCTGGTGGCTGCGCTGGTGGCGAAAGCGCTATTCGGCCCCGTGAGGAACATGCGGTTGCCAGTCGCGAGCGATGACCGTCAGCAATGTCTGTCCCCAGTCGATGAACAGCTGACGCAGCCGTGCAATGTTTGGGTGTATCGAAGGCGCGGGTGCGCTCTGTGCTACTAAGCAAGGCGCGCGAAACGCCGACAGCGCACGTGGGCGGCGGGTCTTGATATTCCGATTTTCCTTAAACCGAAATGATGCGTTAGAAGCCGTACCTGCGGAGATATGTATGCCGATGTCAGAAAACGAATTGCGGTGGCTCGCGCTTGAGCGTGATCTTTCGGATGAGGCGCAAACAGCCGTGCGGGCTGCTACCCTCGGCACGTGCGGCGTGGCGTACGCCTTGGTCGGCGGACACGCCATGCTTGCGGAATGCGACGACAGCGTCCTTGCGTTGAGAGCGGCTGTTGTCAGATTCGTTCTCGAAGTACGGGCTCGCATTGTGTCTCCGTGCCCTGACATCCCTACTTCCGTACCGACGCGCGAACCTGAGAAGCCGCCGCGACGTGACGTTTGCAACTAGAAAGCCATCCCGAGCGTGCTGCTTCGTCAAGCCATTCGTCGGCGCTAATGCCCGGCATTGGCCCACCGTCTAAAACCGCACCGAGATGGAACGTCGCTTGCGTCGTAGATTGCTCCTTTACTTGTTTTATGGAGGCGGCTATGGGTTCCATTTCGCAGCAAGGCGTACAAAAGGGCGGCGCTCGCATCGTTGGAGGCGGCCGCGGAGAGGGTCCGGGTCCGGACGTGATGGCGGCGGCTTCGCTTGATGGCAACAAGGTGCTCACGTCAGACGGTGAACACGTCGGTAAAATCTCCGACATCATGTTAGACGTACGTTCTGGTCGCATCGCGTATGCGGTGCTCTCAGAAGGCGGGTTCCTCGGTATGGGTTCGACGTTACATGCGATTCCTTGGGGCGCATTGACACTCGACACCGAAGAAAAATGCTTCCGCGTCGATATCGCTGCTCAGCGGTTGAAGGACGATCCCGGCTTCGACAAAGACCACTGGCCATCAATGGCAGACGCGTCGTGGGGTACCTCGATGCACACGTACTACAATCGCACGCCGTATTGGCAGGACACGCCTGTCGCCGACCTGAACGATCCGGTTGCGCGTCAGTCGCTTGACCACTAAGGTTTGATGTTGGGAGCAGGTGGCCGCTGCAACGTGCGGCCGCTCGTCCTCTCTGCGAACTAAATAGATAGCCGTTGAGGGCGCTAGCCGACCTCGCGCTTGCGAGTCGATTCATCGCTCGCACGCTGCAGTGATGTACCAACACGCAGCAAAGATCTCACCGTCAGAAAACCGGCCAACGTGTTTTCGCGCGCGGCGCTGCCCTGACTTGCAGCCATATATCCGTCTACCCTGTTCGCGCAGATGGCGTTCCATGCCGGCTCGATTGAGCCGTTTTTCGCGTATCTAATTTCGCGTATCGAACATAGGGATTTGGAGTCGTCGGTTTTACGGTTGACGACCCGCTCCCATCGTCGTAGTCCCATGCCCATTGCAAGAGACAGCACGCATGTGCGGCGATGGCTTACATAATTGTGAAGGTGAGTCGCGAGCTTGAGTTTACGCACTTGCGTCCTACACTCAAGCCGCCACTGTTGCTGTCGCTGCCATGACCGCCACCCTTCGTCGCAACCCCTCTGCGCAAGCCGAGCTCCTTACGTTTCTCGTGATTTCTCAGCTATTCGCAAGGAATACGACCGGTCATTGGATGACGGTCGAAGACTTCATCGGTTCGTCTATTATATGGCCGTCGACGGGCTATCACAGCAACGACGTCGTGCGACGGTCGATGCTCGCGAGCCGCGCGTTAAAGCCAGCGCAGGACATCAATGTCGCAGGCGTTACCACGATCAATGGTGCAGCATTGCTCACCATGTTTGATGACAAAACCGCCTTGATTGTGCTGTTGAGCCGGCGTGCGGCATATATGAGTACCGCTTCGCTCACCTTGGGCGTACAACGTGGTATGCATAAGCAACACGCAGGCGCGCTCGTCCGGTGTGTGTCATTGTAAAACCATCGAACGCCACTTAATCTGTATCGATGCGAGCACGCATATGTTATGTGAAGTCGTTAGCGTCGAGCACGACGCGCTGTCCATGCCTCGGAATTTCCTAGTCGACGATCGCTCGCAAGATGCGGGGATGATTTAGCTTGAAGGCGAGCAACATCTCGGCGCCCCTTTGACCAGCGGCCCCTAGACGCTTACAAGCCGCCTCGAATGAGAGGGAACACGCAATAGCCACGGTCAACACCATATGCAGAAAACAGCACGCCATCAGTCTCGGAAAGATAGGGGCTGTCAGGGTAAGGTCTGTCATACGTTCCTCGGTTGCTAGCGTGTCTTCACAGATACGCTGGATCGTCGATGCGCCGCGTTGCCACACGGCACAGACTGACGGCTCCGTATGTCGGCTACACAACCTGTTCGGGCGGTAGCATCGACTCGAGAGAGAGGCGCTGCGATGATTGGCGAGTCCGGAAAATCTCTGCGACTTTTTGTGCACGCAATTAGATGAGGAAGTCGTCCCGATTGGCTGCGCCTTTTATCCAAGCCGGCGGCTTACCGCGTCCTGACCAGGTAGCTCCGGTGGCCGGATCGCGATACTTGGCTGCAACTGCAGCCTTCTTGCTTCCAATCTTTCGTCCTCGCGAATGCCCGGCGATCTCGTCCACCGAGATTTCATAGTCGGCCATCTTTTGCTTGATGTCGGCGATGATGTCATCGCGCTCGGCAAGGCGCATCTGCTCGAGTTTCGCATCCAGCTCGGCTTTTTCGGCAAGTAGTTCTCTGTACGTTGTCATCCGTCTAATCCTCGAAGTAGGTCGATACATTATATCGGGGCAACACGGGTATGCCCTCCGCGATGGTGCCTTCATATCGTGGGCGCGATAGACCGTGACGATTTCCGCTCAATATGACACTCGTTGTCCGGCTGCGGCGGAGTGAGCGACGCAGCTTGCTGCTGACCGTTGTCATTTACGTCGCCGACGAATTGCTGTACGTTTACACAGTATTTTGCCTTGCATCGCGAACCCCGGACCGCCGCACGTCCTGCAGAGATCTACGACGCTCACTCGTCAGCCATCCTCGAACTCTTATGCGAGATACATAGGCTGCGAGCTACGATATCGCGGGCGGGCTAGGTGCGAAGGATGTGTGCCGGCGCGCCCTCAGGGGTGCCTGCGCAGTTATGGGAAGCGTACGTGGCGCTGCTAGACAAGGAACCGGCATTGAGTGACCGGCCGACGCATTGGCGGCGGCTCAAGATTGAGAGCGCGAGTTGCGAGAGGTCCGTACTATTCGAGTCGGGGCCATCGGAGTTCCCGTCGTTCGTTGCGACCGACGTACGTTTCACGGCGCGCCCGTTGTAAAAACGACGTGCCTCGAACACGAAGGTGGCCGGAAAGGCCGAGCCGGCAATCAACACCTGTTCGACAGGTCACGAAAAAACCGACGCCCCGTCGGTTGGAATGTGTGTTGCGGTATTGCGGTCCACGGAGGCAAGAATGCGCGTAGAAGTGACAACCAGTCGGACTAGCCCCTGGCCATCAAGCAGCAAGGAAAGTCAAGGTGCCTACGTGGTACTTGGCGTTCTGTCCGTAGAAACAGAGGCAGTGTCAGAACTGAATGCCGAAGTGCCGGTCGCTCGACTTCGGGGAGACGCTGAAGCGGATGGCGAGCTTCTTCCGCCATTGGTGGACGCAAAGATAACGGAGCTCTCCGATAGCAGATTTGCACTCACGGGAATGGAAATTCGAGGCGCGTCTCGATTTGCGCAAGCGTGGTATTGCGAGGTACGCGTGACGCACGCGGACGTCAGTCCAGTGCTTTAAAACTGTAACTCGGAGATTTGTGGCTCGGCTGCACTCTTGTCGCCGTGAGTCAACGAGAACAAAGCGGCCCGCAAGATACCTGCCGCTACTCGCGGGAAGGGCAAGCGTACACCGTGGACGCGCTCGGGTGCATCCGACGTGTACGCGCACCGAATTTCCTGTCCAACCACCGCGGGTTGACTATGCACTGACTTCGCTCGGCCAGTCGTTGTGGGACGTCGTGTTTGAGCCAGTGCGCGGCAACCCTCTTCCTTTAGGGGGAGGAAGGATAGCGCGGACGGCAAAGCCGTCCTTCTAGGGCCTTAGTGCGGCGTTTGCTGCTGCTCGATGTAGCGGCGTACCACGTCGATAGCGGCGCCGCTACACGAGCCCGCAAAGTAGGACGGCGACCAAAGTGCGCCGCCCCATAGCTTGCGGCGGATGCTCGGATAGTTCTTCTGGCGGATCATCCGGCTCGAAACACCTTTCAGGCTGTTCACTAGCGCCGACACGGCCACCTTGGGCGGATAGTTCACGAGCAGATGCACGTGATCGTGCTCGCCGTCGAACTCAACGAGTTCTGCTTCGAAGTCGCGGCACACGTTCGCGAAGATCAAGCGCAGTTCGTCTATCACCTCTTTCGTGAATACGCCGCGTCGGTACTTGGTTACAAAGACCAAGTGCACGTGCATCATAAAGACGCAGTGCCTACCATGCCTCAACTCAGGGTCTGTGCTGCGCGGGCGGCCCATAATTTCCCCTTGCGCCGGTTTCGAAGGCCCAAATAAACTACAGGCACTATGCAACATCTCCAGGCCTTCAAGTTCGAACTGATGCCGACCGGCGAGCAAGCGCGCAAGATGCGCCAATTCGCGGGCGCGTGCCGGTTCGTCTACAACAAGGCGCTGGCGTTGCAGAAAGAGAATCATGAAGCGGGCGGCAAGTTCATCGGTGGCTTTGCGATGAAGAAGCGATTCACCGAATGGCGTAGTGGCTCGGAAGCACCGTGGCTTTCCGATGCGCCGCGCCATCCGTGCGACGAGGCCATCCTCGCGCTCGACCGTGCGTACAAGGCGTTCTTCGAAGGTCGCATGTCGTTCCCGCGCTTCAAGCGCAAGGGCGAGCACGACGGCTTCACGTACCCGGACAAGAAGCAGATCAAGCTCGACCGCGAGAACGGCCGCGTATTCCTGCCAAAGCTCGGATATGTTCGCTACCGCAATAGCCGCGACGTGCTCGGAGAGGTCCGCAGCGCGACCGTGTCGTTGCGCGCTGGCAAGTGGTATGTGTCGATCCTGACGGCGCGCGAAGTGGAGGCGCCGGTTCCACATGGCCCCGCCGTGGGGATCGACGTGGGCGTGGCGCGCTTTGTGACGCTGTCGGATGGCACGTTTATCGCACCGCTGGCCAGCTTCAGGAAGCATGAGCAGCGGCTCGCGAAGTATCAGCGCCGCATGTCGCGCAAGGTCAAAGGCTCGGCGAACTGGAAGAAATCGAAAGCGCGCGTTCAACGCATCCACGCACGCATCGCCGACGCTCGTTCGGATTTTCTGCACAAGGCTTCGCGCACGATCAGCAAAAACCACGCAATGATCGTCGTCGAAGACCTCAAAGTCCGCAACATGACGCGCTCGGCCGCCGGTACGGTCGACGCGCCCGGTCGCAAGGTTCGGCAGAAGGCTGGTCTGAACAAGGCCATTCTGGATCAGGGTTGGGGCGAGTTCCGTCGCCAACTCGAGTACAAAACGGCATGGCGCGGTGGCTATTTCATCGCCGTAGACCCGAAGAACACGAGCAGAACGTGTCCGTGCTGCGGCCATATTTCGGCGGAGAATCGCAAGACTCAGGCGCTGTTCGCCTGCATCAAGTGCGGCCACGAAGCGAACGCCGATCACGTCGGCGCGCTCAATGTTTTAGCGGCAGGACATGCCGTTATTGCCTGTGGAGGGATGGCGCAGTCAGGCCACCCGTCGAAGCAGGAACCTGCCGAAACCACTATCGCCATCGCGGCATAGGGTCGTAGGAATCCTCGTCCTTCAGGGCGGGGAGGATGTCAACTGGATCGGTGGATGCACATTCACGCCTCGAGCCTTGTCGCCAATCGAAAAAACATCGAGGATGACTCGCGGCGCTAGTGCACGCAGGCGTGTTCTCGAATGCATTCCCAGGCGATTAAATCACTATCGATCCGTGCCCTTAGTCCCGAGCACGCTTCCTGCTCCGGCGATGCGCACCAGTTGATCGGCGCGACTGCGGTAGTGGTGGGCCGAGTGAAGCGAGTGCGCGCAAGGTTCAAGCTGCGCGTTTGACTCAGCGCAGCCATCCGAGAGTTCGATAGGTTCTTATCGCGGATGAATTCCCGCAGCGTATTCGTGCAGCCAGTAAAAGCAGCAGATTACGTGTCGGGCGAATTCGTCGCCTCGCTCGCGCAGCGCCCCTTGCCACCGCCGAACGTCGAACGACGATAGCGCCGGATTCGGTTCGGTCCAAAGCTGTCGCAACAAAAAAAGGTCGGCGTCGCGAGGTGTGCCTGTCTTCAGCACATCGGGTAGCGGATCGTGGGTCATCTCGTCGACTTTATGGCGGAGTTGGGGTACGTCGCCCGAGATTTCAGTCGCGGCTCAACGGCTTTCTCTGACTATATCCCATAAGCCAATCGCGAAAACCAAGGTCGCAAACATATTTGTTTTGCACTGCTCGATACCATCGATCAGCTGTGCGACAAGCAAACCAAAGCGCAAGCAACGCGAGCCCTTTTGAACCTATTCACACGCTTGTTCCATCTTCATCTCCGTCGCCACCGGGTACCGTACGAACATGCGGTGGTTGGGCCAGAGCGGCGAGATTGCCAGGCTCACGTTTTGAGTATCGTGCTTTTTTGCGAATCGCAGATTCGTTGTTTCGGGGGCTTTGCTAATTCAGTATATAAAATAAAGCCAATTGAAGCCGCTCCCCTTATCTACCCTACAAAGCCGTCACGTGTGTATGCCCGGCGGCAAGAGCAAGGAGCTGGACGCACCGATCGAAGACGATGTTCGATCGCAGTCAATTCTGCAGCCTCGAGCGAGGTTCGAGCGTTCGACACAGGCTCTCGATGGCGGCGTCGGAACTCTCTACGGTGTCGATACGGATACGAGACGAATGTCGCAGCCGCTCAAAGATCCACCGGGCTATGGGTGACAAGTCAGCCACAATAGGAATCCATTCAGTGCCATGATCCCGCCGCTCCGGACAAGCCACCCAGGATTTCGACAATCGCCCATCACTCACGAGCTGGAGGTAAAGATCACGAGTGCGGACATAGGAGCCGGAAGACCCACGCTCAGCATGGCCGGACGCGTCACGGAGCGTCTTCGCCGACAAATTCTGAATTCCGATATGGACCGAATCGCACTGTATTGCGGCATACGCACTTGCTCTTCTTCACAGCCGGGGCGTCTTCATAAGAGCGACCCTCGATGACGTATGGATCGTGTTCGCATACGAGTGATGCGACTTGGCAGTTGAACCAGCGACATGCGATCGCCAAGATGACCGAGCGTCTCGACTTACGAACTATCCGCTGAAACGAACGGTGCTTGCGCTCGTGGATAGCCTGAAGGAGTTTCGATTCCGATGCTGTGCGAGAAGAATGTGAGCCCAGGATGACCAGCTAAAAGTGTGGCGCGTTTTGGTCGCCGTCTTGCTTTGCCAGTAGTGACGTCGTGGCGTCAATCGACGGGTCTCGTCGGAACCGGCGCTTGTGGAGTACATCTCGCTGCAAAACGCCCGATTGGCGCAGCAATGCCGAGGACTCTACCGGTTTGCGACTCCGTATCTACGTGATTCCTGCCGCGCACAGCCCAACGTCTCGCCTCATCGGGAACGCACATGCTCCACGAGGACGATGGCGTCACCCTCGATTCAGATGTGCGATTAACTCCGCAGCCGCACGATCCGATTCGCATTGGAGCATGCCATCTGCGCGTAGCAGCGCGCGCACGCACGAAAACATCAAGTACGCTTTGCCATCCACTTCGTAGCGCCGATCCGAAATCAACCGATCGAGCTTTTCATGCGCATCCAAAGGAAGATGCTGCCGGACGGCATCGGTTTCACCACGCCTCATGTGTTCAAGAAGATCTTCCCGACTCATAACTATCTCCCAGCCGACATTCGTCGGCATGCAGGTTCGCTCGTTGGTCAGACGCTAGACGTCTAAGTCGAAGATGGTTCCAGCGGGCAAACGCGTGTCGATTAGCCCCTCGGCATACTTTATCGAGGCGCGATGTGCGTCTCCGACAGAGCTGAATGGAACTCCAGTATTCAGCTTAAACACGCGACTCCGGGGCTCGACCGCTGCCTCGAGGCGTTCTCGAATACGGACTGCCGCATCGAAACCGTGATCGTCATTCCGCGCGCGGGCCGTAGCCACGTTTTTACGACGATAGATCAGCAGAGTGACTTCCAGACCATGATAAACATGAGAGTTCGACATCCAAACTTCTCCAAAAAAGTGCCGATCCTCTAGGGGCCGCGGCCTAACGAGATCTCGTTTCGGAATACAAGCGGGGCGTGAACTACGCGTTGAAGAACGTAGGAACGCGCACGACGTAGGTTGACTCGCTTCAGATCAACGTGCTCACTGGCGTATGTTCGAGATTCAAGGTTGCTCCTTTAGGCCACGTGGGAGTTGTCGATAGTCGCCCTTTCGACATCAGGCTCGCGCCGGCTTAGTCCTCTAACGGCTGGGTAAGCCTAGGATCCACGGACTCCGACTGCGGCGGAAACCGCCACTTCGAAGTCTGCGCTCCAAGGTCCATACACATTTGCTGAAGCTTCTCCATACGCTCGGCTTCATACACCTGAATCTGTGCCCGCTTGCGCTCTGAATGTTGAAAACTATTCGATGCGGCTGCCATAAATCCTCCTATCTCTAAAGGTAAGGTGCCGGTCCTCGCCGCGCACACCTCGCGCCGAGAAACACCAGATCGATCTTCGCGACATTCAGACTGGGCGCCCCTCTGTTTAGCGCGACCCATACGCGCGTGCATCCGCCGCAAAAACGTCGCGAAGTCGAACTGAGACGACACGCGGGTCATTGACGCTGCGAACCTCTTCGTGGCAATCGTGAATCTACGCTGTCGATAGGTCGATCTGGAGAGCTCAAGCGCCACGCGCTCATTCAGGAGACGGGCGCGCAACACTTACGCATTTCGTCGGACGTGCTTGCATCAACGACGCCGTTATGACCTCACGCGATACTCTTCCCCGAGCGGTTATCGCGTGGACATTGCCTGCGCGACTTCACGTGCGTCAATATTCCAGCATCGCTGATCTCGGCAGCCAGGTAGTGTTGAATCCTACTTCGATTGGATCAAACTCGAATCGATTCGCCCGGCGTCAGTGCTCGCTGTTTAGGACGAGCGCGCATCAACACATACGCGAAATCAAAGGCGCGCGCGTGACAGACGTCTTTCGATTGCAATAGACCGACTCTCTTCCGAGTCGGAGATGGCGGGCATTCGTGGAGAGGTGGATATATCCCGGAGGACTGTGCCCTGCGAGTGGGCATGGCCTTGCGAAAGCTTGCTTGTACAGTACGCGCCGGGCGTGATGCCGTCAAACGATTTCATCACTCACGTTTGCAAGCCCCATGCCTTCGAACGTTCACTCAGCGAGGACTGTGATTCACCTCTTCAAACGCTCGCGGGGAACGGTGTCTTTGATACGCCGGACGATACAACGCTGGCCCCCTGGCCGCTGACCGGCATTCGTACCCTCGCGGAGAACGGCCGGAGCGTGAGATTTTTCTGCGCGCGCGCATGGTACGGTGCCTCGCGCTGATCAAGCCCGACGAGCACGTTCCTTGCGGGAACAGGCCGCTACCCACGCTCAAAGACGGACGCGAGTCGCACTCCTCCCACAAAGGACACGAAATGAATGCGGGGGGCCGCATGCGTCTCGCCGAGAGCCTAGTGCCACGCAAGGACGGGGTCCTTACCGGTTGGTGCGGACAGCAACGCTTGTCTCGTACTCCGGCAAGCGAGGCCGACGTCACCGCTCGTCGAGCTCGTCAGGGTTGAACACTCGGCGAGACGGTGACATTCATTTTCTCTCTCAAGCAGTTGATGTACTCGCAGCTGCGGGACGCCTCGACCGATCCGGCGGATTTCACCTCAATGACATTGGTAACGGCCTCACTACTCGACGCGTTCGGCATTTTTTCGATGGAAGCATATTAGCCAAACCGTGAACAGATCATCGCGAGACAGCAACAAGAACTGCTCGAATTGTCGACTTCGATCGTTCAGCTCTGGCAAGACGTTCTGGTGCTGCCGCTCGTCGGCACACTGGATTCCGCGCACACGGGTTGTGATGGAGGGTCTACTGCAGGAGATCGTGGACACCGGCGCGTCGATTGCGATCATCGATATCACCGGTGTACCCACCGTCAATACGCTCGTTGCGCAACACCTCCTCAAAACGACTGCCGCCGCCCGACTCATTGGTGCCGATTGCGTGGTCGCCGGCATCCGGCCGCAAATCGCACAAACTATCGTGCACCTGGGCGTGAACCTAACGACCGTAGTCACAACGGCAGCGCTTGCCGACGCGTTTGCGGTCGCGCTCAAGATGCTGGGCAAACCGATACTCGATAACCGGCACTAACAGTGCGCGTTCTTTCTGAACGACAGCTGCCTGCTGTGCCTGCCTTGCCCCCTTCTGGCTCTTCCTTGCGCCGAAGGTTGCGACTTCGTATTCACAGCGCTCAAAACGCCGGCGACCGCGCGCCTCCCAATTCGTGGCGACTATGCCTCGTTTCCACCCGGGAATTGAGAACAAACTGGGGTTTTAGTTCGAGCGTGTGAGGACAGGAACGCGTGTACCATGGCTCCGAATTCTCAACTGAGAGCGATGTGAACCAAGACCTTGCCGACGCTGCCGTCCCGGATGTGCTTCAGACGGGAAGCCCCAGAGACGTTGACGAGTTTCTGATCGAGGCGCTGTGGACTGATCCCATACATCCGCTTGCGCTAGCCTCGGTTTCGACTTGGGCGACGTTGCTCAGAGGCCGCGGTGTGGCCTTCGCGTCGCATTCATCCGCTTGCCACTACTGGCTCTACGAAAAACTGTCGGGCAATGAGTATGAAATGCCGGCGCTCCTCCAGACGGGTAGTCCCGCAGAGGTCGACCGATATCTTGTCAGCACGCTATGGCACGATCAGTCTCCGTCTTTGATTCCGCCGATCGTTGCCCGGTGGGCCATGATTTTGTCCAGACGCGGACCCGACTTCACGTCTCACGCCTCGGCTTGCCACTACTGGCTCTTCGAAAAACTTTCGTCCACGCCCGATGAACTGCCGCTGGGCCACCCCAATCGAAGAGATTAGCGTCCGATCTCCGCGTTCGCTCCAATGGGTCGCGTACGCTCGCTAGGCGCTTCACCCGGTGGTGTTTCGCACTCGCGGGCAACGGAAGCTTCGACGCTTTCCCCATCGCGATGTCTTGCCTGCTCCGCCAATTGCAGGTAGGCGTGTGCTATCCGTCGGAGCTCCTGCTCGGAGAAATTCTCGATGCCAATAAGCCGGTCGTTCGCATTCTTGTGAGATGCCAGAAGCTCGTTGAGTTTGAGGTGGACCGCCACACTGTCTTTGTTTTGGCTTTGCTGAATGAGGAATACCATCAAGAACGTGACTATCGTGGTGCCGGTGTTGATCACCAGTTGCCATCCGTCGGAGTAATGGAAGGCCGGTCCGGAGATCATCCACACGACGACGACACATACCGCAGCACCAAATGCCATCGGAGATCCCGCCCACCGGGTAACGAACGACGCAAACGCGTCGAACATCCTCGTGAGCGAATTGCGCTGCGCGTAAGCCGGACTGGACGTATCAGGGACGGTGTGCAACGGTGGCGAGGAGCTGACTCCGAGTGTAGGTTTCATCGCCGCCTCCTATGGTCTTTTCGAAAGGTTCTACAGCGTCTCTTCAGCAGAAGCAAATTGCGATCCACGTGATGCTTGAGGGGGCCATTCCGCTTTCAATCAGGCCGCATGAGTCTCCATTGGGCAAGCGTCCGCCTTTGCCGACTCGACTCTGCGTCGCGGCGCGTACTAGGGCAGCGACGAACTGTGTTGGACTTCATCCGTTCCTTCGCCGCCTTCAAGGCTAAAGCTCGACGCGAGACTGTCGTTATTGAAAGCAGAGATGCACTGTATCAACCAGCAGACGGAGCGCTTCGCATGGTCCTTAAAGAGCAAACCTCGCCGGGTATTAGCGAGCATGACGAAATCACGGCCGACCACTACAAGCAACGTCTCGACTATCTGTTAGGCGAACTGGAAATATCGATTGACGCGGTGATCGCCCTTCCCGCCGGTAGCAGAGGCCAGATCGACATGAAGCGGATCGAAGCCGATCTTCGTCAAATTGCCGACCGCGTGGCGGTCGTGGAATAGGCTGCCGACCTCGTTGTAACGTTGTTTCGCCCCGCTTCATCGGTTGTCCAGTTGTCAATGGTGACAGGCGCCAAAAAAGTCTTCCCTCGAGCTCAAGCCGAGTCGACCATGTTCTCATTGTCGGACGTCCTTCCTATCGGCCGCAGGCGCGGTCCTGTCTGATCGATCCTACTGGTGCGGCCTTGCGTACAATCGTCGTTTTTGCAAACGACTCAAGGAGAGAAAAGCGCATGGAACTGAGCATCAAGGTCACAAACAAGGATGACGCCAAGGCCGCAATCGGAATTCTCAACGACTATATCGATCGTGCGAGCCGTGCCGAGCGCGTCGACACGCTGAAAACGACCGGGCTGCAAGATGTCGACCTGAAGATGCGCACTCGCAACGCACTGACGCACGCGAAGATTTTCACGATCTATGACCTCTGCAAACAGACAGAGGCGGGCTTGCGCGCGTTGAGTGGCATGGGCCAGGGCGGGATTGATGACATCAAGGTGTTTTTGGCGAAAGGTGGTCTAACACTCGGCGTGACGATGTAACCACGCCTTTGCTCCGCGGCGCCGTCTCACGCAGCAGCGCTTGTTGATGCGAGCGAGCCACAATCCGCGATCTACCCGTTTGTGGCTCGCTGGCTCTATGTCCCGATGCGCGGTGTGGGCGCTTTAGCCCACTAGATTGTCATGGCGACGCGCCGCCTCTGAGAGTGGCCCACGTGCCTATAGGAAAACCGTGCGGCGAGCGCCCCCGGGGACGGTCATGGCGTCGAGTTCATCGAGCCCGCGTCCTCGTATATGCGGCAGAAGTCGCCTCACTGGCCACCCCACCTCGCTTACCCACCCGCCGCGATTCGACAATACGTGCGTGACGCCGGCCGTCCAGTGCCTCGAGACGTCTCTTCGGTGGACGCGCGTCGCGGCGTCCCGAGGCCGTATTGAAAATGTCCAGCGTGTCGCGACAGCCATCGCAATGCCTTCCATTCGTAACTCCGCTGATGTACTGTGTAAACGTACAGTGGCCTCGTGTCCACGAGCGGGCAAAGGCTGCCTGCGAAGGCGTGCCAACCGCTAAATGGGGCCGCCGGATTGGTTACGTGGGGTCGGCGAATCGAAGATTCGTCGGATGGCTGGTTGGCCTATTTTCAGTATATAAAACAAGTTCTTTATGGAATCGGATCTGCTCCTTTGGCGCTCGAATCCATCGAGCGCGTATGCGCGATGGCAGGAACGTGAAGCCGAAGGCGCTGATCGACGCCCGTTCTCGTCACAATCGATCGTGCAGCACCGTTCGATGTTCGAGCGGTTTAATCGATTCCTGACCGATCACGGCGCATCGCTCGCTACGTTTGGTAGCGACCACGTCGACACGTTTCTCGCGCCAGGCGGCTTTTTTGCCGAAGACACGACGACACGCATCCGTTACGCCAAGCTCGTTGACCGTCTCTGCCGCCATTTGGTCGAGATCGGTGTACGGCATGACAACCCCGCATTTGACCTGCTTCGACGGCTCCGATGGCCCGACGGAGAGGGGGTGCCCGCATATCTCGACGAGCTCGAGGACGCGAAACTCCAAGAGTTGATTCAGCCGCGCTTGACGGACGACGAACGCGCGTCGCGAAACCGCGCAATGGTCGCCCTCCTACTCGGTTCGGGCGTAACCGCCACGGAATTCCAGCGCATCACATTGAGCGATATTCATCTCGAGTCGGCGCATCCCTACGTGTCGATCGCAGCGCATGGTTCGCGGCCCGCGCGTACTGTGCAGTTCGAGCAGTTCGCGCTAAGCTCGATCGGGAAATGGCTCGCGATTCGAGTTACCTACGATAGCCCCGCTGATTTGCTGTTTCCCAGTCGTCGGGGCAACCCGTTCACCGTTGCCTCGCTTGGCAACGTCGTTCGCGACGCGCTCGAGCAGATCGATGTGATCGCTGATGATATGAGTCCACGACTATTACGCAATACCGACTGTCGTCGTCGGCTGCTAGCCGGCCAGTCCGCTGACGAAGTGACCTACCGGCTAGGGCTGACTTCGAACCGAACGGTTGAGCGTATGCGCGCCACTCTTGATGGCATCGCAGATCCGCAGACTTGACTCGTGCTCAACCGCCCAGAATGGGCTGATACCGTCGCTTCGCGGCTCATGAACGAACCCACGCCGGGCAAAGCCTGGAAGCGGCGACAGGTATAGCGCCGTATTGTGTGCGCCGTTGGGAGAGGCTCGCGGGTCGCAAACTGCCTGCACGCAGTTCCGTCGGACGAGATCCGCTCTCGTGTTTCGGGGGTTTTTACGATGGTGGCTTGCGGAAGCGCCGAAAAAGCGAGCGCGCACGGATCGACAACCACCCTAGAGCGACGTGACACGCTAGGACCCAATTCAGCCTCTTCAGTCCTGTTTGGCTATGTCCGGTCATCGGCCGCATTCGGTCGTCGAGCTTGTCAGCCGGATTCGATTGGAAGAATGACTTCGCGCGAGAAAACGTCAACGCACCGTCAGCGTGATTCGAGTACCGCTCGTGGCGCGGCCAGCGCAGCGTGACAGCCAATCTTACTGTCAGCGTAACGGCAATAACCAACGTTCCAACTGACTTATTCGAACCGGTTTGAGTAGAAACCCGTCGAAGAGTGCGGGTTCGCAACGCGACATCACGTCGGCGTAGCCAGACATCGCCACTATTTTGCAATCCTGGGCGCCAGGATCCGCCCGAATCCTGCGACCGACTTCGATGCCATCTTGCAATCCCAACGAGATATCCAGAAAAATGAGATCGGGCGGAGTAGTGCTCGCGATCCGCAATGCAGCATCGGCGGTGATTGCGACGCAGGCCTGGTGTCCCAGCGCTTCGGCTAGTTGCGCAAACACCTGCGCCGTATCCTCATAGTCGTCAACAACGAGCACATTCATGATCGACCTCTTCTTGAACACGGCTCAGCCATTGCGTGGGGTTGCCGTTCTGCGATACGCACGATGTCCACCCACGGCTAGGCTGCTGCGTTCCGACCGACGGCCTGCGCGTGAGTTCCGTCATTCCGGGTTTTTGATATCGGCGTAGACCAAATCACGCGCGAACTGCTCCCCCTTCTCACGCGCCTCGCCTGCGCTCGAAAACGGCCCGACTACCGCAGCCCCTTCAAACGGAAAAATCACCTTACCGTCCGTCTTGCGCCTGATTTTCACGCGCGCGAAGTGTTGGCTCCATGAACCCCAGCATGCGACATCGATCAGATAATCGTCAACGTGGGTCGGAGCTCTGGGGGCGTTCTCACTCCCGAGGCCCCAACGGACTCGAAAGGGTCGAGATGGTGCAGGCATGGCCGATCCAGCTACGAGATGTCGTTCGTGATCGGAGTACCATTATTTGTTCCCGATTGCGCTATCGAATCCCGTTGACTGAGTGCACAACTTGACTGCGGCGTGGGCGTTACGTTTTCTGCTTTGCGACCTCGTCATGATCAGTGAGAGATCAGACTCGAATCGATTTCGCGGTGGTGACTCGATCACCCGCAGGCCGTGCCGAATCGTCACTCGCGATGATAGAGCGAGACAATTATTTAACGACCATACCTTGCCTCGTAGCCAGGGCGCGCGCCTCGCGCTCGTCGGTCGAGCAAACCGTGTTCTGAAGGGAATGCGACATGTGACCGGAAGTTTTATATTCAACCGGCGCGCAATCCTTGCTCAGGTGTGCTCTTGCATGCGATAACCGTATGTCACCCGCGCTCCTCAAGTCCAATGACCACCGCCGTCAGTTCGTCCATGTCGCCCGCGCATTCACCGGACTTCACTGTCATCGGTATCGGCGCGTCTGCAGGCGGTATTCGATACATTGGGCATGGAATAGGCGACGAAGCCGTCGCACGCGATCCACCTCTTAGGGGTGTAGGGCGACGATGGATATTGCGCACCCTACTGAGCGCTTCTCAGTGGCTCAAGACTGCATCTAGGGACAGTTCAGAAGCAATTTGCCTCAGGCGTTTGTCGCGAGTCCAGATCCGGGCGTTCGGGGTTAGGCGAACAGCCGTTAGCAACGAAACATCCATGTATCCCACCCCGCGGCTGTAGAGCTTCGCGTTTTCGATGAAGTAACGAATCTCTTCGTCGGTTGCCGCCGTCGCCATCGGCATATCGTGAAGCGTCGCGAGGAACTCTGTCCGGTTCGGAAGGCTTCCCAACGAAAGCTCACCAACGATGATCGGATGCATGATGATCTTCCCGTCGTTGAGCAAGTGCGCCAGGACGGGTTGAGGGGCGCGAATGTGATCGATCCAAATCGACGTGTCCGCGAGAATCATTCCTCGCCACCTCGCCGACGGGGAATGTCTTCCATATCTGGATTGCTACCGCCGAGCGCTGCAAGACGGCGCGCTGCTTCGCGCTGAATGAGCGCCTTTAGCGCTTCGCGCACGAGCGCGCTCTTCTCATCCAAACCGGTATAGGCCTGGGCCTTTGCAATCAAGTCGTCATCCAAAGCGATCGTGGTACGCATACCGACCTCCGTTTCAATGTGCGCAATATAGCATCGTTTGATGCCAATACGTGTGCATTGAATGACGCAACGTAACGAAAAGCCCCGTACGAAAGAATGTTTCAAATTTCGTACAGGCTACGTGTTATGGATATCCAATGTTCTAATCGACCGGAGCAAGCGCTCTCACCGGAACCTTCCGACGCTGCGATCAGCAGCACAGGATCCAGGGACGTCTCAATTGTCTGTATTGGAGCGGCCCGACGGCGGACGCCCCCCGCCCGTTTAACGGCGGGTTGTGGCCGGTTTGGGGCCGCCGGCCGGTTCTCGGTTTGCCTCGCAGTCGCGCATGACGTGCGGACAGTGCGCATTTCGGGATTCTCATCAATGTCCGGAGTCCGGGCAATTGACACGTTCAATTCGCGTCCCGGGAACCGTTGCCCAGCAAGGATTCACGGCGGTCGACCTCGTGCGCCTCGGCGAATTGACGACTTTATTGCGGTCTACGGTAGCGTTGAAGCCAATCACGGTGCCGTGCGCAAACACCCAGCGCGGTATGAGATAGAACGGCCCGGGAATATCGAGCTCTTGAAACGTGCGTCCGAACGCCCGAAAGCCGCGGCGGATTAATGGCACCTCATAAGGCATGGATAGACGACTTCCCGTTGATCAGCGTGCTCGTTGGAAAAGCGCGGGCGGGGCAGCGCGCCGTCAGCAAGTTCTATTGAGCCATTCCTGTAAAGCTGCCCATATGCGGTACGTTCACCACCGCCTTGCACGCCCATGCAAAGAATGCCGTGCAAGTTCACTTTCGGACGATCAAGTGGGACGTTGCTTGGCTGCGTTTGGCGCAGATTGTGTGCTGCGTTCGCCAATGTGTCGATGTCGTGTGCCTCGACGCGCGTCACGGTCGCAACGGGAACAACGTAGCACTTACGGCGAACGCACTACGGATACCCTGGATATCCATTGGCTCCTTGCCGGTCGACATGCGAGCGTAAAAATTGTTGTCTTTGACCACCCGATGGGGCGCGGCTGGACGTGGGGAGACACGCAGGACTATGACAGAGCGCCCTGAGGCGATCGGCACTGGATGAATGTGCAGACCGCCGAATATATTCGGCTCCAACCCATCACGTGGTGCGCTCGTGAGCGCGAGCAACTCGGCGTCGACGTTTTCAAGGCGGACCGGGGCAGTTCGACCGCCACGCCGGTCTGCTTGTCGTCGGCGCCAAACACAAGATCGCCACCAAGCGAATTCGCAAAGGCACACACGTCCTTGGCTACTTCGGCGCGGGCCTCCTTACTATGTGGCCAGTCGCGTTTGTAGTCGAGCGTGCGGCTCTCGCGCACTTCATGGCCGATGAGGCGCCGGATTCCAGCTTCGGTGACGGTGTCGAGTCGAGAGTGCGGCAGCGTGGATGGGTGCAGATCCTCGGTAAGCCTTGTCGGGTGGAGTTCCGACCCGCAACGATAGCGCCCTACCCCCAATTTCGCATAGCAAACACAACGCTGATAATAAGAATTATCAGCGTTGAACTGAGTGTAAAAAAAAATGTCAAATGGCCGATAACCGAGTTATACAATGTCTCGAAAGACAAGGAATCGACCATGCCGAGCCTCGGAAGCTGGAGCAAAGCTCCACTTGCCTACGTCGTCGCTGAGCTTCGCCTCGCAAGCATTCTCAACATCGAGCCGCTTGCTGCTGCACTTCAGGAACCTCTCACGCCCAATTTTCCGCGACTCCATCGCGCTCATGAGTTTGGCTTTCTATTTGATACGCAGGCTGGAGTCGCACGCCAACAGACGTCTCCACGCTACCATTTTCTATCGGCGGATGGGTCTGCTTGCGTCGTTTTGACGCCCGACGTCCTCGGGCTGCACGTTAGTAAATATACCGACTCGTCAGGTTTCATCGCAATGTTCGCCGGCGTACTCAACGCACTGGGGGCCGTACGCTCAGGACAGTTCATCGAGCGGCTGGGGCTTCGCTATTGGGACATCGTGCTGCCTGAGAATGGGATGAAGGTTTCCGATTTCTTTACGTTCGATGTGTCGACGCTCGTCGAGCCGTTACCAGGCTCGACGATGACCCGTGATGTACATGAGATCGCCTATAGCATCAGTCAACCGATCCCCCACGTCGCCGTCTCCCGGTTCAGTTTGACCGCAAGCCCGTTGGCGCCGATGCCACCGAACTTTTCCATGATCGCCGAGATTGAGCCGTCCGCACGCCTGCAAGAGTCACGTGAACTCGGAACGGCAGAACCAACGGCTCTCGTCGGCTACCTCGATGTCGACGTGTCGGCGCCCGTACAGCAGGCGTTGGATATCGACGGATTGGTTGCGACTGCCCAGATGTTGCACATGTCACAGTCCTCCATGTTCAAGAAATATACGAGCGTGCGCGGCCAGACCTTCTGGAAGGAAGGAGAGAAGTGATGCAAACAACACTTCAAGGAATTCAACGGGATCGACTATTCGGATCGAACTGGAACCTACCGCTGTTCGCCGATATTGGAGTGGCAACGGGCGGCGCGGTATCGCGCCCGGAGCCCTCCAGCAATTCGATCGTCATCTCGGCGGGCTACCAATTGCGCGACGATGAACTGACACCGTTGCGTTTTATTGTCGACCACGCGGACCTTCCGATCGAGCAGCTACGGGCGATCGCGCTCGCCATCCACGCCCGCGTTGCGAGCGCCAGCATTCCGCGTCGTGCGATCTCATTGCGCGAGCGACTGATGAGCGTGAAGGCTGGACTCGGGCTGTCTACGAAAGAGCTTGCCGAAGTGCTTCGCTGTACGCGTCAGTCGATCTATAACTGGTCTAGCCCCGACTACGCAGGTCAGGTGAACGAGGACGCGTTGGCGCGTCTCACGGTGCTCGAGCGACTCGCACGCTATTGGAATGAATTCGCTGTCGGTGCGCTTGGATCGCGGCTTCATGGCACGTCACTTCAGGCGGAGGAAGGGCGCAACCTATACACTCTTCTGACTGAGAATACGATAGATGAGATACGCTGTCGTGCAGCGTTTGCAGCCATTGCGCGCGAGAGTCGCCAGCAGGTTGCGCGATCACACGATCTCGACGATATGGTTTCGCGCGGATTCGGACAGTAAGAGGATGCCTTGACCGAAAGCCATGAGCCCATCGGCAAGCTGCTCAATGACACGGGATGGCGACAAGGCGCGATCGCAGATGACCGCGCTCGTATTGCGGTCGTCCATGTTCTTCAGCGACACGGTTGCCACGAACTCGCAGAATCGCTGGGACTTGGTACGAGTTGCGCTGTACTAATCAGTCAGACCTGCGACGTAGTCAGTCTTGTCGATGAAAGCGAGCCATTCGTCGAGTTTGCGGTCGCGACAATCCAGGACGGCAAGCCGGACCCCGCCGACACATTTCTCAAGAGCTTTCGCAAATTCGCAGTTCCATTGATGAACGTTCAGCAGCATCTGCTTTTGCGCCCGTGGGATCGGGTACAGGTGCCGCGCGGTGCACTCGTGGGGACGCGCCCATCCCAGGACCTGACGCTTGATTGGCGCAGTTGCCAGGATTTGATGGACTGGCTTGCTACCCGGTACACACGGTCGGCGCTGCCGGACGAATTTAATCGACGTTTGAAAGTGGCCGGCGCGGAGGAAGCAATTCGGAAAACCTTGGCGCGGGCCCCTCGGGTCACAGAGATCTACCTTTTGCTTCGACCACGATCAATCGAGATAGCAAATCTCGACGAGTCCTATTCCATCGACGTCGTCCTTTTATGCGAGCGCGACGTATATTTAGATCAAGGTGCCCGTCTCGCCATCCAAACGGTTGTCGACGAGATCGAGGGCATCTTCGTCAACGTCGGTGGCCTGGAGATTGAGGGCGTCAAGCTACGAGGAGAACACGAATTCTCTCGTCATGAAATGCGCGAATACGATCGATGGCAAATGGATGACGTTTCTTACGCTGCCGAATATCGAGCCCAAAAGAAGTCGATCGACGTCCCAGCACCTGCTTACCGAGCAGACGTCGCTCGAGGCAGAACAGGCTCAAGTGGCAATGGCGAGAAGAGCTGACGCGCCGACGAAATGATGAAGCAATAACGCGAGGGAGCAGATGAAGAACATTATGAGAAAGCTCATGTGCCTTTGGCTCAATCGTCCGCGCGGTCTCCACAATGTCCCGCTTTGGTTTTTGGGTGCGATGCTGGTCGGCTCGGCGGTTTCGGGCTACTACTGGCTTGAGAGCGCAAAACGTGCATTTATGCCACTTGTCGATTACACAAATGGCCACTCGATCAGTGGCCCTAGTCTCGTTGACGATTGTGAGCAGGGAGGCGAATGCGGACATCTCGACGATGGTGGTCGATTCGTTCGAGCATATCAACGCAGCGCCGGATGACTTCGTCGCTGGATTGCTTTCTCCTATGTCGCATTTGATGGGTGTTTTCGCGAACCGTGTCACCGACATCCTGGAGCAACGACGATGGTGGGATCGGCTCTGGTCTATCGCCGAACAGCATGAGGAGCCGGTGAATGAAGACGATATCGATCGGCTGTATGACCGAGTGATCAACCGACCCTCGGGTCGGCTTGTCGAATGGCTTTTAGTGTCGATCAACGCACGAACGGCGGATTCAAAGGTACTGAAAACTGATCGCTTAAGACTTCGAAGGGTCGCTGCATCGCGCACAAACGCAGGTCTCTTAGGCTGCGGCGCCCTGACGCACAATGCCGGATACACGCTAGCGGTAGATTGGCGAGCTGGACTTTGCCATTTAAGAGCCCGTCTCGACGACCATGGATTCGAGGGCATCGCGCTCCGAGCGGTGCTACTCGGTGGCGCTCAACTCGGCTATTCGGCGACGAGAGCTTTTAAGTCCCAGCTGATCCGCTCCGTATGCGAGTGCCGTTTTGACGGGCAGATGAATGTAGTTGCTGCATCAAGGCTTGTGCATCCTCTGATTCATTGGGAGGCAAACGCATCCGGGTCCAAGCCCCCAGTGCTCGCGTCCGAGGTAAGAAACGTTTTCGAGAAGGCACCGCTGTCGGTGCTCGCAGGCGCGGCAGAGTGCTTCCGAAAATGGATTCCCCATATCGGGACCTCACCAGCCGAGGCTTGGGAAACACACCTTAGCCGCCTGTTTGACGAAATCTGGCCAAGCGAGATTCGGTTCCGACATGCCTCTGTTTCGGAGGAATTGGTCGAGCTATGTGTTAGCACCGGAGCGTCGTTTGTACAAGCTTTCGATCAAATAAGACCTTACTTGGTCCCTTTGACGAATGGGGTCAGCGCTGTGTACGTGCTAGCGCAAACGCAAATACCAGAAAAATCACCAGTTCAATGTTTGGAAATGCTGTGGTTGGTGCTGGGGCCCGGCGCGATCGGCAAATCTACTGAATTACCCAACGTGCTGGATCGAATCGCGACATCGGCTCCCCGACTCTGTGTAGATCGACGCTTGCAATGGTTGGAACAACATCGTGCCGTGCGCTTTGAATAAGAGACGCGCAGGTCAGCGTCCGTATCGCAGCCGTAAGAGCACCCTGTTTCAAGGCACTTCGAGGTTACCCATCCATGTCACGTTTTCCTTCGTTACGATCGGCGCTGCGATGTTGGGTACTTGTGAGAACACGTGATCAACAGCCAATCGCAATTGCTTGAGATAATTCCGGCAGTTGACTTCGTCGACACTTGTAAGG